>CALSTV010000001.1 GCA_943789365.1 uncultured Flavobacteriaceae bacterium | reverse complement strand
ACCCTTTATGTTTAAGTCCAAAAGGGTACAAGTTTATGCGTTTTTTTCAGCGGTTTCCCTTATTTTGACGCATACACTTCTAAAAACTCAACTTTTTTTTAAAGAACGTCCTTTCTACATCAGGCTAAAGATAGTAAAATTATCTAAACATTTGTTTAATTCATTTATACAACGTCTTAGCCACCGCATCTGCCTCGCTATTGTAACATAAACTAGGTTATAATACTTTTTTGCAACGCTTTGTTTGGTAAACATCACGACTCCATAAAAAAGATAGTTATAACCAACTTTATGTTAAATACTCCCGTTACACGCCATACTTCCAGCCGCTTGTCTAAAAAAGTAGTTCGTAGAATGGTCATTTTAAAAGAGTACGCAAATCAGCCGCAGCACCAGCCCCTTTTACGTACGCTTTTAAAACGTTCATTTCGTTATTCTATACAATGACATTTTTAAAACTGAAGATTTAGAGGCTGGCTATGCGGAAGGTAATCTTCAGTTCTTAAAATGCTAGGCTAAGTGCCGATTGAGCGCCAGAGTATGAGTAAGTCGTGTTGTGAGTTCTAACGCCAATTTAGAAGAACTGTGCGGCTATTTTACATAATTTTCATTATAACTTACAGCAGTAGGATTTTACTTTGTAAGAGGGGTGTAATTTGCTGTATTATAATGCTAATTATGTTAATATAGCTTTGGCTCCCACGACGAAGCTTCAGCGAAGTTGTGGTGGAGTTTTTGGTGTTATTCTTTGGTTATTTAATCTTGGATAGAGATACAAACGATTTAGCAACTAACAGTGATGGGATAACCAAAAACTTCTGGCGGCTGGGGGTGTAGTAGTTCGTTTTTCTTTGTGAAGTACGTTATTCTGTGTCTTTTTTGTAACCTATTTTTGTTCTTGGTTTTTTGTTGTCTTTCTTTTCTGTAAGCTCGTCTAAATAATTAAAAACCAATTCTATATTCTTACTGTGATTGGATAATATCTTTTTGATTTCCTCTATTTCTAATTTTACGTTTAAACTATCTGTCAGTATTTTACGCATTTTAATAAAAACTTCTGTAATACGTACACTCATTAATCTTGCTCTTTTGCTTCTAAGAACATGTGATAATTGTAAAATTCCATGTTCTGTAAATACCATTGGTAAATAACGTCTTCCGCCTCTTCCTTTTTTTGAGGTCACAAATTGTGACCTCAAAGATTCGTTTTCTTCTTTGGTTAATTCAAACATAAAATGAACTGGAAAAATATCAATATTACGTTTTACCGCTTGCTTTAGGTATTTTGTCTCTACTCCATAAAGTTCTGCTAAATCACTATCTAACATTACTTTTTGCTCTCTAATGAAATATATTTTACTGGTAATTATTTCATCAGGTATACGAACTTCTGTATTCATTTTTTTTAAAATATTAGGATTATAAAATTACTTAGTTAAAATTAGAGGTCACAAATTGTGACCTCTAATTTTATTTTACAATTCTGGTTATTCGGTTTTTAATCGATTGATTACCGCTTTAGACAGCCCGGATATTTCCATGATAATTTCTATATCCATCCCTTTTTTCTTCATGATTTTAGCCATTTCTTTGGCTTTATTATTTTCTGCTTTTGTACTTATTTTTTCTTCTAGCTCTTTTTCATATCGCTGTTTAAGAACATAGGCAGGGACGTATTTGGTGCTTTTTTCCAGTTCTTCCAACAAGCCTGTATTTACAAAGCTGTAATAGGAGTTTTCGGTGATGATTAAATGATCCAATACAGGTACGTTCATAATTCTACCTACTTGTATCATATGATCTGTGATGTCTTTATCGGCTGTTGAAGGTGTAAGCCTTCCTGATGGATGGTTGTGAACCAGGACTAACTTTACAGCTCGTTTTTGCAAAGGAATGCTAAAGACTTCCATAGGTTCTACTATGGTAGCTCTAAAACTACCCATACTTACCAGTTCAATGTTTAGGATTTTATGAGCGTTGTCTAAACTAATCGTCCAAAAATGTTCACGTCCTCGATCTGTTTTTTGTTCTCGCAGTAAGATGCGTTGCATCACTCCGTAAATATCATCGGCATTTTCTATTTTAATCTGATTCTTTGCTGTCAATTTAATATTCATTTTGATGGAATGTAAAGTTAGTATTTGTTTTTTTAATTGATGCAATTCGACTTGCTCCTCCGCTAAAGCTTCGGCGACACGCGGACGCTCAGCGCAGAGGATGGAAGTTGTTTACTATTTCGTGTAAACTTTCTAAATCGTCTTGTAAATACCTTTCGGTTGAACTTATAAATTTATGTCCAGCTAAAACTTGAACTTCCCTAAGATTGTATTGTTTCAACCAATTTGTAATTACACTTGCTCGGATTTGATGTGTGTTTTCAACTTTCTGATTTATAGATTTTAATTTCTTTACGATTAAATAAATTGTATTCCCTAATCTTGCATTGCTTGGAACAAAGAGTCTAAGACTCTCTAGGTTATTTCTTATCAATATTTTTTCTCGTACATCTTTTACATATTCTAATAATTCAATCACTTGCCAGGGTTTCAACTCCAATGTTCTGGCATTACTTCTTACACCACTTTTTACATAAATTTTTCCTTTGTAGAGTTCTAAATTTTCCAGTTCTAAATGGGTTAATTCATTTGTGTTTAAGCCTTGATAAACCATTAAACCGATGATTATTTTATTTCTTTTTGCGCAAAGTTTGTGATACGCATCTACGACAGTCTCACTTTGATAAGAATAATAAAGATCTTCTAATTCATCTGCTTCCAATAAGTTGTAATTAATAATTCTTTTTACGCCTTTTATTGCAATGTTTTCAACGGGATTATCAATCCTATAAGATTCACGTATTAAATATTTAAAGTAGATTTTTATGGCTCCTATTTTATGACTTACCGTTTTTTTAGCTACATTTTTTCTTTGTAAATATTTTATGTGCTTTAAAAAGGTATTGTAATCTACAAGCTCTGGACTTGTATGATTTCGTTTGCACCATTTTATAAATACAGAAGCTTGTTTTGTATAATTTTCAATCGTGCTTTTGCTATACTTCTCTTTTTCTAAATAATTTTCATAGGTAATCATCTTCAATGTTTTTTAATAAATGGGTATAGATTTGTGTAGATTCTAAAGAACTATGACCTAAAAAATTCTTGATACTTTCTAATTTCACTTCGTGTTGCAATAAGTGAGTAGCAATAGAATGTCTAAGGGTATGGAGTGTGATTTTTTTATCCATAATATTTTTATTGTTTGTCGCATTTACAATAACTTTTAAACGGTTTGCAAAGGTCATTCCTAGAAGTCTTGTCCCATTTTTATTGATAAACAACGATTCTGTTTCATTATATCTATAAAACTGGTTTCTTGCATTAAAAATATAATCTTCTAAAATTTCTGCATTCTTTGTATTTATGGGTATAAATCGTTCTTTGTAATTTTTCCCCTTCCTTACAAACAAGCGTTGTTTGTCAAAAAAAACATCTTTTACATCTAAGTTTACGGCTTCATTTCTGCGCAACCCACAACTGTATAATATTGCCAACATTGCTTTGTCTCGACTTCTAAAATGCCATTTATTATTGCTGTAATCTGTAGCTGCAAACAATTCTTTAATTTCAGATTGGGTAAGGATATTTAATTTTTCTTCTGTTGGACTTTGTTCTGATTTTAGATGAATATTAATTCCTTTATGATTGTGATTTAGTAAATACTCTCTAAACTTTTTTAAGGCTTGTTGGTGTTTGTTTAAATAGCTTTTACTTAAGCCTCCGTTTCTTCTTTCGTTTGCTCTTTGTTGTAAGTATTGGTAATAGTTCTTTACTGTTTTGGTTGTGATATTTTTTAATTCGGTGTGCCCGTGGTACTCTAAGTAATAAAAGAACTCTTGTAAATGATTTGGTAAGTAATAGACTGTACTTTCTGCATAACCTAAAATATCCAACCAGTCCTTGAAGCTCTCTAAGAGAGTTTTAAAAGATTTATTCTTTAGTTTTAATTTTTTCATACGGTGTGTTTTTTTGGAATCTTATAAAGTTTTAATTTAAAACATTGATTGTGTTTGTTTTAAGTTCGCAAAAAAGATACTTGCGAGTTGCTTACGAGTTTGCGAGTTGTATTTGTGATATACAGCTTTCCAAAGATTTATTTATCAACTCTTTAAGGTTTGTATATTCTTGTATATCCACAACCTCAAAGCAATAACTTTTGGTTTTTACTTTTTTAATTCTTCGGATATAACCTTCTAATAATAATTGATTGTTGTAATTTCTAAGTGTACTTTCTTTAACTCTTAAATTTCTTCTGATTTCAGTATTTGTAAATGTGGTTTGATTCTTTTCCTTTAAATACCTTTTAAGGATTTCTAGATGATTTCTACAAGCCCCAGTTATAGTATCAGATTTTCTTAATAAAATTTCCGTTACCAATTCGTTAGCATTTTTTATGTCTTCAATTTCGGTTTCAATATATTCCTCTCCAGTTTGAGTATCAACTTGCCTGTGGCGCTGCCACTGCTTATAAAAAGTTACAGCTTCTATAAATTGTAAATAATGACTATTTGTACGTCTTGGTTTAAAAACTGATTGCGGGAGGCTAAGCCTCATTGCATAGGGATTTACAACTTTTATAGGTTTTAGAATTCGTTGTACATTTTGAAGTAATTCTTTTGCTTTTAACTCTTCACTCTCATTTATTTGTCCCGCCGACACGGCGCGCTGATAATTCATTATTCTACTATCTTGTTCTGAACTTTCATCTATATATAAAAGGAAGTTTCTATTGCTGTTATCTTCATAAACACTTTCTTGTGTGGTACAACCTGCAACACTTACTGGACCTTCAACTGTTAAGTGTATTGTTTTTGTATTTCCTCTCGCATCTTTATGAACTACTGTTTTTGTAATTCTTTTTTTAGATTGTAATTCTCGTAAAGGGTAGAGGACAGATGCTGCACCGTCCAGATCTTCAATTAAAATAAGTTTGTTTTGTAATTCTGTTCTATTAAAATAATAAAAGGCGTTTGCAGATAAAACTGTCATTTCTATTTTATCTTCTTCGGGGATTAATTCTGCTACTTTAGATTGTAAATGTGTTTTTCCAGTTCCCGAACTTCCTAAACTTATACAGTGCAAAGGGTTATTGGTTTTTCTACTGGTAAAAATTAAATACATTAACAGTCGGTTGCCGACTTCTCCAATGACTCCACTTTTACCAATCAATTCATTTGTTTTGCCTAATAAGTCTTTAGACTTTAAAAAGGCCTCTGCGGCTCGCAGTTCTTTTTCTGTTAATTCTTTATAATATGGTTTGTTTGCTTGCTCCTCATTGCTAATGAGTAAAAAACGATAGTTTTCTAGTTCCTGAGTTAATTCCTGTAAAATTCTTCTTGTTATACTTGTTCCTATTTCTAATCGTTCTGCAATTTTTCTGACTAATTTTTCAACCTGATTATCATTGTATAAATCTATGGACTGTCTTAAAATACTATGCACTGAGCTTGTCGAAGTGTCATGTTGCTTGGATTTTTGGACAGATAAAGTAACTCGTAAACTTTCTAGCTTCGTTATTTTTAAACCTCCTAAAACATGAACTTCTAAATGTTTTGTAGTGTATGCGTAGTTGTTTGGATTTTCTGTGTTTAAAATATTCATAAAACTTTTTTTAACCTTTTACGGTCAAAATTAATCTTATCAATTCAATCAAACAAATTTTATCATACTTTTTTTAGTCGGTTAAGAGTTATATATTTGCCCTATACCGTATTTTACGTGTATTTATAACCGTTTAAGTATAATTATAATGTTGTCATTTGGTAAACGTATTTCTATTTTAAGAAAAGAGTTAAAACTATCTCAAACAGATTTAGCCAATCAGCTAAATACCTCTGTGAGCGTGGTTTCTCGTTATGAACTTGATAAAATGACACCATCAGTTGATACCGCTAAAAAACTAGCTCAACTTCTTAATACCTCTGTTGGTTATTTACTTGGAGAAAATGACAATGCGGAACTCTTTAAAAATCCAGAGATGTTAAAACGCTTTCAAGATATTTCTGAGTTTAACGAACAGGATAAAAAGTATATTTTATACACGCTCGATGCCCTAATTAAAAGTGTAAAACTTAAATCTATTGCATAAAGAAACCACAAACATTGCTGCTTGTGGTTATATAATTTCATTCCTTATTCTAAAGTTTTTTATCTACTCCATCATCAAGAGAGAATGAAAACAACACCCATTTATCTTTGGGTTTATAAAACTTAAAAATATATCTTACAGGTTGCCTTCCATATTTTACAAGGTATGAATGCAGCTCATAACTTGGAGATATTTTCTTTATTTCAATAGTCTCATAACCAGAATAATCTCCCATATATGTTTTTGTAAAACCATTTACCGTGGTTACAACTTTTTCAATACCTTCTTTTGCTGTTTCTGTCCATTTATTTGTTGCATACAAATCTCTAACCGCTTTTTCTCGATTACTTTTATAAGTTGTAAAAAACTCATTTACCAAACTTTTAGAGGCAGATTGCCCATAAAAGTCTACTGAAACCAACATTAAAACTATTAATACAAAATTTGTTTTTTTCACTTTTCTGTCAATTAATTATTTATATAACGATATAGCCTTAATATAAAAGACAGTAATCCTATTAAAACTATTAGTAACCAATATTTTTTCAAACCTTTAGTCTGCTCATAATCTGAAAATTTAATTGCTATACCACCTGCTACACCTACTAAGGGCACTATCAAGTTAAAAAAGTCTTTAATCTCCATTGTCAAAATTAATTAAATGATTTAGATAAATATACAATTGATATTAACGTTAACCCAAATATCACACCTATTATTTTAACGGCTATATAATTATCATGTGCCGTAAATCTATCTGTACCGTTGTGCCTTTTATTATATTCTTTTTTTTTCCGTTTCCAACTTAAATAATAACGATAAGTTAGAAAGGAAAAAAATCCACTAATTATACTCACAAAAACATTCATATGAAAAAATAAAAAACAAATATACTAATAGGTTGCATCAATAGGAATAAACTCAGGCTTGATATTTTCGTTCTCAATAGGTTCTGGCACTGGTGCTGGCTCTGGAGTAGCATTTTCAGTATCATTCACCTCAATTTCTATTGATGGTAATAATAATGATGCGGCGTCAACATCTGGTGCATTACCAGGAACTATTGCATCAACCCCTATGTTAACCAACCCATTAACAACAATTTCAGCAGCAGTTTCAACAGCATCTCCTGTATCTCCTGCAATAAAACTAACAGCAGCCTCAAGCCCTTCTCCTAATAAACTAACTCCTGCTCCAACTGCTGCCCCTGAAACTCCAACGCTAGCTACAGCAATACCTTCAGGCGCTCCCAATCCAGTCGCTGCAATAGCAGCACCTGTTACAGCTGTTACCGCACCTGCATCCTCAATAGCACCTCCAACGTTTTGGACAACATTTACTCCAGTATCAATAACTTCTCGGTTTTCTTGAACAAAACTTCTCACGGAAGAACCAACTGAATTAACTGCTGATTTCACATAATTAGTAACAGTTGTTGGCCAACCTGGAAAAGGCATCATCCCATCAGGATCAATAAAATATATTGGATTATCAAATGCAAAATTATAAGGAGAGTGTCTTCTCATCATTTCAGCAAGAGGATCTAAATTCATCCACCTACCCAAAGCAGGGTCATAATTACGAGCAGTAACATCATACCAATCCAAATCCAATTCTTCTTGGTATTCTTTGCCACCAAATTTATATTTCTGCGCAGTACTATTCCCACTAGCACTCACAATATTATTATACCCTTTATGTTTAAGTCCAAAAGGATAATAGTTCGATTCCTCTACAATCTCCAACTCCCCTTGAACCAGACTTACGGCATTTAAGTAAAAATAGGTTTCGGTATCCGTATGTGTATTGTCTTTGTCAATACGGAAAATGATACTGTTTCCGGTAGTACTCGGGGTATAACTAAATTCTGAGGTGCCTGTTTGTAAATCGTAGGTTCGGACGTTATAAGCAACATGGTTGCCATCCGGGTCTCTTTCATTCAGATAGAGGCGTATATTGGACTGTGTATTTCCTTTGTCAAAAACTACTTTGACTTTCAATGTTTTACCAGCAGTGGTTGTAAAATCCTCTAAATAGTGCTTTACACCAGACCAAGGCTGCTGTACTTCCGATTTTAAACGACCATTTTCCAGAGAATTATTGGCATTCGTATTTTCCAACCAACCTTCCAGATCTTCCGTAAAACGATTGTTTAAAATACGCTGATAGACTCCTGTTGAATTCATATAGGACAAACGTACATTGCCCAAATGGTCTTTGTATTGGTAAACGTATTCATACTGTGGGATTGCTTCGCTATCGCTCGCAATGACGGGCTGTATATAACCTTCCGCTTGATTGAAGAATTGCAACTGGTTGTTTTGATATACAAAATTACCTGCGTAATCTGTAGTGCTTATTTCAAATTTGGAGCTCACTTGTTTTGATAGTTTTGTTCCTAGCGCATCATAAATATAGCGAATATTTGAACTTCCTCCGTAACTAATGTCAATTTTTGTGGGTAGGTTTAAATAATTGTAATCTATATTAGTTATCCGTTTGTTTTTATCCTCGGTCATATTGCCGTTCAGGTCATACGAATAATCATCGCCAGTCGTGTTGTTATCTTTAAAACCGGTGTTTGTGGTACCGCTATCTGTTACGCTTAATAACTTGTTGCCAGTGTCATAAGTGTATGCCAAATCATCCATCAAACCAAAGGTAGTTGCATTGGTGTCGGTGGGTCCTTGTCGGCTTAGACTTCGTATGTTTCCGTTTTTGTCATAGCTTATGGCATTAAGGTTGTAGTTGCCTGTATTGTCAATAGCAGCGGTGATACGGTTTAAAGCATCGTAGTGATATTGATAAGTTTTTAAACTGCTGTCTTCGCTTAAGGTATGCCAGCTTGTTTGTGAAATATTCCCATTAAACAACCCCGTTCCCGATGTTGGATGGTTATAGGCCAAACTAAAGTTGAACAGGTCATTGTCTGTATTTGTGTCTTCGTTTATGTTTTTTAGCCAACCACGTATGTTGTATTTATAATCCACGGTTTGCAAACCTGCTGAATTTGCCATGTCTGCTGCGACAACTCCCCCCACTTTTTTGTTTTGAAGTTGCCCCAGTTCGTCATAAAGGTTCAAACTAATCAATTCTTTAGCTACTTGTGTCAGGGCAGCTTCGGAGTCGGCAACGGCCTGGGTATGGCTGAGTGGTCTGCCGCCGTGGTCATAGGTAAATTCGTCTTGCACCACAATGTTGTCTTGCCCTGTTTTGGAATGCATACTAATGCTTTGGTCTACTTTCCCAACAAAGTCGAGTTGGGTTTTTAAGATATCGGTGGTTTCCAGATAGGCATTATGGCTGGCAGTATATATGGGACGTGCCTTTTCGTCATAGGCGGTGATTGTCGTAATCCACCCTTCGAGAGCCTCAGGGCTTGGGTTCAGTACTTTTATTTTAGAGCCCGTAGCCAGTGTTTTGGTACGGGTGGTTATGGGTTGGTCTAAGACGGAAGTAGGCAAGGTCAAGCCGACGGTATCAAAATGGTAATCGTCAAAATAGTTGATGGTATGCAATTCAATATTGTTTACAGGGAAACTTTGGTTGCTATAATAGCTGTTGTCATAGCCACTTCCTGAAGTTACCTTGTCTTCATAAAGATTGGGAATTGGGTCGTTTATGGTAAGTGTATAAAACGCATCGAGGATGGTTTGTATTTGCGACTGACTTTGTGCACTGTCATGCGTATAGATACCTGTATAAGCTACCCTGCCCAAAACATCATATTTGGTAAACAGCCATTGGTTATTGGTTCTTAAATTGGCATCCTGTGTCAATGCAGGTCGGTCTAATTTGTCATAGACGATATATTCCCAAGTCTTGCCCGGAATTTTCTTTTGTGCTAGTCGGTTGCGGTGGTCGTATTGGTATTGGTATGCCAGTTCAGAAAGTTCATTATTTGATATGCCATCTGACGTGTTTACTAAAGGTGGAATTACATAGGTGAGGTTTCCAAAATCGTTGTAGACATAATAGGTGTCATGCGCTTCAACTTGTGCTGAGCCTGTCGAAGCATAGGTTCGTTTTAAAATGACACGTCCCTGTTTGTCTTTAAACTCTTCGGCGGTATGGTTTTTTGTGCTGGTACCGTCGTGGTTTTCATCTTTGGTGATGGTTTTATAGAGTTCTCCGGAGTTGTAGAAACCTGTTTCAATAAGCGTGGGTTCGTAAGTATTGGTCAACGCTACCTCAAAAAGGCGTACTTCTTCAGTGCTGTTGGTTTGGTAGTCAAATTGTATGGTATGTCCGTTACCAACTGCCCAGTCGGTTCCCGGAGCGGCTTGTTCCAGCACCCGGTTGAGGGGAGAGGCTTCAAATACTTTTTCGGAAAAAGGGTTGGAAGCGGCAATGCCTTCAGTAAAATCGTTTGGATGTAACCCACTATAATAGCTTTGCAAGATTGCTTCTTGGTCGCCTGTTCTAAATGTGCCATTGTTGGTATCACCGGGCACATAAGGCAAATGGTCTTTGGCTTGTCGTCCAAAGTCATCATAGAGAATAGGGGTGATGATGTCTTTTCCGGTAGGACTTTGCCCAATGGCAATTTGTTGCTTGGGGCGTCCGAGTCCGTCGAAATAGGTTACCGACTTTATTTGCTCATGATCTTCTAAGTTAGAAATTATGGTTGTTGCTACTTGAGGCCGGATGGTATGTATATAATTCTCGTTGCTTAATGTGGTACTGTGTTCTACTGAGCTTATCTGAATGTTGTCAATACTTATATCACCGGTATAAGAACTCCCTGTTATGCCGGTAAATCTAAATAGTACTGTGTTTGTACTATAAGCGGACAAGTCTACCTGAACCGTATTCCATGAATTTTCTTGATTTCCTTGAATTGTCCAGATGTTCTGCCAAGTGTTACCATTTGTATTGCTAACAGATAAGGTTAATTGTCCCATCGCAACACCATACATATGCAAATCAAAACTAAAAGTTCCGTTTGATCCCAAAGTGTAAGGAACAGACGTGATTGTAGCCGTTTTAGAGGGATAGTTAGGGCTTGAAGCCTCTGTATAGATGTAATAAGTTCCCTCACTGGCTGTTGTTGGGCCTGTGTTAAAGGAGGCTGTAGCCTCTGAATTTCTGGTCCAATCAAAGTCCTCATTGCTCTCTTGTGTCCAATCGCCAAAACCACTTTCAAAAGTAGTGCTATAGTTTTGTGCGTTCGTTGTGAGCCCAATAAATAAAAACAACAGAGTACTGACCCATAAGTGAAATTGCTGCTTTTTGCAATATGTTTTTTTCATAGTGTTTATTGTTTGTAGTTGTATTTGTTTTCGCTTAGGAGCTTGCCATATTGATCGGTGACCGATTCCAAACGGTTGAACTCGTCATAATGGTAATAGGTAGTTTGGCCCCTGGGGTTGGTAATGCTGGTAACGCCTATAAGGGGGTCGTAGGTGTAGGAGCTCATTTGAGTATTGTTCGGTAAATTTTGCCTGAGAGTTGACAGTGCGTCGCGTAAACTGTCCTCTGAGGCAGCGTCTACATCTGCATTGGAAGCAGTGATTACAGCATCAATATCCGATTGCAAGCTGCTCGCTTGAGAACTCGTGAAATTTTCTATTTTTGCTATCGGATGGTTTTCTTGATATCCCCAGATATAAAAAACAGGGGTTCCATGGGATTTTGAAACTTCTTTGATTTTTCCATTTTCATAATACTCATGAAACTCTATTTTGTTTTCCAAAACTCCAGAACCTTTAGAGGATTTAACAAATTCAGGAAGGAAAATATTATCTGAAACACCATTACCGTCCAAGTCCCAATTCTTAAAACTGGTCACTTGGGTAGCTCGTAATTCATTATTTATGCTAGTTTTTTGTTTGATAACAGGATTTACCATGTTTTGTAAAATCATTCCATCATAATCGGCGGCAGACATCCCTGTTCCTATAGGAAAATCTGAAGGATACTCTTTTGTGGTAATAAGGGTCTCTTCTTTACTATTTATCAGGGTTGTCTTGGTAATGTTTTTATGTAAAGGATTTGCATACTCAAAGGCTTGCGTTGTGGTTATCGGGTTGTTACCATCAACGTCATACAAAGTCTCTGTTGTGCTTTCTGGATGCCACCATTCGGAAAAAATATCATAAAATCTAACTTCAGCGGCATCTGTGTTTCCAAAAAATGTATACACTTTAACTGCTTTTAAATTTATTTTGGAAACTTCGTCTACCACATAATGAGTTGATTTTTCTTTCACTAAATTTCCTACATCATTAAAGTGTTTTTCTTCTAGCAATTGCCCATTGCTAAGATGTGTCAAATTAATGGCGCCTGGCATGAATAACTCAATAGGAATATCTTCCTCATTTTTATAATAATATTTTGAAACGCCTATATTCCTGTTATCCATATCTATATCCGAAGCGACCACTTCATCATAACCAATGATACTTCCTCTAGCAGAATTCCCAAAGGGAACAGTACTTGTGGATGAACGCACTAAATAATCAGCCGTGTATATATAATGAATGACATTTCCAGGAAGCGCAATGACACTTTCGTCAATTAAAGTTTCATTGTAGAAGTATTGTAACGGACTAAGCATTCTACCCGAAGAAATCCCATCGTTTTCATAGCTGTATTTTTTTTGCTTCAACGTCTGGTCTTCGTCGAGCGTCTGAATGGATTCAATTCGAAGACCAGCGCCTATTTTTTTAGTTGTAGGAATATGTTTTTTATAGCTAGCTATTATTTCTATCATGTCATAATTGTCTTCTCCATTATCCACTTTTAAATTATAACTTCCGGGAGGCAATAGCACACTTAAATAAGCATTAAAATAATAATCATTTATATAAAGATTTTGACTTATCTTCACGATATCATCTCCGTTTTCATCTTCTAAAACGGCTGTAATTCCATTAAAATTCATATAGTCGTTGTCTGCGAATAAATAAAAGCTCAAAGACATTAAAGTATATGCATCAAGTGTAAATGAAGATTCTTTTTCTTCGAGAGGTGTTTCGGGTCCATAATCCGATACATATACATAATTTGGTTCATATTCATAAAGGATATTTGACTCGTCATAATAGTCGTTTGGTTCGTAAAAAAAATTGACAGTGCTTCCCGTAGGGTATTGAATACTTTCTAAAATAGCTGCTTGCATTTTAGCAGTATCAACTTCACGATTCGCTCCGCTCAAATAAACCTTTTCGGCAGTCGCATTTTCATAAAAAGGAGCTAACATTTTAGATTGACTTGTATAAGGTTCCTCGTAAATTACAAGGGATCCCCGTCCTACATCGTAAAAAAAATAATCTCTTATATAGTTATTGTTTTTTCCATTATAATACCCCCAATGGTCGATAGAGTAGGAGGTTTTCTCCGGTAAATTGATAGTATTATAAGAAAAGACATAAGGCGGCTTGTTTTTTTCTTGAAAACTATCTAAGCGTAATCTCAAGTATTTTTCTGCATTCGATGAATTCGCTTTATGATTATTAAAATAACTATAACTCAAATCAAATTGTTTGATTGGTTTTCCCGATACATCAAAAAGTACTGTCGATTTCAGTCTTTGAGGTTTCGTACCATTTGTTAAAAAAGCACGGATATCATCTCTATCTTCTCTAGTAAATTCAACAAACCCATTGTTAAACTCAATTTTTTTAAGGTATACATCTGCTACTTTTTGTTGACTCGCAGCATACAACTCATACCTCCCTGATAAACTGGGAGAGATATAACCACCACCTGTTTCTTGTATTGTATGAAAATCTGTCATGGAATACAGTAATTCATATGAACTAATTTGACCTAAAGAGGTGCTTATGGTATCTTCATATAAAAATTCTATGCTTTCTCCTGATGGAGTCATAATTTCAGTTAAATACCAAGCCGAATCCATTGTTTTTGGTTCGGCATCATAAGAGGTCAACTTGTCTGTCTCATTTATGGGTGAGGTACTTGAAAAATTATAATTCGTAGTCTCCTCTACCGCGTTTAAGCTAGTGTTTCCTAAATAATATTTCCAGCCATTCCCATCAGTTACTGTCCATTGATGCCTATTTAAATTATAGGAGAAAATCAAATTATTTTGATCAATAGAAACTCCTATTATTTCAGTTTCCGACTGCTGCTCAAAGACAAGTTTTCCTGAATAGCCTAAAAAATTGTAATAAAAAACATCTGGCTCTCCATCTCTATAACCCGAAGCTATTTCACCATACCAGCGAATATATGTTTGAACTCTATTTGTGTTTGACCAATCAGGAAGATTATTTTCAGATGCAGGCGGCAGTTCTGTTCTTAAATAACCGTTAGAATCAAAGTCATTCAAGCCTCTTACCTGCCTTGTAATCACACCTCCTGCATTTAATGCCCAACCCAAACCTACCCAACTTGCTTCTTGAGCTACTTTTATCCCTGAAGCATGATAACTCAAAGTAATTGGCAATGTTATTTCTCCCGATTTTATAGTATACAAAGGAATGGTTATATTGGGAACTCCTGTGTAATTACTCACGGGTATATCTGCGTATTGACCGAGCGACGCGGCGTTTGGTGAAGGTGGCACGAGTTCTCCAATGGATTGGCCAAAACTCATAATACACCAGAGCCAACCAAATGCAATGTTCAATTTTATTTTCATGTTTTTTTTCAATTTAGGGTTCGTATGTGCAATAGGTAGTCAATGCCATATTGTAGGTATACTTCTAGAAAAAGGGAAACCGTTTTTATATACTAAAAGGACGTAGACTAGCAATTTTACCAATGCTCAAAACTAAATAATGGTTAATATAATAACAACAAGAAAATAAAATATAAAATTGTTATGACAA
This sequence comes from uncultured Flavobacteriaceae bacterium, assembly GCA_943789365.1. Classification (GTDB taxonomy): domain Bacteria; phylum Bacteroidota; class Bacteroidia; order Flavobacteriales; family Flavobacteriaceae; genus Flavicella. The sequence goes on along the minus strand of CALSTV010000001.1, from coordinate 3,674,004 downwards.
GGTATAAAAGGAAAAAAGAGTAGGAAAACAGATGCTAAGGCCAGTGTTTAAAGGGGAAATAAGCCATAGTAAATAAGTGATTTTAAGTAATTAAATCACAGTATGCTGCATAAGATACACCTAGTTGTAGTTCTGTTTTATTGAAGCTGGCTATCAAAGCGATAGCGAAGTATGGCAGAAGTTGAGCCAAAAGACCGAACTTTTCAGATGTTGCCCCATAACCTAATTCTATGATACACTACAAGTACTTTTTTAAGTACTTTTTGTTATCTTTGCACTATGGAAATAGTAAATTATTCAGACTTTCGCTCAAATTTAAAGCATTGGTTCGATAAAGCAATCAATGATGTAAGCGATATAATTATCAAGCGAAAAGGCGGTAAAGACCTCGTTTTAATAGCATTGGATGAGTATAACTCATTAAAGGAAACGACTTATCTACTCACAGGAAAGAACAGAGATGTTTTATTGAACTCCATTAAGGAACTGGAAGCAGGAAGCGGTTTAGAGAAAGACTTAATCGAATAGATGAAATTAACGTGGTCTACTTCTTCTTGGGAAGATTATTTGTATTGGCAGAAAGTCGATAAGAAAATAGTAAAGCGTATTAACGAACTCATTAAAAGTTGTATTCGAACACCTTTTGAAGGGATTGGAAAACCAGAAGCTTTAAAAGGTGATTTACAAGGCTATTGGTCAAGACGTATTACATCGGAGCATCGATTGGTTTATAAACACGAAAACAACAAAATATTGATTGCAGCTTGCCGTTACCATTACGGAAAGTAAAATTAGCGTTGCTGCATGCCATGGAAACAATCAATAACATTATTCCACCGTAAAGGTAGTCCAGCCATGCACTGGGATTCCATCATCTGAAATTCCTTCTACTTCAATGATAAAATCACCTTTGGTATCACTGGTAAAGAATGATACTTCGGAAGGCGCTTCGACCGTACTTCTAATTTGTGGTTCCCAGTGTAAGGTAGTTCTAATATCTGCCTTCATAAGCTCTTCAAAACCGTTGATGTGGTCTGGAGCGAAAAATTCTCTAGCAGTATAAAAACCATGACCTTTAAAGTCAATAATTCCCGGCTTTCTTTTGATATGTCTGGATGAAGTTCCCAAACTTCCCGTATTTGAGTATATGGCAATAACACCATTTCCACTGTTTGGAAATACGGATGCTTCAACACCTTTTAGCGCATCAATAAATGAGATTTCACTTCCTGGCATTCCGTCGAGAAATTCGGGTTCAATCTCCATCCCATCAAGGTAGATGGTAGCAGCTGATCCGCGTATCCATACCTCATTTCCATACACCAAGACGCCATTTATTCTTCGAATTAAATCGTAGACGTCAAAAGAAGCAGCGCCCGTGATATCGTCCATAATAATTCTGGCACTAGGTTCGGGGTACCCAGTTATTTCGAGCATAGCCTCTTCACGTTGTGAAAGTTCTTCTTTTTTTTTGGCCTTAACAATTACCTCGTCGAGCATACGTCTTTTTTCGTTGTATTCCAGATTGATTTGATCGATATAGCGATTAATCTTTAAGAACCCTTCGACATATTTTTCCTCATCTACTGAAGATTGTATAGGTTCTGGTCTAACTACAATTGGGCTGGCAGCTGGTGGTTTTACCATGATCAACAGGTTGCGGTCTCTACTGCGTGTCGATTGGAAATTGGTAGTTCTTGCTTCAATAAGAACCGGTATGCTATCGAAAAAGATAAAAGGACCATATTCAAAGTTTCCAAGCGAATCTGCTTGTTGGGTTTCTTGGTGAATATTGGCACCTAGAAAACTGATACGGGTTGCCGCCGTTTTAAACTCATACGGCTTTTTTAAGTTCTTGGTTCTTCCACGTACATGAATTCCTTTTTCAACATTGAATTCTTTAGGTTGAATAGAGTCATTTAGGATAGTGGTCCATGTAAACTTTCGCCATCCGTGGGTCAACATAATCAAGTCTAGTAAATAGCGTCTTTGTGCGCTGTCTTCTTTTTCAAAGAAATAGCCAGGATCAGCGATGTTACCTCTAAGATCTGAATTCAAAAGCAACCAAGATTTTATATTAGCAGAACGAGTGTTATAGGGGACTGCAGTCATATCTCTAACCGCCATTGATAAATAGCTAGGAGCACGTTCGCCAGCGCTATTAGTGACCTCTAATGCGATGTCAACTTTTTGTCGATTCGTTGTTTTTTTAGCAGGTTTGTGTATGGCTATACTAAGGTTGTTTGTTGGGTTATCGATAAAAACCAATCGTTCACAGACCGGATTTCCATCGGAATTGAATAGGGTAATATGCGCAATACCATCTTGTAACTCGTTTGTAGGGATTTTGATGGAATAACTAGGTTTATTCGATTTCTGAATTTTTTCGAAAAATAACTTGCCCCGCTGATGTCCAACCAAAAAAGTTCCTTTTACTCCAGATTCAGTATTGCTGCTGACGTTTATTAAAATGTCCTTTCCGTTATTGGTCGCTTGTAAAGTGTAACCAGAAGAAATAACCTTAGGAAGATCATAACGCTCTTCTGAACCATTCACATCTAACGTGGCGTAGTAATTTTTGTTTGATTCGGGAATAAATGAAACCATCCCAAGTCCATAGGGTAGTGTTTTAAAGTTGAATATTTCAGTACCATTGCTTTCGTATAAACCACCTTTTAAGACAACGTTATGAAACGCTTTATTTTTTATTTTTAAGGCAACTTTATTTTTTAACCCAGCGACCAACACACCTCCTTCAGGATAAAAATGAAGATCGGGACGGATAAGTTTGAAATTGTCTTGTTCTGATGCCGAAATGTTTTGAGTAGCTTCATTTGTGTTAGCTACCGTGTTTTGAATACTATCTGTTTTACGAGTAGCCCATATGGAAATTTCTTTCTGGAAGAAATCGACATCACCCCGATTTCTCATATCATTCGTATAGGCGCGAATGAGGTATTTTCCTTCTTGCCAGTCTTTATCAATTTTAAAATCTCCGGCCGAAGAAATATATGCGTAGAATAAAATTTCTTTTTCGATACAATACTGTCTTTTTCATTGATCAATTCCACATAAAACACAGCACTTTTCGAGCTTTTGGTATGTGTAATACCATTTACCATATAACCAGTAAACCAAATGCTTTCGTCTAAAGAATAGTAGGGTTTATCGGTATGAATATATATTTTCTCTGGAAAGTTTTCCGTAAAGTAGAGGTCTAATTTGTTGTGGATTTTTTCTAAAATTTCATGCTTCGTCAATACAGTGAAAGAAGCTAGAAGAACAAAAAGAAAACTAAAGGAAAGTGTTTTTTTCATATATAATTATTGAGTCAATTGGTGCACAAAAATAATGCCATTCAAGGACCTTTGACACTATAATTATCGTAAGGTTTAATCTTATAAAAAAAAAACGACTGCTTTAAGCAATCGTTTTTTTGTTTTTTATACGAGATTCTATAAGTGGATCACTTCGTCGTAAGCATCTGCTACAGCTTCCATAACGGCCTCACTCATGGTAGGGTGAGGGTGCACAGTTTTCAATACTTCATGTCCTGTTGTTTCAAGTTTACGTCCTAAGACAGCTTCCGCAATCATATCGGTAACGCCAGCACCAATCATATGACATCCTAGCCATTCTCCATACTTAGCGTCGAAAATAACTTTAACAAAACCGTCTTTCGTTCCTGCAGCACTTGCTTTACCAGAGGCAGAAAAAGGAAATTTACCTACTTTGATGGTGTATCCAGCTTCTTTTGCTTTAGCTTCTGTCAAACCAACGGAAGCAATTTCAGGTGATGCATACGTACAACCAGGAATGTTTCCATAATCGATCGCTTCTGTATGCAATCCAGCAATTTTTTCAACACAAGTGATTCCTTCTGCAGAGGCAACGTGTGCTAGTGCTTGTCCAGGCACTACATCACCAATAGCATAATAACCAGGAATGTTCGTTTGGTAGAAATCATTCACTAAGATTTTATCTCTGTCAACCACGATCCCTACATCTTCCAAACCAATATTTTCAATATTAGATTTGATCCCAACCGCAGATAACAAGATGTCTGCTTCTAGTGTTTCTTCTCCTTTCTTCGTTTTAACAGTTGCAACAACACCGTCGCCAGAGGTGTCTACAGATTCTACTGAAGAATTTGTCATTACTTTGATACCTGATTTTTTAAGAGATTTTTCAAATTGTTTTGAAACATCTAAATCTTCTACAGGTACAACGTTTGGCATAAATTCTACGATGGTAACGTCAGTTCCCATACTGTTGTAGAAATGAGCAAACTCAACACCAATAGCTCCAGAACCTACAACAATCATTTTCTTAGGTTGTTTTGGTAAGGTCATTGCTTGGCGGTATCCAATTACTTTTTTACCATCTTGTGGTAAATTTGGAAGCTCACGAGAACGTGCACCAGTAGCTATGATTATATGGTCAGCACTGTATTCAGTAACCTTTCCATCTTCGGCTGTTACATCTACTTTTTTACCAGTTTTTATTTTTCCGAATCCATTGATGACATCAATTTTGTTTTTCTTCATTAAGAAAGAAATACCTTTACTCATTCCTTCAGCAACACCACGGCTTCTTTTGATAACAGCTTCAAAATCTTTATCGATAGCTTCAGCTTTCAGACCATATTCATCTACGTGTTTTAAGTAGTCATAAACTTGTGCGCTTTTTAAAAGTGCTTTTGTAGGGATACATCCCCAGTTAAGGCAAATACCACCTAAGCTTTCTCTTTCAACTACAGCGGTTTTAAATCCTAATTGTGAAGCTCTAATAGCAGTTACATATCCACCAGGACCACTTCCTATAACTATAACATCGTATTTCATCGTATCTAATTTTTTATTTTTTTTCTAAAACAGTGATGCAAATTTAAGAAATCTAAGTTTATTTTTCTCCTACCACTGCTTTATTGTGAATTCTTTATTTTACTTTTTGTTTTCTTGAGTATTTGCTAGAAAAACAGCTTACATTCTTTCAGGTACATCAATTCCAAGTAAGCGAAAGCCCGATTTGATAATCTGACCTACTTTATCTGAGAGTTGCGTTCTGAATTTTTTAAGGTCTTCATCTTCACAACCAAGTATGTATGAACTTTGGTAAAATGAGTTGTATTCTTTAACCAAGTCGTAGGTGAAATTAGCAATGAGAGCAGGGCTTTGATTTTTTGCTGCTAGTTGCAAAGTTTCTGGGTACAATTGCAATAGTTTGATAACCGCTCGCTCTTTCTCATTTAGCTCAATACCACTAATTGGTGTACTGTAATCAAAATCGGCTTTTCTAAGAATGGATTGAATACGCGCGTATGTATACTGAATAAAAGGACCTGTATTACCATTAAAATCGATAGATTCTTTAGGATCGAATAAAATACGTTTTTTTGGATCGACTTTTAGGATATAGTATTTTAAGGCGCCCATTCCAATAACTTTATACAAGGTTTCCTTTTCTTTGTCTGAATACCCATCTAGTTTTCCAAGTTCTTGAGAAATCTCTCTTGCCGTTGCAGTCATTTCCTCCATCAATTCATCTGCGTCTACCACAGTTCCTTCTCTAGATTTCATCTTACCTGAAGGTAGGTCTACCATTCCATAGGAGAGATGATACATATTTGCTGCCCAATCGTATCCGAGTTTTTTCAAAATTAGAAACAATACTTTAAAATGGTAGTCTTGTTCGTTACCAACGGTATACGTAAGTGAATCTATATTGAAGTCTTTAAAACGTTCTATAGCGGTTCCAATGTCTTGCGTAATATAAACAGAAGTACCGTCTGAACGCAATACAAGTTTTTCATCCAGACCTTCATCTGTAAGGTCTATCCATACGGAACCGTCTTCTTTCTTATAAAATACGCCTTTTTCAAGCCCATTGGTCACCACATCTTTTCCTAATAGATACGTGTCGCTTTCAAAATAATTTTTATCAAAATCGACACCCATTGCTTTGTAAGTAGTAGCAAAACCATCATATACCCATTGATTCATAGTTTTCCATAGGGCTACAACTTCAGGGTCACCTGCTTCCCATTTACGCAACATTTCTTGTGCTTCAAGGAGGATGGGAGCTTCTTTTTTAGCGGCTTCTTCTGTGGAACCTTTGTCGATTAAAGCTAGGATTTCGGCTTTATAGGCTTTGTCAAAGGCCACATAGTAATTTCCTACTAATTTATCGCCTTTTAATTCTGTGCTTTCAGGTGTTTCTCCTTTACCAAATTTTTGCCAAGCCAACATACTTTTGCAAATATGTATGCCTCGATCGTTTATGATTTGGGTTTTGTATACTTTTTTTCCTGCACCTGCAATTATTTGGGCAACTGAATATCCTAGTAAGTTGTTTCTTACATGCCCTAAATGTAAAGGTTTGTTAGTGTTGGGAGAGGAATATTCCACCATGACAGCTTTGTCTGTTTTCTTAGGTGTTTGTATGCCATAATTTTCAGTTGCGTATATTTCTTGAAAGGCATCGACAAAATAGTTTTGAGCAATTACAAGATTTAAAAAACCTTTAACGACGTTAAAATCTTCAACTACATCGACATTTTCTTTAAGGTATGTTCCAATTTCAGTACCGATAGCAACGGGGTTTCCTTTGATGAATTTCAATAAGGCAAAAACAACGATAGTAATATCGCCTTCAAAGTCTTTTTTAGTGGCTTGAAATTCTACGTTATTTATTTCTTTATCGAAAAGGGTAGCTGTTGCTTGTTTTACAGCGTTGTTTAAGGTGTTCTGCAGACTCATGTATGTGATTATTTGAGCTGCAAATTTAGGAATAAATAGGAGGGTGTACAATAATACACGCTAAAAGTAATTGAGAAAGGTTTTGACTGGGTTAGCGCAAAGAATCTCCACAATTGTGACAGAATTTGGCTTCGTCTTGATGTCTTTCAGCACTACAATTCGAACAAGCTTGAGTATTATTTGCCGTGTTGCTGTAATTTGCAGCGTATTCGGCAGAAACGATACCTGTTGGTACGGCAATTATACCATACCCTAGAATCATTATTACCGATGCAATTAATTGGCCAATTGTTGTGATGGGCGTGATGTCACCATAGCCAACTGTAGTAAGGGTAACGATGGTCCAATAAATACTTTTGGGAATACTTGTAAATCCACTTCCTGCTGATCCTTCAGCCAAATACATTATGGTTCCAAGAATAAAGCTGAGAATGAGTACGGCGAATAAAAAAATTGTGATTTTAGGTTTACTAGCTTTTAAAGCGCTTTTTAGTTTGTTGGCTTCACCTATATATCTTGTTATTTTTAAAATGGTGAAAACTCTGAGTAATCTTAGTGCTCTTAAGACAATAAAAGCATTCGATCCGACAATAAACAGGGATAGATATTTTGGAATGGTGGCTAATAAATCTACAATACCATAATAGCTAAAAATATAGTTTCGAGGACTTTTTATGGAAATGATTCTTAGAATGTATTCTATGGTAAACAAAATAGTGAATATCCATTCCGCAATATTAATAGAACGTTCATATGTAGCACCAATTGTAGGGACGCTCTCGAGCATTACAACAGCAATACTCGCCAGAATAGTTATGAGAAGTAATACATCAAAGAGTTTTCCCGCGGGGGTATCTGCTTCGTATATAATTTCGTGTAGTTTAGTTTTCCAAGGTTTTTGTTTCATTTTTTTAGTGTAAAACTACGCAATCAGTATCTAATAATGCGTTCTAGCTTGCCTTTATCCAAATGTTTTTTAATGACAAATCTATTGGCTAAAGAGTCTTCTATTGGGGTGATAATGGATTTGATAATTTCAATGTTTTCAATTTGATGTGCAAGATCTACGAAACAGATACCTTGGACTTGATTGTTTTCAATAAGCAAAAGAGACTTTTCATTCACATGCCTCCCTTTGTCAATAATTAACATATTGTCAGTTTTAAAAACAACGGTGGCTATGTTTTTTCGATAATGCCTATTGTGTTTCGGTTTGTGTTTTTGAATAAGATTATTGAATTTCAAATGGGCAATCAATTCATTCCCCGTGGCTTCCGTATGTATCGAAAACGTTTCTTTTTGCAATGCTTTTATTTTTTTAGAAGTCTTTAAAAACAGTTGATTTACTCCTTTACGAAGGTTTACATGTTTGCCAAGATATACTATATTTCCTTTTTCGTTATGAATGAAAAAGACACCTGTATTGGTAGGGGTAGTCTGGATTTCATCAAGGATTTTAGTAGGTAAAACTTTTTCTTTGTCCGCAAGGTTTTTTATGGCTTTGGTTGTTATTTTTTTATCGATGTCTTTGCTCAATAATAGTTTAAATAGCTTTACTGTAGCCAAGGCATCTCCACTTGCACGATGTCTATCACTTGCAGGTATCCCAACAGATTTACAAAGCTTACCTAAACTGTAGGAAGGCATATCAGGAATAAGTTCTTTACTTAATTCTACAGTACAAAGTGTTTTTCGCTCATAATCGAATCCTAAGCGACTAAATTCGGTTCTTATAATACGAAAGTCAAATAAAGTATTGTGCGCTACGAATACACAATCTTTGGTGATTTCTACAATACGTTTAGCTACTTCGTGAAACTTTGGAGCTGTTTGAACCATTTTATTTGTAATTCCAGTGAGGTTCACTACAAAAGGTTGAATGGGGCGTTCGGGGTTTATCAAACTTATGAACTGGTCAATAATTTCGTGTCCATTGAACTTGTAAATTGCTATTTCGGTAATACCTTCTTCATTGAATTTACCACCCGTAGTTTCGATATCGATTATTGCGTACATTGCTGGATCAAGTTTTGTTTAAAAACGTTTCTTTAATTGGAGTGTTTCTCGACCCAAAAATAGCAGTGCCGACACGTACCATAGTACTTCCTTCTTGGATAGCTAATGAATAATCTCCACTCATTCCCATGGACAGGACGTCGAATTTTGTTGTGTCGAAAAACGATTTTAAACTGGAAAACTCTTTTTGTAATTGTTGTTGATTCTCGGTAAATGTAGCCATACCCATAAGACCTACAATATCAACATTTGTAAGCTCTTTTAAACGCTTTGAATCAATTAATTCAGAAGCATCTTCGAAAGAGAAACCGAATTTGTTAGTTTCTTGTGCTATTTTTATTTGTAAAAGGCAAGGTATTATGCGCTTGTGTTTGATGGCTTGTTTGTTTATTTCTTTAAGGGTAGAAAAACTGTCAACACCATGTATAAGCGAGACGAAAGAAGCAATGTACTTCACTTTGTTTTTTTGCAAGTGACCTATTAAATGCCATTCAATGTCTTTAGGAAGAGCGGCGTGTTTTTCTACCATCTCTTGTACTTTGTTTTCACCGAAAGCACGATGCCCCGTTGAATAAGCCTCAAGAATATACTCAATAGGTTTGGTCTTGGAAACGGCAACGAGTCTTACATTTAGGGGGATGATGCTAGCAATAGTGGTTAGCCGATTTGATATAGACATGTATGAACCTTTTTAATAGAATCAAAGATAGTTGTTTTATTAGGCTAGAAAAAATTTAATGTCATAATTCAATTTCTATTAAATAAGTGGGAAATAGAATTTTGTAAAACAAAATGCTTTATTTGAGACTAAGGCTAAAAAATAGAAAAAGGTCAACCTGATAGCACGTTAACCTTTATTCTATGAAATAAAATTTCGATGATTTTACTTAAGTAATTCAATAATTTGACTGGCTAATTCAGTACCAATTCTATCTTGAGCTTCCCCAGTTGCAGCACCAATGTGTGGTGTAAGGGATACTTTAGGGTTCATAAGTATTTGTACGGCTGGTTTTGGTTCAGATTCAAAAACGTCCAAAGCAGCACCTCCAAGTTTTCCTGAGTCTAGAGCAGCTAATAATTCAACTTCATCGATAACACCACCACGTGCGGCGTTTGCAATAAAGGCTCCGTCTTTCATAGATTCGATTTCTTTCTTGCCAATAACATATTCTTTTTGAGCCGGAACATGTAACGTTATAAAATCAGCTTGCGCAAGTACTTCTTCTTTAGAGATAGTATCGATGTTGATATCGATAGATTGACCGTCGAAGAAATCTAAATTCAAAGTAGCAGATTCCATAAAGGGATCGAAAGCAATTACTTTCATTCCAAGCCTTAAAGCAATAGTAGCGGTAGCTTGTCCAATACGTCCAAAACCTAAAACACCTAATGTTTTTCCTTTTAGTTCAATTCCAGCACCGTATGCCTTTTTTAAACCTTTGAAGTTTGATTCACCTTCTAAAGGCATATTTCTGTTGGCATTATTTAGAAATCTTACCATTCCAGAAAGATGCGCAAATACCAATTCACCAACAGAGTGAGAAGAGGCAGCAGGTGTATTGATTACATGAACACCTTTGTTTCTTGCATACTCAACATCTATATTGTCCATACCAACACCACCACGTCCAATGATTTTTATAGAAGGACATGCATCAATCAATTCTTCACGTACTGTAGTTGCACTACGTACCAATAAAACATCTATATTTTCTTCGTTGATGTAGTTTTCTAATTGCTCTTGAGCAACAGTTGTTAGGATGACTTCATATCCAGCTGCTTCTAAGGCAGTTACACCACTTTGTGCCAGTCCATCGTTTGCTAATACTTTCATTCTATTTAATTTTTATGGGTTTTACAGGAATTCCTTATATTTTAAGAAGTTTCCTATATCTTTTATTTGTTTACTTCTTGCATTGCATTTACAAGTACTTGAATACTCTCTATAGGCATAGCATTGTATATACTTGCTCTGTATCCGCCAACTGATCTATGACCGTTGATACCGCTGATACCTGCCTCAGCAGCCAATGCGTCAAATTTTTCTTTTTTAGATTCGTCCGCTAAGGTAAAAGTTACGTTCATGTTAGAACGGTCTTCTTTAGCTGCAAATCCAACAAAAGAAGGGTTGCTGTCAATTTCATTATATAACAATGCTGCTTTTTCATTGTTTATTTTTTCAATAGCATCAATACCACCTTTTTCTTTTAGCCATTCTAAGGTTAACATAGAAACGTATACTGGAAATACAGGAGGTGTATTAAACATGCTCCCTGCCTTTGCATGAACAGCATAATCGAGCATAGAAGGAATTGTTCTTCCAGAAGTACCAAAAATAGCATCTTTTACAATGACAAGAGTGGTACCAGAAGGGCCCATATTTTTTTGTGCTCCTGCATAGATTACGTCGAACTGACTCACATCAATTTTTCTTGAAAAGATATCAGAACTCATGTCGACAACTTTTAAAGCATTACCACCAGGGAATTCTTTAAGTTGTGTTCCAAAAATAGTGTTGTTAGAAGTGAAGTGTATATAATCAACATCGTTTGGTATGTCGTATCCTTTAGGGATGTAACTGTAACCTTTATCTTTAGAAGACGCAACAACAATAGTTTCTCCAAAGTTCTTTGCTTCTTTAATGGCTTTTGAACTCCATGCACCAGTATCTACATACGCTGCTTTACCACCTTCAGTTAATAAATTATAAGGAGCCATCAAAAACTCAGTACTCGCTCCACCTTGTAAAAACAATACTGAATAACCTTCAGGAACCTCTAATAATTCTTTTACCAAAGCTTGCGCATTGTCCATTACAGCAATAAAATCTTTAGATCTATGAGAGATCTCAACAAGAGACAATCCCAAACCGTTAAAATCTATGACAGCTTCACTAGCTTGCTTTAATACTTCTTGAGGCAAGATAGATGGTCCTGCGCTAAAATTATGTTTTTTCATTGGTTTTGATTTCTATGTGATTAATATCGTAAAAACGAAATGCAAATTTCGACAATTTTATTTATTTAGCAATTGAAAATCGGCTAAAATATCAACTAAATTGTTAATAAAAATTGAAGGGTATCAACTCCGTCTGCATATTCCCACAAATTAGGAGTTTGTGTTGCTCCCAAAGCAATGGCATTGGGCATTTCTATTTCACTTGTTATGCATTGAATTTTGTCGGTATCTTTTGCTAGTTTCTCCTTCAAACCGTCAATGTCATCATAATATTCATAGAAAAGTGATGAAATAGGCGAGGCGTAGCTTTCGTCTTCTTTTAGCATTAAAAAACCATTTTCACGAATGTCAAATAAACTCATCAAATACACGGCTTTGTTGTATTCGTAATTGTTTGCATATCTTTCGTAATTTACAATGTCTTTATGTTTAAAAACCGCTTTAAAAATTTTATCTAAATCATAGCCTTTTGGCAGAAATAATTTAGAGATACTTCGACATCCTAATCCGAAATAGCGAAAAATATCATCGCTCATTTTTTCCAACTGAGTATCAGTTTCATTGCCGTCTAAAACAGCTACCGTATTTCTGTTTTTCCGAATGATATGAGGATGTTTGCCAAAATAATAATCAAAATATCTAGAAGTATTATCACTACCAGTAGCTATTACCGCATCGAAACCTTCTAATTTGTCTTCAGTAAAAGAGATGCTTCCTTTAAACTTTGGTGCTACATATTCGAGGTATTTTGCAACTAACGGAATAAAGTATTTATCATTGGATGATAGCTTTGCAATAAGACTGTGTCCTGAAATGAGCACGGAAAGGAAATCGTGAAAACCCACTAAAGGAATGTTTCCTGCCATGATAACGGCCACATTTTTAGAAGGATTACTATCAAATTTATAAGGCTTTGTCCATGTCAGCAGATTTTCTTCGGTTAATGCTTTTCCCCAACTTTCTAATGAAAACAATACATTGTCTTCTGTAAACCATCCATTGTACTCTTTTGCTCTTTTTATTTGCATTTTAAAAGCATCGAAAAACAACTCGTTATGAGGAATGTTCTCTTTTTGCTGGATTCCTTTTGTGCTAAATTGGCTTAGAAATTTCCCTAAAGAAATAAAGGCTTCAATTCTCTCTTTTAGTTCCATGTGTGATTCAGGATTTGATGTTGCAAAAATAACTAATATTCGTACAATAATCTCTAATTTAACTTGTAAATCTTTACGAAACATAGCGATTTAATATTATCTTTTCCATCAATCGATGTTTTTGGTTTTTAGAACAAAAGAGAAGGGCTTGTTTGCAAGAATATATTGACTGAATAACTAGGGTATTTTTAGGAAAAAGTATAGTTTTGTAGTTAAATTTTGAAGTCTATGAATATACCAAAAATGAGTATCCCAAGAGTTGTGATTGTTGGTGGTGGTTTTGCAGGAGTTTCTTTGTCTAAAGGATTAAGAGGTAAAGATTTTCAAGTAGTTTTAATAGATCGTCATAATTACCACACGTTTCAACCACTTTTGTACCAAGTTGCAACGGGTGGTTTAGAACCAGGGTCTATTGCTTTTCCACTGCGTAAAACTTTGAATGATGTTGACAATTATTATTACCGAATGACGGAGGTGTTATCTGTAGATGATGCACATAAAAAAATTGTTACCACTATTGGAGAATTAGAATACGATATATTGGTGTTGGCAACAGGTTCAAAAACAAATTACTTTGGAAATAAAAATATAGAAAAGCATAGTATGGCGATGAAGACCATACCGCAATCTTTGAATATAAGAAGTTTGATTCTAGAAAATTTAGAGGAAGCTTTGTTGACTAAAGACTTGTCTACAAGAAATGCTTTGATGAATTTTGTTATCGTAGGTGGTGGACCAACAGGAGTTGAACTTGCTGGCGCTTTAGCCGAAATGAAAAAGGATATTTTCCAAAAAGATTATCCTGATTTAGATATTCGGCAGATGGAAATAAATATCATCGAAGGATCTTCTAACTTGTTAGATGCGATGAGTGCTCAATCTTCTAAAAAAGCAGAAGATTTTTTAGCTGGACTGGGGGTTAATATTTGGAAAGAGGTGATTGTAACTGACTATGACGGTAAAAAAGTAAAAACAAATACGGATTTAGAATTAAATACAGAGATTGTTATTTGGGCGGCTGGAGTTGAAGGGACTGCCATGAAAGGACTAAAGAGTACCTGTATTGTTGAACGTGCCAAAAGAATTAAAGTAGACGCGTTTAATAGAGTAGAAGGTTATGATTCAGTCTATGCCATTGGTGATGTTGCGAGTATGGCCTCTGAAGTGTATCCTAGAGGACACGCTATGATGGCGCAACCAGCGATTCAACAAGGAACATTGTTAGCGAAAAACTTGGTTAGAGAAAGAAAAGGAAAAGAATTAATTGCTTTTAAGTACAATGATAAAGGGTCTATGGCTACTATTGGTAGAAATAAAGCAGTGGTAGACCTGCCAAATTGGAAGTTTCAAGGGGTGTTCGCTTGGATCGTATGGATGTTTGTGCACCTGTTTTCGTTGATTGGAGTACGTAATAAGGTAGTGGTGTTTTTTAATTGGGTGTATAACTACATTCGATTCGATAGGGAAACTCGACTCATTGTTCGTCCTTTTAAGAAAAGAGATAAAGAATCTTTCTAATACACGTAAAAGAACTAGAAGTAAAAAAGGCTGTCCGTTTGGACAGCCTTTTTGTTGTTGTAATGATACCTTAGGTCTAAGGGGTAATTGTCACCTGGTAGCGCATTATCATTTTTCTTTTTCATTAAAAGGGGTATAAACATTCTGACAATCAGTTTGTTTGATACAAATATACAATAATATTTGAATAAAACAACATATGTTCCTATATTTGTATCTAAACTTTTATTTTTTTATGAATACTACCCCAATAAATAGCTCAGAATCTGACTTAGTAAAACGGGCGAAAACGCTTAGGACGATAGCACATCCTGTACGTCTACAAATTATTAAGTCGCTAGGAGTAAAGAAGTCACTTACTGTTTCCGCTTTGAAGAAAACACTAGTTCCAGAAATTGAACAATCTATGTTGTCGCATCATTTGATAAAAATGAAAGACAATGGTATTTTGAGATCAAAAAAAGTTGGAAAATTTAACCACTACAGTCTTTCAGATATAGAACTTCTAAAAGTTATTTAACAATTCGTTACTTATTGTGCTCTTAAACAAGAAATGATTAGTTTTGTTGTCTATACAACTGTGTAGTACTGTAAAATCTAATTTATGAATGTTTTGATTGAGTTTGTTAGTCAACCTTGGGCTTGGTATGTTTCTGGTCCTATGATTGCTCTAGTCATGTTTTTTTTACTTTGGTTTGGAGAGCGTTTTGGCGTTTCATCGACCTTGGAGACTTTGTGTTCTATAGGCGGCGCAGGAAAGAAATTTTCCTATTTCAATGTGGATTGGAAAACTGAAATTTGGAATTTGGTTTTTGTGACGGGGGGAATTATTGGAGGTTATATTTCTGTGACCATTTTGGACAGTGGAATTCCTCTTAAGTTAGCATCCGAAACGAAATCAGATTTGTTGAATTTAGGTATTCAATTTGATGGTGAATTGGCTCCTTTATCTATTTTTAGTTGGGAAAGTTTAGCAACTATAAAAGGTGCATTGATAATGGTAATTGGTGGTTTCTTGGTAGGTTTTGGGACCCGTTGGGCAGGCGGTTGTACTTCTGGTCATGCTATAAGTGGTTTGTCGAATTTACAGATACCTTCCTTAATTGCTGTTATTGGTTTTTTTATTGGGGGGTTACTGATGACTTTTTTAATTTTTCCATTAATTTTTTAAGCTATGAAATTTATTAAATATCTATTAATAGGTGTCTTGTTTGGTGTAACTATGACCAAATCGGAAGTGATATCCTGGTATAGAATCCAAGAAATGTTTCGTTTCCAGTCTTTTCATATGTATGGAGTTATTGGCTCTGCTGTTGGAATTGGTGTTGTTATGACTTTTTTAATGAAGCGCTTTCGGTTTCAAACATTAGAAGGAGTTAGTATCAAAGAAAAAATTTCAGAAAAGGGTGTGTATCGTTATCTTTTTGGAGGAATTGTATTTGGATTGGGGTGGGCTTTAACAGGTGCATGTCCGGGACCCATGTATACTCTAATTGGTGCAGAAATGCCTGTGTTTATCGTGGTAGTTGCAAGCGCTGTAGTTGGCGCTTTTGCATACGGTGTTGTTAGAAGTAAACTACCGCATTAGTGTAAGTATAAAAGATAAAAAAAAGAGGTTCTTAACAAGAACCTCTTTTTTTCTGCCGTTTAAGCAATTTGTTGAATTTTGTGTTTTTTCCAGTACTGCATCACTAAAAAAGAACAGATAACAGAAGAAGCCATTCCTTCTATTAGGATGGCGAATACTACCATTCCAAGACTTAGGTTATTTCCCCAAACACTGCTGTTTTCCATGACATGGATTAGGTCGTAATTGATGAAAGTAATGTAAAAAATTAAGGACATTGCTATTCCGAGGACAGCGAAAAATGCAGTAGAAAAACCTATGGAAAGGTTTGATAAATACATAGTATCCGAATTTACTAAAATGTTCTTTTTGATTGCAGCATTAACACCCCAGATAACAAATATAAAATTGAGGGCTCTTAGTTCTGTGAAGTTTTCGAGGCCGACAAACTTCATTAAAAAGAAATAGACTACAATTCCAAAATAAACTTTCAATGCTTGATCAATAATAATTTTTGATGTGCTCATAAGTTATGTGTTTTAGTGCAGTTTGAAAATCATTGCTACTAAAGATACAGAAAATATTTGACTTATTATTTTTTTAAGTTTACAATTGTTTAATAAACAGTCTTATGAGTTTGTTGTAGTTAGTGAATTCTGTTAAAGGGAGTGTTTTGTATTGGTCATAAATGTCGTGGTATGCCCTTGTGCCTCCCAATGTGTATATAAAGAAACAAGGAATGTTTTTCTCGTAAAAATAGCAATGGTCGCTGTTGCAGGCACTTCCTCTTGTTTTGACTTCTGGTAGTAATTTATGTTGTTTGTTGATTTCTTTTAACCTTTCGAATTGTGGTTTAAAAATACTTCCATTTACAACTTGGATTCCTTTGTCGCCCGTCCCTGCGAGATCCAGATTTATTAAAAATTTAATTTTAACCAACGGGAAAAGAGGGTTTTCGGTAAAGTATTTTGAACCTAAAAGGCCTATTTCCTCAGCTCCAAAAGCCATAAAAACTAACATGTGTTTGGGTTTGTTTTCAGGTCTTGCGAAATACTTGGCGGTTTGAAGTAACATAGCAATTCCACTCGCATTGTCATTGGCCCCTGGAAAATAAGTTTTTGAACCCATTCTGCCAAGGTGGTCATAGTGTGCTGAAACCACTACAATCGAATCATTCGAAATTCCTGGAATAAAACCAATACAATTCTGTGAAGTGTATTTCTTTTCAAAATCACTTTTCGACCGAACGCTAATTGTTTCTATTTTCTCAAGGTCAAACTGCTTTGAAACCGTAAAAGAGGCTTTTTGACTTTGAGTTGTACTCCCTGACCAAGTTAATTTTTCACTATTAAAAACAATAGTGGCCAGCGCTGGATGTTCTGGACTGTACTTAAGATACCTGATAATCTCTCTAATAGAGGTTGTTTCTTGTTTCGACAAATGCTTCATATTGTAGCAATTGACAAGTAGTATTTTACCTGCTGAGTTATTTAGCTTGCTAAAGAATAATTCAGAGTTTAGAAGGTCTTTAGGGGTTAAGATAGTAGTGTTGTAAGTACCTTTAATACTCGGGCTGCTTGGGTCAATGAGGTAATCTACACCAGGAATAAGCAGCGCGTTGTTGATGCGAAGCTCTAAAGCCCCTGGTTGTGTGTTGATTGGGAAGCTGAATTTTTGATAATAGGATTTTTCAAACCGCTGTAACCCTATAGCTTCAAATTGCTTTTTTATGTACTTCGCAGCAATTTTATCGCCTTTTTTTACATAACCTCTTCCATGCATTTTGGAAGCTGTTAGCTCTTTTATAATAGATTTTGCTTCGTCAATTTGTCCAGGGCATGCAATGGAGTAAGAGATAAGAATAAAAAAGAGCAATTGTTTCATACGAATTGTATTGATGTTTGTTTTCAAAAGTACTGATTTTCTTAGAATAGGCTTTAGGGATAATGAGTATCTTTGTAATTGATGAGTTTAAAAAACACAAAATTTTCGGTAGGTGCTATTGTCGCTAAAAAACGTAAGGATGAAAAAACGGTTGCGAACCCAATTAATCTAGAGGCGCTAGTTAATTCAGGGCGCGTTCGTGTTGAAGGCACAGAGCTTAAAAAGGTTTCAGACAAATCAGTATCTCGGAAATCAAAGTAATTTTTATTTGTTGTAAATCACTAAAGAAGTTAGCTCTTCTTTGTTTGGTGTTTCAGAAAAAGATCGGATATAGCCATCTAGATAATGGATACACCTGTCTTGTGGGTAGAATAATACCTTGTTTACATCACCTGCCCATTCATTAGCATAGAGAATTTTAGTGTCGTTGTGTGTTCGTAGGTATCCTTGTATATGTCTAGGGAGGTTTTTTTCTAGATCTTTGTCGTTAATCTGAATATAATAATAGTTGAGTTTTGAAGTGAAAAAGCTAAAGGATAATAAATGATCCCAGCCTCCAAAAAGATTACTAAAGGGGAGTAGTATAGTGAACAAAACTACCAGTCCTTTTTTAAAGGTGATTTTGTAATTCTGAAAACTTGTACGTTCAACAGACCAAAACAATATCCAAACGCTGAGTATGTTTTGAATGTTCCAAGGAATTACGTTGTAGCCATAGCCTAAATAAAACAATACCCCGATAATTGTGCTGTGCATGGTGATGATGGAAATTACAGCAAATCTCCTTGTGAATTTGAAAAACAAGAAAATCCCCATCAATAATTCCATCCAAGGAACAAGATAGGTGAAAGCCTTGAGAAGAATGAGTGGTATAAATGAAAAATGTTTTTCCAACGCATGAAGCCACTGAATGTAAAATATACCATTGATTTTATGTACTCCGCTCCAAAAGTAAGTAGCGAAGAACAAAAGTGAAACCGCTTGCAATATCGTTTTTGAAGAAGTTTTCTTAGAGAAAATATTTATAAAAAGAAGCGTTAAAATACTTTGGTAAAAATAGGGTTGCAATCTGTTTTGGTCAACAAAACAGAGATAGATGTACATGCCAGTTGCAAATAACGCGAGTAGTCTTTTTTGGTAAAAAATCAAAAGGACGAGGGCGCTCATAAATACACCTGAAATAATTATATCTAACGGCTCTGTAGGGGTATAAATTCCTTCCATAAGAGGTATGGTTGGAAAGTTCTTTGTGTTCAGCCAAACCAAGGGTGCATACGCAGAAGCGGATAACAATCCAAGAATAGCGAAGATTTGAATCCATTTTATCTTTTCTGTGTTTGAAACCGTGTTGTTATACATATGACTCCTTTATTTAAGTAACTTGCAGGTTTTAAAAATATTCAGTGCTTCACAAAGTCTTTCTTCAATCTGTTCATAACCAAAGATAAGTACAGATAATCTATAAAAACTGTTGTCTTTATTTGTTATGTATAATTGCATATCATGTGTTAAAACTCCATTGCTATTATATTTGCTATAAATGCTATATGAAGGTTTATTTCTTGTTGTAAATGATTTCGTACTAATGATTTTACTCTCATTTCTTTGTAAGGCATTTAATTTTAGCCCATGTGTAAATAAAGAGTCCAGCGTAAGCTCTCCTTCTTGCCATGAAAGATTGAAGATGTATGTATCGTTTAATTCTTTAACGGTATCTGCGCAATGTAGTTTGGAAGCGTATTGGTCAACATAAAGTTGTCTTCTCCAGGAAGCCGGGATCTCAAGTTGGAAAGTGTTTTTAATGTCTTTTATTGCCGTTGTGTTTGTGCTGATTGCACGATTGTTACAGTTTAAATTTAAGCTGTTTTCAATATCTTTTTGTTTGCAATTTGTAACCGCAAGAGAAAATAGAACAACGATTAGTGTAAAAGAGGCGTTAAAATTAGTTTTGTGTCTTTTCATTGTCTTTTTTTGGTTACATTTATCAAAAGTAACGAAAATAAAAAGAAGTTTTATGAAAGCATTAGTGATATCTGGAGGAGGGAGCAAAGGGGCTTTTGCCGGTGGTGTTGCGGAGTATTTAATCAATGAACAGCGAAAAAAATACGATATTTTTATAGGTACTTCTACAGGGAGTTTGTTGATCTCACAATTGGCTTTAGGGAAAACAGAGCAATTAAAAAAAATATACACCAATGTAAATCAGCGCAGTATATTTAATAACAATCCGTTTTTTATTAAGAAGGTTCATGGAGAGAAAGTGGTAACCATAAATCATTTAAACGTATTGTGGAATCTTATACGGAGAAGAAAAACCTTTGGCGAGAGTAAAAATTTAAAAAAATTGATACGTGCAAACTTTGATAAATCTGCATTTGAAGCGCTTAAAAGATCAGCAAAAGAAGTGGTAGTTACAGTTTCTAATCTTTCGGAAGGGGAGATAGAATACAAGTCCATTCACGATTATGACTATGATATGTTTTGCAATTGGATTTGGGCTTCTTGTAATTATATTCCTTTTATGAGTTTGTTTGAATACAGAGGTTGTCAATATGCAGATGGAGGCTTTGGGAGTTTGGTGCCAATTCGAGAAGCTATAAATAGAGGGGCTAAAGAAGTTGATGTTATTATCTTAGATACAGAAGTAAAACATTACAACTCATTGCCTGTTAAAAACCCGTTCTCGCTCATTTCTCATTTGTTTGAATTTGTTATGGGGAGCGTTGAAAAACACAATGTTACCATTGGTAAACTCGCTGCTAAAAACAAAGATGTAAAACTAAACTTGTACTATACGCCAAACATACTTACGATGGATTCGCTAATTTTTGACAAGAAGAAAATGAAACTTTGGTGGCAACAAGGTTATGACTATGCTAAAGAAAGAGCCGAGAAGCAAATGACGCCTGTAAAATACGACAGGTAGTTGATTTTTTTTTGCTGCTTCGAAGGGTGTTTGTCAATTGCTTTTACCTTTTTTAAGAATTTATTGTAATAGCGTATCAGAACTATTCTTTATTTTTGTTTTCAAAATAAAATTTATGAAGAAATTAAAACGTTACTCTTTTTCGGTACTTGTGCTGAGTGTATTGATGTCATATGCACAGACGACTCCAAAACAAGTAAAATTTGAGAATGCCTCTGGTTATGAGAAGCAATTTGAATTGCTTCATACAAAGTTAGAGGTGAGTTTTGATATTCCTAATGAATTGATGTTTGGGAAAGCATGGGTGTCGGTACGCCCTTTTTTTTATAGTACAAATAAATTGTTTTTAGATGCGAAAGGGATGTTAATCGATAAAGTGCTTTTGGAAGAAAAGGTGCTCGATTTTGCTTATAACGGTCAGAAACTTCAAATTGATTTAGGGAAAACATATCATAAAAATGATTCATTGACAATATTTATTGAATATACGGCAAGACCTAAAGAAGTCAAACAAAAAGGAAGTGCTGCAATAACTAGTGCAAAGGGATTGTATTTTATCAATCCAAAAGGGCTGAATGCTAACAAGCCTACTCAAATTTGGACGCAGGGAGAAACAGAGGCGAGCAGCTGCTGGTTTCCAACCATAGATAGTCCAAGTCAAAAGACTTCTCAAGAATTGGCGATTCGTGTACCTGGAAAATATGTGACCTTGTCAAATGGATTGCTGGTTTCTAAAAGAGAACACGAAAATGGTGATAGAACTGACTATTGGGAAATGCGTCAAAAACATGCACCTTATTTGTTTTTTATGGGGATTGGTGAGTTTTCAGTTGTTCAGGATTCATGGAGGGGAAAGACTGTTGATTATTACGTAGAGAAAGAATATGAAACATTAGCAAAAGATATTTTTGGGAAAACACCCGCTATGATGGATTTCTATTCTGAATTAACAGGAATAGATTTTGTTTGGGATAAGTACAGTCAGATGGTATTGCGCGATTTTGTAAGTGGTGCTATGGAAAACACAACAGCAGTAGCGCATGGAGAGCGTGCTTATCAATCGAAAGGTGATTTGGTAGATGGAAACTCCTGGGAACCGGTAATTGCTCATGAGCTTTTTCATCACTGGTTTGGAGATTTAGTGACGGCAGAAAATTGGGCGAACATAAGCCTGAATGAAGCCTTTGCCAATTATGGTGAGTATTTATGGTATGAACACGCTTATGGTATTGAAAAAGCTGAAGCGCATAGAATAGCATCTGTGGCAGGTTATATGGATGGGACTAATGCGAGTAAGCATCTGGTGCGGTATGATTATGAGAACAAAGAGGAATTGTTTGATGCTGTGAGTTATAATAAAGGCGGGATGATCTTGCATATGCTTAGAAAGTACATAGGTGATGAGGCGTTTTTTGAGGGAATTCATAAGTATCTTAAAGAAAACATGTACGGTACGGCGGAGGTTGCTCAATTGAGGATGGTCTTTGAAAGTGTTTCTGGAAAGGATTTGAAATGGTTTTTTGACCAGTGGTTTTATGGTGCTGGGCATCCAGTTGTGCGCGTTTCTCATGACTACAATGTACTCGATAAAACGGTAACAGTAACATTAAGGCAAATGGCGGAAGTGTTTTATTTTCCTTTAGAAATTGAAGTCTATGAGCGCGGAAGTAAGGTGAAAAAGAATATTTTTGTAGACGCTAAGGAAAAGTCATTTACACTGTCTTATGAAAAATACCCCGATTGGATTCATGTAAACGCCAACCATCATGTACTTGGTGAGTTTAATGAAAATAAAACGTTGAAGACGTATGAGTTTCAGTTTAAAAATGCACCGCATTTTGTCGATCGTAAATTGGCTTTAGAAGAGCTGGTGAAGCATCAAGAAGACAAAGGTATTTTTGAATTGGTGGTTAATGCTTTTGACGATCCTTTTTATGAAGTACAAGTATTGGCGCTAGATAAAATAGATTTGAGTTATAAACATTCCAAAAGGAAGGTCATAGCTAAAATTGAAAAGATGGCGTATACCGAAGAAAATACTTTAGTGAAAGCTGCGGCAATTAAAGTCTTGGGGAGGTTGGTTTATTTTGATTATCAAGCGTTTTTCGAAAAATCGTTCGATGAAACATCAAATGCAGTAAAAGGAGCTGCATTAGAAGGGTTGTATTACCTCGATAACGAATTAGCCTTGGCAAAGGCTGAGTCTTTACCAGATAATGTGAAAAGAACGATTGCGTATCCGTTGAGTATAATGTATATAAAAGAAAGGAAAGATTCTGAACTTGCATTTGTTTCAAATTATATAGTTCAAGGTATGTTCTTGTCGAATGACGAAGCTGTAAAAAAAGTATATAAAGGTGGTTTTGATTGGGTTTCAAAATCGAACAATGTGGAAGCGTATAAGAACCTTACGGCAGATATTGTGCAAAAAGGAATACAGTACCGAAAATATAACTTCCATCTAGAGGGAATAAGGTTGCTTCGAAGCATGGCAAAAGAGCAAGATAAGCAGCGTAATTCTAATAAAAAGGAATTGATTTCTATAGTGAATGCAGCACTTGAAAAGCTTATAGAACTAAGTTAAATCTATAGGTTTTGAATTTGGAATGTAAACGGTAAAACCAATCAAGACCCACGGGGTGTCATTGTGCTCATATCCCTCTGTTTTTGGATAGGTTTCTAAACTTGTTGCAGGGTGCTTGTACTATTGTCTGTCATTTTCTGTTTCGGTAATTAAAAAAAGCTTCAGTGACAGTATATGGCAGTATACGACAACATGCGTGAAGTATACACGTAAGCTTATCGCTTCTCGTCAATAAATCGGCGCTCAGAACGCTTCACTCATAATTCATAATTTCTCACTTCTCGTACATAATTCCTCGCTCTACAGTCATTACAGTGTAGGTAGTCGCAAAACTTAAAATTCACTATTTTCATATTCATCAAAAGTACCATCTGTGTAGAAGAAGAGCACCTTTTGAATTTTTTTTCTTTGGGTTGAGTTTTTTAAATGTGTTGAAGGTTGTTGTTTTTCAGGTTCTTGTTGAGTTGCGAAACTTTTTTTTGCCAAATTTTGCTTTGAAGTTTCTAAGGTGGTCAATGCGGATGTTGGAGTAGGGGCGTTGCTTTTGGGAAAACTGCCTATGCCTTTCAATAACCAATAGAGGTCAATATCTTGATAGGTTTCAATTATTTTTAGCACAAATTCAAGGCTCGGTTTGTTGCGCCCTGATAAGATGTGAGAAATACTTGAGCGCGGAACATCAATTGTTTCTGCAAAATTTGCGGCAGAAATAGAATAAAAATCGAGTACTTTTTTAAGCCTGTCGATAAAGTTCTGGTTGTTTAACATTGTATACGATTTGATTGTTTACAAATGTAATTGATTGTTGTTAAAATAGCAAATAGGGTGTAGAAGCCATGTTTCATGGTGAGATAATAGGTTTAAGTAAAAGCATTTAAAGTTCTGGTATACAGGTTTTAAAATGTTACTTGTGTGAGTTTGCAAGATTAAAGATTGTTGGCGGTGTATCTGTGACGTTCTAATGTGTAAAAGACGCTCTAAGATGTTTACAAATGAAAACAGTATGTTCTTTTTAAAACGGTTACAATTGTAAACAATAGATTATTTACATTTGCAGCATGAAAATGATAGATATTAAAGTTCTCGAAAATTGGTACACGGCCCATTTCGAAAAAAGATTAAGCGGTAGACGAATTGTCTTTGAAAATATAGAACCCTTATTGCAGGGATTGGATCGGGATAAGTTTCAAGTTAAAACAATAGGTGAATCAGAAAAAGGGACGCCAATATATTCCGTGGCTATTGGAGGTGGAAAGAAAAAAGTATTGCTTTGGTCTCAAATGCATGGAAATGAAAGTACAGGGACCAAAGCAGTTTTTGATTTGTTTAAGCTTTTGGAAGATCCAGGCGTACTGAAGTTGGCACAAGAAACCATTTTAAATGAGTGTACGTTGTTGTTTGTGCCAATGTTGAACCCTGATGGGTCAGAGGCGTTTACAAGAGTAAATGCCAATGCTGTAGATTTGAATAGAGATGCGGTCGATTTAAAAGCGAAGGAAAGTAAGTTGTTGCGAAGTGTTTTAGATGCTTTCAATCCGCAGTTTTGTTTTAATTTACATGATCAGCGTACGATTTTTAATGTTGAAGGGACGAAAAACCCAGCTTCCATATCGTTTTTAGCGCCTTCAGAAGACCTAGAACGAACGCTTACTTCAGGAAGAAAAGAAACTATGAGCGTGATTGTTGCCATGAATGCCTTACTCTCGAAAATTATCCCAGGTCATATTGGAAGGTATACAGATGAGTTTTATCCTACTGCGACTGGTGATAACTTTCAAAAAATGGGGCACAATACCATATTGATTGAAGCAGGGCATTATCCAGAAGATTATGATCGGGATCAGGTTCGGAAATTTAATTTTTATGCATTGTTGGAAGGCTTGCGCTTTATAGCAACTTCAAATGATTACACTGCTTACACACCGTATTTTGAAATCCCTAATAATGATAAGAAATGTTATGATATCATTTATAGAAATGTATTGACTAGTAATGGTGTTGTGGAAGACGTGGCTTTTCAGTACGATTATGTTGTTCAGGAAAACAAGCTTGTTTTTGTTGAAGAAGAGGTTGATAGAGGAGATTTAATTGATTTTACAGGGCACAAAGAGTATGATTTAAAGAAAAGTAAATTACAAAAGAAATAAAATTATAGATTTCGTAACGTATTTGTTCTTTTAGTGAAAATATTTTATTATTTTTGCCGAATATCTGTTTATAATAAAATAACGATTATGAAAAAATACAATTTGGATGAGGTAGATCATCAGATTTTAGATATGTTAATTGAAAATGCAAGAACTCCCTTTACGGATATTGCAAAAAAATTATTAGTATCGGCAGGAACTATTCATGTTCGTGTAAAAAAGATGGAGGAAGAAGGTATTATCAAGGGTTCTACACTGACATTGAATTACGAAAAAATGGGCTATGCATTTATTGCTCATATTGGTATTTATTTAGAACGCACCTCGATGACCAAAGATGTAATTGAAAGTTTACGTTCTATTTCAAACGTGACCGTGGCGTATGTAACCGCAGGAAAATTCAATATATTCTGTAAAATTAGAGCGCGCGACACCGAAGATGCTAAAAATATTATATTTAGAATAGATGATATTCCAGGAGTCAACAGAACTGAAACAATGATTTCTTTGGAAGAAAGTATCAATGATAAAAAACGAATGATGCACGCTATTTTTAGAGATTATTAATTAATTATAGCAATAATAATGTAAAAAACCTGTGTTGTAGACAAACTACAACACAGGTTTTTTATTTATGCTAACCTATTGAAATGTTAATTTTGAGGTATTGAAATGAATGCAATTTGTTGGATGGAGGCTAGAAAATTCATCGCTTCAAAAAATCTTTTGACAATCGGTACGGTATCACTTCCGTAGTGAAGTAAAAGTTTTATCTTTACAGGCTTTAAGACTTATCTAAAAAATGGATTTATACAAGAAAACCCCACTTAAAATATACAACTCACTAAGCAAGGAAAAAGAGCTTTTTACACCTATTCACGAAGGTAAAGTTGGTATGTACGTATGTGGACCAACCGTATATAGCAATGTGCATTTGGGGAATGTAAGAACCTTTATGTCCTTTGACATGGTATTTCGCTATTTGAAATACTTAGGGTATAAAGTACGTTATGTGAGAAATATAACTGATGCTGGACATTTAGAAAACGATGCGGATGTAGGAGAGGATCGAATTGCTAAGAAAGCACGGCTAGAGGAAATAGAACCTATGGAGGTGGTGCAACGCTATACGGTAGATTTTCATGAAATCTTGAAGAAATTTAACAACTTGCCTCCTAGTATTGAACCAACAGCTACTGGACATATAGTAGAGCAACTCGAAATTATCAAAGATATACTAGACAAAGGTTTTGCTTATGTGGTAAATGGTTCTGTTTATTTTGATGTACTTAAGTATAATGAATCCGAGAATTATGGAGTGTTGTCTGGTAGAAATATAGAAGACTCGATTCACAACACAAGAGTTTTAGACGGACAATCAGAAAAGAAGAATCCCCAAGATTTCGCATTGTGGAAAAAAGCCAGTCCAGAACACATCATGCGTTGGCCTTCTCCTTGGAGCGATGGTTTTCCAGGGTGGCATTTGGAGTGTACGGCTATGAGCACGAAATATTTAGGCGAGAATTTTGATATTCATGGCGGCGGAATGGATTTAAAATTCCCACATCACGAATGTGAAATTGCGCAGTCAAATTGTGCTAATGGGAAAGCGCCTGTTAATTATTGGATGCATGCCAATATGTTAACTTTAAATGGGCAGAAAATGGCTAAATCTACTGGGAACAATATTCTTCCTGGAGAGATATTTTCTGGAGAGAACACGATATTGAATAAACCGTTTTCACCAAGTGTAACGCGTTTCTTTATGCTACAAGCCCATTATAGAAGCAATCTAGATTTTTCAAATGCAGCCTTAGAGGCTTCCGAAAAGGGCTATAACAAATTAATGCAAGGAGTTGCTTTACTTAGTTCATTAAAAACAAGTAAGCAAACTTCAATCGATTTGGAATCTTGGATAAAGTCTTGTCACGATGCTATGAATGACGATTTTAATACACCTGTGCTTATTGCACATTTGTTTGAAGCCGTGAAACATATCAATCTCATAAACGATGGAAATGAGACGATTTCAGCATCTGACTTAGTTTTGTTTACGGAAATGGTGAATGCTTTTGTGTTTGATGTGTTAGGATTATTAGATGAATCTGTAAATGACAATTCTGATAAATTGAATGGAACCATTGCATTGTTGATACAGCTTAGAAAAGAAGCTCGTGAAAATAAAAACTGGGCGCTTTCGGATCAAATTAGAGATGAGTTGCTGGCCTTAGAGATTCAACTAAAAGATGGAAAAGAAGGAACAACGTATACAATAAATTGAAGGTTCTAAAAAAAATAGTAATTTTTCCTTTTGTGTTTCTTGTACGTCTGTATCAAGTGGCGATTTCTCCGTATACGCCTGCGAGCTGTAGATACAGTCCAACGTGTTCAGAATACACCTTAGAAGCGTTAAAAAAACATGGAATACTAAAAGGAGGGAAGCTATCACTAAAACGTATTTTTAGCTGCCATCCTTGGGGAGGAAGTGGATACGATCCAGTACCTTAAAATTAAATTGAAAAATATATGCATACACTAGCCATTACTTGGGACCCTTCATTAGGGATAGATTTAGGTTTTTTTACCATTCGCTATTACAGTTTGATGTTTGTTCTCGCCTTTGGTTTGGGACTCACCTTAATGAAAAAGATTTATATTGAAGATGGCATTGATTTAGAAAAATTAGATAAGTTATTCGTGTATACAGTCTTAGCTACGATTTTAGGCGCTAGGTTGGGACATGTTTTTTTTTATGATTGGGCTTATTTTCAAGACCATAAGGCCGAAATTTTATTGCCTTTTAAGTTTTCGCCAACATTTAAATTCACCGGATTTGCAGGGCTTGCTTCCCACGGTGCTGCGGTAGGTATTATCACTGCCTTGTACTTTTATAGCAAAAATATTTTAGGCAAACCTTTTCTGTTTATACTGGATAGGGTTGGTATTGTAGTTGCCTTGGCTGGTTTTTTTATCAGAATAGGAAATTTGATGAACTCTGAAATAATTGGGAAAGCCACAGGAACAGATTATGGAATTATTTTCGCAAAACTAGGAGAAGACTTTCCTAGGCATCCAACACAATTATACGAAGCATTTGGGTATCTAATCGTGTTTTTAATTTTGTGGCGAATGTATTGGAAAACTGAGAAAAAAGAACAATTGGGATATCTTTTCGGGTTCTTTTTTGCAAGTTTGTGGTCGGTTCGTTTTTTGATTGAATTCTTAAAAGAAGCGCAGATAGAAGAACGAGGTGATTGGAGTTTGAATACTGGGCAGTTGTTGAGTATACCATTGATACTTATCGGTCTGTATTTTATGAAAAAAGCGAAGTAAAACTGCAAAGTTAACATGTGCAGGTAACGATTGAAACACAAAACAGGATTGTATAAAATACAATCCTGTTTTGTGTTTAGAGGGGTATACTATTTACGCAAATTGGCAAATAATACCTCCCATTAAAGCAATACTCACAATCCAATACCCAGAATTTATGAGCACGTATTTTGTAGTGCGTTTCTCAAACATGGCATTCGTTGCAAAAACGGGCAGTACAATGAAAAGACCAACCATGGTTCCATGAAGTGCACCATGTTTAAAGGTTCTAAAATTGTTTCCAAATCTCTCCATAAAATCAGCAGCATACATGGCAATTGCTGAACTGCTGTCTTGCAAACCAGGTTCATTCATTAAAATTGAGAAAAACCCGAATTGATGGATTACAAAAGGACTTAAAATAAACGCCAATAAAAAACTAAGTAGATAGCAGTACAGATAAATCACCGGATTGGGTGGGGTCATGGTTTCTAAAGTGAAATTACATTCCTTCATCCATAGGGCTCCAAAAACCTTAGGATTGTACCAAATAAACCCTATGACTAAAGGGACCAATGCCGCTAGGGCAATAATTAAAAAATTGAATTCCATATCGTTGATTTTCAGGTTGTTGTGTAAATATAAAGAAAATTATGCTAAGAAAACACTTAATAATTTACCATTTTAAAAACCAAGATACTTGCTGTTATTAGAAAAAGAACACCTATTATTTGATGTGTTGTTCTCAGTATTTTAGGAGTGAGGTAGGTTTTAATGATACTAGAAAACAAAATTCTTAACATGTCTATTAAAAATATCCCCAGTAAAGAAGCGCATAGAAAATTGAATTGTTCTGCGTTCGTAAACTTAAGACTTGAGTACTTAAAAACACCTACCCAAAACAAGGCAACGAAAGGATTGAAAAAATTGATGCTAAACCCTTTGCTAATTTGGACTAAAAAATGATTTTCAAAAGTTCGTATTGTGGGTGTAATGGTAACAGGTTTTACTAAATTTGAGAAACCTAGAGTCACTAAGATTGCTATAAAAACAAGATAGGCGTATGTATCATCAATATAAGGTTCAATAAATTTGAATAAGGCTAGCTTATAGAGCGCTATATAAACAATGTCGCTTGATACTATTCCAATAGAGACGAAGAACCCTGCAAGTTTTCCGTGTTTTAAAGTGTTGTTTAGCACTACAAAAAATACAGGGCCAATAAACACAACAGTTCCCAATCCTAATAGAAATCCTTCTAAATAACTCATGTTATAAAAATAGACAAATCCATAAGAAGTAGGAGGAATACTTGTATACTATTTTGCAATCCTGATGTTTTATCAGGATTGCAAAACAAGCCATTGAAGTTAAGAATTGTTTCTAAAAACAAATTTACCATCAAAGGCATCCAATAGTACCTTTTGTTCTGGCTGTATATTTCCTGCTAATAGTTCTTTTGACAAGGCATTTAAAACTTCATTCTGTATGACTCTTTTAACAGGTCTAGCTCCAAATTGTGGATCAAAACCTTTATCAGAGAGTGTTTGAATCGCTTCTTCTGTAGCTGATAGTCCAATGTCTTTTTTGGAAAGCATTTGAACCAATTGATTTAATTGTATAGCTACAATTTCTTTTATTTCGGTCTTGTTTAAAGGTGTGAACATAAGAATGTCATCGATTCTATTTAAGAATTCGGGGCGAATATGATTCTTTAAGATGGTCATGACATCAACTTTTGCCTTTTCTGCAGTTCTTTCCCGTTGTTCATCTTTAGCCGCTTCAAAACGTTCCTGAATAGCCTCGGCACCTAAATTAGACGTCATGATGATGATGGAATTCTTAAAATCGGCAATACGTCCTTTGTTATCTGTAAGTCTACCTTCATCGAGAACTTGTAATAAAATATTAAAAGTATCGGGATGCGCTTTTTCTATCTCATCTAATAAAACTACAGAATAGGGTTTTCTTCGCACCGCTTCCGTTAACTGTCCTCCTTCATCATAACCTACATATCCGGGAGGCGCACCAATAAGTCTACTAACTGAATGTTTTTCCTGAAATTCACTCATGTCTAAGCGTGTAGTACTGTTTTCATCATTAAACAAATAAGCTGCCAAGGCTTTTGCAAGCTCTGTTTTTCCAACTCCTGTAGTCCCTAGAAACATAAACGATCCTATAGGTTTCTTTTCGTCTTGAAGACCTGCGCGTGATCGCCTAACAGCATCAGATACTGCCTTAATTGCAGCTTCTTGCCCTACAACACGTTTGTGCAGTTCAGCTTCAAGTCCAAGTAGTTTTTCGCGATCGGTTTGCAACATTTTTTGTACAGGAATGCCTGTCCACTTGGCTACCACTTCTGCAATATCTTCTGAAGTAACTTCTTCGCGAATCAACGCAGTTTCCTCTGAGTTCTCCATTTTTATCTGAAGTCGATTTAGTTCTTCGCTAGCTTCCTTTATTTTACCATATCGAAGTTCAGCCACCTTGCCATAATCACCGTTTCTTTCAGCTATATCGGCTTCATTTTTAAAATTTTCAATGTCTGTTTTGTAGTTTTGAACTGCATCAACCAATTCTTTTTCATTTTTCCATTTACTATAAATAGCATCTCTATCTTCCTTGGTGTTGGCAAGTTCCTTTTTTAATTGTTTAAGTTTGATCTTGTCATTTTCTCGTTTAATAGCTTCCGATTCAATCTCTATTTGCATTATTTTTCTATCTAAAACATCCAGTTCTTCCGGTTTAGAATTAATTTCCATACGCATTTTTGCTGCTGCTTCATCCATAAGGTCGATGGCCTTGTCTGGTAAAAATCTACTTGATATATAGCGTTGTGATAGGGTAACGGCTGCAATGACAGCTTCATCTTTAATCCTTACCTTATGATGCGTTTCATATTTCTCTTTGATTCCTCTAAGGATAGAAATAGCACTTTCGGTATCAGGTTCATCGACAACAACTTTTTGAAAACGTCTTTCTAAAGCCTTGTCTTTTTCAAAATACTTTTGGTACTCGTCTAGCGTAGTAGCTCCAATAGCACGCAGTTCTCCTCGTGCCAAAGCTGGCTTTAAAATATTTGCCGCATCCATAGCGCCTTCTCCACCACCAGCACCTACTAAAGTGTGAATTTCATCAATAAACAATACAATTTCGCCGTCGGATTTAATAACTTCTTTTACGACAGATTTTAAGCGCTCTTCAAATTCACCTTTGTATTTTGCGCCTGCGATTAATGCACCCATATCTAAAGAAAATACTTGTTTGTTTTGAAGATTTTCAGGGATGTCTCCTTTGATAATCCTGTGTGCAAGGCCTTCAGCAATAGCCGTTTTACCAACACCAGGTTCTCCAACTAACATAGGGTTGTTTTTTGTACGTCTCGATAAAATTTGAAGAATTCTTCTGATTTCTTCGTCTCTACCAATTACGGGGTCGAGTCTTCCTTCTCTAGCGAGTTGGTTGAGATTCTTAGCATATTTTTGCAATACATTATAAGTGTCTTCAGCATTTGGCGATTGCACCGATTCTCCTTTTCTTATTTCTGAAATTGCTGCTTTTAAATTTTTCTCTGTAACACCTTGGTCTTTTAGCATTTGAGATATCGCGTCATTCGCTTTAAATATAGCGAGTAGAAGGTGTTCTAATGAAACATATTCGTCCTCCATTTTTTTTGCAATGCTCGTTGCAGAAATTAAAGTGGTATTTGTGTTTTTAGATAGATGTATGTCGCCTCCAGTCACCTTAGTTAATCCTTCCAATATGCTATCTAAAATGGAATTGGCTACAGCAACTGAAACTTCTAGCTTCTTTAAAATAAATGGAATTACATTTTTATCAATTTCCAAAATAGCTTTGAATATATGGCTGTTCTCAATTTGTTGATGTCCGAGTTCTTGGGCAATCTGCTGTCCTTTTTGAATTGCCTCCTGCGATTTTATGGTGAAATTATTTAAGTTCATAAGTTCTCAATTTTTTATACATCTTATTGATTGCAAATAATATTCCAACGACGTTTTTGTTAAGAAATTGACAATCTGTCTGTTAAGAGGTGATAATTTAGGTCAAAATGTCTTGGTGAATTAAGGAGACAAGACAGAATTTCAGAAAATAAAGATTTTGTTTGAACGGTTCGGGTAAAACCGAAAGGAACTGTTATTTTTGCGACTCATTGACAAACAATAAGATATATATTATGGGAATATTGAAAAAAGTATTTAAAAAAACTGACAAACCTGAAAGGGTTGCTTTTTCTTGGAAAATCTTACAAAATTCAGAACAATTGAATTCAATAAAAAACGAGGAGCATAAATTGAGTGTCTTGTTTAAACACAGTACGCGTTGTATAGTGAGTAAAGTGGTTTTAAAAGAAGTTGAAGAAAAATTTAAAGCGCTTGATAGGCAAGTGGATTTCTATTTTTTAGATTTGTTAAACTACAGACCTATTTCAGCAGCAATTGCTGAGCAGTTTGATGTGGAGCACCAGTCTCCGCAAGTGATTGTTGTGTTTAAGGGGAAAGTAGTGGCGCATGAATCTCATTATGAGATTATGTCGTTAGACTTAGAAGCGTTAATAAAAACAGATGAGAATAAATCGTGACCCTAAGAATTTCATAGAATAGGCCTGACGTCCCGTATTAATAGCTTATATTTGTAATCTCATATATAAAACCAAACAGCGTATATTCCATGGCTAGATCAGAACAGTCCTTTAACAAAAAAGAAAAAGAAAAAAAACGCTTAAAAAAGCGTGAATTAAAAATGAAAAAAAAGGAGGAGCGTAAAGCAAACTCAAAAGGAGGTGGTTTGGAAAACATGATTGCCTATGTTGATGAGTTTGGTAATTTAACAGATACGCCACCGGATCCTGCTAATAAAGTACAGGTAGATGCAGAAAGTATTGAGATAGGGATTCCTAAAAGGGAGGAAATAGAAGTTGATCCCGTACATACAGGAAAAGTAGCGTTCTTTAACGACTCAAAAGGTTTTGGTTTTATCAATGACCTAGACACCCAAGAAAAATACTTTGTACATGTAAATGGGTTGATGGAAGAAATAAAAGAAAACGACAAAGTCTCCTTCGAATTAGAAAAAGGAATGAAAGGAATGAATGCTGTAAAAGTGAAAAAGATATAAATTTCCTTTTACCGCTTTTTTCTTGCACTATATTTAGGTGGTTTTTTCTAAGATGTATGGGGCTTATAGGTTTTTTTTAAGGCTTAAAGAATGTCTGTACAAGTTTATATTTGGAAAAAGCCATGGTGGTAACTTTGGTTTTAAATAACTTTGCTCTAAGCATGTATAGTCCGGGGGGATTATATGTAATTTGAGCTCCTGCATTTAATTATGTGGGAGCTCTGTTTTTGTATGAGGTCTATCGCTAAGAAAAAGAAGTACTTGTAGAAAAATCAAAACGATTTAGAGTTCTGTTGCTTTTAACGTAAACATGTGTCTGTTTATTACTTGTACTGGGAGGAACCCTGTTTTTTATAAAAAAGACAAATTGAACAGCATTGAGTAAAAATTATTCGGACTGTCGGAAAGACACCCTATATTTGCACGAACAAAAACCGATTCAACATGGCAAATAATATCAAAGAGCAACAAGAGATATTGCAGAAGTTAAACATATTTCAACTGAACCCAATGCAAGAAGAAGCATTATCGGTTATTGAAACTACAGAAAATACGGTCTTGTTGTCACCAACGGGCACGGGAAAGACCTTGGCCTTTTTATTGCCAATGCTATCCTTTCTAAATCCCGATTCAACTGAAGTACAAGCGCTGATTGTTGTCCCGTCAAGAGAATTGGCCATACAAATAGAACAGGTTATTAGAAGCATGGGGTCTGGATATAAAGTAAATGCTATTTATGGAGGGAGAACCATAGCTAAAGATAAAATAGAATTGAAACACACACCAGCCATATTAATTGGAACGCCAGGAAGACTAGCAGATCATTTTGGACAAGAACGCTTTACAACAGCGAGTGTTAAGACCTTAATAATCGACGAATTTGATATTTCATTTGAAGTAGGGGCAGGAGGGGAAATGAGAAGAATATTAAATTATTTACCAAATATTGCAAAACGAATTTTAACCTCTGCAACTCAAGATATCGAGATTCCATCTTATATAAAAATGGATGGAGCAGTGACTTTAAATTTCTTAGCGTCTAGGAATTCCAAACTAAGTCAAAAGACAATTCTGTCTCCTTCCAAGAACAAGCATACTACTTTAATTACTTTATTAGATGCAATTGGGAATGACCCAGCTATAGTGTTCTGTAATAGAAAGGATACCATAGTAGATTTAAGTGCTTTCTTGGATAAAAAACAACTCGACCATTCGTGTTTTCATGCAGGTATGGAGCAGCGCGATAGAGAACGTGCGCTGATTAAGTTGCGAAATGGATCGGTTGAGATACTAATTGCTAGTGATCTTGCGGCTCGTGGGATTGATATTCCTGAAATGAAATATATTATTCATTTTGAAATCCCTGAAGTTGAAGCGGAATTTATTCATAGAAATGGACGAACAGCGAGGGTCAATTCAAAAGGAACGGCATATATTATTAGGCATACAAAAGAAATTGCACCAGAATTTATAAAAGAGGCTAAAACAATGCAAATGTCGAATTCCAAAACACGGAAACCTCCGTACTGGAAAACCTTGTTTATATCCGGTGGTAGAAAAGATAAAATTTCTAAGGGAGATATCGCAGGCGTGTTTTTTAAACGTGGAAAACTTTTAAAAGATCAGGTAGGGGTGATTGAGTTAAAACAAGATTGTGCTTTTATAGCCGTACCATCCAAATTATCAAATCAATTGGTTTCAGAACTCAATAATATAAGGATTAAAAAGAAAAAGGTGAGAATTTCAATTGTTTAGCTAACAACACTTGCTTTTGTCTGTAGTTTTATAAGCTGAGTAAATTAATTGTATATTGTGCTGAACTCGATGTTAGGATTGCTCTGTTAAAGGAATATTCGACGAAAATATTTTATCAAAGCATAAGTATCTTGTAGGCAATTGAAATAAAAACCATATGTTAGAAAAAAATAATAAGCGGCTTATCAACGCATGGGCGTCTTTTGATTGGGCAAACTCTGTTTACAACCTTATCGTCACCACTGCAATTTTTCCTATTTATTATTTGGGTACCACAGAGGCAGCTTTTGGAGGCGAAATGGTCACCTTTATGGGGGTGCAAATTTCAAACTCTGTTTTGTATTCCTATGCTATTTCATTTTCATTTCTACTCATCGTTTTTATTTCACCAATATTATCTGGAATTGCAGATTATAGTGGCTTAAAAAAACGATTCATGCAAATTTTCACCTATTTAGGTTCTTTTTCTTGTATGGCCTTGTACTTCTTTACTGGTGAAAACATTGAATTTGGAATTATGTGTGCAGTTTTGGCGAGCCTTGGTTATGCAGGGTCATTAGTGTTTTATAATGGTTTCTTGCCAGAAATCACCTCTAAAGAACACATGGATAAGGTGAGTGCAAAAGGTTTTGCGATGGGGTATATTGGATCCGTGATATTGTTAATTATCAATCTTGTGTTGCTGCAAAAACCGGATTTTTTTGGATTTGAAAGTGATATTGCTGCTACTCGCTTCGGTTTTGTATTAGTGGGGGTATGGTGGATGTTATTTGCACAAATCGCATTTTATCACTTAAAAGATCGAAATCCATACAAGCCAATAACAAGAGGTGTTTTGGGGAATGGAGTTAAAGAATTGAGAAGCGTGTATAAAGTTGTCAAAGGTAAGTTGCTAATGAAACGGTATTTAACATCGTTTTTTCTCTACAGTATGGGGGTTCAAACAGTAATGTTACTTGCTCCATTGTTTGCAGATAAAGAAATTGAGATGGGGGCAGATGAAATGATAATAGTAGTGCTTCTATTACAAATAGTCGCTATTGTAGGTGCTTATTTCTTTGCCTGGCTTTCTGATAAAAAAGGGAATGGATTTGCTATAAGTTTTACTCTAATTATATGGGTTGCTATTTGTGTATTTGGATATTTTTTAGAAGATAAAATAGCGTTTTATACACTGGCTTCTTTTTTAGGGTTTGTAATGGGTGGGGTGCAATCTATGTCTAGGTCTACCTATTCAAAATTAATACCTTCTTCAGCAACAGATACTGCTTCGTTTTTTAGTTTTTTTGATATTACAGAAAAACTTGCCATCGTGATAGGCTCTTTTTCATATGGCTTAATTAATCAGTTTACTGGAAGTATGCGCTATAGCATGGTGTTTATGTCTTTGTTTTTTATTGCTGGGTATATAATATTACAAAAAGCCAATTTAAAAAAGAATATGGTATGATATATCAGTTCTTAAAGGTCCTTTTTAAAATCTCGCTTTCCGTGTTTTTTAAAAAGATTAGCATTGTAGGACAAGAAAAGTTAGCTGCTGACGGTCCCCTTATATTGGTGTCAAACCATCCCAATACCTTTATGGATCCGTTGTTAATTGCTATATATACAAAACAAAGAGTTGGTTTTATAGCCAATGGAACTTTGTTTAGAAACCCACTTTTGGCCCGTGTGTTTGCATTTTTTCATATGATACCTATCTATAGAAAAGTAGACTTAAGACTAGGAGAAAAAAAAGATAACAATGCTACTTTTATCAAGTGTCATGAGTATTTAGATACCGGAAATACTTTTCTCATTTTTCCGGAAGGAACAAGTCATCACGAATTAAAGTTAAGAGAAATTAAAACAGGAACGGCAAGAATAGCCTTGAGTTATGAGGTTAGCAAGCAATTTAGAAGTGGATTAAAAATACTACCGATTTCTTTAGATTATTCTGATGCTATTCGATTTAGAAGTGTTGTTACCATGCATGTCGAAACACCTATTGAAACCGCTTCGTATAAAGAAGTACATGAAGATAATGAAGTCAAAGCTGTAAAAAGACTGACAGAAGATATTCGGTTTAGATTATTAAAAAACATTCCCCAAACAGAAAATAAAGAAGAAGAATTGTTTTTAATCAAAGCGCATGAATTTTACACCACCTATATAGAGAATACTGCTGCACTGTATAATGATCCTAAAAAATCACTACGGTATAGAAATGAAATAGCCAAAATATTAAATAAGCTTGCGGTTGAGGATGTCGAAACATACAAAACACTAAAAGAGAAGCTCAATAACTACTATTTGGAATTGAGAAAAGCAAAGCTCTCTCCAGAAATGTTGAAGAAAGAGTTTCAATCTAAATCTGTCGTATCAATCAGTGGGCTGTATTTAATTGGGTTGATACTATGTTTGCCCATATATGTATGCGGACTTCTATTCAATTATATACCTTATATACTTCCTTCTGTTTTGTATAAAAAAACAGGATTAGATATTTCCTACAAAGCACCTGTTCAAATGATTGTTGGATTGCTAATATTTCCATTATTTTATGGAGTTTATTTTGTGTTGTTTGGAATGTATCTTAGTCAAGAAATACGAAAACAAATAGCATTCTTGTTAGTACTCCCCATACTCGGGTTGTGTACAATTTCATATTTCAGTTATTTGAAAAGAGCTATAAATCTTTGGCGCTTCGCATTTACAGTCTCGGAAAAGACTAAAAAACAGCTCTATGACTCGAGAGATGCTATTGAGTTGTTGGTGAAATAGTTTTCGTTCTACTTAAAAGTTGTGTTAGAAAATAATATAATTTCAATTTCATATACTATAATGTGAAATTAACCGTTGTATATACAAATAACCTAAATAAATATATTATGCCCCTAACAAAAACGATTACCAAGAAAACGGTAGTAAAAACAATTATTTTAGTCAATAGTATTTTAATGTTTTTACTCTATTTTTCAATGCATTTGTAGTATTGTAAATGTTATTTGAAATGATTTACTCCATTAAAGCTTCGGTTTTAATGGAGTTTTTTTTGTTTAAATTGGTGTAGAACCTAGCTTAGGTTAAGAAATTAATAATTCGATTAGATTTTAGCAATAATATAAAAATATATCAGTAAATTGTTTTTTATAACGATTGCTGTATACAAATACCATATTTAAACTAAACAAATAATGAAGAAAATACTTTTCCTGTTTTTTATAGGGAGTTCTATCGCGTTTTCCCAAGCGAGTAGGACTATTCATGTAGGAATGTTAATAGATCGAAATTCACGAGAAACAGTTCCTGTTTTTGAAACACTCAAAAAAGAAATCTCTGCAGTCATGGGGCCCGATGTGAATGTCGTGTTCAAAGAACCTAAAGAGAATAATTACGATGTAGTAAAGGCAACTGCTAATTACAAAGAATTGCTAGCGGATAATTCAGATATCATACTTTCTTTTGGAGTGATTAATACTATTGGTTTGAATAAAGAAACGAAGTATCCAAAGCCATTGCTTATTTTTGGTTCTGTCAATAGTGATTTTGTTACCATACCTTTAGGGCAGCAAACTTCAGAATTGAATAATGTAAACTATATCATTAGTCCGTTTTCGTACTCAGAGGATTTAACCAAATTTAATGAACTCTTTGATTACAAATATATTGGTATTATCATCGATGATTTTTTAGTTCAAAAACTACCTGTTTTAGAATTTTTTACAGAATATTTCGATGAAAAAGAAGTGAATTATAAGCTCATCTCTTCGAACGACATACTGAACTCTCAAAAAGCGCTGGACAGTATAGACGCAGTATATTTAGCAGGAGGCTTTAATTTTGGTCGAGAAAAAACAAAAATTTTAATTGATTCCATTAATAAGAATAAACTCCCGTCGTTTTCTGCCAACGGTACACATGACGTAAGAAATGGAATATTAGCCACACAATTTCCAACTAAAAATTCCGAACATTTTTTTAGAAGGATAGCCTTGAACTTTGAAGCCATAGCTACGGGAACAAATGCCTCAGAATTACCTATTTACGTAGATTACAAAAAGAGCTTAACCGTTAATTACAACACTGCTACAGAAATAGACTTTCCTTTGCGTTATAGTATGCTTGGAAGCGTTGATTTCGTTGAAAGTGATGTTCACAAGAAAAACACCTATTCATTGTCTTTATTAGATGTAATGGAAGGCGCTTTGAACTCAAATTTATCCTTGCAGTCTGAAAAAAAGAACAATGAATTATTAGAACAGGAAGTACAAGCTGCGAAAAACAATTACTTACCAGACCTAAGTGTAGGCGCAGGCGCTACGTATGTAGATCCAGAATTGGCGGAAGTTTCATTTGGTCAGCAACCAGAATTCTCTACAGCTGGTAATGTAGTATTACAACAATTACTGTATGATCCAAATGCCTCTGCTAATAAAACCGTTCAAAAAGAATTGAGTAAAGCACAGAAAGAAGTGTACAATTCAGCCGAACTAGACCTTGTGTTGGAAGCTACAATGGCCTACTTTAATTCATTGGTTTACAAGACAAATGTCAACATTCAAAATCAAAATTTACAAGTAACCAAATTGAACTTAGAATTGGCTGAACAAAATTTTGAAGAAGGAGCATCGGGGAAATCAGATGTGCTGCGTTTTAAAAGTCAGTTGGCTCAAAACACACAGAGTTTGATAGAAGCTGCAAACCAATTACGAATATCATTCAACAAGATTAACTCTTTGCTAAACAAAGAAATAGGAACGAAAATGGATATTGATGACGCAGAGATCAATCAAGGGTTGTTTAAAAATTACAACTACGAGAAGATATCGGTTTTGATAGACGACCCTACAATGCAACCCAAATTAATGGATTTTTTAACAGCGGAAGCGGAGCGAAACGCACCAGAATTGAAGAATTTATCCTATAGTTTAGAAGCCATAAAAAGAAATTATAAATTGAATTCGAGTGGTAAATTTTTGCCAACAGTAGCATTGCAAGGGCAATACAACTATATATTCTCTAGAGATGGAGCAGGGTCGGTACCCGTTTTAGGACCAGGAATACCTGATGGTTCTTACAATGTAGGATTAAATGTGTCGCTTCCAATTTTTCAGAAAAACTTAAGAAATGTAAGTAAGCATACTGCAGAAATTCAACAAGAACAAGTTGTTTTACAACAAGACAATCTGCATTTAACCATTTCTCAAAATGTAAATAATATAGTTTCAGATATCGCTACACAGATAGCAAATATTAGAATCACTAAAATAGCCGAAGAAACGGCGAAAGAAAGTTTGGAGCTAACCCAAACAGCTTATAAAAATGGTGCGGTACCTGTAATTCAACTTATTGACGCACAAACAAATTACTTACAAGCGCAATTGGGTAGTGCCACCGCTAGTTATGGGTATCTGTTGACATCCATTCAACTAGAACGCGTAATAGGGTACTTCTTTTTGTTGCATTCAGACGAAGAAAACCAAGCATTTATTGACAGAGCAAATAGCTATTTACTAAACGAAAAATAAAATACCATGAACTTTTATAAAAACATACTACCAGTAGCAATGATTGCAATGCTTCTTTCTTGTAAAGAAAAAGAAGTAACTAAAAAAGAAGTACTGCGACCAGTTCGCTATGAAGTGGTAGGTACTGCAGGCGATCAAAAGACAAGAACCTTTAGTGGAATAGCCAAAGCTAGTGACGAAATAGAACTGAGTTTTAGAAGTAGTGGTATAATTTCTGTTCTAAATATTAAATTAGGGCAAAAAGTTAAAAAGGGAGACCTTTTAGCAAAACTCGACAATGTGCAGGCGGAACTTGCTTATGAACAAGCAGTATCTGGATTGAATAGCGCTCGATCTGCTAGAAACACTGCAAAATCTAACTTAGATAGGATCAAGACTTTATATGCAAAAGGGAGCAACTCTCTGAGTGATTATGAAGCAGCTAAAAACAATTTCCAATCCAGTTTAGATCAGTTTGAATCTGCTCAGAAGAATAGAGATATTCAACGTTCACAGATAAACTACGGATATATTTATGCAGCGAAAGATGGAACAATTGCTTCAAAAAATGCCGATTTAAATGAAAATGCTTCTGCAGGACAGCTAATTGGTGTATTAAATGCAGGGGATAAAACCAATATTATGGTTGGACTTCCTGAAAATGTGATCAACAAGGTGGAATTAAAAATGCAACCTAAACTAAATTTTTCTTCGATTCCAGGTAAAACCTTTACTGGTGAAGTCATCGAAATTTCTCCAATAGCAGAGACCAACTCGGCATCTTATCCAGTGAAAATTGATATTACAGATGCAACAGCAGCAATCAAACCAGGTATGTCTGCTGATGTTACCTTTGAGTTTGGTGGTACAACGACGGCAGTTGTTGATAACACCCTTGTAATACCTGTAAAATCTGTGGGTGAAAATGGAGATGGAAACTTTGTATTTGTCATTGAATCTGACGACGGTGTAACAGGAGTAGCAAAAAAACAAACCGTTATTATAGGTGAAATTACGGTTGGAGGGTTTAAAGTGGTTAGCGGTCTTTCCAAAGGACAGAAAATTGCTACTGCCGGATTACAAACCTTATTAGATGGTCAAAAAGTAAAATTACAATAATTGTATTTAAAACGATAAACTATGAATTTTGCTAAATTTTCCATAGAAAAAAATAGAGTTGTACTGAGTATTCTTACCGTTGTAATGGTTTTAGGTGTGGTGTTTTACTTAAAACTGTCCAGAGATAGTATGCCTCCTTATACCGTTCGTGTGGCCAATGTGATTACAAATTTCCCGGGAGCTGGCCCCGAACGAATTGAAGATCTTGTAACAGATAAAATAGAAAAAGTTGCGCAAGAGTTACCCGAATTAAAAGAGGTTACAAGTACTTCCCGTACAGGGCTATCGGTAGTTACTGTGGAGTTGAAAATGGAAATCAAACCAGAAGATTTACAACCCATTTGGGATCGTTTAAGAAGAAAACTAAGCGCAATAGACGACCTGCCAGAGGGTATTGTTCCCTTTTTGGACGATGATGGTATTGGTGAAGTTTTTGGAATTGCTGTTGGAATTACCAGCGATGGGTATTCCTATAAAGAAGTAAAAGAATACGCCGATGACCTCCGCGATGATTTGATCAAGCTAGACGACGCTGCAAAGGTAGAAATCAATGGAGATCAGGAAGAACGCGTCTTTATTAAATTCGACAACGCCCGTTTAAAAGCCTACGGACTTACTTCAAATAGTCTGAAGAAAATCATTACTGATACCAATATTCTGAATTCAGGAGGGCAAGTAAATATAGAAGAAGAACGCATTATCTTGGAGCCAACAGGAAACTTTAATTCAGTAACAGATATCAAAGAAATGTTGATACCCGTTGGAGATCAAGGACGTGTTGTATCATTAGAAGATATAACCTCTGTAGAAAAAGGCTATATCTATCCACCCAAACAAATTGTACGTGTAAACAGTATGGAAGCAATTTCACTGCACGTTTCTTTAAAAGAAGGGAGCAACGTAATTAAATTAGGACAAGATATAGATGCTGTATTGGCGCATTACAACGCTAAGTTTCCCATTGGTTTATCCGTAAATCGCTTGTCCTCAATCGATAATTATATTGAAACTAAAATAGATGGGTTTATGAGTAATTTATTACAAGCTATCGTTATTGTACTAGCTGTAATGCTCATATTTTTAGGATTGAGAACAGGACTTGTTATTGCCAGTCTAATACCTATTGTAACCGTGTCAACCATAATGGTTATGGGCTTGATGGATATTGGGTTGAATCAAATTACGTTAGCGGCATTGATCATGGCACTGGGTATGATGGTTGACAACGCCATTGTGGTAGCAGAATCCATCATGGTGAAAATGGAAGAGGGTATAGACGTGAAGCAGGCAGCAATTGATTCGTGTGATGAGTTGTTCATGCCATTGTTGATCTCTACGCTAACCACTTCCGCCGCATTTATGTCCTTCTTTTTAGCCGAATCGAACATGGGGGATATTACGGGACCTATTTTTGTGGTTATTACCATTGCATTGTTGTGCTCTTGGATCATTTCATTAAGTGTCATTACCCTGTTTTGCGTCTTTTTCTTAAAAATTGAAAAGAAAGAAAATGAGGAGTTGGGCTTTTTAGACAGGATGATCTTAAACATGAAAAAAAGCTATAAAAACTTAATCTTATGGGCGCTCGATTGGAAACATTCTGTGCTTATTGGGA
This sequence comes from uncultured Flavobacteriaceae bacterium, assembly GCA_943789365.1. GTDB lineage: Bacteria > Bacteroidota > Bacteroidia > Flavobacteriales > Flavobacteriaceae > Flavicella. The sequence continues at coordinate 3,630,066 of CALSTV010000001.1, read as the reverse complement.
TTGTTTTTTTACTAGGGCTTTCACTCTATGGATTTGGATATCTAGAAGTACTCTTTTTCCCTGACAGTGACAGGAATATGATAACTATTGATATTGACTTGCCACAGGGAACTAAAATTGAAACTACTACTGAAACGGTACTTGCAATTGAAAAATACATTCAAGACTCACTGTTGGTAAACAACCAAAGAACCGAAGGAATCGTAGATTATTCTTCCTATATAGGAGAAGGGCCATCGAGTTATGATTTGGGGTATACTACAGAAGAACCCAATTCAAATTATTCTCATATTTTGGTCAATACATCGAGTTTTTTAATGAATGTACCAATGATAAACGCTTTGGACGCATATTGTTTTAAAACCTTTCCAAATGCCGATATCAAAGTAAATATGCTAGGTTCAGGTGGGGGAGGGGTTCCTGTTGAAATAAAGGTTTCTGGTGATGATCCAGATAAATTGTCCGTTATCTCTGAAAGCATAAAAGCAAAATTATTTTCTCTAAGAGGAACTAAAAACATCAAAGATGACTGGGGACCAAAAGGTAAAAAGTTTGTGATTGATATCAATCAAACCAAAGCGCAATTAGCTGGAATTACCAACCAAGATATTGCAACCTCACTACAAACTGTATTGGATGGTTTCCGAACAGGGGAGTATAGAGAAGGAGACAAGTCTATTCCCATCGTAATGCTTAGTGAAAAGAGTAAAGAACAATCTTTGGCATCTTTGGAAACCTTGAATATATACGGTCAAAACTCAGGAAAATCAGTACCTTTATTACAAGTAGCCTCCATCAAACCCGTTTGGCAATACGCTAAGATTAAGCGATTAGATATTACTAGGACTATCGTAATTCAAAGTGAATTGACAGAAGACGGAAATGCAAATGCAGTGGTCTCAGAAATAAAACCTTGGCTCGATGCACAAAACAAAGAATGGGGAGATGAATATACGTACTCCTTAGGTGGTGATGCAGAAAACAGCGCAGAAAACATGGGAGCTGTAACCAATTACTTGCCAATATCAGCTTTTATAATCGTAATGCTTTTAATCATTCAGTTCAACTCTTTTAGAAAAATGACTATGATTGTATGTACAATTCCTTTAGGAGTAATTGGAATGGTATTGGGCTTACTTATTTTCAATGTTCCATTCGGCTTTATGGCCTTTTTAGGGGTTATTTCATTGGCAGGAATTGTAATTAACAATGCCATTGTTTTGGTTGACAGGATTGAAATTGAAGAAAATGAATTGAAAAGATCTCCACAGGACGCAATTATCGCAGCGTGTTTACAGCGTTTTAGACCTATTATTTTAGCGACGTTTACAACGGTGCTTGGATTGGTGCCTCTCTATTTAGGGGGTGGTGCAATGTGGGAGCCAATGGCCGTTACTATAATGGTTGGGCTTTTATTTGGAACCGTTATTACATTGCTGTTTATTCCATCTTTTTATTCCGTGTTGTACAAAGTCGATTACAAAGGATATCAATTTAATGAAGAACTATTGGAGCAATGATGATTGATAAGTTATACCCTTACAGGTTTGAGATTTTTTTTGCCAGCCAGATTGCTATTTTATTTGGTTCCTTGCTGATACCCATGGATATCTTTCAAACCCTATTAAGTCCGATTCTTTTTTTGGTCAACCTGTTTGCAGGGATTGTATTAATGTCAAAATTAAAATCTAGGCATCGATTTTTTTTAGTGCTTTTGATAATGAGCGGGGTGTTGTTTGCTTATGATTTGGTTGACGAAACCAAAAATAACGACCTAGAATTTTTTCGCCTCGCTATATATTTCTCCTTCTATATATTTGTGACTTATGAAATAGTAAAGCAAGTCTGGAGGTCTAAACAAATTAACAAAAACACAATGTTTGGGCTAGTAAGTGGTTATGTATCTATAGGGTTGTTGGGTTTCTTTTTGTGTTTGACGATAGAAATGGCAGCACCAGATTCATTTTTGTTTACCCAAGCAGATTTGTATGCAGAAGGCATGAAGAATGAGTCCTTGATGTATTTTAGTTATATAACACTTTTGTCAATTGGTTATGGTGAAATTGTACCCATTTCATCCTTGGCGCAGAAAGCAACGGTTTTGATAGGTTTGATAGGACAGATTTATTTGGTCGTCATCACCGGAATTGTCATTGGAAAGTATTTAAACCAGTTACCGAGAAAAGAAAAAGAATAAACCTTTGCCTGCAATTTAAGTCAAAAGAAAGACATTGCATTGTAAGGAATCTTTCAATTCTTGTACTGACAATAAAAAAAGGCAAGTTCAATGCCTATTTTGAACATTTTGCATATATTGTAAGCAATTAGAGTTGTGCTTAATATAACTTTGAGTTACACTAAAATCTAGTATAAAAATTAAATTTATGAAATTAACAGGGGAAATTTTAGGAGTTTTAACGGTATTCTTAATCGTCTATAGCTGTTCTACAGTAAAAGTAACAGACGGATGGAAGGATGCTCGAATAGAAAACATCAATGGAGGTAAAGTTATCGTCGTTTTCAAATCCAATGACGATGTAGCAAGACAGCGTTTTGAAAAAGATATGGCTGCACAAGTTTTGGAAAGAGGACCTCAGTTTGAAGTATTACCAAGCTATATCAATTTCCCAGATGCAGATCCAGACGAAAAACATACACCAGAAGAAGTAACAGCTATTCGTGAAAAACTAACTGATTTGGGTGTAAACGTTGCTATCGTTACCACAGTAAAGTCGGTACGAGAGTCAGTCGTTACAAACGTAAGTGAAGATCCAGGTGCGTATCCATACTACGGATATGGAGGTTACGGAGGTCATGGATATTACTCAGGTCGTTATAGAACAGGGTATTATCACAGTATGAATATGGCCTATGTAAGTCCAAGAAACTCAACGGCAATTACCACTACAGAAAAAGAATTTGTGGTAGAAACGTTGTTATATGACTTGTCGTTACCAGAAAATGATCAATTGCTTTCAGTGGTAACTTCTTTGGTTGACAATCCAAAAAACTTGGTGACAACATCCGATGATTTTGCAAAAGCAGTTATCAAACAACTTTTCAAAAAATAAACGATAAAATAAATTGTATTAGAAAGACTGTCTGAAAGGACAGTCTTTTTTTTTGAATATAATTTGTCTTCTGGTCTTCTGGTCTTCTGGTCTTCTGGTCTTCTGGTCTGTTGGTCGGCTGGTGGCTGGTTGCTGGTCATCTAGTCTTCTGGTCTTCTGGTCTATTCTGTAATGCATTTTCACTTCGTTTCGGCAGGTAAATCTAGTCTTAAACATTCTTTTTTCGCTTACGATTAGAATATTTATAATACACCCATAAGAATTCTTCCAAACAATAGGCTCCGACAATAATTTTATATATTTTTACACTTATTATTGCATCAATTTGTAAACTACACCAAATAATTCCTCATGAAAAAACTAGCACTTTTAATTTTATTCATATCCTTTTCGGTAAGCTCACAAAACCTGCCTAAACTCTATGAAAAAGTAAATAGTTCAGTCGTATTTATCGATATTGAAAGCTTCGATTATTCAGAAGTCTTGTTCAGTCAAAAAGTAAACACAGAAGAATCTTTAGGCTCTGGTGTATTGGTAGGAGAAGAAGGTTATATATGGACTGCAGCGCATGTCATACAATCTGCTGAAAAAATCACAGTAGAATTTACAGATGGAGATAAATATGAAGCAGAAGTAATTGCTTCAGACACCAATGCCGATGTGGCGCTGATACGCGTAAAAGACTCTTTTGATCTAAAAAAGAAAGAAGTTGCTGTCATTGCAGATTCAGACAAAGCAAAAATTGGTGACAATGTGTTTATCATTGGTGCGCCTCATGGATTCAAACAATCGCTTTCAAGAGGAATTGTGAGTGGTCGTTTTGTACCAGAAGGTTTGAGTAGTAATTTTGAAAAAGTAGAGTTTTTACAAACAGATGCCTCTATCAATCCAGGTAACTCTGGAGGTCCAATGTTTAATATGGATGGACAGGTTATTGGAATTGCTAGTAGAATCTATACTACCTCTGGAGGCTTTGACGGTATTGGATTTGCCGTAGCATCAAATGTAGCAAAAAAATTATTGGCTGACGTTACAGGAAGTTGGTCTGGTATGGAATCTTTGTTTTTAACGCCTGAATTGGCAGCTTTGTTGAACGTTCCGCAAAAAGCAGGTGTGCTAATTACGAAGATATCGTCTAAGGGAACTGCGGCTAAATTAGGTTTGATAGGAGGGTATATCCCAATCAATGTTGCAGGACAAGAAGTTTTATTAGGTGGCGATATTATATTGGAAATAGCTGGAGTGCGTTTTGAGAATCAAGAATCCATCTATAAAGTGAAAGAAAGTCTGAAGAAAATAAAAAAAGGCACAAAAATTAGTATCGTTATTTTACGTCATGGGCAGCAGATAGCCACGCAGTTTGAGAAATAATGGTAGTTTGAAGTAATTGTCATGCTGTCGTCCTCTCTAGAAATGATACATCACTCAACTTCTAACAGAGTGTACATTGTGTTTTTCATTCGATTACTTGATTTTTTTCTAAGGTCAGACTGCATGACCTTTTTTTGACAGCATAGGTACAGATAGGGTCGCTAGTCTAGCCGTATTCTGATGCTCTATATAAAACCCATAGTGCTTTTCGTTCCTCTCTTATTTCCTTTCAGCTTAGAACGCATATCGCTTTACCTTACATTTTAGTCATTTCACCTTTCAATTCATGTCATTCAGCTAAGTTAACCCGTGTACTGCGTGGATTCAATGTAAGTTTGTGTAAGAATTACAACTAATTATTTAAACGACTAAAAAGAACTAGGTATGAAAAATTCTAACACAGTATCTACAGCAACAGTATTGAAAACAGTACTAACCATAAACTTTATCCTTTTAGGTTTGTTAATGCTTTCTACTCAAATTTAAATTCTAAGGCTTGATTATTTTGTTTAAATTAGCTTTGAATTTTTCTAAAACATTTTTTCAATTGCAATTTAAACCCGTAAAACAAACAGAAATACTGTCGATATCATTTTTGATAAGTATTCTGCATAATATGCCACGAATTCTTGAGTTCAATGGTATTATCAACTACACGAGCAGTACATTAATAACACCACCAACTTGGTCTGATGTGCTATTTAAGGTATTCTTTGTATTCGTTTTTTCCTACGTGGTGTTGCAATACAATGCGAACTTGAATCGGTTTTTAGTACGTGATAACAAATACTTATCTTGGTTGGTGCCCATTGGAGTGAATACATTTTTCTTGTTTGCCTTTCTCTATCTCTATCTATTTAGTTACCCTATAGTTACCAATGTCGATATTAAAGATAGAGATGAGCGATTGTTGACCTTTGTAATGCTTTTAATTCTCTTTGGTTTAATGCTCTTAGCGAGGAATTTGCGCTATAGAATTATCCGCCGTTCCGAAATGGAAGAAAAAGAAAAACTAAAGCAACAAAACCTTCAAAACGAATTATCTGCCTTAAAAAATCAAATAAATCCACATTTTTTATTCAACTCCTTAAATTCCTTAAACTCCTTAATTCGGGAAAACAAAGAAGCAACCACTTTTGTCAATAAACTCTCGTATATGTACCGTTATATTTTACAAAGCGGTCAACAAGATGTGGTATTGTTAAAAGAAGAATTAAAATTTATAGACAGTTATATCTTTTTAATCAAGGCGAGATATAGAGACAGATTTTCAATAGAGATAGCAATTGATGAGAAATATTTGTCTTATAAGCTTCCTGTATTGGCACTACAACTATTGGTAGAAAATGCTGTAAAGCATAATGAAATATCAGAAAAAAAACCGTTAGAAGTGCGCATTTATATTGAAAATGATTTTTTAATAGTTGAAAATAAGATACAACCGAGAACAACATTTGTAGATAGTACAGGACAAGGATTGGTGAATATTGAAAAACGTTATCAATTATTAAAGGGAAAAAGCATATCTATTTCCAATGAAAATGATATATTTAGAGTTCAATTACCTTTAAAATAAATTTGTATGAAAGTAGTATTGGTCGAAGATGAAATCGCGGCAAGTGAAAACTTGAGTTATTTATTAAAAACGATTGACCCTTCAATTGAAATTCTCATGGTACTAGATTCTGTTGCTGGTGGAATTGCTTATTTTTCTGAACAAAATGATGCAGATTTGGTGTTTATGGATATCCATCTAGCAGATGGTATATCTTTTGAAATTTTCGAAAAAGTAGTGATTGACATTCCAATAGTGTTCACAACCGCCTATGACCAATATGCCATCCAGGCCTTTAAAGTAAATAGTTTAGACTACCTATTAAAACCAATTTCTGAAGAAGACTTGGAAGACGCTCTAGAAAAGTTCAAAAAACGTAATGGTGGCACTGAAAATGTTAACAATCAACTACAAGGTGTGTTGTCTTTATTGGAAGCCTCTAACAAAAGTTATAAAACCACCTATTTGATACAAAGAAGAGACGAATTGATTCCTGTGAACGTTTCTGATATTGCCTATTTTTATATTGAAGCCAGTGTTGTAAAAGTAGTCACCTTTAACAAACAAGAATATGTTGTCAACAAGAAACTAGAAAACATAGAATTGGAATTAAATCCTGAAAACTTTCTGCGAATCAACAGGCAATTTATAGTTAATAAAAAAGCTGTAAAAAAACTTCAATTTCATTTTAACGGTAAACTTATTGCCGATATTGAACCTCCTTTTCACGATAGAGTACTTGTAAGTAAACTCAAAGCAAGTGGAGTGAAATCATGGTTAAATGCTTAATTAGAAGTTAGCAATAGTTTCTTCCTTTTGGTGCGGTAAAAATCACAACCATAAGTTTAATAATAAGACCTATTTGATTGGTAAAAAATAACTTACGAAATTTTAACTATATTTAACCTACACGCAATAAAGTAGGAATGAAGAAAGAAGCAGCAAGAAGGAAATTTATCAAAAAATCAATATTAGGTACTGGAGGTTTGTTGTTAGCCACCAACTTTGTTAGCTGTGCAGGAGATCCTGAATTCAACAGTCAATTTCAGGCGCCCTCTTTTCTCGCAAAGAAAAATTTCGACCTGGGTGTTGCCAGTTTTGATCCAACCGATTCTCAAGTCATTATTTGGACACGTTATAATAGTACAGAGGCTACTGTAAAGATTGTATGGCAGCTTTCTTTGGACATGGAATTTAAAAATATAGTCCGTTCTGGCGAAGTACAAACCGATGCTGATAGAGACTACACTGTGGCAGTTGAAATTCAAGATTTAGCAGCTAATATGCAATTGTATTACCGTTTTCTACAGGAAGACAAACAACATGTATCTGTAGTAGGAGAAACGCGTACCTTTCCAAAAACAGGCATAACGAGCTTACATATAGGCTTGACTTCCTGTGCCAATTATGAGGCCGGATATTTTAATGTTTATGAAGCCATGGCACATGATACAATAGACTTGGTATTGCATGTAGGAGATTATATTTATGAAAATAAAGCGAATGTATTAAGTGCCGATACAAATATGAATAGAGTGCACAGTCCAACAAATGAATTGCTAAGCTTGGACGATTACAGAATGCGTTACCGACAATACAGAAAAGACAGTAGTTTACAATTATTGCATCAGAAAAAACCGTGTATTTGTGTTTGGGATGATCATGAAATAGCCAATGACGCTTATAAAGAGGGTGCGCAAAATCATCAAACAAATGAAGGTGATTTTGAAACTCGAAAACAAGCGGCGATACAGGCTTACAGTGAATATTTGCCATTTACAACAACAGACACCGCAATTATTTACAGAAGCTTTCAATTTGGCGACTTGGCAAAACTTGTGGTGTTGGACACGCGAATCGCGGGGAGAGACAAACAGCTAAGCGTAGAAGCGTATCGAGACGAGTCAGGTATTGTAAACACCCTACAGCTCGAGCAAGACTTGGCAGATTCAACTAGAACGCTATTAGGGAATATTCAAAAAAATTGGCTTCTAAATGAAATCAACTCGAATTCGTGCACGTGGCTTTTACTTGGTCAGCAAGTATTATTCGGGAAAATGCACCTACCTATAGAGCTCATTCAAGAGCTCAATAAATTGCAAATAAGTTATGCAAACAATACTTTTATTTCAGAATCAGAGATGGATGACTTTTCTTTACTGTTGAGCGATTTGGTTCAACTAAAAGTAAGAATAGAAGCCAATGACCCTACACTTACAGACACAGATAAAAATAGAATTGAACACACCATGCCGTACAACTTAGATGCTTGGGATGGATATCCTGCCGAAAGAGAAATCGTACTAAACGCTTTGGAAGGAAAGAGATCATTAGTGCTTTCTGGCGATTCACACAACGCATGGCATAATATAGTAGCTAAAGAAAATGAAGCCTTTGTGTGCCATGAATTTGCTACTGCTGCAGTAAGTTCTTCCGGACTTGAACTCTTTGTAAGTGATGCACAACAATTGCAAAACTTTCAGGATTCTTTAGTGTATTTAATTGAAGGTTTGGTTTTTTTTGATGCAAGTAAAAAAGGATATGTCTCCCTAACGCTTACCCAGGATACAGCCATAACTAATTGGGTATCTGTCGATTCTGTTTTAGAAAAACCGTCTGTTGCTCAAATCACAAATACAATACAAGTTTGATAAAACAAAAGGAAACAGGTTTCCAATTAAACCATTTCAATATATTTACGTCCTAGTTTTGTAACTAAATTTTATTAACTTACGTTTATGCACAATATAACCAGCAAATTGAAAATACTTTTTATTGTATGTATGGCTTTCGGCCAACAATTGATAGCACAGCCCAATTTTGTATTGATCGTATTAGATGATATGGGATGGACAGGTTCATCAGTTCAAATGGATGCAAATCGGTCAGAATCCAAAAGCGATTTTTACCTAACGCCAGAATTAAATCAGTTTGCTTTGGATGGTATGACCTTTTCTCAAGGCTATGCACCTTCTCCAAAATGTGCGCCTTCAAGGAACAGTATCATGACAGGTAAATCTACTGCGCGTAATAACTTTACCAATACTGATAACAATATCAATACGGGTGAGATTTTGATAGAGGCGACTTCAACAACGACTATTAATAGTTCTGAAACCACTTATGTAGAATGGATCAAATCCATTGGTATGAATTATAGAACCGCTCATCTTGGTAAATGGCATTTAGGGAGAGGTACTGCGTCGACGCCCAGTAATAATGGCTTTGATGTAAATGATGGAACCACGAGTAATAGTGATGGTAATCAAGGTGGCACCGTTCAAACCGATCCTAAAAAAATATTCGACCTTACCAATCGTTCTATCAGTTTTATACAGGATGCCGTAAATGATAACGTCCCATTTTTAATACAAGTTTCATATTATGCTGTACATAGCGATATTGAAGCAAGACAAGAAACCATAGACCTCTATAACAACCCATTACTAAGACCCATGGGAAGTGCACATACATATGTGGAATATGCTGCAATGACAGAAGATACGGATGCTGGTATAGGTGAATTATTAGCGGGAATAAGCAATTTGGGTATCGATTCCAATACCTATGTCATTGTTATTTCGGACAACGGCGGACAAATAAACTTTACCGATAACACCCCTTTATCCTTTGGGAAAACCTTTATCACTGAAGGAGGAATACGAGTGCCATTTATGGTAAAAGGTCCTAATATCACACCTAATAGTAGGAGTGATGAGGCTGTTGTAGCATATGACTTATTTCCAACCATCGCCGAATTGACAGGAAGTAACAATGCATTGCCAAGCAATATAGACGGCCAGAGTATTGTTCCATTACTAAAAGGAGAAAGCTTCACAAGACAAAAACCTTTATTTTTCCATTCACCGCATTACGATCAAAACCCAAACAAAGTACCACGTTCTGCTGTTGTTGACGGTAACTATAAACTCGTGGCAAACTACGAAACAGGTATTATAAGTCTTTATGATTTGGATTCTGATATTGGAGAAAGTAGTGATGTTTCTGGTTCAAACTCAGCAAAAGCAACGGAATTGACACTTATTTTAAGGGATCATCTTAAAGAAGTAAATGCCTCCATGCCCACGTTAGACCCTACACATGTCAATTTTTCGGGATCAGGAAATGATGTCGATGCCGACGGGCTCGATGACGCCTGGGAGTTAAGAGAACTATTGACGCACACACAAGGACCAAACAGCGATCCAGATAACGACGGGTATTCAAATCTAGAAGAATATAACAACAATTCCGATCCGTTGGTTACCGATGGTCCTGTTGTTGAAGTTTGTGATAAGGATGCCATTTTCGCCAATGAATCGAGCCATGCCGTATGTTACGAAGTCGTAGATAATGTACGTAAATGTTACACAAATAACTTTCCAAATCATACCTATGGACCCTTTGGAGGTATGAATTCCATCCTGGCACAGGACTTTGAATATTCCATGTGTTTGTATCCAGAACTCACCAATACCGTCACTCAGATTACAGAAGATCCAAACTCTCAGTCCTGCGGAGGCGGAATTATTTTTGGCGTGTCTCAAGAAGGAATAAATTATTCGCCATTTGCAAGAATCTATTTTGTAAATCCAAATACACAAGAAGAGAATATCAATTTTCATGTAGAAGCAGAAGACCTATTAAACATGGACCTAAACGGAGGGCATGTAAACAATGTAAGCCGTTACCATTACCACAACATTCCAAACGATTATTTTAACAATGACCTCAACATAACCAGCGCAGAACACTCTCCAATATTAGGGTATGCTGCTGATGGTTTTCCTATTTATTACAAATACCTATATACAGATGCAGAAGATAGTGAAAGTGGAATTTCTGCCTTTGATAGTAGTCATGCAATGAAGCAAGGGAATAGGCCTGGAGATGGAATAACTGCCCCCAATGGAGCCTATGATGGTAGCTATGTGGAAGATTACGAGTATATTGAAAATCAATCGCAATTAGACGAATGTGGTGGGCGCTATGGGGTGACACCAGAATATCCTAATGGTACCTATTATTATGTATTAACAGATAGCTGGCCGTATATTCCAAGATGTTTAAAAGGAAAATACGTAGACAATTCATTCAGGATAGGTTTAAATTGTCCAGATTCAACTGCGGGAGAAGATTGTAGTGAAGTAGACTTGGGCATTGGAGATGTTAGAAACACATCATTAAACATGCGTTTCTATCCAAATCCCGCTTCAGATGTAATATATGTGGAATTTGAATCGGAAAATAGTACTTCATTAATTGAAGGAATTCATATGTACAGCGTGCATGGAAACTTAGTGTTTAGTTCCAGTCAATTTATAGATTCGATTCAATTATCACATTTAAAACCGGGAATCTATTTTATTCAAGTCGATACCATTAACGGGCAAATAACTAAGAAAATAAGTATACAATAAGTTATGAAAATATTGGGATTCATCCTTAGTTTAGTGTATCTATTCGCCTTTCATGCCGGGCATACCGCTGAATACACATACTCGATGGAAGACAAACATATCAACTTGAACTTTTCTATCGATAAGGATGAATTTCTAATGTTTAATTTAGATAATAATTGTAATACCAAGGCGATGATTGCTTTTTGTGCGTCGCGTTACCTGTTGTCAAAAAGTATGTTGATGGTGAATGGGAATGAAGTGAAATTTGAACTGGACAATTCCTTTGTGCAAGAAGAACATTTGGTCGTTAATTTACGTTCGGTAGATACCATTGGTTCAGTGGACAATATTGAAATATACAACCATTGTTTCTTTGAAGTATATCCAAATTACCGTAATAGAATTATCTTAGACTTGGAAGCGTATCAACGTTCCTATGTATTGACACAAGGAAAAGAAAGTATATTCCTCCCATAAAATCTGCTTAAAAACTTCGTGCTTTTTTTATTCAAAATAACTTGTGTAACTCATTTAACTGTAATATATTTGTACCTACAAATAAAGTACATGTTATGAATAATCGTTTTAGAGCCATATTTGAAATTATCAGAACAGGACATTGGATCACAGATTCAGTAACCAAAGAATTAAAAGAATATGATATATACGAGCCACAGTTTAATGTGCTTCGTATTTTAAAAGGAGCTAAAGGAAAACCGGTTTCTGTGAATACCATATTGGAAAGTATGATTCAACGTTCTAGTAATATCACAAGAATCGTAGATAAATTAAGTGCAAAAGGATTGGTAGAACGTACCTTAAGTGAAAATGACCGTCGAAAGATGGACATCATTATCACCAAAGAGGGAGAAGAATTATTGCTGAAATTAAACAAAAAGGTAGCTGCATTTCACGCACCAATGGAAAATAATTTGTCGGACGAAGAAGCAGTAACACTTTATAAATTAATTAGAAAACTCAAAGGAGAAACAAAATGAAAAAAATAGTAGCAATCGCAGGAAGTAACAGTAAAAAATCAATCAACAAAAAATTGGCAAGCTATGCTGCTCAAAAAACAGCCAACGCAGAAGCTATTGTAGCAGATTTGAACGATTTCAATTTACCCTTGTATAGTATAGATACAGAACAGGAGGGAGGTATTCCTTCGGCGGCACATGATTTAAACAATTTGATAGCCTCTGCAGATGGAATCGTTGTTTCACTTGCTGAACATAACGGGTCCTATGCAGCAGCTTTTAAAAGCGCTTATGATTGGGTATCGCGGATTGATATGAAAGTATGGAAAGACAAACCTATGTTATTGATGGCGACATCACCCGGCCCCAGAGGCGGCGCTTCAGTATTGGCAACGGCAAAAGCAGGCTTCCCATATGCTGGTGCACAGATTGTAGCAGATTTTAGTTTACCTTCTTTCTTCGATAACTTTTCCGAAGCAGGTATTTCAAATTCTGAATTGAGCGCAAAGTTGGATTTGGCTATTGTAGCCTTCGAAAAAGCGATATAAATTAATTCGTTTTTTTGACAAAAAAACATGTAGGTACAATTAATGTAAATACAATGAAAAAAATAGTAAAAAATAAATTCGGTTATTCAAATATAGACGGTTTGATACCAGGTATAAGAGGTCAACGTGCCTTTCCTACACCATTATATAAAGATTCGGACCCCTTTCTAATGTTAGATCATATAGGTCCGCAAGTAGTAGGTAAGAATTTCTTTCTAGACGGAACTGGGCATGACCATCCACATAGAGGTTTTGAGACTTTGACCTTTGTTTTTGAAGGTCGTATGGATCATAAAGATTCTTTAGGGAACCGAGTAAGCATCTGTTCTGGAGGTGTACAACGTATGAATGCCGGATCCGGAATCATTCACGGTGGGGATATGGCTTCCGATACGAACACAGCACGATTTCATGAAATGCAATTGTGGGTAAACAACCCCAGGAGCGAAAAAATGTCGGATCCTGAAATACAAAATGTTTCAGAAGTAGAATTTCCGTTAAGCAATAAGGGTGAAATACAATTGAAATTGGTTACCGGTACGTTGAACGGTCTGGAAGGTCCTTTGCAAACCAAAGCCACAACACAAATAGCGCAGGTCATAGCATCTGGTGAGGGAAAAATGACTATAGGACCCTTTCCGGAAGGAAATAAGGTCATGGTATATGCTATGGAAGGAGTAGCAACGATAGGAGGTACCAGTGTAGATGCTTTTGAATTGGCGGTGCTTTCCTCCGAGGGTGACAGTGTAGAAATTGCAACCTCAGAAGCCTCACAACTATTAGTGTTGTCAGGAAAACCCTTACAAGAACCCATTGCATTCGGAGGTCCTTTTGTAATGAATACTCAAGAAGAAATAATCCAGGCACAAATTGATTTTCAAAGTGGTGCTTTTGGAAAAATTGACTAGGATGAGAAAAACCATATGGAGCATGTTATTGATTCTTGGCTTTCAAAGTCAAATATACAGCCAAGAGCAACAAAAAGTATTTAGTGGTCAAATAGGTGTTAGAGGCATGTGGCAAACAGGCAACCTAGCACAGCTCTTTATCAATCCGAATGCCAAATTATTTATCGAAAAGAACGGCTAGTTTGTAGAATTGAGCAGTAATTACGAGCGATTATCGGTAGAAGGAGGTACGGTATTGGTAAATGATTTTTGGTCCTTTGTCATGGTTCAATACAATAAGAAGAACAAAAAAATAGTTCCTATGGTCATTGCGCATAGTGGATTTGCCGTTTCCTATGCTGTTGAAAATTCAACCCTAGGAGGTGTTGGCGCCGGTGCCCATCTGATGGAGAAGGACGCGCACCGTTATTTTCAAATCAATACTTTTGTAGGAATGATGCATTTGAAATACGATTTTGCAGAAGCGCATCAGGCGCCAACAGTAGGAACCTATATAAAATTCAAATTCCCCATCCAGAAAGAAAAGCTTTATCTCTCAGAGGATGTCCATACCTATCTGTCTATGCAAACGCCAAAATACAGAGGGTTTAACAGTAGTACAAACCTTAACTATATCCTCAATAAAAATTTTAGTTTAGAATTAAATTACAGAACCGTATACAACAGAGAAACTCCCGAATGGGTTCATAAATACAACGGTAAATTTAACTTCGGACTTAGATATATCATATAAAACCTAATTTATACTTGTTTTGGCAACAGATTTATTAAAAGACAAAACCTCTAAAGTACTGACTTCGATGAGTGTTCCAATTAGTTTGGGAATGCTGTCTACTTTTTTATTTCAGGTAATTGACACTTATTTTGTAGGAAAACTGGGACCCGATGCCCTGGCGGCATTGAGTTTTTCTTCTACAGTTTACTTTTTGGTAGTAGGATTGTTTATGGGGCTTTCCGTAGGAGTTTCCATCATCATTGGTACCGCAAAAGGTGCCGGTAATACAGAAAAAGTAAATCAAACCTCTTTAATTGCATTGTTGCTGAGCTTTTTGTTAGCACTATTTCTTTCGGGAGCTATGATTTATTATGTAGAACCTATTTTTATCACCATGGGAGCCAGTAGTACGGTACTTCCTTTGGTCAAGTTGTATATCGCCCCCATATTTTATGGAATGCCTTTGTTAACTATCGGTTTAATGGCAGGTGGAATCTTACGAGCCACCGGAAATGTAAAGAAACCTGAGATTGTTATGGGATTGGCAGGAGTAGTCAACCTGGTGTTGGATTACGCCTTGATATTTGGTGCCTATGGGTTTCCTGAAATGGGTATTTCCGGTGCTGCATGGGCTACCTTCTCATCCTGGGTATTTGTCATCATTGGTATGTTAGTCTTACTCGTTAAGGACCGACTTTTAAAGGTATCTTTAACCGCTTTGTTATCTAAAGGTATTGCAACCATAAAAGAGATTTTCACTTTGGGCTTACCTACCATTGTAACTCAAATCGTGGGTCCGTTAACCACTACTTTTTTGGTGTTTCTATTTGCAAAACAAAACTCAGAAGCTGTGGCTGCCTATGGAGTTGCAAGCAGAATTGAAATGTTGTTGTTGATTGGTATTTTAGGTGTAAGTACAGCCATAACACCTTTTATTGCACAAAACTTAGGCGCTAAAGCAACCCAACGTATCGATGAATCCATTGCTTATGGAGGACGGGCTTCCACTTATTTGGGAGCATTGATTTGTC
Source organism: uncultured Flavobacteriaceae bacterium (assembly GCA_943789365.1). Classification (GTDB taxonomy): domain Bacteria; phylum Bacteroidota; class Bacteroidia; order Flavobacteriales; family Flavobacteriaceae; genus Flavicella. The sequence continues at coordinate 3,614,488 of CALSTV010000001.1, read as the reverse complement.
TATTGTTGTTTTTGTTTATCAAACCCATTGCAGCTATTTTTAGTGATGATATAATCGTTGTAGATACCACAGCTACTTATTTTTACTGGGTGAGTATTTCCTATATCTTTTATGGTTTGTTTATCATTACTTCCTCTATATTTAACGGATTAAAACTTCCGGTAAATTCCTTAAAAATCATGGTTCAGAAATCATTGTTATTTACGGTGCCACTTAGTTTTATTGGATCGTTCTTTGGAGTAGAAGGAATTTTTATAGGAATTTCTGTAAGCAATATTTTAGGTGGATTGTTGGCAACCTACTATATACGTAAACATTTTAAAGAAATAGGTTCACCTATGGCGTCGGTAAATATATGGCACGAATATGCAAACGACATTAAAAGCTTGTTTGGCATAAAATAACAATACAGTCAGATTTTGCTTAGTAGCTAAATAGATTCAGCTATTTTAGTTTGCTTTCATTTTTTTGATAACTATTCCGAAGCGGATATTACTGAATCTTAACTAAGCGAAAAACTTGATGTAGCAATAGCCTCTATTGAAAAAGCGATATGAATGTACTGCTTTCGTCGTTAGAAAATAAACTTTGGTCGAACACATAGGACAACTTAACTAATAAAAAAAATGTACACGTAAATATCACCTAGTTTTGGATCAAATACCAAAACTATGAATGTTATTGTTAAAAACTACTCCTTAGCACTGTATTTCCAATTTATATGTTTATGTGTTACACTACATGCTCAGACAAATGCAAAAGAATTTACCACATGTGACTTGGATGCACCTGTTATTACAGGAGTAAATGCTGAGTTTGTCGAAATAAATTCTCAAATTTCTGGAGATATTAATTTTACACCAAACACTTCCAATATAGATGTGTTATACATTCAGAATAACGGGTCCGGGCAGGTCGATTTCAAAATAACAGCCACTGTTCATATAACAACAATTAGAGTAGTTAATACGAACAATGGTTCCGTGAAATTTCGTGCAGGGGGAAACTTTCCCTATCCCACAATCACTTATTGTACAGTTGATGATCCCGATAATTCCGCAACTTTTGAAAACAGTGTAGCTCAGAGTGGAGATGCAAATTTATGTGCAACAGATAATGCTTGCTATGCAACAGGATCTGTGCTCTCGGATATATCAGTCACTGCGAGTGATAGCGTACTTTGGTATGACGCTGCTACAGGAGGAAACTTGTTAGCTATGAATGAAACCATTACTGACGGAACTTTATACTATGCAGCCAATTCCGATAATGTGGAGTGTGAAAGCTCAAGAACCTTATTTATTGGTTGTGTTGATGCTGTTGCAGAAGAGACGCCGTTCAATTGCGATTATTACGCGTACTTATTTCAAAATAATGACGTATATGCGGTAAATCTTGCTTCAGGAACCGCCGTAGAAGTTGCTGTAGATATCACTCCAGGTAATATAAATGCTGCGGGATACAACAATGCCGATGGATTTATTTGGGGATCCCTAAGTTCTCCTGCCCGATCTATTGTACGTATCGGTAAAAACTTTAATACAGATGTATTTTACATCCCTGAATTGCCTACTTCCAATCGTTATGTAGGAGATATAGACGCCAATGGAATATACTTCCTAAAAGGAGGTTTGACCACCGTATATAAAATTGACTTAAATCCGGCATCGTCAAACTATACAAAATCAATTGGTACCATAGAACTCTCGGCGTCACTTGTTATTCACGATTGGGCATTTAATGCAGTTGATGGATATCTTTATACAGTTGAAAAAGCTACGAATATACTCTATAAAATAGACAGCCAGACAGGTACGGTTACCGCAATTGGAGAAGTACCTATTCTATCAGGTAATAACTATACCTATGGTGCTGTATATTTTGATGCTAGTGGTAACTTTTACATGTCGGTCAACCAAACAGGAACCATATATATAGCCTATGAAGTACATGCATTGGAAGCAAACGGAGCTATCAATTCCAATTTGTTTGCTTCAGGTCCTTCCAGTTCTTTAAATGACGGGGCCAGATGTCCTACCGCAATTGTACCCAAAGAAGATTGTGGTAACGGTCTGGATGATGACGGCGACGGACTTATTGATTGTGATGATATGTCCTGTTCTGGAATTCTTCAATGTGAAGTAATTACACCTGTAACAACCGGAAATAATGGAGGTCTGGAGAGTAACAATCGTCTATCCCAAAAAATTTCACAGCGTAATTTTATGAGAACAAAAAGTAGTTATGTCTATCAAAGTAAAACGGCTAAAAAAATTAAAAAGAAATCGAATTACGCTAGAAAAACAAGTAGACAAGGATTACAACGTTTTATTCCGTTGGAAATACTGAACAACACGTATGCAGTTGAATCATCACCTGAGGACCTATTAAATATAACCAATGCCGATGCAATCGTATCTGTAGATTATTTAAGAGCTTCAGAAACAGTAGCGGCTTTATTAGCGATAGAAACCAATGAAGGCGTATACGAACATACCAAATACATTTGTGATCGTTTATTAGGAGCTGAAATTCTGTCCATTTCGACAATGGATCTTTTAGGCCAACCATTTATCAAAACTCAGATCAAACATCCTAATGGAGAAAAAGAAACCGTTGTAAGTTTTGCAGTTCAAAATCATCCAAATCATTTTGAATTAGATAGTCATTGGAATATCGATGCGTATGACCCTAGTATCAGTCATTACAATTTTCAATTGTGGAGTAATAATGTAGATGACCTGCATGCATTGGCTTCAGAAATACTCAACCTGCTTGCAATTCAAAAACCAATTACAAACATTCGTACAGGAAAACCACCTGTAGTATATGTAAAGAAAGGGCATTACAGTGGCGGGCAAATGGAGCTAACAGTGGTCAATACAAACCAAACAAAACAAATTCAATTAGAAGGAGGTATCAGAAAGACCGAAACAGAGGCAACTGAAGACATGGTCATAAACATGTCATTAGAAAACAGTAAGTATTTGTCTTCCGTAAGTGTAGAAACAGGAACCTTTTTTGATGCCGGATTCAGAATAAGTGCAGGAGAAAACACAACACCAGATGATCTATTTGTTTCAGATGGTCCTTGGGGGGTAGATGCATATGCGAGTTCAACACAAATCGAAGACTTCAGTATCCAAAAAGAAGAAAGACAAAAAGAGAAAAACGCTATGCAGTTAGAGCGTTCCGTAAAACTTAAAGCGAGTACCGCAGAATATGTAGGAATCTACAAAGCTTTTACGGCTCGTTTTCAACCGGTAAATATATCGAATTTTAACACCTTTGAATTGAGTGCAAAAGGAAACGGTTTACTCTCTGTAATGTTCCTTAAGAAAAATGTAACCCAATGGGAGCATCAATTTAAAGTAGAAATGACATTGAGCCCAGAAAAAACCAACTATAAAATCCCTTTAAGTAGTTTTGTAAATCATAGAGGTGATAAATTGAATGCCATAGATATCACCACTATATTGTTTACTATGATGTCATCTACAGGAAATATTGAGGAAAAGGAATTGGAATTATCCGATTTGAGTTTTACAAATAATGATAATATTGAACGAATTGTTACACAATTTAATGCGGGTAGAAATCAAAGTGTCATTGCAACTTCTAACGAAATGGAAAACAAACTTAATTTTTCATTTATTTCAGACCACAATGGCGCTTGTTCAATTGAAATATATGCAATAAATGGACAAAGAAAAGGATTTTATAAAACGGCTACAAAAACCGGATTGAATGTTTTTAGTGTAAACAAACAGAATTGGAAAATGGGGGTTTATATTGTTAAAATCAAAAGTAATACCCAAAACTATAAACCTACAAAATTTATAGTGATGGATTGAACTCCCATGGATATGGTTAGTAGTGAATTGCAGGTTATTCTAGGGGGTAGGTAACCTGCAATATTTTTTATATGATAATTTTTCTAAGGCTAATAAACTAATAATTTGGCTATTCAATTAAGTTAACGTATATTTGTTGTTGTAAACAACAATTGATTTAAACAATCATGTTAGGAATCGAAAACATAAAGAAAACACATACATCGGCCCACGCACTAAGTTATTTTAGTTTGGTACAACGTTCAGGATTGATTGAAATGCGAATGAAAGCTGCACTCAAACCCTACGATTTAACCCATTCTCAGTTAAATGTATTGCACATACTTGCAAACAGCTACCCTGAGCCCATGACCTCAAAGGCAATTAAAAAAAAATTGATTGTAGCGAGTCCCGATATCACAAGGTTGTTGGATAGATTGGTGAGAAAAGAATGGGTTTACAGAGAGACCTGTGAATCGAACAGAAGAGAGCTCGATATCACCATTACGGAAACAGGTTTAAAAGTTTTTTTCGATGTGCATGCCGTAGCGAAAGAAGCTACAGGTGACTATTTTAAAAACAGCTTAAGTAAAGAAGAGGCCGTTCAATTGTATAAATTGCTAAAAAAGATTCAGTTCTAAAAAAATTTAAACAAACAGTTGTTGTAAACAACTATTAATAAAAAAGAATCATAATGAAAAAATCAAAAGTACTAGCTATAGAGGCCTTAGGATTTCCATGGAAAACGCAAGATCCCTTTTTATTTTGCGCGCATCATAGAGATGAATATCCAATGGGAGATGCGAATTTAGGATTGCATCCTTCCGACAGGGCAGGAAGGAATATTGGGCAAGATTTCACCATCAAAGATGGCTTTAGAATGTATCATGGAAGTCATATTCCAGGTTTCCCGTACCATCCACACAGAGGTTTTGAAACCATAACCATCAACAAAGAAGGTTTTGTAGATCATACCGACTCTTTAGGAGCTGCAGGTCGATTTGGTGCTGGTGATGTGCAATGGATGACCGCAGGGAAGGGTGTACAACATTCAGAAATGTTCCCCATGGTATATGAAGACCAATCCAACCCATTAGAAATTTTTCAAATATGGTTGAATCTTCCCAAAGCAAGTAAATTCGTCGAACCACATTTTAAAATGCTTTGGAACGATATGGTGCCGATAGTAAAACATAAGGATATTGAGGACCATACCACTGAAGTACATATTATAGCCGGTAATGTTGACAACAAAAGGGCTCCAGCGCCAACACCCGATTCCTGGGCTGCAAATCCCGATAACGATGTGGCGGTACTGACCATTAAAATGGAAGCCAATGCTAAATGGACTCTTCCGGCAGCAACAAAGGAAAATATCAACAGAACTTTGTATTTTTATAGAGGTGATACTTTAAAAGTTGCAGGAGAGCGGGTGGAAGATTATCATTTGATAGAAGTAGTCCCCAATGAAGACATTCTTTTGGAAAACGGAAAAGAAGCTAGCTATCTGTTAGTATTGCAAGGAAAACCTATAAACGAACCCGTAGCACAATACGGACCTTTCGTTATGAATACGGAAGAAGAAATTCACGAGGCTTTTGCCGATTACAGGCGTACCGAATTTGGAGGGTGGCCGTGGCAGGAAAAAGAACAAATTCATCCGAGAGAAAAAGGAAGGTTTGCTTTATATGCAAATGGAGAAGAGGAAGTTAAGTAGTTCAGAATTGAAGGAGTAAGGAGCATGTGAACCAAAAGCCGATAGCCGATAGCCAAAAGCCGATAGCCAAAAGCCAAAAACCAAAAATCAAAACATATCATGGAAAGAGAAATCAAAAAAAAGTACAGCAACGGAGAAATGACTATTTTGTGGCAACCTGGAAAATGTATTCATGCAGCTGCCTGTGTACGAGCTTTGCCTAAAGTATTTAACCCAAAGATTCGTCCTTGGATTAAGATGGAAAATTCTGAGACGAAAGCAATTAAGGATGCTGTTGCACAATGCCCTTCAGGAGCTTTGAGTTATAGCATGGACGCAGCCTCCAATGAAGAAGCTGCAGCTTTAGAGACAAAGGTTGAAGTATTAGAGAATGGACCTTTATTAGTCTATGGTACTTTGGAAGTAACCGATAAGGACGGTAATAAAGAAACCAAAAACAAAACAACTGCGTTTTGCCGTTGTGGATCTTCTCAAAACAAACCCTATTGTGACGGTGCACACATCGACACTAAATTTAATGGCTAGCATATGGAAAAACCTCGGGTAACATGTCTCTTAGGGGCACAAAACTATACCGCTCAGGTTAATGGTGTTGAACACAGTTTTCTTATAGACGAACCCGAATCGGTTGGAGGGGCGAATACAGCCGCAAGTCCAACAGAACACCTTTTGGGGGCTTTGGCATCATGTACAGCAATTACCATGAAAATGTACGCACAGCGTAAAGAGTGGGCTACAGGAGAAATAGAGGTTTCTGCTGTGCTCAAAGAGGTGTTGACCAAAGAAGGGAAAAAGAGCACTATTGTAAAAAATGTCGTTTTTGAAAATACACTTACAAAAGTTCAAATAGACCGACTTCTAAAAATTGGGGAACGTTGTCCTGTTTCTAAGCTGCTTTCGGGCCCTATTATAATGGAAATGAATGGCTAAGATGGAAACATATTAAAATGTAGTTAATGAAAGTTTTAAAAACACTACCAGCAATAACAATAGATATGGGTGGATTTCCTGTAAAACAGGCGTTCCCAACACAAAAGGTTCCAAACTTAGATCCCTTTTTGTTGCTGCATCACGCACATACCAAATATAGCAACAGACGTCCAGCTAGGAGTCAAGGCGTAGGACCACATCCTCATCGTGGATTTTCGCCAGTGACCTTTGTTATTGAGGGTGAAGTACACCATAGAGATAGTTTTGGAAACAATCAAATAGCCAAAGAAGATGAGGTGCAATGGATACATGCCGGAGCTGGAATTGTACATAGCGAAAGACCTTCTCAAGCATTGGTAGAAGGCAAAAGAAAGCAGGAAATTATTCAATTATGGATCAATACACCTGCGGCAAAAAAAATGATTCCACCTAGCTATCATTATGTCCCTGAAACTCAAATGACCGTTTTTCCTTCAGAAGATGGAAAAATTGAAAACAAACTCATTGCCGGAACCTATGAGAAGCATCAAGGAAAAATTGAAGGTCAAAGTGAACTGTTGATGCTCTGGGGCAAAGGACAAAGAGGAGGGGAGCAGGTGCTAACGGTTCCAAACGCCTATCAGAGCATGCTGTATGCCATTCACGGGAATATTAGAATTAAAGGACACGGGGTAATTGACAAAGAACATTTGATCGTTTTTGAACCTAAAGGTGGTCATGTAGAAATGGAGTTTACAGGTCCTGGACAGTTCTTGTTACTATCAGGAAAACCTATAGAAGAAAAAATAGAACAATACGGGCCTTATGTCATGAACAGTCAGACTGAATTATTAGAAGCTATGCGGGACTACCAAATGGGAAAAATGGGCATTTTAATTGAAGAAGATTTGTAAGGAGGGGAGGAATAAAGCGACAAAAAACAAGTCGTTTTCAATACATGTTAAAGACATATAGGGGCTAAAAAAGCTTATATTTGAATAAATTGATCGTAGTACATGCCGAAGCAGAAAAAACAAAGATTAGGATTTGAATTTTCACCCTATATAGAGGAGAAAAAAACGCCGTTTGAAACGCTGTTTGAAATTTTCAAAGAATTGATTACACATACTTCCGGCGATTTTGATGAAGCCATGGATTGGTTGAAAACTTTGGATGAAAAGTATAAAATTACCAATGAGGACTATACATTGGACGACTTTGTAGAGGACTTAAAAAAGCGTGGTTATATAAAAGATGAGCTCAAACCCAACGGAAAGGGTAAAAAAATAATAACCGCCAAAACAGAACGGGCCATTCGAAAAGGCTCCTTAGAACAAATCTTTGGCAAGCTTAAGAAAAACGGTAAAGGAAATCACAAGACCAAAAAAAGCGGACTAGGAGATGAGCAAACTGGAGAATTGAGAAACTTTCAGTTCGGTGATTCCATAGATAGATTGTCCGTAACAGAGAGTTTAAAAAACGCCCAGATAAATCACGGTATAGGAGAGTTTCAATTGACAGAAAATGATTTGGTGATAGAAGATGCACATCACAAATCACAAATGAGTACCGTCTTAATGATCGACATCAGCCATAGTATGATCTTGTATGGAGAAGATCGCATTACGCCTGCCAAGAAAGTAGCAATGGCATTAGCAGAATTGATTACCACTCGTTATCCGAAAGATACATTGGACATCATCGTTTTTGGAAATGATGCCTGGCCAATCAAAGTAAAAGACTTACCTTATTTAAACGTAGGTCCTTACCATACCAATACGGTTGCCGGATTAGAATTGGCGATGGATATTTTACGCAGAAAACGCAACACAAATAAATCCATTTTTATGATTACCGATGGGAAGCCTAGTTGTTTGCGTATGCCGGACGGAACCTATTATAAGAACAGTAACGGCCTGGACAGGCATATTACAGAAAAATGCTATAATATGGCAGCCTATGCCCGAAAATTACACATTCCAATCACTACCTTTATGATTGCTCAAGACCCTTATTTACAACAATTTGTAGAACGTTTTACAGAATCCAACAAAGGGAGGGCTTTTTACACTGGGCTGAAAGGTTTGGGTGAAATGATTTTCCACGACTATGAAAGTAACAGAAAAAAAAGAATCTAATACTATATGAAACCAGAAATAAAAACATTAGCAGCTTTGAAAAAAGCGGGATATCATTCTAAAAGTATCAAGGAAGAATTGCGTGAAAACCTGATGGAAGCACTAAAATCAGGTAAGTCAGCATTTGAAGGTGTACACGGTTATGAAGATACGGTGCTTCCCCAGTTGGAAAGAGCCATTTTATCAGGCCACAATATCAATTTATTAGGTCTTCGAGGGCAGGCAAAAACACGTTTGGCGCGTTTGATGGTAGGCCTTTTAGACGAATACATTCCGTATATTGAAGGCTCTGAAATAAACGATGATCCGTTTAATCCCATCAGCTCCTTTGGTAGAGAACAACTAAATACGTTGGGCGAAAAAACAACGATAGCCTGGTTGCATAGAGACGCTCGTTTTTATGAAAAATTAGCCACGCCTGATGTTACGATTTCTGATCTCATTGGGGATATTGACCCTATCAAAGCAGCTACATTAAAATTGAGTTATGCTGACGAACGAGTTTTACATTATGGAATGATTCCACGTGCAAATCGCTGTATTTTTGTCATCAATGAATTGCCCGATTTACAAGCGCGTATTCAGGTAGCCCTGTTCAATATTTTAGAAGAAGGAGATGTTCAAATTCGCGGGTTTCAATTGCGAATGCCTTTAGATCTGCAATTTGTTTTTACCGCAAACCCAGAAGATTATACCAATAGAGGAAGTATAGTAACACCTTTAAAAGATAGAATTGGTTCTCAAATTCTAACACATTATCCTGAAAACTTAACCATTGCAAAGAAAATTACAGCTCAGGAATCTAAGGTCAGTAAGGAAGCCGTTCACATTCCTGAATTGGCAAAAGACCTTGTGGAACAAATTGGCTTTGAAGCGCGCAACAACGAGTATGTAGATGCCAAGAGTGGGGTCAGTGCGCGTTTGAGTATCACAGCCTATGAAAATTTAGTAAGTACTGCTATGCATCGAAGTATTTTGACTGGTACGGATAAAACCAGCCTTCGTTTTATAGATGTACTGGGAATGATTCCATCCATCATAGGTAAAATTGAATTGGTTTATGAAGGCGAGGAGGAAGGTGCCGCTTTTGTAGCCGAAACCTTGATTAACAATGCGGCTAAAAGTTTGTTTCTAAAATCCTTTCCGAAAATAGAAAAACTAAAGCACGAACAAGATGAGGATCCCTATGCCGATATTGTCAACTGGTTTTTTGAGGCGAGTTCTTTTGAATTGCTAGACAATGCCACAGAAGCCGATTATGACAATGCCTTGAAATCCATTGCACCCTTGCAAGACCTGATAGAACGCTATGCTCCGGATACCCCTAAGAAAGATGTAAATTTCATGAAGGAATTGATTTTATGGGCTTTGGTAGCCTTCAACAAATTAAACAAGAAAAGAATCGGAAAAGGCTATTCCTACAAAGACCCGTACGGCGCATATTTTTCTGATTTGTAAAAACGATAATGATTAAAAAAACTTTATAATGAATAATTCAAAGAAAACAGTACTCGCACGTGGTTGTGACCCTGTATTATCGGCAGAATTTGCCAAGATGGTACCTGCGTTAATTGGCAATGCAAAATACATTCCTACAACAAACGATGTAGATTTCATAGAGAAATTAAAAACAGAAAAATGGTCGGTAGTATATTTTGCTCCCGGGGCTTGTAGGTTTAGTGCGGTAAACCAGCGTATTCCAGGTGCCAATGAAGAGACAAAAGCATGGACTTTGGATGAATACAAAGCTCTGATTTTAGAACATCAGGGACCAGATGTACCTGTAGTAGAATCTACAGAAGAGCGCAACAGTCTGCTTTTGCTGAATGACGCGCTAGAAAATGCCAAAGAAACCCTTGCTACTTTGTAAGGTTTTACGATTAGTTTGACTGATTAGCGGTAATTAAAACGGAATCATTTTGCAATTTATAGGCCATACAAAGGAAGAATTTTACATTGAAGACATTAGCGGTGCCAACTGTCATATCTTAAAAGAACAGATACCCGGTGCTTTGAGTATTTTATGGTTTGAAACCAATAACAATCGTTTGGAGATTGATGGAAAGGAAGTTGTTTTCCATAAAAATCAAATTGTATTTCTCACTGAATTTCATAAGGTAAAGCCCATTTCCATTGGACAAGTACGCTTTGTACGGTTTAATCGCTCTTTTTACTGCGTATTGTCAGGTGATGCCGAGATTGGCTGTAAAGGACTTTTGTTTTTCGGGGCGACGCAGTTGCCGGTAATCACTATTGCAAACGAAGAGGAGCGCAATTTGAAGCTTTTATGGCAGGTGTTTCTTATGGAGATGCAATCTGATGATAATTTGCAGATAGAAATGTTACAGATGTTGTTAAAACGCTATTTGATCTTATGTACGCGTATTTATAAATCCCAAAAGCAATATGATGCTTTGGACAGCGATCTTATACGTCAGTTCAACTATTTAGTGGAGGAACACCATCACAAACTGCACACTGTAGCTGCTTATGCGAAGTTGTTGCATAAATCACCCAAAACCTTGTCGAACATCTTTGCCCAAACAGGGAATAAAACCCCTTTACAATACATTCAGGATCGTATCATGTTGGCAGCACGTCGTTTGTTGCATTATTCTGATAATCAAGTTCAGGAGATTGCTTATGAACTGGGGTATGAGGACGTACAGAGTTTTAGTCGCTTTTTCAAACGCCACGAAGGGGTTTCCCCAAATACCTATAAGTTACAATTACAGGAAAATGCCGCTTCGGGAAAAATTGTAAACTCTTAAGGAAATCCGGCCAAGATATAGGTCTGTTAAACTACGCATCTTTGTAATGTTCTAAGAAAGGAACGATTATAAAACTTTAAAAAAGCGTATTATGGCAACAGAAATTCAGATTAAAAACATTCCAGAAGGATACCAATCATTTATTAGCAACGGACGACATGCAGTTTTGGGAGATGAGCCTGTGAGCTCAAAAGGAACCGATTTAGGATTTTCACCTACAGAATTCCTTTTGGCAGGTATTTCTATGTGTAAAGTAGCAACCATCAGAAATGTAGCGCGAAGAAAAGGATGGGAGATAGGTAATGTAGATGCCAAAGTTTCTCAAAAAGTATTGCGACAGGTAGATGGAAACTTAAAAACCAAAGTGCAGTCGTCAATTACAATTGAAGGAGACATTACAGAAGCACAACGCAAAGAGCTTATTCATGAAGCAGACAACTGTTATGTAACCCGTGTGGTTCGTGGTGAATGGGAATTTTCTGAATCTATTGACACTGCTGTGGTCCTAGAAAAATCGGTATAAGTTCAAACGATGTTAGTATGTACAACCCCACGACATTCTTTTGTTTTGGGGTTGTTTTTTTATGTGTAAAGTTGGGGTAGCGGGATAAAGGTTTATATGGTAAAAGAAAATGGAACATCTAAAATAAAGAATTGAAAAAGCACCTACAATTTTTTATTTGACAAACAGACAAGACGCCTAGAAGAAAAAAAGACCTCACTCTAGAAAAGTGTTTTTTTAACAACTAGAACAAAAGCTTTGACAATCCTGTACATTTACTTAGAAAATGCCTATATTCGGATAGCTTATAAGAGAGGTCATAGAACTCTTGTGAGTATCATAGAAATCAAATAGTATTCATTTTTTAAAAACTAATTAACGTAAATTATCAACATGGAAGAAGTCACAACACTTGTAGAACAAGCGGAATTGGTACGCAGTATCGATACTGTATGGGTAGCCCTTTGTGGGGCTATTATTTTTTTAATGGAAGGCGGTTTTGCCCTTTTAGAAGCTGGGTTTGTCCGCTCTAAAAACGCCATGAGTATCATTGCCAAGGTAATGATAGACATTGCCTTTGGAGGTGTCGCCTTTTATGCCGTAGGTTTTGGTATTGCCTACGGAAATTCAAATGGCTTTTTTGCCTTTGACACCGGTATATCCTCAGCCGATTTAGGACTGGGACTTACCGTTTCTAACCAGCTTTTTTGGTTTATCCAACTTGGATTTGCCATTGCTGCCATTTCTATTGTTTCGGGAGCTGTTGCAGAACGGATGAAAGTATGGTCGTATACTTTGTATGTGGTGGTCTTTTGTTCAATAATGTATCCATTAGTAGCCAATTGGGTATGGAATCCAAATGGCTGGTTGGTAGTTCGTGGATTTAACGATTTTGCCGGTTCTGCCGCTGTACATGCTATGGGTGGCTTTGCCGCATTGGCAGCTGCTATTGTACTGGGACCTAGAATTGGAAAATACGATAAAAATGGTGTATTAATTGCCATTCCTGGGCACAATCTTCCGTTGGCAGCAGTGGGTGGATTTATCTTATGGTTTGGTTGGTTCGGATTCAATCCGGGATCTACCTTAGGAGCTGTAGGGAATTGGGAATTGATAGGTAAGGTAGTCACAAATACCTTTTTAGCTTCGGCTGCTGGTGGTATTGCTACTATGGCGTATACTTATTTTAAATATGGACAAATTGATGTGACCATGGCCATCAACGGTGTGTTGGCGGGTTTAGTTGCCATTACCGCTGGTTGTAATGTAGTAGACAGCGGTTCGGCACTTATAATTGGTGCTATTGCGGGTGTTGTTGTAGATATTGCCGTGGTGTTTTTCGACACCCTTAAAATAGACGATCCTGTGGGGGCTATTGCTGTACACGGTGTCAATGGTTTTCTGGGAACGGTTGCCGTAGGTTTCTTTGCTGCTGAAGGTGGATTGCTCTTTGGCGGTGGTACAGATTTATTGGTGACACAGGTGTTAGGTGTTGTAACCATAGGTACTTTTTCATTTGTACTGACTTTTGTACTGATGAAATTGATGAAAAAGACCATAGGAGTTCGTGTAAAGCCAGAAGAAGAATCGGCTGGACTCGATGCTGTTACTTTTGGTGTAGAAGCGTATACCACATTTGAATAAATATCCAAACTAAAGAAATTATGAAGAAAATAGAAGCCATAATAAGACCCTCAAAATTAAAAGATGTTCAACGCGCCTTAAAAGCTGCCGAAATTCCCTGTATTACGGTAGTTCCCGTAAAAGGAACAGGATTGCAAAAAGGATATTCCGAGCGATACAGAGGAACGGAACAAGCTATGATTTTAAAGACACGTGTCATGATCATTTGTATTGTGAGTAATGAGAACAAAGAAAAATGTATTGATGTCATTTTAGAAAATGCCTCAGACAACCGACTGGGTGATGGTAAAATCTTTGTCTATGACGTAGAAGAAGCCATTCGTATCAGTTCTAAGGTACGTGGCTGTAAGCTTCCCTTAATTAGAACTGTTTGATTTTCCAAATATATACTTTTTTACGTTTTAAAATAAATTGGTTTATCTTCATTATAAATATTTAAACCAATCTATTTTAAAATGAGCCCAGCGGCAGCGACGCGTTTTTTTTCGGCGTACTTAATTGGTGGTATTTTACCTAAAGCATCATGTGGGCGGTAATGATTATAGTCATTCATCCAAATTTGAGTTTGCGCTCTTACTTGATCTAAATTTTCAAAAATGTATTTATTCAAAACACCTCGCCTATAACTTCCATTAAATCTTTCTATAAAAGCATTTTGAGTGGGTTTACCTGGTTGTATATATTTAAAGTCTATTTCGTGCATAGTACTCCATTGAGATGTTATGTTTGCTATGAATTCTGGTCCGTTATCCATTCTGATGCGCTTTGGCTTACCTCTTTTATGTATCAAATGATTCAGGACCCAAAGGATGCGATTACTAGGCAAAGAATAATCTATCTCTATAAAAAGGATTTCTCTATTATAATCATCAATAACATTAAAACCTCTAAAGCGTCTACTGTTGTCTAATACATCGGTAACAAAATCCATACTCCATGTATGGTTTAATTCTTTAGGAACCTCCAAAGGTTCTTTTACGCGTGCTGGCAGTCTCTTTTTTGCCTTTCTACGCAAAGACAACCCTAAGGATTTATAAACTCGGTATACTCGTTTATGATTCCATGGCTTTCCTTCATTGCGCAAACGATTATAAGCTTTCCAAAACCCTTCTTCTGAGTGTTGTTCTGCCTTTTCTTTTAAAGCCGATTCAATTTCTGAATCCTCTTTGACTAATGGCTGGTAATAATAAACACTTTTACTCAGATTTAAAATACGGCACGCCCTACTTATGCCATAATCAATAAACTCTTTGACCAGAAGCCGTTTCAGGTAGGGCTTTATAGCTTTTTTTCAATGATCTCTTTTGCTAGCTGATGATCTAAAGCCAAACTTGAATACATTTGTTTGAGTCTACGATTCTCCTCTTCTAAAGTTTTTAGCTTTTTAAGCTCTTTAGAATTCATACCTGCATACTTAGAACGCCACTTATAAAAGGTAGCAGAACTAATACCATGCGCTCTGGAAATATCTGAAATAGATTTCCCGTGATCAAACTCCTTTAGAATAGAAGCTATTTGTTGTGGACTAAATTTACTTTTTCTCATAATTACTGTTTAAAGTTAAGATTATTTTTCTACTTATAAACAGTTCGGTTTTTGGGGAAGCTTACATGGCGATGAGGCAATTGTATAAGTCTCGTTGTTATTGATTTTTTTAAAAGCCCCAAACCCTTCGTTTTGGGGCTTTTTTATTTGGTCTGCTTGTAAATAACTGAACCCACAGTTGAACTATAATGTTCTGCGTTATGTAACTTGAGCTTTGGTTAAAAGCAAAAGTTTAATACCTTATTTTCTTTATTTTTTTCTTGACAAATTTTACTCTACTATTTTAATGGAACACTCTTTTTACGAAGCGACGATAGGAGAGAAGTGGAATGTGTGTGGAATGGTGATTTAAGAAATTAAACTTAATGCTTTTTCCTTAGCTTTTTTAAATGTGTATGGTTTTGATTTAAAATTAATATAACTATTTATTGAATCATCTATTAATATGTTTATGTAAAACAAATCAGAACCATTATCAATTAGAGATTTTTTAATCTGATTTAAAATAGCTTGAATTTGAGTAAAACCTTCTTCTGTTAATGAAACATTGGAAATAATTGTTTTATAAAAATCTCTATAATAATTTGATTCAAATCGGTCAATTTCTTGGTTATAAATTAAATCAAATAACTCTATTAAACTTTCAATACCATTTATATTATCAAAATTTGAAAAACGCATACCATGAAAAGAAGGTGTAATATCCTTTCTTTAAACTTTTTAGCACATAATCAAATGCTTTAGCTTGATTTAACTGCAAAAGTACTTTTAGAGCATCTACAATATACCTCTCATTGTCGCTTTCTAAATATTCAATAGCTTTTTCGATACAAAAATCTATATTAATATCTAGTTTGAGCATTATATCAATTGAACTCCAAAATAAGTAATGCTCATTATTTGTACATAGCTCTTTAAGAACTGAAGTGTCATTTGTTAAATTGATATAGTCTTCAATTTTTTTTCTATCATTGAAGATGGATTCTTTATTAATAATGTATTTCCTTATAATTTGGTATGTATCCTCTAATTTATTTAACAAAGCGTACTGAATGTGTTTAGACAAAGCCAATCCAATTAATTCTTTATCATTAAGGTTCTGAATTATTTGTTTATTAACTAGCTCTTTGCTGTTAATTATGTTCATCAAATGATCAAAACTTTCATCTAGCTCTCCTGATTTATCAAATTCATAAAATTCTATACTACTTAATAAAAAAGCTTGAGGCAATTCAAAATTAAATGCTTTTTGAAAATAAAAAATTGTTTTCAATTTTTTTATAATTATTTAAATAATAAAAAGAATTATTACCAGAAGATTTTGCTATTTCATTAAAATCTATTTCATTAACTGCATTAAGAACCAATGTTTTACATATGTTTTTTGTTTGTCAGAAATTATTATACTTCTGTTTCTACTATTATTGTTTACAATAACTTCTTTAACATTTTTAATTATAATAAAATCGTCTTTTTCAAGAATTGATTGAATTTCATCATAAGACAACAAATTATTATTTTTAGAATACATAAAAACTTTCAATTATGTTAATTGAAGTGTCTATTTCATTCCAATGTCCATTATTCTCATACCACTCTCTTCTTACATCACTTAACTCATTATTAGTAAGAGAATTATCTTTAAATATTGATTTAATTTCTTTTAATAACCTTTTCTTGTCGAATAATATATTAAAATTATCTTGTATATGTTTTTCGTGTTTCTCTTTGAATATCTTTTCTTTAGATTCTGTAAATACAGGTTCCTTAAATTCAACTCCTTTTTCTTCCATTATATTATTAAACATAACAGCCATTTTTCTACTACTTGAATTACCAATATTATTTCTAAATAATTCTATCTCATGATCTGATAATTTTTTATCAATTAAAACATCTACTAAATGTTTAAGGTTCTCTTCATTAACAAATTCTGAGACGAAAAAACGGATTTTATCAATATTTACATTTTTAATTAAATAATTCAAAACTAGATTTTCTGTTTTGCTTGATTTAATTATTTTTTTGAGAAGCTTATCATGTACATGAAAACGGTATTCTTCTTCAATTTCTGATAATAATTTAATTATAAAACTTTCATCAGATTTTATAAATTGAATGCATTTTTCAATCAGTTCAGATTCAAAACTATCCAGATATGATAGACTTCTATCATTCGTAAAGAAATGCTTAATTATACTTAAGAAATTTTGGGGATCTGAAAGTTTTAATATCACTTCATTGACTGTATAACTATTTCCTCTGATTACTTCATCTTTTACTTCTCTTTCTTTTATTTTATTTGCCATTAAAAACTCATTCTTTAAAAACTCAAAATACTTATCTATATTTTTGTCATCTCGAATAAGTGAAAGCAGGCTATTATTTAATTGTTTATTTGTTTCAGATTTAAATAACAAATATAAAGTTGATAAATATTTAGGGTCGTTTTCAACTAAATGATGCTTCTTAATTAATCTTAATAACTGAGATTTAGCTTCAATAGGAAAATCTTTTAATTTCAATTGGTTCATTAGAAAGCCCTTAAACCCCTCAATAGAATATGATGTTTTGTTGAAGAAATTCAATAATTCAATAGCTGAATACAACGTTCTGAAATGAAAATCTTTATAGTTTGATATAATGGATGTCAAATAATTAAAATTTTCCTCACAATCTCCAAAATTGGCAATCTCACTAACTTCAAATGTTCTTCTTGTACTTATCCAAAGAGTCTTTTTTATACACTCAGTATTAAAGTACTCTTGAAAAACACTAATTCTTAATTCATTACTAACCCTATCAGAGTCTGCCTTAAATAAAATTTCTATCTGGTTTTCCTTTAACCAATTTATTAAATCATCATAGGTTGGGTTGTTGCGGTCAATTAAATTAATTAAAAATGTAATTGAATTAAATAATGATGGATGAATTGCATTAATTTGGTCAATTTTTGCAACATCTAATATTTGGTCTATGTTTTTATCTGACAATACTTTCGCAACAAAAAATTCTTGGATTTGTCTGTGTTCAAAACTCCAATTCTCTTGAGCAGAATTATAAACTAAGAAAGGAGGGTTTGAAGTAAACTCATCATATTCAATATTAAAAATATTATACAAGCATTCATCACTAATATAGTTTCTTTGCATAAGTTCATTAACGAATGCTACTTTCTCCAGTCGATTTATTAAAATTGGCTTTTTAATTAACCCTTTTTTAATGTACTTGACCTTATGAGTGTTTATAGTTTCATTTATGTATAAATTCCATATTTCTGCGTCAGATGTAGGTAGTTTATTTTGTATATTATAATAATCGGCGAAGAGTTTTAGGAAAAATGGTGACTGAATAAATTCTCTGTTTTTAGTATCAATTGTTAATTTATCAATATCAACTAAATATTTATTTAAAAGAATTGACTTTGCTTGTTCAAAGCTTAAGTTCTCAAGATAATACGTTTGGAAACCAGAAATTTTGATTAAATATTTTTCATAAATATTAGTTCTACAACTTACAACGTAACGTATTTTTAAATCATTGAATTTTGATGTAAAAATTTCAAATTCAGAAATAAAATCATGTAAATCTTCAATTTCATCTAAACCATCTAGAATGAATATTATACTAGGCAATTCTTTCCATTCTTCATATAAAATGAGGTCTTCAAATTTATTTGTTTTTCTAAAATATTTTAGGTCAATGTGAAATGGAATTAATCCTGTTTCATCTTTATTATCCCATAAGGCATTAGATAAGTGTTTTAACTCTGTAGTTTTTCCAATACCAGGGTTACCTAGTAATACAATTTTATCTTTTTTAAACACCTCATTAACCAATAATACCTTATTGTCAATATCAAATAGTGAATACTTATTTGTATCCTCATTTGTTTTATTAATATATCTTATTTCGTAATGTTCTACTTTCATTATGCTTTAATAAACTTAGCTTTATCAAGAACAAAGCCTTTCGTTTTAGTATTCTCTCTAACTAAATTAAAAATATCTTTTCCTTCATCAATGCCACCCTTTGCACTTTCAGTATCATCATCAAACCTAGCACCTTTATAAATATATTTTCTGTAATAAATTCTATTTACTTTATAAGAATTTAAATCTAAATCTATTATTTGGTAACCCGATTGGTATTTAGAAATGGCTTCATTTGGTTTGTTCAAACCAGCTCTTCCTCTAATTCCAATACAACTTCCAAAAGGACTATAAGATATTTTGAAATCTGTACTATGGTAATGCCCATAGAGAAATAATTCAATTTCTCGTGTTTCTAAAATCCTTACTACCTCACTTTTTTCTATATAATCATCAAGCGAATGATGAAATAAACAAATATTAATATCTGTATTATGACTTTTTAGAAAATCTAAACTATAGTCTAATTGCTGATATCCAAAATATAATTTTTCGTTTTCTCCATTAATTTTTTTGCTTTTACATCTCCAAGAATCATTTATTAAAATGAATCCTACTTTGAAGTTCTTTTCATAATTGTAAACATATGTAGAATGATTGTTAGAAAACTCATATAAAGAATTACTTAAGTGAAAAGTCTTTTCAAATTCTTTGAAATGTCTAATTCTTCTATTATGAGTAAAGCTTAATCTATTTTCTTTTAAATAATTCTCAATACTTGAATCTTTAATGTTTTCAATCATTTGGCATTCATCATAATAAGAAATGTCTTTTTCATTTATATCGTGATTACCAGGTATAAATAAAATTTGGTTTGAAGAAATACCTAACTCGTCAACTATTGGTTGAATAAAAACTGATTGAAAAATTTCATATGGATTGACAATGTGTTTAAACTCGTCAATTTCTATTAAAGAGTGGCCTCCTTTGTCTACTAAATCTCCCGTTATGACTATAATATCAATTTTTTTAGATTGGTTATAATCAATTAAATCTTTTATAAGTGCCTTTCTATACTTATGAATAAATTCATGGTAATTTGATTTTGATAAATGTATGTCGGAAAGATGTACGAGTCTCATTAAATATTAAAATTTAAATATATAAAAATGCTTTTCAAATAACTCGGTTTGACCTCATAAAATTTTGGTTAAAAAATAGGAGAGTGGAGCGTACATATTTTAGGGGTCAATTAATAAAGTTTTTGACTATCGTTTACTATACAATAACTTCAAAGCTTTCTTAATAAATTATAATGTTTCCTAAAATATAGTGTAACGAACCGTAATTGTTTCCAAAAGTTTATGCAGTCTTGATTTTTTTGTTTCTTTTTTTATTAAGAAAAAAAGATATAATCTACACTTAAGAAGTTCAAATCTTCAATTTCTATTTTACATAATATTAATAGTTCCATACAAAAAAGTTCAAATAGTAGCGAGAATAGAATAAGTGCTTAGAATTTTATCCTTCATAAAATTTAAGCTCTTATGGCAAGCTCACGAGAATCGCGTAGAAAAAAATATTATGCACAATTATTCAATATGCTAAAATTTAAATAACAGTAAAAAGGTTAGCTTTTATTTTGGCGTTGGCAAGCGTTGGATAATTGTGTGTAAAATAAATTGCCAGAGCAATTTGATTTTATAAAACAATCGAGCGCTTGGTAGCGGCTATTTTACATAACGGCTAATTATAGATACAAATGTTTTTAAACGCTGCGAAGCAAACCGCTTAATAGTTTAATGACCCAAGTTCCAATTATTCTTATGAAAACGAATGCTTCTGGGATATTTTACATAATACTACATTATAGCTATCAAATGGAATTCTCTCTTAAATAACCAAATGATAACATTTGTTCTATAATTTATCATTATGTTAAATAAGGTTTTTGAGAATGCCCCCTGTTTATCATTATTGGATAAGCTATTCGTATCTTACAGTTGCGCTATTGAAAAAAGATTGTTATGGAAATTATTTGGTCAATTAAAGCTGAAAAAGAATACAGTAAAAATATAGAATACTTAATATCTATTTGGGGAGTACGTTCGGCAGAAAAATACAATGCACGAGTATCAGCTGTAATTCAATTATTAAAAGGAAACCCTCAATTAGGTCGTTTCGATCAAACATTACAACTGTACAAAATACTAGTTGTAAAACAAATTTATCTGTTTTATGAAATTAGAAAAAGTGAACTGTATTTAATTTCTTTCTGGAACAATTATCAAAGGCCTTATTGGTGAGAAAAATACTTCTGTTTGATTCGCTCCATTACAACTTCATGTGAGACTACTTCTCCATTTTCTATATTTCTTCTTCCCTCAGCAATGTCAGCTTTTATTTCGTCTAAATAAGCTTCCTTTGGATATAATGCGTTTGTAATGAGCTTTATTTCGTGGTTAGTAAAAGCATTTAATTTTAATTTTCTATAGTAAGTAGCTGGTTTTAAATCTAACAAATTAACAAAGTACTCAGATTTATAAGGTGACTCACCAATTAAATGAGGAATGTTGCTTATATAATTATTATAATCTTTTACTAAATTTACCATTATATTAGAGTTTGTTTATCAATTAGTTGTAAATATAGTAATAATATATTGGAAAAACAGATTCTTATTAGATCAGATTATTTTCCAAAATCATACATTAGCGGTAACAATCAATATCCGTTTTCCAAAGGGTTCGTATTTTTTCAAATGTAAATTTTTGACACTCTTAAAACAGTGTTATCCTTTTAGTTTTCGTGTTTCTCTCTTAAAAAAGATATACGTAACAATGGTTGCGCCTACATCGGCAATTGGAAAAGCATACCAGGCGCCATAAACGCCATAGTATTTTGGAAGAATCAAAATCAAAGGAATAAGAAAAAAACCTTGTTTGGAAAGTGTCAGCAACAAAGCTGGTATGGCCTTTCCTATGGATTGAAAATAGGCACCGCCAATCATATTCACCGCAATCAATGGTGTTGCTAAAAAAATCAAACGCAATGCAGGAATCGTTTGTGCAATCAACTCAGGATCGCTTGTAAAGGCTTGTACGATGTATTCGGTTAAACTCATGATAATAGTAAATATCCCTAAAGCTATGATGGTGGCGCTCTTCATAGACAATGCTATGAGGTCTTTTACCCGTTTGTATAATTTAGCGCCGTAATTATAGCCAAGTATAGGCACTGTACCTTGTGTGATTCCCAAAACAGGGAAATTGGCAAACATGAGCATCCTGCTAGCAATTCCATAGGCAGATAAGGCCATTTCACCACCGTAAACAAATAAGGTATTGTTGAGTACAACCGACAATAAACTGATAGCTCCTTGCCTAGCCAAAGTTACGGAACCAATAGCGCCAATTTCTTTAACGATTGGTATATTGGGTTTGACACAGCTAAAGTTGATTTTTATTTGCGACTCTCCTTTTACAAAAAACCAAAGCGTAAATAGCGCACTGGTCATATAAGAAATAGCTGTAGCCCAAGCTGCACCTTTGATTCCCATATCGAGTGCAATGATAAAAATAGGATCTAAGACAATATTGGTAAGGGCTGGAATGACCAAAGTGAGCATGGCCATTTTTGGATAACCTTCTGCTCTTATTACATGATTGGTCATCATGGCCCAAGCTAAGAATGGCACTCCAATTAAGGTAATGCCAAAATATTCTTTTGATGGCTCTAAAAGTGCTCCTTTCCCACCAAAAGCACTTAATATGTCGGTTTGATAGTGATAACCAAGTCCTACAAAGAGCAATGCCAACGTTAAGGTAAGTCCAATTTGATTTCCAAATACAAGGGCTGCTTTTTCGTCATTTTTTTCACCAAAAGCTCTGGAAATGATAGACCCACCTCCTACACCTATCGCCATACCGATACTCGAAATTAGGAAGGTAATGGGCATCACCACGGTAATGGCTCCAATACCATAGGCGCCTACCCAACGGCCTACAAAAATGGTGTCTACAATTCCGTAAACGGACATGACTAAAATACCAATAGAAGCCGGAATGGACTGGGCTCTTAACAGTTTTGACAAGGGCGCGGTTCCAAAAGTTGCTTTGTTGTTACTCATAAAATTTCTAGCTCGAAGGGATGTTTTGCAAGATAGCTGAATAATTGAGGACTTCTCCTAGCATTAGTTAATTGATAACTTTTGTCCTATACGCAACAAAGTTTTTTGTGAAATCTGATTGGTCTTACAGAGTTTGCGAACAGATACCTGGTATTTATGAGAAATAGACGATAAGGTGTCTCCTTGCCGTATTGTGTGATATAAGACAGGTGGTCCTGCTAAGGCTTCTGCTGCTTTCAGACTGTGACAAACGTGTATGTCGGGAATTTTCCGATGGTTGAATAGATGGGCTTGAGACCAATTTTTATTGACCCAAATTTCAGAAGCGCGTATGCGATTTTCTACACCGAAATCAAATATATATTCGGGGTTGATACAGATTCCTTGGAAGCGAACTTCCAAATGCAAATGACTGCCACGTGCATTACCTGTAACGCCTCCTCTACCAATAACCTGTCCTTTTTTTACAGAATCATTTACTTGAATTAATTGTTTAGATAAATGTGCGTAAACCGTTTCTAATCCGCTATTATGACGAATTACAACAACATTACCATGTGCTGAATGCCATTTTACATAGCGCACCTTTCCGTCTAACATCGCCAACACTTTATCGCCTGTCCATAGATCAATATCAATACCTTTATGGGCAGCTCCCTTTCGCCAACCAAAATGTGAGGTGACTACTTTTTTTCGAAGTACAGGTGAGGCAAAAGTGCTGTCTTTAAACTGTAATTGAAAAGGGAATTGTGTTTGAACGGTATCATAAGGATTGAAACGTGTGGTAATCCAATCAGTAGCCAACCAATCTTTTACAACTAATGGTTTCGGTGTTTCTTGAGGAACTGGGGTCTTTGAAAAAGTACCTTCCACTACCCTTTCCAAAAATAGGACATCTGGATGTGTCACAAAATCTACCTGTTTAAAGGCTGCACAGTTTTGGGCTTGACTTACTAAAGCACAAAAAAGAGCTATAAAAAAAGCATAGGTAGTCCGATTGTATGTGAGGGAATCTATCAATTGAAGTTTGCTTGTAGTCTACTACAAAGATAAGAATGCAAAATTAAGCTTCTGTTTCTTCTGGAAAGAAACGTTTAAAGCCAATACGTTTTAACATTTTCTTTTCCATTGCCCAGAAAAATTTGAATTGTCCAAATAAAGTACCAACAAACACCAATGTAATCTGATAGATTACAAAAATAAGTACGATGCGTACGGGCCAGTAGATAAATCCGGCGGTACTTTCTTTATCCATTTGAATAAAGTGCATCAAGGGTTTTGCGATATAGGCTGCAAAAGAACCGTTCACAGAAAATGCGAGAAGAATTAATACGATTTGAAAATTAGAGGTAATTCCCCAGCGTTCTTTAAGCTTGTTCATTTTTTCCGATTTGATGCGCAAAAATACATAAATGAAAAAAACTGTACACTATTTGCGTCAGATTTTTTTCAATGAGAATTGCGCTATCATTTTATGTATAGATATTTAATTAGATGTACAAAAAAAACATCTAAAAAGAGAAGCTTTAAAAACTAAGGGTGGCCCTTCGACTATCGCTCAGGATTATTAGGGACAGTCGAATTAATGGACAAAAAAAAGCTTCTCTAAAAAGAGAAGCTTTAAAAACTAAGGGTGGAAGACGGGACTCGAACCCGCGACACTCGGTACCACAAACCGATACTCTAACCAACTGAGCTACAACCACCATGTTTATCGGGTGCAAATTTACATTATTTCAACAATTGTGCAAACTTTTTTATTAAAATAAATCGTCTAATGTACGTACTGCAACATAACGTTCTGAGCTAAAGCCCTCTGCGTTTTCTACACCTATTATTCGACCCAGATCATTTGCACGATATCTGACGCTGTCAATGAAGTTTTTGCTTGTTATAGGTGATTCTGGTTCTTTACTATCTGGATCATAGAACTGAGAAGCATATGCTTTTACCGCAGCAATTTTGACATCCATAAATCCGGTTATATCAACTACAAAATCAGGTTCAAGGTTTTTCCATTGAATATAATGATATACATTTTTAGGACGCCAAGCACTTTGAGCCTTGCCATCTAGTTCCGTTTCAATCTTTCTTAATCCCGATAAAAAACAGGCATCAGAAGCCAGTTTACTTCCTTTAGGATGGTCTATATGCCGATCGTCAATCGCATTGCATAAGACTATTTTTGGTTGGTATTTTCGAATGATTTTTATGATTTCTAATTGATGTGCTTTGTCATTCTGAAAAAAAGCATCGGCAAAACCTAAATTTTCACGTACCGATACACCCATAATCTTAGCAGCATCTGCCGCTTCTCTATCTCTAATTTCTGCAGAACCTCGTGTACCTAATTCTCCTCTAGTAAGATCGAGTATTCCTACCTTTTTACCTAAGGATATTTCTTTTGCAAGTGTACCTGCACAACTCAATTCCACATCGTCGGGATGGGCGCCAATGGCCAATATATCTAATTTCATATCTTTTAATTAAGATTCTGTTTCAATCCAATCAATTACTTCTTGAGCGTCTGGAACCGTTTTGGGAGCAATTACTTTTTCTAAAACCCCTTCCCTATTGATTAGGTATTTCTGAAAATTCCATTTTACCTTGGAATCAACATAACCGTTTTTGCTTTTTTCTGTTAAAAATTGATAGACTTCGTGTTTATCCTTTCCTTTTACTTTTATTTTTTCTAACATCGGAAAACTTACGCCGTAATTCAATTTGCAAAATTCAGCAATTTCTTCGTGAGTTCCTGGTTCCTGCCATAAAAAGTCGTTAGAAGGAAAACCCACTATGACAAAATCTTTGTCTTTGTATTTCTCATAAAGTGCTTGCAATGCTTCGTACTGAGGCGTTAATCCACATTTTGAAGCAGTGTTGACTACCATAATTTTTTTTCCTTTCAAATCGGAAAAAGAGAAGTCGTTTCCATACAAATCTTTTACAATGAATTGATAAATAGTTTGAGTCATTGGCATAACGTTGGTT
Source organism: uncultured Flavobacteriaceae bacterium (assembly GCA_943789365.1). Classification (GTDB taxonomy): domain Bacteria; phylum Bacteroidota; class Bacteroidia; order Flavobacteriales; family Flavobacteriaceae; genus Flavicella. The sequence continues at coordinate 3,588,437 of CALSTV010000001.1, read as the reverse complement.
TTTGAATTGCTTTTTGAAGCATACATATAGATGCCTATTCCTACACAGGCGATTGCAACTAAGATTCCAGTTTTCATATTAAGCATATATTCAGTTGAACTTTTTACAGCACATTTTATTTTTACAATGAATTTCAATGTGTGAGTCAAAAATACAAATTCCGTTTTGAAAAAGGTTGCTAAATAAGTAGTATCTTCGTTATATGATAAAGGTTACCGTGCTTGGAGTAGGAAATTTAGCGTCTCATCTTATTGATATTTGTGTAGCAAGTTCGTCTATTCACTTGCAGCAAATTTACAACCGTACTATAACTAAAATTGAAGGTTATGACGAGGTTACTGCTATCACTTCAGATATTCATGAATTAGAACCTGCCGATATATATATCATTGCAGTGAAAGATGTGGTTATTGATGCCTTGGCGCAACAACTTCAGTATGTTGACGGTTTGGTAGTACATACTTCTGGAGCCACCGACCTATCTCCTTTAGAGGGACTTAAAAGAAAGGGTGTCTTTTATCCGTTACAAAGCTTTAGTAAAGGAAAACCGGTAGATTTTGAAAAGATTCCACTTTGTTTGGAGGCAACCAATGAAGCAGATTATACCTTGTTGTATCGTTTTGCAAATCGAATATCGGAACAGGTGTATTTACTTGATGCTGCCCAGCGAAAGCAGTTACATATTGCAGCGGTTTTTGTCAATAATTTTGTCAATCAGTTGTATGTAATTGGCGAACAGATATGTGAAGAACACAAGATTCCTTTTGAGATTTTACATCCTTTAATTTTAGAAACGGCACAAAAGATCGGTACTAATAGTCCAACTTCCGTACAGACGGGTCCTGCGGTTCGTGGAGATCAAAAAACCATAGAAATTCACAAAAAAAGTTTGTCTTCCGAACAGGCAATCTTATATTCGCTATTGAGTAAATGTATTCAAAACACAAAAAAAGAATATGGAAATTAGTTATAAAGAATTAATGCCTCAGATAGATACCTTTATCTTCGACGTAGACGGAGTGCTTACCAACGGAATTGTAAGCGTACATTCGAATGGAGATTTGGTACGTCAAATGAGTATCAAAGATGGTTACGCCTTAAAAACTGCTGTTGATGCAGGTTATAGAGTTTGTATTATCTCTGGTGGGTCTAGTGAAGGGGTTCGTTTACGCTTACAAGGTTTAGGGATTACAGACATCTATTTGGGCGCTCATGACAAGATACAACAGTACAATGAGCTGCTTGAAAAGTACAATTTAAATCCTGAAAATGTGCTCTATATGGGAGATGATGTGCCTGACTATCCGGTGATGGAGTTGGTGGGTTTTGCTTGTGCTCCACAGGATGCAGCTCCAGAAATCAAAGAAATCTCAAAATACATTTCACCTAAGAAGGGTGGTGATGGCTGTGCGCGGGATGTGATTGAGCAAATCATGCGTGTTCAAGGTAAATGGAAAGGAAAATTCTATGCAAAGTACGATTGAGAGGTAGCGTTTAGTAGAAAGTATCAAGTATCAGGTGTTGAGTAGAAAGTATAGATTATAGCGGGCTTCTTAACCCGCCACAGGCGGGCAGGCTCCTTCAATACGTCACTACTTCATTACTCATTGTCAATTAGTTTTTCTTTTCCAACATGGGAACGAATTTGCAGTCTTCGAGTTCGTGTTTTTGAAAGCTTTTGGCTCCTGTTCGTTTGTAGAGATGCATAACTTGTTCAGTATCTCCAACAGGAATGACCAAAATTCCTCCAATTTTTAGTTGCGCCAATAATGGTTTTGGTACATAAGGAGCACCTGCGGTTACAATAATTTTATCGAAAGGTGCGTACTCAGGTAATCCTTTGTATCCGTCACCAAAGCTCATGTATTTTGGACGATAACCCAATTTCGGCAAAAACAATTTGGTTTTTTTAAACAATTCGTTTTGTCGTTCTATGGTATATACTTCTGCTTTTAGCTCGAGTAATACGGCAGTTTGGTATCCAGACCCAGTTCCTATTTCCAATACCTTATCTCCTGGTACGATTTCTAATAATTGTGACTGATACGCTACCGTATAGGGTTGTGATATGGTTTGATCTGCTAGAATAGGAAATGCTTGGTCTTTGTAGGCGAAATTTTCAAAACTCGAATCTAAAAACAAGTGTCTTGGAATTTTAGCAATCGCCGCCAACACATTTTTGTTTGCAATTCCTTTGTCTTTTATTTGGTTAGCTAGCTGGTTTCGAAGTCCTTGATGTTTCAGTGTGTCTTTCACGTATGCCTTATGTTTTGAGTGTTTAAAATTAGTAATTAATCCTGAAATAATTTTATTTTTATGTACTTTTACTCTGAAATAATTTTCACTACAATTAGTCATAATAAAATTGATATATATGTTAAAAGCAGGTGTTTTAGGAGCAGGTCATTTAGGTAAAATTCATTTGAGGTTGTTGCAGCAGTCTGATAAATATGAATTGGTTGGGTTTTACGATCCAATTGCCGAGAATGCAGCTGCAGTAGCAAAGGAATTTGGTTATAAAGCCTTTGCTTCCATTGAAGCATTGTTAGAAGCTGTAGATTTAGTAGATATTGTAACCCCTACTCTTTCACACTTTGATTGTGCTAAACAAGCCCTTGAAAGTGGAAAACATATTTTTATAGAAAAACCAATTACCAAAACCTATGAGGAGGCTATGTTATTGCGAACTTTGGCAAAAGAAAACAAGGTTCGTGGTCAAGTAGGACATGTAGAGCGTTTTAACCCTGCATTTACCGCAGTAAAGGATGCCATTAATGGGCCTATGTTTATTGAAACGCATAGATTGGCTGAATTTAATCCTAGAGGAACAGATGTTCCGGTGGTGTTGGATTTGATGATTCACGATATAGATATCATTTTAAGTGTTGTAAAATCAAAAGTAAAAACGGTACATGCAAGCGGGATTTCGGTAATTTCAGATACTCCGGACATTGCCAATGCACGTTTAGAATTTGAAAATGGCTGTGTGGCTAATTTGACAGCAAGTCGTATTTCTTTGAAAAACATGCGTAAATCGAGGTTTTTCCAAAAAGACGCCTATATTTCTGTCGATTTTTTAGAGAAGAAAAGTGAATTGGTTCGCATGCACGATGCTCCTGAAAACCCAGGCGAGTTTGCCATGATTTTACAAAATGCTGAGGGGGTAAAAAAACAAATTTACTTTGAAAACCCTTCAGTAGAATCGAACAATGCTATTTTAGATGAACTAGAGTCTTTTGCAGCGGCTATTGCGAATGACAAAACACCAGAGGTGTCTTTACAACAAGGCGCGGAAGCGCTACAAGTAGCCTTGAGAATTATTGACTGTTTCTAATGTAATTTGTTTGGATGGCTACAACAACGATAAACGAACTTAAAGAGCATTCTAATATTCTGCTTTATGATGGTGTTTGTCGTCTATGTGATCGTTCAGTTCAATTTGTATTGCGACACGATTCAAAAAAACAATTTCTTTTTGGAAGTTTAAGTTCTGAGCTTGCTTCAGATTTTTTCGGCAAACAATCCACTGATTTTTCTCAGGTTGATAGTGTTGTGCTCATCACGAAAGATGCAATCTATACAAAATCCTCTGCAGCGCTTAAGGTTTTGCAACTTTTAGGTGGTGCTTGGCGTATGTCAGGAATTCTTTATATCATTCCAAAATACATTAGAGACAAGGTCTATGCGTACATCGCAAAACATCGCTATAAATGGTTTGGCATTTTAGAAAGTTGTCGCGTTCCCACTCCACAGGAAGCAAATCGATTTATCGATTGATTATTTTTTAGGGGGATAATTGTCGTCCCAATTTTTAACATTAGGTTCTCCTAATTTACCTTCAGATTTTGCAATGGCCATAGAAACACAAGCGTCACCGGTAACATTGATGGTTGTTCTTAACATATCTAGAGGTCTATCCACGGCAAAAATTAATGCCAATCCAATTGGAAGTAGTTCTTTAGGAAATCCAATAGAATCTAATACAATCACCAACATAACCATTCCCGCACCAGGAACAGCTGCAGAACCAATGGATGCCATTAGAGCGGTTAGGACAATGATCAATTGATTACTAAAAACCAAGCCTTCAGGCCATAATACTTGCATGATAAAAACGGAAGCAACAGCCTGATATAGGCTTGTTCCATCCATGTTTATGGTTGCGCCTACAGGCAAAACAAAACTAGCAACTTCTTTATCAACGCCTATATGTTCTTCGACGCGTTCCATGGTAACAGGTAATGTAGCTGCGCTCGAACTTGTTGAAAATGCTAGTAATTGTGCAGGTGCAATTTGTTTTAAAAACCAAATGGGTGATTTCTTTGTATATATCGATACTACCAATAGATAAAAGGCAATCATCAATAGCAAACCTGAGACAACTACCCCTACATAGCGCAATAGAGCAAACAAGACATCTGCGTCATTCGTACTTACAATTACAGTCGCCAATAAAGACAAAACGGCTAACGGAGCGAGTAACATTATGAGGTCGACCATTTTTAAAACGACGGAGTTTAAGGAGTCGAAAAAATTTTTAAGCGGTTTGGCTTCTTTTTCAGGAATTAATAACATACTAAGTCCGAGAAAGATGGTAAAAAAGATAACCTGAAGCATCAATTTATTGTTGCTCATTGCTTTAAACGCATTGTCTGGAACCATATCAACGACAAATTGCAATGGACCGTTCTCTTGCTGTTTGTTGGCTTCGGAAATGCGTTCTTGTATTTTGCTACTCGAGGCATAGGTTTGTTTGAGCTCTACGATGGTTTGCTCAGAGATTCCTTCTCCTGGTTTGGAAATGTTGACAATTATTAAGCCTATAGTTATTGCAATAATAGTTGTTGTCACATAAAGCACAATGGTTTTTAAACCCATTGATTTGAATTTAGAAATGTCCTTTAAATCAGAAATCCCTTTTATTAGCGAAGCAACGATAAGTGGCACCGCTATGAGCTTAAGCATTTTTACAAAAATGGTACCTATGGGTTCAACCCAATGTTGTACAAATGATTTTCCACCAGTTATTTGTAACATTAAAAACCCAAAGACAATCCCTAAAAACATGCCTATTAGAATTCTCCAGTGTAATGCTATATGTTTCATAGATGTCTGTAATTAAGTTTTTTTGAAAGGTACTACAAATTCGGTGAATTTACACAGTTTTCAGGGGTAAAACTGTTCGGGGTTTTGCGTTTATTTTAACTAAACTGAGGGTGTTTTCCTATTGCATCTTTAAAAAAAACTTGAATCTTTATCATATCAGATTCAAAATCACCAGATGTCATAACTGGATTATCGATACAAATTTCTTTTTTAGAATAATCCATAGACACCTTAACAATTGGTACTTGAGCTTGATGGGCTATATAATAAAAACCTGTTTTCCATTTGGTAACCTTCTTACGGGTTCCTTCCGGCGCAAGTGCAAGGATATAACGCGGATTATCTTTGAAGTTTTGCACTATGGTTTGTACATAATTTTGATTTGAAGAACGATCGATAGGGATTCCTTTTAAACTTTTAAAAACGTAACCAAAAGGTTTTTTAAATAAACTTGCTTTTCCAAAATAGTAAGGACTAATTTGAGTGATCGAACGCACTAATAAAGCTAATAGGAAATCTACTCCACTGGTATGAGGCGCGAATATTATAATATATTGATTGCGTTTTTTAGGGAATTCTCCTGACAATTTCCAGCCCAAAAACGTAAATAGAATCAATTTCGATACATATCTCATTCTTGAAAGTTACAATTAAATCTCTAAAGAAATAGATAACATTGTATAAGTGTCACTTTCGTTTTTTTATTGTCCTTTAAATCGTAGGACTGTTGCAATGGTTTTAATCAAAATTTTAAAATCCATAAACAACCCGCGATATTTTATGTAATACAAATCGTATCTAAGTTTTATTTCTTGTTCTTTTACTGTATTTGCATACGGATACATAACCTGTGCCCATCCCGTTAAACCTGGGCTAATGACATGTCGGATAGCATAAAAAGGCAATTCTTTTTGCAAATTGTTTACAAATTCAGGACGTTCAGGTCTAGGGCCAATGAGGCTCATTTCACCAAGTAAAATATTAAGAAATTGGGGGATTTCATCTATTCTAGTTTTTCGTAAAAACTTACCAAAAATAGTAATTCTTGTGTCTTCTTTGGAAGCCCAAACTGCCTTGCCTTCTTTTTCTGCATTTACTACCATGGATCGAAATTTATAGATCTTAAAATGCATTCCATTTCGACCTACGCGAATTTGCTTGTAAAATAATGGACCTTTACTTCCTATCATATTTCCCAAAAACACAAATGGTATAAAAAAACAGAGACTTAGGATCCCTAAAATTGAAATGAATATATCAAATACCCGCACAAATAAAAGATAAAACGTGTTCTCATGGTTTTTACTAAATGAAATATGTTTGTAAAAATCCTTATTTAAGTTTTCCTGGGCAATGCTAAGGGTGATTTCTTCGTATAAATTTTCAATACTTTTTATATTGATTCCATGCTCGAATAAATAAATAATCTGTTTACTAATTTCTGGATTTTTACTTAGGTCTATCGAGTTTTCTGAAATTACAATTTCATCGATGGTTATATTTTGTACGATTTCCAAAAGGTTTGCGTCTTGAATTGCCGTATACTTATACGCTTCTTTTGATTCGATTGGAGTATCAGCAATATAACCAATAATGTTGTTTTGAAAATTCTTTTTTTCTATGATTGTAAGTATATTCTTAACTTTTTTAGCGTTTCCAATGATTAAAATATTTTTTAATAGTCTTGGGCTAAAAATATAAGTACTATAAATAAATCGCCAGATCGTGGTTGGAATTAATACTGCTAAAAACAAATAAAGTATTTCTATTCTGTCATTGGGTAAGGAAGGTGTTAACCTAGGAGTAAACATATAAAACATGATACTCGTAAAACTGGTAATTAGGCTACTTTGAAATGCTAAAAATCTACTGCTCGAAACTTTTAGATTGTACATGTCGAAAATATGACCAAAAAGTAAGAAATAGATAAGAAAAGTGAGTACCCATTTGCTAGTCATTTCATTATCAAAAGTAATATAGGAAACACCTAAGAATCTCGCAATGAAATAAATGCCAACAAACACACTCAATAAATCAAACAAGCGTAACAATACCTTTCTTTCGGAGATGTTGATGTATTTAATTTTTTTCTTTTTATTCATAATGCGAAGTTGGGGGTAATTTGATATGAAATAGGCTTCAAATTTAGGATTTTCTTTTGACTATGAATTATTTTCAATAAATAATTTTAGCACATAAAAAGAATCATCTATACTTCCTATAGCCATAATATGCCCAAATAGCCATATAATATACAGCCTTCATAAAAGATTGATGTTCGACATGTCTGTAAAAATACCATTGAGGCTTCAACAATTCCCATTTATTACGTGAGTGTGAATTGTTTCGAATTCTGTAAATGGCTAGTGGTATTTTTATTCCTTCAGCATAATCAATTTCTTTTAAGTAACGTAACCATAAGCCCATATCTTGTCTATAGCGTACCTCTGGCATTCGTTTTTTTCCGAGCTTTTCAATTTCTATAAAGGCGGTGAGGCAGCTTATGGAATTTGTCTTTAAAATGTCGTGATAATTCACTTTATCGGGAACAATAAAGTCTTCATGAACAGGTTTTAAAGTAATTTCGTCACATCTTTTATAGGAGGAAAATACAAAACCTTCGGTGGCTCCAATAGTTTTTAAAGAAGTACTTAGGAATTCAGGAAACCACAAATCATCACTATCAATAAAGGCCATATAATTGCCTTTTACATGTTTTATGGAGTTGTTTCTTGCAACACCCGGACCGGCGTTCTTTATTTCGAACAATTTTATTCGCCCATCATTTTTGATGAATGTTTTGATAATTTCCACTGAATTATCTGTGGATCCATCATCGGTAATCAGCATTTCCCAATTCGGATAGGTCTGTTTCTGAACACTTTGTATGGTTTCAGCAATAAATCTTTCTGAATTATAACAAGGGGTGATTATTGAAACTAATTTTGAATCCATACTTATAAGTGAGAAATAAAACTTTTTAATTTGCTATTAGAAGTTTGCAAGGTACAATCATCTTTCAACGAATATGCAATGTCATTATTAAAATATGCCAAAAACTCTTCTTTTAATTTTTCTTTTTCTGATTCCAGCATCATTTGTTCTATTCGGACCTCTAATTTTCCGCGCTCATTTTGAACAATTTGATAATTGAGTTTTATATTATGGGTGTTACTTAAGTTTTTAAATATGTAATAAAAATACAAGCTTGGGTATTCAGTGGTTCTACCGTAAATGGTTTCTCCTATTCTACCCGTAACTTCTTCTAATATTCGATGTTTTCTTCCACATTTACATTGCTTGCTTTCGGGAGCTAATTGAATATAATCGCCTAGTTTGTAACGTATGAGTGGAAATGAAGTCATTTGAAGGTTGGTAACTACAATTTCGTTCTCAATCTCTTCTACCAAAACTCCTTCCATATTGATATGCATGTTTCCTTCCGGACATTCAAAAGCGATAACACCTGATTCCGTAGCACCGTATTCACTGACGATTTTTGTTCCGAAGGCCTTTTTCACCTCTTCCTGATAGTTATCGAATATTTTTTCTGACGTTCCTTTGATCATTTTTATATGAGCTGGCTTTGACATGTTACTACGGTTTATCAATTTAGCAGTTTGATAAATCATAGATGAGTAACCATGTAAGTATTTGGTTTTTTTTAATTTTTTAACAAAAGAATGCAGCGGTTCTTCTCGATAGCTAAACAGGCGAAAGCGATTTTGTAATGTATCTAAAAATCGTGTTTTAATTCTTTTAGAAAATGAAAAATTAAATCCCCAGAAGTAACCATTCTTTTCCCATGGTTTTACTCCATACCAGGAATAACCTCTAAAGGCCGAAGCTCGATTGAACGAATCGGCGTGTTCATCTCTTTTAAAAGCTAAAGATTCTCCGGTACTCCCAGATGTGATTGCTGTAAAGGTTTTGGATGTAGCGGGTGTATGAATCTGTGTATTATGCGTTAAGACATCAGTTTTGTCCAAAAAAGGAATTTTTGTAAGATCTTCCATGTTTATTAAGTCTGATGGAGAAAACTTAGCATTGTCGAATTTCTCTTTGTAGTAGGTTGTGTTCCCATAGGCAAAGTCCACCATAAATTTAAGACGTTCAAATTGGTAATCCATTAAGCGTTTTTCGCTCCACTTATCACTTTCTTTTAAAAATGAAAAGATCTTGATCATGGATGGATTTCTCACTGCCACCCCTATTTTATAGATTGCTTTATATAACATTATTCGAGTATGTCAAACCATTTATGTTTCACGGAATCCCAACCGTATTGTTCCACCTTTGTACGTGCGTTTTTACTTATTTCTTGGGCTTTTTTATTTGATGACATCAGCGATAATATGGCTTCTGTCATTTCGCTTGCTGCATCTTTAGTTACCAGGACACCATCCTTCTCGTTGTCGATTAAATACGGAATTCCACCTGCGTTTGTAGAGACAATAGGTAAACCCAAAGCCATAGCTTCCAACACACTTACCGGGGTATTGTCAAAATTGGTGGTATTGATAAAAATGTCGTAATTTTCAGATAATTTATGCCATTTTTCTCTTGAAAGCACTCCGGTTATAGTAACTGAGTCTTCCAGCTTTAAATCAGTTATCATTTCTTTTACTTTTAAAAGGGTTCCGTCTTTATCGGGTCCTACCATGCAAAGTTTGGCTTCAGAGTGCGATTTTTTCAATTCGTAAAGTACTTTTACAGCCATAGTTGGGTTGTAAATATCTGCAAAGGAACGGACATACAACAATTTTGGCGCAATGGTGTCTCGTTGTTTAAAGCTATAGTTTTCAATTTCCAAAACATTTGGAATCAATTCGGTCTGATACCCTTTTTTTTCGAAGGCTACTTTGAGATAGTTGGACGGACTTACGTTTTTATATGCATTGCAAAACAGGTCTCTACTTAAAGTTTTAGAACGGTTGATTCGCTCAGGTAAATTTCCGCCATGTAAGATTGGGACGTATTTTAGTCGAAATAATCTGCAGAGTTGGGCAGTTATATAAGCATAATAAAAATTGACTGTACTGTAGGTATCAATCAATACATATTGAACTGTATCCCTGTGTTTGACTATTGCCCGACACATATCCAATAGTCTCAAAAATTTATTTGTTTTAGAGGAGCTTTTGTAAATGGTATACTTCTCTTGCTCCAATAAATTACTCAAAGTATCCATAGTTGTGGTGTACTTCGTGTTTTTTAACAGGTCATTTCCGATGTATAGGATTTTGATCATTGCAACAAATTTAACGGAATAAATGAAATATAATGCCTGAGATTTGACTTTCTTTTTCGAAAATTCCTAGTTCGTTGATTTTATGCTTTTCTTGCTGCTACATATATACTAGATCCATGGTATTTTCCTAATAAGGCTTTCCATAACATCTCATAGAACTGTTTTTGTTTAAAGTTTAAGTAAGGTGTTTTTTTTATATATAAATATTCTACTTTATATCCAGCTTTTTCTAATACTGAATGAATGTTTTCTTTTGTGAAAAAGTTTAGATGAATTGGAGGTTCATCTTGATAAATGTGTTTGTTTTTTGTGATTCGGTAGTTTTTAATTTTGTTGAAATTAGGCACTGAAAACAGTAAAAGTCCATTAGGAACTGTGTTCTGATAAGAAAGCTCTAAGAACAACTTTATATCTTGGAGATGTTCAAGGACTTCCCATAGCATAATAATATCAACCCTACTATCAAGTTTACTCATATAACTGAAATCCGAGTTCACTACATTGAGTCCTAGGGAGGCAGCTTTTTTACAGGTTTCTTTGTCCAACTCTAAACCTAAATAATCTTTGATTTTCTTTTTTCTCAGGTAACTTCCAATAAGACCTATTCCACTTCCTATTTCTAAAACTTTTAATGAAGTGTTATTACAATAGATATCGATTAACCTTTTTCTATTAAAACCAATTCTAGGAAGAGTTTCCTTTTGCAGTTTGACAAACTCGTATTTTGTGTGTACATCATAATGCGTTTTTTTTGAACTATTGTATAAATTATTATACGTGTCTGACAATTCTTTTTGTGAAAACGTTTTTTGACAGAATACTAATTTGCAATGTTCACATTCGACAATTTCCAAACGTTCAACTTTTGGTTTGGTTTTATGATTACAATATTTACAATTAAAAAACATACGAATAGCGTTTATAGATTATTACTTCAACATATGGTTTTTTCAATAAGCAATTTTACTTTTGACTTCGGATTCAAATAGGTTTTATAGTATTTATAATTCTCTTCCATCATCATCGCTCTTAATTCATTATCATTTAAGAGTGTTTCAAGTTTATTTAAGAACTCTTCTTCAGAGGTATAGGAAAGATAGTGCGTTCCTTCGACCAGGTTACCGAGCAACATATATTCATCAATCGGGGTTGTCAAAATAGCGGATGCATTTGCAATATATTCCGCAAATTTCCAACCTATGGAACCTTCAAGTCCTTGGTTGGTAACTGTGATGGTTGCTTTTTTTAACAAATTAAGGTATTTTTTTTTATCGCTAAAAGATTTTGAAACAATAATATCTGAACAGATGCGCTTAGAATGAGGGTCTAAAAATATCCCGCCTGAAAATAAGTTGCTATAGTTTTTCTTTAGTTTTCTAATAATAGAAACTCTTTGATCGTTTAAGATTTTTCTCTCCTTTTTTTTCCAAGTTTCATCGTTTCGATCAGGATCCCAAAGCCTAGTGGAAAAAACAATACGGTTTTCCAATTTTGGTTGCGGTTTACGCTCAAACTTTTTATAGTAGCAGTTAGCAATACTGTCGTTCATATTTAAGATTGCACTTAGAAGCCAATGATATTTCAAAGAAAGCTTTATAAATTTTTTGTTTTTTAAAAATATATATTTTAGAAAATGGTTCTCGGCCATTACAGAATAATTCAAACCATAAGGAGACAGTTTCGGGAATTTTTCTGCATCGGTCTTTAACAGCATTCTTTTAAAATAAATATCTGCATCTTCATAGAGAGTTTTATCAAATTTGTTAGAGTCCTGTACATCGACATATGCCGTTTTGTCGTCAATAAGAATTTTGATAATGCCTCCATACATTTTTAAATTAGGGGCGTATTGATACTTTACCGAGATTTCTTTTTCTCTTTTCAATAATTCCAAACCGCAAAATAATTGATTGAAGTGCGCTAAAGCCGAGTTAAAAAATACATTAATTTGGATCATATGAACTGTCTATTAATATTTAATTGGATTGAGCGTTGTGAACACTCGAAATAATTTAAAAACCATCTTCATTATGAGAAATTCGAATCAAACTCAAGCCGTAAAAAACACTTGGCAAAGCAATTCGCATAGCCGAATGATTGATAGTTAAAAACCAAATCAAATAAAAAGCCAATACAAAACCTTTATTAAGGTTCGATTTGTATTGAATACCAACCAAAGGATAAAAGAGCAGCATAAAAAGAGAAATTACACCAATCAAACCATGTTCTTCAACTATTCTACCGACCTCGTTATGTGATGCTGCAGTAACATGCGTATCTGATTTCATTCTATAATATTTTCCATTTCCAACACCAATTCCAAAAAAGGGATGTTTTAAAAAGTTATCATATTGAGTGATTAGAATGTCAACTCTACCCGAAGAAATATCTTCTTTCTGTACACCACTTGCATTTTTACCGAGATAACGGTTCGTAATCATTCCCCCAGTAACATAGACAGTGTATAGCCAAACAGTAATGGCTATAAATAGAATAGCGATAATTGCTTTACCGATAAACAAAGAAGGTTTTTTTATAGTGAGTATATAAAATAATAAAAATGCCCCAAATGCAAAAACTCCTGTGATCAATCCTCCTCTGGAAAAAGTTAACAGTGCTCTGTAGAAAATATAGACCAATAACAGCCAATCCAACAGCAACAGACCTGTAAATTTCTTTTTTGCAATTATTAGGACCCCCAACGCAAAAAAGCCAATTCCTAGACTAGTTGAAACCTGGTTTGGACCAAATCCTCCGGAAGTTGCAAAATTTGCAGAACCTCTAAATACAACTTCTTTTAAATCTGGAGTACGAACGTATAAATAAACGAGCATGCTTAGAATCGGCAACACACTGAAATACATTGATTTGTAAATATCCTTCAATGAATATTCCTTTCCGTAAAAATAGATACCAGCAACTCCAAGTAAGATGGGTCCAGATAAATTGAATACGATGGACATTCGAATGGAAGCATCGGGCGGGACATCTGTAAAGGCAATACTAATGAGTAATAATAGAACATAAACAAAAAAAAACGGAGGAAACGTAGGTGTTTTACTTTCGCTAAGAATGCCGATAAAAAATAAAAGAGCAGAAACATACTTAATCATTTCCCACGAAACCAAAGAGCTTGTCATTCTAAAAAACACTTCAGCAGAAATAAAATATACCACCCAAAAGAGAACACGCTCTTTTTTGTTACTATTTAAGATGATGTCAGTAATAGCTGCAATAGTAATTATTAAAGTAATTATTTTGCCTACAAGGTTATTTAAGAATAAAATCCCCATGACCAAATGTAGTCCTAGTAAAATATAATATGATTGTCTGTTTTTTAAAGGCACTTTTTATAAATATTTATCAATTCCTTAATGTAATTTTCTGCACTATATTCTTTGCCAACGATCTCGAGTAATTTGGATCCCATTCTTTCTCTAGTTTCATCCGTAAAATCAATAAGGGTTTTCAATTGTTTGTAGAATTCTTGATTATTTTCTGGTGATACCCTTAAATTTGGGTGTAATCTTTTCGTTAGCTTATAACAATCCCCTACATCTGTTACCAGAACCGGTAATTTTGCGAGTCCATATTCAAGAAGTGCAATTGGTAATCCTTCCGATTTAGACGATAAAACACCGATAGTTGCCTGTTGTAATATTGAATTGATATCTAAACAGCCCCCATACAAAAATACGTTTTTTTCAAGTTGATTCGTACTAATAAATTCCTTGATTTTTGCCAAATATTCGATATCATGACCTTCTCCGACTAAATGTAAGGACCAATCACTATAGTTCTTATGTAATTTAGTAAACGCTTTCAATAAGTTTAAATGGTCTTTTTGCGGTCGTAGAGCGGCAAGACAAACAATTCTTTTACCCTCTATTCCTGACAAAATTGTTGTTTTTTCAAAGTTATCCAATTCCGCATAATTATTCACATGATTGACATAACTGCAGTGTAAATTGTTTTGCGCCCAAGTTTTTAGTATATTATTTATTGAAATGATACTTGAAAAAAAGGGTGATGCTATTTTTAAGGCCGTTTTTTTTCTGTTTTGTAGAAATTCACTTTTTCCATAATGATCATGCCAAATAATTTTTAACTTCGGATAAAGTATTTTTACACAAACCGCTAGAAAAAAAGAAGAAGAATGTGCGTGAATGATTTGAATTTGCTTTTTTTGAACAAATTTTTTCAAACGAACAATAGCCCGGAAATCTATACTTCCTGTTTTTTTTAAAAACAAATAGTTATCGTCAGAATCCAACCTTTTTTTTAAAGGCCCTTCTAATCTTGTTGCGCAAATAAAAGAATTGCAATACATTTCTTTCGCGAGCAGGTTGTAGGTGTTTACAGCCAAGGTTTCTGCACCGCCAAGGTCTAAAGAATCAATTAACTGTAACACGTTCGTTTTATTCATATCATTTCTTTGATATCGGCGTCAAATTTATCCAATGTGAACTGGTGCGACCAAAATGCGCCGTTTTCAACATGTTTGCTGTAAGTTTCAAAGTTATGAATATAATTGACAATTACTTCTTGTATTTCATCAATATCCGGATTGACAAGTGCTCCTCTTCTACCCTGATTTAGCATATAGGGCACACATGAAACTTTGGAGGATATTGGCAAACAAGACCAGAACATGGCTTCTGCAACCACTTTTGGCCATCCTTCTGATTTGGATATAAAAACTAAAAAATGACTTCTTTCAAAGGCGGATGTAACGACATCTTTAGGTTGGTTACCATGCAGGCTAATGAAATGTCCTAGTTCGTGTTTTTTTATATAAGCCTGAATACGCTGTTTTTCCGCTCCTTCTCCATAAATATCCAGAGAGGCAGCATATCCTTTGTTATGTAGTTGTTCTGCAATTTTGACACTTAAAATAGGTTGTTTTCCTTTGCTTAACGTGCCTACGAACAACAATTTTATTCCTTTATCAAAGTTAGTGGCGCTTATTTTCTTAATATCTTTTTTGTAATAAGAAGCAGTATAAAAGGGTACAATATTGCTGGATTGATTTTCCCATTCGCCATAAACGAGTACTTTACAATTTTTAGAAAGCAATGTGTTCGATAGTATCCATTTCTGAAAGCGATAACTAAGAGGTTGTTTGCTATTGGGGGCCCAATTTCCCGCATATTTTACAGTTTTAGGTTTATGTGGGAAAAACACTTGTGCAACACAACCCAACAAAGCTATATTTCCGGGACATCTTAAGTGAATATGATCCGCCCATTTCATAGTTAGCACAATTCTATAAAAAACAAGGGGCATTCGTAAGAGGGTCAACAATGTTGCTTTTATAGATAAAATATGAAAATCAGGAATTTTAACTAATTCTATGGTTTTGCAATCGTATTCCGTATCAATTTTCTCAGGTTTAAGCGAGCAGATGGGCGTAACGATTTTAACCTCAGAGGTGTATTTTAGCCATAAATTCATTTCACGCACGTAAGGCTCATATGCGTATATTGAGCCATTATCTTGTTTGTGTTTCGCTTGTGTAATGATTGCAAATTTCATGGTTAAAATAGGGCTTATAAAAGTATTAATAGATAATATCCATATAATAGGAAATATTTTCACCTATTATTTTTTCAACATTGAAACGTATAGATACATCTTTACGCGCTGCAATCCCAATGGCATCGGCATTCTCGTCTTTTAGTATTTTAATGGCACCATTCGCAATTTCATTGGGTTTAAAGGGATTTACCAAAATACCAGTTTGATTTTGAATAATTGCTTCCTTGCCAGGACCAATATTACTTGCGACCACCTTTTTACCCATTGCCAATGCTTCTAACCATGCTATAGGCATAGATTCCATATGAGAGGGGAAAACGCAAACATCCGTTTGCTCCATGAGTTTTGAAATATGCGCATGTGGTACAGGACCAACTATTATGATGGCATCTTCATCGGCTGGACTGATAAATAATTTCAAATAACTTATATATGAAGAACCATCAGGTTTTTTCCAATCCCTGCCAACTATTTTCAATTTAACAGAAGGAATCTGTTTTCTTATCAATGGAAATGCTTGAACCAATTGACGAACTCCTTTCTTTTCACATACGGTACCGACAAACAGCAACGTATTCCTTTCAACGAGACTTGTGTCAGATGGGCTGAAAATTTCTGTATCTACACTATTGTGAATGGTTTGATATGGAAAAATTAAATTCAGATGCTTTTGTGTTTGAGATCCTACATAATCACTCACAGCGATATATCCATCTGCTTTTTTAAAAGATTTTTTTTCTTGAAAGCCTTTCCAAAGAGATGGTTTTTTATCTAATTCTATAGCAAAAAAGTGATGACCTCCATGCAAGCGTATGATTTTCTTATAAGATGTTCTTTTAGGGAAAAAGGCAAAATTAAGTTCGCTACCTTCCACAATATCCACCTTTTCACTTTCGGCAATTTTATTAATTTTTCTCAGTGTACGCTTTGTGTGATCGTAAAATTTACCGATTTTCCAGGTAGACCTCGCTAGTCGGTACACCTGTACTCCGTTATCATTTTCAAAACTGTCTTCTGGCATATTGTTGATGCCCACAACCGAAATAGAATGACCTCTTTTTACTAATTGTCGTCCTAAAAAGGCTACAACAGAGCCAATGCCTCCACCGTTGAGACCTGTTTTCGGATATTCACTTGTTAGGTATACTATATGCATTAATTCGTTTTACTTAGCAAGTTAGCAATATCTTTCGAGGCATTCAATCGATTGGTTGAAATTATATTTAGCCATTTTTGACTATCAGAGATAATTTCAGTGCTTTTTTCTAGATCTATAGCTCTTTGAATGACCTCAGATATTTTTGTTCTGCTATTCAGCCAGTAAACCGGCTTTAAATCATCCAAGCTTCGAAAATGTTGAAACTTATAGATCGTTTCAATTGACCAATGTTCTGAAACTACTGGGTTGTAATTTAAATAGATTGCTGGTTTTTTATACATTGCAAAGTCATGTGCCATTGTAGATCCGACGTTAATTACCGCATCGGAATGAAAAACAGTATTTACCAAAAGTTTTACATCCTTAAAGGAGGGGTATATAAGAGTCCAATTTTCAGATTTATCAAAATTCCACAAGGGATCCACTTTTTTTATAATATCCGGATATTTATCAACTACCTTTTCAAATCTCTTTGAAATATCTACAGGACATCTTCTCAGTAAAATTTGAGGCTTTTCATCTTCTCTCATATGAGAAATTTCTTCAGCAATATGGTCTAAATATATTGGATCGAACGGGGATGTTTTTTCGTCATCACCGGAAAAACAAATGGTTTTTTTCGTTGTATCTAATCCATAATTGTTAAAAAACACTTCCTTGGATTCTAGCAATTCTTCTTGAAGATAAAATTCAAATTGAGGAGTTCCTGTGACATGGAGATTTTTTCTAGAAACTTCAGGGTAATATAGAAGCATCTCATCAAGCATATGTTTAGACCACAACAAATAATTATCTGTTCTGACAGACATTCTAGCTTTTGGAAGATTGTCCCATGAAAACACAGCTCCATATGTTCGGATGTGTAATCCTTTAGCAGCACTAATTAGAGGAATGGCTCGTATTGATCTTTGATGGGTATTTATAATAGTATCTACTTTTATATTTTTTAATAATTCTTTACAGTCGTCATGTGATTTAAATAGTTCCCTCTCATATAAATTTTCCAATCTAAGTATTTTATTGTACCTGTTCACAAAAATGAATTGACATAATTCAATGCATGAATAGAATAAAAAATTTACGCCCGATTTATTCGGATTCCAATTTGTAAGTAACGAAGGGTTTTTAGTTTGTTTTTTGTTTTGTTTTAAACGCGCCAAATGAATAAGCTCTCTTAAAAACTTTTGTTTGATCGTTTCCTTATATTCGGGTAATTTGTATGTTTTGAAGGACTTCCCATGAATACTTTCTATGTCTTTAATAGCCCCATCAGAAACGGAATGGATTAAAATCACCGTACTGTTTTTTTTAAGGTGTTGCGTAAATTTTGAATACAAGTAATTTTTGATTCCTACACCATCAGGGATGATCACAGCAATTTTCTTTTTATCTGACATTTCTCCTTTATGTTTAATAAATTAAGATTGTTGTTGGAAAATTCATTTTATTCTCTTAATTTTTTTGTTATAGTTTCACTCAAATGTTTCTCCGAAATATATGCTTTTAATCTTGCAGCATTACTAAGTTTAAGTTTGTCCTTTTTCCACAATGCATACAATTTAACCAAGAGTTCATATATTTTGTCCTCGTCATCTACTCTCGAAGAGAATTCGTAATCCTCCCCAAGAATTCTAAGAGTTTCTGATTTTTTTGGTGTAAGAGCTAAAATTTGTTTTTCTTGATAAATTAAATCGGCTAATTTACCTGGCATAAATGGACTTGTATCTGCAATGGCTTCTATTATTATTGAGACATCAGCTTGTTTTGTCAATGCAATACTTTTTTTGTAGCTAACTCTATGCGAAATAATTTTTACATTATCTGAGTTGAGATGCATATCTACATAGTGTTTCTGTTCTTTCTTAATGAATCCTAGAATATTCAAAACGCTATTTTTTTTAATCTCTGAATCGGATTCAATAAATCGCTTATAGGCACGTAATAAATATTCAATTTTTCTATATTTCATTAAATTTCCGGCATGAACGAGATTAAATCTATTTAACTGAAAGTTAACCAGATTATCGTCGTCCTCCGATGGTGTATGGCTCAGTTCCATCCCTACATGCGGCAAAACAAAACCTTTGTCCTTTATAAGCGGAAAATAACTCGACATTTCATCCATTAATAGTTTTGAAGGAAAGGTTACGAAACTAGCTTTTGAAATGATTTCTTTGGTATGACGTTCCTGGATTTTATAGATTATATTTGATTTTTCTCTATAGGGTTCAGGATATAATGTCATAGGATAAGGATCGTGAAAGTTTGCTATCCAAGGAATATGGGTCTTTATTTCTTTCATAGCGTAATGAGGGATGAAACCAGCTCCACTTCCAAGTGTAATAATCAAATCAAAACTTTCATTCTCCAAGGTCTTGTTTATAATTTCTATCCAATCATCTATACAGTTTTTAAAGGAATTAGAATATCCACGTAGATATGATGGAATTGCTTTGATTTTAGGGATCCTTTGCAATAAATTTTGCTTTTTAGGTGCATAAGTAACAGGGATTAAATTTACTGTTGAAAACCATGTTATTTGTTCTAAGGGTATTGAATCCTCATAAAGACATGTTATGTCAAAATTATTATTTTCCAAAGATTTTATAAATGTGGAACTTACAATACCTGATGAAGTTTTATTGATTCGTAAACTTTCACATAATATTAGCGTCTTCATTATTCTTTCATTAAAATATTAATTATTTTCTCGCTAGTTTTGCCATCTCCATAAGGATTAAAACTGGATACCATTTGGTTATAGAATTCTTTGTTTTCTAATAAAGCAACGCTATTTTTGACTATCGAATCATATGCTGAACCTGTCAATTTTACCACCCGAAGATCCACAGCTTCCATTCTTTCAGTCAAATCCCTGGTAACCAAAACTGGTTTTTTTAATGTGGGAGCTTCTTCTTGAATACCCCCACTATCAGTTATGATAAAATGACATTCATTCATTATCCATATAAAAGCTTCATAATCCAATGGTTCTGATAAATAAATATTTTCATTCGCCTTTAGATGGTCGTAGGCTATGTCTTTTATTTTCGGATTCAAATGTACAGGAAATACAATTTGAACGTCTTCACGATTGGCAAGGGTATTGAGCGCTTTACATAATGAAATGAAATTATCTCCAAAATTTTCCCTTCTGTGTCCCGTAACTAAAATTGTTCTTTTATTAGGAACTAAATATTTTTTGAGCTTAACAATTTGATCCTTTTGTTGGTTTATATTTTGGAGACCTAGTAGTAAGGCATCAATGACCGTATTTCCAGTATTGTAAACGTTTTCAGAACGCACGCCCTCATTTTTAATTAGGTTTTCAATAGCTCCAATAGTTGGCGCAAAATGATAATCTGCTAGTCTAGCTGTGAGTTGTCTATTAATTTCTTCTGGAAACGGTGCGTGTTTATTATAAGTTCTCAATCCGGCTTCTACATGAGCAACTTTTATATTTCTATGAAATGCTGCTAACGCTGCCATACTGCTTGTTGTGGTATCGCCATGAACCAAAACTACATCCGGATTAAAATCTAATAAAACATCATCAACGGCATCTAATATTCGACTCGCCAATTTATTTAATGATTGGTTCTTTTGCATGAGATCGAGGTCGTAATCAGCAGTAAGTTTGAAAAAGTGTAATACTTGATCTAGCATTTCTCTATGTTGTGCTGTTACGCATAATTTGGTATTCAACAAAGTATTCTCCTTAAGTTTAAGAACCAATGGAGCCATTTTTATAGCCTCTGGTCTCGTTCCAAAAATTACTAGTATATTTTTCAAATGTTATTTAATTTATCTTTTATCATTCTTAAAATCTATAAATTTCTTTTGATTCAAAATTTCCCAAATAGAAGGATTACCAGTTAAAGAATTCATAAACAGTTGTGTTGAATTTCCATTACCAAAATTATCAGTTATTTCTTGGAATTCAATGTTTTTACACTTTTTAATTCCTGTATCTATCGAAGTACTACTGTAATCTACATTTATTATATGAGCTAAGTTCGATCTGTTATTTTGCCTTGAACCAATATTTACAGTTGGTACTCCGTAATAGGGTGCTTCCCGAATACCTGCACTTGAATTCCCAATGATATAGGTTGCACTTTTTAATAAGCTTAAAAAATATTCGAATCGAAGAGATGGAAAAACTTTAAATCGTTTGTTGTTTTTAAATCGTTCGAATTCGTTAAATATAGATTTACTTCCCATGTCATTATTGGGATAAATCACTACATAATTGTCTTTGTTAGATTTTAAAAGTAAAGCGTCTACGAATTGTTTGGCGTATTTAGCCATATCGTTAAATTCAGTAGTTACAGGGTGGAACATCACAATTGCAAAAGAATCAAAATCAATTTCATAATATCTTTTTACAAGTGATAGGTCTGGTAAATTATCTGAAAACATGATGTCAATATCAGGTGAACCTATGGTATATATACTGGATTCTAATTCTCCCATTTGAATCAATCTGTTTTTAGCTGCTTCATTAGATACATAATGAATATGGCTCATCTTTGAAACTGAGTGTCTGATTAATTCATCTATAGTGCCAGAAACTTCTCCCCCTTCGATATGTGCAACTCGAATATTGTTAAGAGAACCACAAATGGCTCCCGCCAAGGCTTCAACGCGATCTCCGTGAACTACAATTAAATGCGGTGCTAAGTTTTTTATATAGGAAGAAAATCCATGAATGGTTTTTGACAGAGTCAAATCCATAGTGTTTTCTTCAGTATGATTTGAATAGGTATAAATATTGCTAAAACCACATTTTTCAATTTCAATTAAAGTTTTACCATATTTATCCATCAAATGAATGCCAGTGACAAACACATGAACATCATATGAATTTGATTTTTCTAAGACAGTGATTAAGGGTTTAATTTTGCCAAAATCAGCTCTTGTACCAGATAAAAAAACTATTTTCTTATTCAATGTTCTCCCATTTTAATTGCACATCATTCTCAAGATCACTCGTAGCTTTTTTTCCTAGGATTTCATTAAATTTTTCAGCTAATATTTCACCAGTTCCAGGTCGTTTTACCCAGATATTATCTTTTGAATAAACATCTCCTTTCCTAATCTTTTTAATGGTACAGACCGTTGCAAAAGCAAAATCAATGGTAACTTGCTCTTCAGTAGCCGCTTTTTTAACGCCTCCTCCCATTTTCCACATCAAAGCTGACGCTTCTACCAATTCTTTGCAGTTTTTCTCGTCCATGGAACAAATTATATCGGGGCCAGTTCTATCCATATAATCGGTATAGTGCCGTTCTAAAATACTAGCACCTAAAGCAACGGCTCCAAGACAGGCATAATTACCGACAGTATGATCTGAAAGTCCATATACACGATTTGGGAAAGCTTTGTTCATTTTAACCATAGCTCCAAGTCGAACCAATTCAGGGGGTGTTGGATATAAATTGGTGGTGTGAAGAATTGCTATAGGGACGTTCTGTTTATCAAATATCTTTAATGCTTTAGAAATACTTTCGATTGTATTCATTCCAGTACTTAAAATAACAGGTTTTCCAAACGAAGCGATATGTTCCAATAAAGGATAATTATTACACTCTCCTGATCCAATTTTATAAGCCGGAACATTCATTTTTTCCAATCTATTCGCCGCTGCTCGCGAAAACGGAGTAGAAATAAAAATCATACCTTTTGATTCAACATAAGCTTTTAATTGTATTTCTTCCGACTCATTTAAAGAGCAATTGTCCATAATTTCGTAAATTGACAGATCTGAATTCCCGGGAATTACCGACTTTGCGGCACCACTCATTTCATCTGAAACAATGTGGGTTTGATGTTTGATTATTTCTACACCCGTTTTAGCAGCAGAATCTACCATTTCAAATGCAACTTTTAAACTACCTCCATGATTTATTCCTAATTCAGCAATAACTAAAGGTGGATATTCTGGACCGATTTTTCTTCCAGAAATTTCAAAAACTGGTTTGTTCATTTGTATAGGTTTTTAAATAATATTCTGCCAATAATAAATCTTCTTTATTATCAATATCTACATTTCCGAACGGATGATTTACTACGAATGGGTAATTTAATTCAGCCGTTATTTGTCCGTTAGAAATAATATGTGATTTCGTAATGTATAATAGCCCATTCTCAAAGTATAAGGGTTCTAAATCCTGACTTCGTTGCCCAGGCTCATAGTTATAAGGTACAAATTTTTGATTTTCTATTTTTCCCAATTTATGCGCATTTCTGGATACTGTCATCAAGCTGTCGTAATCGCCATCTTTATAAATGGCATATGCTTCTTTTAACAGGTACAATGGCCGTAACGGGTTCGTTGGCTGTAATAAGATAATGTTATCATAAGCTTCCTTTAGTTCCGAAATCACATGCTTTAATGCGGATACGGTAGTTGCATAATCACCCGAAATATCAGCTGGCCTATCCAAAACTTTAACTCCAAATTTTAGCCCCTCTTCCTTTATTGCCTGACAATCTGTAGAGATAATAATTTCGGATACAATTGCTGAATTTTTTCTTGCATATCCAATACTGTGCTCCAAAAGTGTCTTCCCATTTAACTTTCTTAAGTTTTTGTCAGGTAATCTCTTAGAATTCCCTCTAGCTGGTATTATAACTAAATTTTTCATAGTTCCGATTTATTTATGAAATTTGATAGCATTAAAAGTAATCATGCGAAAAACACGTGTTTATTTTAAAATAAATTCTCCTCGGTTCGTAATTTTAAAACTGATGATAGAAACAAAATATTTTATCAACCATTTGTAAAACAACAAACTGTTTATTCGATTTTTTAAACAAAATTTCAGTGTTTCAAGCTCATTCGATTTCAATATTTTGTAATTTTTTAACAACTGAATATAAACAAATAAAATTATATCGCTGTCAATATCAACAGACTGTAATTTTAGTATTCTTGCTTTTAAATTTTCATGGATAGTAAAAGCTACATCTGTAGAATAATCATTCGTAATGGTGGCTTCATGTTGTCTATAATTACAAAGATACGCGTCTATAAAATTAATTCTAATTGCTCTATCCATTAAAATCCTAATATGAAAATCTCTATCTTGACCTTTTAATAAATTTTCCGAAAACAGGTCCTTGCCTTTCAAATAAGATTTTTTCCACATTGGATCCCATGTAAACCAACTAATTTTCAGACAGATGAAATCTTCCAGAAGGCGATTGCTATCAAAAGTTCTACTTTCCTTTTTTAAAAAAGCCCCATCACTTCCTATAAAATTTGTTTTGGATATAACACAATCAACGTCTTTTGAAAATGAAGCAACCTTAATCTTTAAAAAATCTGGATGCATAATATCATCGCTGTCAAACCAATTAATGTATTCGCCTTTGCTTATTGAAAACCCATAATTTCGACATGAATTAGCACCTTTTGGCTTATCTTTAGGTCTTTCAAATACTTTAAATCTATTGTCTGTTTCTGCATAACTATTTAATACATTTAAAGTGTTGTCAAAAGAACCATCATCTACAAGTATACATTCCCATAAAGGATAAGTTTGTGCAATGATTGAGTCCAATGTTTCATGGATCAAATGCGCACGGTTAAATGTAGGAATTATTATAGAAACCAATTTGTTATCCATTTTTTCTAATATTTACAGCTTTTTTAAATACAGAATAGGTTTCGTCCGAGATTTTTTTTGGATGCCAGCGATTCATATAATCTTGGTTCCTGTTATCTGTAAATTCCTTAGTCAATGACTGAGACATTGCTTTCTGCAGGGAAACTTCATTGCCAGGAATGTAGGAAAACACATCTAAACCTTCCAATATTTCAATTAGATTTCCAAATTTAGGTACGACTATTTTTTTTTTAAATGTAAGACCTAAAAACAAATCACCTGAATTAAGTTGATCCATACGGGCTATCACCAAGGTATCGGCTAGAAGTAAATATTTCTGTACTTCGTCCTGATCAATAAACGAGGCATCGTAAAATACGATATTATAAATAGTACCCATGATTTTTTTATACAATCTATCATAATATCCGTTCAATGTGTAACTTCTAATTAAAAAAGGAATTTCAAATCTAAATCCAGGTTTTCTCGAGATGAAAAGTTTTTTGTTCTTAAGCTTAATCTTTTGAAAGGCTCCAAACAAAAGTTTGAATTCTTTCTTGTTTCTAAGCGCTCCGAAACTCAAAAGAACTTTACTTTTTTCGCTGATACCAAAAAATTCTCTTGCTTCTTTTTTCGTGATATCATTTTTTTTCAGAAGGTATAATGGATGTTCGACACAGGTATGGATACAATTGTTATTAGGATATCTTATTTTAAAATCTTTCATAGAAAACATACCTAAATGAATGACCACATCAGCATTGGCTGCAATAAAATCATACAGTTTGATAAGGTTTTTAGCTTTTTTATTATGTGGATATATATTATGACGTGTATAAACTATAGGATACTTTTTCTTCCAGGATAAGATTTTTTGCCTTAATTCATTTAATTGTACTACTGTAGGTTCTTCCCATTTAAAAAAAGCTTCTGGCCAGTGAATATTTATTATATCTATTTTTTTCTTCTCAATAACTTGATTAGTATCGAAGATAAATGTCCCCTTGAAATAATTTTCTATCTCATCAAGGAAATTGTTTCCGGGTCTTTCAAAAGGGAAATAAACATTCATTTTTTTAGGCTGATTTATTAAATACCTTACAAAAAAGCGAAAGAATCTACGATCAAAAAAAATTAATTTTCTTAACCAGTTGAAGATTACTCAAAATTTAATTGTGCAAGTTCTTTTACTTTACTAATATTTTTATTAACTCTTGATTTGTATTCATCAAGTCTTAAAACAAATTCCTTAATTACTACGCTTAATTTATGTAGTTCTGTAAACTTAACTAAGCTATATGCCACATCAATTTCAAAATGTTTTTGCAATCCTGTGAATTTTTCTTCATAAGATATCCCTATCATTGGTTTGAGCAAGGAGTATCCTGAAATACCAAAATGCATCCTTCCTGAAATGATAAAATCTACAAAATCTAAATAGGGCTTTAACTCCACGCCGTTGACAATATTTGGTTCGAAATACACATTCGTCTTCGTTTTTAAAACATCATAGATTTTTTTTGAAACTTCCCTATCTGATAAATCTTCACAATGAGGTCTTATGTCATGGTATAAAAAGACAAAAGACATCTCGTTTTGTTTGTTAGATTCTAACAAACTAGACACAAAAGTGTCACAATAATTCTCTAAACCTACCTTATTTGCTTGATAGGCATTTGGACAAACCCCAACAATATTTCTTTTCATTTCTTTCTGCTCGGATGTCCAGTTTTTATAGTTATCACTAACAAAATCCTTTTGGTAATTACATAAAAAGGCTAAATCTGCTACTAACTGAATATTCTCTTTAGGAACAATTTTATTAGCCCTCGTGTAGGAATCAATTTCTCTGAGTTTGAAAATAGTATTTGGGGTGAGTTCTGAAATTTTATCTTTTATATTTGATGAGGTGTTTTCCGTGAGACTAAAACCCAACACTCTAGTTCTAAGCCCTTTCCTGTTAGCTTCTTTTAAAATATTTAGTTTGTGAATTGGATACACTTCCCCATAAGAGCCTGTTAAATTATCAGCGCCAACTAGGACAACATCAGAATAAAATTTAAAATTTAATCTATCACTCCATGAGTGATATCTAATATTATCGTATTTTGATAATATGTCATCTCTCTGTACAGTTCTTTGACTGTAAATAGTAATAGGTCTGTCTTTGTTTTGTTCTACAAAGGAAACAATCATAAGGTCGTCTCCAAAGCTACCATCAAGAGGTGCAGGAGCCATTAATAAAATAGTATCTCTCTGATTAAAATGGTCAAGGTAATACATCCCATATTTAAGTAGCGAGAATACATTTCTTAATTTAGACTTTAGTGTTTTTTTAAGTTGCATATAGCTCAGTTTATTTTACTTAAACTCCCATTCACAATGAGAGTACATGATATTATAGGTTTTATTTATCGTCTTTTTAAACAAATCAATTTTTGCTGGAATTACTTCTATATTTACAATACTTTCAAGATAATCAACTATTTCGTTACCGTCGACAAGTGCGAAAGTTAAATTATATATTCCGTTGAATACATTGAGGTGGGGAATGGTCAATTTTACAGATAATTCTGATTTTCTCGGAATGTTAATACCAAATTCTTTGGTTCTCCAAGCTACCAGTCTCACACCTTCAATCGAATCCATTCTAACGTTAATCCCTGAATCTTTAAGGATATCCATATGGTAACAATTTACTATAACTCCAATATCTTCTCCCATTCTAAAGGAAGTTTTCATCTGTTCCGTTTTCGGATCTATTAAATGAACAGATTTAATAAATGATTTAAATTCATGTTTAAATGTGTTCTTGTCACGTAACACCTCGTTAACTTTATTTCCATCCTTTAAATATTCTTCTATAATTGTCTTTGTATGACCCATGGCGCTGATTCTTCCATTTTTCATAATAATAGCTCGGTTGCATAAATTTTGAACAGCCGCCATATTATGACTCACAAATAACACCGTCCTTCCTCCTTCACTGGAAATATCCTGCATTTTTCCAATCGCCTTCTTTTGAAATTCAGCGTCACCAACTGCCAACACTTCATCAACAATCAAAATATCGGGTTCCAAAAATGCGGCAACAGCAAACGCCAATCGCACCTTCATTCCAGAAGAATACCGTTTCACAGGGGTATCTATATAACGCTCACATCCCGAAAAAGCAACAATTTCATCTAGTTTACTCGTTATCTCTTTTTTAGTCATTCCTAGAATGGCGCCATTTAAAAAAACATTCTCCTTCCCTGTCATTTCAGGGTGAAAACCCGTCCCAACTTCTAACAATGAAGCGATCCGGCCATTGGCTTTGATATTACCGGTTGTTGGACCAGTAACCTTAGATAATATTTTTAACAAAGTAGATTTTCCCGCACCATTCTTTCCTATAATCCCAAGTACTTCCCCTCGTTTAACTTCAAAATTGATATCTTTTAATGCCCAAACATATTCCGAGGTTCCTTTAGAGGCTCTGTCGTTGGACTCTCCGATTTTCAAATAAGGATCTTGCTTACCACGTACTGCAGACCACCACCTGTTTAAATCATGACTAATAGTACCCGTACCTAAAGTTCCCAAACGGTATTGTTTGGATAGGTTTTCAACTTTTAATATAACGTCCTGCTCCTTCATTAGATTGTATCTATAAACGTTTTTTCTGTTTTATTAAAAATGGTTATTCCAAGTAAAAGAACAAAAATAGATACCAAAACGGTATATACAATTCCGAATTCGGATACGGTACCTTCACCCAACAATAAAAAACGTCCGGCCTCAATTATATAGGCCATTGGATTATAAGCTACTGCCCATTCAAAGCCTTTTTCC
Organism: uncultured Flavobacteriaceae bacterium; assembly: GCA_943789365.1. Lineage (GTDB taxonomy): Bacteria > Bacteroidota > Bacteroidia > Flavobacteriales > Flavobacteriaceae > Flavicella. The sequence goes on along the minus strand of CALSTV010000001.1, from coordinate 3,559,936 downwards.
TGAAATAGAGATAAAGGCAAGACAACCAAAGAAATGTACATCAATAACTGCACGCCAAAACTCACCAAAAACGTTAAATCTCTATATTTAGTAACCATCGATGAAATAATCATTCCCAATCCTAAACCTAGCATGCCCATAAACACTATCAATACCGGCAACAATACAATTGATGAATTAGGCATTAATTCATGTCCATTAAAAATAAAATAAATATAGAAGACAACAAAAATCAAGAGCTGAATTCCGAATTTCAATAAGTTGGAAACTACAATTGACATCGGCATGATAATTCTAGGAAAGTACACCTTTCCAAAAATTGCCTCGTTCTTTTTAAACGTATCCGACGTCCCAACCAAACACTCCTTAAAATAATTCCAAATGGTGATACCTGCTAAATTGAATAAGAACGGTGGAATTCCCCCAGTTTTAATACCTGCGACATTATTAAAAACTAAAGTAAAAATAATAGAAGTAAATAAAGGCTGAATTAAATACCATAACGGCCCTAAAATCGTTTGCTTATATAAGGTAATAACATCACGCTTTACAAACAAAAGTAGTAAATCACGGTATTGCCAAACTTCTTTAAAATTGAAATCAATCAATTTTGTTTTTGGAGAAATTTCAGTAAGCCATTTTTCTTGTTTCATACTACTAGCCCCCTCACATTACAAAATGGTTAAACTCAACTAGATTTTTAAAACGGGGTATTTCTTTAAAAATCTTGTCATGACAAATATATAAAAATATACGAACTATCTTGCATCAAAGGCAAATAGAATCCACTTCATTTAGGCAAGTAAAAAACTCTGAACACCTAGCTCATAACTACCCAATCCAAACCCGAGAATTACTCCTTTCGCATTGGCAGATAAATAGGACTTATGTCTAAACTCCTCACGGGCATGTGTATTCGAAATATGCACCTCAATCACGGGAGTTTCAATACCTTTAATAGCATCACCTATGGCAACTGAGGTATGGGTGTATGCACCAGCATTCATTACAATACCGTCATAAGAAAAACCAACTTCGTGCAACTTATCAACCAACTCACCTTCGTGGTTCGATTGAAAATATTCCAATTCCACCGTTGGAAATTTAGCCTTCAAAGTTTCGAAATAGTCTTCAAAAGTAGCAGAGCCATAAATTGCAGGCTCTCTCTTTCCTAACAAATTCAAATTCGGACCGTTGATAATGATGATTTTCATAAGATTGTTTTTCATGTACAAAGACAAAAATAAGAATGTTCTCCAATAATCAACCGTTTTTTCAATATAATTGAAGCAACTACTCCAAAACCTTTCAATATATTTACAAAATGAAATGGACGGCACTACTCAATGACTACACCCAATACCTTCAAATTGAAAGAGGATTGTCCGCAAACACCATAGATAGTTATCGAAGAGACGTTACCAAGCTAATCAAATACCTGCAAGAAAACAACATAAACATAAGCCCCGAAAACATTGACAAAGACACTTTATTACAATTCATCTATGAAGTTGCAAAAAAAAGCAATCCTAAATCACAGGCGCGACTGATATCGGGACTGCGCAATTTTTTTGATTACCTCGTTTTTGAAAAATACCGCGACAACAACCCTACCGAGCTTATTGAAACTCCGAAAACCGGTCGAAAACTTCCCGACACACTTTCTCTTGAAGAAATAGATCAGTTGATATCGGCTATTGATTTAAGCCACCCACAAGGAGAGCGCAATAAAACCATCCTAGAAACCTTATACAGTTGCGGATTACGTGTAAGTGAACTCATCACCTTACAAATGTCAGATTTGTTTTTCGAGGAAGGATTTATTCGGGTCATTGGTAAAGGTGACAAACAACGTTTTGTCCCTGTCAATTACGAAACGCAACAATATATTGAAACCTATATAGAATATATACGTAGTCACGACCCTGTTCAAAAAGGTTTTGAAGACACACTTTTTCTCAATCGTAGAGGAAAACAGCTCACCCGAAATATGATTTTTACCATAATCAAAAACTTGGCAATCGAAGCGGGTATTAAAAAGAAAATAAGTCCGCATACCTTTCGGCATTCTTTTGCAACACATTTGCTAGAACGCGGTGCCGATTTACGTGCCATACAGCAGATGTTAGGCCATGAAAGTATCACAACTACGGAAATCTACATGCATTTGGATAAATCGCATCTAAAAAAGGTTGTAGAGCAGTTTCATCCACGTCGTTAAGAGAGGAGTGTAAAGTTTTTTATCATTATGAATACTATACGTCATTATTTTATTATGAACCTTATTTTCAAGAGTCATTGCGAGGTACGAAGCAATCTCACAGAACTAAGGTTCAAATGATAATTATAGCTTAGTCATTTAAATTGTACATTAGATTGAACAAATAGAGTTTTTAATAAATAAAACGATTTGAGGTTGCTTCACACAACAGCAAAAAAAACTCCCTCAACCAAAGTCAAAGGAGTTTTTTAAAAAGATTGTATTTAGAGACTAAGCGTTAAATAAAGGTCTTCCGCTCATCAATTCATTTACTTTTCCGGCAACAGCTGCTAATGTGGTCTCATCCTCAAAATTCATGATTACCTCGTCAATTAGGTCAACAACAGCAGGCATTTCATCTTCTTTTAATCCACGCGTGGTAACAGCAGCAGCACCAATACGGATTCCTGAAGTTACAAATGGTGATTTATCATCAAAAGGAACCATGTTCTTATTTACAGTAATATCTGCTTTCACCAATGCTTGTTCTGCATCTTTACCTGATAAGTTTTTATTTCTTAGGTCGATCAACATACAGTGGTTGTCTGTACCACCAGAAATCAATTTATATCCTTTCGCTACAAAAGCAGCAGCCAAGGCCGCAGCATTCTTTTTAACCTGAATTTGGTAATGTAAGAAATTATCTGTCAAAGCCTCTCCAAAAGCAATTGCTTTAGCAGCAATAACATGCTCTAAAGGACCTCCCTGCATTCCTGGAAATACTGCTCCATTTAAAAGACCAGACATTTTACGTAAGTTTCCGTTCTTTAATCGAATACCCATTTTATTTTCAAAATCTTGTCCCATCATAATCATACCACCTCTAGGACCTCTTAGGGTTTTATGTGTAGTAGTGGTCACAAAATGACAATGCGGCATTGGGTCATTCAGTAGACCTTTAGCAATCATACCTGCTGGATGAGAAATATCAGCCAACAAATAAGCACCAACGCTATCTGCAATCTCACGGAAACGTTTAAAATCAATATCTCTTGAATAAGAAGAAGCACCTGCAATGATAATTTGAGGTTGCTCTTTGGTCGCCACTTCTTGAATCTTATCGTAATTCAAAACGCCCGTTTCCTCTTCAACACCATAGAAAGATGCTTGGTATGTTTTACCAGAAAAGTTTACTGGAGAACCATGTGTTAAATGTCCACCATGAGAAAGGTCAAATCCTAAAATCTTATCACCAGGTTTTAACACAGCCAAATAAACCGCTGCATTGGCTTGAGAACCAGAATGGGGTTGCACATTCACATATTCTGCACCAAAAAGCTCTTTTGCTCTATCAATAGCAATTTGTTCTACAACATCAACAACTTCACATCCTCCGTAATAACGTTTACCAGGATAACCTTCAGCGTATTTGTTGGTCAACACAGATCCCTGTGCTTCCATAACTTGCTCACTTACAAAGTTTTCAGAAGCGATGAGTTCCAATCCTTCGAACTGTCTTTCTTTTTCGTCTTGAATTAAATCGAATATGATTTGATCACGTTGCATGCTATTGTTTTTTTAGCGGTTATTATTAAAAGTGCAAAATTACAACTTTACTTTAAATTTTAAAGCCTAATCATAAATTATTAATCTCTATACTTTTCGAATTGTTTATTCTGCACGCTTTCCATGCGCATCGACCTGTTTTGCTGAACCAATGTATTGGTTAACATCCCTCAAAATGAACAATAGTTACCCCTTCCAAATAGCACCAATATATGGAGATAATTATGTTTAGCTATCTTTGGAATTCGCATTTTGGCATGATATCTGCAACTTGCAATCTAAAATTTGACTATGGTAAAAAAAATACTCTTCTTTTTCTTCATTGTACTATCTTATCAAGCAACTGGACAAAATGATTTAGAAAAAGCCAAACAAAACGTAGCGAAATCGAAAACGAACACTAGTAGCAGTAGCTACAATGACACCTATAACAAACACCGGAATCAAAATGAGGATTACAAGGAAGATTCGGCTAGTTTTTTTGAGAATGTCTTTTTTGAAGTTGCATACGCGTTGACAATAGGTTTGGTACAAGTTACATTCATTGACACCCCTCCGGAGCGTGAATCTTTGCATGCTTCAACAAACATTAGTGAATTCCCTTACGTTATTGACTCTATTGGAGGCTTCAATCCATATTATGAATCAAAAAAAGCACGTTGGCACATCACGGACCGATACTTAATGAATAGCGACCTGCAAGGAAACTATTTTAGAACAGAATTACAGTTTGCCAAACGTTTCAGTTTGATGGGAGACATTACAAAACTTGTAGAGCAAAATCCAAATGTGCCCAACACAGAATACACCCAATACACAATGATGGCAAACTATTACCGACTTCGTGGTAGAAGATGGAGTATTTGGTACGGAATCGGAGCCCGTTATATAGGAGAAGGTATTGATAAATTTGGGTTTGCCTATAATTTTGGAACACGTATTTACGTGACAAAACCGCTGAGCCTAGAAACATCATTTATAGGTTCTGATGTAAACGGAAGCGCTGTACATCATTTTAACAGTCATGTAAAATGGCATTTAAATCGATTTTATATCTCAGCCGGATATGATAAACACAAAATATCTTCATCAGATTTCCACATGTTTGGAACAGGGATAGGAATCTATTTTTGAATGGGACCTACATAGAACCAACAGTTGTTTTCTTTTCTGAAAAATGAATTTTCTTGGATTACTTGGACTCCCCCATTCTCATAAAAATATGCTTTGAACATTACACTGCCTTCGACATCTTCCTGTCGACCGTTTTTACAATGTAAAACTTCCAACCGAAGCCACTGTACTGATTTTGCCCAAGCACTAATTTCATGTTTCTCCCTTGGTTTTCTCGTAGTCTTATGATGCGTTGCAATTAAAAAGTTTCCGTTCGCTCTCGTAAAAGCCGTATATCTTGAACGCATCAACTGTTCGGCAGTTACGGCGTTCTCATGAGCCCTGTAAACCCTACCACAACAACTGCTGTAGGTCTGTAAACTACCACAATCACAAACCTTATCATTGATCATCTTGATTGTCGTTTTGCTGTTCGTTTTGTTTACTAACAAGTGCCTTCAAGCGCAAAGCACGCAGTCTTTTTTCCTCGCGTACCTTGTTTAGTTTTCGTTGCATAAGCTTTGTATGCTTTGCTTTATTTTTAGTGTTTTTTTCTTTCCCTTTCTTAGGCATCTTAAAACTGTTTATTACCCAAAAGATTACCTGAAAGTTGTAATAATAACAACTCAGCGTTTTTTGCACTGTATTTCGCCAAACTTAAGGTGAGTTCAGCATTGATAAGGTTTACTTGTGCCAATCTAAAATCTATCGAAGAAATTTGTCCTAATTTGTAATACTCCTCAGAACGCTCAAAATTTAACCTATTCGTTTCTACATTGGTTTTTTGAACCTTTAGAGTAAATAGAGCATTTTGATAACTTTCCCAAGCATTGTTCACATCGCGCTTTAAAAACTCTAGCTGTTGTTCTTTCTCAAGTTCTTTAGTATCAACAGCTATTTTCGCATTTCTCACCCTCGTAGTGGTGTTCCCGCCATCAAACAAATTCCAAGACAAGCTTACACCCGCATTGAGACCTGTTTGTGTCAACCCAATAGGACTAAATTGGTTTGTAGGGTCATTACTTCGTTTGTTCCAGGCATATGAACTTGTTAAGCTCACTGATGGCATCCATGTCGAATTGTTGATCTTTACATCATACTCACTAAGGCTAAGTGCTTTTTGAGTTTGCAAATATGCTACGTTGCTCTCCAATGAACTATTGAGAATGGTGTCTAATTGTAAACTTTCCGTATAAACAACCGTTGTATTAACAGTAACCTCCATATTTACATCCCTCCCCAAAACAATATTCAAATCGCGTTTTGCATTTGCCAGTTCTCTTTGAACGCCTAAGAAAGTAATGCTATCATTGTTCATATCTACATTGGCGTTCAAAACATCCAATTTAGTGCTTTGTCCGTACTGAAATCCATACTTTGCTTTTTTGAGTCTTAACTTAGAAATCTCCAAGGTTTCTCTTTGATTGACTTCGTTTTCACTCAATCTTGCAACCTCGTAGTAAGCAAAAAATAAGGTCAACAAGGTATTCTCCATTACATTTCTAGTTTGTAATTCGGTTAAATTGTAGGTTTCCTTTAGTTTGGCGTAGGTATAGTACCTACCTAGCCCATTGAACAAAACATAATTAACACCTATGGAAGCATTGTAGTTTCTGCTTTCAGCGTCTTCCACACTTCTATCTTGATTCGGATTTTGAAAACTTGTTTCCGTATCCTTCACATCGTAAGAAGCACCTCCTCTGGTAAAAACCGTTGGCAAATAGCCACTATTGTAAAGACTGGCATTATTTTCGGCAGTTTGTAAACTGTTCTCGGTCAACTTAATATTGTAATTGTTCTCCAAGGTCAATAGAATAGCTTCCTCCTTGGATAATAAAGCCTGAGCATCAGCAAAACCGAATGCGAGTACACATATCAAGCTTAAAAATTTTGTGAAAACATTAGTATGTCTCATCATATAATATATTAGAATTCTAAATCTTCATTTTCGGCAGCTAATTCCTTAATTGCACGTTCTACCGATTCTCGGCTAGGTTTTTTGCCTTCCCAAAGCCATTTTAAATAGACTTTAACATCGTTGGAGATTGCCAGTAAAATAGGTAAGGTCAACAAAGTTAAAAAGGTAGCAATCACAATACCATAGGCAATAGAAATGGCCATAGGAATTAAAAACTGAGCCTGTCTACTGGTTTCAAAAATTAAAGGAGTCAAACCTGCAACCGTAGTAATTGTGGTTAAAAAAATAGCTCTAAAACGTGATCTTCCAGCCTCATACAAAGCCTCTTCGTATTTTAGACCTTCTTTTAAGTAGGTGTTGAATTTGCTAATCAATACCAAACCATCATTTACCATGATTCCAATCAACGCAATAATTCCTAACATGGATAATATGTTTACAGAAAAACCATGCATCCAATGCCCCCATCCTACACCAATAAAACTAAAAGGCACCATCAATAGCAACAAAAATGGCTGTCCGTAAGAGCGGAAAGTGAACACAATTACAATGTAAATCAATAATAAAATGATGCTTCCTACTCGCGGTAAAGACCCCATAACTTTAGAGGCCTCTCTATTCTGTCCTTCATACAACGCCGACACCGAAGGATACTTTGAGCGAATTTCTGGCATAATCCTAGTTTGTATGTCTGCTAAAATATCCGTAGCAGAACCTTTGCTATCAGCTAGGTCGGCATCTACCTTTATCTCTCTTTGTCCATTTAGGTGGTTTATGGAAATCTCCCCTCTTTCAATTTCATAACTGGCAATCTCAGAAAAAGCAACACGTTTTCCAGTTGGTGTATTGATACGCATATTGTCCAAATTTCGAATCGACGAACGTTCTTCTCTCGTATAGCGTACCCATACCTTTATTTCATCTTGACCACGCTGAAAACGTTGAATTTGCAGTCCAAAAAAACCAGAACGAACTTGAGCCATTACATCTCTTAGACTAAGGCCTAAAAAATAAGCCTTGTCTTTTAGCTTTATTTTTATCTCTTTAATTCCTTGCGGGTCATTGTCTGAAATATCTTTTAAAGCAGTGTTTTTCGATAATTCAGCTTTCAATTCCTCCTTAGCGAGTTTTAACTCACCAATATTTGTACTCAACAAGGATACCGAAACGGGACTTCCTCCAAAATTACCTCCTGACCCGAAAGTCAAAGATTCTGCACTGTATACGGTACCTACCGCATCTCTAATGGCATTGGCTACTTCTCTGGAAGGAAAATCGCGCTCCTCGCCAGGTAATAAATTAATCCGCAAGCCGGCATTAGAAGAGCCACCCCCTAGTACACGAATAATATTTTGAATAACGGGCTTATCTCCCGATTGTTTTTTTGTGAATTCATGACCTACCAACCATGCTTTTTCTTCAATAGTTCGTATGATTGAATCTGTAATATGTTCATTGGTTCCTTTTGGCATTTTCAAATTAATCACCACACGATCACTGGCGATCTGAGGAAAAAAAGTACCCTTAATAATCCCTCCTTCAAAACCACCAAGTGTAATTAGAAATAGCGCTACAGGAATTGCCAAGCCAAAAAACTTATGTCTTAATAGAAATCGCAATGCAGGTGCATACAAACGATCGCGCATAAAACTCATAAACTGATCTGCATACTTATTAATTGCATATAACTTTTGTTCTCTATCCAAAGCTCTAGAATGCGCCACATGGGCAGGCAAGATGATCAAAGCCTCGACCAAAGAAATCAACAAAGTAAGAGATACAATTGTTGCAACTTCACTAAAATACTCCCCTAGATTTCCATCCAAAAAGAAAAACACAGAAAAAGCCAGCACCGTAGTTAAAATTGCCGACAATATTGGACCTACTACTTCGGTAGTACCATCAATGGCAGCCCGAATAGGTGTTTTCCCTTTCTCGTAATGATGGTATATGTTTTCTGAGATAACAATTCCATCATCTACTAAAATTCCAATAACGATAATCATTCCAAAAAGGGACAATACGTTAATGGTCACATTAAACTCACCTGCTAACATAAACATTCCAAAAAATGCTACGGGTAAACCAGCTGCTACCCAAAATGCCAATCTTGGACGCAAAAACAAGGACAAAAACAACAAAACCAACAGCATACCTTGCCAGGCATTCTTAAATAACAATTCGGTACGTTGTACCAAAGTTATAGAAGCATCTCTTGTAATTTCAATAAGAAGATGCTCATGTTCTTCATTAAACTTGTCAATATACGCTTTCACCACTTCTGCTGTAGACAATAAATCTTCACTATTCGTATTGCTCACTTCCACACGAACTGCCAAATTCCCGTTGTAATACCTTCTATTAGGAGATTCATTCCATTTGTCACTTACCGTAGCCACATCTTTTAAGCGAATCAACCTTCCAGAAGGTTCTGCTCTTAAAACCAAATCCGACATGTCATCTGCATAATAGGCTCTGTTCCTAGCACGTATTAAATATTCTTCCGCTTTTGTTTTTACAGTACCTCCAGAGGTTAGCAACTTATCTTTCGAAACCGCAGTGGCAACTTGTTGAAAGCTTATATTATAGGTTCTTAAATCATTTTCACGAACCGCTATTTCAATTTCTTCGGCCGGAAATCCAGAAAGTGCTACTTGTGAAATACCTTTTATTCTACGCAAGTCTTCTTCAATTCCTCTGGCAGCTTGTTTTAACGATTTTAAAGAAATGCCTTCTCCTGTGACAACAAAACTAACTGTTTCTCGAATTCGATCATTCTTAGCAATAACTGGTGGTTCCATTCCTGAAGGGAAATTAGGTACCTTATTTACCGCATTCTTAACATCGGCCAACAAGACATCAATATCATAGCCTTTAATAGTCTCTACACTAATTCTAGCCGAATTTTCATTCGATACTGAAGTCACTCTTTCAATTCCTAACAGCCCTTTTAAATTGTCTTCAATTTTTAAAACGACCCCTTCCTCCATTTCTTGAGGAGAAGCCCCAGGATAACTTACGTTGACATTGATAAATTTGGTCTTCGTTAATGGGAAAAAGGAAGATTTCAAATGCAACGCCCCCATAGATCCCAAAACAACAAATGCAATGATTATAATGTTTACAGCTACAGGGTATTTGATAAAATACGATATTACTTTTCTCATTGCTCGTTTGTGTTGAATTGATGCGTTTTATACATCAGGTTCACGTATTCAATTTTATTAATTAGCAGCATTATAAGGTTTCACAGGCATTCCTACAAAGGCACCTGGAACCGATTTTGAAATGATCAAGCTATTGTCAGGAATCCCAGTTACAAGCACTGTTTTCTCTTTAAAAAATTGAGGTGTAACTTCTTGTAATTGTAGCGTACTGTCCTTATAAACATACACTGCTTTATTGTTAATTAACAGTTTTTGAGAAACCTCGTAAGCATTTTCAATTTCTTTAGCTTCCACGAATGACTCAAGATACATTCCTTCTCGTAAATCCTTTCCTTTTACTTCCACAAACACTTGAACTGTTTGCGATGTTCTATCAATTTTCCCATTGATACGAACTACCTTACCTGTCCATGTTTTGGATGCATCTAAAGTTTGCAGCTTTACCTTTCTACCTACGCCTAAACTGTTCACCAAATTGGCGTTTACTGAAAGAAACAATTCATATACGCCTTCGCTAATATATTCGCCTAGTTTTTGACCAGGGCGAACTAATGAACCATTAGTTACCAAAGCCTCTGTAAGTACCCCGTCAAAAGGTGCTGAAATCGTGTATCTTTTTAGGGATTCTTCTAAGTTTTTAATCGCGTAAAAGCTTTTGTAGATCCCTTTTCCAATGATAAAGTATTTTTCTTGTTCAGAAGTAGAAACCGGCAACTCGGCAATAGGTTTGCTTACATCAAGTGCTTTTAAATATGCAACCCATGCTGGAAACGAATTTGGGTAATCCAATTTAAAATCTGGCAATATGCCTGCGATTAAGTTTTGGAAACTACTTTTTTGAGCTTGTAATGCGGCAAAATCATCGTCGTTATTTATATGCAATAGCACTTTTCCTTTTGAAGATTTTACACCAACCCTAAAATCATCTGCTGCTATTTCTAACAAGCCTTGCGCTTCAGAAAAGAGTTGTATTTTATGTTTAGCCATTAAATTACCACTTTCCTTAATGATTACAGGCAAAGTCTCATTTTTAACCGTTTCAATAAATACGGTTTTAATTACTTTTCCACTCTTTTGTTTGGGAGGAGCCTTGCTCTCAGCAAGTTGTTGTCTAATAAAATATGAAATGCCTAATAATAATAATGCACTAAAAACAATGATACCTTTTCTCATAGGAATAATGTTGATTTCAATTTAAGAAATCATTTGAGGGTTTATTTATTAAATTATTTTTCAGATGAACAAAAAACAAGCCAAACTACTTCTGTGATTGAAATAGATCACTTCTTTCTGAAAAATCTTAAAGATTGTAAAAATAAGTCTATTTTTTAAGGTATACCTACTGCTCTTACTATATTTTACTCCTGTCGATTTTTCATGATCAATTCATAAGCTAAAAAATACGGTATTCACTTTTTTCCAGACAAAGGTTTTTGTGCTGCACAAAATTCTAATTACTATGGCTATAAATTACATGCTGTTTGTTCAGTAAATGGTGTTTTTAAAAGTATAGATTTAAGCCCTGCATCTTTACATGATGTTAACTACCTTAAAGATATTAGAGCACAAAATAGTGATTGTACTTTGATTGGTGATAGAGGTTATTTATCGGCTGAAATCCAACTCAACCTTTTTGAAACCTGCAACATAAAACTAAATACACCAATGAGAAATAATCAAAAGGATTATAAAAAACAACCTTATATTTTTAGAAAATCGAGAAAACGTATAGAAACATTATTTTCACAATTATGCGACCAATTTATGATGAGACGCAATTATGCTAAAACTTTTCAAGGATTTAAAACCAGAATATTATCTAAATTAACAGCACTAACAACTATTCAATACATCATTAAGTTTATCTTCAATAGAAACATTAACAATATAAATATTAGCACGTAAATAAAAACATACAAAATTACATAAATCAACAAAAGTTAACACAAAAATACGTATCTTTGCGACTCCCCCCCGATTTTATCAATACTTAAAAGATTTATATGAGATCGGAGGCAACTACCTACAATCGCTTGTTGTTACAATACCAAGCATATCAAAAAAAATTAAACCGTTTAGTCAGTTCCAAAAAGAATGAACACCGCCAACAGGTGCTAAAAAGGCATTTGCAGCGCCTTAAGAGAAGGTTGTATGCTTTGTGGACTGGCCTGCAAAAAAGAAAAACCACCCGGCTTGCCGTAGGTGCGTTTTTGTTGGGTATGACCGGCGCTCTGGCGCAACAACCTACCTATAAAAAAGTATTGGACCCGGCAAATAAAATAGGTCTTTCAAGAGGTCGTCATAATTTAATATTCGATTTTGGAAATTTAGATTCCGATGGCGATTTGGATTTGTTGTCAATTGATAGGAACGGTAATTTTTATTATTATAAGAATGAAGGAACTGCTCAATCTCCAGCGTATATATTGGACGACACTCCTACAGGGTTGGTGTTTGATGGTACTTATGTTTCTATTGCCCTTATAGATATAGATGACGACGGTGATTTAGATGTTTTTTTGTATGCAGATTCACGGTTTTATTATTATGAAAATTTAGATATTAGTGAGTCGGATACCCAAAAAGACCAAGCAAATTTTAAGGAACCGATTGAAAATCACTTTAATTTAACTACTAGTTTGTCTTTCGATTATGCCGCACCGTTCGATTTTGGAGATATGGATGGCGACGGCGATATGGACATGCTAATTACATCCAATAATGCCAATATTTACTATTTTAAAAATATGGATATTGATGGGCAAAACGATGTTTTATTAGATGGAGCTTCTTTTGAAGCCCCGGTTCAGGTCTCTTGGATACCGGATGGACAAAATTTACTGGCCTTGAATTTGGTTGATTTGGATGGGGATGGCGATTTGGATTGCATCGCTGGAGATTACGGAGCTGGTTTTTATTATTTTGAAAATAAAGATATTGATGGAAATGATGTGCTTCCGGAGAATTCGAATAATGGATTAGTAGACCAGCCTTATTTTATAGAAGGGCTTAAAGATGCAGTTGGTTTGAACTGTTCATTTAATAAAAGCAATTATGTCGATACACATGCCATGGCCGATTTGGATGCCGATGGAGATTTAGATTTGCTAACATTTTCAGATATTAGTAATCGTGCTTTTTATTATTTTGAGAACGTAGATATTGCCACCGGTAGTGTTTTTGGCGGCCTTGCCAACGTTGTAGATGTACCCTTGTTTAAGAGTCCTTTTGCCCTAGATATGGTATTAAATGCTAAGATAGGTAATGCTCATGCTTTAGGTGATTTAGATGCTGATGGCGATTTAGATATTTTGTCAGTTAGCCATTCTAGGGATTCTTTTTACTACACTGAGAATTTAGGTACAGCGACGACTCCTAGTTTTGATTTTTTCAATGAGAATCCTTTCGGGCTATCATCGGTTGGAGATGATATCAGACCTAGTTTAGGAGATTTGGATGGGGATGGTGATTTAGACCTTGTTCTGGGAAATAGTGCAGGAGAATTTTCGGTGCATGAAAATTCAGGGACTATTGATGAACCCGTGTTTGATGACTCGCAGTTGAACCCGTTTGGGTTGTCCGATATAGGGGTATTTAGTGCGCCTACTTTGGGTGATTTGGACGGCGATGGTGATTTGGATATGTTGTCTGGGCATTATGACGGTAGATTTAGATATTTCGAAAATTCAGGCGATTTTGAGAATCCTACATTTATTTTAAGTAATGATAACCCTATGGACTCGTTTGATGTTGGGTTTAGAAGTATCCCTGCTTTTATAGATATGGACAGTGATGGTGATTTGGATATTATGGCTGGAGAAAAATGGGGTCGTCTTAATTATTTTAAAAATTTAGGAAGTGGCAGCTTTGGGGGGGCTGTTATAAACCCTTCTGCGTTCTTTGATGTTGGGCAGGAAAGTACCCCTGTTGTAGGAGATTTGGACGGAGATGGAGATGTAGACCTCGTCGTGGGAACTCAGTTTGGAGTGTTATTTTATTTCCAATACGTAGACCAAGACCTGGACAATGATGGTATATTAGACATACAAGAAGTTACCTTTTGGGAAAATGATGAGTATGTGACTTATGACATTTGGGGAGATGAAGACGGCGATGGCATTCCGAATTACAGAGATGTGGTAGACAATGGAGATGATGGCGATGGCAGTAGCACCAATTACACCAACACCAATGGCGATACCATACCCGATATTTTTGATACCGATTTGGACGGAAAACCCAATTATGTAGATTTAGATTCCGACAACGATGGTATTCCAGATGTGATAGAGGCCCAAAGTACCACAGACTTTCTAGCTCCGAACTTGGTTTACGGAGCAGATGACGGTGTAGATACTGCCTATACAAACGGTTTAACTCCTGTTGATACAGATTCAGACCAGATTCCCGACTTTTTAGATACCGACTCCGATAATGATGGACAGCCAGATGTGAATGAAACAGGTTTTGTATTAAATGAGATCATAGAAGATAACGGTTTGGATACTGCGCTTGGTTATACCGATTATGCAGATCCTAGGGCAGGCAAAAGTTTTGAAGATTACCACAGTAATGAGAGCGAATATGCTTTTCGAAACCAATCTTTTGCGCTCAATACCAGTCAGGCGCCACTATATAATGTGAGTCTATTGCGCAATCCAGTAAACACGCATTTCGAAATCATAGGATTCACTGGAGCAAGCACGGTAAAAATATATTCGATGCTCGGGCAATTGCAACAAGAATTGTTAAATTATCAAGGTGGAGAAGTCGCTATTTCAGGGCTGAATTCGGGTGTTTATTTTGTAGAGATACGTATGGGTGGACAGAAAAAAGTGCTTCAACTGATAAAACAGTAAAAAACGAATGCTTTAAATAAAGATGAGAAACAACATTGTTAACGATGCATAAAACAACAACATTGAGGTGTTTTACCGTGTTATTTACAGGACTCTCGGGAACGGGAAAAACCACCGTCTCAAACTTGGTAGCAGTACGCTTGTATAAAGCAGGTATTATATGCTTTTTCAAAATCAAACTCCCTGGCGAATTGATTTGCTTTTTCTAAGTTTCTGGACGCAGCAGCATGGAGAATGGCGTTGGGTAGAAGGGCTAGGTCGGTCGCAAATTTTTTGGCTATTTTACCGTAACCGAGCACGTAAATAAAATTATAATGCACAACGGGTTATTATATATACTTTTAGTTCGCCCCGCTTTGAGAATATAGTCTACACAGCTTGGCAGCTGAGTGCCTTTTTTAGTTTCCAAAAATTCTCAAAACTAGCGTTTTGGATAACTTCTAAGTTCGAGGGATTACATGTCCCTAGTTCGCCCCGCTTTGATAATAAAGTCTACACAGCTTGGCAGCTGAGTGCCTTTTTTAGTTTCCAAAAATTCTCAAAACTAGCGTTTTGGATAACTTCTAAGTTCGAGGGATTACATATCCCTAGTTCGCCCCGCTTTGATAATAAAGTCTACACAGCTTGGCAGCTGAGTGCCTTTTTTAGTTTCCAAAAATTCTCAAAACTAGCGTTTTGGATAACTTCTAAGTTCGAGGGATTACATATCCCTAGTTCGTCCCGCTTTGATAATAAAGTCTACACAGCTTGGCAGCTGAGTGCCTTTTTTAGTTTCCAAAAATTCTCAAAACTAGCGTTTTGGATATTTTTGGGAACTAAAAAAGTCTGCACTTTCGTGCAGACTTTATCCATTCGTGGGCAATGAGGGATTCGAACCCCCGACCCCCTCGGTGTAAACGAGGTGCTCTGAACCAACTGAGCTAATTGCCCTTAGCGGATGGCAAATATATGACCCTTATTTAAATTGACAATGCAATTTCTATGATATATTATATGTTTTTTGTTTTTTCTTAGTAAAGTAGCTGAAAGCTAAACTTTTATATTTTATGCTGTTTTTAGGATTTTTTCTAACTCCATCTAATTCTGTGATTTCTTATTAATTTTTTGGGTATATTTATATATCCAAAATTCAAAACCTATGAAAACTATGACCTGTAAACAGCTAGGCGGTGCTTGCAATCTTGAATTCCATGCGGATACTTTTAAAGAAATTGCTCAAATGAGTAAAAACCATGGACTAGAAATGTTTAAAAAAGGAGATGTTCCACACCTTCAAGCTATGGAACAAATGCAACAAAAAACACAAAACCCAGAAGAAATGCAAAAATGGATGGTTGCGAAACAAAAAGAGTTTGAAGCACTTGATTCGGACTAATAAAAAACCATCTGTATACATTATAAATTGTCTATTTCTTTAACTATTTTATTGATTTCCATTATGAAAAAACAATACTTATTCACTTTATTTTGCCTCGTCGTTTTAACATACGCAACAGCCCAAGAAGAAGAATCAAAAGAAACTGAAAAAGCCCTAAAGATAGTACCGCTAATCACTAGCACACCGCTTATGGGAACTGGGGTTGGTGTTGGAGCCTCCTATTTATACACTGGAGATAAGTCGGCAGCTTCCAAGTCACAATTGAATATTGGAGGTCAATATACCACTACCGATAGTTACAACGTTTATGCCACCAACAATTTGTGGCTACAGGAAAATGCAATCCGACTAACCACATTAGGAGTTTATTCGAGTATAAACAACGAGTTTGAACTAGACGGTGTTGATGTGGCTTACAATATCCATACCGTAATTATAGACGCATTGTTTTTAAAAAGAACGTCAAAAAACATTTATGTTGGTGGTGGAATGTTGTTTAAAACCCTAAATTACAAACCTATCAATGAAGGAGGTGAAGATTTTATTGATAAAAACGCCATTGAAAACGAAACAACTGGCGGTTTGTCTTTTGGTGCAACCTACGACAGCAGAAAAAACAAGTACTACCCAACTAATGGTTTCTTTGTAGGTACTCGATTGAATGCCTTCCCTGAATTTTTAGGCTCTGACATGAATTACCAATCGTTTATCTTAGATGCTAGGTATTACACAAAAATCTTTAATGAGAATTCTGTTTTAGCCAGTCAACTATACGGGCAATTTTCTTCAGAAAAAACACCGGATGCAGGATTACCATCCCTCTCAGGAAAATCTATTCTTAGAGGTTTTCCAAACGGAAAATATAAGGCAAGGCACATGACGGGTGGACAAACAGAATACAGATACACTATTCCTAACAGTAAGTTTCGAGTAACAGGTTTTGTAGGAGTTGCCAACCTTTCTGGTGGTTCTTACGGCGATGGTACAAACTCCAGAGATGACGATGGCTGGTATTCAGCAACAGGTATTGGTACACGCTATAAACTACAAGCAGTCACTGGCGTTGATGTCCGTTTAGACTTTGTACATACCAATGACAACGAATTTTCTGTGTATCTTAAGCTAAACCAAGCCTTTTAAAATCATGAAAACAGCTTCCCTTAATAGAAATATAGAATTCAAAGAAAACAAGCCTTCCATACAACTGCTCTTTGAAACCAACGTGAGTAAAGAGATAAGAATTGCTATGAAGGCAGGACAAGTTATGAGTGAACATAAAACACCATTTCCTATTGTAGTGGAATTATTTGAAGGCAACGTAGCGTTCGGAGTTCAAGGAAAAACACTGCATTTGTGCAAAGGAGATCTTATAAGTTTGGATGGAAATGTACCCCACGATTTACGCGCAGCTTCAGATTGTATCATTCGACTTACTCTTTCGAAGCTAGATAAATTAGAACGCGTAAAAGCCGTTGATAACAATTAACCAGGGACGCATTGCCGACAAAGGGATTGTGCTATATTTATCAAAAATTGTGCTATTCTGACCTGTTTATGGTTCATTGCAAATGTAATTTTGCTGTAAACCAAAACAGAACCATGAACAAATTGAAAAATCTTGCTATCCTCCTAATTGTAACCTGCTCATTGAGTGGTTTCGCACAGAAGACATATTATGTCTCACCAACGACTTTAGGCGATGATAGTAACAACAATGGGCTGAGTGCAGCAGCTCCCTATCGAACTATCAACAAAGCATTACAACAGTTTAATACCACCGAAGGAGGTTTTATCTATCTATTAGAAGGTATATTTACTGAGGAAGTACTTATCGATAACCAAGATGGCATTCATATAAAAGCGTTTAACAATGCCAACGTTGTTTTCGACGGAACCACAAAAATCACCAGTACATGGCTACAACATAATGGAAACATTTTTAAAACCCCTGTTTCAAAAGATATTTGGCAACTTTTTATAAATGACAAAGAAAAAGTGATGGCCCGTTGGCCAAACACAAGTTTTACAAATGATGCTATATTTGAAAACCTGAACTGGGCAGAAGGTGACGCTAATGCAGGAAGTAATGGCGTTATGGTAGACAAAACAGATCCTTCTATAGGAGATATCACCACAATTGGTGACATACAAGATGCCTTAGTAATTGCCAACGTTGGATCTTTTAGAACCTATGTTAAAAAGGTTACTTCCAATGTTACAAACAAAACATTTACATACGAAACAGTAAGTAGTTTTAAAACCAAAGAGCATTTTTACTTTTTAGAAGGTAAATTATCTCTTTTAGACACAGCCAATGAATGGTTTATGGGCTATGAAGGAAATCAACGTTATTTGTATGCATGGAGTGCCACGGGTGATGGAACCGATTTGAACAATAGTACCATAAAAGGAAAAACACAAAGCTATGCATTCGACATTAGAAACCTAGAAAATGTAACTGTTTCTGATCTAAAATTCTTTGCAACAACTGTAAGAATTCAGAGTGGACACGATGTAACTATCAATGACAATGTGTTTAGTTACCCAAATTGTTCTAAAAGGATGCTTGGTGTAAAATCTTCACCGCTGGTAACAAGTATTGACCAGAATTTGTCTTCTGGATCGCTTACAAATTACGGAAGTACCAACTGTACTTTTGAAGGGAATGTATTTGAATATACCGACGGAGAAGGGTTGATTTTAGACGGTAACAATCATAGGGTCCTGAATAATTATTTTCATCATATTGATTATTCTTGTGCTGAATTACAAGGAATTGGACTTTCCGTGTACTGTACAGGTTCTAATTTAACTTTTGATAACAATATAATCCATACCACTGGCGCTTCTGCTACGCTAAATTTAGGAGATGCAGCCAAGATTCGATACAATGATATTTCGAATACAGGACTGGCACAAAGTGATGGGTCTATCGTTCAAATCACAAAAAACATTGTTGAAGGTTCTGAAACAGCTTACAATTGGTTACACGATACAGGGAAATACGGTTTTCGTTTCGATGCTGAAGTTGGAAATTCTGGAGATGCTGGTATTAAAGGCCTAGCACACCACAATGTAATCTGGAACTTAGGAGATCATGCCCACAATTCTGGAGGTATTGGTATGATGATTAAAGGTGAGTATCAGGAGATTTACAATAATACATGTTTTGACAACTTAAAGATTGATATTAATATCTTAGAAGAAAATATTGGCGACGGTCTTACAACAAACATGCATACCATTACGCGTAATAATGCTGCTGATAGAATTTCAAATCACAGAACCCAAGTAAATACGTTCCCTGGAGTGCAAAGTAACAATACCTATGCAGGCGTAAATGATAGTACAAATGATTTAATCAACGGATTGCTCGAAAACACGGCTGTTGTTTATGATGCAGACAAAGTAATTGAAAATAGAGCTTTGTACGATTTTAGACCAAAAGCATCTAGTACGAATCTAATTGATCAGGGCTTAGAGATTACATCTCCTGTATACAGCAGTGTGATTGTAGATATAACGGAAGGATTCGCTGGTACGGCTCCAGACAGAGGCGCCTATGAATACAATGGTGACAAATGGATATCAGGAATAGACTTTACACCAACTGTTTATCCTTGGACATGGCCAGATGAAGGAGATCCACAACCTCCTGTAGATGATGAAAACTCAAGTGGTTTTATAAATCACCATACGTTTGAACACGAAGATGCTGGGAATTATTGGAGCACTACAGGTTCCGGTATAAACGGGAGTATTACATCGGACCAAGTTCATGGTGGTGCAAATGCATACACCATTTTAGCACCAAATGATAACTGGGATGGTGTGGATAACAAAACAAAGCAAAACAAAGCAGTTGTTTTAAGTGATTTGGCATTCAATTTCAGTCCGGATTTTACAAGTTCTCAAGTAAATATCAATGTTTCTTTTTGGATCAAAGTTGATCAAGATCAAGACAATGGTGCACTCGACCGAATTAAAATAGTTGTGAAGGATGCTAGCGAAGGTGCTTTAGGCTCTACACAAGTAGTTGTTGGAGATCCCCAAGGAGAAAACTATTTAAGTGCTACAAGTGGTTGGAAACAGATTACGACAACTTTTCAAAATGCTACTTATTTATCAACTTACACCACACATATTGAGCTATGGCTAGGAAATCTTAGTGGTAACGTATATGTAGACGACTTCGAGTCTGTTATTTCTGATGGAGATGATTTAAGTACAGATACGTTAGAAACCGTAGATGTGAGCATATATCCACAGCCTATTTCAAAGGATGGTACCCTTCATATAAACACAACATTGGAGATCGAAGCAACACGTGTTTATTCCCTGTACGGACAATTGATATCTCAAAATACAGGAAACATAAATGAATTGAACTTAAACCGATGTGAACCTGGAATGTATATATTGCAAATTCAGTTGAAAGGAAATCATAGCATCACGAAAAAAATCATTATTCATTAAGTATTTATACTTATAACAATAAACAAAAACTAAAATGTAACATTCATTTTAGTTTTTGTTGGTTTTGGAAAATAGGATACCTTTTAAAAATGGTACTTTTGAGTACTAATTTTTTTCAGATGTCACGAATTTATCCTTTAATTGTTTTTCTTTTTTTAACGATTTCTTGCTCGAAATTCACGAATAGCCATTCTTCAGAGACCAAATGGATTTCCATTTTTGATGGAAAAACGCTTGATAAATGGGAGTTAGTAGGAAGAGACAGTCTTAAACTACCTTATTTTTGGAAGGTAGACAATCAAATACTTTATTGCAAAACAAGTGGAGACAAAGCGCATCAAGGTAGTTGGCTTGTTTTTCATGAAAAACTGTCAGATTTTGAGTTGAAATTTAAATTTAGAAGTAATCCAAATTTAAAAGGGAACAGCGGTATTCAGTTCCGTAGTCAATTCGACTTAGAGCAAAACAAAATGCAAGTTCCGCAGATAGACATTCACCCTCCTGCCCCCTTCAGAACCGGATTGATATATGATGAAACAGATGGAGTAAAGCATTGGTTATATCCTGTTACCGAATCGTGGAAGTTGGCTTCGTTTCCTATGCCAAAAGATTGGGTATATTATAAAGACAGTAGTAAATGGAATGTATTTGTATTGTCGTGGGACAAGAATCATAACAAAGATAAATAATGTCGTTATTTCAGATTATGATGGTGCTGGTGTTTTGAATGACAGTGTCCATACGAAGTTGAATGTTGGTATGAATGGAACATTGGCTATTCAACTGCATAAAAAACACGATATAGACATTCAATTTAAAGATATTTACTTAAAAAAATAGTTATATGAAAGTATTTAGAATCCAATTTCTGATCGTTCTGATTTGCCAACTTTCTTTTGCGCAACAAATAAAAGAAGTAGCATTTGATCCTTACGTATCTATTTATAAAAAACGAAATCCAGAAGGCTTGAAGAAAATATTGTATATCGGAGGAGGCGATTTTCACGATGATTTAAGGAAAGCTTCAATTCTTAGAAAACTTCTTGAAATTGAAAATGGGTACTTTGTAACCTATACGGAAGATTATGATGTTTTTGAAAGAGGTGTCGATTCATATGATCTCTTGCTTATTAATACCAAAATAAATAAACTGACAGACACTCAATATGAGGGACTTTTGGCAGCAGTGCGCAATGGAAAACCAGTACTCGGTATTCATGCTGTTACGGCTTCATTTCGAAATTCAGGGTCTAAAGACAGACCTGAGTTCTATAAAATGATTGGGGCAAAATTTGATCATCACCCAAAAATGCATGAATTTACAATCCATCTAAAAGAAGGGAATAAAATTCTCAATGAAAATTTTGCGAATTATGCTGTTTTGGATGAGCTCTACTATTATTCACAGTATCAAGAAGGCAATAAGGTCTTGTTAACTGCAAGTTACGAAGAAGAGACATCACCTATGGCCTGGGTAAAGACCTACGGTAAAGGCAAAGTATTCTATACTGCACTAGGTCATAGCCCGGCTGTTACTTCAGATAGTAATTTTCAAAAGCTAATTCTGTTTGCAGTAGATTGGCTGCTAAAACCTTAGAGGATTTTGAATAAAAACTATTACAAATTATCCTAACGCCATTCAAAATAGACTATTAGCTAGCTTGAATTCTGATCTCGAAGTTTCAAAATTGGTTTTGTGTACTATGCAGGGGGCAAGTCTTTAGACAGGAAACTAAAAAAACTTGAAACAATGCATTCAATTCCTGGTGTTTATGTGCCAAAAATACTACTTAGTACTAGACAAATAATCATTAAATGACCAACGATATTGTTAATTATTTGAACAAACCATGATTAAACAATAAACAGCGCTAAAAATAAATGTTAATTTTTGTTGTTTTTAGAATACTAGCACTCGTAATTTACTTTTACTTTTGATTTTATTATTAAAACACATCTAAATTTATTCTATGAATCAATTGTTCATTTCCATATGTGGAATCGTTTTTAGTTTCCAAAGCGTATTTATTAACTGCGATCATAATCTAAAACTTTCAAAAAAAGAAGGCGTTCACCTGTTTATTTTATCGGGACAATCCAATATGTCACGTTTAAAAACAAAGAAATTTTTTACTCCTTTGGTTGAGGAGGCTTTTGGAAAGGAAAACACAGCGGTTGTGAAAATTGCACAAGGAGGCCAGCCCATTCGCAGATGGTATAAAGACTGGAGACCCGCTTCTGGTGAATTTGAGCCAGATAGAGGCGATATCTATAAAGTGTTAATAGATTCTATTAAAAACACCGTACAGGGCAAAAAACTAGCCTCGGTAACCTTTATATGGATGCAAGGAGAAAACGATGCAAAACTTTCTCATGGTGAGGTCTATAAAGAAAGTCTATTAGGCCTGATGGAACAATTTAAAAAAGATTTGAATATCAATAATATGAACACGATTATAGGTAGGTTGAGTGACTATGATTTGGAAAACAAGAAATGCCCACATTGGTCTATGATTCGAAAAATTCAAATGGAAATTGCTGAAGAAAATAACAATACAGAATGGGTAAACACGGATGACTTAAACGACGCAACCGCTAACAAAAAGCCAAATGCCTTGCATTATTCTAAAGAAGGCTATGTGATTTTAGGAAAACGTTATGCAGATCTAGCCATTAAAATGATTCGCAAAGAATAAATATTTGAAAGAAATCTGATAAGGTTTTGTAAGAAATAGACCGAGTACCCGCGCTAGGGGATATTATATTTGTTTCATAAAATTATTTAATACTACGGACATATGATGTTTCGAATTTTAATAGTGACGATTCTTTTTAGTACAATTTCCATAATTGGTCAAAACTTAGACAAACCAAATATATTGTTCATTATGTCGGACGACCATACGAGTACCGCTATTGGTGCTTATGGAGGTCGTCTTGCTTCTTTAAACCCAACACCTACTATAGATCAAATTGCTAAGGAAGGAATGCTTTTGGAAAACACTTTTTGCAACAATGCAATTTGTTCTCCAAGCCGGGCAACTATACTAACCGGACAATACAGCATTGTTAATGGGGTTACTAGTCTTGGAGGGAAAGTGCCAAAAGAGCAACAGTACTTAGCCATAGAAATGAAGAAGGCGGGCTATGAAACAGCCGTTATTGGAAAATGGCATTTGGGGATACTCCCCCTAGCCTTCGACTATTACAAAGTATTGCATTCGCAAGGAGCTTATTTCAATCCCATTTTTACTGAAAAAGGAATGCTTGTAAAGGATTTCAAAGCTGGTAAGAAAACGGAAAAAGGAACCATTCAAATGGAAGGGCATTCATCGGATTGTATTGGAGATTCTGGACTTAACTGGCTGAAAGAACGTAAAAGCAACCAGCCCTTTTTCCTGAAATTGCATTTTAAAGCTCCTCATGGACCTCAGGACTATGCACCACGATACGAAAATTATTTAGCAGATGTGGACATTCCTGAACCTGAAAACTTAAGAGATCGTAAGAACAATGGATCTATTGCTACCAGAGGTTACAAGGATGAATTAACAAAATACATTGGTTCTTCTGTAAGTAATAGAAATGTATTGCGAAACAATATTAGTATACTGAGAGGGACTAATATCTCGAAGGAAGAAGCAACCACCTCCCAGATTTACCAACGTTTTCTAAAGAAATACCTCAGATGTGTAAAAGGTGTAGACGACAATATTGCACGTGTAATCGACTACTTGAAAGAAACAGGAGCCTATGACAATACTATAATTATTTATACAGCAGATCAAGGCTATTATTTAGGGGAACACGATTTTATGGATAAAAGGTGGGCCTATGAAGAAGGCATGCGTATGCCATTTATTATACGCTATCCAAAAACCATAAAAAAAGGAAGTCGTTCAAAAGCGATTGTAGAAAACGTAGATTTTGCGCCTACTCTTTTAGATTTTGCCGGTGTAGCAACGCCATCACAGATGCAAGGAAAGAGTTTTAGACCCATTTTAGAATCAGGAGAGACTCCGAATGACTGGAAAACAAGTGCCTATTATCACTACTATTTGCATTTAGCGCACCATCACAACCCCGCTCATATCGGAATACGTACAGATGATTACAAATTGCTACTTTTTTATGGTGCTCCTGAAAAAGAAGGAAAGATGCCACATACACCAGCGGCTTGGGAGCTATATGACTTAAAGAAAGATCCGACTGAAGATAATAATGTATATAACAATCCGAAGTATAAAAAGGTAGTAATGAAGCTGAAATCGGAATTGAAACAATTGCGAGCAAACTATAAAGACAACAACGACGCATTGTATTACAACAAAATTATCGAAGAATACTGGGACTATTCTCCTGAAGACTATCAAAAAGCCATTGCCATTTCTGCAAAAGCCGTGACGTCACTTCCAAAGGCATTGGATAAAAAGTCTAAAAAGAAGAAGTAGTAGTTAGTCATTGGTCAACTCTAATCAGGAAAGGAAAATTGACTATTATCGATAAAACAGTTAAACAATTAAACAGTAAAAGATTAAATCCTACTTTGATACGTGAACAAATCAAAATACCTGCCTTTCTTCGCAATGAGTTCGTCGTGTTTTCCTCGTTCTACAATAACACCTTCTTCAATAACTAAAATCTGATCTGCTTTTTGAATAGTACTCAATCGATGTGCAATGACAAAAGTAGTTCTGTCTTTTACCAATTCCTGCAAACTCTTCTGAATAAAACTTTCACTTTCCGTATCTAAGTTTGAAGTGGCCTCATCAAGTATAATTATTTTTGGATTGGCAAGAATTGCACGGGCAATTGAAATTCGTTGACGTTGACCACCAGACAACTTCACCCCTCTTTCACCAATGACAGTATCTAAACCTAACTCAAATCGATCTGTAAACTCATCTACATAAGCCCCTTTTACCGCTATTTGTAATTCTTTTTCAGAAGCATTAGGTCTTGGAAATAGAATATTTTCACGAATGGTACCTTCATACAAGAAGTCATCTTGTAATACCACGGCTAGGTTTTTTCTAAAACTACTCAAGTTTACGGTCGCCAAGTCAATACCATCTAAGGTTACTGACCCTTTGGTTGGATTTAAAAAAGTAGCCGCCAAACCTGCTATGGTAGATTTTCCAGAACCTGAAGACCCTACCAAAGCAGTCACACTACCCTTGGGTGCCTCGAAAGAAATAGTGTGTAAAACTTCCTTCCCTTCTTCATAACTAAAGGAAACATCCTTAAACTTCATCTCACCATCAATCGTTTTTAGAACCACTGTACGTGTTTCAGAACTATCCTCTTCTGGCATATCCATCAACTCTTGAGTTCTATCCAATCCTGCCATCGCTTCGGTAAGTTGACTTCCAATATTGCTCATTTGCACTATAGGGGCTATCATAAAACCAAGGAAAAGCGTAAAAGAAATAAACTCTCCATAGGTCATGCTATTGTCCATGATAAAATAACCTCCAATACCCATAATTCCGGCAGAGGCCAAACCTAGAAGAAACGTAGATGAACTTGTAATAAGCGCCGTAGAAGTCAAACTCTTCTTGACATTCAAATACAAACGCTCTACGCCTTTTTCAAAAGTCTTGCTTTCCTGTTTTTCAGCATTGAATCCTTTTATAACTCTTACTCCATTCAATGTCTCTGTAAGTCTTCCTGTCACTTCAGCATTTATCTTACCACGTTCTTTAAATATCGGTCTTATATACCCAAAAGCTTTTAAAGCAACCATAGCAAATACCGAAACGGGGACTAACACAAACAAAGTCATTAAGGCATTTATTTTTATTAGAATCACAAGAGAAACTATGGCTGTAAAACTACCACCTATAAGTTGTACCAATCCAGTACCTACTAAATTCCGTACGCCTTCAACATCTGTCATTACACGCGATACCAGTGCGCCCGATTTGTTATTGTCAAAAAAATGAATAGGCAATCGCAATAACTTCTGTTGTACTTGTACACGCAACTGTGAAATTAAATATTGCGCTTCCACACTTAACAAGCGTGTCAAAGAAAAAGAACTAATAGCTTGCACAAGTATGGCAAAACAAACCGCCATTAAAAGTAGCTTTAAGGCATTCATGTCCTGTGAGGGTATCACTTCATCAATCAAGTTTTTACTGGCATATGGCAATACCAAACCCGCCAAACTCCTTAAAATTATAAGTACAATTCCTAACAATACAATTTTCTTTCGAGGCCAAATAAACTCTTTAAAGGCCCAAGCAAAGGATACTTTTGTTTTACTCATAATTGATGATACTATAAAAATTTATACGATTTACAACAAATGTAAGCTTCACAACTTTGGAAAGCAATTATTTTAAGAGTTCTGGAAACTTTTTCTTAAAGCGATTCAGTCGAGGAATGGAAACTGCTTTTACATAAGATTGGTTAGGGTTCCGTTTTTCAAAGTCCTGATGGTAGTCTTCAGCTTTATAAAACACTTCAAAATTCTTAATTTCGGTGACCATTTTCCCCTCGTAGACATTTTCATTTAAAGTGTCGAACCAATGTTTTACGATGGCTTCTTCTTCTTTGTTTTGATAAAATATAATTGACCTATATGGACTTCCATAATCTGGGTGTTGCCCTTTAGTAGTAGGGTTTTGTGAACCATAATACACTTCCACTAAAGTACTAAAGGAAACGATTGATGGATCGTAATACACGGCAACCGTTTCGGCGTGTCCCGTGGTACCCGACCCCGTGCTTTTATAGGTTGGATTTTTAGTATGCCCTCCTGCATAGCCCGATACTGCCTCCTCTACGCCATTCACACTTTCGTAAATTGCTTCAACACACCAAAAGCAACCACTGGCAAAATAGGCGACTTCAATTTTCCCTTCTTTTGCTTTGTCTATATAGGGTTGTGACTTTACACTTAAACTTACAAATAGCATTACACTAATCATGGAAATTGCAAATTGTTTCATTCTTCGAAAATTGTTTTTAGGTATGACGACACTAATGATCATACCTTACACTGAGAATACTTTTTTTTAATATTCGAATTTGTTTGAAAACGCGTTACTTCATGATTGGTTTTGGCTTTAATTTTTAAAACGAAGTCTAAACAATTGTTTAAGTACTACGTCTTGTAATAAATGTAATATCTGACACTTAATCTTAAAAATAAATTATGAAAAAGTTAATGATTGCCTTTGTGGCTATTGGAATGTGTATAACTTCAGTAAATGCACAAAAAGGAAAATTTGGTATTTCTGCCGGTTATAACTCTATGATTGCAAAACTTTCGATTGAAGGAGATTCCGATACAGAATCTGTTGGTGGATTCTACTTAGGCTTGTTTACTTCAACTGATATTAATGAAACTGTTGATGTTAAATTTGAACTTCAATTTACGAGTGCTTCTTCAGAAGGAGATACTTCTAACCAATTGTTATTACCAATTTTATTGAGATATGAGGTGGCTCCTAAGTTTCAACTTTTGGTTGGACCACAATTAGAATATATAGTTGGAGCGGATGAATTGGAAGAAGATATTTTGAATTTATTTGGCTTAGGACTTGCATTGGGGGCTGAAATTAATTTTACGGATAGCTTATTCTTCTCTTCACGTTATTCTTTTGGACTAAGCAATCGCGTTGATTCTGACATTACCGAAATAATAGATATGGATATGAAGGTTAGTAATTTTCAACTAGGATTGGGCTATACATTTTAACCCGTTTTTCCATAACATACAAAAACCGTCTTGCGACGGTTTTTTTGTGCCATATATTTTTTAAAAGTGACAATTTCAACCAAGAATATCAATAGTCGATAATCAATTTAAATCCACTCATATTTTTGTTGGTTTTCCATCTTTGAATGCCTACATTTGTTTTTCAATTTTCACGTATTAAATGGAACAATTTATAGTCTCAGCTCGAAAGTACCGTCCTCAATTATTTGAAGATGTTGTTGGTCAACAAGCCATCACCAATACTTTGGAGAATGCTATAAAAAACAATCATTTGGCGCAGGCCTTATTGTTTACAGGACCTAGAGGTGTTGGAAAAACAAGTTGTGCACGTATTCTCGCTAAGAAAATTAACGAAGAAGCCGGTAGTCAAGCCGATGAAGATTTTGCATTCAATATTTTTGAATTGGATGCCGCTTCGAACAATTCTGTTGATGACATTCGTTCCTTGACAGATCAGGTACGTATTCCTCCTCAGACCGGAAAATACAAAGTATATATCATCGATGAGGTGCATATGCTCTCTCAGGCAGCCTTTAATGCTTTTTTAAAGACCTTAGAAGAACCACCTGCACATGCCATCTTTATTTTGGCAACCACAGAGAAACACAAAATAATACCAACCATATTATCACGTTGTCAGATTTTTGACTTTAAGCGTATTGGAGTACTGGATGCAAAGGAACATCTTAAAAAGATTTCAGCGCAAGAAGGTATTAACGCAGATGACGACGCATTGCATATCATTGCTCAAAAGGCGGATGGAGCCATGCGTGATGCGCTTTCTATTTTTGATAGAGTCATTAGTTTTTCAGGTAAAAATCTTACCAGAGAAGCTGTTACAGAAAACTTGAACGTACTCGACTATGATGTGTACTTTAAGACCACCGATTTGTTGCTGAAAAACAACATTCCTCAGGTGCTTTTAGAATTCAATACCGTTTTGAGTAAAGGTTTTGAAGGACATCACTATATAAATGGATTGGCTTCTCATTTTAGAGATTTGCTCGTAGCAAAAGACAAAGAAACTATTCCGCTTTTAGAAGTTGGCGATGCTGCCAAAAAGCAATATTTGGAACAAGCCAGCGCTGCCCCATTACCTTTTTTATTACAGGCAATTGACAAAGCAAACGAATGTGATTTAAAGTATAAGACCAGTAAAAACCAGCGATTACTCGTTGAATTGGCACTTATGCAAATAGCGTCTATCACCTTCGAGGCAGAAAAAAAAAAAGTAGTAACTACATAATTCCGGCGTCTTTTTTCAAATCTCAACTAGTAGAAGAAAAAATTCAAACCGAGAAGCCAATCCCTAAAGAAGCTATACAGCCTAAGGAAGAAGCGGTTCAAAAGCCACTACCAAAGCCTAGGGTGCGAACAGAAAGAAAAAGAGCTTCTGCCCTTTCGCTAAAAAGCTTAACGCAAAAAGTGGAGGCCGTAGAAGTCGCTTCGGACACAGAAGTAGATAGAAACACTTTGCCAAAAACAGTATTTACAGAGGCGAAATTCTTAGAAACATGGAAAGCATATGCTGCATTTCTGACAAAGACGGGAAATAAAAGTTTGGCTTCCATATTAACAGCTTCCAAACCTACGTTAGACACTTTTCACATTCATTACGCTTTACCAAATAGTTTGATGGGGGATCAATTAGAACGTCTACGTCCCAAATTATTGAAATACCTTAGAGAAACACTTAATAATTTTAGTATTGATCTTACCGTAACCATTGAAGTCTCTGAAGTAAAAAAAATCGTTTACACTCCTCAAGAGAAATACGACAAACTTGTAGAACTAAACCCAGATATTGCATTCTTAAAAAACCTATTTAAATTAGATCTATAAGTTTGATTTTTAGACTTACCAATAGTGGAATTTTAAAATCTTTTCAAAAAAAACAACCATAACTAACCGTGCATCAATTCAATAAAATACTTATAGGTGTTGCTTTTTCACCAAACTTAGAAGAAAATATTTTTGAGGCCTCCCGATTGTCGAATATGTTCAACGCCCAATTGGTATGTGTACATGTAGGAAACAAAACGACAGAAAAAGAAGCAAAACTTCAGCAGATATTTGAAAAAGGACCCAAGACCACAAAAGATATCAAACTCGTTTTTCAAGATGGAAACCCCGTAAACGTAATCTTAAACACTTGTACTAAAGAACAGATTGATTTGTTAATCTTAGGTGCCCTTCAAAAAGAAAATATTTACAAATATTATGTAGGTTCTATCGCACGAACTTTGACGCGAAAAGCCCCGTGCTCTGTTTTGTTGCTCATAAAACATTCCAAAGTTCGAATCCCTTGTAAAAACATCGTTGTAAACGGATTAAAAGACCCTAAAACAGAGGAAACGATACGAACTTCGTTTTATATTTCACAAGCATTGCGTTGTCCAAAAATCACCATAGTTGAAGAAGTAAAACAAGAAGCGGTTCATACCAAAGTGAGCGATGACATTTCTTTGCGTCGTGCAAGTATTGAAAAACAGCGAATTACGACAAGAGAAGATTTGCGTGTTCGTGAAATCCTCGATCATATTACACCAGAATTGAAAAAGAATATCGAGCTTAGAACCCAGAGTATATTTGGACGTAGAGGGTATTCTATTGGTCATTATGCCCGTGTGATTCGTGCCGATTTACTTGTGATGAATGCACCTAGAAAAACAAGACTTTTAGATAGAATTTTCCCACATGACATCGAGTATATTTTATCGGAATTACCGACAGATGTGTTAATCGTAAAATAAACTATGTTGCAAAGAAAAAACATAAATAAATCGTTCGTACAAGACATTCCTAAAAATATTTTTTCTGGATTTGTAGTTTCCTTAATCGCATTGCCTTTAGGTTTAGGCTTGGCATTGGCTTCTGAAGCTCCTCCAATTGCGGGGATTATTTCTTGTATTATTGGCGGTATGACCGTAGCAATTTTAGGAGGATCAAACAACACCATTACAGGTCCTGGTAACGGATTGGTTGTTGTGTTGTTAGGAGCAATCACTACGCTTGGTGGAGGTGATCTGTATCAAGGGTATCTTGTAACCTTGGCAGCTATTATTATTTCAGGATTACTGATGACACTTTTAGGTGTTTTAAGAATGGGGATTCTTAGCGATTTCTTTCCCTCGTCTGCCATTCAAGGCATGTTGGCTGCTATTGGAGTTGGAATTTTTGCCAAACAGTTTCATGTAATGTTTGGAAATACTGAGTTTAAAGGAGATACCATTGCTCTTTTATTAGAAATACCAAATACGCTCTATAACTTTGTTACAGATGGAAACGATGATACCATCGCTGGAATAGTTGGTGTAGGCAGTATACTCATTATGATATTCTATTCTAAAATGAGAAATCGCTTGTTACAATTAATTCCTGCACCCATGTGGATTGTTGTGATTACTATTGGTATGAGTTATTATTACAAGATCTTTGTCATTAAATATCCTATCGATAAAAGTTTGCTGATTGACATTCCAGATAAACTCCTAGCAAATTTACCTTTTCCTGATTTTAGCATGGTAACCGATATGCGTTTTATCAACGCTGTATTGGCCATTACATTGATTTCGAGCATTGAATCTTTGTTGAGTATAAAGGCAGTAGATAAGATAGATCCTCTAAGAAGAAGATCGGATATAAACAAAGATTTAAAAGCACTCGGAATTGCCAGTATGGTGAGTGGATTTTTTGGTGGTTTGAATGTGGTCACGGTAATTGCACGAAGTTCTGTAAACACAAATAATGGAGCTACCAACCGTTCGTCAAATTTCTTTCATGCCTTATTTATACTTGTTTTTTTATTGGTCTT
Organism: uncultured Flavobacteriaceae bacterium; assembly: GCA_943789365.1. Lineage (GTDB taxonomy): Bacteria > Bacteroidota > Bacteroidia > Flavobacteriales > Flavobacteriaceae > Flavicella. The sequence goes on along the minus strand of CALSTV010000001.1, from coordinate 3,527,716 downwards.
TAGAGCACAGCTAACCATGATACCACTTACAGCACTTTCTGCAATTTTAGTATTTACGGGCTATAAACTTGCCAATCCAGTAAACATTAAAAACACATTGAGTATTGGTAAAGAACAGTTGATTATTTTCTTTACAACGCTTATTGTTACGCTATTTTCAAGTTTGATAGCTGGTATTTTATGTGGTATTTTAGTGACCCTAGCAATTCATATCTTACTCAACAAAAGTGTGATGGTTTTTACTAGAAATGTACTAAAACCAAATGTACTGATGTATATGGAAAAAGACGAGAAAGAGACTTACTATGTCAGTGTGGTTAATTTTTGTAGTTTTTTAAATTATTCAAAACTCAAAACGAAACTCGATCAGATTCCTGAAAACCGCGATGTGATTGTCGATTTTTCAAGATGTAGTTTTGTAGACCATACCGTAATGGAAAACCTGAACAATTATATGAACACTTTTACTTCCAAAGGTGGGCATTTTGAGGTTATTGGACTCGATTTACACGGTGCACATTCTGCACATCCTTTTGCATTGAGAAGAATTTCTGTGACAGAACGTTTGGCGTCGAGAAATTTTACCAAAAGACAAAAAACATTACAAAGTGTTGCCAGTGATTTTAAGTGGACCTACAAGGCTGTTCAGGATGGAGGACATCATTTCCTAAGTGATTTTGGATATTACAAGACAAAACATGTAGAAAGAGTTAAGAATGTGCTTACCAATGGAGAGTGTACCATTTTCGATGCCATCTATACCGAAGGTGAGTTTATTGCGAAACAAGTAATACGAAGTACCATGATGTATGTAAAATTAGATATAGAGGCTCCAAAATTTATATTGGACAGAGATGGTCTTTTTGAGTATATTTATCATTTAACCGGGTATGAAGATATTGCCATTCAAAACCATCCCGATTTCTCAAAACGCTTTTTCTTAAGTGGAGAAAACAAAGAGGCTATCGAAGCTTTTTTCACAGATGAACTCGTGCTTTTCTTCGAAAGCAATACGTATTATCATATTGAAGCCACTGACGGTGGTTTACTTGTTGTGCATAAAGAGCGTATGGCTTCTGTAAAAGAAATCAAAGCCATGGCTGATTTTGGTATGCGTTTGAGAACTATTATTGAAAATTCAATTGTTGAGATATGTTAGGACTTAAACTACCAACCGACCCAAGATGGGCGAATATTGCAGAGAAAAATATCGATGAAATTCTTATCGATCATGCACATTGCGAACAAAAGGCTGCCTCTACTGCTATTTCACTTATTGTAAGTTTTCCTGAGTATACCGAATTGGTAACAGAAATGATTGCTTTGGTAAAAGAGGAAATGAGCCATTTTAAATTGGTGCATGATAAATTGATTGCCAAAGGTGTTGAGTTGGGTAGAGATCGCAAAGATTTGTATGTATTACAATTGCTAAAGTTCTTTCCAAAAGGAGGAAGTCGGACCTATCAATTGGTACACAGACTGCTCTATGCAGCCTTGATTGAGGCGAGAAGTTGTGAACGATTTCGTTTGCTTTCGCTACATCTCGAAGACAAAGAACTGGCTAAGTTTTATAAAGATTTGATGATCTCAGAAGCAAATCATTACACCTTGTTTTTAGGTTTTGCCAGACAGTATGGAAATCGTGAAGAAGTGGATGTAAAATGGGAAGCTCTTTTAGAGTTTGAAGCCACTATTATAAAAGACCTAGGAACGCATGAGTCCGTACACGGATAACTTAGACAGGCTCAGCTACCAAAGTTCAAAAGAACATATAGCCTATAACAAGCATAGGAAAACATTCCAATAACTAAAAACGATATACTAACATTCAACATGACCCAAGCCGAGCTAAAAGATTTTCTCGATGCTAAAGTAATCCAATACAATACTTTAGATTTTATTGAATCCGACCCTGTGCAGATACCACATCGGTATGATTTGAAGGAGGATATTGAGATTTCTGGCTTTTTAGCGGCGACCATTGCCTGGGGAAAACGTCCCATGATTATTAAGAACAGTCTTAAGATGATGGGCTTTTTGGGTAATTCTCCTTTTGATTTTGTGATGAGTCACAATCAAAGTCATCTGGATGCTTTCGAGCATTTTGTGCACCGTACGTTTAATTTAGACGATTTTAAGTTTTTTATCACTGCGCTTAAACATATCTATTCCAATCACGGTGGTATGGAGGCTGTGTTTAGCAAACACCAAAGTTCAGATTCTTTACAACCTGCCATTCACGAGTTTAAAAAGTTGTTTTTTGAAATTCCTCATTTGCCACGCAGCACCAAACATATTTCGGATCCTGTAAAAGGCTCTGCTGCCAAGCGCATCAATATGTATTTACGTTGGATGGTTAGAAAAGACAATAATGGTGTTGATTTTGGTATTTGGAAAAACATAGCTCCTTCCCTACTATCCTGTCCGCTCGATGTACATACAGGCAATGTAGCACGTAATTTAGGATTGCTCACGCGAAAACAAAACGATGGAAAGGCACTCAAAGAATTGGATACTGGCTTGCGACGTTTAGACCCTAAAGATCCTGTAAAGTATGACTTCGCACTCTTTGGTTTGGGCGTTTTTGAAAATTGGGGAGCAGTGGAAAGGTTCGTTTAATTAAGTCTAATTGGGGAATTCTATTCGAATCAAAGGTGTTTTTTTCGATATCTGACTGCAATCTTTTATTCCTTTTCCATTGTCAGCTGTTATATAAATAGTTTCCATGTCAGCGTAAATACCTTCTACATTTGTGGCGAAGCTATTTCTATGTAAAAACACGGCTTCACTAACCGATACCAGTATTTTTGAATTTGTTTTCTTTTTCTTCAGTACTTTAATGGGAACAACATGGACTTCTCTTTTATTTTTCACAGAGGCATGCCCAACATAATAAGATCGAATACACAACAAACGTTTATTTTGTTGGTCAATTGCAATACCGGAGTACCTCCAATCCTTATTTTTATTTTTTAATCGGGTTTGATTTCTGTATTTAAATTTTAATTGTGCTTGCTTTTCCGAAATGTCAAATGAGTGAATCTCACTTTCATTGTCTTTATTTCGTTCCCGTAGTACATAAGCAACTTTTGCTACAGTATCTATTGCGATTCCTTCCATTCCATAATTTCCTCTAAACTTAGAAAACTTTGGTTGATCATGATTCACTTGTGTTAATTGCTTTGTTTTTAAATGATAAGAAAATATACGGCCCTTTTTCTCGTCTGTCAACAACAAATAATCTTTATACCTACTTAGTCCCTCGACTTCCAAACTTTCTATTTCTGATGTGTCCAGTTCAATCGTTTCTACAAGTGCTACGTTCTCTTTATCTAACACAAATACTTTCGCACATCGTTCTGCAGCCAAATACAAGTGAGTTGCATCTCCTGCCATGCCAGAAATTTCAAATTCTCGTTCAAATAAAGAAGGGAGTTCTAAAAACTCAATTTGCTGGCCATTTATAAAAGCACTACTAAAAAAAACAAAACCTAGAATCAATTTTTTCATCTTCACACTACAATTTTCTAAAATCGCTTCCTGTAGGGTTTTGAAAAACTTCCAAATCAAATTCCGGAACAGCCGCTAGGAGATGATCGAACATGTCTGAAATAATGCCTTCATAGACCACCCAGTCTTTGCGACTGCTAAAGGTATATATCTCAATAGGAAGTCCCTTTTCCGTAGGTAATAATTGTCGAACCATACAGGTCATGTTTTGGTTGATGTCGGCATTGCTTTTTACGTAATTTTCAGCATACGCTCTGAATACCCCAATATTTGTAAGCTGTCGGCCATTGATCAAATTCGAAGTGTCTATCGTATGTTCACTATTATAATCTTCTATTTCAGTACTTTTCGATTCGATATAATCTTTTAACAGTTGAATCTTTTTAAAGCGTTCCAATATTTCCGGTGAACAGAACTGTATGCTGCTTATTTTTATATGCAAAGAACGTTTGATCCTCCTTCCCTCCGATTCCGACATACCTCGCCAATTTTTAAACGATTCCGATATAAAGACATAGGTAGGAATGGTACTGATGGTTTTGTCCCAGTTTTGCACCTTAACTGTGGTCAGATTCATTTCAATCACATCACCATCGGCATTGTGTTTTGGCATGGAAACCCAATCACCAACACGGACCATATCGTTAGCCGAAAGTTGGATACTGGCTACAAAACCCAAAATGGTGTCTTTAAAGACCAAGAGCAAAACTACGGTCATAGCGCCTAAAGCACTAAAGAAGTACAAAGGCGATTTGTTGAGTATAAACGACAATACAATTATGGCTCCGGTAATGTATACTGCAATTTTAGCCAATTGAAAATAACTGTCGATTGGATTGTCTTGAAACCATTTCGTGTTTTCAAGATATTGTTTTATGGTGTCTAAAAAATTGATAATTACCAAGAGTAGCACGGCACTTATATAGGCCAACACCAAGCGATAGATATACGGAACCACCTCCGAAAAATCTGCAAACACTAAGGGAGCCGCTAGGTAGGCTACCAATGCAGGTGCTATTTGAGACAGGTTGCTAAATACTTTGTTGGCTACCAGTGCATCGTCCCATTCAGTTTTAGTCTTTTTAATGATCGATTCGATAAAACGCACTAAAAATTTCTTTACGACAAAGTTCGTAATCACCGCTACAATACAGAGTATTGCAAGGAGAATCAATAGTTTTAAATACAGTGCATAGGTTTCAGTAATGCCGTGTCCTATAAGCCAATTGGTAAGCCTTTCCATCAATCTTGTATTCATAGTTGTTTTCTCGATTTAAATGAGAAATTAAAAATAAGAAATATGTTTGAGTCGAAGTAGTGAACCAAGAAAAATGTTTTAGAATCTATTGTAAAATCAATTAGGTTCGTTTCGTTTGTAAATTTCAGAAGGTGTATTGTTGGAAATATAAAGAGTGGAGCCTAATACTCCACTCTTTAATACAGCTATTAAGCATTGTTGTGCAATTTTGAAAAGTTAGCCATTAGCATCTCACCGTTACTTTTTACAAACTGTCTAAAATCGATCTCAGACATTTGTGGGTTTTCTATAAAAGACGCCATAGTCGCTTCCCATGAGAGTTCACATTTTTTATAACCAAGATCTTTTACCGAAAAGGTGTTTACCATGTTTTTTACCGGCATGCTGCCCTCTTCAATTTTATAAGAATAAGAACGATTCGTGTCGTCAAAAGCAATGACCTCTTCTGCTGTAGCATGTCCTTCTTCGGACATATTATGTAATGTACAAGATCGTTTTGTACCTACACCTGGTGCCTGATTATCTACAATCCAGGATTTACCAACTACTTCGGGGAGAAACGCTTCAACGCCGTCTAATTTTCTGAGTCGTGCCCATACCGAATCGGCAGAGTCATTGATTACTTTTTTTGCACTTGTAATTACTTCATTTTGTGACATAATATTTTTTTTAGTATTAGTTGTACAAAGATGCCGTTAATTTGAGCAACCCATTTTCTTAGAGGGGTCAAAAAGTTTTCTATTTAGGCCAATTTCGATACGCTCGTGGCGATTTTCCATAGGCAAGACGAAATGCGTTGCTGAAATGTGCAACATTTTCAAAACCACAGTGCCATGCAATATCGCTTACGGGATTTGTATTACTCCGCAATAGTTTGGCCGCTTTTTCCAATCTTTTTTGCTTTATATATTTAGCAGGACTCGTTCTATACGCTTTTTTGAAATCTCTTTTAAATGAACTTTCACTACGAATTGCTAAATGGGCTAGTTCTGCAATCGACAAGTTATTGAATAAATTGGCTTCAATAACTTTTTTAAAAGCTATCTGCTCCGGAATAAACAGGGTGTTGAGTATGTAATTAATTGCACCTACGTCGCCTGATTCATACAGTATATATATAAGTTCTTGCAGTTTTACTTCTATAAGGTTTTCGGTTGCAAGTTCAGGGTTATCCACATAAGGCATCATAGAGTTTATAAAGGAATCCATCAGAATGTTCTGATCAATTTTCACAGTAGCTTGCTTTTTTTTATCTGCATTTGACGGCCTAAAAAAACTTACATCCTTATGAGCAAAGACCTTTTTAATAGATTCTGGATCGAGATGAAAAAGTACATTTTTAAAGAAATTTGTTTCCGTGTCCTGTTTTAGATCTGCTATATAATTCCCACATTTCATTAATATACTTTCGTTGTGTCTGGCAATAAGCGTCGTGTTAGAAGAAATGACCTCATAAGTACCTGCTTTTACATAAGCCAAACAAGCGTCGTTATTCATAGTTGCCTTAAGTCTAAAGTCTTTGTTGAATGTGGCTATTTGTACAAACGGATGTCCGTACAGCATGATTGTTCCGTGTTGTTGCATTGTCAAATATAACCATTATTCCATTTGGAAATTTTCCAAAAAAGGTCAAAATTACTGCCTGATCGAAACCTTAGTCGTCTAGCCCCTTCATAAAGTTTACAAAGAGGTTAACACTTTCTTTGCCAAGCGTTCGCTATAGCTATTTATTTTCCAATGTTGAGGGCTCCAACCTTTTAGAAAACGATGGAAATCGGTCCAGGCTACTGGGAATAAAGCGCGCCAATTGTCTTCCAAGGCGGTAAAATCAAGTGTTTTGTTTTGTGTTTCCAGCGCAGACTTCAATGCTTTAAAATAAAAAGCTAATAGTGTTTCTTCTTGGGCTTCACAGTCATGCTCATACAGGCAGCTTCCTATGAAATACGCTACATCTTTCATACCACAACCACCTCCTACATATTGAAAATCGACAGCAGCTACAGCTGTTCCGCCTTCAGAAAAACAAAAATTCGCCAACTTGGCATCGCCGTGTACAAATGTTTGAAAAGGACTTTCTTTTAATAGTGTATCTATTTTTTTTGCAGCTTTCTTTAGAGAATCGTCCTCCATAGCCTCCAATTCTTCTGGACGGGTTTCTAAATGCCAATAAGTTCCTGTTTCCCAAAGTCCTTTTGGGTGTTCCATCATATAACAAGCGTGAAAATTAGCCAACCACAATAAGCAATTTTCAATATCCGTAGGGTTTACTTCAGTTTTTCGAATTGGGAATCCTGAAGCATCCAAATCTTCTAACACCATACACACCTCTTCACCTACCGTCCATACCCCATAACATTGAGGCATACGGCAGGCATTCGTCCCCTTACCACTCCATTGCTCATACCAATTCGTTTCAACCTTGTAAGACGTTAATTTTCGTTGGTGCGACAAGTTTGTATTCCACCCCCTAGGATGTGTACTCTCAATGGGTAAACTTACATGTTTAACGACGATCGTATTCAAAGCAGCTCCCTCCAAACCCATACGCACAATACGGCCATAGCCACTCCATAAGGTTTGAATGGTCTCTAGCTCAAATATAGCGTTTGCTCCAGTAACTTCTAGAATGTTGTTTTTAAAATCTGATAGCATCGTTGCGCAAATATAAACATTCCGTCAAAGCAATTTAGGGAAGCGTTGTTTTAAACAAATTAAAAAACTAATTTTGAAGACTTGCTAAAACTGATGCATGACGACCCGTCCACAAATAATTGAAAGCATTACTGTCCCAGCGTTATCGGAAAAGATACGACTCCAGGATGCAGCCCCTATGCTCTTTAAAAAAATAGCGACTAAAAGCGGACTAAAAAAAGCCATCAAAAATAAGCGTGTAAAGATACAAGGTACAGTATTACAAACCGGAACTTATCTGTACGGAGGTGAAACTATTGATCTTTTTGAGAATCCACTTGAGCAATCCAAACCAGTTCTCGATATTCCACTGGATGTCCTGTATGAAGACACCTATTTTGCCGTTGTACATAAACCAGCGGGGATTACCGTGAGTGGTAATAAAAAATGGACTTTAGAGAATGCGCTTCGTCATAATTTAACGCCTAGTACAGCAACAGATGCTTTGGTGAGGCCAGAACCTATACACCGTTTAGACCACCCTACAAGTGGGGCTTTGCTTATTGGAAAAACAGCTGAAATGGTCATTACCCTCAACAAGCTTTTTGAGGAAAAACAAATTGAAAAGACCTATATGGCAGTTACACAGGGTATCTGTGCTATGGAAGGAACAATTCAAACTCCCATCGATCTGAAACAAGCAAGTACTGTGTTTTACAAAAGAGCATCTATCCCATCGCCTAAATATACAGTATTGAATTTAACGGAACTGCACCCTGCCACTGGACGCAAACATCAGCTTCGAAAACATCTTTCTGAAATGAAAACGCCTATTTTGGGTGATAAGACTTATGGCATTCCGGGGAACATCTTATTTGGAAATGGTTTGTACTTACATGCCTATCAACTGAATTTTGTACATCCCATTACTCAAAAATCAATTGCAGTACGAGCAACACTTCCCAAAAAGTTTTCTAAATTGTTTCCAGAACAATGCGAACTTATAAACAAAAACGTCTGAGAATGAATTCTATGGAAGTAGCTGCTCTTTTCAAAACCTATCGCACCAAAAAGGATCTGATACGTTACGCAAAAAAAACACCGCAACTGTTTCTGCTTTTGATACAAGAAAGCCTTTTACCAAAAAGCGAAGATGCTTGGCGCGCTGCCTAGTTGCTAGGACATATACAAAAACCAGATGACATTCGTCTATTCCCTTATTTGGATCGCTTTTTAGAAATCATGAACCAATGTAGTGATGGACATCAACGGCAACTGTTAATCATTTTAAACAAAATGCGACTCAATGAAGACCAACAGGGACTTGCCTTCGACTGTGCATTGACCATCTGGGAAGCCATAGGGAAAATTCCATCTGTGCGAATTTCTGCTTTTGATGTATTGCTCCGAATTGCTGAAAGTCATCCCGAATTACGGAATGAAATTGAACATTGGGCGCAACCTATGTACACTGATTCTTTGAGTCCAGGTATTAGAAATAGTTTGTTTAGAAGATTGAAAAAGTAAGATGTTCTTCCTGTTTTTTACTTCTTTTTAAGTATCTTTATTTGATTAAAATAGATCTTATGAAAGAGAAACATCCGGTTCATAGCATGCGTTCCATTCTTGTTTTAATGTTGCTATTCAGTCTGAATAGTTTTGGTCAGAATGCTACTGAACTAAAAGCCATTATTTCCAAAGCAGAAAATAAACTGCGTGGTAAAAGCTCTATTTCAGAAATGACCATTACGACAGTTCGTGCGAAATATACACGTGAAATGAAAATGAAATCTTGGACGCAGGGCGAAGATTATAGCCTTATGTATATTCAAGAACCAGTGCGTGACAAAGGAACTACCTATTTAAAAAGAAATAAAGAAATATGGTACTACCTACCTTCTATTGAGAGAAATATCAAAATGCCGCCCTCTATGATGAATCAAAGCTGGATGGGTACCGATTTAAGTAATGACGATTTGGTAAAGAAAACTTCGACCGCTAAAGATTTTAATCACACGTTACTAGGACAAGAAACTATTGATGGTCTGGTATGTTATCATATTGAACTGATTCCTCATGAAGATGCTGATGTGATCTGGGGTAAAATAGAGCTATGGATCGAACTTGAACATTACAATGTTATGAAACAAGCCTCTTTCGACGAAGACATGGAATTAGTAAATACCATGCTATCATCGAATGTTCAAAAGGTTGGAAAGGAAACAATTCCTTTAAAACTCGAGTTTTTTTCCGGCCGATAAAACAAATCAAAAAACAATACTTGAATACAACAGCATAGCATTTGATGTTGCCATTCCAAGTCATTATTTCACAACCCAGTATATGACTAAAGTAAAGGGGTAATTCTATGAAAAAGCAGTTTCTTATATTGGCATGGCGAAATATTTGGCGTAACAAACGGAGAGCTTTGTTGACTATTTCCTCTATTGTCGTTTCCTTGTTTTTCGTGCTTTTTATGCGTCAAATGCAGTATTGGACTTATGATTTCAATATCAAAAACACCGTTTCGGGGAGTATAGGTTATTTGCAAATTACGGACACAAGCTATGTCGATGAAAAGATATTAGACAATAGCATTGTGACAGCTGAAGTTCCTGTCGGAACTATTGAATCTATTAAAGGGGTTACAGGTGTACATCCTAGAATTCAATCCGGCGCACTCGTTTCTACCGGTGTCAAATCTAAATTTGCAGCAGTATTAGGGATTCAACCATCCAGCGATATAGAACTCTTAAAACTAAGTCATAAAGTACGTAAAGGAACATTACTCGAAGAGAACGACACTGGCGTACTTATCTCAGAGAAAATGGCAGATTATTACAAAGTGTCTGTGGGTGATTCCCTTATTTTTATGGGACAAGGCTATCAAGGTTACACAGCTGCCGGAATCTACTCAGTTAAAGGTATCCTCTATTTCCCAGCAGGCGATATGTCGAACAGTGTGCTGATGTCACTTCGAGAAGCACAACGGTTTTTTGTCGCTCCAGAACGTATCACAAATTATTTGATAAATATTAAAAATAGCAAAGACCTAAATGCCATCCATACACAAATCGAAGAACAACTTACAGGCACTTCGTTCATAGCGCGCACTTGGGAGGAAGTTTTACCAGGTCTCAAACAAGGTTTTGAAATAGATGCTAACTCAGGATTGCTGATTTCAGGGATTTTATACATGATTGTTGGTTTTGGGATATTTGGCACCATCGTAATGCTTTACAATGAACGTAGGTTTGAATTTGGTGTACTCTCGGCAATTGGGTTACAAAACAAAGATTTACTATTTATTACGCTTTCAGAATTAAGTATTTTAACGTTGATCGGTGTATTTATAGGGAATTTACTCTCTTTCCCGCTATTGTATTACCTCAATAGAAATCCAATTAAACTTGGTGGAGAGGCCGCAAATGCAATGCTTGAACAAGGATTTGAACCTTATATGGGTACAGGGTTGTTTGTCGATGTTTTTGCTATGAACTCCCTATCAGTCCTACTTATTGCGGCTTTGACGTCTGGCTATATGATTGTAAAGATTGTACATCTTAATGCACTTGAAGCAATGAAACAATAAAAATTATGAAAACAACTTTTATAATAGCCTGGAGAAATTGTTGGAGAAATGCTTTGCGAACAAGCATTGTTATCACGGCAATTATTATGGGTATATGGAGTTCCGTATTCTTAATGGGCTTCGCCAATGGTTTCGTACAACAGCGCGTGGATAAAATGGTGCATTTAGAAATTGGTGACTTGCAAATTCACAGTGAGAGTTACGACACGGATAGCGACATCACCAATACCATTAAACACCCCAAAGAAACACTTGCAATACTAGACGCGAGCAAAGGAGTTCAAAGTTATGCACCCAGGTTTAAAACAGAGGCCTTTGCAAGGAGTGCTCGCGGTCAACAAGGAATTAAACTTCTTGGGGTTTACCCTGAGAAAGAACATGAAGTACTAGAACTTGAAACTCGATTACAAGCAGGTACTTTTTTAGAGTCTAGCCTCTCATACCCTATTCTCATAGGAAAAAAACTAGCGACCGAACTTCATCTTAAATTAAATTCTAAAATTAACATCAGTTTTACAGATGCAAATGTAAATCAGATTTCAAAGAATTTTAAAGTCTGTGGTATCTTTAGTGCAGGAAACGATGCTTTTGATGGATTTACTGTTTTTGTTCCCATTGATAGAATTGAACGACTTACCGGCGAAGCTTCTATTCATGAAATTATTGTGAAGTCCGTTGAACCTAGCACTATAGACATATTAGAAAACGACTTAAAAGCAAAGTCCAAAGGGAATTTGGTAGAATCGTGGAAAACGAGATATCCAGAAATAGCTTATGGTATTGAAATGATGAGCAATACCATGTTTATTCTTATGTCAATTATCATTGCGGCATTATTATTCGGACTTGTCAATACCTTAGTAATGTCCATCTTAGAAAGAAAACGAGAATTGGGAATTTTGATGGCCGTTGGAATGTCGCGTTCTAAAATTCGCTTGATGATTCTCTTTGAATCGCTGGTATATGGACTTATTGGTGGGCCTATTGGCGTTTTCCTTGGATATATTACAATTCAGTATTATTCTTATAATGGTTTCGACCTTTCTTCTTTTGGAGAAGGTATGGATGCATTTGGGTATGATCCTATTATTTATCTATATCTAGAACCAAAATATTACCTTATTTATACGTCTTATATTTTAATAGCTACCTTTTTCGGTGGTCTTTATCCGAGTAGAATTGCTACCAAATTGAATCCTATAACTGCCATTCGCTCCATTTAAACTACACCTATGAAAACAGTAATTGAAACGAACAAACTACATAAAATTTTTGGAAAAGGTGAGCTTGCCGTTCACGCACTCAACGATGTGTCTATCCAAATTAAAGAAGGAGAATTCACGGCTTTAGTTGGACCTTCAGGTTCAGGAAAGACAACCTTGCTAAATCTAATTGGCGGTTTAGATCAAGCGAATGAAGGTACCATTACCTTAAACAGTTGTGATATCAATACCCTTAAAAAAAAGGAAATGACCGAGTTTCGACAAAAGAATATCGGTTTTGTTTTTCAAGCTTACAACCTTATCCCCGTTTTATCTGCCTATGAAAATGCGGAGTTTATCATGTTATTACAAGGGATTTCAGAAAAAATAAGAAAGAAGAGAATCTATAAATTACTTAAAGCTGTTGGGCTTGAAGGCAAGGAAAATAATAAACCTGGAGAGTTGTCTGGAGGGCAACAACAACGTGTAGCCGTAGTACGCGCTTTGGCTGCAAAACCTGCCTATATTTTAGCGGACGAACCCACTGCAAATCTAGATAGTAAGTCTACCAACGATCTATTGGATTTGATGTACCAATTGAATCAAGAAGAGCATATGACTTTTGTTTTTGCTACACACGACCAACGCGTAATCGATAGAGCCAAAAGGGTTATCTATCTAGAAGACGGAAAAATTATCAAAGATGAAATACGCTAGACTCTTATTTTTCATGATAACTACCGGAGCTACAGTAAGTAACTTTGCCCAAGAAAAAAGTATAGAAACGCAATTCAACGGCTATCTTAAATATATGCAAACACTTGCTTTCGCTGCTGAATCTGATTTAGAAGTAAACAACCTACTCCATAACCGGTTGAATTTCTCATTTTATTCAACGGGAGGTTCTAAATTTGTTGCCCAAATTAGAAATAGAATCTTATATGGAGCTTCCGTTAAATCCATCCCAAATTACGGTGAGTCTATCAATGAATACGACGGTATTCTGCCTTTTGAGTTCTTAATCGCCGATACAGAAAATGTTGTCATCAGCAGTATTATTGATCGATGTTATTACCAATATGCAAATGAAAAATTGCAATTGAGAATTGGACGACAACGTATTAACTGGGGTATCAATACTACTTGGAATCCGAATGACGTATTTAACAGTTACAACATCTATGACTTTGATTATGAGGAACGAGAAGGAGCTGATGCAGTGCGATTGACACTTTTTCCGAACTATATGTCGTCTTTCGATATTGCTTATAAATTCACAGGTGATTGGAAAACGGACATTGTAGCAGCAATGTACAAATTTAATACATGGAATTACGACATCCAACTATTGGCCGGAAAATTTCAAGAAAAAGCAGTGCTAGGTACTGGTTGGGCAGGTAACCTAAAAACCATGGGGTTTAAAGGTGAACTGAGTTATTTTCACGCAATAAACGAAACCGACAATAGTAATATAAGTGCAACCACGAGTTTCGACTATTCACTCAAAAACGGAACTTATCTACTAGCCACTTACCTATACAACTCTTCGGGTACTAATGACATCATAGATCCAAGCAACGCAATATTCGAAATTCCGAATGCTGAAAACCTCATGCCAGCGGAACACAATACGATGGTACAGGCCTCTTATGCCGTAAGCCCAATATTTAACACCTCGTTAGCTACCGTCTATAGCTTTGGAATAAACAGTCTTTCAACGATACCTTCTCTTACCTTTAGCGTAATGACAAATTTAGATCTAGATATCATAGGTCAGTTTTTCTGGCAAGAAATGACGACTGCTCCCTTTCAGAATATCGGAAACGGTATCTATTGGCGATTTAAATGGAGTTTCTAGATTTTTCTACCCACACCTACTAGGTCTAGAAGACCTAGTAGGTGTGGGTAGATAGGATATAAATTTAGGAACCAGCATTGTTTAATTGATAAATAAAATTCTTCTTCCCATCAAACTTTTCTAGAACTACTTGTCGTTTCAAGAAGGTTTCATCTTCATTCGACAGTATATTATAGGAAGAATAAGGATAGGTTTTATAATCGGCAATGCCATGGTGAGATGAATTTGTATTGATGTACACAATTAAGTTCCTAAAGTAATCTTCATCTTTTACCTCTATTTTCTTTGGGTGTTTTTGAAACAGACTCCCAATTCTATTGTAACGCTTATTATAGCCTTTGGTATACGCATTTAACATATTCGAGAAAGGTTGATGTACACGTCTTTCTCCATTTTTGTACTTCTCTGGTAATTCATCCATTTCTTTTATTTGAATAAGCAAGTGAAAATGATTGGGTAAAAGACAATAACTATATACATTACAAACAGGAAGCAGATGCTTTTCTAGCAAATATAAAAAGTGTAAATAATTCGTTCGTTCTTTAAATAAATTTTCCTTGTTGTTACCCCGATTGTAAAAATGATAATACAAAGAAGGTTCTAAATTAACTGTTTTCATAGCGTTTGTTTTTTTATGCTAATTACCCCTCTCCTCCCAACCAGTTCTTCCTCCAGCCAACCTACTAGGTTTAAATAAACCTAGTAGGTTGGCTGGAGGAAGAACTAGTTTGGTGGGGTTGACTAGCGGATTAATAATTATAAATAAATTTACGAAAAAGATGATTCGGCGAGACGATTTTTTCCTTTTCTATACAACTGTCTGCCTCGTATTCTATATAAAATGTGTAAGTTTGTTTTTCTTAAAAAATTAATACCTTCAACTGAATATATGAGCATTCAATCTGAATTAGAATCGAGAAGTGGATCGAAATGTGAACTTTGTAATAGTGCGTTAGATTTACAAGCATACCAGGTAAAACCAGTTAACAATGGTGGAATTGATGAACATCTCTTAGCCTGCACTACCTGTGTTGCTCAAATAGACGAACCTACAAGCACCGATACTAATCATTGGCGATGTTTAAACGAAAGTATATGGAGTGAATACGATGCTGTAAAGGTGATTGCTTGGCGAATGCTACATAGACTAAAAAATGAAGGCTGGCCACAGGATTTATTAGATATGCTCTACCTCGAAGAATCGACTTTGAAATGGGCGCAAGCTACAGGTGAAGGCTTAAGTGATGAGGATAAAATAATCCATAAGGATGCCAACGGAGCTCTTTTATTTGCTGGTGATACAATTACTCTTACTCAAGATTTAGATGTGAAAGGCGGTGGAAATTTTACAGCTAAACGAGGTACTGCTGTAAGAAATATTTCATTGGTACACGATAATGCTGAACATATTGAAGGTCGCATCAATGGTGTTCATATTGTAATTCTTACCAAGTTTGTAAAGAAATCTTTTCCAAAGGAATAAAAGCAAGTTTTTATTCTGAATGGTCGGAAACAATACGCCATTGTCCATCAATTTTTTTGAAAATTACGGAAAAGACTCCCTCTAGTTTTCCTTTGCTGCGGTTTACGAAATATTTACCAACAACACTGTACACGTTTTTTGAAAGGAAGGTAATTTCCAATATTTCAAAATTTAGTACGCCCATGTCTTCTTTTGTAGGATAGCTTTTCTTGTAATTTGCTAAGGTAGTTTCCCAGCCATAGGTAATTCCATTAGATCCTATAAATTGAAGTTCCTCTGATTTCCAATAAGCATTCATATAGTCTTCAAGACTTCCAATCGACCAATCTTTTGCCGATTGATTCAGTGCGTTTGTAAGTGCTTGTTTGTCTTTGGCTACCTTTTGAGTTGATGCACAGTTGACAAATAACAAAAAGCTAAATAGTAGGATTAATTTATTCATTTACAAGTTTTTATACATTACTATATGGGGCCCAGCATTTTCAATAGTAAAGGTGTTCCCAAATGTTTGAAAGCCCCGTCTTCTATAAAAGGAAACTGCAGGTGTTCTTGCGTTGCACCAACATATGTCTACATCCATTTCCTGTAATTTCTCAATTCCAAAGGTCAACAACTTAGCGCCTAGTCCTTTACCTTGATATGGTTCCAAAAATGCCATGCCTCTCAACTGGTATTGCGCTCCTTTAAATTCGGGATTGGATGCTGGCATATAGCTCGATATTCCTATCAATTTTTTTGCTTCAAAAAAACCAAAATGCAAGGTGCCTTCATTATCATCTCCTTCAAAATCTACCGATAAGTCACTCCTATTATCACGAAGTATTCGCTTACGAATGAAATAGGTGTCTTTAGCCTCAATGGATTTTACGGATAGCATTTCTTTTGGATTATTAGTTGTTGTTCTTAGAAGCTTGCCAAATAGAAAAAAGTATATATGAGAAAATGATGACAGGTATTGCAGCAAATTTCAAACCGAATAAAACGATTACAGAAAAAGCCACAAAAACATATTTGTAACTGTTATCTTTCCATGTGAAGTTTTTAAATTTTAGTGCAAATAATGGAATTTCAGCATTTAACAAATAAGAACTTAGTCCACAAATCACAATCAATATAAACGGATTGTGTAAAAGAGAAACAATAAAATTAATATCGCTATAGGTTATGATAAGCGGTAAAGAAATAATCAGTAAGGTATTGGCAGGTGTGGGCAACCCAATAAAGGATGACGTCTGCCTAGAATCGATATTGAAGTTCGCAAGTCTGTAAGCCGAAGCTAAAGTGACGACTAAACCAATAAAAGGAAGAAATTCAATGGTTTTAGGATGAAATACTTCTAATAGGGGTGTGTTTGTCGAAGCTCTGAGTAACAGTTGAAATAATATCATTCCTGGTACAAGTCCAGACGTTACCATATCTGCCATGGAGTCTAATTGTTTTCCTAGTTCCCCTTGTACATTTAATAATCTCGCAACAAAGCCATCAAAAAAATCGAATACAATTCCCAGTACGACAAACAATGCACTCATTTCCAAATGCCCTAATACAGCATAAAAAACCGCGATACAACCGGCGAACAGATTCAGCAAAGTGATAAAATTAGGGATGTGCTTTTTAATAGACATTATGATTCTTTTTTGTAAAAATAGGAAAAGCATGGCAATGGTTTATTTTTTTTACGAATTATTTAAGTGAACACTTTCAATTCCATTCGAATTGAATATTTTCATCTTCACGCATTTTTATTTACTATTGTACAAATTAATTTTATGCCAATACTCAAATCCAATTTTTCTCCAAAGTTTCCATTTACAAACAAGCATCTTAGTACTGTCTTCAGAACTATTTTTAGCTCGCCAAAGGTAAATTACGACCGACAAAGAATCGAAACTAAAGACCAAGATTTTTTAGATATTGATATTTCAAGTATACAATCTGAGAATTTGGCACTTATGATTCACGGACTTGAAGGTAGTTCAAATTCTAAATACATACGCTCTACCGTAAACTTTCTTAATAGAAATAATATTGATGTAATTATTTTAAATTTAAGAGGTTGCAGTGGTTATATAAATAAAACATTTAAGGCTTATCATTCTGGTGAAACAGGTGATTTAGCATTTATTCTTCAATACATAGAGCAACAATACACCTATAAAAACATTTCTCTTGTTGGATTTTCATTGGGAGGAAATGTGGTGCTAAAATATGCCGGAGAACAGAAAAAAAACTTACTTAACAAAGTTAGCTCAGTTGTTGCTATTTGTCCACCTTGCGACTTAAAAGGCTCTTCAGAAATACTAGCAAAAAAAAGCAACTCTATTTATATGAAACGCTTTTTAAATACGTTAATATCTAAATCCGTTATTAAAAGTCAAATGCACCCAGAGCAATCATTAGATATTCATCAATTAAAACAGTCGAAAAATTTTAAAGATTTTGATGGTGTTTTTACAGCACCTTCTTTTGGTTTTAAGGATGCGGAAGACTATTGGAAAAAAGCCAGCTCAAAGCAATTTTTAAAGGATGTTCAAGTACCTACATATGTGTTAAGTGCAGAGAATGATCCTTTCCTGTCAAAGAGTTGTATACCCTATACTATTGCCAAAGAGCATGCTTTTTTACATTTGGAAGTTCCTAAGTTTGGTGGGCATATCGGTTTTATCGATTCTTGGCTTCCTAGTAAGAATACTTGGTGTGAAGAAAGGATCGAAAAGTTTATTACGGAAAATCTAAACAAGCAGTAAGAATCAGCATAAATAACAATATATTTGCAGTAGTGACAATACTGCAAATTTTATATAACGAAATATACTTTTGAAAAACAAAATTGTCTTTGTATTACTTCTCACCTTTC
This sequence comes from uncultured Flavobacteriaceae bacterium, assembly GCA_943789365.1. GTDB lineage: Bacteria > Bacteroidota > Bacteroidia > Flavobacteriales > Flavobacteriaceae > Flavicella. Next base: position 3,509,325 of record CALSTV010000001.1, on the reverse strand, counting down.
AGTTGAGCTTTGCACAAGCTGACAGAAAATATTCCAATGATTTTTTAAATATTGGTGTAGATGCTGCTGCTCTTGGAATGAGTAAATCGGTTACTGCCACTACAAGTGATGTCAATTCAATTTATTGGAATCCAGCTGGCTTGTCGAATATCACCGTAAACCAAGGCGCATTTATGCACACAAGTCATTTCGCGGGAATTGCTAATTACGATTATGCAGCGGTTGCCATTGCTCCAAAAGAAAAAGATGGCGTTACTTTTGCGTTTTCTTTTATTCGATTTGGTGTGGATGATATTTTGAACACGACTTCACTTATAGACAGCCAAGGAAATATAGATTTTAATAGAATAAGCCTGTTTTCTGCAGCAGATTATGCACTTAACTTTGGACTTGCTACAAAGATTAAAACAATCAAAGGTATGTCTGTAGGTATGAATGCAAAAATTGTTCGCAGAAAAATCGGTGACTTTGCTTCTTCTTGGGGATTTGGATTGGATGCAGGAATTCAATATGCTGTAAAAAAATGGAATTTTGGTTTGATGTTACGTGATATTACTACCACGTTTAATGTTTGGGAATTGGATTCAGAAAATTTTGAATTGATCAAAGGAGCAATTCCAGGGCAAAACCAAGAATTGCCTGAAAATATTGAGATTACTTTGCCAAAAATACATTTGGGAATTGCACGTGATTTCGATTTTAAAAACAAAGATTTTCATCTTTTGACTGAAATAAATTTTCATATGCGTTTTGCTGAAACAAATGATTTAATTTCTACGTCTTTTGCGAGTATTGACCCTTCTATAGGTTTTCAATTGGATTATCAGAAATTTGTTTTTCTTAGACTAGGCGCAGGAAATTTCCAAAAAATCCCACAATTTGATGGTACGGAATCTTTGAGTTTACAACCTAATATTGGTCTCGGTTTTGAGTATCACGGTATACAAATCGACTATGCAATGTCAAATATTGCAAGTTCGGGCAATGCCTTGTACTCAAATACATTTTCAATAAAGGTAGATTTTGATTTTATGAAGTCACGAAAGAAATAATTGATTGTTCGAATAGAAAATCTAGTGAACGCTATATTTATGAAAAACTATTTTCTCGCTTTATTATCAGGTGTTTTCCTAGCCATTTCATGGCCCACTTATGGTTTTCCTCTGTTTTTATTTATAGCATTTGTCCCTTTATTAATTGCTGAGAACAAGATTCGCTCTGCTAACTCGAGTAATAGAAAGGTTTTAGGAATGTCCTATCTTACTTTCTTTGTTTTTAATATTAGCACCACGTGGTGGCTTTATTATGCAACTCCTTTTGGAATGTACTTTGCTGTTCTGGCAAATTCATTCTTAATGGCTTTGGTCTTTTTAGCCTATCATATGCTTGCCAAACGAATTCCTAGCAAATTGAGTTTGGTACTCCTAGTTTGTCTGTGGATTGGATTTGAAAAGTTTCACTTGAATTGGGAACTTTCATGGCCCTGGTTGAATTTAGGAAATGGATTTTCAGAGTACTATACATGGGTTCAATGGTATGAGTACACCGGAACTTTTGGAGGTACACTCTGGGTATGGGTAGTAAATATTGTGTTTTACAATGCTTATGTAGATTACACAAGGCATAACAACAAAGGGCATTTGCTGAAAAGGGGGGTATTAGGCACTGGTATCATTGTAATTGGAATTTTTAGTTCTTTATATATTTACCACACCACTGAAGTTTCAAAAGAAACTACGTCTGTTGTAGTTCTGCAACCAAACATTGACCCTTATACTGAAAAATACAAATTGTCGAATGCAACAATGGCAACTTCACTCATAGCATTGGCAGAACCACAAATGGACAGCTCCGTTACTTTTGTCATAGCTCCAGAAACCACCTTACCTAAACCCGTTTTACTAGATCGTTTTTCAAAATCGGACGCTTTTCGTGACCTGGATGGGTTTACAAAGACATATCCAAATAGCTCATTTTTGTCTGGAATTACTTTTGTCAACGCTTATTCTGCTAATCAGAAACCAAACAAAACTGCAAATTTTTACAGAAGTGGGAATGGGTGGTATAATAGTTTTAATTCTTCATTTTTTCTTCAAGGGGACACTACATTCGACTTTTACCACAAATCGAAATTAGTAGTGGGTGTTGAACATATTCCTTATAGAAGTGTGCTCAATCCGATACTTAAAAATTCAATGATTGACCTAGGAGGTTCAGTTTCTACCCTCTCCGTTCAAAAAGAGAGAAAAGTGTTTAGAAATGGAAAGCATGCAGTGGCGCCAATTATTTGCTATGAATCTGTGTATGGATCCTATGTAGCTGACTATGTAAACAAGGGTGCCAATTTTTTAGCTATTATTACAAATGATGGATGGTGGAATACGAGTCAGGGTCACAAACAACATTTGAGTTTGGCACGACTTCGGGCCATTGAAAATCGAAGAAGTATCGCACGCTCTGCGAACACAGGTATCTCGGCATTTATCAATCAAAAAGGAGACATAGAACAGTCCCTTGCTTATGGCGAAAAAGGAAGTCTGAAAGGCGAAGTTGTCACCAGTACCAAAAGAACGTTCTATACTACACATGGTGATTACATCTATAGAGTTTCCATGCTTACCCTCGTAATTTTATTGTTAACTTCTTTAACACGGCGAAGAACGGCATAAAAAAAAACCAATGGAACACCATTGGTTTAATTTCATGTTTAAGGCATTTTATTAATGTCTTTTGAGCAATTCTGCTTCAATATCCTTAAGCTTAAAGCCTTTCGCTTGCAACAACATTAGATAGTGAAATAACAAATCGGATGCTTCATATATAAACAGCTCATCATTGTTATCCATAGCTTCAATAACCGTTTCAACTGCTTCTTCGCCAACCTTCTGAGCTACTTTATTGATTCCTTTTGAAAACAAACTCGCTACATATGATTTTTTTGTATCCTTGTTAGCCACTCTTTCTGAAATCACATCTTCAAGTGTTGAGAAAAAACCGTAAGTAGATTCGTTTTCTTCTTTCCAACAGGTGTCAGTCCCAGTATGACAAGTCGGTCCAACTGGTTTTACTTTGACCAATAATGAATCGTTATCACAATCATTAGAAATACTTACCAGTTCAAGAAAATTACCGCTTTCTTCACCTTTGGTCCACAAACGGTTTTTAGACCTACTGAAGAAGGTTACTTTATTTGTTTCTATGGTTTTATCATAAGCATCTTGGTTCATGTATCCTAACATCAATACATTTTTGGTGTTTGCATCTTGAATAATAGCAGGAACCAATCCGTTGTCTTTTGAAAAATCTATATGCATTTTGTTTGTCTTTAATAGTGCAAATATAAGCTTATAATCGATATGACTCAGATTATATTCTCACTGCAATTCCTTGTTTTTTAAGCTCTTTTTTTAAGTCTTGAATGTCAATTTCTTTAAAGTGAAAAACACTTGCTGCCAAGGCGGCATCCGATTTTCCTTTTATAAACGTATCCGCAAAGTGTTGCATATTTCCTGCACCACCAGAGGCAATGATTGGTATGTTCAACATTTCTGAAAGTATTTCTAAAGCTTCATTGGCAAAACCATCTTTGGTCCCATCATGATCCATTGAGGTGAACAATATCTCCCCTGCTCCTCTTGCTTCTACTTCTTGTGCCCATTCAAAAAGATTGATATCTGTTGGTACTTTACCTCCTACAAGATGCACAAACCAGTCGCCATCTATCTGTTTCGCATCAATTGCCACTGTTATGCACTGTGAGCCAAATTTTGACGACGCATCATTGATTAATTGCGGGTTTTTTACGGCAGATGAATTGATAGACACCTTGTCGGCACCGGCATGTAATAGCTTATCGATATCATCAACAGATGAAATTCCACCTCCTACAGTAAAAGGAATATCTACTTCAGCAGCAACTCTCATTACCAAATCTAGCAGTGTTCTTCTTTTTTCCTCTGTTGCCGATATGTCTAAAAACACCAATTCGTCTGCTCCAGTATCTGCGTATATCTTAGCTAATTCTACAGGATCACCTGCATCTCTAAGATCTACAAAGTTTACGCCCTTTACAGTTCTACCGTTTTTGATATCTAAACAAGGAACAATTCTTTTTGTCAACATTCTTCTTATGTTTTATGTACTCAGTATCATTACTATTACAAATTAGTTTCCTGATACTATATAGTTTTCTAATTGTTTTAAACTAATTTTATGCTCGTAAATTGCTTTTCCTACGATAGTACCTTCACAACCTAAGGTAGCTAATTTTGGCAACTCATCAAAAGTAGAGATACCACCACTTGCAATTAATTTGATATTGGGTAGTTGAGACAGCATTTTTTTATACAAATCAAAGGAAGGTCCTTCCAGCATCCCGTCTTTGGCTATATCAGTGCAAATAACATAGGATACACCTTCATTTAAATAATTTTGAACAAATGGTATCAGTTCTTCATCAGATTCTTCTAACCATCCACTAATGGCTATTTTTTCATTGTTAGCATCCGCGCCTAAAATAATTTTATCGGAACCAAATTTAGAAAGCCAATTTTTAAAAACTTCGGGCTTCTTTACTGCGATTGACCCACCTGTAATTTGTTTTGCTCCTGATTCAAAAGCTATTCTTAAATCATCGTCAGTTTTAAGTCCACCCCCAAAATCTATTTTTAACTTTGTTTTGGTTGCTATGGTTTCTAGTACTTTATGATTTACAATATGACTAGCTTTTGCCCCATCTAAATCGACAAGATGCAAATGCTCTATACCGTGTGCTTCAAATTGTTTTGCAATTTCCAAAGGATTCTCATTGTATACTTTTTTCGTAGTATAGTCTCCTTTTGAAAGTCGTACGCATTGTCCGTTAATGATGTCTATTGCCGGTATTATTCTCATTTTATTTGTATTTACTTTATACTTTCTATATTTCGAGGAAGTTTTTCAAAATCTGTGTTCCTGCCTTGCTACTTTTTTCGGGGTGAAACTGGGTACCGTAAAAATTATCTTTTTGCAAAGCTGTAGCATATTTTAACCCATACTGAGTCGTTGCAACCGTATTCTTACAAAGTGGCGCATAATAACTGTGTACTAAATAGATGAATTCATTTTCTTTAATCCCAGTGAACAAATCCGATTTTAAATCAGCTATTTGATTCCATCCAATCTGTGGCACTTTTACATTGTTTTCAAAACGGTGTACATCGACATCAAAAATACGCAGTCCTTTTGTGTTCCCTTCTTCACTAGAATTACACATAAGTTGCATGCCCAAGCAGATGCCTAGAACAGGTTGCTTAAGTTGAGGAATTACTTCGTCTAAACCTGTTTCTTTTAGCATTTTCATAGCACTACTCGCTTCTCCAACACCGGGGAAGATTACTTTATCTGCTGCTTTTATTTCAGCCGGATCATTACTCAATATCGCTTCATGACCAAGTCGTTGTACTGCAAACTTGATAGATTGTATGTTTCCTGCTCCGTAATTTATAATTACTATTTTCATATTGTTTTAGTATTCAGTAATGAGTCTAAAGTACTAAGTACTAGATTAAACTCTTTTGTAACCCATAATTCATTTTTTAAATTTCGTTACATAAACTCATCAAATTTTCTATTTCTGCTAATTATTCAATTCACAAAAAACTTACTACTTTTTACCAAATACTGATACTAAAGCATTCCTTTTGTGCTCGGTAAAAACATTTTGTTCGCATCTCTTTTTACCGCCATTTTCATCGCTTTTGCAAATGCTTTAAAAATACCTTCAATTTTATGGTGTTCATTCACACCTTCAGCTTTTATGTTTAAGTTACATTTGGCACCGTCTGTAAAGGATTTGAACAAATGAAAGAACATTTCAGTTGGCATATCACCAATTTTCTCTCTTTTAAATTCAGCATCCCATTCCAGCCAATTACGGCCTCCAAAATCTACAGCTACCTGTGCCAGGCAATCGTCCATAGGTAAACAGAATCCATAACGTTCGATCCCTAACTTATTGCCAAGTGCTTTGTTAAACAGTTCACCAAAAGCAATCATCGTATCTTCAATAGTATGGTGCTCATCCACTTCCAAATCTCCATCAACCTTTACAGTTAAATCCATTGCGCCATGTCTTCCAATTTGATCTAACATATGATCGAAGAAATGCAAACCGGTATGGATGTCATTTTTACCTGAACCGTCTAAGTTTAACTTGATATATATTTTGGTTTCGTTGGTGTTTCTGGTGATTTCGGCCGTACGTGCTTCTAACTTCAAAAACTCATATATAGCTTTCCAAGACGTAGTTTCCAAAGCAATAACAGCTTCAAGTTCAGTATGTTTTACCGAAAGTTCTTCAGTTGCCAATCCATCTACATTATTTATATAGATTCCTTTGGCTCCTAGATTCTTTGCTAACTCTACATCAGTCAATCGATCTCCTATCACAAAAGAGTTTTCAAGGTCATATGCTTCAGAATCTATGTATTTGGTTAACAATCCTGTTCTAGGCTTACGGGTAGGTGCGTTTTCATGCGGAAAGGTTTTATCGATTACAATGTCAGAAAACACAACGCCTTCATTTTCAAAAGCCTGAATCACTTTGTTCTGAGCAGGCCAAAAAGTGTCTTCAGGAAACGATTCGGTACCTAAACCATCTTGATTTGTCACCATAACGAGCTCATAGTCTAGCTCTGAGGCAATCTTCGCCATGTATTGAAATACTTTTGGGTAAAACTCTAATTTTTCCAAGCTGTCCAATTGATAATCTACTGGCGGCTCAATGGCTAAGGTTCCATCTCTATCGATAAAAAGTACTTTTTTCATTGTTTTTATGTTTTTCTTTAGCTAAAAAAAGAATATTATTTGGTTAGGCTATTTCTTTCAACGCCTTTATTAATTTACTATTCTCTATCTCAGTTCCAACTGTCAATCGCAACGTATTTTCACAGAGCTGTTGCGTTGTTCGATTTCTTATTACAATACCTTTAGCTATTAATTGCTCATACCTCTTATTTGCATCATCAACTTTTACCAAAATAAAATTTGCGTCAGATGGATATATCTTAGAGATATAAGAAACACTGTGTAATGCATCTTCTAAAACTGTTCTTTGCTCCAGTAAAGTTGCAATTTCGGCTTTTACTTGATCGTACTTCGACAAACGCTCTTTCGCTTTTTGTTGTGTAAGTTCATTTACGTTATAAGGTGGTTTGATACGATTTAAGACCTCAATAATTGCTGTGGAAGCATAACAAATTCCTAATCGTATCCCTGCCATTCCAAATGCCTTTGAAAGGGTTTGTGTAATGATTAGATTTGGGTATTGTTCTAATTTCTCCAACCAACTTTTTTTGTTTGAAAAATCTATATAGGCTTCATCTATTACGACCAATCCGTTAAAATTATCTAATACGTATTGAATTTTCTCTTTTGAAAAAGCATTTCCAGAAGGATTGTTAGGTGAGCATAGAAATACAATTTTAGTGTTATCATCTGCGGCTGCAATCGTCGCTTGCTCTCGAATATCAAAATCTTTTGTCAAGACAATTTCTTTTGTAGCTACATTGTTCAATGCGGCCAACACACCGTACATTCCATAGGTTGGAGGTAATAATAGGACATTATCTTCTTTAGGCTCACAAAAAGCTCTGAAAAGTAAATCGAGCACTTCATCGCTTCCATTCCCCAATAAGATTTGATCACTTGGCAGCCCTTTTATGTCGCCTAGCATTTTTTTTACACTCGTTTGTTTTGGGTCTGGATAGCGGTTTACACCATTTTGAAATGGGTTTTCATTTGCATCCAAAAAAACCATATTGGCAGTTGCTTCTTCAAATTCATCTCGAGCAGAAGAATAGGCTTTTAGCTTTGCTATATTGTTTCTTACTATTTTATTTAAATCAAAACTCATTTTCTAAACTGTTTGACAAAATTTGAATCTATCGAATTGTCATTACACTATTTATTTTTTCAAACTTTCTAATCGTAATGTTACTGCATTTTTATGCGCTTGCAAGCCTTCTGCCTCAGCCATTAACTCAATAGCACTTCCTATGCTTTCAATGCCTTCTTTTGAGAGTTTTTGAAAAGTTATTTTTTTAGTAAACGCATCCATATTTACCCCACTATACATTCTAGCATAGGCATTTGTAGGTAAGGTATGATTGGTTCCTGAAGCATAATCTCCTGCGCTTTCAGGCGTATAGGGACCAATAAAAACAGATCCTGAATTCACGATTCTATCCAAGTACAAATTCTCATTCTGCACATTCAATATCAAGTGTTCAGGTGCATATTCATTAATAAAATCAATTTGATCCATCGTATTTTCAATCAATACCAATTGCGAATTCGCGATGGCACTTGTAGCCATATCTCTCCTAGGAAGCACTGCCAATTGTGCAGTTACTTCAGCTTCAATGGCAACCAGACTTTCTATTGTGTTTGCAACACAAATAACCTGACTGTCATGTCCATGTTCTGCTTGTGACAGTAAATCTGATGCTACAAATGCGGGGTCTGCTAATTGGTCTGCAACTACCATCAATTCCGATGGCCCTGCAGGCATATCAATGGCAACGCCTTGTGTTAGGGCATATTGTTTTGCCCCTGTCACGAATTGATTTCCAGGTCCAAATATTTTATACACATTAGGTACACTCTCCGTACCATAGGTTAATGCTGCTATAGCCTGTACTCCACCTAATTTGAATATATTCGTAACCCCTACCAACTGTGCCGCATATAATATTGCTGGATTTACTTCTCCTTTGGCATTGGGTGGTGTACACAATACAATTTCTTTACAGCCTGCTAATTTTGAGGGTATCCCTAGCATCAATATGGTTGAAAACAATGGTGCAGTTCCTCCAGGAATGTATAAACCTACCTTTTCTATAGGTCTCATTTCCTGCCAACAAGACACACCTGGAGCCGTTTCAATTACTTTTTTCTGAGTCAATTGAGCACTGTGAAATACTTCAATATTATTTTTCGCCAATGCAATGGCTTCCTTTAGCTCTAAAGATAAGGAAGTACTCGCTGCATTTATTTCATCTTGACTTACTTTAAAGTTAGAAAGGTTTGCTTTGTCAAATTTTAACGTATATTCTTTTAAAGCCTTATCACCTTGTTCATTAACATTGTCAAAGACTTCTTTGATAATAGTAGTCAGATCATTTGCTTCTTTGACAGGTCTATCTGTCAAACTGTTCCAATTTTCTCTTGGAGGATTCTTAGTGATTTGCATTTTTTTTGCTTTTATCGCTTACAATACCATTTTTTCGATTGGCACTACTAAAATGCCTTCTGCACCTCTCTTTTTTAGTTCGTCTATGATGTCCCAGAACTTACTTTTCCCTTGAACAACGGTGTGTATCGAACTCCACCCTTTTTCTGCTAATGGCAATACGGTTGGACTTCTCATTCCAGGAAGCAACTCTAAAATTGAATCTATTTTATCGTTTGGTGCATTCAATAAGATGTATTTTGAGTTTTGACCTCTTAATACAGATTGAATTCTAAATTGTATGGTGTCTAGTATTTCTTGTTTTTCGCTGGTTAAATTTGGCCCTGCTGTTAATACGGCTTCACTAACAGACATTTGCACTGCTTCTTTTAAACCGTTTTTAAATAAGGTAGAACCACTAGAAACGATATCACATATAGCGTCAGCCAATCCAATATTTGGTGCAATTTCTACAGAACCATTGATGATATGAATATCGGCAGAAATCCCTTGTTCTTTCAAATATTTATTTACTGTATTTGGGTATGATGTTGCTATACGTTTCCCATCTAAATCTTGGATTCCTGTGTAGTTGAATTCTTTAGGTACTGCAAGAGAAACACGACATTTAGAGAATCCCAAACGTTCAATAATTGATAAATCTTCTCCTTTTTCAACCAAGGTATTTTCTCCAATTATTGCCACATCTACAACTCCGTCTCTAAGATATTGCGGGATGTCACCGTTTCTTAAATACAATACTTCTACCGGAAAATTACGTGCAGAGGCTTTTAATTGATCTTTTCCATTATCAATTGAAATTCCACATGCTTTTAACAAACCTAGAGATTCTTGGTTTAATCTTCCTGATTTTTGAATGGCGATTTTTAATTTTGTCATTTTAATTTTTATTGTGTTTCAGCAACTACATTGAATAGGTTTATATGAAAAAAACCCATTTGAATTGCTCAAACGGGTTTTTTGAAAATATGTTTATTCTATACACAACATTCCTAGCTCGTTTGACTACAAGTATTAGAATGATGATGATGTATTTGTGTTGTATTCATTTGTTTTTTTACTAACGATGCAAATATACTATTTTTATTAAAAAAACAACAAATGAAGGCTTGTTTTTTTTCGGTGTTTTTGCTTGTGTCTATTTGTACTCATGGCTTTTAAAAAGCATTCCAATAAAGACGGTTTGCTCATTCGTACTCAAGTTCTTGTTTTTCTATAACTTGACCTTCTTTGAGTTCTCCTAATTGTATTTTTCCTATTCGTACGCGAACTAAACGTAAGGTTGGAAAACCTACAGCCGCAGTCATTTTTCGTACTTGCCTAAATTTTCCTTCTTTAATGCATACCGACACCCAACTGGTTGGCCCATGTCGTTCATCTCGTATTTTTGGCGTTTTAGCATAAAACAAAGGTGTTTCTTGCAAGCTTTTTACAACACAGGGTTTTGTAAAATATCTTATCCCTTTGAAACCGATCTCTACGCCTGCCTCCATAGCTTGAATCGCCTCTTTTGTGATCTGGCCATCGACTTGTACGTAATATTCTTTTTCTACACCACCCCTACAGATGGTGTCGCTTAATTTGCCATCGGTGGTCAACAACAACAAACCTTCAGATTTGGCATCGAGTCTTCCTATAGCCATAATCCCTTCCGGGAAGTTGTACAAATCACCTAACAGTTTTTTCTTTCTGTTTTTGTTATTTACAAATTGGGATATATAGCCGAATGGTTTAAAAACAAGAAAGTGCTTATCCATGTCGTTTATACTTTCGAATGCTTGCTACTAAAGGTATCAATTTTTCTATGGTGACATGTTCCATTATTACAATTTTATACCAAAGTGGTGTTGTGTGATTGTCTGGAACTAAGCCGTACTTATTTGCTATATCTTCATTGATATAAGAACTATCAATAGTTAGAATATTGGAACGTTCGTTTCGAAAATATGCGACCTTTAATTTTGATAGCGCTTCGCATAGCCATTTAGTTCGTTTCTGCAATAAATATATTTTCTCATTCCATCCATAAGGCCCATGTTTAACTAAGATCATCCATACGGCAATGGCATTTGCGCCAGATCGACTGCCTATTAGAGTACAATCTTCCCCGCTCACATAGGAGGCTTCTTTCGTATGCACATTATCAATTAAGCCCTTTCGAATCAAAAAGACACCAGTTCCATATGGAGCTTGTGCCATTTTATGTGCATCTAAGGTTACTGAAGAAATTGCGGGATTGCCGAAGTTTAAATCGGTTTCACCTTCAATAAAAGGATAATAAAACCCTCCATATGCCCCGTCGAGATGTACTTTATAACTACAGTCATTTGCCTCTAGGACATCGGTGTAATCCGATATTACATCGACAGAACCAAACATGGTAGTCATCATATTTGCAAAAACAATAAAGTGTTTTTTACCTTCCGATTTTGCTCCCTGAACGATTTTCTCTAAGTCCGATTTCGACAGTTTTCTCGTTTTTTTATCGACAGGTATTTTATACAAGTCGAGCACTAATAAATTCGAGGCCTTATCTACTGAATAATGACTGTCTTCAGAAGTCAGGATACAGATTTCGTCTAAGGTTGCATTTTTTATATTTTGAAAGTAATTACGATACACCCATACTGCCTGTAGATTAGCTTCGGTACCTCCAGAAGCTACGTAACCATCTACATCATTTGGTTTAGCTTTAAGTATATCGACTGCGCAGATTTCAATCAACCTTCTTTCTATTTCTTGGGTGCCTTTAAAATGTTTTTCAGAAGTTCCCAAAGTATGGCAACCTATATGATTTGCATTCTGTACAAGCGCGGAAATAAATGGAGCTTCTTTTAAGAAAACTTCATCTTGAGAGAATACCTTCTCATCGAGATAGGTCGCTGGAATACCCAATACGTTTTCTTCTTTATAATTCACATTATCTCTTAAGGCCTGAAAAACAGTTTCCTTAATCTTATCTTGAGGCAGTTTTTCCCAATAGTGATAGTGCATAAGTTTCTATTTTAAATGCAAATGATATAAACATCTGGTCGTCTAAAATACCACTTTTTGTTTGAACTATAATTTCAATTCTGAAAATCTTAAAAACAACATAACGAAAAGAAAAAGTCTTGTCAATTGCAACAAAACCTATTCAAAAATTTCTAAAAAGTATAATTAAGTGGAGCATATCGGATTCGAACCGATGACTTCTTGGCTGCCAGCCAAGTACTCTAGCCAACTGAGTTAATGCCCCTTGATTTATGGTGAGTTAAAAGGGACAATCAAAAATAATTGTCCCCCTATTCTATATGCTACTCATATCATAAGGGCTATTCTTTGTAAACCCCCATTTTTTCATATTTAGCAATACGTTCTGCAATCATTTCTTCTTTTGGCATTGCAGCAAGTACTTTTAATTCTTCTAAAACTGTTTTTTTAACTATTTTAAAAGTACCTTCTCTGTCAGAATGTGCTCCTCCTAAAGGTTCTCTAATGATACCATCTACTAAATTTAGTTTAGACATATCCTTTGAAGTCAATTTAAGTGCAGATGCCGCTTCAATTTTATAATCCCAACTTCTCCATAAAATAGAAGAACAGTTTTCAGGAGATATTACTGAATACCAAGAGTTTTCCATCATCATTACACGATCTCCAACACCTATACCCAATGCACCTCCAGATGCTCCTTCTCCAATAATTACGGTAATAATTGGCACTTCCAATACACACATTTCAAATATATTACGCGCAATGGCTTCACCTTGACCTCTTTCTTCTGCTTCAAGACCTGGATATGCTCCCGGCGTATCTACAAAAGTAAGTACTGGGATGTCAAATTTCTCTGCCATTCGCATCAAACGCAATGCTTTTCTATAGCCTTCAGGATTTGCCATTCCAAAGTTTCTATATTGCCTTGTTTTGGTATTGTATCCTTTTTGTTGACCTATAAACATAAAAGACTGATCTCCAATTTTACCAAGTCCTCCAATAATAGCTTTATCGTCTTTTACACTTCTATCTCCGTGTAATTCCATAAAAGTATCCCCTGCCAGTGCCTTTACATAATCTAATGTATACGGACGTGAAGGGTGTCTTGAGAGTTGGACACGTTGCCAAGGAGATAAGTTTTTATAAATTTCTTTTTTTGTGTCTTTTAATTTTTCTGTAAGATTTTTGCACGTTTCAGAAACATCAACGGCACTTTCTTCCCCAATAACTTGACATTTATCTAATTGTTCTTCAAGTTCCTTTATTGGTAATTCAAAATCTAAATATTCCATATTCTTTAAATTAGTAAATGACAAAGATACTAACTTCGACAAAGTTTTGTATCAATTCTTTTAATTTTTTGATTTTATATATAAGTAAAACGACAGCGCACCAAAAATCACATTTGGCATCCATACATACACCAGGCTATTGCTCCCTGCAACTGCCCCTAATACTTCTGCGACTTTCATAAAAAACACATAGATAAACATGAGTGCTATTCCAACTGCCATATTGATTCCCATACCTCCTCTTTTCTTTCTAAAAGCCAAGCATACAGCAATAAGCGTTAATATATATGAAGACAATGGTAATGTAGTTCTTTTATACAATTCTACATAGTATGAGTTTAGGTTCTTTACGCCTCTTCTTTTTGATTTTTGAATAAATTCATACAGTTCTTTTGAAGGCATTTCACGCGATAAATAATCGACATATAATAAGTCTCTCGGCGAGAAATCAAAAATGGTATCAAATTTTTTGCCAGATTGTATACTGTCTAGGTCATTAAATATTTTTCGCTTGGTATATTGTTTGAGCGTAAAAACACTGTCTTTTTTAGACCAATTAATTTCATTTGCTGTCAATCGATATTTCAATTTAAGGCCGTCGTATTCTTCATATGAAAAATGATAACCCCTATTCGTACGTAATCCAAAATTCTGTATGTATATATACCTCCCTTCTCCTAATTTCATGGAGAAATATTTGACTACATTATCGTTTACTTTATGCTTGCTAACAAGATATTTATTACTAAACTTAGTCAAGGTTTTATTTCCTCTTGGTACTACCATATGGTTCATAAACAAGGCAAATATGGTCACTAGAGTTGCTCCTATAAAATAGGGCTTTAAAAACCTGGTAAATGAAATACTCGCACTGTTAATAGCGATAATCTCCGTGTTTGAGGAAAGTTTAGAGGTGAAAAATATTACTGAGATAAACAATGCCAAAGGCATAAATGTATTGGCATAATAAATGATAAAATTAACATAATAATCTTCAATTATCTCACCTATTGATAAATTTGTATGCCTCAAAAATTTATCGATTTTTTCAGAGACATCTATGGCAATTGCAATAGGAATTAAAATAAACAAGGTAAAAAAGAAAGAACCTAGGTATTTTTTTAATATGTATTTGTCTAATATTCTCATATAATAGGCTTTGCTACCTGTTTCAATTTACCAGTTCTCTTTGAAATAGAGTGCCTCTGCACGTTCTCGATATTGTTTTGATTTGACTGGATCACTACTTTCATAGAAAACACTTAAGTTTTCAAAGATAAGTGTAGAGTTCGGATTCAAACTTAACGCTTTTAAAAAATAAATCTCGGCTTTCTCTCGATTTTTTTTCGAATAGATAACGGTTAGATTCATTGGCGCTATGGACAACTTTGGTTTCTGCGCGAATGCATCCTTATAATAGCGGGCTGCCTTTTCTATATCGGTTTGAGCGTAAAAATTCCCCAATTTAATACGCAATTCATAAGTGTTAGGTTTGGCGCTATGAGCATTTAAAAGGTGTTTTTCATATCTAAGATCATCTTTACCGTCAAATACAAGCGCTAAATTAATGTAGATATCCAGATCTCCGGTAGTTATCTCAATTGCTTTTAAAAAACATATTTCAGAAGCATCTAGCAAACCAAAACGGGCAAAAACCACACCCATATTATTGTATATACCCAACGCGTTAAACCCTTTCAGTTCATAGCTGTTTTTCGTTTCCTTGAGTATCAAATCCTCAAGTTGATACTTTCCAAAATCATTTAAACGTGCCATTTTAGCATCCGAAACGAGTACTTTGTCATATCTATACATTGCACTTGCATTCGACCAGTTTACGGCAACTGCTTTGGCAAAAATAATTTGTAAGATTATATAAAATGAAATGATATACAATTGTTTCTTTTTATAGTTGAAACTCAACATAGCTATCCAAATACCTGTACCAGCAATGTAGACGTATCTATTACTGTAAGGGTTGTTAAATTTCGAAAACAAAGTAGTCTGTAAGATTAAATTCATCAAAAAGAAAAATACACCAAATGTGAAAAGTTTATTTTGTCGAAACCTATACACCACAAATATCAATACAATGAATAGTACTACATGCAAATGGATAACAACGTCTAATTGTCTAATTAAATCATAATGTGGGAGGCTAATTAGCTCAAACAAATAGCCCATAAATTGATTCAAACCAAAATACACACTATTCATTGGAGAATTCTCTGCATTTGATATAAGTGTAACTTGTCTAAAGTATATTGCTATGATAGCAAACAAGATAGCGACGACGAAAAAAGGTAGTTTTAATAAAATTGAATTTTTTGAAAAAACAGGTTTATCATAAAGGAAATCGACTAAAAACAAGACACCTATAAGTGGTATGATTTGAACTTTACAAAAGCAACCTATTAAAAAGAAAGTAGCGGAAATAATATAATTTTTTACGTTTTTAGTTTCTAAATACTTTATATAAAAAAGTAATGACAGTAAATAAAAAGACGTAAAGAGTAAAGTACTGGTTGCAGAAATCCAGGAAACGACTTCAACAGACATATGTTGCACAGAAAAAAGCATTGCTAAAAAAAAAGCTTTGGTGCCATTTTTAAACAATTTCTCGCCTAACCTATATACCAATAATGTATTTAAAAGATGCAGAACAAAACTAAAAACATGAAATGGAAGTGTTGATTTCACTCCAAAAAACATATTAATAATCGCAAAGAAAAGGGTTGTCAATGGCTGATACATTCCTGAAACACAGGTTGTAAAAATCACCTTCAGATTTCGAAAACTAAAATGCAATACTTCTTCATTCTCGTAGACTTGACTGTTGTCATCCCATTGTAGGAAATCATTATAAAAGCCTTGATAATAAATACTTATTGGTACAGATATCAATAATAAAACAAATAAATATTTTTTCATTTTTTATATCAAATAGTATTCATTTAATCAGAAATAAATTGAAATTACAATCGATTATTCATTTGTTTCACCATTTTATTTTTCCAATCGGCAAAATCTCCCGCTATTATATGTTTTCTAGCTTCTCTAGTTAACCAGAGGTAAAAACCTAAATTGTGAATCGTTGCAATTTGTTTTCCTAACATCTCATTAGAAGCAAAGAGATGACGTAAATAAGCTTTTGAATAATAGGTATCTACATAGGTAATTCCCATTTCGTCAATAGGAGAAAAATCATCTTCCCATTTTTTGTTTTTGATATTGATACTTCCGTGTGCTGTAAACAACATACCGTTTCTTGCGTTTCTAGTTGGCATTACACAGTCAAACATATCTACACCAAGTGCAATATTCTCCAAAATGTTAATTGGGGTACCTACTCCCATTAAATATCTAGGTTTGTCTTCAGGTAAAATACTACATACCACATCGGTCATAGCATACATTTCCTCAGCGGGTTCTCCAACAGACAAGCCTCCAATTGCATTCCCTTCTGCTTCAACACCTGCAATAAATTCGGCAGACTGTTTTCTTAAGTCTGTATAGGTACTTCCTTGTACTATTGGAAAAAAGGTTTGTGAATAACCATATTTAAACGGTAATTTTTCCAAGTGATTCATACAACGATTTAACCAACGATGCGTCATATGCATAGATCTTTTGGCATAGTTAAAATCACAAGGATAGGGTGTACATTCATCGAAAGCCATGATAATATCGGCTCCTATGGTACGTTGAATTTCCATTACATTTTCTGGAGAGAAAAAGTGCATTGATCCGTCGATATGGCTTTTAAAATTCACGCCGGACTCCTTTATTTTCCGTCTTCCCGACAACGAGTAGACTTGATAGCCTCCACTATCAGTTAGAATTGGACGTTCCCAATTCATAAATTTATGCAATCCACCTGCTTTCTCCAATATTGGAGTTTTAGGGCGCAAATATAAATGATAGGTATTTCCCAGAATGATGTCTGGATTTATTTCTTCCTTTAATTCTTTTTGATGCACCCCTTTCACGGTTCCCATGGTACCGACGGGCATAAATATCGGAGTTTCTATAACACCATGATCTGTAGTCATTACTCCGGCCCTCGCTTTACTTTGAGGGGCTTTCGATTTTATATCAAATTTCATAAGCGACAAAGATAGTAGAAACTAGTAAGGTCTGAAAATTAATTATCAAAAGATTCCCCATGTATAATTGGCATATTTTCAACACTTACAATTTCTGTTCTGTTTTATTTTGATACATTTGTAAAACACCCAAAATTGTTCTCCTATGCTAACGTATTCGTATATAAAAGCACTTCATATAATTTTTGTAGTTACCTGGTTTGCCGGTCTTTTTTATATTGTTCGTTTGTTTATTTATCATGTCGAGGCTGCTCAAAAAGTACAACCAGCAAGAGGTATCCTAGAAACACAATATAAAATTATGAGCAAGCGTTTGTGGTATATTATTACATGGCCATCTGCAATTCTAGCAACAATCTTCGCGGTCTGGCTTTTGTTTTTAAATCCATCATTGTTGAGTAATAGTTGGATGTGGGTTAAATTGTCTTTTGTCTTTGTATTGTTTTTATACCAATTTGGATGTCAACAAATTTACCGTCAGTTACAAAATGATGTGGTAAAATACAGTGCAGCTCAACTACGTTTATGGAACGAGGTAGCCACGGTTATCTTGTTTGCAGTTGTGTTCATTGTTGAATTACAAAACGATATGAACTGGATTTGGGGTGTAGCAGGTTTGCTGTGTTTTGGGGTTGTATTGATGGTTTTAGTAAAGTTGTATAAAAAATTAAGACAGCGAAAAAGTTGGGATCCTTCAGATTCAAAAAACTAAACTAGTTTCTGCGCATTACACAAGATCAATTATCTCTCCTCTACCATCAGAAGAATTGCTTCCTATTACAAAATTGGTATTCTCTGAATGTATTTTATATATCAAATTTTTATTCTTAAAGTAAGAAATCAATTCAATGATAAAACTGTAGGACAAAAAAGACTCATCGAACCAAACTTCATTTACATTTTTTTTCTGAATATAACGTTCAAGTTTATGAAAGGAATTAAATTTTACAAAGTTTAAATTACGACGCATTTGGGCATCAATAGCAATATTCTTTTCCCCCACATATAAAACATTCTCACGTTCATTTATGATGATGGCCGCATCGGACAACTTTATATACTTAACTAAAAACCAAAGTTTTATTCCAATTTTAATTAGTGTATTTTGGAAGAAGTTAGATTTGAAATGTTTTTTATAAAAAATCTCCATGGCGCCATGAAAATGTTTCAAATAGCGAACGTCTTTTCTTGTGGATTCTCCTTTAAAATGAATGATTTTACTAGTTCCTAAATAGTAATTTTGATACCCCGATTTGAGTAGTTTATAGCTTAAGTCAATATCTTCTCCATACATAAAATAATCTTCATCAAACCCCTGTACTTCTTCGTAGACATTTTTTTTCATAAGCATAAATGCACCTACCAATACGGAAACAGTCCCTGCTTCGTTTTGATTCACATGTTTTGCATAATAACTATTTTTGTTACTGTCCACTCCTAGCATTTTGAGTAAAGACGATTTAAAAGAAGGAATTTCCCTTTTGCTCTCAGGTAAATAGGCACCTGTCCCATCGACCAACTGCACACCCAAAGCGCCTAAATCTTTTTTGTCTTCAGCAAAAGACAAAATTTCATCAAATGTAGTTTCACCTACAACAGTATCGGGATTTAAGATAAGTACATACGTACCTTTGGCTTGTGAAACACCTATATTATTTGCTTTGGAGAAGCCCAAATTATCTTTGTTTTCCAATAATTTTACTTGAGGAAAATGTTGCTTCACCATGGCACAACTATTGTCGGAAGAAGCATTGTCAACCACAATGATTTCTGAAGCTATGTTTTCAGCTGCTTTGTCAACACTTCTCAAGCACAACTCTAAAAAATGTTGCACGTTATAATTAACGATAACTACAGATAACTTCATAATGATGGACTCAAAGTTATGAGTGAGGTTCTAATAGAATTAAACAAATAATGAAGGGGTAGATATATGAAGAAACGCAATTCCATGGTCTATATTGTATATTCAAATTAATTTTCCAAGGATTCTCCAAAAGGCACTCTATTCATGATACTTCGCCCCAAAGTAACTTCATCTGTATACTGAAGTTCATCTCCCACTGAAATTCCACGTGCAATGGTTGAAATCGCAATGTCATATTCTTGCAATTGTCTGTAAATATAGAAGTTTGTTGTATCTCCTTCCATGGTAGAACTCAATGCTAAAATCAATTCTTTTACAGTACCATTCTTTACTTTTTCAACAAGGCTTTCAATGGTAAGATTATGAGGTCCAATTCCTTCCATTGGAGATATTTTCCCTCCTAGCACATGATACAAGCCTTTGTATTGAACCGTGTTCTCAATAGCCATTACATCTCTAATATCTTCAACTACACATACAATCTCAGTATTCCTTTTTGGGCTTGCACAAATTTCACAAATACTGACATCAGAGATATTATGACAACTTTCACAAAGTTTCACCTCATTAACCAAAGTGTCCAAGGCTTGTGTTAGATGATTGGTATGACTTTTTGTTTGTTTTAGTAAATGTAGCACTAAACGTAAGGCCGTTCGTTTACCTATACCAGGTAAATGAGCGACTTCATTCACCGCATTTTCTAATAATTTTGAAGAAAAATTCATATTGCAAATGTAGCAATTTGTTAAAATAATTATCTGTATAAAACCTATTATTCTTTAAGCTATCTAAAAAAAATATATATCTTTCGACTTTATACATTTTAAATTATCATTTTAATTTACGTTTTATAAAGTACAACCTATGCAAGCTTCACTAATATTAGCTATCATTGCTATCTATTTTTGCTTTCTATTGCTCATTTCTCACTATACTGGGAAAAGTGACAGCAATACAAGTTTTTTTAAAGCCGATAAAAAATCACCGTGGTATGTGGTTGCTTTTGGAATGATAGGCGCATCTTTATCGGGGGTCACATTTATTTCTGTTCCAGGTTGGGTACAAGGAAGTCAGTTTAGTTATATGCAAATTGTTATTGGATATCTCTTTGGTTATATTGTAATTGCCTTTGTGTTGCTCCCTGTTTATTACAGGTCGAATATTACGTCTATTTATGAATATTTAAAAGACCGTTTTGGCAATACAACACATAAAACAGGCGCATTTTTCTTTTTTGTCTCAAGAGTACTAGGTGCTTCATTTCGGTTGTTTTTGGTGGCTTCAGTTTTTCAATATTTTATATTTGATACGTGGGGAGTTCCTTTTGAATGCACCGTTGTCATTTCAATTCTTTTAATTTGGCTCTATACTTTTAAAGGAGGTATTAAAACAATTGTGTGGACAGACACCTTACAAACATTGTTTATGCTTATTGCTGTTTTTACCGCCATCTCTATTTTATTAGATAGTTTTGGTTGGTCTCTTTTTGAAGCATTTGAGTCTGAATCGTTTAAAGAATATTCTCAAATTCTTTTTACAGACTCTATAATGGATAAAAGATATTTTATAAAATCTTTTCTTGGTGGGATGTTTATTGCGATTGCAATGACAGGATTAGATCAGGATATGATGCAAAAAAATCTAACATGTAAAAACACCAAAGAAGCACAATGGAACATCTTGTCTTTAGGATTTATTTTGATAGTGATAAATTTTGTCTTTTTGTTTCTTGGCGCATTGTTGTTCATATATGCAGAACAAAATGGTATACAAATCCCTATGGTCGAAGGAAAGGTGAAAACAGATTTATTATTTCCAAAAATTGCCTTAAACGGAACTTTAGGGTTATCCATAGCAATCGTCTTTATCCTTGGGTTAATCGCTGCCGCTTATTCCAGTGCCGATAGTGCATTGACCTCCTTAACAACTTCTTTCTGTTATGATTTTTTAAGCATTGAAAAACAAAATCTCGCGCAACAAAAGACAACTCGGAAGAAAGTACATATTGGGATTTCGGTGGTGTTGGTCATAGTCATAATTCTTTTTAAATATGTTTTGGAAGACAATGTAATTAGCAGCCTACTCACTGTGGCGAGCTACACCTATGGTCCCCTATTAGGTTTGTTTGCTTTTGGTATTTTTACCAAACACGCCATTCGAGAACGTTACGTTCCATTCATTGCAATTCTAGCTGTTGTGCTAACAAGCCTTATAAAAAGCAATGCTGAAGTTTGGTTTAATGGTTATGAATTTGGTTATGAATTACTGATCTTAAATGGCGGTATAATGTATCTAGGCTTATCACTATTAATCATTAAAAAGCAATAAAATAGTACGCCCTCACTGAACGAGTTATAGCAATTAATCATTATTTTTGTGTTATGGAAAAAGACCTTAGTGCCTACAGAAAAGCGTATCAAAAAAAGGAACTTGAAACAGTGCCCGAAAACCCAATGGAATTATTTCAGACATGGTTTTATGAGGTAGAAGCTTCTAATTCTATGGAAGAGCCCAATGCTATGAATGTAGCTACTATTGGACTCGACGGTTTCCCTAAGAGTCGAGTAGTATTGCTCAAAAAGTTTACTTGGGAAGGTTTTATTTTTTACACAAATTACCAAAGTGAGAAAGGTAAAGCTATTGAGCACAATCCTCATGTTTGTCTTTCATTTTTCTGGCACGGTATGGAACAACAGGTCATCATTAAAGGAAAAGCAGAGAAAATTGCAGAGAATTTATCTGATGGCTATTTTGAATCACGTCCTACAGGCTCTAAACTGGGTGCTTGGGCATCAAATCAAAGTGAAGTAGTTCCCTCTAAAGAAGCGCTAGACAAGAACTTACAAAGATTTGAGTCTAAATACAAAGGCAAACCAATTCCTAGACCTGAACATTGGGGTGGCTATATTGTAAAACCAATTTCTGTTGAATTCTGGCAAGGTCGTCCAAATCGTATGCACGATAGAATTAGATATAGTTTGCAATCTAATTTTGAATGGAAAATTGAACGTCTTGCGCCATAATGATGTTTCACTTAACATTGGAATATAACTGCAATCGAAATAGATGGCATTTCATAAAAAAACAATTTCACTTGAACAATTTTAGTATATTTGAAACTATTAATTGACACCTATGAAAACCATATACATCGTTAGACATGCAAAGTCTTCTTGGGAGTATGAAGGAATTGACGACATTGATAGACCTCTAAAAAAAAGAGGGATTAAAGATTCTTATCTCGTTTCGGAATTTCTAAATACTAAAATAAAAAGACCGGATGTTTTCATTACCAGTAGTGCTACAAGAGCATTGTCAACCGCTGTAATATTCAGTAATAACTTTGGCTACCCTTTATCCAATTTATTGATTAAAAAATCATTGTATAGTTTTAGCGACGGCTACTTAGTAAAAACCATCAAAGCATTAGATGATGGATTTGATTCCGCAATAATTTTTAGTCATGACCACGGTATCAACGATTTTGTAAACAAATATGGGGATGCCTTTATACCGCACGTTCCTACTTGTGGTGTAATTGCAATAAAATTCGAAAACAATCATTGGAAAAGCATCAAAAAAGGAAAAACAATACTCCAAGAATTTCCAAAAAAAATACGCAACCTAAAAAAATAATCTTTTGTTAAGTATAAAAAAATACGCAGCTATTGATATAGGATCAAACGCTGTTCGACTGTTGATTACAAATATAGTACTCCAAAAAGAGGAAAAGCCAAAATATAAAAAATCTGCATTGATTCGCGTGCCAATACGTCTTGGAGCAGATGCTTTTATATCTGGAACCATCTCTGAAGAAAACACGCAAAGAATGATTGATGCCATGAAAGCATTTCGTTTATTAATGGATGTACACGGAGTAGAGAAATACAAAGCCTGTGCTACTTCTGCAATGCGAGATGCCACTAACGGCCAAGATTTGATTGAAAGGATAAAAAAAGAATCTCAAATAAACATCGAAATCATCGACGGTAAAACAGAAGCCAAAATTATTGCTTCTACTGATTTATCCCAATTGATAGAAGGACATAAATCTTATTTGTATGTCGATGTTGGTGGAGGAAGTACCGAGTTTACCGTGTTTTCAAAAAAGAAAATTGTAGCCTCAAAATCCTTTAAAATGGGAACGGTTCGATTGCTCAATAAAGAAGTTGACAAAAAACCTACATGGAAAGAAATTAAGGCTTGGATTGAGAAACACACCAAAGATCTGAAAAAAGTTGTACTTATTGGTTCTGGTGGAAATATCAATAAAATATTTAAAATGTCTGGTCAAAAAGTAGACAAACCGCTCTCATATATCTATATGAATGCGCATTATCAATTCTTAAAGAACATGTCTTACGATGATCGTATTAGTGAACTAGGATTGAATCCAGACCGTGCCGATGTAATTATTCCGGCAACTAAAATATATCTATCGGCGATGAAATGGAGCGGGGCTAGAAAAATTTATGTACCTAAAATTGGACTTTCGGACGGTATTATCAAAAGCCTATACAACGGAACTTTGGAAGCATAATTTATGAGACAATTTACATGTTTTGCTTTTTCTTTTCTTATTGCCTCGAGTATTTTAGTACTGTGCATTTGTTGTGAAACTCCTCAAAAAAAGGCAAAAGAAGTAAAACCTGCACAAACGATTGTAAAAGTCAAGAAAATAAAACCTAAGAAAAAAAGATATATTCAAGATACCATTACTACAGAGAATGCGATTGCCTTTTTTTCAGATTACGGTTTAAAAAACAAAGAAGACAAAGTACAATTACACACGCGTTTAGGAACGATTACTATCAAACTGTATAAAGACACACCTCTACATAGAGCCAGTTTTATCTATCTAGTAAAAAATAAGTATTTTGACACCACATGTTTCTATAGAATTGTTCCTGATTTTATAGTACAAGGTGGTAATTCTGACAGTGAGGTAACCACCGAATTTAGGACACAACTGAACAATTACCTACTCCCTGCCGAGTTTCGAAAAAGAAGACCGCATAAAAGAGGTGTTATCGCGGCGGCAAGAGACTGGGAATACAACCCAGAAAAAAAATCATCCGCTTTTGAGTTTTATTTTATCCAAGCTAGAAAAAGCCAGTCTCACCTCGATTTTGAACACACCGTTTTTGGTGAAATCATCAAAGGCATTGAAGTAATTGATAAAATTGCGGCTGCACCTATCGATTCTGACGAATGGCCTAGAAAGGAAATTTCTATAAAAATGACTATTCTCAAATAAATAGTTCCACGAAATCGTCTTTATGCCTCTTAAAAAATCAGTCGAACCAAACGACAAACGAAGTTGGTTTCGCCAGATTAGGAATCTGTTCCAATTGAACCTCGTTAGTTGTCAAACTAGTAATCCCCACATCCTTTTTGTCTAAGGTAAATGTAGCATTCAATTGATCTAAATACAATATAACTTTTGTAAAAGTTGCATCGGTTTTTACAATGTTTTCAAGGAAATTAATTTCTTCAAAAGTAGAATTCAATCCAATTCCTTTTTCTGTCGTATAGGCTGTACTGTAAATATCGATATAACGCAAAGTAGACAATGAATCCAAAGGTTCTTTAGGCGTTAAAGTCATCAAATGCGCTCCCTCTTTCGAATAAATAAGGTATTTGTCATCTTCTTGGGCATACCTCCCTTTGTAGCCTAAAACACCTTCACTTAAATGTTTTACTACGGAGTCATTTTCAAACAAAGCATCAATTTCTTGAACTGTGGTTTTAGAATTTAAATAACCAACATTGTTTTTGGCTACTCTAAATTTATCTTTTGAAGAACATCCTACTAAAAACAGTAGTGTAAGCAACATTACCGAGATAAAATTCATTTGTTTATTCATCATTCTTTAACTTAAGTATAACAGACCATAAATGTAGTTTTATTTCTTTAAAAAAAAGTGATAAAATAGAGGAATCTAAAATAAATGAATGAAACAAACGCTAAACTACTTCCTTTGAGTATCTTTGCCGTCTGAAATAGAAAATATGAGTAACGTAAGTAACAAAGAACTAATAGCTTCAGGAAAAATGCTCCCTTTAATGGAAGAATTCTATACCATTCAAGGGGAAGGTAGTTATACAGGAACCGCTGCCTATTTCATTAGAATTGGAGGTTGTGATGTAGGCTGTCATTGGTGTGATGTTAAGGAAAGCTGGAATGCTGAATTACATCCTCCAACTTTAACAAGTACCATTGTAGACCATGCGAAATCCTACGCTAAAACTGTGGTTGTTACAGGCGGCGAGCCACTTATGTGGTCGTTAGATCACCTTACTGACCTACTCAAAAACGCTGGACTTCGCACCCATATTGAAACTTCAGGTGCCTATGCCCTATCGGGGAATTGGGATTGGTTTTGCCTTTCACCGAAAAAGACAAAATTACCCATAGATGAATGCTATAAAGCTGCCGATGAGTTAAAAATGATTGTTCACAATAGCAATGATTTTTTGTTTGCAGAACAACAAGCCGCAAAAGTTGGGAAAAATTGCGAATTGTACTTACAGCCAGAATGGAGCAAAAAGGAAAAAATGACACCTTTAATCATCGATTACGTAATGAAAAACCCAAAATGGAAAATCTCATTGCAAACACATAAGTACTTAAATATTCCTTAGAAAAAGATAAAATTGATCGTATCGTTTATTGACATCAATTGTTTCATTATTATATGCACAAAAAAAGGCCGTCTTATAAGATGGCCTTTACTTTTATATGTTTAGGAAGTTTTTAGTAATCTCCTAATGTTTCAGGGTTTTGTGTCAAAGCATCTTCTAACTGAGCATCGTTAGGTGCTTTTCCATGCCATGCATGCGTATGCATCATATAATCAACTCCATTCCCCATTTCAGTATACAACAAAATACATACTGGTTTTTGGTTTCCAGTAAGACCTTGTGCTTTTTTGATAGTAGCAATGATGGCTTCAATATCATTTCCTTTCTTCTCTTCCAAAATAATCCATCCAAAGGCTTCAAACTTTGCTTTTAGGTCTCCCATTGCAAGTACCTCTTCTGTAGTACCATCAATTTGCTTAAAGTTTAAGTCAACCGTAGCAATTAGGTTGTCAACTTTTTTAGCGGATGCATACATAATAGCTTCCCAATTCTGACCCTCTTGTAACTCTCCATCACCGTGTAAAGTATACACTAATTTAGAATCACCGTTAAGCTTCTTCGCCTGAGCAGCTCCTAAAGCCACACTCATTCCTTGTCCTAACGAACCGGAAGCCATACGCACACCTTCCAAACCTTCATGTGTCGTTGGGTGTCCTTGCAAACGAGAATTTAACTTTCTAAAAGTAGCCAATTCACTTACTGAAAAATAACCACTTCTTGCCAACACGCTATAAAAAACAGGAGAAATATGTCCGTTAGACAAAAAGAATACATCTTCATTTTTACCGTCCATATCAAAAGAATCTGAAGTGTATTCCATGATTTCTTGATACAATACAGTAAGAAATTCATTACATCCTAATGAGCCTCCTGGATGACCAGAATTCACTGCATGTACCATTCTTAATATATCTCTTCTTACTTGTTGTGAAAAGTCTTTTAATTCTTGAGTTGTCGCCATTTCTAATTATTTTGCTGACAAAAGTACATCTTTTAAATGATGTTGCAAACTAAATATCACTGAAAATTTTAGTCGATACCACTACAATTTCTCTGTGTTTAAATGCCCCAATGAAAAAGTGAACTATTTCGACGAATTCGGTGTCTAAAATGGCATTCCATCATCTCCAGCGTCGCCAAAGGCATCTGATGCACTTGGGAAGTTGTCTGAAGAAATTTCTTGATTGAAGTCGTTCATTTTCGACTGAAACTCATTGCCAAACCCTTCTTCTAAATCCGAGAATTTCGCCAAATGTCCAGTAAATTTAAGTCGTATATTTTCCAAACCTCCATTACGGTGTTTGGCTACGATAAACTCACCTTGTCCTTCACATGGTGAATGTTCATCGTCATCCCATTCAGTAATTCCATAATATTCCGGACGGAAAATAAAGGATACAATATCAGCATCCTGTTCTATGGCTCCAGATTCACGTAAATCGGAAAGCAAAGGTCTTTTCGAACCACCACGTGTTTCAACGGCACGCGACAATTGTGAAAGTGCAATTACTGGAATATTCAATTCTTTTGCTAATGCTTTTAAGTTTCGGGAAATCATTGAGATTTCTTGTTCACGGTTTCCTCCTGCTGCACTACCAGCGGTCATCAACTGCAAATAGTCAATTACAATAATTTTAATGCCGTGTTGTGAAGCCAACCTACGAGCCTTTGCTCGTAAATCGAAAATAGATAATGATGGAGTATCATCTATAAAAATAGGTGCATCTGTCAAGTTTTTTACTTTTACATTTAACTGCTCCCATTCATGAGGTTCTAAATTTCCTTTTCGTAATTTTTCCGACGTCAACCCTGTTTCACTAGAAATCATACGTGTAATTAATTGGACTGATGACATCTCTAAGGAGAACAAGGCAACTGGATGTCCAAAATCAATGGCCATATTCTTGGCCATAGAAATCACAAAGGCTGTTTTTCCCATACCAGGACGTGCAGCAATAATAATCAAATCTGAAGGTTGCCATCCAGAAGTCAAAGCATCTAGTTTGGTAAAGCCAGTTTCCAAACCGCTCATTCCCTCTTGATTGCCAATTTCCTGTATTTTATTAACAGCCTGTCTTACAAGGTCTTTTGCACTTTCAGAACTCTTTTTAAGGTTTCCTTGGGTTACCTCAAACAGTTTTGATTCTGCTTCGTCTAACAAATCAAAAACATCGGCGGTTTCATCATAAGACTGCTCAATTATTTCACTTGAAATACTAATAAGTTGACGTTGAATGTATTTTTGAATGATGATACGTGCGTGAAATTCAATATGTGCAGAAGAAGCAACTTTCTGAGTCAATCCAATCAAATAAAAATCACCTCCTACCATATCCAACTTACCATCTTTACGCAACTGGTTGGATACCGTTAGTAAATCTGTAGGTTCCGAATTTTGAAACAAGGTATAAATAGCGGCATACACTTCTTTATGTGCTTCTTTGTAAAAGGCCTCTGAATGTAAAATATCAATCACATCATCAATCCCCTTTTTGTCAATCATCATAGCGCCCAAAACAGCCTCTTCTAAATCTATAGCTTGGGGTGGGATTTTTCCTTTTTCAAGGTTGATAATTCTACTTTTATCGACTTTTTTGCCTTTTACAAAATTTGTTTGCTCCATAACTACAAAATTAAACTATTAATTCAAGAGTAGAATTTAATTTAGGTTTTAATTTGTGCACATAATTATGTTGATAAATGTATCTATTTGTTAATAAGTAAAGTATCCTTAAAGTTTTGGTTTTCTAATTACCATCTATTTCAATTGTTAGTTGTTCGTTTTTGTCACTTCGTAAATAAAGTACTATTTTAGTCGTTGCCGAACAACAGAAACGCACTTATGAATAATGTATTACATGCAAGGTATTTGACTTATTTCTTGCTCTTTCAAGTTATTTTTATTCAGGTTGTTTCAAGATTTCCCAATTTTGTTGAACGTTATTATTCGAACCAATTTTATCCATTACTATCTCGATTCAACAGAGTTTCTACAGGATGGATTTCATTTAGTATTGGCGACCTTTTTTACGGAGTTTGTATGCTGATTTTTATTCGGTATATCTATATCATCTTTCGCGATAAATTTAATGCTATGAGCACCTATTTGTTTGCAGCCGGAGGCACACTTTCTGTATTGTATTTTTTCTTTTATCTAAATTGGGGACTGAATTACTACAGAATTCCATTGGCCACAAGACTGGCAATAGATTCGAATACCTATTCGACTGAAAAACTTATGGACTTCAGCCATAAAACTATTGATAAACTCAATGCAATTCACAGTAATTTAAGTGCTAATGATAGTTTGCCTTTAGAGATCGCTCACACTAGAAAGGAAATGCATCAGATTGCCATAAATGGCTATAAGAAACTAGGCAAAAAGCATCGATTCCTAGATTATAAAATGACATCGGTTAAAGGGTCTCTTTTGAGTGTCCCTTTGAGTTATATGGGGTTTGCTGGCTACCTAAACCCATTTACTGGAGAGGCGCAAATCAACACAAAGATACCTAAGAGCACCTATGCTTTTACCATTTGTCATGAAATGGCGCATCAATTGGGATATGCCGCCGAAAACGAGGCCAATTTTATTGGATATTTGGCTAGCACTGCACACAGCGATCCTTATTTTAAATTTGCAGGTTACCTCACAGCACTAAAATATCTTTTGTCGGAACTGCATAAAAGAGATCCTATTGCTTATGCAAAAACAAAAAGCAAGCTCCATAAAGGAATCCTAAAAAACTTAGAGGCTTCACATGCCTTTTGGCAATCCTATGAAAACCCCTTAGAACCATTATTTAAATCTAGCTATAATAACTACTTAAAAGCAAACAATCAAAAAGAAGGTATTCAAAGCTATAATTATATGGTGAATCTTTTACTCAACTATGAATAGTTATTTAGATTGGAAAGTAGCTATAAATAAAAATTGACATCGTTAAAATATGTATTTTTGCATAAAAGACCGCTCGAATGCACAAACAGATTACAAGTCCACAAAACCCTTTTATTAAGGAATTAGTATTGCTAAAAGAAAAATCTAGGAACCGTAAGAAATCTGGTTTGTTCTTATTAGAAGGTTTTAGAGAAATTGAATTGGCTTTGGCAGGTCGATTTGTTCCTTCAAAAATTGTGTATTGTTCGGATATTTGTAATGCCGAGGAAGTGCTAACCATTGAAAATGAGAGCCAATATGCTATTGAATTTATTTCTGTTACTAAAGAAGTGTATGCAAAGATTGCCTATCGCGAAACTACTGAAGGTATAGTAGCTGTTGTTTCTGCGAAAACACACCGATTAGAAGATGTTGTTTTTAAAAGAGATCATCCCTTACTATTGATTGCTGAAGCTCCTGAAAAACCAGGGAATATTGGTGCTTTATTGAGAACAGCAGATGCTGCAAATATCGATGCCGTATTCATTGCCAATCCAAAAACGGACATTTACAATCCTAATATCATTCGTAGTAGTGTTGGTTGTTTGTTTACTACACAAATTGCCACCGGTACTACAGACGAAATACTAGATTATTTAGAGAAACACCAAATCACTTCTTATGCAGCGGCTTTAAAAAGTGACTCTGCTCCTTATCAAAACCAAGATTTCACCAGACCTACTGCCATAGTGGTTGGTACGGAATCCACCGGCTTGTCGGATGCTTGGCTTGAACGCGCTTCGAAAAAAATCATTATTCCAATGCTTGGAAAAATAGACTCTATGAATGTGTCTGTTGCAGCTTCTATTTTAATATTTGAGGCTACACGACAACGCAATTTCTCATAAAAAATTAGTTATTAGTATACATGTTAATTGGGGTACATATAAAACTCTATATTCTCACTAAAATTAAATCAGTTCGAAGTCTACATAAAAATAAATCCGAAAGAACCACTTCTCTCGGAATTATATAAAATTCAGTTAAAATCCACCTATCCTTTCAACTCGACACCATAATTCGTGCAAAAGCCGCTTTACCCGTATTCCATGAAAGTTTAGTAAGGTGAGAAAAACTACTCGGAAAATCATACTGGTCGTAGTTTACATTAACTGTCTTGGTTGGTATCGTTATTGTATGTATAACAGGAGAACCTGCCAATGTGGTACCTCTAAAAGTTATTGTGAATGAACTCAGACTCAGATTCATAGCTGTTGCCAATATTGAGGAAATTGAAAACGTTGATCCGTCAGTTCTTGTAAGGCTATATGTGGTTGCACTTGTAGTTGCCGCAGTTACACCTGTAACATCATTATAAGCGCCAGGATAAGGGCCAAATTTATTGAATAACCCATCAGAACTAAACGTGTATCCTCCATTATTATATGAAGATTGTTTTCCATTTAAATTAGAAAAATTAAAATCTACATCACCTGATGGTACTGGATCCATGTCAAAGTAATTTAACACAGTACCTGAGGTTTTCGCATTATTTGAATAAATTAAACCCGACCCTTTTGAATTAGGTGCTACTACTTGGTCTGCAGAAAAGCAAAGATAAACCCCTGGAAAAGCATAGGATTCCAAATAGAAATCGTTCTCATCATTTGAAATTAGTTTAAAAATCTCATAGCACCCTTTATTATTTTCTGGAGCAGTATTGTGATATTGAAGGTTTACTATTGCGTTGTCGGCTCCTACCATCCTCAAATACCGCTTTCTAAATTGGTTTGATTCAAAAGAAAATAGCGGCTGAGAAGAATCTAACTGATGCACAATTAGTTTTTCATGTGTGCCAACAGAATTTCTCCAACCCTCACCCTCCGATGGAATATTAAAATATTGACAATTTACGGTACCGCCACCAGGACCATATGGCTTTGTTATATCCTTACCGTCAATTCTTAAAAAAGCGTTGGGCCATTTTTTCCCACGCAAAACAATTACATCTCCATTTTCCATAATTTTTAATTTTAGTTGTATTAAGTTAATATATATGTGTGTTCAAACGAATCCTTGTTACATAAAACTAATAATGATTAGATGCTACAAAAACTACACGCTTTCTATCAACACTACCTCAAAAAAGCATCTAAATTATTAAAAATGTAAACTTAATTTTTTCACAAAGAATTTAAAAGTAAAATAAATCAATCAAAAAAATTAAATTAATAATGAGCGACTGCAAAACTAAACCAATAATTCTCATAGACCTGAATACTTTTTTACCAAACAAGATAGACTATTTCTTTTTATCGAAAACTTTTGAAATTATAAACAACTTTATATATTTACTTTTAATAATAACTAGTTATCGGAATGACTCCACAATACTTATTCTATATCATCATTACCATTCTTTGTGTTAATTTTCTAAAAGATCAAGTTCTTTCTTTTTTGAATGCCCAACACTTTAACGATGCGTTTCCAGAAGAACTAAATGATGTCTATGAAGAAAAAGATTACTTAAAATCTCAAGCTTACAAAAAGACCAATTATAAACTCTCTGTCCTAAGCTCAAGTTTTTCGATTGTAGTTACCGTGTTGTTTTTCTTTTTAAATGGTTTTGCGCTACTTGATGCCTATGTGCGTGAATGGACATCGAATGAAATTCTACAAACTCTTTACTTTGTGGGCATATTGATTATAGGTAGCTCCCTTCTCACAAGTCCTTTTTCTTATTACAAAACATTTGTCATAGAAGAAAAGTTTGGATTCAATAAAATGACCAAAACATTATTTTTTACAGACCTTATAAAATCGGGATTATTGACAGTGATTTTGGGTGGAGGGATTTTGGCCTTGATTACCTATTTCTACCAACAAACTGGCAGCTCATTTTGGATGTATACTTGGTTGTTAATCGCTTTGTTTTCAGTAGTAATGAATTTGTTTTACACAAGTTTAATTGTGCCCTTATTCAACAAGCAAACATTACTGGAAGCTGGCGAACTAAAAACTGCATTGGAAAAATATTCAACGGAAAATGGTTTTCAACTCGACAATATTTTTGTCATAGATGGCTCAAAAAGATCTACCAAGGCGAATGCTTATTTTTCTGGTTTGGGACCTAAAAAGCGAATTGTTTTATACGACACCCTACTAAATGACTTGAATACTGAAGAAATTGTAGCTGTATTTGCGCATGAGGTAGGTCATTTTAAGAAAAAACACATCTTGTATAATTTTTTCATTACTACCCTACTTACAGGTTGCACACTGTATATATTATCTCTTCTAATAGCAAACCCAATATTGGCGGCATCCTTAAAAATCGACATCCCTAGTTTTCATATTGGGCTCATTGTTTTTAGTATTTTATACAGTCCTATTTCTGAGTTTACAGGTTTAGTTATGCACAGTGTATCTCGGAAATTTGAATATCAGGCAGATAATTATGCCAAAACGACTAGCAACCCTGAAGCATTGATAACTTCACTTAAAAAACTGTCTAAGAATAGTTTGAGTAATTTAACACCACATAAAGCGACTGTGTTTATGTATTACTCCCATCCTACCTTAAAACAACGCATCAATAATTTGCGAAAATAGCATCGGTTTTAAACAAAAAATAGTACCTTTCATTTATGACGTATACTGCAACGATAGAAGAAGAAAATAAAGAT
Source organism: uncultured Flavobacteriaceae bacterium (assembly GCA_943789365.1). Lineage (GTDB taxonomy): Bacteria > Bacteroidota > Bacteroidia > Flavobacteriales > Flavobacteriaceae > Flavicella. The sequence continues at coordinate 3,475,641 of CALSTV010000001.1, read as the reverse complement.
ATTGCGAATAAATATAAAGATTTACTTAAAGGGACTTACCAAACATTATCCGCAAAAGACAAGCGCTTAATTCGTAAGGCATTTGACCTTGCGTTAGATGCTCATAAAGACCAGAGAAGGAAATCGGGAGAGCCCTATATTTACCATCCAATTGCCGTAGCAAAGATAGTTGCCTATGAAATTGGCTTAGGAGCTACTTCGATTGCCGCAGCGCTCTTACATGACGTTGTAGAAGACACTGAATATACTGTTGATGATATGGAACGTCTTTTTGGTGAAACCATTGCCAAGGTCGTTAGTGGACTCACAAAGATTTCAAAACTAGATCAGGTACAAGACGCATCCATCCAAGCAGAAAACTTTAGAAAAATGCTGCTTACACTCAATGAGGATGTCCGGGTAATTTTGATAAAAATTGCAGACCGTTTGCACAACATGCAAACAATGGCTTCCATGCCTACTCATAAGCAAATAAAAATATCTTCGGAGACCTTGTATATATATGCCCCATTGGCACATCGATTAGGGCTATACAACATCAAAACAGAGCTCGAAGATTTAGGGTTAAAATACACAGAACCTGAAGTATTTAACGATATATTGGGTAAGATTACTCAAAGTAAAGAAGAACAAGACGCCTATATTAAACGCTTTTCAAATCGTATAAAAAAATCATTGTCTGCCGAAGGTTTTAAATATAAAATTAAAGGACGTACAAAATCAATATATTCTATTCGTAGAAAAATGAAAGCTCAAAATGTGAGCTTTGATGAAGTATATGATAAATTTGCCATCCGAATAATTTACAAATCAGAAGAATCGAAAGAGAAGTTCGATGCTTGGAAAATCTATTCAATTGTAACGGAACAATTCAATCCTAACCCGTTGCGATTACGCGATTGGATAACAAACCCTAAAACAACAGGTTATGAATCGTTGCACATTACGGTAATGGGACCAGAAGGGAAATGGGTGGAAGTACAAATACGTTCGGAACGTATGGACGAAATTGCTGAAAAAGGCTATGCGGCTCACTTTAAATACAAACAAGGAACACAAAATGAAAGAGGCTTAGAAACATGGCTCGACCGACTTAAAGATACATTGGAAAACAAAAGTATTAATGCAGTCGATTTTGTTGAAGACTTTAAACTCAATCTATACGCTGAGGAAATCTTTGTATTTACACCAAAAGGAGAGCTAAAAACACTTCCGAAAGGTGCCTCTGCTTTAGATTTTGCTTTTGCCATACATACCGATATTGGATTGCGATGTAGAGGCGCTATTGTCAATGGTAAACTCACACCTTTAGATACCGTATTAGGCAGTGGTGACCAAGTGGAAATCATGACTACAAACATAAAAAAACCAAATCAACGTTGGTTAGAATTTGTAGTAACAGCAAGAGCTAAAGCACGTATTAGAGCTGCACTTAAAGAAGAAGAAAAAGGAATTGCCGAAGAAGGTAAAGTATTGCTTGCGAGAAAATTAAAACAGTTAAAAATTAATTTTAATGAAAAGACCGTCAATGACTTGGTACGCTTTTTTAAATTAAAGACAAGTTTTGATCTTTTTTATAGAGTTGGTATATCCTCAATTGAAAACTCACAGTTGAAAAACTATGCCAATCAGAGAAGCAATTCCATTTACAATTTCTTCAAGAACAAAATTCAACGTAGCAATTCTAAAAAGATAAAAGAAGAATCCGAAGAATTGACAAATAATTTCGATCTTCTCGTATTTGGAAAAGATGAAGAGAAATTAGAATATACCTTGTCAAAATGCTGTAATCCTATTTCCGGAGATTCTGTTTTTGGCTTTATAACCATTAATGATGGAATTAAAGTACATAAATCCGATTGTCCAAATGCCATTAGTATGCAATCGAATTACGCATACAGAGTGCTTTTTGCAAAATGGATCGATTCATCCAAACGAAACTTTAAGGTGACATTAAAAATGAGTGGTGAAGATAAAACAGGGATTTTAAATGAATTGACAAGAATCATTTCTGGAAATGCAAATATGAATATCTACAATATCAATTCTGTCACCAGAGGTTCTGTCTTCCAAGGAAAAATAACGATTGATGTAAAAAACAAAACACAACTTAGAAAACTAATAGATAATATCATGAAAATTGATGGTATCAATAAGGTCACAAGAGCCGATTAAACAAGGATGTTTATTACTATTACTCTATGAATGTACTGCTTAAAAAGAGCATCTTAGCCTATGAAAACCAATTGGTCATAAACAAGAGTTACTGAACTTTTGCCCAAGAAAAACATCCCATCGAATCAAATTCACAATAAAGCATTAAATAAATACCAAAATCAATCGCTCAAATCAAAAATAAAGTTAAATTTGCGTTTTGCTATTTTAAAATAGTTTATAAATGGATTTAAAGGATAAAAATCAGGAAACAGTCAAAAATGTTTTTGTGAAGTTTTTGGAAAAAAACAATCACAGAAAGACCCCTGAACGCTTTGCGATTCTTCATGAAATTTATGACTTAGAGGATCATTTCGATATAGAATCGCTTTATATCTCTATGAAAAACAAAAATTACCGTGTAAGTCGCGCAACTTTATACAACACCATCGAATTATTATTGAGTAGCGGTTTGGTTAGAAAACATCAGTTTGGGCAACATCAGTCTCATTACGAAAAAAGTTTTTTCAACAAACAACACGACCATGTGATTCTCGACAACGGTGAGGTGATTGAGTTTTGTGACCCTAGAATTCAAAATATCAAAAAATCTATTGAAGAGTTTTTCGATATAGAAATACAAGAACATTCACTTTACTTTTACGGAAGAAAAAAACAATAAAATATAACACTAATTAATTTTTAAATAATGGCTGTAGATTTATTATTAGGCTTACAATGGGGAGATGAAGGAAAAGGAAAAATTGTTGACGTACTGACAAAGGATTACAATTTAATTTCTCGTTTTCAAGGAGGACCTAACGCAGGACACACGTTAATATTTGATGGACACAAGCATGTTTTGCATACCATCCCTTCAGGAATCTTTCACGATGACGCCTTAAACATTGTTGGAAATGGGGTTGTTATCGATCCTGTAATATTTAAAAAAGAGTTAGAAAACTTAGACAAGTTTAATTTAGACTTAAATGCAAAAATCTTATTGTCAAGAAAAGCACATTTAATTTTACCTACGCACCGATTGCTAGATGCTGCATCTGAAACTTCTAAAGGAAAAGCTAAAATTGGTTCTACATTAAAGGGTATTGGTCCAACATATATGGACAAAACCGGACGAAACGGAATGCGTATTGGTGATTTAGAAATGGACAACTGGAAAGAAATATTCCAAGTATTGACTGACAAGCATTTAAAAATGCTTTCGTTTTTCGATATTGAATTGGACTACGACTTGGAGGCTTTGAAAGAAGAATTCTATGTAGCGGTTGCTCGTTTAAAAGAAATGACCTTTATTGACAGCGAAGAATATTTATACCAAGCAATGCAAGCTAATAAAACCATTTTGGCTGAAGGTGCCCAAGGTTCCTTATTAGATGTTGATTTTGGCACCTATCCGTTTGTAACATCTTCAAATACAACTGCCGCTGGTGCTTGTACTGGATTGGGTATTGCGCCTAATACAATTGGTGAAGTATACGGTATTTTTAAAGCCTATACTACACGTGTTGGCTCTGGACCATTCCCAACCGAATTGTTCGATGAAGATGGCGCTAGAATGGCCAAAGTAGGACATGAATTTGGAGCTACCACTGGAAGAGCACGTCGTTGTGGTTGGTTAGATTTAGTTGCCTTGAAGTATGCATGTCAGGTAAACGGAGTGACCCAACTTAATATGATGAAAGGCGATGTATTGTCTGGATTTGAAACGTTGAAAGTTTGTACTGCTTATAAATACAAAGGTGAGACAATTTCACATTTCCCTTACAATGTTGAACCAGAAAATGTAACTCCTATTTATACAGAGCTCAAAGGATGGGCTGAAGACATCACAGAAATAACTTCTGAAGCGGAATTTCCGAAAGAACTATCTGAATACATAGCTTTTATTGAAAAAGAAACTGGAATTAGAATCAGTATCGTTTCTGTGGGTCCAGATAGGAAACAAACAATTATAAGATAAAACCTAAATAATTTTATATAGAAAACGGAAGGTATTATTACTTTCCGTTTTTTTTTTGCTTTCGATTAACTTAAACGGTTCTCGCTTCTAAAATATGTACACACAACTAATAGTTTTATAATTCTGATGTAATTCTCTGTTTTTTTACATAACTTTGAACTTAACATATGTAAACTAAATCAATATACTTTTGAAGCACATCTTATATCTCATTATTTCCTTTGCAATCATAGCATGTGGAGAGCACAACACAGCAAACAATACAACTAAATCGATTAGAAAACAACGTTGGAATTTAGCGTCTTCCTTCCCAAAGTCACTCAATTCTTTTTGGGACCGAATAGAAGGATTTTCAACACAAGTAACAGCTACTACCAATAAAGAACTTACCATCAAATGTTACCAACCAGGGGAAATGGTACCTGCACTTGAAGTATTCGATGCCGTTAGCCAAGGAAGTATTGAAATGGGTGTAACAGCTGGAAACTATTATATGGGAAAGAACAATGCCTTTGTTCTTGACACAGGACTTCCTTTTGGACTTACCTGTCAACAAAAAAATGCATGGCTCTATGAAGCAGGAGGTCTGGAATTAATTCAAAACTTATACAAAAAATACAACATCATGTATTTTCCAATCGGAAACACAACCACTCAAATGGGGGGCTGGTTCCGTAATGAGATTACTAGTTTAGAAGATTTACAAGGCTTAAGAGTACGTATTTCTGGCTTAGGTGGTAAGGTTTATGACAAAATGGGAGCCACTGTACAGATGATTGGTGGCGGAGAAATCTATAGCGCACTGGAACAAGGCTCTATAGACGGAGCCGAGTTTGTAGGCCCCTATGACGACGAAAAGTTTGGTTTTCAAAACGTAGCCAAGTATTACTATGCTCCGGGATGGCAAGAACCAGGTGCTACCATTGCGCTGTACATCAATTTAGAACGATGGATGACTTTGTCTACTAACGCGCAAGAAATCATTGCAATGGCAGCTAAAAATGCAAACCTTTTATTTGCAGCACGCTATGACAAAGAAAACCCTGCGGCTTTAAAAAGACTGATTGATCAAGGTGTAGAACTCAGACATTTTCCAAATGAAATTTTAGCAGAAGCAAAAAAACAAACGGACCTGTTGATTAAGGAGTACTGCAAAGACCCAGAATTTAATACAATTTACACTTCCATAAAAAAGTTTAAAGAAACTTCCAATGCTTGGAGCAAGGCAAATGCATTGCATTATATAAATTTCGCCACAACAGGAATTCAGTACTATGAAACGGATTAATTACTATATTAAAATAGCAACCCGTCTTCTAATTATTGTAATAACTTGTATTGGTTTTGCAAATGCACTATTGCGCTATATTGGAAGGTACCTGCATTACAACTTAAGTTCAAATGCATTTATTGAACTGCAATGGTATTTGTTCAGTATCGTATTTTTAATAGGTGCTTCGCTCGTTTTTCAACAAAACAAACACATACGAGTTGATGTTTTTTATACAAAATTTTCTAAAACAAAGAAAAAACGCTTCAATCTTTTAGGAACGCTTTTTCTGTTAATTCCATTTTGTTCGGTATTAGGATACTTATCTTTTTTATATTTTGAAAATTCTTATGCCATTTTGGAGCAATCATCAGAGCCTAACGGATTGCCAAGATATTTAATAAAATTCTTTATTCCTTTAGCTTTTGTGTTTTTAGGAGCAAATGCCATAGGCTATGTTATAAACGCTATAAAAAACAAAAAAAATGCTACCTGAAGCCATCGCTATTTTAATGTTTGTTGTAACCTTCGCAATTATTTTTAGAGGCTATCCAGTTGCGTTTACACTTGGAGGTTGTTCTTTATTGTTTTTTTTCGTTGGTGTAGCACTCGATTATTTTTCATTTTCCCTATTAAAATTAATTCCTAGCAGAATTTTTGGCATTATGTCAAACAATATTCTATTGGCCATTCCCTACTTTATTTTTATGGGGAATATTTTGGACAAATCTGGGCTCGCCAAAGATATGCTTTCAAACATAGGAAAACTATTTGGATCACTCAAAGGTGGCCTAGGCGCTACCGTTATTATAGTTGGCGCCTTACTAGCGGCATCTACCAGTATTGTTGCGGCTTCGGTCATAACGATGGGCGTTATTTCTTTACCGCTCATGTTAGAACAAGGCTATTCGAAGAAATATGCCACCGGAGTCATTGTGGCCTCGGGTACTTTAGGACAAATTATCCCACCTAGTATTGTTTTGATTGTTTTAGCAGATCAAATGGGGATTTCCGTAGGAGACCTTTTTAAAGGGGCAATGTTTCCAGGTATACTACTAACCCTGCTTTACTTAGTTTATACTTTTGTTCTAGGCAAGTTACAACCTAGCGATTTACCCTTGAAAATCGAAGAGAATATCACCACTACAAAAAAGGAAATTTTATGGGAAGTAATCAAATCTAGTGTTCCCCCTCTCCTACTTATTGTATTAGTTCTAGGAAGTATTTTTACCGGAGTTGCAACCGTTTCAGAAGCAGGTGCTGTTGGTGCTATGGGTGCATATGTGCTAGCCAAGTTAAAAGGGAGAATTTGTAAAAAAGAGCTTTATGAAAGTGCTGACAAAACGGTGACTACCGTTTCTATGGTGCTATTCTTATTGATTGGCTCTACTGTTTTTGCATTAGTATTTAGAGCTTATAACGGAGATTTACTACTAGAAGAATTTTTATTAAACCTTCCTGGAGGAAAAATAGGATTGATTTTATTTTCAAGTCTATTCGTATTTATACTCGGATTCTTTATCGATTTTTTTGAAATCATTTTTATCATCATCCCTTTACTAGTGCCAGCGGCAATTGCTTTAGATGTTGACTTGGTATGGTTTGCTATCATCATTAGCATGAATCTTCAAACTTCATTTTTAACACCTCCATTTGGATTTTCAATATTCTTTTTAAAAGGGGTTGCACCACCAGAAATTTCAACTAAAGATATCTACAAAGGCGTCATCCCGTTTATTGCCTTGCAAGTACTTTGTATGGTATTGGTATATGTATTCCCAGAACTGGTAAGTTGGTAAACTTTCAAGCAAGTTGCCTCAATCCTTCACCTAATGCCATAGCGACAGCATTGGCAAGGTTAAAACTACGCACTGTTCCAGGAAATGGAATTTTTACACATTGTTCTTTGTATTGCTCAACAATAGCATCTGGTAAGCCATCAGCTTCTCGTCCATAAACCAACCAATCTCCTTCCTGAAAATTAATATCATAATAGGTGTTATCGGCGCGTGTTGTAAAGAAAAAGACGCGTGATACATCTGGAATGAGTGCCATCAAATCTTCAAAACTTTCATGATATTTCAAATTCAAATCCGACCAATAATCTAGGCCCGCACGTTTTACTCTGGTATCTGTAATTTCAAACCCCAAAGGTTTTACTAGATGTAAAGTACTCAAGCTACCAACGCACAACCTACCAATATTCCCTGTGTTATTAGGTATTTGAGGATGTACCAATACAATATTGAAATTGTTTTTTTTCGTTGCCATCAATGTCTGGATAAGATTTAATTACAAAATCAAAATTTTACGGTACTTTCCAAATAATGCTGTTCTATTCCGTAAGTTGATTTAAGCGCATTTATTTTTTGGTCTAACACCTTGAGATCCGCCTCTTTTGAAGATTTTGTAGCCACTAATAGTACATTTTTGCGTGTATGTTCATTAGATACAAATTCAAATATCTTGGTTTGATATTTTTTCTTCTCTAAAATAAGTGCACGAATGGTATCTGTAACCATTTCGAATTGACGCTCCTTAAATATGCCGTATTTTAAAATTGGATCTTCTTGTTCTTTACCTTTTAATTGCTGTCGAATTTGTTTATGACAACAAGGCGCACAGACAATCAATCCTGCTTTGGCTACAATTCCCTTGGTAATGGCGTCGTCGGTTGCCGTATCACAGGCGTGTAATGCGATAAGAATGTCAATCTTTTTATTCTCATAGGCTTCAATAGGTTTGCATTCAAAGTGTAGGTTTTCAAAAGCACATTTGTCTGCAATACCATTGCAATAATCAACCAACTCTTTTCGCAATTCAATGCCCGTAACGGTTACATCCATTTTCCTTTGGACTACCAAATAATCATACAAAGCAAATGTAAGATAACCTTTACCCGACCCCATATCTACAATTTGAATCTGCTTCGGTAATTTGGCATTGGCAATCAAGCTTTCCATGATTTCCAAATACTTATTGATTTGACGAAATTTATCCGCCATCTTTGGTATCACATTATTTTCTTTGTCGGTTACACCTAAATAGTGCAAATACGTTCCAAGTTCTGCTCTTTTTTGTTTGGGTTGATCGTGGGTAATTGGAGGTTTATTAGAAAAACTGGGATGCATTTCATTGTAAGAAACTAACTTCTTTTTAGAAACAAAAACATGTATATCTTTTGACAAGGTAAACACCACCGCTGTTCTAAAGTCAGTCATTAGAAACTCTTGTAAAACTTCAATCCCTTCTGCAATTGAATCGTTTTTTACTTGATCGTTGGTCTTGTAATGGTAGGTGAAAGAAAATTTTATTGCATCCTGAATCTGAACTAAACGCACATAAATATTACGTAAACCTTCATTTTTCCGAATCGGTTTACTCAATGTAATTTTTACAAAATCGTCAGCAGCAATACTTGTTTGTATTACTTCTGAAAATGTATTGAATGCTTCCATTTTTCGCGGTTTTTGTTTTTGGTTGTTAGTGGGTATATACCAACAGTCAACGACTAATGAAAATTATAAATTTTTCAAACTCGCTTTCAAAGTTTCTATTTTTGCCAATGCATCTGCTTCTTTCTTACGTTCATTTGCAATTACCTGTTCAGGTGCATTGTTCACAAAGCGTTCATTAGACAATTTCTTTTGAACAGATTTCAAGAAGCCTTCCGTATATTTCAATTCTTCCTTTAATTTAGAAGACTCAGCTTCTACATCGATAGTTCCGGCTACTGGAATAAAATACTCATTAGATTTGATTCTAAAACTCAGAGCACCTTCAACTGGCTCCCCAACTGATTGAATTTCTGAGGTATTTCCTAATTTTTCTATAAGCGAATTAAATGTGCTACTTTTCTTTTCATTATCCAGCAAAGACAGTTCAATTGCATCTTTAAAGGCAATATTTTTATCCTTTCTCACCTTTCGGATTCCAGAAATAACGTCTGCCGCAAATTCAAAATCAGCAATAATCTTCTCATCAAAAGGAATCATTTCAGGGTATTTGGCAACAATCAAGGCCTCGTCAGGAGTCCTGTTTTCAATATGTTGCCAAATTTCTTCGGTCAAAAATGGCATAAATGGATGCAACAATTTTAAATTGTCTTCCAAACAAGCAATGGCCGCTTTAAACGTTGCTGCGTCGATTGGTTGTTGGTATGCTGGTTTTATCATTTCTAAGAACCACGACGAAAAATCGTCATAAATCAACTTATAAATGGTCATCAACGCTTCACTTATTCTGTATTGTTCAAATGATTTTTCTATTTCTGCCAGTGCTTTCTGAAATTTGGCAGTATACCATGAAATAGCTACAATTGAAGACTCCGGCTGTTCTAAAGTTTCGGAAATTTCCCATCCTTGAACCAAACGGAAAGCATTCCATATTTTACTAGAGAAGTTTCTCCCTTGCGCACAGAGCTCTTCTTCAAATAACAAATCATTACCTGCAGCTGCACTCAACAACAATCCTGTACGTACCCCATCTGCTCCGTATTTTTGCATCAATTCAATAGGGTCTGGTGAATTCCCTAAAGATTTCGACATTTTTCTTCGTTTCGAATCTCTAACAATTCCAGTAAAATATACGTTTTCAAAAGGCTTTGCATCTGTAAACTCGTATCCTGCAAATATCATACGTGCTACCCAAAAGAAAATAATATCTGGCCCTGTTACCAAATCGTTTGTAGGATAATAGTATTTGAATTCTTCATTATCCGGATTTTTGATTCCATCAAATAAAGAAATTGGCCACAACCATGAAGAAAACCATGTATCAAGTGCATCTGGATCTTGTCTTAAATTTTGAGTTGTAAGTGCTGAATTTTGAGTTTTCGCTTTTGCTTTTTCAAGCGCTTCTTCAATTGTCTCGGCAACAACATAATCGTCCATTCCATCACCGTAGTAGTACGCAGGTATTTGATGTCCCCACCATAACTGACGAGAGATATTCCAATCGCGAATGTTCTCTAACCAATATTTATAGGTGTTGTTGTAATGTTTTGGAAAGAACTTTATTTCTTCATCTTTTAATACGGCATCGAGTGCTGGTTTTACAATTTCTTCCATTTTTAGGAACCACTGCACAGAGATTTTAGGTTCTATTACAGCTTTGGTTCTTTCGGAAACGCCCACCTTATGCATATGCGTTTCTACTTTTTCCAAAGCACCAAGTTCTTCGAGTTCCTTGGTAATTTCCTTACGAACTACAAAACGATCTTTTCCTTCATAATGCAAGCCTAATGAATTGAGCGTCGCATCATCGTTCAAAATATCAATTACTTCCAACTTATGTTTTTCTCCAATAAGTTTATCATTCTGATCGTGTGCTGGTGTAATTTTCAAACAGCCAGTTCCAAACTCCACATCTACATATTCATCTTCAATAACAGGAATTACTCTATTCGCAATTGGTACGAATACATTTTTCCCTTTTAAATGTGAAAAACGTGCATCTGTTGGATTGATACAAATAGCTGTATCTCCTAATAAAGTTTCAGGACGCGTTGTTGCTACGGTAATCGTTTCATCAGTTCCTTCTATCTGATATTTTATATGATATAAATTTCCTTGTTTTTCTACAAACTCAACCTCTTCATCTGAAAGGGTTGTTTTGGCCTCTGGATCCCAGTTCACCATACGATAGCCTCTATAGATCAATCCTTTCGCAAAAAGATCTACAAACACCTTGGAAACCGCCTCACTAAGACCTGTGTCCATGGTAAACGCTGTACGTTCCCAATCACAAGAAGCGCCAAGTTTTTTAAGTTGTTCTAGAATAATACCACCGTGCTTGTCGGTCCAATCCCAAGCATGTTTTAAAAATTCGTCTCGTGTTAAATCGTCTTTTTCAATTCCTTCCGACTTTAATTTGGCAACCACTTTGGCCTCAGTTGCAATCGAAGCATGATCGGTACCAGGCACCCAACACGCATTGTACCCCTTCAACCTTGCTCTTCGAATGAGCACATCTTGAATGGTATTATTCAACATATGTCCCATATGCAACACCCCAGTTACATTTGGTGGTGGAATAACAATTGTATAGGCTTCTTTTTCGTTTGGCGTGGAATGAAAATATCCATGTTCCATCCAATAGCTATACCATTTGTCTTCTACGTTTTCTGGGTTGTATTTGTTCGGGATCATTGTAATGCGTTTATTTTTTTAATTCGAAGGATTCTCTACTGAATGACTGCAAATGCAAGCTATCTATGCAAAGAATTCCGTTGTGCGCAAAAGTACGAATCTCTCAGGCAACTAAAAATTAATACCCTTTTTTTTGAAGGCAAAATAATAAACTAATGTTCTAGAAAATACTTTAGGTTTATAAAATCTCTTGTCAACAGCAAAAAAAAACGTTTTTAACGAAAATCTAACAATCAATGAAGTGCATAATTATTAATTTATGTTTATTTTTGATTACTTAAATCAAATGATATTATGAAAAATACAATTTTTGCCTTTGTACTTTTATTAAACGGATTGTTAATACAAGCACAAACATCTACCCCTTCTGAAAACTTTGACGCAAATGCACCGGCTTTTAAATTTGTTGAAGAAGTAATCGATTACGGAAAAATAGAACAAAATGCGGATGGAAATCGCGAATTTGTTTTTACCAACACTGGAGGAAGTCCCCTTATTATAACCAATGTAAAAGGAAGTTGCGGATGTACGGTACCAACAAAACCTGAGGAACCTGTAATGCCAGGAGAAAAAGGTACTATCAAAGTTAAATATGCTACAAACAGAATTGGACGCTTTTCAAAAACGGTGACCATAACATCGAATGCTTCTGAGCCTAAGAAAGTAGTTCGTATTAAAGGAGAAGTTTTAGATCCTAAAAAACAAGGTTAGAAATAAACCTATTAAACATTTATAAAAAAACCTGCTTACAAAAAATAAGCAGGTTTTTTATTTGTCAGAATTTTAAATAATCATTTACTTTTATTGTGTATTGGCTATTCAATTCCTATTTTCTATAACGTTCAGAAAACTCAAATACAACATCAAATATACGTTCTTCAACGCCAGAAAACATTTCGCTTTTTAAAGCATACATACGCCGTGCTGTATCCTTTGCATTCTCCAATGTATAGGTGTTTTGATTGGTTCCTGAGCCCCAACTAAACGAGGGAACGAACTTATTGGGGAAGCCAGCTCCAAAAATATGGCAACTCATTCCAATTACAGTACCCGTATTCAGCATGGTATTGATTCCTGTTTTACAATGATCTCCTAAAAATAGGCCACAAAATTGCATTCCTGTATCGGCATAAGCTTCTAATTCGTATTCCCACATTTTAATTTTACTATGTGTATTTTTCATATTGGAACAATTCGTGTCTGCTCCAAAATTACACCACTCTCCTATCACTGAATTTCCGAGATAGCCTTCATGACTTTTATTCGAATTGCCAAAAAACACGGAGTTCTTAACCTCACCTCCAACGGTGCATTTCGGTCCAATGGTTGTAGCTCCATATATTTTGGTTCCCATTTTTAAAACAGAATTATCGCCCAATGCAAATGGTCCACGAATCATACTTCCCTCCATAACTAAAGTATCTTTTCCTATATAAATGGGCCCCGTACGCGCATTAAGCATTGCAAATTCTACAACAGCTCCTTCTTCAATAAAAATATTTTCAGGTGCAATAATTTGGTTCGATGCCCCAATTTCCTGACTTTTCCTTCCTTTGGTAAGCAACTTAAAATCAGCTTCAAGAGCTTGAGCATTTAAAGCAAACAAATCGGTTTTGCTCCTTAACTGCAAAAAATCTGCGTCAAATGCAATAGGGGTATACTTCTCAAAATCGGTTACCTCCTGCGTGTCATCTGCGAAAAAGGCTATGATAAATCCGTTTTGCACTAACAATTCATTGTGTGACAAAGCTGAAATTGCTTCAACCAATTTTTCATTGGGTAGTACAGAAGCATCTATAAAAATATTCTCCGGAAATTCAACCAATGGAAATTTCTCTTCGAGATATCCTTCAGTTAGGTTTGTAATGGTCGTTCCTAAGTGTTTTTCCCATTTCTCTGCAATGGTTAAAATTCCTATTCTCAATTCAGATACAGGTTTTGTGTATGTAAAAGGCAACATTCGCTCTCTTACCGCTCCGTCGTATAGAATATAATTCATAAAAACTTATTTTTTATAAGATTCAATTTTAAAAGACTCTTGAAAGATTGAATCCAAAAAAGATATCTCCTTCAGACCAATCTCCATTGGCATTGATAAAGCCGGCATCGTTCATTTGCTGCGAATTTGAGAAATGCACTTGAAAAACATGTCCCCCTGTTTCAATATCAAAACCAATAGACAGCGGATTGTTAAAGCTACTCGCTTCGGCCCTATTGAAATGATATACATAATCGACATTTAAGGATAGTCTTTTGGTTAGTTTATAGCGACCTCCTAACGCAGCAGCATATTGTGAATTATCCTGTGTGTCTTCTACTACAAAGTTTTCATGTAAAAAGATAGGTGCCACTTCTAAAGAAAGATTTTCATTGAATTTTCTCGAAATCAACAACTCCGCAAGATAATTCAAACGATGAATGTCTTCATAATGAACATACGCAATGTCTGGATCTGCTGTTTTGTAGGCCACAGCACCAAAAGCAGCAATGCTTACAGGAAAACCTTCACTATCTTGTGTGGCTAATTTAATTTTAGCAGTCCCATCATAGGTTTTTTCAAAAGAACTACGCGACAAGGCTGCCGTAAACCAATCGGTAAAACCGTATAAAAAACTAAAACGTATATTTGATTGGTCTAAGCCAAACAACTCTTTTATGCCTCCTTTTACAGAACCAAAACGGTGGGAAATGATAAAATAAAAATCACCTTTTGCCGCAGTTTTTGTAGATTCTAAATTGACTATTTTTAGGCCTTTAAAAACGGAACTCACTTCTGAAGACACTTCCAATTCTCCATCAATTTCATCTAATAAATCGTTTTGAGCATGTAGGCTTAAACTTGCTATTAGCAAGAGTAGAAACAAGGAATATTTTTTCATAGTAGGATTAAATAAATGATTAGTTTACAAACGAGCATTGGTCTATTTTAACTACTTCTAACAATTCGTCATACCCAATGCAACGTCCTTTTATATGTACTTCTTTTGCTTGTTGTTCGGAAATAACTTCTGTAAAATAACAAAACACAGCGTCATTTAATAGTATCCCTTCACTGTCAATTTCTGAAATAGTTCCAACAACGGTAACTATAGCTTCTAAATATTTTTTTGATGCTTCTTCTTGATTTTGGGAGAATTCTGCCGCTAAGTCCTTAGCCGAAATCATATAATCGGCTTGGGTTTCTTCCACATTTACATGTTCGTGATATACATATTTGTACACAGCCCTACCTAAAACGATAACACAAAAAACAACCAAAAGTAATACTGATTTTTTCCACATCGTACTAAAGTATTAAAAATTCTTAAGGATTCCTTTAAATAAATTTGTATTTTTAGATCTTTCATCTGTATAGACAATAATGTTTTGCAGTTTATTAAATGATTGAAAGCTCCTTTTTATGAAGATATTTTCAAAATTTGTGATGTTGGTTTTTACTGGAACCCTATTTGTTTCCTGTGCTTCTGACTCTGAATCTGATGTAGTTGAACTTCCCACTACGCCTATTACCTACACCAATACCATAGCACCTTTAATGAGTGCGAGTTGTAATACGAGTGGATGTCATAACAATTCAAGTGCTGCTGGCGGCTATATTTTGGAAACCTATACGCAAGTAAGAAATGCTTTTGAAAACGGTTCGGCATTGAGCGAAATTGAAACTGGAAGTATGCCATTGGGCGGTAATAAGTTGTCGGACACTACTATTAACAATGTAAAATCTTGGATGGAAAATGGATACACAGAATAAATACGATACGTTACGGCTAGTAGTATTTTTATTTTTGACAGGAATAGGCACTGCTTTTTCACAAGGTAAATTCCTAACCAAATCTGGTGCAATTACCTTTGAAGCCTCTGTACCTTCATTTGAAGAAGTGAAAGCTACCAATGACAAGGTTACAGCCATTATCAATACAGAAACATCGGATATTGCTGCATTGGCCTTAGTAAAAGGGTTTCGATTTAAGGTGGCATTGATGGAAGAACATTTTAACGAAAATTATGCGGAGTCTGACAAGTTTCCAAAGGCAAAATTCTCAGGAAAGATTGAAGGCTATACGCAAGACACTTCAGACAAAGTGCAAAATACGATCATAAAAGGTACTCTTACCTTTCATGGTGTTTCCCAGAAAATTGAAACACCGGCAACACTGCAACAAAATAAGGAACGTATTAAACTTTCGGCGCAATTCAAAGTCAAACCGTCAGATTTTGATGTCGAAATTCCTTCTGTAGTTAGTAATAAACTTGCGAAAGAAATTGACATTCAGCTAAACTTTAACCTTAACCCCAAATAGAATAGTATGAAAAAACTTACATTGATCCCCTTACTTCTCATTAGCTTCCTATTGGTATATTCCTGTGATTCTGACGACGACGACGATATCGATGATGGAGATGATATAGTTACGCCTATTGAAGATATTGATCCTTATTATACCAATACAATTGAACCCATAATAAATCAAAGCTGTGCTACTTCTGGGTGTCACGATGCCGCTACCAAAGCTGACGGTATTGAATTGACTTCTTTCGACAAGGTAAAAGATGCTTTTGTAAACGAACATGCCTGGGAAGAAATTACTTCGAACAGAATGCCAGTTGGAACCCCTCTATCACAAACCGACAAGGATGCTATTGAAGCTTGGATTGACAGCGATTATTCCGATGGCGTTGTGGAAGTCCCTGCAACCTATGTCAGTGATATTGCTCCTTTGATGAGCCAAGGCTGTGCCACTAGCGCTTGTCATGATAGCAAAAGTCCTAAGGCCGGTTTAGATTTATCTACATACCAGTTGGTAAAAACGACTTTCAGTAGCACTGGTATTTATAAGTGCTTTAGGTAGAATTAAAAGTGGTAACATGCCTAAAAACGCTACTGCTTTTACGCAAACACAAATTGATTTAATTGAAAACTGGATAGACAATGGATTCATTCAACAATAGACAAAAAAACAAACTGCAAAACATTGCTTTTAAAGCCGTGCTTTTCAGTATTCCTCTACTTGCACTTATTTTAGTGTCAAATTCAGGAGGAAGAAGCGGATTTAATACAGGTTCTCCAGGTGAAAACGGCAATACCTGTGCACAATGTCATAAGAATAACCCTCAAGATTATAGTGCAAATCTAACGATTGCCACCACAATTCCGGAAGGTGGTTATGAACTAAACACTAGCTACGACATTACTGTAGACATTAGTTCTACGGCTTCTAGACATGGGTTTCAAATTGTGGCGGAACGCTTGAGTGATGATACTGACATCGGAACTTTTAGTGCGGGAAGTAATTCACAACTTGTCGATGGTGGTGTCCATGTAACACATGACGGTTTTTCAAGTACCAATTGGACATTTTCTTGGACTTCACCAAGTTCAGATGAAGGTCCAATAAAGTTTTATGCGGCAGCTGTTGCGGGAAATGGCGGTGGTAATGGAAGTGACCAGGTAGTTACTACACAGTCCGAAGCTTCTGATATTTTAGGGGTTTCTGCTACAGAATCAACACCGTTTCAAATGTACCCCAACCCTGTTGTTGATGACTTGTATATAGACATCCCACAAAACAGTGCATCTGGAAAGTATGCTATCTATGACCTGAATGGAAAGGAAATTTCTACTGGAACTTTGACACAAACGGACACCATTCTTTCTTTAACTACATTGCAAACAGGAATGTATGTTATCGAGTTGACTGTTGATTCAAAAACCTATCGACAAGAATTCATTAAACAATAACAAATTCTTATTTTCTATACAATAAGCGCTAACTGGGTTAGCGCTTTTTTTATGCCTTACACTTATATGATTGCTCCCTATAATTTGGGAGTTTTTAATTTCACCAATATTAGATATTGCTTTTAACATAATCATATGTTATCTTTATAACCTTGTTATATTTTTTAACTTGCGCCGTTTCGCTGTTAAATTAAAACAATTATAATGAAAATACTAAGCGTCATGAAAAAAATTACCTATCTATTTATCTTACTATTCTATTGCTCCATTTATGGACAATCCAATAACATCTCTTTTTTTAAAGATGGTGAATTTCTACTCGACTCTTTGACGATTTCAGGTGAAACCCATAAAAATGATGAATTCCCTGTCCCACCCTACATATATGCCAAGCTGTATGCCTGGTCCTGTGACGTGGATTATTATGAACAAAATTATACCTTTACAGATTGTACCCCGTACCAATCCACAAGTTGTTTGTATATTGCAGTAAATCCATATTCCTAGTGTACCGAGAATAGCTTCTCCGCTTGTTATACAGACCATGGCACCTATTTTGAAATTCTTGACGTGTCCTCAAATCCTTTATTAAGTAATCATTGCGACAATCTCTATGACACCCAACTAGGTCGGTACATAGGTTATGTTTACACACCGAATCCGACTTACAAAATATTTTATTCCATAAATGGTGACCGACAAGGTTTTCGTATTTGGTCAGAAGAAAACCCGGAGCATATCTTTTATTTTTCGAAAGAACAGATTAACGGCACAGACAAAATTAATCTGGACATGCTAATTAGCATAAGCCCCAATCCAAGCTCTGATATAATAAACATTACAGCTACATCTTTGGAAATAAAAAAAATAAGCCTTATCGACCTACACGGAAAAACAGTCATAGAAAAAACGGAAAACTTAGAACACATAGACGTTTCCAATTGTACAAAAGGACTATATCTGTTACAAATAGAAACAAGCAAAGGTGTCCTATTAAAATCTATCGTAATTCAATAAAACGCTCATTATGAAAACACTAGCTCATATTATTCTGTTTTTGACGTACACCACGCTGTTTGCTCAAAACTCAGATGCGGAATACCTTGGATTTAGTCTACGTATTCCCAACCCGGTAGATGCCCCTACTGTTTTAAGTAAAACAGATACTGAAGTATTATTAGCACATCCAAACCCAGCAGTACAAGCTATTCTTGACAGTTACACCATCACCTCTTTTGAAAAATTGACTCAGAAACCCACTCGAAATGCTATTTTACAAGAGGTCTATACACTCTATTGTAAAGACATACAGTTGATGAACGATTTACAAACTAATTTTCCGAATTTATTTCATTCTTTCGAAGCCTATTATATGGGCCCAACACTATCGATTACTACTGAATTCGAAAAAAAACCAATTAAACCCACATCTTTTCCTGTTATGCAACATTGGTATTCCTATTTTAATGAATTACTAGAAAACAATTCCTTTACTCCTAATGACTATGGACTCAGAACTGCTCAAACAGAATTGGATTTGATCAATGCGCAAAAAGCCTGGTCCTTTACTACAGGAAACCGTGATGTTATTTTGGGAGTTACGGATGAGCCCTTTGATACGAGTCATGATGATCTAAAAGGAACCATCTTTGCCTATAATGGTTATACAACTACAGTAAAATCACATGGAACAGCCGTTGCCAATGTTATGGCAGGCCATAGCAACAACGGCATTAGATTGGCATCTATTGGTTCAGATTGTTTCTTATATGGTGTTCGTCTCGGATCTTCAATAGGAATTAGTCACTTAGTCGAAGCTGGAGCCAAAGTAATAAATGGCAGTTGGGGAAAAGGAGCCCCCTCCGCCATCACACAATACGATATAATAAGAATGGTTATAGAAGAATACACCTTTCCATTAGACAATAGCCTTGGCACAAGTTTTGTTTTTGCTGGGGGCAATGGAATTGACAATGGAACCACCAAAAGAACAGATAAGTTATACCCAGCAGCGTACGAACATGTAATTTCTGTGGCTTCGGTGCAGCACAATCCGGCAATTGCCCCTCCAGACAGCCATTATTGTTTGGATCAAAGTAAGAAATATGACCAAATAACACATACCCATAATTACGACATTGATATTGCGGCTCCTGGTTATTATATGCCTCTTTCTTTCGAAAACACTATCTACATGATGGATAACGGTACTTCATTTGCAGCCCCTTTAGTATCTGGAACCTTAGGTTTAATGCTCTCGGTTAATTATAGTTTGACTCCCATAGAAAGAGAAACCATCTTAAAATTAAGTTCCGCCAATATTTACCATGTTACAGACGCCCCCAATCCAAATCACAACAATTATTTTCCAGAAAACGAGCCGTATTTAGACATGCTAGGAGCAGGCCGTTTAGATGCTGGCAAGGCAGTTGAAATGGCTTACCAAATGGCACAAGAGCAGGACACCCTTGTTATAAGCGGAAGAGATTTTTATAGAGATTGGTTTTTTGAAATTAAAAATGCTCCCTACGCCATAACTATTGAAAACCAAACATTTCGAGACAGCATACGAGCAGAATTCACAGCAAGAAACTTCATTAGTTTAGAAAAAGATGTTCTTTTAGAACCTACAGGTGAAGGCTATATCGAATTTAAAATTGACCCAAACATACCTATTGCTCAAAATGGCCCTCCCGAAGGCACCAATACATTTCCTGTAGAACCAATTCCTACAAGTCCCAGCCCTTCCTTGATTACTATAACACCCAATTATCTTTTTGATACAGAAATTGTAGTGGATGTCGATGCGCATTACGTAAACAACCAATATTATTTTGAGATTTATGATTTTTCAACCAATGAGATACGCTACCAGAAACAATTGGTAGATGCACAAACCACCATTGATGTATCTTCTTTCGAGCCATCCTTGTATTATTTTAAAATACAAAAAGGATGGCATTATATCTTTCAGCGTGTTTTTGAAAAAACGGAAGATGCTTCTTCAGAAATAATTGAGTTGATGACTATTTTCCCCAACCCTTTTTCCAATACTCTCAACATTTCAATTGATACAAGTTTGATAGGTTCCAGGTTTTATTTGCTTCACATCCTTGAAGGAAGAAATGTAGTAAACAACGTTACTTTAACAAATGAAAACACAAGTATAGACACTTCCACATTTCCTTCGGGAACCTATACTGTAAGTTTGTATCAAGCCGCTAACAGCGATTTAATTGTTTCTAAGCAACTCTATAAAAACTGACAAATGCATATCGTTATAATTAAGGAGTTCGAAATTTCCTTATTTATACCTATTTCAAAATATTTAATAGTTGGCTATATTTGTAATATAGTTTTACATTACCCCCCCCCCACACAAATACTTTAGGTATGACATATTGTATGTATGCATTCTAAAACGGCTCCATGCTAATTATTTTATTAACTTTTAAAATCTTATTCAAATGGATGCTATTATTGAAGTCTTATTGGTTTTTGTTTTGCTTGTTGCTGTAATTGGAACCTCGCGAACACGAACAACTTTCTACAAAGATTAATTACATTGAGTTGTTTAAAATAATTCAAAAAAAAAGGGGGGGGGCTCTACATTAGCCCCCCCTTTTTTTATCATTAGACTAATTCAGTCTTATTTATTCAAGTACATCTTTCTTCTTGAGTACAACTCGTAGAAAGCATCGTCTTTTAAATCATCAATAAACAAGATACTCTCTCCTGTAGATTTCATTTCAGGACCTAATGTCTTATCTACATTCGGGAATTTATTGAATGAGAATACAGGTTGTTTTATGGCATACCCTTCTAATTCAGGTTTGAAATCGAAATCAGATACTTTTTTATCTCCTAACATTACTTTTGTTGCGTAGTTTACATACGGTTCTCCATAAGCTTTCGCTATAAACGGTACTGTACGAGACGCTCTTGGATTTGCTTCAATGATAAACACGGTATCGTCTTTGACTGCAAACTGAATATTGATCAAACCTTTTGTTTTCAAGGCTACGGCAATTTTCTTAGTATGTTCTTTGATTTGATTCATTACAAACTCACCTAAATTAAATGGTGGCAAGGTTGCGTTTGAATCTCCTGAATGCACCCCACATGGTTCAATATGCTCCATGATACCAATGATGTAAACATTACCATCTTCATCACAAATAGCATCTGCTTCCGCTTCAATTGCTCCTTCTAAGTAGTGATCTAATAACAATTTATTTCCAGGAATAGAGCGTAACAAACCTACTACATGCGATTCCAATTCTTCTTTGTTGATTACAATCTTCATTCCTTGACCACCTAATACATACGATGGACGTACCAAGATTGGGAAATCTAAATTATCTGCAATTTCTAGTGCCTCATCTGCATTGGTTGCTGTACCAAATTTAGGGAAAGGGATTTCTAAGGAAGTTAACATGTCAGAGAAACGTCCTCTGTCTTCTGCCAAATCTAGTGCTTCAAAAGAAGTACCAATAATTTTAACACCGTTCTTTTCTAACTTTTCAGCTAGTTTTAATGCCGTTTGACCTCCTAATTGAACAATTACTCCTTCCGGCTTTTCATGCTTGATGATGTCGTAAATATGTTCCCAGAATACAGGCTCAAAATAGAGTTTGTCTGCAGTATCAAAATCGGTCGAAACCGTTTCAGGATTACAGTTAATCATGATGGTTTCGTAACCTGCTTCTTTAGCGGCCAAAACCCCATGTACACAACAATAATCGAACTCAATTCCCTGACCAATTCTATTCGGTCCAGAACCTAATACCACTACTTTCTTCTTATCAGTTACGACAGATTCATTGTGTGCGTATGGCGCACCGTCTGCAACGGTCATTGTATTCTCAAAAGTAGAATAGAAATATGGTGTTTGTGCTTCAAACTCTGCCGCACAAGTATCTACCAATTTATAGACACGGTTAATTCCTAGTTCTTCACGTTTTTTATACACTTCAGATTCTAAACAGCCCAACATATGTGCTATCTGTCTGTCACCATATCCTTTTTGCTTTGCTTCGAGCAACAAGTCTTTCGACAAGGTATCTAGTTTGAAGGTAGAAATTTCTTTCTCCAAAGCAAATAACTCTTCGTATTGCTTTAGGTACCACATATCGATCTTTGTGATATCGTAGATTTTCTTAAGAGAAATTCCAGCTTTGATCGCATCATAAATACTAAATACACGATCCCAAGAGGCGTTTGTCAATTTAGATATGATGGTATCGTAATGTGTTTCTTCTTTTCCGTCGGCTCCTAAACCATTTCTTTTGATTTCAAGAGACTGTGTTGCTTTGTGCAATGCTTCTTGGAACGAGCGTCCAATTCCCATCACCTCTCCTACGGCCTTCATTTGGAGGCCTAAAGTTCTGTCAGAACCTTCAAACTTATCGAAATTCCAACGAGGGATTTTAACGATTACGTAATCCAAGGTAGGCTCAAACAAAGCAGAAGTTGTTCCAGTAATCTGGTTGTTCAATTCATCTAAATTGTATCCCAAAGCCAATTTGGTTGCTACTTTTGCAATAGGGTATCCAGTTGCTTTCGACGCCAAAGCCGAAGAACGCGATACACGTGGGTTTATTTCAATGGCAATAATTTCTTCTCTTTCATCAGGCGAAACAGCGAACTGTACATTACAACCACCTTCAAAATCACCGATAGAACGCATCATATGAATGGCCATATCACGCATTTTTTGGAAGGTAGAATCACTCAATGTCATTGCCGGTGCAACGGTAATCGAATCTCCGGTATGAATTCCCATTGGGTCCATATTCTCTATAGAACATACAATCACAACATTGTCGTTTTTATCGCGCAATAGTTCTAATTCGTATTCTTTCCATCCCATCATTGCTTTGTCGATCATCACTTCGTGAATTGGTGATATTTCCAATCCTCTACGCAACAAATCATCAAAGTCTTCTTCTTCATATACGATAGCTGCTCCAGCGCCACCTAAAGTAAATGAAGAACGAATACAAAGCGGAAATCCAAATTCCTGTGCGATCCTTTTTCCTTCTAAAAATGAAGTTGCAGTGGCTTGAGGTGCCATGGCTACCCCAATTTTCCCCATCAACTCACGGAATTGCTCTCTGTCTTCAGTAATATTGATGGCATCGATATCTACCCCAATCATATCTACATTAAAATCTTTCCAGATTCCTTTTTCATCAGCTTCAATACATAGATTCAAAGCAGTTTGCCCTCCCATTGTTGGCAAAACAGCATCGATATTTGGATGATTTTTAAGAATTTCGATAATAGATTTGGTCGTCAATGGTTTTAAGTACACATTGTCTGCAAGAGAAGGATCCGTCATAATGGTTGCCGGATTGGAGTTGATCAATGTCACTTCAATTCCTTCTTCTTTTAAAGAGCGGATCGATTGCGAACCTGAGTAATCAAACTCACAAGCTTGTCCAATAACAATAGGACCTGATCCTATAATTAATACTGATTTGATGTTTGTGTTCTTTGGCATGCTGGGAAATTTATTATAGTTAAAGACTTTTATCGCAGTCTTTTATTTTACAGTTGTTAAAAATACTCAAAAAAAAGGTGTTACTAACAAATAGTAACACCTTATTTATATGAATAAACTATTCATTATTTTTTAGGTCTTGGTGCAGATGAAACAGATAGTCTCTTTCTTCCTTTAGCTCTTCTTCTAGCTAAGACTTTACGTCCATTAGCTGAAGCCATTCTTTCTCTAAAACCGTGTTTGTTTCTTCTTTTTCTCTTTGATGGTTGGAATGTTCTTTTCGGCATTACTTATATTTTTAAAATCTTGTTTTTTAATATTCATAGCTTCGGCATATACCATCCACTAAAAGCGTGGCAAATATACAAAACCTTTTGTGTACTGCAAGCGCATTTTTAAAAAAAAATAAAATAATTTTTCAGACAGGAATTCTCAATCTTAAAATAGTATTTTCCTCTGTAATAAGCCCTCCCCAAAAGTAAACTTACTATTAAAAACAAATTATGCTTCATATCTAAAAATTAAGAATAACGTTGTTTCCATTTCATCTTATAACAGAACAAAACATATCTCTTCTTTATTATCTTTTTCTTTAATCATACTCATTGACAAAAGCTTTCCAACTACTAAGTCCTTCTGACTCAATATTAATTTGTATTTCTACTCTAATTTCACCACTATCCGGAATTTCATACCCCTCAATCAATTCAGATGCCCCATCTTCCAGTTGAAATAAAAAATAATATTTATTCGACAAAGAATTTATTGGTACTGAATCGGGATTCCAATTGTCTTCTTCTATCATTGATAACAATACACCGCCCCCTCTTTGCTTAAAATTCAAAAGACAATAGGAATCATAACAGGTCCTTTCTGAAAACTTTGCAGAACTTTTTGGAATTGTTGGTATTACCAACGACTCCGTTTCAACAAACTCTTCATCTACCATAACCCCTATCCGTAAAATTGCATTTTCATAGCTTTCATTAGTGCTGTTAAATATTCCAATAGAAACTCCAGGCTCGTTATAACCAACAGCTACACCTGAAAAATCACAAGCCACTAGCAATAAACTTCCTAAAAAAAATAGACAGTATCTCATATCACTAAAATTAAGGTTTTTCAACTATACAAGCCGAAATCTCCACTCTCTTTTCAATGCGTTCCCTACAATAGATCAAATTGTCCGGATCTTTGATACTTCGTCGCATAGGCTCTACATGTCCGTCTTCATAACATTGGGAATAGTCATAATATTTACAGCATGGCAGAAAAGCAATTCAATCAATATACTTATCTTGAATACCAGTCCATGAAGTAATTCCGTCATTCTCTCTATATATATGTGTTATCACTCTAATTTCATCATTCTCTGGCATTTCATATCCCTTAATGAGAAGCTCTCTACCATCTGGCATTTTAAATAAAAAATAATAGGTATCTGACAATAGACGGATAGGTTCATTTTTTGGCTTCCAAGTATATTCACCCTTCATAGATAATAATACGCCTCCACTTCTAACGGTAAAACGAGATAAACAATAAGTCTCATAACAGGTTCTTTCTGAATAGTCTGTATTTCCCTTTGGGATAGTTGGAAAAACTAAAGACTCAGTTTTTACAAATTCATCGTCTTGCATTACGCCTATCTGCAATATTGCATTTTCATAACTTTCGTTTGTGCTATTAAATACTCCAATCCAAACACCAGGTTCATTTTCTCCAGCAGTATTATCAAATGAGAATAGATTACAAGCAACCAACGTAAGACTTAAAAATATAAACAAACAGTATTTCATATCACCAAAATTAAAATTTTTCTACCATACAAGCTGGAATCTCCTCTCTCTTTTCAATGCGTTCCCTACAATAGATCAAATTGTCCGGATCTTTGATACTTCGTCGCATAGGCTCTACATGTCCGTCTTCGTAACATAGTGAATAGTCATAATGCGAAAAAACATAAATATAGGTTGGTAAAGCTATAGGCGTTTTTATGTATACGGGCTTTTGATCTGAAATTTTAAAAATTTCAGCCACAGCTTCTTCTTTCGAAAATCCAGAATCATTGTCGTCATTCTCATTTATTTTCTTTTTAATAAAACAACTTTCCGTTTCAACAAGTTCAAAGGTTTTGTCTTTTAGCGTTCCTGAATAGGGTAAATTCAAACCAATAGTAGCGCCTAAAAAAGTCTCATAGGTTGTATTGTCGGCAAACAATTGACGACCAATCGCATTGTTGTGGTAATCCATTTCTTTTCCATCTACTTCATTACAACCACAGTCTTCGTGCCAATCGGCTATCTTTTTAGCAAAGTCCATACGGGGTGCTTTGGAAGAAATGGTGGGGTAATGCCTTGCCCCAATAAGGCATTCATGATAATATGACGGTAGGCGTCCTGCCTTGTGTCATTAGATGTCATCTCATATTCTTTATAAACAGCCTCATCATCAATCTCAGCCTCCATTTCAAGTATTGCATAAGCCGCTTTTCCAAGATATACTACATCTAAATTTCCGTCTATCAATAATTTGGTCTGTACACAATCTCTGGTATTCATATAATCACAAATTTCATAATTAGTTTTTTGAGCGGTTTCAGCAGTTTCTTCCGGGTTGTTGGCAATGTCCTCAAAGACGATATGATCTAAATTTAATGAATAATAGGTTTCAATAGTTTCCATATTGGCAATAATTTCCTCGTCTGTTAAGTCCGGAAAATCTTTTTGTATCATTTTCCAATTTTTCGCACTGTTGTTTTTCTCAATATTATAAGGAAATTTATGTAGGTGCTTACGTGTAAATTTGTCTATGGTTTTTAAACTAGGACGTTGCTTTTTCTTCATTCCTGTTTTTTTACCAGCAGTTGAAATTAAACTCTCAACATAGTTTCCCTGTGTCACATTTGAAGCTTCTAACTTTTCAAGTGCCTCCAGTGGTACGTTAAACCGATGTTGTACCGGCAATCCTTTAAAGGTGTTTTTATTTGTAATTTGAACCTCAAACTCTGTTTTATCCTCACAATGTTGAAATACAAACAGCAAACTTAGCAGTACACAAATTTCTTTTAATCGACTCTTTTACATAGTTTTTTAATTTATTTAATTAAACAATAGCATTTTAGTTTATAAAAGTAATTCATTGTATTCTAAAACTCACCCCTTATTTGTAATGAACCCCCCCCCTCCCTATTTATAGGGTGTTCCCCCAGCACTAAAAAGCAAACAATCAAACGCCTATTTTGCAATACAAAACCGCCAACTTGTCACTTCCACCTGTCTAGTCGGCAGTAAATCTAGTTTGGTATTTTATTTGTCTATTGAAAAGCAACAAATAGTAAACAACATAAAATTTATAAATACTTATTATTATGGCTAAAGGAAATATCAATGTTTCAGTGGAAAATATTTTTCCCTTAATAAAAAAATTCTTGTACTCGGATCATGAGATCTTTTTAAGAGAGTTGATTTCAAATGCTACAGATGCCACTTCAAAAATGAAGCACCTTATTGCAATGGGCGAAGCTGAAGGAGAAGAATACGGAACTCCTCAAATTGAAGTTATCGCTGACAAAGAAGCAAAAACATTGCGTATCATCGACCAGGGAATTGGAATGAATGAGGAAGAGGTTGAAAAATACATCAACCAAATTGCATTCTCTGGTGCTGAAGAGTTTATTGACAAATACAAAGACAAGGTAGAAGACTCTGGAATCATCGGTCATTTTGGGCTTGGGTTCTACTCTGCTTTTATGGTGGCTGATAAGGTTGAAATTCTAACCAAATCATTTAAAGATGCAAAAGCTGTTAAATGGTCTTGTGACGGTTCTCCAAACTATACGATAGATCCTATTGAAAAAGAAACCAGAGGTTCTGAAATTGTGTTACATATTGCAGACGATTCTTTGGAGTTCTTGGAAGATGCTAAAATCACTGAGCTGTTGAATAAATACAACCGTTTCAACCAAATTCCAATTAAGTTTGGAACCAAAGAAATCAACGATCCTGAGTTTACTCCACAAACTACGACTGACAAAGACGGGAAAGAAACTACGGAACCGCACAAACAAATTACGGTTGATAATATCATCAACAATGTAAATCCTGCTTGGACAAAAAAACCTTCCGATTTAGAAGCAAAAGATTACAACGAGTTTTACAGAGAACTATACCCATCTCAGTTCGAAGAGCCTTTGTTTAACATTCACTTAAATGTAGATTATCCTTTCAACTTAACAGGAATTTTGTACTTCCCTAAGTTGAGCAAGAGCATGGACATCCAAAAGGACAAAATCCAACTCTACCAAAACCAAGTATTTATCACCGATAACGTAGAAGGAATTGTACCTGATTTCTTACAGATGCTAAAAGGTGTGATCGATTCTCCAGACATTCCATTGAACGTTTCACGTTCGTATTTACAAGCCGATGGTGCTGTAAAAAAGATTTCTGGATACATTACCAAGAAAATTGCAGATAAGCTAACGTCATTGTTTAAAAACAACCGTGAGGATTTCGAGGCGAAATGGAATGATATCAAGGTAATTATCGAATACGGAATGTTATCTGATGACAAGTTCTACGACAAGGCAAAAAAATTCTCTTTGTTCCCAACAGTAGACGGAAAGTTCTTTACGATAGATGAGTTAAAAGAAAAAACAAAAGACGCGCAAACAGACAAGGATGGAAATCTGATTTTACTGTATGCTGCTAACAAAGAAGCACAGCACAGCTATATCCAAGAAGCAAAAGACAAAGGATATGAGGTATTGTTGCTAGATTCTCCAATCGTTTCTCACCTAATGCAAAAAGTAGAAGGAAGCAACGAGAAATTAAAGTTTACACGTGTAGATTCTGATCATATCGATAACTTAATCAACAAAGACGAGACAAAAATCTCTAAGCTTTCTGATGAAGAAAAGGAAACCTTAAAACCTATTATTGAGGCAAATGTTCCTAAGGAAAACTATACGGTACAGTTGGAAGCCTTAGATTCTGCTGCCAATCCTTTTAGTATTACGGTACCAGAGTTTATGCGAAGAATGAAAGAAATGAGCCAATCTGGTGGCGGCGGTATGTTTGGTATGGAAAATATGCCAGAGATGTACAACCTTGTTGTGAACACCAACAACGATTTGATCAAAGAGATTTTGGACAACAAAGACGAGGCTGCCCAAAAACAATTGATCGGTCAGGCCTTTGATTTGGCAAAATTATCTCAAAATCTATTGCATGGTGAAGAGTTGACAAACTTTATCAAACGCAGCTATGCTATGATTAAATAATAGCTAGCAACTATAGTTAGAATCCCATCTTTGTCTTCAGAGATGGGATTTTTCTTTAAGGATATGTGACTCCTATGGAGTCATTATGAATTGCATTCCTTTTTTCGTTTACGATATGTGACTCCTATGGAGTCATTATGGATTGTCTTCTGTTTTGATTTCCTCTTTCTTTTTCCTGAAGGCTCCTGAGCTAAAACTATGTCCGTTTATGCGAAAACTTCTGCGCAACCAATGGCAACGTGCGGTCTTGCTTATTCACTCCTTCACTACTTCACTACTCCAATTCTCTATTACTTCAATCCAAATTCCTACATTTGCAACCAATTAAAACAAATACATGTTTTCAAAAGAAGAAGCAGGACGGTTCCGAAAGGATTTTTGGACAAGTTACGGGAAGTCATTTCCTAGAAAATGGTTGTTGTACAATACCAAAATCAAAGGTTTTTCCTTTAAGTTTTATGCCGATAATAAAATAGCAAGAGTATTGCTCGATATTGAACCTTATAGTGAAGAAAAGCGAATCTTACTTTATGAACAAGTAGCTGCTTTAAAAACAGTGTTGACAGAAGATTACTTACCAGAAGTGATTTTTGATGAAAACCATTATTTAGACAATGGAAAATGTTTGTCACGTATTTATGTACAGTTGGACGCAAAATTCAGTATTTACAACAAAAACACCTGGGGCGCCGCTTATGAGTTTTTTAACGAGTCGATGTCACAGTTTGAATTGTGGTTTTACGAATATGAAGAATTCATAAAACAAGCGTTGACAGAACACCCCTAAAAAATAGAAAACGTATATTTGTATTGGTTTTACAAAACACCACCTTATGAGAAAAGCAGTTTTCCCCGGTTCATTTGATCCTATAACTTTAGGGCATGTCGACATCATTAATAGAGCAATTCCTTTATTTGATGAAATTGTCATTGCCATTGGTATCAATGCCGATAAGAAGTATATGTTTTCCTTAGAAGAGAGATTGCAGTTTATAAAAAACACCTTTCAATCGGAACCAAAAATAACGGTAACTACCTACTCCGGGCTTACCGTTGATTATTGCAAAACCATAGATTCTAACTTTATTTTACGTGGTTTGAGAAATCCAGCGGATTTTGAGTTTGAAAAAGCGATTGCTATCACCAACCGAAAATTGTCTGGTATTGAAACGGTATTCTTATTGACAAGTGCTGAAACCTCCTTTATCAGTTCTAGTATTGTTCGTGATATTTTAAGAAACAACGGAGATGCAAGTATTCTACTGCCTAAAGAAGTAACACAATAATAAGTTTTGAGTTTTAAATGTTGAGTTTTTAGCTTGCCTATTCCATGGTTGATAGTTTGTTTTGAGAATTGTTTTTCTTTAAGGAACTTTTTGAAGAAAGGATTTTCATCTTGAAAATTGAACTACTCACTTCATTTCTCTGTTTAATGTACTCGTGTTCTCAATTTCTCAAACTTAATATAAGGACAACGCAACACTAAAAACTCAAAACCCACCGGAGGCGGACAGGCTCAACACTAAAAACTTTAAGCTACACCAGCATAAATAAAAAGATGGCATAGCCAAAAAAGCGCACAAAGCGAAATAAGCCTAAATAAGCAGCCCATTTAATAGGATAACCTGTAATACCACAAATCAACATAACTATTGAAAAGGGAACCGGCAATAGCGCAGAAACTACCACGAAAAAACCACCCCATTTTTTAAGGTTCTTAAATAAGTTACCATATTTTTCAAGGGCCCAATCGTGTATTTTAGGCACATGAATAATTTTCATCCCCATCACATAAGAAATCATACCGCCTGTATAAGACAATAAGGCCAAAAAGCCAACCAACAACCATTCATTGAGTTGAATTTGGTTGCTCAATTCTTTAGACCAAACAATAAAAAAATCGGGAGGTAATAAGCCCAAAACAGATTCTGAGATTGTGAACAACACGAATACGGCCCATACATCTACATTCTCTACGATAAGGACAAATATCTCCTTGAGTGTAATCAGGTATTGCTCCATCAGCACCACGGCACCGACAAACATAGCAATAACACCTCCTAATTTTAAGAGGTTTTCACCCAAGAACTGAAATAATCCCGTACGTTTTAGGTAATGATAATATAACTTAGAATATCTGTTCACTTTAATTATTTAGCGTACAAACCTTTGGTGAATCTTTCTGGATCTGCAGCCAAATGATAACGAGGATCGTCGATATCAGTTACTATCAACTTGTGAAACTTTGCATCTCCTTTATACAGTAATATCTTACACTCTTCACTCAAATGTTTCAATCGTATGGTTTTTCCTGCCTTTTCGTATTTATCTACAATGGCCGAAATGGCTTCAATCGCAGAATGATCACTCACTCGTGATTCAACAAAATCAATTTCTACAGTATCTGGATCGTTTTTAACATCGAATTTTTCGTTAAAAGTAGCCACCGAACCAAAGAAAAGGGGTCCCCAAATTTCATAGATCTTCGTACCGTCTTCTTTCACTCGTTTACGCGCTCTAATTTTAGTGGCATTTTCCCAAGCAAACACCAAGGCTGAAATGATCACACCTACAAATACAGCAATTGCCAAATCGAAAAACACGGTAACTGCAGAAACAATAACAAGTACAACCGCATCTGCTACTGGTATTTTACGAATGATTCTGAAACTAGACCAAGCAAACGTTTCGATCACCATCATAAACATGACTCCAACTAAGGCTGCAATTGGGACTTGTTCAATATATTTATCGGTAAACAAAATAAATGTCAACAAAGTCAATGCCATCATAATCCCAGATAGCCTTCCACGCCCACCTGCGTTTATATTGATAACTGTTTGTCCAATCATACCACAACCTCCGGTACCTCCAAACAATCCACTTACAATATTACCTGCACCTTGCGCTACACATTCTCTATTTCCATTTCCACGTGTTTCTGTCAAATCATCTACCAGATTCATTGTCATCAAAGACTCTATCAAACCTACAGATGCGGCTAAAAACGCGTAAGGAAGAATAAATTTAAATGTATCTAAGTTGATGGGTAAGTTTTGCCAAAGCTCCATATTTGGTGTTGGAAATTCTCCTTTTAAGCCTTCTCCTCCACCCTCTATAATATAGGAACCAACTGTACTTACGTCCAAACCTCCAAATACAACAATTCCGGTAGTGACCAAAATTGCTGTTAGTGCCGCAGGAATTTTTGTTGTGAATTTCGGCAAAGCCCAAATAATTGCCATGGTAAGACCAACAAGTCCAAGCATGGTATACAATTCTGCTCCTTGCATTGGAATATTG
Organism: uncultured Flavobacteriaceae bacterium; assembly: GCA_943789365.1. Lineage (GTDB taxonomy): Bacteria > Bacteroidota > Bacteroidia > Flavobacteriales > Flavobacteriaceae > Flavicella. Next base: position 3,443,255 of record CALSTV010000001.1, on the reverse strand, counting down.
ATGTATTTTTTTACGCCATCTGCTGCAACTTCCATTTCTTTATGAGAAAACATACGTACTTGTGCCATAAATATAACAATAGCCAAACCGTTTACAAAGCCCATCATTACAGGATGTGGAATCAATCGCACAAAACGACCTAACTTTAAAACTCCAGCTCCTACTTGTATAACCCCCATAAGAATAACAGCTGCTAACAGATAAAAGTACCCCATGTTTTCTATAGGCGCATCGAATAACATCCCTTTTGAATGTCCTTCTTGAATCATATGTACAAAAATAACGGCAACCGCACCTGCAGCTCCCGAAATAAGTCCAGGTCTACCTCCAAAAACCGCGGTAATCAATCCAATCATAAAAGCCCCCGACAAAGCAACCAATGGATCTATTTGTGCCACAAAGGCAAAGGCCACCACTTCCGGAATCATCGCTAAGGAAACCGTAATTCCTGCAAAAATATCATCCTTCGGGTTCCGAACTATTTTTCTAATAAACTCTGTCATTGTATACCTTGTTTTTAATAAGTTGCAAAAATACAGCTATTATTGACAACAACAATAGGATTTTGTTTATTTAGGTTGTTGAAGCGTTGAAGGAATTATTGTTGAAACGTTGAATTGTTGAATTGTTGAATTGTAATCGAAGTCAATAACAAACTAGTCAATCTATGGAAAACTCAAAAACCTCCAGAAGCAGAGATGCTCAAAACTCAAAAGAGCAACCTGATATTTTCGTAGGTGTTTTTAAGAGCCTCTCCTACCTCGGTTTTGTTTTTAAAAACTACATCGGTTATGCCCTCTTCTTCCTGAGGAATTAATTCTCCACTAAAAGAGGTTTCCATTAAAAACCAATAGGTGACTTTCATCCTTAAACTGTTTTTGAATTTAAAAATATGATAGGTTGTTTCCAATGCTTCCTTAATTTGAAGTCCACGAATACCACATTCCTCTTCTACTTCTCGTATGGCTGCTACTTCTTTTGATTCTCCTTTTTCAATATGTCCTTTTGGCAGATCCCATTTCCCGAAACGATGAATAAACAGCACTTCTCCTTTAGTATTGCATACTTTTCCTCCAGCGGCTTCTAAAACAAGGAAGCTCTTTAAGAATGTTTGCCAATCCCTTTCTAAGTCCGAACAAAACAACAACAAGGGTTTTCCTTTACCAGACAGATAACTTTCACAACAATCGACACTATTAATTTCCTCGAAATTAACGACTTCATAATTATTTAAACCCTTTGAAGAATCCGATAAAATTATTGGGGTGTCATTGATAAAAACTTTATACATTTGCAACATGATTTTGAACAAAGATACAGCAAATGCTACCGCAAAATTGCTTTTACAAATAAAAGCGATAAAATTAGAACCTAAGAACCCGTTTACATGGGCTTCAGGATGGAAATCACCCATATACTGTGACAATAGGATTACTTTATCCTATCCACCTATTCGCAATTTCCTAAAAGAAAATATGGCGAAAATCATTGTTGAAAAATACGGCAAACCCGATGTGATTGCTGGTGTTGCTACAGGTGCTATTGCTATTGGAGTTTTAGTAGCCCAAGAGTTAGGAGTCCCTTTTATTTATGTCCGACCAGAAGCAAAAAAACATGGTCGCCAAAATCAAATTGAAGGTTTCTTAGAAAAAGGAAGCAATGTTGTGGTTGTTGAAGACTTGATCAGCACTGGAAAAAGTAGCCTACATGCTGTAGAAGCTTTGAACAAAGCCGATGTAAATGTTAAAGGTATGTTAGCTATTTTTACTTATGGATTTGAAATTGCAGATACTAATTTTAAGAGTGCTAATATAGACTTAACAACACTGAGCAACTACAGCCATCTTTTAGAACAAGCATTGACAGACAGCTATATTTCTGAGGACGAAGTAGCTACGCTTTCTGAATGGAGAAAAAGCCCTAGCACTTGGAATCAATAAAATAAACCAGCACTTAATCATACCAATATGAATTTAGAGAGCAGAAAAGTAATCGTTTCGAAATCGACCCAAGAAATTTTTGAGGCCCTAGAACAACTTCCAACATACGAAGGTTTAATGCCTGAAAGTATTGAGAAATTTGAAATTGATGGCGATTCATTTGTCTTTGGACTGAAAGGAATGCCCGAAATACGTTTGGTACTGAAGGAAAAAACGCCTTATTCAAAAATAGTACTTGGAGCCGCAAGTAGTAAAATGCCTTTTACCCTTTCATTAGTAATTAAGGAGATTACAGCGCAATCCTCTGAGGTCCAATTGATATTTGAAGGTGCATTTAACCCAATGGTGAGCATGATGGTAAAAAAACCACTTACAAAGTTTATTGAGACGTTGACAGACAGTATTGAAAAATTGTAATTAAAAAAACAAAATAATTATAGGGAGAGAAATTCGTTTGAATTTCTCTTTTTTGTTTTATGTTCTATCGAGAAATTGCACTTCTTTGATTCCAAAACATTGCAATGACCCATCCTCTAATTCAATTTCTAATTCCCCCAATTCAGACACACCTGCAATTTTCCCTAAAAACACACTACCATCCCTTTTTTTAAACATCGATGGAATTTCTTTCTTATAAAGTCTTGACACATAACTATCCTTTATGTTTTTAAAGTTTTGGGGCATACATTTTGTCAACTGCTCCTGAATCACTTTTAACAACTCATTTAGTAACTTTTCCTTATCAAGATCAAATCCCAAAACTCTTTTTAGAGATGCTACATTTTTAAGGTCGTTTGAAAAATGAAGCTGATTTACATTCAATCCCAGCCCAATAATGGCAGATTGAATCTTTCCCTGAGCAACTGAATTCTCAATCAATAGTCCGCCAATTTTTGAATTTCCTGCCAAAATGTCGTTAGGCCATTTAATGGCCAATTTGGGAACCTTATTCGCCATAAGTCCTTCATATATGGCTAAGGAAACCGCATAATTTAGATAGACGGCATCCATCAATCTAAAGTCTTTAAGCTTAATAAAAACGCTAAAGGTCAGGTTTTTACCTGGCTCTGAACTCCATACACTTCCCATCTGGCCCCTACCTTGCAACTGTGACTCGGCAAGTACAACTGTATAACTCTTTAGTTCTTTTTCTTTTACCATTTCTTTTAAAAAAGTATTGGTCGAGTCAATGGCATTAAGTTTGATTATATGCATAGGGTAAAGATAAAAGAAACTAAGGTGGCAAATTCGTATTTTAGTTAGATAAAAAACAATAACTTTGCTACAAATTAAATAAAATTTAATGGCCAAAAAAAATATTAGTGCAGACGAGCTTATCGCAACTGTTATAAAAGGAATCGAAGAAGTTAAAGGAGAAGATATTCAGCTCTTAGATTTGAGAGATATAGACAATACGGTATGCGACTATTTTATTGTTTGTTCAGGAAATTCGAATACTCAAGTGAAAGCTATTTCAAGTTCTGTTCAAAAAATTGTTGGAAAAGAAGCACAAGAAAAGGCATGGCATGTTGAAGGTGAAATAAACGCAGAATGGGTATTGATTGACTATGTAAATATTGTAGTGCACGTTTTTCAAAAACAGATTAGAGAATTTTATGACATCGAAAGCCTTTGGGGCGATGCCAAAATCACGAAACTATCATCTTCTAATTAAACTAAGAAATTAATAGCATGTCTACAGAAAATAAAGAAAATAAAAACAAACGTAATAAATCTATCGAACCAAACTTCAAGCCTAAGTTTAACTTCTATTGGTTATATGGAGCATTGTTCGTTCTTTTTATTGTTTTTCAGTACTTCAACAGCGGTAATTTAGCACAAAAAGAAATTTCTCAAAATAAATTTGAAACCATCTTAGAAAGCAATGATATTTCAAAAATAATTATTGTCAATCGGAAGGTAGCTCAGATATTCATCAAGAAGGAAGCGCAATCGGATAGCGAATATGATGCCATTACAAAATCTGGTTTTTTCAATGAGCACGCTCCTATGTTTGAATATAAGTTTGGAGATCTTCAAAATTTTGAGAAAAAACTAGAAGAAGCAAAAAACACCCACAGCCTTGAATTTGACAAATTAAATGATGAACAAACAGATCTCTTTGATTCTATCATTTCCTATCTGCCATTTATCTTTTTAATAGGACTCTGGATTTTCTTTATGAGACGTATGTCTGGAGGTGGTGCTGCAGGAGGCGGCGGTCAAATTTTCAATATTGGTAAATCTAAAGCGAAATTATTTGATCAAGATCAAAAAGTAAAAGTAACTTTTAAAGATGTAGCTGGCTTACAAGGGGCAAAAGAAGAAGTTCAAGAAATAGTAGATTTCTTAAAAACTCCAGAAAAATACACTAATCTTGGGGGTAAAATTCCGAAAGGAGCGCTATTAGTAGGTTCTCCTGGTACAGGAAAAACTTTATTAGCGAAAGCAGTTGCTGGTGAAGCAGGTGTACCATTCTTTTCACTTTCAGGGTCTGACTTTGTAGAAATGTTTGTTGGGGTTGGTGCATCTCGTGTACGTGATCTATTTAAACAAGCTCAACAAAAATCTCCTTCTATCATTTTTATTGATGAGATTGATGCCATTGGTAGAGCTCGTGGTAAAAACAGTATGACAGGTGGAAATGACGAACGTGAAAACACCTTAAATCAATTGCTTACTGAAATGGATGGTTTTGGAACTGATACCAATGTAATTGTATTAGCAGCGACCAACAGAGCCGATGTGCTCGATAAAGCTTTGATGAGAGCTGGACGTTTTGACAGACAAATTTTTGTTGATTTGCCTGATTTGAATGAAAGAAAAGCCATTTTTGAAGTGCATATGAAGCCTCTTAAACTTGGAAAAGATGTCAATGCAGATTTCTTATCACAGCAAACACCTGGATTCTCTGGAGCCGATATCGCAAATCTTTGTAATGAATCTGCTTTGATTGCTGCCCGTAAAGGAAACAAAATAATTCACAATCAAGATTTCTTAGATGCTGTTGACCGTATTGTAGGTGGACTTGAAAAGAAAAATAAAATCATTTCTGTAAAAGAAAAGAAAACGATAGCTTACCATGAAGCTGGTCATGCAACGGCTAGTTGGATGCTAGAACACGCGGCTCCTTTGGTAAAGGTAACCATTGTTCCTAGAGGTCAGTCTTTAGGTGCTGCTTGGTATTTACCTGAAGAGCGAATGATTGTTCAAACAGAACAAATGCTTGACGAAATGTGTGCTACCTTAGCGGGAAGAGCTGCTGAAAAAGTAATGTTTGATAAAATTTCTACAGGTGCTTTAAACGACTTGGAAAAAGTTACCAAACAAGCCAAAGCAATTGTAAGTGTCTACGGCTTGAATGAAAAAATTGGAAACATTACCTATTACGATTCATCTGGACAAGGAGATTATAGCTTTTCTAAACCCTATAGCGAAGCAACTGCTAAAGTAATTGATGAGGAGATTTCTAACATCATATCAGCTCAATATGAAAGAGCGGTAACTATCTTGACTGAAAACAAAGACAAATTGGTTACTCTTGCTGAACTGCTACTTGAAAAAGAGGTGATTTTCAAAGATGACCTTGTAGAAATTTTTGGAAAACGTCCTTTTGAAGAGATTGAAAAAACTGTTGTTGAAGAAAAAAATGATGATAATAAGGAAGTTTTAGGCGAAGAAACTAAAACTATCGGATAATTTCATACTTTAGTATTTCAATAAAAGCATACAATTAGACCTAAATGAGTTTTTTTAAAAAAATCTTTTCTAGTAAGATTACTACTTCTACAGAGAAAGAAATTAAAAAACAAGAAGTTCATCTTTCTTTAGATGATTTATTTGTACATAACTTTATAGACAAAGGTGGTAAATTTTTGTATTGTACAACTCAAGAAGAAATTGTTAACAACCTCATTGGAATTTTAGACGAGAATCAGTGGAACGAAATTAGTTGCTTGGACGAAAAAAACCTCGCTTCCTATACAGATGCACTTTCCATTAAAGTAGATTTTGATTCAAACACGAAACATCCTATTTTTACGGGTTGCGAACATCTTATTTCAGATTCTGGTAGTATTTTATTTTCTTCAAATCAATTAAAAGAAAAGAAAATATATGAACTGTCTCAACACTTTATTGTATTTGCAAAAATGAGTCAGTTGGTAAAAGATATGGGTGAAGGACTTACAGGGATTAAAAACAACTATCAAAACGAAATCCCTACAAACATCTCGTCTATTCGAAATTACAAACCAACAAAAGATGAAGACAATTATATTTCTACTGCAAACAGCAATACCAAGAATTTATATTTACTCTTATTTGAAGACCTTTAACTTATGAATAACATGCTTACTAGAGCGCTATCGGGAGTCGTATTCGTATCATTACTTGTCTTTTGCATGTTGTACCACCCTATCTCATTTTTAGGCCTTTTCTATCTTTTTATGGTGCTAGGTATTTACGAGTTCTCAAAAATGCTTAAAATAAAGTCATATTGGCTATATAGCATTGGTACACTTCTATTTTTATATAGTACACCTTATCTTACCAATACGACTAGTATATTGATTATTTCTCTGGCTTCTATTGCTATTTTGTTCCTTTTTCTAAATGCTTTGTTTAGCAAAAGTAATGATGTTATACATCTATTAGGCACACAGTTCCTTTGCATCATCTATAGTATTTTACCCTTCCTTTTTATCGCGAAGATTCCATTCACAACAAGTTCTAACCTTTACGAAGGTGAACTCATTTTAGGTGTCTTTGTCTTAATTTGGGCAAATGATACCTTTGCATACCTTATTGGTAGAAGCCTAGGTAAGCACAAACTCTTAGAACGCGTCTCTCCTAAAAAAACAATGGAAGGTTTTTTTGGAGGTGTCCTAGTTACCATGATTATTTCGTACCTCATAGGAAAATATGTAGCTATTATTACTCCAACACAATGGATTATCCTAGGTGCTATTGTAAGTGTCTTTGGTGTACTTGGAGACTTAATAGCTTCACTATTTAAAAGACAAACTGGTGTAAAGGATACGGGAAATATCATACCGGGTCATGGCGGAATTATCGATCGTTTAGATAGTGTTATCTTTGCAGCACCATTTATATTTATATACCTTAAATTAATTTTAGCATATGTTTCATAAAGAAGGAAACGCAAGTATCGGGATAGCCGCTGTAGTTGCAACTGCAGGGATTTTACTAACAGACAATTATATTCAAACAAGTTGGCTGCAATATGTTTTATATACTGTCTTTGTGTTTATACTTGTTATTGTGTTGCAGTTTTTTAGAAACCCTTCGAGGAAAACTAATGAAAATGATCAGCATGTGGTATCTCCTGTAGACGGAAAAGTTGTAGTTATAGAAGAAGTTTATGAACCAGAGTATTTTAAAGATAAACGCTTACAAGTTTCTATATTCATGTCTCCAATAAATGTGCATGTTACAAGATATGGCTTGAGTGGTATCGTAAAATTCAGTAAATACCATCCAGGTAAATATTTAGTTGCCTGGCATCCTAAAGCGTCTGAAGAAAATGAGCGTACAACGGTCGTGATTGACAGTCCTAAAGTTGGAGAAGTATTGTATAGACAAATAGCAGGAGCTTTAGCCAGACGCATTGTAAACTATGCAAAAGAAGGAATGCAGGTAGTTCAAGGTACTGATGCAGGTTTTATAAAATTTGGTTCGAGAGTAGATTTATTCTTACCTTTATCTGCCAAGGTAAATGTTGAATTAAATCAAGTAGTAAAAGGTGCTGAAGATTCCATTGCTACATTGAAAACCAAATCCGCTTCATGACTAACGATTTAGATAAAGCATTCGAAGAAGCCTATGAAAAGGCGTCTGCCATGACAGAACCGCTTCCTCAAGATGTGATGCTACTTTTTTATGCATACTACAAACAGGCCACAAACGGTGATAATTTTTCTTTTAATGCCAATTTTGGCGTAAGAAATGCCTTTAAATTTAACGCTTGGATGCAATTAAAAGGAATAAGTCCAGAAGAAGCTAAACGCAAATACATAGAACTCGTAAAACAATACGCTAAATAATTATATATTATGAAAAAATCTATAGCAATACTTTTAGTATTCACTTTTGTATATAGTGTTCAATCTTGTAAGAAAAAGCCAAAAGAAAAGCAGATCGAGTTTAGTATTGATGCTAATAAGACAACCATCAATTGGACGGCCTTTAAAACTTCTTCCAAAGTTCCTGTTAAGGGGAAGTTCACGCAACTCACTATTGAAACTCCCCATAAAGCAAGCAATATTAAGGAAGCCTTGAATAGCACTTCATTTTCTATCCCGGTAAGTAGCTTGTTTTCAAACAATCCTGATAGAGACAACAAACTTAAAACCTTGTTCTTTGGAATCATGAAGAATACGAGCCTTCTTTCAGGTACCCTGATGATCACTAATGATACCAGTGGATATGTAGATCTCACTATGAACGGTATCACAGAAAAACTACCTTTTGCATATACTATAGATGGCGAAGTAGTATCAATAAAGACCATTATGAATACAGATACTTGGCAGGCACAAGCTGCTCTCAATTCTTTAAATGAGGCTTGCTTTGAACTCCATAAAGGAGCTGACGGTGTGAGCAAGACTTGGAGCGATGTTGCTATTGATATTCAGGTCTACTTTAAATCGTAAACAAATATTTAAATTATAAAGGTCATTCGTAAGAATGACCTTTTTCTTTTTAAGTCTTAAAAAACACTGTTAATTACAAGATTTGAGCTCATTCCATTATTGCTTAATTTAAAACAAACTTAATTCTTTATAGTTATACTCGATGAATGCTCTTATTCCTACGATACTGTAATCCAAGCCAACCGTAAAATGTATCTAATGCATCAAACCAACTGTTTTTTTTAATACACAATTTCGTTTTACTCCACCTCTACTCTAATACAAAATTACTTTCTTTGAAGTCACTCCTGAGGCATCATACATTTTAATGATATATACTCCATTCGGAATACCTTCTACAGAAATATTCTTATCATCGTTGTGATTTTCCAATGCCCATGATACTATTTTTTGCCCGGAAACAGCATATAATTCAACGTAATAAGCATCACTGTTTTTTAATACCAATACGTTTTCAGAGCGATTGAGATATAAATAGAAATTATCTTTAGAAGCAATTAGTTCCTCATCAACCGCCAAGTTCTCCTCATCTTTTAGCAGGAGCATAAAACGATCAGCATAACTCCCTTTCTCCAAATCAAGTGTTATGTCATCATCAGTACTAAAGATTTGGCCTGTTATTAAGTCTACCAACTGAATACTATATCCTTCAAGATGATTTTTATCGTCAATACTAATTGTTACTGGGAATTCAGTTTCAATTTCAAAACCTAATGGTAATTGCATACCATTATGCAGTGCCGCTACACCTGCAATAATCAAATCTGTATCAATTCCCTCAAAATTCCAATAAATATCAGTGGCCTGTACATCAAAAATAGCACTGTCGTAACCATTATCATACATAGACATTGAGTTCCCTTCCTTAAAGTTAATCCCTAACTGCCTATGAACTTCTACATTGTTTTCATTTAAATAATCAAATCCAACTCTAAAATTAGGTATCACAATAGTTTCCGTAGCTAGTTTATTCTTTTTGCCCTTGGTTTTAAACAGAACATTATCAGTACTTCCAGCCCTTTGAGTGTTTTTAAATGACACAACACCACCTTGACCTGAACCGGCTGATAAAAAGAAGCCCTGTCCAACAGCAACATATTGAGAAGGTTCTTTATAATTTGCTTCACCAAAACCTGCCGTTTCATCGGTTGCAGTTAATGTATTGGCTGCAACGCCCATGGCGAGGTTTCTCTGAGAGTATCCTCCCTGATAACCATATTTTCCGTGCCCTTCAACGCTTCCTTCTGTTGTAGCCTCTCCTGTGTGCTCCCAGAAATAGATCGTTGCATCAATAACATCATCGTTATCCGACAAGAATTCACTAGCATTCAATACACTTGGGTATGGGTTTCCAAGTAGAGATGTAGAATTAGGAACGATAGTTTTTGAAATCGTTCCATCCACAGGCGTTCCTACAAAAGTAAAGTTTTGTGGGCTTCTTCCTGTACTTTTCATAGTGTATCCCTCTCCTATGTTGATGGCTCCGGTCTCCTTTTTCTGTTGCCATTCGTTTCTACTAGTACCATTGAAATAGGTATAAATCCAATAATTTGCTATGGTAATAGGATCCGTAGGTGCTCCGTTTAACGAACTTACACTCCCGTCATAAGGAACGAAATTGATCGCTTTTTTTGTAGAGTTTTCAGAAGTTGGTGTGGTTCCATCGTTCATCACCTCTCCTACTCTATAGGTAGTATTTCCAACCGCAGTAACTACTGGTGAACTCCAGTAATGGTAACGATAGCCATTCGGAACCGAAGCACTTTGATCTCTATAAAGTTTACCAGTACCGTAAACTTTGGAAACCCCGGAATGCGACTGAATCAGTTGTGCATCTCCTACCAACCTTACTTCTCCGTCTAAATACAAATCATCTTGCATCTCTAAATAATAACCATCGTTGATTACCAATTTAGAGTTAGGTTTTACCCAAGTACAAGAAACATTGGCACTGGCTGTCATAATTGCATTGGTTTGCGTACTTTCTGCATCAATTACCAATACTTTGTCTCCGTCCTCGTTTGAGGAAACAGCATCCGTTGCGGGTGCACCGTTTGTACCGCTACCTCCTATCCAGGTCGAGGAATCACCATTCCAAAATATTCCTAATACATCTCCGTAAGTAAAGAATTTTGTCCCGTCAAAATCAACGTTCGCAACATAATGTACTACACCGTTAATTGTTCTTTGCGTTACCGGTATGTGTTTTACATTGGACGCTGCATCAAAACTAATATTGTCTGCAACTTTTAAATAAATGGTATTGGATTCGTTCAATGCAACATCAATAGTGCTTTTTACAACGGCAACTTCAACAGATCCTACTGAACCTGTTTCTGTTATTTTCCAAACCCTGTCTATCTGAGTTTCGTTTTCACATAATAAGGTTCGAGAAGTTACATTTGATGCATTTACTACAGAACCATTGTGCCCCCACATTAAGAAGTCTTTGTTTGAATTAAAACTGCTGCTGTTATTGGCGTTGTTGGCAGCAATACTTCCAATTCCTACAGAAAGAATTGCACTGGAATAAATAGATTTGGATTGTTTCTGATTTAAGAACATGCCGTCATCACGACCAATACCCGCAACATCGTTATGATAGGCACTATTGGCAGATTCATCCCATACAACCGTACTCAAATCTTCCAGAATATAGTCTCCTTCATTTATAGAACCGTCGTTATCTGTCTGATTCAACGTAATTCCATATTTAATAGCCAGGTACGATTGTATTTGTTGTTGTTCATCGCTATCAGGTGCCTCGTTAAAGACCATGATTTCGGCGATTTGACCATTAAAGAAATTCGAACCATTATCATCTGACCCAATAAAAGTACTACTGTTGCTACCATTAAAGGTTCCATCATTCGTGTTAGAAGTTGCCAACTCCAATCCATCTCTATACAGCGTTGTTCTACTTCCTGAAGGTGTTGCCGTCCCTGTACTCGAACCTGCATTCCATACATTAAACGAGTTGGCTGCACCTCCCCAAGATGCTGATAAAGTACCATTGATAGGAGTTTCTATGGCTACTTGACTACTCGTATTAGGAGCTTGAAAAGTAACATCACCGCCAGAAACTGAATTTCCTATAATATAAGATGCATTCGTTGCCGAATTAGAGGTACTTACACCATATATCCATAAATTAGAATAAGAAGCGTTTCCTAATATTCCATTACCTCCAATTTCGAGATCTTCTGATGAGTTCTCTACAAATTGTATCGTCGGGTTAAAATTCAATCCGTCTGTAGCCGAACCGTCTCCTAATTTTTCCGGACCGTTACCCGTATTTGTCGCGTTGAAACCAGATCCGGATTGATCTGCCCAATTGGTAACTTCTCCAACTCCGGTAACTCCTATGTCGGCACGTAACCATAAAATATTACCCACTACGGATGGTGGAGCTCTGTCATCATCGATATCTCTATAATCTACGTCGTTATATTCGGCTGCATTCGGCTGTGTACTATCTGCAGTAAGTACATCAGAATCTAGATCCGGTAAATCTGTTGTAGGGTCGTCAATATCATCATTGACGTCATAATCGTTGATAACACCTTCGAAGTTATCATCATAACCGTCGCCATCTGTATCTGTACCCGAAAGACTATTCGCATTTCCGTTCTCTAAAATATCATTCACACCATCCCCATCCGAATCAGGGTCTAAATAATCCGGTAATCCGTCCGGATTATTTATGGTAATTGCATCTGTATTTACGGCTGTCAGGCCACCTAAATATGCTGAATTCACCCCGTCATTTGCCAGATATGTAGCGGCATCGTCTGCATTTGGAGCAATATACCCAACTGTCAACTGTGCTTCAATATTGTCTGGAATACCATCGTCGTCTGAGTCAATATCTAAGGAATTTTTTATCCCGTCGGAGTCGGCATCAGGTTGAGCATCTTCAATCGTATCTAAAATACCGTCGTTATCGTCATCTAAGTCAATATCATCTGTAACCCCATCACCATCTGTATCTGGTATAGAATTGGCATCTCTATAGTCTACATCTCCAGTAGAGCCACCGTCACCATCTTCATCTAGTAAATCATTAACAGGGTTGTTAATTTCATCGTTAACATCATATGTTTCACCGGCAGTAGCATCACTACCTTCAAAAGTATCTAAAAGACCGTCGCCATCCGAATCAGTAAACCCTCCATTTGGAACGATTCCACTTTCTAATTCATCCAGTGTTCCGTCTCCGTCTGTATCCGTATTTCTAAAGTCGACTTCAGTAGCACCATCAAAATTGTATGGCGAAAGCCCTGTGGCTGTAAAGCTACTATTGCTTTGATAATTGGCATCAATACCATTCAAACCAATATCACCAGAAGGCGCGTCGTACCCTTGTGTTGATTGTCCTTCAATATTGTCAGGAATTCCGTCGTTATCAGAATCGATATCCAAATAATCTGGTATCTTAACTACTTCTGAGCTGTCGTCCGTATTTACTGGGTCAATTCCTGTTGCGTCAGAAGTGTCGTCGTTATTTTCATAAATACTAAACAAACCATTAACACCTACGGCTGCAGTAATTCCGGAGGTTGGTGGTGCTACAAATCCGGCAGTAGTTTGCGCTTCTACATTGTCCAAAATTCCATCGTTATCGGAATCCATATCTAGGGAATTCACAATTCCATCACCATCGACATCAAAATCCAAACATGCTGAAATTTCTACAATATCAAACTTACCCAATTCTCTTTCTGTCATATCAAATTGCAGATACCGTGTATTCTGTGATAATTCAAATCTAACTGGCGTTCCAAATATTACATCCGATTCTTCAACCAACAAAGCATTAGCCCCTCCACTAGCCAAATAATTTGCATCATTCAACTCTGAAATACGCAATGTCTTCACTTCATCATTATTTTTCCATAAGAAAATATTAACTATATAACCCATAGAAATTTCCGAACCTAAATCAACAACGATATAATCATTAGTACCGTTTATTCGAATTCCTTGATTAGCAATGATTTCACCATCACTTATTAAGCCAAATTCACCACTGGTTACGCTGTTATTTTCTCCAACAGTAGGACTTACGATACATAATTGTTCATCAGAATCGATAATACCATCGTTATCATCGTCAATATCAATTAAATCTACCACGCCGTCACCGTCAGAATCAATTCCTACCAGTGTATCTCTATAGTCCAGATCGCCACCTAAATTTACATCACCATCATCATCCATCAGACCTCCTGTTTCCGGATCGTCAATAGCATCGTTTACATCAAATACACCCGAACCTGAAGTATCTACAGTATCAAATCCGTCATCCAAACCATCGCCATCCGTATCTGTTCCGACAAAAGTCATTTCGGAGCGTCCTTCCAGCTCGTCGTTCGTTCCGTCACCATCAGAATCTACATCTCTATAGTCGGGTTCCGCATCTCCATCTGTATTTACAGGAGTCAAACCGGCAGAAGTAAAGGAATCTGTAAAATCATAGGCACTGTCCAGACCATTTACTCCGGGTACACCATTAGGCGCATTATAACCTAGAGTTGTCTGTGCTTCAATATTGTCGGGTATTCCATCATTATCGGAATCAATATCCAAATAATCTGGAAATGTATCGGAATTGGTAAGCGAACCGTCAGTATTTATAAATTCTGCAGCAGTAATACCATTGGAACCGGAAGCCCCACCCATGTTGTCATCATAGTTGTTATCCAATCCGTCCTGGTCTGTATCTACACCTGATTTAGCAACATAACCGGCTGTTGACTGTGCTTCTATATTATCCGGAATACCATCGTTGTCAGAATCTATATCCAAGTAATCAGGCACACCATCACCATCTGTATCACCGCAGGTGTTAACTTCCATCCCCGGTACTGTAACCATATATACAAGAGCATTTCCATTCCCATCTTCAATGGACATAGATATTCTTATATACTGAGTTGATTCTGTTAATGTATAATCGTAATCATCTGCTGTTTCGGTGGGCGAAATAAATTGGGTATTCGGCACACCTAAAGCAACTCCACTAGCGTTAGCCTGCTGAATTCTAAATTGTTTATTATTCCCGTTACTCTTTCCAAGACGTATTTTTATAGTGGTCCCTACCGGTATTTCAGAATCAAATGAAATTCCTAAAACATCACTAATATTATTAAAACTAGCAAAAGTAGTAGATGTATTGAACAGGGCATTTCCTTCATTTTGAACATTTGTATCTAAAATAACAGTAGTTGCAAAAGTATCAGGTGTTGGTGGCGCAACTTCAGTACATTCATTTTCATCAAGAATCCCATCATTGTCATCATCAATGTCAATAGCATCGGGAATAGTATCGCCATCACTATCCAAACCTTCCAAGTCATCCCGGTAATCTACATCACCATCCGAGTTTACATCAGAATCTGAATCTCCCAATGAAGTTGATGGGGTGTCATTATCATCATTCACGTCGTAATTGCTATTGTCAGCATCAAAATTATTATCCAGTCCGTCACCGTCTGTATCAGAATTACTCAGCGAATTATTGGCATCTCCATTTTCGCTGATATCTGATGTACCGTCGTTGTCGGAATCATTATCTCTAAAATCCAGGATTCCATCTGTATCCGTGTCTGCAATTGATATACCAGCAGGTGTATACGAATCGATATTTTCATAATTGGCATCTACCCCATTATCTCCGACATCTCCACTTGGTGCTATATATCCCAAAGTTGTTTGTGCTTCTACGTTGTCCGGAATACCGTCATTATCAGCATCTATATCCAGATAATCTGCCCCAAAAGTTCCGTCTGTATTCAATGGATTATTTTTGGCAACTCCGCTATCTGCCGAGGTCTCATAGATATCATAATAACCGTTAGAACCTACTGTTCCTGTAGGTGCCTGATATCCTGAAGTGGTTTGAAACTCAATAGTATCTAAAATACCATCATTGTCTGAATCTAAATCCAAATGATTGGCAATTCCGTCTCCATCAAAATCATAAGCATCGGGAAAACCATCTGAGTCGGCATCTGTATAATCTGTAGTAGAGCCATCTCCTGTTCCGTTATCAACAACATCTTGATAATTAGCAATCCCATCGCCATCTTCATCACCGTTCGGATCATTTTCGCCACTTTCCGTTACATCTAATATTCCGTCATTGTCATCGTCAATATCAACAGCATCGTCAATACCGTCACCATCTGTATCTAAAATCTCTAAAGCACTCACGTCATCCACAGAAATATGAACAGCTTCTAACAAATAATACTCATTAACAGGTCCAGTATACCCACTATCTGACCCTGGAAAAATTGAAAAAGTCTGACTCGTAGCCTGTGCAATAAAGATTATTGTATTTACCCCCCATTCATCTTCGGTTACATTGCTAATGGTCCTTCTATCATTTGATCCAATTTGAATATCAAACTCTTCGATATAGGTACCACAATAGGGTTGACTACCATCATTTTGACCTGTGTTCGCATTCCCATTTGAATCACTCAATACGGTCATCGAATTGATCACCAATTTATAGGTTTTACCGACGGTTAAACCGGTCATGGTTGTGGTTAGATTTTCTTCAATATTGTTGGAAGGTCCCACATCACGTAATGTAACCCAACGAACATCTCCTGTTGGAGGCAATGGCAAAGGAGCGTTTTCCCAGGTAGCCCCTGCTCCAATGGTTCCTAATCCACCCGCTTGTGTTCTATTGGCAATATCCGGTGTTCCATCTTGATTGGGGTCGGCATCTGCCCAACCTGTTGGGTTACAGTTACCACAAATACCTGCAGAAGTTCCTGTACCAGGAATGGATTGTGCACTAACAAATTGATTTGTTAAACAAATGAAGAATATAATAAAAAAACATCTCTTTAAAAAGATGCGTTGCATGCGTATAAATGTCATTACTTAGGGGGGAGATTATTTCAAGTGCAAAAATACTAAAATTCAGACAAAATCCTGACTAACAAATGTTAGGAATTCAACACTTCTCTTTCACTCTCTCCCATAGACAAACACCTCTATTTCAGATCATAAATCGTATTTTTAACTACCAAAACACTTCAGTATTAAAAACCAAACTATCGGAACTGACTCCACCCAAAAAGAGGCGTAAAAGCGAGATTTTTTTTCACCAGACCTTACTAAATAAAACAACTGTAACACACCTATAAACAATACACTATACATATTCTCATAAGAAAAAAGATAAAATGAAATTCCAAAAAAAACTAGTGTCGCAAATACTCCCAAAACCCTAGTTTTATTAATCCCAAGAAGCTGAGGAATGGTTTTTAAGGTTTTTTCGTCGAATTTTACATCACGTATATCAAAAGGAAGTGTCAGCACAAAAACGAATATAAATTGTTGCACAAAAAAGAGTAAGACACTCTTGTCTATCGGCACAGCTTCTTGGGTTAAAGGAAAAAGCACAACCAGACCTGACCATGATAACGAAATGCAAAATATTTTAAATATCGGTATTTTTCTCAATGCTATTTTTTTGTTTTTTGTTAGCTGAATTGGGGTTATGTAAAACAAAGTCATCAGTGCAAAAGGCATTAATACCCATAAAGAATTCATCTTGATTTTAAAGAGCAACAAAAACAAATAAATGGAAGCTATACTATTGAGAACTACTAAAATTTTTTTATGCTTATTAAACCAAATTAAAATAGTTTCTTGCAAACTCGCGTTCCTATATTTTAAATAACGAATCCAATTGTAAGCAACAAATGTTGAAAGTCCAATGAAAAGCGCAGAATTAGCCGTGTTTATTCGATAAAAGAAACCTGTTACCATTGTCAAACTCCATACGGCAATAGCTACATGTATATTTCCATAAACATAAAACTCACATAATTTCCTCAAAAAAAGCATACAATAATATCAAAAATAGGTTTTAAAAGACTAGTATAAGGTATTTTATTTAAACGCTATTCCTTTTCTATCTTATAATTTTCGCCAATAAGCAACGAATATAAAGTTTGTTTTACTTATTACGAATGGCCACCTTAAGAATGACACAAACATAAAACATAGCTAATATTGTTCATAAACTCTATTTATTGGTTAATAATTATTAGGTCAGAATGTAAGCTTCCCCAAAAACCGAACTGTTTATAAGTAGAAAAATAATCTTAACTTTAAACAGTAATTATGAGAAAAAGTAAATTTAGTCCACAACAAATAGCTTCTATTCTAAAGGAGTTTGATCACGGGAAATCTATTTCAGATATTTCCAGAGCGCATGGTATTAGTTCTGCTACCTTTTATAAGTGGCGTTCTAAGTATGCAGGTATGAATTCTAAAGAGCTTAAAAAGCTAAAAACTTTAGAAGAGGAGAATCGTAGACTCAAACAAATGTATTCAAGTTTGGCTTTAGATCATCAGCTAGCAAAAGAGATCATTGAAAAAAAGCTATAAAGCCCTACCTGAAACGGCTTCTGGTCAAAGAGTTTATTGATTATGGCATAAGTAGGGCGTGCCGTATTTTAAATCTGAGTAAAAGTGTTTATTATTACCAGCCATTAGTCAAAGAGGATTCAGAAATTGAATCGGCTTTAAAAGAAAAGGCAGAACAACACTCAGAAGAAGGGTTTTGGAAAGCTTATAATCGTTTGCGCAATGAAGGAAAGCCATGGAATCATAAACGAGTATACCGAGTTTATAAATCCTTAGGGTTGTCTTTGCGTAGAAAGGCAAAAAAGAGACTGCCAGCACGCGTAAAAGAACCTTTGGAGGTTCCTAAAGAATTAAACCATACATGGAGTATGGATTTTGTTACCGATGTATTAGACAACAGTAGACGCTTTAGAGGTTTTAATGTTATTGATGATTATAATAGAGAAATCCTTTTTATAGAGATAGATTATTCTTTGCCTAGTAATCGCATCCTTTGGGTCCTGAATCATTTGATACATAAAAGAGGTAAGCCAAAGCGCATCAGAATGGATAACGGACCAGAATTCATAGCAAACATAACATCTCAATGGAGTACTATGCACGAAATAGACTTTAAATATATACAACCAGGTAAACCCACTCAAAATGCTTTTATAGAAAGATTTAATGGAAGTTATAGGCGAGGTGTTTTGAATAAATACATTTTTGAAAATTTAGATCAAGTAAGAGCGCAAACTCAAATTTGGATGAATGACTATAATCATTACCGCCCACATGATGCTTTAGGTAAAATACCACCAATTAAGTACGCCGAAAAAAAACGCGTCGCTGCCGCTGGGCTCATTTTAAAATAGATTGGTTTAAATATTTATAATGAAGATAAACCAATTTATTTTAAAACGTAAAAAAGTATATATTTGGAAAATCAAACAGTTCTAATTAAGGGAAGCTTACAAGAATAAAGTAACAATTATTTTTTTATAATTATTTTTGCGCTTTTCTACCCCACATAATTCCATTTTCTATATAATGAAAACAGATTCTTTTGCACTAAGACATATCGGCCCCCGTGAACTGGACAATGAAAATATGTTGTCCACTATTGGAGTGAATTCTATGGAAGAACTCATTAAAAAAACGGTTCCTTCCGACATACTCTTATCCAACGATTTACAACTCGACAAAGCAATGAGTGAGCAAGAATATCTTTCTCATGTTCAAGAGTTATCCATTCAAAATAAACTTTTCAAAAACTATATTGGCTTGGGGTATCACCCAACAATAACGCCGGGTGTGATTCAAAGAAACATATTGGAAAACCCTGGATGGTACACCGCCTATACACCTTACCAAGCAGAAATTGCTCAAGGAAGATTGGAAGCTTTGTTGAATTACCAAACCATGGTAACTGAACTTACGGGCATGGAATTAGCAAATGCCTCTTTATTAGATGAAGGAACTGCTGCTGCAGAAGCTATGATTATGCTATACAACACGAGAAGCAGAACTCAGAAGAAAAACAAGGCAATGCAATTTTTTGTATCAGAAAATGTATTACCTCAAACTATAGATATTCTAAAGACTAGAGCTACGCCATTAGCTATTGATTTAATTCTTGGAGATCACACTACACAAGTCCTTTCGGAAAGTTTTTTTGGAGGATTGGTGCAATACCCAGGTAAAAATGGAAAGGTAATAGATTATACCGAATTTGTTTCGGATGCTAACGAGAAAGAAATCAGGATTGCTGTTGCAGCTGATCTACTTAGTCTTTCGATTCTTACACCTCCTGGAGAATGGGGTGCTGATGTTGTAGTGGGCACCACACAACGTTTTGGTATTCCTATGGGTTACGGTGGTCCACATGCCGCATATTTCGCTACAAAAGAAATTTATAAGCGACATATTCCAGGACGTATTATTGGTGTAACAAAAGACGCAAATGGCAATCGTGCATTGCGTATGGCATTGCAAACAAGAGAGCAGCATATTAAAAGGGAAAAAGCAACTTCTAACATCTGTACAGCTCAAGTGTTATTAGCAGTTATGGCAGGAATGTATGGTGTTTATCACGGGCCTGAAGGATTGAAATATATTGCCAATAAAATTCATCAACTTACCTACACCCTACACAACGAACTGACAAAACTGGGGATTCTTCAAACAAACAACACCTTTTTTGATACGCTTAATGTTAAGGTTTCAGACCAAAAATCAATTCGGGATAACGCAGAATTGTTACATGTCAATTTTTACTACACAGACAAGAACAGCATTAGTATTTCTTTGAATGAAACTACTACTTTGAAAGATATCAATGAAATTGTTAAAATCATTGCCAAATCTGAGGGAAAAGTATTTACAGAAGTAAAAGAAATAAACCCACAAATTACGATTCCTCAAAATCTATCCAGGACGAGTACCTTTTTGACAAATACTGTTTTTAACAGTTATCATTCTGAAACGGAAATGATGCGTTATATAAAAAGACTTGAGCGCAAAGATCTTTCGTTAAACCATTCTATGATTTCATTAGGTTCCTGTACTATGAAGCTAAACGCGGCCTCTGAAATGTTTCCGCTTAGCTGGGCGAACTGGGCAAATATCCATCCTTTTGTTCCTATTGAGCAAGCTGCCGGATACCAAGAAGTTTTTCGTCAACTTGAAGCTGACCTTAACACCATTACCGGTTTCCACGCAACCTCCCTACAGCCAAATTCGGGTGCTCAAGGGGAGTATGCCGGTTTGTTAGTGATAAAGGCGTACCATGAATCTAGAGGTGATACGCATAGAAACATTTGTTTGATTCCATCCTCCGCGCATGGAACGAACCCTGCTTCTGCTGTAATGGCCGGAATGCAAGTCGTAGTCACCAAGGCTACACCCGAAGGAAATATCGATTTTGAAGACCTTAAAGAAAAGACCCTCTTACACAAAGATAATTTAGCGGCTTTGATGGTTACCTACCCTTCTACTCATGGAGTTTTTGAAAGTGGCATCAAAGAAATCACAGCACTTATACATGAATTTGGTGGACAAGTTTATATGGATGGTGCAAATATGAATGCACAAGTAGGATTGACAAATCCAGCAACTATTGGCGCAGATGTTTGCCACCTAAACCTCCATAAGACTTTTGCAATTCCACATGGCGGTGGTGGTCCAGGAGTTGGACCTATCTGCGTAGTGGAACATTTGGCCCCTTTTTTACCATCCAACCCATTAATTCCTACTGGAGGCGCTTCTCCTATTACCTCCGTATCCTCAGCACCATGGGGATCTTCTTTGGTGTTATTGATATCTTATGGATATATCAAAATGCTTGGTGCAAGTGGTTTGAAAAAAGCAACTCAAAATGCTATCTTAAACGCCAATTATATCAAAAAGAAATTAGAGGTGAGTTACGACATCTTATATACAGGAGAAAATGGCTTTTGTGCTCATGAAATGATTGTCGATTTTAGAAAATTCAAACAAAAAGGTATTGAAGTTGTAGATATTGCAAAACGTTTGATGGACTATGGCTACCACGCACCTACTGTTTCTTTTCCTGTTGCAGGTACCCTTATGATTGAACCTACAGAAAGCGAAACTAAAAAGGAATTGGACAATTTTGTAAATGCCTTATTGGGAATCAAAAAAGAAATTGACGCCAAGGAAAGTCACGATGCAGCTTCTATTTTAAAGAATGCACCTCACACACAACAAATGTTGACCAATGATGTTTGGGAATTCGAATACAGCCGAAAGGAGGCAGCATTTCCGATAGAATCAATTGCTGACAATAAATTCTGGCCTGCCGTTCGACGTGTAGACGATGCATTTGGAGATCGCAATTTAATTTGTTCATGCAATCCTATCGAAGACTATATGTAAAAAAAAGCAGTAAGAAACAGAATTTGCGCCTTTGACACCGTATATTCGAAGTAAATCACTCATAGAAACACAAGAAAAAATGGTGAGAATCTGTGTTTCGATTGCTAAAAACATGTGAAAAACACAAAATTTTTATGAATCTTAAAAAATGCCAAACAAAAATGTTTGGCATTTTTGTTTTTAGCATCGTAAAATTATCATATTGAAACTTTGGCTTAAGTTCGAAAAAAAGTAAGGCGTTTCCTTCAATCTTTATTCCTAATATCTTATTTTTGCCGTCATACTTTGAATACTTATTAAAATTCATCATGAAAGAAATTACAAAAGAAACATACATCAATTGGTACAAGGACATGTTGTTCTGGAGAAAGTTTGAAGATAAGCTTGCTGCAGTATACATTCAACAAAAAGTAAGAGGGTTTTTGCACTTATACAACGGTCAAGAAGCTATCTTAGCAGGTGCATTGCACGTAATGAATCTAGAGAAAGACAAGATGATTACGGCATATAGAAATCACGTACAACCAATTGGAATGGGGGTTGACCCAAAACGAGTAATGGCTGAATTGTATGGAAAAGTAACAGGTACTTCGCATGGTATGGGAGGTTCTATGCACATTTTCTCAAAAGAAAAAGGATTTTATGGTGGTCATGGTATTGTTGGTGGACAAATTCCATTAGGTGCTGGAATGGCTTTTGGAGATAAATACCATAATACAGGTGGTGTTACTATCTGTTGTTTTGGTGACGGTGCCGCTCGACAAGGTTCTCTTCATGAGACTTTCAATATGGCCATGTTATGGAAATTACCTGTTGTATTTGTTGTAGAGAACAACGGATATGCTATGGGAACTTCTGTAGAACGTACTGCCAACCACGAAGATATTTGGAAATTAGGGTTAGGATACGAAATGCCATCTGGACCTGTAGATGCCATGAACCCTGTTAAAGTTGCTGAAGCTATGGAAGAAGCAATGGAAAGAGCACGTAAAGGCGATGGACCTACTTTTTTAGAAATGAAAACCTACCGCTACCGTGGACATTCTATGAGTGATGCACAACACTATAGAACGAAAGACGAAGTTGCAGAGTACAAAAAAATTGACCCAATTACGCAAGTATTGGACATTATAAAAGAGAACAATTACTTAAGCGAAGACGAAATCAAAGCTATTGACGCAGATGTAAAAGTTAAGGTTTCAGAATGTGAAAAGTTTGCTGACGAATCTCCTTACCCAGAAACACAACAATTATACGATGTGGTTTATGAGCAAGAGGACTATCCTTTCATCAAACCTGCTAAGTAAAATCTAAATATAAATATAACGTATAAGTACTATGGCTACAATTATTACAATGCCCCGTTTGAGTGATACAATGACCGAAGGTGTCGTTGCGAAATGGCTTAAAAACGTTGGAGATAAAATTGAAGAAGGTGATATCCTTGCAGAAATAGAAACAGATAAAGCGACTATGGAATTTGAGTCTTTTAATGAAGGGACCTTATTGCACATCGGCTTACAAGAAGGAGAAACAGCTCCTGTAGACGCTTTAATCGCAATTATAGGTGATGAAGGTGAAGATGTATCTGCATTGCTTTCTGGCGACGCTCCTGCAGCAACCGAAGAACCTGCTAATGATGCACCTGCTGAACCGACTCCAGCTGCTGAAGAAGTAGCTACACCAGCTGCGGCCGCTATTCCTGAAGGGGTTACTGTGGTTACCATGCCACGTTTGAGCGATACGATGACTGATGGAACTGTTGCTTCTTGGCTAAAGAATGTTGGTGATGAAGTATCAGAAGGTGATATTCTTGCTGAAATTGAAACAGATAAAGCTACTATGGAGTTTGAATCTTTTAACGAAGGTACGTTACTTTATATTGGCTTAAAAGAAGGTGAAACGGCTCCTGTAGATAGCCTACTTGCTATTATTGGTGTTGCTGGTACAGACGTTTCTGGCGTAGTTTCATCATTCCAAATTGGAGGGACTGCTGAGACACCTAAAGCTGAAGCTCCGAAAGCAGAAGCTACTCCTACTCAAGACAAACCAACTACGAAAGCTGCTAACAAAACGGCAAATCCAAGCGCAGCTAAAACGGTTAGCAATATTAAATCTGAAAACGGAAGAATTATTGCTTCTCCTTTAGCAAAAGCCTTGGCTGAAGAAAAAGGCATCAATTTAGCGAAAGTTGTTGGTACTGGTGAAGGTGGACGTATTGTAAAAACAGATGTGGAAAACTTTACAGACGTTGTGGTTTCTGACGCGCCTGCAGCTGCTACAGTTGCTGCTCCTGTTGGAGAAATCAGCCAAAAAGAAGTTAAGAATTCTCAAATGCGTAAAGCAATTGTACGTGCTTTGGACAACTCCCAAACTTCTGCGGTAAACTTCACCATTGGAATGGATATCAATATGGACAACGCAATGGCTTCTCGTAAGATAATCAATGCACTTCCAGATACTAAGGTGTCATTTAACGATATGGTTGTAAAAGCTTGTGCTATGGCTTTAAAATCACATCCACAAATTAACACAGAATGGACAGACGAACAAACTATTTATAACGAACATATCAGTATTGGTGTTGCCGTTGCAATTGAAGACGGTTTAGTAGTACCAGTGATTCCTTTTACTGATACAAAAAGTTTGACTCAAATTGGTGCTGAGGTAAAAGACAAAGCTATCAAAGCGAAAAATAAAAAGTTAACCCCTGCTGAAATGTCAGGATCTACTTTTACCGTTTCTAACCTTGGAATGTTTGGTGTGACTGAATTTACTTCTATCATCAACCAACCTAACTCCGCAATTTTATCTGTTGGAGGTATCTTCCAACAACCAATTGTAAAAGACGGAGAAATCACTATTGGGAACATCATGAAGTTAACACTTGCTTGTGACCATAGAACTATCGATGGTGCAGTAGGTGCTGCCTTTATGAACACCGTTAAGCAATACATTGAAAACCCAGTAACTATGCTTGCGTAAACTGGAGTATATCATTAAAAAAAAGACCATCAAAACGATGGTCTTTTTTTTTGAGATCATCTTTTACACACCAAGCCCCACGACTGATCTAAGCAATATAATTAAAGGGTTCTCTAGCATCTTCTGCTTGACCTCTTCTCTCTTATTCTTTAACTAGTTTTACGATAACTTTCGATTCTTTTGTTACCTTTAAAGGAACGAAACGAAAAACACAAATCTATTGAATCTTAAGTCAGAAAATCAAAAACATAGCAACCATGAGCCGAACAATTCAATCACTTTTAGACGAATACGGAGAAAGTCATAAAAACAGCACTAATAAATTCATTCACTGGATTTGTGTACCTGCCATTTTTTGGAGTATTGTTGCCCTACTCCATGCCATTCCAACCGGTTTTTTACAATACGTGCTTGGAAGTTCCCCATTCGCTAATTGGGCAGTTTTAACCTTGTCACTTGTTATTCTATATTATTGCTTTCTGTCCATTCCTCTAATGCTTGGCATGCTTGTCTTTGGTATTACCTGCATAGAAATTACCCAATTTGTGGTAAGAAATTTTGAAATGGCTTTGTGGAAAATTGCTCTAATAATCTTTTTAATTGCATGGATTGGCCAATTCTATGGACATAAAATAGAAGGCAAAAAACCATCTTTTCTAAAAGACCTACAATTTTTACTTATCGGTCCAGCATGGCTACTGAGTTTTATATACCTAAAACTGGGAATCAAATATTGAATTCTAAGAAAAACTGCAATATTGTCATTTCTGACGGCTTTAATTTTATGTTAAAAGCAAGAATAAAACATAAAAAACGCGACTAGAAACTGTATCTTTGAGCTATTATCCCCCAACATACACAAAACATGAACAAAATACTTTTATTATTAGTAACTATTCTATTTGTTGCCTGCGACACAACTACGAAATCTTATGTTAGCATATCTGGAAAGGTATCGAATTCACAAGAAAAAACACTCATCATTAAAAACGACAACTACACTAAGGAAATCACTATTAATGAAGATGGAACTTTCAATGATACGTTGCATTTAAAAGATTCCGAGAAACAAGCTTCTTATGAAGAAAGCTTTTATGGGGTTGCTTTAGGACAGGTACGTAGTTTTTCATTTTTACAAAATGGATATGACATTGAACTTACCATAGATGGAAATGAATTCATTTATTCTGGAAAAGGATCAGAAAACTCAAACTACATCAAAGAAAAAATAGAGCTTAGTAAAGAATTCATGAACATTCAAGCCTATTTTTCTTTAGAACAAGCAGCTTTTGACAAGAAACTAGCAGAAGCTAAATTGGCTTTTGATGGCGTTTTAGACAAATACAAAACATCCTTGAATACTGATTTTGCCGATGCTGAGGCCAAAAGTAATGTTGATTTTTATAAAATTCTTGAAGAAAATTACACAAAACAAAATGCTATTAGTAGCGCAACAAAAAAAGGAAGCCAATCGCCTAAGTTTACTAATTTTGAAAATTACAAAGGAGGCACTACTTCATTGGACGATTTAAAAGGGAAATATGTGTATATTGATGTTTGGGCAACTTGGTGCGGACCTTGCAAAAGAGAAATTCCGTTCCTACAAACATTAGAGAAAAAGTTTCACGGTAAGAACATTGAGTTTGTTAGTATTTCAATCGACAAACCACAACAGCATGAAGCTTGGAAAAATATGATTGCGCAAAAGAATATGAGCGGTATTCAATTGTTCGCAGGAGAAGACCAAAGCTTTGCTCAAGCCTATCAAATTTCTGGTATCCCTCGATTTATTTTAATAGATCCTGAAGGAAAGATTGTGAATGCAAATGCTCCAAGACCTTCCAACCCAAGTTTGGAAACTGTATTTACTGAATTGGGTATTTAAATTATAGAATCGAACCTAAAAAAAGGAAAACAATCAATTGTTTTCCTTTTTTGTTTTAAGAAAGCTGCCTCAATAGGATTTATTTTTTATCATCCGTTTCAATCAATAAATTAAGCAAATTTCACAGACTTGGCTGGACTAATTTTTGTTATGATATAAGACGGTACTAGCAGCATCAATAGACAAAGAAACAGGGTTCCAACATTCAGGATCAATACATGCCATATATTTATGTATACTGGCGCCTCACTCACATAATACGTTTCAGGGTTTAATGTAATAATTCCAAAATATTGTTGCACGAATAACAAAGTCAATCCAACAACATTCCCTATTAGCAAACCTCTAAATATTAAATAGGAGGCATTATAAAGAAACAACTTACGAATACCCCAATTCGAAGCACCTATAGATTTTAAAACCCCTATCGTTTGTGTACGCTCTAAAATCAACACCAACAAAGCCGTAATCATATTGATACCGGCTACTAAAATCATTATCGCTATTATTACTATAATATTTGTATCAAATAACTTTAACCAATCAAAAATCGCAGGAAATAACTCTACTATAGTTCGGCTATCTAAAGAAGCATCAATTTCCGTGTATATTTCCCTTCCTTTCTCTTTTATTTCATCAAAATCATCTAGAAAAACTTCAAATCCTCCCACTTGATCGGCATGCCATTTGTTCATTTTTTGAATATGACGCATATCGCCAATGACAACGCTTTCATCAAACTCCTTAAAACCAGAATTATAGATCCCCACTACCTTAAAAACACGTCGATTTGGCAAACTCGTGGGGTTGTCCTTCATAAAATAGGTGTCAAACTCACTACCAATGACTAACCCCAATCGATCTGACAGTAATGTAGAAACTAAAACATCTTTACTTAGAGTATTATTGAAGTTAGGGACGCTACCAGCAATAAGGTATTCTTCGATCCCTGACCAATTATAATTATCTCCAACTCCTTTTAAAACAACTCCTTCAAAATCAGTTGCAGTTCTAATCAAACCTGCTTTTGAGGCAAATTCCTGAATGTACTTAACGCCTTCTACTTCCGAAAAATCAGGGTAAAAATTTTGTTTGATAAAAATAGGGTTCTGCGTCGATTCAGAATTATTATTGTCGAAATTAGAAATTTGCACATGTCCTTTAAACACCGAAATTTTCTCTCTTATTTTATGTTGCAGTCCTATTCCAGTTGCTACCGTAATCAACATCATGACCATACCTAGCGCAATAGCAGTGATTGCAATTTTTATTATTGGTGATGATACACTACTTTTATGTTTTTTAGTAGCTGTAAAACGTTTGGCTAAGAATAATTCGTAATTCAATTTAAAAATCTAATGTTGAAATTCAAAAATACATATATTTTTTTGGTATCGGGTAGAAAGTATCAGGTATTAGGAAATAGTCATTCAAGCCATTCGATTCAATTCTTTCTTTTCATTTTTTGTTGTCTATGCTTGAATGCTTGCATTGCTCAGAACTCAGAAAAAACACCAACTGTTGGGGCAAATCGTATTGAGCTATATCTCGACGAACTGAGCAGCAAGAAAATTGGAATCGTTGCCAATCAAACCTCCGTGATTTTTAAGAAATCTTTACAAAGTAACTACACCCATATTGTTGATTCCTTACTAGCTCATAACATCGATATTCAAAAAGTATTTTCACCCGAACACGGTTTTAGAGGAAAAGCGGATGCTGCTGAACATGTAGCCAATGGAATAGATACTAAAACAGGATTGCCAATCATTTCGTTGTATGGAAAAAACAAAAAACCTAGCTCCGAACAACTCAAAGGATTAGAGCTTGTTGTTTTTGACATTCAAGATGTAGGAGTACGGTTTTACACCTATATTTCCACCTTGCACTATGTTATGGAAGCTTGTGCGGAAAACAACATTCCTGTAATCGTACTAGACCGTCCAAATCCAAACGGACATTATATAGATGGACCAACATTAGACCTAAAGCACAGAAGTTTTGTAGGAATGCACCCTGTTCCACTAGTCTATGGAATGACCATTGGCGAATATGCCCAAATGATTAATGGAGAAAATTGGTTAAAAAACGGAATCCACTGTACTCTTAATGTGATTCCTCTAATGGATTATACACATAATTCTAGTTACCATCTCCCTATCCGCCCCTCACCAAACTTACCAAACGATCGTGCAATTAACTTATACCCTAGTCTTGGCTTTTTTGAAGGCACTACTATTAATGCTGGTCGCGGCACAGAAAAACAATTTCAGCAATACGGAGCACCTTGGTTTCCAGAATCCGATTTCCGCTACACCCCTGTATCAAACTTTGGATCGAAATACCCTAAACACAAAAATAAACAATGCTATGGTGTAGACCTTAGCAACCAACAAAGAATCTCAAACGTGGAGCTCAAATGGTTAATAGATGCCTATAACAAAACGGATTCCCCGAAATCATTCTTTGGAAACACCTTTACTATCCATGCCGGAAATGAGACTTTACAAAATCAAATTGAAAATAGAATGTCAATTTCTGAAATTCAGCAATCATGGCAGCCAGACTTAACTTTGTTTAAAGTTCAGCGCGAAAACTATTTAATTTATAAATAGTATTCATAAAATTTCATATCTTTAATTTTAAACAAATTGATTTAAAACCCCTCCCATACTATGAAAACTCTAAAAACTCATTTTATTTATGTAATTACTGTTCTTTTTTCAATAGGAACAATGGCACAGCAAAAATCGACAACACTTATAACCAATGTAAACGTTTGGGATGGAAAAGCAGCAGCAGTCGTTGCAGCCGATGTCTTGATTGAAGACAACATCATTACCGAAGTAAAACCGGGAATTACAGCCCCTGAAAATGCCATTATTATTGATGGTAATGGTGGTACATTAATCCCTGGATTGATTGATATGCACGCTCATTTAGCTATTCAAGAAGGAATGCTGGTTGGTAGAGATGGCTATGACCAAATGGCAATGGGTGCCCGTACAGGAAAAGACATGATGGGCTATCTAGACCAAGGTTTTACAACTGCTAGAGATGCTGGAGGAAATATTTTAGGTATTGCTAAAGCTGTTAACAATGGACTTATTCCTGGGCCAAGACTCTTTCCATCAGGCGCATTTTTAAGTCAAACTGGCGGTCATGCTGACACAGGTTCTTTCAATGACGAGATGGGAGCAACTGACCCATTAGAATACCATGGTTTCGGCTATATTGCAGATGGCGTTGCAGAAGTGCAAAAAGCGGCAAGAATGAACCTTAGAGCAGGAGCTACACAAATAAAAATAATGGCCGGAGGGGGTGTCGCTTCTGAATTTGACCCAATTCACACCACTCAGTATTCATTAGAAGAAATGAAAGCGGCAGTTGGAATTGCAAATGACTATGGAACATATGTACTTGCTCACGCCTATCACGATCGTTCTGTAAACCGTTGTATCGATGCTGGAGTAAAAGTAATCGAACATAACTTTTTGGTTTCAGAAAAGACCATTAAAAGAATGAAGAAAGAAGAAGTGGCCTTATCAGCTCAAGCTGTCATGTCATTGGTTGCGTTTGCCGCCCCTGAAAAAATAACCTTCTTCTCAGCAGATCAAAAAGCAAAAGCTTCTAGGGTGTACAAGGGTGCTAAACAAATGTTTGGTTGGGCTCAAAAGCACGATTTGATTATTGTTACCGGTGGAGACATGTTTGGCCCATCCTATACGGGTGCCCAAGCTACAAATATTACCGCCTTAGTTGATCTTTTAGGCTGGGACCCAGTGTACGCTCTTAAAACAGCTACCTCAAATGCAGGACATGTATTGAGCTAGTCAGGTGGTATGAATCCTTATAAATATGGAAATATTGGTACGGTTGCCAAAGGTTCCTACGCAGATCTAATTATTGTTGATGGAAACCCATTAAAAGACATTAAACTTATAGAGGATTATAATAAAAACTTCAAACTTGTTATGAAAGATGGACAAGTTTGGAAAAACGAATTGAAATAAGAAAACTATATATTATTAAAAGTAATCTTAGCCATTTTTTGCTGAGATTACTTTTTTTATTCTGAACAGCCCTATCCTTTTAATTCCAATCCTATGAAAAAAACAATACCTTTTCTATTTTTTATAGCAACCCTTACTTTGTATTCC
The DNA here is from genome assembly GCA_943789365.1 of uncultured Flavobacteriaceae bacterium. Taxonomy (GTDB): domain Bacteria; phylum Bacteroidota; class Bacteroidia; order Flavobacteriales; family Flavobacteriaceae; genus Flavicella. The sequence continues at coordinate 3,412,339 of CALSTV010000001.1, read as the reverse complement.
CAGAACGCTAAAGATACAGACACTAAAAATAAATTAGCGGGTCCAAACCAGGTAGACAATCAACTTTCTGAAGACCGTGAAGTCAAAGCCTCTTTTTTTGAATTGGGTTTTTTAGACAATTATTTTACGGCTAAATCTAAACTAAAGGAAAAATCGGGATTTGATTTCGGTATTGACTACTCTTCTGTGTATTTCTCTGCTAACGAAAGCCTTGGAGAAACGAATAGCGGGGCAGGTATGGTACGATTGTATGGTTCATGGGAACTCGTCAATAGAGGTAAAAAAAACAACGGTGCCTTTATCTACAAAGTTGAACACAGACATAAATATACTGACATTACGCCCAAAAATTTCGGTTTTGAAATGGGATATGTAGGTATGCAAGTACCTGCTTTTAATGAAGACGAGTTTCGAATGACCAATTTTTATTGGCGTCAGCGACTGTATGACGGTAAACTATCTTTTGTAGCTGGACTTTTGGATGCTACAGATTATGTTGATGTATATGCTTTGGCGAGCCCCTGGACAGGTTTTATGAATTTTCAGTTCAGTACCGGGTCGCAATCAATATACATTCCAAATGATGCCGCTCTTGGCCTCGCTGTAGGTGCCTACTTATCGGATAAGATATATACCATTGCAAGTATTAGTGATGCAGGTGCTAACCCTACTAAGCCCTTTCAAAGTTTTGAAACTTTTTTTAGTAATAATGACTATTTTAAAAGTATTGAATTGGGCTATGTAACATCGAGTAATCGATTCTTTCAAGATAACATACATATCACCTATTGGCACTCTGATGGTAGCGATGTAACAGCATCTCTTCCTGGATGGGGGGTAGCGTTTTCAGCTACACATCACTTTGGCAATAATTTGCATCCTTTTATTAGGGGTGGTTATGCAAAAGACGGTGGTACACTGCTTCAAAAATCTTTAGTAATTGGAACAGGGTATTCCACACCGAAAAATCAAAACACCATTGGCTTTGCTGTTGGCTGGGGAGAAGTAAACGAGACAAGTTTTGGTACTGGACTCGATGATCAAATCACCGCAGAATTGTTTTATAAAATAAACCTTTCGAAACGAATTGTCTTTACACCAGACCTTCAATATCTCATAAATCCTGCTTTAAATCCAAACAGTTCTTCTATTTTTATATGGGGAATTAGAGCAAGAATTGCCATCTAAATCACCAAATTTTTTCGATTTAAACTGTTGTAAAACACATTATAAAAATCATTAAAGCACTACAGGTGTTAAAAAACACAAATCATTAACGCAAAGCGTTTTAAACAATAAAACCTCAACCATAGGTGTAAGTTACAACTGACTCATTCCTTAGCTTAATTCTTTGCAATCGCACTTGGTATTCTAATTTTTCAGCAACTAGTATTAATGTAAATTTTTCAAGTTGTGTGTTTACTTTTAAGAAATCCGTAAACTTGTTGGTAAGAAATTTATCCTGAAATTCAAATGTATCGAAATCATCTTTATTAGATTCAAATACATCATAATCTAATCCAGGTATTAATTCTATCCGAATTTGGCACACTTTTTCATCCATAGTCGCCGTACAATTTTTAGCAAAAAACTGTTTTTCAGAAATAGTATCTCCGTAAAAAGTGGCAAAAAATTTGGTGGCTCTTATCAATTCCATAGACTCTAAATTTTACAAACCTTCCCTCCTTTTTCAAGGTTTATTTAAATTTTGTTTCCTTGCTAGACTTTCCTCCGAGCGGAATTGCTTTCTTCAACTTTTCAATTATTGAAAATGTTGCAGGGCAAATTTCAGCATTTTTCACAGTCAAATCCGTTATCTGAATAAATTTCTTTCTGTTGGTATGTGGATATTCACTGCACGCTTTTGGCCTAACGTCATATATTGTACAAGAATTATCTACTTCATCTAGAAAATGACAAGGAACCGATTGCAAGACATAAAAATCATCTGAATCACGTTCTAAAAACTGATCCATAAATTGTATTTCCTTCATCTTAAAATGCTTTGAAATACGTTGAATGTCCTTTTCCGTAAATATGGGACTCGATGTTTTACAGCAATTGGCACAACTCAAACAATCTGTCTTTGCAAATTCCTCTTCATGCAAGTCACGCATGGTTATATCCAAGGTTTTTGGCACCCTACGTTTTAAACGTTGAAAGTATTTCCTCGTTTCTTTTTCAACTTCCTTAGCGTCTTTGGCTAATGTTAGCAGTCTTTTATCAATTTCCATAAAACAAAGATAGTGCTATTTTATATACAATGGGAAGACAATGAGCAATAGCCCTGTCCTCCTCTAGCGGAAATGAGCTACTACAACACGTTTAGTTCCTCCTTAACTCTTGAACTGCTCTTCTACTTCAAATAAAAACTTAAAATTCACGCCTTAAAACTCAAATCTTCATACCTTTGATTTTAAAATTAAAAACACGCTTTTGAGACAGCTTATCACAATCGTAGGACCTACAGCTATTGGAAAAACATCGTTAAGTATTGAACTAGCTAAGCACTATAACGCACCAATTATTTCATGTGATTCGCGTCAATTCTATAAGGAGACCAAAATTGGAACAGCGGTACCTACCGAGGAAGAACAAGCTCAAGCACCTCATTATTTTATTCAAAACAGATCCATTTTTGAAGATTACAATGTTGGGCAGTTCGAACGCGATGCTTTAAAAGAAATTGAAACCTTATTCGAAACAAATGATGTTATCATCTTGGTAGGTGGTAGTGGCTTGTATGTAGATGCTGTTTTAAAAGGCTTAGACTATTTTCCTGACATTCCACCTAGAATTCGAGAAAGACTTAACCTTAGATTGAAGGAGCAAGGATTGGAAACCCTCCAGTTAGAACTCAAAAAACTAGATGTCGAAACCTATAACAGCATTGCTCTTGACAATCCGCATCGTGTTATAAGAGCGTTGGAAGTTTGTATTGGTTCAGAAAACACCTATTCCTCCTATAAAAACAAACCTAAGACGCCTCGAAATTTCAACACAATCAAAATCGGTCTGAATGCCGAAAGACAAATTATTTACGATAGAATCAACCAACGCGTAGACATCATGATGGAAGACGGCCTGCTTGAAGAAGCTGAAATGGTTTACCCTCACAAAGCATTAAACGCTCTTCAAACTGTTGGCTACAGGGAGCTTTTTTCTTATTTCGACGGTGCAATCTCTTTAGATTTTGCCATTGAAGAAATTAAAAAAAACACACGAAGATTTGCGAAACGACAACTGACATGGTTTCAAAAGGACAAGGAAACAATTTGGTTCGACTATTTAACAAAAGTTGAAACAATCATACAATCGATAGAAAAACAAATTTCAAATCGATCTTAAAACAACACTTATTTAGATATGGCTACACTTCCCAAAATTATTGAAAGTAGTAAAAAAATTAGATTTCAAGATTGTGATCCTTTCAATCATTTAAACAACGGACGCTACGTAGATTATTTTATCAATGCCCGTGAAGATCAACTGTTAGAGAATTACAATATCGATTTGTTTAAAATCGTAAAAAATGAAGGTTTAGGCTGGGTTGTTTCCAACAATCAAGTAGCTTATTTAGTTCCTGTTTTTACTATGGAAACGGTTGTCATTGAATCGCAACTTATTCGATATTCACCAAAACACCTTCAAGTAGAAATGAGAATGTGGAATGCAGACAAAACCATCTTAAAATCGATTGCCTGGTTTGGGTTTGTTTCTTTTAATTTAAGAACGAATAAAGTAATGATTCACACGGACTCATTTATGTCACTATTTAAAGAGGTGCTATTGGAAGTTCCTGAAAGCAACTTCGAAGAACGTGAAATGTATTTTAGATCGCTGAGAAGAAAAAAATAACACTTAATATTTAAGAATACAACAAGCTAATTATTTCTGCGCTCCAACAACTAAAATTTAGTTTGAATCCCTTCATTGGATTTGACAACTTTACTTATATTTGCGTCGATATTAAACAGATTTAAAATGAATAGCATACAAGACTTTAAAGAGTACGTACAAAACATAACTTCACAAACTTCTTACGCAAAGCCGTTGGCTTTTGGATTGGGAATTAGAAGAGCTAAAGGAACTAAAACCCTAGATGTGAACTACCCGTTAATTAACTGGGACACCGCTTTTGGAACTGCTGCGTTGTTACAAGATGTAACAGGTTACACATCGAATTCGAATGGTTTTACAAGTGTGAGCAAGGAACAATTAGAAACGGCCTATGCGAATTTTGCGGCTTTCCATAACGAAGTTGAAAAGCACCCAAATATTGTTGTTATCAAACAATTGCTCGACAATTATAATCAGCCTCAAGCTTACCAAGAAATTGATGTAGTTGCATTTTTCTTATTCGACAAAGATGTAGCTGTTGAAAACGCTGTAGAAGGCTATTTTAAATTGCAATGCTTGTCGCAATTACATGTGAAGCCACATGGATTGAGCTTAGAAGGCGTGTTTGGAAAACTAAACAATATTGCCTGGACAAACCAAGGTCCTATTCTTCCTGAAGATTTGAGTGAAGAACGTATCAAAGCGACTTTTAAAGGAAAAACTTTGAATGTGACTCATGTCGATAAATTCCCTTATATGGTAGACTATCACGTACCAAACGGAGTTCGTATAGCTTCTGCTTCGCAAGTAAGATTGGGTGCCCATGCAGCTGAAGGAACCACGGTTATGCCTGCTGGTTACATCAATTTCAACGCAGGAACCTTAGGGAATGCTATGATTGAAGGACGTGTCTCTGCAGGGGTTGTTGTTGGACACGATTCTGATTTAGGTGGTGGAGTTTCAATTATGGGAACTTTATCTGGCGGAAATAAAAATGTAATTTCAATTGGAGATAAGTGTCTACTAGGTGCAAATTCAGGAACAGGAATTTCACTTGGTTTCGGTTGTACAATTGCTGCTGGCGTTTATGTTACTGCTGCTGCAAAAGTATGGTTGTATGACGAAGACAAAAATCCAATTGACATTAATGGGAACAGCGTTTCTGAAGGTGAAAACATCGTTAAAGGTGCCGAACTTAATGGCAAAGATAAATTGTTATTCTTACTAGACAGTACAAATGGTCATTTGACATGTAGACCCAACCCAAAAACAATTGAGCTGAACGCAAGTTTACACGTAAAAAACGATTAAACACACTGCTAATTTCATAACGAACTAACTGCCGGAGGACTTTGATCTTTCGGCAGTTTTTTTTTGATAATCATTTTTCTAAACCGAATAGGAAACTAGCTTTTCCAGCACTTGGCTTTATGATAATTGTCATAGTTTTAAAATAGGAATTAAGAGTACTTTGTATCCAATTTTTAAGACAAACCTAATGCAAAAGAAAAAACCTATTCACTCTTTCCATATACCCGTTATGGGATTGGCATTTACCGTAGACAGCCCAATCAAAGTAGCTCAATATGGCATTTCCTCAGTGGTCTCTATTGTCGATGATATTCTTATTGAAAAAATGAATGCTTTTTACAGCAAGGAATACAACTTACCTTTTCAGACCTATGGCAACAAGGATATTGACGCAAGAGCCAAAAGAATTACCTCATACCTAAATAATGTTGACACTATTGTCAAACAAAAATTCAAAGAATTCAAACTGTCTTTATCTGAAAAAAAAGAGGTGCTTGAAAACTTTTTAGAACTCCTTCCAGAGTTTTCTGAACTCAAGAACAATCTTCTAAACTTGATTGAAAAAAATAGTTCAAAAGAAGTCCTTCAAAAATGGATTCAAGACAATTTAAGTCCGGGCAACATCGATGTTAACATCATGACAAAGCTAGACAACGAAAGGTATCAAAACAACGAGCAACTTCCGGCTATGTATAATGATGCTCATACCGCATTAAAAGGTTTTGCAGAGAGTACATTACAATCTTCCATTGTATTATCTGCAGGCATGAACCCAAGACTGTACAGCTATTTCGAAAACTTTGAAGATTTTTATCCTACGAAACAAGACATACTCAGCAAAAAAATAATTCTTAAGGTAAGTGATTATAGATCCGCAATGATTCAAGGTCAATTCTTTGCAAAAAAGGGACTTTGGGTTTCTGAATACAGAATCGAATCTGGATTGAACTGTGGCGGACACGCCTTTGCTACGGAAGGACTCTTATTAGGCCCTATTTTAGATACTTTTAAAGAAAACAAAGAAGATTTAATCACAAAAACTTTTGAAACCTACACGAAAGCTTTGGAAGCAAAAGGGAAATATATACCCTCTACTCCATTGTCATTAGACATTACGGTTCAAGGTGGGGTTGGAACTGCAGATGAACATCAGTTTCTACTAGATAAATACAAAGTTGACTCCATAGGGTGGGGCTCTCCTTTCTTATTAGTTCCTGAAGCCACAACTGTAGATACTGAAACTAGAACTATTCTTGAGAAAGCGAAAGAAAAAGACCTATACCTTAGTAACATTTCACCTCTTGGTGTTCCATTTAACAGTGTACGCAATTCCACGAATGAACAGTACAAAACGGAGCGTTTAAAACAAGATAAAATTGGTAGCTCTTGTCCGAAGAAATTTTTGGCTTCAAACAAAAAATATACTGAAAAATCTGTGTGTACGGCTTCACAAAAGTTCCAACAGCTCGAAATAGACAATTTAAAATCTGAAAACCTATCTCCTGAGTCTTACCGAGCAAAGTTTGACAAGATTACCGAAAAATCATGTCTCTGTATTGGACTTGCTAACGCAGGACTTATAGAAACTAAAAACGAGGCTAAAGAGGTGCAACAAGGTGTTTTGGTATGCCCTGGTCCTAACCTAGCTTATTTTGACAAAAAGTTATCATTAAAATCCATGGTCCAGCATATTTACGGAAAAACAGATGTTTTAGGAAGTACTGTTCGCCCACATATGTTCGTAAAAGAATTGGAAATGTATGTAAACTATTTCAATGATAAACTAGCAATTTTCGTAAATTCACCAGACAAGAAACAAGAAAAATACCTGAATAAATTCCATAAAAATCTGATGGAAGGAATTCAATATTATCTAGAGGTATTCGAAAGCAACAAAAACAAACTTGCTATTGAGCGCCTCAAAACAAACATTCAGTCTATATAGTTTTTAGAAGTATTCAATCTATCAAAAATCATCAATAAATATTATTGATGGTTTTTTTTTAGTATATTTGGCCATCCCCCTAAGTGAAGACAATGCCAATTTCGAATAAATTAAACGCTCTATTCCCTACTCCATCAAAAACGAGTAAACGCGCATCTTTTTATAAGAATTTCACTTCAAAGTACGACCCACTGTATTTCGATAAACAATTGAATCTCAACAACAGAGTTATCATTTATAGCAAAACGCTTCGCTTTAATAGTCTTACGCATTTCGGAACAGAATTGAATGATTTTAAAAAGCAATATGGCAAACCTGTTTTCAATATTTTATCCGACTATAATTTTAATGTTCGCACTTTAGTATATAAAACCAAAATTGCTGGAGTTAGTTGTAGAGCCAATCTAATTTTCTACAAAGAGAAGTTGATATTATTTAATTATGTCTTTAACAAGCTCTCCAAAAGAACGCATCGAATGGTGTGCCAATACGCCACTTCTAAGTTTGGTTTTAAATTTGATCAAGATGACTATATTTTGGTAGATTCTTTTAACAACCGACTTTTAATTGACAGAAATGATACTGAAATCATCTTTAATTTTTACAGTGCTTTAAATAAAATACAGGCATCCTTTGAAAAAAATTATGGGACTACCAAACTTATTTCGTTCCAAGAGAAGACTGAAAGGCAGTCAAAAACGAGTTGAACAACCTAAGAACTAAAAGAAATAAACTGCTTTATCAAGATATTAACTACCTTTGCAGCACTATGCAAAAAAAGATCAACATACAAAATAAAAAAGCGCGTTTTGAATACGAAATCCTAGACAATTACACTGCTGGAATTCAATTAACTGGTACTGAAATAAAGTCAATCAGGGAGAGCAAAGCACGCATTACAGAAAGCTTTTGTGAGTTTAATGATAGAGGCGAGCTATTTGTTGTGAACATGTACATTGAAGAGTACATCTACGGTCATGCGTACAACCATAAACCTAAAAGTGAAAGACGACTCCTACTCAACAAGAAAGAACTAAAAAAACTTGAAAAAGAAGTTAAAAATGTTGGACTTACTATTGTGCCTCTTAAATTATTTTTAACAGACAAGGGTTGGGCTAAATTACATATAGCGCTTTGTAGAGGTAAAAAACTACACGACAAAAGAGAAGCAATAAAAGACAGAGACAACAAAAGGGATTTGGCCAGAATTAAAAAGAACTTTTAACCCATCTATTTTTTGAATTGCAATAAACAAAATCAATTGACATGAGATTTCTAGGGCTTCTCGGTATTTTCATGCAATTAATACGTTGGAGAAATTTAATGATAATAGCCAGTTGTCAGGCTTTATTTTACTTTTTAATACTACAAAAAAACACATCATTTGACTTTTCGGAGCACATGCCTTTTTTTACATTGTGCTTTTCCACACTTTTTATTGCTTCAGGTGGTTATGTCATTAATGATATTTATGATATCGAATGTGATCAAATTAACAAACCTAATAGCGTTTATTTCCCAAATCCTTTTTCAATAAAATTTGGCATGAGAACCTATGCCGTTTTAAGTAGTTTCGGTTTTTTGCTAGCGACTTGGTTTTCTCTGCAAATAGGTCAGCTGTTATGGACACTGCTTTTTGCTGCAATTATTTTATTACTCTATTTATATTCAAAACTATTTAAGCGTATCCCCTTTTTAGGGAATTTGACAATTGCAATGCTTACAGCCAGTAATCTTTTAGTTTTATTGCTCTTACCAATACATCCAAAAGCACCTACTCAATTACTCTATACATTTTCATTTTTTGCCTTTGCCATAAATTTAATTCGAGAAATGGTTAAAGATTTAGAAGATGCGAAGGGGGATTATAATGTTGGCATGAATACACTACCTATAGTTCTAGGCCAAGCTCGAAGCATTAAATTCATTTTACTACTTTGCGGGATTTTTGGCTATTTTTTGATTCGGTTTTTAATTGATGACCTTAAGAACAACTATTGGGTACAATTCTATTATTTATCTTTTATACTAACACCCTATGTATATTTCTGCTATCACCTTTTCTCTGCTAGACACTCAAAACAATTCCATAGGTTAAGCAGTCTATTAAAATGGATTCTTATCTTTGGATTGCTATTAATTACTTTACTATGTTAAATACTTTACTAGAGCAGTATAATGTTATATTAGCCTCCGGTTCACCCAGAAGACAACAATTTCTAAAGGACCTCAATATTCCACATCGAGTTCAGTTATTCGATGTAGAGGAAATTTATTCTGACACACTCACAAAGGAAGAAATTCCGGCATATTTGGCAACATTAAAAGCAAGTCCTTTTGATGCCATTCTCAAACAGAATGAACTGGTAATTACTTCCGACACCATTGTATGGCATAAAGACAAGGCGCTTGGAAAACCCAAAGATGCCAAAGAAGCTTTTCAAACTCTAAAAACATTGTCGGGATCCATGCATGAAGTTATCACTTCCGTTTGCGTGAAAACTGTCAAAAACGCCACGGTACTCACGGACAGTACTAAGGTGTATTTCAGTAATTTAACAGATGAAGAAATTCAATTTTATATCGACACTTATCAACCATTCGACAAGGCAGGTAGTTATGGAATTCAGGAATGGATTGGTTATATTGGCGTTGAAAAAATAGAAGGAAGTTATTTTAATGTGATGGGGCTCCCTATTCATAAGTTATACCAACACTTAAAATCATTGGAAGGTTTTTAAAACACGTTGGGCTAGATTGCTTTTTTTTCGAATGACATTAGCATTGAAATACTACCTATTATTTTAACATTTGAATCTCTATAAAGCATCGTAAAACAAAATAAAAAACGGCAAAAACACAACTGTTTTAAGTCTTTTTGCTCTTTTAAAAAAAAGAGGGGAATTACAATCTTAAAACTATATAAAATTAGTACTTTTGTTTGCGATTAATAACACACATTTTAAAATGAAAAAATATACGTTTACCGAGAAGAAAGATACGCGTTCTGGATTTGGAGCAGGATTGGCTGAATTAGGAAGAACAAACCCAAATGTAGTTGCACTATGCGCTGATTTGATTGGTTCTTTAAAAATGAACAAATTTATCGAGGAAAATCCTGATCGTTTTTTCCAAATTGGTATTGCTGAAGCGAATATGATTGGTATTGCCGCTGGTTTGACTATCGGTGGAAAAATTCCTTTTACAGGAACTTTTGCCAACTTCTCTACAGGAAGAGTATATGATCAAATTCGTCAATCGGTAGCGTATTCTGATAAAAACGTAAAAATCTGTGCTTCACATGCTGGTTTAACCTTAGGAGAAGATGGTGCCACACACCAGATCTTAGAAGATATAGGTTTGATGAAAATGTTGCCAGGGATGACCGTAATCAATACATGTGATTACAATCAGACAGAAGCCGCAACTATTGCTATCGCAGAACATGAAGGTCCGGTATACTTGAGATTTGGTAGACCTGTAGTTCCTATTTATATGCCAAAACATACAGAGACTACACACGAAAATAAATTTGTAATTGGGAAGGCAATTCAGATGACCGAAGGAGCAGATGTAACAATTGTTGCTACGGGTCATTTGGTATGGGAAGCGCTACAAGCTTCTGAACAACTTGAGGAATTAGGTATTGCTGCCGAGGTAATTAATATGCACACCATAAAACCATTAGATGCTGAAGCAGTGTTAGCTTCTGTAGCAAAAACAGGTTGTATTGTAACTGCTGAAGAGCACAATTACATGGGTGGATTGGGTGAAAGTATTGCAGGTGTTCTTGCTAAGAACAATCCTATTCCACAGGAATTCGTTGCCGTAAATGACAGTTTTGGTGAGTCTGGAACTCCAGCGCAATTAATGGAAAAATACGGATTGAACGACAAAGCCATTGTAGCAGCTGTTCAAAAGGTAATTAAAAGAAAATAACTATATTAGTACATTACTAACCCAAAAAACCAATTATGAAAAAACTAATCTTGACCCTTGCGTTTATGCTTATTGCATTTCAATATTCAAATGCGCAGATTAGCTATGGAATTAAAGCAGGATTGAATTTTGCTTCTCCTAGTGATGTTGTTGCCAGTGATGGTTCAACTCCTGAAATCGATGCAAACACAAGCTACCACGTTGGTGGTTTCTTACGCGTAAAAGTCCCAGTACTTGGCTTGTATGTTCGCCCTGAGGTTGTTTATACGAGTATTACAACAAGTTTGCCTATTCCAAATGAACTTGGAGGTACAGTACCAAGTGACTTTAAACTGAACAGAATTGACATTCCTGTACTGATAGGATTAAAAATGTTTGGTGTTGCCAATGCGTTTGCCGGTCCTGTTTTTCAAAATGTAATTACTTCTGATTTGGACGCAACTGGAATTTCAGAATTGGATTCTGAAGATTTCTCTGTAGGAATGCAACTAGGTGTAGGTTTTGAATTTTGGAAATTAGGCTTAGATGTTCGTTATGAAACAGCATTCTCAGACAATGTTTCGGAATTCGAAGTACCAGATGGCTCTGAAGTTTTGAACTATCAATTAGACAATAGTCCGGACCAATTTATTTTAGGATTGTCATACAAATTCTAAAAAAGCAGAAATTATATATAAAAAGGCTGTCTACTTTGGTAGACAGCCTTTTTTTGTACCCATTAAGTTTTAAGCATAAAAAAACCAGATAATTACTTACCTGGTTCATTTCTTTTCTGATTTCTATAACCATTTACAAAGTAGTATCCAATTTGATATAGTCTAGCAATTCTCTTCTTACTTCCTTCTTCTTAAAGGCACCACCGTACTCAGCAGTAACCGTACTACTCTCAATGTCTTTGATTCCTCTAGAGTTTACGCATAAATGCTTTGCATCTATCACACAAGCGACATCTTCTGTACCCAATGCTTCTTGCATCGCTTGTACTACTTGCATGGTCAACCTTTCCTGAACCTGTGGGCGTTTTGCAAAATGCTCAACAATTCTGTTCATTTTTGACAAACCAATAACACGTCCTTTAGAGATATAAGCCACATGGGCTCTTCCAATAATTGGCAGCAAGTGATGTTCACAAGTAGAATACACTATGATATTCTTTTCAACCAACATTTCTCCATACTTATATGTATTTTCAAAAGTTGACAATTCAGGTCTATTTGCCGGATTCAATCCACCAAACAATTCTTTAACAAATGCCTTGGCAACACGTTTAGGAGTCCCACTCAGACTGTCATCAGTTAAATCCATTCCTAAAGTCGTCAGAATATCTTTAACGCTGTCTTGAATACGCGCTATCTTCTCCTTATCAGATAATTCAAAAGCATCGTCTCTTAAAGGTGTTTTGGCAGAGGTACCAATATGGTTCTCCCCTATTTCGTCGTTGGCATCAATACTCATTCCGTTTTTTCCTTCAAACATTATCTGTTTTTTAAGTTACAAATTTACGAATTAATCACCACTTGAAGTAATTCTTCATAATTACATTCTTGCTGACTACCATCTTGCATATTTTTAATCGTATAGCTATTCGCCTCTATTTCTTTTGAGCCTACTATCACCACAAAAGGTATCTTTCTTTTGTTAGCATAGTTCATTTGTTTTTTCATCTTCGCTGCATCTGGATACAATTCAGTTTTTACACCTTCCTTACGAAGCTTCTGAATTACCTTGGTCGCATACAATGCTTCTTCATTACCAAAATTTATAAAAACTACTTCTGGTCTTGGTTGCTCAAACTCCCCAAATAAATTGAGTTCTTCTAACACCAAATATATACGATCTAAGCCAAAAGAAATCCCAACACCACTGAGGTCCTTTAGTCCAAAAATACCGGTAAGGTCATCATAGCGACCACCGCCACCGATAGACCCCATTTTTACACCTTCGGGAGCAGCAACTTCAAAAATTGCTCCTGTATAATAGTTCAATCCCCTTGCAAGTGTAACATCCAAAGTTAGTGTCGCTGTTTCCAAACCTAAGGTTTCAATAGTATCAACCACAAATCGCAAATCTGCCACCCCTTGTAATCCCTCTTCAGAGTCGACCAACATAGCTTCCAACTGATTCAATTTATCCGTATTACTTCCTTCAAAAGAAAATAAAGGTGTTGTTTTGTCAATTGCACTTTGAGAAATTCCTTTTGCAAGCATTTCTTTGGCAACGCCTTCCACACCAATTTTATCTAATTTATCCAGCGCTACCGTAAAATCAATCAATTTATCTTTGGCACCAATAATTTCAGCGATACCAGAAAGAATTTTTCGATTGTTTAATTTAATAGTCGTACCTGCAAGTCCAAGCTTTGTGAATACAGAATCATATAACTGAATAAAATCTATCTCTTGCCATAGTGATTTACTTCCTACAACGTCAGCATCACACTGGTAAAATTCACGAAAACGTCCTTTTTGTGGTCTATCTGCTCTCCATACGGGTTGCATTTGAAAACGCTTAAATGGGAGTTCCAATTCATTTTGGTGCTGTACTACGTAGCGCGCAAAAGGTACGGTTAGATCATAGCGCAATGCTTTTTCAGAAATCTGTGGAATAAGCTTTTTGCTGTCTTTTTCCACCAACAACTCCGCATCGGCTTTTTTAAGATAATCTCCCGAATTTAATATTTTAAAAATAAGTCGATCTCCTTCCTCACCATATTTCCCCATTAATGTAGAAGAATTTTCAAATGAAGGTGTTTCAATTGCTTGAAAACCGAAAGTTTGAAACACATCTTTAATGGTTCCAAAAATATAATCGCGTTTTGCAACTTCAACAGGTGAAAAATCTCTAGTTCCTTTGGGTATACTTGGTTTCTGTGCCATGCTTTTTAAAATAAGGTGCAAAGATACTTAAAGCAACCGTAAAAAAAGATTTTTTTAAAAAAAGTAACCCAACCTACTAGGTCTTTAGACCTAGTAGGTTGGGTTAAAAAAAATTACATATTTTTCAATTCTCCTACCAATTCGGTTAGGGCATCTTTCGCATCGCCAAAGAGCATTGAAGTTTTTGAATTGTAGAACAACTCGTTTTCAATTCCAGCATATCCTGCTTTCATACTACGTTTATTCACTACAATGTGTTTTGCATTTTCAACATCCAAAATTGGCATTCCATATATCGGACTTGAAGGATCATTATGTGCCGCAGGATTCACCACATCATTCGCCCCAACTACAAGTACCACATCGGCGTTGTTAAATTGTGGATTGATATCATCCATTTCAGCGAGTAATGCATAGTCAACGTTAGACTCTGCTAACAGTACATTCATATGTCCAGGCATACGTCCTGCAACTGGATGAATTGCATACTTTACGTTGACTCCTTTTGCTGTTAACAATTCTTCTAATTCGTGAATTACATGCTGCGCTTGCGCCACGGCCAAGCCATACCCTGGAACAATAATTACATTCGAAGCATAGTTCATCATGATTGCTGTATCACTTGATGTCGTTTTTTTAATGGTACCAAGGGTTTTATTTACACCTTCTTCACCACCAGCACTCGCTCCAAAACTACCAAAAATAACAGAGCCTAAAGTTCTGTTCATTGCCTTACACATGGCAACTGTAAGAATAATACCAGCAGAACCTACTAGGATACCACCTACCAACATTACCATATTGTCGTATAAAATTCCTGTAACAGCTGCTGCGATACCTGTAAGTGAGTTTAACAATGAAATTACTACTGGCATATCTGCGCCTCCAATCGGCAACACAAATAATATTCCATATACCAAACCAGCAGCTAGCAAGCCATATAAAAACAAGCTACTATCTGCACCAGAAGCAACAACATACCCAGAAAAAACAACAATTCCGATAATGAATAGGTTGTTAATGATGTTGTATTGCGGTATTTTCACAACACTTTTTAAAGTTCCATTCAATTTCCCCCAAGCTATCAAACTTCCTGAAAAAGTGATGGCTCCAATTACTATCGCCGAAAGGATAGTGGCTACAATAGTCGCATCAGTTGCGGGAATATTATTATTCCCAAACTCAACCACGCCAATTAATGCCGCACTCGCTCCTCCAAAACCGTTGAACAATGAAACCAATTCAGGCATCTTAGTCATTTCAACTTTAATTGCAATAATCCAACCTATGATACCCCCCAATACGATGGCAATCCCAATCAGTACGTAGATAATAGTGGGTACTTGTAAGTCGTGTATAAAAATTGTTCCAAAAATTGCAAGTCCCATACCTGCTGCTGCAATCAAATTTCCATTTTTTGCGCTATCAGGATGTCCTAATTTTTTCAACCCCACAATAAATGTTACGGTTGCTATTAGATATATAACACTTAATAATATACTCATAATTTGTTTTTTTTAGGTCAAAAAACGCAGTCTAAACTGTTCTGCATTTTCACAAACCGTATTATTTTTTCTTTTTAAACATTTCCAACATTCTATCGGTAACTGCAAAACCACCGACTACGTTTAACACACCTAAGACGACAGCGACAAAGCCAAGTCCTAAGGCTAGATAATCTTGTGGATCAGAATGCAACATTACCAATATTGCTCCTACAATTACAACGCCACTTAAAGCATTTGCTCCAGACATTAAAGGTGTGTGCAATACAGCTGGTATACTTTTTATTACTTCGATTCCTACAAAAGTCGCCAATATAAGGATGTATGTTATTTGCAGGTTATTACTAATAAATGTGATCAATTCATTCATATTATTTGTTTTTAATTATTCTGATATCCAATACTAAAACTGCTGGATATCAATTAAATAAAGTTTGCTTATTTTTTTCGAATTTCTCCGTCTTTTACGATCAATGTTTCGTCGGTAATTTCTTCTTCTACATCCCATTCAAACGCATTGTCCTTGGTAAGATGCATTAGGAAGTTATAGCAGTTTTTCGCATACAACTCACTAGCATTTGTTGAAACACTTTCTGGAGCTATTGTAGTACCAATAACTTTAACTCCATTTTTAACGACTGTCTTATTCATTTTACTCACTTCACAATTTCCTCCTTGTGCAGCGGCTAAATCTACAATGACAGCACCGTTTTTCATTTGAGAAACTTGTTCTTCAGTAATCAACACGGGTGCTTTTCTTCCAGGAATATTTGCAGTTGTAATTACTAAATCGGCTTGAAACAATGATTTATCTACGGCTTCCTTTTGTCTACGGGCGTAATCTTCTGAGGCTTCTTTTGCATAGCCTCCTTCAGATTCTTCACCTTCGTTGTCTACGGATATAAACTTAGCACCAAGCGATTCTGCTTGTTCTTTAGTTTCAGTACGAATATCTGTAGCTTCTACAACCGCACCTAAACGTTTTGCGGTTGCAATGGCTTGCAATCCGGCTACTCCCACTCCATAAATCAACACTTTTGATGGTGTGATTGTTCCAGCGGCAGTCATCATTAACGGGAAGATTTTTGTCATTTCATAAGCTCCTAAGATAACAGCTTTGTAACCTGCTAAATTACTTTGAGAGCTTAGCACATCCATATCTTGTGCTCTTGAAATTCTTGGAATGGCATCCATTGAAAAGGCCGTTGCTCCTTTTGCTGCGATGGCTTCTATCAATTCAGGACTTGATTTGTGAAACAACTGACTCATTAATACTTGTCCCTTGTTTACCAATTTCAGGTCTTCTTCATCAAATGGATTGATTTTTACGAGAATGTCTGCTTCTTTAAATACGACACCTCTTTTTTCTACCGTAGTACCAACCTCTTTATAGTCGGCGTTTTTATACGATGAATTTGTTCCGGCTTCTTCTTCTAAGATTACCTCGAACCCTTTGGCTATTAACTGTTTTGCAATATTTGGAGAGATTGCAACACGTTTTTCACCTTTTTGAATTTCCTTCAATATGCCTATTTTCATATTTTCTGGTGGTTTAATTAAAATTTATACTAGTTCTATTATTTATTCTATTCTTTTCTTGTTTTTAAACTACCGAATTATTAGGGAGTTGTGATTTTAATATATTTTGTTAGATATGAGTTTCTCTACCTGTTTTTAAGTACTGCAGTGTCTTCTCAACTTCTCTATTTCATTAATTTTTAAGTTGGCTAAATTAGCCAAAAACCATGAATTTCTATATTTAAGTGTTTACTTTTGCATATAGTTCATGTATTTTAGATATTCATTGAATTAAAACTAATTATTCCTCTTTAACCTTCGTTTTGACAGAAATATATGCAACGATATTACAACAATCACAATTAAATACAATCGATTGGCAAATATAATACAATCGATTGGCATAACAAGTTTGTTTTATACTTTTTTAAATCAGTTTTATTCAATAGCTATTTTTACTGTTTCTAATTTACAGTTCATTCAAAAATAAACATTACATTTTCGGATATTCAAAAAATAAAATTTAAATGCAATTCTAATCTATCGAATAGATTTTCTAGTGAAATTATTGTGAAGCTATATTCTTGATTAGTTCAAGTTTTGATCAGCTACCTATATAAGAAAGCAAACTACAACCGCGCTTTTTAGAGAGTAGATATAGCCAGTGAACAACAACCAGACGAATGCATACAAAATGAATTATCAATAA
The DNA here is from genome assembly GCA_943789365.1 of uncultured Flavobacteriaceae bacterium. Taxonomy (GTDB): domain Bacteria; phylum Bacteroidota; class Bacteroidia; order Flavobacteriales; family Flavobacteriaceae; genus Flavicella. Next base: position 3,394,696 of record CALSTV010000001.1, on the reverse strand, counting down.
AATTTCTAAACTCAACAACCTTGTAAGGAGTTCTTATTTGTTGATTGAACTCAATCGTAATTTTCTCATAGTTGCGTTTAATTCAAATCCTAATAATAGAATAATAGAATTCAGCCAAATAAATAACATCATGACCAAAAGCGTTCCGATCGACCCGTACAGTTCGTTATATTTAGCGAATTTCACTACATAGATACTAAAGAAATAAAAGGTAAAGAAGTATAAGATGGTGGTTAGAATAGCCCCAGGAGAGAAAAACGAAGAATACTTACCTTCTTTGGTTCCAAAATAATAGAGTAATGAAACGGTTGTAAATATCATGAATACAAAAAATAAATAGCGTACATTTTCTAGCCACAAGAATTCATCACTTAACCAACCTTCTGATTTTAAAAAATCCAAACCGAACTGAAACAAGATGGTTGCCACGACAGTTATAATCATTAAAAATGACATCAAAAGGGAAGTCCCTAAGGAAATTATATAGGCCTTTATTACACCTCTTACTTCAGTTACATGGTATGAATATTCAAACCCACCAAAAATTGCATTTACGCCATTGGTCATTAAAAATATGGAAACCACAAAACCAAACGACAACAATCCACCATACTTATTATTTGCAATATCTTCTAATATAGGCACTACCGCTTCATAGGTTTTAGGCGGAAGGGCTTCTGAAATTAACAACATAAAATTCTCTTGAAAGCCTTCGATTGGGATGTAAGGAATTAAGGTCAGCATAAACAGCATAAAAGGAAAAATAGCCATAAAAAAACTGTAAGAAATACCACCAGCCCTTGATGTCAAGGCACCACGTACAATGCCAATGATATACATATGAATAAGATCATAAAGCGACATTCCTTCTAAGCCGGGAACTTTTATTTGTTTTCCAATATTGACTATTTTTTCAAGCATTGCTGTCTTTTAATTTCAAAGGTACTCTTTTTAATGGTTTTTTGGGTTTAGGTGTTTAGTTTCATGCTACTTCACTCCTCAACTCCCTAACTACTTAACTCCTTAACTCCCTAACTACTTAACTCCTTAACTACTTCACTCCTAACCTATAATCTTCAACTTCGCAAACTTTAAAACTAATTTTTTAAGTCCCTCGTTCTCAAATTTGATAGCCGCTTTAGCATCACCTCCGGTTCCTTCTAGTTGTATCACTTCTCCTTTTCCAAAGCGTATATGCTCAACTATAGCTCCTTTAACAATGTTAGCATCAAACAAATTCCCTTTTGGAGCAACCGCTTTTCCAATGGGTTTTAACTTTGAAGATGTTCCCATTGGTTTTTTCAATACAGATGGTTTCTGAGTTCTAACGCTTGCGTTTCTTTGAATAGGTTTTCTATACCTAATTTTCTCCTTGGGCACATCGTCTTCAAACAAGCTAGAATCCACAAAATTATTTCTACTAGGAGCTAGTTTTTTGGGTGCCATATACTCCAAATATATCGGGTCTATTTCTTCTAAAAACCGACTCGGTTCGCAGTCGACTAATTTGCCCCAACGATACCTGGTATGTGCATAACTTAAATAGGCTTGTTGTTCCGCTCTAGTCAGTGCTACATAGAACAGACGTCTCTCCTCTTCTAATTCACTTCTGGTATTCATACTCATTGCCGATGGAAAGAGTGATTCTTCCATCCCTACTATATATACATATGGATACTCCAATCCTTTTGCCAAGTGTATGGTCATTAAAGAAACCATAGGTTCGTCATCTTCTTTATCGCTATCCAAATCTGATTTTAAGGCTACATCTTCGAGAAAAACAGCCAAGGTATCGGGTTGTTCCTTTTCTTTGGCATCGTCTATAAAATATTTAATACCATTTAATAATTCCTGCACATTTTCGACCTTGCTAATACCTTCGGGTGTGCCATCGGCCTCAAGATCTTTTACAATTCGAACCTGTTTTACAATTAAGTCGGCAACTTCAAAAGCATTTTGTTTTTCAGATTCTATAGTAAATGCTTGAATCATCGTCGCAAAATTTGTCAGTTTTGCTTTGGTACCGGCATTGATTTTTATATCAATCTTATCGATATGTTTTATCACTTCAAACAAAGGTTTGTTAAAATGATTGGCAGCAACTACAAGTTTATCAACCGTAGTCTGGCCAATCCCTCTTGCAGGGTAATTGATAATTCTTTTAAGTGCTTCTTCATCATTCGGATTGATAAGAATTCGAAGGTAAGACAGCACATCTTTAATTTCTTTTCGTTGATAGAAGGAAGTACCTCCATATATTTTATAAGCAATTCGTTTTTTACGCAAGGCATCTTCCATTGCTCTCGATTGTGCATTTGTTCTATAGAGTATACAAAACTTATCGTTCGTAAGTTGATGATTCATTTTGTTTTCAAAAATAGAGTTAGCCACCCAGCGGCCTTCCTCTCCATCGGAAATAGTACGCATTACTTTTACTTTTGGACCGTCGCTATTGGCTGTCCAAATTTCTTTATCGAGTTTGGTTTTATTTTTATCAATTAAACTATTTGCCGCTTCAACAATGTTTTTAGAAGACCTATAATTTTGTTCCAGCTTGAATGTTTTTACATTTTCGTAATGCTTTTGAAAGTTCAATATATTATTGATGTTCGCACCACGAAAGGCATAAATACTCTGAGAGTCATCTCCAACCACACAAATATTTTGAAATCTATCTGCCAAAGCACGCACAATTAGGTATTGAGAATGATTTGTATCCTGATACTCATCTACCATTACATAACGAAAGCGATCTTGGTATTTTGCCAAAACATCTGGAAACCGTGACAACAACTCATTGGTTCTCAGTAACAAATCATCAAAATCCATAGCGCCTGATTTAAAGCAACGGTCTACATACAATTTATAAATATCACCCATTTTAGGTCGACTTGCCATCGTATCAGCTTCTTTCAATTCGGGATTGTTGTGATAGGCCTTAACCGTAATTAAACTGTTTTTATACTGTGAAATTCTGCTCAGTACTTGTTTTGCTTTGTAGCGTTCTTTATCCAAGCCTTGTTCACGAATAATTGCACCAATCAATTTAACAGAATCCTGAGAATCATAAATGGTAAAATTGGAAGGGTATCCCAATTTATCCGATTCTGAGCGCAATATCCTAGCGAATACGGAGTGAAAAGTCCCCATCCATAAATTCTTAGCTTCACTTGCACCTACCACTGCAGCGATACGATCTTTCATTTCACGGGCCGCTTTATTGGTAAAGGTTAGGTTTAAGATATTAAAGGCATCCACACCACTTTTCATTAAGTGTGCAATTCTATAAGTAAGCACTCTTGTCTTTCCAGATCCTGCGCCTGCAATGATAATCATTGGGCCTTCCAATTGCAATACTGCTTCTTTCTGCGATGGGTTTAACCCGTCTAAATAATGTGCCAAAATAATTGTGCTTTAAGATGTTAGCTTCAGAATTCTTTTTATTCAATACCGACTTAAGTGATAGCGTAATAAGTAAAGAACACCATTTCAAAAGTAAGATTTCAAACCCAGCAAAACAACAAAAGTTATCTACAATTCAATTGCTATAAAAAGATACCTTATAGATTCATTTTTATCGCAGTATTGCTTTTGGATTTAGTGGTATATATGTATATCTTGCGTTCTATTATAAATACATAGAGCACATGAACCTTTCTCTTTTAGCCAGTATTGTTTTACCATCTTTGATTACAGGTGGACTTGCCTATTATTTTTTTATGATTCATCTTAAAAATGAAGACAAGCGTAGAAGTTATTTGTTGTTAAAGGAAAACAGAAAACAGAGTTTACCTATTCGTTTGCAAGCTTTTGAAAGGGTTACTTTGTTTTTGGAACGTATCAATCCAAGTCAGTTATTTGGTCCGTGTAAAACCTTTGGGCGAAAACAAAGAAGCCTATGCTTTGCTTTTATCAAGTACAATTGAGCAAGAATTTGAACACAATCTGAGTCAACAAATTTATTTGAGCGAGGCCTGTTGGAATGTGGTGGTTTCTTCTAAAAATGCTACCACACAAATCATCAACAGTCTCAATAAAAATTCAGATATTAAAGACGCCCAATCTTTACGAGAAGAAATTCTAAAGAAAATGATGGACAGGACACCTCCTTCTGCTGTAGCCCTTTCTTTTGTTAAGGAAGAAGTAGCGAAATTTTTGTAATTGGTGGGTATTGAAATGTGGAAGTGTTGAACTGTGGAAGCGTTGAAGTGTTGAACTGTGGAAGCGTTGAAGTGTTGAACTGTGGAGGCGTTGAAGTGTTGAACTGTGGAGGCGTTGAAGTGTTGAACTGTGGAGGCGTTGAAGTGTTGATCTGTGGAAGTGTTGAAGAAGAAAAACTTTTTTGTATCAATTGCAAGATGTTAAACTAAAAACATGCTTTTAGGTGTTTTTGTTTATATCGATATAAAGAGGTAAAACCAGGCATTCTCAACCTATGCCGTCATATTTGGTATAGCAATCAATTCACCAAAAACTACTCGATAAATTGTCCCCCAAAAAACCAAAAGACAAAAAAACCAGAAAACCAAAAAACCAAAAAACCAGAAAACCAGAAAACCAGAAAACCAGAAAACCAGAAAACCAGAAAACCAGAAAACCAGAAAACCAAAAAACCAAAAAACCAGAAAACCAGAAAACCAGAAAACAAAAAAACCAGAAAACCAGAAAACCAGAAAACCAGAAAACCAAAAAACCAGAAAACCAGAAAACAAAAAAACCAGAAAACAAAAAAACCAGAAAACAAAAAAACCAAAAAACCAAAAAACCAAAAAACCAGAAAACCAGAAAACCAGAAAACCAGAAAACCAGAAAACCAGAAAACAAAAAAACCAGAAAACAAAAAAACCAGAAAACAAAAAAAAGCTACCTATAAATTAATTCATAGACAGCTTTTTTTATGGTAAACTTATGAATTCGAACTAGTCATTAAAATATATTTTTGAAGCAGCTACACCTACTTCTAATGTTTCTATCAAAGATTTAGATGATAAATCGTAAACATTTAAATCGCTCAAGGTAGAAAAACTAGCAACAATACTATACAACTGATTATCACGTATTGCCATTCCGTAAATACCACCAGTTTCAATCAGCGGAGTTGTAGGAAGGCTTGTATCACTCGTTTTTAATGTATACACCTCTGTATTTAAGAAATAATACAAATTATCCCCATCTATTTCTAATAAACTTGGATGCTCTTCATCTCCAAAATTGATAGTTGTCATTACCGTATTTGTTTGACTGTTAATTTTTGCAATACTACCCAAAGTATTTCCTATTACGTTCCAATTACTATCATATTCAACTGCCCCTTCAGACAAAACAAATAGATTTCCATTGGCATCGAAAAACAACTCGTCTGGTTTATCTCCTACAGTAATTTCCACTACAGCTTCCGTTTCAATGTCGATTACGGAAACAATATTATTTACATCAAATGCACCTTTGTGAGAAATATAAAGTTTACCATCACGTGCTATGATTCTCTCCGGTCCCAGCCCAACCGAAATCGTTTTTTCAACTGTATTTGAATTTAAATCTATCACTGCAATAAAATCATCCGTATCTACAGCAGTACTTCCCCAGTTTGTCGAGTATCCTTTCGTTCCAACCACTGTCATATATCGTGGATGCTCCAACTGACTGTTTATTTTTGCAATTTCTTTAAAGGAATACCTGTCAACTACGGTAATTGTATGTTGATTGTCAACAGATATATAAGCTCTTGTATCAGAAAACGCCATGGATTGCAAATGGGTACCCAATTCTGAATCATTTTCAGTCTTGTATATCAATTGCGACGGTGTTGATAAATCTTGTGGCACAAAAGTTATGGATCCCGTAATCGCACCCGAGCCTTCTCCCGTAATAAGTATACCATTAGAGTAATCTGACTCGAGATCCATAGTATCTGAATCGTCATTACAAGAGATAAAGAATGTGCTCAAAGCAATAGATAAAATTGCAAATTTGTTAATTGTCATAATTTAGAATTTATAGTTTATTTGTATATTAAAGTTTCTATTTGGCATAGGACGACGTGCTGAAGTTTGATACACTTCATTGTATAGGTTGTTAACCTTTAATCCCATCTGTAATTGTGCTGTTTTTTTCGAGAATACTATGTAATTGACCCCTATATTAGAGACGTCAAAACTTGAAATTGAAAACAAATCTATATTGTCTTCTGAAGTATAGACTTTTCCCGTATAGACAAATTGGTAAAAACTCTCCCATCTTTTATAACTCCATCCCAAGTTGGTATTAAACGAGTGTTTGGGTGTAAAAATCAGGAATTTATCTGTAGCTACATCCTTTGCTAAAACATAGGCATAGCTAGCCTTTACATCTATTGTGCTTTTATTGAAATAAAATTGTTGCTGACCAGAAAACTCTATCCCTTTATTCTTTACCGCATCAATATTAATGGGCACCCAAACTCCAGGTCGTTCAGGGTCACCACCAGGTACCCAAGAAATTTTATCTTGTGTATGGATTATATATAAATCCATCTCTACAACGGTTTGTTTAGTTGTAAGAATAACCCCTGTCGAAAGTTGTTTGGCCGTTTCCGGTATCAATTCAGCATTCCCTTGACCTGGCCAATACAAATCATTATAGCTCGGCACCCTGTAGTTTTTTGAAGCATTCATTCGCCCTCTTATAGCACCAAGTATGGGAAATTCAATTCCAAATGCAGCAATTAGAGGAATCTCATAGTCAGAGTTAAAGTCTTTTCTTACTTTGATATTATATGAGATGTCATTTGAGAAATCTTGTGTTAGAATAAGTGATTGTGAAAATTGTCTTCTGTTGTGTTCTTGAATTTTATTTGTTTCTCCAAAAACAGAAGTATATTCTGAAAGACTTTCCAATTTAATTGTACTAGTTAACTTATAACTAAGATCATAATTCAGAAGATAGGTTTTAGAGGCACCGTAATCAAAATTATCGACATTTTTATCTGCATAATAATTATATTCTTGAGTTAAATAGGCGGCTTTTAGATCTTGTTTTAATTTACCAAAGCGATATGTATACACGAGTAAACCACGTTGGTTAAAATCTTTATATTTCTCTTTGGCTAATGATGGATTTGGCAATTCTCCAGAAAAATGACGTGTCGCCTCGTATGTCGAGAGATATAAACTTAAGGTGGATGCATTCGATACCTTCAATCCGGCATACAAGTTAAAATTTACATTCTCATAAGCACCATTTTCATTATCAAAGGACGTTCCTAACCAAGGATAATCATTATTGGATTGGTTCATCTCTGCTCCAAATTTAATCGTGAAATTTGGTGTCCCATAGGAAAGCTTATAAAGGTTTTGAAAGGTCTGATAACTTCCTACTCCGGAAATAATTTGATTGGAAAAATGGTTTTCAAATGACAAGGTATTGTTCAAATGTATGGTACCACCTACAGCACCAGATCCGTATTTAATACTCCCTCCTCCACTTCTTATCACAATATTATCCAAAAGATTTACTGAAAGTGAATTGAAACCAGTTTGTCCATTATTGACCGAATTGATATTGATTCCATTCCATACAACCGATGTGTTGGATGCACTTGTACCCCTAAACCGAGCCGTACTCGTACCCCCAGCACCATATTCTCTTAGATAAATGGTCGTATTATAGCGCAAGAGCTCTGTAAATGATTTCTGGTTTGCCAAAAGCACAGAGTCATTAAGTCGTTGTACTTTATACCCAATAGAGTTTTCTTTGTTGTAACTATCGGCCACAACAACAACTTCTCCTAAAGGATTCACCAAAGAATCATTTTGAGCCATGCACACCTGCCCTGCTAATAAGCAAAATACGATTACAGTTATCTGTTTCATCATTCAAAAAACCTTTCTCCCCGAAAGTTTGTATTAAATTATGAATGAGGCAGGTCTCCTGGCTTGCGTCTTGTTGTTACCTTCCCGTAATAAATTACAGTGGTCTAAGTGTACAACAAGCATCCGTTTGCACGGACTAAGCTTACAGTTGCGGGGACAGCTCTCGATTTGAACGAGATTCCCTTTTAATCTTAGCTCGATGTTTTGAGATAAAAACCAAATTCGCTGCAAATATAGTGGCAATTTTTAAATAGACAAGTTTTTGTGAAAGAATAGTGGTGAGTGGTGAGTGGTGAGTGGTGAGTTGTTAGTAAAAATTATTAAATACTTTGTAATTTCTACCCCACTATTAAACAAAAAAAGTCCCACCAAAGCAGGACTTAAGATTTTCATCTACGGCATATAGCCTTATTGTGATAAGATTAAAGATTAGAGTCTTTTTTCACATTTCAAATATACTAAAAAATTCTTTAACAAATTACGGGTTTCCGTAAACCGTTCAATTTTTTATTAGTACATTTAGCTTTATCAAATGTTAATAGTATGTCAAAAGTTGTAGGATTAGATTTAGGTACCAACTCTATTGGGTGGGCGATTGTTGAAAACGATAAAATTTTAGGAATTGGTAGCCGAATTTTCCAAGAGGGAGTCATCAACCTCGGTGAAGGAGAAGGGAGAGAAACTTCAAAAAATGCAAGTCGCTCAGAAGCCAGAGGTAAGAGAAAACAATTCTTTAGAAAGCGATTGCGCAAAAGATATTTGCTTCGGGTATTGGCCAAACACAATATGTGCCCTCTCAATCCTTCAGAAATTAAAGATTGGAATGGAAGTGCTATTTTTAGCAATAGTAACTTACAAGACTGGTTAAAACTGAACCCTTATGAATTAAGAGCTCGTGCATTGTACGAAAAAATCACATTGTTAGAACTCGGAAGAATATATTATCATATGATTCAGCGTAGAGGATTTCAAAGTAACAGTAGAAGCGCGGGCGCAGATAACAACGACAAGAGTGTCATCTACAAAGGAGATTCAAAAGTTGATAAGATCGGAATTAATGATACCGAAATCAGCATTCAGAAAAACAAAACTTTAGGGAATTACCTTCACAGTATTTTACCCGAAGAAAATGTACCGTATAAAGGCGAATTGGAACGCATACGCAATCGGTATACCACAAGACAAATGTATATCGAAGAATTCGAGTCTATCTGGAAGGTTCAATCTCAATACCATCAAGAGCTAACTCGTGAACTTAAAACAATAGTAGGAGGAAGAAAAAAAGACGGGTATTCTGAAGATGGGGTGTTATTTCATCAGCGTCCCTTACGCTCTCAAAAACATTTGGTTGGTTATTGTTCTTTTGAACCTAAAAAAACGAAATGCCCCGTTAGTGCTATTTCTTTTGAACAATTTCGAGTATATCAATGGGTAAACACGGTAGATTGTAATGAAAAAATATCAGCTGAAGAAAGAGATAAAATATGTAAATTATTATTCTCTAAAGAAAGAGTCAAATTTAAAGAGATCAGAAAATGCATTGACAAATTGGACAATTTCTATCAATTTAATTATAAAGATGATGATGTCATTGCAGGAACTCATACTATAAGTCAACTCTCTCACAGCAAATTCTTCGGAAAACAATGGTCTGTATTTTCACAAAAAGAACAAGAAGATATCTGGCATGTGCTTTACTTTTTTGACGATCGGGAAAAACTAAAAGAGTACGCCCAAACAAAATGGAAGTTTACTGAAGAAAAAGCCTTAAAAATTTCAAAATTCAACCTCAAACAAGGTTATGCCAATTTAAGCAGAAAGGCAATTGAAAATATATTACCCTTTTTAACACTCGGTTTTATGTATGACATAGCTGTAGCTTTAGGTGGGGTAAAAAATGCACTGGGCGAAAACTTTGAGAAACACGAACAAATTATTCTAGACAACATACCTGAAATAGTTAGATTCAACGCAAAAGGTGGCTATATAAATCATTTAAAAAAGTTTCTAACAAATGAATGTGCTTTAAGTGAAGTAAGCTTAAAAAAATTATACCACCATAGTAGTGCCATTGAAAAAACAGCCTTGTTAGCCAAACTTCCTATGGGGCCTGATGCCGATAAGGAAATTCAGAGCATAAAAAACCCAGTGGTTATTACTGCTTTATTTGAAATTCGGAAATTAGTAAATGAATTAATCGATGTCTATGGAAAACCAGACGAAGTAAAGATAGAGTTGGCTAGAGATCTAAAAGCATCTAAATCTAATCGATACAATACAAGACGTGAACAAAAAAGGTTGGAAAATGAAAACAATAGAATAAAAAAGGAATTAGAGCAATTAAACCAAAGAATTACTACGACTAACCTATTGAAATACAAGCTTTGGGAAGAATGTAACCGGACGTGTCCTTATACCGGAAAAATTATTGAACTGAACCAGTTGTTTAGCGGAGCTGTTCAGATAGAACACATCCATCCCTGGAGCCGTTCTTTAAATGACAGCTTTATGAACAAAACCCTATGTTTTGCCGATGAAAACAGAGCCAAGGGAAATTTAACACCTTATGAATTTTACAGCAAACAAGGAAGTGAGAAATGGGAAAACATAAAATTGCAGGCACTATCTTGCTTTAAAAACAAAGCACAGTACCCAAATGCCTATCGAAAATTCAAGCATTTTGTGAGTAAAAGACACAATGATGATTTTATAAGTCGTCAATTAAACGACACTAGGTATATCAGCAAAGAAGCTAAAAACTATGTATCTAAAATATGTGACAATGTAATGGTTGCTCCAGGTCAGATGACTGCAAAGCTAAGACATCACTGGGGATTAAATTCCATCTTAAACGAAGACAACACCAAAACCAGAGACGATCACAGACATCATGCCATAGATGCCTTGGTTATGGCTTGTGCTACCCGTAGCCATTTGCAAGAACTGAGTAAATGGAACCGCTACAATAGAAATTACGATTTAAAAGATTTTTCCATGCCATGGGAAGGGTTTCGACAAGATGCAGAAAAATCGGTCGATCAAATATTGGTTTCACATAAAAAACCTAAGCATTTACTAACCATTCGAACGCATAAAACAAAGCGAGCAGATGTTGTTTATCAAAACAAAGGAATCGCGGCGCGTGGGCAATTGCACAAGGAAAACGTATATGGTAAACGTACAGCTCCCAACAGCGATGAATCTTTTCATATTCGAAAGCCTATTGAATCGTTAAAAACTAAAAAACAGTTGGACAAAGTAGTTGACGAAAGTATTCGAATACTCATTTTAAAGCGTATTCAAGAACTCGGTGGATTTGTAAATGAGAAAAACATTCCTGAAAATACTTTTTTTACTACTGATGGAGAAGGAAATAAAATTCCTCAAATCTACCTACCCAACAAAAGTGGGAAACCTGTACCGGTAAAAAAAGTTAGAATGAAAGAAAATTTTGGCGGTGCAGAACAGGTAAAAGACGACCTAAACCAATATGTAAACCCCAGAAACAATCATCATGTACTTATTTATAAAGACGAAGCTGGGAATTTAAAAGAATCTATTGTAACCTTTTGGACGGCAGTAGAACGCAAAAGACAAGGACAGGCGGTTGTACAGCTACCCGAAGATGGAAAAGAAATTGTAACAACCTTACAAATTAACGATATGTTTTTGTTAGGACTTAATGAAGACGAAATTGATTGGGACAAACCTAACAATAATTTGCTAAGAAATCATTTGTATAGAGTTCAAAAATTATCTTCAAAGTTTTATGAATTCCGACTTAACTCTGAATCTCTTTTAAATAAAAATCACAGTCCGTTTTATAATCGAATTCAAAGTTTTGGTAGCGGTATAACAGGTTGGAATACTTTTAATCCATTAAAAATAAAAGTTTCAATATCGGGTAAACTCACTCAGATTTAACTGGTAACTGAATAGATAATTAGTTCTTTGACATAAAAATTTATTTTTTACGAATTGTTTAATCTAAAAAAATAGAGTTAAACTCATAAAAACATGCTCCTCTGTACAACATTTTTGATTTGAGATTACGATATTACACTGTTAAAAACATTCCAGCTAGAGCTTGTTGTGGTTTGATTAAAGATTAGAAGACACGATATTTTGTATGCTTTTCATACGTTGTGAAGCTCGTTGTGGTTTGATTAAAGATTAGAAGACACGATATTTTCAAAAACTTTCATAATGTACAGCTAGTTGTGGTTTGATTAAAGATTAGAAGACACGATATTTCAATCGATATAATAGAAGCAAGCACAAGTTGTGGTTTGATTAAAGATTAGAAGACACGATATTTTTAGATCAATACGATCTTATTGGATATAGTTGTGGTTTGATTAAAGATTAGAAGACACGATATTATAACGTCCGATTAATGTAACTACGGTTGTGGTTTGATTAAAGATTAGAAGACACGATATTCTTTTGTAAATGTGAAACGTGTTGTGGTTTGATTAAAGATTAGAAGACACGATATTTGATACCAAGACTAAATGTGTCGATGTTGTGGTTTGATTAAAGATTAGAAGACACGATATTTAACATTCTTCTAAGAACTGTGTAGTCGTTGTGGTTTGATTAAAGATTAGAAGACACGATATTTACAATAGAAAGGATTCGAAATGTTGTGGTTTGATTAAAGATTAGAAGACACGATATTTGATAAGTGATCTGGATCATACACGGTTGTGGTTTGATTAAAGATTAGAAGACACGATATTTGTGCTAATATACTCTGTGCATACTGGTTGTGGTTTGATTAAAGATTAGAAGACACGATATTCGATTGTTCCTGATATACTGTACTGTTGTGGTTTGATTAAAGATTAGAAGACACGATATTTGTTAATATTCAACAGAAACAGTTGATGTTGTGGTTTGATTAAAGATTAGAAGACACGATATTCGCTTGAATATCCATAAGCTCAATCCGTTGTGGTTTGATTAAAGATTAGAAGACACGATATTAGACTTAAATTTCTGAGTTCTAGTTCGCTGGTTGTGGTTTGATTAAAGATTAGAAGACACGATATTTAATACTTAATAAGCTGATTGGTATGTTGTGGTTTGATTAAAGATTAGAAGACACGATATTTTTAGATTCAATACAATCTTTTGGATATGTTGTGGTTTGATTAAAGATTAGAAGACACGATATTTAAATAGTCTGTTAAGTACATAACCTGTTGTGGTTTGATTAAAGATTAGAAGACACGATATTTGCTTATCAACAAAGAACATGAGGACAAGTTGTGGTTTGATTAAAGATTAGAAGACACGATATTCTAACAGCAAAGCAAGAGAAGTACTGCCAGGTTGTGGTTTGATTAAAGATTAGAAGACACGATATTTATGTGGATTAGACGACTTAATTGAGCAATGTTGTGGTTTGATTAAAGATTAGAAGACACGATATTCTTATAAGCTATCAATTGACAACCGTAAAGTTGTGGTTTGATTAAAGATTAGAAGACACGATATTAAACACAAGATCTCTTTAGTGTTCGGTGTTGTGGTTTGATTAAAGATTAGAAGACACGATATTGAAACGGCTTCATAAAGACACAGTTTAGTTGTGGTTTGATTAAAGATTAGAAGACACGATATTCATACTGTTCGTCCTCGTGACTTAACCTGGTTGTGGTTTGATTAAAGATTAGAAGACACGATATTACGCTATAAAATCACCTTTAATGTCGGGAGTTGTGGTTTGATTAAAGATTAGAAGACACGATATTATGAAGAAGAAGTGAAAGATTTTATCACAGTTGTGGTTTGATTAAAGATTAGAAGACACGATATTAGATCGTTCAAAGAATTGATACCTTCTCGTTGTGGTTTGATTAAAGATTAGAAGACACGATATTTTATATCCTCTACCTGTTTAGACTGTCGGTTGTGGTTTGATTAAAGATTAGAAGACACGATATGGTTCTATTCTCATTAAAGAAGTTGCTAGTTGTGGTTTGATTAAAGATTAGAAGACACGATATTAAACAGGTTGTCAAATGCGTAGTAGTGGCAGTTGTGGTTTGATTAAAGATTAGAAGACACGATATTCAGACGTCAAGTTGGTAAACTGGCTAAAAGTTGTGGTTTGATTAAAGATTAGAAGACACGATATTTGTTCAACCGAGAAGAATGGTACATAGTTGTGGTTTGATTAAAGATTAGAAGACACGATATTACGAATGTTTCTTTAAGCGTTGAATTAGGTTGTGGTTTGATTAAAGATTAGAAGACACGATATTGATTTAGAAACTGTAATTGCTTGTCCCGTTGTGGTTTGATTAAAGATTAGAAGACACGATATTATAGATACAAACAGTTTGAGCTAAACTAGTTGTGGTTTGATTAAAGATTAGAAGACACGATATTGAGAACTGATTTTGTATATGTTATCAGGTTGTGGTTTGATTAAAGATTAGAAGACACGATATTCGAAGCTTCAAAAAAACATAATGCTACTGTTGTGGTTTGATTAAAGATTAGAAGACACGATATTAATTGGAAGTTACAAAATAAATCTGGATAGTTGTGGTTTGATTAAAGATTAGAAGACACGATATCACAACTTTTGGTTTTTCAATTTGGTTTGTTGTGGTTTGATTAAAGATTAGAGATTACGATATCAGTTGCTACTATAGCTTCTAATTATCAACACATTACCACAAAATATCGTATAAAAAAATGCTGCTTATAAAGACCTAATTGCTTTGTTTGCAGCATTTTTTGTTTTCTATCAAAACAATTCCAATTGCATGGGTGGTGGTTCTTTAGGGGCCTCCACCTTACCCCAAAAATTCATAATATTGCCAAATTGTTTGTCCGTTATTCGTAAAATACTCACTTTTCCAAATGGAGGTAATAGCGATTGAATTCGCTTTTCATGGACGTCGGCACTTTCACTACTCGCACAATGACGCATATATACAGAATACTGCATCATGGTAAACCCATCTTTTAACAGGTTTTTACGAAACAAAGCAGCATTGCGCCGGTCTTTCTTTGTTTCGGTGGGTAAATCAAAAAATACAAATAACCACATAATTCGATATCCGTTTAAATCCATAAGTCAGGATAGCTTATTTTCTTTCGCTTGCCCAAAAAACACTGCTGCAAGGAGCTCGCCGTTGTCGACAAGGCCACCATCAGCGGACTTTTGGTGTCTTTAAAATAAACCGTTTCGGTCAGTACTTTTAAAAGTTCAGCTTTTATTGGCGTGGTCAATTCTTCTTCATTATAGTGTTTTAGAATCTCTAATATTTTTGCATCTACCAAGGGGCGATAAGGTTCCATGATATCATCTGCCAAACAAAAAGCATTGTACTTGTTGTGATGGTGAATACCCAAAGTACACAGCAAACCACTGCCCGACAATGCCCTGGCCACTGCTGCCCGCAATACAATATAGCCGTAGTTGAGAAACAAATTTGGAAATTCACCAAAACGTTCTCTTTTAAATTCAAAATCGAACAAGTGTTTCCAATAATAAGCCGCTGCAACACCTTCCCTATTATCAGTATCTCCACTTAACACTTTGGAAGCGTAGTAGGTCAAAGGTGTATTCTCCTGTCCTACTTTCTGCAATAAAACGGCCTGATTGTTAATTTTATTTTTTACAATTTGCTGCCACAATTGCTTTTTTAAAGGTTCTGAAGCCTGTATTTGATTTCTAAATATTTCTTGTTGCAGGTGGTGACTTTCCAAATTTAGCAACATACTCGTTGGCATGTGCTTTTTATTGCAAAAAATGACAGCGACATTGTTTTCAGCAAGCTTTGCCAATAAAGGCATTGAAATATAAGATTCTTGATGTTCTACTACAACAAACCCCACATCCTCAATGGGAACCGTAGTCTCACGAGTCTCTGTCTTTACAAGTATTTGCTCGTATTTTGTGGTTAAGCTACATTTCGATCCGAAAAATAAAGTACGTTTTAACATGTCTAGTTTTTTCTAAAAATAGACATTTACCATGACCTAAGCTTACGGAAAGTCGTAACCGTAAAAGTAAATTCAAAAATCCTAAACAATATAGGAATGAGATAAATTGTATGTATCCGTTTAAAGCTCTTTCTTCACCTCCAGATATTCAGCCACAATAGCATCCACAATATCCCTTGCAGTTTCAATGGAATGAATAAGGCCAGCAACCTGTCCAATTTCTAGCATTCCATCTTTAAGATCACCTTCAAACATCCCTTTTTTCAGACGTCTCTTCCCTAGTAATTCCTTGAGTTCTTCCACACTTTTCCCGGAGGCATTGTGCGCTTCAATTTCACCATAGAACTCATTTTTTATCATTCGTACGGGTGCTATTTCCTTAAGGGTAAGTATGGTATCTCCTTCTGATGTTTCCACTACTCTACGTTTGAAATCTATATGAGCAGAAGATTCTTTACTCGCAGCAAACCTACTTCCAACCTGTACACCGTCTGCCCCCAACACCATAGCTGCCAACATCCCCCTTCCGGTTGCAATACCACCAGCGGCAATAAGTGGAATATTCAGTTGCTCTTTTACCATAGGAATTAAAGTAAACGTAGTGCTTTCTTCTCTCCCATTATGTCCACCGGCCTCAAAACCTTCGGCTACAACCGCATCTACACCAGCTGCTTGGGCTTTTAAGGCAAACTTTACACTGCTCACCACGTGCACCACGGTGATATTATGCTTTTTAAGCCGTGCAGTATACAAGGCAGGGTTGCCTGCTGAAGTAAACACAATAGGCACCTTTTCTTCAATAATAATTTGAATGATTTCTTCAATATTCGGATAGAGCATTGGAATATTGACTCCAAAAGGTTTGTCTGTTGCTTTTTTGCATTTCTGTATATGCGTTCTCAATACATCGGGATACATAGAACCAGAACCTATCAAACCAAGACCTCCTGCATTGCTAACGGAAGCAGCCAACTTATAGCCACTTACCCAAACCATACCCCCTTGTACTATAGGGTATTTTATTCCAAATAATTTTGTGATTTTACTGTGTATCATATCTTTCGCAAATGTAAGAAAAGAAGGGTTATTTCTTAACCAGTTTAACGGTCATTTGAAAACTGTTGTACCCCAGTTTCATAAAATATAAACCTGAACTCAATTCGGAGACATCAAGCCCTCCCTCCTCTTTAAATACCTTTGTATTCAGCACCTCCAATCCTGCTGGATTTGTCAGTACAACTTTGTAAAACCCTGCATTAGGTAGCCATTCAAAATGCAATTTTGTGGAAACTGGGTTTGGATACACTTTCAATGCTTTTTCTTCAAAAGCATCGATCAACAAAAGTTCATATATACTTTGAAAATTTGGAACACCATAACCTCTTTGGGCCGTAGGATTATCATACAAATCAGACGATTCTATAATCAACTGTCTTATTTCGCTCGCTGTCCTATTTGGAAAGGCCTGCCATAAACAAGCCACCATTCCGGCCATGATCGGTGAAGAAAAGGAAGTACCCTTTGAGGTGGCTACATTCCCTGCCGCATTGATAACATATACATTCTGACCTTGCGCTAACACTTCAGGCTTTACGCGATTGTCCGCCGTAGGACCATAAGAGCTAAAAAAGGCAATAGATTCATTCGCATCCACGGCACCAACGGAAAGCACAGAAACAGCATCGGCTGGCGCACTAATATAATGCCAACTATCGCCTCCTGAGTTACCAGCAGAGGTCACCAATAGCATCCCTGTTGCTGCAGCCAACTCCGCTCCTCTTGAAATAAAAGCGGTGTTGCCATCCATATCAGAATAGCTATAATTATAACTACTGTCATCAAAAGTAGTATAGCCCAAAGATGTATTGATGATATCAACACCTAAACTATCTGCTCTTTCGGCTGCTTCCACCCATAGGCTTTCTTCCAAAGGGTTTTCGTTGGAAGGGTCTTCTGTCACAAACAAATAAAACTGAGCATCTGGTGCCGTACCGATAAATTGATTTGATAGCTGTGCCCCAATGGTTGAAAGCACAGACAAACCATGTGTACTTCCGGTATTTGCATAGAAATTAGCATTTCTGTTTACAAAATCATATCCGCCAATTATCTCTCCATTTTCAGTATTGACATCGTGTAAATTGGAAAAGGCAGCAAAGCTTTCTACTCCTTTAAAACCAGCATCCAACACAGCAATATGCATACCCTCTCCTGTATAACCAAGGTTGTGAAGAAAATCTCCTTTCAACATTTCTATTTGATTTGTTGCTAGCCCATAATCCAGACTAGAAACTTCTTTGACTGTCGTTTCTTTATTCCTTATTTTATGCGTGTATTGTGATTCTTTATTCAAAGCCGTGTTTCCATAGGCAACAGAAGCTACACCATTAAGTAACAACAAGGCATCTATATCAATTTTGGCACCTCTAACATGGAGTGCATTTAACCATTTTGACCTGGCCTTTACCTGTATCCCTGAACTTGCAGCTACGGCAGCTACATACGTAGCTTCTAATGGAACATCTGTGGTAGACAAAGCAATAGATTGCGCAGTTCTTCTTTCCAATGCTCGTTGTGTAAGCATGGAAATCGGATTCCCCAAATACGTAGCGGCACTAGGTTTATCTGTAAAGTAAACCCAAGCATCTTCTATCTGCCCATGCGTCAAATTACTTATGAGCAGCATTGTAATACATATATTTATTTTCATCATCATAAATAAAAGTACACTTTTTAACTTATCTATAAAAACGACATACCAATTTACATCCTAAAAAAATAAAAAAGGCCACAATGCCTATAACATAATGACCCTTTTAGTGGTGTTTATTGTTTGTTTTGACTAACTAAACCAACTTCTTAGCATTCTTTACCTTTTGTTTGGTGAGCGCAATGTCAATCACTTCTTTCATTTCTGTGACATAATGAAATTTTAAGCCTTTTACATAGGAAGCTTTAATTTCATCGATGTCTCTTTTATTTTCAGCACAAAGGATGATTTCTTTGATTTTGGCGCGTTTGGCTGCCAATATTTTTTCTTTGATACCACCTACGGGCAATACTTTACCACGCAATGTAATTTCTCCTGTCATGGCTATACTCGATTTCACTTTGCGTTGCGTAAGTACAGATATTAAAGAAGTCAGCATTGTAATTCCAGCACTTGGACCATCTTTAGGTGTTGCTCCTTCTGGTACGTGAATGTGTATCTTATAATCATCTAACACTTTCTGATCAACACCAAAGTTTTCACTGTTGGATTTGATGTATTCCAAAGCAATGGTAGCCGACTCTTTCATTACCTTACCAAGGTTACCAGTAATGGAAAGTTCTCCTTTTCCTTTGGAAAGTATGGACTCAATAAATAAAATATCTCCACCTACACTTGTCCATGCCAAACCTGTTACCACACCAGCCACACTGTTATTTTCATATTTATCACGTTCCATACGAGATGGACCGAGAATGGTGACAATATCGTCTTGGGTTAGTGACGTATTATAATCCTCTTCCATGGCAATAGATTTTGCTGCAAATCGTACAACTTTAGCTATTTGCTTTTCCAAACCTCTCACGCCCGATTCTCTAGTATATCCAGTCACAATCGATTCTAATTGTGTCTTTTTTACTTTCAAATGCTCCGAAGTCAAGCCGTGTTCTTTGAGTTGCTTTGGCAAAAGGTGTTTCTTTGCTATTTCTGTTTTTTCCTCAATGGTATATCCAGAAACATTGATCAATTCCATTCGATCACGTAGTGCCCAAGGAACTTCACTTATATTATTTGCCGTTGCGATAAACAATACTTTTGACAGGTCGTACCCCACTTCTAAATAATTGTCGTAGAAAGCGGTGTTTTGTTCAGGATCCAGCACTTCAAGCATGGCTGAAGAAGGGTCACCTGCGTGACTTGCCGCAAGCTTATCGATTTCATCTAAGACAAAAACCGGGTTTGAGGTTTCTGCTTTCTTCATATTTTGAATCAATCGTCCTGGCATCGCACCGATATAGGTTTTACGGTGTCCTCTTATTTCAGACTCGTCTCGCAAACCACCTAAGGCCATTCTCACATATTTTCGTCCTAATGCTTCTGCAACCGATTTCCCTAGCGATGTTTTTCCTACTCCAGGAGGGCCGTACAAACAGATAATTGGAGATTTCATATCGCCTTTTAACTTTAAAACAGCCAAATGTTCTATGATTCTTTCTTTTACTTTTTCTAGGCCAAAATGATCTCTATCCAAAATGCGTTGTGCACGTTTTAAATCGAACTTATCCTTTGAGTATTCATTCCAAGGCAATTCCAGCAATAATTCAAGGTAATTTCGTTGGACTGAATAATCGGGCATTTGTGGGTTCATTCGTTGCAAACGTCCCATTTCTTTGTCAAAACGTTCCCTTACTTCTTTGCCCCATTTTTTTGATTTTGCCTTCTTTTTCAATTCCTGAAGCTCTTCGTCGTTTGAAACACCACCGAGTTCTTCTTGAATGGTTTTGAGTTGCTGCTGCAAATAGTACTCACGCTGTTGTTGATCCATATCAACACGTGTTTTGGACTGAATATCGTTTCGCAATGCCAAACGTTGCAATTCTTTATTTAATTCCTTCAAGGTTAAGATTGCACGTTCTTTCAGACTGCTCTTTTCTAATAAACGTTGTTTTTTCTTCACACTTAAATTCATGTTTGAAGAAATAAAATTCACTAAGAAAGATTGACTTTGTATGTTTTTTATTGCAAACCCTGCTTCTGAAGGAAGGTTCGGATTTTCTTTGATTACTTCTAATGCCGATTCTGTGACTGAAGACATAATTTCCTTGAATTCATCGGTATCCTCTACAAATGTATCTTCTAAAAACTCCTGTGTTGTCGCTTTTAAGTAAGGTTCTTCTTGAACAACCTCATTAATTTGAAATCGCTTTTTACCCTGTATGATTACTGTGGTATTTCCATCTGGCATTTTTAAAACACGAAGAATTTGTGCCACTACTCCAGTCTTGTGGATATCATTTGCTGTAGGTCGTTCTACACTCGGATCTATCTGAGAAACGACTCCTAAAACTTTATCTCCCTTGTTTACTTCTTTGATCAATTGAATGGATTGATCTCTTCCCGCTGTTATAGGAATTACAACCCCTGGAAAAAGAACTGTATTTCTAAGCGGTAATATAGGAAGTGTTTCTGGTATTTCCTCTTTGTTGATTTCTTCTTCATCTTCTACCGTCATCAATGGAATCAATTCCGAATCTTCATCTAAAATATTTTGAAGCGACAAACTGTCTATTTTTATTGTTTTTGAATTACTCATATGTATATTTTACTGTCAAACTGACATTCTTACTACCAATAACTAATCTAGTTAAAAGCGATACATTATTCTAAAACACTCATATACAGCGTTCTTTAATGCAGATCACTTTTAACTTCATTATTTACTTGTCAATTCTTGTGCCAAGAAATTAATTTTGAAGCCATTAATTATTCTTTAGCTGCTAAGATGTCGAGTAGTTTAAATTGAAATTCCAAAGTCTCACCGTTGCGATCCACCACAATTTCAACTTTTTTACCTCGCTTTTCACGAAACATACTAGAAATATGATCTATACTCATTTGATGACTTGCCTTATTATTGATTTTCACTACGTTATCCCCTTCTTTAAGACCACAAAGATCACTTGGAGAACCGGGTCTGATATGTGAAATTTGATACGATGGTTTTAAAACGAATTTATAAGAACTATTGAATTCAATTTTGTTTGTTTCCTGTCCCACATTATACGTTTCCGACTGCGATTGTGCGACGAGAATATCACCGTTATAAACAATTTCCATACCACTCATATTATAGGTAAATGGATCTTTGTAGTGGTTGTTCTTTTTAAAAGTAATTTCTTGGCCTTTGTAATTTATCCAAACAGTAAAACGTCTTAAAAAAGCAGCACCAACACTTCCGTTTCGTTCGGAAAACCGCCGTGCTAATTGTGTGGTCTCTTTAGGTAAGATGGAAATTACGGGTTGCTCAAATGCATAATTGCCAAATTGTATTTTATGAATGCGCGCTTTATCTCCATAAATTGCCCCTGTAATTCCATCACCTAAAAAGTCTTTAAAACTATTTTCTGGTTTAATTATTCCTTTATCGGGTTGATCAAACAACCAAAAGGCTTCACTTCCACCAGAATCTATCAATAACTTTATTGGAATTTCATTGGAGTGCTCCTCTATTTGAAGTTTTCCATTTATATAAGGTTTGAATTTGTAAAACTCTAATGGCAACGTTGTATAAGAGCTTCCTGTTTTTTTCTTAAAGTTGTCAGCAGAATACACGGTAATATTCTTAAAAAAATAGTCAATCTTAACTACAGCGTTTTTAAAAAAATCATGCCCTATAATTCCATTTATAGTCATACCCAATTTTGCTGAAAAATTAATTTTCTCATCTAATAGTAATAATACTTTATGGCCACGACCTTCAATTCTTTTGCATTTTACATGGTTATTATAAGAGATAATTGCCGGGATGGGTTCTAGCATGCCAAAACCACTTAAAGAAACTTCTTTTACATCTTCATAACTTTTAATAGCTTGGCTATGTGATTTGAATAGAATAGTAGTGGTAACACCGGTATCTAAAATAAAATTTCCCATCACTCCATTGATGGCTACTGGTATCACCATAAGATTGTTTATCATTTTAAAAGAAATGCACTCTCGCTTCACATTTTTTGGCAAACCAAAAGAAACTTGACCATAATTGGGAGTGCATACGAATAGAAAAAAAGTAATGAACACGCTGTATTTTGCTCCTTCTAAGGAATATTTTCTGTTACTATCCATTGTCTATAAATTCTTATCTCTGCGTTTAAAAATGTATACCTAACCTTGTACATATAGCAACAACGCCAACTCAATGTATATTTTAGCTTACGATGAAGTTACAAAAGAAATTTAACACCTGTGGTTTTTCTAGGAAAAAATGCATTGATTTAAGGCAGAAATAGTAAATTTGTCAACTGCTAAGTATTCTATGTATCAACTGAGTTATTCCCAGCGAATACGAATAGGCTTACAAGATGTAATGTCGAACCATATATTCAATTTTAACAAGCATGCCAGAGATATCACGTAAAGGTCAATTAACACCAGAGTCCCCCATTCGAAAATTGGTTCCTTACGCAGAAGCCGCTGCCAAGAAGGGGATTCATATATACCATCTCAATATTGGGCAACCTGATATCAAAACACCACAAGTAGCCTTAGATGCTGTAAAAAATAATAGTGTTGAAATTTTAAGTTATACTACATCAAACGGCTCTGAACAATACCGCCAGAAATTGGTGAATTATTACCGTGCGAATGACATAGATATCAAAAAAGAAGATATTATTGTAACCACTGGGGCTTCTGAGGCCCTATTGTTTACCATTGCCTGTATTACAGACCCTCACGATGAAATCATTATTCCAGAACCGTTTTACGCTAACTACAATAGTTTTGCTATTGCAGAAGGTGTAAATGTAGTGCCTATTACCTCTACCATAGACACAAATTTTGCGCTGCCTGATATTTCAGATTTTGAAAAGGTAATTACAATAAACACCAAAGCAATTCTTATATGCAACCCTGGAAATCCAACTGGAGTTGTATATTCGAAAGAAGAGATTCAAAAATTAAAAGAATTGGCAATCAAGCACGATATCTTTTTAATTGCTGATGAAGTGTATAGAGAGTTTGTGTATGACGGTGCCAAACACCATTCTATTTTGTGTGAAACGGGCATTGATCAACATGCCATTATGATAGATTCGATTTCCAAACGTTATAGCATGTGTGGTGCTAGAATTGGTTGTATTGTTTCAAAAAATGCTGAATTCTTATTCACCATAATGAAAATGGCACAGTCAAGACTAAGTCCACCAACATACGCTCAAATAGCGGCAGAAGCAGCACTTGAAACACCGCAAGACTATTTTACAAAAGTAGTGGCAGAATACACTGAGCGAAGAAATGTATTGGTGAAAGCCTTACAAGAAATAGAGGGTGTTAAAGTATTTACGCCTAAAGGTGCTTTTTATTGCATTACTCAACTTCCAGTGGAAGATACCGACCATTTTGCACAATGGATGTTGGAAGTATTTAGTGACAACAATGAAACGGTGATGGTTGCACCTGCAAGTGGTTTTTATAGCACACAGGATATTGGAAAGCAACAAATTCGTATTGCCTATGTACTGAATCAAAAGGATTTGTTACGCTCGGTTGAAATTTTAAAATTAGGACTTCAAACGTATTTAAATCGATAAATTGTCTTTACTAATCTAGTACTATGAATATTCAGCAAAACGTTTCTCTAAAACCTTTCAATACTTTTGGTATCGACGTTGCTGCAAAACGTTATGTATCGATCACTTCTATTGAGGAGTTAAAAGAAGTTCTCGAAACTGAAAAAGATATTTTTGTCCTTAGTGGAGGCAGTAACTTGCTGCTCACACAAGCTATTGACAAGTTGACTGTGCATATCAATACAAAAGGTATTCAAACCGAAATATCGGGTGTTAATGAGGTATTGGTTACCGTTCAGGCTGGCGAAAACTGGCATGATTTTGTGCTTTGGTGTATTGCACAAAATTACGGAGGATTGGAAAACCTATCCCTTATTCCTGGCAATGTGGGTACAAGTCCTATTCAGAACATCGGGGCCTATGGCGTGGAAGTAAAAGATACAATCACTCAAGTATTGGCCATTGAAATTGCAACTGGAAAAGAAATAGTTTTTGACAATGAGGCGTGTGATTTTGGGTATAGAAATTCCATTTTTAAACAAGAAGCAAAAGGAAAATACATTATCGTTGCCGTTACTTTCAAATTGACTACTAAAAACCATCATTTGAATAGCTCTTATGGAGCCATTCAAACCGCGTTGGATGCACAGGGAGTTACCAAACCAAAGTTAAAGGAAATTAGTGATGCGGTAATATCCATTCGAAACAGCAAGCTACCTAATCCTGATGACATTGGAAATAGTGGGAGTTTTTTTAAGAATCCAGTGATTGCTAAATCGACTTTTCTCAGTCTTCAACAACAGTATTCAGAAATGCCTTTTTACAAGGTTTCTGAACAGGAAATAAAAATTCCAGCAGGATGGCTTATCGAACAATGCGGGTTCAAAGGAAAACGAATTGGAAATACCGGATCTCATAAAAACCAAGCACTTGTTTTGGTAAATTATGGAAATGCCACAGGTGAAGAAATATATGCTTTAGCAAAAAGAATACAGAAAACGATAAAAGAACGTTTTACTATTGACCTTGAGATTGAGGTGAATGTACTATAAGGAGTTTTGAATTTTTGTTTTTAAATATTGAGTTAAAGAACTTTATGTAAGGTTTTTATTTGTATAACAACTACAAAAACTGCAGTCCAGTTCTCGATACATTTTTACTTCGCTTCGCTTCGTAAAAACACTCGAACAGACAGGCATTAAATAGTATAACCAAATAACCCAATAACCAATTTATCCGCCGTAGCGCAGCGAAGGAGGACACCCCAATAACCAATTTATCCGCCGTAGCGCAGCGAAGGAGGACAACCCAATAACCAATTTATCCGCCGTAGCGCAGCGAAGGAGGACAACCCAATAACCCTATAACAAAAAAACTCATGACAAAGCCCTCCAAAATAGCCATCGTAGGTGGCGGACCTGCAGGTATGGCTGCTGCTCTTGAACTTAGCAAAACACATGAGGTACATCTTTTTGAAAAGGGTAAAACCTTAGGTCGTAAGTTTTTGGTAGCCGGAAAGGGAGGTTTTAACCTTACCAATAGTATTTCCGGGGCAGATTTATTTTCTAAATACCAACCGGAAGGAATTTTTAAAGAAGCCCTATTAAATTTCGATAGTTCTGCAACCCGATTGTGGTTAGAAGAACTTGGTATACCCACATTTATAGGTTCTAGCGGTCGTGTATTTCCTGAGAAAGGAATCAAACCTATTGCTGTTTTAAATGCTTTAAAAAACCGGATGCTTGCCTTGGGAACAAATTTGTATTTTGAACATGAATGTGTTGATTTCTCTGCAAATACACTTTGTTTAAAACACAAAGACAAAACAAAAGAATTTCATTTCGATTATTGCGTCTTCGCCTTGGGAGGGGCTTCATGGTCTGTAACGGGCTCAACAGGAAATTGGTTGTCAATGTTTAAAAACAAAGGTATTGCAACACTGCCTTTTCAGGCATCAAATTGCGGTCTTGAGATTGAATCTATTCAAAATTCTTTAGAAAGTTTTAGAGGAACTCCTCTCAAAAACATTGCCATTCGTTGTAGCGATAAACACGTAAAAGGAGAAGCTATAATCTGCAGTTATGGCTTGGAAGGTAATGCTATCTACCCTATTTCAAATGAAGTTAGGAAACAACTTGATGTTTATGGAACTGCTCATATTCGGATTGATTTAAAACCTTTTCAAACGGAAACTCAGCTCCTTTCGAAAATAACTCCTTCTACACTGCCGAAAAATTACGCCTATATTTTCAATTTGAATAAAACTCAAATAGCTCTGATAAAGACTTTTACAGATAAAAAAACGTACCTAAACCCTACCTTATTTGTAGGCGCTCTAAAATCGTTGCCCATCAAGGTAGATAGTCTGCGCCCTATAGAAGAGGCTATCTCCACGGTTGGAGGTATCGACTGTAAAGCCTTGAACACTGATTTCAATTTAAAAAAATTCCCCAACATTTATATTGCTGGGGAAATGTTTGATTGGGATGCTCCTACGGGCGGATTTTTACTGCAAGGCTGCTTTTCTACAGCTATGCACATAACTTCTAGTCTATTGTCTAAACTTTAATGTTTTCATCGCTCTTCTAGTTTACAAAAATACTTTTTACTATTTCTTTCCCATCCAATTCTAAAAGGACAAAATATACGCCAGATGCAACAGGAGGTAAAGCAAAACTCGGATTTCCATCTTGTATAATTGTTGTGGATATAACGGTTACCCCTAAAGAATTTACAAGGGTAACTTTTGAAATTTCATGATTTGTAAGACCTTTAATATGTAACTTATTTTCGGTTATGTAGAACCATATTTCTTGTTCATATTTAGTATTGCGCATTATCGAATAAGGCAATATTGAAAAATTATCGATAAACCAATCATTATCGGGGTATTCATCTATTTGTGAGAATCCATAAAAAGCAAATTGAACGGTATCACCATTATATCCTTCTAAACTGAATTCTTCAAACTGTCCTAAATGACTTGGAGGAGTATCCTTGTCCCAACGCTTTAGTTCTTGCCAACCATTGCCATCATAGGCATTGACTAATAAGACCATATAATCATCGGTATCCGCTAAAGTTCCTACATTAGGACTACGATAATTGGTCATTCCCAAGTCAAAACTTAAATAGTACGTACTTCCTGAAAGATCAAATACAGGGCTTATCAGATATTCATTTTCGTCGTCGTTTAAATGAAGTCGGGCGGCTGCTCCATTTTCATGATTGGAATCATTTAAATAAGGTTTTGATTTAAAACTAGAAAAACCACCAGCATCGGGGTAGGGTAAAGCCCCCCTAGCCTCTGTCCACCCCTCTGGAAGATAGGTACTAAAGTCTTCTAAATAATTGGGAACAAACGGTTGCCTCCAAGTAGTCTTTCTCCAGACAGTAAAATTTCCGTCTCCGCACTTAGAACGTACATAAATATCGTATTGCGTACCTTCCACAAGTCCAGTCAATTCAATACTACTATTAGTAGCTATATTTCCAGAGGTATCGCTATCTAAAGTAAAACCCGTTTGTCCATATTCATATTCATATTCATCTTCAACTGCTGTCCAAGTCACAGTTGCTGTATTGGCCCCATTAACTGCAGCTTGTACGACTTCAGGATACCCACAAGGAGCATCGGATGAAATGCTAAAATTATCGATAAACCAATCATTATCGGGTCCTTCGTCTACGACTGAAGAGCCGTAGAAAGCAAATTGAACGGTATCACCATTATATCCTTCTAAACTGAATGCTTCAAACTGTCCTAAATGACTTGGAGGAGTATCCTTGTCCCAACGCTTTAGTTCTTGCCAACCATTGCCATCATAGGCATTGACTAATAAGGCCATATAATCATCGGTATCCGCTAAAGTTCCTGCATAAGTATCACCATAATCGGTCATTCCCAAGTCAAAACTTAAATAGTACGTACTTCCTGAAAGATCAAATACAGGGCTTATCAGATATTCATTTTCGTCGTAGGAATATATATTAATTCGGGCGGCTGCTTCATTTGAATGTTCGGAATCATTTAAATAGTCGTCTGGTTCAAAATCAGAAGAACCACTAGCGTCGGGGTAGAATAAAGCCCCCTCAGCCTCTGTCCAACCCTCTAGAAGATAGTTATTAAAATTCTGTGAGTAGTCCGGAATCAATGGAGCTGTTTGTGTCCAAGTAGTCTTTCTCCAGGCACTAAAATTCCCGTCTCCGCACTTAGAACGTACATAAATATCGTATTGCGTACCTTCCACAAGTCCAGTCAATTCAATACTACTATTAGTAGCTATGCTTCCAGAGGTACCGTTACCTAAAGTAAAATTCGTTTCTCCATATTCATATTCATATTCATATTCATATTCATATTCATCTTCAACTGCTGTCCAAGTCACAGTTGCTGTATTGGCCCCATTGGCTACAGCTTCTACGACTTCAGGATACTTACAAGGAGCATCGGATGAAATGCTAAAATTATCAATATACCAATCATTATCAAGATCATCATCTATTTGTGAGGATCCATAAAATGCAAATTGAACGGTATCACCATTATATCCTTCTAAACTGAATGCTTCAAACTGTCCTAAATGACTTGGAGGAGTATCCTTGTCCCAACGTTCTAACTCTTCCCAACCATTGCCATCATAGGCATTGACTAATAAGGCCATATAATCATCGGTCCCCACTAAAGTTCCTGCATAAGTATCACCATAATCGGTCATTCCCAAGTCAAAACTTAAATAGTACGTACTTCCTGAAAGATCAAATACAGGGCTTATCAGATATTCATTTTCGTCGTAGGAATATATATTAATTCGGGCGGCTGCTTCATTTGAATGTTCGGAATCATTTAAATAGTCGTCTGGTTCAAAATCAGAAGAACCACTAGCGTCGGGGTAGAATAAAGCCCCCTCAGCCTCTGTCCAACCCTCTAGAAGATAGTTATTAAAATTCTGTGAGTAGTCCGGAATCAATGGAGCTGTTTGTGTCCAAGTAGTCTTTCTCCAGGCACTAAAATTCCCGTCTCCGCACTTAGAACGTACATAAATATCGTATTGCGTACCTTCCACAAGTCCAGTCAATTCAATACTACTATTAGTAGCTATGCTTCTAGAGGTACCGTTACCTAAAGTAAAATTCGTTTCTCCATATTCATATTCATATTCATATTCATCTTCAACTGCTCTCCAAGTCACAGTTGCTGTATTGGCCCCATTGGCTACAGCTTCTACGACTTCAGGATACTTACAAGGAGCATCGGATGAAATGCTAAAATTATCAATATACCAATCATTATCAAGATCATCATCTATTTGTGAGGATCCATAAAATGCAAATTGAACGGTATCACCATTATATCCTTCTAAACTGAATGCTTCAAACTGTCCTAAATGACTTGGAGGAGTATCCTTGTCCCAACGTTCTAACTCTTCCCAACCATTGCCATCATAGGCATTGACTAATAAGGCCATATAATCATCGGTATCCGCTAAAGTTCCTGCATTAGGACTACCATAATCGGTCATTCCCAAGTCAAAACTTAAATAGTACGTACTTCCTGAAAGATCAAATACAGGGCTTATCAGATAGTCATTTTCGTCGTCGGAATATATATTAATATAGGCGGCTGCTTCATTTGAATGTTCGGAATCATTTAAATAGTACTCTGATCTAAAATCAGAAGAACCACTAGCGTCGGGGTAGGGTAAAGCCCCCCTAGCCTCTGTCCAACCCTCTGGAAGATAGGTATTAAAGTCTTCTAAATAATTGGGAACAAACGGTTGCCTCCAAGTAGTCTTTCTCCAGGCACTAAAATTTCCGTCTCCGCACTTAGAACGTACATAAATATCGTATTGCGTACCTTCCACAAGTCCAGTCAATTCAATACTACTATTAGTAGCTATATTTCCAGAGGTATCGCTATCTAAAGTAAAACCCGTTTGTCCATATTCATATTCATATTCATCTTCAACTGCTGTCCAAGTCACAGTTGCTGTATTGGCCCCATTGGCTACAGCTTGTACGACTTCAGGATACCCACAAGGAGCATCGGATGAAATGCTAAAATTATCGATAAACCAATCATTATCGGGTCCTTCGTCTACGACTGAAGAGCCGTAGAAAGCAAATTGAACGGTATCACCATTATATCCTTCTAAACTGAATGCTTCAAACTGTCCTAAATGACTTGGAGGAGTATCCTTGTCCCAACGCTTTAGTTCTTGCCAACCATTGCCATCATAGGCATTGACTAATAAGGCCATATAATCATCGGCATCCGCTAAAGTTCCTGCATCAGTATCACCATGATCGGTCATTCCCAAGTCAAAACTTAAATAGTACGTACTTCCTGAAAGATCAAATACAGGGCTTATCAGATAGTCATTTTCGTCGTCGGAATATATCCTAATATAGGCGGCTGCTTCATTTGAATGTTCGGAATCATTTAAATAGTTGTCTGAATCAAAATCAGAAGAACCACTAGCGTCGGGGTAGAATAAAGCCCCCTCAGCCTCTGTCCAACCCTCTGGAAGATAGGTATTAAAGTCTTCTAAATAATTGGGAACAAACGGTTGCCTCCAAGTAGTCTTTCTCCAGGCGCTAAAATTCCCTTCTCCACACTTAGAACGTACATAAATATCGTATTGCGTACCTTCCACAAGTCCAGTCAATTCAATACTACTATTAGTAGCTATGCTTCCAGAGGTACCGTTACCTAAAGTAAAATTCGTTTCTCCATATTCATATTCATATTCATATTCATCTTCAACTGCTGTCCAAGTCACAGTTGCTGTATTGGCCCCATTGGCTACAGCTTGTACGACTTCAGGATACCCACAAGGAGCATCGGATGAAATGCTAAAATTATCGATAAACCAATCATTATCGGGGTATTCATCTATTTGTGAGAATCCATAAAAAGCAAATTGAACGGTATCACCATTATATCCTTCTAAACTGAATTCTTCAAACTGTCCTAAATGACTTGGAGGAGTATCCTTGTCCCAACGTTCTAACTCTTCCCAACCATTGCCATCATAGGCATTGACTAATAAGGCCATATAATCATCGGTATCCGCTAAAGTTCCTGCATTAGGACTACCATAATCGGTCATTCCCAAGTCAAAACTTAAATAGTACGTACTTCCTGAAAGATCAAATACAGGGCTTATCAGATAGTCATTTTCGTCGTCGGAATATATATTAATATAGGCGGCTGCTTCATTTGAATGTTCGTAATCATTTAAATAGTACTCTGATCTAAAATCAGAAGAACCACTAGCGTCGGGGTAGGGTAAAGCCCCCCTAGCCTCTGTCCAACCCTCTGGAAGATAGGTATTAAAGTCTTCTAAATAATTGGGAACAAACGGTTGCCTCCAAGTAGTCTTTCTCCAGGCACTAAAATTTCCGTCTCCGCACTTAGAACGTACATAAATATCGTATTGCGTACCTTCCACAAGTCCAGTCAATTCAATACTACTATTAGTAGCTATATTTCCAGAGGTATCGCTATCTAAAGTAAAACCCGTTTGTCCATATTCATATTCATATTCATCTTCAACTGCTGTCCAAGTCACAGTTGCTGTATTGGCCCCATTGGCTACAGCTTGTACGACTTCAGGATACCCACAAGGAGCATCGGATGAAATGCTAAAATTATCGATAAACCAATCATTATCGGGTCCTTCGTCTACGACTGAAGAGCCGTAGAAAGCAAATTGAACGGTATCACCATTATATCCTTCTAAACTGAATGCTTCAAACTGTCCTAAATGACTTGGAGGAGTATCCTTGTCCCAACGCTTTAGTTCTTGCCAACCATTGCCATCATAGGCATTGACTAATAAGGCCATATAATCATCGGTCCCCACTAAAGTTCCTGCATTAGGACTACCATAATCGGTCATTCCCAAGTCAAAACTTAAATAGTACGTACTTCCTGAAAGATCAAATACAGGGCTTATCAGATAGTCATTTTCGTCGTCGTATAAATGAAGTCGGGCGGCTGCTCCATTTTCATGATTGGAATCATTTAAATAGTTGTCTGAATCAAAATCAGAAGAACCACTAGCGTCGGGGTAGAATAAAGCCCCCTCAGCCTCTGTCCAACCCTCTGGAAGATAGGTATTAAAGTCTTCTAAATAATTGGGAACAAACGGTTGCCTCCAAGTAGTCTTTCTCCAGGCGCTAAAATTCCCTTCTCCACACTTAGAACGTACATAAATATCGTATTGCGTACCTTCCACAAGTCCAGTCAATTCAATACTACTATTAGTAGCTATATTTCCAGAGGTATCGCTATCTAAAGTAAAACCCGTTTGTCCATATTCATATTCATATTCATCTTCAACTGCTGTCCAAGTCACAGTTGCTGTATTGGCCCCATTGGCTACAGCTTGTACGACTTCAGGATACCCACAAGGAGCATCGGATGAAATGCTAAAATTATCGATAAACCAATCATTATCGGGTCCTTCGTCTACGACTGAAGAGCCGTAGAAAGCAAATTGAACGGTATCACCATTATATCCTTCTAAACTGAATGCTTCAAACTGTCCTAAATGACTTGGAGGAGTATCCTTGTCCCAACGCTTTAGTTCTTGCCAACCATTGCCATCATAGGCATTGACTAATAAGGCCATATAATCATCGGCATCCGCTAAAGTTCCTGCATCAGTATCACCATGATCGGTCATTCCCAAGTCAAAACTTAAATAGTACGTACTTCCTGAAAGATCAAATACAGGGCTTATCAGATAGTCATTTTCATCATCATCATATATATTAATTCGGGCGGCTGCTCCATTTTCATGATTGGAATCATTTAAATAGTTGTCTGAATCAAAATCAGAAGAACCACTAGCGTCGGGGTAGAATAAAGCCCCCTCAGCCTCTGTCCAACCCTCTGGAAGATAGGTATTAAAGTCTTCTAAATAATTGGGAACAAACGGTTGCCTCCAAGTAGTCTTTCTCCAGGCGCTAAAATTCCCTTCTCCACACTTAGAACGTACATAAATATCGTATTGCGTACCTTCCACAAGTCCAGTCAATTCAATACTACTATTAGTAGCTATGCTTCCAGAGGTACCGTTACCTAAAGTAAAATTCGTTTCTCCATATTCATATTCATATTCATATTCATCTTCAACTGCTGTCCAAGTCACAGTTGCTGTATTGGCCCCATTGGCTACAGCTTGTACGACTTCAGGATACCCACAAGGAGCATCGGATGAAATGCTAAAATTATCGATAAACCAATCATTATCGGGTCCTTCGTCTACGACTGAAGAGCCGTAGAAAGCAAATTGAACGGTATCACCATTATATCCTTCTAAACTGAATGCTTCAAACTGTCCTAAATGACTTGGAGGAGTATCCTTGTCCCAACGCTTTAGTTCTTGCCAACCATTGCCATCATAGGCATTGACTAATAAGGCCATATAATCATCGGCATCCGCTAAAGTTCCTGCATCAGTATCACCATGATCGGTCATTCCCAAGTCAAAACTTAAATAGTACGTACTTCCTGAAAGATCAAATACAGGGCTTATCAGATAGTCATTTTCGTCGTCGGAATATATCCTAATATAGGCGGCTGCTTCATTTGAATGTTCGGAATCATTTAAATAGTCGTCTGAATCAAAATCAGAAGAACCACTAGCGTCGGGGTAGAATAAAGCCCCCTCAGCCTCTGTCCAACCCTCTGGAAGATAGGTATTAAAGTCTTCTAAATAATTGGGAACAAACGGTTGCCTCCAAGTAGTCTTTCTCCAGGCGCTAAAATTCCCTTCTCCACACTTAGAACGTACATAAATATCGTATTGCGTACCTTCCACAAGTCCAGTCAATTCAATACTACTATTAGTAGCTATGCTTCCAGAGGTACCGTTACCTAAAGTAAAATTCGTTTCTCCATATTCATATTCATATTCATATTCATCTTCAACTGCTGTCCAAGTCACAGTTGCTGTATTGGCCCCATTGGCTACAGCTTGTACGACTTCAGGATACCCACAAGGAGCATCGGATGAAATGCTAAAATTATCGATAAACCAATCATTATCGGGTCCTTCGTCTACGACTGAAGAGCCGTAGAAAGCAAATTGAACGGTATCACCATTATATCCTTCTAAACTGAATGCTTCAAACTGTCCTAAATGACTTGGAGGAGTATCCTTGTCCCAACGTTCTAACTCTTCCCAACCATTGCCATCATAGGCATTGACTAATAAGGCCATATAATCATCGGTCCCCACTAAAGTTCCTGCATTAGGACTACCATAATCGGTCATTCCCAAGTCAAAACTTAAATAGTACGTACTTCCTGAAAGATCAAATACAGGGCTTATCAGATAGTCATTTTCGTCGTCGTATAAATGAAGTCGGGCGGCTGCTCCATTTTCATGATTGGAATCATTTAAATAGTCGTCTGAATCAAAATCAGAAGAACCACTAGCGTCGGGGTAGAATAAAGCCCCCTCAGCCTCTGTCCAACCCTCTGGAAGATAGGTATTAAAGTCTTCTAAATAATTGGGAACAAACGGTTGCCTCCAAGTAGTCTTTCTCCAGGCGCTAAAATTCCCTTCTCCACACTTAGAACGTACATAAATATCGTATTGCGTACCTTCCACAAGTCCAGTCAATTCAATACTACTATTAGTAGCTATATTTCCAGAGGTATCGCTATCTAAAGTAAAACCCGTTTGTCCATATTCATATTCATATTCATCTTCAACTGCTGTCCAAGTCACAGTTGCTGTATTGGCCCCATTGGCTACAGCTTGTACGACTTCAGGATACCCACAAGGAGCATCGGATGAAATGCTAAAATTATCGATAAACCAATCATTATCGGGTCCTTCGTCTACGACTGAAGAGCCGTAGAAAGCAAATTGAACGGTATCACCATTATATCCTTCTAAACTGAATGCTTCAAACTGTCCTAAATGACTTGGAGGAGTATCCTTGTCCCAACGCTTTAGTTCTTGCCAACCATTGCCATCATAGGCATTGACTAATAAGGCCATATAATCATCGGCATCCGCTAAAGTTCCTGCATCAGTATCACCATGATCGGTCATTCCCAAGTCAAAACTTAAATAGTACGTACTTCCTGAAAGATCAAATACAGGGCTTATCAGATAGTCATTTTCATTGTCATCATATATATTAATTCGGGCGGCTGCTCCATTTGAATGTTCGGAATCATTTAAATAGTTGTCTGAATCAAAATCAGAAGAACCACTAGCGTCGGGGTAGAATAAAACCCCCTCAGCCTCTGTCCAACCCTCTGGAAGATAGGTATTAAAGTCTTCTAAATAATTGGGAACAAACGGTTGCCTCCAAGTAGTCCTTCTCCAGGCACTAAAATTCCCGTCTCCGCACTTAGAACGTACATAAATATCGTATTGCGTACCTTCCACAAGTCCAGTCAATTCAATACTACTATTAGTAGCTATGCTTCCAGAGGTACCGTTACCTAAAGTAAAATTCGTTTCTCCATATTCATATTCATATTCATATTCAACTGCTATCCAAGTCACAGTTGCTGTTGTGGCAGTCGTAGCATAAGCGCTCACATCACTTGGTTCGTTACATTCAAAATCTACAAGGACATCGTCAATAAATAAAGAAGAACCATCTGTTCCCGTATATTCAAACTCGAATTGTAGATTCGATAATTGGTATGATGTAAGATCAATCCTAACTTCTAGCCATCTACCATCATGCATTGAATTAAATCCAAATTGGGTAGCTGTCTCTTCGGAAAAAACTTGAATCCTATTATTATCTTGAAGAATATACACCTTGAAATCGACTTCATCATAGGTCACCGAATGTTGATAATTCATCTTAAACCAGAAGACCAATGATGGGTCTAAAACATTACTAATATCTATTGAAGGTGATCTAAGTTTTTCGTTTTGGGCAGATTCACTAGTAAGTACACCACAATAGTTTGAACCGACATATGCTTCGCTTTGACTTGAAAATACTTGCCAAGTATTTTGCGTATTATCTTGAAACAGCGTCCAGTGGTTTGATAAGCTGTTGCTTTCCTCGAAAGAATCATAAAAACCCTGTCCATATATTGAGATTAAAGTACTCGTAAAAAAGTATATAATTGTAAGACGATTCCCCATTTTGTTATCTTTATTTAGTTATAGATGTAACGCACGGGGGAATATCTGCAAATATAACAAAAAAAATATCATTTGTTTCTTTATAAACTTTTTTTTACAACAAAGACAATTAGCCAAAAATTACGATGCATCCAATGCTAAAGCATAAAAAAATTCCCCAACATTTATATTGCTGGGGAACTAATTTATTGGGATGCTCCTTCAGGAGGCTTTTTATTACAAGCTTGTTTTGCTACTGGTATACATGTGGCAAACGGAATCAAATCGACTGCAGGCTAAGCGTATCGAATTGAACCAGGGCTACTTGTCGAAGCCTAGTTGTTTCCAAGAATCAATGGCATTCCATCTTTTCCAGAGCCCACTACTATTACTTTAGAATTTGGAGATTTTGCCAATTCTAAGGTTGCTTCAATCCCTTTTTCTTTTAAAATATTTTCACTCAAAGATGCATTTAGAATTTTATTTGCAGCCGCTTTACCTTCTGCATCAATTCTTTGACGCTCTGCCTCTTTTTGTGCTTTTTGAATGGTAAACTCGTATTCTAAAAATTCTTGTTCTTGCTTCAATTTGTTTTCAATGGCTGTTTTGATTGTTGGTGGCAAGGTTACATCACGTACCAAAATTTCATTCAACTGCACAAACTGATCATCCAAAATAGCTTTTGTTTCTTCAAATATTTCATTTTGAATAGCATCTCTTTTACTCGAATAAATCTGTTCTGGTGTATAGCGTCCTACCACACTCCTAGCCGCAGATCGGATGGATGGCTTGATCACTCTGTCTAAATAATTTTGCCCTCTCTTTTGATGTAATAATCCAAGCTGATCTGACTGTGGTTGGTACCAAGCAGACACCTCTAGTTGGATATCCAATCCGTTCGAAGATAAAACTTTCATCTTTTCTTGCAATTCTTGTTGACGTACTTCGTATACAATAACTTTGTTCCAAGGCGCTACAAGGTGAAAGCCTTCTCCTAGTGCTGGTTTGTCTGTTACCACACCTCCTCCAAATGTTTTGTACAATACACCTGCCTCACCTGAACCGATGGTTACTGTTGCTTTTGAAAAGAAAATGACTGCAAATACTGCAATTATAATAAAAAGGGCACCCCCTTTTGGAAATCGAATGTCTAATTGATTGTTACTCATAGTTTGATTTTTTAAATTCAATCAAACTTACAAATTGTATTCTAATTACGTGAGTACTATAAAAGAATTTTTAGAAACTTTAACTTTTTTTCGCAATCGTGAATAATTCTGACCTCCTGGAATGAAACAACAACCGGCAAATTCACAATCATATACCAATTCAAGATCGTATACGGTACTGTTGTCATTTTGCTCCTCATGAAGCACCATTATTTGCAAGTTGTCAAAATTGGGCCATCCGCCGTCACCACAAAATTCAGAAACCCGAAACTTATCAATATTGTTCAGCACGACATCTCTGAGTTCAGGCATGTTCATTTAATTTATAAAGTGGTACAAGAATACGATATCAGCTTGTAACGCTGGTTTTCTCTGACCTTTGATTTCAATAGAAATACTTAAGACGGCTTTGGAAGTACCTCTTAGGTTGACAATCGATTTTAATTCTGCAGACAATCGAAGTTCACTGTCTACAATTACAGGTGTGATAAACTTTAAATTTTCAATTCCATAGTTCACCATCATTTTATTGTTGCGCACTTCAACAATCTGTCCCCATAAGTAAGGCAATACAGATAAAGTCAAATAGCCATGCGCAATGGTGTTTTTATATGGACTTTCGTTTTTTGCTTTTTCTTGATCAATATGAATCCATTGGTGATCTAACGTTGCATCTGCAAATTTATTAATTTGATCTTGTGTGATTTTCAAAAATTCTGAAGAACCGAGTTCCTTTCCTTCATACGATTTGTACTCCTCAAAGCTATTGATTACCAATGTACTCATATTGATTGTTTTATATCTTTTTATCCTTTCTTAAGACTTACTATTAATTTTTAGTCTCCCGATTTTAAGCGGTAATCATTCCTCCGTCAACGTTTAACGTTTGTCCTGTGATGTATGCCGACATGTCTGATCCTAGGAACACACATGCATTCGCAATATCTTCTGGGGAACCTCCTCGCTTTAACGGAATTGCTTTTCTCCATCCGTCTACAACTGCTTCATCTAATTTGTCTGTCATTTCAGTTTCAATAAACCCAGGTGCAATGGCATTACAACGGATGTTTCTCGATCCTAATTCTAGCGCTACCGACTTTGTAAATCCTAGCATCCCTGCTTTAGAAGCTGCATAATTAGTTTGCCCAGCATTTCCTTGAACGCCTACTACCGAACTCATGTTTATGATAGACCCTGCACGTTGTTTCATCATTGGACGAATGACAGCTTTTGTCAAGTTAAATACAGATTTCAAGTTCACTTCAATGACCGCATCAAAATCTTCTTCACTCGTACGCATCAACAAATTGTCCTTTGTAATTCCAGCATTGTTTATCAACACATCTATACTTCCAAATTCTTTTAAT
The DNA here is from genome assembly GCA_943789365.1 of uncultured Flavobacteriaceae bacterium. Taxonomy (GTDB): domain Bacteria; phylum Bacteroidota; class Bacteroidia; order Flavobacteriales; family Flavobacteriaceae; genus Flavicella. Next base: position 3,355,946 of record CALSTV010000001.1, on the reverse strand, counting down.
ACATCTGCTGCTAATTCTTGCGCAGCATCAAATTTCGCTGCGTTGGATTGGTATCCTTTTGCTTTGATTCCAAAGGCCGCTAATTCTTTTTCTAGTTCCTCTGCCGCTGCTACTGAAGAACTATACGTAAACGCCACGTTTGCACCTTGCTTTGCAAACGTAATGGCAATTCCTTTTCCTATTCCTCTAGTCGCACCTGTAATCAATGCTGTTTTATTTTCAAGAAGTTTCATTCTATTTTATTTTAAATTTTAAAACAAATATACTTAATCGAAAACAAATTTGATAATGATTGTAAATAAAATCAAAATGCATTGTACAAATGATTCATATACTGCTATTTAACTCACTAAAAAAAACAAGAACATCAAGGTTTAATGGTCGTTTTTTGATAGTTAAACAAATAATCTATCTTCAATTCTTCGACGTTTCCAAGTGCTTCTAATTTATCTAAATTCACATCTTCTTTGTTCCCTATAAGTACAATATTATAGTTTCCTTCTTTTATATTTTCATTGAAGAACGCAGCCAAATCAGCGAGCGTCATTGTTTTGATTTTATTAAATATATTTTCTCGATAGTCTTCATATATACCACGTTTTGCCCAGGCTTCATAGCTCCAAAACAATTCAGATTTGGTTATTCTCTGCGCTGCAATTTTCTTCAAAGCAGCTTCTTTAGAGGCTTCGAATTGCTTTTGTGCTAAAGGCATCTCATTCATCAATTCTAACATGGCAGCAATTGCATCAGTAAGCTTATTCGCTTGTGTGCCTATATAGGCATATACAAAGTTATGTTCCTTTTGTTTACTTCCGTTTACATAGGCTGAAAATGCGGAATAGGCCAAGGATTTGGATTCACGTATTTCTTGAAATACGATAGACGACGAGCCGTAGCCAAAATAATTATTGAATACAGAGGCAAATGCCAATTTTTCTGCATCAAATTCTTCTTGTTTTGCTACAAAAAGTATTTCTGCTTGTACCATATCAAAGTCCACAAACTCTACTTTAGTTCCTGTATGGAGTGGTTTATAAATGATGGGGACTGGAGTTGGTGCAAACGACTTTGGTACCTCATGGTATTTTTCAAGCGCATCCGTAGCTAATTCCACATCATTTCCGTAGTAGAATATTTTGTGCTTATAGTTTTTTAACTGTTTAATTTGTTGCACCAAATCCGACGGGTTCATGGCTTTTAATGTAGCTTCATTATGGATATTTCGCAGTCTTGAATGTTCACCATATTTTGCATAACTCAATAATCCAGACCAAAGAATTTGATCTTTTTGTCCGGTCTTGTTCTCCCGAGCTTTTAAAATTTTCGATATGTATTTGTCATATGATTCTTGATCTGCTTTTGCATTTTCTAGCAGCGATGTCAACAATTGCAATCCTTTTGAAAAATTTTCATTCAATCCAGAAATATATACAAATGATTGCTCATTAACTACGCTAACTCCATACTCAATTCCCAGTTTATAAAATTCTTTTTTCAACTCTTTAGCTGATAGTTTATCGGTTCCAATATAATTTAAGTACCCTACGGCAAGACTTAATTTTTTATCGTGATCTGCTCCCACATCAAAAATAAAATTGCAGGCAAACAAGTCGTTTGTTTTATTCGTTACATGGGTTACTTCTAAACCATTTTTAAGTGTTTTTCTTTGCAATTCATTTTTGTAATCTACAAATAACGGTTGCAATTTGTCGGACTTCAGTTCATAAAATGCTTTCACGAATTCCGATTGTTCCGTTCTATTGATTTGAATGGGCGTTATGGCGGGGTTCTCTACTTTAACTACGTCTTCATCTTTGCCTTGCCTTTTGTATACGACTACGTAATTGTTGTTGTATTGCTTTTTGGCAAACGCTATTATTTCTTGTTTGGTGATTTTTTTTAATTCTTCTAAGAAATATACACGTTTTTCCCATGCTTGCCGATGAATAAAGGCTTCATAATACCTTTTCGCCAACGCAGTATTATTCTCATTAGCTCTCATTTGCTGCAATTTCATATCGTTACATATGGCCGCCAACATCCAATCTTCAAATGCACCCGCTTTTATTTTGTCTAATTGAGCTAACAATAGTTGTTTTACTTCTTCTAATGTTTGCCCTTGTTTTGGGGAACCCGACAATTGCAGAAAGCCATAGTCATTTAAAAAAGTTGCGCTCGATGTAGCTTTTTGCACCAGCTGTTTTTGGTTTAAGTCGAGATCAATCAATCCAGCCACGCTGTTCGACAATAGCATATCTATCAATGTCACCATTTTTTCATCATCACTACCAATACCATTACTTCTAAAAGAAACGGACACTGCTTCTGCTGTGGGGCCGTATACTTCTTTTTCAACTACGTTCGAAATAGGTAATTCCTTTGGTAAATCAATTACGGGAAGTGGTTTTGCTTTAAGCGTTCCAAAGGTGGCATCTATACTTTTTATAGTTTGCTCATACTCCAAGTCTCCCACGAGCACCATTGCCATATTATTAGGCACATAATAGGTGTCAAAATAGCGGTGAATGGCTTGCATTGATGGGTTTTTTAAATGTGTTGCCTTACCTATGGTGGTTTGTTGTCCATAAGGATGTTTAGGAAACAAACCATCTGATGCAGCAGCATACATTTTTCTACTATCACTATCTTGTGTTCTATTGAATTCTTCAAAAACAGCCTCTAATTCTGTATGAAAAAGACGTAAAACCAATTCACCAAAACGTTCTCTTTCTAGTAACAGCCACTTGTTCAATTCCGTAGATGGAATATTGTTTTTATAGATGGTTTCTTCAAACCATGTATGTGCATTTGTCCCAGTTGCTCCTAAGGAAGTCACTAACTTGTCATATTCATTGGCAATTGCATATTTCGAAGCGATTTGTGATATACTATCAATTTTTTTATAGAGTCGTTGTTTTTGTTCTTTATCCGTCTCTTTTTTATGTTTTTCATACAATTCAGAAATTATAGCAATTTCCTTTTTTTCCTGCTCCCAATTCAAGGTTCCTAAATTTTGAGTTCCTTTAAAAAGCATATGTTCTAGGTAATGCGCTAAACCTGTAGATTCAATTGGATCGTAATTAGATCCGGCTCTAACGGCAATATAAGTTTGTATTGTAGGTACATCTTGATTTTTTTTCAAATAGATTTGAAATCCATTTTCCAAGGTATACAATCGCATATTGCTATGGTCCTGTTTAACAATTTCATAGGTATACCCATTTGCATCTTGCTGGCTTATTGTACGTTTGGTTTCACTTGTACAAGAAATAAATAAGACAAGTGTACCTAATTTAATAAACAACGATTTCATATAAATTATTTTAGCTAAGTAATGTATAAAAAAAATCCCATTCATCTAAAATGAATGGGATTATTAATTCTATTTTAAGAAGATTACTTCAGTACTGAAGCCACCATTTCTCCTATTTTTGCTGGAGAATCTACAACGTGAATTCCATTTTCTTTTAGGATCGCCATTTTTGCTTGTGCAGTATCATCAGCTCCTCCAACGATGGCTCCTGCATGTCCCATAGTTCTACCTGCTGGTGCAGTTTGTCCTGCGATAAATCCAATAACTGGTTTTCTATTTCCATCGGCTTTGATCCATTTTGCGGCATCTGCTTCTAACTGACCTCCAATTTCACCAATCATAACAATTGCTTCTGTTTCGTCGTCATTCATCAATAATTCAACCGCCTCTTTTGTCGACGTTCCAATAATTGGATCTCCACCAATTCCTATGGCAGTTGTAATTCCAAATCCTTGTTTTACTACCTGATCAGCAGCCTCATATGTTAATGTACCCGATTTCGATACAATTCCTACATTTCCTTTTTTAAAGATAAACCCAGGCATAATTCCTACTTTTGCTTCGTCTGGCGTAATGACTCCAGGACAGTTAGGACCAACCAAACGAGTATCTTTCCCTTCTAAATAGGCTTTTACTTTTACCATATCTGCAGTAGGAATACCTTCTGTTATACAAATGATTACTTTAATTCCAGCATCAGCAGCTTCCATAATCGCATCCGATGCAAACGCTGGTGGCACAAAAATTAAGGTGGTATCAGCTCCTGCTTTTTCTACGGCTTCAACTACTGTGTTAAATACAGGCTTTCCTAGGTGTTCTTGACCTCCTTTACCGGGAGTCACTCCTCCAACTACGTTGGTACCATAATCAATCATTTGACCGGCATGAAAAGTTCCTTCACTACCTGTAAAACCTTGTACTATTATTTTTGAATCTTTGTTTACTAAAACGCTCATCGTAGAATTATTATTAAATCGTTTGACTATTTTGAAAAACAAAAGTATTGATATTTTCTAAGATTTTAGCACACATTTGTAAAATTTGAATTTTCCTAATTTCTATGGAATGATATCTTCCTTTTTCTTTATTTGAAGGCTATATTTTTCGGTTTTGATAATATTATAACATATTGGCTAGATGTAAAACGTATTATATTATGAACACGTAAGGAAACATATTCTGAAACTCATCGTATTTTATCAAGTCTCATTTTTAAAACGAATCTCTTTTTCTTCCAATAAATCGACAATCTCAATTTTATACAGCTTTGAAAGCGGCGCAAGGAAACATGACCAAGAATTGGTTATCCCTCTTTCCATTCGAGAATATGCAGATTTCGAAATGTTCAAATACTCCGCTACTTGTATTTGGGATAGACCTTTACTTTTGCGTAAAGCATACAATTTCCCCCCTAGAATTTCTTTCATAACACTATTCCTTTAAGTAGTTGAGGGGATCTTACATTACAAATATAGAACATTACTTCAACTGACACAATCCCTAATTATAATGAAACCTCAAACTCATTATAATTAAGGATAGATATATTCATTTAAATTATTTTTTTTATTAAATAATTACTCTTTTGTATAATCAGTCACTGCCTTGTTTCTACAATTTAAAAAGTTTAAAAATTCATTTTCAAAATTCCCGATAATAGGTCTAAAGCATAGTGTTTTTCGTTTTAAATTTGACAAGTATTGATTCAATACAAATAACATACTATTAAATTAAAATTTTCACGATTATGAAAAAATTATCATTAAACGCTCTTAAAGAAAGAGCAGAAGCAGTTGCTTCAACAGATTTATTAAATTCCATTTCTGGTGGGATTGATCAAGCTTGTCATAGTGAGGGAGGGATATCTGAAACGGTAGGTAAATTACTCTTCGATTATTATAATAGATAATGGGTCCTAGTTAAAGTGGAGCTGTAGTTCCACTTTAACTATAAAAAAACTTTACATCATTACAATTAGCCTGTCACGTCACTCTTTTATGAATAGAACAATTTATACTCTTTACCTCTTTTTTATTAAACCAAAGTATGAAGTGCACACAACGTTTAATGCCATCCAACTAATATATACAATTTTTCTTTTTTTAAGCATACGAATTTTATTGATTGCATTACTCTATTTATTTTTAAGTTGCACAACTTTTGATATACAAAATGACAGTTCATTTTTTGATGATTTTAATTACCTGCTTTTCCTGAAAGTTGTAATAATAGGCCCTGTATTGGAAGAATTTTTGTTTAGATCCATTCTAAGATTTGGTCGATTTTCTTTTGCCGCATTTTTATTTGCTTTGTTATATACGACAGCCGATTTTATGGAAATAAAAAGCTACATACGTATTTTCATCCCATTGTTATTTGTATATGTTTTTTATGTTAAAAACATTCGAATTCCCGAAGGATTTTATCTTAAATACTATCCTGTACTTTTGTATTCATCTGCTGTATTATTTGCATATGTTCATCTCTGGACTTTTAACATTACATTTCATGTCCTTTTGTTTTCTCCATTGTTATTATTTCCAAAGTTTGTTAGCGGGATGCTATTTTCATTTATACGCATAAGATTTGGTCTCCTTTACTCAATAATCACTCATTCATTAAACAATTTAATAGCTGCTCTAATTTACATATATGTCATTAAATGAAATTAATACATCTAAGACTTGTCTTATAAATACTGTGAAAGTATTACTCTATAAAGAAAATCTAAATTTAATTGAAAAAATTAAATTTGATGATGACGAAATCTTTTTAGACCCCATATTATTTTCATATTTCAACAGTAAAAAAAACAACAAATTCCCAAAGAAAATTTTGAATGAAATACTTCAAGGTTACTTTTTCATAAAAGCCCCGCCAAATGTCACATATTCTTTAAACAAAAATCAGGTAGCATACATTCCTAAAATTGGATATTTTAAAAAAAATCAAAAAACTCCTTATGATTCAATTTTAGTAAAAGGTGATTTTGAAATTGTTAAAGAAATTCATCCAACCCAAGAAAAATATTTTACTGAATTTTATAAAGGACATACTCTAAATCAATACCCTGAACATAATTCAGTATGGAAATCACATTACAAGGAAGTATTTAACGCTATAGATATCATAAAAAAACATATCCCTCAATTTTACAATGAACTAGCTTTTGCAAATAAAAAGATATACCTCCATGATAATCCTAAAATACTAAATTTCACATCAATTGAGACGTTAGGCATGTTACACTTTTATGTCATCGGAGAAAGCAATCTTATTTATTTTATTGAAGAGTTGATACATCAAGGGTCTCATAATTTTTTCTATTATCTCATCCACGATAGAAAGGATTATTTTAAAATAGATGTAGAAAATTTATTGATGAGAGACTTCACTAAACAGAAATGGGACTATCGATCTATATATAGTGCTTTTCATGGTTTGTATACTGTGACGCAAAGAGTTGTGTATTTTGATAAGTTACTAGTTAAAAATGTTTTTTCAGGAAGAGAAAAGCATGAACTCCTAGGACGACTAACCGACCAGTTTTCAAGATTTAGGACTGGTTTGGAGCTATTAAATCTTGAAAAAACATACACTCCAAAAGGGATGAAATTGTACAATCGATTAGACAAAAAATGTGCTTCTATTTTAAAAAAGTATGCAATGCTTACAGATGAGTTTGATTTAAGCAATCGAGACGTAGATTTCAGATACGATGTTTTTTGCAAACAGAACTTATATGAAGATTTTCAAACAAAAGACCTAAATAATTATTACAAATTTTAACAAACATAAAAATGAGAAGACACCTATTAATACTCTTTATCTTTATTCAAACTATGGTTTCTTGCGAACAAACAAAGAAAACCCCAATTAAAGTTAAAGAAAACGTCATCAAAGATCTTGTAATCAAAAACGTTTCAGTAATTACCATGACAACCAATTTGGTGCTTAAAAACCAAGATGTTGTTATTAAAGACGGTGAATTTATAATTCTTTCAGATACCGATACTACAACCTATAATAATATGATTGTAATAGATGGAAGAGATAAGTATATTATGCCTTCATTAGCTGATGCTCATGTACATTTTCCTAGCACCGAAACTGAAATGGAATATATCATGAAGCTCTACCTAATTAATGGTGTCACCAAATTACGATCAATGCGTGGGGATTGGAAACACATAAATTGGAGAAATAAATACAATACAACATCTTCAATATATCCTAAATTATACCTTTCTCCTCCACCTATCAATAAACACTATGATTTAACGCCTTCACAGATAGAAAATTTGGTTAGAAACTCAAAAGAAAAGGGCTTCGATTTTTTAAAAATATTAAGTGTAAAAAATCAAACTATTTTTGTTGAATTAGATAGTATTTGTAAAAAATACAACTTAGCTTTTGGTGGTCACTATCCCAAAAATATTCCAGATGCAATAATTTCCAAATCAAATTTCTCTTCTTTTGAACATTTAGATGGTTTAGCAGGTACTCCTGAACTTATAGAAAACAGACTCAAGTTTATAAAAGAAAAAAATATTTCTTTGTGTCCTACATTAAGTTGGTACGACGTTGGATCTGGTAGGTATTCATATGAAGAACTACGTAACCGACCTGGTATGGAGTTTATTCAAAAGATAACCTTTAATAATTGGATTGAAAAGACAAAACAGTATAGAGAAAAAATCGGGCTCCAAGCCTATAAAAAAGAAATTGACAATGAGTTAAAATCTTTAAAAAAGAAATACCAAATTATAAAAAAAGTGCATGATTTAGGTATAAATATGCTTTTAAGTCCTGATAGCTCCTCTAAGTATATGGCTCCTGGTTTTAGTTTATTAGGTGAAATGGAACTTTTAAAAAATGCCCATTTAAGCAATTATTCCATACTAAAAATGGCAACAACCAATTTTTCCCTTTTTTACAATGAAAACTATGGTACTATCGAAACTGGAAAAAAAGCCGATTTTATCCTTTTAAGTAACAATCCTCTAGAAGATTTGCACGCTTTAAAAACCATTCAAGGCGTGTATCATAACAATCAATTTTTAGACATTAAAAAATTAGAAATGATGCGTTCTAAATTGTCATCAACTTATAAAAACTAGGATGCTAAAAAAAGAAAAATTTCCTTTTTTCAGACAATTAGATTATCGTGATTGTGGACCTACTTGTTTAAGAATGATTGCTAAATTTCATGGTAAACGTTTTTCAAGGGAATTTTTAAGAGATAAATCGAGTATTACACGCCAAGGTGTAACCATGGCAGGTATTGCTGATGCTGCCGAAATCATTGAAATGCGCACTTTAGGTATGCGCGTATCCTTAACTAGTTTAGTAAATGAAGTACCTACTCCTTTTATTGTTCCATGGAGGCAAAAACATTTTGTGGTAGTCTACAAAACATCAAAAACTAAAATTTATGTTGCAGATCCCGCTCAAGGATTGTTAGAATATCCACATGATATTTTCCTAAAAGCATGGACAAATACTATTGACAACAATGGTTTTGTTCTGATTTTAGAACCTAATACTAATTTCTATTCTATCGAAGAAGCGCCATCAAAAATGAAAGATTTTTCGTTTTTATATCCTTATGTTAAACCCTATAAAAAATTAATTTATCAACTTTTAATAGGACTAACTGTTGGAACTACCATCCAGTTTATCACTCCTTTTCTAATGCAATCCATAGTTGATACTGGAGTGAACACGCAAAACATATCATTTATATACTTGATATTAATAGCACAACTAATTCTCTTTATATCTCAAACCTTAATTAGAGTGTTTAGAGAATGGCTATTAATACATGTAACGAGTAGATTTCAAATAAAAATGGTTTCAGATTTTTTATATAAAATGTTGAAGTTACCCATTACGTTTTTTGAAACTAGAAATACTGGGGAACATTTGCAAAGAATACAAGATCATACAAGAATTCAAAATTTCGTATCCTCTGCTACATTTAACATGATTTACTCAGTTGTCGTATTTATTATTTTCAATTTTGTATTAGCATTTTATAACCTAAAAATATTTTGTGTTTCCCTTATTGGTGCAATATTATATATCAGTTGGACATTTTTTTTTCTAAAAAAAAGGGCAGTATTAGATTTCAAACATTTTGACGAAAGCTCCCAGAGCCAAACATCTCTAGTTCAGGTAATTAATGGAGTCAAAGAAATTAAAATCAATAATTCTCAAAGAAAAAATCGTTGGAAATGGGAACAAATTCAAATAAGTCTTTTTAAAACGTCATTAAATTCTTTAACAATTGCACAATATCAAGCGATTGGTTCTGGATTCATTAATGAATTAAAAAATATCATCATCACGTTTTTATCAGCTACGGCTGTAGTAAAAGGAGATATCACCTTAGGTATGATGCTTTCTATTCAATATATTGTTGGTCAACTTAATTTACCATTAAGTAATTTTATTGGATTTATTCAAGTATGGCAAGACGCAAAAATAAGTATAGAACGTCTCTTACAAGTTCACACCAAAGAAGATGAAGATGATTTAAAAAACAACAAGGTAAAAGAACTACCAAAAAAGAAAGACATTCTTATAAAAAATCTGTCATTTCGATATGGTGGTAAGTCAACTCCTTTTGTATTAAAAAATATAAACTGCATACTTCCAGAAGGAAAAACAACTGCAATTATTGGAGCTAGTGGAAGTGGAAAAACAACACTTTTAAAATTACTTTTAAAATTCCATGAACCTACAAGTGGCTCAATACAAATTGATTGTGATAATTTGAAAAGTATCAATAATGATTATTGGAGAAGGAATTGTGGAGGAGTAATGCAAGACACCTTTATGTTCAATGATACTATTGCTGGAAATATTTCGGAATCCGAGCAGAATGAAATTATAGATAGAGATAAATTAAAAAAAGCTTCGTACATAGCTAATATTGAGCAGTTCATAAAAAAACTACCAAATAAATACAATACAGAACTAGGTACGTCTGGAATTAGATTAAGTGGTGGTCAAGAACAACGTATTATGATCGCAAGAGCTATTTATAAAAATCCTTTCTTTCTGTTTTTTGATGAAGCTACAAGCGCACTAGATGCCAATAACGAAAAGGTGATAATGGAAAAGTTAAATGATTTCATGAAGAACAGAACCTCTGTAATTGTTGCGCATCGTCTAAGTACTGTCAAAAATGCTGATATGATTATTGTATTAGAGAATGGAAAAATTGTTGAGCAAGGGAAACATGACGTTCTAACCGAAAAAAGAGGAAAATATTATGAGTTGGTTAAAAACCAATTAGAACTTGGAAACTAATATGAAAGGAATAAATGAAGAATTCGATATTTATAGTGAAGAGGTCAAAGATGTATTATCGACTCCTCCTAAAGCGATCTTTAGATGGGGAAACATCATCATATTACTTTTTATTAGTTTAATTATTTTTTTTTCATGGTGGATCAAATATCCAGATATTATTACTGCACAAGCAATTTTAACAACTAAAATTCCTCCCCAAAAAGAATTCGCTAAAGTTTCAGGGAAAATAGATTCATTATTTGTAACAAATTATCAAAAAGTCAATAAAAACTCTCCTTTAGCACTTATCGAAAACACGGCAAACTACAAGGATATAATTTATTTAAAATCTATTTTAGACACCCTAAACATAACTTCAAAACATATTAATTTTCCTGTTTATCAAATTCCAATGCTACTTTTAGGAGATATAGAAAATGAATTTTCTTTATTTGAAAAGAGCTATATACTATATGAATTAAATAAAAATTCACAATCATTTATAAACGCAAAATTAGCTAATAAGTATTCACTTTCGCAACTTAAGTATCGATTGCAAACTTTAAACTATCAAAAAGAACTAAATCGCAAAGAACTTATGTTTAAGAAAAAAGATTTAATACGAATTGAAACATTATTTACCAAGGGTATTATTTCGGAACAAGAATTCGATAATAAAAAGTTAGATTTTCTTCAAGCAGAAAGGAATTTCAATAATATAGATACATCAATATCTCAAATTAAAGAGACTATTAGCAACACCAATAATTTAGAAAAGCAAATAGCTATTGATGATGCTAGGGAAAGAATCAATTTATTTAAAGGAGTCATACACTCTCTAAATAAATTAAAAAATTCCATTAAAGAATGGGAACTAAAATATTTATTTAAATCAAATATAAATGGAACCGTTTCGTTCATGAAGATTTGGAATAAAAATCAAACAATAAGTAATGGTGATTTAGTTTTTACAATAATTCCAGAAAAACATTCCTCTTATATCTGTAAAGTTAAAGCTCCTGTATTAAACTCTGGAAAAATAAAAATTGATCAAGATGTTAATATTAAATTAAGCGGTTATCCAGATATCGAATATGGGGTTCTCAAAGGAAAAGTTCAGGATATTTCGTTGATTTCAAATAATGAAGGCATGTATCTGTTAGATATTTCATTACCCAATAATCTTATTACTACTTATAATAAAAAAATAAAATTTAAACAAGAAATGCAAGGATCAGCTGTAATTATCACTGAAGATTTAAGATTAATTGAGCGTTTCTTTTATCATTTTAAGGCTCTTGTCAAACGTAGTTAAAATAAAATCAAAAGGATGAACAATTCCTAGAAAAGAATAAGAAGATAAAGACGTATATAACAAAGTTATTATCATGAAAACTAACACATCTATAATATGCATACTATTCTGTGTCCTTTCAACATATTCTCAAAAAAAATGGACTTTAAAAAATTGTATCAACTACGCAATAGAAAACAATATTTCTATCAAACAAACTCAATTAGATCTGGAGATTTCTGAGATTAACAAACGTGGAGCTGTGGGGAATTTCTTACCTGACTTAAATTCAAGTGTAGGTCATAGTTGGCAAAACGGATTGACACCTGGGAAATCCGGTGTTAATTCTGTAAAAAGACAACAAACATCAAATGTCCTAATAAGCAGTAATATTGTCCTATATGATGGACTGAGAAATATTAGAAACTTGCACAAAGCCAATCTTGAAATTCTAGCTAATCAATATCTGTTAGAAGATATGAAAGACAATATCTCGCTAAATATCATCAATGCGTATTTACAAGTAGCTTTTAACAAAGAAACCTTAAAAATTGTAATCAGTCAATCAGAAGTCAATAAAAAAGAATTAGCGCAAACTCAAGAGTTAGTTGCTGCAGGAACGATTCCACAAGGAGACATATTAGAAATAGAATCTTCCATCGCAGACCAGGAGCAAACGATTATCAACACGAAAAATTTAGTGAGAATTTCTAAAATTAATTTGGCCAATATATTAGCCATAACTGATTATTATTCGTTCGATATTATTGACACTATAGAAATTACTGCTACAACAATACTAGAAAAAACGCCATTTGAGATTTATTCCAAAGCACTAGAAACTAAAAATGATATTAAAAATTCTGAAATTGCATTAGAGATAAGTGGGGTCAATTTAAAGCTATCTAGAGGTGTTAATCACCCAACTTTTTCAGGTGGATATAGTTTTGGGTCTAATTATTACAATGATAACATCGTCAGACCAGAAGATCAGACCTTAGGCTCTTTTAGTACGCAATTAAAAGAGAACAAAAATCACAACTTCTTTTTAAGATTAAATATTCCTATTTTTAACCGGTTACAAACGTCGAATTCGATCAGAAACTCAAAAATTAATTTAGAAAAGAGTAAATTGGCACTAGAACAGTCCAAAATTGATTTAAAAAGCAAAGTAAACCAAAGTTATAACGATGTTTTAGCTGCACATGCTGTATTTGAGGCTTCTGAAAAATCTTTGGTCGCAAGAAAAGAAGCGTTTCGATATTCACAAGAAAAATTTGACCTAGGACTCTTAAATTCTTTTGATTTCAGTTTGGCTCGTGTACGATTTGAAAACGCAGAAAACGATGTTATTAAAGCAAAATATGACTACTTCTTTAAAGCAAAAGTATTAGAGTTTTACTTTGGAATGCCCCTTTATTAAATTCATGAAAGAAAAAATTGAAGCTTATTATTTAAAACAAAAAGAACCTGAAAAAAGTTGTTTATTGGCTTTGCGATCGATCCTTTTGAGTTTTGCCTCGGAACATATGAGCGAGGAATGGAAATATGGATTGCCTTTTCTCTATTACAAAAAGAAGCCTTATTGCTATTTTTGGAAAGACCCAAAATCGCAACAACCCTATATTGGTTTTTCTAAAGGATACCTCATTTCACATCCACAATTAATTAAGGGAAACAGAACACGAATTAAAATTCTGCCAATAGATCCGAACAGGGATATTCCTATAAACACGCTTCGACAGCTATTCGAACTTTCCGTTGTTCATTACAAATAATGTAAAATGCTATCATCCTACGAATAGTACTGAAGTATATTTTGTTTTGCCTAAAATTAAATTATTGTTTTATCAAACTAAGCACCTTTGTATTTGTACCCACGCTAAGTTCAATAAAATAAATACCCGCTGTAAGGTCGCTAATGTCAATGACACCTGTTTGGTAGTTACTCAATTCTTTTACCAAGATTCCTACAAGGGTATGTACTCTTATGGTACCTGGTTCTGTAAGTCCCACAATTTCAAAATGAGTAGTTACCGGGTTTTGTGACAAGGAAACTGTATTCAAGAGTATATGTAAAACCTCTAGTTGAGGACTATTTCTAAATGCATATTGACTTCCGTTATTCTGATACTCTGTAAAGATATTATTTTCATCTAAGTTTTTTTCGGCCGTAGGGTCGTCATACCCCACAAAGTTATAGGCCGTATCCAATCCATTTTCTTCAGTAACACCGTTTAAAAGAAGTCCTGTTTCATCCTTATCGTCTAACGAGTCGCCATCTGAATCGGTGTCTAAAAAATCGGGGATATGATCACTATCTGTATCTACCGGTGTTAAACCTCCTGTATAATTTGTATCAACACCGTCATCGGCTCCATAGATTTTGTCAGGTGCTTTAAAAGCAGTAGTACTTTGTGCTTCTATAACATCTGGTATTCCATCGTTGTCGGAATCCAAATCTATATAGTTGGGTCTTCCATCTAAATCGGTATCAAAAATATCGGGAATACGATCGTTATTCGCGTCTGCATAATTGGTAATACTGCCATCTCCATTAAGGTTGTTAAGATCATCATCTGTGGTATCTCTATAATTTGGAATGCCATCACCGTCTTCATCTCCCCAAATACTATAGGTAACAACTCCACCGTTTTCGTAGAAGGTAACTTCATCGCTGTCTAAAATACCATCGTTGTCCAGGTCTTGGTCTACATACTGGAAATATTGAAAGTTACTATCTTGACTACCCATTAGCATATCCAAATCACCATCACCATCCATGTCTGCAAAATCAAGAACTGTTCCTTCATTATAATCAGACAAAAATCCATAATCCGTTATATTCATGGGGGTATCAAAATTAGGCGTACTAAAATTTCCTGTATTTTTTATATAATAAAAATTAGTGGCTCCGTACATTTTATCTAATATATCGAAATCTCCATCACTATCAAAGTCACAAAAACTTGGATAATGCCCGAGGCTGTTTATCTTTATTAGAGAATAAGCATTTTGTACCTTCCCTGCAAAAGAAGGGCTCGTATCATCTCCTTCATTTTTAAGATAAAAAAAATTACCAGTGCTATCTCCCGATAATAAATCCAAATCTCCGTCACCATCCAAATCTGCAAAAGTGAGGGTAGCATTTCGAATGCCGTTTGTTAGTGGTAGATTAAAAGGATTATTTATTTTCGGACCAAAAGTAGGGTTCTCAACGTCTCCAACATTCTCAAAATAATGGAAACTATCGTTATAGTGATTAACAGCCACTAGATCTAAATCCAAATCACCATCTAAATCTACAAGAGCAACTCTACTGTAATCTAATTCTCCGCCATTTGTTAGACCAAAAGGATTCAAGTGCTGTTCAAAATTGGGATTCGTAGCATTTCCTATATTTTCATAATAATAAACCTTAGAACCGGTACCATAGTTAGCGTCCGTCCCACTAAAAACATCAAAATCACCGTCACCGTCCAAATCTCCAAAAGAAACTGATATGTTCAGATAACCTGATTTCGACAAACCAAATGGATTTACTTCATGTATTTTGTAGGTAGGTATTTGTGCCTGTGCCGTTGCCATACCCAATAAAAATACACCTACTGCAAGGCGGGCTGCTTTGTGCTTTTGAAGCAGTCTCCAGAGATGGAGCAACTGTCTTTTAAGCTTTGCTAAATGCTTTTTCAGCACTTTTTGACGGTGGCTTTTTTCCCCTAAAAGGATCAATCGATCTAATTTTTTTTGATAGGCATGGTGTTTTAACCACAATCTGTTGTATCTAAAAATCTCTGATTTCATTTGTAACGATTTAGGGGTTAAAATTTTATAAATGGGGGAAGTATGCAACTGAATCGCATGCAAACCTACTGTTATATTTTAACATATGCGTGTTTTTTTACAAGTTTTTATTAAAAAAAGGTAAAAGGCTTCTATTAAAGTACCCTTATAAATACAATTCGCCTCGCAATAGCAATCCTTGAATTGATTCTGTTAAAGATCGTATCTCACAAGGAATATTAAAAAAAACGCACTATTTTCGTGCATCACAATCTAAAATTAAAACCAATGTTCAAAAAAGTTATCCTCCTAATTTTCATTGCAATTCATTCTTTGGTACATACTCAAATTAAATTGCCCTCATTTTTTACCGATCATATGGTCCTTCAGCAAGATAAAAATGTAACTATATGGGGCTATGACAAGCCAAAAAGTAAAATTAAAGTGACTGGTAGCTGGGGAGAAGATGCCTCTGTAAAAAGTGAAAAAGACGGCTCTTGGAAAGTTCAATTAAAAACACCTATTGCTGGTGGCTCCTATACTTTAGTTATCGATGGAAGTACCACTGTAACTATCCAAGATGTTATGATTGGAGAAGTTTGGTTGTGTTCTGGGCAATCGAATATGCAAATGACGGTGTACGGTTATGGAAATCAACCTGTAAACGGAAGTCAGGAGGCGATCTTAAACGCAGAAAATTCTAAGATCAGAATGTTTACTGCCAAAAGAGCTTTCCACAATACTCCTCAAAACAACGTGGAAGGAGATTGGCAGTTGGCAGCACCTGCTACCGTAGGGAGTTTTAGCGCAGCGGCTTATTTCTTTGGAAAGAAATTGGAAAGCGTATTGGATGTGCCAATAGGGCTAATTGTTACGTCATGGGGAGGTTCCAGTGCAGAAGCATGGACAGATAAGGAAACATTGGCTCAATTCAACAGTATACAAATACCTGAGGAAGTAAATACAAAGCGACCTAATCAAAGTCCTACTGCCTTGTATAACGGTATGCTACATCCTTTTATCGGCTATGCTATTAAAGGAGCTATTTGGTATCAAGGTGAAGCGAATAGAAATAGGGCTTCTGAATACAATGCTTTGATGGCCGCTCTTATAACTTCCTGGCGCTCACAATGGAACCAAGGGAGTTTTCCTTTTTATTTTACGCAAATTGCGCCATTCAATTATGGCAATGGAACCAATTCGGCATTGCTTAGAGAAGCGCAGTTGCACACCATGCAAACACTGGAAAACACTGGTATGGCGGTTACTTTAGATATTGGAGATGCTAAATACATTCATCCGCGCGAAAAGAAAACCGTTGGCGATAGATTGGCCTATTGGGCCTTAGCTAAGGATTATGGAATTCAAGGCATTGAGTATTCTGGTCCTATTTATAAGGAAATAAAAAGTATCGCTAACGGAAAAATCGAACTGTTATTCGAAAACAGTCCACATGGTATCAATAGTTTTGGCAAGGAGTTGACTGGTTTTGAAATTGCAGGTGAGGACAAAATATTTTACCCTGCAAAGGCTAAAATTGGACGTTCTTTAAATGTCGTAATGGTTTCTTCAGAGCAAGTACCTACACCTGTGGCCGTTCGTTATGCTTTTAAAAACACTTCTGAAGCTACCTTGTTTAGCACTGCTGGACTTCCTGCCAGTTCTTTTAGAACAGATACCTGGGAAGAATAAGTGTGCACCTCTAAATAAATACAATTAAGCGTTTCAGTTCGAAACGCTTTTTTTATTTTTGACCTATGGAAGATTTTATACTAAACTTACCCAAAGCAGAGTTGCATCTGCATATTGAAGGTACGTTAGAACCAACTTTATTATTTGAAATTGCAAAGCGGAATGGTATTGAGATTCCGTTTAAGTCAGTAGAGGAATTACAAGCTGCTTATTCGTTTGACTGCCTCCAAGATTTCTTAGATATTTATTATCAAGGGGCCAATGTTCTCTTAAAAGAGCAGGATTTTTATGATCTAACGCATAGTTATTTGGAAAAGTGTGCAGCACAAAATGTACGTCATACGGAAATCATGTTTGATCCGCAAACTCATACTGAGCGTGGGGTTTCTTTTGAGACGGTTATCACAGGAATTGCAAAGGCACAAAAAGACGCACAAGACAAATTAGGAGTAAGTTCGCTCTTAATCATGAGTTATTTAAGACATTTAAGTGAAGCTTCTGCATTCGAAACGCTTGAACAATCGTTACCCTTTAAGGAACTTATTACAGCAGTTGGTTTAGACTCTTCGGAAAAAGGAAATCCTCCATCTAAATTTCAACGTGTATTTAAGGCTTCTGTATCAGTGGGCTACATTCCTTTGGCACATGCTGGTGAAGAAGGCGATGCGGATTATATTTGGGAAGCGCTAGAACTTCTAAATATCAAACGTATTGACCATGGGAATAATTCCCTTCAAGATTCAAAATTGGTTGCTGAAATCATAAAACGAGACATTGCCCTAACGGTTTGTCCGCTTTCGAATACGGCTTTAAAGGTTGTAGACGACTTGAGAAATCACCCTTTAAAAACGATGATGAACAAGGGCTTAAAAGTAACCGTAAATTCTGATGACCCGGCTTATTTTGGTGGTCAGATAAACAAAAATTTTAGTGCCATTCAAAAAGCCTTAGCACTCACCAAGGAGGATCTTTATGAATTGGCTAAAAACTCTTTTCAATATGCATTGTTATCCCCAGATAGGAAAACTACATTTTTGACCGAACTGGAAGCGTATTACACTAAAAACAAATAGATTATGATTGTTGATAAAATAGAAAACTACCACTTGTATAGCGGGATTCATAAACATTTCAAAAAGGCTTTTGATTTTATTTTAGAAAATGATTTGAAAACAATAGCCTTGGGCAAACACCAGATACTGAACGACGATATTTTTGCCATTGTCATGGAGTATTCAACGCAAACTGCCGAGCTGTGTAAATCCGAGACGCACAAAAATTATATTGATATTCAATATATGATTCACGGCGAAGAACATGTTGGTTTTACAACTTTACACCAGCAAAAACCAACAACTCCATATAATACAGAAGGAGATTTTATGTTTTACGATTTAGAAAATCTACCTGAGTTTAAACTGAGCAGTTCACATTTTGCAATTTTCTTTCCAGATGACATTCACAAAACAATGATTCAAACTATGGAGGAACCTAATCATTTGAGAAAAGTGGTTATCAAGGTTCGAAAGTAACTATTTGTAAGTTTAGGCACCGTTATAAGTCACGTAGTTACGAGGAGTTTCATAAAGCGTTACGGCAAGTTCTAAATCCCTATTAATTTGAGAACGTAACAGGTTCCATATCACCACCAGCTATGTTTTCTGCCGTTGGATTTAAGGTCTTAAATTCTTCGACCTCTTCATTTAGGTTTTTATGATCTAGTTTCTCCTCTATTTCGATTTCAATGAGTTTTCTTAAGATCTTCATATCCATCACAAAACCAGTTTCTGGATTAATTTCACCTGTTACACCAACTATGAGCTCATAATTATGTCCGTGATAATGAGGGTTGCTACATTTCCCAAAAACCTGGGCATTTCTTGCATCACTCCATTCTCCATTATACAAACGGTGTGCAGCGTTAAAATGCGCTTTTCTGTGTACAGTGACTTTCATATCTCTTTTTTGTGTTAATGGCTTTGTTATTGTCTTTTCCTCTTATTGTTTTCGCTCCCAGAATACATTTCCCAACAGGACATATCCTAACAAAAAAAACATGCTAAATTTAGTTAAAAACGGTTTGGTCAAAACTAGTTCTTGGAAATTTTCTGTTTCACTTAAAAAAAACAAGCTTCCAATTCCAACAAACAGCGCAAATATAAAACCTATTAAGAGTTTAAATCCAACTTTTTTCATTTGATAAAGTCATAAAATTTTTCAAAAATAATACGAAACCAAGCCGTATATAGTTCAGGCGCAATTTCCATATCTTTTTTGATCGCTTCAGGCGTCATCCATTTGTAACTCTCTACTTCGTCTCTATTGATTACTGGTGCCTCATTGTAGACTCCCAACATAACATGATCTAATTCGTGTTCTGTCAATCCATTATCAAAAGGCGCTTTGTATATAAATGAAAACACTTCCTTTAATTCGGTAACAAAACCCATTTCCTCTTGCAATCTTCTTTTCCCAGCTTCTAAATTTGTTTCACCATCTCTTTGATGACTGCAACAGGTATTTGCCCATAATAAGGGCGAATGGTATTTATCTGCTGCCCTTTGCTGCAACATTAACTCTCCTTTGTCATTTTGTACGAACACTGAAAAAGCTCTATGCAATACTGCTTTTTCATGTGCCTCCATTTTAGGCATTAAGCCTATCTGCAGATCATTTTCATCTACTAATATTACTTGTTCTTCCATCAAAATTATTGTGCCTAATGGTTATTGTTTTACCGTAATTTAATATACTGTATTCCTTTATTTTGCTATCAGTCTAAATCCTTCACCGTGTATATTGATAATTTCAACCTCGGAATCTTCTTTCAAGTATTTTCTCAATTTGGCAATATATACATCCATACTTCTTGAGGTAAAGTAATTGTCATCTCTCCAAATTTTAATCAATGCCAATTCACGTGGCATCAAATCATTTTTGTAGGTTGCCAACATTTTCAATAGCTTGTTTTCTTTTGGTGATAATTTTATAGGTTCTTGTTTATCGAAAGAAAGCTGTCTTAATTTTGAATTTAGGAAAAAGCGCCCAATTTGGAATTCAAATTGTTCCTCTATTGCGTCCATTGCACTTGATTTACGTTGCAATATTGCGTTGATTTTATATAGTAAAACTTCAGAATCAAAAGGTTTGTTAAGGTAGTCATCTGCTCCTACTTTATAGCCTTTTAAGATGTCTTCTTTCATCGATTTTGCTGTCAGAAAAATAATTGGTATTTCTTTGTTTGTTTTCCGAATGTCTTCTGCCAGTGAAAATCCATCTTTCCTTGGCATCATTACGTCCAAAATACAAATATCAAAATCGTTATTCTTAAATTCGATAAGTCCTTCCAAGCCGTCTTTGGCATGGGTTACATCAAATTTACTCAAGGTCAAATAATCCTTCAAAACAATTCCAAAATTAGGATCGTCTTCAACTAATAAAATTTTCTTATTGCTCATCTCTCTTTATTTCAAACGTTTATGATACTAATGGTAAACTTATGGTAAATATACTACCTTTTCCCTTTTCACTTTCAACAAAAATCGTACCCTGATGATTTTCTACGATTTCTTTAACATAGGCCAAACCTAATCCATGACCTTTTACATCGTGTACATTTCCTTTTTGTTCTCGATAAAATTTATCGAAAGCGTGCTTTTGAGCAGATTTGCTCATACCTATTCCTTGGTCTTTGATACTAATGGTTAAAAATTTCACTGAATTTTGCACCACAATATCAATCTTTGGTGAAGTAATACAATATTTAATGGCGTTTTCTAACACATTGACAAAGACATTGACTAAATGAAACTCGTTTCCAAGTCCTTCAGAATTTATATGCTCGTCATGAATTTCAATGATACCTGATTTTGATTGCAATAATAATGTGACATGAGACACTGCATCTTCCAATATTTCAAAATAGTCAACAGATGATTTTACAATATCTAGTTGTTTCTTTTGAAGACTTGAAATACGCAAGACATTCTCAACTTGTGTATGCATTCTTTTATTTTCTTCTTTGATCATGGCCACATATTTCATAACCCTTTCTTTATCATCAATTACAACCGGGTTTTTAATTGCGTCTAAGGCTAGATTTATGGTTGCAATGGGCGTTTTAAACTCGTGCGTCATATTGTTGATGAAATCCGTTTTAATAGAAGAAATTTTCTTCTGTTTTACAAGCTGATATAAGGAACTTGCAAAGGCCAGCATGATAATAATCGTAAAAAAGACAGACAACAGAAGCATCAATCCAATATCTGTATATATATAATTATCTTTTTCTGGAAAGATTACATGCAATTGATAATCTTTTGAGTTCCTTACTTTTGTAAATAAAGGTGTGGTATAGGTTTCTTTTTTTTGATCTTTATAATAGTTCGATTTTACTTTTGTAATGACGTCATCTTCATATATACAGTATTTAAACCCAATTTCTATGCCTCGTTCTTTCAGTTGATTCATCAGCACCTCCTCTATATCTTCCGTAGATACACGCTCATATATAGGTTTATTTATGTTGTGATAGGTATCCTCTAAAGTCAATTTTTCTATTTCAGAAAGGTTGTTGTAGAAGGTGAATTTTTCTACTGGGTTTATCTTTGACAATTCATTATTATTCGTCATTTTCTTTACCTTGTACACATCGTTTTTACTAGAAACGGATGCAAAAAGTATCGAATCATTTTTGTAGAAATCATTTAGTCCTTTGTAGGTTGTATTTTCATACACCCCACTAGAGGAAAACCGAAAGGTTTCATTTGTAGAGGTATTGATTTGTTCATAGACGAATTTCGCAAATTCAGATTGTGACTGTTTCACAAATTTTTTGGTTTTAAAGAAGTCCATAAATTGAACCGTAAAGTCTACCAAATCATTTTTATAAAGAATTTCATTAGATTTTGCCAAAGCAAAAGAAACATCATTCGAGAATTGTTTTTCCCGGATATCTATGGCATTACCAATCCAAAACACTTGTACTGTAATAATACCTACAAGAGAAATACTCATTAGAAAGATAATGAGTGCAAACATTTTTTTTCCCATAACTCAAAAATACTAGATTCCTTTCTGCGATACCAATTTTAACTAAGGCATTTTACGATACTATTTGTTTTTAACGATTCATTAAGATTTCCTACCTCAATAAGTATATGGAATACTGTTATGAAGCCGAAAATTGCTTGTGCAATTCATATACGCTCAATTCTGTCTCTTCTATGACCACGTTTTCTATGACAACACTTGCTTTTTCTTTGGATGCTTCGTCAGAAAGTTGGTTTTTTATACGCGCCTCAATTTGCGCTGTTGTCATTTGACTTCTATTTTTTACTCTGTCTATCCGTACCTCTTTAGGAGCGGTTACCAACACAATACAATCCCAAAAATCTGTCGAACTACTTTCCAATAACAAAGCACTTTCGTACACAATATAATCGGTATCCTGTTGCTCGCAAAATTCGAGAAAATCAGCACGTACAGCAGGGTGTACTATCGCGTTCAAGTCTTTTAGTTTGTCAGGATTATTGAAAACTTCTTGAGCAATATATTCTCTATTTAATTGACCATTATGATAAGCGGACTTGCCAATTAACTTCTTGATTTTGTCGACAACCAAAAGGTTTTCAGTCATAATTCTCTTTGCTTCCTGGTCGGCAATATAGACCGCCGCCCCCAATGCTTCA
The DNA here is from genome assembly GCA_943789365.1 of uncultured Flavobacteriaceae bacterium. Classification (GTDB taxonomy): domain Bacteria; phylum Bacteroidota; class Bacteroidia; order Flavobacteriales; family Flavobacteriaceae; genus Flavicella. The sequence goes on along the minus strand of CALSTV010000001.1, from coordinate 3,332,875 downwards.
AACATTTTTAGCACGGTTGTTTTACCCGCGCCAATACCTCCTGTAAGTCCTATTTTTTTCATTTTTGGATGAGATATTCAACATGATTAGGAACTAGCTTTACAGACGATACCACCTCAGGTTTTTCAACCAATTTTGGAACGAGAAAGCGAACATTTTCTTTTTGTGATGTTGCAAAGTCGCAGACAACTTTAAAGTCTTCTGCCGATATTTTTTTATAATTACGAACACCTACCTGAAATACAACTTGTATTTTCTTAGGGTATGTAGTTATTTGTAAACCATCAGGCAGACCAGAAATGGAGAACGGTACAGAAAAACTATCTTCCGTAAATTTATCTACTTCTCCTGAGATACGAACTTGTTTCTGTGCAAATTTAATTTTATCAAAACCCGTTGGCAACAGCAATGATACTTCTTCATCAATTGCTTCATAAACATCATTTCTAGAAAAACGTTCTGTTGCAATTGACGTTAGTTTGTCTACCTGAGTTTCGGGCCCAGAAATTTGAATAGAATCAGGTTCCATCTTATAAGTTCCTTCAATATTATATCCAGATTTATAATTTATATCTATGTCCAACACAATCGGGATTTTTTTAATTTTATTAAACCCCAGTTCAAAAAACAAACTATCGTGTGTAGCGCCAATCAAACCAATGTTTTTTCCTAATTGCTTTTGAATCTCTTTTTGCTTCTGCCTTGTCAGTAAGTAATATCTATACGTATCTTTACGGGTTACATTTTTTAAATCGAGTTGAATGGATTTGGTAAACAAGTTTTCCTTTAACAATTGAAACCCCGACGCACTTATACTAAGTTCAATGCTTTCTTCAGGGTGGTTTTGAAAAAGTTTTGAAGCTGGTAAATTCGTATAGGTTAGTCTGTAATTTACAGTACTTACATAATTCTTAGATAAATTGGTCATGAGCCAAAACAAAAATGAAATCCCTAAAAAAAAGAACAATACATGTTGTTTTTTAGCTGTTTTTACTTTGGATGTATTCTTTGGAAGAAAACCTTTCATTTTTTCTACAATTTAAAACATTTAAATATACAAAAAGCACATTGGCAAATCCAATTATTAAGGATTGAATTGCTCGTTTTTGATTTCTTAGTTATAATCAATGACTTTAGCAGGCCCTATTTACGGTTAGCGCTCTACTATTCGACAAAAAAAACTGCCTAAAAAAAATTAGACAGTCCTAAAGTCATTTTAAAAAAGACTAGCTTTTTGCGGCTGCAATTTTATTGCTAAGCTCCATAGACAAGGCTGTTTTTTCAAATTTAATTTTACCTGCGCCTGTTTCGATGACAACTGTTGTGTCACTAATTTCTACAATTTTACCATGGATACCACTTGTAGTTACCACTTTAGATCCTTTTCCAATATCGTTTTGAAATTTCTTTTCATTTTTTTGTTTCTTTATTTGCGGACGAATCATAAATAGATATAATACGACAAACATCAATGCAAATGGCATTAAGCTTTTTATATCAAATCCTGCGGCTTGTAAAGGGAGTAATAAGTTCATTTGTTTTTAGTATTTAGAATTGATTATTTTTTTTCTTTTGGGGTTACAAATCCAGTGATTTTAACAAATTCTCTACCCTTAGCGGTATTTGTTGTCAGTGTAATGGCTTTGCTTTGTTTGTTCTTTTTTCCTCTCGAATTGAATTTCACATCAATCTTACCAGAGGCTCCTGCTTTAATTGGATTTTTTGGCCATGTTGGCACGGTACAACCACAAGATGCCTTTGCATCAGAAATGATCAAATCTGATTTTCCTGTGTTTGTAATTACAAAAGAAGTTTCTACAACATCTCCTTCCAATATGGTACCAAAATCGTATACCTCAGTGTCGAATGTAGCCACTGGAAGTGATTCTGATTTCAAATCACGCTCCTTTGCTATTTCAACATTGTTCTGTTTCACTTTTGAGGCCGCACTTTTTTTACAAGAAATACAGGCTACAGCCACTACGAAAAAGTATATAAATAATTTATGCATAAGATTTAATTTTGAAGTAAATGTATTAAAATAATGACAACTGTTCTAAAGAAGTTTCATAAAAGTATTACAACCTTCCTCTTCCTACTTTTTGAATTCTATCATTCTTTTCAAAGTCTTTACACACCTTATCCAAAACTCCATTTATAAAAAAGCTACTTTTTGTACTTGAATAATCTTTAGCAATTTCAATGTATTCATTTATGGTTGCTTTGGTTGGAATGGAAGCAAAATGCAAAAATTCACAGATCCCCATTTTAATGATAATCATATCTAAATCGGCTATTCTATCCGATTCCCAATTCGGTGTTTTATTCGCAATTTCTTTTTCGAATTTCGTATGATTTAAAGCTACTTTTCTAAATAAATCCATTACAAATACTTTGTCATCATCATCTTTATAAAGTCGATTTATAACAAAAGGTTTGTTCTTTTTTAGCGTTTGAATAGTTCTAAGCACCCAGGTGTTTACAAAAGGAATGTCATCTACCCAGCTAATATTTAAATCTTCAAAATAATCTGCTAACTTCTCATTGGGTGCAATAAACTCCGTAAATAAGTCCATAGCGAAGGTTACATCTTCTTTAAAACTTCCTGAAGTAGTTTCCATGTACTTTGCATACAAACTGCTTTGAACTAACTGTTCATATATCGTTCGTATGTATTTTTCTTCTATATGCCAATTGTCGATTCCATGCTCTTCTTTATAGGTATTAAAAGACACACTTTGTTCTATGGCAGCAAACACTTTATTGTCGATAAATTTTGTGTTTGGTTTTAAATTTTCTTCGGTTGCAAAATGCTTTTTCTTAGAAATTTCAATGGTTTCTTCGGCAATGTTTTTTAATTGCGGTAAAACATCCAACATAAGTATGTACAAGTCATACATTTTGTCAATACTGTTTTTTAAAAAATTTTCTTCCTTTACAAGATTGTCACTTTTTGAAGTCAGTAAGGCATAAACTGATTGCATTACTTTTACACGAATATGTCTTCTATTGATCATTTTTAAAGAACTTAATTGATTGGTATTTGTTTGTATGCAAAAGTACTACTATTTTTTTATTGTAGTAAGCATAATTCTAAGCTTTTTTATGGATAAAACTACAAGCACAAAGTGAATATTCATAATTAACCTGTATCTTGCGAAGCAAATCCAATTCACATTCATTGGTCTTAAATGAAAGCATTAAAATACTTAAATAAATACTTTTACAAATACCGCTACCGCCTAATTGCCGGAATTGTTATTTCTATACTTTCGCGCTATTTGGCTGTAAAAGTTCCCGAAATCGTAAAAAACTCAATCAATATTGCCGACGATTACAGGATAGGGCTTGTTACAGACATTGCTTATGTAAAAGATGAACTTATTTTGAACATTGGATTGATTATAGGTTTGGCAATACTGTCGGGCTTTTTTACATTTTTAATGCGACAAACCATAATTGTAACGTCACGTTTGATTGAATTCGATTTAAAAAACGAAATCTTTTACCAATACGAGCAATTGTCTGTAAATTTTTACAAAAAAAAACCGAACGGGCGATTTGATGAATCGCATTAGTGAAGATGTTGGAAAAGTAAGAATGTATGTCGGTCCGGCTGTCATGTATACCATTAATATGTTGGTTTTGTTTAGTGTTGCTATTTATAAAATGGTGCAAATTGATATAAAACTAACCTTATACACACTGATTCCATTTCCGCTATTGTCAATTTCCATTTTTGTTTTAAGTAAAATCATTCATAAGCGAAGTACCATCGTACAAGAATACCTTTCTAAACTCACCACTTTTGGACAAGAGGTTTTTTCGGGTATCAATGTAATTAAGTCGTATACAATTGAAATGCAAACTGCCGAAGATTTCGATGGTTTAGCGAATGAAAGCAAAGAGAAAAACATCAATTTATTCAAGGCTCAAGCTTTATTTTTCCCTTTGATGGTATTGCTTATTGGTATGAGTAATTTGATTGTTATTTATGTTGGTGGAATGCAATACATCAACGGTTTGATTTCTATAGGAACCATCGCCGAGTTTATGATGTATGTAAATATGCTTACTTGGCCTGTAGCCATTGTGGGTTGGGTTACTTCTACCATTCAACAAGCGGAAGCATCGCAAAAACGAATCAATGAGTTTTTAGAATACACTCCTGAAATTATTAGTGGCGATTTGGCGCCTAATGAAAATATTGGAGATATCGTATTGAACCATGTAAGTCTTCGCTATGACGACACAAATATTGAAGCCTTAAAGAACATCAATTTACATATTGAAAAAGGGCAAACCGTTGCAATATTGGGTAAAACAGGTAGTGGTAAATCCTCACTATTAAATTTAATCGCAAGAATCTACGACCCCACTGCGGGTGCTATTTCTATAGATAACACGCCGCTTAAAGAGCTAGACATTTACGCACTTCGAAAAAAGATTGGATTTGTATCTCAAGATCCATTTTTATTTTCAGACAGCATTGCCAATAATATTAGTTTTGGCATAGAAGGCGCTCGTCAAGAACAGATAGAATTGGCAGCAAAAAACGCAGCCATTCATGAGAACATTAACAGTTTTAAAGAAAAATATGGTACGGTTTTAGGAGAGCGAGGAATTACGGTTTCAGGTGGACAAAAACAGCGTATTTCCATAGCGCGCGCAATTATCAAAGATCCTGAAATTTTACTATTAGACGATTGCTTATCTGCCATCGATACAGAAACCGAAGCCATCATTCTCAACAATTTAAAACGAATCTCTACCAATAAGACTACGATAATTGTGAGTCACAGAATATCTTCAGCGAAACATGCTGATAAAATCATTGTGTTAGATCAAGGACAGATTGTAGCAAACGGGACACACCAAAGTTTAATTAAAGAGACTGGCTATTATAGCGAATTATTCCAACAACAACTTTTAGAAAAAGAATAAAAATTAACATGGTTAAATAAAATATTTTTTTAGATTTGTAAACAAAGTAAATCTAACCCTAACATTTAGTATTAAAAGAGCATGAAAGAACATATTGAACAAGAAGAAATTTTTTCGCAAATATTAAGAGCTGGTAGACGTACCTATTTTTTTGATGTACGTTCAACCAAAGCTGGAGATTATTACCTTACTGTAACTGAGAGTAAAAAGTTTACACATGACGATGGTTCTTTTCACTACCAGAAACACAAAATATACATTTACAAGGAAGACTTTAACGAATTCAACGAAATGCTTCAGGCAGCAACTGAGTTCATTTTAAATGAAAAGGGTACTGAGGTGATTAGCCAACGTCACCAAAAAGACTATAAAAAGAATGAAACGGAGTCAGAAGATTTGGCTACTGCCACCTCTGAAACTTCAGATTTTACAGATGTAAGTTTTGAAGATATTTAAAATCGAATACACCTAAAAAAAACCTGCATTGTTATTCCAATGCAGGTTTTTTTATGTCGTAGATTCTCCATGTTTCTCAAATCCTAGAAAGACGATATCTATTTAAATGAAATCGCCCATTAATGCTTGACAAAATATTTATTTTCAATAATCAGATATAACCTATAAAAGGAAAGACCTATCAGCGCCCCTATTGAAGCACCTACGGTAACATCTATTGGAAAGTGAACTCCTAAGTACAGTCTACTATAGGTAAACAACAATGGAAACAATACAAAGAAATAGATATACTTAGTGTAAGGTCTTAGCAACTTAATAAAAAACACAGTCACAGCCGTTGATGTAGTTGCATGACCCGATGTAAAGCTAAAGTTTTGTGGACGAATGCTAGTTCGCAAAAAGTCAATAAGTTCGGGGTCATTATTGGGTCGCAACCGTTCAAAAATGCGTCGAATCATATTTGTGAACTGATCAGAAAACGTAACTAATACGGCGATAAAAACTAATAAAAACACGCCTCTCTTCCATCCTAGATAACGAAACATAACAAGCAACAAGAATATAAATAACGGAGCCCAGTTAAAGTGTCGTGTGATAAACAACCAAAAAGGATCCCACTGAGCTGTACCTAGATTGTTTAGATATAGCAATAGCTGTTTATCGAGTTCAATAATTCTTTCAAACATTATTAATTAATTTTAACGAGTTTAACATCAAAAATCAAATTCGATTTTGCAGGTATTGGACCGTAACCTGCTGCCCCATACGCCAAGGTATATGGTATAAACAAACGAGCTTTTCCTCCTTCGTTTAACAACATCACACCTTCTGTCCACCCCTCAATAACACGGTCTATTCCGATAGTAAATTCAAAGGGTGCATTTCTTTTAGAGGAGCTATCAAATATTTTTCCGTCTACAAAATACCCCGTGTAATCTACTTTTAGTTTGTCTCCTTTTTGAACTTTTGCTCCTTTTCCTTTTTCAAGGTGAATTATTTTCAAACCCGAGCTTAAAGTAATTGCCTTTACCTCTTCCATTTGTATAGAAAACTGAATACTATCCTTCATTCGCTGTTCCTTTTCCAGCTTTTTAAATGTTATCTGAGCCAACCTAGCATCCTCTATGGCTTGTGCTGGATCAAAGTTTTTGGCTGCGCGCCCAATCCTTTCTATTTCTATACTGTTGATTACATCTCCTTGTGTAATTGAATCAACAACCGACAAACCCTCAATCACTTGTCCAAAAACAGTGTGTTTTCCATCCAACCAAGGCGTTGCTTTATGTGTTATAAAAAATTGACTCCCGTTGGTATTTGGTCCCGAGTTTGCCATGGAAAGAATGCCTTTACCATTGTGTTTGTACAACAATTCTCCAATACTATCGGTAGGAAATTCGTCTTCAAAAGTAAAACCAGGGGTTCCTGAACCATTTCTTTTGATATCTCCTCCTTGGATCATAAAATCTGGTATCACCCTATGAAAAGGCAATCCTTCATAGAATTTTTTACCCTGTAATGAATCTGTAACTCCCTTATTTGTTCCTTCTGCTAAGGAAATAAAATTTGCAACAGTAATAGGGGTTTCATTATAATGCAAGACAATCCTCATAGTCCCTTTGTCGGTTGCAATATTGGCAAAAACACCATTGTCTTTATCGGATTTCTTACAAGCAAGCACTACTAGCAATAGTGCCATACATACAAATTTACTCTTTTTCATACTCTAATTTCAAAATTAAATTTAATGGTTTGTTTATTATAAAAAGTGGTTAAAACAAAAATAGCAATTCTTAAAGACTTTCTCTAAGAATTGCTATTATAAAATAGAAATTGAAGCTTCTATCAATAGATTTCAATCAATTCAATTTCAAATATTAAAGGTGTATAACCAGGTATTCCTGAAGTTCCATTAACTCCGTATGCCAAATCATACGGAATGTACAATTTGTATTTGGCACCTGTGTTCATCAATTGCAATCCTTCCGAAAATCCTTGAATCACGCAATCTACATTTAAATCGCTTGGGGTTCCTCTATCCACAGAGCTATCGAAAACATCTCCATTCAAAAATGTTCCGTGATAGTGTACACTTACATCACTATCTTCGCCTGCATTCTCGCCAGTTCCTTGTTCAATAATTTCATATTGCAAACCACTTTCGGTGACAGTAACAGCTTCTTTTTTAGCGTTGTCAAGAAAGAAGTTTTCTAGCAATTCTAATTCCACTACCAATGCAGTAAATGGCACAATTTCACCATACTGAAATTCTCCATATGCCAACTGATAAGGAACATAAAATTTATAAGCACTTCCAACATTCATCAAAGAAAGTCCTTCTCTAATATAATATTCATTGAAACCATTTAATCTGGAATACGGAATATCTTCTGATTCGGTTGTTTCATTCGAAAAATATTCAACGCCTTCTATGCTACTAACGGTATATCGAAAGCGAACAATATCGAATTCGGAAGTGTTCTCCCCTTCTCCTGGCGTCAACGCTTCGTATTGCAAGCCAGAATCCGTCGTTACAATTCCATCTTTCTTTCCATTTTCTTCTAAAAAAGCAATACCCTCATCTCTATTTTCATAATATTGTTCAAGACCTGGTTCGTCTTTCATACATGATGGGAGGATACATAAAATAGAAATAGAAAGTATTACTTTTCTAAGAAACATACTCTTATTTGTTTACTTTGATCAATTCTACTTCAAAAACCAAAGGCATAAAAGGTTTAATCACACCACCTCTTGGGTTTGCGCCGTACGCTAATTCTTGAGGAATAAAGAATTTAAATTTCGCACCTTCACCCATCAATTGCAGTCCTTCAGTCCATCCTTTAATTACTTGATTCAATCCAAAAGAAGCTGGTTCACCTCTGTCTACAGAGCTATCGAACACAGTTCCTTCTGGAGTAGTTCCATGGTAATGTACAGTTACGTTGTCTGTTGCCGCAGGCTTGGTGTCATTTCCTTCTTTCAATACAATATATTGCAAACCACTTTCGGTAACAACTACACCTTCATTGGCTTTGTTTTCTTCTAAAAATTTGATTCCTGCTTCTTTTTGCGGACCATGCTCTTTCAAAGCTTGCTCTTCAGCTTGTTTACGTTGTCTTTCCATGAAGAAATTACGTAAGATACCATCTAAATCTTTCAATTCTAACAATACATTTAAAGAATCGCTCAATTCGCTATATCCTTGTACAAACAAATCGTCGTTGATTTCTTCAAAGTTAGGTTTCATTTTGTTGGCCATATCCAATCCTAAAGCATAACTTACAGAATCTGCTTCGCTCAACAATGAACTTGTGGTGTTACTATTCACTTTTACTTCTGAAGCTACACCAGTAGTGTCTGCAGCTTGCGCCATCGCTTCTTGTTGCTTCTTCTGGAAAAAAGTTCTTAGAATACCATCAATGTCTTTGGCTTGAATTTTCACATTCGCAGAATCACCTGAAGCCTCATATCCGTCGATAAAAGCAGTGTTATTAGCATCTGAAAAGTTCAACTTAATTTTATTCGCCATATCCAATCCTAGCGCGTAACTTACAGAATCAATTTCTGTGTTTAATTTATCCTGTCTTTTTTGATTGTCACATGCAGTAAAAGTTACCATTGCAGCAAGCAATCCAAAATTTGCAATACTTTTGATTTTCATTTTAATAGTTTTAATTGTTATTTGTTAATTTTTAATAATTTAATTGTACATATGATCGGTTCATTAATCCCGATTATTTGATTTGAATCTCCATTAACGCGATAAGCTACGAATGACGAAAACACAAATTTCGCTTCTTCTCCTTCTCTCATCAATTTTATTCCTTCTTTTATTCCTTTCACTATATGCTGCTTATCCACAACATAGCTCTGAACTCCTAAAGCCTCCCTTCCATACAACACCGTGCCATCCAAAGCAAGTATTTCTTGCTCGTAGCTCACAATATCTCCTTTTATTGGTTGGGGGGAAGTACTCGATTTAGCCAATTTTGTATACCAAAAACCTTTATTGGAATTGATATAGGTATGGCTGCTATCTAATTTCATATATGCTTGCATCTTTTGTTGTTCTAATGCAAACATTTTTTTATTTAACGCAACTGTTTTTTCTAATTCTGAACGCTTCGCCCTTTCAACAGGTTTTCTTGCGGTTGATGTCTCACAGGAAACCAGAAAAACCAAAACTGCAATTAAAACACAGCTAGTTTTCATACGACTCAGCTATTTCTCTTTTATATTCTGGCAGTAAACTTACAAAATTTTCCACAGTATTTAACAAAGAATTTTCAGACCGACCACCAGCTGCATTGTTGTGTCCTCCTCCATTAAAATGATTTCTCGAAAATTCATTTACAGAAAAACCACCTTTTGAACGAAAGGATATCTTAATAATCTTCTGTTCAACATCTTCTATAAATATGGCTGCAAAATAGATACCTTGTATCGATAAACCGTAATTAACCAAACCTTCGGTATCTCCTTTTTGATAGTTATTAGCATCCAATTCTTTTTGAGATAAGGTAATATAGGCCGTGTTGTATTCTGTTAAAACTTTTAAATTGGTCAACGCTGTACCTAACAATTGTAATCTACTTAGTTTATTCGTATTAAAAACACTGTCGTGTATTCTCGAATTCTCTGCGCCCTTATCAATCAAATCTGCAATTACAGTATGTGTTGTACTCGTTGTATTGTCAAAACGAAAAGAACCTGTATCCGTCATAATTCCGGTATATAAACACGTGGCAATCTCAGCATCAATCAAAGAAAGATCGCCCATCATGTCTATAAAATGGTACACCATCTGACAGGTTGAACATATACTTGTATCTGAATAGGTGTATTTGGCAATCGCATCTGGCTGTTGATGATGATCTATCATCAGGTAGGTTCCTTTATAAACCTCTAGCGCCTTTTGCATATCGTCACCCACCCTGTGAAAAGCGTTAAAATCCAACAAAAAAACAAACTCCGAACTCTCTAATGAGCGTTTTGCTTGTTTATTTTGTTTGTCATATCTGTAAATAGTGCCTATACCAGGCATCCAATTCAAGAATTCAGGCAAATCATTCGGTAAAACAGTTTGCGCACTATGCCCTTTTTTTATCAAATAATGTTGCAAAGCAAGTGTCGAACCTACGGCATCTCCATCGGGGTTCTTATGAGACACTAATACAAACTTTTGAGGTGAAGAAAGTAATTTTCTTACTTCTATTATTTCTTGTTTATTCATACCCGGCGAAGATACAATTTAATACACAGGATTTGAACTTTCATTTTTGTAAAAAAAAGTTAAAAAACCGCTAAAAACGTCAGGCTGTTTATGGTACTTTCTAAAGTCTTTACGAAATCGATTGATTTCTACACTTTGGGGTATTTTATATGTAGAAAAAAAGTATATTTGCGGCAGTTAAAAACAGAGAAACAAACCCATGAAAACAAACAGAACATTTACAATGTTAAAACCTGATTCGGTTGAAAAAGGAAACATTGGTGCTATTTTAGAAAAAATCAATGCTTCAGGCTTTAGAATCGTAGCATTAAAATTAACGCATATGACACGAAGAGATGCAGAAGCTTTCTACGCTATTCATAATGAAAGACCTTTCTTTGGTGAATTGGTTACATTCATGACTAGAGGACCTATTGTTGCTGCAATCTTAGAAAAAGAAAATGCGGTAGAAGACTTTAGATCTCTTATTGGAGCTACCAACCCTGCTGAAGCAGCAGAAGGTACCATCCGTAAATTATACGCTAGTTCTATGGGTGAAAACGCTGTTCATGGATCCGATTCAGATGAAAATGCTGCCATAGAAAGTGCTTTCCATTTTTCTGAAAGAGAACAATTCTAAAAGAACAACCACAGAAATTAACTAACCCTACTTGAAAGGCTGATTGTTTTACAATCAGCCTTTTTTACATATATTTACTTTTATCTAGGATATTCTTAAACTCGTCATTCTTTTTTATGAAAAAGTATTTTGTATGCTTCGCTATTTTTTCTTGCGCTTCCGTAAGTGCTCAAGTCGACACAATTTTCACCAAACAAGACTCCATTCGAGGTAGTATTACAAAGGAAAGAAGTTGGTGGAACTTGATGAAATACGATTTAAAGATTGAGGTAGTTCCATCCATGCAATTTATAAAGGGCACAAATACCATTTCGTACCAAGTACTCACTAGTGAAAATCGTATGCAGATCGATTTACAACCACCTATGCAACTTTTAACTGCCCACCAGGACAACAAAGCGCTAAAGTTTAAAAGAAATGGAAATGCTTATTCTGTTTTTTTAGAAAAAACCCAAAGACCAGGCGCTTTAGAAAGCATCACGCTCAGCTATGAAGGACATCCAAAAGTTGCAATAAAAGCCCCCTGGGATGGTGGATTTACATGGACTAAAGACAAAGAAGGATTCGACTTTATTGCTACTTCTTGTCAGGGAGAAGGTGCCAGCTTATGGTGGCCTTGCAAAGACCATATGTACGACGAACCCGAAAATGGAATTGAAATGCATTACACGGTTCCTAAACATCTTACAGCAGTTGGAAATGGACAATTGGTATCTGTACAAGAAAACAACTCAACAAATTCAAAAACCTATCATTGGAAGGTCATAAACCCCATCAACAATTACAGCGTGAGTCTGTCTTTAGGGAATTTTGTCAGTTTTAATGAAATCTTTGAAGGTATGTCGGGTCCGCTTACTTGTTCGTATTATGTTTTGAATTACAACCTTTCTAAAGCAAAAAAACAATTTAAAGAGGTAGCAAGAACTCTCGAAGCCTTAGAGCATTGGTTTGGTCCCTACCCGTTTTACGAAGATGGTTACAAACTTGTTGAAACTCCTTTTTTAGGCATGGAACATCAAAGTTCCGTAAGCTATGGAAATGGATTTCAAAATGGCTATAATGGTTATGATTTAAGCGGCACAGGATGGGGACTTAAATTCGATTTTATTATCGTACATGAAACAGGACATGAATGGTTTGGAAATAATATTACGAATAAAGACATTGCCGACATGTGGATACACGAAAGTTTTACAAATTATTCTGAAAGCTTATTTTTAGAATACCATTTTGGTCGTGAAGCAGGCAACGCATATGCTATTGGACTCAGGAAAAACATTCAAAATGACATTCCTGTTATTGGGTATTATAATGTAAATAACGAAGGCTCAGGTGACATGTATTACAAAGGTGCAAATATGTTACATACGATTCGACAAATTATTGCTAATGATTTGGAATGGCGAAAATTATTAAGAGGTTTAAATAGCACTTTTTATCACAAAGTTGTGACCTCCGAAGAAATCCAATCGTATATGCAAACATATTCAAATACAGACTTAGGTCCTATTTTTTATCAGTACTTACATACCACAGACATTCCAGTCTTCACCTATAAAATTGAGAACAATGCACTTTTGTACCGATGGGAAAAATGTATAGATACTTTCAACATGCCCATCGATGTTTATATCAATGGAAATAAAAGTAGAATAACTCCCTCCATTGAATGGAATGCCTTAGACTATAAAACCAAAATTGACTCCATTACAATTGACAACAACTTCTATGTAAACGTGCAGGAAAAGTCAAATTAACGCGGTGTCTATTGGTATTTCTTTGCCAAAGTAACGGCCTCTGGTAAAAACGCCTTTAAATTAGATATCCTAGTTGCATTTGAAGGGTGTGTGCTTAAAAATTCTGGTGTAGTTGTTTTAGAAAGTTCAGACATTCGCTCCCAGACGCCAACGGCTTCCTCAGGCGCATATCCCGCCATAATCATAAAGACCATACCTAATTTATCTGCTTCATTCTCATGGGTTCGACTAAATTTTAACATGCCCAATTGCGAACCCACACCATAGGCCAAATTCCACAACATTTGTTGCTCTTCTTCTTCATTGGCAGTTCCAGCAGCTACAGCAGCAGCTCCCATTTGCTGAATTTGGGCAGATGACATTCGCTCTTGTCCGTGTTTGGCAAAAGCATGCGCTATTTCATGTCCCATAATGGCTGCAATACCATCTGAATTCTTCGCTACTGGAAGAATACCTGTATAGAAAACGACCTTTCCTCCTGGCATACACCAAGCATTCATGGTTTCATCTTCAATTAAATTAAATTCCCATTGATAACTATCGGCTTCCTTGCCCATATTATTGGCCCTCATAAATTTTGTGACCGCTATTGAAATAGCCTTCCCTATTTCTTGAATTTCTTTTGTTTTCTCAACATCTTTAGAAACCTTGTTTTCTTCTAAAAAGGATTGGTATTGTGCAAAACTCGTAGGCAATACTTCTGCATCACTGACAAAATTCAGACGCTTTCTTCCCGTAATTGGAACTGTACTGCAACTCGTTAAAAATAAAGCGACCAGAAAAAATGCGATTAACTTATTCATAAAATATATGTTTAGGTATACAAATATAGAGGGAGGAAACGGATTGCCAAAATGTTCTTCATTTTTTTTATCAACGAAGTTTTATCTATTGCTATGTAAGAACACTATAACAACTGCGTCTATAAAAAAACTAAAATCACTCTCAAATATGAAAAATGTACAACTTGCTTTCTTCGTTCTATGCTTTAGTTCAATAATGTTCGGACAAACGCCAAAAAAAATCACAAAAACGGACCTTGAATGGCAACAGTCTTTGAGTGAAATGGAGTATTTTGTATTACGTCAAAAAGGAACGGAACGGGCTTTTACGGGACTTTATGATAAGCACTATAAAACTGGAACGTATGCATGTGCAGGCTGTGACACGGCACTTTTTGACAGCGCTACTAAATTCAATTCCTACAGTGGCTGGCCTTCTTTCGATGCGTATATTCAGCAAAATGTTTTAGAAATTCAGGACAACAGTCATGGCATGCAACGCGTTGAAGTACTATGTGCTGTTTGCGACAGTCATCTTGGACACGTATTTAATGATGGACCAAAAGAGACGACAGGAAAACGCTATTGTATAAATTCAGCGGCCTTGCAATTCCATGAAAAGAAATAAATATTACATTATTATTGCCTATTTTTAATGCCAAATAAATATGAATCATGAAAGAAAAAAAACAACGTTCTGAAGCAGAATGGAAATCACAACTCACAGAGAATGAATACCATATATTAAGAGAAAAAGGAACAGAAAGACCACATACAGGGAAATTCAATTTGCATTTTGAAGCCGGTACCTATGTTTGTAAAGGCTGTGGGGCACAACTTTTTCATTCCGACTCTAAATTTGATGCACATTGCGGATGGCCATCATTTGACCACGCAATTGAAGGCACCATTAGCTATCATAAAGACACTTCTTTAGCACGCATCCGAACAGAAATAGTATGTGCTAGCTGTGATGGACACCTAGGCCACGTTTTTGAAGATGGACCTACAGATACAGGCTTACGATATTGCGTAAATTCTGCGTCAATTGATTTTGAGGAATGATACACTTAGAGATAATTTCTCTTCAAATTCAACTTTCTATCCCACACAAATAAATATTGCAATTCGGGCTTTGAATACGCATAGGATTCTATTATCTTTGTGCCTTCAAAAAACCTAAGAATAGCATATGTTTCAAAATTTAAGTGATAAGTTAGACAAGGCGTTTCATGTTTTAAAAGGACACGGGAAAATTACTGAAGTAAATGTTGCCGAGACTTTAAAAGAAGTCCGTAAAGCATTGATCAATGCAGATGTCAACTTTAAAATTGCCAAAGATTTTACAAAAAGAGTTAAAGACAAAGCAATAGGTCAGGATGTTTTGACTACGCTGAACCCAAGTCAATTATTAGTTAAGATTGTAAAAGATGAACTAACTGAATTGATGGGTGGTGAAACCGTTGGTGTCAATCTTGCAGGAAGTCCAACCGTTATATTGATGTCTGGATTGCAAGGATCTGGTAAAACTACTTTTTCTGGAAAACTCGCTAATTTCTTAAAGACAAAAAAATCGAAAGAAGTACTGCTTGTAGGTTGTGATGTATATCGTCCAGCTGCGATTAACCAATTACGCGTTGTAGGTGAACAAATTGGGGTTGAAGTCTATGCTGAGGAAGGGAATCAAAACCCCGTTGAGATTTCTTTAAACGCCATCAAACACGCCAAAGCCAAAGGTAAGAACACTGTGATTATTGATACCGCAGGACGTTTGGCTGTGGATACGGAAATGATGACCGAAATTTCCAACATACACAAAGCAGTGAATCCACAAGAGACACTTTTTGTTGTTGATTCTATGACGGGTCAAGATGCAGTAAATACTGCAAAAGCTTTTAATGACCTGTTGAACTTCGACGGTGTTATCCTTACCAAATTAGACGGTGATACACGTGGTGGAGCCGCACTTTCTATAAAAACGGTTGTCGACAAACCTATTAAGTTTATTGGTACAGGAGAAAAGATGGAAGCCATTGATGTTTTTCATCCAGACCGTATGGCCGATCGTATTTTAGGAATGGGAGATGTGGTTTCTTTAGTTGAAAGAGCGCAAGAACAATACGACGAAGAAGAAGCTAGAAAAATTCAAAAGAAAATTGCGAAAAACCAATTTGGTTTTGACGATTTCTTAGGGCAAATTCAGCAAATTAAAAAAATGGGGAATGTCAAAGATTTGATGGGCATGATTCCAGGAGCTGGAAAAGCTATGAAAGATGTTGATATTGATGACGATGCTTTTAAAGGAATTGAAGCTATCATTCATTCAATGACTCCAGGAGAAAGAACAGAACCAAAAACAATCAATGCGAGCCGTAAAAAAAGAATCGCAAAAGGTTCTGGAACTAGCATTCAAGAAGTCAACCAGCTAATGAAGCAATTCAATCAAATGAGCAAAATGATGAAAATGATGCAAGGAGGCGGCGGAAGAAAAATGATGCAAATGATGAAAGGAATGCAGTAGTTCAGCAGTTGCTAAACTGAGAATGTATTTAATATAAACAAAGCTTATATATGATTATTTTAGACGGAAAAAAGACTTCAGGTGCCATCAAGGAAGAAATTGCAGCCGCTGTTGTTGAATTGAAAAAGCAAGGTAAAAAAACACCACATTTAGCTGCCGTATTGGTTGGTAATGACGGTGCTAGTATGACCTATGTTGGCGCAAAAGTAAAAGCTTGTGAATTGGTAGGTTTTGAATCCACCCTTCTCGAACTTCCAGATACTACTTCAGAAGAAGCGCTGCTTCACGAAATAGATAATCTTAATAACAATCCTGAAATAGATGGTTTTATCATCCAGTTACCACTTCCTAAACACATCGATGAGCACAAGGTTTTGATGGCGGTTAACCCCGAGAAGGATGTAGACGGTTTTCATCCTGCAAATGTGGGTAAAATGGCCTTGGAATTGCCAACTTTTTTACCAGCAACTCCTTATGGTATTATGGAACTATTAGAGCGATACGAGGTAGAAACTTCAGGTAAAAACGTTGTTGTTATTGGAAGAAGTCATATTGTAGGAAGACCAATGAGCATCCTATTGAGTCAGAAAAGAACGGCTGGTGATGCCACGGTTACTTTGACACACAGTAGAACGAAGAACTTAAAGGAAATCACAAAGGAAGCCGACATTATCGTAGCTGCACTAGGTATTGCTGAATTCTTAACCGGAGATATGGTAAAAGAAGGCGTCACTATTATTGATGTAGGAATTACCCGAGTGGAAGATGCAAGCAAGAAAAGAGGTTTCCGTCTGGCTGGAGATGTACATTTTGACAGTGTTAGTAAAAAAGCGAGTTATATCACACCAGTACCTGGAGGTGTTGGCCCTATGACCATTGCCATGCTTTTGAAAAATACGTTGCAAGCTTGTCAATAAACAATCTGAAATAGAACCATCAAAAAAGCCTGTTTGTTATTATAACAAACAGGCTTTTCAAAACAAAACTAACTAACAATCAAAACCTTTTCCACAGCAAGTATTCCGACAAAACAGTCAATAGTATCCTACCGACATATCTTTAAATGAATATACTCTTGCTAAAAATCAGTATCTAAAAAATACTTTTGATACCACCTTCTATGTACGTTTTATCAGGGGAAGTGATTTTTTTAAGGCTTACTAAAGTAATAAAAACAAACGTATTTTCCTAATACACAACACAATACACAAACAAATGTATATACATACTTTGTTTTTAATGGAAATTATCTATATGATTTGTTATGGATTGCTCAAATTTTGTTTCGTTTTTTAAAAATTGAGGACGTATTGCAATGGAGAATAGATTTGATAGTTTTCCTTTTAATCGGGTATTATCTTTTTCTGTAGTTAGCATTATTTTTTTTGCCTCCGTATACGTACCGAACGCTTTTTCAATAGCTTGAATGTCTTTATTTGTGAAGTTGTGATGATCAGGATATGACATATGATCAAATGCAATTTCATTGTCTTCTAAAAACGCCAATAAAGGTTTTGGTTTTGCGATACCTGTCACCAATAGTACTCGATAGTTTTTTAAGCTGTTAATAGTTATTGACTGATCGTCCGAATGTACTTCATGAGCATAGGCTATTTTTGAAAAGAATACATCCCTTTTTACTTTAGGTGTCAGCGCTTTTACAAGCTGTTTTTTTTCCGATTTAGCAAGTGTTTCCGAACATTTGGTTACTACAATTGCATCAGCCCTTCTATAGCCGCTTCTAGGTTCTCTTAGATTCCCTAAAGGTAGAAGATAATCACTGGAATACGGAGCATCAAATGAAGTGAGCAATATATAAAAACTGGCTGTTACTTTTCTGTGTTGAAAGGCATCATCGAGCAATACAAGGTCTACCTCTGGATGCATCTCTTTTATCTTATTGATTCCGTTGGTCCGATCGCTATCCACCGCCACAACAATCTCCGGATATTTGGTTTTGTATTGAAAGGGCTCATCTCCTATTTCAACCACAGAAGTTTCTGTAGTTGCCAAGATAAAGCCTTTAGAGGTTCTTTTATAACCTCTACTCAATACGGCTATCTTATACTTTGGTTTGAGTAACTCAATAAGATATTCAATTTGAGGTGTTTTCCCAGTGCCACCTACACTTAAATTACCAACAGCAATGACAGGAATATCAAATTGAGTAGCGCGTAATATTTTCACATCAAAAAGCACATTTCTTATCTGCATGACCAATGCGTAAAGTATTGAAAATGGGGACAACAAACTTCGGGCTATTTTGATCAGTCGCTCTTGTATCATTCTTGGATTGCTTGACTCAATATTAAGTAAGATTCTACAATTATCAAATTTAAGGAAATACAGCAAGCTATACGCAAAGTATTCAACTATATTTTATATTTTTGAATCAAACTACTATTTATGTATACTGTAAAAGATATTACCGAACATATTGAAACCTTGGCGCCACTCGATTATGCGGAAGGTTTCGACAATGTAGGACTGCTTGTTGGAGACGCTTCGAGTAAGGTGTCTGGAGTTTTGGTCACTTTAGATTGTTTAGAAAGTGTCGTGGACGAAGCCATTGAGAAAAACTGTAATTTGATTGTAAGTTTTCATCCCATTGTGTTTTCAGGTTTGAAAAAATTAAATGGCAGTACCTATGTTGAACGGGTAGTTATTAAAGCCATAAAAAACAATATTGCTATCTATTCCATGCATACAGCGCTTGACAATTCCTTTGATGGTGTCAATGCAAAAATTTGTGAGGTTCTAGGATTACAGGATAGGAAAATACTTATTCCACAAAAACAAAACATAAAAAAACTGCTCACCTATATACCTATTGAAAATGCTGAGCGCCTGAGAAAAGCATTATTCTCGGCCGGTGCCGGCACCATTGGCAACTACGACAATTGTAGTTTTAACACAGAAGGATTTGGCACATATAGGGCAGGAAATGAAGCGACTCCCACACTCGGAAAGAAGGGCGAACAACATATTGAAAAGGAGATTTGTGTAGGTGTTGTTTTTGAAAAACATTTAGAAAAAGGAATCTTAAGTGCTTTGTTCGAAAACCATCCGTATGAAGAGGTAGCTTACGAACTGACCACCTTAGAGAACGAGCATCAGCACCGTGGAATGGGAATGCTAGGAAGTTTTGACAAACCGCTTTCTGAAACTCAGTTTTTACAGGTCTTAAAAAATACTTTTAAAAGCGATTGCATCAGACATTCGAAATTGACAGGTAAGAAGATAAAAACGGTGGCCGTTTTAGGCGGTTCAGGAAGCTTTGCCATTGCAAATGCAAAGCGCCACAAGGCAGATGCTTATGTAACATCTGACCTTAAATACCACGAGTTTTATCAAGCTGAAAATCAACTTCTTTTGACCGACATTGGTCACTATGAATCAGAACAATTCACAAAAAACTTGTTAGTTGATTATCTTACAAAAAAATTCACTAATTTTGCAATCGTTTTATCAGATAAAATTACAAATCCTATTTATTATATATAGACATGGCTAAGAGCAAAGAACTAAGTGTTGAAGACAAATTAAGATCACTATACAAATTACAACTCATTGATTCGAGAATTGACACGATTCAAAATGTTCGTGGTGAGTTACCATTAGAAATTGAAGATTTAGAAAATGAAGTAGCTGGTCTAAATAAAAGGCTTTCAAATTTAACTGAAGATGTGGCAAATTTTGAATCGGATATTGCTGCGCGTAAGATTGCCATTGAAGAAGCAAAAGAAGCTTCTAAAAAATATGAAAAACAACAAGAATCTGTACGCAACAATCGTGAGTTCGATTCTTTGACAAAAGAAATTGAATTTCAAGGTTTAGAGATTGAGCTTTCAGAGAAGCGAATTAAAGAAGCACGCGCTAAGATTGAGCTAAAACAAGAAATCATTGGTACTACTACAGAAAAGCTAGAAAAACAATCTTCCCACTTAGACCACAAGAAAAGTGAATTGGACGCTATTTCTAAGGAAACTGAGAAAGAGGAAGCAATGATGCGCAAAATGTCGGAAGAACTTTCAGAGAAAATCGATGTTCATTTACTTAAAGCTTATACACGTATTCGTTCGAATGTTAAAAATGGTTTGGCAGTAGTTTCTATTGAGAGAGGTGCAGCCGGAGGTTCATTTTTCACGATTCCTCCTCAAGTTCAGATAGAAATTGCAGGAAGAAAAAAGATTACAATCGACGAACATAGTGGAAGAATATTAGTTGATGCTACGTTAGCAAGCGAAGAGAAAGAAGCGCTTGATGCATTACTTAAGTCTTAATATAATATACACTCCTAAAAAAAGCTACCCATTGGGTAGCTTTTTTTATTTCTTATACTTGCACTAAAGTACACTTTTCAAATAGGTATACTTTCGTTTCCATTTAGTCAAATCTTCATTTTTACTGGCAATAGAATTTCTAACATTCACAACCAAAGGGTTGTCTTCCTTTGCATTGGCGATAAAACTAATATTGTTTTCTAACTGCTGTATGTCTTTAGTATACTCGTCTATTTTTTTTCTAACAAACTGAATTTCACTATCAATTTTTCTAGCATTATTTGAGCTTGCATACCCATTTATAGTCATTTTATATTTCAGGAATTTCAAAGCATCACCTTCTATAGACAATTGGGCAAATAGAGCTTCAATTGCTTTATTAAATCTCGATTCTATAGCTCTTTCATTTCGCGGTACTCGCCCAATATTATTCCATGTTTTTAAATAAGCTTCCACCTCTTCAATAGAGATATCTGGGTTCCCAATAACCGTTTGTATTTGCGAAAGAAACTCGTTTTTGGTTGCTAGCGCCTCAATTTCTTCTTCAGAACCTTGGTCTTGTACTGTATGTAAGTTGTCAAAATAATAGTTACATGCCTCCTTAAACTCCTTCCATATTTTGTCAGAATATTTTCTTGGCACATGTCCAATCGTTTTCCAATCGGCTTGAATTTTTTTCATTTGAGGTGTCACCGAAGCATAATCATCATTGTCTTTTAGTGAAACTGCCAAAGCTACCAATTCTTGCTTTTTCTTTAGGTTTTCCTGTTGTTCTGTATTTAGTTCTTTGTAAAATTTATTTTTTGAATGATTGAACTTCTTAGTAACCGTTTTGAGCTGTTCCCATACATTTTGTCTTTTACTTCCAGATACTTTTCCTATTTTAAAGTAATTTTCTCTCTTGGATTCAAATTCTTTGATTGCCTTCTGCCAATCAGAGTGACTTTTGCAATTTGTAGTATCGAACTTTTCTAAATCGGAAATTACTGCACGTTTTAACTGTAAATTCTCAGCATATTTTAATTTTTGACCTTCATTATACTCCGCTCTTTTATCATGAATTACTTTGGTTGCGGCACTAAATTTTTGCCATATTTCTTCCCGAAATTCACGTGAAACAGGCCCTATATCTTCTTTCCACAATTTGTGCAGTTTTTGAAGCTCGTTAAATGCTGTAGTTACATCATTAACTTTACTCAGGGCTTCAACTTTTGCTACAATTTTAAGTTTTTCTTCCAAATTGTGTTTGAAGTCCAATTCTCTCAAATCATTATTGATATGCAACAAATCGTAAAATCGCTCTACATGGTGATGGTAATTTCTCCAAGTATTATTGTATTTGGTGCGTGGTACTGGCCCAATGGATTTCCATACCGCATCTAGTTCTTTGAATTCCTTATGCATGGTTTTCGAGTCTGCATTTTCAATCAAAGATTTTAATTTATCAATTACCTCAAATCGCTTTTCTAAATTCTCTTTTAACTGTGCTTCTAGTTCAGCATAATGTGCATTTCTTCTTTTTCGATACTCTGCCAATAGTTCGTTGAACTTTACTTTTAAAGGACTGGAAAAGAAAAAATCTATAGACTCCCCTCCTTCTTTAAGAAATGCCGATTTCTTTTCTGCTAATAGGGCACTGAATTTTGCGTCAAAAGATTTTCTAATGGCTTCGACAGCCGATTTTACAGCTTGAATTTTCTCGTTTTTCAACAGACTTTCCAACTCTTTTACAAGAGCTTCCATATCTAAACTGTCGTAATTAACTTTTGAGACCACTTCTTTTTCAACAACTTTTTCAGCTTTCGCTGCAACCTCATTTTCAATTGCTTCTACTACTTTCTCAGTAGCCGCTTCCTCTTCATTTTTTGCCGCAGATTTTTCTAATGTCTCATCTTCAGTTATGGCAACATTTTCTTGAGCATCTACTGTAGTTTCAGTAAGTTCTTCTTTTGTATCTGCAGTAGAAGATTTTTTATCTTCTGTTTTTCCTTCTATTGCGTCTGTATTATCTTTTGTTGCATCTAACATCCTAAAGCTGTTTAAAGTTCCTATTTTACGATTCTTTAAATATAACCATAGCAGTCGAAACAACAAAATTTATGTTCAAAAATAGCGCTACTGTTCAATAACTAGTAAAGCAATAGGGGTACTATCAAAATCACCTTTTTTATGCATTCCAAATAGCCCACGATTTTTCTGCTTGAAGCTCGAGCATTTCCAATCCATTTTTTATATTGGCACCCTGTGCTTTTCCACGACGCAAAAAAGTTGTCTCTGCAGGGTTGTAGATAAGATCATATAGCAGATGTACATTACTCAATTCGTTATAAGGAATATGTGGCGCCAACTCTGTGTTAGGAGCTGTTCCTAAAGGAGAACAGTTTATTAAAACAGTGTATGTTGCAAGCAATTTCTTGTCTATGGAATCATAGCTAATTGTTTCTTCATTCCTAGGGGTTCTTGATACAAATTTATATTGAATATTCATCTTTCTTAAGGCGTATGCAACTGCCTTAGAAGCACCTCCTGTTCCAAGAATCAAAGCCGCTTTGTGATGCGGTTTTAGCAATGGCTTAATAGAGTTTTCAAAGCCATAGACATCTGTATTATAGCCTTTTGATTTTCCGTTTTTATCAATTTTAATGGTATTTATGGCCCCTATTTCCTTAGCATCTTCATCAATCGCATCTAGAAAGACACCAACTGCTTCCTTATAAGGTATTGTAACATTCATACCTGTCAAATTCCCTATATGTTCTTTGAAAATAGCCGGAAATTCTTCAATTGATTCTAAATCAAAGTTTACATATTTATGGTCATTCAATTGTGATTTTTCAAATTTTTCAGAAAAATATTTTCTGGAAAAGGAATAGGCTATGTTCTTACCAACCAATCCAAATAGTTTTTTAGTGTGCATACTTTTAAATATTCAATTAATTATTCTGCCTTTTTCTTTCAAAATACCCTATTCCCAAAACGATTGCAATTCCAACAAATATAAATGATATTATAAACCATGTATCTGCTGTAAAAAGATTTGGAAAGTAGTATTGATATGTATCTACAATAGGTGCGTTATTCTGATCTAAAACCAAATTACCGTTATCATAAAAAAATAATTTGTTCTTCCAAGGCCACAACATTCCGAGCGATCCGGTAATGAAGCCTATTATTAATGTGGTTACTATTGAATTCCACCTCTTTAACACATAACCTAAAAGATGAGACGTAAAAATCAATCCAAAAACAGAGCCTAGAAAAAATGTTCCTGCAATTTTTAAATACATGCGATTATAAGGCAAATTCAGTACTTCAAAATCACCTAAAATTATGGAGTGGATGGTTTCAAAAACTACATTGACACTATCTACTAATAATAGCACATAGTTCCCCATAAGCATTAGAATAAATGATCCGGACAAGCCAGGTAATGTCATCCCACTAACGCCAATAATTCCACAAGCAAACACAAACCATAAATTACTGTTTTCTGTTGCAGGAGGTAAAAAGCTGAGGGCTGCACCAATGAGTATGCCAATGAGCACAAGCAGTCTATTGTTCCAATTCCAATCTGTGAATTTGTTACTTATGTAAATGACCGACCCTATAATCATCCCAAAGAATGTACTCCATACTTGCATTTCATAGTGTAATAAAAGATAATCAAGAAGAATAGACATACTGAAATAGCTGAATAAACTCCCTCCCATTACCAGTACTAAAAACGAAGTATTTGTATAGGCTAGAAAACTTCTAAACCGTCCGCTAAAAAGAAGTTTAAAAGCTTTTAAGTTTATTTTTTGAAATGTATAGATCATTTCCTCATAAAAACCCAATACGAAAGCAACTGCACCACCAGACACCCCAGGTACTTTGTTAGCGGTGCCCATTAGTATTCCTTTTATAAAAAGAAATAGCTTATCGATAAATTTGCGTTTTTTAAACATGTTGCAAAATTGATTCTCTTCATTTACGCTACTACAAGTAAACTCTTCAACACTATAGAAAAGGTCTAGGCAATTTTGTTTGTTTGCATTTTTTCCAATAATACGATCAATGCATAGCCTATTATTGCAAAAACAATGGCAAAAATCAAGTCTGCATCTCCCTCAAACTGCATTGGGCTAATACTTTTTTGCAATACTGGCACCTGTTCTCCATGAGAATTTTCTCGCCAAGACAAGGTTTCTTTCCAAGGCCAAATTTTATTTAAAGACCCAATGATAAAACCTGTAAGTCCTGCTAATGTAATTGCCTTGTATTTCGCAAACAACCATTTTAGTACTTTTGAAAAGCTGAGCAAGCCCACGATAGCGCCTACTCCAACAGCTGCTATTGCTTGTATATCTCTTGTGTGAATTGCTTCTAAAATAAGCTGATAAGAACCTAATAACACCAAAATAAACGATCCCGAAATTCCGGGTAAAATCATCGCGCAAATTGCCAAAGCTCCAGACAAGAATAGATACCCTATAGAGATTTCTGACGACACCATGGGTTCTACAATTGTGATATAATAGGCAACAACTATTCCTATGAGCAAAGCTATAACTGTTTTTACATTCCACTTCGCAATTTGTTTCCCTACAAAAAACACACTTGCTAGTACCAAACCAAAGAAGAAAGACCATAACAATATAGGCTCATTGGTTAACAAGTAAGATATTCCTTTTGCTAAGGATACTACACTTACAGCAATTCCTCCAACTAATAATGCTAAAAAATTACCATTAACAGCTTTCCAAACACTCGCTATCCCCTCTTCTTTTAGCAATTTTAAAATGCCAAAATTTATACTACTGATACTCGCTAACAATTCTTCATAAATTCCTGAGATAAATGCTATGGTTCCACCTGAAACACCAGGTACCACGTCTGCCGCACCCATAGCCATTCCTTTAAAAAATAATACTACCGATTGTTTGAATGTTCTTTGCATTTCTCTGTGATTTTTTGACAAATATAGTTTTTAATATCGAGAAAGGACACAAATGCAGAATGTCGGTGGGAGATCGTAAATTTAGCAATTGTATATTCGGTCTAAACAAGCATGGATAGTCCAAATCCCCATAAAGTAAGATTGGGATTTGTTAGAAATCTTGTAAAAAATGAATGTGCTCTTAGTCTTTTGCAGAAGTATGGGCTGCTAACAATTGAATTACCTCATCCAATTTGAAGAAACCTGGGTACAATTCTTTCATTACTTTATGAAACTCAAAATCCATTGCCAATGCATTTTTTAAATGCAACATAGCTTCATCTTTCTTATGAGTTTCCATAAGCAATCCAAAAAATCGATATTCAATTTCAGCCGTTTCTTTGTAATAGTTTTTGGCTTCTACTAAACTTTTTAAAGATTCCGTATAACTTCCTATGTAATATTGAATATCTACTAGGGCCAACCAAATCTCCAAAGCCTTATCATCTAGGCTCAAACAACGTTTAAAGGCGATAATTGCTTCTTCAAAAAAGCTCAACTTGACATTGATTTCTCCAAACTTCCTCCAATAAAAAGGATTGAATTCATCTATAGACAGCACTTTTTTCATATAGTAAAGTGCTTTCGAGTATTCCTCAAGCTCGAAGTATGTATCCGTAAGCGCAATCCATCCCTTATCTAACAAAGGGTCTTCATTCACTGCGTTTTTATAATAAGTAATAGACTTTTTCTTTTCTCCTATACTTCTATAGCAATTACCAATACTCAAATATACAAAGGCCGTTGGATCATCCAGTTCTAGCGTTATTAAATAATTTTCAATGGCTTCCTCAAACCGTTTTAAATGCTCTAAGGTTTTTGCTTTCTCCAAATAGCCACCAATAAAAGATTCATCAATGACAACGGCATAATCAAAAGCTTTGAGTGCATTTTCATAGTCTTGCAAAACTATGTATTGCCTCCCCAACTGATGCCAAGCAATTTCTGAGTAAGGATTGATATCTATGTACGATAACAGAAAAGATACCGCTTCGCTATGCAACTCTTCCATATCATAACAATAAATGATATTGTATAATGAGGAATAATCTTCACAATCTAATGCTAAACATTTTGAAAAATTCAGTCGTGAGTTCTCAAAATCGTCCATATATAAATATTCCATAGCCAATAAGGAACACACATCACCAATATCATTCGTAAATTCTAATGCTATAGTTAATGAGGCTATCGCTTCTTTATGCATATCCTTTTTAGATAAAATTGAAGCTCTTTGTATATGTATTTCTTCATTGGTAGGCTCTAATGCCTCTAAATCATTTAAAAGTTTTTCTGCCAGGGCAAAGTTTTCTTCAAAAACATACAACTCAGCTTTTAACAACTTCAATAATACAGAGGACGGATGTTGTTCCAATCCTAACTCAACAGCTTTTTTTGCCAAAGACAGCCTCCCATTGTCGAGATAGTGGTGCACAATTTCTTCAAATTCTGAAGAATCAAAGAAATATACTTTGTTGGTTTTCAACATCGATTCAAACTTCGATAAAGCCATACTATTCTATTTTAAGTGGTACTATGAATCTACATGTTTAAAATTACTACATCTCTCTACGCATTCTGCAACGATGTGCAATTCTTTTTAACAATTTAATGAACAATTGTTATTCCCACGCTATCAATACGTTATTTATAACGCAAAATTCGTACCACATCGTATAGGAATTCAAAGAATTCCCTCCAACAATAAAAACGAAATAAAGGCTTTAATTTCTTCAAAAACAAGAATTGTCTAACCCCTTTAACTATTATTTGCATAAACGCATCCTAAATCTATCTATCGAATTCTCTTAAAAGCAATGCATTCTAAATTGCATTAAATTTTAAAAAATATTCCAATAGCATCGATAGAAATATTTCTTTGAGTATATTTGTTTTTGTAACGAACAAGAATCATGAGTGACAAAATATTACTTACTGCTAAAGAGATTGAAATCATTTTACATAGATTGGCCTGCCAACTTATTGAATCTCATGACGATTTTTCTAATACCGTATTAATTGGTATTCAACCTAGAGGGACGTTACTTGCAGACCGTCTTAAACAACTACTCGAAGAAAAATATGCTATCAGTAATGTTGCGCTAGGAAAATTAGATATTACTTTTTTTAGAGATGACTTTAGGAGAAGAGATGCTCCTTTAGAAGCGAATTCAACGACTATTGATTTTTTAATTGAAGATAAAAAAGTAGTATTAATTGATGATGTTCTCTATTCAGGAAGAAGTATTAATGCAGCACTTTCTGCCATCAATTCATATGGAAGACCAAAAAACATAGAACTCCTTGTCTTGATTGACAGGCGTTTTAGCAGACATCTACCAATTCAGCCCGATTACAGGGGGCGTCAGGTTGACGTTATCAACGAAGAAAAAGTTGCGGTACACTGGAAAGAAAACGACAATAAAGATGCTGTTTATTTAACAACAAACCACCAATGAAATCACTAAGTGTTAATAATTTACTAGGCATAAAACACCTAAACTCGGAAGATTTAGATCTTATTTTTGAGACGGCAGATCACTTTAAAGAAGTTATTAACCGCCCCATTAAAAAAGTCCCCTCTTTAAGAGATATCACAATTGCCAACTTGTTTTTTGAAAACAGCACACGTACTAAGCTCTCTTTTGAATTGGCAGAAAAAAGACTTTCCGCAGATATTATCAATTTCTCTGCCGCCCAATCTTCTGTAAAGAAGGGGGAAACTTTGATAGACACTGTTAACAACATTTTGTCTATGAAGGTAGATATTGTGGTGATGCGACACCCTAATGTTGGTGCGGGTGTATTTTTGTCAAATCACGTAGATGCAAAAATCATCAATGCAGGTGATGGTACGCATGAACACCCAACCCAAGCCTTACTAGACTCTTATTCTATTAGAGAAAAACTTGGTGATGTTCGTGGTAAAAAGGTTGTTATTGTTGGCGATATTTTACATTCGAGAGTTGCCTTATCAAATATTTTTGCTCTGAAACTCCAAGGTGCTGAGGTTAAGGTTTGTGGACCTACAACCCTAATTCCAAAACATATTGAAAGTTTGGGGGTACAGGTGGAAACCAATTTAAGGAAAGCTTTGGAATGGTGTGATGTTGCGAATGTTTTGCGTGTGCAGCACGAACGTATGGATATCAAATACTTCCCTTCTACCCGAGAATACACGCAATTATTTGGTATTGACAAGGCATTGTTAAACTCACTCGATAAGGAGATCGTTATCATGCACCCGGGTCCAATTAATAGAGGGGTTGAGATTACAAGCGATGTTGCCGACTCCGACCAGTCAATTATTTTAGATCAAGTTGAGAATGGTGTTGCTGTACGAATGGCTTGTATTTATTTATTAGCGGAACAGATTAAAAGATAGTTTATGAATATTAAAAAGAACGACAGATACTGTCTTGTGAGCCCTTCAGAAAGTTCTTTTTCTGAGTTTTATAAAACTTTTATACAGCATTCTGAATTGTCATCAGAGCATGTTTGTATCAATTTCTTAGATGCATTCGACGTGAGTTCACAAGACGTGGAATTGTTTTCTGAAATTGCACTTCAAAAGAAAGAAGATGGCACGTCCTTCGTTTTAATTGCTAATACGGTGGATATCGACGCTTTTGAAGATGAAAGTTTAAGTATCGTCCCTACAATACAAGAGGCAGAGGACGTTTTGGCAATGGATGCTATGGAGCGCGATTTAGGATTTTAATTCATTTCGTTTTTCATTCTGTTTAGTCAATTCAAAAATAAAATCACTTTTCCCAATCTATGAGCATCAAACTAACGATCTTAGGCTGTCATTCTGCTACTCCTAGGAGCGATGCCTACCCTACTGCACAACATTTAGAGATAAAAGAACGTCACTTTTTAATTGATTGTGGTGAAGGCACGCAGGTTTTACTTAGAAAATACAAGATGCCGTTTGCGAAAATTAGACATATTTTTATTTCACATCTTCACGGAGATCATTTTTATGGGTTGATAGGCCTTATTTCTACTTTTGGTTTACTGAACAGGGAACACGATTTACATGTTTATGGTCCAAAAGGAATTAAAGAGATTATAACCTTACAATTAAAGTTATCTAAGTCATGGACTAAGTTTCATCTGCATTTCCACGAATTAGAATCGAAAGAAAGCGTTTTAATTTACGAGGATAAAAAAGTGGAGGTGTATACAATTCCTCTCGACCATAGAGTCTATACAAATGGTTTTTTATTTAAAGAAAAAACAGGTGAGCATCGTTTGAATATGGAGGCAATAAAACAATATCCCGAAATTGAAATTTGCGATTATCACAATTTAAAAAGAGGCAAAGATTTCGTTGGTAATTCCGGGGGCACTATCAAAAATAACGAACTCACGCTTCCTCCTAAAAAAGCATTGTCGTACGCTTTTTGTTCTGACACTGCCTACAAACCAGCAATTGTACCTATACTTGAAAAGGTCGATTTACTCTACCACGAGGCTACTTTTTTAGAAGATAAAAAGGAATTGGCCGAAAAGACAAAGCATTCAACGGCTAAACAAGCTGCCAGCATAGCAAGACTAGCAATGGTTTCCCAGCTTATCATTGGTCACTATTCGTCTCGTTACGACAACCTTTTGAAATTCAAAGAGGAAGCACAACTCCTTTTTAAGCAGGTTGATTTGGCGGCTTCAGGAAAAATTTTTGAGATAAACCCATAATTTTTTAATTTTAATATAAAAACGAAATCCCAACTATTTGAATACAATCAAATAATTGAGATTTCGTATTATACTTAACATCAGTAGCTTGCCGTTATTTCAGTCTTAAAGTAATCATTTTAGAAACAACTCCTAAATCATTATTGACTAAGTTAAGAATATAGGTTCCTTCATACAAGTGAGAGATGTCCATTTCAAATGTAGTGGCTTGTTCCATCCTTCCCTCTTCTACCTTTGTTCCTATTGCCGAAGTAAGGGTCCATGTAAGATTACCTTCTAAGCCATCGGGAACCTGAATTGTAAGTTTGCCTGTGGTTGGGTTTGGAAACACAGTTACTTCTGTAATTTCTTCTGACGAAGCGTTCGTTTTCTTTGAATTTGATTTCAGAACGGCGGTAAAGGGTTCTAAGCTCGCAATACTCACATAATCTATCTGCCCATCAAAATAACGTCTTGCACCGTTATTACTTCCAGATGGTGCTCCCCATCGACCAACTACCATATTTTCACTACTCGTTCTTACCTCATCTCCAGCCGTATCAGTATCTTCGAGTACATTGTTCACCCATAGCTCCAGTTCTAAATCTGATATACGCACCATTATATCATTCCAATCAGTTGTATTGATATCACTACTGATCAATTCACGCAGGTGGCCGTCTTCTTTATATTGAAATCTAACTTTGTCATTTTCAAGATACATCAAATACGGTCTGTTATTACTGCCTTCATATTTGGAAATGATGGCTTGCTTATTGTTTCCTCCATCTGATTTAACTCTTGCACGTATACTGTAATCATTGGTTACTTCATAAATACCATCACTTCCAAATGTTACATAATCATTGTCTCCATCCAACACCAAAACTCCATTGCTTAAGGAAGCTCCATTTTGAAGCATTCCCAATTTCAAGGCATTTCCATTACCCGGTACCACATCCCTAGGCTGATCATACCATGTAGTAAACATATCCCAATAGTATATTTCTCCAAATTTTGCCGGTGTAGAATGCTCAAACGAAATGAAATCAATTTGTCCGCCAAAAAAACGACTATGGAAATTACCTCCAGTTTTACCAATAAACAAAATCGCTGTTGTCGGAATGGTTTCGGCAGGGGCGACTGCTATATCTTCGAGGACATCATTTACTATTAGCTCAATAGTTAAATCGTCATGTACTCTTAGCTCGACCTCGTGCCAAGCACTATTGTTGGTTTGATAGCTCTCCAATTGCGTTTTTCCATGCAAAGCAAAACCATTATTTGCCCTATTGTATTCAAACAACATACGACCATCTTCATCGATACACAAAGCATATTGTACTTCATGCGGACTTCCATTATTTTTTGCAATAATGGTTTGAACAGTACTCGTTGTATTATAACTGAACTTCGCTTTGATGGTAAAATCTTTGGTAACGTTGTGGTGATAACCAAGGTTTACATAAGCATCACCATCGAGGGATAACAGTCCACTGTTGGAAAATTGTGCACCGTTGTATGCCGTTCCGTCTACCTGAGAAATACGATCTTGTCCATCTTGCATTGTCCAATAGCTGTCGCCCAATAAGTACGTAGTACCTGTTATATCGGTTGCATCATCAATATCCCATTGTTGACTTGCTGAAAGCAACTGGTGATTTCCAAAAGCTACAAAACCTAAAGTTTCATACAGCCCCGTGACCATTGTACTCCCTTGCGATGCTTCTTGTTGATAGTATATTTCTCCGTCATAACTGGTTCCATCAAGGTTTCTCCCTTGCACGGTTCCTGCCGGATAAGTTCTTAGATCGTGTTCCATGGTTTGTGTATGCATGAGTACCACTTTATTCCCATCTCCATAAGCATCTAATACGGATGCCATGTTAAGTTCAGTCCAATCATCGTTTAGGACTATTTGGTTTTCAGCAATAAATGCGGCTTCTCTATAATCAGATTGTGTACCTGTATCCAGTGCTACAAATCCAATTTTTTCATTCGGCTGCCCTGGGTTTGTGTCGCGGTTTGCGGCTTCTTTTTGTAGTATAACTTCCAACCTGCTGTTACTCACATTAAAAATACGACTGATAAAAGGATCCGTTCCGTTTGCAGTTTGAGGTTGATGCAACACTAGAGGTGTACTTGTAAAAATATCGGAATCATTTTCATCCCATAAATTCACCTCCGTAATGATATTCTCTTTTCCAGAAACCCATTCGTTCTTAGCTAGTAGGTTCACACCTTGGTATCCCATAAAATCGGTATAATATCCGGCTTCGACAACCATATAATCAATACTTTCCAAAACATGTATTTTATCTAAATAAGACCATTCAGCCAGTTGTACTGTAAAGGAATCACTATTTGTTTCGGTATCGACCTTTAACGTTATAGGGTCTCCTATTCCTCCAGTGGTATTTGCACTCAATATAACTACAGGATCTGTATAGTCGCCGAGATACTCAATGGTATATTCAAATGATTCCGCAGCATCTTGTTCTCCCAAAATAGTACCTGTTTCTCCTATAAAATCTGTTTTATAATAAAGAACCTCTGAGGGAATATTTGCTATTTCACCATGTAAAGGTTGCCACAATAATCCTCCTTCATAATTTGTATTGTTTTTTATGACTTCTATAGTATGATACCCCGCTTTTAATGCAAGCCAGTTCATTTGATCGTTGTATCCTATATCATTACTCCCGTTTTGATTAAAAATTACCTGCCCGTTGATACTAAGTTTCATAGTTGATGGTCCCCCTTGTTGAAACCCATACCAACCGTCTTGGGCAATATAAATATAACCTTCACTTACTTTCACATCCATCATGGTAGCCATATCGTGTATACCCGAATAGATACGTTCTCCACTACCAGACTCGTTAATTCTTGCTGTATATCGTAGACCTCCTTGGCGAAGATTGGTAGGAATTGAGGGTTCCTGAAGTAATTCTTCTACTCCCCATTTCGATAAGGAAACATCTTCATCCTCTCCGATTGAAACCGGAATTTTATTAGCCAAATCTTCTGCATTCACCTTCAAAAAACCTTTTGATCTCGGGTCTTTAAAACGGAAATAGCCAGATGATTCTTCTTCAATAATAAAATCTACATAAAAACCAATGTGCTGTGTATAGGTCTCTGCGATATTATATAAAGCATATTGTTTCAATGCACTCAAATCTGTGACATCTATTGTTAAATATTTCTCGCTAAAGTCGTTATATAAAGCAAATTGGTTCGCTCCAATATAATCTAAACTCCAAGCTTGATGATCTATACCCTCAGGCTCTAAATTGGCTACGTCACCTTCAATCTCTTTATCTACCGACAAGTATTTATCTGTATAAAGTGTATTGTGCAACAAAAATGATTCTGAGAACTCAGGTATTGGATCCGCTGCTTCTATATAGTTTATAAAAGCAGACTGATCACTTTCGTAAGAAAGTATTAAGCCGCTGTCATAATTCAAATAACCGGCGTTTTCTATATTTACAATATATACACCTCCATCAGCCGCAGGTTCCAAAGTCCATAACTGACTAAGGTCACCGTATTTAAAATCTGTCTCGGTATTTACTGAATCATAGCCTAATCCTAAAACCAATTCTGTTTCTGTATTCATAATAATGTATGCATTTGTACCTAATTGCGGTTCAATCATCCATTTATCATAAGCTGACGACTGCTCAGAGCTCATTGCGATTTCATCAAAACTAATGGTGTATATCCCTCGGTCGATTTCATTGCTATAAGGTATTTGGCAACTACTTCTTACCATACTGCCGTCATCAAAGATTGTTTTTGATAATAATAAATCTCCTGGAGAAAAGGGAGCGTTATAAATAATATATTCCTCTTTGGATGGGCTTGCTAAAACTGCATCTCCAGAAATTACAACTTTATCCAATATATTATCCGATATATGGTAGGTTGGGAGTACCATATTTGTATCAATCGTGACCCAATTCGTAATACCCTGAAAGGTGTTCTCATCTGAGAGGTAATCCCATTCAAAGACGACCTGTCCCATACTAGGGTTACTAAGATTTTCAAAAGTTATCGATCTGAATGTTTTGTTCGCTGCATTATTGTCAAACTCAATTTTGAGATTGTTCTTTCCCAAAATATTCGTTTCATATTGTGTTAAATCAATATCCTCAACAGTGTCAGAAGTAAGCAAACTTATTTTAGGAGTTTCATTATAGCGATATTCAGAATTTGGATTTCCACTGGTGCTTGGCTGCAAATCTACAATGGCTCCGTAACTCAGGAACTGATTTATCAAAGGAATATTTTTACCGCTAGGAATGGATGGGTCGTATATTTGAGTATACATTCCCAAATAGATATTTCTTCCTGCCCATGCTGACACATCGATATCGTTGATACCTACGGCAATTCGAGAAGATTCGTCTGAGCCTTCCATATTTGTTGCTGTATAGGTAATCTCATCTTCCAAAATATTCATGTTCTGATTCTCATCAAATTCTATAATTGCAAACTTTATTTCTGACTCGTACGGGCTTTTCACTATTTCAGCATACCCATGCGTAGTGCTTTCACTATGAGTATTTTGCTTGGTATGATTGTTAAAAACAAATTTCCAATTCGTATTGCTAAGTACTTTATAGACCAATACTCCAGTAACCAATTTTATTTGGGTAGCCGGAATTGAGTGACTCATTTCAAAGGTCATATCATCACCAGATATTTTAGAAAATGTAGTAAATGCCGCAGAAATATCTGATGAATACGGAAATGAAACTGTTTGATCTACAAGCTCACTGTTGCCATTATAGGTCAAATAATTGCGTATTGCTTCTGCATCGGTTTCTTCTGCATTCACTACTAAAGCGGTTGAAAAGCTACCGGCTGTAGCTTCATAATCTTCAATATATATGACCTTATTTGTTTCAATAAAAGGCAATTTCCATGAGGCGTAGTGTGCCTTATCAGCTTCATTAAAAGTCACTACAGTCCAGTCCGCCTCACTCCTATGATCTCTTGGAATTAGATGTTTAAGGTTTGTGGTATATCCTTTAGATAATTTCACATTCATATCATGATAATGTCCTTCTCTCAATACACGATTGGGTTTTCCGGTACCACTGATCAAGTGATATTGCTTTAAAGCATGGGCCCGAATCCAATTTGCAGGTTTTACTACTACATATTCCATAAAATAATGACAGGCCTGTGTTATTTTATGAGCTACAGTTACAGTTCTTCTAACGATGCGTTCACATTCCGCTTGTGCTTGATTAAACGGGTCATAACTAGACGAAGATTCACCTAGACAAGCCTGGTCGTCTATGGTTTCTTTTAGTTCATTCCAATCAACCATATCGTTTAATAAATCTGCAATTACTATGACCTGAAATGCCATTCCTATAGGTCCTAGCACTTCAGAAAATGTTACGGCTTCAAAGCCCCCCATAAATTCACTGCTAGAAATAGCAATATCATCCCCTAATTCAGCAATAGTCGCTACTTCAGACTCTTCAACTCCAAATGCTTCAGAAACCTCTATATTAATTTCTGAATCTTCTACGGTTATCTGATCGTTTTCTATCTCACAAAAACCTCCTTGTCCGAAAGCAACAATGTGAAAACTTAATATAGGTACTATTATTAGGTACCACTTAATTTTATTTTTCATCTTATTTATTTTTTATAAAGTGAGTAAAGCAGTTAGACTTAAACCTTATTCACTTTGTTTCGTTTTTTTTAATTCTTTTATTCAATTGGCACACTATTATTCACACCCACCTAAAGATTCTAGTTCAACCTCAGAATCTTCTGATGATTCTGATTCAGTCGAAGAATCTTCTGATGATTCTGATTCAGTCGAAGAATCATCATCTCCACTACTTTCATCTTGAGGGGCGCTCTCATACTGATTAAATCTATCTCTTGCAGCCCGTAATGAATTATCTACTCTATTGGCTATCATATTAAACAACGGTCTCCCATAATTATACATAAAATATATTGATACACCTACACTAGTGATCCCCCCCAAAACTTCATAAAATATATAATCAACAGGCTGAATAAAGTTCTCTTCGTTTGCCCCTTTCATAGTACTAACTTTTCCATCAGGAAATAACTTAAACCAATCGCGTTTTTTTCCATTTGTAGTGTGAAATTCAAATAACAAATAGTTTTTTTGTTCCTGAACATTTATCGCTCCCCATTCCACATGTTTGTTTAAATATTCGGAATGATTACTTTTATTATTTATTGCATCATCCACCTCAAGGTCAGGATACCCCCCTAATCCATTTACCAAATAGGTTAAATCATCTACTTTTAATCGCTCATAAATAGTACTTCCTCCAGAGACCACCATGGTTGCTCCCCAATTTTTAAAGGGTAGCCTTAAAGTTTCTTGTACAGATTCCGGGGTTTTCGTTACCGCAGAAGAATAAGGTGGTGTTCCCATAACAACAATTTTGTAAGGAGCATTAGAATTCTCCAATTTATCCTTTAACCAATAGTATTGTTTACAGGTAACGGCACCGCTCCAACTTCCAGTATCAGCAGCGCATAATTCATTTGTGGTACGGCTATCGAGCTGATTGATAGCATTTGTTTCTATGCCCTCCATGGTGTAGTCGATACTATTATTTACCATAAAATAATGTATATTCCCTCTAGTAAAATCATAATACTTTCCTTCCGCTGAGGCATTGGTATTATCTGTTATTTCATCTGCATATTGTTCCGTTGGGAAATAATCAAGCCAAGTATTTTCTAAATGAAAATTCGGATCCGTTGTATCGACACCATCATTAAAACCTGGAGCTTTATAATCAGACGTACTCAATACTGGAAAAAACTGATTTAATTCGAGTATATTCTGTAAATCATTGTATTTATATTCATTATCTTCATCATATAGATACTCATAATAAAGCGTTCCGACGTTCAAATCTATGTCATTTTCAGGATCTGGTGTACTATACTCTCCACTACTATCACAACTTATGCAATTCGATATACCGTTATTTGCGTCGTATTGATAGTTATCTCCACCAGATGTTACTATAAAACCAGGTTCCTGCTCAGTTAAGAGTTTTCTGACATCCTCCATATGCTGATTTATTTGGCTCGATTCATCATAATTAAACCCATACCCTCCCAATAGCGAATGCCTATTCGTTGGGTTAGTTATTGTATAACCTACCTTTATACCAATTTTTTTAATTCCTTTATTAAGATCTGCATATTCTAAATATTTTTTAGAAACCGCTATGGTCTTAACGTTAGGATTGCTAGCAGGTTCCTTAAATTTGCTTCCAATAGATGTATTATCGTAGATTACAAAAAGTTTTAAGTCGCGAATATTAAAGGATCTTTCGAACGCTTCTTGTAAATTGCTTAAATCCGCTGCATAAGTATCTTCGGAAATAGCATCATGAAAGTTCACATCATACTCTTCAGTAGGGATATAAATAATTCCTTTTAGATCGACTCCCTCAATGTCAAGTGCATTATTCGTATTACTTACTATTGTTGTATAAAGATTTTCATTTAAAACAGTCTCTACATAATCGGATTGCAAATGGTCTAATTCAACTCCTGACTTTCCTGCCATTATTAATGCAACCTCTTTCGTCGGTTCATAATTATTTAGATAATTCCTTAAATAATGAGCTAATGGATAAGCCACTGAATACCCGTTGATATTTGCATGACTAATCATAGAAAAACGATTCAAACCATCGCCATTATCGGCGGGCGCACATGTTACAAAATCTTCTGTTGTAGGGTCATAAACATAGGCGTTTTCTAAATACGGGGCAGCAAAACCTGGCCTAAGGGTATTTTCATCACTACCAGCGACTAGATCCCCACCCAAAACAATATATGCATACTTACTTTTTGCAGGTTCTGTGTATGGAGAGGCAATTACTTTATTTTCATCCAATGGATGATAAAACTTCATAGCACTAGTTGCTATATCATTCGGTATGATAACCCATCGATTGTGCTTTAAGTTTAGAAAAAATTCGTATTCACGTTTTTCATCATCCTCATTAAGGAATCCAATTGTTGGATAAGGAGTTTTGGATACAGGTTCAAACCAATCGGATAATATTCTACTTTTCATTTCATCCACCTTCATCAATGTTTTAATACTAGTTCGCACCCTTGTTCCGTAATATTTCGTTTCATTTACCCATGGGAGTCGTACTTCCCATGGATTAATCATTCTTGAGTTTACATCAGACATTATGTAGTTATCGCTATATTCAAAATTATTTGTCTTCCAATCCAATACCTGAGCAGTATAGCTATCAGTATTTGATATGGTAAAATCAAAAACATCTTCTATATATGAAGGCGTAATATCATTAATTGTAAGACTAAACTCTTCTTTAAAACTGGTTATTGGTGCAAAGTGATGCGCATAGTAGTCAATTACACTGAAATCAGACTGTCGACTTTCTAGATAACTTTGCACATCATCTACAAATTGCTCTGTATATGCATCTACCCGATAAGGATCTACGTCATAAATATAGGTAGCTGCATAATCATTGTATGGAGCAAAACGATCTATGAATTTGGTAGTTCCATCCGTATCCTCATATGAACGAGGTCCATCGTCCCAGGCATAACTACTCTTTAACATCGACACCATTGCTACTTTGTAGTTATCTTTATCAATACTATGATTCTCGGCACCCAACTCAACATCTAAATACCCTATTTCGTCATCTGTCAGCGCTCTATATTTTATGACCGCCACCTCATCATTTTTATAAGTTCCCTTTGGAACCACATGTACAATGGCATCATAATAAGATTTTTTTCTTGCCGTTCTAGCTCTAATTGAGTAAACACCTGGTGTATTGAAAGTATATTCTATACTCATTTTGTCACCTTCTCCAAAGTCTTGTATGGTTATTGGGTTCTTTTTCACCCATCCTTTGTCCATATCTCCACCTGGATCGCATTCCAACAATTGCCATTTTATTCTTTTTGCAGATTGACTTTCATTTAACCTCCACCCTTTTCGCCTTGAAGAAACCTGATAATTGATTTGATGTTCTGTTTGT
This sequence comes from uncultured Flavobacteriaceae bacterium, assembly GCA_943789365.1. Taxonomy (GTDB): domain Bacteria; phylum Bacteroidota; class Bacteroidia; order Flavobacteriales; family Flavobacteriaceae; genus Flavicella. The sequence goes on along the minus strand of CALSTV010000001.1, from coordinate 3,293,551 downwards.
GTGGGTATCATTGCATAGGGTGCTGCGTCCCATGTTCTAAACTCCTCAGTATCTCCAACTTCAACGACATATACCTCTGTGACTTTTCCCTGCAATTTTGTTGGAAAATACCCATCTCTTAGAAATTCATCTACAAATATGTTATTATCCAGCACATTAAATTTCTTTGAAACATCCTCTCTCATACTAGTCATTCTATTCTTATCATTATCATTGTGAAAGGCCTCACTCCTTGTATATTTTAGTTTTGATGTCATCCAAAAATCGTAACCACCAATAATAACTGCTTCCGATTTGGGGGTTCGTCTATACGTTAAAAAGACATGTTGCAGTCCTCCTCCAACCAAAGGAATTCCCTCGGCCGCATGTGAGCTCTCATTCGGAATCACCATTTCTAAGTTTCGGGAATCGTCAATAGCAACATCATAAGGGGTATAATACATTCTGCCTGGAATCATATCATTTGGTTTTTTAAGTTCCTTAGGTAATGACGACCCAATATAATCTTCGTCATCTTTTGGAGAAGAACCTTCTCTTCCATATACAATTTGGAAACTCCCTTTGTTTGCATCGATCTCATCTATCATGTCACTCCTTACCTGCTCTTCAAAATCTAACTCCAAATAATCAGTGGTAACTATTCGATCTTTATCCAATCCATCGGATTCATCATTGCTTTTATACAAATTATAAAACGTATTAGATTGGATTGGAGATTTTACATCTGCCCATATCTCAAAATCAGAATTATTAACCGTTAATGTAATAATACCTGGTGCTGTTGAACCATCTATATATGATTTCTTTTCATAAATTTCATAACCTTGATAGCTATAATTACTGGGAAGACTCCCTACGTTTGAATCGTATACATGTTTCGCCTTTTGATACCATGTAACCATGTCAACAACAGGATTATCTGCCTCGCTACTTGGGATAGCTTTCCAAAGTTCATTTAAAGGAACTTGCATAGTAGCATCAGACGCCGATACGGTAAATGTTGTCGATACGGGATCTTTAAATTTATCAGTTATGACATCATCACTATCTGTTTTAGAATAATAAAAATTATTATCCTCAAACTGATGTGATACTAGTGAACTTGGATATGCTGTTGCTAAGTCTCCCATCAGTGCATGGGTATTAACGATGTCCATCCCAACCATCTTGCCCTGTCTATTATCACTTCCAACTTGTTTTTTGGCAGTTGATTGCCACCAAGGAACTAGTTCCTCTTCATAATATTGATCTGTATGGTCTAACGATTCTCCATCTTCATTTACGATAAAATAGCTCATAGCACGTTGTAAAGTCCATTTAAAGATATAATAGTTTTCCCCATCTATTGAGCTGCTTTGCCAGCCAGGGTACTTTTGATCTACCGGCTCCGGATCATACATATAACTATCCCATTTGATAAAATCTCCCATAATTTTGGAGGTATGTGGTCGGGTAGAATGTCTTATAGCAGGTTTATAAGCGCCGGGGGTAATGGATTTACTACTCATAAAAATAGACTCTCGGAAAGCATGAGCAATCCAAACATCGGGCAAACCAGAAATTACAGGCTCCACTGACGATTTTACCACAAATTGGATATCATCTCCAACATCGGCATTAATAAAAGGAATTGAAGTATCTGAATAATCAAATGCAACCAAGCTACCTGAAACTCCAGTACCTCCATTAATAATAATACTCACATCCTTTTGATTGAGATATACATCCTCTTTATGGATATTAGTATCAAGAGCAAAAATACCTGTAACTAGATCATTTGAACTTAAAGCCACTTCAGATATTTTAAAATAATACGAGTCTGAAGCATCTTTATTTATATAATGTGTTCCAAGCCTAATGTTTTCAAATATTTCACCGGAAGAGCTAACCCCATTAATTCGCCAACTATGTGACCATTCAGGCGGTAATTCTATTCTGTTTATACCGCTAACATTTATCGTTATTGTCATCTTTGTATTGTCATCGACATTAGGTATTGTCACAGCTTTTATAGTGTAAGTTTCTGGTGAAGCACGGAATGTTTCAACCATATTCACAACATTAGCTAGTCTATTACCTAGTGTCCGTTGTCCTTCTGCGTTAAAATGATGAGTATCTTTTACTGTCGGGGTTCCATTTGAATCTACTCGCCATTTTGTTTCACATTCAGCAGAACTGATTACATAAAATTCATTAACATCATAAATCAAACTGGCAATTGTGGCATTATATGGATCATTACTAACACTACCATTATACTCAGTATGCACAATTTCAGTCATATATACCGGCAAATTAGGGTCGTTAATATCTGTATGACTCCTGAAGTTTTCAATGACATTTAACAAATCTGATTTGATGGTATGAACGGGCAGCGGTCTATCTGATTCACCTATGGCCATGATTAATCCCTTTACTTTTGCATTTGGATATCCGTCTAATGCTGAGGTTAAGCGCTTGATTGTTTTATCAAAAAAACCTCCAGCATTGGTGGATGTCCAAGCGCTAGCTCCGTCACCTCCAGTTCCTTGAACAATAAAACCAATATTTCTAGTCGGGTATCGCTCTGCCATTCCTCTTCCAAAAGTATAAACCGGTCCCAGCATTTGTGGTTTTTTATCACTTGCAATAGTGCTGTACCTATTGTACCCATAATTAGGCAGCGGAGTTGCTTCAGAGTAGCCGGAAGCTGCTGTGTTCTTGGCTACCTCAAATTCATTATTGCCATTCAATAAAAAAACATTGTCATCATATGTAAGATCTTTGTCTTCAATTGGCGTACGTCCACTCATATTCGATTGCCCAATACATATATAAATATCAATATTATCATTGGCATCAAGATCTTCTTGGGCCTGCCCATTCAATGAGCAAGCAAATAACACCAAAAGACTCAACACCTCAAACTGTTTTACTATTTTTGTTTTTTTCATACTAAATAAGTTTATAGATTAGAATATATGCTGAATTATGAATTATTGCTACGCAGAATTCTCATTCTCACTTCAGAATTAATTGAAGCTTATAGCACCCAAATTTATATCAGTTCCAAAAAATTAAGCTCTAAAAACAAGGTAAGAATGTGTTTATTCATGAATTACTATATCGAATTTCATGAATCAATAGGCAAAAACAATTTTCAAAGATTGCATAGGAGTCCCTGCTCTATTCCATAAACAGTTTAATAGTAGCTTTAAATTTTCTTGAAAAAATTACCATGTGTAGTAACTCAAATTTTTAAGATTTTACAGGGATACGTATCTAGCACATCGACAAAATATTTTTGTTATAAGTATCACATGCCCACTTTTTTATCTTGAAAATGCTACTTTTGAGATATGGACATAAAAGATTTAAGGAAACTAGAGCCTACGGTTTATATTTCTCTTAAAATCGATTTAAGAAAGTAAAAAAAAATCTCCAATCTCAATACAATTATGAGACTGGAGAAATTTATAGGGTAGAGGTACGCCAGCAATGCACACTTAACTAGTACGAATGTTTTTGTCTAAACTTATAAATTCAATTTTTTATAATTTTAGACGAGAAATGACGACCGGCTGTGTCATAAATATTAATAAAATATATTCCGTCAGCTAGCTGTCCAATTGAAATTTCATTCGCACCCGCTAGCAATTCTCTATTTTCTATCATCAATTGCCCGGCTAAATTCCCAATTGAGTAGGTACCTCCCAATGTTACATATAGGGTAAAAACGTTTTGTACCGGATTTGGGCTTATGGAATAATTCAAGGCGATTGGGTTGTTATGTACATTTATAGTAGCAGTAGCAGTTTCATAGCAAAAAGTGTTGAACACAACTGTATTATCAACATAAGAACTCCAAGTATTTATGGCATCAAACCCATCGTCGATTTCAACACATGTTAGGCTGGGGTTGCCGGTAAGATTAAAATCACTAGTTACTTTGCTATTGTTTGTATTTTTCAAATTTACAGCAACGAGGTTCTCGTTATTTTGAGCTCGCAGTCTCGTTAATTTTGTATTTGTACGTAGGTCCAAAGTCGCTAGACTTGTATTATTGCACCAAATCAAATCCAAATTGGTAAGGCCCTCCGTATTGATACTTGTCAAATTTGCGTTGTCTTCCACTCGTAGTCTTGTCAAACTAGAGACACCCGACACATCAATTTCTGAAAAATTACTTCCATTGACATATAAGTAATCAATATTGTTCAAATCTGTGATGACAACTGTAGATAAATTTGGATTATCTCCAGAATATATTCGCATTAAATCGGTACATCCAGTAAAATCTAAAGTATTCAAATTGTTCGTAGTCGAATAAAACCTTTCTAATTTGGTCAAACCTGTAAGTTCAACGCTTTGCATCCCATTTTCATCTATTCTAACCTCCTCTAATTCTAAATTGCTCGTTAAATCAAGATTTGATATCGAATTTTCACGGCAATGCAACGTTGTAATATTGACAAAAGACGCTATCCCTGCAAGGTTACTAATCCCTTTATTATCAACATCTAAAACACCCGTAAGAGCCTCAGCTTCTGAAGTTTGTATATTCCCATCTCCATTGGTATCAACTAGTAAGTTAATTAATGCCGTTTTAAATGCACCATCAGTAATCAAAACAAGATCTTGTAGTGAACTAGTATAGCAAGAAGTCCTGAATACACCAGTATCATCTACATTATCGCTCCAAATAGTCGTAGCATCAAAAGCATCATCAATTTCAACACATAGTAAATTAGGATTGTTTTGAAGATTAAAGCGGGAAGTACTCGTTTCCATTGTAGTGTTATTCCCATTTTTAAGGTTTACAGCATGTAATGACGTGTTGTTCGCTACCAACCGTTGTAAACTACCGTTGTTACTTAGATCCAAAATTGCTAATTTATCAGTATCATTAACCAGAAACCTCTCTAAACTGGTATTCGTTGATACATCAATAGTCGATAATGCAGTTCCATTTACATATAATCTCGTCAAACTAGTTAGACCGGTCGTATTTATGGATGTCAACAAGGAGTTACCTCCGGCGTAGATATATCTTAAACTAGGACAAGAACTTGCGTCTAGTACTGTCAAACTAGTATTTTGTAGATAGAGTTCTTCTAGAGTCAAAAGATTAGAAATATTTATACTTACAAGATTTAAATTGTCATGCAATCGAATAATTTCAAGTGATGTATTGCTGCTCAAATCTACCGTCGAAATAAGATTACCTTCACAATTCAATCTATCTATATTGACAAAAGCTTCAATACCTGTTAAATCATTAATTTCTAAATCATCAAGATCTAAAGTTCCTGTTACATTAGCTGCATCAGCTGTAGTAATTTGTCCGTTTAGCACACCATCCATATCAATACCTAAATTTATTAGGGCTCCTTCAAAGTTTTCATCAGGAATGGAAGTCGTCTGTGCAAATGTAGTCATAGATACCACCATGACTAGGCTTATTAATAATGTTATTTTTTTCATAATTAATATTTTAAATTTCTATTTATTTACTTTTGTAGAGTACCTCGATGCACTTCTCTGCATAACGCTCACCCAATTCCAAAATAGATTTTCTATCAAAGTGATGTTTGTCTAGATTCGTGAGTTCATCCGACGAAACCAAATAGGTATAGGGAATGATTTCGGGAATCTTTTTCATTTCTTTTCTAATTTTTTTATAGTCTGGATTCCATGCTCCAATTTCACCGAAAATAAAGGGCAGTTCTTTCATTTTCAAATCCTTTCTAAAGGCCTCAATCATGTGTTTTACACTTTTGAGATAGGCCTTTGACTTCTTCCGGTCAGATTCTCCTTGATGTACCAGCACAGCTTTTAAATTGAGGTCGGGATAGCGTTCTAAGGCATTTTTTACCCTGTTCAATGTTGCTTCGTAATAGCCCCAATTATTTCCTTTCATAAATTTAGCTATTGGCGTACCACCACGTGCTTGTACAATAATTCGGATGGAGTCTTTTGTATGTTCCACCATTTTTTTGCTAAACGAATAAGCAGGACTCAATCGCTGTCCTTTAAGGTCTTTCCGAATGGTGCTGTATTTGTTTAAAGGGTTTTTAGCGTATACAAATTTGCCTGAAGAATGGAGGATTGCTACATTCTTTATTTTCTCTGTTGCCCCTTCAATCTCCGGACGCCCAGCCATGTTCGACTGTCCAATCAACAAATACACATCTTTGCTTTGTGCAATCGTTGTTGCCGTTATTAATAAAATTATTACTCTAAGATTCATTTTTACGATACTTTTCATTTTGGTTTTCATTTTGGTTTTCATTTTAGTTTTATTTAGTATTTGGTTTGTGTTTTATCCAATTTTATAATTGTCTGTAAATTTGATGCTGTTGTTTTCTGCTCATTCATAATGCAACACCGAGTTCCCAAATGATCCATCGGAGTTTATACCCCTGTGTTCTGTAATCAGCCATCCGTACAAATAAGGTGAATAGGTATTTCCTCTCGTTTTGATATACCAAGCGGTAATCTCACCAACTTGTTCAGTTCCCATATAGGCCCATGCTTTGGCTCTTATTGCTTTTACTTTGCAGCGATAAAACTCCTGTCCATTTTTTACCAGACCTCTCATCATGCCACCTCCTCCAAGTTTCGTTTCTCCGTCTGCGGTTGTTAAAAAGTTCCACATAAGCCATGCATACTTGGCTGTACCATCGCCATAGTCGGCACCTCCATCGGCGTATTTATTATACCTTGAAGAGCTTCTGTTCTTTTTGTATTGCCAGGTTATGGGAATACCATTATGATCTTCTGTAGCTATTACTTTATAGTGATACGATTGGGGCTCAGCTTCACAAGCTTTGCCCAATTTGAAGCTAGCATCCCATTCATCTTCAAGGTTGTTCCAAAAGGGCACTCCGTTTTCAAATGAATCTGTTCCTTGTACCAAAGGCGCTCCAATTGGAGCCATTCCTTTAGCCTTTACAGCCCCCCCTTCTCTATGCGGCACATTATCGGCGGTAGGAACATCGAGCGTTCCATCGAAGTACAAAATATCCTCTAGGTCTATCCATCCGTACGCGGGTTTGGGACTTTCATAGTCTTGTCCCCCTTTATGCCAAACCAAACGTCTAACAGTTGTTCCAGAACTATCTCTTACTTCCAATATTTCACGATGATCTAAGCGAATCCATCCCCACCCACATTGCTCAGAAGTCATGGTATCAATAACATCGTATGCGTTTCCGGTGTGCACGGGGGTGCCGTCTGCATATCTGGTCTTTGCGGAATGGTCTTTCAGCTTAGCGCAAACCCAGTAGTTATCACTGGTAAACTGCCATTGGTCGGCATCGCTATAGTCAGATTCAGAATCGTATTGTTGCACTGCTGCTTCGGTTTGTATATAGGTATATTCTTCCTGTGAGCAAGCAGTCAAAGGCACGGTGCAAACCATAATGAGAAAAATCCAATTTATATGTTTCGTATACTCCATTCTATATCTGATATTCAATTCATTCCTATCTAAAAACCAACAGTCACTGAGTTGTTTACTTTATTTGAATAATTTCTAACCCACTCAAAATTGGCTTGTCTTTTACTGTGCCAAAATCCAACAGAATTTCATTGGTTTCAACTTCCAACTCAAATTCTTGCACCTGTACATATTGCATACCTTGAACCGCAAGGATGTCAAAATTGTCTAATACAGTTTCATTATTTATGGAGAGGTCAAACACGCGTTTTCCCGTTTCTTTTTTTCGAAATTCAATAAAGTGTAGCTTTACCCTGTACCTCCCGTTGGGCACTTTTACTTTGTACTTTTCAATATTCTTCAAATACGAGTAATAGATAGGTGCATCTTTGGTTCCTCGAATCACATCGGATCTTTTGGATTGTGTTGGCGCGCCGGTTATATAGCCATAAACACCGTTGAATTCAGTATCCTGAACCCATGGGTTTTTGTCTTTATCTAGGTATTGCGCGTTGGATCCTACATTAATGCGCAATTGAAATCCATTCGTTTTTTCCGGGCGTACTAGTACAATTTCAAATTGGTCTTCTAAAAGTTCTCCGTTTGCTTTACCAACCGCTCTTATGGTGTTGCTTCCCGGTTTCAAATTTGTATTCCAGCTGAGTTTTTTGATTTCGTTTGGTGTTTTGGTTTTTAATCGCTTTCCATTTACGTACAAATCCACTTCTAATAGGTTCGAATACACAGTTATTTCATAGGATTCTTTTGCCGCCACTGTGGCGCGAATGGGCCAGTTTTTCTCGGCGATATATATCATAGGTTCTGAGTTCCAATTGGCCTTATAGAAGTAATACACGTCTTTAGGTTTTCGGTCCCAAGTAAAAACACCTTTCTGGTTTACATGTGGATCTGAACCTCCGGTATGCGGATTGGAAAAATCAAACTGATTCCAAATGGCTCCTCCGCTCAAATAAGGAAGCTCATTAATTTGTTGCAAGTGCGATTCGTGAAAAAGGCGTTGATACTGCCCTGTAAAGTCAAAAGTTTTAGGTGTGGAAGAATTCAATCGAATATCGGCACCTGCACCGTATTCGCTCAATAAAAACACGTGATTAGGATCTTCTTTATGCAGTATATTTAGTTGTTTTGATAAATCGCTAAAAACATCCCAATACCAGCCGTGATAACGGTTTATACCTAACACTTGTGGAATATCATCTACACCAAAATGCTTGTATCGCTCAGATTTGTGTACTGCCATTGTGGTATATCTCGAGGGGTCTTCTGCTCGAATAACACTGTCAAATTTCTTCGCAAAACGTGCTACCTCCTGTCCATATTTCTCAAACTCATCTTCTCTATTTTTACCGCGTATTGGATTGTTCAGAAAAATTTCATTCATAGATCCCCACATAATTACTGAAGGATGATTGTAGTGTTGACCAATCATTTCTTTAATCATGCGTACTGAATTGTCATAAAACCTAGGGTGAATTGTCATGCAGTTTACCACAGGAACTTCTTCCCAAATTAACAAGCCCAATTCATCGGCCAAATCTAATACGTCCGGATCTTGTGGGTAATGGGCAAGTCTTAGAAAATTACAGCCCATTTCTTTGATAATCTTTAAATCGCGCTCATGTTCTGAACGACTTAAGGCTGCTCCCAAACTTTTATAATCTTGATGACGATTGGTTCCTTTTATTTTCAATGGTTCCCCATTCAAACTAAATCCTTTGTTAGGATCAAAGGAATACCATCTAAATCCTAAATTATTCTTTAGTTCATCAATTTCTTTCCCGTCTACAATTATTTGTGAGCTTACAGAATAGAGATAAGGTTCGTCCGGACTCCACAATTTGGTTTTAGCGATTTCCAGTATATGTTCATAGGCCAAGGTTTGGTTTGGCGCTATGCGATGGCTCGATTTTTTTGTGGCTATTTCTTTACCGCTGTCATCGTGAATAACAGTTACCACCTCTATTTGTTTTGTTTCTTTGGCGTCATTTATAATGTTTCCTAAAAGCTGTGCCACTGAGCTGTTTTTAGAAACTTTGGGTGTACGAATCTTAATCCCTTTGTCTCCATACTCAGAAAAGTCGAAATGCACTTCGTCTGTAATCACTAGCCAAACATCTCTGTAAATTCCTCCGTGCAAAGCATATCCTATAGATAATGGCGCAATATAGGGGTCCTGTGCACTGTTGACTTGTACGGCTATAATTTGTTCGTCTTTGGATGTTAGCATATTGGTTATGTCATATCCAAATGCTGTATAGCCTCCTTCATGCCTTCCTACAACGTTCCGATTCACATAGATATCGGCCACCTGAAAAACGCCTTCAAAATAGAGGTATGCACGTTTTCCTTTCAAATCTGATTTGGAGAGTTGTAGCTTCTTTTGATACAACATGGTGCCACGTGTATAGCTTTTCACATTGTCATAGACATCTGTGATATTGCTGGAATGAGGCAAGTTGATTTTTTTTGCAAATTGCACAAAATCTTCGTGGTAAGCGTCTCCGCGATCTAAACTATGATCTAAAAAGTACCAACCATTGTTTATCGATATTTTTTTTCGAGTATTTTGGGAGTTCGAGTGTCCAATGTTCGTTATAGTAACGATCAAAAAAGCATAAATAATTTTTTTCATTTGTGGGTTTAATTTTAGTTTTATTCATTATTATATCAATGTGCTCAAAAACAGTTTTAGAAAGTGCTTTTAAGTTTTTGCATTCATCAATTTCTATTTTTATGATTTCCTCCATCTACAGGCCATCCTGTGATTGGTAAACTTTCTAGTTCTCCAAAAATATTTATGGCAAATACAGAACCTTCGGCTTCGTCATTATTTACTTTGTTTGGCAGGTACAGGGTACCATCTTCTCCAATAGCAAGAGAACTGGAGTAATCTCCATCGGTAACCGAAAATTTTAACATAACATCACCTGTCGCTGCGTCTATTAGGTAAAAATAGTTGCCTGCGTCTCCGACATAGAGAGTACCGGTAGCTCCTAAAGTTCCCGAGAGCTTTAAATCGTCTTCAAAATCAATGCTATTGGAGCCGTCTCCAGTTTTCCAAAGCTGCGTACCACTGTGTGCATCAAAAGCATAATAGGCCCATTTCTGATCCGTCACCATCCTCTGTAGAAATAAACAGAACGGATTCGTCGGGACTTAACAGCGGTGAGTTACTTGCCACCTCGGCAGGCAATGTAGTTCTCCAGAGTTCTTGTCCATCTTCACTAGAAAGGGCAAATACATAACCTTCATCTATGTCGGTATCTTGCCCACCAGCAAAAAGAACTCCTGTTGCGCTGATTGCAAAATGACCTAGATAATCAGCGGTGTTTGAACTGGCAATTTGATAACTCCACTCACGATTTCCTGAAGCGGTATTTAGGGCAAGAATCTCATTCCCCATAGCAATAAATACCTTATTCATATACACCAAAGGAGACGCTTCAATTTTTTGATCTTGTACTGCTATTTCCCACAATAGATTTCCCGAAGCATCCAATTTTCTGAAGAAACCGTCTTGACATCCAAAATAAATGCTTCCATCATAATCTATTGCGGGGCTTGATCTATCAATACGATCTCCTACTTCATAATCCCAAAGTTCAGTTCCGGAGGTTGCATCTATGGCAAAAAATGTATCGGCAAAGGAACCAAAGTACAATGTACTTTCATCCAAACTCAACGCAATACTACTTCTTACGTCGTCCATAGCATTAAACTCCCATATTTTTTGACCGTTTTCATGATCAATTTTATAAACGATTCCATCTCTGCCTCCCAGGTAAATATTTCCTTCATTGTCTAGAGTCGGCGATGCCAATTCTTGTTTCCCGCCAACAAAACTCCACAGTATACCTGGTATGTAAATTTTCTTCGAAAAAGTGGTTTCAAATCCATCACTTTCAACGGCGCTTACTGTTACCTCAAAGGTTTGTCCGTCTTGAGTATAGATATGATTAGGCGTTGGAATCGAGGTTGTAGTACCATCTCCAAAGTCCCATAAATACGTTGTTCCCACAGGATTGATATCCAACAAAGCAAAATTTACTTCCATGCCTTTAAAGAGAATGGAATCAGTAAATACTTCACCATAATAAAAGCCGTTTTCCAATTCATTGTTTTGAAATACCTCAGTTTCAATTTCTATTTCAATTCCCCCGACTACTTCTTCTACTACAAGCTCTTGGGTAAGCGTCTCGGAAACTGCTAAATCGGTTGTAACAGTAAGCGATACCTCATAAGTTCCTGCATTTGAAAAACTTTGGATTGGCTGTTGCTCTTGGGATAAAACATCGTTTCCAAAATCCCAATTCCATGTTACAATTTCACCTTCTTCTACTACAGAAGTATCTACAAAAGAGATACTTTCCCCTACTCTTGCCGGATTTGGAGACATTGTAAACTCAACTTTAGGAACGGTACTTTTAGGCCAAATAGTAATCGCAGAATTATCATCTTCACATGAAAACAAGATCCATAGCACAGCTATTAGACTCAATACCAAAGTATAATTTCGTTTTAGCTTCCTAAAGAAAAAACTGCCATTTTTTATGTTAATTATTTTGTTCATTTCCCTACTTATTGTCTTATATTTTATAGTTGTTATGGGGTTAATACCCCGGGTTTTGTGTAAAACCGGAAATCAAACTGATGTCAAATTGAGGAATCATAAATAGTTCGGATTTCTCCGGAACGAAATCACGGTTCAAGATCAAATCATTTTCAATACCGTCAATTTTTTCTTCTGCAAGTCCTAAGGTGATTAAATCGAACCATCGCTGTTCTTCAAAAGCCAATTCAACGCGTCTTTCATGTATGACTTCCGTCCGGAATTCTTCTTTTGTAATGTCTGAGGCTACGAAAGGCATCGCTACTCTGCTTCTCACTGAATTGATTGCATTTTGTGCAATTCGTGTTGGGCCATTTACCTCATTTTCAGCTTCGGCAAGCATTAATAATAACTCGGCATAGCGCATCACTATAGCGTCTATGGTTCCTTCATTTACCTCTGTTTTTCGTTCGAGTTCAATATATTTTCTCAAGAAAAAGTCAGTATCACTAAAAGAATTGTGTCCCTCACGTAGCGTTCCTCGTTTGGAGCCATTTGAATAGGAAGCTCCAGGAACTATGACCGTTGCTTCCAACCTTGGGTCTCTGTTATCATAGGGGTTGGAGGGGTCATATATCGAGTTCGTGTCTGTAATAGGCAGTCCATCAATTGTATAAAAAGCAGCTACTAGTTCGGGAAGTACCGACATTACCAATTCGTTTTCATTTGCGTAATAGGAATCATGAGGGTTTCTGGCTTTATCACCCAATTGATATTTAACACTCCAAATAACCTCTATATTGTCTTCATTCGTTTGAAAAAATTGTTGTTCGTAATTTGCCAACCCATCGGTTCCGTCACCTACAGAGAATAATCCTTTATTTCCCTGTCGTGCAGACCACTCTGCCAGTTCTATAGCCAATTTAGCTTCTGACCATTCGATGTTTCCGAGTCTTGCTTCATAGAGTTGTAATCGTGCCAAGAAACCCAACGCAGCTAATTTGGTAAGTCTTCCTTCTCCTAGAGGGGCAACTTCAAGTATTGATATAGCTTCTGCTAAATTTTCTTTTATAAAGGCAATAACCTCACTTATTGGTGTTCTTGTCAACGCCAAAATTTCTTCTCGTGTATGCGGTCTCTCCATCAGCGGTACATCTCCAAACAAATAGACAAGGCGCATATAGGCAATTGCTCTCAATACTTTTGCTTCTGCTTCTATATGTAATTTTTCTTCAGCAGTGGGACTTTCGGGTTCGTCGGGAGCATCCATATTGTCCAATAGTAAGTTTGATCGTTGAATGACCGAAAAACAGTTGGCGTATTCTGTTTCTATAATTCCTGTCACCGAATTTAGTGTTCCTTGTCCAAACCAATGATAATCCGGTTCTTCAATCGTAGCGGTTGCATTGTCTGAGATGGCATCCAACAACATGATATGATCGAACATGTCTTGGCATGCATCATACACCCCCATTAGCGCCGGATGCAAATTCTTAGATGTACTGAAAAACTCTTCCGGTGTTACGGTTTGTTCAGGTTCTATTTCTAAATCACAAGACACTAAACAAAGTCCTAACCAGCAGTAATGCAACAGGATTTGTCTGCAAATGTTTGCTATGTTATTGTTACTACTCATAAAGAAACTTTAATACCTACTAAATATGTTTTATTCTGTGGCAATGCATTGTCTGCATGTGACTCTCTTGCATAGCGCTCCGGATCTAGATCCAGTAAATTTGTCTTTGTCCAAAGGTTTTGTCCGCTAGCATAAATCATGAGTTTGCTCAATTGCATTTTTTTTGTTAGTTTTTTAGGGAAACTATAGGCGAGTCGTACATTTTTCAACCTCAAATACGATCGATCATGTACCCAATAGTCCAATACTTTATCTTCTCCATAAATACTTTGTGCATTGTATCCGTATCTATCCAGCCATAAGCGAGGGTGCTCATTGCTCGGGTTTTCCGATGTCCATCTATTTTCTTCCCAAAATTCACGAATTCCGGCATAGGGAAAAGGCCCATAGGACCTACTGATGAAAACATCTGCTTTTCCCATACCTTGTAGCAAACCTGATAACTGAAATCCTTTATAGCTCAGGCTAATGGAACCTCCGTAATAATACTTCGGATGTCTATTTCCAATCACTGTTTGGTCTTCTTTGGTTATTCTTCCGTCTCCGTTTTGATCTGTATATTTAAAATCACCCGGTCTGGGAGAACCTATAAAAGAATGGTCCGGAATACCCGCTACCAATTCTCCTGAAGCCACATCCACAAAGTCATCTTCTTGGAAGATACCGTCCTGTTTATGACCCCAAATGGCGTTCATAGAAACACCCCGAATAATATAATCGTTATCATCGGTGGTTTCTGAGCGCACAATCTTGTCGTCGATATCAGACAGGTTTGGATCTATGGTGATGACCTCATTTTCTAGAGATGTAAAATTTCCGCTCATCGCAAACTTGACCGCTCCTATTTTAGTTCGGAAATTTACCAAGAACTCCAGTCCACTATTTCGAACGGAAGCGGCATTTGCCAAATAGGTACTATTTCCGGTTCCCGAGGTGTTTGGTGCATTTAATTTTGCAATGATATTGTCTGTTATTTTATCAAAATAATCGATCTCGACAGACAGGCGATTTCTAAAAAACCCCAATTCCAATCCTACGTCTTTTGTAGTCGCCTCCATCCATTCGATACTTGGGTTTCCGTATCTCGAAATTCCAACACCGGGAGCATCGTTAAAGGATTGGCTAAGACTCAAGGTAGAGATAAACGGAAACCGATTGGAACTCTGCTTCCCCACAATTCCCCAAGAAGCCCTCAGTTTTGCAAAGGACACAATTTTATTGTTTTTAAGAAAGGATTCATTCGACACCATCCAACCCGCAGAAATGGCGGGAAATGTTGCCCATCGGCTGTTTTTTCCGAAACGAGAGGAGCCATCAATCCTATAGTTCACCTCGAACAAATAGCGCTTTTTGTAATTGTAACTCAAGCGGCTGAAAGCGGAATTTATCGCAGATTCTGTACGTCGTTGTGAAAAATAATCTTGTTCTGCTCCTAAATCAATAACAACGCTTTCTGCTACCGAAAATTCTGTTTCTCTAACATTTTGAGTCCACCTATCTTCATGCTCTCCATTCAATCCGAGCAATATGTCGAAATTATGGTTCGCAAAACTGAATTTATAGTCGGACTGTATCCAAAAAGTTGTTGTAAATTCTCTAAAGATTTCTTGCATTGCGAAATGACCGCGGTTGTGAATAGCCTCTACTTCACCTGATACGGGATCGTAGATGTTGTATTCATTTTTTGAGGTATGTGTGGTGCTATTATTATAGTCGAGCCCCACATTTGCAGAAAATATTAGATTCGTAAAAGGTTCATAGCTCAAGGTCCACTTTCCTCTAAGCACATCTCTATCGACCAAGGAAAGTTCGTTTTCTGCAACGGCAACCGGGTTAGGTCTGCTTCTAATTATTCCTAATGCATCTTCTAAAGAGCCGTACCTCCCTTGTGAATCATATACGGGTACGTTTGGGTGATTTACAAACCCACCCGACCAAATTGTGCCTCCAATATCTTGTGTAGATCTGGCTTTAGTTGTTCCATACTTAGGTTCTAATTCAATTTTCTCTTTTGTATATGCCATATTTGCTGAAAATGAGAGCTTTTTGGAGAGTTTTGTTTTTAAATTGATTCGATTTGAAAGTCTTTTAAAATAGGTCTCGTCGATTAAGTAGCCATTTTGATGTAAATAATTTGTGGACACATAATATTTTGTATTCTTACCTCCTCCTCTAAAACTCAAATTGTGCTTCGTCACAGAAGCGTTTCCTTTGATTACTACATCCATCCAATTGGTCGCCGGTAGCTCGTCGTACCTATTGATATCGAAGTAAGTAACATCTGGGTTTAGATTGGAATTGAGGGCCGCCTCTCTATACAACTCAAGGTATCGTCTGTTATCCCATACCAATTGAGGAATCACTGTAGGATTACTAATTCCATAATAACCATCGTATGAAGTTTTGGTTTTCTCTTGATAACTTCCACTTTTGGTTGTGATAAGAATAACCCCATCTGCTCCTCTTGTACCATATATAGCGGTCGAGGCTGCATCCTTCAATACAGAAATAGATTGGATGTTATTGGGTTCTACATCGTTGATGTTAGACTCTATTCCATCGACAAGCACGAGCGGGCCACTATAGTTCAAGCCAAGACCTCTGATTTGTATTTCAGCACTATCGTTTCCCGGCTCTCCAGAATAACCGTTGACAAATACACCCGCCGCCATTCCTTGCAGTACCTGAGAACTTTGAGTAACGGCTCTCTTTTCAATCTCCGCACCACTAATCGTTGCCACAGCGCTTGTTATATTTTCTTTTATCTGAGATTTATAGCCGACATCGATTACAACTTCATTTAATACGTTCAATTTTCGTACAAGTTTCACATATACATCTGCTTGCTCAGAAATTTCCACTTCTTGCAATTCATAACCAATGTAAGAGACAACTAGCACTTTGCTTGACGCGTCAATTTTCAATAAAAATTTCCCATCAAAGTCGGTAGTTACCCCATGCTTCGTCCCTTTTACCAGAACAGTTGCACCAGGCAAAGGAATCTCTTCATCGTCTACGACCACCCCTTTTATTGTTCTTTTTTGAACAGGCTCAAAAAAATAAAATGTAGCATCACTAAAGTTCGCATAACTGTCTACTGTTATCAAAAAATATAAATACAGCAATCCTTTCATATAAATTTCTCCTTTTGAAATTAATTTTTACTGAATAGCATAAAAAATGAAAGGGCACAGCGCTAAGAATAGCATATCTTTTTGTGTAAACTGGGGGAGAATTCTGGTTATCAAAACTTAATAAACTATTGACAACCACCTACAACACAAAACCTCTTTTAGACCATTTCTCGTCTGATACCTTCCTATTTAATCTTTTCAATGTTTTTTATTAGTGAAATACGCCCACACAGTATTTAATTGAAAATCTACTATCCGTGTTCGCACACGTAGAAAGGCTAAAAATACACATATGTTTGTATATAAGCAATAGTTATTGCTATTATAAACATGTATATACAACAATAAACTTGTAATAATTTATGAATACTTAAAACATTATTTTAAGTATTATAGTACTCCGTCAGTACTATTTACAAGCTCTAAATTCAAACACAATTCCTATAATCGAAGGAAAAACCGAGGAAACATAGGTGCAAAGCTGCCAGCAACTCCCAAGTAAATAGGACACCTTGTTGAAGATCAAAGATTCTTGGTTCTTACAAACTCGCCAAGAGCAATCGAAATTTCTTTTTTAAAAGCCTTAAAAACTGTTGATAAAATAGATAAAAGTCTTCTTTCCTTTTGAATTAACCACATTCGAAGGGTAGTTTTGATTTGGTCATTAGCTTTTTCGACATATACCGAATCTAAAGATCCGATTTTAAATTAAGTATGCGTTCTTAGCTGTTCTTGTGCATCTTGGCATATACACTTGGTGACACAGTGGTATGCTTTCTAAAAGCATTATAAAATGCTGAAGTAGAATGAAATCCCGACTTTTCAGATATGGTTTGAATTGTATATTTTGAATAATGATCATCGGATAACATTGTTTTTGAATATTCAATTCTATAATAGTTAATAAAATCAATAAATGATTTATTCCCAATTGTATTCACAGCTTTGGACAAATAATTAGAATTTGTATGTAACTTTTTTGACAGAAAAGAAAGGCTAAGTTCTTTATTTAAAAACAGCTCTTCCCTTTCAATACACTCTTTTAATTTTAAATATAGCGCCATTCGGTCAATATACCCAAATACCGTTTGTTTGGGAATACTCAATGCTTTTTCATTCCGTTGTAATACAAGCCATTTATAAACAGGAACTATCGCATTAATACTCCTCCATAAAATTCTTACCATATCAAATACAATTACTAAACATTAATAACCATCTTTTAAACTTTGTCATTATATGCCTATATCCCATATTCTTCAAAGAAAAGAAATCTATTCACACCAAAACACTAAACAACTATGTTATATCAACATAACTTAACAGTCGTTATATAGAACAAAGAACGAACATATAATTTTCTTCAATAGCAATGAATATACAACAATATGCGGGTGGTGAATTAGGCTGGTTTTCGAGCTTTTTATCAAAACTAGTACTAACCTGTAAAAAACAAACTGTCTTAGAATAAGACAATGAATAACATAAAGGTAACAACAAAACGCTAAAAAACATTCACAAAACAGAATTATAAACATGTATACACAAGTGTTTTCGATGAGATTGCACTATGAATGCATAAGTAATTGAATCTATTTTACAACACAGAAAGGTCACAAACAGCGCCTAATACAATGTTTTCAAAAAAAGAATGACAAAAAAAAAGTGGATTGTTATAAATTCAATTTTAATCTTCTAAATTTGTAAAGAATGGACTTTTCTTCAATTCAAATTATCTAAAAAATATGCTAACTACTGTTTTTGTTTTCATTGCTGTGCTTTTATCCCTAGGGATTGGATATTTTATAGGCAGGCTTCAGTCGAAGTTAACATTTGAAAAATCGCTTTCTGCGCTTGAAGAGAAAAATAAGCTATCCATACAAAAGTTTACTGACTACACCGCTCGTGTTGAAATAGAAAAAGAGCAAACAGAAAACACCATCAAACAACTCGTTGACAAACAAGAGGAACTCAGGATTTCCAAAAACAAAGATATTGAAGCGTTGCGAACAACAAACAACGACCTTTCCATTGCTATAGCAAAATTGGAAGCAGCACTTCAGCACAGTTCTCAGAAACTAAAAGAGAACAAAAGTGAAGTTGAAAAACTTCAAGATAAATTCAGCAAAGAGTTTGAAAATCTGGCGAATAAAATTCTCGATGAAAAATCGACCAAATTCAAAGTCCAAAACAAAGAAAGTATCAATGAGATATTGAATCCTTTAAAAGAGAAAATTCAAAACTTTGAAAAAAAAGTGGAGGATACTAATAAGGAAAGTATCGATAGAAATGCAGCACTTAAACAACAAATAGAAGGCTTGGAAAAATTGAATCTGAAAATGAGCCAAGAAGCCATCAACCTCACCAAAGCTTTGAAAGGAGATTCTAAAGTGCAAGGAAATTGGGGAGAACTAATCTTAGAACGTGTTTTGGAAAAATCCGGTTTGGAAAAGGGGCGGGAATATGATCTGGAGAAAAGTTTTGCTACTGAAGAAGAGGGAAAAACACGTTTGCGACCAGATGTTATTATCAACCTTCCCGATAATAGAAAAATGGTGATTGACTCTAAGGTTTCTTTAACTGCTTATGAGCAATACGTGAATAGCGAAGAAGAGAATGAAAAGATGAAGTTTCTAAAAGAACATGTGGATTCTTTAAAACGTCATGTAGAACAGTTAAGTGCTAAGAAATATGAAGACTTACATCAAATTGAATCTCCCGATTTTGTCTTACTTTTCATTCCTATAGAACCTGCATTTGCAGTGGCTTTAGAAAGAGACAACCAATTGTACAATACGGCCTTTGTTAAGAATATTGTCATCGTTACGCCATCCACTTTACTTGCTACCTTGAGAACCATCGATAGTATGTGGCAAAACGAGAAGCAACAACGTAATGCGCTGGAAATTGCAAGACAAGCCGGAGCGCTGTACGATAAATTTGAAGGTTTGTATAACGACTTACTGAAAATTGGTAGGAAGATGGACGATACAAAAAAAGATTACAGTGCGGCTATGAATAAGCTCCACGATGGTAAAGGAAATCTTGTGACCAGTGTAGAAAAAATCAAAAAATTGGGAGCCAAAGCAAAAAAATCGCTTCCCGAATCCAGTATTGAAAGAGCCCAAAATGATTAACCTTTCGCCTAAGTAATGAATTGACTTCAAAAAAAATCCATACACGATATATGTATGGATTTTTTTAGGATGTAATAGCGAAATTATCCCTTAAAGGTAATTTTACGCATTCTTAAACTTTCTGGTGTTACCTCTAAGTATTCATCTACTCGGATGTATTCCATACATTCTTCCAAGGAGAAATCAATTTTTGGCGCAATCTTCATCGCATCATCTGTTCCTGATTTTCTCATATTTGTCAATTGCTTTCCTTTGATAAGGTTTACAGACATATCTTCTGCCTTGCTGTTTTCACCAATTACTTGACCTATATAAATTTCTTCATTGATATCGATAAAGAATTTTCCACGGTCTTGTAAACGGTCTAAAGCATAAGCAGTTGCTTTACCTGCCGCTGCAGAAACAATAGCTCCCTTCTCTTCTTCACTAAAGTCTCCTTTGTAAGGAGCATATTCACTAAATCTGTGATTTACAATTGCCTGACCAGCAGTTGCCGTTAAAATTTTATTTCTCAATCCAATCAATCCTCTAGAAGGAATGTTGAACTCTAAATGCTGTAAGTCTCCTTTAGGTTCCATCACCATTAAATCTCCTTTACGCAAGGATACTAAGTTCACAGCTTTTGAAGCCACATCTTCCGGTACATCAATCACCAATGTTTCAAAAGGTTCACATTTTTTACCGTCAATTTCTCTAAAAATCACTTGTGGACGACCAACTTGAAGCTCATAGCCTTCACGACGCATGGTTTCAATCAATACAGACAAATGCAGAACCCCACGTCCGAATACATTAAATTTATCTTCAGAATCAGTAGTTTCAACACGTAGTGCCAAATTCTTTTCCAATTCCTTAAACAATCTGTCACGTAAGTGACGAGAAGTAACAAATTTTCCTTCTTTACCAAAGAAAGGAGAATTGTTAATCGTAAACAACATACTCATTGTAGGTTGGTCGATTTCTGTTCTTGGCAAAGCTTCAGGATTTTCAAGGTCTGCAATAGTATCTCCTATTTCAAAACCATCAATTCCTGTTATTGCACAAATATCTCCACAACGTACTTTATCTACCTGGGCTTTCCCCATTCCTTCAAATACGTGTAATTCTTTTATTCTCACTTTTTTAGTCGTGCCATCTGCTTTACAAAGCATATAGTCTTTCCCTACCTCAAGATCTCCACGGAAAATACGTCCTATGGCAATTCTCCCTGTAAATGAAGAAAAGTCTAAAGAAGTAATTTGCATTTGAGGCGTTCCTTCGTTATATGGTGATTCTGGAATCGATTCCAATACAGCATCCAATAGCGGTACAATGTCTGTTGTTTGGTTTTGCCAATCGGTGCTCATCCGCAATAAGTTCTTCTATACCATATGGAAAAACTAATTCTGTGGTTGATAATAAGGTTTGAGCTTGCGTTCTTGCACCTGATTATCAGTAAAAAAACTTGCCTCCGTTTTGAGACAGTTTCATTAAAGATATTGGATTTATTAAATTTAGATGCACTTTTTATGCAAATCAATAATTTTTATTTAGTCCGAAAATATCCATCAATCTTGAAATAATTCCTCTATCGGAGTTCTATCCGATCTATTGGGCAATGGAATGTTAAACAGAAAAGATAAGGAAGGAACTATCTGAGTAATATTTATTCTTTTTACAATGGAACCTTTTGGAATTTTTGCACCATACCATAATAAAGGTACATGTGTGTCACCTGTAGATGCATTGCCGTGTGTTGTTCCATACATTCGCTGTTCCATGAATCCAGGAGTCATATGATAAAGTATAGCTCCCGACTCATCTGAATGGTAGCTATTCTTAATAAAATCACTTAGTGTACTGTTACTCAATGCCTGTGTTTTAAGTGTTGGTGCAAAGACTTCCTGAATGCCTTCCACAGTATGTAAATAGGCAATTATTTCATTATATAATTTCTCTTTTGAGAGGTCATTATCCGCTATATAAATTTGCGTTTTATCCATAAAAGAGATAAGTTGTTTGACTCCAAATTTTTCAAATAAATAATTATTGAGTTTTCTTTTTATTTCTTGTGGGTCATAAAATTTCCCCGGCAATTTCTTTGATACCAGAAACGGTGGATGATCACTACCACCATGATCTGCTGTTAAAAACAAGGTGTAATTTCCTTTTCCTACTTCTTTATCTAAAGAATTCAGTAGCGTTTCTATTTCTCTGTCCATACGTACATAAGTATCTTCCAGTTCTTTGGAACGAATTCCAAAATGATGACCAATATAATCAGTACTAGAATAACTTATCGTTAAAAAATCAGTTTCAACTCCTTTTCCTAACTGTTCTCCAACTACTGCAGCTTTTACCAATTCTGTCAATAGTGTATTTCCTTGTGGCACTTCCATCAATAAACCATGTCCTTCATTCTTTTCGCTTATTTTTTTTAAATCATATGGAAACGTGTTATTTTTCCTTCCTATAAAACGTTTTTCAAACGGGGCATTATCCGGTTCACTGTTCGTGTATTCTTGAATCGGCAGCAATGTATCCCAGGTTAAACCCAACAATGAATCCGGAATTTTTTTGTTATTAAACTCTTGTAACCATAAGGGTAACTTTTCTTTATAATAAGTACTGGTTACAAACTTTCCGTTTAGACCGTTATACCAGTATGCAGCATCGGCTAAATGCCCCGCAGGAAATATAGCCCCTCTATCCTTTAAAGATACACCTATTACTTTTGAACGCCCGTTTGAAAATAATTTTAGCTCGTCTGTTATGGTTGTTACCTGTAATTTTTTTGGTGATCTTGAAAATGAACTTACTTTTTTGTACATCTTAAATTTATCCGCAAGAAACACCATACTGTCTTCAGCACAATACACAACTCTTTCTAATTTATTATCGTACCATTCATTTGCTACTATACCATGATTGGCAGGTGTGGTCCCTGTATAGATGGAACTATGTCCAGGACCTGTGGCAGTTGGTAAATAATTATAGTGTGCGTTCTTTACATGAAACCCTTCACTCATTAAACGCTTGAAACCATCATCAGAATAATTATTTTCAAAACGGTACAGATATTCTGCCCGCATTTGATCAATAACAACACCAATGATTAATTTAGGGCGTACATTCACCTCTTCTTCTTGTTTTGGTTTACATGAACATATGACCAACAATCCGACTAATCCTATTCTTTTAATCATTTAAATTACATTATAGATTCAAAAACATTTATGAATTCTTCTTTTGTTAAATTCCTTTGTTCAATTATATTTTAACAACACTCCTAACTATCGTATAATCAAGACATTCAATCTTTAATAGATAACTCCCTACTTCATATTGAGAAATATTTATTGTGTTTTGGTTTTGAACGCTCATAAGCACCCTTCCGGTAAAATCTAATAACGTTAATTTTGATACCTGGCTTGGTGCAATATTAATAGTTACAGATCCAGTGGTTGGGTTTGGATGCACCAACTTTGAAATATTATTTTCTACGGAATCCCCTGCTGTTAATGTTGTTGAATTCTCAAATCCAGGGGTGCCAAAAAACACTGATGAACCGTCATTTGATAGGGTTGAAGCCTGCCACTCATCTTGATAATTACCACTTACATTTCTTTCAATGGAACCTCCATTTAATGCAGCATCTGTATAATAGATAGTCAAAGAACCATCAATGAGAATACCTGAGCCATCTGCATTTGAATACAGAGCAATATTGTCTCCACTGTTAGCCAAAGACCCCAATCCTCCCGACTGAAAACCTGTACTTGCATCAATAAGTAACTCGTTTAGGATATCGTCGGCATTGTCAGGTCTGTTACTTGTCATTACTACTAAATACTCTCCCGCACCCAATTCTGTATTTGACGGAATCACAAAATCACCTTCTCCTTCTGCCGGATATACTTCGTCATCGGTGATATAAAAACCTCCTATATCTATCGTTGCTTCAGTAGTATTTTTTAATTCAATCCATTCTTCTTCAGGAGAACTCGCCGGATCATACATAATTTCATTAATAATTATATCACCCATATTAAGTGTTTCATCATCAGTAACTGTTAAATCAAATACTTTTTTATGTCCAAAAATGGCATTATTTCCTCCAGTCACATTGGTCAATTCAAATCTTAGGAATTGATTTACTTCTACAATGTCGTCATTTGTTAGTGTCAAAATAACACTTTGATTACTTCCGTCGTTAGCCGGAAAGGTTACTGTTTGCGCAGTATAATTGTTGATGTCTTCGGCATTACCACTAGACAATACTACATCAACTGTAGTGTCATTGTTCGTATCGGGGGACACAATGGAAAGCTCTATTGCATAAGTTCCATCGGCTTCATTTATAGTTACATCAGTATCTTTAAAGTTGACATAGGTTCCTGCCACATTTGAATTTTCAAAACCTGGTGTACCGTAAAACACTGAAGAACCATTATATGGGTAGATTGAAGCCTGCCACTGATCTTGATAATTACCACTTACATTTCTTTCAATGGAACCTCCATTTGATGCAGCATCTGTATAATAGATAGTCAAAGAACCATCAATGAGAATACCTGAGCCATCTGCATTTGAATACAGAGCAATATTGTCTCCACTGTTAGCCAAAGACCCCAATCCTCCCGACTGAAAACCTGTACTTGCATCAATAAGTAACTCGTTTGGGATATCTTTGGCATTGTCAGGTCTGTTACTTGTCATTACTACTAAATAGTCTCCCGCACCCAATTCTGTATTTGACGGAATTACAAAATCACCTTCTCCTGCTGCCGGGTATACATCGTCATCAGTGATATAAAAACCTCCTATATCTATCGTTGCTTCAGTAATATTTTTTAATTCAATCCATTCTTCTTCCGGAGAACTCGCCGGATCATACATAATTTCATTAATAATTATATCGCCAGTATTTAGTATTTCGTCATCAGTAATTGATAAATCGAATGTTGAATTCTGACCAATAATTGCACTGTTTCCCCCTAAGACATTTATTAGCTCGAATCTTAGGGATTGGTTAACTTCTATAATAGCATCATCTGTTATTGTCAAAGTAATACTTTGATCGCTTCCGTCATTGGCTGGAAAGGTTACTGTTTGCATACTATAATTGTTGATATCTTCAGCGTTACCAATAAACAATGCTACATCAACTGTTGTGTCATTATTTACATCGGGTAACACAATTGAGAGTTCTAACAAATAGGTTCCATCAATCTCATTTATAGTAGCCTCCGTTTCTTTAAAATTAACTGTTGTCTGACCCAATAATAAAGTCGGGTATACAATAAAAATAACAAATAAGGTAAAGACCTTTTTGAGTAAATAATTCTTCATAATTCTATAGTTTTAAAATTTAATTCTTTTTACTTTTATTAGTATCTTAATTTCATTAGCAATTATTTCATTCCCTTAGTATGGGGCCATATTCTATTGTCAATTTCCAATAAAGAGAAATACCATTTTATTAAGTCGACAGTAATGAGTTTAGTATTCTTTTGTTATTCAAAAAATTCCCAATCAGGAATTCTAAGAGTTAATTCATTGGTCTCAGTTGTGATTCCACACATCCAGTATTTTGAGATAAATTCATTTTTTTCTTGATCCGAAAACTGAAAATCAGCCATAGTGTCTCTATGCAAAACGGTTGCATGAGGTATGTAATTTTCAGGATCACTATCAACGCTCAAGGAATAATTAGTTCCAAGTTCTTCGTTGTATTGTACTAGCCTCCTATTTATTTCATCTCTTGCTTCATAAATCCATGCTAAGTCACTTTCTTCAAAAAGAACAACTAACGGCGAAAACTCATAAGTTCTACCTATAACATTTTCCTCGTATATGAGCCTTTCGACATTATCATAACTGACATTTGACATAAAATGATCTACAATAATATCTGCAAAAACTTCTTTCATCCCTTTCGTATTTAAAGTACTTAATAAATGTGCTTCTAATACATTCTCTATTTGGATTATACCGACATGCAATTCATTTTTTGGATACGAAGTTTGTTCTCCATTAAGTATGTCATTTCTATCCATACATGATGCTCCCAGTGTCAGTTCAAGTACATCTCTTAATTTGTCATTAGAAACAGTATTAAATTTGAGTGCCAATGACAAGTCTCTCATAGTGGAAGGGGCCTCAACATTGTCTAATCCGTTTCCCAATGCCATTCCTATAGTTCGACTTCCTGTTTCTACGTCTATTAGAAGCGTATTTGAAATTTCATTGTTACTATCGGGAATGCCATTAGTCATGAATACTATGTACCCCCCAGCATCCAATTCGATTCCCTCAGGAACAACAAAATCTCCTTCTCCTGTTGCCGGGTAGTTGCCGTCATCTGTAAGATAAAACCCTCCCAAATCGATCGTAGCATCGGTAGTGTTCTTTAATTCAATCCATTCTTGTTCCGGAGAACTCATCGGATCATACATAATTTCGTTTATAATTACATCACCAGGATGCAATATTTCATCATCAATAATGGTTAAATCAAATACAATTTTATCCCCTAAAACGGCATTATTACCTCCTGAAATATTCTTCAATTCAAATCTTAAAGATTGATTCACTTCTACGATAGCATCATTTGTAATTGTTATGGTGAGGTTTTGATCACTTCCTTCATTGGGTAGGAAAACTTATCGTCTGTGTTTGATAATTATTGATATCTTCTGCGTTATCACTAGTCAAGTGAACCTCAACTGTTGTAGGATAGCCCATATCTTCACCAACTATAGAAAGCGGTATTTGATAACTACCCAAAATTTCTGATATGGTTCCGCTTGTAGTTTTAAAATTAACTTCAGTCTGAGCAAATAAAAAATTGCAGATTCCAATCAGAGGCCAAAAATGTCTAATGTTCAAATAACAATTCATAAAATAAACTTTAATTCGTACAACATCTTGTAGTTTAACGTCCTTGATGTTTACTATTTCTACTCTTCATAGGCCAACCAGAAGGAAATGGAGTCAAACCAGTTTCTAGGGCATAAAATATTCCAGAAGTACTCCCCTCCTGATCGACTCCAAAGTATACTACACCATCTTCACCTATTGTAGGTGACGACCAAGCCTTGTTTCCTAAATTTATTCTAAATGTCAATATTCCTTCTTTTGTAAGCACACTCAAATCTCCATTATCATCACCTACGTAAATATTACCCATTTCATCAACAGCCGGATTGGTTCCTATCACATTTTCAAAATCTGTATATACCCATTCTATTTCCCCGTCCATAGTAAAAGAAAATAACTCAGGGCTTTTGGTACCGACATAAATGTGGTCATTAGCAACGGCAATACCTCCTTGTGTTATTGGACCAATCGTGCTATGTGACCATTTAACCGTACCATCATTATTATAAGCAATTATTATCCCCAAACTTGCACTATTATTTTTGTCTTGACCTGCTAAATAAACTGTTCCAGATTCATCGATTGCTAAAGCTGTAGATGTATCCGTGCCATAGGTACTTTCCCATAGGATGTTAGCACTTATTCCGGTATCTTCTACAGCATAAATCTTTCCATTATCGGCAGCAAAATATATAATTCCATTCCCTCCAATGACTGGTGTACTGTCGACATTATCACCAATAGGTAAGTTCCATTTGATTGTACCGTCAGGGTTTAATGCAATAAAATTATCGGTATCGTTGGCGGTTCCAATATAGATGGTACCATCACTCGCAATTGCCGGTGAGGTATATACGGGGTTTGGATTTTTCGCCGGTGCCAAATCTGTAGACCAGACCCTAACTCCTGTAACAGGATTTATTGCGTGTAAAAAATCATCATAAGAAGCTATATAAATGTTTCCATCATTACCTATTGCCGGTGTTGATCTAACAACGTCTCCAGTTGTATACACCCATTTTTGACTCCCGTCTGAATTGATAGCAACTACATTATCAAAAAAACCTCCTTGATTTTTACCATCAAAAGCTACATATACGGTCCCGTCATCATCTACTGCAGGAGACACCGATCTTATTCGGTTGTTTACAGGAAATTCCCATTTAATATCCACGGCATAAATGGAGTCTTTGAATTCTAAAGTCAATCCATCAACATCCAGTGTGTTTAATTGAACTATTTTTTTCCCTGGCGAGCTGTAAGCATGACTTGGGTTTTTCTCAGTCGAAATATTCCCATCTCCAAAATCCCAATTCCATTCTACAATCATTCCATCCGAATCAGCATATTCTGAACCAAATTCTATAGATTCATTTAATTCTACAAAATGGTCAGTTTCAAGAATTGAAAAAACCGAATCATCTCTGACTACATCCGGTTCTGTATTATCAGGAAGTACTACAGGATCTTCATATTGCACGATATTAGGTATTTCAGAATCCTTTTCCAGACAACTATGAAAAATTAATAACAACAACAATATCAATGATTTTATTTTCTCCATCTTATTTCAATTTTAATTTTCTAAAAACCCGAGCGTTTTTTTTTTTACAAATGTTTTCCTTTTTTCCTTAAATAATTAAGCAATAATTGTGGCCTATCAGTTTGAATCATATCAATATGGTTATCGAGATACCATTGATAGATTTTGTCATCGAATACAGCACTTTCATCATGATGCCCTCCATTCAAATTTGGCCAAAGAGAGTTTACCCAAACACCGTATCCTGCTTCTCTTATTGCTTTAAAATTAACTGTATCGATGTAGGTATCATCTCTAAAAATAAACTCAAAGGCCACAGGTGGATTCGGATTTGAAATCATATATTCACTAACAATTTCTGCAGCTTTCGGATTTGATAATTTAATTACTGGCATAAAATGGACTTTATCCAGATAACTCCCAAATTCCTTTTCTACCTGTGCTCTCGTCTTTTTCCCTTTGATGATTACTTGTTTTTCAGTTCCGGTCATTTGAATTATTTCGTAACATTTTTCAAAAATCGGATAGCTCTTATCAAGATTCACCAATATGTTCCCTTTTGCCGTTAATAACGCCTCTTTTAAACTGGGTATTTTCTGAGCAGTGAGTTGACCTAATCCGTCTTTCAACCAGAGGCTTTGTAATTCGTCAAAAGTCCAATCAGCAACCTTACCTGAACCGTTGGTAGTTCTATCAATCGTTTTATCATGCATCAATACCAATTTTCCATCTTTAGTAGCTTGTACATCAATCTCAACCATATCTACGCCCATATTTATACAGTTTTGTATGGCTTGAATAGAATTTTCAGGAGCATTTCTCCAATCTCCTCTATGGGCAATTACAATAACTTCCTCATTCGATGCATCCATCAAATTAGCTATCAACTGTTCACTTTTATTTACTTTATCTGTTCCCTCTTGGTTTTGACTGTAAGAATTAATTACGATTAGTAGAGAGAGGAGAATTGTTATACTAAACGTTTTTTTGTTTTTATTCAGTTCCATGTTTTCTATATATTATAGGTTGGTTATTCATAAAATTCCCAATCCGGAATTCTCAATGTCAGTTCTTTGGTCTCATTAGTAATTCCACAATTCCAAAAATTGGTAATAAAATCATCCCTTTCGTCGTTAGAAAATCGTGAATTTCTCATAGTATCGGTATGCAGAATAGTTACGTGCGGCACAAAGTTCTGTTCATTAGTATCTGTATTCAAAACATAATTGGTACCAAATTCTACGTTGTATTGTTCGAGTCTGCCAATGATCTCATTTCTCGCTTCGGAAATCCATGAAATATCTGTTTCTTCAAAGCCAATAACCAAGGGTGCATTCTGCTCTGTCCTGCCTTCAATATTGCCCTCATAAACTAATTTCTCAGTATTTCTATAGGTTATATTGGCTACAAAATGATTTTTTATAATATCTGCAAAAACTTCTTTCATCCCTTTACTGGATTCTGTACTCAAATAGTGATCATTTAATACATTTTCGAATGCAACTATCCCGACATGTAACTCTGTTTTAGGGTATGATAACTGTTCTACCCCAAACACGTCTAATCTATTTCCACAAGTTGCTCCAAGTGCTAGTTCGAATATGTCTTCCATCTTATTATTAGATGCACTTTCAAATTTAAGTGCCAATGAAAAATCGCTCCGCAAGGTTGGAGTCAGAGGAATGTCATAAGTCTTTTCTTCACTACAGCCACTAAAGCATACAATAATAAATACAATTAATATTATTTTATAGAGTTGTATCATGTGTTTTGTTTTAACTATTATTCTGTATTATTGCCATTTGTTTTATTTCCTAATATCCCGGATTCTGCTCCATAGCATCCGGATCTGCATTAATTTGATCTCTTGGAATTGGCATAAGAAGGTTGTGTTCATCTATACTAATATTTAGACCTGTTGAGATAAAAAAGTTATTCATTGTGGGTATAGCAACATTTCTTCGGACTAAATCAAACCATCTGTGCCCTTCACAAACCAATTCTAATCTTCTCTCTAAAGCAATAGCCTCAAGTACTTCTGCTTGATTATTGCTATTAAAATTGCTCAAACCAGCCCTGTTCCTAACTTGATTAAGTAATTGTTTTGCTTCTGTTAAATTTCCATCCAGTGCTTCCAATTCGGCCAATAAAAGCAGGATGTCTGCATAGCGAATAACAACCACATCGCTTCCTCCGTCATTTGGATCATCTTCGTCTGTTTCATTATTAGGTTTCCATTTGAGGTTATAAGCTTTATTCCCTTCTATGGTCGCATAAGTACCAAGGCGTTTGTCATTTGGTGGGAATAAATTATATAATGAAAGTTCTATGATGTTGTGTCCTTTTCCTCCACTGACATCTGACCTGGAAGAAGGGCTGTATTGAACTACTGCATCTGAGCCTTCACCTGTTGGTATATTTGAGTGAAATTTAACTGCAAATATAATTTCTGAATTATATTCGTTATCGAGACTAAAAACATTTGCAATTTCAGTTTGTAGCTGATACATATTGGATGCAACCACGGCCAGAAGTTCTGTCTTGGCATTTTCAAAATCACCCAGAGTCATATAAACTTTTCCAAGCAACGCTCGTGCTGCCCCTTTGGTGACTTTTCCTTCTAAATTGGACACCTCAGGCAGCCGCACAATGGCTGCTTCCAAATCACTCAAAATTAAAGCATAGACTGTTTCAGCTTCGTCTCTTGTCTGACCAAAATAATCCGATGGGAGAATTGTTTCTTCTGTAACAACAGGAACCCCTCCATAAATACGAACCAAGTTGAAATAATGTAATGCTCTTAGAAAAAACATTTCACCTGAGCGAATTGACTTCGTTTCTTCATCTTTGAACGCCACCGCTTCTATCCTGTTAAGAACTGTATTTACAAATTGTATACCTATATAGGAATTTCGCCAAATACCACTAATTACCCCATTGCTCGGAGTAGTCGTAAAGAAATCCAATTGCCCAAATATGCCACCATCATTGTTTGCAACTTCTTCGGTACAATTATCAGACAAAACATCGCCAAATGCAGGTAGGTATAATCCGTACAAACTGGCTCTTTGAAGTACTGAATAGGCAGCATCTACAGCTGATTCCAGTTCCTGTTCGGTTTCATAATAATTGTCTACATTTTTATTTGTTATAGAATTTTGATCCAAGTTATCTTCACATGAAACACATGACCAATAACCCAGTAATAACAACAGAATATATTTATATCTTTTCATAATGAATATTTATAGATTAAATTTAACACCAAGAGCAAAACTACATGGAACAGGATTGTTTGAGTTCGCATCACCCGCTCTAAGAGGACTTCCACTAGATCTTGTTGCATCTGGATTGAATCCTTTAAAATTGGTTAAAGTAAGAAGGTTGTTTCCCATTAAGTAAACTCTTATGTAATCAAAACCAATTTGTTCTATCTGTTTTTTGCTAAAAGTGTATCCAATCTGCACAGCCTGTAATCTCAAGTAATCAGCATTCTTAAAAAAAAGATTAGACGCCCTGGATTCGGGACGAGAGGCAGATAACGCAAAATTTGTATTAGGTCTCGCATATATACCTTCTGGATTATTTTCAGGATGGTATCTATGATCAAAATATTCTTGACTTGGTAAAGAAAAACCTTCTCCAAATTCCAAAAAAGTGTGCAACATTCTATCATATATTTTTCTTCCCTCTACTCCTACGAAGGAAAATGAAAAATCAAAATTACGATAGGTTAAATTTCCTCCGAAAGCATAGTTGAAACTTGGGGCAAAGGTCCCAAATGCTAGTTTATCATCATCGTTTATAAGTCCGTCTCCATTGGCATCTGCCAGCCAATAATCTCCAACATTGGTTCCATCCAAATGTGCGTGTCGATTGATTTCTTCCTCTGATTTAAATACTCCAACCACCTGATATCCATACATTTCAGCTATTGGACCTCCTACTTTGGTAACAAAAACACTATTCGTTCCATCTACAATTTGGTCTTGACCATTCCCTAACGCTAGTACTTCGTTATAATTCGTTGAAAAATTTGCATGCATCCCAACAGTGAATGCTCCTAAATGAATGTTTGAAGCAGACATTTCGAATTCAAATCCTCTATTTAATATTTCTCCAATATTCTGAAGAGATTCATTAAATCCGGATTGTTGAGGAACCGGAACATTTAACAAAAGATCTGTTGTATTCGAGTTGTAGTAGTTTGTAGAAATTGATAATTTTTGATTGAAGAATCCGAGATCTAGTCCAATATTGTAAGACGTATTTGTTTCCCATGATAAATCTGGATTGGGCGCCGAACTAGTACTAAAACCAGGAGCAGCGTTCTCGCCATAGACATAATCATATGAGCCAATTAACGCCTGTGAACTATAATTGCCTATTTGATTGTTACCATTTTTTCCCCAACTGGCTCGCAATTTGGCAAAATCAAGAATTTTGTTTCCTTTAGGGAAAAAAGATTCATTGCTAATAAGCCAACCTGCGGACAAGGAAGGAAACCAGCCCCATTTGGTGTCATCACCGAATCTTGAAGAGCCATCTCTACGAATTGCAAAGGAAAAAAGATATTTAGAATTGTAGTCATATGAAAGGCGGCCTAAATAAGATATCAATGCCCATTTAGTTCGATTGAACCTAACATCAAAAACGCTTCCCCCGGAGACATTTCTTATTCGATCATCTACAAAACCAATTGCATCGGTATCTGTTCTTTGCCTTTCTTCTTGTTGATAGGTTTGACCTAAGAGGGCTTCTATCCGATGGCTTCCAAGGCGTTTGGTGTAGTGCAAAGTATTTTCAGTTAAAAAGTTCTCAGCAATTATATATGTCTCTGTAGCAGAAGCTAGTTTATTCAGAGCATGTGTCCTGTATTTCCCTATATTGGAAGGTGTAAAAAAGTCGAATACAAAAGATCGGTAATCGATTCCATTAGAAGTTTTAAATGTAAACCCTTCCAAAATCTCAAAATTTAAATACATATTTCCAAAAGACCTAAATGATACTCTTTCATTCTTGTTGGTTTCCACCATCGCCAATATGTTCTCAGCCAAGGCCCCATCGCCTTCCAGATTCTTTGTCAATTGCTCACTTACAATGAGATTGCCGTCTTCATTTCTCGGCGAGAAAAAAGGAAACATAAGTATTCCTGTCGCCACAGGGTCGGGATTACTACGACTTCCATTGATATCTCGACTCCCCCATCCTCCATTATTTTCCACATATTTGGTAAATGAACGAGAAGTGTTCATGTTGATTCCAAAATCTAGTTTTTCGGATATTTGAGTATTAAATTTCGTATTCAAGCTAAACCTTTCAAAATCGGAACCTATTACAATCCCTTCTTGTCGCATATACCCACCTGAAACATAGTAATTTGTCTTCTCACTTGCTCCCGACAAAGCTAATGAGGTTTTATTGATAATGGCATCTCTAAATATCACATCATTATACCAATCTGTATCCGTGAGTCCGCTTTCTCCATTTAAATAAGGTTCTGTATAGCTTAAATTAAGTTGTCTAGACCCCGCTCCTCTTGCGCTTCTAAGCGAATTGTCATCTGTGACATTCCTATTTTCCTGATCTCCTAAAACATAGGCCCAGTCGCGAGCTTCTTTAAAATACTGAGCGGCGCCATATGCATTTACTAACTTTAAATTGTCATCTCCTCTTTGTTGAATTC
This sequence comes from uncultured Flavobacteriaceae bacterium, assembly GCA_943789365.1. Taxonomy (GTDB): domain Bacteria; phylum Bacteroidota; class Bacteroidia; order Flavobacteriales; family Flavobacteriaceae; genus Flavicella. The sequence continues at coordinate 3,259,564 of CALSTV010000001.1, read as the reverse complement.
CAGCGAAGGAATTAAAGCTAATTTTCATTTTACCATGTTTCCCCTTTTTTGTAGTAACTATTAAAACTCCATTTGCTCCCCGAGATCCGTATATTGCCGCTGCCGCTGCATCTTTTAATACATCTATAGAAGCAATATCATCGGGATTTATAGAAGAAAGACCACTTCCTTCAGTTAGTGGAAAACCATCAACAACAATCAGAGGTTGAGCACCTGCTGTAAGGGTACCGACTCCCCTAATCGTAATATTAGAATCTTGACCTGGCGTTGGATTACTCTGTGTGATTGTGACCCCGGCCATAGTTCCAACGAGGGCCTGATCGACATTTGCTGAAGCAACTTTACTTATTTGAGTGTCATCTACTTTTGCTATGGCACTTGTTACTTTTTTTACAGAACTTGTTCCATATCCAATAACTACTACCTCATCTATAGTCGAAGCTTCAATTGTCATAGATATAACGACCTCTTTTTGATCTCCGACTAAAATATCTTGAGTAGTATAACCTATATAGGATATCACTAAAACAGATCCGGAGGACACATTCAATGAAAATTTCCCATCAAAATCAGTGGTAACTCCATTGCTTGTTCCTTTAACAACCACAGAGGCTCCTGGTAATGGCTCTCCTGTTTCATCCAGAACCACACCATAGATAAGTTCTTCTTGTTCTTGGTCGACAGCGGAAATAGTAGTAATTATAGGAATAAATAATCCAATAGTTTTGGGTTTTGCATTTAACTGAAAGAAGGTTGCAAAGACTATTAAATATAGTAGTTTGCGCTCTCGTTTAGATGAGAGGATATGTATTCGCATACCCATTCTCGATATCATTTTTCTCATACTTTGATTTTTCCAATTGGATGATTCCTTTTTCTTTTATTTTCAATAATTAATGATTACGCCTCTAGTACTTTGTTTGTTTATTCATAAACAACACTTTACCAATAGGGATTCATACTATCCTTTATATTCAAGAGTGTTACACGAACAACCTGAATAAATCACATCATAATATCGGGGGGGGAGTGGGGAAATTGCTTCAGCAAAAACACATAATTCTAGGTGTAAACATACGATTATTATTATACATCCATTTATTTTTTATGTTTTTTTTATTTATCAACTATTTTTATTCGTGATAAAAATCAATTTTTTAAACAAAATTAAGGGATTATTTCAGCTTACATTAACACCCGTTTATACATCTTTTTATAGCAATATATTTTCGATGATAACCTAAACGAAAATCATTTCTTCTTTCTGAATACCACGGATTTTTTTCTTTTTTAAAAGCCTTAAAAACTGTTGATAAAATAGATAAAAGTCTTCTTTCCTTTTGAATTAACCACATTCGAAGGGTAGTTTGATTTGGTCATTAGCTTTTTCGACATATACCGAATCTAAAGATCCGATTTTAAATTAAGTATGCGTTCTTAGCTATTCTTGTGCATCTTGGCATATACACCTGGTGACACAGTGGTATGCTTTCTAAAAGCATTATAAAATGCTGAAGTAGAATGAAATCCCGACTTTTCAGATATGGTTTGAATTGTATATTTTGAATAATGATCATCGGATAACATTGTTTTTGAATATTCAATTCTATAATAGTTAATAAAATCAATAAATGATTTATTCCCAATTGTATTCACAGCTTTGGACAAATAATTAGAATTTGTATGTAACTTTTTTGACAGAAAAGAAAGGCTAAGCTCTTTATTTAAAAACAGCTCTTCCCTTTCAATACACTCTTTTAATTTTAAATATAGCGCCATTCGGTCAATATACCCAAATACCGTTTGTTTGGGAATACTCAATGCTTTTTCATTCCGTTGTAATACAAGCCATTTATAAACAGGAACTATCGCATTAATATTCCTCCATAAGATTTTTACCATATCAAATACAATCACTAAACATTAATAACCATCTTTTAAACTTTGTCATTATATGCCTATATCCCATATTCTTCAAAGAAAAGAAATCTATTCACACCAAAACACTAAACAACTATGTTATATCAACATAACTTAACAGTCGTTATATAGAACAAAGAACGAACATATAATTTTCTTCAATAGCAATGAATATACAACAATATGGGGGTGGTGAATTAGGCTGGTTTTCGAGCTTTTTATCAAAACTAGTACTAACCTGTAAAAAACAAACTGTCTTAGAATAAGACAATGAATAACATAAAGGTAACAACAAAACGCTAAAAAACATTCACAAAACAGAATTATAAACATGTATACACAAGTGTTTTCGATGAGATTGCACTATGAATGCGTAAGTAATTGAATCTATTTTGCAACACAGAAAGGTCACAAACAGCGCCTAATACAATGTTTTCAAAAAAAGAATGACAAAAAAAAAGTGGATTGTTATAAATTCAATTTTAATCTTCTAAATTTGTAAAGAATGGACTTTTCTTCAATTCAAATTATCTAAAAAATATGCTAACTACTGTTTTTGTTTTCATTGCTGTGCTTTTATCCCTAGGGATTGGATATTTTATAGGCAGGCTTCAGTCGAAGTTAACATTTGAAAAATCGCTTTCTGCGCTTGAAGAGAAAAATAAGCTATCCATACAAAAGTTTACTGACTACACCGCTCGTGTTGAAATAGAAAAAGAGCAAACAGAAAACACCATCAAACAACTCGTTGACAAACAAGAGGAACTCAGGATTTCCAAAAACAAAGATATTGAAGCGTTGCGAACAACAAACAACGACCTTTCCATTGCTATAGCAAAATTGGAAGCAGCACTTCAGCACAGTTCTCAGAAACTAAAAGAGAACAAAAGTGAAGTTGAAAAACTTCAAGATAAATTCAGCAAAGAGTTTGAAAATCTGGCGAATAAAATTCTCGATGAAAAATCGACCAAATTCAAAGTCCAAAACAAAGAAAGTATCAATGAGATATTGAATCCTTTAAAAGAGAAAATTCAAAACTTTGAAAAAAAAGTGGAGGATACTAATAAGGAAAGTATCGATAGAAATGCAGCACTTAAACAACAAATAGAAGGCTTGGAAAAATTGAATCTGAAAATGAGCCAAGAAGCCATCAACCTCACCAAAGCTTTGAAAGGAGATTCTAAAGTGCAAGGAAATTGGGGAGAACTAATCTTAGAACGTGTTTTGGAAAAATCCGGTTTGGAAAAGGGGCGGGAATATGATCTGGAGAAAAGTTTTGCTACTGAAGAAGAGGGAAAAACACGTTTGCGACCAGATGTTATTATCAACCTTCCCGATAATAGAAAAATGGTGATTGACTCTAAGGTTTCTTTAACTGCTTATGAGCAATACGTGAATAGCGAAGAAGAGAATGAAAAGATGAAGTTTCTAAAAGAACATGTGGATTCTTTAAAACGTCATGTAGAACAGTTAAGTGCTAAGAAATATGAAGACTTACATCAAATTGAATCTCCCGATTTTGTCTTACTTTTCATTCCTATAGAACCTGCATTTGCAGTGGCTTTAGAAAGAGACAACCAATTGTACAATACGGCCTTTGTTAAGAATATTGTCATCGTTACGCCATCCACTTTACTTGCTACCTTGAGAACCATCGATAGTATGTGGCAAAACGAGAAGCAACAACGTAATGCGCTGGAAATTGCAAGACAAGCCGGAGCGCTGTACGATAAATTTGAAGGTTTGTATAACGACTTACTGAAAATTGGTAGGAAGATGGACGATACAAAAAAAGATTACAGTGCGGCTATGAATAAGCTCCACGATGGTAAAGGAAATCTTGTGACCAGTGTAGAAAAAATCAAAAAATTGGGAGCCAAAGCAAAAAAATCGCTTCCCGAATCCAGTATTGAAAGAGCCCAAAATGATTAACCTTTCGCCTAAGTAATGAATTGACTTCAAAAAAAATCCATACACGATATATGTATGGATTTTTTTAGGATGTAATAGCGAAATTATCCCTTAAAGGTAATTTTACGCATTCTTAAACTTTCTGGTGTTACCTCTAAGTATTCATCTACTCGGATGTATTCCATACATTCTTCCAAGGAGAAATCAATTTTTGGCGCAATCTTCATCGCATCATCTGTTCCTGATTTTCTCATATTTGTCAATTGCTTTCCTTTGATAAGGTTTACAGACATATCTTCTGCCTTGCTGTTTTCACCAATTACTTGACCTATATAAATTTCTTCATTGATATCGATAAAGAATTTTCCACGGTCTTGTAAACGGTCTAAAGCATAAGCAGTTGCTTTACCTGCCGCTGCAGAAACAATAGCTCCCTTCTCTTCTTCACTAAAGTCTCCTTTGTAAGGAGCATATTCACTAAATCTGTGATTTACAATTGCCTGACCAGCAGTTGCCGTTAAAATTTTATTTCTCAATCCAATCAATCCTCTAGAAGGAATGTTGAACTCTAAATGCTGTAAGTCTCCTTTAGGTTCCATCACCATTAAATCTCCTTTACGCAAGGATACTAAGTTCACAGCTTTTGAAGCCACATCTTCCGGTACATCAATCACCAATGTTTCAAAAGGTTCACATTTTTTACCGTCAATTTCTCTAAAAATCACTTGTGGACGACCAACTTGAAGCTCATAGCCTTCACGACGCATGGTTTCAATCAATACAGACAAATGCAGAACCCCACGTCCGAATACATTAAATTTATCTTCAGAATCAGTAGTTTCAACACGTAGTGCCAAATTCTTTTCCAATTCCTTAAACAATCTGTCACGTAAGTGACGAGAAGTAACAAATTTTCCTTCTTTACCAAAGAAAGGAGAATTGTTAATCGTAAACAACATACTCATTGTAGGTTGGTCGATTTCTGTTCTTGGCAAAGCTTCAGGATTTTCAAGGTCTGCAATAGTATCTCCTATTTCAAAACCATCAATTCCTGTTATTGCACAAATATCTCCACAACGTACTTTATCTACCTGGGCTTTCCCCATTCCTTCAAATACGTGTAATTCTTTTATTCTCACTTTTTTAGTCGTGCCATCTGCTTTACAAAGCATATAGTCTTTCCCTACCTCAAGATCTCCACGGAAAATACGTCCTATGGCAATTCTCCCTGTAAATGAAGAAAAGTCTAAAGAAGTAATTTGCATTTGAGGCGTTCCTTCGTTATATGGTGATTCTGGAATCGATTCCAATACAGCATCCAATAGCGGTACAATGTCTGTTGTTTGGTTTTGCCAATCGGTGCTCATCCAATTGTTTTTTGCAGAACCGTATATGGTTGTAAAGTCCAATTGCTCTTCAGTTGCTTCTAAGGCGAACATCAAGTCAAAAACTTTTTCATGCACGATATCAGGCGTACAGTTTTCTTTATCAACTTTATTCACAACTACAATTGGCGTCAACCCAAGTTCTAAGGCTTTCCCTAAAACAAAACGCGTTTGTGGCATAGGACCTTCAAAGGCATCTACCAATAGCAATACACCATCAGCCATTTTTAATACACGTTCTACTTCCCCACCAAAATCGGCATGGCCAGGAGTATCGATAACATTGATCTTTGTTCCTTTGTAATTTACTGATACGTTCTTAGAAAGAATCGTAATTCCTCTTTCACGTTCCAAGTCATTGTTATCCAACAAAAGATCTGTTCTTTCTTTTCTTTCGTCCAATACTTTTGCTTGGTCGATAATTTTATCAACCAAAGTAGTTTTACCGTGGTCGACATGGGCTATAATAGCGATATTTCTAATTTGCATACAAAAATTTTAAGATTGCAAAATTACTCTTTTTATCGCAAACTAAAAACAATTTAGAACACGATTTTTAGAAAGGAAAAATATCAGTGAGAAATGAGTTATTTAAAGGGAAATAGCATTTTTTTTGAAGAGAACTCAATTAAAAATAAGGTTTATATCGAGTTTAAAATCTGATAGGCAGATTTTTATTTTAAGAGAGAAGATCATCGGGGGGGTATTGATCTTTTCTGTGTGGCGTTCTTAATTTATGCCAAAATAATCTAAGGGGTCTTTTTTTACATAGGCTAATTTACGTCCCATCTCATATCCAATTGTATCGCTAATTTGCTCCGTCCACAAACCACCAATACATTCATTTGTCATAAAATGGTAGGCTACAATCCCGTCGTATTCATTGATACCCGATTCATAGTTAAAATTCAGACAAAGAATATTTCCAAACAAAAGTCCATATCCGTTTTGTTCTTTATACCCTTCAATAAGCCATGAAGCTCTAATTTGATGTTCTTCTCTGGATAGCGTGAGCACTCCAATATAGCCAGATACAGCATCGGTAGAATTACAGCCCACAACAAGATACTCACCTTCGATCGTTTTTCTAGTAATTTCCGGTCCTAATTTGTTGTGTTGCGTAGTTCTATACAGTTCTTCTCTAACCAGTAATTCTTCTTCAAAATCAACTGCGTTGAATTTGTTTTCTCTAATTCTCTGTTTGAGAATTGATGAAGATTTCTCCATCCACATTTTGAATTTTTCTTCCATAATTTTAAAATTTAAATTAATATAAACAAGCTACTATGTTGTCAACGTAATTAAGGTAATTTCGGGCCACATCCCAACTCTCCCAGGAAAACCAAGAAAGCCAAAACCTCTATTTACATATAAATGTTGTTCCGAGGCGGTATATAAACCAGACCATCTTGGATATTTGTATTTTACAGGACTCCATTTAAACCCTGGAATATCAACACCAAACTGCATACCATGCGTATGACCGGAAAGTGTCAAATCAATTTTTGTCTTATTGGGAATTACTTTTTCATCCCAATGCGATGGATCATGAGAAAGTAATATCTTAAAGACATCCTTCGAGACACCAGAGAGTGCCTTGTCTAAATCACCGTGTGTAACAAACGGAGGTTTTCCCCAATTCTCAACGCCCAAAACAGACAATTCATCTGTTCCTTTTTTTACCACTACATGTTCATTTTTTAGCAGTCTAAAATTCATTTCGGCCTGATATTTTTCAAGCGTTCTCAAATTTTCTTGTTTGGCAAGTTTGGAAGGCCACCTCTTATAATCACCGTAATCGTGATTCCCCAAAATAGAATAGGTACCGTACGCTGAAGAAATCTGTTTAAATATATGCATAAAGGGCACAACTTCTTCGGCTTCGTTGTTGACCAAATCTCCTGTAAAGAACACGATATCTGGAGACTGCTTATTGATCAAATCTACGCCTCTTTGCACAGCTTCCAAACTGTCAAAACTACCTGCATGAATGTCTGAAATTTGAACAATCTTAAAACCTTCAAATGCTTTTGGCAAATTGGGAAACTTTAAACTTAACTCCTTCACCTTATAATTGTACTTTCCTTTTGTAATCCCATATAGCATTGAGGCAAAGGGAATCGAGGCTATGCCTAAGCCAATATTGACAAGGAATTTTCTTCTATTTTCAAAAGAAACCTCAGTTGCAGGTACAAATAATTTAACCAGAAGGTTGTAGAAAAACACAAGGATTCTTATTACATCGTCCATAACTAGAAAAGCCGCCACCAATAATTTAAAAATCATAAATGAAAAGCCAAACCCAATTAGTAAGTTCTGAGAAACAGAAGCTGAGACAGGACGCTCTGCGAAGGCGGTTGTCAGTGCAAAAACGCCCATATAACTACAAAGCGCTGCGACAATATAGGCAGTTAACACCACAATTTGTACTCCTCCTTTAGCGAAGGAATTTCTTAGTCCAAAAAAGACATAACTGTCCAATACTAAAAGTATACTGATAAAAATGATCATTCTTGTACTCATATAGGCTTACTATTTTTAATAAATATTTTAATTTCCCATAACACAGTAAACCTACTACATTATAGACCGGGGGGAGTAATTTAATCAAAAAGCTATTTTGGGGGGAGATAATATTCAAAGTATATCTAAGTACTAATAGTAAATACTTATACTTTGTGAAGTAAAATTATTAAAAAGCTTAAAAAAAACACTAAAATAATGTTTATAGATCCTTTTTTTACCATTAAATTTGCATTTTTATAATGACACGTATGCAAACAATTCAATCCACAAGTTACCCCGTACATTTTAAAGAAGCTTCATATAAAGCTTTGAATGCCTATTTAAAAAACAATATTCCTTCTACCATTTTTATTTTGGTAGATGAAAATACCATTGATGCTTGTTTGCCAAAATTTATGGCCTCTATTGAAACAACGGCAACGATCGAAATTGTTGAAATCGAATCTGGAGAAGTGAACAAAAACCTAACAACTTGTGTTGACTTATGGAATGTTTTGACAGAATTAGGGGCAGATAGAAAGAGTTTATTGTTTAATCTTGGTGGTGGTGTGATAACCGACATGGGTGGTTTTGTTGGATCGGCCTATAAGCGAGGTATCACATTTATCAACATACCAACTACACTGTTGAGCATGGTTGATGCTTCTGTGGGAGGGAAAACTGGAGTTGACCTTGGTGTATTAAAAAATCAAATTGGTCTTTTCTCTGACCCTGAAATGGTGCTTATCGACCCTGAATATTTAAAAACCGTAACTCCTAGAGAAATGATTTCTGGTACTGCCGAAATTATTAAATACGGTCTAACCTACGATGTGCGTTTATGGGAAAAAATTAAAAACAATGGACTGGAGAATATAGATTTCCTTTTGCACCGTTCTATTGAAATTAAAAACGAAGTTGTTTTAGAAGACCGATTGGAAGCAAATCTAAGAAAAATCTTAAATTTTGGACATACCATTGGTCATGCGGTAGAATCTTACTTTTTAGAGTCGGAGCACAAAGAAACGTTAAGTCATGGGGAAGCCATTGCTTTGGGAATGATCACTGAGACATACCTGTCTACAAAACTATTTAATTTCCCAAAAGAAACATTAGAAAATATCAAAAATGCCATTATAACTATTTTTGGAAAGGTACCAATTCTTAAAGAAGACTACCCTGCAGTTCTCGATCTTTTAAAACACGACAAAAAAAATGTAAACGGAGAAGTAAACTTTGTCTTACTGTCGGCACTTGAAACCTGTGAAATAGATTGTAAAGTATCCAATGATCTTATCATCGAATCTTTAAATTACTATTTGTCCTAAAGTTGGTTCGTTAAACTCGTAGGAACTCATAACACTAGGAAAGCAGCTAATAGATTAGAAAACCAAAGAACCAGAAAACCAGAAAACCAAAAAACCAAAAAACCAAAAAACCAAAGAACCAAAAAACCAGAAAACCAAAAAACCAAAGAACCAAAAAACCAGAAAACCAAAAAACCAAAGAACCAAAAAACCAAAGAACCAAAAAACCAAAAAACCAAAAAACCAAAGAACCAAAGAACCAAAGAACCAAAGAACCAGAACCAGAACCAGAACCAAAAAACCAAAGAACCAAAAAACCAGAAAACCAGAAAACCAAAGAACCAAAAAACCAGCAGACCCGCCATAGGCGGACAGGCCAGAAGAAAAAAAACCAATCATATGGCATTAACGACATCTAATGAAGCACAGCTTGGAAAGAAAGCAATTCCATTTAGTTTACCTAATGTTGTAACAGGTGAAATGAATAATTTGGATGCATTAAAAGGAACACAAGGAACCGTTGTCTTATTTATATGCAACCACTGCCCTTTCGTAATTCATGTAAATGAAATTCTCATTGCCCTGGCAAATCACAATTACAACAAAGGCATCCGATTTATTGCGATTTCTAGCAACGATATTGAAAAATACCCACAGGATGCACCTGACAAAATGAAAGAAGTTGCTCTTAAAGAAAACTACCCTTTCCCCTACCTTTTTGACGAAACTCAAGAGATAGCCAAAGCATATGATGCAACTTGTACTCCTGATATTTTTCTCTACGACCAAAATCTAAAAGAAGTGTACCACGGTCGTTTGGATGCTTCAAGCCCAGGAAACGACATTCCTGTTTCGGGAAATGAATTACAAGCCGCAATTGACATACTTATTGCAGGCGGACCATCTCTAGAGAATCAACTACCAAGCATGGGATGTGGGATTAAATGGAAGCTATAACACGGTACTACCAATACATAATCTATTGTCGCTACAATTATAAAATATAACCTTATACTGCCTAGCATAACCACCCAAAACATGGCATTCTACAATACAAAACATACCATTCTATTATTCTTTCCTGTATCTTTGGTTAAAAAGCTGCTTTATTAAACACGCATATAGGCTATGAAAACAAACAATACTATTCACAAGACCCTAAAGGACTATTTTGGATACGAAAAATTTAGGCCCTTACAAGAAACCATTATAAAGTCTATTCTTGATGGGAATGACAATTTGGTCATTATGCCTACCGGAGGTGGAAAATCAATTTGCTTTCAATTACCGGCGCTACTACTAAAAGGGGTAACCCTAGTGATTTCTCCCTTAATAGCCCTAATGAAAGATCAAGTTGATGGTATGAATGCCAATGGAATTCCAGCAGCCTATTTAAACAGTAGTCAAACCCAAACAGAAAATCAAAGCATTCTTGGGAAAATAGCTAATGGCGAAGTAAAATTACTCTATTTAGCACCAGAGAGTTTAGCCCTATTCGAAAACCTCCTAGCACAAATCACTATAAGTTTAATTGCAATAGATGAAGCGCATTGTATTTCTTCATGGGGCCACGATTTTAGACCTGCCTATACCCAACTCGGTTTTTTAAAGAAAAGACTTCCTAATACGCCAATAATTGCTCTAACCGCCACAGCAGACAAAGCTACACGCGAAGATATTGTCAAACAGTTGAACATTCCTAAGGCAAGCCGACATATTGCTTCTTTTGACCGACCTAATATTTTTTTAGAAGTAAGAGCAGCACAGGATCGAATTTCTCAGATTGTTCAGTTTATTGAGGAAAGACCAAACAGTGCTGGTATCATCTATTGTTTGAGTAGAAAAGCCACCGAACAGGTAGCTGCAAGATTGGAAAAACAAGGTTTTAAAGCTAAGGCGTACCATGCTGGCTTGCCACATGAGGAGCGCTCGAAAATTCAAGAAGATTTTATTTATGACAAAAGCACCATTGTATGTGCAACCATAGCGTTTGGTATGGGTATTGACAAGTCGAACGTGCGATGGGTCATTCATTACAACCTTCCAAAAAATATGGAAGGTTACTATCAGGAAATTGGACGATCTGGTCGTGATGGACTGCAAGCAGAAACTATTTTGTTTTATAGCTATGCCGACGTAATTCAGTTACAAAAATTCGCCGAAAATTCTGGAAATAAAGAGGTGCAACTATCCAAGTTGGAACGTATGCAACAGTATACTGAAGCGCTGAGCTGTCGTAGAAAAATCTTATTGAGTTATTTTGGAGAGTTTCTAGAAGAAGACTGTGGCGCTTGTGATGTGTGTAAAAACCCTCCCTCCTTCTTTGATGGCACTATTGTGGCCCAAAAAATACTCTCTGGTATATACCGCCTTAAGGAGCAAGAGCCCATCGGAACCTTGGTCGACTTTTTACGAGGCTCACAAAATTCGGCTATCTATGATAAAGGCTATCAAAACTTAAAAACGTACGGAATCATAAAAGATATTTCATGGCGCGACTTACAGCAATACATCATTCAAACCATCAATTTGGGGTATTGTGAAATAGCTTTTCACGAAAACAACGCTCTAAAATTTAGCGAATTGTCTAAAAAAGTACTGTTTGAAAATGAAAAGGTACGTTTTACTAAAATTGCGCCGAAGTTAAAAACAATTAAAGAAAAGACGGTCACGAAAAAGAAAAAGGTCAAAGATACCTTGTTCGAAAGATTGCGCTTGTTACGTTTGAACATTGCCCAACAAAAAAACATTCCTGCCTACCATGTTTTCACAGACGCCTCCTTAAAACAGATGGAAAAAGAGCGTCCTATGACCGATGAAGATTTCTTAGCGATTGAAGGGGTGGGACGAAAAAAATTCGAAGATTTCGGGTATCAATTTATTAAAGAAATTAGTGCCTTTCAAAAGGATAAAACAAAAATAAAAAAAAAGCAGACCTTCCAAAGGAGCCACCTATAAAGAGACTTTTAAACTACATTTGAAAGGGCTTTCTACAGAGGAAATCGCTTTGGAACGCAAACTTAGTTTGATGACTATTCAAGCGCATTTTATCAAACTTTTTCAGGAAGGCTATGAAATTGACCTCAGTGAATTTGTAGACCCAAAGGAAGTAGCATTAATTGCAGTGGCTAAAAAGAAATTAAACAATCCGACGGGATTAAAACCTTATTTTGAATATTTCGAGGAACAGATGTCTTATGAAACCATAAAATTCTCTTTGGCTATATTAGAAAAAAAGTAGATTGTAAAGATTTTATACAAAAAGGTCGTTTCATAAAAAATGAAACGACCTTTTTTGTATTCAGAAAGAATAGAAAACTAGGTAATATAGTGTACCAGTAGCACAACAATGACTGCCAAAATAACCGAAAGAAAAACTTCAATCAACCCAAAACTTGTTTTGTTCTTTAATTGCGAGTACTTTTCTTTTTTATTCATAACATCTTGTTTATCGGTTCAAACTGATACTTCTTCTACACTTGCTCCTTTAGTTATTTTTTCTTTGTTTAAAGTTTATGGTATCTATTAATACCCTGGGTTTTGATCACCTTGCAGTGCTGAATTGTTTCTCATAGCCAATGAAGGCAACGGTAGCAATGCAAAATGAGGTAAAGGATCTAGCACTTTTTTATCTCCACCATTCGATTTTAAATGTGCGGCGCTTTCGGTCAATTCCATATATTTTCCAGATCTAACCAGATCAAAGCGATCCAATCCTTCCATACACAATTCACGAGCGCGTTCCCATATCATTGCATCTCTAAACTCTGCTGCATCAGCAAAATCGGCAGTAGTGATGTCGGCTGGCTCTAATGATGGACCATTGTCGCTATCATTATCACTAGGAATTCCTTTTCTAGCTCTTTCGCGTACCAAATTCACCATATCCATGGCTAATTGCGTAGGTCCATTGATTTCATTTTCTGCCTCTGCAAGTACTAATAAGATATCTGCATAACGCAGTACCGGGGCATTCACAGGACTGAAATTTTTAGCAGGATTGTCTTCAGCAAAACGGAATTTTCTTGTCTTCCATTTCCACTTACGTTTTTCAACCTTTCCATTCCCTTTTAAATCTACAATAATATAGTCTTTTCTAGGGTCGTCATCATGCCATGCGTCTACCATTTCTTCTGTTAACGCAATTCTACCATAACCAGATCCATAAGGTTGGTCATAATTTACATTGTCTCCTGTATTGTGCCATCCGCCCCAGTTTCCTTGGTCATTTTCTAAAGGTCCAAATTGTACACTAAACAACCACTCTTTATTATTTTCATTGTCTGATGTAAATATTTTCCCGTAGTCGTCTTGCAAGCTATAGATTCCATAATCAACTACTTTTTGTGCGTAATCTTTGGCTTTTTGAAAAGAAGGTATCCCCTCATTCAATGGATGTCCGGCTCTCGTCAACCAAACTTTGGCTAACAATCCACTGGCAGCACTAGCGCTTGCTCTTCCGGTTCCTAAATCGCCCTCTTCAAAACTATCCAAAGGTAAATGTGCTTCAGCAAATTCTAAATCGGCTACCACAAAATCATACACTTCGGTTGCCGTCGATCTTGGTATTAAAGAAGATTCAAAGTTGTAGTCATACACCTCTGTAGTAATCGGAACCCCTCCAAAATACTGTACAAGATTGAAATAATACAAACCTCTTAAAAAACGCGCTTCTGCCATGTAATGGTTTTTTGCTTCTTCAGTCATTTCAATACCTTCAATTTTTTCAAGTACTAAATTCGCCTTAGAAATTCCAAAATAGCTACCCAAATAGAACACCTCTAAATCCTTTGTTTATGAAGTGAACGTATTGGTTCCAAATGATCTTGTATCCCATATTGTATGTACGCCACTCCCCATTAGAATGGTAGACAGGTCGTATACAGAACCTTGTACACTATTGGTTGTATTGTAATCATAAGGTCCTTTTCCCAAAGCATCGTATACAACCACTATTCCAGCTGCTATATCGGCTTCGGTTTCAAAAAAAGTTGCTGTTTCTTCAGTACTGAACTCCGTATTGTCCAGATCCACACAAGCTGTAAAAACCAAAGGTAGTGCCAGTGCTACTAATTTTATAAATTTTACTATTTTCATACTGTTCTTTTTTAGTTTTTAAAATCCTAATTTCAAAGTGGTATTCCACGTTCTTGCTCTTGGATAGGTTCCCCAATCTAAGTTGGGTGCCAAGTTGCTGTTTCTACCTCTAGAAACACTATTCTCAGGGTCAGACCCTGTATAATCTGTCCATAAATACACATTTGTAATATTGAAAGACAATTTACAGGTATTGATAAAAGTTCCTTCAAAAAGTTTCTTTGGTATATTATAAGCGAAACTTACATTCTGTAAACGAATGAACGACCCATCCTCAATATGGTAAGACGAAAGCGGTAAAGTGCTACTTCCTTCATCTAGATGAAATCCTGGATGCTCAGAATTTGGATTGTCTGGTGACCAAGCGTTATACAAGGCACTGGAGAACATGGTATTTCCACCACCACGGGAATGGTAGCTATGTTTTAACTTATCTCCATTTATGACATCCATATTGTATTTATAGGTAAAGAACAAACTAAAATCAAAGTTTTTATATTTGAAATTGTTGTACAACCCACCATGAAATTGTGGTTGCGTATCTGCAATAATTGTCAAATCGTTTTCATTGATTCGATTGTCGCCGTCCTGATCCACATATTTCGGATCACCAGGTTGCAAATCATCACCTCTTAAATTTTTGGTAATCGGAGATGCCTCAATTTCTGCCCAAGTGTTATACACTCCATCCATGTCATAGCCAACCCAGGTTCCAATATTTTCACCAACGGCGAGCACCACGCTATTACCTCCTGTTAGTCTATCTTTAAAGAACTGCTGAGTAGGTCCGTTCAAACTTAAGACTTCCGACCTATCCGCGGCAAAGGTAAAAGTAGAACTCCACACAAAGTTTTTAGTAACAATATTGTTTGAATTAATTGTTAATTCATAACCCCAGTTATCCAAATCTCCTGCATTGGTTCTATAAAGAGAATACCCTGTATTTGGAGCCATAGGCTGATCCAATATCATGTCTTCCGTTTGTTTGAGATAGATATCACCAACCAACTGTAAACGAGAATTAAACAATGAAATATCTGTTCCAATATCATATTGAATCGTTGACTGCCAGGTTAATTCTTCATCTACCAAAGCTCTTGAGCCCGCCCCTATTTCATAGTTTCCTCCAAAACTGTAAGCAAAATCTACAAAACTTTCTCTGGTATCACGAGGTCTTTGACCACTATTTCCTGCTTTACCGGCAGACATTCTAATTTTCCAGTTGTCTAGATCTGTAGCCCAATCCATAAATCCTTCCTCTGAGATTGTCCATGCAAAAGCTGCTGAAGGAAAAGTACGGTATCTATTGTCTTTGTTAAATCGAGAATCTCCATCTCTCCTCAACGACCCGGTAAATGAGTACTTGTTATCATACACATAATTTATTCTCATTAAAAGTCCTGTTTGCTTAATTTCTTCAATTCGCACTTGTGGAGTTGAGTACACTCCTGCCTTGTCAAAGTCTACAGAACCATCTTCTACTGAAATATCAAAATGATTGGCTCTGTGTCGATAACTATCGGTGTCTTTCGATTGCTGTGTATACCCTAAAGTTGCGTTGAAACGATGGTCTCCGAAAGCCGTAACATAGTTCAATACGTTAGAGTTCGTATACGCTACTTGTTGTTTATCTAAACGAGTTGCCTGTCCTTGTACACGATTGTTCGCTCCAATGGCAAAGGTTGGTGGGTTGTATTGACGTTGTTCTTGTCGATCGAATTTGATACCAAAATCGATATTCGCTCTCAAGCCCTTAAAAATCTCATAAGAAACTTTCGACAACATTCTAATTCCGTACTTGGTATTGTTGTTTACTTCATTCTCCGCCTGATACAATGGATTGTTATAGTAAGATTCATCAGTATCATCAAAACCATCATTTCCTTCAGAGGTATCACTAAATTGTGTATACGGCGGCGTGTTTAGTGTTCTAGAAAAGAATCCCCAAGAGTTTCTTACGGAAGATCCTCCACCACCCGTTCCAAATGATTTTGAATAAGTAGGAGAAATATTTGTATTTAACGTAAGCTTATCAGTAAATTTATTTTTTAGATTCACGTTCAATACGAAGCGATCGTATCCAGAACCGACTACTACTCCTTCATTGTTTAAATAAGACATGGAATAGTTGTATGTATTTCTTTCTGAACCTCCAGAAATCCCTAATACATGATTGGTAACAACCCCGGTACGCATCACTTCTTCAATCCAGTTGGTATCCGAAAGTTGATCATTCCATTGTTCTCTATTCAATTTGGGGGTATCTTCATCTCCTGTATAATAAGGGTCTTCTAGAGTAAAATCTTCTCTTGGCAATGTATACTCCCACTCTTCAGTATCGCCTACTCTAAATCTATTCACTCCTAAGTCATAATAATCTTTAGAGGTTAAATAATCGAAAACCTCTGCAGTATTTTGCATGCTTGGCAAGCGTTCCGTCGGCACAGAACTCAAACTACTAGATACGGAATAGGTAATTTTCGTTTTCCCGGCTTTTCCTTGTTTTGTGGTGATGATTACTACTCCATTCGCACCACGTGCTCCATAGATAGCTGTTGCCGAAGCATCCTTTAAAATTTCTATCGATTCAATTAAGGAAGCATCTAAAAAGTCAATAGGGCTACTACTTGTACCTCCTTCATAGCCATTAGACGAGTCAATATCATTTCCAAATACTTCTATAGGAAATCCATCTACTACATATAAGGGTTCTGTAGATCCCGTAATAGAGGAAGCACCACGAATGTTGACTTTAAAACCTCCACCTGGTGTACCATCTTCCGACAGTACTTGCAACCCTGCAACTTTCCCTTGCAAAGCATCCCCAACATTCATATTTATGGTTCTGTCTAACTCCTCCGCTTTTACCGAAGCAATGGCTCCTGTAATGTCTTTTCTTTTCTGTGTACCAAAACCAACGACAACTACTTCTTCCAATTCATTTGATGCCGCTATCAAGTTTACAGTCAATGAAGTTTTTCCGTCTATAGAAATAGTTTGTGTTTCAAAGCCCATATAGCTGATTTCTATATTGACTACTTTTTCTGGAACTTTAAGTTGGAAATTACCGTCAAAATCTGTGGCAGTTCCAACCGATTTTACATCCAAAGCGATTACAGTTACACCAGGTAATGGATCTCCTGTATCGGACAAGACCGTCCCTGAAATTGTTTTTCGTTGTCCATATGTCATTCCGACACATAATAAGGCAATTAACAAAACAAACCTCCTATTAAGGGTTAGATAAGGTTTACTCATACATTAAGTTTTTATTAGTTAGTTAGATTAGTTGATAAAACATTTGTACAAACAAATATTAAACATTTTAAAATTACTAGGAAGTCATTTATTAGAAAAGTTCTAATCCGACAATAACTAACACACATTTTACATTTTGTTGTTTCTGCATAAAACACATCGTAAAACCCACTAAGCTAGATTTTTATACTCAAACAGCTGAAAGTATAAAAACACATTCCTTGCAAAAACAACGCTAATTCCACAACAAAACGATTGTCTCATCCTACTGAAACAATTAAGTGTGATACTCTTTTTTACTTCCCGCGATACATTTCTATATATTCCCGCGGTGATTGTTCAAAATATTGCTTGAAACATTTGGTGAAATAGGAATGGTTAGAAATACCTACTTCATATAATATTTCGAATATTTTCATATCTGTTTCTCTCAGATAAACCGCAGCTTTTTTAATTCTATATTCACGAATAAACTCATTTGCAGACAATCCTCGCATAGATTTTAATTTTCTATACAACTGCATTTTACTATAGCCCATGGCGTCTCCTAGATCTTCTACACCAAAATCGGAATTTGATAAGTTTTCTTCAACAACAGCCTCAAGACGTTCTAAGAAGTCCTTTTCCATTTTGTTGATTCCAATCTTTTGAGAGTCTAGTTTTATTTCACCTGAAGAAAACTTATTTTTTAGTTTTTCTCTTTGATCCAATAAGGTTTGAATACGTACTTCTAAATGTCGAATGTCAAAAGGTTTTGGAATATAAGCATCTGCGCCTACTTCTAAACCTTCAATCCTGTGATCCATAGAGCCTTTGGCTGTTAACAGTATGACAGGAATATGACTGGTAATTTCATGTTTTTTTATGGCGTCACAAAATTCAATTCCATCCATATTCGGCATCATTACATCACTAATAATAAGGTCAGGTACTACTTTAAGTGCCGATTTCAATCCCTTAACACCATCTTTTGCTTTGTGGATTTTGTAATTCGGTTCCAGAGTATTACTAATAAACAACAACATATCCGGATTGTCTTCTACAACTAAGATGGTAGGTTTCGGCTTTTTTTCCAAAAACTCCTCTTCAAAAGCAGGTGTTACTTGCTCAACAGTGTTCCTTATTTCTTTTTCTTCTGAAACTGAAGCTTCCGGTTCATCTTTCTCTTTGGTCATTAATTCATCGGTATTCCCTTCCAATCTATTTGCAGGTTGTCCTAAAGAACTCAATTCAGTAAGTAGCGGCAAAGCAACCGTAAATTTGGTGCCTTTTTTCTCTTCACTTTCTACCTGTATGGTTCCTTTATGCAAATCGATTAACGATTTGGTCAATGCCAGCCCAATACCAGAACCTTTTGCGCCTTCTCCTTTTCCTTTTCTTATTTGATAGAATCTATCAAAGATTAGGTTCAGTTGTCCTTGTGGAATTCCTTCACCGGTATCTTCTACAATTATTTGAACAGATTTAGCTGTGTCGTTCTCAGATGTTTTTGACACCAATGATAAGGAAAGTTTTACAGCGCCCCCTTCATTGGTATATTTAATTGAATTCGAGATTAAGTTATTGAGTATTTTCTCCATTTTATCCCAATCGTAATAGCCTTCGATGCTGTTTTCTCCCGATTGAAATACGATATCAATATTCTTTTTTTCTGCCAATACTTTAAAAGAAAAGACCTCTTCTTTGCAGAAATTCACCAGATCTCCTTTGGATAAATCCAATTTCAATTCTTTCGTTTCCAGTTTTCGGAATTCCATAATTTGATTGATTAAACGAAACAATTGATTTGCATTACGCTCCATCAATAAAAGACTTCCTTTTACTTTGGCACTGGTCTCCTTAGAATTCAACAAAGATTGTAGAGGGCCTAATATAAGTGTTAACGGAGTTTTGAACTCATGAGAAACGTTGGTAAAGAACTCCAATTTCATTTTATTGATTTCTTTTATTTTCTCTTGTTCAATTTTTTCAATTTTTAATTTATTCTGATAGACTTCATTGATTAACACATAACGTCTAAACAGCCACATAACCATAATTATAAGTACTACATACAACAAATAGGCATACCAAGTTTTCCATATTGGAGGCAATATTTTAACTGCTATTTCTTTATGTGCTTCATTCCATAGATTGTCTTTATTCGATACTTTTACTTTAAATAGGTAATTGCCTGGCTCTAAATTTGAATAGCCTGCAAACCTCCTGTCTGAGGTGGTACTTATCCAGTCTTCATCAAAACCTTCAAGCATATATTTGTATTGATTTTGCATGGGCGAGGCATAGTGTAATGCAGCAAATTCAAATGAAAAAGTGTTGTGTGCATACTCCAATTCTATGGCAGTGGTTTCATCGATGGTTTTGTTTAAGATAACCTTACCTAATACCTTTTTACCAACTTGCACTGATTCATTCAATATCTTAATGTCAACAACTTCTACTTGAGGTGCATAACTATTATCTTCGATATTCGTTGGATCTAACACATTCAAACCTCCAATACCTCCGAAATAAAGCAATCCATCATTTCCTTTCGTATAGGCATATTTCCTATAATTTAAGGCTTGTAGACCATCACTTAGATGTAAATTTGAAAAGGTTTCTTTTTCTATATCAAAAACAGAAAGTCCATTATTGGTACTCAACCATAAATTGTTATTCACATCCCCTAGTACCCCATACAATTCATTACTAGGCAATCCATCGTCCATAGAGTAGCGTTTTAACTCTGGAAACATATTGTTTTTTTGGTCTTTAGGAATCATATTGAGCCCACCTCCAAATGTACCTACCCATATATTGCCATTCAAGTCCTCATAAATAGAGGAAACATAATCGTTACTCAAACTCTTAGGATTGTTTTTTTCGTTCCTAATACGAATAAACTTAATGGGTTTATTGTTTTCATCTCTTAGTATTTTGTTTAAACCACCTCCATTTGTTCCTACCCATAATATACCCTCACTATCTTCAAAAACACAAGCAACATTACTAACACTTAGGCTGTTTTCATTATTTGGGTTGTTTAGGTATTGGTGGAATTCAGGAGACGGTTGTCCAAAATCATTAGGAGTGAACTGAATCAGACCTCCCTTATCGTAGGCACCTACCCATATATCTCCTTTTTTATCTTTGGTAAGTACCGCTAATTTGTTGATTGGAAAATTCCCCTTCTGCCTATGATTGCTATACTCATAACTCTGAATATCAGAAGAATTAAGATTGGATGACATTTTAAAATGTGTCATACCAGAAGCTTGAGACGCCGCCCAATAGTTTCCGAAATTATCTTCACACAGCGCAAAGATATTATTACTTACAATCGAATTTTCGGCCTTTCTTTTTAAAATATATTTTACAAATTTGGGAGCTCCATCTTCGAAAACCAAGCGATTTAAACCTTTGTTATAGGCAGCCACCCAAATATTATTTTTAGCGTCTTGATACACAGTATTTATCACATTTCCACTAAGACTGTTCAGGTTTAATCGGTTGTGTTTAAAATGTTCAATTTTTTTTCTTTCAATATTTAACTTACTAATCCACCCCCTGGAGGTTGCTATCCACAAAATACCCGTTCTGTCAATCAACACATCCATAATATCCGTACTTTTTAAACGCGTATCTTGGGAAGGTGAATTACTACAATCATTAAAAACTCCTGTTTTCGGATTGAAAGCATTCATGCCACTCGTTTTAAAACCAATCCAAAGAACACCTTTTTTATCTTGTGATAAAGAGGACACATAGTTATTGGAGATCGTGTTCTTTTTCGACTTATCCATGATATAACTTGTAAAAACCTCCTTACCCGTTTTTTTATCAAAAGTCAACTTATTCAAACCTCTTCGTGTTCCTATCCAGAGCCCTTCATCTTTATCTCTAATTATTTCTGTAATAATATTATTCGTCAACCAATTTTTAGTTGCATCCGAAAAATATGTTTTAAAATAAACATCCCCTTCTTTGGAGTATTGTAGTTGGTTTAAGCCTATATTCGTTCCTATCCACAGACGTCCTTCTTCATCTTCAATAATTGTATTTACTGTATTATTCGATAAACTCCCTTCTTTTATTCCAGTCGTATGAATGGTAATTTTATGACTTCCATTTTCTGTGCGTTTTACTTCATACAATCCAAAACGTGTTCCTACCCATAAGGTTTTATTAGCGTCTTCATAAACACAACGAATAGGGTCTGAAATCAATCGGCCATCGTCTTCCGATCCTCTCGTATTTAGTCCAGATTTAAAGCGATCTTCCATTCTATTATAATGACACAATCCAGATTTAGTACCTACCCAAATCACGCCATTAGAATCTTCATATAGTTCGGTCACTTTGTTACTCAACAAACTAAAATTATCGTCTGGAGAATTTGAGTAATACAAAAATTGATAGCCGTCGTATTTATACAAACCATTTGAAGTTCCAAACCACATAAACCCCTTGGCGTCTTAAAGAATGGTAGTAATAGAGTTGTGCATCAAACCTTCATTAGCTCCTAAATGCTCAAACATTAACTGGTCTGTATATAACAAGGATTGTTTTTCTTGAGCAAATACAGAAAAAATGACGGTAAAAAAAAGAAATATATTTAGTTTTAACTTCATAGTAACAGGGGGAATCTAAATTTGATACTTGGCAATAATGTACAAAAAGAAATGAAAAACAGAAAAAAAAATAGGATTTACCTCATCATTTTTTCACATCCTCTATTTTACGCAATCGAATGACTTTGATATCGGCATTTAGACCTCTATGTTTTCTATCTTGCGCATGAAATTCTTTTAATGTTGCTTTAAACTCAAAACTTTGCCCTGATTTTAGCACAATAGTCTGTTTGCCTTTTTTAAGTTGGATCGTTCCAATATTGGCTTTTCCATAAGCAGTTTTACTTATATTTTGTTCGTGATGCGTTTCATTACCATCAAATAATTCTTCCACAATTTCCTTTTCGGGAGCCTTCCCGGAAAGGGAGAAATTGAGCGTCTGCTCAGGTGTTTCAAGTGTAAACTCTTTGAAGTCATATTTCATTTTATACAGCATCTCTATGGAATACATCGCCGACTCCTCTACTTCCACATCCCATGTTCTATGATCGTCTTTGATAATTGAACGATAACTTAACATTCCATATTTACCGTGCTTTATAGCATCTGCATCTTTTAAAAGCAGAACTCCTTTTTTATTTTCTTTTAGTATTGGGTCTTCAATTGAAAGCACCCCTTCATACTCAACTACTACTATAGACAAATTCGCATTTGAGGGTTGGTTTCCTACTTTGATTATCTTATCCGTACCAACTGCAGAAAACATCAATTCTTTTTTATTTGTGTCAGATAGGTGGTACGTCTTGTTAATGTTATTTTTTAATCCAGGAATTCTTAATTCACCGTTTTTAGGCCAGTCGAACACATGCAAATACAAAAGATTTTGGGCAGGTTTGACAGTGCTATACCCCCATTCTAGTTTCTTAAATGGGTTTACAGATGTTTCAAATATAGCTTCTTTATGAATGGCGGTCCACTTGCCTATCCCCTTCAGAACATCTTGCTCATAACCTACTACAGTTCCATCACTTTTAGGCCCAATGTTTAAGAGATAATTCCCTCCCATACATGTGATTTTCGATAGGTTTCTAATTTGTTTTTTCACCTGTTGTTCTAAAGGAGCTCCTTTCACCCAAGATTTATATCCCCAAGTATGATAAAATGTACCCGGTGTTTCCCATGCGACATCGTATATAGGGACATCCGGCAAATGATTATCAGGCATGGTAATAAAGTCTCCTTGATTATTCATTACACGTCCATTAATCAAACAGTTCGGTTGCAGTGATTTTACAGTTTCTCTAAATCGTTTACTTTGTGCAGTCGTTGGTTCACCCATATCGAAAAACAGCTCTACAATTTCACCATAATTTGTCAATAATTCTTTTAATTGCGCCACTTGAAAATCTTCATTTTCTTTTGAGACTTTTCCAAATACCGAAATTTTTCCATCTACTGGATTGCGCTCGGGAGCCGGCCCGTTAAAATGCCAATCGGGTGTTGAATAATACAACCCTAGTTTTAAACCGTGCTTTTTACAGGCAACTGCCAATTCTTTTAAAATATCTTTTTTATAAGGGGTAAAATCCACAATATTATAATCTGAAACTTCCGATTTGAACATAGCAAAGCCATCATGATGTTTAGAAGTTAAGATTACATATTTCATTCCTGCACTTTTCGCCAATGCAACAATAGCATCGGCATCAAAATCAACTGGATTGAATTGCTTTGCTAAATTTTCGTAATCTGGAATAGAAATATCGGCATGACGCATAATTTGCTCACCAAGCTTCTCTATTTGTTTCCCCTTCCACACCCCTGCAGGAATTGAATACACTCCCCAATGAATAAACAGTCCGAATTTCATTTTTTGCCAGGTTTGCAATGCGGTTTCTTCAATTTTTTTTGAAGTTGTACTTTCCGTATTTGGAACTTTATTACAAGCTATGGTAAGCGATAATAGTACTATTAAAATCGATTTTGAATTTAGTTTACAATTCATTGGTAGGTGTTTTTACGAATTTTTAAATTTTCTAACAATGTAAAAATAGAGGAACACAAACGAATTTGACAGTCGAAATACTACAGAAAATAACATAAATATATCCTTCCTAAGCCGATAGGTTGGCTCTATAAAATAAGGTCTTGTAGATTCCGCACTGATTACTACAAAAATTATATAAAGATAGTAATGGCAAAAAAAAAGAACCTAATTAGGTTCCTTTTTATTTCGTGCTATTTGTTCTTTTGTTTTTTCTTCTCTTTCAAATAAGCTCTCCAAATTTCTATCTTTTCTTGGCCTACTATATCTGTAGCTTCCATCGCAAAGGGCTTTGTAGCTTTTTTTATTTCAGTTTTCATAGTGGTCGGATCGTCTTTATACTTTTCTTTAAGTTCAGCTATTGCTGTAAATTTCCGCATATTTATATCCAATATTTTTGTTGATTGCTCATCATTGAGCACCATTACTTCAGACATTTCTTTTGTTGTCCTCTTTGCTTGTTTCTCTATATTCGCTTGGGAAAATACACTTCCTGACACAAACAATACTGTAGCAATAAAAAAATATATAGTTTTCATAAGTTAGGGGGTTTGGTTATGCAATCAAATATAGTCAATCCTATGGTGTGATTCAAAGAAAACCGACTAAGAATCGTTAATTATTTTACTGCTATTTCAGTACACACCTTTAATACGTTGCCATAATTCAGCTAACATAGGCGCAACCTCATCGGTTTTTTTTGCTGTTTCTCTAGCCATTAAAACACCATCTTCTTCATACAATTCATATGAAAAGACAAATCGTTTTTCGGTCGATGCAACTCCCAACAAACCAAAACGCAAATCGTTAAAATATAGTTTTTCTCCCCTTTTCTCAACGGTATACCAACCTTTTGAAAGCTTCGAAAGACGCTTTATCAACTCATTATTTTTGTAGGTCCCTAGTAGATTTCTGTTTTTGGGAAATGATGTAAACTGTACTTCCTTCGAGCTGTCGAACAAGGAATAATAGCCAATTAAATATGCATGCTCCGTTTCAACATTTGCTGTCCACAAAATTGAGTTTAACGGGGTTGGTTTTGTTTCTAATTCAGAATAATCAATATTCTGAGCCTTCAAACTATCTGCAAACACTTTAAAAGTAATCCCTTTGAATATCAAGGTTAACAACATATAGGAGGTACTTACATAAAGCCCCAAATTATTAAGACGTGCTCGTTTTACAGTTCCTTGTTTGTGATACATGGCAAGTAACAAAAAGCCTAAAAAAGGAAGTGTATATAAAGGGTCTACAACAAATATATTTTTATATGAAATCTTATTCGCCAACGGCCAAAACAGTTGTGTTCCCCATGTTGTATGAGCATCTAAAAGCGGATGCGTCACTAACGACAAAAAGAAAAGCTTGGTCCATCCCTTCCACGTGCCTTCTCTTTCTTTGTACAACTTAAATACGAGCCACCCAAAAAGAGGTGCAAATAACAGAGAAAAAACAATAGAGTGCGAAAATCCTCTGTGCATTTCATTTGCAGTCACGCTATCAAAAAACAATTTTGTCAACACATCTAAATCTGGTATGGTTCCAGCAATAGCCCCCCATAAAACAGCTTTGTTACCTACTTTTTTACCGAGAACAGCTTCACCAACGGCTGCGCCTAAAACAATCTGTGTTAATGAATCCATAGCATTTATTTAAAGGGAGTTCTAAGTTCATACTCTTTTGGTTTAATCGCATTGAGAACGGGGCCCATCAACTCTGTCGAAATGCAATTTCTATGTCTTGTATACAATTTCATCGCTATGGGTTGCGCTCCTACACCACTCTTTATAGTTTCGGCTGTTCTTCCCAATCGAAGTGATTGCGTACCTTTGATTATAGCTAGCGCAACATAGTCATACAATATTCTTTGGTATAACTTATAGCCTTTTAAATAATCATAATCAATCCCTATAAAATTTGCGTCTACAAATTCTTTTGAAACAAACGCAGTACTAAAGCCAATCATCTTATCTTGAACAAAATACCCTGTAAACACAAAATCGTCTTTTAGGTTGTTTTTGAAATACACAAAAGTTTCAGTATTTAATTCTCCCAAACTATATTCTACACGTTGCAAGACCTGTTTATACAGAATTTTTATTTGCTCACTGTATTTTTGAATATCGAAGGCGGAAAAATCTCTTGACTTCACATCTTCCGATTTTTTGAGCACATTCTTTGCTCTGGTTCGGTATTTGGTATTCATCGCATTCAAATAATCGTCAAAAGATTTCCACTCCATCGCAATGTCCACAATCATATTGACATCTATATAAAAGTCTTTAAATGATTCCTTTTTCAAATCATCACTTATAGACACAGAAGCTGGCCAAAACTCCTTAAACACGGCAAAGGAAATCTTATTTTGTTTGTTTTTATCAGAATACATTTCGGCTATCGCACCAGAAACTAAAGACAAAGCTATAGGTTTACTCAACGAGGAATGATGTGCAATCCCTGTCTCTCCACAGGCAAATAAATTACCACAAATCATTAGTTTCAATGCGCGATCCTCAGATAGCACGTAACGAACTTTTTCAGCCAATGCTTCTGGGACTCGATCCTGAATTAACTCTGCTAACTTAAAACTGACAATCTGAAGCACAGCACAACAAACCGCTTCTTTTTGTTTGTTAAAAAAAACAAGGTATTTAAACGAAATTTCATTGGACATCCCGTCTTCAAGCGCTTTCAAATACAAATAAGACAGATAAATCGAAGCATCTCTCGTTAATTGTTCCCATAGGGTCCTATCAATTTCATCAATCGTATTAACCACCTGACAGGTGTAATCGTTACGAATAGAAGTTTTAAATATTGATTTCCACATAGATGATTTTAATCGCTGTCGTTTTGATAAAAATACTGAAAATATTGACATAGAAAGCAAAAAGGAGTATCCTAAATTACCTCGCCAATCTAAGTGCCGTAGCAAATTCATTAGGCAATGAACTACCTTCAACCGCTTGTGCAGCTTTCTCAACAGGATATACTACTCTAGCAAATGAAACTTTAACACTCTCTTTATCCCTGCTAGAACTCTTCTCATCAATCGTTAGCACTGCATAACAACCTCTTGGGTCACCATCTTTTGGTTTCCCTAAAGACCCTAAGTTTATAGCGTGTTTATAATGTCCATTCGCGGTTGTTAAAACTCTATGAAACGGAATATGTGTATGTCCAAAACACAAGATATCTGCCTTAGATGCTTCCATCATCTCAAGTAAAAGCTCAGAAGAAGTTTCCTCTGTTAGGTACTCATTATTTCTTCTCGGACTTCCGTGTACCAATAGTATATTTAGAGGTCCATTTGGAAGTTGAAATTCTAATTTTAGATGTGCTGGTAAAGACCGTAAGTAGTTTATCTGATCAGTTCCTAACACCTCATTGGTATATATTCCTGAAGGTTTATCAGAAGGCATCCCAACAACGGCGTCATGATTCCCTGAAATGGTTGGGATCTGTCGGTTACGAATTGCATTCACTACTTCATTTGGCCAAATATTATAACCAACCAAATCTCCTAAACAATAAATACCATCTGGTTTTAAATTAGCTACATCTGCGAAAAAAGAATCCAATGCCGGCAGGTTGGCATGAATGTCTGAGAACAAGGCTATTTTCATATGCTTTTAAAATTTTACCACAAATATAGTTGATTTCTTAATTAGACTTGTTTTTCTTATCAAAACATTGAAGGCTTAACTGTAGCTTAACGCAACAACAGCTATTGAAAATATATTCTTCAAAAAGTTGTAATTTTACAGCATTATTGTCAACTGCAGTCCCTATGAAATATCTTACACCCGATATCGAAAAGCTGTCCGAAAAACACACGAAGAAAACGCTGGCTAAACCTGGGGTATCTTGTGGGATTTTTCAAGACTGTCACGACTCCAAATTGGAATACACAAAAAAACTAATTGACTTCAACAAAAAAAAGAATGGATAACAATCGTGTTATTATAAAAGAAACAGAAGTACTTTCAGACAACTGGTATGTCTTAAACAAAATAACTTTTGACTATTTAAGAAATGATGGCGTTTGGCAAACTCAAATTAGAGAATCGTACGACCGAGGGAATGGCGCAGCGGTTTTTATGTTTAATAAACAAACTCAAAACATCATTTTAATAAGACAGTTTCGAATGCCGAGTTTTTTAAATGGCAACGAGTCAGGTTTCTTAATAGAGACATGTGCTGGTTTGTTAGACAAAGACAATCCAGAAGACTGCATCAAGAAAGAAATTAGAGAAGAAACTGGTTATCAAATACAGAAGGTTACCAAAGTTTTTGAAGCGTATATGACTCCTGGTGCCGTCACAGAACAACTGCATTGCTTTATTGCCGAATATTCCGATGCCATGAAATTAGAACAAGGTGGCGGATTGGCACACGAACAAGAAGATATTGAAGTGCTCGAAATGCCTTTTACAGATGCTATCGAATTATTAAACACGGGCAAAATTACGGATGCCAAGACAATTATGCTCTTGCAATATGCGATTATTCATAAGCTTATGGGGTGAAAAGCTGGTGGCTGGTACTGATAGCTGGTAGCTGGTGGTTAATGAAAAACGAAACCTCTCCAAAAAACAACTTAAAACTTAACAATCAACACTCAAAACTGTAATTCTAATACGAAATTACCAGTCATAAAAAAATCCGTTTCCTAAAAAGAAAACGGATTCTATAAAATTTAGTTACTATTTGATTAGCTCAATACTTCCTGCACTTTATCTGCTGCTTCCTGGAATTCAGTTGCAGAAATAATTTTCATTCCACTATTGTCAATCAATTCTTTAGCTTCGGCAGCATTGGTTCCTTGCAATCGAACAATAATTGGCACCTTGATTGCATCTCCCATGTTTGTATAGGCATCAACAACTCCTTGCGCTACTCTATCACAACGAACAATACCTCCAAAGATATTTACCAAAATTGCTTTTACATTACTGTCTTTTAATATAATTCTAAAAGCAGTTTCCACACGTTTTGCATCTGCAGTACCTCCTACATCCAAAAAGTTAGCAGGATCACCTCCAGCTTGCTTTATCAAATCCATCGTACCCATTGCCAAACCTGCACCGTTTACCATACATCCAACGTTTCCGTCCAAATCTACATAGTTCAATCCAGCTGCTTTCGCTTCTACTTCAATAGGGTTTTCTTCACGAATATCTCTCAACGCTACATAGTCCTTATGACGGTATAAAGCATTTTCATCTAAGGTTACTTTCGCATCAACAGCTAAAATCTTGTCATCTGAAGTTTTTAACACTGGGTTGATTTCGAACATAGACGCATCTGATTTGTCATAAGCCGTATACAAAGCAGTCACAAACTTAGTCATTTCCTTAAGTGCATTTCCTTTTAACCCTAAGTTGAAAGCAATCTTACGCGCTTGAAAAGGCAATATTCCTAAAGTTGGGTCAATTTCTTCGGTAAAAATTAAATGTGGTGTTTCTTCTGCTACGGTTTCAATATCCATTCCACCTTCTGTAGAATACATAACCATGTTTCTACCTGTAGCTCTGTTTAACAAAACAGAAATATAGAATTCTTCTGGCTCACTATCTCCCGGATAGTAAACATCTTCAGCTATCAATACTTGGTTTACCAACTTTCCTTCAGCCGAAGTTTGCGGCGTTACCAACATCATACCTAAAATAGAATCAGAGATTGTTTTTACTTCCTCTAAGTTTTTTGCAAGCTTAACACCTCCACCTTTACCACGTCCACCAGCGTGTACCTGTGCTTTTACAACGTACCAACCTGTACCTGTTTGTTCCGTCAATTCTTTTGCCGCAGTTACAGCCTCTTCTGGAGTTTGAGCAACAATTCCTCGTTGTATTCTAACACCAAAACTATTTAAAATTTCTTTTCCTTGATATTCGTGTAAGTTCATCTATATATGATTTATTAAAACAAGACAAAAATAAGAATCCATTCCCGAAAAGTTCTGAATTTTCATAAAAAAGATAATAAATTATGCTATCCTAAATTAGCCCATATATATTTTATGAAGAAAGCTAAAAAAGGAATGCCTAATTGCTGCATTTTTAATATTTTCGTATTGCAAAGAGACAAAAAATGATAAAAGCGACAAATATCCATAAAAAATACGGCCCTTTAGAAGTGCTAAAAGGAGTAAATCTTCATATTAAAAAAGGGGAAGTTATTGCTATTGTTGGACCGTCAGGAACGGGTAAAACAACTTTGTTACAAATATTGGGTACGCTCGACAAACCTAGTACAGAGCACAAACATAGCTTAACGATCAATGGTACCTCTTTAGAAAAGATTTCAGACAAATCGCTATCAAAGTTTAGAAATACCAATATTGGCTTTATTTTTCAATTCCACCAACTTCTCCCCGAGTTTACTGCTTTAGAAAATGTATGTATCCCTGCCTTTATTGCAAGAAAAAACAAAAAAGAGACGGAACAAAAAGCAGCTAAGCTACTAGACTATTTAGGTCTTTCTGAGCGCATATCCCACAAACCGAATGAACTTTCTGGTGGAGAACAACAAAGAGTTGCTGTAGCAAGAGCGTTGATTAACGATCCTGCGGTTATTTTTGCAGATGAGCCTAGCGGAAATCTAGATTCAAAATCTGCAGAAAATCTACACCATTTGTTTCTCAAACTTAGAGAAGAACTTGGTCAAACTTTCGTAATCGTTACACATAATAGCAAATTAGCTGCCATGGCAGATCGAACCATTGAAATGAAAGATGGTGCTATTTTAGACACCCACAAACAATAATATAATTAAAATGACAATAGGAATTATAAGTGCGATGCCAGAAGAAGTCCAAACCTTGGTGGAAGCTTTGGAAGATGTTAGCATTACAAATAAAGGCATGCGTTCCTACTATGCTGGAACATTCCGGTCTCATCAATTAGTGGTGGTGTTTTCTAGATGGGGCAAAGTTGCCGCAGCAGCTACGACCACCCAGCTAATCAACGATTATGCAATTGATGAAATCATCTTCACTGGTGTAGCTGGTGCTTTAGATAGCAATTTAAAGGTTGGCGATGTAGTTATAGGCTCTAAATTGTTTCAACATGACATGGACACACGGCCCTTATTCAAAAGGTTTGAAATTCCATTGCTAAACAAGACTTCTTTTTCAACAACTACGAACATTAAATTAGAAAAGGCAGTGCATGATTTTACTAACAGCATTCATAATTACGTTGAAAGCAAAGATTTACAGGAATTTTCCATAGACAACCTCACCATTCATAAAGGGGTTGTTTTAAGTGGTGATCAATTTATTGCCGATGCTAAAAAAGTAAATGAATTAAAAACAGCACTTCCAAATGCATTATGTGTAGAAATGGAAGGCGCTGCTGTGGCTCAAGTTTGTTTTGAATACGATGTACCTTTTTCAATAATTCGAATCATTTCGGACAATGCCAATGATGATGCTCCTATTGATTTTCCAAAATTCACCAAATCAATCGCTTCAAATTATGCAAAAGGAATATTGGAAAACTATTCCATTTAAAATTCTTTGCTTATCTTTGACAAATCTTATGAATCAATGCAGTTGAAGTATCTATTTTTTTTACTTTTCCCAATGCTAACACTTCTAGCAAAAACTGTTGATTTTCACTATATTTTACGACTATCAAACTTGCAAAAAGCAATTTCTAATGGAAATAACACTGCTGTTTTTGCTTTTGAACAGCTACTTTCTAAACAACACGCTCAATGAATATATTATTAAAATCGGCCACTATCTTTGACAAAAAAAGTCCTTATCACAAAAAGACGCAAGATATTCTTATAAAGGAGAGCACCTTTGTACAAATTGCCGATCATATAGATTGTCCGGAGGATGTTCAAGAAATACAACTTGACAATCTACACGTATCAAACGGTTGGTTCGACACCAGTGTTTCTTTTGGCGAACCTGGATATGAGGAAAGAGAAACTATCGCAAACGGACTTGATGTTGCTGCAAAAGCTGGATTTACAGATGTTGCCATGAATTCAAATACAAACCCTTATATCGACACAAAGTCATCTGTTGTTTTTATAAAAAACGAAAGTCATTCTAAAGCCACTAACTTACATCCTATTGCCAGTCTAACGCAAGCTTCCAAGGGAGAAGAAATTGCAGAGTTGTACGATATGAAGCAGGTTGGTGCTATTGCCTTTGGAGATTACAACAAAGCCCTGAGTAATGACAACCTAATGAAGGTTGCCCTACTCTACGCTCAAAACTTTGATGGACTTGTGTTGAGCTTCCCAAACAACAAGGTAATTGCAGGGGAAGGGATTGCCAATGAAGGAGAAAACAGTACATTATTAGGTCTCAAAGGTATACCAAACTTAGCAGAGGAATTACAAATTGCTCGCGATATAGCTATCCTAGAATACACTGGAGGCAAATTGCATATCCCAACCATTAGCACATCAAAATCAGTAGACTTGATACGTCAAGCCAAACAAAAAGGCCTACAGGTGAGTTGTAGTGTTACTGCACATCACTTATGTTTGACAGATTCAGAACTGAAATCTTTTGATGGCAATGTAAAAGTATTGCCACCCCTAAGGACAGAACAAGATAGACTTGCATTGATAGAAGGTGTTAATGACGGGACCATAGATATTATTACTTCAGACCACAACCCTATTGATATTGAAAATAAGAAAGTAGAATTTAGCAATGCTAAATACGGAACCATTGGACTTGAAAGTCTCTTTGGAAGTTTACTTACAGTGCTCGACACAGAAACGATTATCGATTGCTTGACACACAAGCCAAAAGAAATTTTTGAAATTGAAAATTTAAGTATCGACACAGGTAACAAGGTTTCCATTTCACTTTTCAATACAACTGACAAAAACATTTTTCAAGAAAGTGATATCTTGTCGACGTCCAAAAACGCTGTTTTCTTACACAAAGAGTTAAAAGGAAAAGCCTATGGAGTCTTTGCAAACAACCAACTTATCTTGAAATAATTCCCTACCGTATTTTCCCAATATGACCACTACCTTAGAATATATAGAAAGACTGCCTAAAAAGAATAGTGAAAAGCCAGCTCCCCTCCTTGTATTGCTGCACGGATACGGAAGTAATGAAATGGATCTATATTCTTTTGCTGATGAACTTCAGGATGAGCTACACATCGTTAGCTTACGTGCTCCACATAGTTTAGGCGGACAAGGTTTTGCTTGGTACAGCATTAATTTTGATGCCGACCAAAATAAATTTTCCGATTTAGATGAAGCGAGAGTTTCACAAAGTAAAATTGCAGAATTTATCGACACCTTTATAGCTAATAATGAGATAGACACTAACAAAATATTTGTCCTAGGGTTTAGTCAAGGCGCTATTCTGAGTTATGGACTCTCTTTAAATAGTTCGAAAATTCAGCATGTAATTGCGCTTAGCGGATATTTGAATGAAGATTTAATTAAAAGCTGGCCTAAAGAGCACACTACAGATTATTTTATTTCTCACGGCTCTGTCGATCAAGTCATCCCTGTTACTTTGGCAAGAAAAGCACCTGTTATTCTTACAGAAAAAGGGATCGCTAACAGTTTTCAAGAGTATCCTGTTGGTCATGGAGTGCACCCTCAAAATTTTTATGATTTTAAAAGTTGGATTGGTGAAAGGCTCTAATTACTCACCTCCAAACCATCGTAACTTAAAAAAACATTGCTTGGTAATTGTTTAGAAACCTCATCATGGAAGCCTAAACGATGACTAATATGTGTTAAATATGCCTTTTGAGGTTGAATCTTTGCAATAAATGCCAAAGCCTCCTCAAGATTGAAATGGGTTGGATGTGGATCAATTCTCAAAGCACTAACCACCAAAACATCCAATTTTTTTAACTTTTCAATTTCAGTCTCAGCCACATTCTTTACATCGGTTAAATAGGCTACGTCTCCAAATCGATACCCTCTAATATCCAAGTTACCA
Organism: uncultured Flavobacteriaceae bacterium; assembly: GCA_943789365.1. Taxonomy (GTDB): domain Bacteria; phylum Bacteroidota; class Bacteroidia; order Flavobacteriales; family Flavobacteriaceae; genus Flavicella. The sequence continues at coordinate 3,225,638 of CALSTV010000001.1, read as the reverse complement.
TGCTGTACTGCAATAGGAACAATTTGCATTCCGTTCAAAATTAATGAACTCGTATCAATGATATGTTCGAGTACTTGGGCAGCTCCTGGATAGCGGTTCTCTTTTTCAAAAATATAATCATAACGTTTTTCAAGTGCTGTCATAACGCGTTGTTGCGCATATATTGGCATGGGACCTATTTGATAACAAAAGGGTCGAATATCATCGAGCCCAGCAATATGATCGGAATGTTCATGACTAAAAAAGATGCCATCAAGACGTTTTACATCGGCCCTAAGCATTTGATAGCGAAAATCAGGCCCACAATCGATTAGGTAATTCACAGTACCCCAAGAAATAAGCACCGACGAACGAAGTCGTTTATCTTTATTGTTTTTAGACAAGTTCACAGGCTCATCAGAAAGTAGCATTGGAACTCCTTGAGAAGTCCCAGTACCTAGAAATGTAATTTTAACGGTTATCTTTTTCATTTGGAATCCTAAAAAACATACACAAAAATAAGATTATATTTCGCAACTGTATAGCAATTTTAGTACATTTGTTAGAAATCCAACAATCACTTTCATCAGCAATGGCAGTTACTTTAAAAGGAGATAAAGAAATCAGCAACATCCCAACAATAAAAGGGAAATCGCTTAGAATAAATTTAAACGAAAATATTTACGGAACCTTTTCTGAAATTGGTGCTGGTCAAGAAACCGTTCGTAATTTTTTTAGAACAGGAGGTTCCTCCGGTACGATTGCAAAAGCCATGAGTGCTTATGACAAAGATTTCTCCGACGCAATCTATGGCATAGAAGACGATAGACGTTATGTAAAAGAAGTACGTCTCAAAAAAATGCTAAAGCACGAAATTCGTCTTATGGAAGACAGATTGAGTAGGGCAAAACACCCCAATAAATTTTTCTTTAGCTATGCAAATACGGTAGCTACCATAGATTTTGCAAAAAAATTCAAAGGCCATGGCTGGGTAGGAATTAGATTTCAATTAGATCCCCTAGAAGAGTATAATGAAATTGTACTGCATTTGAGATTTAAAGAAACGGATGCCACACTTCAGCAAGAAACACTTGGTAAATTAGGTGTAAACCTCATTTATGGTGCCTTTTATATGAACGACAACCCAAAAGAGTTACTTGTTTCTCTTTATGACAATATAGACAAGGATCAACTCGAAATTGACATGATTAATTTTTCGGGTCCAAGATTTATGTATGTTGACAATAGATTGATGAGTCTTCAATTGGTTAAAAACGACATGACCAATGCAGTAATGTTTGACTCTAGCGGTAGAAATCTATTGCCCGCTCAGGTACTGTACAAGAAAAATATTTTGGCTTTAAGAGGAAGTTTTAGACCTGTTACCAAGGTAAACATGGACATGTTTGAAAACTCTAAAACTTTGTTTTTTAATGAAAATAAGGTGGACAAAGAAAATACCAAAATTATCTTTGAAATTACATTGGCTAATTTGCGTAAAGAAGGTAAAATTAATGAACGTGATTTTTTAGATCGTGCCGAACTATTATGTTCTCTTGGACAGAATGTAATGATTACCAATTTCCAGGAATACTACAAAATTGTCGAATACTTTAGTGAGTTTACAAAAGCGCGTATGGCATTAGCTATGGGAGTTGAGAGCTTGGTAAATATTTTCGATCAAAAATATTATAGAGATCTAAGTGGGGGTATTTTAGAGGCTTTTGGAAAACTCTTTTTTAAGGATTTAAAAATTTATATGTATCCCTTAAAACAAAAAGGATCCAAAGAAATTGTAACCAGCGAGAATCTAATTGTACACCCAAGAATGAAAGAATTGTATAAATTCTTCAAAAACAATGGAAAACTGGTTGATATAAAAGAATACAATCCTGAAATATTAGAGGTGTTCTCAAGGAAAATCCTATCCATGATTGCTAACTCAGAAAAAGGCTGGGAAGAAATGCTTCCTGAAGGAATTTCAGAACTTATAAAAACCAGACGTTTGTTTGGCTATTCCGCAATTAAAAAACAAACCAAGAATAGTTAAGAATATAAATTTCAATTCATTAATCCATATTTCTATTGGAAGACGAGCAACTGTTTATCGAACAACTAAAAAACCCTAAAACGCGTGACAAGGCGTTTCTAACGCTCGTTCGCGATTATAAAGAAAGATTGTATTGGCATATTCGTAAGATTCTTATTTCCCATGAGGACACAAATGATGTTTAGCAAAACACCTTTGTCAAAGTACATAGAGGTATTCAAAACTTCAAAGGAGATAGTAAATTGTTTTCATGGATGTACAGAATTGCCACAAACGAAGCCATTACCTTTATCAATAAAAGAGCAAAAGAACGGAATGTAGACATTGATGACCTTCATATGAATTCAGTTTATTCACTGCAACAAGATATTCTTTTTGATGGAGATTCCATTCAATTATTATTGCAAAAAGCAATTCAAAAACTACCTGAAAAGCAACGACTTGTATTTAATATGAAGTATTTCGACAACCTAAAATACGATGAGATTTCAGAAATATTAGGCACATCGGTAGGCGCATTAAAGGCCTCCTATTTTCACGCTGTAAAAAAAATAAAAGAGCAACTAGAGAATCATTAAACCTTTATATAAACCGAAGGTCTAAAGAAGTATGGACAAAGAACTAAAAAAAGCACTGGAACGCATTGATGCATTGGTTGGAAAACGACACGGTTTTTCAACTCCAGATGACTATTTTGATACATTGGACGACGCGATCGAAGCTCGTATCCATTCAGAATCGTTTCCAAAAGAAACTGGTTATACTACTCCTGACAACTACTTCGCTAATTTTGAAACGGAATTGCTCTCTACTATTTCTGAGGACGCAATTCCTAAAAACACTGGTTTTAACACACCCGAAAAGTACTTCAGCAATTTTGAAAATGAACTTCTCGCTAAAATAAACAGTGAAGAATTCCCTAAAGAAACAGGGTTTATAAATCCGGAAAACTATTTTACTGACATAGAAGAAAACCTTATTGCAGCGGTACCAAAAGAGAGGTCTAAAAAGAAACTTCGAAACCTCGTGATTCCTTTTGTGAGCAGTGCCGCCGCCATTCTAGTACTTTATTTTGGCTTTAACAGACCTCAAGAAAACATGGAAGTCAACTTTGACGCTTTGACTGTTACCGAAATTAATGAATGGATCAAAGACGGTAATATGGATGTAAACAGTTATGATATTGCTTCGATAGACGCTACTGTTTTGAATAGCGCAAGTTTTATCTACGAGGATATTAGTGACGAAGAACTCAATGATTATTTAGACACTGTTGATCCTGAATATTTATACAATTAAGATTATGAAAAAAGCAACTTCTCTCTACCTACTTCTTTTTTTCTTGGCTACCACGATGGTTTCTGCCCAGAAAAAAGGTGGTGGCAACTATTCAAAAATACGTACACTTAAAGTAAACTTTATTTCTACTGAATTGAACTTATCTGCGGAAACTGCCGAAGTTTTTTGGCCTATTTTTAATGAATTTGAGCAAATCAATAGAAAACTGAGATCTTCAGAATTGCAAAAAATAAAAAATGAAGTAGAACGTTCAGGAGCTATCGAAGACATGAACGATACCGAAGCGCTTACTCTTGCTCATAAATTTGTTCGGATTGACGAAAAACTTCTCGAAAATAAAAAGGCGTATTTCAAGAAACTAGAAACCGTTTTGACGCCAAAACAATTGCTAAAACTTCATGTTGCTGAAATCGAATTTAACATGAAAGTTTTAAGAAGACTGAACAAACAAAAACCGAAAAAGCAATAGGAATCACGCTTACCAAATAAGAGTAGAATACTATGACTCAAGTTCCCTTAAAAAAAACATAAACAAAAAGCCACAAAAGATTTCTTTTGTGGCTTTTCTAACTAAACTAATTGGTACTACTAACTAACTTTCGTTTCTAAGCCTTAGTCCTTCGTCCTGAAGCTCAGTTAAATTTTGCATTTCTTCACTTGTCAACACATGATCCTCCGATAACAAATCGTTGGTTTCATTAGCATCCTCAACTATATGATACATTTCTTCTCGTCCGCTATCAATCTCATGGATTAATTTATAGTCGGCATTACGAACTGCATAAGAACCATTATCACCATCCCCTGGAACCTCTACATACACGAATTCACGTGTTGTCGCATTTTCATCATATAATAAATCCTTAAAGCTTTGACTGTGATGATATACTGAAGCCATGGTAACACCCGCAATCTCTGCAATGGTAGCAAACAAATCAGTCGTATTCAACAGTGCCGATTCTTCTCTTCCCAAGCGAACTCCATTTCCAGATATCACCAGTGGTACATTTACGCCTCCCTGATAGATTGATCCTTTCCCATGTTTAGTTCCAGGGTATTGATCCACTTTTTTGGGTGAACCGTTGTCTCCAATAAAAATAATCACCGTGTTTTCTCTTTCTGTTTCCGACATTCCGTTTATCAACCTACCCATTTCAAAATCCATGGCTTCCAACATTGCCAGATAATAAGGTAACGGTGCACTTTGCCCTGCTACATAGTCTGGCAAGGAACGTGATGGAGAATTGACATCTAACACGGTATTGTCGGGTCTGTGGAAAGGTGTATGTGCAGCGTTGTACGCCAACCAAATAAACCAAGGTTTTGTTTGTTCGTTCTTCCAATCTATGGCCAATTGCGTATACTGTGTAGTACTGTATACGTTCGATATGGTTTCTTCTTCATTCACTACCAAACTGTAATCCCAAAAACTACTTACGCCTCCACTAAGATTTCCCGAATAGGTGCCAACGCCCATTGTTTGAGTTGGATGTGTGGTAACAGCGCCTAAATGCCATTTTCCAAACACAGCATGTGCATAGGCATTGTTTGTTTGCTCGTCTAAATAACTATGTATGGATTTATGAGCACCACTCATCGTTCCACGAATTGGCGCCAATACCCCATTTGAAAACCCATGTTTCCCTGTTAAAATAGATGCTCGTGTAGGTGAACACAAGGCGTATGACCACAAATTATCGAACACCAATCCAGTATCCATTAAATTCGACAAAGTAGGCATAACAGGTTTGGTAGCATTTAATTCTGACGCGAAACTTGGAGTGGCATCTACCCCCATATCGTCAGCTATAATCAACAAAATATTTGGTCGATCACCTTGAACTGGTGGTTCTTCTTCATTGGGTGTTTCTACTTCATCAATCGTTTCGTCCATAGTATCTGATGAACAAGCTGAAATACTAAAAACAATTCCTAAAATAAGCATAAATCTAATGGAAAGCATCTATTTGTTCTTGAGGGGGTTCGGCAGTAAGACTTTTAAATATGAGAATGGTTTAAAACAAAACATAATTTCTTAAAATCCTCCCACTTAATCAACTGAAAATTTTGAGTATCTTTGAAAAAAAGCAACATCTATGGAGGAAATTACACTAATTTGCACTGGAGGCACCTTTGACAAACAATACAACGAACTCAACGGAAGTCTTTATTTTAAAGACACTCATCTTCATGAAATGTTAGGATTAGGACGTTCATTACTGGCTACAGAAATTATACCACTTATGATGGTAGACAGTCTGCAAATGACTTCAGAACACCGCAACACCATTGTTAAGACTTGCCAAGAAAGTAAAGGAAATAAAATTGTAATCACACATGGTACAGACACCATGGTTGAAACTGCTGCTTGGATTGCTAAACAAAATATTGCCAAAACAATTGTGCTAACAGGCGCCATGATTCCTTATCAGTTTGGCAGTTCCGATGGCCTTTTCAATTTAGGTAGTTCCCTAGCCTATGTACAAACTTTAGACCAGGGTGTTTATATTTCTATGAATGGAAAGTATTTCACATGGGACAATGTAAAAAAGAATAGAGAAAAGGGCATTTTCGAGGTCATCAATTTGCATTAATTTTAACAATCAAAAACAATTGCTACTGTCTTTTTGTTTATTTTTGCTCAAAACATTTCGCATTGAAACACTGTACGCTATTACTTTTTATTCTTTTCAACTTCGCGACCAATGCACAGTCGAAGAAAATAAAAATTATCAATTCTGAACAGACTTACAAAAATCAAATCAAGTACCCAGGTGCTATTGTTCTCAATGGAGATGTAAAAGTAAGTCATGAAGGAGTACTACTGTATTGTAATAAAGCCTTGTACTATCAATCCAAAAATCTTTTACATGCGTATGGAAACGTAAGAATCAATCAGGGAGATACACTAAGGCAGACTAGCGAGTACACAAATTATAATGGCGAAACACAAAAGGTGATTTCTTGGGGGAATGTAGTTTTGACTGACCCAAGTATGGAATTACGAACTGACACACTGCATTTCGATAGAATTACCCAGCAACTTAAGTATGATTGTTACGCCACAATTAACGATGATAGCAATCAATTGAAAAGTAAAAATGGAGTATACTCTACTGTTGAAAAAAAATTTACAGCTACTACAAATGTGGTTGTTAACAATCCCGAAAACAAACTAGAATCCAATCATTTAGATTATTTTACTGAAAGCGGACAAACTTATTTTTACGGACCTTCCACAATCACCACAAAAGAGAGTATTGCTGTAGCAAAAAAAGGGTTTTACGATACCAAAAATGGCATTTCGCGATTGATAAAAGACGCTCGCATCGATTATGACAATAGAACTATTGAAGGTGATAGTATTTACAGCGATAAAAACAAAAGCTTTGCCTCGAGTTCTGGTAATATTGTAGTGACGGATACGATTAATAATATGATACTCAAAGGAGGTTATGCCGAACTCTATAAAGACAAGGATTCTGTTTTGGTAATTAAAAGACCTGTTGCCATTTCAACGGCAGAAATAGATTCTCTTTTCATCCATGGAGACACGTTATTGATTACCGGAAGACCTGAAGAACGAATTATTAGAGCCTACCACCATGTAAAATTCTTTAAGACCGATTTACGTGGTAAATGTGACTCCCTTTATACAAATCAAAAATCGGGTATTACCAAAATGTTTAAAGCGCCTATCATTTGGTCTGGAGAAAATCAAATTACTGGAGATAGCATCCATTTAAAATCCAACAAGCTCACCAATAAATTAGATTCTCTGTTCATCAAAAAAAATGCTTTTATCATACAAAAAGATTCCGCCGGCTATAGCCAAATCAAAGGAAAAGACATGTATGGGAAATTTGTGAACAATGAATTGTCTTCACTGCTTACTAAAGGTAACGGACAAGTAATTAATTACGCCCGTGATGAACGTGGAATTCTGGTGGCTATTTTAAATATGAGTTGTAGTAACATTTTGTTTGAACTGAAAGAAAACAACATTAACACTATTAAGTTTTTACAGAAGCCAGAGGGCAAAACATATCCTCCCTCAAAGTATCCTGAAGATTTAAAACTTCTAAAAGGTTTCCTTTGGAGGGAAAAGGAAAAACCGCTAACCAAGGAAGATATTTTTATTCATGATGATGAACCTTATGTAAAAGGCTCGTTGCTTAGAGACTTCAAAGCGATGCCCAAATAACTATACTTTAGCGTGAAAGAAGATTTTTTAAAATACCAAACACAAACGACACCACATCCAATGGCCTTGGAAATAAAAAGTGCCAAAGGATCTTATATATATGATGTTCAAGACAAACAATACTTAGATTTTATTGCCGGAGTTTCGGCGAATAGCCTTGGACACAACCATCCAAAAATTAGTAAAGCCATAAAAGATCAGGTCGACCAATATACGCATGTCATGGTGTATGGCGAATTTATTCAAAAACCAGCACTTAAACTATGCAAACTACTGGCCTCACAACTACCTGCATCACTTTCTACTGTATATTTGACGAATTCTGGAACAGAGGCGACTGAAGGTGCTATGAAATTGGCCAAACGCTACACAGGTAGAAGTGAATTTGTTGCCTGTAACAATGCCTATCATGGCAACACACAAGGTGCTATGAGCCTTTGTGGAACAGAAAAGCAAAATCGCCCTTTTCGCCCTTTACTACCCGGTGTTCAATTCATTCCATTTAATGAAGAAGACGCGCTAAAAAAAATAACAAAAAACACAGCTGCCATAGTCATGGAAACTATCCAAGGAGGCGCTGGATGCATAGTTCCAACAAATAATTATTTAGCAAAAGTCAAAAAGCAATGTGAGGCTATGGGAGCGTTGCTTATCCTCGATGAAATTCAATCTGGAATTGGAAGAACCGGTACCTTATTCGGATTTCAAAACTATGGAATTACCCCAGACATTGTTATTACCGGAAAGGGGCTTGGTGGTGGTATGCCAATTGGTGCTTTTATAGCCTCTCAGCAAATGATGAGCCATTTAAAAGACAACCCTAAATTAGGACATATAACCACATTTGGAGGACATCCAGTAATTGCCGCCGCTGCTTTGGCAACACTCACGGAAATTACAAGCTCTAAGCTAATGCAGGACTGTTTGCGTAAGGAAAAGTTATTCAGATCTTTACTCGTACACCCTAAGATTAAAGAAATTAGAGGAAAGGGATTGATGTTAGCACTTATACTCGAGGACGCGGAAACAGCCTCAAACACCATCCTTAGCTGTATGGATAAAGGCCTGTTACTCTTCTGGTTACTCTACGAGCCAAAAGCGGTACGGATTACACCTCCCCTAACCATTTCCGATGAAGAAATAAAGATAGGGTGCGACCGTATTCTAGAAGTCTTAAATAGTTGATTGTTAAATATTTTTCATAAAATCTTTTTTTTAGAATTATATTAATCGTAATATTGCAATGAATAAATACAGCAACAAAATGGGATTGACCAAAACAGAAAATTTTACAGCAGAACAAAATAGTATCTCTACGGTATCAAAGGTACTAGGACACCCTGCCCGCATTGCAATACTTCAATATTTAGCACAACAACAAAGTTGTATTTGTGGCGATTTGGTTGATGAAATAGGATTGGCTCAACCAACAATTTCTCAACATTTAAAAGAATTAAAGCGTATTGGAATCATCAAAGGGACCATTGAAGGGACCAGCGTTTGTTACTGTATTGATATTACAAAATGGAATCAACTCAAAAACACATTCAATACATTTTTTGGCAGTATTGACGCCTGTAATGAAGAATGTTGTTAATTATTATTAATTTTTATTTACTATAGCATGAAACTATCAGAATTAAAAAATCATTTAGCGCAAGCGGAAAGCATCGCTTTCCAATTACCCAACGGAACTTTAGTACCTACCCACTTTCACGTTACTGAAGTTGGAAAGGTTTCTAAACATTTTATCGACTGTGGTGGCACAGTTAGAACTGAAGAAGTTGCCAATATTCAATTGTGGGAGGCGAACGATTACAACCATCGTTTACACCCAGAAAAATTGACACATATTATAGAACTCTCGGAAAAGGTGTTGCACCTAAAAGACCTAGAGATTGAAGTAGAATACCAAGGAGAGACCATTGGAAAATTTGGATTGGACTATTCAAATGGCATTTTTATGCTCACAAATACGCAAACAGCTTGTTTGGCAGAAGATGCCTGCGGTATTCCACCCCAAGAAGAAAAAAACCTTGTAAGTTCAACACCGAATGCATGCACTCCAGGTTCTGGATGCTGCTAAACTTATTCATATGACAAAGAATATATATCCTCAATTGATTCAGCAAATTGAATCTATAGATACGACAAATATCCCTGAACAAAGGCGTGAAACATTAGCGCCTTTAGTTGCTTTTATTCAAACAAAAGTAAATAATGGCGAGCAAATTCGTTTGAATTTTATCTGTACACATAATTCTAGAAGAAGCCATCTTTCCCAAGTATGGGCCCAAGTAATGGCTAGTTATTTTAAAATTAGCAATGTATATAGCTATTCAGGAGGTACTGAAAATACGGCTTTGTTCCCCGTAGTAGCGAAGACCCTCGTAAATACAGGATTTCAAATTGAAACCCTTTCCGAAGGCAACAACCCTGTCTACAGTATCAAATACGATACTAATAGTGCTCCAATTATTGGTTTCTCTAAGACCTTTGATAACCCATTCAACCCTCAATCGGGTTTTGCGGCGATTCTCATCTGTTCTTCGGCTGATGAAGGTTGTCCTTTCATAGCCGGTGCTGAAAAACGTATCCCTATTACTTTTGAAGACCCTAAAGCTTTTGACGAGTCTCCTCTGCAATTGGAGAAATACAACGAAAGAAGTATTCAAATTGCTACAGAACTTTATTTTGTATTTTCACAACTAAAAAAATAACATGAGCACTTCGATTAAAAAGTTAAGTTTTTTAGACAATTATCTAACCTTGTGGATTTTTTGTGCCATGGCACTAGGCATATCAATTGGTTATTTTATACCATCTTTTCCGGATATACTCGATCGTTTTAGCACAGGCACGACCAATATCCCAATTGCAATTGGATTGATTTTAATGATGTACCCACCATTGGCCAAGGTAAATTATGCCCTTTTGCCAAAAGTATTTCAAAATACTAAAGCACTCTTAATTTCATTGCTTTTAAATTGGATCATTGGTCCTATCCTGATGTTTTCATTGGCTATTATTTTTCTGCATGACCATCCTGATTATATGGTTGGACTTATTCTAATAGGGCTTGCTAGATGTATTGCCATGGTATTGGTATGGAACGATCTTGCTGAAGGAAGTAGTGAATACGGTGCAGGATTGGTAGCACTAAACAGTCTTTTTCAAGTTGTTTCCTATAGTTTTTATGCCTGGATTTTTATCACAATACTTCCTCCCTATTTCGGGTTTGAAGGGGCTATTGTAGATATTTCTATCAGCAGTATTGCCGAAAGTGTAGCCATTTATCTTGGAATTCCTTTTGTGGCTGGAATCGTTAGCAGAACGGTTTTAACGAAACTTAAAGGTGAAGATTGGTATATGCAAAAATACATACCAGCCATTGCTCCTATGACTTTAATTGCGCTGTTATTCACTATAGTTCTCATGTTCTCTCTAAAAGGAGCGTACATCATTGAACTCCCAATGGACATTGTATTGATTGCGATACCATTAATCATTTATTTTGTAAGTATGTTTATCATTAGTTTCTTTGTTAGTAAAGCGATGAACACGAGTTATGCAAACAATGCCGCTATTTCTTTTACCGCAACTGGTAATAATTTCGAATTGGCCATTGCAGTTGCCATTGCCGTATTCGGACTCAATTCGGGGCAAGCATTTACAGGAGTAATTGGACCACTAATCGAAGTACCGGCACTTATTCTCTTGGTAAGAGCCTCTTTTTGGCTCCGAAAAACCTATTATAAAGAATGATTTATGAGTTCGAATCTATGGAGAAAATAAAAAACAAAAAAAAAAGCGTCAATTAACTAAATAAGAGTATATTTGCATTCAAAATATTTAATAAAATGAAACAAGGAACAGTAAAGTTTTTTAATGATTCAAAAGGATTTGGATTCATTACAGACACAGAATCAAACGAAGAATTCTTCGTGCACATCTCAGGATTAGTTGATGAGATTAGAGAAGGAGACAACGTTGAATTCGATTTAAAAGAAGGTAGAAAAGGTATGAATGCAATTGATGTTAAAGTAATTTAATCACAATAGCATAACTAATAATATTATTCTTGTAAAAGGCTGTCTCATATAGACAGCCTTTTTTGTTGCTCTTATTTTCTTGCCGCATTCATTAAAAAGCTATTTGATGACAAGGCACAAAAAAACCTCTTAAAGAGGTTTTTAGTATTAGTTTGAGAATATCTCAATTGCTGTATCTTTTTTGGTCTTATAAACTTTAAAAGATTTCGAGAAGTTCAATAAAAATTGAACACTCTGTTCAGAAGGGTGCAAATTTATAATAGAAATCTGCTCAGTAGTGTAGTTTTTTATCATAAGTTGTTCTTTAGTTTTTTAATAAAACGAAAAAACACAACCTTTAGTATTAATCTGTTAAAATAATTTCATTTTTTGCCACTAATTTTCTCATATTAATTAATGCATAACGCATTCTACCTAATACTGTATTGATACTAACACCCGTATTTTCTGAAATTTCTTTAAAACTCAATTCATTGTAAATACGCATCGTTAATACTTCACGCTGATCTTTAGGTAAGTCCTTAATGATATGTGTAATTTGACTGTACAATTGACTTTGTATCATTTTAGTTTCCATATTCCCACTGTCATCCCCTAAAACAGAAAAGATATCAAACTCGTCCGTTCTATTAAACTTCGGAATTCTACTCGACTTTCTATAATGGTCAATTACTAAATTATGAGCTATACGCATTACCCAAGGTAGAAACTTTCCTTCTTCGTTGTAATTACCATGTTTTAAGGTTCGAATAACTTTGATAAAGGTATCCTGAAAAATATCTTCAGTCAAAAATTTATCACCTACTTTGGAATAGATAAAACCAAATATTTTTTGTTTGTGTCTTGTTATCAATATTTCGAGAGCTCTCTCTTCTCCGTTAATATAATTTGACACTAATGTGCTGTCTGAAATGATTGAATGTTGCATACAATTCGCTTTTAAAAAATTACTCGACGAGTAATAGGGCTATTATTTTAAAAGTAATTTTATTCTATATGCAGTTGGTTTTGAAGTAAATTAACTCAGTTTGTTACTACAAATATGTACAATAAATACTTTCTAGACAACTATTTATTGTTAAAATTCTTAAAAAAACAACATATGATAGGATTCTTTAAGGTTGTTGTAGCTCTTTAGCACCTCATTAAATCAATTCTTTTTCAAAATGTTTTTTAGGAATACCGTTTCATTTAGAAGTTCAAATTAGCTATTTTTACATGTTTCATATTTATACTAAATGTCAAAAAAACTTCATTTACTAGATCCAAAAAAAAACATCCTAATTAAAGGTGCACAACTACATAATTTAAAAAATATTGATGTAGCCATTCCTAGGAATAAGCTTGTAGTTATTACAGGTTTATCGGGTTCAGGAAAGTCAAGTTTGGCTTTCGATACCTTATACGCGGAGGGACAACGAAGATATGTAGAAAGTCTGTCTTCCTATGCAAGGCAATTTTTAGGTAAGCTACACAAACCTAAAGTCGATTACATTAAAGGAATTGCACCGGCCATTGCTATTGAACAAAAAGTAAATTCTACAAATCCTAGATCTACCGTTGGTACTTCCACTGAGATTTTTGATTACCTAAAATTACTGTTCGCTAGGATTGGAAAAACCTACTCGCCTATTTCGAATAATGAAGTTAAAAAACATTCGGTTACAGATGTAGTGCAATGTGTTAAAGCGTATGAAATAGGTACTAAGTTGTTACTATTAGCACCTATCGTATTCGACAAGGACAAAAAACCTTCAGTTGTAATCAATTTGCTTTCACAACAAGGCTACTCAAGAGTAAAAATCAATGGAAACACGGAAAGAATAGACGAAAGTTTTCAAAAAAAATATTCCGATAAAGATTTAGCTAACGCAGCTGAGCAAAAGGATTTTGATTTAGTTGTCGATAGAATTGTTGTACGAGAAGAAGAAGATTTCTATAACCGACTGGGAGATGCCGTACAAACTGCATTTTTCGAAGGCAAAGGAATATGTTCTATTGAACAAATAAGTTCGGGTACTAAAATTGAATTCAGTAATAAGTTTGAACTAGACGGAATGTCTTTTTACGAACCTAATACGCATTTCTTCAGTTTTAACAATCCCTATGGCGCATGTCCTAAATGTGAAGGATATGGAAGTACCATAGGTATCGACGATGAATTGGTAATTCCCAATACAGCATTATCTATCTATGAAGATGCCATTGCTCCGTGGAAAACAGACTCTTTTTTAAAACACAAAGAGCAACTTATTGATCATGCCTACAAATACGACATCCCTATTCACAAACCCTGGTTTGAACTTTCAGCTACGCAAAAGGCGATGGTTTGGGAAGGAACTGAATCGTTTATAGGTTTGAACGAATTCTTTGATTTTGTAGAAAAGAAAGCCTACAAAATTCAATTTCGAGTTATGCTGTCTAGATATAGAGGTAGAAGTACTTGTAAAAGTTGTCATGGAAAGCGGTTGCGCAAAGAAACTGATTATGTAAAAATTGACAATCACAACATTTCCGATTTGGTAGAAATCCCTATCGATGAATTGGCCTTGTTTTTTAAAAACTTAAAGATCGACAAAAACGACACAGCCATTGCAAAACGACTGCTTGTAGAAATTGAAAATCGATTGTCGTTCCTAAATAATGTTGGACTGAGCTATCTTACTCTAAACAGAACTTCAAATACGCTTTCTGGAGGTGAAAGTCAGCGTATCAATTTAGCTACTTCATTGGGAAGTAGTTTGGTGGGCTCTATGTATATTTTGGATGAACCCAGTATTGGGTTGCACCCCAAAGATACCGAACGCCTAATTGCTGTGCTGAAAACTTTGCAAAAACTCGGCAATACTGTAATCGTTGTGGAACATGATGAAGATATCATGAAGGAGGCAGATTATATTATTGACATAGGTCCCGAGGCGGGTACGAACGGGGGGGAAATTGTAGCTGAAGGCGATTATGACACCATTCTAAAATCGAACTCCTTAACCTCCAGATACCTGAACTCAGATCTCCAAATTGACATTCCGAAAAACAGAAGAACTTCTAAAAAATTCATACATATCAAAGGTGCTCGTGAAAACAACCTTAAAAACATCGATGTGAGTATCCCATTAAATACCTTAACAGTAATTACAGGAGTTTCTGGTAGTGGGAAAAGTACTTTAGTCAAAAAAATAGTGTACCCAGCACTACAAAAAAGAATGTTAGGACATGGAGATAAAATGGGAGAATTCACAAGCCTATCCGGTGATTTCGAAACCTTAAAAAATGTTGAATTTATAGATCAAAACCCCATAGGTAGGTCTTCTCGTTCAAATCCTGTAACTTATATCAAAGCATATGACGACATTAGAAGTCTCTTTGCCAACGAAAGTCTCTCCAAAGCGAGAAATTACAAGCCTAAACACTTTTCGTTTAATGTGGAAGGTGGTCGTTGTGAAAAATGTAAAGGAGAAGGCGAAGTCACTATTGAAATGCAGTTTATGGCAGATGTGCATTTAGAATGTGACGAGTGTCATGGTAAACGTTTTAAGAAAGAGGTGCTAGAAATAAAGTTTCAAAACAAAACCATCGATGACATTTTAAATCTTACCATCTCAGATGCCATTGCTTTTTTCGATGATCATCATAAAACAAAAATTGTTCAAAAACTAAAACCCCTACTCGATGTAGGTTTAGGCTATGTGCAACTCGGACAATCTTCTTCTACACTTTCTGGAGGAGAGGCGCAGCGCATAAAACTTGCATCTTTTTTGGTAAAAGGAACCACAAAGGATAAAACCTTATTTATTTTTGACGAACCTACTACAGGATTGCATTTTCACGATATAAAAAAACTATTAAACTCTTTGCAAGCGCTAATTCAAAAAGGGCATTCTATTGTACTCATTGAACACAATATTGATTTGATTAAATGTGCTGATTACCTTATAGATCTTGGGCCTGAAGGCGGAAAAAATGGTGGAAACCTATTATTTCATGGAACTCCAGAAGCTATGATAAAAAACAAAGATTCTGTGACAGCACGGTTTTTAAAAGAAAAACTATAACACAAAAAAAAGACCTTTCGTTAAAGATGAAAGGTCTTTTTTACTATATAATACTTTGACTTACCTCGAATAATTCGGAGCTTCTTTTGTAATGGTTACATCATGAGGGTGACTTTCTGCAATTCCTGAAGAAGTAATTTTCACAAAACTAGAATTGTTCTTTTGACCCTCAATCGTGGCAGAACCACAATACCCCATTCCTGCACGCAAACCTCCAATAAATTGATGCATAGTAGCATACAATTCTCCTTTATAGGGTACACGTCCTTCAATTCCTTCCGGAACTAATTTTAAATTATTATCTTCTTTTCCTTGGAAGTATCGATCTTTAGAACCGTCTTTCATGGCAGAAACAGAACCCATTCCTCTATACGACTTAAAACGTCTTCCGTTAAAAATAATCACCTCACCTGGTGCCTCTTTTGTTCCTGCTAGTAAGGATCCCAACATGATAGAATCTGCACCAGCTGCAATTGCCTTGGGTATATCTCCCGTGTAACGAATCCCACCGTCAGCAATTACTGGAACACCTGTTCCTTTCAAAGCTTCAGCTACATTCATTACTGCAGAAAGTTGAGGGTATCCAACGCCTGCAACAACTCTAGTTGTACAAATAGAACCTGGACCAATTCCAACCTTTACAGCATCAGCTCCAGCAGCAACTAAATCTTTTGCAGCTTGTTCAGTAACGATATTCCCAGCAACAACATCCAATTCAGGATAAGCTGCTTTTACTTCTTTTAATTTGTTTAAAATATTTACAGAATGCCCATGCGCAGAATCCAATACAACTGCATCTACACCTTCTGCAACCAAGGCAGCAACGCGATCCAAACAATCAGCAGTAACACCAATAGCTGCAGCTACTCGTAAACGTCCATAACTATCTTTATTGGCCTCTGGGTTTTCTCTTACTTTAATTATGTCTCTAAAAGTAATCAAGCCAACTAATTTATTATCTGCATTCACAACTGGTAGCTTTTCTACTTTATTTTCTTGCAAAATTACTTCAGCCTCCTTTAAAGAAGTGCCTTCTTTTACAGTAACGAGGTTCTCAGAAGTCATGATTGAAGAGATCAAACGAGCATCATCTGTTTCAAATCGCAAATCTCGATTGGTTACAATCCCTACCAATTCATTGGAGTCATTGGTTACAGGAATCCCACCAATTTTATATTCAGCCATGCTATTTTTAGCGTCTAAAACTGTAGCATTTGCGCCAATTGTTACGGGCTCTAAAATCATACCGGCTTCAGAACGCTTTACCTTTTTCACTTCTAATGCTTGTTCAGCAATTGACATATTTTTATGCAATACACCAATACCTCCCTCACGTGCCATAGCAATAGCCATAGAGGATTCAGTAACAGTATCCATCGCTGCGGATACAATTGGAGTATTTAATGAAATATTTTTAGTGAATTTTGTTCTGATGCTTACGTCAGCTGGTAAAACCTCTGAGTAAGCTGGAACCAAAAGGACATCGTCATAAGTCAATCCTTCCATTAATATTTTTGAAGTAGCCATGTGCAAATAAATTTAACATTTAATTGCGTGCAAATATACGTTTTTTATTCCGTTATACGATTCGAATTACAAAGTAATTATTTTGATGGATTTCTGATTAACAACCTACATTATGATAAGTTATTTCTATCCTTTGCTTTTCCTTCTGTACACTTTGATTTACAGCTACCTACTACATGACAATCATGCCTTTATATATTGCGAAATGACACTGAGAGGTGATTCGTATTATCTGTAGCTGAAAAAATAAAATACGCCCCCAACAAAATGAATATTAAAATTATGAAGAAATCAAAGCGTATCTTAAGATTCTTATGAGAAGGGTTGAATACAGTAAACAGCTATCTACAAAAGATTTACTCCTTTTTGGAAGCTCCCTCATCCTTTCTGTACATTTCTATATACAACGCTTCCACCTTGCTTTTTGCCCAATTGGTACGTCTTAAAAAGGTGAGACTTGAGCCTATGCTTGGATTGTTACGAAAACAACCAATTTTAATCTTATGTCCTAAGTGTTCCCAACCATAATAGGACACCAATTCTTTTAAAATTTGTTCTAGTTTTTTTCCGTGAATTGGATTGTTCGGTTGTTGCTCCATAAAATATTCTAAAAATATTTGATTGTTTTTGTATGGCAGCAAAGATAGTTCATTTACTTTTGTAGGAAACAAAATATCAGGACATGACCGCTGAAAAAATCCTTTCCGAACTTATCTCATTCGCTGTGCTTGGTGGTGAAAGTAATTTAAGTATCATCCATTGGATACAAAACTATATAGAATCTTTTGGAGTTGATACGGTTTTAGTTCCCAACAAGATAGGAAATAAAGCCTCCCTCCATTGTAGGTTTGGACCGGCTGTTGACGGAGGTACTATATTATCAGGTCATACCGATGTTGTTCCGGTTGAAGGACAAGATTGGGAAACAGACCCATTTGTGCTTACGGATAAGAACGACGGAAAATTATACGGTCGTGGTTCTTGTGACATGAAAGGCTATGTTGCTTGCTGCTTGTCCTTAGTTTCAAAATTGAGTAAGGCTGACCTAAAAACGCCTATTTATTTTGCGTTTTCTTATGATGAAGAAATTGGTTGTTTAGCGGCTCCCGAATTGATTGAACATTTAAAGAATTATTACTCAGAAGCTCCGAAATTTGCGCTTATTGGTGAACCTTCGTTAATGCAACCAATTGTAGGACATAAAGGAATCTGTTTGTTTAGAACCACCGTAAATGGATCTGCCGGACATAGCAGTGGTATTCGAAAAGAGGTGAGCGCCATTCACGAGTCGGCCCGTTTAATTTTATGGCTTGAAGGAAAAATGAATGCCTTGGTGGCCTCTGGAAGTATTGACAATAGATTTACCCCACCTCATAGTTCTATTCATATTGGAATGATTGAGGGCGGAATTGCCCCTAATGTAATTGCAGACCAAGCGAGTTTTTCCTGGGATGCCCGCGTCATACCAAAAGATAGTTTGACTACTATTCTTTCAGATTTCACAGACTTTTGTAAAGAAAGAGAAGTTATTTTGCAAAAAGTATTTCCAAATTTCAACATTAAAACTGAAAGTCTTCACCCCCCTGTACCCCCATTAGATACAGAAGAAAATCAAGAGATTGTTAGCCTCCTAAAAAAAATTGGTCCAAGAACAACTACAGGGACTGTTGCCTATGCTGCCGAAGCAGGTCAATTTGCAGCGGCGGGTATCGAAAGTATTATTTGTGGTCCTGGTTCTATAGACCAGGCGCATAGAGCTAATGAGTTTATTGAAAAAGACGAATTGAACAAGTGCATTGCTATGCTAGATAAACTTATAATCGTACATTCAAATTTAAATTAATCTATGACCGTAACTGAATTTAGAAATGATTATGTCCTAGGCTTTGGACTCGATAAAACCAGTAGAGCGAAAAAGTTTCGTTTAGTGGTTTTATACAGGGAAAGCATGAATATTGCCAATGAAGTTATTGAGAATGAGAAAAACACTTGTTTTAAACAGTTTATGGAAGGTAAAGACCTCAACAAAGCTATTTTAAAATTTAAGACAGATGCTATTGAAGAACTTCTAAACCATTATAAGGTTGTTGACTATAATTTATCTGAATCTGAAATAAACAAGTATTTTGAGTAAGGAAGACCATCACCACCATCATGATCATGATGACGGAAAAGTCATGACTATTGAAGCGTACAACAAGACAAACCTAATGCTATTTAACATCAAAGAATTAAAGACAACAGATACTGCTGTTTGTACTTTAACCTCAATAGATAGGATTACTTTTTTGGCGAATGGAATAGAACACCACGAATGCAAAGTTACTTTGTTAGCAGATGCTTATTATCAAGAACTAGTCAAGCGAAATTTGATTGCCCATTTTTTCGAAAAAATTGAAATAGAACCCTTTGATGCTTTAGATGCTAGTATAAATATTGATTTTCTTTTCGAATAATTTTATTTATTATTTAAATTTATTCTAAATAACTAAAGAATCTAGAAGAGGAATTGTAAATTTGCAGTATGGACTACAAGGCTATACTTGCGTTTTTAAATGATGGGATTGAACTGGTGTTAGGTTATATAAACTCTCCAAGTAAAAGAACCTATTATCTCTATTTACTAAGTTCTCTATTACTTACTTTGTACGTTTATGTTCGAACCAAACGTAAAGAGTCGTTTGTTAGTTTTGTCTTAAACAGAAAAGTATGGTTGAGTCGATCTGCATGTATCGATTATGGTCTTATTGCATTCAATAGTTTTTTCAAATTACTATTGATTGCTCCCTTCTTGCTCTTCGGTTTAAAATTGGCTTTCAACACAAATGACTTTTTATTGGCCCAGTTTGGTTATGCTAGTTTTAGTTTAAGTACAACAGAAACTTTAGTGCTATATACTATTAGTTTATCCATCCTTAATGACTTTATGACGTATATTGTTCATTGGTTATATCATAAAGTTCCTTTGTTATGGGAATTCCATAAAATTCACCATTCGGCAACAACGATGAATCCTTTTACTCAATACAGGTTACACCCTATTGAATTGCTAATTAATAACATGAAGGGAATTCTAGTATTTGGAATAACTACCGGTGTATTCGATTATTTATCTGAACATCAAATAAGTAAATGGACGTATTTGGGCGTAAATGTGTTTAGTTTTATCTTTTATAGTTGGGGTGCGAACCTCAGACATTCACATGTAAAATTAAAGTATTTTAATTTCCTTGAGTATATCTTTATTAGTCCAGTACAGCATCAAGTACATCACAGTGACAATCCAGAACATTACGACAAAAACCTAGGCTCTCGTTTGGCGATTTGGGATTGGCTATTTGGCACCTTAGTTCGATCAAGACAAGTTGAAAACGTCACTTTCGGATTAGGTCAGAAAGACAATAAAAACTACAGTTCTTTCATGAAAAATTTATGGATGCCGTTTCAAAATATTTTCAAACTATTCACTAAGAAATAAAAAAGCCATCTGAACATTCAGATGGCTTTTCGTTTTAGGGATCTTTGTCTTATTGTCTTAGCGTTTTTACCCAGGCAATTAGCAATGCTTTGTCTTCTTCAGACAATTTAGCTTCTCCATGTAAACTGGTATAGGATGTCAGCGGCATTTCACCTTCTTCCACTTCTTCGTAAAATTCTTCTAATTTATGATCTGCTTTCTTTTTAGAGTAATCTCCCCAATTAGAAAAATCTAGATGTTCTCTACCCTCTTCTATATGATGCCCTATCCACCAAGAAACTGGTGCTATGTTCGTATACCAAGGATAGTTTGTTTGGTTTGAATGACAGTCATAACAAGACGTTTTTATAATGGTAGCTACCTTTACAGGGGGATTTGTTACACTCACAAAATCTTTCGATTCATTTACAGGCGTTGTCGTTTTATCAATTCCAAAAAACTGGATTATTACAAGTAATGCCACTAATATTTTCAGAACTGTTTTCTTATTAATTTTCATACTACTATGTTTGGTTATAATTTAAATTCAAAAGTAAAATAATAACCTCTTGGATCGGAAGTTATAATTCCTGGCCCAGGATATCCTGTTGCCCTTCTGGTAAAATACGTGTTATTCAATACATTGGTTACACCTGTTTCTACTTTTATTTTTTTGTAAACATACGAAAAAGAAAGGTCTAAAATATCATACGCGGGAATGGCACCTTCCACCGTAGTTGCATTGTTTGGATCATAGGGTGCATTGGTTACATCTGTAAATTGTTCAGAAAGATAGGTATACTGTGCACTCATCATCAGATTTTTATATCCAAAACCTAGACCCGTTTTAAGATTGACCAACGGGACGAATTCTACTTTTTTCCCTTCTACCCCATTAAATTCTGAACTTAAGTATTCTGAATTGGTAAAGGCAGTATTCAAAAACACATTGCTTCGGACATGCTTGTTGCCTTCCCAAAAAACATTTTTCAAATTGAAATCGAACAACGACTCAACGCCATATATGATGGCATCTCCCACATTATCTCGCAACAACGCATCTTGCCTGTCCTGATAAAACGTTCCAATTTTTCCTTGATACAGCAACCCAAATATACTCGCATCATAGGATAGATTTTTTCCAAACTTACCTCTCACGCCTATATCACTTGTATACCCTTTTTCATCATGAATATCAGGAGATACTGTGTAGGTTGGACTGTTTACTCGTATGTCACTAAAGGTTACAGACCTGTAATTCTGAGATACGTTTCCATACAATTCAAAATAATTATCAGGTTTGTAGCTTGCACCAATTCCAAGCAACAAGATTGTTCTTTCAAGCGTTTTATTATCGTCTACAAACACGCCTTCGGTACTGTTAAAATATTGCCCATCTGAAGTTGTCTTGATATATTCGAAACGGACTCCAGGCGTGACAGAAAAACGATCCGATATATTAAAAATATTTTCTCCAAAAACTGCCGTATTAAAATTAGGATACTTAAAACTCGATTGGTTTGGATACTCAGGGTAACGGTCTGAATAAAAGGTAAAATCGGCATCCGCATCTTTGCTTCCAGGACCCTGCATAGATGTATTGTTAGCATTGTACACTTTGGTCCCTATCAAAAAGACTGAGGCTCTTTCACCAATATCGTAATGTGACAATAAACGTGCTTCTGCTCCCCAGTTTTTAAATTCACCAACTAACAAGTCTCTTTCATGAATAAAATTACCATCCATGTCTTGTTCATCGACATCTTTAAAAGGGTTTGGTTCTGTAAAGTTGTTATTAACGATAAAACCAATGGCCTTCCTGTTAGCATTCAGCCCAAAAACATTCAAACTAAAATCTGTCCTTTCCGAAAACGCATGTTCAAGTTTAAGGCTGTACAAATTCCAATTGACAGCAAACCAATTTCTTGTTCTGTGACTTTGTTTCGGATTTTCTAAAAACTGAACATCTGACAATCCACCAGATTGTTTTGCCAAATATTGCATATAGGTGGTTTCAAAAGAAATTTTTGTCTTTTTATTGAATTGATACCCAAAATGGGCAAATGCATTATGTGAATCGAAATGTGCATTGGCTCTATATCCATCTCCACGTTTAAAGTTATAATATGCATAATAACTAAACTTTCCTGTCGTTCCACTAAGGCTAGTGAAATTTGAATACAAACCAAAAGACCCCACCGTATTTCTAGAAACCAATTCTATTTCTTTATGAGTAACTGGTTTTTTCATTTTAAAATTGATCAATCCACCAAATTGAGTTCCGTATTGTAGCGATGCTGCTCCACGAACAATTTGTATTTCTGACAACGCTTCTGAGGCTGGTGTATAATAACTCTCTGGATACCCTAGTACATCGGCGCTTATATCATAACCGTTTTGTCTTGTATTAAAATTTGCGGTTCTATTAGGGTCTAAACCACGACCTCCAACACTCAACTGCAAACCTCCGTCTCCAGCATCAAAAATATTTAAACCTACCACCTGCGCCATCACTTGGCGCGCATTGTTAGCTGCTAAGTTTCCAACTATCTGATCTACAAGAACAACTTCTGTTTTCTTACCTGCATAAATGGCGGTACCTTCAACAGGTCGTAGTCTTTTTAAATTGAATATTTCTTTCTTTTGATTGTCAATTTCAACTTCACTTAGCACTTCTCCGTATGGCACCAAATCGAAAGCAATTTCTGTAGTTGAAGCGCCAATATCACATTGTGTTTCCAAAATGGTATATTCAAAAGAAAAAATAACGAAATAATTTTTACCTTCAGTAACCCCCTCTACAATAACCTCTCCTTTGTTATTTGTAACTCCCAACTCTTTTCCTGACGAAAGAAATACCTGTGCACCTTTCACAGCAGCCCCTGTTTCTTTATCTTTTACAACTACTTTGATAGGATGCGTAGGTGCAAATGCATGACTTCTTGTGAAGCAGCAACATAAAATGATAAAAAGACTTATGAATTGTTTCATGTGTTTACTCAAAAAAAGTTCAGAAATACATGCTTCTGAACTTTTTAAAATTTTATTAGCTATTAATCCCCATCAGAATCGTTATAATCTGCTTTAATTCCAAGAGCAGAGATCATATTGGTTTTTAATACTTCTATTATTTTGTGAATTTTATCTCTAGTAACTTTATACTTTTCTCTATCGTTTTGCATCCCTAGGTAAAAATTTGCATCTAAGGTTTCTGCTTGGGTCATTGCTGCATCATAGCGTTCATTTATCACGGCACTCAAGAGTTTGCCCCCAGCTTCTATTTGCAACTCATCTAAATAAGATTTTAGACTTTCACCTTCCGTATCGCTATTTACATGTTTTCCATTGAATAAATCCTGAGAAGCTTGAATAGACGCGATTAACAATGTTTTTGAAATATCTTGTTTGTAAACTGCCTCTACTTTTTCAGGAGCGATTACAGGTGGTTGCCCAAAGAAATCGAT
This sequence comes from uncultured Flavobacteriaceae bacterium, assembly GCA_943789365.1. Classification (GTDB taxonomy): domain Bacteria; phylum Bacteroidota; class Bacteroidia; order Flavobacteriales; family Flavobacteriaceae; genus Flavicella. The sequence continues at coordinate 3,201,554 of CALSTV010000001.1, read as the reverse complement.
AGGGATTCCAATTTTCGCAACTCTTGTTACTTTTTCTATATTGAAAATCATATCATTGGTAAGTTTATCCAAAGATGCTGTTGAGGAAGCACAATCGTTTGAAATAAAGATATCTCTGTAACTTCCTTTCCAATCTGATAAAATCTCGTTTCCCATAGAAAGCAAACGCTCAGAAACATCAGACAGGTATGTTTTGTAATTCGCGGCATTCCCGTTTGTAGCATACACAGCAATAATTTCAGCATCTGTAGTTCCCACTCCATTCAAAAGATAATCTACAGCCGGAAAACCTTGTGCATCTAAATTTGTTGACAAGGACAAGTCGTAATTTCCTGTGGAAATATTAGATTCCACAAGAACTGTATTTACAGGAAATGTATTGGTATAGTCACGCATGTTTTTAAGCTCTGCCTGTCCAATTTCATAAATAGAAACATTTTGCCAAACTGTGTAGGCAGTTATCCAAGCGGTTCTTACCACTTCTAAATTTTGAATATCGGGGGTTGCAACAAATGTAGCAACGGCCGTTTTATAGCTTGACAATTCGTCAACATATAACTCATAAGATGGAATGATGATATTATCAGCCCAGTTTGTCAACAAAGCACCACGATCAAAGGCATCATTTGTACAATCTTCCACCGCAGAATCGCTCTTGCAAGAGGCAAAAAAACAAGTCAAAACAAAAAGGTAAATACTGTATCTCATCCTATGTTTTATTATCAATTAAGAATTTGCAAATTTACGAAAAGTGATTGTCTTAGAATCGAAGACAATCACTTTTATTTTAATGTTACTATTCAGCTGCTTGCGCCGTTGAAAAATCGAACTTTGAAGCGATATTATTTGAAACTTGATCCAAAACTGTCCCGTCTGTCAAATCCCAAAATCCATCACCAGCTTCAAGCTGAGCAATCAATGCATCTACTTCAGAAGCACTTAAATAAGGTGCATCCGTCTCAGGGTTTCTTGTAAATTGTAAGCTATACACAAAACCATAACCTTCTGACAAGTCATGAAATGCTGTTGTAAAATCTTGATCTGCCAATGCTCTTTTTCCGGCTTGTAAATAATAAACAGCACGCACACCAATCACTTTAGAAATTTGGTACTGCAATACGGTAATTGCGTCGTTCAATGCGTCATAATCCTGTGCTACCAAAGCCGCTCGTCCAATTTTAAAAGCTTTAAAAATTTGTTCTTGAATTCCTGCAAAATCTACATCACCATTAACTCTTGTAATGTACTTAAACAAAAAGGCATCGCCTTCATAATCAATTGGACTTTCAAAATCCACAGTAGGATCACCGTATACATATCCATAAGCCTCATCAAAATAATGCTCTAATTTGGTATAGTTTTTACCGGACTCTAAAGTACCAGCCTCATGAGCTGCTCTGTATGCCGAATTGGACAGACGTTGAGATCCTAAGTAATTGTTCAATACCTGATCTACAATCAAAGAACCGATAGATCCTTTGGCGAAGGCTTGATTGTACTCCAACCCTTTTGGGTTTACATATCTAGTTTTTGAACCATTCGTTATATATCCTGGTGCTCCAGGAGAGGCCATATTTGTTTTATTTGCAACAACCTCTATAGCATTCTTTGAAATATACCCCGAAAACACCTCTTTTACTGCATCTGCTGCAATAATATCTGTATCAAACAAATCGTCTGAAGCTGCAATTTTACTTTTTACACTTTTGTTTGAATCGTTTAACTCGGTAGTTGAAAAATCCTGAGCACCTGCTTGATGGTCAAAAGCTGCTTCAATCTGCGTAGAAGTTTTACCTGCATCCACTCCAAAATAGCCCAAAATTTCTTTATTCATTAATAAACGGGTGGTTTGACCACTAAAGCTTACCGTTGTTTCGGAATTTCTCTCGAATATATAGGTAGACGGAACAGAAAAATCAGTTTCAATAGCATTTGCATCTTTAATGAATTCTTCAATTTTTATATCGTCAGAACTATCGTTCTCACAGGACGGCATAAGTAAAAGGGTAGTTGCCAATAGTACTGCGTTTAATGCTCTTATTTTCATTTCTTTTTTTATTTAGATTAATTATAAATAGTTGTTTTATTGCTGCAAAGATACACAACAATACGAAGTGACAAAACTTATTTAGAATAAATTTAAATAAAGATTTTGAATATTTTTTTAAGACGATACAAAAACCTGCAAGGCAGCATTATAAGCACTCTCAAAAGACAGAGGCCGAGTATTAGTTTCTACTTGTAGGTGCGTAAAATAAGAGAGTAATTTTTCAGTTGGCATGTTCCCTACCAACTCATCTTTAGCCATTGGACAACCTCCATATCCCTTAATAGCACCATCAAACCGAAGACACCCAGCATGAAACGCAGCAGCTATTTTTGGTTGCCAGTTGTCATATACGGTATGTAAATGTGCGCCAAACTCAATTTTCGGATAGCTTGGGATTAAATTTGTAAAGAGATAATCAATTTGTTCTGGGCTAGCACTACCTATAGTATCAGACAATGATAATATCCGAACCCCCATTTTAGACAAACGTTCTGTCCATTTGGCGACTATATCAACATTCCAAGGATCTCCGTATGGATTACCAAAGCCCATAGATAAATAGGTAACTACTTCTTTGTTTGCCTTATGTGCAATGTCTATGATTTCTTCTAATACAGTAATAGATTGTGCAATGGTTTTATGCGTATTTCGCATTTGAAAGTTCTCTGAAATCGAAAAAGGAAAGCCTAAATATGAAATTTCCTCGAAACTAATCGCTTGTTGTGCACCTCTTACATTCGCCACAATAGCCAATAATTTGCTATTGGTTTCCGACAAATCCAACTGCGACAAAACATCAGCTGTATCTCTCATTTGAGGAATGGCTTTAGGTGAAACAAAGCTTCCAAAATCAATCGTATCAAACCCCACACCTAACAGTGCATTTATGTACTTTGCTTTGTACGCTGCTGGAATGAATGTTTTTAATCCCTGCATGGCATCACGCGGGCACTCGATAATTTTCACAAAGGGTTTGCTTATTGTATCCAAAAAACACTGATTATTTGTTATTCACACCTATTACAAGAATACGATCGTTACAAATGTACTGCTAAGATTTTGATGAAAAAAGGCATTCAAAAAACAAATATCACTAAAAGACACCTACCAAATTAAAGTTTAGGACAACGTTTGCAGTTGGTTTTCCCACTTTTTTTATATTTCTTACAACATTTGTTTTTCTTCTTTTTGTCACAAGAAGAGGAACAATCAACGCTTGCCACCATACAAGGCGAAACAAATAATGGACTCATACTAAGTGTTCTTATTTAGAATAAATAAAAACAAAGGTATTAAAAATATCCGTTCCTAGAAATTTATGGAACATAAATCCATATTTTACTCAGCTGCAGTAATCGAAGCAATGTCTCTATCAAAGAGATAATGTCCCGTTTTATCATTTCCAATAATATTCAATTTATCAAGTAAATCACGGGCTACAGATTCTTCTTCAAGTTGTTCAGTTACATACCATTGCATAAAATTATGCACGTTGTAATTTTTGTTTTCTAAACAAACGTAAATTATTTTATGAATTTGTTCCGTGACAAACATTTCACTTTTTAAGAAGGTCTCAAACAAAGTATTCAACGAATCAAAATCGGATGACGGTTCATCTAGTTGCGGAATTACAGCCTTTCCTCCCCTTTCATTTACAAACTTAACCAATTTGATCATGTGTGCTCTCTCTTCTTCTGACTGTGCGTAAAAAAAATTGGCAACTCCACTAAAGCCCGTATTCTCTGCCCAAGAAGCCATAGACATATATTGCATAGAAGCATTTGCTTCGTATTTTATTTGATCGTTTAATAAATCTTGAATTTCCGCTATCATATCTTTTTAGGTTTTACTCAAAGCTAATAAAAGATTATTTAGAAATGAAATAATTTTGAAACTTCTTCAAACGAAAAAAGACTTAGACTCTCTTCAGTTCTTTAGTATAGCTTTATTTATCTTTTTGATAAGTCCGGGACCTTCATAAATAAAACCTGTATAAATTTGAACAAGGTCTGCCCCTGCTGCCAATTTCTCTAAGGCATCTTCTGCAGAATGGATACCTCCTACACCTATAATCGGAAATGATTTGTTTGAATTGTCTGCTAAATACTTGATAGTTTCCGTACTACGCTCTTTGATTGGTTTTCCACTTAAGCCTCCATTTCCAATACTTTCTAATTGCGCTTCTGATGCTTTAAGTCCTTCTCTATTTGTGGAAGTATTAGATGCGATAACTCCATCTATTTTTGTTTCCGCTACCAATTCTATAATTTCATCTAATTGTTGATTGTTAAGATCTGGTGCAATTTTCAACAGTATGGGGCGTTGCACAGACTCTGCATTGTTCAATTTTTGAACGGCTGCAATTAATTCAAGCAAATAATCTTTGTCTTGAAGTTTGGCATGACTTCCAACATTTGGACAACTTACATTTAGTACAAAATAATCTACATATGGGTGCAATTCTTTGAATACTTGACAGTAATCTTCAGTATATTGCGCTGTGGGAATTGCCGTGTTTTTACCAATATTCCCTCCTATAATAAGTTTACCCTTATTTGATTTTAGGTTTTTTACGATTTCTTCAACTCCCAAATTATTAAATCCCATTCGGTTGATGATTCCTTGATCGTCTTTTAAACGAAATAACCTTTTCTTCGGGTTTCCTTCTTGTCCAAGTGGCGTAACGGTTCCAATTTCTATAAAGCCGAATCCAAAATCTGCTAATTCATTAAACAATACAGCGTTTTTATCAAATCCTGCTGCCAGGCCTACCGGGTTTTTAAAGTTTAAACCAAATAATTTTCTTTCTAAATTCGGATTGTTCACACCAAACATAGTTCTAACTAGCACAGAGAATCCTGGAATTTTCGAAACTTTTTTTATCAGTGAAAATGTAAAATAGTGAACTTTTTCTGGATCGAATTGAAAGAGCAGTGGTCTTATAATTGCTTTGTACATTGTAAAGGTTGTTTTGACGTATTTAAAGCTGTGCAAATTTACGAAAAAAGGATGGATTAAAAGACTTCTTTCGAGATTAGAGAAAGGCCTGAATAAATGGATATAAAAAAACCTTTTTATCTAATTGATAAAAAGGTTTTTTAAAGCTATTTCTTATAACTATCGAAGCACAGCTCCCAAATTTTTTTCAAAAGTTGCTTTTAGTTTTTGCATTATTTTTTCTATTTGCTTTTCATTCAACGTTTTATCCTCGTCTTGCAACAAGAAACTAACTGCATATGATTTTTTGTTAGCCGGTAATTTATCACCTTCATACACATCAAACAAATCAACATCTTTTAACAACTTTCTCTCAGACTGAAAAGACAAGTTATAGATTTCGTTAAAGTTTATGTTACTGTCTAGTAGTAGGGACAAATCCCTTTTTACAACTGGGAATTTAGGCAGAGAACTTAGTTTGATGTTTTTTTGAGTTGCAATTTTTAAAACATTGTCCCAATTAAAATCCACATATATTACATCTTGTTTGATGCCAAACTCTTTGAGAATTTCTTGTTTTACAACACCAAAATCTGCCAATTTTACTTTTCCAAAACTAAAAGTTACACCTTCAGAGAACACATCGTTTTTTGTTGGTGTTGTTTTTATATTACTCGACGACAAACGTTGTAATAGCGATGTTACTACCCCTTTTACATAAAAGAAATCTGAAGTATTATTGGTTTTTAACCAAGTATCTTTCGACCTGTTTCCAGAAACAAACAATGCCAAGTGTTTTAACTCTTCATAGTTTTCTTGGAATTTGTGATACGTTTTCCCAAATTCAAAAAACTGCAAGTTGCTATTTTTTCTATTGATATTGTACGCTACGGACTCTAAGCCACTAAACAACATGGATTGTCTCATCACTGCCAAATCACTACTCAATGGATTCAACATGGCTACGTTGTTTTCAGCTTGCAGCGTCTCTAATTTTTCAATATAATCTGCTTTTGTCAATGAATTAGACATGATTTCGTTAAAACCGAGCGCATTCAATTGATCAGCAATTGTATTTTCAACTTTTACTCCGTTGTAACTAGAGAAAGAAATGGAACTATTTAATTTATGAGAAAATTGAATATTATTGTATCCATACACACGTAAAATTTCTTCAACGATATCTGCTTCTCTTCTTACATCTACTCGATATGAAGGTACTAGCAATCCTAATCCTCCTTCGGTTTCACTATTTATTTTTATCTCTAACGAGGCCAAAATATTCTTAATGGTATCGTTTGGCAATCTTTCCCCAATCAATCTGGCTACGTTATCATAGGATAGCACCAATTCAAAATCTTCGACTTTTTCGGGGTACAAATCTACGATGTCCGACGCAATTGTTCCACCTGCTATCTCAGTAATCAGTAATGCTGCCCTTTTGAGTGCGTATTTGGTAAAATTAGGATCAATTCCTCTTTCGAATCTGAAGGAAGCATCTGTGTTTAAAGCGTGTCGTTTCGCCGATTTACGAACTGATACAGGATTGAAATAAGCGCTTTCTAAAAAGATTGCATTGGTTTCTTGACTTACTCCTGAGTCTTCTCCTCCAAATACACCTGCAATACAAAGTGGATTCGAATCAGCATCACAAATCATAAGATCTTCAGCACTCAATTCGCGTTCTACCCCATCTAAAGTGGTAAATTTTGTTCCTTCTGCTAGGTTCTTTACTAAAATTTTATTGCCTTTTACTTTCCCAGCATCAAAAGCATGTAATGGTTGTCCCAATTCATGCAATACATAATTGGTTATGTCTACTATGTTATTTATTGGAGTAAGTCCAATAGCTTTTAATTTATTTTGAATCCATTCTGGGGATTCGCTCACTTTTACACCCGTAATTGTTACGCCACAATACCTAGGTGCCAAATCTTTGTTATCAACAGTAACGTCAATTTTTAGTTTTCTTTCATCTACATGAAAGTTACTAACCGATGGAGATATAAGTTCCAAATTTACGCCTTGTTGCATCAAACCAGCTCTTAAATCACGTGCCGTTCCGTAATGACTCATGGCATCCGCTCTATTTGGAGTAAGGCCAATTTCAAACACATCATCGATTTCAATATTGAAAACTTCAGCCAATGGAGTTCCAGGAATTGTGGCTTCATCTAATACTAAAATACCATCATGCCCTTTTCCAAGCCCTAACTCATCTTCTGCGCAAATCATACCGAAACTCACTTCGCCTCTGATTTTGCCTTTTTTTATCTTGAAACCATTCCCTTTATCGTCAAATAATTCAGTTCCAATAGTAGCTACAGGTACTTTTTGTCCAGTTGCAACATTTGGTGCTCCACATACAATTTGCAAGGGTTCATCTTCTCCTATAGATACAGTTGTGATTTTTAATTTGTCCGCATTAGGATGTTTTTCACAACTCAGAACCTCACCTACCAAAACACCGGCAAGACTTCCTTTTATAGATTCAATACGGTCAATCCCTTCCACTTCCAATCCTAAGTCTGTCAGTAATTCACCTGTTTTTTCAGCTTCCCAATCAATTTTCAGAAACTGTTTTAACCAATTGTATGATATTTTCATTTTTGCGAAATAAAGTTCGTAATAATAGGCGGCAAATATACGTAAACCATTAAATAAATAACAGCTTCTAAAAGGTTAATTCCTCATCAAACTGTTTTTTTTGCAAACAAAAACTTCGCTGTTTAAACAATAATTCCACTCCTTAACTTTATCATAGTTCTCATTATTATTTCTTATTAATGGCTATCTTTGCAAAAAAACAAATGATTGGAATTAAACTGTTTAGAATTACAGGTTTTTTGGAAGGAATTTCATTATTGCTACTATTAGGTATTGCAATGCCTTTAAAATATCTATTTAACGCACCTGAAATGGTCCAAATAACAGGTATGATACATGGCTTATTATTTTTACTATATATTGCATTTGTTTTTGTATTTAAGTATAAAAAAAAATGGTCTTATCTAACTTTGGTATTCTTAGTACTTTTATCAATAGTTCCTTTCGGCACATTCTATGCAGACACTAAATATTTAAAAAAAAGTACCGCATAAAAAAACCTTAAAAGTATTTTACTTCTAAGGTTTTTATTGAAAAGTAATTCTTTTGTTGATTTAGATACTCAATTGCACTTTCAATTCAAATTCGTTATTGATAGCTTTGTCTTGTAAGTCATCGAAAAAACTAGCAGAACCGTATCGTATACCAAATTGAGTTCTGTCGATTTTTAATTCTGCTGTTGCTGTGTTGTCATTTACAGTCATATCAAAAGAAATTGGCTTTGTAATACCTTTAATAGTAATATCTCCATTAACTAAAAACGAACCGTTTTCACCAGTTACTTTGTTAATTGTTAACGTGGAAGTTTCAAATTTATCAACACCAAAGAAATCATCTGATTTTAAATGTCTTTCAAGTTTATTTTTATAATCTCCAGAAAGATCTGTCACAGTTAATGAAGTCATATTAACTATAACTACACCGCCTACCAGTTTGTTGTTTTTAAACTTTAAACTCCCTTCTTTCACGGCGATTACTCCGCTGTGCTGACCTGTAATTTTCTTTCCAACCCATTCAATGGAACTTTTTTCAACATTGATTTTTTTTGTTTCTTTTTTAATTGTCGTAAATGAGACTGTTAAAGCCGCTATGATAACGAGCGCTAGTGATTTGAGCATTTTTCTTTTCATTTTAATAATTTTAATTGTACCTACATATTTTGTTTGTACAAATATACATATTTATTTGATATAGTAAACAATTCTTTCCATTTTTTTATTTCTCTTTTAACTATCTAACTATACTCCCTAAAACCAATAGGTTATAGTTGTACATACAACTATATAAATTACATATATTAACATTTGTTGGGGTTATTTTTGTATATTCGTCAATAATCCTATGTTAAATGTTAAAACAATGTCCAATTTGCGGTTCGTCGTATCGTCGGAAAGAAAATAAAATTTTTACTCCAATTCATTTTATACTACCATTTTCGAAAGTTTATCGTTGTATGACATGCTTTCAATTGTATATATGGTTTCGGCTAATGGCAACATCTATTAGTTTAAAACGCAGTTAAACACTTTTCAAAAAACCTATTTTATTATGTTATTAAAAAAATTAGCCCCAACAAATACTACAACTAATATCTACAACAAAACCGTTTCAAACATTCTGGTTACTAACAATTGGGTAACGGAAAAGAACATTTCATTTTTTAAAAATTACGATCTATCTCCACAACAGTATTCTATATTAAGAGTCTTAAAAGCTAGAAAAGGAATACCAGCATCATTGTCTGAAGTGCATCAACATATGATTTCAAGAATGTCTAATACAACACGACTTATAGACAAGTTAGTTATTAAGGAGTTGGTAACAAAAAGCGTTCGTAAAGACAATAAAAGAAAAATTGCCATTAGAATAACTAGAGAAGGAATACGATTGTTAAATAGAATAGACTATAAACTCAATTCATTAAATGAAAACATGACCAAGAATTTATCTTCAAAAGAAATTTTTATCTTAAATGAATTATTAGCCAAACTTATTAGTTAGTAAATTAATCGTGCAGAATGTAGCTAGTACATATCTTTCTCAATTGCCAACTTTACACTCTAGTCCTTAGAAAGTGATTTATGGCACAGCGTCACAATACTCGTTGGTCTGAAAGGAAAGTAATTAATTTTAAAAGTTTGTTCAGTTTGAACGGAACACGCTTTAACTTACTCGTTTTTTAGAACGCTAATCCCGTTCAAATCAGTTGTAAGGATATCACTCATATAATCAAAAAATGGTCTTAAAGCGCCATAGGATTCAATAATTTCATCTTTAAAATCTGAAGCAAGCACCTCGGAATCAGTAAAATTCCTAGTTACAATAAAGGACTTTTTCCGAATCAAATCTATAGATGGATGTGTTTTGTCAAACCCTCTTGGAGCAGATTTTACTTCATCTCCTTCTATATTTCCAAAAAGCTTGACAAAGTTATCGTCATTAAAAATTCTTCTTGCCTCCGAAGCATCCGTCTCGAATTCTTTTCTAATTCTCAGTAAATCTTTAGAATTGGGCTGAAAAAAACCACCTGCCACCATAGATTTCCCAGGCTCTATACGTAAATAATAACCGCCTCGTAACTTTTCAGTGGCTCTCGAAAAACTAACACTTCTATGAATATTGTAGGGAGTTTTGTCTTTTGAAAAGCGAACATCACGATAGATTCTAAAAATTTTCATTTTATCAATGTTGTCAATTTTAGTCAAATCATCCAAAACATTGCTATAGAATATTTTTAATTTTGCTTCCTCTTCTTTAAAAGCTAACTTATTTTTTTCAAACCAATCTCTATTGTTGTTCTTTTTTAATTGTTTTAAAAAACGAATTGCGGATTCCGGTAATTGACTCATTGGGTATTGTTTTGAGAATAAATTTACAAAAAACATAGTAGTTTTTCAATATAACATTATAAAGACATAAAAAAAGCGAAGTATTAATACTTCGCTTTATCAATTAATCTTCTACCAATACCCAATCTCCTTTATCTAGCATTGGTATGGCTTGTTTGTATTTTACTTCCTTGTTTTCTCCATTCATTACATTCTTGATCGTAACGCGTTCATTTCTCCCTATTTTTCTTTCCTCACGGATAATGGTTTCTTGGGGCTGAACTTCCTGCGTTTGATGTCCGTTTGAAGCTTGACTTACGTTTTGAACTTCTTCTTTACTCAAATTCAATTTTTCTCTTTTTCGTTCTTGAGCTTCTGAAATTTGATTTGCATTTTGTGAAGGCAATTCACCTTTAAATAAGAATGACAGTACATCTCTATTTACCGTATCTAACATCCCTTTAAACAATTCGAAAGCTTCAAATTTATAAATCAACAATGGATCTTTTTGTTCATAAGATGCATTTTGTACCGACTGTTTCAAATCATCCATTTTTCTTAGATGGTTTTTCCAAGTTTCGTCGATTATAGCCAATGTAATGTTTTTCTCAAAATCACTCATCAATCCTTTTCCTTCCGATTCATATGCATCCTTCAGGTTTGTAACAATCTGTAGTGTTTTTGTTCCATCCGTAAAAGGAACCACTATACGCTCATATTTATCCCCTTCATTTTCAAAAACATTTTTAATAACCGGAAAAGCCGCTTGCATATTCCTACCTACTTTATCCTGATAATGCGCATATACTTTATTATAGAGTTCATCTATCAACTCATTCTCAGCCCTGTCTTTAAATTCTTCTTTTGAAAAAGGACTAGCCATTGAAGAGAATTGTATCAATTCAAATTCAAAATTGGTGAAATTATCTGAGTTTTTATTTGTCTGAACGACCGCTACACAGGTATCATATATCATATTGACAATATCTATCTGCAATCGCTTTCCATCTAAAGCATGACGTCTTCTTTTATAAACTACCTCTCTTTGAGCATTCATTATATCGTCGTACTCCAACAATCTTTTACGCATTCCGAAGTTATTCTCTTCAACTTTTTTCTGAGCGCGTTCGATAGATTTAGAAATCATCGAGTGCTGAATTACCTCACCTTCTTCCAAGCCCATTCGGTCCATCATTTTTGCAATACGATCGGAACCGAATATACGCATTAAATGATCTTCTAAAGAAACATAGAATTGAGAAGAACCTACATCACCTTGTCGACCAGCACGTCCTCTTAATTGTCTATCAACCCTACGGGAGTCGTGTCTTTCTGTACCAATTATAGCCAATCCTCCTGCTGCTTTTACTTCATCTGACAATTTAATATCAGTTCCACGTCCAGCCATATTTGTAGCAATTGTTACCATACCAGATTTACCCGCGTCTGAAACAATATCTGCTTCCTTTTGGTGTAATTTTGCGTTCAATACATTGTGAGTAATCTTTCGTAAAGACAGCATTCTTGACAACAATTCGGAAATTTCAACCGAAGTTGTCCCAACCAGTACAGGTCTTCCTTTTTCAACTAACTGTACAATTTCATCAATTACTGCATTATATTTTTCACGTATAGTCTTGTAGACAAGGTCTTCTCTGTCATCTCTCAACAACGCTCTATTCGTAGGTATTTCAACTACATCTAACTTATAAATTTCCCAAAATTCACCTTCTTCAGTTATGGCGGTACCTGTCATCCCGCCTAGTTTAGGATACATTCTAAAATAGTTCTGTAAGGTTACTGTTGCAAATGTTTGAGTTGCCGCTTCGATTTTCACATTTTCTTTTGCTTCAATTGCTTGATGTAAACCGTCAGAATACCTCCTACCGTCCATGATACGGCCTGTTTGTTCGTCTACAATTTTGACTTTATTGTCCATTACCACATACTCTTTATCCTTTTTGAATAAGGTATATGCTTTTAACAATTGATTTAGGGTATGAATTCGTTCACTTTTAATGTTAAAATCTTTGTATAAAGCTTCTTTCTCCGCAACTTTTTCTTCAACACTTTGATCACTAGTATCTATTTCACCTATTTTAACACCAATATCTGGTAACAAAAAGAAATCTCCTTCTTTATCATCTGAAAGATGCGCAATACCCTTGTCTGTCAATTCTATCGAGTTGTTCTTTTCATCGATAACAAAATAGAGTTCCTTGTCTATTTTCGGCATCTCTCTATTGTTATCAGCCATATAGGTATTCTCTGTCTTTTGAAGCAATTGCTTTATTCCTTCCTGGCTTAAGAACTTAATGAGTGCTTTATTTTTAGGCAAACCTCGATAAACTCTAAGCAACAAAATAGCACCTTCTTCGGTATCTCCTTCCGCTATCTTTTTCTTGGCTTCTGCCAATACGCCTACCAAATATTGACGTTGCAATTTTTCAATAGCACTTACTTTTGGCTTCAATTCATTGAATTCATGACGATCACCTTCTGGAATTGCACCAGAAATTATCAAAGGAGTTCTTGCATCATCAATCAAAACGGAATCCACTTCATCTACAATTGCATAATTTGGTGCTCTTTGAACTAAATCCTTTTGAGAATGTGCCATGTTATCTCTCAAATAATCAAAACCAAATTCATTATTAGTACCGTAGGTTATATCTGCATTGTATGCATGCCGTCTTTCTTCTGAATTTGGCTGATAATAATCTATACAATCTACACGTAATCCGTGAAACTCCCAAATAGGTCCCATCCAAGCAGCATCTCTTTTTGCCAGGTAGTCATTCACAGTAACTACATGCACCCCTTTTCCGGTTAATGCATTCAAATAAATAGGAAGGGTACCCACAAGTGTTTTCCCTTCACCTGTCATCATTTCTGCAATTTTACCTTTATGCAATACTGAACCTCCAATCAACTGAACATCGTAATGAATCATATCCCAAACTACAGCGGTTCCAGATGCATCCCAAGAGCTTTTCCATATTGCACTCTCTTCATTCAATTGTATGTATTCCTTATTGGCCGACAACTCTCTATCAAATATGGAAGCCGACACAATAATTTCATCGTTTTCAGCAAAACGCTTCGCCGTTTCTTTGATTACTGCGAATGCCTCAGGCATAATTCTATCTAAAACAACTTCAGAAGCCTTGTAAGCTTCCTCTTTCAAGCTATCAATTTCAGTGAAAATTTGTTCTTTTCTATCGATATGTGCGTTTTCAGCTTCTTCTTCAAGACTTTTTATTTGCGCTTCAAAATTGGAAACAGCTTCTTTTATCTGTTCTTTAAACTGAATAGATTTTAAACGTAAGTCATCATTCGACAACGCATTCATCTCGCTTTCAAAAGCCATTACTTCGGTTACAATCGGTTGTAACAATTTTAAATCCTTTTTTTGCTTGTCCCCAACAAATATTTTCAGGACAGAATTTAGTAAACTCATAGGTGTTAATTTATTTCGTTTGTATCATTTATTGAGCTCTTCAACCGCTTTAATTTCAATCATCAAAACACTCAACGTACTTATTAATTTATATTGGTTTTTTGTTTTTACAAGCAGCTTCTAACCATACTTGTATAAAAAATAATAAACTGCTTCAAAAATACACAAAAAAAAAGCCTCAATAGAGACTTTTTAATGTTTTAAATTCTTTTTTCTAGTATTCATCCTCATTCCAGAAATAGTCTTCTTCTGTTGGGTAATCTGGCCATATCTCAACAATCGATTCATAGGCATCTCCTTCATCTTCCATACTCTGCAAGTTTTCAACCACTTCAAGAGGTGCTCCTGTTCGAATTGCAAAATCTATCAACTCATCCTTAGTTGCTGGCCAAGGTGCGTCTGCCAAATACGATGCTAGTTCTAATGTCCAATACATTTTTATTCCTTTTTATATTAGTGCAAAAATAATTTTTTTTATTAAAATTGCAAGTATTTTTCAATGTTTTCATTAAATCTAAAGAACGTTGTGTTTATTCACTAAGGAACCCATTTAATTTCTTCAGCTTTAAGGTCTAATGTCAATTTCCGTGCCAGTACAAAAAGATAGTCAGATAGTCGGTTCATATAACTGAGTAATTCAATTTCAACAGATGATTCTTCCGCTAAAAGCACCACCAAACGCTCAGCTCTTCTACAAACACATCTTGCAATATGACAATATGACACAGTGGTATGTCCACCTGGCAAAATAAAATGAGTCATCTTAGGCAAAGATGCATCCATATGATCTATCTCCGCTTCTAAAAAAACAATCATTTCTGGAGTAACTACACAATTCTCCAATCTTTTTATTCGATTTTTCAAAAGGAGCTTATCTTCCGGTGTTGCCAATACAGCACCAATTGAAAAAAGTTCTTTTTGTATTTTGACCAATGATTCATGGCTGCGTTTATCAATTTCCTGATCGCGAATTAATCCCAAATATGAATTCAACTCATCAATGGTTCCGTAAGAATCGATTCGAATATGCCCTTTAGACACTTTCGTTCCGCCATACAAACTTGTCATCCCCGAATCTCCTGTTTTAGTATATATCTTCATAACCTCTTTTTGTTAAATTCTAATTGTAAAATGCTCTTTTCTTTGTTCCTTTCTAAAAAACACCATGCCCCATTGAAAACTATCGATACTCACTGTAACATCTTTATGAGTTCTAATTTCGTCCCATGCCTCAGTCATCTCCCTCGACCAATGAATATCGTCAAATATAAAAACAGACGTATTGTGTTTTGCTTCTAAGGCCATTTTAAAATAAGTTAAGGTTGCATTTTTTGAATGATTCCCATCAAAATATATCAAATCATACTTCGTGTTTTCCAATACAAATGGAAGTGTTTTCATAAATTCCCCTGAAATTGCCTCAATATTTTTTAATTTAAAATACGAAAATTGTTTTCTAGCCACTTCAATAGTGGCATCACAACCTTCCAAAGTTGTGATTTTTGATGTTGGATTGCCATATCTCATAGCTGCAGTTGCTACACCTAACGAAGTACCTAACTCTAAAATTGTTTCCAATTTCAGATAAGAAATCAAACGTATTAAATTCAATGCATTCTTATTAGATATAGAGGCCACTTTAGCTATTTTAGCAACCTCCCTTTGACTCCCACTAAAAACCTTTGACCCAGCTCCAAAATCCTTTACAAATATAGTTTCTTTCGAATTGAACAAACAACGTTTATAATTTACAACAAAACGCCTGTATTTTTCCTCTCTTTTAACATACAAGCATTTTGTTAACAAATCATAGACAAAAGGTGAATGAACACCATGGGCGTTTGTAGATTTCAACAAATACTTAATATATGACCATAGGGTATACATAACAAAGGAAAATTAGTTCGGTCAAAAGTACTAGAATTTTTACTGTTTGTAAACAATAAAAATTATATTTGTAAATTAACGAAAATAGAAAAAATGACCAAACACCTGTATATCTTAATATTTTCTATCCTTATTACCTCTTGTGTACCTCATAAAAAACTAGTGTACTTTCAAGGAAACCCTATTCCAAAAGAAGACATCTACAAAATAAATGAAATCCCTTACAAACTTCAGGTAAACGACATCTTGACGATTACCATAAAATCAAAAGATGAAGAATTGGTTGCTCTATTTAAAAATGACCAAGATCAAAACCCTGGCCAAGGAGAGGGAGGTAATTCTTATTTTAACGGCTATTCAATTGACATGCACGGGAACATAAGACTACCATATATTGGAGAACTAAATGTAATTGGTTATACAACTGATGAGGTTCGTGAAAAAATAAAATCGGAATTAAAGAAATATATTCTTACGTCTCAAGCCACTTTTGTAACTGTCAAACTAAACGGAATACGTTATACCATTATTGGTGAAATAGGCAGTCCTGGCACAAATGTTTTATACCAAAACAAAGTAAATATCATTGAGGCCATCTCCAATTCAGGTGATATAGTTGATACTGGAGACAGAACAAATGTAGAAGTAATTCGCAACGAATTTGATGGACTAAAAAAATACACTTTAGATATTACCCAAGTGTCTGTATTTGACTCCGAAGTTTTCAACATTCTTCCTCATGATATTATCTATATACAACCAATTAAAACCAAATCTTGGGGAATTGGAACCACTGGGCTTCAAACGTTCACCACTCTAGCCTCCATCTTTTCAATCATCGCAACGACGATATTATTGATCCAATCTTTTTAAGCACGCCAATATGAATATTAATCCTTCAAATTCAGCTGAATCGAAAGATGAAAACAGTATAGATCTTAAATCCTTTATTTACAAGATTTTTAGCTATTGGAAGCTATTTGTAATCACCATCATCATTGGGCTCAGTATTGCCAAATTTAAAAATGGCTATGAGGAAAAGTCCTATAATATAAGTACTATTATTACTATCAAAGGAGTACAAAATCCTTTGTTCTCCTCAAGTACAAATATCGCTTTTAACTGGGGTGGATCTAGCAACCTTGTTGAATCGATAAAAGCTCGTTTTAAATCGAGAACCCATAATGAAAAAGTAGTTGCTTCATTAAAATACTATATTGACTTCTTACAAGAAGGAAAATACCGAATGGAAGACGTCTATGGTCAGGTTCCATTCACTATTGAAACCAACTCTTTTGATTACCAACTCACAAATCAACTTATAAGCATTCAATTTATTGAAAACAACAAGGTAAAAATAAATATCAACTACAACTCCATAGAAAACCCAAAGTCACTTATTGAATACGAAAATCATACTTCGGTTGATTACCTCCCGCCATCTCTAAACTATGAACAGGTTTTTGACGTTGATAAGGAAATTTCAACTCCCTTTGCAAAATTCTTCATATCAAAAAAATATGCGTTCGAGACTTCTAAACAATATTTCATAAAATTCAATAATTTCAACGGAACCGTAGCAAAGTATCAGAACATTTCAATCAATGATTTTAAAGCTGGGACTTCACTACTGAAACTTTCGTTTACGGGCTCAAACAAAGCCAGGCTTGTAGAGTATCTAAACACCTCTGTATCAATTCTTGGCGAAGACCAAAAAGAAAACAAAATTGCGTACGCCATTAAAACTAAAAATTATATTGACACCTTATTTCAAAATGAACAAAAAAAGCTTGCGCAAATTGAAGCCGACATATCTAAATTCAAAGACTCTACGAATTTGTACAATGTCGAAGCGGAAGGGTCTCTAATATTTTCAAAAATAACTCAAATTGATGAAGAAATTCTCGTTAAAAGAAGAAGCATTGATTACATAGACAAATTAAAAAAATATTTACTTTCTCACGATCAAGCTACAAAAGATATTCCAGCTCCTACTATTTCTGAAATTAATGAGCCAACTACAATTTCTAATACTCAAGAACTTATCACATTAGTGACCCTAAAGAATGAATTGGAGGATGCCGGTGTAACTTCTATTCACCCAGAAATGATCGACATTAGAAACAGAATAAAGTCGAGAAAAAAAATTGTTTTAGAAAATTTAAAAACACTAGAAGAGAAAAACTGGGATGATATCGCCATTTTAAATAAACGATTAAAGAAACTAAATATTGAATTAAAAAAGATTCCTCAACTCGAACAAGAATTGATTCATTACTCAAGAGATTACAATCAAACAGAGATAAATTACAACTACTTAAAACAAAAGAGCTATGAGGCAGGTACTGCTATTGCAGCGAATGTATCGGACATCAAAACACTTGACGAAGCCAAAGATACAGGCCAAGGGTCTTCAAAGCCCCGAACATCTTTTAATTATTTAGTGGCCGTCATGCTCGCCGTTATTATTCCATTGCTATATATTATCATAGTTCAAATATTAGACGACAATTTGTACACTGTGGAGCAAATTGAAAATTTATATAAAATACCTGTTCTAGGAGTTATTGGTAAAAACACGGGCAAGTCTAACCTTGTCGTTTACGAAAGACCTAAGTCTTCTGTAGCAGAAGCCTTCAGGGCATTAAGATCGAATTTACAATTTCTTTTCAGCGACAAAAAAGGAACAACCTCCTTACATAATAACAAAACTATTTTACTCACATCTTCGGTCAGCGGAGAGGGAAAAACAATGATATCAATAAACTTAGCTACCGTATTTGCACTTAGTGGTAAAAAGACCATATTAATTGGTTTAGACCTAAGAAAACCCAAAATCTTTGGTGATTTTAACATTTCAAATACAGAGGGCATCGTAAATCATTTAATTGGACAAAAAAGCATTGATGAAATCACGAACAAAACTGAAATACCTAACCTAGACATAATTGTTTCCGGTCCAATTCCTCCAAATCCATCGGAGCTCATTCTAAACAATACTACAGAAAAAATGATGGCATCGCTAAAGAACACATACGACTATGTCATTATAGACACACCTCCTGTTGGTTTAGTATCAGATGCGATGGAACTTTTAAAATATGCCGACGCAAATATCTATGTAATCCGACAAAATTATTCTAAGAAAGGAATGATGAAAATGATGGATGACAAGTACGTTAATGGTGAGGTAAAAAACATTGGATACATTTTAAATGATTTCTCTACTACTAGCAAGTACGGATATGGATATGGATATGGATACGGGTATGGTTACGGATATGGTTACGGATATGGAAACAACTACCACGAAAACGAGAAAAAGAGTTCTTTCCAAAAATTAACATCCTTCTTTAAACGTTAATTCAGCTTATATATGACCAGAGCGTACTTATTTCAGATAGCTTTTGGTAAGCTTTTAGAACAACCTTGTTTTTAGGCGTAGAAATCGTTGCATCCAATTTCAGCAATGTCAGGGCCGAAGTTCTCGCTACAGCTAAAATACTGCTATCTTTTACAATGTCTGCAATTTTCATATTCAGAATACCACTTTGCTGTGTGCCCATCAAATTCCCGGGGCCTCTCAGCTTCAAGTCAACTTCTGCTATTTCAAACCCATCTGAAGTTTTAACCATTGTATTTAATCTTGTTTTCGACTCTTCAGACAACTTAAAACTCGTCATCAGTATACAATAACTTTGTTCAGCTCCTCTTCCAACTCTCCCTCTTAATTGATGCAATTGAGACAATCCGAAACGCTCTGCACTTTCAACAATCATAATACTTGCATTTGGCACATTCACCCCTACCTCAATCACGGTAGTCGCAACCATTATCTGAGTCTCTCCTTTTTCAAAACGCTGCATTTCATATGACTTGTCCCTCGCGCTCATTTTACCATGTACAATACTGAGCTGATATTCTGGTTGCCTGAACTCTCGAGCAATACTTTCATAACCATCCATTAAGTCCTTATAATCCATAGCTTCCGATTCTTGAATTAGCGGATACACTATATAGACCTGCCTTCCTTTTGCAATTTCATCCCTCATAAATTTAAAAACTGCCAAACGGTTTTTGTCATACCTATGCACGGTTTTAACAGTTTTTCTACCAGGTGGCAATTCATCTATTACAGATACATCCAAATCTCCATAAACACTCATAGCTAATGTCCTTGGAATAGGAGTTGCTGTCATTACTAAGACATGTGGAGGCTTTGTGTTCTTCAACCACATTTTAGATCGCTGTGCCACCCCAAACCTGTGTTGTTCATCAATCACAGCGAAACCAATATTCTTAAAAACTACCTTGTCCTCTAGAATCGCATGCGTTCCTATCAAGACATGTAAAGAACCATCTTCCAATCCTTCATGAATACATTTCCTATCTTTCGCTTTTACTGACCCCGTCAACAAAGACACTGTAAGCCCTAATTTTGATAGACTTTCTTGTATTGATGTAAAATGCTGTCGCGCTAAAATTTCCGTAGGTGCAATAAGTGCAGCTTGAAACCCATTGTCTATAGCTATCAATATGGACAATATTGCAACCATTGTTTTACCCGAACCAACATCTCCCTGTAATAAACGGTTCATATGAATACCTGAGCCCAAATCTCGACGAATCTCTTTCAGGACTTTTTTCTGTGCTCCGGTCAACTCAAAAGCCAAATACTCTTTGTAGTATCCATTGAAATTATCTCCAACCTTATCGAAAACAAAACCTTTGATCTTCTCTTTTCTGTTTTGTTTGTTTGAGAGCAATTGTAATTGAATAAAAAACAACTCTTCAAATTTTAATCGAAACTGAGCTCTTGACAATAGTTCCTGACTTTTCGGAAAATGAACATTCAGCAAAGCATCTTTCTTTGAAATTAAATTGTGCTCTGTTAATATAGTATCCGATAGCGTCTCTTGGATTCCGTTGTAGTATTCTCTAAACAATGATTCAAGCATTGTCGAAATCACCTTATTACTTATACCTCCATTTGCCAATTTTTCTGTTGATGGATAAATTGGCTGCATCGTTTTTTTCAAACCTTTCTCAAAAGAACTTAAAAGCTCTAATTCTGGATGAGCGATACTAAAATTACCGTTATAAAAATTCAATTTACCAAAAACAACGTAAGGAACATTCAACTTTAATGAATCCTTTATCCATTTTGCACCACGGAACCATACCAATTCCATCTTTCCAGTTCCATCTTCAAAACTTGCTGATAATCGACTGCCTCGTTTTTGTTTTACAGTTCTAATGCTAGTAATTTTTCCTATAATTTGTAATTCTGAGTTATTGGGTTGTAATTCACGTATTTTATAAAACCTACTTCTGTCTATATAGCGATGAGGAAATAATGAAAATAAATCTTCAACCTTGCGTATGCCTAACTCTGAAAACAGCAAGGCAGCACGGGCAGGACCAACTCCTTTCAGATAAGCAACAGGTAAAGGATTTTTGGACTTTGGCATTCTATTTATTTTTCAAAAACAAGTATCTAATCAAAATTACAAAAAACAAGACAATTCCATTAAACGTAACTAAAAAAAAAAAGAAAAAATTGCCTTTTCACAACTAAAACAAGTGTATTAATTACGAATAAAACCTTAAAATTATTTGTTTTATTCAGAAAAGACTTTATATTCGTTGTCTATACAATTAAATATACCCTATACCCCCGATTAATGTATAAGACTTTTTACAGGACCCCACTATTAGCAATCTTGCTACTCTCTTTTGTAAACACAAAAGCACAGACCAGTCCCCTTAAATCTAGTAAAACTGTTTCAATAAATGCTGCTAAAAGCAATGCAGGCGTTTCGGTATCTCCTGCCCATTTTCATTTAGAAATGAAACAAGGAGAAACAAAAACCTACTCGATTACCATAAACAACGACACACCAAACCCTAAAAGTTTCAATGTTAGAATGTATGATTTTAACATGAACGGAAAAGGAAAAAACTTCTTTTCTTCCATCAGGAGAAGGGGAATATTCATTGTCGAAGTGGTTAAACATCACACCTACTTTTATTCAACTTAAACCTTATGAGAAGAAGAAAGTGAACTACTCTGTGGCAATTCCATATACAGAGCAAGGAAAAAAGGCAGCTTGGAGTATTATTATGATCGAACAACAAGAAGCCCGTACAAAATTAGATCCTACTAACAAATCGGACAATACTGTTGCGCTAGGTGTAATTCCTACCTATGCCTTTGGTGTATTTGTCTACCAAAACCCACCTAATGTTGACAACAACAATGTTGAATTTGTTGATTTCAAACTTACAAACGAAAACGATGCTACAACTATTATTATAGAAGCAGAAAATAAAGGTGATGGGATAGCCTATTGTACCGCTTATATTGACTTGACCAATATTAATACAGGTGACCAACAAAGATTAACTGTCAAAAAATTCACAATCATACCAGGATTGATACGAGATTTTGCCTTCCCTATTCCTAAACAGATACCCAAGGGAGACTATATTGCTGTAGGTGTTTTAGACTTTGAAAACTCAGAGGAAATACAAGCAGCTAAAATGGAATTTACACTGAAGTAAATAATTTTAACACTAACCCCTAATATTAAAATCATGAAAAAAATGAACAAATTTAAACTTTTTATCGCTGCTGCTGGTCTTATTGGTACCACTGCAAATGCACAGCTTATTGATGAAAAAGACGTATCCATAACGCTTGACTTGCAACCCGTATTGCAATTAGACATGGACACTCCTGATCAACTTGAGTTTGTATTCGATGAAATTAGTGAATACCAAGTAGGTATTACAAATTATGCTGCTACCATCTTAAAAGTAAGTTCTACAGTAAGTTGGGATTTATATGCAGTAGCAAGATCACAAGGAATTAACGGAATTGGATTTTGGGATCAACAAGTAAACTACGGAGGAAACAACCTTGTAAACGCTGTTTCAGATATTCCGCTAAGTTTATTAGAATTAAAACAATCTGTTGGTAATGTTGGAGCTCCTACAGCTACTGGAACGTATATTGATTATTCAGGAACGTTCCAAGATGCTGATGACACTTTTATAGATCCATTAGATGTCACTACTCAAACAGATTTCGATCCTGGTTTTGATTCTAGAAATAGTATTTACGTTGATCCTGCGGGAGGTGCAACACCACCAGCATTATCAGATAAATATATTGCTGGACATGCTAGTACTGATAACTTTATGCCAGGTGGAACTTATTTAACGCAAGGAGGATCTCCATCAGATCAATTTAGATATGTTATGGATTATAGAATCTTACCTGGATTAC
This sequence comes from uncultured Flavobacteriaceae bacterium, assembly GCA_943789365.1. Taxonomy (GTDB): domain Bacteria; phylum Bacteroidota; class Bacteroidia; order Flavobacteriales; family Flavobacteriaceae; genus Flavicella. The sequence continues at coordinate 3,178,494 of CALSTV010000001.1, read as the reverse complement.
CAGCTATTTTCCCAACGGCTTATAATGCAGATGGTACGACTCCACAAAATATTGTAACTGCAACTGCAAATCCTAGTGCTTACGCTCAGCCTGGTGTTTACACCATGTATGTTCAGTACATTTTGTTGGAAGATCAATAAACAATAACAAATTCATATGCTAAAAAGGATGTAGAATAACTACATCCTTTTAGTGTATAATTAAAAAAGTATTCAATGTATTTCTTACGTTATATCGTACTGTTTTTTTTGGCAATACAAAACTTTGGTTTGTATGCTCAAATACATTGCGCTTCTGTAGAGTTAATTCTTGACGAAGAAGATAACAACGAATTTACATTTGATGATTTTAGTACGTATTCTTCTGGTTATGCGAGAACGACTGTTGCTCGTTTAAAAGTAAAAGTAGAGGACAAAATACCTTCTGATGGCTTTTGCTCATGGAGTCTTATTATGAACGTCGACAACAACGGCGCTCCATTAGAAGAATGGGAAGAGCTTACAAAATATGGCCTTGGACTTGGAAACAATCCTTTATTAAGTATCTTTGAAGTTAAGATTACAAACGATTGCCTTACATCCCCCAATTACGATAATTTTGTCCCCTTAGATAATAGCGCGCATAACATCATGAAAATCATAGAAGATATTATGCTAAACGCAACACCAGAAACATCTGATATTGTTCCTGCAGGCTCTTGCTTAGATAATGTTAACGGACCTGGCGACTATATTAGCAATTACAATGAATTTACATTTAAAATTGAAGTGAGAATAAATCCTGGCATGATTTACAATCCAGGAAAATACGCACTCAATTTAAATTTTCGTTTAGAAGAAAATATTTAATACTGTATTGATACCCCTAAATACAACATTGCATTACTTTTCAAAAACACTACTTTTTCTATTTTTAGTCTGTTGTGCGAATATTACTTATGCTCAAGAAACAGATAAAACATCCAACGAAGAAAATCCTTTTAAAGGAGCTACTTTTGATAAGGTTCGATCACGTTTTAACAAACCTGAAATAGAAATAAAAAAAACTGGGCTTATATCCAATGTAATTAAAGTTATTAATAATAGCTCGGAAAATTTAAACTTTAGGTTAGACGTACTACTTCCATCCGGTTGGACTAATATCATTGAAAACGATAAAGTCTACAATATTGCTATCAAAGACACCTTACCGATTCCTGTCTTACTTATTCCTTCAAAACTTAAAAAAAATAATAGTGAAGTAATTATTAATTGCTTTCTAATTGATTTAGATGGACAACAAATTGGCGATAACTCTTTTACTTTAAAAACAAAAAGAAAAGTGGCCTGGGAGGTTGAAGTGAAAACTGCCAATCGATTTTATTTTAAAAATGACGAATACAAAAAGAAATTCGAATATACAGTAACTAATAAAGGGAATTACAAACAAGACATCTATGTTGATCATTTAATTCCAAAAAAAGACCTATACCTTACCGACACCACCGATATCGATAAAGTATTAAAAAGAACTGACAACTTATTATCACTAGAAATTGGCCAACAAGCAGACTTTAGTTATTCCGCATCAGCAATCATTGAAGACACTAGAAATCAAAAAAAAATCTCAAATATCGGATACGATCCTTACACAAATAATAAATACAAAAAATACGGCCTTTTAATAAACAGTAGTGAACCGAAGAGAGTAAGCGATGTATCTAATAAAAAGAGTAATAAAGTCGCCTTTATCAAACTGCCAAATGAGATTGAATTACAAACATACGGTTACCCTTCATTACCGTTAATTGTTGATTTAAACATCCAAAATTTAATGAGTGATTACCCTTTCATGAATCTACAGATGCGAGGTGTAAAGATTTTAAATAACAACGCCAATCTGGTATACTCTACTCAATTGAATTATTACAAATCTTATTATGAAAAAAATCAATTGAAAGACTCTCCGTGGTACATTGGTTATTTTGGAGAACGTACATCACTTGAAATCGGGCAAGTCGGTTCAGGAATTACCGGAATTTCAAATTTCGGACACGGAATCAAAGGTTCCTTACGCTTTACTGACAGTAGTAGAATAACAGCGTTTTACTCAAGTTCTTCGAGCCTTTTTGACCAGCCTGAAAGCCAATCTTTTGGAGGATCTTATTACATGAGCCTTTTTAATAGACTAAGTTTAAAAGCACAAATAGGAAGGACAGAAAATAAATTCAACAATAGAAACATCAACATCATTACATTTCAACCGGGATTAAGAATTGGAAAAAGAAATCGAATAAACTTATTAGCTTCCCAATCAAAACAAGAAATTATTTCTCAAAGCGACAAAACAGGGTACCGATTTGGTGGGGCATTCTCTTTAAATTTATTTAAAAACCAAACCACAAACATAAACGCTAATTACAACGATAAAAACTATGGAGGGGGAAGCTCTGAAAGAAAAGGCTTGAACCAAAGAACTACTCTCAGACTTTCTAATATCTGGTCAACATTTTTAAACAACTCCTACAACTCAACACTTACACCTATCATAAGAGATGGTGAACAACAAGACTATTTAGAAGAAGTATTGTTTAATACTTTAATGTTTTCAAAAAGAGGAAAAAAAACGTCTAACATGTATGGTATGTATTATGACGTTCGAGACAACCTATCTATAAATAGCATCAATAGAGGTATCACCTATAGAACTTCAGTTTATTTATATGAGAAAAATTTGCAAAATTCAATCACCTTAAGAGCAGGATACGCAAAAGAAATTACAGACGCCCCTACCAAAGATCATTTTCGATTCGATTTCACATCCTTAACTAGATACAAAGTTTGGAACTTTACCGCGAGATACAGATTAGGTGTACAAAACCTTAACAACTCTCAAATTTCAACCAATAACACCACCCCGCAATACATTAGGCTATCAGCTCAAAATCAATACGTATTTAAAAACAAAAAATTAGTTTTAGAAACCAATTTAAATTACAGTTATCTAAACGTCACAAAAAACAATTCACTAGGTATCTACCCTCAATTGTTTTATTACGCAAAAAAAGGATGGAGATTTAATCTAAAACTAAATTATTCCCATCGATCTACTGACTATAGCGACATCTATCAAACCGACCAAGACTAAAGCTTCAGTGCGAACAAAAAGGAAAAAACAAGTAACTCTTTTTTCAATGTCGGTTTTGGAATTAGAAAAGAATTTGGTATTCCAATTCCATTTGTTAAAAAACAGTCATCAAACATTGAATTTGTAACATTTTTTGATGTGAATGGAAATGGAACCAAAGAAGATGATGAAAATGCATTACAAAATGTAGTCATAAATTTACAAGGAAAAGAAGTTTTAACTGATTATAAAGGTAGCGCAAAAATTAACAAAATTGCACATAAAAAATATGCTTTAAATGTATTTCCTCTAGAAGATATAAAAGGCTGGTTCCCTGACCTTAATGACTCGATTCATATCTCCAAAGACAAAACACATTATTTTCCATTTGTTCGCGGTGTTAAAATACAAGGAGACGTTATCGTAGATTTGCAAAAAATTGCTGTTGCTGAAGACAAAATGATGGATTTATCGAACATAAAAATAACCGCAACAAAAGACATCACCTACAATACACTAACAGACGTGAATGGTCATTTTGAATTTTACTTGCCAAATGGAAAGTATATTCTAAATATGGATGAAAGTATTTTAGCGGGTAATTTGAGATTGTCACGCAACAATATACCTATCGTACTCAAAAATACACAAGAATCTGTTTATATCTCTTTTTATATCCTAGAAAAACGAAGAAAAGTAATACTAAGAGATTTTTCAAAAAAGAAAAAACAGTAACACATTCCCATTTGATTTGAGTACATTTGCAGTCTTAAATAAAAGACAATGCGACTACATAGAAACTTAGTATTTACGGTAATAGATTCCCTTAATTCTATATTTAATGAAGGTATATATGCGGACAAAGCTGTTGAAGCAGCCTTAAAACGAGATGCTCGTTGGGGGGCTAGAGATCGTAAATTCGTAGCTGAGACCATCTATGAAATCGTGAGATGGAAACGCCTCTATACAGAAATTGCTGAAACTAAAGAACACTACTCTAGAGAAAATCTATGGAAAATTTTCACAGTATGGGCTGTACTCAGAGGTATTAAATTGCCGGATTGGAAATATTTTGAAAATGCTCCAGAAAGAAGAATCAAAGGAAGATTCGATCAGGTACAAGCTATTCGAAAAATAAAAGAATCGATCCCAGACTGGTTAGATGCAGTAGGAGTTGAAGAATTAGGTGTAAAATGGGATAAGGAAATTACAGCGCTCAATATACAAGCCCCCGTGGTATTAAGAGCCAATACACTTAGAACGACACGACTTGGTCTTGAAAAATCTTTAAACGAAAATGAAATTGAAACCATTGTAGATGAAAAATACCCTGATGCTTTAATTCTTAAAGAACGTAAAAATGTTTTTAGAACTGATGCTTTTAAAAGCGGTCTCTTTGAAGTACAAGATGCATCTTCTCAATTGGTTGCTTCCTTTTTAGATGTAAAACCTGGAATGCGTGTCGTTGATACTTGTGCGGGAGCTGGAGGTAAAACATTACACTTGGCGGCATTGATGGAAAACAAAGGACAAATAATTGCCATGGATATCTATGCTGGTAAACTCAAAGAATTGAAAAGAAGAGCTAAGAGAGCCGGAGCACACAATATCACACCTCGATTAATAGAATCTACAAAAACTATTAAAAAGTTGAAAGAAAGTGCTGATAGAGTATTAATTGATGCTCCTTGCTCAGGACTTGGAGTATTAAAAAGAAACCCGGATGCAAAATGGAAACTGCAACCCGAGTTTATTGATAACATTAGAAAAACACAGGAAGAAATTTTGGAAAGCTATTCAAGACTTGTCAAAAGAGGTGGTAAAATGGTATATGCAACTTGTTCAATACTTCCTTCTGAAAATGAACAGCAAGTGGAAAAATTCCTTGAGAACAACTCAGATTTTAAATTAGTAAAAGAAAATAAAGTATCTCCATCAGAAAGCGGATTCGATGGATTTTATATGGCTCTATTGGAAAAATCTTAAAACACTTATGATTTTTCCTCAATCGTAAAAGCTACTCCTAGAGTAGCTTTTTTGCTTTCGTAACATTCATATAGAAATACTAACTCCAATGATTCCAGTGTACTCACCCCATCTCTGATGGAGCACAGCGACAACCCCAACCCTTTCAGAGCAAAGTTGGAGCACAGCGACAAGCTCACTCGTATTGAGGCATTGCAACCCCCTGATTCCAAAGGAGTCACATCTCTATAAAAAAAAATCCTCAATCACATATGTGATTGAGGATTCAAAAAAAGGCGGTGACATACTCTCCCACCATTGGCAGTACCATCTGCGCTGATAGGTTTAACTTCTCTGTTCGGAATGGGAAGAGGTGAGCCCTATCGCAATAACCACCTTAAATCGTTTGGGTTGTTATCCTATATTTCTCGTCCGCCGAAGCGAAGTGTAGGAGGATAACCACCTTAAGACTGTATAGTTTTTGGTTGATCGTTGTTGGTATTTACCAACAACTAATTACTAAAAACCATTGTATTAATAATTGACATATTGAAAGTGTCTAAGACACGATTGTATTTTTTTTATAAAAAACCATAACTTACTATACTATTTAGAGTGAATAAAGAGTGTCCCTCCCTGCTGTAATTACTTACAACAGGAAGTTCTTTGTACAAAAGCCTATGGGTTATTAGTACTACTTGGCTATGACATTACTGCCTTTACACCTATAGCCTATCAACGTGGTGATCTTCCACGACCCTTTAAAGAAATCTCATCTTGTGGTGGGTTTCGCGCTTATATGCTTTCAGCGCTTATCCCTTCCCGACGTAGCTACTCTGCAATGCCCTTAGCAGAACAACAGATACACCAGAGGTCAGTCCAACTCGGTCCTCTCGTACTAGAGTCAGATCCACGCAAATTTCTAACGCCCGCTACAGATAGAGACCGAACTGTCTCACGACGTTCTGAACCCAGCTCGCGTGCCACTTTAATGGGCGAACAGCCCAACCCTTGGGACCTTCTCCAGCCCCAGGATGTGACGAGCCGACATCGAGGTGCCAAACCCCCCCGTCGATGTGAGCTCTTGGGGGAGATCAGCCTGTTATCCCCGGAGTACCTTTTATCCTTTGAGCGATGGCCCTTCCATGCGGAACCACCGGATCACTATGCTCTTGTTTCCAACCTGATCGACTTGTAGGTCTCGCAGTCAAGCACCCTTATGCCATTGCACTCTACGCACGGTTACCAAGCGTGCTGAGGGTACCTTTAGAAGCCTCCGTTACTCTTTTGGAGGCGACCACCCCAGTCAAACTACCCACCAAGCACTGTCCTCATCGCTGAGTTAGGCTCTAGATAAGCAAAGGGTGGTATTTCAAGGACGACTAAATTACGCCTGGCGACGCAACATCGAAGTCTCCCACCTATCCTACACATTACTTATCCAAAGTCAATACTAAGCTATAGTAAAGGTTCACGGGGTCTTTTCGTCCCGTAGCGGGTAATCGGCATCTTCACCGATACTACAATTTCACCGAGCTCATGGCTGAGACAGTGTCCAGATCGTTGCACCATTCGTGCAGGTCGGAACTTACCCGACAAGGAATTTCGCTACCTTAGGACCGTTATAGTTACGGCCGCCGTTTACTGGGGCTTCATTTGAGAGCTTTGCCGAAGCTAACTCCTCCACTTAACCTTCCAGCACCGGGCAGGTGTCAGGCCCTATACATCAACTTTCGTTTTAGCAGAGCCCTGTGTTTTTGATAAACAGTCGCCTGGACCTATTCACTGCGGCCCATCTCGAAGATGGGCGCCCCTTCTCCCGAAGTTACGGGGCGATTTTGCCTAGTTCCTTAGCCATGAATCACTCGAGCACCTTAGAATTCTCTTCCCAACCACCTGTGTCGGTTTAGGGTACGGGCTGCTTCACTCGTTTTTCTTGGAAGTCGCTTCGCTGGATTATCACCTTGGCCGAAGCCTCAGTGTACTATCGGAGTGTTACCACTTCCTTCAACGTACAATTCTGTCTGTACGCACCAACTATACGCCTCCGTCACTTTTAGTGTGAGCAGGTACAGGAATATTAACCTGTTGGCCATCGACTACCCCTTTCGGGTTCGCCTTAGGTCCCGACTAACCCTCAGCTGATTAGCATCGCTGAGGAAACCTTGGTCTTTCGGTGGGCGGGTTTCTCACCCGCCTTATCGTTACTTATGCCTACATTTTCTTTTCTATACGTTCCAGCATACCTTACGGTACACCTTCAACACCTATAGAATGCTCCCCTACCACTGTAATTAATTACAATCCATAGCTTCGGTAATATGTTTATGCCCGATTATTATCCATGCTCGTCCGCTCGACTAGTGAGCTGTTACGCACTCTTTAAATGAATGGCTGCTTCCAAGCCAACATCCTAGCTGTCTAAGCAGACAAACCTCGTTAGTTCAACTTAACATATATTTGGGGACCTTAGCTGATGGTCTGGGTTCTTTCCCTCTCGGACATGGACCTTAGCACCCATGCCCTCACTGCTGTGTATATTTAATAGCATTCGGAGTTTGTCAGGAATTGGTAGGCGGTGAAGCCCCCGCATCCAATCAGTAGCTCTACCTCTATTAAACTAAAACACAACGCTGCACCTAAATGCATTTCGGGGAGTACGAGCTATTTCCTGGTTTGATTGGCCTTTCACCCCTACCCACAGGTCATCCCAAGACTTTTCAACGTCAACGGGTTCGGTCCTCCACTGTATGTTACTACAGCTTCAACCTGCCCATGGGTAGATCACCAGGTTTCGCGTCTACTACTACTAACTATACGCCCTATTCAGACTCGCTTTCGCTACGGCTGCTCCGCTGAACGGATTAACCTTGCTAGAAACAGTAACTCGTAGGCTCATTATGCAAAAGGCACGCCGTCATCCGTCTGTTGACGGACTCCGACCGCTTGTAGGCGTACGGTTTCAGGATCTCTTTCACTCCCTTACTTAGGGTTCTTTTCACCTTTCCCTCACGGTACTAGTTCACTATCGGTCTCTCAGGAGTATTTAGCCTTACCGGATGGTCCCGGTGGATTCATACAGGATTACTCGTGTCCCGCACTACTCAGGATACCACTATCAATAAATTATCTTACCTATACGGGACTATCACCCTCTATGGTCTAACTTTCCAGTTTGTTCTAATTCAATAATCATCAAATATTGTGGTCCTACAACCCCAGTCTTGCCGTAACAAAACTGGTTTGGGCTATTCCGCGTTCGCTCGCCGCTACTAACGGAATCACTTTTGTTTTCTCTTCCTCCGGTTACTTAGATGTTTCAGTTCACCGGGTTCGCCCCCGTCAAACGACGGGTACTATGTCTTCAACATAGTGGGTTGTCCCATTCGGAAATCTTCGGATCAATTCTTATGTGCAAATCCCCGAAGCTTATCGCAGCTTATCACGTCCTTCATCGCCTCTGAGAGCCTAGGCATCCGCCATACGCCCTTACTTAGCTTTTTGTACTTTTTGCTCTTTTATTCTACTTATTACTTTGAAAATTCGAAAACTTTCAAAATATATTTTTACTCTATATTTATAGCTCGTTATTAATTTTTTGTAAAAAAAATATAACTAATGATATCTATACGATATCAATATTTCAATATGTCAATGAACTCTTTCACACACCATAGCCTTGGCCAAGGTCTGTATTTGTATCTGACAATCTACTAATGTAGACTAACATGATACTCCCTCCTTCGCTTCATGCTTCGGCGGGTAATAGTGGAGAATATCGGAGTCGAACCGATGACCTCCTGCGTGCAAGGCAGGCGCTCTAGCCAGCTGAGCTAATCCCCCAATTACTAGTAGTTAGTAATTAGTTATTAGTCATTAGTAATTACTAATTCGTAATCCCTAATTAGTGCTGCTTCTAGAATTTCCTATGTTTTATAACACAAAATTTATTGTATCTCAAACTATTCTTCTTTGCTTGAAAAATAGTAGTCTCGGGCAGACTCCCTTCGACTTCGCTCAGGGTAAACTTCTTGTCTTGCTCGACTACTTATAGTAGTCTCGGGCAGACTCGAACTGCCGACCTCTACATTATCAGTGTAGCGCTCTAACCAGCTGAGCTACGAGACTCTGTTTTTAATACAGTCTTGTGTATAAATATAAAATTAACAGCAATTAAAAAGTAAATGCTAAGACATTATTTAAATAAGGTCTTAGTTCTTTTTTCGTAACCAACATCTCTTTCTCTAGAAAGGAGGTGTTCCAGCCGCACCTTCCGGTACGGCTACCTTGTTACGACTTAGCCCTAGTTACCAGTTTTACCCTAGGCGGCTCCTTGCGGTGACCGACTTCAGGTACTCCCAGCTTCCATGGCTTGACGGGCGGTGTGTACAAGGCCCGGGAACGTATTCACCGCATCATGGCTGATATGCGATTACTAGCGATTCCAGCTTCACGGAGTCGAGTTGCAGACTCCGATCCGAACTGTGATAATGTTTATAGATTCGCGCCCTGTCGCCAGGTGGCTGCTCTCTGTCATTACCATTGTAGCACGTGTGTAGCCCAGGACGTAAGGGCCGTGATGATTTGACGTCATCCCCACCTTCCTCACGGTTTGCACCGGCAGTCTCTTTAGAGTCCTCAGCTTAACCTGTTAGCAACTAAAAATAGGGGTTGCGCTCGTTATAGGACTTAACCTGACACCTCACGGCACGAGCTGACGACAACCATGCAGCACCTTGTAAGAAGTCCGAAGAAATAGCTATCTCTAGCTAATGCATCCTACATTTAAGCCCTGGTAAGGTTCCTCGCGTATCATCGAATTAAACCACATGCTCCACCGCTTGTGCGGGCCCCCGTCAATTCCTTTGAGTTTCAATCTTGCGACCGTACTCCCCAGGTGGGACACTTATCACTTTCGCTTAGTCACTGAGGCAAGCCCCAACAACTAGTGTCCATCGTTTACGGCGTGGACTACCAGGGTATCTAATCCTGTTCGCTCCCCACGCTTTCGTCCATCAGCGTCAGTACATTCGTAGTAGACTGCCTTCGCAATCGGTATTCTGTGTAATATCTATGCATTTCACCGCTACACTACACATTCTATCTACTTCCAAATGACTCAAGACTAATAGTATCAAAGGCAGTTCCACAGTTAAGCTGTGGGATTTCACCTCTGACTTGTTAGCCCGCCTACGGACCCTTTAAACCCAATGATTCCGGATAACGCTTGGACCCTCCGTATTACCGCGGCTGCTGGCACGGAGTTAGCCGGTCCTTATTCATATAGTACCGTCAAGGCCCCTCGCAAGGGACGGTTTCTTCCTATATAAAAGAAGTTTACAACCCATAGGGCAGTCTTCCTTCACGCGGCATGGCTGGATCAGAGTTGCCTCCATTGTCCAATATTCCTCACTGCTGCCTCCCGTAGGAGTCTGGTCCGTGTCTCAGTACCAGTGTGGGGGATCTCCCTCTCAGGACCCCTATCTATCGATGTCTTGGTAAGCCGTTACCTTACCAACTAACTAATAGAACGCATAGCCATCTCTTACCCATAAATGTTTAATTGTCTCTCGATGCCAAAAAACAACTCTATGAGGTATTAATCCAAATTTCTCTGGGCTATCCCTCTGTAAAAGGTAGGTTCTATACGCGTTACGCACCCGTGCGCCGGTCGTCAGCAAATAGCAAGCTATCTCTGTTACCCCTCGACTTGCATGTGTTAAGCCTGCCGCTAGCGTTCATCCTGAGCCAGGATCAAACTCTTCATCGTTATTTTTTGTTGACAATGTCAACTTATAATTTACGATGCTAGCTTCTCAAATTGAATTCACGATTAGTTATAATCATGTAATTTACTCTTTAATTTTACGCTGTCAATTTCAATATTTTCAATGAACTTATAGAATCGCAATTCGCATTGCTTTTCATATTCTCTGTGCTTTTCAACTTCCGTGTCAAAGCGGGTGCAAATGTAAAACCTTTTCTCAATACAACCAAAAGAATATTTGATTATTTTTTTAAAAAGTTTTTTTATCATTATTTCCTTGAGAACTCTACACCAATACAAGCATTCCTGTTTGCATTAGCGAGCGCAAAACTACAACACCTTTCTTGTTTAACAATGACTTTTTGCGCCTTTTTTTGAAGTATTTTTTTATACCATGGTTTACAGGGAGTTACAATATGTGTTTTTAGTGTTGAGTGCTTAGTGTTGAGTGAGGAGTCAATAGAAAAGGAACGCTAACGATGACGATGACTTCTGACGCTGACGCTGACGCTGACGCTGACGCTGACGCTGACTCTGACGCTGACGCTGACGCTGACGCTGACGCTGACGCTGACGCTGACGCTGACGCTGACGCTGACGCTGACACTGACGCTGACACTGACGCTGACGCTGACGCTGACACTGACGCTGACGCTGACGCTGACGCTGACGCTGACGCTGACGCTGACGCTGACGCTGACGCTGACGCTGACGCTGACGCTGACGCTGACGCTGACGCTGACGCTGACGCTGACGCTGACGCTGACGCTGACGCTGACGCTGACGCTGACGCTGACGCTGACGCTGACGCTGACGCTGGACGCTGACGCTGACGCTGACGCTGACGCTGACGCTGACGCTGACGCTGACGCTGACGCTGACGCTGACGCTGACGCTGACGCTGACGCTGACGCTGACGCTGACGCTGACGCTGACGCTGACGCTGACGCTGACGCTGACGCTGACGCTGACGCTGACGCTGACGCTGACGCTGACGCTGACGCTGACGCTGACGCTGACGCTGACGCTGACGCTGACGCTGACGCTGACGCTGACGCTGACGCTGACGCTGACGCTGACGCTGACGCTGACGCTGACGCTGACGCTGACGCTGATACTGACAAAGACTTGGAACCAAAAACCAGCTACCAGCTACCAAAAACCAGAAACCAGAAACCAGAAACCAGAAACCAGCTACCAAAAACCAGCAACCAAAAACCAGAAACCAGAAACTTGAAACTCCTAATACCAGCGTTTCTTTTTCTTTTTTGAAGCGGCAGATTTTCTACCCGGTCGGTGCTTGCTGCCTTGCTTAGAATTAAATTAATTCCCTGAGAGTTTCATCCTATTCTTATAAAAAACCTCCAGACCCACTACTCTCATTATTATCGCGTCTTTTTCTAGCACGTGCTCGATTTTTACCCGAACCAAAATTATACATAAATCCTAAATAAGCGGTTCTCGATTCCCAATTGAACTGTCCGTGTTGTGGAATAGGAATTTCGGAATCGAACTTAAACTTCATCCCTTGAAAAATATCGTTTACATTAAAAGTCAAGGTTCCTTGTCCATTAAAGACAGTTAAGCTAGCACCAGCATTCACCATCCACATTGGGTCTACATCAAATTGTAAGGACCTACCTCCTCCCCTATACATACCAAAAAGTTGAAAACGCAGTTTTTTAGTAGCCGTAAAACTGTTCATAATTCGTGCATTAAAAATATTGTTTTCTACTTCTATCTCTTCACCATTAGCAATTCCACTTTGGGTTTGCGCATAGAGATCAATACTAGAGTTGGCTCGCCACCACGGAGCAAAAGCATGACTACTCGAAAGCTCGAACCCATATCGATTGTTTGTATCTCCATTCATATAGGTAAGTTCTAATTTCTCTTCGTCGAACTCATCTACGTTTAACACCCTAGTGATATTGTCTTTTACGACTCTATAAAAGGCACCAAAAGAAACCATACCCTTGGCATACTGACGTGTATAGTTGAATTCAAAGGAATTGGTAAACTGAGGCCTTAGCTCAGGATTTCCTATCGAAGTTATTAGAGGTGTACTCCATTCACGAATTGGATTTACTTGCTGGATTGACGGTCGGTCTACACGTCTACTGTAACTTACCTGGTATTGATTCACCTCACTAGCTTTGTACGTGAAAAACGCAGAGGGATAGACGGTAAAGATGTCATCTTCATAAAGCGCAGACTCACTGACTGTTTGAAAACTACCATCCACTTCATATTGTTCGAGACGTGCTCCAATTTGCATGGTCAACTTTTCAAACTGTTGTTGGTAGTTTACATAAGTTGAATAAATAGCTCGATCGTAAGTAAAGGAAGAATTCCCAACCTCACTTGTTTCATACCAAGGATATATTGTACCTTCATATTCAACATTTTCAGGAATTAAATTACCTTCCGAGTCGTACACAAAATTATGCTGAGTGGTTTCTCTACTGTTTTTGGTATCATTAAAACGTGCCTCCAGTCCTAATTCTAATTTTGCGGTTTCAAATAAAGGATTGGTATAGTCAATATTATACAAATCGGTGTTTTTATCGTCATTTATTTGGTCGTTGTAATTTTGCGTATAGTCGTAAGGTTTTACCAATTCTTGAAATTGCGCGTATTCTGATTTATCATAATCAGAGATATTCGCTTCAAATTCAATTTTTTCACCTTCCTTATCAAAATCATAAGTATAATTCACATCATAGGTCCGAGTTTCATTTTCCCTATCTGTTTCAACAGGACTGTTTGATTCAAAATCTCCTGTGATAATTGTAGAAGAATAGGTGAGATTTGAAGCCTTGTTAAGAGTTGTAAAGAAGGAAATGGTATTCTTGTCATTAATATAAATATCTGCTCCTACCTTAAGTATATGTGAATTCGGATAATCATCGGTATTAAAATCTTGATACAAACTTTGATCATCTCGCTCTACAAAACCATAATTATTAGACTTTCCATCATTGTATCCATAATTCCCGAAAAAGTTTACCTTACCTGTTCTAAAATTCATATTCAATGACGAATTATAACGTGTATTTAAACCTTGAGTTACCCCGGTATTCAATGAACCATTAAAGCCTAGGTTTGCATTTTTATGCAACACTATATTTATGATACCACTCATACCTTCTGGATTGTATTTTGCTGATGGATTGGTAATCAATTCCACACTTTTTATAGACGTAGAAGGCAATTGTTTTAACAATTGAGCACTTGGTATATTACTTGGTTTTCCATCGACCAACACCCGTACATTTTCATTTCCACGGAGACTTATATTTCCCGATTGACTGTCTACCGATACCGATTGCACATTATTTAACAATTCAGAAGCAGTGGCTCCTACGGAAGTTAGATCTTTTCCCACATTGATTATTTTTCTATCAATTTTCTGTTCCACCGTTGAACGCTCAGCAATCACCTCTACTTCCTCTAGCGCTGCTGTATCTTCCTCCATATACAATGTACCCACATTTACTTTTAAAGCCGATGAAGTAATACTTATTTTTTTCGATAAATTTACATAACCAATATAGCTTACCTCCAATATATAATCACCCTCCTCTATTTTTTCGACCTCAAATTTCCCTGCTTCGTCTGTTACAGTCCCGTCAACGACTGTTCCTTCTGTACTCTTAACAACAATACTCACATAGGGCAATGGCAGTTGTGTTTGAAGATCCATAACTTCACCTACTATACTTCCCTTACGAACAGGAACATCAATATTTGAAAATAACTGAAAGGTTGATAACAATATTATAAGCTGAAGTAATTTGGGGAGATTCATAATGTCTACTTTATGTTTTGTGATGCAAACATACAAATTACATAGTACTATGCAAAACAAAGTACCTATTTTATTTTTAGGAACCAATAAATTTGAAGTTCATTCCTTAGAGCCTCACTATAATTAGGGAGTTCAAAATTTCACTAAAAACCAGTATTGCACAGAAATTATGGCTAAAGTATATTTGACTATTATTAAGTGGCTAATAAGTTCGGTTGAGATTTCTCATTATAAAATGAGGACTCAACCGTTTTTTTTTGACCAAAAAAAAGTTGCATCCTTAAAAAGAATGCAACTTCATTATACTTACAGGCAAGCGCTACCTAAAGTGCTTCCCCTAACTCTTTTAAACGCTCTGTATTTTCCGCTAATTTAAGACCTTCTACAATCTTATGAATATCTCCATTGATCACATTTGACAAATCGTACAAAGTCAGACCAATTCTATGTTCCGTAACACGTCCTTGTGGATAGTTATACGTTCTAATCTTTGCGGATCTATCTCCACTTGAAACCATACTCTTTCTCTTTGCTGAATCTGCTGCTAATTTTTTAGCCAACTCCATTTCATACAAACGTGTACGTAGTACTTTAATCGCTTTCTCTAAGTTTTTATGAGATGATTTTTGATCTTGACAGCTTACAATCATTCCTGTAGGCTCATGATGCAATTTAATTGCCGAATAGGTGGTGTTTACAGACTGCCCTCCTGGCCCCGTAGATGTGGTACGTTCAATACGGACTTCACTCATATCTAATTGCACATCAAACTCTTCTGCTTCTGGCAAAACAATAACAGTCGCTGCACTTGTATGCACACGTCCTTGTGTTTCGGTTTGTGGAACACGCTGCACACGATGTACACCCGATTCAAATTTCATATCTCCATAAACATCTGCGCCATTAACACTAAAGATAATTTCTTTAAAACCACCTGAAGTTCCTTCGTTTGAATTTTCAACTTCAGTTTTCCAGCCTCTATCCGAAGCGTACTTGGTATACATTCTATACAAATCTCCAGCAAAAATACTTGCTTCATCTCCTCCTGTTCCCGCACGAATTTCGACAATCACATTCTTAGCATCTTCCGGATCTTTAGGAATCAGCATAAATTTTAATTCTTCTTCGAGTTTTGGAATTTGCAGATTACACTCTTCAAGTTCCATCTTCGCCATTTCTACCATTTCAGCATCAGAACCATCTGCAATGATTTCTTTTGCTTCTTCACTATTGGTTAAAATCGTTTCGTATTCCTTGGCTTTATCTACAATCTGACCTAGGTCTTTGTATTCTTTATTAAGCTTTACATAACGTTTTTGATCCATAATAATATCTGGCTGAATGATCAAATCAGACACTTCATCAAAACGTTGCTTAAATACTCTTATCTTATCTAACATGGATGTTTCTTTTCTTGGATTGCAAATTTACAATTTTTAAACGGAATTTTTCAGATACAAAAAGACCAGCAACAAGCTGGCCTCATATAACTATTTCATATATCTAATACTCAAATACCCCGTATTCGCTCTTGATAGTTAATTTATTTGTTTCAGCAGCCTCTACACGACCTACAATTTGCGCATTTACATTGTAGTTTTGCGAAATTTTAATGATGTCTTCTGCCAATTCAGCAGGAACATAAATTTCCATACGATGCCCCATATTGAACACTTGGTACATTTCTTTCCAATCGGTCTTAGACTGCTCTTGAATCAACTGAAACAATGGTGGCACATCAAACATATTGTCTTTAATTACATGTAAATCCTTTACAAAATGCAAAATTTTGGTTTGCGCACCTCCACTACAATGTACCATCCCATGAATTTCTTCTGCTGTATATTTAGAAAGTATTTCTTTAATAATAGGTGCATAGGTTCTTGTTGGAGACAATACTAATTGTCCGGCATCAATAGGTGCGTTTTTAACAGCATCTGTCAATTTTACATTTCCAGAATACACCAAATCTTCTGGTACTGCCGCGTCAAAACTTTCCGGATATTTCGCAGCTAAGTATTTATCGAAAACGTCATGTCGAGCCGAAGTAAGTCCATTACTTCCCATACCTCCATTGTATGACTTTTCATAGGATGCTTGTCCGAAAGACTCCAGACCTACAATCACATCTCCAGGTTTAATATTGGCATTGTTCACCACATCTTTCCGTTTCATTCTCGCTGTAACTGTAGAGTCAACAATAATTGTCCTTACCAAATCACCAACATCTGCAGTTTCACCACCTGTAGAATGAATTTCAACACCAAATTCTTTTAAATCTTGTAATAATTCTTCAGTTCCATTAATGATCGCTGAAAGCACTTCACCAGGAATTAAGTTTTTATTTCTTCCAATGGTTGACGAGAGCATGATATTATCAGTAGCTCCTACACACAACAAATCATCAATATTCATGATTAAAGCATCTTGGGCAATACCTTTCCAAACCGAAATATCCCCTGTTTCTTTCCAGTACATATATGCTAAAGAGGACTTAGTCCCGGCTCCATCTGCATGCATAATCAAACAATATTCCTCATCTCCTGTGAGATGATCAGGAACAATTTTACAAAATGCTTGTGGAAATAAACCTTTGTCAACATTCTTAATTGCGTTATGCACGTCTTCTTTCGATGCAGAAACACCACGTTGACTATATCTTTTACTTACTTCTGAACTCATTGATGAAAGTTTGAATTTGAAAAATGCAAAGTTACTTATTTGAATGGAATATCCTCTAAAATACTAAAACTTTTAACTAGGTAGTTATTTGCGTAATTGACAATAATAAAAACACAAAATTACAAGATTCTAAATATTACTATTTAAATATTATCTAATCTTAAAAAAGAAACAAAACTACGTATTTTTACGTAATTATTTGATTTCAATAACAAAATATGTACTATATTTGTCCGATAATTTTTCATAGAATCTTATTAAACATCATATTTATACATTATGGCTAAAATTAAATTAGAGTACATCTGGTTAGACGGTTACAAGCCGACTCAAAACCTAAGAAGTAAAACTAAAGTTGAAATTCATGATAATTTCCAAGGAACTTTAGAAGAAATTGGAAACTGGTCTTTCGACGGATCTTCAACAGAGCAAGCTTCTGGTGGAGCTTCAGATTGTTTGTTAGTACCTGTAGCAATTTACCCAGATCCAGCACGTGAAAATGGATATTTAGTAATGACTGAGGTAATGAACGCTGACGGAACTGCACATGAATCTAACGGTAGAGCAACTATCGATGATGATGACAACGATTTCTGGTTTGGTTTTGAGCAAGAGTACTTTATCATGGATAGAGAAACTCAATTGCCATTAGGTTTCCCAATTGGTGGATACCCTGGACCTCAAGGAATGTACTACTGTTCAGTAGGTGGAAAGAATACTTTTGGACGTGATTTCGTAGAGGAGCACGCTGATTTATGTATCGAAGCTGGATTGAACTTTGAAGGAATCAACCAAGAGGTTGCTTCTGGTCAATGGGAATTCCAATTGTTTGCAAAAGGAGCTAAAAAAGCAGGTGATGAAATTTGGATCGCTAGATACTTATTGGATCGTTTGACAGAAAAATTCGGATGGTACATTGAATACCACCCAAAACCAATCAAAGGAGACTGGAATGGTTCTGGAATGCATGCTAACTTCTCTAACGAAGTGTTAAGAACATGTGGTTCTCAATCAACTTACGAAGCAATTTGTGAAGCTTTCAGACCTGTAACTAAAGAACATATCGAAGTATATGGTGCTTACAATGACCAACGTTTGACTGGATTACACGAAACTGCAGCGATTACTGATTTCTCTTTTGGAATCTCTGACCGTGGAGCTTCTATTAGAATTCCAATTATCACAGTTGAAAAAGGATGGAAAGGATGGTTAGAAGACAGAAGACCTGCTTCAAACGGAGATCCATACAAAATTGCAGCTAGAATTATCAAAACTGTAAAGCCTGTTGCTGACAAATTCAAATAGTCGACAAACAGTTCTAAATACTAAAAACGTCTAAGTGCAAGCTTAGACGTTTTTTTATACACTACTATTTTGGTTACCAACCAGGTATAACCGAAAATTAAACAAATAACTAGTTCTAATACAGTTTGGAAATAAAAACAGAAATTTCAAGACTATTTTGTAATTTAGCGCCACCAAAACAAAGCCTAAGAATGGATATCAATTTCAATAAAAATGAAGATTTTAACAAACTTCAAGTTGCTGATCTTAAAAAGAAACTTCTAAAAGTATACCAAGGTGGTGGCGAAAAGAAAATTGCAAAACTCCATGCCAAAGGAAAACTCACGGCTAGAGAACGCATTGACTACCTACTTGATGACGATAGTCAAGCAATTGAAATAGGTGCTTTTGTTGGTGACAAAATGTACGAAGAACACGGCGGTTGTCCTTCAGGAGGTGTGGTCGTGAAAATTGGTACTATAAAAGGAATGCAATGTATTGTTGTGGCAAATGACGCATCGGTAAAAGCAGGTGCATGGTTCCCGATTACTGCTAAGAAAAATCTACGCGCACAGGAAATCGCCATGGAAAATAAAATTCCTATTATCTACCTAGTAGACAGCGCAGGTGTTTACCTACCATTGCAGGACGAAATTTTTCCAGACAAAGAACACTTTGGACGTATTTTTAGAAACAATGCCATAATGAGTAGCATGGGAATCACCCAAATCTCTGCGGTCATGGGAAGTTGCGTGGCGGGTGGCGCCTACCTTCCTATCATGAGTGACGAAGCATTGATTGTAGACAAAACGGCTAGTATTTTTCTTGCAGGTAGTTATTTGGTTAAAGCTGCTATAGGAGAAAGTATAGACAATGAAACTTTAGGAGGCGCTACCACACATTGTGAAATTTCGGGTGTCACCGATTACAAATCAAAAGATGATAAAGACGCCTTAGACACCATAAAAAATATCATTGACAAAATAGGAAGTTCTGAAAAAGCTGGATTTAACAGAAGTACACCTTCCGCTCCCAAAGAAAATGAAGAAGATATCTTTGGCATACTTCCGAAACTCAGAACAGATCAATACGACATGAACGAAATCATCAAGCGTTTGGTCGATAATTCTGAATTTGAAGCTTATAAAGAAAGCTTTGGAAAAACAATTATCTGTGGCTATGCACGTATTGATGGTTGGGCCGTGGGTATTGTTGCTAACCAGCGAAAAGTAGTAAAAACAGCTAAAAAAGAAATGCAATTTGGAGGTGTCATCTACTCCGACAGCGCGGATAAAGCGACTCGATTTATTGCGAATTGCAATCAGAAAAAAATACCTCTAGTCTTCCTTCAAGATGTTACTGGCTTTATGGTGGGGAGTAAATCAGAACACGGAGGTATCATTAAAGACGGTGCCAAAATGGTAAATGCTGTAAGCAACTCTGTTGTTCCTAAGTTTACTGTCGTGGTAGGAAACTCTTATGGCGCAGGAAATTACGCAATGTGTGGAAAAGCATATGACCCTAGACTTATCTGTGCTTGGCCTAGTGCCAAACTCGCAGTAATGGGAGGAACACAGGCCGCCAAAGTATTGCTACAGATAGAAACAGCTGCACTAAAGAAAAAGGGAGAGATTATTACAGCTGAACGCGAGCAAGAAATTTTAAAATCTATCGAAGACAAATACAACGAACAAACTTCTCCCTATTACGCCGCAGCAAGGTTGTGGACAGATGGCGTTATCAATCCATTAGACACACGTAAATGGATTAGCACAGGGATATCAATCGCAAATCAGGCGCCCATTGACAAACAATTTAACTTGGGGGTCATTCAAACCTAACAACGAAATAACTAAGAGGCCAATTATTTTTTATTGGCCTTTTTTTTGTATTTTGGTTACTGTTCATTTGTATAGACAGGTTAAGCAATTTTACAAAAGCTTTTTTACTCTTTTTAAAACGGGATAATTCGAATAAAAGCATGATAAGAATCATGTTCGATTTGTAATGTCGGTAGTACTTTTGAACTCAAGTATATTGCTATTTTGAATTATTAAACACTTTAGAACATGAGTAAAGCTATTTATATTGCTACTATTGAATCGCACAGTGGAAAATCTCTAGTTTCCTTAGGATTTTTGCGTATGATGCTAACACGATCTACCAAAGTTGGGTATTTTAGACCCGTGATTAATGAAACGGAACACGGACATTTCGACAACCACACCAAAACTGCGATCAACTTTTTCAACCTCGACTTAAAAATGTCGGAATGCTATGCCTATAAACAAAGTGAAGTTGTAGAACTCCTTAGCAAAGGAAAAACAGACGAGGTAATTCAAACCGTTATCGATAAGTATAAAAAGCTAGAAGATCGATTTGATTATGTTCTAGTGGAAGGTTCTGATTTTTCTGAAGATGGCAGTATACACGAGCTAGATTTGAACTTAGCCATTGCAAAAAACCTTGGAATACCGTCCTTAATTGTAGGGTCTGGAAAGAAAAAATCAATTGATGAATTTGTTCACAGCATGCAAATCACCTACAAAGCCTTTAAAAATAAGGAAGTGGATGTGATTGGAATGATCGCAAATAAGGTACCCCAAGATGCATCAGATACCGTTTTAAAGGAATTACAAAAAGTAATCCCAAACCATCTTCAAATCGATGTAATACCTGAAAATTTGTATTTAGAAAACCCTACAGTAAAGGAGGTTTCTGAAGCCTTACAAGGGAAAGTTATTTTTGGAGAACAGTTTATCGATAATACCATAGGAAGTTTTGGTACAGGTGCCATGCAACTTAGAAACTACTTAACACGTATTAAAGAAAATGCCTTAGTGGTTACTCCAGGAGATAGGGCAGATATCATTTTGGGTGTACTGCAGGCAAATGCTTCATCTAACTACCCTAAAATAGCTGGCGTAATTCTAACAGGAGGACTCCTACCAGAAGATTCTATCTTAAAATTGATCGAAGGTGTTCAATCTACCATCCCTATTATATCCGTTGAGGGAGGAACTTTTGGTATTACCAATAAAATTGGAGCGGTGAAATCAAAAATTTATGCAACGAATACTAAAAAAATCCTTCTGGCTTTAGATACTTTCGACTCGTATGTAAATGCTGAATCGATAACGAACAAATTAGCAAGTTATAATTCTGATAGAATTACGCCAAATATGTTTCAATACAGCATTATGCAACGTGCCAAACAAAACAGAAAGCATATTGTTCTGCCTGAAGGAAATGATGAACGAATCATCCAAGCAGCAGCGCGTCTGCAATTATTAGACATCGTAGACCTTACTATTTTAGGAGATAAGTTTGCGATTCAACTTAAATGCGATCAGTTGGGAATTCAAATAGATTTGGATAAAATAAATATTCTAAACCCAGAAGACTCTATACATAACAAAGATTTTGCAGAAACTTTGGTAGCCGCTAGAAAACACAAAGGAATGACTAAAACAATAGCAAAAGATTTGGTAAAAGACGTGTCGTACTACGGTACCATAATGGTGATGAAAGGGCTGGCAGACGGGATGGTTTCCGGTGCAGCACATACAACACAACACACTATTAAACCTTCTTTGCAATTGATTAAAACCAAACCCGGTGTTTCTGTGGTTTCTTCTGTATTCTTTATGTGTTTACCTGACCGTGTCTCTGTGATGGGAGATTGTGCTGTAAACCCGAATCCAAACGCAGAACAATTGGCCGAAATTGCCATCAGTTCCGCTGAATCTTCAGAAGCCTTTGGTATAGAAGCCAAAATAGCGATGCTCTCCTACTCTTCTGGAAGTTCTGGCAAAGGAGAAGAAGTTGAAAAGGTAAGAAAGGCGACAGAAATAGTTGCTGAAAGACTTCCAAATCTCAAGATTGAAGGCCCTATTCAATATGATGCCGCGGTAGACATGAATGTGGCAAGAACCAAAATGCCAGATTCCAAAGTCGCAGGTCAAGCTTCCGTATTGATCTTCCCAGATTTAAACACAGGAAACAACACCTATAAAGCTATCCAACGAGAAACAGGTGCTTTGGCTATAGGCCCAATGTTACAAGGCTTGAATAAACCCGTAAACGATTTGAGTAGAGGCTGTACTATCGACGATATTTTTAACACTGTTTTACTCACCGCAATCCAAGCAAATCAGAAATAAGTATGAATGTATTAGTATTAAACGCCGGTTCTTCTTCTATTAAATACCAATTGATCGAGATGCCATCAAAAAACGTGAAGTGTGTTGGTTTGGTAGAACGTATTGGTATGGATGATGCCATTTTCAATCACGAAAAAGGAACAGAAAAACACAAAGAAATACTTCCTATCAAAAGTCACGAAGACGGATTGAGAAAGGTAGCTTCTACCCTGATGGATCCAATTATTGGAGTTGTGACCAGTGTTGACGCTATTGACGCCGTTGGACACCGCGTAGTTCATGGTGGTAGCAAATTCACGCAGACAGTACGCATAACCAAAACCGTAAAAGACAATATTCGCGAGTTGTTCGATTTGGCACCTTTGCACAATCCTGCAAATCTAACAGGTATTGAAATTGCAGAAACCATTTTCAAAAAAGCAACTCAAGCTGCAGTTTTCGACACTGCTTTTCATCAAACCATGCCTCAAGAAGCATATCAGTATGCTATCCCGAAGAAATATTTAGAGGAATCTAAAATTAGAGCCTACGGTTTCCACGGCACTAGTCATAAATACGTTTCTGAAAAAGCAATTGAATACCTGGGTGAAAAATCACAAAAAATCATCACCATTCATTTAGGAAATGGTTGTAGCATGGCAGCTATTAAAGAAGGAAAATGTATTCAAACTTCATTAGGTATGGGACCCGCCAATGGACTTGTTATGGGAACTCGTGCGGGTGACATAGATCAATCTGTAATTTTTTATATGATACAAAAACTAAACATGACTGCTGAAGAGGTAAACCATGTATTACAGAAAGAATCCGGTTTACAAGGACTCACTGGATACTCCGATCTTAGAGAGATCCAATCTCAGGCACAGCATGGGAATACGGATTGCAGCAATGCTCTTGAATTAACTGCAGCCCGCATAAAAAAATACATCGGCTCGTATATTGCTGTTTTAAATGGTGTAGATGCCATTGTGTTTACTGCGGGAATTGGTGAAAACTCAAGCGTTATGCGTGCTATGTCTTGTAAAAACATGGATGGATTGGGTATTGAAATTGACCCTGATAAGAATACTACCCGCTCTAAAGAAATACGAATAATTCAAAAGGAAGGCGCTGCGGTAAAAATAGTAATCGTCCCTACCAACGAAGAAATCGAAATTGCGAAACAAACTTTTGCTCTTTTGCAATAAGTAATCCAAAAATACTAGGGGCAACTATATATTCACCTATGTGTAGTTGGCTTTTTTACGCAATGTAGTTATCACCCCAACTCCATGAAAAAAAATTGTAAAATCGATGTGTATTCAATACATTTGTTGCACTATTAACCCTGCATTAAAAAAGAAAATAGAAATGGGAAGAGCATTTGAGTTTAGAAAGGCTAGAAAAATGAAAAGATGGTCGGCCATGGCCAAAACCTTTACACGTATTGGTAAAGACATTGTAATGGCTGTAAAAGAAGGAGGACCAAACCCTGATTCTAACTCAAGATTGCGAGCGGTAATGCAAAACGCCAAGGCTGCAAACATGCCGAAGGACAATGTAGAGCGTGCGATAAAAAAAGCAACTGACAAAGATACTGCCAATTATAAAGAGGTATTGTTTGAAGGTTATGCCCCTCATGGAATTGCCATTGTTTGTGAAACCG
Organism: uncultured Flavobacteriaceae bacterium; assembly: GCA_943789365.1. GTDB lineage: Bacteria > Bacteroidota > Bacteroidia > Flavobacteriales > Flavobacteriaceae > Flavicella. Next base: position 3,154,072 of record CALSTV010000001.1, on the reverse strand, counting down.
CTACTGACAACAACAACCGAACGGTTGCTAATGTACGTGCGGCCTTTAACAAATGTGATGGTACTTTTGGAACTTCTGGTTCTGTTATTTTTATGTTCGACCATACGTGTAACTTTAGAATCAAATCTGAAGGTCTTGAGATTGACCTCGAAGAACTGGAACTAGAACTTATGGATTTTGATGTTGAGGAAGTTTTCCAAGATGAAGACGGAATTTTAATCTACGGCCCTTTCGAACAATTTGGAGCCATTCAAGGGTATCTTGAAGAAAATAATTTAGAGATATTATCGTCTGGATTTGAACGTATTCCTACTTCTACTAAAAAGTTAAATGAAACCCAACAAGCCGATGTAGAAAAGCTCTTGGAAAAACTTGAAGAAGATGATGATGTACAAAATGTATATCACTCTATGGAACTGTAATTTTAAATCTATAGTTCATCACCAACCAATTTCGCTATCTTTGTGCTGGATAGGAGCTCTAAATTGAAGCTAAACGCCCCTATACCCTATAGCTCAAATTAATAATTACACTCATAAAACTATACATGGTTATGAAAAAATTCATTGCATTGCTTTTTAGTATTACTTTATTTATTTCATGTTCTTTCGAAGATGATTTTCAAGGAACTCAAGCAGATTTGACAGGTACCTGGGTACTCAGCCAAAAAACAATTACTCCAAACCCTAATAATTGGGCTCCATCAGGTGATTGTGATCCTGCTGAAAACATTGTGATTCCACCTACAAACAATTCGAATTCTTCTTGGACTTTTCAAGAATATTTTAGCCAGTCTTGTTTTATGAATCTTAACGAGAATTTACGTATTACAGGAATCGATGGAGGAAGTGAGAATTTTATCATCGAAGAAATTCCAGACACCGATTTTATCGTGCAACAAAGTGGAAAGTTTTTAAGTGCAAATCAAAATTAAACAGGAGTTATCGTATAGCGATATTACTTTTAATGTGATTTCTATTTTTGACAAACAATAAGTAAACACACATATACTACCTAACCACTTCTATTGGAGGTGGTTTTTTTAATCGTTTTTTCATTTTTCTTACAACCTTCATCACAGCTCTTCTAGCACCTATAAAAATGTTGGATAAAGGCTAGTATCCCTTACTTTAGATTGTATCCAAGCATAAAAGCCTATTACAAAAACATCTTCTTCCTTTGGTTTTATTTTTAGCAGTTTGGTCATTTCCTTCTGAAAGCCTTCTTTCGTCACATCAATCGTTTTGAAATACACAATACTGATCAACTTTACAAAATCCAATACGCGTGTGGCTCCATGCTTTTCAATATGCTCTTTGTGTTTTTTACGGAAACTTTGCAATCTGGACTCTAGTAAATCCATATAATCTAACTCAACCAACAACATCAATTCCAAAAGATTTTTCTGTATCACCCACAAATGCCCATTCTTTTTTGCATACCACACATCGGAACGATAAAAACCTTTATACAAATGAAAAGCAGCCTTAAAGTCAGAATGTAAAAATAGCGCAACTACCTGAGTCAATTTTAAATCTAACCAAAAACCAGGCTCTTTACTATAAAAATCAAAATTGCAATTATCAAGGCTTTCAATTGCTTCTTGAAGTTCGTTCGTATAAATAAAGCCTAAGTTTTTGAGCAACAGGTATTGTGGAAAAAACACTTTATAATACCTCCTATCCTGTAATTGCATAGCCTTGTTCATCTCTTCGAGGTAACTCTTGGCTGTAGTAAATTTTTTTATTCTAAAGTTGAAATTCGCCAAATAATACAGGATTTGAATATGCGCATTAAGGTGTCTGTCTTTTACTAAATCGTAACCCTCAATTTCCCTGCACGCCGTTTCGACAAACTCATATATTGCAAAATAATCACGTGTAGCATGTGCCACTCGATTACATATCTTCACAATCCTATAAAGTGAATTGTAGGTTAATTGGTCACCAATACTTATTTGAAATTGCTCCAAATTCCTTTGAATAACATCAGATGCTCGTTCGTGGCTTTTTGTTAACTCTTCTTGTATTGAGGCATAAAATAGATTTAGGTTTTCTTCCTTATGGATTAAAGCTTTATTCTCTTTAAATGCACTTATTATAGTTTGTACATCAATAACCGGGTCGAGATGTGCATTGGATATCTGAGTATAATAGATTTCATTCAATATACTGTACAGATAAAACTTCTTAGCTTTTCGTTCCGCTTTCGCTAGCATTTTAAACCCCAGTTTTACCTGCTGATGTTCAAAAAAAACGCGTCCAGCCAACAGGTATTTCATAGTTTCTAAATCTTCAGAGGCTTGACCTTCAAAGTTCTTAGTTGCTATAAAATCTACCAATGCATCAGAAAGACGTTTACTCAAGGCATGGTATGCTCCTTTCTCAGGTCTTCCATACAACTTTACATCGATATTTTTTGTTGACTCGGCACCATCTAACAATAAAAACAATTCTCGATTCTTAGTGTCGTTTCTTTTGTTCTTTTGTTTTAACACAGACAAAAATTTCTTTTTATCTATTTCAGATAAAGTAGCAATCATAGCGGTTATCGAATGCATATATCATAAGTTTTTTCTAATCAAATGTACTATAATTTAGTTTTAATCTCACCATTCGAAACATTTATATCATAAGTTTTTATGTTTTCTTGCCATGGCTACTCCGCGCTTCTTCAACATCTTTGTAACATCAAAACAATTTATTTATTCAAAAAACAAAACATTATGGACTACGATTTTAAAAGTGACGCAACACAAGGAAATGAAACAAAAAAAGAAGGCAAAACTTCTAAAAAAAGGACACCTCTAGTATACGATCAAAAGCCTACACCTGCATTTATTGGTGCTGCATGGATTGCTTTGCTGGCAGGTAGTGTTACCTATTGCATTGGATTGTGGAATGCAGCAATGGAACTCAATGAAAAAGGCTATTATTTTACACTAATACTATTTGGTCTTTTCGCAGCAGTTTCAGTACAGAAAAGTGTACGTGATCGACTAGAAGGCTTACAGGTTACCGATATGTACTACGGACTTAGTTGGTTTGCTGTACTCGCTGCTATTTTATTATTGATTATAGGTCTCTGGAATGCAGATTTAGAACGCAGTGAAAAAGGGTTTTATGCGATGTCTTATCTTCTAAGTTTATTTGCTGCCATTGCAGTTCAAAAGAACACAAGAGATGCAGGTTTTATCGAAAACGGTAACACTAAAGAAAACGATTAAATCAACAAACACTTGTTCTATACACTACATCAGGGAAAATTGCTAACAATACTGACAAGTGTTTTGATAAAAAATAGAATTGAACATATTCATTAACACAGTTCTCTATTCGGTTTTTAGCACTGCTTTAAAAGAAGTTCATTTTTAAAGTAGTGTTTTTTTTGTTTCAGATGCACATATTTCCATGCCTTACTTCTACTTCATTTTGACTATATTTGAGAAGACAATCGATTAAACAAAACTTACTTGCATGGAAAATTCAATACTTACAGCAGTTATTCTCCCCGTTTCATTGGCTATTATCATGTTAGGAATGGGTTTAACATTGGTTATTGGCAATTTTAAAAAGGTGTTTCAATACCCCAAAGCTGCACTGATTGGCTTAACCAATCAACTTATTTTATTACCAATAGTAGGCTTTATTTTGGCGATACTTTTCAACCTTACCCCAACTATGGCAGTAGGACTTATGATTATTGCTGCATGTCCAGGTGGACCTACAAGCAATTTAATTACTCATGTTGCCAAAGGAGACATCGCTCTTTCCATTTCGTTGACAGCTATCACAAGCCTTTTAACTGTATTTACCATACCCGTGATAATCTCTTATGCATTGAGCTCTTTTACAGCCAACACGGATACTCATATTGAATTACCAATTCTAAATACTATTATTCAGATAATGGGCATTACAATAATCCCCGTAAGTATAGGAATGCTTATTAATCGCTACTTTCCTAATTTCGCAAAAAAACTAGAATCCCCTATGAAAATTGCATCCACCGTCATATTTGTTGCTGTGTTACTCGGTATTATCTTAGCGAACAAACACTCCATTATTTCCTATTTAAAACAAGTTGGATTGGTGACCTTAGTTTTAAATTTATCCACTATGGCTTTAGGCTATTTCAGTTCCAAACTATTTAAATTACCAACAAAGCAATCAATTTCCATCACCATTGAAAGCGGAATTCAAAACGGAACACTCGCCATTGTAATTGCAACCTCTATTCTTCAGCAAACAGAAATGAGCATTCCCGCCGCAGTATATTCACTTTTAATGTTTCTCTCTAGCGGTGTACTTATGTGGAAATTTGGAAAGAGAAAGACTACAGATTAGTTATCTCCAAACACATAGGCCCCTAATACAGAAGTATCCCAAAACGGAATGTTCTGCTGTGCACATGTCGACCTCCACTTTTCTTTCACATAATTATAATTACTTGCATCGGCAATGACTGCACTTGGCTGCAAATTATGAAGTAATCGCTCAAAATTGATTCTAGGCGTATCTTTTAACATGACAAAGCCCCCATTTAACCCTTGTACCTCATACACACCTGCCTTGTCTACTACGAAAAGAAGCTGATCTTTTATTTGATAAAAAGGCCTCGTATTTCTATATTTTTGAGTTACAGGCAACCCTGTATCCACCCAATAATTGTTTAGATTTCTATTCGATTTTTTGGAATCCACCCCCCAACTGGCGGTTTGACCATCTGTGCTTTGTGCTACTAACGATTCTTTATACTGATGAAAAATCACCAATCGCTCAGTACTCATTTGTTTTGATTTTTCATACAAACAAACCAATTGAAATAATAGCACCGTACTAAGCACTAAGTAAATGTATTTTACACGTCGCGTATACACTCCCATTAGGATTGCAATCAAGACAAAATAACTTGTAACCATCATTGCCTCAGAGAAATAGATATTTTTCGACACAAAAATCTCTTTCTCTCCAACCCATGTAACATATTGGTTTAGTTTACGAACGACAAATTCATAAATACTGACAATTGGAGAGTCACCACCTCCAAGTACACTCCAAACAAGCACAACAACACCAGTAACCAATAAGATTCCGATACAAGGAATAACCAACAAATTTGAGACTAAAAACAATATGGGAAACTGGTGAAAATAATACAAGCTAAGAGGCAACACTCCCATTTGAGCGGCCAAAGAAACCGTTGCCAAACTCCAAAAATACCGAGCCACCTTATACTTTGGCTTCCAAAAACCATAGATAAGCGGTTGTAAAACAACAATGGATATCACCGCTAGATAACTCATTTGAAACCCGAGATCAAACAAGAGGTACGGATCAAACAACAACAATAGCAATGCTGAACTAACCAATGAAAAACCAATGGGCACGAGCTGCTTCATAAACATCCCCACAGACACAAAAGAGAACATCGTTACGGCCCGTACTACGGATGCAGAAAGCCCTGCAACAAAGGCAAAAACCCACAAACCAATTAGTACAAACAACAAACTGACCCACTTCTTTCTAAAGAATAATTCTAAGGGTTTGAAAATTAAAAAAAGTAGATAATTAAAGATCCCGACATGCAAACCAGACACTGCCAACAAATGAATGATCCCAGCATTGCTAAAGTTAGCCATGTTGTCTTTAGAAACAAATCGTCGATCGCCCAACAATATAGCTACAGTCACCGACCACACCTCAACATCTTCAATTGTGTTTTGTAAGTCTTCAACAAGTGTTGCGCGTAGCCTCGAAGCCATTCGCATTATAGAAAAAACAGGTGCAGAAACTTGTAAGCACCCCCCTTTTCTTATGTATAATTGCGTTTCAATTCTTTTGGTTTTCAAATAAGCTTTGTAGTCAAAGCCATATGGATTCTTAGCTGCCTCGGTTTCCTTAGGACTTCCTCGAACTAAAAGCACATCGCCTATTTCGAACCTACCGCGGGTACTATCTTTTTCTACACTAAACAAAATTCGCTTCGAAATACCGTTAGCTTGTTTCGGTCGCAATTCAGCATAGTAGCGCTCACTATGCATCGAAGACTTAAGCACCCTGTCTATGATTACTACTAAATTCTCATGCTCTGAATCAACATTAAAGCGACTTTGTTGCTTACAAATTGCTTGGATACCAAGTAAAAATGCAATAAATCCAATTAGTAAATAGGACTTCCATACGTATTGGAAAAAAATTAATAAAACGAAACACAAAAACAACGTATGAAACAGTGGTACTCCAATCGACCACTGAAACTGAAATAAGACTCCTAATGCATACCACAACAAAATATGGCTAGGAACAAAGTTCCAAAGTTTTTTCATAGCACGTTAAAGTTAACGAGAAAAAACTATGAAAAAGCATAAACTTATAGAAACAAGTTTGTATGCACAATATAAATAATCAACGCTCTTTGTTCGCTAAATGAATACCATCACTCGAAATCACAATCAATTTAGCCTTATACAAACCTCCAATAGCACTTTTAAAAGATTTTTTACTCATCTTCATATGGTACTTTATATCCTCTGGACTGCTTTTATCATTTAACTGTAAAAACCCTGATTCTTCAGCTTTTAATTTGTCGAGAATATAGCTTTCGTTCTCACCTATTTTATTTAAAAAACCTATGGGTTGCAAGGAGATATCAATCTTTCCATCTTCACGAATAAATTTAACATAACCTGTTAGCTTCTGACCCTCACGAACTTTTTGGTAAATCTCATTTTTATAAAGCATACCTTCATATTCGCCATCAACCAGCACACTAATTCCAACGTTCGTAAACCTACCTACAACTAAATCTACTTTCTCTCCTATTTCCAAGTCCATATATGTACTAATTTATTTTTACTATTATCTTAATTAACCTTCCAATTCATCACTACAAACTTGAAAAATACTGCTTCAATAATGTATCATTTATGTTGGAGGGTGTTTGTATTTCTAACAACTTAGGTTGGTTACTTTCCTCAAAAAAACCTTCTAAAGCCACCTGCAAAGAAACTAACGAATTCACTTTCTTATAATCGACCCCATACATATCGCAAAGCTGACTAGCGTTTAGGCCATGGGGTGTTTCAAAATAGTCCAAAGCATCTGTTGAAGACGGACCAGGAATAAACTTAAAGATACCACCTCCGTCGTTGTTTACCAAAATTACCCTAAAATTATTCGGAATATATCGATTCCAAAATGCATTGCTGTCGTAAAAAAAACTAATATCCCCAGTAATAAATACGGTTTGTTTTTCCGAAGTCATAGCTGCACCAATTGCTGTAGATGTGCTTCCATCAATTCCACTTGTTCCTCGATTGCAAAAAACCGCTACCGTAGACTTTATATCAAACAATTGCGTGTACCTAACAATAGAGCTATTGCCCAGTTGTAAATTTATCGCGTCTGGCAACGCCTTTAACACTTGCTCATGCACTTTTAAATCGCAAAAATTCAAACCATTCAAAAATGAGCTATGATTTTCTCTTCTCCTATTTTTCTCTTGAATCCATTTTTCTTGAAAAGTACTTACCTTAGCGCTACTCAAAAAGAAAAACTGACTAAAAAACAATTGAGGCGAAAGCTTAAAGTGTTGCGTCATACAATGAAAAGTATCCAGTGAAACTTTTGCGTCGATATGCCAATGTTCTATTGGTTTATAAGCTCTTAAGAATTGTTTTATTTTCTTGGAAACCACAAATCCTCCTAAGGTTATTAAAATTTCAGGCTGTAATCCTCGAAACTCCTCGTGACTTAATGGAAAAAGCAATTGATCAATAGCATGTATTGCATTTTGATTCGAGTAATTAGATGTGGTCTCCACCAAAACCAACACGGAGGGATCCTTTACCAAATGATCTAACTGTTTTTTTAACAAATCATCCGGAAAACTAGTCCCAACTAGTACAATTTTCTTTACCGAAGCATTCCATATATCTGCAAATTTTTCTAAAAACGCTACCTCCAGGGGCGTCTCACTTTCCCAGGGTTGGCTTGCATCTGGCAACTCGTATTTTGGCAGTGTCATCATATCTGGTACGCCTTCATACAAAGGCTCGTCGAATGGTATATTCAAATGTACCGGACCTCTTTGCAAAATAGCCGTTTCCAATGCTTCCTTTAACTGCAAGGCACTTTCCTTTATAGCATTGGCTGGCAAGTTTGTAGTATATTCAATATGCTTTTCAAACACATGGGGTTGTCGAATCGTTTGTCCATCTCCAATATCAATTAAATGCGCTGGTCTATCTGCCGAAAGTACCACGAGCGGAATATTGCTATAATAAGCTTCTGCAATGGCAGGATAATAGTTCAACAAAGCAGACCCCGAGGTACAAACAAGTGCTACTGGCTTTCTTTTCTGCTGGGCAATTCCCAAAGCTACAAACCCCGCACTACGCTCATCTACTATACTATAAGCCTCAACATCTGGATGTGAAGAAAAACCAATTGTCAATGGTGCATTTCTCGACCCAGGAGATATGACCACTTCCTCAACACCATAAGCAACGCAAGAAGCAATGACCATTTGCGCCAATTCATTCTTAGGGTATTTCATCTGTGGGTTCGACAATTTTTCAAATAGAATCTAGACAGACTGCAAAAATCTATCTTGTTATTAGGCCGTAAAATTACAAATAATTCACGTATATTAGACTAGTTAAACTTGAAAGTTCTCAAAGAATAAAACATCCCGATGAAAACGGTTCCAACCACCAAAAATGTTTCTGAATATTTAGACAATGTAACCCCAAAAAAGCGGAAAGAAGACTGCCTAAAAGTGCTTCAATTAATGCAAAAAATCACAAAAGCACCTCCTGTTTTATGGGGACCGAGTATTGTTGGTTTTGGAACCTATCATTACAAATACGAAAGTGGTCGTGAAGGTGACTTTATGCTAACTGGTTTTTCACCTCGAAAATCGGCACTCACCCTGTACATTATGAGTGGTTTTGAAAAACACAAAGAATTAATGTCCAACTTAGGAAGGTACACAACTGGTAAATCTTGCCTGTATATTAAAGACCTTTCTCATATAGACATGCCAACCTTAAATAAACTGATTCGCGCTTCAGTAAAATATATTCAAAAAAAACACAGCTAAAACAAGACCTGTTCCATTGTTTTACATTTCGATACAGTTTCCTCCCATTCTTGCAACGCCACGCTCTTTGCGGTAATTCCACCACCAATATACAAACGAATTATATTTGACGACAAGCGCTCCATACATCGAAGGTTCACGTACAAAGCTGTTTTTGAGTTGACATTTAAAGCACCTAAAAAGCCTGTATAATAAGAGCGATTAAAGTCCTCATTCTCTACTATAAATTCTTTAGCTATCTCTGTTGGAAACCCACATACTGCTGGTGTTGGGTGCACAATATTCAATAGCTCCATGACCCCATCCTTAGACGAAACTTCTCCTTGAATATCTGTACGCAAATGCAATAGATTCCCTGCTTTCACGGTATACACCTCAGAATGCTGTAATGATACTGTGTGTTTCTTAAGTTTATCAAGCACATAATCGGTCACCATTTGTTGCTCCTCTAATTCCTTTGGCTTCCATTTGACATCGGCTACCCCTTCATAAACCTGAGTACCAGCCAACGCCATGGTAGTGAACGACTGGTTCTCCACCTTTAATAAGATTTCTGGAGTCGCCCCCATCCACAAACCAACTTTTGGATGAAACCAAACATAATTAGTTGCCGATGGATAGCTTCCGAGTAATTTCTCAAAAGCAGATCGCATGTCAAAAGAATTACACACAATGTCTTTCTTTCTAGCAATTACTACTTTTGAAACGGACTTTTTTTCTAAAAAGGACTTCGCTTTCTCTACAAACTCAACGTGATTTGTTTTGGCTTTCGGATCTTCTTGGTATGCTTTCCCGCTCGATACATTCTTAATCTCAAATGAATGTTTTGCTTGCAATTCATTCCCTAAAGGAATCAAAACGGAAGGTTTCCCCACTTCAAAAGGAGCAAACACAAATCCTTGTTCACTATAATCCTTCACAAAATGTAGTTGATCATTGTTTTGAAAATAAGCGGTCAACAAAGAAGTATTTGGTTCTTGAAAAGCAACAAATGGTAATTGGTTTGTATACGCTTCTTCTATGGAATCTAATAAAGTGGAAATAGGTATCAATCGAGGACTTGTTATTTATTTGATTTGGGTAAAACAATATTCGTCAACTTACAAAAAGAAATCAAATCTCCTTGTTCATCTCTCACTTCTATTTTCCAGAGATGTGTTGTTTTTCCTTTGTGCAAAATACACGCTCTTGCGATTACATTACCCGAAGAAACGCTTTTTAAATGATTTGCAGTAATTTCTATTCCTCTCACTTGAAAAGCATCATTATCAATAAGCATATGAGAAGCTGCACTACCAACACTCTCCGCCAAAGCGGCCGTAGCACCACCGTGTAACAACCCCATGGGCTGATGTACTTCTGGACTTACAGGCATGGTTGCCTCTAAAAAATCGGAGCCTACATCTGTATAGGTAATCTTTAAGGTTTCCATCAATGTATTTTTCCTCACGGCATTGATAATCTTTAAGAGCTTTGACGTATCCATTGTTTTTATTTTGGCTTTAAAAATACAATTTCCTAGGCAATCCACCCCATTCTCTTTCACTAAAATTTCTCGTTTTACCTCTCTATCAGACAGCATATACTCCAATCCACAGACCTTCAACACAACCCTTTTATTATCAACACATTACAAACAATCATCTTTAACAAAAAATAATCCTCTAAAAATCTTGATTGCTGTTTCTGTAAAGATTAATTTTGTAAAACTTAAAAACGTATAAATTATGGTCTTTAAAATTAGAGTAGTACTGGACGTAAAGCAAGATGTTATCAGAACAATTGCTATCGAAGGATCTAAAACTTTAGAAGACCTTCACAATACGATTGCACAGGTATTTGGGTTTAACGGACAGCAAATGGCCTCCTTTTACAGAACGGATGACGACTGGAATCAGGGGGAAGAAATCCCATTGATTTCGATGGATGAAAGTCCGAATGCCTTAGCTATGGCAACCACAAGTATCGATCAAAACATTGAAGACATTGGTGAAAAATTAATTTACGTATATGATTTTTTACAAATGTGGACCTTTTTCGTCGAATTGATTGAGGTTTCAGAAACGATAGACGGAGCGCTTCCAAAGTTAGTATTATCCATTGGTAATGTTCCTGAAGAAGCACCCGAAAAAGAATTCAAAGCCACAAAAGAAGAAAGCAATGATCCATACGGTCTAGATGAATTTGGAGCCGTAGATGATTTTGGAAGTATGGAAAATATTGATGATATCGATTTTGACAATTACTAGACACCAATGTCTTTCCCTCTCTAGTTTCAGAAAAGACATTTTACTGAGTACTATATACTAATTACACGTTACTTCACCTCCTAGTGAATCACATATTGATTGACATTCTCATAGTTCCTTACAACGAAATCAAAAGCGACCTTTAAAAGAGCTCCCATACTGTCACATTTTTTAAATTTTACATCTTTGGTGTATTCCAACAGGTCTTTTCTTAACGTTTCTACTTTTTCAGGAGTCGAAATAGCATCTTCAGACATACACTCTAACAAAGCCAAAACCCTGTCATGCACTCTAATAATTCGTTTTGAAATTGCGGAGCGCTCTTCAATTTTATATTGATTGATGGAAGCTTCTTGTAGATTCTCCCCTACCATATCTACAAACAGCTTGTTTTCTTTTAAAAACTGAGGCATATACACTTTAAAAGCACCTTCATAACACTGCTGATCAAAATCAATCGCGCGAATTCTATATTGCACCTGGTCAAAATCATGTGTTGGGACAATTACATAATTATAAGAACGCATATCACCTAACAAACGAATGATACAGCGCTCATTAAACTTTACAAATTCTTTAGACAACTGCTTCTGATCTCTAGAAGAAAAATGCTTATAACCAGAATTCATAAAAACATCGCCTGGTATCCCTTGAATATGCTCCTCTACCAAAGTATCTTTATAGACTAGAAAGTTGATACGATCTGGAGAGAGCAAATGTTCCAATTCCAAACCAAACACTCTAGAAGCATCTGCTCTTTTTATATACATGTACATATAATTGTCATTCAAAATATTTCGAATCTTAACACGAAACGGTTTTGAATTCCCGAAAGTACAGTAGTCTATGGCATCGACATTTAAAAAAGGAATTGACTCATCACTACCGTCGGCATGGAGAATTGCATATATTTTCTTAAGACTTAAATCAATCTCATTGCGCTCAACTTCTGGATAATACACTCGTATCCACAAGGTATCCTTTCCAGATTTATCATACACCTCAACAGCACCAGAATAGCGCAGCAAATCGTCGTAAAAAACGGGCATCACCACGTTTCGACTGTATTTTGTCAAATATTTTTGCAACTTTCCACTTATTGGAAAACTAGGCTTTTTCCTTGATATTAATTTTTTATCCATACAATTTATCCTATGTTTTGACACTACAAATTTAACATAAAAAAGGAGGAATCTATCTCTTTCTAAGAGAATTATCCGATTTTTTTAACTATTTTTGCCCTACAATACTAAAGACTTATTTTGTTCGTTTTTAGTAGGTAACCATTGAATAATAAAGTCCCCCCGGATATATATATGTTAAGTAATACCCCCCGAAAAGTATACATGTGCTTAGTCATTTTATTGCTGAGCCTAAAAATGCATGCGCAGTTTAGCAAGACGCATTATATACCTCCATTAACCAGTCATGAAACTACCAATGGCTTGCCGGTAGACCAGTACCTCTATATTTCAACACCGAGTACCACTCCAGTAAATATAAAAATTATTCAAATTGGCGGAAGTGTGATAAATGTAACCGCTTCTAAATCGACTCCATACAGACATACTATAGGAACAGGTATCAACACCCGATTGTTCATTCCCAACTCTGAATCCAATAGGGTTCATAATGACAAGGGATATATTGTTGAAGCAGACGATCTGGTATATGTTACCGTAAAAATGAATGGCGGTGGTGGTGCACAAGCCGGAGCCTTAGTAAGTAAAGGGCTTGCAGGACTAGGAAAAGAATTTAGAGCAGGTGCCTTTGACAATATTCGTCAACCAGTATCCTCTCTCTCATTTATCTCCGTGCTGGCGACAGAAAACAATACTGAAGTTACTATAAGTGATCTGGGTCCTGGAATCCAATACATCAATGACCTTAGCAACAGCGGAAGTGACGACTTCACCATAAACCTCAACAACGGAGAAAGCTACATACTCGCTGTAAAAATAGACGGCAACAGCATGCCCGCCAACAGAGATGCACTAATTGGTACACTTATTAGCTCCAATAAGTCCATAGCTGTCAATTGCGGATCCGCGAATGGTTCTAACACCAACGAGGACGGAGGTCGTGATTATGGCTTTGATCAAATTGTACCAGTAGAACTAGTGGGAGAAGAATACATTTTTACACGAGCTTTTGGAACAGACGATATTGAAAACCCAATTATCGTAGCACATGAAGATGGAACTGATATTTTTGTCAATGGAAGCAACACAGCCATAGAAACTGTTGATGCTGGAGAATATTATTCGGTTGAAGGTAATAACTTCAGTATGTCTAGTAAAGGGGCAAATATGTACATCAGAACCTCCAAACCTGTATATGCCTATCAAGCTGTAGGAGGTCGTGAAGCGGGTGCCAATCAAGGACTGTTTTTTGTTCCTCCATTAAACTGCGAAACCCCGAACACCGTAGATAACATCCCTGCCATCCAGGAAATTGGAAACACAAACTACACAGGAGGCATGAGCGTTTTGGCTGAAACCGGAGCTAGTTTAAAAATAAACGACATCGATGTTGGTGCTTTAGGCGGTGGAATTTCAGTAATTGGCCCTTCTGCAGTTGCTGGCAATACCGAATTTGTTACTTATTTTATAGAAGGACTTAGTGGAAACGTTAGTGTGGTTTCTGATAATCAAGTATATGTAGCAGCTTTTGGAAATAATGGATCTGCAGCTTTTGGAGGTTATTATTCAGGATTTCCTTTTAAACCCGAGGTGTTTTACGATACCGGAGTCGACAGCCAAGGAAATTGTTTACCTAATATTACGTTAAACTTAAACGCCATTACCTCCTACGACACCTACCAATGGTATAAAAATGGAGAAATAATTCCCGGAGCAAACACCATTAGCTTTCAACCCACTGAACCGGGAAATTACCAGGTGGAAGGGACCATATTGTGTAGCGCTTTTTCCTTGCTTTCAGATGACATTCCAGTAAGTAATTGTCCTGACGACTACGACGGCGACGGCATTGTAAACGCTATCGACATAGACAATGACAATGATGGGATACCAGATTGTACAGAATCCTTAGGTGGTTATGATTTCGAGCTATTGAACCCTTCTAACGGCTCATTTCTTGGAGGAGAATACCAATTTTCAGGAGCGGTAACCACTGAAAGCACCTCTGCAGCAAATCCTTTTATTGGTGCCAACGACGGACGTTTCGTATTGAGCGTACCGGCAGGAACTAAAAATATAGTATCCTATGAAACTACTTTTAACAAACCGCTAAATGTTAAGCTGTCTTACCCTACAGCAGCCTTGGTAAATGATGCACTGATTACCAATAACGAAATTTTTACCGTAACCGTTCCTTTTGAAAACACAGTAACGGTTTACAATCCTGACAATCAATTGTTAATTGACACCAATTACGATGGTATTTACGAAAGTGGTGTTACTAGTTTCTCTTCCTTCGATTTGCGTTTTGTTTTAAATGCAACAGCCTTAAACTTTGGCGAGGGAACTTTCTCTATCAATGCACATCAGGTAAACTCTTTTAAAATTTCCTACCAGAACAATACAGACGACTTAGACAATAAAGTTAGTTTTCACCTAATGGCAAATTGTATTGGTCGTGATTCTGACGGTGATGGCATCTTAGATCATTTTGACCTGGATTCAGACAATGATGGTATCCCAGACAGAACAGAAGGTGCTGGTATTATATTAAACACGGTTGACTCTACCGATCTTAATGGTGATGGCATGTACGATTACTTTACTACCCTAACCATTCCTGTCGACACGGATACTGATGGCATTTTAGACTTTTTAGATTTAGACAGTGACAACGACGGAATTTATGATCTCATCGAATCCAATTCCAACGCACCAGACGTAAATACAGATGGAGTCACCGATGGAACTCCTGGGGATTTTGGCAGCAATGGATTATTAGACATCGTCGAAACCGCTACTGATTCAGGGGAAATTAATTACACAATTGCAGACACAGATGCAGACACTTTTCCAAATTCAACCGAGATAGATAGTGACAACGACCTTTGTTTCGATGTCTTTGAAGCCGGTTTTACCGATGCAAATGGCGACGGGTATTTGGGAGCAGCTCCTTTTTCAATAAGTCCATCAGGCGTTGTAACTAGTGGTACGGATGGATATACGCCACCACATGGAAACTATACAATAGCTGCACCTATTCAAATTGACAACCAACCGAATACTGCTGATATTTGCGAAAATGAAAATATTACTTTTAGCGCTTCAACAAGCACCACTAATGTTTCTTGGCAATGGCAATTTAGTGCCGATGGCTTTACATGGATGGACATTGTTGCTTTGCCCAACCACAGTGGTGAAACAAGTCCAAATTTAACAATCAGCAATGCACCTGTCAACCTAAACGGCAATAGCTATAGAGCTGTACTTTCCAAAATTGGGAATAGCTGTAATCAGATATCCGATGAAGTAACACTTACCGTAAATGCATTACCTATTCTTAGTATTTCAAATACAGAAATATGTATTGGAAATAGTACCGACTTAGCAGCTTTGGCATCTACCGCACCAACAGCTACTTTAAATTTCTTTGCTAGCATGGCTGACGCGCTTAATGGCACACCTGAATTGGAAACTTTAGTAATAAGCCCAACAAGTACGACAAGCTATTTTGTAGTAGCCTCTTCCAAAAGTACCGAATTAAGTCCGACCTGTACGACCGTCGAAGAAATCATCATTACGGTAAACCCGTTACCAGTTCTAGACACTACTAACGCTGAAATATGTATAAGTACATCTATTGATTTGAACGATTTGACTACTGTAGAAGCCGACACATCCGTTCGTTTCTATACGAGTTTGGCAGACGCAACTCTAGGAAGTTCAGAATTATTTGTTTCCACTGTAACTCCTACAGAAAACACCAGCTACTTTGTAAAAGCAATAGATACTAATCCTGCAACAACCACAAGTTGCGATCAAATTAAGGAAATTCAAATCCAGGTAAACCCTCTGCCATTTGTTAGCACAACAGACACACAAATTTGTTTTGGTGATACCATAGACTTAAGTACACTAATTGCCACAGAAGCAACCAATAACATACAATATTTTGACTCTGAAGCATCCGCAATCGCAGGTACAAACGAATTGATCTCAACCACAGTTTCTCCTACTAACACAACAATATATTATATCCTAGCAACAGACAATGCTCCGGTAACGAGTACCGTTTGTTCCAATATTGTGCCGTTGACTGTTCAAGTCAACCCATTGCCAATCGCCACACCTACCGATACAGAAATCTGTTTTGGAGACAGTGTAGAACTTTCCGATCTTATTTCAACTAGCACAAATGTGGTCAACACCTATTTTACTTCTCAAGAAAACGCGGAAGCAGGCACACCAGTATTGAATAACTCTTTTGTCTCCCCTTTAGGCGACACTACTTACTATATTGTTTCTACAGACAACAACACAGACACAACTACAAGCTGTAAGGTTATTAACGAAGTTCATATCACTGTAAACGCATTACCTGCCTTAACTACTTCGGATACTCAAATTTGTATTGGAGAATCTATTGAACTCACAACCTTAGTAACACAAGCCCCTCTTACTTCTATACAGTATTTCGCAACATTAGCAGATGCAACACTAGGAACCTCAGAACTATTTGTCACTTCACTAACGCCTACTGTAACGGCAACTTATTTTGTAAAAGCTACGGATACAGACCCAACAACCAGTACGAGTTGTACGACTATTGAAGAATTAAAAGTGCAAGTAAACTCACTACCTAGCCTAAGTACAACAGACATTCAAATTTGTGCTGGAGATGACATAGAATTAAGTACACTTATTACTTCAGGAATAAATACAACTATCTCCTATCACGATTCGTACCAAGCCGCAGTAGATGGTTCTACAGGACTTATCACTACTTTGGTAAGCCCTAATGTAACAACCACCTATTACATAAAAGCAATTGCTACAGACGCAGCAAACTACTACAGTTGCGAAGACATAAAGGAATTGACGGTACAGGTAAACCCATTACCAATCGTATCAACAATAAACACCGAAATTTGTTCTGGTAAACACTGTTGATTTGACCAGTTTAGTGAATACCCAGGAACATACAAGCAACCAGTATTTCACCACAGAAGCAGATGCACAGGCAGGTACTTCAGAATTGAACAGTACAACCATAAGCCCAGGAACAAGCACAAGTGTATATGTGCTTTACGACCGACACCCAACCCTGCCACCACTACGAGTTGTACCGTTATCAATGAAATTCAGAGTACAAGTAAATCCCTTGCCAATTGTAGCACTTACCAATACTGAAATTTGTTTTGGTGATTCGATTGAACTCACCGATCAAATAAACACGACATATCCATATGTCGTTTTATTCGAGTCTAGAAGACGCGAACGAACAAAATTCAGAAATTACTGATACAAATATAATTCCAACAGAAACTAAAACCTACTATATTAGAGTTCGAGATAGCGCTAACAAATTGTTTTGTTATTGAACCCCTTGACTATTGCTGTTAACCCCAGTTCCAAACCCTACAATTGTTTTAGGAGAAATGTGTTTTGATGCAACTATCGAACTGAGCAGTTTGGTAACGCTCGAACCCAATACTACTGCGTTATATTTCAATAGCCACGCGGATGCAGAAGCAAACGACAACGCGATGAGTTCAACCCTCGTAAACCCTATTATTGACACTAGCTATTTTGTAAGAACTACCTCAAACGCAGGTTGTTTTACAATAGATGAAATATTTGTTACTGTACTTCCGCTACCTCAATTGGAACCGGTTACAATTGTGCAATGTGATGACGACGGAGACGGTTTTACGGCCTTTAACCTACGCGTAAAAGAAAATGAAATAAATGCAGGACATGCCGATTTGGGAGTTCACCTTATTATATATCAGAGTTAGGTGCTGAAAACCTAGACCCGGCAAAAGTAATTATTGACCCTACTAACTATATTAACCGTGAATACAACTCCGATGTCGTTTGGGTACGTGTTGCCAATTCAAACACCTGTGTAAGTATCACAGAAGTTACCTTAGAGGTTACGATTTCTAGCATAGACAATACATTCGTCACTAGCTTTACCGCCTGCGATGATTACTTAGACTTCGAAGGAAATGACAGCAACGATAACGACGACCAAGACGGTATTAGCTATTTTGATTTTAGCCAAGCTGAAAACGAATTGTTAAACTTACTTCCTAGTGGACAGTCCTATAGTATCACTTACTATACCAACCAAGATGATGCACTAGCGGAGAAAAACAGGATAGACGACATTAGCCACCATAGAAACAACGAAAGTCCATTTAACCAAGCAATTTGGGTTCGTATTGATAGCGACATTAACAATGCTTGTTATGGCCTAGGACCACATATTTCATTAGAAGTAGAAACTATTCCATTACCTGAGCAAACAGAGAATTTAGAACTTTGTGACGACGATACAGACGGCCTTGTAGCAGGATTCGATTTAGACAGTCAAATCCCTAGCATATTAGGCACCTTAAACAGTGCCGAACATACAGTAAGCTTCCATCAATCCTTTACAGAGGCACTTTCTGGGACTTCTGCATTAAGTTCTCCCTACACCAGTACGGTAGCTAACAGCGAAACTATCTATGTTCGCGTTGAAAACACCATCACTGGATGTAGCAATCCGCACAGCACCTTCGAACTGATAACAAACCCGCTTCCCGTTATTCCTGCTATGGAAAACATGGAAGTCTGCGATGACGAGGTTGCCGATGGATTTGTGTCTAGTTTCGACCTCGCTTCAAAACGCTTATCAGTACTTCAAACGCAAGCAAGCAATAATTTCGATATCCGTTTTTACAGAACAGCAACAGATGCTGCCAGCGATACGAATCAAATTACTGACGATACTTAAACGAATGAATCTCCGTTCTTACAAACTATCTATGTTCGTATAGAAAACACAGAAACAGATTGTGTTAACAGTAGCGAATCTTTTGACTTGATTGTTCATGAGATTCCTAGTTTTGCCGTTATTGAGGAACAAATCGTCTGTACAGATAACCCAGATGGTTTAGACCTGACAGTTGCAGACGCCACAGGTGAATTCAATTATATTTGGACAGATGCAACTGGACATACTCTAGGGGAAGAAGCTAATTTAAAAGTCTTTGAAAAAGGAACCTATACAGTAACCGCTTCAATTCCTTCAACAAGTAGTTGTACTTTCACTAGACAAATCAAGGTTGAAGAATCCAATGCACCTACTGTTATCGATATTATTGTAAACGACGGAAATGATGTAGGTACTATAGAATTAATTGTTAGCGTTGAAGGAGACTACGAATACCAACTCGACTCTGAAGCGTTTACAGACAGTAATATCCTTAGCAATGTACCGTCTGGACTGCACACCATTACAGTAAATGACAAAAATGGTTGTGGCGATGATTCATACATCAACATAACAGTGTTGACATTCCAAAAATTTATGAGTCCAGATGGAGATGATGACAGAGATGTTTGGAAACTTGAATTGGGCCCAGATAAGTCGATTGGCTATGAAAAAGCTGAGATTAAAATATTTGATCGCTATGGCAACTTATTGAAAATATTGAATGCCCTATCTGACGATGCTTCGAAGAATTCATGGGATGGTACCCACAAAGGTGTAGTGCTGCCAAAAACAGATTATTGGTTTAGTTTAGAACTTCGTAAATCTAATGGACAGACTATAGTAAGATCAGGCCATTTTAGTTTACTTCGATAATTTTTTACGCAAAACAACTCTTAACTGTTGTTAAGTATCTTACTGCAGTCGCTCTATTCCTTATAGCCAGAGCGACTGCCTTACTAAAACCATTAATCACCTGAATTAAAACAACTTACATTCACTTGCTTAAAGTCATAAGCTAATCAAAAAACCTTAGTTACTACCATTCCTACACACTTCAAAAGCAATTGTATAAATACTAAACAAACAGTTCAACCGTTTTAGAATAAGACATATAAACTTATAGGAAGAAATTTTTCTTTTACCCCCCTAGAAAGATGAAACGAAGACAAACCAAGTACCTCAGTATTTGTGTTTTTATGCTGTGCTATGCATTAAAAACACACGCACAATTTAGTAAGACCCATTACATTCCACCACTAACATATAGAGCAGATGTTTCTGGAATATCCACACCACAGGATCAATACCTATACATTTCAACACCAAGTGACAGTGCTGTAAACTTTAAAATTATCGAAATTGGAGGTACTACCATTAACGCTAGTGCAACACGAACAACTCCATATATCCACGATATAGGAAACTCCAACGATTCACAATTATTCACTCCTGAGAATAACACTTACAAAGTTTTAAACAACAAGGGCTATCGTATTGTAGCTGATGACCTGATCTATGTAACCGTCAAAATGAATACTGGAAACGGACTTCAAGCGGGCGCCTTAATTAGTAAAGGACTGGCGGGTATTGGAAAAACGTTTAGGGCAGGAACTTTTAACAATCCTAGTTTCCCTACTGCCTCTCTAAACTTCATTTCCATAATGGCCACTGAAAACAACACTAGCGTTACCATTAGCGATATAGACCCAGGTACTTCCTACATAAACGGAAACAGCGATGCCGATGTCACCATTAGCTTGAACACTGGAGAAACATATATTCTTGCTACAAAAGTCGAAAACACGAATGCCGCTAACAATGATGGATTACTAGGCGCGCTTATTGAATCTAATAAAGACATTGCAGTAAATTGTGGATCTACAAGTGGTTCTTCAGCAGAATCAACTGCATCACAAAGAGATTATGGTGTCGATCAAATTGCCCCAGTAGAAAAAATAGGTACCGACTATATTTTTACAAGAGGCTACGGAACCAATGAAATGGAAAATGCCATTATTATTGCCCATGAAGACAATACCAATGTTTATGTTAATGGTATTTTCACCCCGTATGCCACTATAAATGCCGGTGAGTATGTCTCTATTGAGGGGAATCAATACAATGGCGGGAACAAAGGGGCAAATATGTATGTAAGAGCAGACAAAGCAGTTTATGCCTACCAAGCTGTTGGAGGTACAGACAAACCCGCCAATGTTGGGCTGTTTTTTGTTCCGCCATTAAACTGTGAAACACCAAATATCGTAAACAACATTCCCCATATTGGAAAAATTGGTAGTAAAACGTTTACTGGAGGTATTACAATTCTTGCGCAATTGAACGCACAGATACTTATAAACGACACACCAATAGCAAGTTTAGGAGGAACCTACACTATAACAGGCCCTAGTGCTGTAACAGGCAACACAGGTTTTGTTACTTATATGATTGAAGGTCTGACAGGAAATGTATCTATCTCATCGGACAGTCAAGTATATGTTGCCGCTTTCGGATCTAACAATGCCGCAACTTTTGGCGGTTACTATTCCGGATTTTCCTATAGACCTGAGGTACATTTTCAGGCAGGAATCGATGCAGATAAGTTTTGCCTTCCTAACGTTACGCTTGGCATGAGCACAATTACCTCCTATGACGCCTTCCAATGGTTTAAAGATGGTAACGAAATTCCCGGAGAAACTGGACACACATTCAAACCATCAACTCCAGGATATTACAAAGTTGAAGGTGCCATATATTGTAGTAATAAAAAACTAAGATCTGACGTAATTCCTGTAAGTCACTGTCCAAACGATTATGATGAAGATGGTATACCTGACAATATCGATTTAGATATTGATAATGACGGAATTGCCAATTGCTCTGAGTCTTTAGGAAACGACCCTTTTTTATTACAAGTGCCTTCTTCAGGTAATTTTATCGATGGAACGAACTTCACTGGAAGTATCCAAACAGTAAACACAGCGTCCCCTACCCCTTTTGAAGGTGCTGACGACGGGAGATTTACACTATCGGTTCCCAAGGGAATCACAAACATTGTTCAATATAAAACGGTTTTTGATCAACCACTAAATGTAAAACTTAGCTATGCTGAAACTGAACTTTCCAACGATTCTCAACTCACCAACAAAGCATCGTTCCGAGTAATCGTGCCTGTAGACCATACGGTAACCATAGACAACAGAGACAACCAACTTTTGATAGACACCAATTATGATGGTGTTTATGAAAGTGGAATTGCCACACACTCATCTTTCGACGTACGTTTTATTCTCAACTCAAATAGCTTGAACTTCGGTGAAGGTACCTTTGCCATCAAAGCACATCAAACTTCTTCTTTTGAAATCATTTGCACAAATGGACTCGATAGCGAAGACACTAAGGTAACATTACAATTAACTGCATTCTGTATCGGTAAAGATTCGGATGGTGATACTATTTCTGATAGTTTTGATTTGGATTCAGACAACGACGGAATTCCCGACCTACAAGAAAACCTCGGTACTACCTACACTAGTATTGACCTAACAGATGCAAATAAGGATGGTATTTTAGATGTTTTTTCGGCATCTGCTTCCAACCAAACAGACACAGACACAGACGGCCTCTATGATTATATAGACCTGGACAGTGATAATGACGGAATCTATGACCTTATCGAATTCAATGCCAACCAAGCAGACCAAAACAACGATGGACGTATAGATGGCACCTTAACTCAATTTGGATACAATGGCTTGTTCGACGCCATAGAAACCACCGTTGATAATGGGATAATAAATTATGTTATGGGCGATTTTGACGGAGATCAATTACTCAATTCTGTTGAATTAGATGCAGATAACGACGCCTGCTATGACGTAACCGAAGCTGGTTTTATGGATCAGAACTTCGATGGCGTCTTAGGAAACACGACTGTAACAACAGACAACAATGGTATAGTCACATCAGAAATTAGTGGTTACACGCTACCAAACAACAACTACAGGATTAGCGCCCCAATAACTATAACAAATCAAACAACTTCCTTTGAAATATGTGAATTGGAAACCACCACTTTAAACATTGATAGCCCAACGACGAACCTCAAATGGCAATGGCAAATTAGCACCGATGGGATAGAATGGAAAGAGGTTCAAGACGACAGCATGTATTCTGGCGCTAAAAGCAGCCAATTAGGGATTGTAAAGATTGCTTCCTTATATACGAAGCTTTATTTAAGGGCTGTACTCTCAAAAACAGGGAATTCTTGTGGACTCATTTCAGATGAAATACAGATTACAATCAATCCTCTGCCCTCTTTGAGAAGTACCTCCGTAGAAATCTGCCCAGGAGACTCGGTAGATCTTACAACATTAGAGAACCCAGCACCTACGATTTCCTATCGTTATTTTGCCACAAGAACAAATGCCGAGGCAGGAACACCGGAACTCTCTACAACAAATGTAGCTCCCGAAATAACAACTAGTTATTTTGTAAATGCATTAGAAAATGACCCTACAAAAAGTACAAGCTGCGAAACGGTTATAGAAGTAACGGTTCAAGTAAACCCAGTTCAAAACCTCAACATCACAAAACCTCAAATTTGTATTGGTGAATCTATTGATTTGACTACTTTAATTAGCAGTACAAATACAGCTTTTAGCTATTACAACTCAGAGGCAGATGCGCTTAATGACACCGCAGCATTACCTTCCACCTTAGTTTCTCCAAACACAAGTACCATCTATTTTGTAAAAGCACTTGATACAGACACTGCTACCAGCACGAGTTGTTATGCCGTTTCTGAAATCTACGTGCAGGTAAACCCACTTCCTAACTTATTGGTTACAGATACCGAAATTTGTTTAGGCGAAAGTATCGATTTGAGTACGGTAATTGAACATTCTGAAACTAGTACTATTCGATACTATCCTTCTCATGCTGCAGCCGTTGCTGGCACCCCAGAGCTTCCTAGCAAACTTGTAAACCCTACAGAAAACACTAGTTACTACATCAAAGCAACAGACAATAGTGAAGCAACAACAACAGAATGCCGCAATATTCAAGAATTGAAAATACAGGTAAACCCGTTACCTACCGCTACTATTCACGAAGGAGAAATTTGCTTTGGCGATAATATTGATATCAATTTATTGATTGAATCAACTCCATCGACAAGACACGAATACTATTTGAGCTTACCAGATGCTGCGGCGTCTACTTCACCTTTAGAAAGTACGCTATTGAGCCCCACTTTTGATACAACATATTTTGTAAAAACCTACGATACAAATACAGCGACAACAACAAGTTGTAGTATTATCAACGAGATTAAGGTACGCGTAAACCAACTCCCAGTAGTACAAATACCAACAAAAGAAATTTGTTTTGATGAAGAATTCGACTTGAACTCACTGATAAACACAGCCTTTGATATTCGATTTTTTAGCCATTATTCAGATGCACAATTCGACACCTTCGAATTGACAAGTTCTTTAGTTAGACTTACAAACACCAGAAAATACTACGCAAGAATCACAGACCTCGAAACTTTGTGTTTTCAAGTACAAGAATTTACGATAGTTGTTAATCAACCTCCTAACCTATCAGTAAATAAAACATCCATATGTTTGGGAGATACCGTCAACTTACAGGGTCTTGTAAGCTCAGATGCAGACACCTTTCTTACCTTTTTTCCAAGTAGAGCGGATGCGGAGAACAGTACCAATTCATTAAGTTCAAACAGTGTAGAACCCAATCCATTGAGTAGGTATTTTGTAAAATCGACATCGAGCACTACCAACTGTCATACCATTAAAGAGATAGACATCACCATACTTCCTATACCTGAACTGAACGAAGTTACACTTGTACAATGCGATGATGACACTGATGGCTATTCTCAATTTAATCTGCTCGAAAAAGAAAATGAAATCACGCCAGATTTTGCTGCTTATGACATCTCTTACTATCTCAGCTATGAGGGTGCCGAAATTCTAGACCCAACTGCGCTTATCCAAAATCCAAATCAATACATCAATAAAACCCCGAGTTCAGATATCGTTTGGGTACGTGTAATGAATACAACTTCATGTATCAATATTATCCCGTTCCGACTCGAAGTAACACGTTCTTTGATTGATGATTCTTTTATTCGCATATACTCAAGTTGTGATGACTTCTTAGACAAAGATGGCAATTCCAACTCCAACAACAATGACATGGATGGAATTAGTTCTTTTGACTTTAGCAGTGTAGAAGCAGATATAAGAGCCTTACTTCCAACTAGCCAATCATATTCCATAAGTTATTATGAAACACAGGAAGACGCCCTAGAAGAAGTCAATAAAATTACAAACAGTAGTAATTTCAGAAACAGTAACAGTCCTGAAAGTCAATCCATTTGGGTACGTATTGATAGTGATTTGAACGATGATTGTTATGGCTTTGGCCCCTATGTTTTACTTACAGTAGATCCATTGCCTGAAGTACAGAAAGTAGCGCCTCTTGAACTCTGTGATGACAATGCCGATGGTTTTACTAGCGGATTTGATTTAAACAGTCAAACTAGAGCATTGTTGGGTACAAAAAACCCTGCAGATTACACAGTTAGTTACCATCGTAGTCTTGCGAATGCAAAATCTGGTATACACAGTTTACAAAGTCCGTTTACAAATGAAATTGCAGAACAACAGACTATTTATGTACGCATACAAGACAAGAAAACAGGCTGTATAAATCCATACAGAACTTTTGAAATTATCGTAAACGCTATCCCTCCGATAGAAACTATTAGCGATATGATTCGTTGCGATGACGACCTTCACGATGGCATTGTAAGTGATTTCGAGTTGAACCTTAAAAAGGAAGAAATCATACGAAAACTACCTTCTTCTAATTTTGTAGTCTCTTTTTATCGCACTGCAATCGAAGCACAACAAGGAAGTAATGAAATCGTTGGTAATTATTTCCAGAATGACATTGCTAATTCACAAAAGATATTCGTACGTGTAGAAAGCACGCAACTTGGTTGTGTTAATGCAATGGAAAGTTTCAACCTAATAGTCCAACAGTCACCTGAATTCACGGTTACCCCTTCTCAACTCGTGTGTACTGATAATCCACAAGGACTAGATATCTCTGCTGAGAATCCAAAAGACAGCTACCGCTATGAATGGCGATCCGCCAAAGGTCAGCTCCTTGGTATTAACAACACCTTAGCAGTGTATCGAGGTGGCGAATATACGGTAACAGCTTTTACCTTGCCTTCAGGAAGCTGTTCACTTTCAAAAACTATAACTGTAACCGAATCCAATGCCGCAAGTTTTACGGATATCAACATCATAGACGGAAATGAATTGAACTCTATTATTGTGGCTGCAGGTGGTGACGGCGACTATGAATATCAACTCGACGACAATGGATTTAGTGAAGATAATAAATTTTATGAAGTAAGTCCAGGCGTGCATACAGTCACAATAAACGACAAGAAAGGATGTGGAACTTCATTTAAAAAGGAAATTACAGTTTTAAACATTCCAAAATTCATTACACCAAATCAAGATGCTCAAGACGATTATTGGTTTGTGGATTTAGGACCACTTCGCGCTTCAGTATATCAAAAAGCAGAAATAAAAATATTTGACAGGCATGGAAAAATGCTCAAAAGAATCAATCCTCTATCCACGAACAGTCATGAAAACTGTTGGGACGGAAGAATAAACGGTCAAGTACTGCCTCGAACCGATTATTGGTACAGTATTGAGCTTATCAACTCTTATGGAGAATTGACGTTTAAAACAGGACACTTTAGCCTTATCAAATAACAACAAAAAAGAGGAAACAAAATTGTTTCCTCTTTTTTATAGTTCAAATTCCATCAAAGAATCAAGTTTTCATAGGAACAATTTTATTCTTTCCTTCATTCTTTCTTACTTCCAATTGTCCTTCCACCTGAATTTTAAAAACATTGGCATTGGTATCAGGTATGTTTTTTGGTAATTGGATATGTATTCCTTTTGCATCTCGGCTATAAGAGAGTTTCCCAACCCCCAACAGTTCAATACTTTTAATTTTATTTTCTGTTGAAATATGCTCCTTGTCATGTAAGGATTTGATTGTAAATACTTTTGTCTTTGGGGCTCCTAAGACAATTGCATACAAGTTATTGTCTTTTGTTGTATACCGAATATCTTCAGCTGTAAACAAGGATGTATTTGGTTGAATAGCTCTGGAAGGTTTTCCGTTCAAAGGATTTGTTTGTGTAAAGAACAAATTCTCCATATGTCCTTCTCCAATTATTTTCCACGGACGGGTTCCATAAATAGCTTCACCATACTTTGCTAACCAATCACCTACTCCTAAAAGGAGATCTATCTGACCTTGGTCTAAGGTTCCATCCGATTTAGGATTGATCGATAAGAGCAAACCTCCATTTCTAGACACCAAATCTGCCAAACGAACAATGACATCCCTTGCTTTTTTATATTGAATGTTTTTATCCCATTGCCAATCACACCAACCTTCTGCTGAAGGTGTATCATCTTCCCAAGGCCAATCGACATATGAAGGTCTTCCCGCTCCATTTTCATAGCTATAGATTCCAAAATTAGCTCCAAAATTTCCTTTGTTGTGAACGGACACTTCTTTGTTGTTTTTTAGGGCTGTATTGAAATGCTTTGCCAAGATTTTCTCTGTTGAAAAACCTCCACCTCCACCATCAAACCACAATACATCCGGCGCATATTTTTCAATAAATTCAAACGTTAAATCCAGTCGATTCTTTGTGAATCGCTCTTCTGTACCGGTAAACCAATAAAAATTATCATTCTTGGGGTCTAATAAATCTACATTTTGATAATCGGGTACTTTTTTCAATTTACTAAGTACCCCTTGAAAATGCTTATAGGTTCTTCCATGATGAAAAGAAGCAATGGTCTTTAGTCCTCGCTTTCGGATTTCTTTAGAAAATTCACCGTACAAATCGCGTTGGGGTCCTAGTTTTCCAGCGCAATAATCGGTAACATCACTATCCCACATACAATAACCGTCATGGTGCACGGCACAAATACCAGCGTACTTAGCGCCTGATTTCTGAACCAAATCTGCCCAATAGGCAGGATCCCAATTTTCTGCTTTAAAATCTTTTGCTAGATCCTTATACCCATTTCCTTGCTGTATCTTCCCGTATTTTTCTTCAAACAACACACGCTGCTCATGCTTTTCATTGGTAGAATACACCCCGTGATAAGCGGTGATATAGTAATTTCCCCAATTTCTTTTCTTATAATCCCATGCGCCCATTTGCGAGTAAATTCCCCAATGTCCGTATACGCCAAATTTTGCATCTTCTGCCCATTTAGGTATTTCGTGCTGTCTTAAAGCCCCCCAGGCTGCTTCATAGGGTTGCTCTGGACTGGTGCGCTTGTATTTTTTTATCTCTGCTGCCATTGCTGCTTGTTCAGCCAAAAGTTTTTGTTCTTTTAGGTAATTGGTCCATTGCTCGAACTTCTCTTTACCCAAAATAGCAATACTGCTTTTTTCAGTTTCTGCACTAAACTTTTTCCTTTGTGTTGCCCAATCTTTGGTATTCCTATACTGCTTAGCCATTTCCAAAAAATCTTGCCGATTTGCAATTTCAAATTTGGCAAATGCAATACTTTTTGATTCAGGTATAGACAAGGTTTGTTGAATTAACTGAACTCTTTGATTCAATTTATCAGATGATTGCCCACAAGAAATGGTTACGAGTGCAACTGAAAACAATACAATTAAAAGATGTTTCTTCATGATTTAGATTTTTACAGTTGCTAAATTATCAAATAGCAAATAATCCGAACCGAACAAATATTTCAAAAACTAGTACAATCCCTACATATAAGAACAAAAAAAAACGGAAACCTTTCGATTTCCGCTTTATACAATTGTAATGATGTTGTTTATAACACTGCATCTATTTTAGCAGCATAAGTAGTTTTAGGGGCTACACCCACTTGTTTGTCTACAACCTCACCATTTTTAAACAACAACACAGTTGGAATATTTCTCACACCGTATTTTGCAGCAAACTCTTGGTTGTTATCTACGTCTACTTTTCCAACAACCGCTTTTCCGTCGTAATCACTGCTGATATCTTCAATGATAGGCCCTACCATTCTACAAGGTCCACACCAGGTTGCCCAAAAGTCAACCAAAACGGGTTTGTCAGATTTCAATACTACTTCTTCAAATGTTGCATCTGTAATCTCTAATGCCATATCAATATAATTTTAAGTTCATACTTTTTTTAACTTCTACAAATGTAGTTAAATAAATGCGTTCGTTATCTGCAAACAAATCACTTTTTTTTATAACAGTATTTGTGTTTCTTATCTGTTAAAAACACCTTGTTAGTTTTGAGTGTTTAATTACTCTTGAATAATCTAATGGTTGTAGTTCTCATGTATTGAAGCATTCAAAACTAAAAACTCACCACTAAAAACTTAAATTAAAACACCTCTCTAGCAATTTTAACGACATTGTCAGATTTCCCCATAGAATAATAGTGTACAGTTGGCACACCAGCAGCAATCAATTCCTTACTTTGTTGAATTGCCCATTCGACACCTACTTGACGTATGGCTGCTTTATCTCCTTTGCAATTCAAGACCGCTTTTTCTAAGGCCAATGGTAAATCCAAACTAAATACTTTTGGTAATATTTGCAAATGACGTTCTACAGCAATGGGTTTTATTCCTGGAATAATAGGTACATTAATACCGATAGCCTTAGCAGCTTCTACAAACTCAAAATATTTTTGATTGTCGAAAAACATCTGAGTAACCACGTAATCGGCACCAGCATCTACTTTGTCTTTTAATCTTTTTAGGTCTGATGCCAGGCTTGGAGATTCGAAATGCTTTTCCGGATATCCTGCCACACCAATACAAAAATCAGGTGTATAGGGTGTTTCAATGGTCTCATGCAAGAACTTTCCTGTGTTTAAATCTGCAATTTGTTGTACAAGTTCAATGGCGTAGTTATTTCCTCCTTTTACAGGGTTGAACTGACTTTCATGTTTCATAGCATCGCCACGCAGTGCTACGATATTATCGATTCCTAAATAATGAAGATCTACCAACACATATTCAGTTTCTTCACGTGTAAACCCACCGCACAACACGTGAGGAACGGGATCTACATCGTATTTATGTTTTAAAGAGGCACAGATACCTACTGTCCCTGGACGCATTCTAGTCACTTTGCGTTCCAGCAAGCCATTTTCTTTTTCTATATAAACGAACTGCTCTCTGGAAGTAGTGACATCGATAAATGGAGGTTTGAATTCCATTAACGGATCTATGTTATCATAGAGTTTTTGTATGTTTTGTCCTTTTACCGGAGGTACTATTTCAAAAGAAAATAACGATTTCCCTTCGGCTTGTTTTATATGGTCTGTAACTTTCATGAATGCGAACTATTGGCCGGTTCCGTACTGCTATTAACGGCACTACCTCCGGATTTATCGATGCGAAATTAAGGATTTCACTTTTAAAATCCGAAATTCTACAATTATTTTACAAACGTCCTGCTATTTTAAACTTTCAATACTGAATTGCCATGGGAATCGATTGCTGCGAACCATCTTTTAAATATAACTTAAGAATATAGTTGCCTGTTATTAAATGCGTAGCATTTATTTCATTGCCAGATAATTTGTTACGCTCCAAAACCAGTATACCGTTTTGGTTATAGATTTTTAAATTTTCGACATCCTCAAAATCCTTAAAATAAAAAACCCCAGAATTCGGATTTGGATATATTTGATAAGAAGTATTAAAGTTAGCCGTTCTGTGATGCGACGTTGAAGATTTCTTCAACGCTTTAGAAGCTACCGTTTCTTGAAAAACAGGTGCTTCGAATAACGCCGGGTTGGGAATCTCAACCTCACAATCAGAGCCTAAAAGTTTGGCAGAAACGGTAGCCCCTTTCTCTGCGTTAAAATTAGTACCAAATACAATTTTGTGGGCTTTAAAATTAGCAGTCCCACCATCTTTAACTTCATAAGAGTATCTCGTTATTCCTGCGTGGATATTATTATAAAGATAGTTATGAATTTCACCGGAATCTACAATGATATTATATAACAATTTGGCTCTTTGTTGGATTAGGATTTCCTGTTCGGCAATCTCTCCGTCCAATTCTGTTAACAACCAAGTCACATTTTCATTAGTTAATTCTATATGGTCCTCTCTTCGGTTTGGAACAAAATAATTATCGAAAGGCGTTAATTGTCCATTATCACATAAAGTTTCTTCGATAAGGTTATCGTCCCACCTTCTTTGTGGTTGACTTAAAGCCAAAGCCGAAAGGGTTGGAATAAAACTGTGTGTATTATGATTTATCAACGTTCTAAAAGGATAGCCCTCCTCTCTCGTTTGCTTTTCAATGACCTTATAAGTGTCCGTAAAACCACCTGACAAAAGATCAAAATTTCCTCGGGTACTGTAATTTGTAGCAATGGTCGTCAATTCAGATGCAAAAGCCTGCCAGTATTTTGCAATGATCTCACTACCATATCCTTGCGCCGGTAAATTCCAAATTTCTAATTTAGCAACCATAGGTCCATAACCCAAAAAGTCATCTCTCCATGCGTACCCTTTCATATAAAATTTTTCTTCGTTATCACCTCCTGTTCTTGTGCCATCTACAACTCCGTTCGCAATAGCAATTTTTCTCAGGTTCATCGGAAAACCATTACTACCAGGTAAGCCATTGCTATAAAGTGCCTTATAAAACCTTTTATAGAAGGGTGCCCCACATTCATTGTTGTAGCCTTGCTCGAGCACACGTCCATTCATATAGGCGTTGTCAATTTGGTGATGGTTTGGCGCCTCTTTATGTTGGTTGATTAAAAATTGTTTTGCCGTAACCGATTTTAGACTGTTGTTATAGGAATCTGCGGCAGCGCTTTTCCCTCTAACTTTTAATAAATTCAGCAATGCCTGAATACCTATAGGAATGTTTGCCCCCAGATGCGGACCGTCCATACTTACCCAAAGCCTGGTATTGTGGTTCCAAATTGGGTCTTCGGTCTCAGCTTCTTGTTTTTCCATATAGGCTAAAGCATAACGTGAAATGATAGCGCCCATACTGGGCCCCAACACCACCAGTTCTTCTGTACTGCCATTGGTTAGCAATTGTGCATTGATTTCCTGTAGCAAACTGACAAATGCCAAGGCATTGCGTTCTACATAATCAGCACCACCATCTATGATATTAATGGATAGAAATTCAGAATATTGTTGATAGAGATGGTTGTTAACAAAGAACTCCACACTTCTGGAAGTAGATTTATTATAGTTTGGAAAATTGCAAATGATGACATCGTAGCCTTTGTCACGAAGGACCTCCACCAGGTTTTGTTTATCTAAGCCGTCAAAATAATCCATTTTCTCATAAACTGAGGGATTATCAATAGTATCTTTAGGTTGCGCATAGTCTGCATATTCAATTTTCCGTATATCTCCGGGGTCAAAACCGTCTAAAATAAAAACAGGTTTTCTCAATACTTTATCGTCATTGGCATAATACACTCTGTATTCAATAGCTCCATAAACAGCTTCTGATTCTTCATAGCCCTGAAAAGCATGTGCAGAGATATGCCAAAAGTCTTCTGTATTCGCTGCTCGTGCACTAATTGGCGGATTCGATGTACTTCTGGCATAGAGCGTACTTTTAGTGATTTGTGTAGTTCCGTCTGAGTAATGAATACGATAGGTCTGTTCCAAATCGGAACTCTCAGTGATTGGGATACTTATGGCTGTTGTTTGTAAATCCCCGTTCGTTATGATAGTTCTATACACTCCATCCCCTAAGTCAGCATTGAGGCTTTGTATTGATTTTCCGTTTGAAAACAACAATTCCGAACTAAATTTAAAGGTAATGTGATCTCCTTTTACAAGCTGTTTTAAAGGAGCAATGACAGTGGTGTGATGGTTGGTAAATTGCGCTTTTCCTTCTATTGGTGTTAAACTCACCCCTTCTATATAAGCAAATCCATTTGCAGGGTCTGTTGGATCTTCTGTATTGTAGTTGATGGTTTGATAAGCGGTATTTAGTATAGCGATACTTACCTCATGATCTGTGACCAATTCACTTTCGGGAATCATTTGCCGCAATCCCGAAAAATCGGTAAACTGCTGTTTATTCGTTGCGATATGGATGTCGGTCAATGCTTGTTCAAAATAGGCACTATTCGCCGGAACGGCTTGGGTATGAAATTCACGTATTCCGCTAAATTGTCCACTACGCTCTAAAATAATTGCGTTGGCAAGGTCGGTTCTTGCTCTGTTTTTTTCTACGGCACTTTTGGCACTTGCACTAATACCGCTGTATAACAAATCATCTACGGTATAACTTTCTTCTTGTGCTGTCAGGTTGAATACGGCAAACCAAAACAGCAATAGGCATCTCTTTTTCATTTTGCATTTTATTAGTTATTCATCTCTTTTTTATCAATATCAAATCTACCTTGGGTAACCTCTACAATTTCACCATCATTCGATCTCAATCTCGCATAAAAGGTTCCTGAAAAAACAACATTATCTTCATCTTTTCTTGTGACATTAATCTCACCTGAATTTTCATAAGAATAATACTCCGTCCAACTACCTGTCGTAGGGCTTTTCGCATATATTGAAATATAATTGTTATAAGGTTGTTTATATCCCTCTCTTATGTTGTAAGCCCCAAGGTTGTACACACCAACACCGATTTCAGCCACTTGATAGATATATACGTTAATGACTCTTACGTTTTTAATATTGGTGTATCGTTTCCCTTCAATCCGGTTAGAATAGTGCTCAGTACCTGAATAATCTCCAAAAACAGAAATCCCCGAAGTCCCTCCTCCATCAATTCCAAACCCTCTTGAATTGGAATCGGTTGGTGTAAATACAACACCATCAAACACAAAACCAAAAGTATTGGCTCCTGTTTGGGTGATGGGTGGTAGTTGTTCCGTTTCATCTTCTTTATTACAACTTCCTGCTATAGAACTAATTACAATGATTGCGATGATAAGCGTTTGTTTTTTCATGGGGATATTTATTTTTTCGTCTTGGGTTAACTATAATCCTTTAAGGGTTTTTACTTTCACTGATAGGTTGAGTACGACAAACCAAAGCAGCAATAGGCATCTCTTTTTCATTTTGCATTTTATTTTATTCATTTATCTCTTTATCTAATATCAAACCTACCTTGTGTAATTTCTACAATTCTCACCATCTTCGGATGCTAAGTTTCCCACTAAAAGTGCCTGAAAAAATATAAATTGTCCTTCATCTTTTCTGGTTATATTAATCTCACCCTGAATTTTCATAAGAATAATAAGAAGTCCAATCTCCTGTAATAGGGCTTTTGGCACATATCGAAATATAGATATGATAGGGTTCTTTAAAGTATCGAGCGTAAACTACCGATATAATAAGATCCTCACCTTTCACAGAAGAAAGCCCGTAAATAATACATTAATAACTCTGAACATTTTTTATATTCGTATATCTGTGAGGCATCAATCCATTCGAATAGTGCTCAGTATCAAAATGGCTCCAAAAACAGAAATCCCCGAAGTCCCTCCTCCATCAATTCCAAACCCTCTTGAATTGGAATCGGTTGGTGTAAATACAACACCATCAAACACAAAACCAAAAGTATTGGCTCCTGTTTGGGTGATGGGTGGTAGTTGTTCCGTTTCATCTTCTTTATTACAACTTCCTGCTATAAAACTAATTACAATGATTGCGATGATAAGCGTTTGTTTTTTCATGATCTATAAGGGGTTTATTATTAAAAATTTCTACTGACACATAGCGCAATTGACATTGTGCTATACCTATTAAAATCTACATTTGTGTTTAGGCCAATACTTATCTCCTTATTTACACCATATAAAGACTTCAACTGAAGCGGCAATCCAAACCCCTTTTTTATCTCTTCTACATATATCTCCGAAGCATTTCCATTTGATCCAGGAAAAACACTAAAGCCACGATAAGGTGTATCATTTGGATCAGGATAGCTATAATCATATTGATGTAATACACCCGACACGCCTATATGGCCTTCCAAACTAATATTTTCTGATAATTTCAGTATTCTGCCAATGGTTAAGTTTAAAGATGTGAAATAATAATTGGAATTCTGCACACTAGAATTACCTGAAGCCCTATTCACAAAGCCAGATAAAATATTCTTATCCAAAGCATAGGACACGCCTAAATTCAAGTGAAGTAATTTTATCGATTTTTCAATAGGATAGTAGGTATCCATAACTCCCACATTAAAATTAAACGAATGCAACCTATTTCTTCTTTTTGACAACAACGAGCGTATCGTATTTTCATTTATTTCTAATACACTCATAAGTTCTTCCTTCTTTGTCTTATTCTTTTTAGAAGCTTTAAACAGCGGTATTGCTATTGCCGTAGCCGGAATCCCAAAAGTCAACGCAATTAAAACGCCGGTTCCCTG
This sequence comes from uncultured Flavobacteriaceae bacterium, assembly GCA_943789365.1. GTDB lineage: Bacteria > Bacteroidota > Bacteroidia > Flavobacteriales > Flavobacteriaceae > Flavicella. Next base: position 3,118,301 of record CALSTV010000001.1, on the reverse strand, counting down.
ACTTAGAATCATATTTGAGCCATCCGCGTCTGCTTCTATAAATAGCCCTGCTAGAACAAATGGAGCTGCTATTGAAACAACAAAAACCCCTATTCCTTTTTGTCTTCTGTATTTCTTATGATAGGTCAATAGTGATTTCAAAATATCTTCATTTATATTTTTTTCTAAAACCAAACTATCAACTGCTTGTTGAAAAATGGAAACCTTCTGAACTGTTCTATTCTGCGCAGAACAAAAAGCCGAACAAATAAACAGCATCCATAAAATATTATTCTTCATTCTGAGTATGTGAGTTGTTATCCATCATCTTTTCATATTTCTTTTTAAACAATTTGTCTAATTTCTTTTCAAATAGTCTTTCAAGTGCTTTAATCCGCTTCTCTTGCTCAATCGTATAGAGCGTGAGTTCTTCCAGTTTTTCGGTTTGCTGTATTTGTAGCGTTCCTATATGCATTCCGTTTTTCAATACTTCTTTTTCACTGGGCATATTGGGCAAATGCTTGTGCTCTTTTATGTAGCTATCCAATTCAGATAAAGGCATTAGTGAATAATCCTCTTCAAAAACATAATCGGCAAAAATGGGTGTATTTATGGTGAGTTCTTTAGCATAAATCCCTCCATCTCCCAAAACCGTAAACGTCCCTTCATAGTTGTCCTCACTTATTTTTCGATAGACGCTAAAGGCTTTTGTTTTATCTCTGTCTACCGCACTGATAATTCCAAAATTCCAATCCTGAACATGCGATACTTGAGAAATAATGGCTGCATTTTGGTTAGAATCGTTGACTTTTACATGTAGCTTTGCTTCCGGGGTCTCTGTTCCCAGTCCGATATTCCCAGAATAAGTGGATTCGTAAACCGGGGCCTCCAGAAGCAATTCACCAGAATCGTCTATAACATCTGCATCCATCGCAATTGCTGTTACTCCATATCTTTCTGCTATTCTATAAAGCACCCTGGCCCCCTTGTATACATAAGGTAAATTTGCAGTTAATCGAATTTTAGCATCTGATATTTTCCGAAATCTCAAGGTTATATTTTCTGTGACAACATCCTGCTTGATTTGATAATCCAAGCCCTGTGAAAAACTTATAAAACAGGAAAAATTGGCCTTTGTTGGCATCTCAAAGCCCCAATTACCGTTGTTGTCTATAATTTCTCCTACAATACTGATACCATCGTAGGAGCCTATCTGACCCGCATCGATTTCCGTAATAACCCGCTCCCCCACATGGGTTTTATTATCGTCGACATTCCACTCGATTTCTTGAGCGAAGAGCATCAGATTGCTCAACATAAAACATGTAAAAATTGATTTTTTCATAACTCCATTTTTTTATTCAATATAAAATTATGTCGCTATACAAACGTATAACAACAACTGTTTCAGTTTTAAAAATGTCCTTTTAAAAATTCATTGAGCGCACCAAAAGAGCGGCTCATAAAAATGAGAGACATCATTACATGAATAAAGGGGGGATGGGGGGGGAAATAAAGTAAAACTACAAAATCATTTTGCTAGGGCTATACACTCTTAACAAAACAAATCCTTAGCCCTAGTCTAAATTACAAACATATTTTCACAAAAACAACAAGTAGTTGAATATTAATCAATTATAGTCGTTTAAAAACTTTTAAACCCTATAACGACTAGTTCTAAAAATCGGGTCGCTATAGGGTGTGAGATGAGTAGATGGTACTATTTATTCATTCAGATTTGGCGCCAACCAGCGTTCGGCTTCTTCATTTGAAAAACCTCTTCTGGTTGCAAAATCGTGCACTTGTTCTTTGGTGATTTTACCCAATCCAAAATAGCGTGCTTTAGGATGTGCAAAGTACAATCCTGAAACGGCAGCTGTAGGCCACATTGCTAAACTGTCTGTCAACTTTACACCAATATTTTCTTCAACGTTTAACAAACGCCACAAGGTTCTTTTTTCTGTATGATCTGGACACGCTGGATATCCAGGAGCTGGACGAATGCCCTGGTAAGCCTCACGAATAAGTTCTTCATTTGACAGGTTCTCTTCACTGGCATAGCCCCAAAATTCTTTTCTAATTTTATCGTGTAAGTATTCAGCAAAGGCTTCTGCAAATCGATCGCCCAATGCTTTGACCATGATACTGTTGTAATCGTCTAAATCTTCTTTGTATTTATCTGCTATTTCTTCTACGCCAAAACCAGTTGTAACACAAAACCCTCCAATATAATCTTCTAACTTTGTTTCTTTTGGAGCAATAAAGTCTGCTAAGGCTATATTTGGTTTTCCTTTACCTTTCTTACTTTGTTGACGAAGTGTTAAAATGGTTTCTAGCACTTCAGTTCTAGACGCATCGGTATAGACTTCGATATCATCTGAGTTCTCTATCGTGTTCGCTGGAAATAGGCCATACACTGCTTTTGCAGAAAACCATTTCTCATCGACAATACGTTGTAACATTGCAGAAGCATCGGCATACAATTCACTGGCTTGTTCTCCTACAATTTCATCCTCCAATAGTGCCGGAAATTTTCCGTGCAATTCCCAGGATTGGAAAAACGGTGTCCAATCTAAATACGGCAGCAGTTCATTAAAATCTAATTCCTCTACGACATGAACCCCCGTCTTTTTGGGTGTATATATCTCTTCCGGCTTCCACTCTATTTGAAATTTATTGGTACGTGCTTCTTCTAAAGGCAAATACACTTTCTTACGAGCACGGTTTAAATAACCTTCCCGTAGGGAGTCATATTCTGTATAGGTATCTTTTAAAAATGCTTCGCGTGTATCGTCGTTTATCAGCGTACTTACCACAGGCACAGAACGAGAAGCGTCTAAGACATGTACAACTCCATGATCGTATTGTTCTGCTATTTTCACAGCAGTATGTGCTCTTGAAGTTGTGGCACCACCAATTAATAATGGCATTTCGAAATCCAAACGTTTCATTTCTTTTGCAACATGTACCATTTCATCTAAGGAAGGTGTAATCAAACCACTCAGACCAATGACATCTACTTGATGTTTTTTGGCTTCTTCCAAAATTACTTCTGGAGCAACCATTACACCTAAGTCAATAATTTCATAATTATTACAAGCCAAGACAACGCCAACAATATTTTTCCCAATATCATGGACATCTCCTTTTACCGTGGCTAACAAAACTTTACCTTGGGCTTTGTTGTTTTCGTCTTTCTCTGCTTCTATATAAGGCATTAAATAGGCGACTGCCTTTTTCATTACACGGGCCGATTTTACCACTTGTGGCAAAAACATTTTTCCATCTCCAAACAAATCTCCAACAACGCCCATTCCTATCATCAGGTTCACTTCGATAACTTCTAGTGGTTTGGCGGCTTGCTTTCTCGCTTCTTCTACATCTTCAACAATATAAGTGTCGAGTCCCTTTACCAAAGCATGGGTGATGCGCTCTTGCAGGGTACCTTCTCTCCATTCTAAGTTTTGCACTTGTACTTTTCCTGTTCCTTTAACAGATTCTGCAAAATCTAAAAGTCTTTCTGTAGCGTCATCTCTTCTATCGAGTATTACATCCTCTACATGCTCCAATAAGTCTTTCGGAATGTCATCGTATACCTCTAGCATGGCAGGGTTTACAATTCCCATATTCATTCCTTTTTGAATGGCATGGTATAAAAATACTGAGTGCATGGCTTCTCGAACAATATTATTCCCTCGAAATGAAAAGGACACATTACTTACCCCTCCACTCACACTTGCATTCAACAAATTAGTACGTACCCAATGTGTTGCTTCAATAAAATCGATGGCATTTTTACGGTGCTCTTCCATACCGGTAGCCACGGGAAAAATATTCAAATCAAAAATAATATCTTCCGACGGGAACCCGAGTTCATCCACCATGATATCGTAAGATCTTTTGGCAATGCGGCAACGACTATCGTAGTCATCTGCTTGTCCAACTTCATCAAAAGCCATTACGATAACGGCAGCACCGTATCGCTTTAATAGCCTTACATGCTTACGAAAGGCATCTTCTCCTTCTTTTAAAGAGATAGAATTCACTACACATTTCCCTTGCACAACTTGCAGTCCAGCTTCAATGATATCCCATTTAGAACTGTCAATCATAATAGGAACGCGCGAAATATCGGGTTCAGCCATAATCAAATGTAAAAAACGCACCATGGCTTCTTTACCGTCGATCATTCCATCATCCATGTTGATATCAATGATCTGAGCACCTCCTTCAACCTGGTCTCTTGCAATAGCTAAGGCTTCTTCAAACTTTTCTTCTTTGATAAGACGTAAAAATTTTCGAGAACCGGCTACATTCGTTCTTTCTCCAACATTGATAAAGTTCATTTCTGGGCTTAAAACCAAAGGTTCCAGTCCTGATAACTTCATATATCTTGTCTGGTTTATAGGTTTTGGTTGTTGGTTATTAGCTTCACTCATATTGATAATTTCTTGTAATAATTGATAAAACCGTTGAGCAGTTTTTTTGTCGCTGTTACACTTTCTAAAATACTTTCCAATTTCAGTTCTGATATAAAACCTAAATCAAAAGATAAATACAACTGAGTTTCTACTTCTTGCAGAGATCCTTTTGCAATGTATAAAAACTGAATTGTTTCTTTATTAGAATTCCTTCCCAGACCTTCGGCGATATTAGATGGTACTGAAACAACACTTCTTCTAATCTGACTTGTCAATCCATAAATTTCTTCTTTAGGAAAAGGTTTTGTCAGCTCATAAACCAACTTCACCAGTTTCCTAGAATATTGCCAAACATCTAATTCTATGTAGGATTTCATATTTTATTTTATTTCAAACAACCAACAACTAAAAACCAGAAACAATCCTTCTCGGCTTGTATTGTCCGGCTACATCGGCAATTGCTTTGATATGATCGGGTGTTGTTCCACAACAACCACCTACGATATTTACTAAACTCTTGTCTAGATATTCTTTTATTTGAGTTGCCATTTCTTCGGGAGTTTCATCATATTCCCCAAAAGCATTTGGTAAACCAGCATTTGGATGTGCCGATACTCCATAGTTTGTATTTTTAGAGATGGCTTCTAAATGCGGCACCAAAGCATCTGCTCCCAGTGCACAATTCAACCCAACTGTCAATAATGGGACGTGGGAAACTGAAATCAAAAAGGCTTCTGCTGTTTGCCCTGATAGGGTTCTTCCACTGGCATCGGTAATGGTACCACTTAGCATAACTGGCACTTCAATATTCCTTTCTTCTTTTACTTCTTCTATTGCAAATAAAGCAGCTTTTGCATTGAGCGTATCAAATACAGTTTCTACCAAAAGCAAATCGGCTCCTCCATCTAATAATGCTTCTGCTTGTTGTTTGTAAGCAATTCTCAATTCATCGAAAGTAATGGCTCTATAACCTGGGTCATTTACATCGGGTGACATGGATCCTGTTTTGTTTGTTGGACCTATAGACCCTGCCACAAATCTAGGTTTGTCTGGGTTTTCTTTTGTAAACTCATCGGCTACCTCTTTGGCAATCTTGGCAGATTCATAATTTAATTGGTATACATAGTCTTCCATTTCATAATCGGCCATGGCAATGGTTGTACTCGAAAAGGTATTGGTTTCTACGATATCTGCACCTGCAGCAAAGTATTTTCTATGTACTTCCTTAATTGCCTCCGGTTGTGTGATAGACAACATATCGTTATTCCCTTTTACAGAAAGTTTCCAGTCCTTAAACTGCGAACCTCTAAAATCCTCTTCTGTAAAGTTATACGCTTGCAGCATGGTACCCATGGCACCATCTAGTACTAAAATACGTTCTTTTACTATTTCCGAAATATGCTTCATTCTGTTTTTTTTATGGTACTCGCCAATTTTTGTATTTTACACTAGTAGTGGTTATTTTAGTATCCTTACAATTTTGTAAAATCCATTTCAATTCTCACAAAAAAACAACGATTTACATATCCACTAATTCTTTTCAACCCAATGAAAATAACAGGGGCAAAGATAGGTTATTTGCACAAATATAAATACCGATTTACAGAAGAAATTTCACGAGAAACACCACTACATTTGAAACAATTTAGAAGTCAAAGATTATTCATTTCATTTTAAATCGTGTTTGAACATTTTTTAGTAAATTACACTTGCTAAAAGCATTGTCTAATAATATATTTATTAATAAAGCACTATGAAAAGAAAATATTTTTTCCTTGTTTGTTTCAGTCTTGTGTTGTTAAGTTGCAACACTGAGCACAAATTGAACGAACCTATAAACCAAGCAACAGAATATGATATTTCCATGTATGCTGAGGCTACAAAGGGCAGCACAAGATATATTATTGAGCTTCCTACCTACGATAACGAATCGGACTATGAGGTTGAAATTTGGGCCGGAAAAACCATAGAAGTCGACTGCAACCAACATAAACTCGTTGGAAGTTTTAAAAAAGAAATTGTAAAAGGTTGGGGGTATCATACCTACCACTTCAACACAACTGGGCAGTTGTTTGGGACGAGAATGCTTTGTCCGGATCAAACATTAACAGCTCAATTTATCAAGTCTAGCTCTGAGCGACTTCGGTACAACAGCAAACTGCCAATCGTAATCTATTGTCCTGAAGGTTTTACAATTGAATATGCCATTTGGTCGAAAGGTCAAATTTCACAACAAGCAACCCCTAAATAATCCCCTATTCTATAGCCTATGAAACGACTTATAAATTATTTCAAAGCCACATTGATTGGTGGTTTATTTTTTATTGTACCCTTGGTAATTGTATTGCTTATTTTTGGAAAGGTAGTTGAAATACTGCGTTTATTGGTGGGTCCCATCGTAGAAAAACTTCCTATGGAGTCTATTGGAGGGGTTCCTACGGCAAGAATCGTGGCTTTCTTTGTCCTTATACTACTTTGTCTTTTGGCAGGTCTATTTGCAAAGACCAGAATTGCCAATCGTGTAAAAAATTGGGCAGAAGATAACATTCTTTCCAATATCCCGGGTTATACGTTGATTAAAGGCATGAGTGAAAGTGCTGTTGGTTTGGAAACTAAATACCATAATGACGTGGTTCTGGTAGATGTCGAAGAAGTATGGCAACTCGGTTTTTTGATGGATACTATTGACGAGGAATTGAGCACTGTATTTTTACCGGGCGCCCCCAGCCCTATGTCTGGCGACGTTGTTTTTGTAAAAAAAGAGCGCATTAAAAAAATAGACATCACCGCGGTTGAAGCCGTTAAAATATTAAAAAAACTAGGGATGAACTCTGGCGACATATTGGCTAAAAAAATGAATGTCGCCTTTTTTAAGACACCGTAATAATTTATTTTTGTATAAACAAATTAACATTTCCAGCAACAATTGCCTATGAAAATCTTCAGCCGACATACGTTTATCATTCTTCTTTGTGGACTTGCCATGACCAGTTCTGTATTTGGTCAGCAAAAAAACGATACGCTTCCCAAAAAGGAAAAAAGAATCAAAACGGTTCTGATACCAACCCTTTCCTATAACAACAGTTTTAAGACCTCTGTCGGATTTATGGCTGCTGGAATTTACAGGCTGAATAGAAAGGATACAATTTCACCTGAATCGAGCACCAATATAATTGGTACCTATTCTGCAAATAACACTTGGTTTGCTGTACTTCCTAGTAAGTTTTACTTTAAAGAGGACAAATACAGAGCCCTTTTTGTGACAGGAATGGGAAATATCAATTTTCAAACCTATTTGGATTGGGGGAATTTTTTCGACAATCTTCCCATACCTCCACCTCCTGTTTTTGAAGAAGAAGGTGTTTTTATAGATTATTCGACGCAGTTTCAATTTGTCTATTCCGATTTTATGGTCAATGTTTTTGACCGCTTGTATGCTGGTGTAAATATCATTTATGCGCACAACAAAACAACTTTCGATATTACGGGCGCTCCTTCTGATTCACAAGATTTATTTGGATTTGGTCTTTCTTCTGAATACGATAAGAGAGACAATCAAATGCAACCAATTAAAGGCTTCAATGCCAAATTATCAACCACTAGTTTTTTAGAGAGTTTAGGATCGACCACAAGTTATACGAACGTCAATTTTCAGTACAACAAATACTTTCAACAGGGAGAAAAGAACACCTTATTGCTAAGAGCCTATGGACAGGCGGCCTTGGGAGATGTTCCTTTTGCAGGACAAAATATTGTTGGTCGCGATGATTTACGTGGGTATTCGAACGGAAAACACCGCGCTAATCAGGTATATGATGTTCAAACTGAATACAGACATTGGATGACCGATCGTTGGGGGTATGTGGCTTTTGGTGGTGTCGCTGCAGCCGTAAATGGACCTGAAGATTTTAAATTTAACGAACTATTACCAGCTGCAGGTGTGGGCGTCAGATTTATGGCTATACCTAGTTCACGAATCACCGTAGGAATGGACGTAGCCGCAGGTAAAGATGATTGGGGTATCTATTTTAGAATTGGAGAAGCATTTACGAGATAATAAACAATGAGCAATGGAGGCAGGCAGCTACTGGCTGCCGGCTACCAGCTACTGGCTACTGGCTACTGGCTACTTACCAAAAACAAAAAAAACATGAAAGAAACCATCGCAGCTTTGTACAAGTTCCAACTCAATTATTTGGAGAAACTCGTAGCGAATATTCCCGAAGAACGCCTGTATGAAAAACAGTTAGACGGGTTTAATTCTGCAGGATGGATTTTAGGACATATCTATGTGGAAGCGGAAGATTTATTAAAACATTTGGAAATTCCCTACAAAGAAAATACGGATTGGGTTTCCTATTTTCAAAATACCAGAGGCAAAATAGACCGTTTGGAAAACTTGCCTTCAAAGGCTTTGTTATTGGAAAAAATCAAAAGGCGTTACAACGCTTTGTTGAAGGTTTATAATGAACTAAGCGACGCACAACGAAAGGGTGCACATCCGAGTCCGCTCATCAAAGGTATGTTACCCAATCTAGATGCTTGGTTTGCACATCACCTAACAACGCATATTTCAATTCATTGCGGCAATCTTGTGGTTTGGAAGAAAGTTATCGGAATTGAAATTAACGGTTATTAAAAACAGGGATTCATGAAACTATCTTTAGGAATTATCAGCAGTATTTTTTTAATTATAAACGCTTGTGGCAGTCAAAAGAGTGCACTCGACTTCACTCCTATCTCACATGAAATAATTGCACAAGGACAATTTTCTCCTGTAATCGAAAAAAAATTGATTGTAGCAACCGACGGCACGCAAAACACAAGCTTATTAGATGCTGCTTTCCTTTCAGAAAATGGATTACATACCGTAAACTACGACACACATATGCTGCTTGAAGTTTTTATCGGAGAACAAAATTCGGCAGGGTATTCAGTTACCATTGACGCACTTCAAGAAAACGAAAATGAAATACATTTTTATTATTCCATCATAAGTCCCAACGGAATGGCAGCAGCGGTAATCACTCAACCCTTTCTCATTGCACAACTTCCTAAAACAGAGAAAACAATTTTATTCTTTGAAAATGGAAAGTATAAAATGACGAATGACCAATAGTTAGGATTAAGTATAGACCACGGCTTCCGGCTATCGGCTTTTGGCTTTTGGCTGGTGGCTGACGGCTGACGGCTGACGGCTGGTGGCTGGTGGCTGACGGCTGGTGGCTGGTGTATGGCTTGACTATTAGGGATATCTCATTTCAACAATTCAACTTTAAACCTCCGTAGCTTTGCCACTTTGCACCTATCTCACGTTACCACGCTTCATTACTACCTCACTCTTTTACGATATGTACTACCCTTACATCCACTCCTCTTTTCAGTTTCACTATATACTTACCTGATGCCAACTGACTTACATCAATACTTTCTAAATGGTCTTGCTGCTGTACCATTAACTGTCCATTGACATTGTATATTTCTACAGCATCTAACAAGCTCGCATTTGTAATATACAGCATTCCATTTATCGGGTTCGGAAAAGTAACTACCGCTTCTAATGTTTGCTTCAAACCATCCAAGGTTCCACAAGCTTCGTCGCCTAATATAGACCAATTAAAGTCTTCTATCAGATCCTGCCGTGCATCATACCCTAAGCAATAGAAAAGCCCTTCTGCTCCCAAAGTAACATTTTGCGGAATTTGAGTTTCTCCATTGTCCGAATCCAAAACAGCCCAACCCATTAAGGTTTGATCATAATTGGTAGTTGATAGCCCAGAGTCCTTAAACATATCTTCCATATCGGAAACATTGCTAATGTCCCAGTCGGACAGACTCTGATCATAGGCCGTAGCACCTTCAAACATACGTTTCAAGCTTGTGATGGTACTGACATCCCAGTGATTGAAACTGGCATTTAAAGCAGTACAATTTCTAAACATTCCTTCAAAAGAGTGAGAGGTTAGCTCACTCAAATAAGGAGCGTCTGTAGCCGTGACTTGTAGATTTGAACAGCCATAAAATGCGTATCCCATAGATTTCCATTGAATTGCACCCCAATTGCTAATTTCTTTTAATTTTGTTCTGGAGGAATTCGAATTTGCGAAATAAATATGAGAAAATACCCCTTTGATATGTATGGTATGTGTTCCCGAATTGGCGAAACTATGACTGGCTTGATTTGTGTAGAATTCTGTTTCATCGCTATCTAAAAAATCACCATCGCCATTCCAATCTACATAATAATGATAGGGACCGCTAGATTCCAGTATAGGAATGTAAATCGTTTTATCAGCGCTCGTTGTTTCCCATACCATAGTAAAATAAGGGTTGGAACAACTCCCGCTGTTGTTAAAACTGTCATTGTCATCTCTGATACTCCAATCTATATTGGGGTTCTCATCATAGTTTTCGTCCACTTCAATACAATTTAACTTGGGCGTATTGTCACAAGCAAAATACGTAAAGTTACTAGTATTGCCATTGCGAGCATTGAGGTATCTCAAATTCGGACAATTTCTGGTGTTTAAAATGCTAAGATTGGGCAACATACTCACGTCCAATGTTGTTAGAGATGTAAAACGCACTTTTAGATTTTCCAGTCCTAAAAAATACTCTATCCCGGTAAGATCTGAAATTTCATTATAGCCGGTATGAGGTACCTCAAGCACAGAAATCCCTACTATCTCGTTTGGAGAAACATAGAACCCCAAATCGTCATTGTAAAAAGACAAACTGTGTTCATTTGTAAGGTAGCTCCTGAAAACCGGATCTGGAATATAAGCATTGCCAAACTCGGCACAATCCGGAACACCAAATCCGATATCAAAATCAAAAGTCCAGCTATAGTTGGACTGTAAATTTCCAATAGCTCCTACAGACAGGCAATAGTTGTTTTCTCCTGCGCCAAAGCTAATACCTGAGGGGATTTGAGTTTCGGTAGCATCCAACGCAGCCCAGCCCATAAGGGTAGCATCAAAATTGGCTACAGACATACTAGCTCCCAAAAACATATAACTCATATCGGTCACCGCACTAATGTCCCAAGAAGCCAAACTTTGGTTGAATGCACTAGCCTCTCGAAACATATAACTCATATCGGTCACCGTACTCACGTCCCAAGAAGCCAAACTTTGGTCGAATACACTAGCTCCGTAAAACATATCACTCATATCGGTCACCGCACTCACATCCCAAGAAGCCAAACTTTGGTCGAATGCAACAGCGTATTGAAACATATAACTCATATCGGTCACCGCACTCACGTCCCAAGAAGCCAAACTTTGGTCGAATACACTAGCCCCTCGAAACATATCACTCATATCGGTCACCGCACTCACGTCCCAAGAAGCCAAACTTTGGTCGAATACACTAGCCCCTCGAAACATATCACTCATATCGGTCACCGCACTCACGTCCCAAGAAGCCAAACTTTGGTTGAATGCACTAGCCTCTGCAAACATTGAACTCATATCGGTCACCGCACTCACGTCCCAAGAAGCCAAACTTTGGTTGAATGCAACAGCGTATTGAAACATATAACTCATATCGGTCACCGCACTAACGTCCCAGTCACCAATAGCTCCATTAAAACTTGAAGCACTGAACACCTCACTCATATTTGTAATAGTGCTTACATCCCAATTGTTTAATTGCCCTCCATAATCCGTGATAAAACCACCCCTACTTGTTTGTCTAAACATACTTTTCAAAGATGTAACCTCTGATAAATCGGGTACATCGGTGGCGGTTACTTCCAGGCCTCTCATTCCTTCAAATGCGTATTCAAAAGTTTGCCAGAGGTTGTTTCCCCAATTGGCAACTGTTAGGCCACCAATACCAGTAGTTTCATATTCCGCATAGAAATAAATTGCAGGAAACAGCCCTTTTATATGTACGGTATAGACACCATCGGAAGGGTAGGTATGTTTTGCAGTACCTGTATAAGGAACGGTTTCATCGCTGTCTAAAAAATCGCCATCGCCATTCCAATCTACATAATAGGCATAGGTATAGTTAGGATTGGTGGGTATTACAACACCTTGTGGACCCGCTCTTTCCGGATAAGATTCAGAACCATCAGGAAACAATTCGGTATTGTAGGTCAAGGTAAAATAGCAGTTATTGCTGCTAAAACTGTCGTCGATATCTGTTGAAGTCCAATCTATATTTTCGTTATCATCGTAGTTTTCGTCTACCTGAATACAGTTGAGTTTGGGGGTATTAGTAGCATTAAACGCTGTAAAACTGCTATTGCTTCCATTTCGCATATTGAGATACCTCAAATTTACACAGTCTTGTACAACAAGTGCGGTGAGATTGGGCAACATGCTTATGTCTAACCCAGTTATTGCACTGTATTGAATATTCAGTGAAGTCAAACCTGTAAAGATTCTGATTTCCGAAAGGTCTGAAATTCCTTGATATTGCAGCGCAGAAATATCAATAGCCTCAATTGCTTCAATAGCAGACAGTAGCGCAAAACTGTCATTTTCACTGGAAAAAGAAACACCGTGTACATTAGCCAGATAGCTTCTGAAATCCGCATCCTGAATATAGCTATAATCTTCGCAAAGATTAGTTCCATAACCCTGATCGTACTGAATATCCCAGTTGTAGTTGTTATACAATTCTGAAAACGCATTGGAAGAAAAACAATAGTTGTTTTCTCCTGCGCCAAAGCTAATATCTGAGGGGATTTGAGTTTCGGTGGCATCCAACGTAGCCCAGCCCACAAGGGTAGCATCAAAATTGACTACAGACATACTAGCTCCCAAAAACATATAACTCATATCGGTCACCGCACTCACATCCCAAGAAGCCAAACTTTGGTCGAATGCACTAGCCTCTCGAAACATATAACTCATATCGGTCACCGCACTCACATCCCAAGAAGCCAAACTTTGGTCGAATGCAACAGCGTATTGAAACATATAACTCATATCGGTCACCGCACTCACGTCCCAAGAAGCCAAACTTTGGTCGAATACACTAGCCCCTCGAAACATATCACTCATATCGGTCACCGCACTCACGTCCCAAGAAGCCAAACTTTGGTCGAATACACTAGCCCCTCGAAACATATCACTCATATCGGTCACCGCACTCACGTCCCAAGAAGCCAAACTTTGGTTGAATGCACTAGCCTCTGCAAACATTGAACTCATATCGGTCACCGCACTCACGTCCCAAGAAGCCAAACTTTGGTTGAATGCAACAGCGTATTGAAACATATAACTCATATCGGTCACCGCACTAACGTCCCAGTCACCAATAGCTCCATTAAAACTTGAAGCACTGAACACCTCACTCATATTTGTAATAGTGCTTACATCCCAATTGTTTAATTGCCCTCCATAATCCGTGATAAAACCACCCCTACTTGTTTGTCTAAACATACTTTTCAAAGATGTAACCTCTGATAAATCGGGTACATCGGTGGCGGTTACTTCCAGGCCTCTCATTCCTTCAAATGCGTATTCAAAAGTTTGCCAGAGGTTGTTTCCCCAATTGGCAACTGTTAGGCCACCAATACCAGTAGTTTCATATTCCGCATAGAAATAAATTGCAGGAAACAGCCCTTTGATATGGATGGTATAGACACCATCGGAAGCATAGGTATGTGTGGCAGTACCGGTATAGGGGCTTGTTTCATCTGTATCTAGAAAATCGCCATCGCCGTTCCAATCTACATAATAGGCATAGGTATAGTTAGGATTGGTGGGTATTACAACACCTTGTGGACCCGCACTTCCCGAATAAGATTCAGAACCATCAGGAAACAATTCGGTATCGTAGATCAAGGTAAAATAATCTTCTGTCTGTGCTTGTAATTGAAAACTTATTAGGAAGCCAATAAATAGGCTCAAAGAAGGTTTTTTAAAAAAAATAAAATTCATACGCAAAAATTCTTGAATTAGAAATATTTTATCATTTGTTACTTTATCCACAAATATACAATATTTAATATTATATCATTTTTTAATTATCGTTTAAACCCTATGCCGAATTTTGTAATTAAAAAGACATGTTTCGTCAAAAAACTGCAAACTCGAAGTATATGCCCTAAGTTACGAACCATCTACACTACCCATTTAAGAAGAAGCATACTATTATTGCATTGTGACAGATAGGTTATTTATAAAAACAAAACAATTCCTAAAAAAAATGCAATCATGATTTCAAAAACGACTACTGGGCTCTTTTTTCTCCTTTTATTTAGCATTGTGAGTTATGCACAAGACACAAAACATCCCAACGTGCTGTTTATCATGTGTGACGACCTAAATGATTATCTGGGTGCTTTTGGCGGTCATAAACAGGTACATACTCCTAATATTGATAAACTGGCAGCTTCGGGTACTGTATTCTTAAATGCGCAATCGAATGCTCCTGTATGCCAACCTTCCAGAAATAGTATTTTTACCGGGGTGTACCCACATGATTCAAAAGATTATGCCTGGACGCCCATGTTGAAACAACCCGTATTAAAACACAACAAAACATTGATACAACTCTTTAAGGAAAACGGTTATAAAACTTTGGGAAGCGGAAAACTCACCCATGGAAAACCGCCAAAGGAATGGATGGAATGGGGAATGGATCACACCATAAATTACGGTCCTGCTTATTTTAACGGCGAAAAGAATGTGGCACATCCCGCAGTACCGGCTCCCTACAATACTATTGGAGCCGTTGACGGCTCTTACGGCCGCTTGTCAACAGCCGGAACCTCCTCAGGAGTAAAAGGTGAAAAAGGTTGGGTTTTGGGTTGGAAAAAAATTCCAATGCGCTATATAAACGACCAAGATCGAGACCTATTACCGGACGAGCGACACGCAGCATGGGCACAACAGAAATTTCAAGAAATGGCTTTAAATGAAGACCCACAACCCTTCTTTATGGGGGTTGGCTTTGTTCGACCTCACACACCTTTACATGCACCTGACAAGTATTTTGACCGGTACCCAATCGACAAAATTAATTTGAATGATTGGCTAGAAAACGACGAAGCAGACACTTTTTGGTTAGAAAACTTCAGCGACAAAAAGAAAGGACCAAAATATTATAAAATGCTCGTTGAATCCTACGGTGGAAACAGAGAACTTGCCCTTAAACATTTCTTGCAAGCCTATTTGGCCTGCGTTACTTTTGTTGATGAACAGATAGGAAAAGTAATGGACGCGCTCAATGCTTCAAAATTTAAAGACAATACCATTGTGGTCTTTACCAGTGACCACGGTTGGCAAATGGGTGAAAAAAGTTATTTGTTTAAAAATTCGCCCTGGGAAAAAAGCGCTCGTGTCCCTTTAATTTTGAAAACTCCGGGTACCAAAGGAGGAGAACGTGTAGCACATCCGGTATCTTTAGTAGACCTATTCCCTACACTTATTGATTATTGTCAGCTAGAAGGTTCTCATAAGAAAAATGAGCAAGGTGGTGACTTAGGCGGACATAGTTTACGCCCACTTATAGAAAAAACAAATGATTGGAAAGGTCCGAATGGCGCTTTGACCATTGTAGGAAACTATGGAAAAAACATCCCAACCAGCGGGCAAAATTTCTCATACCGAACCAAGCAATACAGATATATTTCCTACGGCAACGGCAAAGAAGAATTGTACGACCATGCCATAGACCCCAATGAATTTACCAATGTTGCGGGAGACAAAAAGTATAAAAAAATAAAAAAAGAGTTGAAAAAAGAAATGCAGGAGATACTTAACCAATAAAATCTTTAGTCTGACCTATCCTGACTCTTTCTACAATTTAAGACTTGGTAATTTTGTAAAACAACAAAGAAATTCAAATGAATAAAAGCATTGCAATAATAGGTTTCGCATTGAGTTGGGTGGCCCTACAAGGCATCTCAGCCACAACAAACCCAATTGAGAAAAACAGAAAAAAACCGAATATCATCATCATCATGGCAGATGATTTGGGTTATATGGATGTCGGTTTTAACGGCTGTAAAGACATTCCAACACCTAATATTGACAGAATTGCCAACAATGGCGTTAAATTCACCAATGGCTATACCTCCTATTCAGTATGTGGCCCAAGTCGTGCCGGACTGATGACGGGAAGGTACCAGCAACGTTTTGGATTTGAGCGCAATCCGCAGTACAAACCTCATGACCCAAATATGGGACTGCCACAAACGGAAAGCACTTTGGCAGAAACATTGAAACAAGTAGACTACAAATCGGGAGTTATCGGAAAATGGCATTTGGGGGCAGACATTTCAAACCATCCTCTCAACAGAGGTTTTACCGAGTTTTTTGGTCATTTAGGTGGGGGTCATAATTATATGCCAGAAATGTTAACCATTGAAGACAGTTACGGAATCAGCACAGAAATGGAAAGCTACCGAACTTGGATTATGAGAAATCACACGCCCGAAAAGACAGACGAATATTTGACCGACGAGTTTTCAAACGAAGCGGTTCAGTTTGTCAAAAGAAATCAGTACAATCCTTTCTTTTTGTTTCTTTCCTACAATGCTCCACACACACCCCTGCAAGCCACAGAAAAGTACTTGAATCGTTTTCCGGATATCAAAGACAAGAAAAGAAAAACCTATGCAGCAATGATTAGCGCAGTGGATGACGGTGTAGGACGTGTACTGGATGCTTTGGAAGCATTGAATTTAGACGAGAATACCTTGGTTTTCTTTTTATCTGACAATGGAGGACCTGAACCCAAAAACGCTTCAAACAATGGGCCGCTTCGGGATGGAAAAGGTTCTATTTACGAAGGTGGCTACCGCGTTCCTTTCGCGATGCAATGGAAAGGTACTGTAAAGCCAGCAATCTATGAGCAGCCTGTTTCATCCTTAGATATTTTTGCCACGATCGCCGATTTGTCAAAAGCTCCTATTCAAGAAGAAAAACCTTTAGACGGGGTGAATCTCATTCCCTACCTCACAGGAAAAAAGCAAGGAAAACCACATGAAAACATTTTCCTACGTAAGTTTGATCAAAATGTGCATGCCGTACGCCATAACGATTATAAACTGGTTGTGAAATTCGATTCCGAAACCAAAGAGCTTTATAACATCGAAAAGGACATCAGTGAAAAACATAATCTGGCAAAAAAACATCCTGAAAAAGTGAAAGAATTGGATGCTATGAGATTGTCGTGGGAATCAGAACTGATAGATCCTCTCTTTTTAGGACTGATTCACACAGAAGCCTGGCAGAAAAAAATTCAGAAGAATAAAAAGAGGAAGAAGAAGAAGAAATAGAGCTTGGCTGGAAGCTGGAAGCTGGTTGCTGGAAGCTGGAAGCTGGTTGCTGGAAGCTGGAAGCTGGAAGGTGGTTGCTGGAAGCTGGAGGCTGGTTGCTGGAGGCTGGTTGCTGGAAGCTGGAAGCTGGAAGGTGGTTGCTGGAAGCTGGTTGCTGGAGGCCGGAGGCTGGTTGCTGGTTGCTGGAAGGTGGTTGCTGGAAGCTGGAAGCTGGAAGGTGGTTGCTGGAAGCTGGAGGCTGGTTGCTGGAGGCTGGTTGCTGGAAGCTGGAAGCTGGAAGGTGGTTGCTGGAAGCTGGTTGCTGGAGGCTGGTTGCTGGAAGCTGATGGCTGATGGCCGGAGGCTGGAAGCTGGTTGCTGGTAGCCGGATGCTACAGGCTACTCACTACCGGGTCTGATTGTTTTCTTAGTTTCGTATCACATCGACACGCTAAATGAACGCATCGTCCCCTTCCAAATCAGAAAAAAATTACATCTTTGTGTAGACATATTTGATATCTATGAGACACGCAATTACAGTATTTCTTTTGCTTACTTTTTCATTCGCCTCCTTTTCACAGGTCAATGATTGGGAAAATCCGCAGGTTACCAGAGTAAACACACTCCCACATACAGCACAACTTGTCGGATACTCTAGTCAGAATACAGCCTTTATTGGAGATATTGAAGATTCAAAATACTACCAGTCTCTAAATGGCTTATGGAAATTTAATTGGATGTCCACCGTTGCAGAAAGACCTATTTCGTTTTATAAAAAAAATGCAGATTTGAGTTCATGGGAAACCATAGAAGTGCCCTCCAACTGGCAAATGAAAGGCTATGGAAAACCTATCTACACGAACATTGTATATCCTTTCGACAAAAATCCACCTTTGATAGCTGGCGCTAATGGAAACAGCGTTGGGAGTTATGTACGCGAGTTTACGATAGACTCGAACTGGAAAAACCAACAAATACAACTGCGCTTTGACGGTGTAGAATCTGCTTTTTACCTGTGGATCAATGGCCAAAAGATTGGCTATGCTCAAGACAGTAGAACCATTGCCGCATTCGACATAAGCCCTTATATACAACCTGGAAAAAACAGCATTGCTATACAAGTGATTCGTTGGTCTGACGGAAGCTATTTGGAAGATCAAGATTTTTGGAGACTGAGCGGAATTTACAGAAATGTATATCTGGTTGCACGTCCTAAAGTTCAGATAGAAGATTATTTTGCAACGACCTCTTTTGATACCGATTTTAAACATGCCAAGCTGAATATTGATATCACAACCAAAGGAACTTCCAAAAAGAACCAAGTAAAAATTGAACTGTATAATGACCAACAAAAATTGATTGTCAGTACCACAAAAGAAATTCCTGACAACAAACAATTGGAGGTTTCTGTTCCGGTAACGGCACCTAAAAAGTGGTGGAATGAACAGCCTTACCTTTACAACTTACAAATTTCTTTATTAGATAATAAAGAAAAAACGCTCGATTTGGTTAGCAGTGATATAGGTTTCCGCCAGATAGACATCAGAGGAAGAGAAATCTTTGTCAATAACAAGCCTCTTATAGTGAAAGGTGTAAACCGTCATGAACACAATCCTGTTACAGGACATACCATTTCAAAAGAGCAAATGGTTAAAGAAGTTATACTCTTAAAACAACTCAACATCAATACCGTTAGAAACTCGCATTACCCTGCAGCCCCTTATTTCTATGACTTATGTGACCAATATGGAGTTTATGTAATCGATGAGGCAAATGTAGAATCGCATGGGATGCGCTATAATGAAGCTTCTCTAGCGAAAGACCCGAACTGGGAAAAAGCACATGTAGAACGTATGGAAGCCATGGTAGCTCAAAACAAAAACCACGCGTCTATCATTATGTGGTCTTTAGGAAATGAAGCCGGAAACGGTGTAAATATGGTGGCTATGGACAAGGCTTCCCAAGCGATGGATTCTACACGCCCAACGCACTACCACTTTACTAGTGGTCCTAAAGTTGGTGCAACCTTGGGTGGGGGTGTGTACAAAGGCGGAAAAAATGCTGGTTTTGGACGCTATCAGTCGGTAGACGATTTGATTGCTATTGACAAAAAGAATCTGGACAGACCTTATATTGTTAATGAAGTAGCACATGCCATGGGGAATGCTATGGGAAATTTAAAAGAATACGTTGATGTATGGGATAACTACAAAGGTATATCTGGAGGTTGTATCTGGGATTGGGTAGATCAGGGTATTTTAACCAAAACTGAAGATGGGACTCCTTATTATGCTTATGGCGGTGATTTTGGAGATACCCCGAACGATTTGAATTTCTGTTTGAACGGTATATTGTTTTCCGATTTAAGTCTTTCCCCAAAAGCGATTGAAGTAAAGGATTGCTTTCAAAATTTTGATTTTGAATGGAGGGCCGATTCACCAAAACAGATTGGTGTAATCAACAAACATACCAACACACACCTTAGTTTCTACGACCTTGAATGGGAATTGTTACAGAATGGGCTACCTATAAAAAATGGAAAATTTCCAATTTCAGAAGCAGCTCCTTTGCGCAAAGGTTTTCTTAAAACTCCGCAAGAAGTTTTGTCTTTTCTTTCAGATGAAGAGGGAGCATTCCTTTTAAACATTAGGGTAAAATTAACTATGGATGAGTTATGGGCAAATAAAGGTTTTGTAGTTGCCAAAAAACAACTGGTTTTGAAAGAATGGCAGGCACCTGAGTTGACAAAAGAGAAAAGTCCTCGATTGAAAGTCAAAGAAGAAGCCCATCAGTTAGTGCTGTATTCAGACGCTTTTAGCTGTGTTTTTAACAAAGACCAAGGAACGCTTGATTCTTATAAAATAAAAGGTACTGAAATCTTACAACAAGGGCCAAAGCTAAACATTTGGAGAGCCCCTACGGATAACGATGGAAGCTATAAAAACTTATGGCGTTTTAAATCAAAACGCGTTGCTGTACAATGGGTTGAGGCTGGATTTGAAGGTGCTTCCTTACACATAAACAACTTTAATCCTGAAAAAATATCCAAAAGCGAAAGAAAAGTAAGTATCAAAGGAACCTTAAAAAGTCCGGAAGGCACAATTTTGGCGGACATACTTCAAGAGTACCATATCAATGGAAACGGACGTATCCATTTAAAAACACATTTTGCACCTTTGTTTAGCAATGTCTCTGTCCTACCTCGTTTAGGCTATGAATTGAAGTTGCATAAAGAATTTCAACAAATGGAATGGTACGGAAGAGGTCCACATGAAAACTATATTGACAGGAATTATGCTGCACATTTAGGGGTTTATAAAAAGCCTGTTGCCGCACAGTTTGTAAACTACCCAGTCCCGCAAGAGAATGGAAACAAAACAGGCATACGGTGGACTACTTTGTCGAATGATAAAGGTTTGGGGTTAAAAATAAGTGGACCAACGCCGTTTGAAACCAGTGCAAGACACTACAGTCAAGACAATCTTACCAAAGCAAAACACAGCTATGACTTGATAGAACAAGATGCTGTTTTCTTTTATATAGATGTACAACAAAATGGTTTGGGAGGTAACAGTTGCGGACCTTTACCTTTGGAACAGTACCTTTTCAAACCTAAAGAAATGGTTTTTGAATTTTATTTTCAAGCAAAAACCAAATAAGTGCACCACATGACGGTGTACACAAAGCCTAAAAAACATTTATAACCATATCACCCTATTAAATGATTGATTTATCCCCTCTTAGAACTGACTTTAATTCTAATTTTGTAGTACACTACTTTACTGTCTCAAAAAACAAATACTACGACAATTGCGATTTCTTATGTATAGAAATTGCTTTTCCCCCGGATTAAAACCTTCAAATCTTTGGATTTGAAGGTTTCTTGCTTTCAATGGTTAGCTAGGAAGCTTTCTTTACAAGGTTGTCTTGTTAGAATTCAATTGTTTTTCACTAATACCCCTCTTACCTGCATGATATCACACACAGAAATAGTATTTAGGAAACTATATTTGTTCCACCTAAATTAACTTTTAACATACTTAATTATGAAAAGAAAACTACTTATTTTATGCGCCTTCTGTGTATCTCTGGCACAAGCGCAATTTACAGCATTACCTTATACTGAAGATTTTGAGGGCGCTACAATTGGCAACAACCCTACCACGGATTTGAGTCCAGTATTTGTAGAGGTCGTTAGTGACGGTGACAATTCCATTACTATAGCTACAGGAAACGGAAGCAATTCAAGTCAGGTACTCAAAGCAGTAGCCACTTCATTTTCTGGAAACAATAGTAATCATTATATAAACTCTCCAACATTTGCTTGTACGCCAGAAACTTCATACACTGTAACCTTTGACCTCTTTGCAACCAGCACATCGACAAATTTCAATATCCTGTCCTCTGCAACCGGAGTTGATTTTCATAATGGTAATGACAGGCTCTCCCCAGAATCTGTTTCAGGAAGTGTTACTGTTGGATCTGTAGCTCTAAAAGTCAATAAAAAAGGAGCTGTAACGGCTAACGAGATTAAAGACCATGCAAATGGATGGACCACAGCTACCTTCGATTTTGTTATTCCTGCGGGGCATAACGCTTTCAGATTTCAATTTTACAAATTTGGTATACATACCATTGAGGTAGACAATATAACTGTTATTGCAACAGACGACCTTAGCGTAGGCGCAATAGAAACCAATGCAGCGGAATTGCAATCTAACTTAGTAACGGATTCACTTACGTTTGTTGCTGATTCAACTATTTCGCAAGCAGTTGCTGTAAATATGTTGGGAGCGCAAACGGTTTTATCATCAACTGATGGAAAAACTTTTGACACCAGCGCATTGAATAGCGGCATTTACATCGTAAAAGCCTCTTTAAGCAATGGCGCGTCTCAGGCATTTCAGATTATTAAAAAATAACTGATTTTACCTACCATAAACAAACCTTCAGGTCTACTGATCCGGAGGTTTTTTTTGTTTTTTAAAATTGGGAGGGAATAAAGGAAACGGTACCGATTTAACGAAAATACCCCTTTAGTTGAATGATATACCCCATTCCGGTTTTATACAATCCTTTACATTTGACTGTACAACATTTAACCATTAAACCCTAATTATGAAAAAAACACTACTTATTTTATGCGTATTATGCGTTTCTTTTGCTCAAGCGCAATTATCTCTACCTTTCACTGAAGATTTCGAAGGTAAAACATTAGATGCCCCTACAGCACCAGATGATTATGTTCAGGAGTTAACTACAGGAGCTACAGGAACCAGTACTTATATTACTGGGGTCAACGGAACTCAGGTGGCGAGTTCATCAGCCTTGACCTATGATCCAGATGGCGTGAAAAATCATTACTTCAGAACTCCGGCTCTTTCTTGTACGGCTGGTAATAGTTATACTACCGTAATTGATGTTGCCTCAAGTTCGAAAAAAGTAAATTTTAGAGTCATAACATCTACCGACGGCGGTGTATTTGATGCGATGGAAGTGGATGATGTAGCTATGACGGCAAGCATTGGTACGGTAAACGATGTTAAAGACCAAACAGACATGCCAAAAAACACCCCTAACACCGTAACCTTAAATTTTGATGTTCCTGCTGGTGCAACTCAATTAAGAATTCAAATGTATGTTTTCGGTGTCAACTCGTTACAAATTGATAATATTTCTATTACGGATGATAATGTTCTTAGCGTAGGTGGCGTTGAAGCAAACGCTGTTAAATTACAATCGAACCTAATTGATGATTCCCTTACATTTATTTCTAACAAAACGATTTCAGAAGTAATTGCAGTGAATTTAACGGGGGGACAAACGGTTTTATCTTCAAATGATGGAAAGACCTTTTCTACCAGCTCGTTGAATGCAGGTGTCTATATCTTAAAAGCTTCCTTAAGCAATGGAGCTACGCAAAGTTTTCAGGTTATTAAACAATAATCGTTCAATTTCCCACAACAAAAACCTTCTTGTTACCTTAGCAAGAAGGTTTTTTTATTGCTTACCGACAACATAACCTGTATATGTTGACCGATTTCCCCCCTTAACACGCCAGCAACCACCTGTTAAAACCGCAAAAAATTATGTTTCTTTGTTTATAATGCTATGTCGGATTTTATCCTTCAGAAAATTGAGGAACCTAATTTCCAGTACTTGGTTCTTTATTATACAAACAACAATAAGTATCTTTACATTAGACACCCCAGCCTATGAAGCTTACGAAATTATTTATATTCCCCTTTTTTGTGTTCATGATGACTTCCATGTATTTGCATGGACAAACTTTGAGTTCAGAACATATTTTTGAATACATTTCTACCAAAGAAGGGCTGTCTCACAACTATGTTTCAAAGATTGTAAGTGATTCACTAAATGTAAAATGGATTGCTACAGAAAATGGGGTTACCAAATACGACGGCGTTAATTTTTCAAGTATCCAGCCAGGAGTCAATTACCCCGCTTTGAAAAATGAAAACATTGAAACCCTTTTTATTGACAGCCATAACAATTTATGGATAGGAACTAAAAGTGGAGGTGTTTCAAAATTAAACATTGCTACGGATGTTTTAGAAAGTTACAACCCTGTATTAGATACTAACTCGGATGGCTCCTATCGTGTACGTGTTATTGAAGAAGACAATCAAGGAAATATTTGGGTTGCAACCCACGATCACGGAATTTATGTGGTAGACCCTATTCAGAAAAAAGTATTGAGAAACTTTAAGACCAATCATGTAAGTTTTATCATTAAAGATAGTAAGGGGAATATGTGGTTCAATGCTATTAAAGAAATAAAAAGGTATACCCCTTCCACAAAAAAAATGAGTACTTTCCACGTAGGGGATTTCATTCCTAAAGCCATCGAAGATCGTTCTAGGAATTGCTTATGGGTTACTGCTATGGAAGTTGGCAAGCCAAAGCCAAGGCTCTATAAATTAAACCTAACTACTAATAAGATTACAGAATACCAAACGAATTTACCTCATAGTATGACAGCGTCGTTATATTTAGATAAAAACCAACATTTATGGGTAGGTACTTGGGGAGCTGGTGTTTATGAATCTGATGACAGTTTTACCAATTTTCATAAAAAGAACCTAGTTTACCCTCCAGACACGAGAAAAGTAATTAATTATGATATTGTTCTAGACATCCATGAAGATAGAGATGGCGTACTGTGGATTTCATCGGATTTTGGAGGTATTGTAAAAATTACGGAGAACAAGGGTTTTCACAATATTGACCGTATTGTTAAAAATAAGACGTTACAGAATGAGATGAATTTTCATTCCATTTTTCATGACGAAAACGAGGTTTTTGTAGGTACACTTAGAAGCGGCTTGTTCTACGGAAAAGATTTAACACACTTGAAACAGTTAGCAGGAACTGAAGAAGAAAAAATTTATGCTGTATCCAAACATAATCAAAACGTATTGGTAGGGGCACAAAAAGGAATGTATGTTTTCGACAAAAACAAAAAACTTGTCAATTACACCAAAATAAACCAAACGACTGCCTTTCTTTCTGAAAATGATAGTACCCTTTGGGTTGGCTCTCAACAAAATGGATTGTATGTATTGAATGTAAGTTCTATTCATAAACCAAAACAAATTAAGGTCTTCAATAGGAATGCTGGCGACTTAAAAAGCAATCGAATTACGAATATTGTTAGTGATGACGACGGAAATATCTGGGTGGGAACTTATAACGGTTTGCATTTATACAACGCGAACCGTCAAACGTTTACCCATCATTCAACTTTACTAAAAAGCAGCATTCCAAACATTATCAATGCCGTCTATATAGAGGGACAATTTATATGGTTGGCCACACCAAACGGACTGTTTAAATTGATCTTTAAGGAAGGTAAATTATCTATCTTAAATACGTACACAACCGCTTTTGGCTTGTCTAGCAATTTTATCTGCGGCATAACTTCAGACAATCAAGGCTATTTATGGCTTACAACCCCAACGAATTTGGTACGTTTTGACCCATTCAATGAATCTGCAATTAATTTCAGTAAGAATGATGGTGTTTATACTACTGTATTCAATTTCAGAACCATTTTTTCAAACCATATTGACGGGATGATTTATGCCGGTGGAACCAATAACTTAACTTATTTTAACCCCGAAAAAATTCACGTTGCACCTTACAAAGAAAAAGTAGTTTTCTCTTTACTAAAAGTGAATCATCAAGAGGTTTTTCCTAATAAAAAAATTGAAAACAAGGTCTTACTTAACAAATCAATTAGCCTTACAAAAGAAATTGAACTGACACATGCACACAATTCATTTTCAGTAGGGTTTACCAATACCAACTTTAATAAAAACACCTTTCTAAATTACAGGTACCGACTTATTGGTTTTGAGGAAGATTGGATCCCTATCAAAGATAAAAACGAAGTAAATTTTGCGGGGCTTCCTCCAGGAGATTACGTACTGCAATTGGCTGCCTCTTCAGATTCGATAAATTGGTCAGAGCCCACAGTATTAGAAATAAAAATACTCTATGCTCCATGGAAAAGTCCGCTGGCATATACATTGTATTTTATACTTGGTGTTCTAATTATTTTTGGTTTTGTGTATATCTTGATGAAACAACTGAATTTAAAGGACACTTTGGAAAGAGAACAGGAGTTAAGCGAGGCTAAATTCACCTTTTTCACGAATATCTCTCATGAGTTTAGAACGCCTCTAACCCTCATCCTAAGCCCTTTAAAAGAATTATTGCAACGCAAAGAAATCAACCCTAAGGTAGCTGAGAATCTGGTTACCATGGAAAAAAATGCCGATCGACTTCTAAACCTTATCAACCAATTACTCGATTTTAGAAAAGCAGATCACGGTTTGTTAAAATTACAAGTAAGCAATGGCAATATTGTTCGCTTTTCCAAAGAAGTATTCCTCTACTTTCAAGAGCAAGCAAATGCGAAGCAAATAGCCTATCAATTTGAAGCTTCCTTGGAGACTATTCAATTTCCATTCGACCGTAACAAAATGGAGATTGTACTGTCCAACCTCATTTCAAATGCGTTAAAATATTCTGGTGAAGGCTCCATTATAAAACTTGCAATTTCTGCAACAGAGAGTAGCTGTATTATCAGCATAAAAGACAACGGAATTGGTATGAATAAAGAGTCTAAAAAAAGGATTTTTGACAGGTTCTATCAAATTAAATCGACCAACACTTCTCAAATTATAGGTAGTGGCATTGGCCTGAGTTTTACAAAAAAGATTGTGGAATTGCATGGCGGAAGTATTGCTGTGGAAAGTCAGCAAAATCAAGGAACCGAATTTATTCTTGACTTTCCACTCAACGCACTTAACTATATGATGGAAGGATTTACAGAAAAGAAGAATTCCGATGAAATCGACCAGTACAAAGTCTTAGAACCTACACCTGTTACTAACTTAAAGGTAAGCGCACATGAACAAACCTTATTGGTTGTAGACGATAATGACGACATTCGAAATTACCTTTCAAAATTACTAAAGGATACTTACAATATTTTACAGGCTAAAGATGGTGTAGAGGGCGTAGACATGGCAATTGAAGAAATGCCCGATCTTATTTTATGTGATATTATGATGCCTCGCAAGGACGGGCTCGCTTTATCAAAGGAATTAAAGACAAAAGTAAGCACCTCACATATTCCTATTATTTTACTGACGGCTCGTTCTTCAAACATGTATGAAATTCAAGGATTAGAGACGGGTGCTGACGATTTTATCACCAAACCATTTGACCCACAAATTGTAAAAGCACGAATTTCAAGTGCACTACAAAACAGAAGTAATATAAGAGAACATTTCTTAAATAAAGTACGGTTTGAGCCCACAACAGAAAGTGAAAACATTCAAGACCCAGATACGTTATTTATTGAAGGCGCTATTAAACTTGTGGAAGACAATTTACTCAATTCCGATTTCGACATAAAAACCATGGTAGATAGTTTACATATGAGTCAATCTTCTTTATACAGAAAAATAAAATCATTAACAGGGCTTTCCTTAACTGGATTTATGCGGTCCATTCGATTGAAAAAAGCTGCCGAAATGATTTTAACTCAAAATGAAAAACTAAGCACGGTAGCACTTAGTGTAGGTTTTAACGACTATAAATATTTTAGAGAATCTTTTAAAAAACAGTTTGGTTGCCTGCCTTCAGAATACAAAAACAAAAAGAAGTAAAGTAGGTCAACCTATAGGTATCCTTTATTTTATCTAACATGGCAATTGAAATTTCATTATTTTTGACATCGCTATTTACAAAATTCGAGTAGCTACCAATTATTTAGAACCAAACATATGGCAAAGAAGAAACTTTCAAATTTATCAGATCTAGGAGGATTTGTATTTTCAACGAATGACGATTTCAAATTAGAACAGGAAGAAACACAAGAAACCCTAGCTCCTAATGAGCAATACTTAGAGGCTTTGTTTTCTAACAAAGGTCGTGGTGGAAAGACAGTAACTGTTATCCAAGGTTTTATTGGTACTGAGCAAGATTTGAAAGCCCTAGGCAAATTATTAAAAACAAAGTGTGGTGTTGGTGGTTCTGTTAAAGATGGAGAAATTATCATTCAAGGCAAGTACCGTGATAAAATTATGGAGATTCTAAAAAAAGCCAACTACAATGTAAAACGCGTTGGTGGTTAGAAAATGGCCTACCAAGTAATTTCGGTTTTACCTACTGATTTCAAAAAAGCATTCGCTTGACTAAAATGGCGATTTCCAAACCAATAGCCTCTATTGGCACTTAAAGGCGAAGGATGACCTGTGGTTAGCACACAGTGTTTTGAAGTGTCAATTTTACGTCCCTTTTTCTTTGCAAAACCGCCCCACAATAAGAAAACTACATTCTCTTTTTCTTCTGAAATTGCTTTTATAACGGCATCAGTAAACGTTTCCCAACCTTTTTTTTGATGTGAACCCGCTTCGTGTGCACGTACGGTTAAAGTTGCGTTTAACAAGAGTACCCCTTGTTTTGCCCAAGCCTCTAAATCTCCTGAACTTGGTGTTTCTTTTCCTATATCAGTTTGAAGCTCTTTAAAAATATTGACCAATGAGGGAGGGTGTTTTATTCCTTCTGCGACCGAAAAACACATGCCATTTGCTTGTCCAACTCCATGATAAGGATCTTGCCCAATCAAAACTACTTTAACCTCTTGAAAGCTACAGTTATCGAAAGCCGAAAAAATAGCATTCCCTTTAGGAAAGCATTGAGATTGTGAATATTCCGTTTTCACAAAAGAAATCAAATCATGAAAATAGTCTTTCTCAAACTCATCAGACAATCTCGTTTTCCAACTTTCTTCAATTTTTATTTCCATAGGGGCATTTTTTTGTGTAGCACTTATAACTGTATACTAGCGATTATTACGAATGTAAAACGCTTATTTCAATAAGTATTTTTAACTCCTGTTTTTTTAAGCTATTTTTGCCAAAACATCTCGTGTTTGTTCGGGATTCAGGCAAGCAAATATAAAGAATTAATGGGATTTATTTCAAAGAAAACACAAGACGATTTAGAGTTTAACACAGTCTTAGAGAAGATAAGCACCTATTGCATCTCCGATTTGGGGAAAGCACTTGTTTTCAAAATTAAACCCATTGCCAACAAACCCGATTTGTTAGTTGCCTTAGACCAAGTAAATGAATACAACAATTCATTTATTAGTGAAAATAGAATTCCCAACCATTATTTCGAAGATCTCGAAGAAGAAATCAAACTACTAAAGATAGAAAACAGCAGACTCGATGCCGCTTCGTTTTTAAAAATAGCAACCAATTCGGAAACGGTCAATTCGCAGCTATTATTCTTTAAAAAATTTCAGGAATACTACCCTGCCTTGCATGCCAAATCTGAAGAGATTGAATATACCAAGTCTGTTGTCGAAGAAATTCAAAAAATAATTACTTCTTATGGAGAAGTAACCGACAAAGCATCCTCGTTTTTAAAAGACATTCGCAAAGAAATACATACGATAAGGGCAAAAATAAGTGGTTCCTTTACAAGGGAGATGAGTCGTTACGACAAGGCTGGTTTTTTGGATACGATTCGCGAATCTGTTATCGACAATCAACGAGTTCTAGCTGTACAATCCATGTACCGAAAAAAGATTAAAGGGAACCTTTTAGGAAGTTCAAAAACGGGTAGTATCGTTTTTATTGCTCCGCAGGCAACGCTAGAATTGCATCGAGAATTGCAAAATTTACTGCATGAAGAAAAGCAAGAAATCAATCGGATCTTAAACATTCTTACCGAGACAATTCGACCTTATTTTCCTTTATTCACAAGTTATCAAGAATATTTAAGTTCCTTAGATTGTATAGGTGCTAAAGCAAAATATGCTTTTGAACTAAGTGCGGTGCTTCCCTCCTTTTCTAAAGCCAAACGAATCTATTTTAAAAAGGCGTACCACCCTATCCTTTTGGAGAAAAACAAAGCTGCCAATTTACCAGTAATTCCTCAAACTTTAGAATTGAGTGAAAAGCAGCAAATAATTGTGATTTCTGGCCCCAATGCAGGAGGGAAAAGTATTACTTTAAAAACAATCGGCTTGTTGCAACTTATGTTGCAAAGTGGACTGTTAATTCCTGTAGACGAAAAAAGTGAAACTCATTTTTTCGACACTATACTTTCGGATATTGGAGACAACCAGTCTATTGAGAATCAACTAAGTACTTATAGTTACCGTTTAAAAAACATGCGTGGTTTTTTAAAGCGATGTAACGATAATTCATTGTTTTTAATTGACGAGTTTGGTACAGGTAGTGATCCAGAGTTAGGAGGTGCTTTGGCCGAAATATTTCTCGAAGAGTTCTATGATAAAAAAGCTTTTGGCGTGATTACAACCCATTATTCAAATCTGAAAGTGCTGGCAAACGAATTGGAAAATGTGAGCAATGCAAATATGCAATTCAACGAAAAGACTTTAGAGCCTTTGTTTAAACTTCATATTGGTCAGGCGGGTAGTTCGTTTACTTTTGAAGTAGCTCAAAAAAATGGTATTCCCTTTAGTCTCATCAATAGAGCAAAAAAGAAAGTAGAAGGAGAAAAAATTCGTTTGGACAAAACGATTTCAAAACTTCAGAAAGAAAGAAATGTCTTACAACGAAATTCAAAGGCACTTGAAGACGAACAAGACAAAGCAAAACGACAAACTCAAAATCTTTCAGATAAAGAATTAAAGATACAGGAGAAACTTTCTAGTTTTCAAGAGCTTTATGATAAAAATCAAAAGATGCTCTCTTTTGGGAGAAAGTCAAACGAATTGTTATCTAAATACTTTCAAACTAATAATAAAAAAGAACTTTTTGCCGAATTTAATAAATGGGTTCTTATTGAAAAGACAAAACACCTTAAGCTGCATCCTCCCGTAAAAAAGAACAAAACGGAAAAGAAGAAGGAAAAAGAAGTTAAGAAAAATAAGGAAGTCGCTCTTCAAAAAGTTGAAACCGAAATTCTAGAAAAAGTAAAAGAGGTTCGAAAAGAAAAAGCAATTGTTGCAAAGAAAATTGCTAAAGAAAAAGCGGCATATAAATTTAAAGTAAACGATAAGGTTCGTTTGATAGATGGAAAAGCCTGTGGTATTATTGATAAAATTGAGAAAAACAAAGTTACAATCGATTACGGAATGTTCACCACGCAAACCGCATTAGACAAAATAGAATTGGTCGTTGCCGCCAAACGTTGATGCGCCTCAAAAAGAATTGACATCAACTGTTGTTACTACAAACGTTTTACGTATATTTAACAAAAATATTTATACCCCTAAGTAAATGAAGCATTCAATTTTAGCTTTCTCAATTTTGTTGGCTGCCATATGGTTATCTTGTGAAAAGAAAATGAGCTGTACTGATTTTAAAACAGGCACCTTTTTAATTGCTAACGACAGTACTTTTGCAAATGCACAAAAAGTAATCAGAACCGAAAATTTACAACAACAAATTTCACCTAAAGGCGACACGCTGTTTGCCAAAGTTAAATGGTTGAATGATTGTTCGTATATTTTGACTTTTGACAAATCTAAAATGCATTTGAATTCTTTTCAAATCAATGTAAATTCAAAAGGTGGCATTTTGGTGGAATACGGACAACCTACAGGAAATGTAATGCCTTATTTGGCTGTGATTAAAGGAAAGACTAAAACGCAAACTATTCCTGGTTATATCAAGAAAATAAATTAGTTTTTAAAAAGTTTATTGAGCCTTTTGAAAAGAATTTGCTTACAAAAGTAGCTTTCTAACATAGGCCTTTTTGTATTTTATTCAAGGATTTCTTGATCTTCGGCCTCTTCTCTTTGTGGAGGGTTGAAATTTCCGTTTGCATCGAAAAGTAAATCAAATTCGGTTTGTGTAAATGTATAGGCTTTTTGTTGTGGTCCCTTATTTTTATACAGGATGGCAAATAACAATCCTGTTAACAAACCTGACAAATGGCCTTCCCAAGAAACTCCTTTTTCAACTGGGAAAATATACCAAAACATACTTCCATACAGAAATATTACAATCAAGGATACGGCTATGAGTCGAAAGTGTTTCCTAAAAACACCACTAAAAAAGATAAAACTAAAAAGCAGGTACACCACTCCACTCATTCCAATATGGTAGGCTTCTTTTCCAATGATCCATGTGAGTACACCTGATATTAGACTTCCAAACAGCAACACTGAAAATGAAATACTTTGGTAAAAGTAAAAGAGCAACAATAGAAATACAAAAACGGGGATACTATTGTTAAAAAGATGCCTTGTATCTCCATGGATAAATGGTGAAAACAAGATCCCTTTTAGACCACCAAGTGTTCTTGGATACACGCCGTACGCTGTGAAATTATAACCGAATTTTATTTCTATCCAGTAAACAAACCACATGCAAAACACAACACACAAGGGTACTCTAAACATATATTTCGAATACTTAAAAGTCTCCATAAATAAAATAAACTCGGTTTTCGTTTTGATTGCTAATTTAAAGTTTATTATGTAATGCAGTGCTCTTAAAATTTGTATTTTTACTTTATGAATGAGCCATTAGCAGAACGTATCCGTCCAAAAACGTTAGAAGACTATATTAGCCAACAACATTTGGTTGGAAAAACGGGTATACTTACGGAACATATTAAAAAAGGCATCATTCCTTCCCTTATTTTATGGGGACCGCCAGGAATAGGAAAAACGACTTTAGCCAATATTATTGCTCAAGAATCTGAGCGTCCATTTTATACTTTGAGCGCCATAAATTCTGGTGTAAAAGACATTCGTGATGTTTTGGACAAGGCACGACAAAGTGGTGGCTTATTTACTGTAAAAAACCCAATTCTATTTATTGATGAAATTCATCGTTTTAGCAAATCTCAACAAGATTCGTTGTTGGCTGCTGTTGAGAAAGGTTGGGTTACTTTGATTGGAGCGACTACAGAAAACCCAAGTTTTGAGGTGATTCCTGCACTACTTTCTAGATGTCAGGTTTATATTCTGAATTCTTTCGACAAAACAGATCTAATAGACCTATTGCATAGGGCTATGGAGATAGATCCTTTCATTAAATCTAAAAACATCAGCCTAGTAGAGACAGATGCCTTGATTCAAGTATCGAGTGGCGATGCTCGAAAGTTGTTAAACGTTTTCGAATTGGTTGCCAGCTCGGAAGAGTCGCCTGTAAAAATTACGAATGAACTGGTGCTTAGTAAGGTTCAAAAAAACACGGTTCGATATGATAAAACGGGTGAGCAGCATTACGATATTGTTTCTGCCTTTATCAAATCGATTCGAGGTAGCGATCCGAATGCTGCTGTGTATTGGTTGGCCAGAATGATTGAAGGTGGAGAAGATGTAAAGTTTATTGCTAGACGGCTACTCATTGCGGCCTCTGAAGATATTGGTAATGCAAATCCAACTGCATTGATTATGGCAAATTCAACCTTTCAGGCGGTGGCAACTATTGGATACCCTGAATCTAGAATTGTATTGAGTCAATGCGCTGTCTATTTAGCAAATTCTCCAAAAAGCAACAGTTCTTATATGGCCATAAACACGGCTTTAGAAACGGTAAGAAGTACCGGCGATTTATCTGTTCCTCTACATTTAAGAAATGCACCAACAAAATTGATGAAGGACTTAGATTACGGTAAAAATTACAAGTACGCACACAGTTATGAGAACAATTTTGTGGCTCAAGAATTTCTTCCAAAGGAAATTGAAAACACAAAATTCTATGAACCAGGTAACAATGCCAGAGAGCAAGATTTTAGAAACACTTTAAAAGCGCGTTGGAAAGACAAATACAATTACTAAAAATTATTTTAGGAATGTCATCACCTGAATTCCTGATGTGCTCGTGAAATCAATTTTTAAATTGCCAGATTCGTCGAAATATCCAATGGTATTGATAAAGTTTCCGTAAGCATCTTTCCATTGTACTTTATATACATTTGGTAGTGATGTTTGAATTAATTTACAAATCAGGTCACCTTCAACATAATCGAGGGTTGGGCTCTTCTTAACATGTCCAACATAACTCCCTCCGGAAGCCTTTACATCTATTGCGAAACCGTTACCATTTGTATAGGTTGTAATGTCGTTTTCAACCGTCATTATGGCTTCTGCTATTGGTAGCGCAGCTGCTTCAGCCGGAACATAGTTATAGGATAAAGCCTTAAAACTCTCCATGGAAGCTCTTATACTTTCGTGATATGCATTTTTGTAGTCCTTTTCTCTACTCACACCTTCTTCACTTGTAAACACTACTTCATTTCCACAGTCTAAGAGTTCGAACCACAACTTGGTCTTAAACATATTTGCTTCTTTATGGTATTTCAATTTAAGACCTCCACAATCAATCATAAGGTATTTTTGTGGAATTTTCTCGTTATCCATAAAACAAACCACATCTTCTTTCTCTAACAAAAATTTAACCAGTGCATTCAATTGGTATTGATTGGCCGATTTTTGAAATGAAAATTGCTCAGGGATAATTACATATGCGTAGTTATGAATTGTTTTTTGAGCTCCAGTTAACTGCACAGCAAAGAGCATCACAGTAATTATGTACTTTATATATTTCATTGCTTTTTGTTTTTATAATCTATAAAACTATTCAAGTCTCTAATATAATCTTCTTCGGAGTATTTGGTAGAAGCCAACACCAAACAAACAGCTCCAGACGAAAAGTTTGTCAATTCTCTCCATATTCCAGGAACAATTAGCAATGCTTTATTCGGTTTGTTTAACATGAATGTCTTTTCGTTTCCAAAACCGTCTTTCGTCACTACATCAAAACTACCGCTTAAAGGAATTAAAAACTGCTGTAACTTCTTATGTGCATGCCCACCTCTAAACGAATCTGATGGCACATCATATAAGTAATACACTCTTTTAATTTCAAAAGGAATAGTCTCTGCCTCCACCACAGCCAAATTCCCTCGTGTGTCTTTAATTTGAGGCACCTCCATTATCCGTAAATCAGCTACTGTATTTCTTGTCATGTTTGAATGCGACATACCCGTCATTTTTATTTTTAAACTCGATCCTTCAATCTATTTCCAAAGCTACTAAAATAATCAGTCAATGCCTCTATCCCTTAAAGAAAATATCATGCATGACTAGCCCTTTATGAATCTTTTCATGGTCTTTGTTTACTCAGGTAATTCCCGATCTCCGAACAAGTGTTTCCGAAGTGCAAAAACAACTATAAAATAATAAAGTACATAGCGAATGAAATGTGCCAAAACAATTCCTTCCGCGCCAAGATCATTAATAAACGTTACTGAAAGACCGTAAAAAAGCACTAAAGATATAATTTCAGTAATTACAAATTCTTTTAATAAGCCTTTGGCTAAAAACTGA
Organism: uncultured Flavobacteriaceae bacterium; assembly: GCA_943789365.1. Classification (GTDB taxonomy): domain Bacteria; phylum Bacteroidota; class Bacteroidia; order Flavobacteriales; family Flavobacteriaceae; genus Flavicella. The sequence goes on along the minus strand of CALSTV010000001.1, from coordinate 3,082,813 downwards.
TATGCTATTATTAAACTTGCAATTTTTACAAAATCTCCCAAAAGTTGCCATTTAAACAGGGGTTTCATTCCTAAAAACTCAGGAGATTGCACTATTAAAATAATCCATTCTCGACATACATAAACCAGCACACAACCTATAAAGAATAAAGGCAATAAGGTTTTATAAATCGTAAGTACCTCCAATCGAAATTGAGTGCTTGTTTTTATGGTAGCAAACTTAGGAAGTACATACAGTGAAAACACGGCAGATACCAACGTAAAATATTGATTTGATATGTTTGTCATTCCGGTCCAATTTCCGGCATCGACAACGTCAATTTCCTGAATCAAAAAAGTTCTCAGTTTAATATCTACAAATCCAGAAAGAACTATGGATAAAAACGCCATTATGATATAGACTACCAATTGATTCGCGTAGGGTATTTGAAACGAAAGCTGTTTAAAATTCAAATAGGGTTTTAATACTTTTAAATAGAGGTATCCAAAGAACAATAAATGAAATACCGGGGCAATCGCCATGGCAAATAAGGCACCATCCAATGCATTGACATATACCAGTATAATGACTAATATTGCCGTAAAAACCGATACATAAATACTTATTTTTAAAAACACCTTGTATTTAGAAAGTCCGTTTATTACCGCATTCAATAATGATGACAATGCGATAAACGGTGTTGCAATTGCCAAAACTCTAAACACAAAAACAAAATCATAGTTATTCCCAAATACCCAATCATTAAGGTAGGGAGCTCCAAAGAACAGTAGCAAACACACTAGCAAACTTCCAAAAATCAAAAAAACAAAAGCGGTTGAAAACAATTTTTGCAGCTCATTCGGTGTTTCTTTGTGTTCGGCTACATACTTTACCACACCGTTAAAAACCCCCACAGTAGATAGAGACTCTACCATGGGCAATAGGTTTTTGAAATTTCCAATTTGGGCAACACCGGAAGGACCTAATACCACCGCAATTACCTTTTGCGTAACAAAGGTGACCAACATCTTTAACAGTACCGCCAAGGAGTTGACAGAGGTGATTTTTAACAGCAAATTGTTTTTGACACTAGCGGGTAATTTCATCTAATAGGAATTCAACAGGTCAATAATTTTCTGAGTAACATCCATACTTTGTACCGGGCTAACAGGAATACTCAAGACTTGATTTGCCAACAATTCAGTCAACGGTAAAGATAATTGATTATGTTCTCTCAAAGCTTCTTGTTTGTGTAAAGCAATAGGATAATGTATAACCGTTTGTACCTGGTTTTTTTTCAAATACGCCTGTAAGTGATCTCTTGTATCACAACGAAGCACATAGGCGTAATACACGTGAGTGCCTTCAGTCGTTCGATTTGGCAATATCAATTTCTTATTTTGAATATGCGTGTCGTAGTAGTTCGCCAGAGATTGACGATAAGCATTATCTTCGTCGAGTTTTTTAAGTTTCACAGAGAGAAAAGCAGCTTGCAATTCATCGAGTCTAGAATTACCTCCTTTAAGGGTGTGCACGTATTTTTTTGCAGAACCGTAGTTCCTCAATGCTGAAATAGTAGTAGCCAATTGTGTGTTATTCGTTGTAATGGCTCCTCCATCACCCAAAGCACCTAAATTTTTACTCGGGTAAAAACTAAATGCGGCAGCATCACCAAAGGAACCTGCCGCTCCTAATTCATTACGAGCTCCGTGTGCCTGAGCAGCATCTTCAATTAACAGTAAATTGTGTTGTTTCGCTATGCTTTGCAACTGAGCTATTGGCGATAGCTGCCCGTATAAATGGACTGTAAGAATGGCTTTCGTTTTTCCGGTTATCTTGGTTCTTATTTGTTCTACATCTATGGTATAATCATATAGACTGGGTTCTATAAGTACGGGAACCAATCCTGTTTTTTGAATGGCCAAAACAGAAGCTATATACGTGTTTGCTGGTACCATTACCTCATCTCCAACTGCCAAAACACCAAGTTCTATGTAGGCCGCAAATATGAGTTGAATGGCTTCTAAACCGTTACCCACACCAATACAATGGGCAACACCACAGTAACTTGCATATTCTTGTTCGAATTGCTTCAATTTAGTCCCCAAAATATAATGTCCCGAATTTAAAAAGGACTGAAATTCGTTTTGAAAATCCGCTTCAAATCGTTTGTTGCACTGTTTTACATCTAAAAAAGGAATCATATCAATACATTTGATAAAAGGTGAACGTTCGCAGGATTAATTTCGTACATCGAATAGGTTTTTGTTCGCGCCCCAAACCCTTCTTTCCATGCCAACAGACCTTCGTTTATTTTTAAACCGCGCTGCTCGTTAGAAATACCAAAGTCAAAATATTTTTTTTCAGAGAAGACGCTAGTGATTAAATGATGAAAAAGGAAATCTAAGCCTCCAAACTTATCGTAGTCTTTCGACATAGAAATGTATTGCGCATGTGCTACCGTTTCAGTTTCAAAAATAGTTGTTCCACCAATGACATCACTCCCTAAACAGACATTAAACTGCCTAATGTTTTTGGGGAATTTTGACTTTAGTAAATGGATCTCATTCAGAGAATGAACTGGCGATACACCATGAGTTTTTTGTAAGTTGGGTGTCAAAATCTGTTTCCAAAACGATGTAAAATCAGACACTTCTTTTACAACTAAATGATGCTTTTCGGCTTTTTGAATCCCTCTCTTACGAAGTTTTGACAACGGAATTTTGTTAGAAAGCTCAATAACAGATGCTACATCCCTTTTCACCAACTTCGCCTGCATCAAAAATTGGAGGTAATCAAATTCTCCGCTTGGACATTGCTCATAGATACTCGGTGTTGGTTTTACAAAGAAACCAGTAACCCCTTCGGCTAACAAATATTCCATCAGCGTCTTATACATATCTAAATACATATTCATTTTGAGCGTGGCAAAAACCAATAAGCCTCCATAGGTTAAGCCCTGATGCGTGTATACATGCGTAGCGCTTCTATTTGCAGGAAGCAGCCCTACTAGTTTTCCTTTGCTATAGAACAATAGAGAATAATCTTCAAACCGATCCTTGTGATATTCTATAAAATCGCGATAAAATAAAAAGGTTGCATTCTTTGAATTCGGAATGAAGGCATCCCAAACAGACTTGTCTTCTATGTTGTATTTTTTTATTTCTATCAATGATGGCGATTTAAGTCTTGTAAAAATAACATTTTAAGTATAAAAAGCTATGAAATATTGTTCTTTTCAGATCAGAGTCCGTGAATTGATTTTTTATCCGATTCTTAGAAGTCCTGTATTTTTAAAAATGATATCTTTGATTCTACAAATCACAGCAGTTATATTTTATGGAGCGAATTTTAGAGAAACAACCGTATTGGGTAGTTACAATTGTATTTTGTTTGGGGCTTTGGCTCAATGCGAATTTTCAGCACAGAATTGCAATGGCTGGCGGTCAGGGTTATGATGGAAAAACCTATTATGCAATTGCCTCCCAGCTTCATGATGATCTTCCTGTTTCGACCAGGGCTCCGTTTGTATATCGACTCGGAACTCCTTTTCTAGCTTCACAATTGCCTTTTGATATTCTTACTAATTTTCAAATTGTAAATGCAATCGCAACTTTGGCTGGCTGTTTATTGCTCTTTTATTGGCTTTCCTTATTTTTAAAAAAGAAACGTACTGCCCTGATTCTAACTCTCATTTTGATGACGCATTGGAGCTTTTATTTGCGACAAATCCAATACTCACCATCGACCTGTGATCCTATGGCCTTTGTCTTTGTCCTATTGCTTTTAATTCAATTAAACAATTTTATAAAAAGCAAAAAGCAACTGCACGCACTGATATTTTGTTGCTTGGTTTTTATTGGAGTTTTCTTTAGAGAGTTTTTAATTGTGTTTAGCCTGGGATTGCTGTTCAAGGAACGGCCATTTGACAAGAACAAACTTTTTTTTATCGATTTTCGAAAATTAATCAAAGGGGCTCTTTGGTTTCTTTGCTCCTTGGTTTTGGGGCTTCTTGCGATTGTGGCCACACACAAAATTGGAACGCCTTCCGATCCTTATTTTAGTTTTGTTTATGCCTTGATCGGCTGGATAAATGACAAATCAATTTTTGAGTATATAAATGGAATGTTCAATTCGTTTGGCCCGGCAGTTATTTTGATATTTATTTTTTGGAAAACCACGAAGCGTTACTTCTCCGAGCATCATGAGCATATTGTTTTAACGGTTGTTGGACTTGCCATTTGTTGGTTTACCGGTGGCGATACCGAACGTTTTTTTATGTGGTTTACTCCATTAACTTTGATTCCCATAGGACTGGCACTGGAAAAGTGTTTAGCCATTGAAAACAGTAAAATAATATGGATTCCAATATCCATTACCACGGTGCTTATTTTTAGAGTATTTTGGGCAATTCCACATATTGATATGGAGAATCCAATCGATCACTTTCCTATATTTCAAGCCTCGCAGCAGAACGCCATTAATCTGTTGTCATATCACGGCAAACATATAGTTACCTATTTCGTATTCGTCGAACATCTTCTTATTGCGGGTTATGTGTATTTTGCCTGTCGCAATGGACTATTAAAAGACAATTCAAATTTTCAAAAGAATCCTTAATAAAAAAAACTTTGTGATACTATTGGCTGTCTACGAATTGCCAAACGTTTATGTACCTTTTAGCTATGTCGACATACTGGTGGTTTTCTATAACAAAATTCCTAGCCGCTTTTCCGATGTCAAGTATTTTAGTTGGCTCAAGAATCAACAGTTCTAGCTCTTGTACAATACTATCAATATCTGGCAAAGCATTGATACAAACCTGATTTTTGTTTAAGTGATAAAAATCTAAAAACTCTTGTTCTGCTCCCGTGAAAACTACTTTGCCCCTGGCCATACTTTCCAATGCGTTGTAGCCTTGATCATAACTAAATACTTGATCCATTAAGATATCACATTGTGCATAAGCCTCGATATAATCGGTATAAGGCATATCTCTAGTGGTAATAACTGCTACCCGATCTCCATGTTTTTCTTCAATGATTTTTAAGGCTTTTTCGAAAATATAATTCCCTTTTGAAAAATAATTAGCCGAATTAATCCCATGAAATATTATAATTTTATTCGATACATCGTGGGCTTCAAAGTCGAATCGACTTATATTTACAGGATTAGGAATGAGTCCTTTGTACTTCTTATTTCCTTTCAAGGGAATATGATAATCTAAATCTGAAGCAATAACACCATCTATCTGTTGAAATAAAAACGAATGCAACCTTTTGTTAGAGCGGTTTATCTTCTTCAAAATATAGGTATAGCGAAGTTCATTTTTAACTAAGCCTTCAAAATACGGGGTAAACATTGAATATTTTAATTTCTTTTGATAGGCGTATGAAACGCTTATAAAATCTGTTCCGCAAGAAAGTAGAAATAGTTTTTTATGTTTTCTTCGAAGTCTTTTCACAAGAAATATTTCAAAATAATTACTTGCTTGAATGGCGTTTTCATTAATCAACTGGACAACATCAAAGCTTTCTAAATTGCGCTCAGCCCAATAGAAACGCAGTCCTCTTTCGATACTACATAAATCGATACCAAACAATCTATACAATAGTACCCTGCCCTTCCTCAAAAGCCACTTTTCGAATAAACGCGATTGAATGTCTATATCAACAGGAAACTTTTTAAAACCGTCTCCCGTACCAATAAGCAAAACCGTATGCCCTAGTTGTTCTAACCCTTCTTTTAAAGAGTTGTGTAAACGGCTATATTCTCCTATTAATAGTATGCGCATAATGCTCTTATTCAGAATTCGTACATTTTGTTAAAACCAATCCTATTACACTTGATAACAGCAATGATTTAATTGTTGCAGGTCATTATAATACTGGTGTATGGAATATGGAAATACGTTTCATCTATTTTAGTTGAAACCGAGTCAAAATGCTTTTGTGCCAATTGTTTGTATTCTTTTTCGTTCCGCACAAATTTACCTCTATCCATTTCTAAGAATTTTCTGGAAATCGAGTTTTGCTGCTCTATATAACAGCCATCAAAGGTGATAAGTTTCCCTGATTCTTTCAATGCTTTTTTCGCTATCGAAAAGAGATCAAATGCTTGTTTATCATCCAAATGATGCACAACTCCAGAAGACACTACGACATCAAACAATCCAAGAGTTTCTGTATCGAAAGCTTCGACTCCTGTACAATAAAAAGTATGTTGGGGGTACTTCTTTTTTGCAGTATCTATATAGTTTGCATCGACATCAATCCCGACATATTCTACTTCCGGCAAAAATTTTAATATATCTCCCGGTCCACAACCGATATCCAAAACACGATCTCCAGTCTTAACATTGACGTCATTTTCAACAAACAATCTTCTGGCGCGAATCCCTCCAACTATATATTGATAACTAGTATATAAAAAAGAAAAATTAAGTATCGATCTAGGATCCAAGTATTTTACCATGCTTCTATAATTTACAATCACAAAACTAAGGTATTAAACTTTATTAACCTATAAATTCATATATTTGATTCACTAACCAAAGACCCTAATGATTGATTTAAATTCCTCTAAAAAAAACGACTTTAGCCTTGTTCTAATTGCCATCATTTTTATTCAATTGGTAGTAGGCATTCAAGGATTTGATGTATGCGACGACGGTTTTGTCCTTACTTTTTATCAGCAGATATTTCACGCACCATCTTCCGTTGAATATAATTTTGTTTACTATTTGTCTGGAGTCGTTGGGGGTATATGGTATGAACTCTTTCCTAAAGGCGGTGTTTTATGGTTTCGGTTTTTTACGGTCATCATCAATACTTTAAAGTTTTTTATTGCCTACCAAATCCTAAAAAATGCAATACCAAAGCGTCTCGCAATCTGTGCTTGTCTAATGCTTTTATTTATTAATAATTTTGGCTTCCTAACCTATTACCACAACTATTTAACAGAGGTATTACTACTTACAAGTATTTATTTTTTTACCAAATACCTCAAAACTAAAAACCTGTATTTTATATTGCTTTTCGGTGCAATAACCAGTATTAATGTATTTTCACGTATCACAAATATTACGTTATTTGCATTAGTGCTTTCCATTGTATTTTACCATTTCATAAAGTCTCATTCCTTTAAAAGCTCGTTCAAACCTGTTTTGATTTATGTACTAGGCGCCATTTTGGGCTTCGGATTTATTTTAATGCTATTATTGACTTTGAATCATCTCGACATTTTAAAGAGTGCTTTGCTTTCTCTTTTTGATCTGGGAAGTACAGAAGGGAGCTCTCATAATGTATTTTCCCTACTTTATATTTATTTTTATGATGTAAAAACTATACTGCAACAAGGTATTTTTCTCTGTATTTTAAGTTCTTTATTTGTAGTCTTTTATAATTACCTGTCGAAAAACAACTACCTTAAAATAGCCTTATGCATTTTATGCTTTTTAATTTTTGTCCACTTCTTTAAAAAACCTAAAATTCATTTTATTTATGCCATTGGACTAATAGGTTCTTTGGTTACTCTTTTCCATAGCAAGTACAATGAACTCACAAGAACATTGGCCTTTATCGGCTTACTAGTACTCATAGTGCTACCCATCGGTAGCGGCGGAGGTGTTTCGAGTAGCGGTTATATGTGCCTATGGCTTTCACTGCCCTTTTACGGTTTCTGGCTCTACAATTTAGGGGATGTTTCGTTTTCCGTAAATTCTTTATCGACACATAAAGCTATTACAATAAAAAAAGATTCTTTTAAAATATTGACACTAATTTTCTGTACTGCATTTCTAGCTACCAAGGCTTATCAAATTTCAAATGCTTCCTATTTTGACCCGGGAAGTCGGTTAGAAAAAACATATGCGATAGAATCTAAACTCGCCAAGGGGGTTTATACAAAACAGCGCCGTGCCACCATTATTAACAATGTTCTATTCGAACTAAACAAACATGTTCAACCAAATGATTATCTGCTCGTTTTCGACAAAACACCTATGTTGCATTTCTTAACAGAAACAAGACCATATATGTATAATCCATGGGTTTGGATCTATGACAGCATTTCATTTAAAAAGAAACTACAGCAAGCAGAAAAAAAAATTAACAGCTATCCGGTGGTCGTGGCTCAGAAATTCGAAACGACATTTTATTTTTCAAATCCAACACCTGATTATTTAACAACCGACCCCGACAATACTTACAATATAGACAGTGCTAAAACCGAAATGCTCTTTAATTTCTTAGACAGAAACGACTATTACCTTGCTTGGAGTAATGCCTATTTCAATATTTATAAAACTGCTAAACGACATCACTAAAATAAGTATCTTGTACTTGAATTGGAAAATCATATTATGAAAAATCTAAAAGACATATCTGTAGTCATTCCTATATATAATGAGGAATCAAATATAAATGAACTCTACGAACGACTTACGAAAACAATCAATGAGATAAGTAGTCACTATGAAGTTATTTTTGTCAATGACGGCAGCGATGATGGGGCTGAACAGAAAATTTTACAAATTTCGAAATTAGACCCCAAGGTTTTTTACATAAACTTTAATAGAAATTTTGGACATCAAATAGCGGTTTCTGCAGGATTAGAAAAATCACATGCAAAATGTACCGTAATTATGGATGGTGATTTGCAAGATCCACCTGAACTCATTTCAAAGCTATACGAACGTTATAAAGAAGGATTTGATGTTGTCTATGCAAAGCGTAATGAAAGAAAAGGTGAGTCTTATCTAAAAAAATTAAGCGCCAAACTTTTTTACAGAGTCTTAGAAAGGTTGACTTCTTTTTCCATTCCGTTGGATTCCGGTGATTTTAGATTGATCGATAAAAAAGTAGTGATTGCCTTAAATGAAATGTCTGAACAAAACAAATTTTTAAGAGGTCAGATCGCTTGGTTGGGTTTTTCTCAAAGTGCCGTGGGCTTTGATCGAGACCCTAGAAAATCGGGTACTTCTGGTTATTCCTACAGCAAAATGATTCGCCTTGCCTTAGATGCAATTACTAGTTTTTCAGACAAACCTTTATTGTTTGTCAGTCGCATGGGATTCTTTATTTCTTTTATCTCATTTCTGGTCATCCTCTTTTCCTTATTCAGTCATTTTTTCCTAAAAAAGACAGTTACCGGGTGGACATCGCTAATTATTTCATCGTCATTTATTGGCGGGATTCAATTAATTTCTATAGGTATAATTGGAGAATATATTGCCCGCATCAACACAAACAGTAAAAACCGGGTTTTGTATGTCGTGAAAAACACAAACATCGAAACAAAGACAACATAATGCAAACCGTTATTTCAAGATTGTGCACGTACGAACGAATTAGCGACACTACGTTTCATTAGGACTGTTCTTTTGCCAACTCAACCACGTCTTCATAAAAACCACTCCAACCTTTCCAAATACCATAATCACTTAATAATTCATTATGAAATAGGGTTGAGAAAGTTCCATTCACTTTTTTCACCTCATTGCACATATCTAGGACTTGCAGTACTGCCTGTTTATAAGAAAGTTTTAATTCTGTATTCAATACGGTATCCGATACCGCAAAGGGAATAATTTTTAAAGGAGTCTGAATCTCAAAGTCTAAATCATAGAAATAAAACGGAGTACAGGTACCTGCTCTAAAGCCTAAATGAGATGAATACCCCATGGAATACTCTTCGTCAATTTCTAAATCTATCAAATTTTGATAAGTTTCTGGCAAATGATTTCTAAGCATATGCTGTCTCGACCTACAAACTGGGGTATTTATTATTGAGGCGAGTTTTTTCGTTTCTTTTTTTAAAAGATCTTCTTTTTTCATCGTAAAATAGGATGCTCCCAAACCAATTTTTACGTAATCCGACATAGATTTTATGAGCAGTCTAAAATTGTTCTTAGTGATCGAAATATTATTATCGAAGGTACTTACGCTTGAAATTAAAAAAAACAAAACCGTCTCAACACCATGACTTTTTTTAATTTCTACAATCTTATCATAAGTATCATATGGATCTTTTCGGAGCTTAAAAAGAACAAGTATTCTATCTATTACTGCCGACCATTGCAGCGTAAAAAAATCATTGATAAACCCTCCAATAGTTCGAACGATTCCTCTCGAACGATATATAAAAGCTTGGTTTACATCGAAAGTGCTAATGTAATTGTATTGACGAGGTACAAACTCATAGTTTGGAAATTTTTGTTGCAACACCTCTAAAAACTTATAACTCCAAATATCAATAACAGGCTTCTTTAAAAACTTGTGTTGAAAAGCTAAACTCTCTTGAACCGAAAAGCGCTCATGTTGGTCTTGAACATGAGGTAAATACTCTTCATACCTACTTATTAAGTAAAAACTTGCCGCAAAAATATCATAAGGGATTGCCGATTTCTTTCCAGCATTAAAAAAACAAGGTACATCCGCTTCCCAGTTTGATATTGTGATATCCACATCATTAATTCCTTGTTCGAATAACAAATCATGCGACCTTACAAATAATTCGTTTCCTAATGGCACCTTTGAATAATTCATTTTCAAACCATTGTATGCGACAAACACTTCTATCTTAGAAGTAAAATCTACTGGTACATTCAATATCCGCACGAAAATATGACGAAAAATGTAAGTAAGTCTTGGTGTTATTTTATGAGTATATATTAGCATCATCGCAACTAGGTATTCGAGCGTTTTAATTTTTGAAATTTACATAAATCCAGTACGAAATATACAGCTATTAATGTAATAAAAGGGTAAAAAGGAAATGAAAATCTAGAATTATCTCCATAAATAACCATAGCCTGAAGTAAGGCTGCAGCTTGAACAGACAGGATTATAAAAACAATCGTTCTTACAATTTTTTCTCTTTTAAAAACCAAGAGATATCCATAATAAAAAGTAGCCAAGAAAAACAACAGATTCAAAACCAGCTGAATCCCTTTACCCGCTCTCCTCCACAAAATAAAACCAGCGTTTAAAAAATCATTGTCAAGGTGCTTCAGCCAATACAAATCATTTCTCCAAAAATCTGTATAGGATATCCCAACCTGTTTAAGATACAACCATGGATTGTCAAGTATCAATTCTACAGACATTTTTCCCAATACTTTTGACAATTCAGGTAATGTCATCCCTGTTTTTAGCAATAACTCATCATAACTGGCCCAAATAGCATTCTTTATATGTTTGTCTTCCAAAGTCTCGTAATTCAATATATGTTTCATATATATTGCTTTGATTTCCATATGATCTCCCTGATATCTATCGAAAAATCCAACGGTTGTTTGCGCCAAATTGATACCAAAATAAGGTGTTAAAGAAAAATTTCCTGTATGATGTTTGTTCACAGAACACCAAAACACAAACGCTATAATAGTTGGCCCCAGTAATAGCATTGTACGTTTAACTATAAAACCTAAAGAGTTTGCTCTATTTTCATACACGTAACAAAGGGCAACCAAAGGAGATAAATACAAAAACATAGTTCTTGTAAACATTAACAAACTGCAAAGCAGGCCTATATAAAACATAATTCTCGAAGTATGCTCCTTTACACAAAACAAATAGACAATACTCATAAATAAAAACAAAGAAAATGTTTCTGTGAGAACGGATTGTTCGTAGAAATAGAAATTGATAATCAAAACAGGTGCTAATGAGATTAAGAACGAAACAGCCCTGGAAAAAAGTAATTCTGAAACCTTAAATAATAGCAGTACAGATGACAAATTCAAAATAAACTGAAAAAAAACCAACAACTGAAAATTCATACCAGAAAGCCCAATTAAGAGGGGGTATCCTGGTGTCCACTCAAATTCATAATGCTGAAAATCAAATGACAAAAGACGTTCTGCTAACCTAATATAATCTGTTGAATCTGCATGGTGATGAGGTTGCACTCCTAAAACCAAAACAAAAATTAAATGTGCGAATAGTGATGTAAAAATTAAAGAAACCAAAGGCCACTGTTCAACAAAATATGTCAGTTTTTTTTGAAAATTCAAAAACATAAAAAATTAAATATAGTAATGAATCCTGTTTATAAAATGGATTCATCTGCAAAGCTAAAATAGTCTTTTTCTGTCAGTATTAAATGGTCTAATATTCTTAAATCTAATGTTTGTGCAGCTTGTACTAACTTTTCCGTTATTCTTTTGTCTGCATTGCTAGGTTTTAGATTTCCAGAAGGGTGATTATGTGCCAAAATAAGTCCAATGGCCCTTAATTCAAGGGCTTTTGCAATTACCAAACGAATATCGACCACTGTGCCTGTTAATCCTCCCTTGCTTATCTGTGTAATTTGCAACACCTTGTTCGAATTACTTAGGTACATTACCCAAAACTCTTCGTGTTTTAATCCACCAATTCTAGGATGTAACAATTTAAAACTTTGCTGACTGCTTTTTACAATAGGTTTTTCGTTTGATTGTTCAAACCGGCATCTTCTACCCAATTCTAACGCCGAAATAATAGCTACAGCCTTCGCCTCACCAATCCCTTTGAAGGCACATAATTGTGCGGCAGACAATTCTGCCAAGTCTCCTAGGTTATTACCATAATGTGCCAATATTTTTTTTGCTAAGGTAACAGCACTTTCCCTCTTGGAGCCACTCCTAATTTGAACAGCAATTAATTCTGCATTTGACAAAGTCTCTTTACCATTATCGATCAGCCGTTCTCTAGGTTGATCTTTTGATTGCCAATTCTTTATTGACAAAGATTGGTTTTCCTTTTTCATAACTTTTTAACCAAATATACACATTCTGAATGGCAAAATAAAGCATTGTACTGCCTACTATATTTCAATTATAAAACGAATACCCCTCCTATGTTTTCAATAGTTAGTATATTTGTATAAAATTCACAGAGATGAAAATTATTATTGCCGGTGCAGGAGACGTAGGTTTCCACTTGGCTAAGTTACTATCAAACGAATCTAAAGACACCTATGTAATTGATTCCGATGCTAAGAAGCTAAAATATATTGACGACCATTTAGATGTAATAACCTTAAAAGGAGATGCAACTTCTCTATCGTCTTTAAAAGATGTTGGTATCGCAAATGCAGATTTAATTTTAGCCGTTACCGAATCTCAAAATACAAACTTAACAATCGCAGCACTCAGCAAAAAACTGGGGGTCAAGAAAACAATTGCTCGAATTTCGAACACCGAATTTTTAACAACCAAAGAAATCAATTTTGTCGAAGTTGGAATTGATTATATGATTTCTCCTGAATATTTGGCGTCTAAAGAAATAGAAACCCTTCTGAATGAATCCGTTTTTAATGACAAAATTGAATTCGAAAAAGGAGCTATAAACATACTCGGCGCACGACTCTCTTCCAAATCGCCATTGGTTGACAAAACAGTTCAGGAGGCAAAGGAAACATTTTCTGATATTGATTTTATTACCATTTCTTTAAAAAGAGAAAATCAGGTAGAAACCATTATCCCAAGAGGAAATACAGTATTCAAACATCACGACCAAGTCTATTTTTCAGTACCCCAACATGCCGTTGACAAAATCTACAAACTTATTGGCAAGCAAAAAATTGGAATCAAAGATGTTATGATTTTAGGTGGTAGTAAAATTGGTCAAAAGGCAGCAAAATCGCTCTGTGACAATAATTTTAATGTAAAACTTATCGAAAACAAACGCGATAAGGCATTTGAATTGGCAGATTCACTATGTGACACCTTAATTATTCAAGGTGACGGTAGAAATGTTGAATTACTGGAAGAGGAAGCTATTTCAAAAATGGATGCCTTCGTAGCTGTTACTGGAAATTCTGAAACAAATATCATGTCTTGTCTAGTTGCCAAGTCGAAAGGCGTAAAAAAAACCATTGCACTGGTCGAGAACATGGACTATATCAACATTTCTCAAACCATTGGTATTGACACCTTAATCAACAAAAAACTGTTGGCGGCCTCGGCAATTTTCAAACATGTACGAAAAGGAAAAGTATTGGCACTCGCCAACCTCCACAATGTAGATGCGGAAGTATTGGAGTTTTTTGTGAGAAGAAATACAAAAGTAACACAACACCCAATAAAGGACATCAAACTTACAAAAAAGGCTGTTTTTGGTGGAGTCGTTCGAAAGGGAGAAGCGCTGATGACCTTTGGAGATTTTCAAATTCAACCCGGTGACAGGGCCATTGTATTTTGTCTGCCCGAAGCTATTGGAGAAGTAGAAAAGCTTTTTAACAATTAAAATATGCATGGATTAAACACAAAAATAATCGTCAGTTTTTTAGGGCTAACCGCTTTACTGAACGGTTTTTTCATGTTACTATCGGCTCCTTTTAGTTGGTATCATAACGAAGCTGCAACCATGCAAATTGTCGCAGCAGGAACACTAACCATTTCCTTAGGCTTCTTCATGTGGTTTTTTAACCGAAACGCACCAAAAACACTTCAAAAAAGAGAAGGTTATATTATTGTTACACTCGGATGGTTTGCACTGACATTGACCGGCGCCCTTCCTTATTTGTTTACAGGAACCATACCAAATTTTGTAGATGCCATTTTTGAAACTATTTCTGGGTATTCTACCACAGGTGCTTCTATCATCAACGACATTGAGGCACTTCCGAAAGGTATTTTGTTTTGGAGAAGTGCCACGCATTGGATTGGTGGTATGGGAATTATTGTACTTACCGTAGCTATCTTACCACTACTTGGGATTGGTGGTATGCAATTGTTCATGGCCGAAGCACCTGGTCCATCAACAGACAAAATGCATCCCAGAATTACCGAAACGGCAAAGCGCCTTTGGTTAATATATGTTTCTTTAACACTCACCGAATTTCTATTGTTAAAGTTTGCTGGAATGAGTTGGTTTGACGCTATCAATCACGCCATGGCAACTATGAGTACTGGTGGCTTTTCAACAAAAAATGCCAGTATGGCACATTGGAACCATATGCCTGTTATTCAATATATCGTAATTGCGTTTATGTTTATTGCAGGTACTAATTTTATATTGACCTATTTTGCCCTTAAAGGTAAAGTGCAAAAAGTGTTTCAAAATGAAGAGTTTAAATATTATTTCTTCGGAGCACTTGGACTCACTTTAGTGATTACTGGAATGATCTATTGGTTCCAAGATCCAAATCTAACAAGCTCAGTGTCCCACACAAAACCTTGGGGCGATTTTGAAAGCGCTTTTAGACATGCAGGTTTTCAAGTGATTGCTATCTTGACAACAACCGGTTTTGTAAGTGCCGATTATACCACATGGAACTCTTTGGCCACAATGCTTATCTTTTCTCTCTTTCTTATAGGCGGCTCCGCAGGTTCTACCAGTGGTGGCGTAAAAATCGTACGACATATTATTATGATTAAGAATAGTATTTTGGAGTTTAAAAAACTATTACATCCCAATGCAATTATCCCTGTACGATACGATGACAAAGGAATTTCGAGAATAATTGTCTTTAATATTCTTTCGTTTTTTGTCCTTTACATGCTCATTTTTATTACAAGTGCGATTATTTTGACATTTTTGGGACTGGATTTTAATTCGGCAATAGGAGCGGCAGCCTCCTCATTAGGAAATGTAGGGCCTGCACTTGGTTCACTGGGACCCGTAGACAATTATTCACATTTATCGAATGCAGCTAAATTGTTTTGTTCTTTTTTGATGCTTATTGGCAGGTTAGAACTCTTTACGGTATTGATTTTATTCACGCCTTTTTTCTGGAAGAAAAGCTAAGGAATATCATACTATCATTCAAATCAGCCTCCTAATTTTGCCAACAGTACAAATTTAAAACATGATAAAATGAAATATAATTACCTCTTTCTTCTTTTTATAAACTCACTGTATTTAATGTCTTATAATGGCTATGCGCAGGAACACCATAGCGAAGAACACAAGGCACACGAGCCGTTTGAAAATCATTTTAGAATGAGTCCTGTTTTGAGTCACACCTATATTCCAAAAGCGACAAGCGAAGGAAAAAGACTCTCCTTAGTTCCTTCCTTTGGTTTTGATGTAGAATATTGGTTCAGTCATAAATGGGGTTTTGGTTTTCACAATGATTTGGAATTGGAAACTTTTGAGGTAGAAGACGGTCATATGTCGACCATAGAAAGAGAATTTCCTTTTGTTACGACCCTAGATGTACTCCACAATTTTCATAAAGGATGGGTACTCGTATTGGGTGCAGGAATCGAATTCGAAAAACACAAAAACTTAGCGGTGATTCGACTGGGATTGGAGTATGAAATTGAAATCGGAGACGATTGGGATGTAGCCCCTACCATTTTTCACGATTTTCGTATCAACAGTTTTAATACTGCCTCTATTGGTGTTGGGTTTGGGAAGCGGTTCTAACGCTGTTTCTTAAATCATAAAAATACCTATCTCTAATTTGAATACACATCCACGTCACTCTGAAACCTAAGACAAAAAGCGAACTGCTATCTCAAAAAAGAAATACTTTCCTTTATCCGTACTAACATAAAACAACATAACACACTGTTGTTCTGCAAATTAGTTTTGTACTCTTCTACTTTTTTAGTATATTTACTCGAAATTGAAAAAGTTAACTACACAAAATTAACTTTTATTCCTCCTCCCCTATTTGTTCAGCATCGGTGTTAATTACAAACCTGTATTACCCGCCCCTAATTAGTATCTTTTATTGCATTTAGTGCAAATTTAGTTTTAGTCCTCCCCCTAATGGAAAGGTATTTATGTCAACTTCTTAAAAGTGACATGAAATAAATTCAAATTTCTAACCTAAAACTACTAATTATGATTGCAAAACTACTTTCAAAAAAAATTAAATTGCTAAACGCAACTAAAAACTTGAGCTTGTTTATAGCTCTCTTTTTCACTTGTAATCTTGTGTTTTCACAAGTGACGATTTCTCCATGGAAAATGCATTATGGTGTTGGAGCCATAAATTATTCTGTCAGTCATCATGGTGATCCGGCGGCCTATTCTCAGGCCAATATACCATCAGAAACAGACAGTCGTTGGATTGCTGCTCCTACAAATGCAAACGGAGAAATTCACTACGCTGTAACATCTATTTTATCTTATTGTGAACGCCAATTAGACTTTACGTATTTCGAAACATTTATCAATATACCTTCCGGGTTTATCGTAAATGATCTTAACGTAACATTTTCTGCAGCAGATGATGGTGCGCGTGCCTATATCTTTAATTCGAACCATCCTGGAGGAACCTTCATAGGTCAAATTAAATTAGGACAAACGCCTGTAACCGCAAACTACGCATCTTTGTCCAAAGCAGGAGAAACAAACAGACTGGTTATTGTTCAGTTTGACGATTGCCCCACAGGAAACAACCTGACGGGAGCTCAGGTAAAAGTTAATGGGGAGGTTGCTCCTATTAGTAGTCTTTCTTTTAACACCGTAGAGGCAAGTTGCACGTATAATGCAAATGGTAGTGCAACTGTAAGCATATCTGGCGGACAAGCGCCTTATACGTATGCATGGAGCAACGGACACACAACAGCCACTGCATCTAATTTGCGCCCCGGAAACTACAGTGTAACCGTTACAGATGCTAATGGAAGTACAACTACCGGTTCGACAATAATTAGTATTGCATCAGGACCAGACAATGACCGTGACGGTGTTTCAGATGCTTGTGATTTAGATGATGATAATGATGGAATTTTAGACACAAATGAATGTATTGATTCCAATTTTTATTGGTCAAATCCACCAACCTTAAGTGGCAACACAGCAACGGGAACCATTAATGGTATTGGATACACCTATACATCATCGGTTGCCGTTAGATCTACATCAGACATTTTTGCACATTCCGTTTTCCCCGGGTCTTATAATGTACCGAATCAAACCTCTATCCAGAATATTGATCCGAGTTCAAACACCTTGACTTTTGACCAACCCATGACCAATCCTATTTTGGTGTTTTCTTCTATTGGACAAAGTGGTATTGCCGTACCTATTACCTTTAGCGCACCTGTACAAATACTTTGGTCAAAAGATGTTGTTCAAAATTCATCTACACAGGTTACCGGACGTGAAGGCTATATGGTAGCGCGAATGAACGGAACGTTTAGCAGTATTTCCTTTGACTATTTAACCTATGAAAACTATGTCAACTTTGCTTTTGGTGCCGATTTCTTCACATATTGCGATACAGACGGCGATGGCACTATAGATTCTTTTGATACAGATTCAGACAACGACGGATGTCCGGATACTGTAGAAGCCGGTCATTCAGATAATGATAATGACGGTATTCTTGGAAATTCACCAGTGGGTACAGATTCTGAGGGTCGTGTATTACGCCAAGGAGGCTATACCGGTACTACAGATTTAGTAACAGACAACACACAAAACGGTTGTAATGAACCACCTGTAGCAGCTGCCAAGCACATCACTGTGTCCGTAGATGAAAACTGCTCTGCAAGTATCATAAGTGATATCATAGATGATGGCTCCTACGATCCTGACGGAGATGCACTCACATACAGTTTAAGTCCGAATGGTCCGTTTACCGTAGGTGTGCATACCATTACATTAACAGTTTCAGATCCTTCAGGTGAAAATGACAGTGCTACAGCAACACTAACGGTTGTAGACACTACAGATCCCAATGTACTAACCCAAAACCAAACGCTTCAACTCGATGAAAACGGTTTTGCCAGTATCGATTTGATTGATATTGACAACGGCTCTAGTGATAACTGTGGTGTACAATCTATGTCACTTAGCAAAACTGAATTCAGCTGCGCTGATATTGGAAACAATTCAGTAATCTTAACGGTTACAGACACAAGTGGCAATAGTACTACTGGAACTGCTATCGTTACTATCGAAGACATTATAATGCCTACCATACTTACCTTAAATCATAATGTTAATCTGGATGAGAATGGTTATGCCAGTATCGACATCAGCGATATTGACAATTTCTCATACGACAACTGTGAATTGAGCTCATTATCACTAGACAGATACGATTTCTACTGTGATGATATTGGTGAGAATACCGTAATCTTGACCGGAACAGACAGTAGTGGAAATACAGCAACTGCAACTGCAATCGTTTCTGTGTTTGACATCACTGCACCAGCAATAGACCTGTCATTTACACCACATATGTACAAAGGAAAAGTAAAAAAACACTACTATGTGGTGAATTTTGGAGGAATTGACGAATGTACTCTTGACACCATTAAAGCAGTGATTGCGATTCCTGATATCACAGACTTTAAGACCAAGTTTAAGACCATAAAGAGTAAAGGTAAAAAAGGGTCTAAACATAAATACCATGACCATGACAAGTATGCTGAAGCCGAACATTTTCATATAGACCTGAAGAAAAAAACTGTCAATGTCACAGCGCTTGACCCACAAGCTATGTTCGACAAAGTTATTGCCTGTGGTGGATTTGAAGTTACTAATGGGCAGGTCATCAAGCACCATGAAAAATCAAAAGATTTTAAAGTACATATTAAAAATGGAATGATTGAAAAAGTCTATAGTAACGAATTGACCTTGCTGGCAAAAGCAATGGATGCCTCAGGAAATAGTACTATCGCTTGTACTACATTAGAAATTCCTGACAAAAAAGGGCATGGACATCACGACCATCATAACGACAAGAAAAATGGCGACGGAGAAATCAAAATTTATCCAAACCCAAGTACCAAGTACTTCAAAGTCATGTTAGATAATGTTGAAAGTGGAAGCCAAATTCAATTCTTTGATCCTTTTGGTCAACTTATCGAACAATACACATCCGATGGATACAAAAAGTACATAAAACTGGGTGACAAATATATGAACCCTGGTGTGTACACTGTTAAGATTATCAATGACAATGAAACTATTATTAAATCTGTTGTAAAACGATAACAAAAATTAATCCATAAAAATAAAGAGCTCCTTAGGGAGCTCTTTTTTTTATGGACATAAGAGAAACATTACTCTTTTCTCTTTAACATAATTTTCACGCGAGAGAATTCCGTGGCGGCATCCAGAAAATCAAGCATGGAGTTCCAATGTTCATTCGGAACAAATTTCTTTTCATATATTTTCTTTGTATCCACCAACAAACTGCCTTCTTCAATTCGGAATGAGCTCTCAAAACTCCCTATATCATTGGCAACACTTTGATTCAATTTTTCTAAGCCCACAAGCTCGTACCCCTCTGGAATAGGCATGGATATTGTATTTTCAAATGAACGTTTTGAAGTCAAATACACGTGTTCCTTTCGATTTCTTTCTTTCTCCGTAAAATCTATTTGCTGTCCTATAAAACAGCCAATCTCAACAATATAGTTGGGTCCTGCTCTTTTAATAAACTTTTCTTTTACGACAAAGGACTCTTCAAACACCAAGGTGCTATCCTTGTGAAATCGCCCCGTTTTAGGTATTGCATATGTATATCCATCTACCGTTTCAACTCCCAATTCATAGGCGACCCTTTTTTCAAGATACGTTTTTTGTTGCTTCTTTAAATTCTCAACTTCCCGCTTGAGTTCAACATCAATCTCTCGCTTTCGACTCTTGTATTGCCCTATTTTACTCAAGGTATCGGTATCGTATTTTATATACTCGTCAGAAACAAAATCGGACATGATCAAACACTCGTTTTGAAAGTCTTTTTTTAGGGCTCCCAGATATGTTCTTTTGACATCGAACCGTATTTCTGAAAAGTCTTTGGACCATTGGACCGTTACGTTCTTGTTTTCATAATTTTCTTCTTGTTTTGAATCGGGTAACACCTCTTTTTTTATGGTGTCGATAAGGTAATTATGAACACTCAAACAATAATTCTGCATTCCTTCCAAAACAGTAGGAATTTCATTAATTGTGGTATGCTCGCCATTCCATTGAATATACATTGGTTCTGGAAGGTTCACTCTAAGAATTTTCCTTAAATTTCGTTCTATGAGCAAATTATCCAGCGTCCCATCGTATATTGGTTTTGCTAATAAAATATCATAATCAATATCCTCAGATTTTAAAAACACGGTAAACAGCTTCAAAAAGTCTTTTTCTGACTCAATTAAATTTCGCTTTCCCGTAAACATTACCTCATAATAATATCTATTGTAAAAATAAAAAAACTCGATATACCGGGTGTAATAATAATGCCTCACAAAATAAAATGCTGCTGCCACTTTTTCTTGGTCACTTGCAAAATCTTTTTTCTTCATATATTTTCTCAGCCCGCTAAGGTCGCCAAAGGGGCGCAGTCGCCCGTCGTAAAATTTCAGCACTTCATCTTGGGAAACCTGTGTTTTTATAATTTCTTCTTTTTCGGAAAGAAATGCCATCGCTTGTGCTTCGTATTTACTCGATCTCGCAAAATACACTTGAAATTTATATGCTGGAAGTTCAATCAGTGGGTAAAACCAATTTTTATTTTCATAGGCATCGATTGTATCCGCCGTCAATTCGTAGTGTCGCACTCCTTTCGTGTCTGTCGGTACCGGCAACAACTCAGGCGCTCCATTCAAAGAATTAAAGTTTACAAAAAAGTCTTTTTCTGTTTTTAATGAAAGTTTAAAACTAACAATCGGATACAGTTGAGAAATAACCGTTTCCACAGGCTCAAAACCAAACGCGTCTTTTGAAGAAAAAGGCTCAACTACATATATAAAATAGTCGATGACATCACCGATCTCTAAATTCGAAATGGCGATCTTGGTTTCCCCATCGACAACCACAGCTTCTTTTTTTACATCAACTTCTATTTCCTTTCCATCACTCTTGACAATCTTAACAGCGAAAACAGTTTCTCCCTTTTTCTGAAACAAGCTAGGGCTTCCCTTGCTAGAATAAAACTCTTTTTGATATGCAAACTCCGAAAACTCCAAAACACTGACCTTGTCCAGTAATTTTATCCGTCTTCTCGTAGCGGTTCTATACTTTACTTTTTTACCCGATTTTTGAAAATAGAAATAGTCATTTTTATACAAAATGACGGCTGATTCGTTGCTCCACATTGCTGGTACCTCCACATTGTTTTTCTGTGTATCACTCGCCCCCCAGAACAACTCACGTGCTTCTCGCTCGTATTTACTTTGCCCAGCAGCCATCAGACAGGTAAACCATCCGATTAAAATCAAACTATAATTTTTCATAACTTCTCTTTTCTGACAATCAATTGCTCTTCATATTTCTTTTTTATTTCCTTGACAGCACCATTCCATATGGAAAAGTCTTCTACTCCAATCCTCCCTTCTTTCACGATCACTATACATTCATAAACAACCTTGTCATTGGTCTGAAAAAAATGCAAATCAAAAGAAAACTTTTTATGCTCAACTGAAATATCCTCGGGCAATGACTCAGGAACATAGCCTTTTGGCAAGCTCAGTTCTGTTCGCGTTTTAGACACATATGCATGTCCAAATTGATAGGGCACCTTTCGATCACCCAACTCCAACATAGAAAATTCTTTTTCTATATTGAGATCAATATAAAAGGTATCCTCAAAGAAGGAGACCTTATTTTTGTACTTCACATCAGCAGTCATCGACATAGCTCCTTCTTTTTCATACAAATCACTGTATTGAAGATTCGAAACATGTGACACCAACGGATCTCCAATCAAATACATTTCTAAAAATTCTTGTCTGTTTGTCGCTGCAATGTACTCCGCATAGTGAAACAAATCTGTCTTTTCTGCTCCGGTCACCTTCTTTTTAACGCTGCCAATCAAATCATCTTTTTGAACAACCAGCTGATGTACCGTTTCTCTCAAATTTTTATTCACAGCGGTAGCAGGTACGCGTTCCAGAATAAAATTTTCTCCATTTTCAATCAAGACTTGCCTCCCTTGAATGCGTTCTCCATAATGTCCAAATGCATTATAGCCTTCTGTTGCGTCCAAATAATAATACTGATTATTTCGTACAAGTGTACATATCATATGATTGTCTACCGCCAAACAAGGGGTCGAATAATCATACGCAATTCTGTTGGTTCCTATCCAAGTTAGCCGTGCATCAAAGCCCGCCGTCTTTAACATTTGCTTGGTTAAATTAGCCATTCCCTTACAATCTCCATACTTTTTATCGAATACATTGCTCGCCTCATCAGGCTGAAAACCCGCAATACCATCTTCAAAAGCGATGTAACGAATATTGTCTTGCACCCAATAATATATAGCCTTTATTTTGTCTTCATCTGTCCTAGCATTTGCAATCAACTCATGCGTTTTTACTACATAACTTTTTCTAGGATCGTCCATGCGATTCACAATAGACCGATACCACGTATACAAATCGTCCAGTTCTTCAAAGAGCACTGTACGAACGCCATTTCTCGAATACGCTTTTGGAAGCAACAATATGTGTGGATATATGTAGGTAGCTCCAGGAACATTTTTCTCATTAGAAAACTCCGAGATACTATCCAATGTATAGGTGTAAATTTTGCTGGTTTCGGTTTCTTGAATTTCTTTTCGTATTCTTTGATTTTCAAAGTTCATTTCTTTCAACTCAACTTCTAACCAATGGGGTATTTCAAAACGAATTTTTTTATGGGAAACCGGTGCAAATTGATTGAAATAAAGTTGGTGAAAGTATTTTATGTCCTTATACTGAATCTCTTTTACGGCTATCAATTGATATCCTTTGTTGGGGAAATACAAGTTTGTATACTTTACACGAACATCGTTATGAAAGAGTTCTTCATCTTTATAGTAGGAATCACCAACGTTTACACGTTTCTTTTTGTAATTCTTGTACATTACTTTAAAAGAAGTTATTTCAGATTGTGCGTCGTAAAACTCATAATCTTGAAATTGACACCCATCTGCCAAGCTCAAAAACCTATTGGAACGTTTTTCGGACACGGTCACACATGCCGTTTCTGAATCGAAACCAAACTTCACGTCATCCAAACTATCCTCGACTATGACTTCTTGCGTTGGATATTGTACTTTGAGTACTCCCGCCCTGGCGATGTCTTGTTCAGTTGCTGTGGTGTTTTTTTGAGAAAAAACGGAAATAGACAGAAAAAAAAGACACAAAAAGTAAGTACGTACATTCATAACTTCACCTACAAAATTCTTACAACCTCGTTTTTAACTCCTCAAAATCGAGTCCTCCATAATTCCCTGAACTCATCAAAAGCAAAGCTGAATTGGCAAAATTTTGAGCAAACAAGAATTCCTTAAATTCTGAGGGATCTGTGTATACAATTAAATCTTCTCGCTGAAAGGCATTTTTTATCTGTTCACCAGAAACCTCTTCCAATTGTTTGATAGCAACTGCATTTGGAGAGTAAAAGACAACAGCTTTATCTGCCGTGTCCAAAGCTCCCTTATATTCTTGTAAAAACTCCGCATTCAAACTGCTATAGGTATGTAATTCCAAACAAGCGAGCACCGTTCTTTCCGAATATTGATTTTTCACTGCTGTAGTGGTCGCTTTTACTTTTGAAGGTGAATGTGCGAAATCTTTAAAAACAACTGAATTTGGTGTTTCTGCTATTTTCTCTAAACGTTTACTCGCACCTGAAAAACTTGCAATGGCCTCATAAAACGCTTCTTCGTCAATGCCAATATGTTGGCAAATCCATTTGGCTCCTGCTAAATTCTGCAAGTTGTGATCTCCAAATATTTCTAGTGGCATGTCACCATCTGGCGTATCTAAATAGGTTGTACCGTTGTTTATATGGTATTTTGGTGTCGCGTACGGATATCGTTTAATTGTATGCGTACTTTCTTCTACTACACTCTTAACCTCAGGATCCTCTTCATTATAGACCATAATACCTCCGTTGGTCAATGAATCTGTAAAAATTCGAAACTGATCTTTGTAATTTTCAAATGTTGGGAATACATTGATATGATCCCATGCAATACCACTTAACAAAGCAATATTGGGTTTATACAAATGAAATTTAGGGCGCAAATCTATTGGAGATGACAAATATTCATCACCTTCTAAAATAATAAATTCATTTTCTTCAGTTAAATGTACCATGGTATCAAAGCCTTCTAACTGGGCACCTACCATATAATCTACTTCCATTTCGCAATAATTCAACACATGCAATATCATAGAAGTAATGGTTGTTTTTCCATGAGAACCGCCAATTACTACACGCGTTTTATCCTTTGCTTGTTCGTATAAAAATTCGGGATAGGAATAAATTTTTACTCCGAGCTCTTTCGCCTTTAACAATTCAGGATTGTTGGCCTTAGCATGCATCCCCAATACAATGGCATCCAAACTATGTGTGATTTTTTCTGGAAACCAACCAAATTCGATGGGTAGCAATCCCCGTTTTTCCAAACGTGATTTAGAGGGTTCAAAAATGGTATCATCACTTCCAGTTACCTCATATCCTTTTTCGTGCAATGCCATAGCAAGATTGTGCATAGCTGCACCACCAATGGCTATAAAATGTATCTTCATTTGATTTGTATCTATCTTGTAAATGTACTAATTCCTTAGAAACAGTAACAATCTTACAAGCCAAAATATTTTTCTGAACAAAAAAAAACACTTGTTTACTGCTTTGCTCTCGGCTATTTGTTAGTTTGTATAAATTCCACTTAAGCTGAATGCCTTTTTTGCTGTTTCCGTAACATCTCCTTCAAAGGTTCGTTCATATCGTGTATCCAAAACATAGGCTTGAATCTCAAGTCGTGTGGCGGACTGGTTATCAAAATGATCAAAAAACAGTATTGATACGGGTCTGTCGTAGTTTAAATAGCGTGAGGTAATGGTTGCTTCATGAGCTATCTTACGAACCTTTTCTACATCAATATTAATGGGTAGCCACAATTTTATGACCACCATACAATCCAAGGCTCCAGAGTTAGCATTAGAAATACCGGTACTTATGATAGATCCATTTGGAACGGTAATTAAATTATCATCCGCTGTGTTAATGATTGTACTACGGATACCAATTTTTACGACTTCGCCATATTTTCCGGAAACATCAATTTTATCCCCAATTTGGAACGGTCTATCAATAATAATTAAAAGTCCCCCAAAAACATTTTTGAGAATGTCTTGCATCGCAAATCCTAAAGCAAGTGCAGAAGACCCCATCAAGGCATATACGGTTTCTGCCGAAGGCTTGAACAAGGTAAGTATCAATGTATAAATAGCCAAAATCCAAATCAACACATTTACCATGGGTTGAATTCGCAAAATCTTTAGACGATAGCGATTGAAATTTTTAACCAAATTACTAAAAAACCAATTCAGTAGTTTGTTGAACCCCCAAACCAATATTAATACGACTACAATGGTAAGAACCTTAGTAAATGAAACAATTTCAGTAGCAATTGTTAGGGTTTCAGAAACGTTGTTTTTAACGTCTGACACGGCTTCCATATCTTGAGCAAATGCACTACTTATAAAGCATACACTTACAAAAAGTAAACTAATTTTTCTCATATCATAAATTTTCTATTCAAACGTTCGCGTATCATCTGCTTAAGAGGCACCAAATAGACAAGGTTTATACCATATTCAACGCGTCCAAAATCTTCTCTATAAATATTGATGAGGTTTTGTTCAAGTAATTTTTCAATTGCCAATCTAGTTTCTCGCTTTGTATTGCGAAGAATTCGATTGAACTCCAATATGGTCAATCTAGAATGCTGAAACAATGCTTCTATCAAAAACAACTCGTTCAAAGTTAAATGAGCGATAGGTTTTTGTTGATAAGGTTTTAAATAAATCACATCATCTTTTACACGAATTGCTGAAAGTTTGGCAAAACTAATGGCTCTTGAAATATTTCCCTTAGCATATAAATACAACAAGCGCTCGAATTCTGCTTGCAACAGTTCTTGTCGTTCTTCTTTTTCGGCTTTCTTTAATTGCTTATTGAATTTTTTGGTCAATTTTCTAGGTTTTAAATAGACCAATTTAAAGCCTTCATTTCTTTCAATTATTTCCTTTCTCAACAGCTCATTTGCCAAAGGCGCCAATCGAATTGTTGAAGAAAAATTTGACGAAAACAGTTTTACATTACTCAAATAATAATTGCTGTATTTATTGATTGTCACTATCCAATATACTTGCAGTTTGGTTCTATGAACGAAAAGTAAAAACTCCTCAATCAATCTAAATCCATTAATTTCACGCAGGAACATTCTTTCAATATTCTCAAACACAACCACATAATTTTGATCTTTTGTTAACAGATCATCTTTAATTGCGTTTACATTTGGGTATGTCTGATCTAAATCAAAAGCCTTTTTCAATAAAGAGACCAACTTTTCTTCCGAATGAATTGCGGTATTAGAATCAACAAACTTCAAATTTTCATAGATAGAAGCACTGCTATACATCAACGAACTAGTACCCTCCCCTATATCACCCACAACCAAAAGAGGCGTATGTGTTATTTTCCAATTGTCGTACGCGGTTTGTAAGTTTATTAGTGCTTCTTCTCTCCCTTTCAGTTGTGCTGCACTTTCTAGCGGATGAATTGAAAAGCGTTCTAAATACCCATCTGGA
The DNA here is from genome assembly GCA_943789365.1 of uncultured Flavobacteriaceae bacterium. GTDB lineage: Bacteria > Bacteroidota > Bacteroidia > Flavobacteriales > Flavobacteriaceae > Flavicella. The sequence continues at coordinate 3,055,350 of CALSTV010000001.1, read as the reverse complement.
AGTAAGATTTCTTCTTCTACTTCCTCAATCAGCATGGTTTTTTCTTCGTACTCAATGTCTATCAAGCTGTATAAAAACACTTTTGCACGATGTAACAATTCTGCCCTTTTAAATTTCATAGTTTTCGGGGGTTATAATTTTGATTTTCTTTTTTTTGAAGCTTTTGCCAAAGGGTTAAAATCTAGTGCTAATTGCAACCAATACTCCAAATCAGTATCTAAATCCGTAGCGTCCTCCGTTAGAAACACATACCCCCTCATAGCTCGTCCTGTAAAATTCATTTCTTTGCAACCTTCCTTTTGAAGTGCTGCTTCGTAATTATATGTACCAATTCTCGCCATCAATTCATCTCGAACCACCCCTACACACATTTTTTCTTCCACCATAAAACAATAGCCTCCCATCATTTTCATTCCGCGAAATTGCGTTTTTGAATCTGTAAAAAAGCGCGCAACTCGTTCTGCTAAATATTCGTTATACGCCATAAAATAAATTTGATATGCAATCTAGGAATGAAGATACGAAATCTAAAATTAGCAGCAAATTCTTGTTAAAAACCTCAATTAGTTTATTCCTAGTTCTCTGTAGGACATTTGAAAGAAATATAGTTTTCTCCTTTTTTTTGCCATGGATATTCTCGAATAGATACCTTCCCGTATTTTTGATAATAACAAAACTTAGCTGCCAGTTTCTTAAATACTCTTCTTTCTGCAACAATCGGAATATTCAGTTCTTTATAACACCAATCATTTATATTTATCTTATCGTATTTTTTCTCTGACACGCAATACTGCTGGACTGTTTCAGATAAATTATTAGTCACCTTTTTATCCATCAAAACAATCATTTTATCCATTTTCCCTGAATACAAAGAAAAAGAAAGGTATTGGTCCCAGTACCCAAAAAAACTCAACACGGGTAAACAATAAACTAATACGATAAAAGAAACGGCAAATACCTTGGTCCTTAGCCTCGAACTAAAAACAGCAAATACGGCATCTTCTTGCTTGTAAAACACAAGCCAATTCAACGCTATCATGGCAATATTCCAAGGGTACACTACCGAATTCCAATTACTTACGAAAGGACTCAAATACAATAAAATAAAACAATGCATGATTGTTGCGAATACGAGTGCATAGGTCCGAAACTTGGGAAGAAAGAGAGACAGACCAATACTAATTTCAAGGAAAGGAATTGCATACCCGATATCCATTAAAACAGGAAACTCCGTCAAAGCATCGTTTCCTAAAAAATACCCCACCATATTAAAATATATCTTTTCTATAAATGCCGTGTTGAATTTATGAATTCCAGCCCAAATGTATTGACCAATAATGAATATTCTTAAAAACAAGAAACTGTTATTTTTTCTTTTATGGCCCTCATCTAAATGAAAAACAACAAAAACCACAAAAAAAACAAAATACATATATACCCATGGTTGCAAACGCAATTGATCAAATAACACCAACCACAAAGTAGATAAAACAATACCTATAGAAAAAAGCTTCCTAGGTTTAAGGATGTTCAAAAATAGTGCAACTAGCAGTAGCACAAAACAAATATATTCTACGAACAATAGCTCTTTCAACACATAAAACACCGGGGTTTTTGGAAATCCTCTCACAGGCAACCACAACTTAAAGGACATCAACAATCCAAGGAGGTAAAAAAGAGAAGCTACTCTTATTGCATAATTTATTCTATTAAATTTTTCCATCCTTACTTATAAAAACTTACAAAACCTTAATTCTAAAAGATAGTAAAGAGGGGGGATTCAAAACACTCAATAATTCGAAACACTTTCATTCCTAAATTTTTATAACCTTGACGGCGTTGTCGAGCCATCAATTATAGACCTTGTACCCACGGCAATGGCTCTAATCGTTTCGGTAATAGTCCCCACGTCTAACGTTTCTACCTCATCATCTACCGTGTGATAATAGACATCTTTATCGATAGGACAGGTTGAAAACGTATGTGCTGGAATACCCAATCTGGCCAATGAAGCATTGTCTGACCTATAAAATAATTGAAACTCCTTATAAGGGTCTGGGAACAATTTATAATCTGTTCCTTTGAGATTCTTTTGAATAATTTCGCCAAAATCAGAACGTTCAAATCCTGTTAAAAAAGCCGTTTTCGGGCCAAATTTTGAATCTTTTCCTATCATTTCTATATTGATTCCCGCAACAATTTCATCTGGATTGACCTGTGTGCCAAAATAATTCGACCCCCATAGTCCCTTTTCTTCTGCGGTAAAAGCCACAAAAACAATAGATCTCGCATTGTTATCTTTATCTTTAAAATATTTTGCTAAGGTTAATACTGCGGTAACTCCTGAAGCGTCATCATCTGCTCCATTGGCAATACTATCGCCATTGACTGCTTTCAAAATCCCCAAATGATCGTAATGGGCGGAGACCACTACAAACTCATCTTTTTTTTCCTTCCCCTCAAGTACTCCAACAACATTAAACAACTCAAGCCCTTCTTTTTCAAACGATTGACGATAATTATCTGCGTCCTGAAATGTTTTTAATCCCAACTTTTGAAATTCACCTTCAATATACTGAGCGGCTTTTTCGATGCCAGGCGTTCCTGCTTTTCTACCCTCCATTTCATCATCCGCCAATGTGTACAAATGTTTCTTCACCAATTGTACATCAATATTTTGAGACCTGCATGTAGTCTTACTTATTACTAAACATACAATCACAAAAAAAACTCTAGACAAAATAGACATGTATCACTTATTTTAAATTCGTCCCTAAAATACAGAATAAATTCTCCTAAAAAAAACACAATATAGGTATTACAAATTCCTCGTATATAAAATGCAGAACTAACAAAAAAAAGAATATATTTGTAACGAAAACTTTAGGGGTGTTTGCCAGAGGCGAACTGAGAATTACCCTTTGAACCTGAATAAGTTAGCACTTACGTAGGAAAAAGTAGCAGTATAGATTTATGTTTGATGTGTAATCATATAAATCTTATCTTCATAGAACCACCCTGAGTTTTCGCTAAATGTAATAAGAATGAACATACGCGTAAACAACATACAAAAAGAAATTTCAGATAACTCGACTATCGAAGATTTACTTTTGTCATTAGAACACACCCAAAATGGAATTGCCGTCGCAATTAATGAAGAAATTGTTTCGAAAGAGCATTGGGGACAAAAAACGCTTCTAGAAAACGATGAAATTTTAATAATTCAAGCAACCCAAGGAGGGTAACCAATTGATAATCAAAGATATTTCAGGTATTAAATTTTGAAACAGATATAAAACATAGTATAAATTGCAAGTCCTATTTACTTGCTCGTAATCACCAAATACAAGTTAAGACATGAAACTAAAAGACACCGCACCAAAGCAAGATGGGATCACAAGAAACCCCTTCCCAAATTCAAAGAAAATTTATGTTGAAGGAAAAATCCATCCACAAATTAAAGTGGCAATGCGTGAAATTTCTTTGAGCGACTCCAAAGATTCCATGACAGGAAAACTAACGCCTAATGAACCTGTTACCGTTTACGATACATCGGGTCCTTATACTGATCCTAACAAGGAAATCAATATACACAAAGGAATTGAGAGAGTACGTGAAGACTGGATTCTAGAGCGTGGTGATGTTGAGCAACTCGATGGTTTTTCATCAGAGTATTGCAACGAGCGTTTGAATGATAAAAGTTTAGATCATATGCGTTTTTCTCTCATAAAGAAGCCACTTCGAGCGAAAAAAGGAAAAAACGTAACACAACTACACTACGCTAAAAAAGGAATCATCACACCAGAAATGGAATACATCGCTATTCGTGAAAACCAACGAATCGATGAGATGACAGAAATAAGAAAACAGCACAAAGGTGAACATTTTGGCGCTGCGATTCCTGAAAAAATAACACCTGAGTTTGTACGTTCAGAAGTTGCACGCGGACGTGCAGTAATTCCTTCTAACATAAACCATCCTGAGGCAGAACCTATGATATTAGGTAGAAACTTCTTGGTAAAAATAAATGCAAACATTGGAAACTCAGCGGTTACTTCTTCCATTGAAGAAGAAGTAGAAAAAGCCGTTTGGGCATGTCGTTGGGGTGCAGATAATATCATGGATTTATCTACAGGTGAAAACATTCATGAAACCCGTGAATGGATTGTCCGTAATTCTCCTGTTCCCATTGGAACCGTACCAATCTATCAAGCTTTAGAAAAGGTCAATGGAGTGGCTGAAGACCTTACATGGGAAATCTTTAGAGATACCTTAATTGAACAAGCTGAGCAAGGTGTAGATTATTTTACCATTCATGCCGGTGTATTGTTACGCTATGTACCAATGACAGCAAAACGTGTTACTGGAATTGTTTCTCGTGGTGGTTCTATCATGGCAAAATGGTGCTTGGCACATCACAAAGAAAGTTTCTTATACACGCATTTCGAAGAGATCTGTGAAATTTTAAAATCGTATGACGTCGCTTTCTCATTGGGAGATGGTTTGCGTCCAGGTTCTGTTGCCGATGCCAACGATGAAGCTCAATTTGCAGAGTTAGAAACGCTAGGTGAATTGACTCAAATTGCTCGCAAACATGAAGTACAATGTTTTATTGAAGGACCAGGTCATGTGCCAATGCATATGATTAAAGAAAATATGGAAAAGCAAATTGAAGTTTGTGATGAAGCGCCTTTTTACACCTTAGGACCTTTAACCACAGACATTGCTCCCGGATACGACCATATTACTTCGGGTATTGGTGCCGCCATGATTGGCTGGTACGGATGTGCGATGCTTTGTTATGTAACCCCAAAAGAACATTTGGGCTTGCCAAATAAAGAAGATGTTCGCGTAGGTGTGGTTACCTATAAATTAGCCGCGCATGCCGCAGATTTAGCGAAAGGACACCCAGGGTCTCAACACAGAGACAATGCCTTAAGTATGGCGCGATTTGAATTCCGTTGGGAAGACCAATTCAATTTAGGATTGGATCCGGAGCGTGCTTTGGAATATCACGATGAAACGCTACCAGCACAAGGAGCAAAAGTAGCTCACTTCTGCTCTATGTGTGGACCAAAATTCTGTTCTATGAAAATATCTCAGGAAGTTCGTGACTTTGCAGCTGATAACGAAATCGTAGACAATGAAGTTATTGCCAAAGGATTCGAGGAGAAATCTCAAGAGTTCAAAGAGAAAGGTTCAGAGGTATATCTGTAAGTCAATTAGCAATCTAAATTAAGGTTGTGTAATTATTAATTCTAATTATGATAGTTTTAATAGCACCTGAGCATACAATGCAAAATGAAGTAGCAATTCTAAATCAGCTTTTCGAAGCTGGTTTAGCATATTATCATTTACGAAAACCGCATCTAAACTATCAAGAACATTGTGATTACTTGAATCAAATTGATAACAAATACCACAATAGAATTGTTGTACATTATTTCCATGAATTGGTAAATGAATACAATTTAAAAGGCATTCATTTTCAGGAACAAAAAAGACGTGATTGTCTAGACACACCGAGTGATTATTTTACAAAACTAAATAATATGTTTGGCAAGACAATTAGCTCGTCTTTTCATGAACCTGAAGAATTAGCACAGTGTAGTTTTGAATTTGATTATCATCTACTAAGTCCTGTCTTTTCTTCTATTTCTAAAAATGGTTACGAGGGGCGCGGGTTTGACGTAAACCATATTGAAAAAACTATTGTTGGTATGGGTGGAGCTACCAGCGAAAACCTCAGTCAGTTTGAACAATTAGGATATAAAGGTGTTGGCGTTTTAGGAGGTGTATGGAATAGTAGAACACCAGTAACAGATTTTCAATTGATAAAAAATTATTTCGAACAATAATAAATGACTGACCATTCATACATACTTACAATTGCAGGGCACGATCCATCAAGTGGTGCCGGTATCACCTCAGATATCAAAACATTTGAGGCACATGGCCTTTATGGTTTGAGTGTTTGCACAGCAATAACAGTTCAAAATGACATCGCCTTTAAGCAATGTATTTGGACGGATGTGAATATCATATTAGCTCAAATAGAAACACTCTTTGAGCGTTTTGAAATTTCAGTTGTCAAAATTGGTATTGTACAAAGTTGGAAGGATTTATCTCTTATATTAGATAAGCTTCATGAATTAAACGCTGAAATTAAAATAGTTCTTGACCCCATTTTTAAAGCGAGTGCTGGTTTTGATTTTCATTCAAAAGAGAACCAAGCGTTGCTAGATAAAATTTGGAAACAATGTTTTATCATCACACCCAATTATGATGAAATCCAAAGTTTATATCCTGTATTAACTATTGAAGATACCCTTGAACATATTGCAAGCAAAACGAACATCTATTTAAAAGGAGGACACAGAACGGATAAAAGAGGTTGGGATGAGTTGTATCATAGTGGTATTGTGATGCTGAATATTCCTCCTAAAGCTGAGCAGATTCATAAAAAACACGGAAGTGGTTGTGTTTTGTCAGCGAGTCTAGCCTGTAACTTGGCCAAAAATCTTGATTTTGAAGAACTTGCAATGCATACAAAACAATATACCGAGACCTTCTTAAATTCTCATGATTCTTTATTAGGAACACATGCATGTTTAAGGATTAACAATTTAGGAGTTAAGAATGAAGGAGTTAAGAATAATTCACTATGAAAAAAACGAACACATTTCAAGATTTAATCGTTTGGCAAAAAGGCCACCAATTTGTTTTAGAAATTTACAACTTAAGTAAGTCGTTTCCTAAAGAAGATAGTAAATTATTAAATAGTTATTGCAAAAGCATTTTAACAAACGAAAAGCCCTAAACCTACTGAACTCCTTAACTCCTTAATTACTGAATTCTAAAAAAATGATAAACAAACTACATTACATCTCACAAGGCGATACCGTAAAAGAGCATCTTGAAAACATACAGCAAGCTTGTCAGTCTGGCGCTGAATTGGTGCAACTGCGATTGAAAAACTATTCCGAAAAGAAAATTTTAAAGGCTGCCATTGAAGCACGTGAAATCACAGGACATTTCCAAACAAGATTGATTATCAATGACCACTATAAAATTGCCAAAGAGGTAAAGGCAGATGGTGTTCATTTAGGAAAATCAGACAGCTGTCCAACTACAGCCAGAAAACATTTGTACTCTTGGCAAATCATTGGAGGTACGGCTAACACTTTACAAGACTGTACAACATTAATCAATAAAAATGTAGATTATATTGGACTTGGCCCTTTTCGTTTCACAACAACTAAAAAGAATTTAAGTCCGGTCTTAGGTATCAATGGCTACCTTACCATACTTGAAGAATTGAAAACAGACACCCCTATCGTTGCAATTGGTGGTATTGAAAAAGAAGATGTACTGGATATCATTATGACAGGAATACATGGCGTTGCCATGTCAGGAGCTATTACAAAAGACTTTAATTCCATTTCAAAAATCAACAACGTCTTAAAGGCTCCTGCTACGAATGAACAGGTATATAGGTTAGATGACACTAAAAACAAACTATAATAAGACATAGAAGCATGGAACAAAGTACCAATTTAACTCCTTAACTTCTACAGTCCTTAACTTCTAAAAAAATGAATGATATATTAAAAATAGCCGACAAAGAATTTAACTCAAGACTCTTTACAGGGACTGGAAAGTTTAGTTCAAACGAATTGATGTCATCTGCACTTTTGGCAAGTGAAAGTGAGTTAATAACGGTGGCTTTAAAGCGTGTTGACATTGAAAATGAACAGGATAAAATGTTACAAAGCATTAAAAAACCTCATATTAATTTACTACCAAACACTTCTGGAGTTCGCAATGCCAAAGAAGCTATTTTTGCTGCTCAGCTCGCAAGAGAAGCCTTAGAAACAAATTGGATTAAATTGGAAATCCATCCAGACCCTAAATACCTTTTACCAGATCCTATAGAAACTTTAAAGGCAGCGGAAGAATTGGTAAAATTAGGTTTTGTTGTTATGCCATATATCCATGCAGACCCTGTATTGTGTAAACGCTTGGAAGAAGTCGGAACCCAATGTGTTATGCCTTTAGGCGCTCCCATAGGCACAAACAAAGGACTAAAAACAGCTGACTTTTTAGAGATTATCATAGAACAAAGCAACGTACCAGTAATAGTAGATGCTGGTATTGGAAGTCCTTCTCATGCCGCCTATGCAATGGAGTTAGGCGCGGACGCCGTTTTGGTAAACACAGCAATTGCCGTATCACAGAATCCTGTAGAAATGGCCATAGCCTTTAAAATGGCGGTACAAGCAGGGCGAATTGGATTCAATGCAAAATTGGCATCCATAAAAACGCACGCTGAGGCTAGTAGTCCTCTGACATCATTTTTAAACAACTAATACCCGAAAAACAAAAAGAATATGTCCTTTAAGCATACATTTGAAACATACGATTGGGATTCTTTAGAAAAAGACATTTACGCTGTTTCGAGAGATGAAGTTGTGGCTACCCTTAGAAAAGACAGAATTGACTTAGACGATTTCAAGGTGCTCATTTCACCTGCTGCTAAACCATTTATTGAACAAATGGCGCAACGCAGTCAGGCATTGACAAAAAAGAGATTTGGCAACACTATTCAAATGTACATCCCCATGTATCTTTCCAATGAATGTCAGAATATTTGTACGTATTGCGGGTTTAGCATGACTAATAAAATAAAGCGAAAAACACTTAGTGACAAAGAAATTTTAGAAGAAGTTTCGCATATCAAATCCTTAGGGTATGATCATATTCTACTGGTCACAGGTGAAGCGAATAGAACTGTTGGCGTTTCCTATTTAAAACACGCCATAGAATTGATTCGTTCACAGTTTTCAAACATCACCATTGAAGTACAACCTCTTGATCAAAACGAATATGAAGCACTAATTGAAGCCGGGTTGTACTCTGTTTTAGTGTATCAAGAGACGTATCATAAAGCTACTTACAAAACACATCATCCAAAAGGAAAAAAATCTAATTTTGATTATCGCTTAGACACACCTGACAGATTAGGAAAAGCAGGGATTCATAAAATTGGACTGGGCGCTTTGTTTGGTCTAGAAGATTGGCGCGTAGACAGTTTTTATACAGCCTTACATCTCAAATACCTTCAAAAAACCTATTGGAAAACCAAGTATTCAATTTCATTTCCAAGACTCAGGCCGCATCAAGGCGAAGTACAACCAAAAGTAGCCATGACAGATGCCGACTTGGTACAACTCATTTGTGCCTATCGCATGTTAGATGAAGATGTAGAATTGTCAATGTCGACTCGGGAAAGTGAGGTTTTTAGAAACAACATCATCAAACTTGGAATTACCTCGATAAGTGCTGAATCTAAAACAAATCCTGGTGGTTACGCTGTGGACCCACAATCTTTAGAGCAATTTGAAATATCTGATGAGCGAAACACTGCACAAATAAAAGAAATGATTCAATCTCAAGGATATGAGGTAGTATGGAAAGATTGGGATCGAAGTTATGGAGTATAGAATTAATTGAATCCTTTGGAATCCTAACTTATAGAAAGTGAACCTTGCTAGTAACTACAGCATCAACTTACTGACCAACAATCGTATATCGAAGACACCTTATACTTTTTGTAGATTGTTATCATGGTAAGGTTCTTAATTCTTCACTTTCCAACTTCTCTACTTCCCCACTTATCACTATCTTTGCGGCATGGGAAGAAAAAAGAAAAATTACATTTTTGAAAACGTAGAAGTAATCGATGCAGGAGCCAGAGGAAAGTCAGTTGCAAAAGCTCCAGATGGCAGGGTTATTTTTCTAACAAATGCCATACCTGGTGATGTTGTTGATATCCAAACGGGTAGAAAAAGAAAAGCCTATTTTGAAGGAAGTGCCATCAAATTCCACAAATATTCAGACAGAAGAGCCACGCCAAAATGTACCCATTTTGAACATTGTGGTGGTTGCAAATGGCAACATATGAAATATGAAGACCAATTGCACTTTAAAGAAAAAGAAGTTGTACAAAACTTACAGCGTATTGGTCATCTAGAACTTGAAAACATAAGTCCTATTTTAGGTTGTGAAGAAGCTTATTTCTATAGAAATAAAATGGAATTTTCTTTTTCCAGCAATCGTTGGCTCACCTATGAAGAAATCAATTCTACTGAAGAAATTGACAACAAAAACGCTTTGGGTTTTCACATTTCAGGAATGTGGGATAAAATACTAGACGTTGAAAAATGCTATCTTCAAGAAGACCCTTCAAATGAAATAAGAAATAGCGTTAAAGCATTTGCTATTGAAAACAATATTGAATTTTACAATCCACGTGAGCAAGACGGTTTGTTACGCACTATGATGTTACGAATTGTATCTACTGGAGAAATCATGTTGGTCATTCAGTTTTTTAAAGAACATAAAGAAAAACGTGAATTGCTGCTCAATTATATTTTAGAAAAATTCCCACAGATTACCTCATTACAATACATCATAAACAGTAAAGGAAACGACTCTATTTATGATCAAGATATTGTATTGTTTAATGGACGCGACCATATTTTTGAAGAAATGGAAGGTTTGCGATTTAAGATAAATGCAAAATCCTTTTACCAAACGAACTCAAAACAGGCCTACGAACTGTACAAAGTTACACGAGATTTGGCTGGACTGACAGGAGAAGAGTTGGTGTACGATCTTTATACTGGTACAGGAACCATTGCTCAATTCGTAGCAAAAAAAGCTAAAAAAGTGATTGGTGTAGAATCTGTTCCTGAAGCGATAGAAGATGCCAAAGGAAATGCAACGCACAATAAAATTGACAATGTGGAATTTTACGTGGGCGACATGAAAGAGGTCTTTACTGAAACCTTCATTGCACAGCACGGTAAGCCAGATGTAATTATTACCGACCCTCCTAGAGATGGTATGCACAAGAAAGTGGTTGCTCAAATATTAAATATTGCTCCTAAAAGAGTCGTATATGTGAGTTGTAATTCAGCTACGCAAGCTAGGGATTTGGCACTGATGAAAGAACAGTACCGTGTCGTAAACACAAGAGCGGTTGACATGTTTCCTCAAACCCATCATGTTGAAAATGTCGTATTGCTAGAACTTAAATAAACAAAAACATAAGCTATAAAAAAACACCGTCCTATACAAAGACGGTGTTTTTTTATGTATCCTAATTACTATTTCTTCAACTCTAATTTCTCTGCAAAATAATCACAAAAATCAATCATGGTAGCTGCCATTTTCTCGTCGTTGGTAGCTCTTTGAAACGTTTGACTCATCGAAACCAAAGTTTGATGAAAGAATTGTTTCATCTCATCTACAGGCATGTCTTTCGTCCACAGGTCAATGCGAAGCGTATCTTTCTTCTTTGCATCCCACACAGAGAGCATAAATGCCTTGGTCTCTTCAGAGGTCACACCACCGTCTTGAGCATTCCATTTAATTTTTTCAGGAACCTTGTTTTCATCCAATCCTACTTCAAATTCTATTTTTGAGCTATGCACTACTGCCATAATTATATCTTTTTATTGAGCAGCAAAGATACACGATTCCTATACAAACATCAAAGCCCAATATAAATTCGCTAAAATCCTTTGTACCTCATTAAAGAAATGCAGAAAAACAAATAGTGCTTTCTTAGAAATAAGTATATTTGTCCATATAAAATTAAAATTATGAGCGCAAAAACAGCGAGTAAAAGTACAATCGTAAACTATGGTTTTTTATTAGGATTGCTTTCCATTTCTATGAGTGTTGTACTTTATATTCAAGACCTGCACCTAGCTCAAAACCAAGGCGTAGGATTAGTAAGCGTTTTGTTTATTATCGTTTTTACTGTACTGGGAATTCGCTCCTATTCAAAACACAATACATTGAGTTTTGGTGAAGGTATCAAAATAGGTATTGGAATCACCGTTTTGAGTGCGGTCATGATATCGCTTTACAATTATATATTCAGCAATTATATTGAACCCGACTTTATGAACCAAATGGCAGAAGTTCAAAGGCAAGCTATGGAAGCTTCTGGAGAACTCACAGCTGAACAAATAGACAAACGAATCGAAAAACTAAAAGAAGGCGCAAATTCTTTAATTACTCCCGCCATTGGGATTGTGTTTTCGGCATTTTTAGGTTTTGTAATTTCTGCGATTACCACAGTTATTTTTATCAAAATAAACGAAAACAAAAATCAGGAATAATATGCAAATTTCTATCGTTATCCCTTTACTAAATGAAGCGGAGTCTTTAAACGAGTTACATGATTGGATTGTAAGCGTGATGCAAGAACATTCCTATTCGTATGAAATTTTATTTATAGACGACGGTAGTACAGATAATTCATGGGAAGTTATCGAAGCAATTGTTTCGAAAAACGCTAATGTAAAAGCTTTACGATTTTCAAGAAACTACGGAAAATCTCAAGCCTTAAACGCCGGCTTTAAAAAAGTGGTTGGAGATGTAATCATTACCATGGACGCAGATTTACAGGATGCTCCAGATGAAATTCCTGCTTTGTACAATCGCATTGCGGTCGATCAACTCGATTTGGTAAGTGGCTGGAAAAAGGTGCGTTATGATTCAAAAATCAGAAAAAACATCCCCTCCAAGCTTTTTAATTGGGCAGCGAGAAAAACATCAGGCATTCAATTGAATGATTTCAATTGTGGTTTAAAGGCATATAGCAATAAGGTTATTAAAACAATTGATGTACAAGGAGAAATGCACCGTTATATCCCAGTACTTGCAAAAAATGCAGGTTTTGAAAACATAGGAGAGCAAGTTGTCAAACATCAGGCTAGAAAATACGGAGAAACCAAGTTTGGAATGGAACGCTTTATCAACGGATTTTTAGATTTACTGACTATTTGGTTTGTGAGTAAGTTTGGAAAACGACCAATGCATCTATTTGGATTGTTGGGTACTTTTATGTTTGTCTTTGGTTTTATGGCAGCCTTCAGCATTGGTCTTACCAAAATCCTAAACGTTTTTGTTTACCACAGACCAGCACCTTTAGTAACTGACTCCCCTATGTTTTACATTGCATTAACGACAATGATTTTAGGAACACAGCTCTTTTTAGCTGGGTTTATTGGAGAATTAATTTTAAGAACTAAAAAGAACCTTCCTAATTACCAAATTTCACAAGAAATTTAAGAAACCGTTTTAGTAAAACGCAAGACGTATTCGTAAAAAAATGCTACAAATAGTTTATTTTTGAAAAAAATTAAATCACGAACATGAATTCACAGAACATACAAGAAAACGCAAAAAAATGGTTAAGTCCAGTTTTTGATGAAACCACCCAAAAAGAAGTACAAGAACTTTTAGACAACAATATTGACGTTTTAAATGACAGTTTCTACAAAAATCTTGAATTTGGAACTGGAGGTATGCGTGGATTGATGGGCGCAGGTATTAATAGAATTAACAAATACACCTTAGGAAAAGCGACACAAGGTTTAGGGAATTATTTACTAAAACAATTTCCAAACAAACAATGTAGTGTTGCCATTGCTTACGATTGTAGACACAACAGTGACACCTTGGCGAAAGTGGTTGCCGATGTGTTAACTGCTAACGGAATTAAAGTGTTTTTATTTGAAGGTTTACGTACCACCCCTGCGCTATCGTTTGCAGTGAATCATTTGAATTGTGATGCCGGTATTGTTTTAACCGCTTCTCATAACCCGCCGGAATACAACGGATACAAAGTGTATTGGAATGATGGAGGGCAAATTGTTCCACCTCATGACGGGGCCATCATTGCAGAAGTAAACGCATTGGATTTTTCTGAAGTAAAATTCGATGAAAACCCAGGTTTATTGGAATATATTGGTGAAGAAGTAGACAACGCCTTTACAGATGCCTGTGTTGCGAATGGTCAATTGGAATTGAGTAATAGAGACGAATTGACCATTGTGTTTACCTCGCTTCACGGAACTTCTATCACAGCCATGCCAGAAACTTTTGAAAAAGCAGGCTATAAAAATGTACATATTGTTGAAGAGCAAAGAGAACCAAACGGAGATTTTCCTACGGTAGCTTCTCCAAACCCGGAAGAACCAGCTGCCTTGGCAATGGCTACCGAATTGGCCAATAAAGTAAATGCCGATATTGTTATTGGAACCGACCCTGACAGTGACCGATTGGGAATTGCCGTGCGTGACCTAGAAGGTAACATGAAGTTGTTAAATGGAAATCAGACCATGGTGGTGATGACCGATTTCTTAATTAAAAAATGGAAAAAGGAAGGAAAACTCAACGGAAAACAGTTTGTAGGAACTACCATCGTTTCTACAGATATGGTTGGTAAATTAGCCGAAAGTTACGATGTAGCTTGTAAAGTTTGTCTGACTGGTTTTAAATGGATTGCTAAAATGATCAAAGATTTTGACAATTTAGATTTCATTGGCGGTGGCGAAGAGAGTTTTGGTTATATGGTAGGTGATTTCGTTAGAGACAAAGATGCCATTACCTCTGCCCTATTGGCTTGTGAAATTGCAACCTATGCCAAAGCCAACGGAACTTCTTTCTACAAAGAATTATTAGAATTATACACAAAACATAACTTCTACAAAGAGCATTTAATTTCTATCACCAAAAAAGGAATGGACGGTGCTGCACAGATCCAACAAATGATGGTAGACCTAAGAGAAAACCCTCCAAAAGAAATTGACGGAGAAAAGGTGACTTTTGCTTATGACTACGACACTTCTGTTTGCAAAAATCTACTCGACGGTTCGCAATCTACGATCGATCTTCCAAAATCAAACGTATTGATTTTCTATACTGAAAATGGAACACGTGTTGCCGCCAGACCGAGTGGAACGGAACCTAAAATTAAGTTTTACTTTAGTGTGAATACGGCTTTGGACACTGTTGAAAATTCAGAAGCAACAGAAAAAGAGCTAGATGCTAAAATACAACGTATCATTTCTGGTTTACATCTTTAATAGATTCATGGCGCATTTCTTATTCTGAAATGCGCTATTTTATTGGTACATACTATCAAAAAGTGACATACACTAAAAACACCAAGCAGCGGTAAAAACCGTATATTTGCCCAGATAGTATAAAGCACGACTTCAAACCCATAGAACTATCCATTCGAAACAAAACAATAATGAAATATTTTAAACGGTTTCTTTCCTACGCCTTACCTTATAAATGGATGGGTATTATCAGTATCTTTTTAAATGTGATGTACGCCCTGTTTTCAGCTTTGTCATTTTTAACACTGATACCTATGTTAAATGTATTATTTGGGGATAGTGAAAAAATTCATACAAAACCTCTCTTCTCAAGTTACACAGAAATTGACAAGGAATACCTAGAAAATTATCTTAATTATTTAATTACTGTCAATACAGAAAATTTTGGTCCTGAGAGCACTTTAACCTATATGGTTATAAGTGTTGTTGTTGTTTTCTTTATGAAAAACCTATTTGCATATTTTGCGGGGCTTTTTATGGTGTTCTTAAAGAATTCGGTACTTAAAGATTTGCGTAACGAGATTTATCAAAAAATAATTAGTCTTCCTGTTTCTTTCTTCTCTGCGAAGAGAAAAGGCGATATCATTTCGCGAGCCACTGGAGATGTTGGTACTATAAATGAAACTTTTCTCAACTTATCTATTGTAATCATTAGAGAACCCTTGAATATTATTTTTACGTTGATTTTTATGGTCAACCTAAGTATTGAACTATCGTTATTTGTCTTTACATTTATTCCCTTATCAGGTTGGATAATTTCTCTGATTAGCAAGAAAATAAAAAGTCAATCGGCTGTCCTGTTTAAACAAAGCGGGGTGATGTTAAGTATTATTGAAGAGACCATTACCGGTTTAAAAGTTGTGAAAGGCTTTAACGCCGAAGGTTTTTTTGGAAGCAAATACGGAGCATTTAACTCAAAAGTAAAAAACCTTAGCAACCGTCTTGCACAAAGAAATGCGTTGGCTTCTCCTACGAGCGAATTTTTAGGGATTGCCACCATCGCTTTATTGTTGTGGTTTGGTGGAAGAATGGTGCTTATTGATGAAAGTTTAAAAGCAGGTACTTTTATTGCCTTTATGGGACTTGCCTATAATATTTTAACACCCGCCAAAGCGATTGCCAAGGCCAGTAATGCTGTTAAAATTGGAAATGCTGCGGCAGAAAGGGTTATTGAAATTTTAGACACAAAAAACCCATTGGAAGACACAGAGACTTCCATTGAACTCAAAACTTTTGAAAACGAAATTTGTTTTAAAAATATTTCTTTTAAATACGACGATGAGTACGTACTGAAAAACTTTTCTTTGACCATTCCAAAAGGAAAGAAAATAGCTTTGGTGGGGCAGTCTGGTAGTGGTAAATCTACATTAGCAAATCTTATCACTCGTTTTTGGGATGTGAATGAAGGAGAAATATGTATCGATGGAATCAATATCAAAGATTTGACGACACATTCTTTAAGAAAACAAATGGGTATTGTTACGCAAGACTCCATTTTATTTAACGATAGTATTTCAAATAATATTTCGTTAGGAATTGACTCCCCTAGTCATGACAAAATTGTAGCCGCAGCCAAAGTTGCTAATGCGCATGAATTCATAATGGACCAGCCAAAACAATATGAAAGTCCAGTTGGAGACGGTGGCGGTATGTTGTCTGGAGGACAAAAACAACGTATTGCCATTGCCAGAGCCGTTATGAAAAATCCGCCTATTATGATATTAGACGAAGCAACTTCTGCTTTGGATACGGAATCGGAAAAATTGGTTCAAGATGCCATTGAAAACATGATGAAAGACAAAACTTCATTGGTCATTGCACACCGATTGTCTACTATTCAAAATGCAGATCTTATCGTCGTAATGAAAAAAGGATTGATTGTAGAACAAGGTTCCCATGAAGAATTACTTGCTATGAATGGAACCTACAGTAACTTAGTGAATTTACAACAGTTGGAGGGATAGCCAAATTCTAGACATTTTATCGTATCACACAAAATAAGGAACATACATCCTTCCTAGTTAAAAGCACATCAAAGCTGAATTTTGTTAGAACAACCTCCTAACGCATTGGTACATACAACTTTATTTTGTGTAAAATTGTTGTTTGATAGCTTTTCTATCGCTTTCTTTGAAAACATTAGTTAATTTTTAAAAATTGTTTATTATGTTTCCAAAGAAATTATCCCAAATCACCGTAACGTTTTCTCTTATCGCCTTGTTCTCATGTCAAGACGACTCGCAACACTATAACGAGGAAACTAAAAAGGAGCAAGAAATTGTTCGAATAAAAGAAAAATTAGAACGATTAAATTTCCATACTTCGGAAGGTTTTTACGAGTTTGAAGACGGCTATATAGTAGAATACGACCTCTATTTAACCGAAGCGCAAATAGACGAACTCACCAACCAGAACAGCACAAATATTAATGCTCCAGCTGCCAAGACTTCTGGTGTAAAGCATTATGTTACAAATAATCTGGTTACCAATAATCAAACACTCAAAATTTTTATGGATCCGGTATTTGATACCTATATGCAAAATTCGTTCGATGCTGCCTTGAATCGTTACAATGCTGTTGATATTGGATTGCGTCTTGAAAGAACCGACAACCAGAATGATGCAGACATCTCTATAATAAGTTTTTATGAAGTATCGTATCTATTAGGATATTCAGCCGGTTTTCCCAGCAACGGAATACCCGCTTCTCCAATAGGTTTAAACACTTATTATTACAACAGTTACTCAACAAGGGCAGATGCCGTAACTGCTATTGCCCATGAAATTGGACATGCCATAGGATTTAGACACACCGACTTTATGAATAGTGGATTTAGTTGTAAAAGCGACGATAATGAAGGCGATGCCGGTGTTGGCGCAAACCATGTAAGCAACACCCCTACCGGTCCCGAGGCCAATTCCTGGATGCTGGCTTGTTCTAACAATTCAGACAGACCGTTTACTTCCAACGATATTACCGCTTTGGAAAACACCTACCCTTACTATGCCCCATTTACAGGTTGGAACAATACGGACCATGTAAGAACGGTTGCCGATGTCAATGGTGACGGGAAAGGAGATATAATAGGGTTCGGAAACGATGATGTACTTGTTGCTCTTTCCAACGGAACCAGTTTCAGTACACCCTCTATTTGGCGCAACGGATTTACGGGTTGGGATAAAAATACTACTGTAAGAACTGTAGTTGATGTCAATGGAGATGGGAAAGCAGATATTGTTGGTTTTGGAAATGACCATGTTCTTGTTGCTCTTTCTAATGGAAGTAGCTTCGGTACAGCTTCAATATGGCGTAGTGGATTTACCGGGTGGAATAACAATACGACGCTAAGAACTGTAGTTGATGTTAATGGAGACGGGAAAGCAGATATTGTTGGTTTTGGAAACGATGATGTTCTTGTTGCTCTTTCTAATGGAAATAGCTTTGGTACTGCCAGAATATGGCACAATGGATTTACAGGTTGGAATACATCTACCCATGTTAGAACCCTTGCTGACGTTAATGGAGATGGGAAAGCAGATATTGTTGGTTTTGGCAACGACGATGTTCTTGTTGCTCTTTCTAATGGAATTAACTTTGGTACTGCCAGAATATGGCGCAGTGGATTTACAGGTTGGGATAACAACACTACGGTTAGAACTGTTGTTGATGTCAATGGAGACGGAAAAGCAGATATTGTAGGATTTGGAAATGATGATGTTCTTGTTGCTCTTTCTAATGGAAGTAGTTTTGGTGCCGCCACTATTTGGAATAACGGATTTGCCAGTTGGGATAACAACACTACGGTTAGAACTGTTGTTGATGTTACAGGTGATGAAAAAGCAGATATTGTTGGATTTGGCAACACTCAAATTATAGTATCCCCTTCGAATGGAACTAGTTTTAGCCCAACAACAAGATGGTTTAATAACTAATCATAATGAAATATCATTACGATAAAACAGAAGAGCAACTGAAAGAATAGACGCCATTCAATAAGCAAGATAATTGTGATACTATATATAATGACCTTCATTTCTTGATTCCTAAAGAAAGTAACCTGTAGTAAATATTCTATGGAGGAGGCAGGATTCATACAAAGTAAATTAATTCAAGACACTTTCTTGCATAATGTAAAAAGGATTGATTGTAGAACAAGTACCCCAAAGAGTTACCGATTATGTTTGGCACCTATTCTAATTAGTTGAATTTTCAGAAGTTGGAGGATAATAGAATAAGTGCCTTAAATATATGCTCTATTCACCCTCGAGAGCAATCGCAACGATTTTATTAAAAAGGTTGTTTTTGTTATCATCCAAACTTTCCTTCTTTTCTTTATCGTACATGTGATTAAACAATTTCACTAGGAGTTGTTCTTTATTTAAAAAATTTTCGGTCGTGATATTTTCAGAAAACATTAACACATTGGTTTGCGGCTCCCAACTATATTTCATTTTTGTTTTCCATGTACTTTGTTCAATATAATGAACATTGTATTTGTGAATATGCTTTCTCACACAATCTATACCTATTTCCGTCCATTCAAAAGGTTTAACTTGCAGTTTTTCTTCCATATAGGAAAAGTTTAAATAGGTATTCAAAAAATTCTTGAGGTAAATTTTATACAAATATTTCTTGGTCATCTTTTTAGCTATCTTTTGTTCTATATCAAGAATTACATCTTCAAAAACTCCTTTTCTACCAGCAAAAAATTGTTCCGATTGAAAAGCCAATTCATAATTCTCTAGTTTTGCTATGACCGAATCTAGGTTTTTTAAACAAATCGTATCAAAATCCAGCCATAATCCTCCATTATGATGAATTAACAAATACCTAAAATAATCGGACCGCTGTGCAATCAAGTCCAATTTCCATATTTTAGAGCTAATTTTGTTCTTTGGAATATAGGAATGGATATTCTCAGGTGTAACCAAAACGACATTTCTATTGTTTTTTTTTAATTGTCAACAAGCACTTATCCAGATAGTTAGGTCGAACACATCCTTTTTTGTTTTCCCAATATAAAAATATCGAATAGTCGTTTTTTTTTGTCGTCATTGCGTCTTTTTAAATATTAACATAAAGATACCATAAAAACGGAATTCAATTAATTAAATTTAATATAAAAAACATGACAAAACATAATATTTCAGGGTAGCAACAATATAATAAGTATCTTTGCTCCTACATTTAATTTATATACTTCTAATGATTCATGTTACTCAAACCTTTTTACCGCCAATAGAAAGTTATCAAAGAATACTTTCTAAATCTTGGGATAAAAAATGGATAACAAACAGAGGAGAACTGGTTTGTGAATTAGAAAACAAAATTAAAACCCGGTACAATATTTCTAATATAATACTCACAACCAATGGCACCTTGCCATTGCAATTAGCTATTAAATCCTTACACCTTAAAGGAGAGATTATTACTACTCCGTTTAGTTATATTGCAACAACATCTTCCATCATTTGGGAAGGCTGCACACCTGTATTTTCCGACATTGACAAAGATACTTTTAATATAGATCCTGCATTAATAGAGGATAAAATTACGAGTAAAACTGTCGCAATCATTGCTACACATGTCTTCGGAAATCCTTGCGAAGTTGAAAAAATTGAGCACATAGCTGACAAATACGACTTAAAAATCATATATGACGCTGCACATTGTTTCGGGGTAAACTATAAAGGAAAATCAATTTTTGAGTATGGTACTGTAAGTACCTGTAGTTTTCATGCTACAAAAATATTTCATACAGGTGAAGGAGGGGCTATTTTCACCTCCGACATAGAACTACACAATAAACTCTTTTATCATCATAACTTTGGACATAAAGGACAAGAAGATTTTCATGGTCTTGGCATCAATGCCAAAATGAGTGAACTGCAAGCTGCGATGGGCTTGTCTGTGCTACCTTTTTTTAACAAAATCCTACAAAAACGAAAGGAATTATATAATACATATGAAGTGGCATTAAATGGGGTTGTAAAATTTCAAAAAATGAACGCAAATACTGACTACAACTACAGTTATATGCCTGTTATATTTAAAACGGAAGCGCAATTATTAAAATGCATAAACATTTTGCAAAGCAACAATATTTTTCCGCGTAGATATTTCTTTCCTTCGTTAAACACCTTAAAATTTGTTAACGGAAAAAAGATGCCTGAATCAGAAAGAATTTCGAGTACCATTTTGTGTTTACCACTCTATTTTGACTTAAAAAAAGAAGATGTCATTCGCATATCAAACCTAATTATTAATACAATCATAAATGAATGCTAACAACGATATCTACCTTATTGGTGTAGGAAATTATACAGAGGTTATTATTGAACTTGCCCAAGAATGCGGTTACAACGTAATTGGTCTGTACCATTACAACTCTTCTAGGAATGGTGAGATAGTCATGGATATTCCAATCTTAAGTTCGTTCGAGACGCTACTTGCTACAAAAGACATTAAAAACATAAATTTTGCGGTCACAGTTGGTGAGAATTTAAAAAGAGGAGAAATTGCATCACTCATAAGAAAAAACGGAGGAAAAACCCCTAGTTTAGTACATCCATTGTCAAAAGTAGCGATTTCTTCAAAATTTGACACCGGGTGTTTTATTCATGCTTTTTCAAACTTATGGACAAAGGCTAGTTTAGGTTCCGACTGCATCATTGGTCCTTATGCACTAATATCTCACCATGCATCCATAAAAGATTCATGTTATGTTACATCTTCTTCAATAGTGGGTTCATACACCCTAGTGGGCAAGAACACTTTCGTTGGTTTAAATTCTATAATATTGCCGGCATTACGAATTGGTGAAAATTGTTTTATTGGAGCAAAGTCGAACGTTACGAAGTCTTTTGTCTCCAATTCTAAAGTAAAAGGTAATCCAGCTAAACAAATCAAACCTAGCAATGAAATCTAGCAAAACACCACTTGTTTCAATCTGCTGTCTCGTATACAATCAAGAAGATTATCTACGTCGAACTTTTGATGCTTTTCTAAACCAAAAAACAGAATTTGAATTTGAAATTCTCATTCACGACGATGCCTCAACAGACAATAGCAAGTCAATAATCGAGCAATACACGAAGAAGGACCTCCGCTTTAAACCAATTTATCAGTCCATTAACAAATATAGTCAAGGTGAACGCATTTGGTTTAAATACCTATTCCCAAAAAGTAAAGGAAAATACATTGCTATTTGCGACGGAGATGATTACTGGACTGACCCCTTCAAACTTCAAAAACAAGTTGATTTCTTAGAAAAAAACAAAGATTACAGCATTGTAGGCACCAAATTCAAATGCTTCCATGAAAACACAGGTTTAACCTCTGATTGGGAACATGAAAAAAATAAAATCCCAAACGCAAATATAAAGACTCTTATTGATGGGAATTTTATTTTTGCATCTTCATCACTTTTTAGGAATGATTTTAAAATAGAACCGTGGTGGCAAGATTTGCCCATTGGTGATTGGCCCTTTTATATGATACAAATAAAAGACAGAAAAGTAAAAATCTTAGATGAATTCATGGGGATTTATAGAGTGCATGATAACGGAATATTTTCAAAAATTTCTAAAATCAAACAACAGACTATTGAACTCCAATGCTTGACGATTATACAAAAAAACATGAAATACCCCACAGGAATTAACAGGTTCCTTACAAGGAAAATACTCAAAAAAAGATGGGGTATCTTTATTCTTAAACTAAAATCAATATTTTAAACTATAAAATGAATTCTTTGAAGGTTTCCATAATCATACCTTGTTTTAATCAAGCTCAATATTTAGAGGAGAGTTGTACATCAATTAAAAATCAGACACACTCGAATTGGGAGGTATTAATTATCAATGACGGCTCAACTGATGATACGGAAAAAATAGCTTTAGACATTTGTAAAAAAGACAATCGATTTCTCTATTTCAGCAAACCAAATGGCGGTTTAAGTAGCGCTCGAAATTATGGTCTTGATCATTTTTCGGGGGACTATGTTCAGTTTTTAGACTCAGATGATTTAATTTCGCCTACTAAACTTGAAGTGTCTATTCGGGAAAATTCAGATCTTGTTGTCACAGACTTTCAATTATTGGAAAAAGGGAAAGTCCTACCCCCTTTCTGCGATTTGAAAAATCAAAAAATAGATTTCAACAATGTTTTAAAAAATTGGGACATTGAGTTTTCTATTCCCATTCATGCCGGATTATTTAAGAAAAACATCCTTGAAGGCATAAGATTTAACGAACAACTTAAGGCAAAAGAAGATTGGTTTTTTTGGTTAGAGATACTTGAAAAAAATCCTAAAACGTCATTTGTAAATAAACCGCTATGCCTCTATCGATTGCACCAAAATAACATGTGCAAAGACGATTTTCACATGCTCGAAAATATCAAACTTGTTTACAAACTTCTCTTCGACAAATTTAAAAGTGAACATGTTAAAAAAGAATTACACAACAGATTAAACAATGCACTTTATCTCGACAACAAAAACCTCATAAAAACACAATCGAAATACAGAAAGTACAAAGCACTTACGAATAAACTAATTGTTTTAAGTTCTCTACTCCTTGTGATCGTATTGTATTTAATGTTCTCTAACTAATCAACTTTCAACTACATCTGTAGAGATTTCTAAAGAGTAATGTTGATATTTTGTTTGTTAGTATTACGTTATTTTCAAAAAACAAACACCAAAAATTATGAACAACTTTCTAAAAAAACTTCTCGTTCTTGTTCATTACAAAAAAACTAATAAGTGGGTACACCGATATTTGCAGGATGATTTTAGCAAAAAAGAATTGGAGGATATAAAAAAGCATGTCTTTAAAAACAAATTACTAAAACCTGAAATTCTCAACTATTTAGAAAACATCAACAAAGAGAAACGACAAATAAGAAAACACTATTGGAATTCATTTATTGAAAACAATCTAACAGCAAAGCACAAAAAGCAAACCATACAAATATCAAAAACGCCAATCATCACCGCCACCATCGTAGAGGCCAGAAAACATCCGCATTTTAAAACTATTGTGCAAAACGTACTAAGCAATCTGGACCATTTAGAAGTGGGATTGAATATCTATCACGGAACTGAGAACGAAGTATTTGTAAAGAACTGTTTAAAAGACTACAAAAATATTAGGTATATAAACTTACAGGTAAAAAACTTAGACATTGAAGCTTATAATAAAATTATGTTGTCCAAAGAATTTCATGAAGCCATACCCACGGAAAAATTTTTAGTCTTTCAAACAGACACCATAAGCTTTAAAGCTTTAGATGAAAAATTTCTTCATTTCGACTATATCGGTGCTCCTTGGCGAAAGGCAAATCACAAAGAATATAAAGCCACGGTAGGGAATGGAGGCTTAAGCCTACGCTCTAAATCAGCGATGCTCAATATTTTGCAACAAAACATACCGAGAGCCTCAAACATGCCGGAAGACCTCTACCTCTCCCAAATTCTGACAGCACAAAAATTCAATATTGCCCCCTATGATGTAGCGCTGCAATTTGCAACCGAAGATGTATATACAGAAAACACCTTTGGTTGTCATAAAAGTTGGGAATTGATTACATTTGACCAATTGAAAAAAATCTTAATCTAGTGTTATGAAAAAAGTATTGTTTTTTTATCCGGACAATCCGTTGATAAACAACCAAGGAAACAATGCCAGAGCATTGGCCTTATTGCGCTATTTTAAGCTTAGAAATTTCCATGTTGACTTTGTAGGAGAAGTCCAACACAATTTTGTAAAAGAAGACCTACCATCTATTAAGGATTCCGGACTGGTAAATAAGGCCTACATCCTTAGAAAAAGAAAACACAGCGGTCTTCGCTATTTGTTTTTCCATTCGATATTGGGGCGACTTAAAAACGGTACCAAAAATTTTAATCGAATTGGTGTTGGTCAACAAAAAGAATTTGAAAAAATACTCTCCGAGAACAAGTACGATTATATTCTTATTTCCTATGTTTTATTTGCGCCCTTTGTCCAAAACAAAAATCTCATAAAAGGTGCAAGAACCATTGTAGACACCCATGATTTCTTTACAGCGCAGTTTCACGGAAATAACCTGAAGAAAACCGGTAACAATTTTAAAACAGAATTAAAATACTTAAACAAATTCGACAACATCTGGACCATTTCTACGGATGAAGAATTTATCTTTAGCCAATTTTTACCAACTAAAGAAATCCAAACCATTCCTCATGGAATTGCGGACCATACTGAAACAAAGGAAACTAAAAGCAGCATTGACATTTTCTATGTGGGTAGTAATAATCCGCACAACACCAACGCTGCAAAATGGTTTTTCGACAAAGTATATCCGCTTTTACCAGACACTATAAAAATAACTGTTGTAGGAAGGGTTTGTTCTGCTGTTCCGGAAAAAGAAAACATCGAAAAAATTGAGTACGCTGAAAATCTTTCCGAATACTACAAAAAATCAAAAATTACCATCTGTCCAATGCTAAGCGGCACCGGTTTAAAAATAAAAGTGGTGGAATCTCTTTCCTACGGTATTCCTATTGTTTGTAATACCAGAGGGGTAGATGGGCTACTGAACAAACTCAACAATGGATGTATTGTTACAAACGACCCGAATGAATTTTCAAATGCCATTCAAAAATTGTTAAATGACAACGAATATTACCAGCAGCATGCTGATAATGCCATCGATTTTTTTAGAAAAAGCCTGCAGAAAGAAATTATTCACAAAAAATTAGACCAGTTTTTTATATAATTTAAGATAGTTCCCTGCCATTTCTAAATAATCGAATTTCGAAGACCACGCTTTTAAGGCTTCCGAATTAGTTGCGGAATCTGTGTAGTATTGCTTCATCCCTTCCTGATAGACAGCAACCATATGCTCAGTTTCAAAAGAAGAAAAGAAATTGGCAACCGTTCCTCCTATCTCGGGCAAACTTGTCAATTTACTTAAGAAAACCGGCTTCCCAAAAGACATGGCTTCTATAGGTGGAATTCCAAATCCTTCTGCTAACGAAGGATGACACATGGCAGCACAATTTTGAAGCAAGGCACATTTTTCTTCTTCAGAAATATGGCTCATAATATGCACTCTTTCTTTAAGCCCCAACCTTTCTATTTCTTCCAATACCACTTGATGATAACTTTCTTTTGTTCCGGATGCTACAATCACTAAATCCTCTTCTATAAAAGGCAACATTTTTATGATTGAAAGTTGATTCTTTTTAGGAAAAAGCACCCCGATATTTAAGATGTATTTTTTGTCCCTTAAATAATCAAACCGACCCAATTCATACGTTTTAACCTCAGGAAATTGAAGCCCATTATAAATAACGCATATTTCAGGTGCCTTTTTAAAACTAAACAAATGCATGTTCGCTAGTAAATCTTGTTTTGTAAAATCAGAAAT
Source organism: uncultured Flavobacteriaceae bacterium (assembly GCA_943789365.1). Lineage (GTDB taxonomy): Bacteria > Bacteroidota > Bacteroidia > Flavobacteriales > Flavobacteriaceae > Flavicella. Next base: position 3,028,944 of record CALSTV010000001.1, on the reverse strand, counting down.
GCAAACAATGACATCCGCATTTCTTAAGTTCTTCTTAACTATCAAGAGTTTTCTACGTTGCTTTTTAGCAGAGAAACCTTCGTGTAAAAAATTCAAATCGTGTAGCGTCACAATTTTTTTCTGTTTAGAAAACTTATGATGAAAGTAAGACGATAACTGATGACTTGTATGCACAATGCCATATGAACGCGAATAAAACCGCACGAACTTATGAAATGGTCTTCTGTTAACAATCGTAAACTTCGTATCGATAGTAGTTAAAGCCTCTTCCGGACCGAATAGTGAAATTTCTAATCTGTTTTTATTCTCTATAGTAGCTAACCCTTTGGCTAGGTTTCTAAAAACAGTTGCAATTCCAGAATTGGGATAGCGCATCCTTTCCAAGTCAATCAATAATCTACGCTTCATCAGAACAATTTAAATATAGTTTTCAATAGGTAAAGATATTCAATTCTCTACAAATAATAACTTTAAAAATCATATTGCTAAATTGAAAGTCATGTAAATATATAAATCACTTTAGAAACATTATATTTGTAAAAAATTGCAGGAAATACATTCGAATAGCAACTCCAAATCACTTAAAAATATTGTTAGAGGCAAATTAGATAATTTCTTTAAAATTTCAGACGTATAAAAACTAATTACAGTCCTAATTTAAACATCCCCCCGATGCTTACGACTCACCTACTAAACAAAACAAAGGAAATCCTTATTTTCAATGTTCTTTATAAATGGAAGTACCTAATTACACTAGCCAAAGCAAAGTTATTGTTTGAACCGACCGTTAAAAAGGTGAACAGCATAAGCTATGTAGCTAGAGAAGCTGATAAAGACTGGATATTTGGAGCAAAGGTCAGGCGTCTTGCGAGACATTCCTCTTTAAATGCAAAGCCTTATTTTCATGCTAAACTGAGAAACCTTCCAAAAACAGACGCTTATTATTTTATATTTCCAAACTACTTTTGCCGTGCCATGCGTCACAATCCGTTTATATTAAATCGGAAAAATATTGTCATGTATACCCATGCGCATTGGACCACCTCTTATTCCAAAACACATATTGCCTGGTGTTTGAACTTAGCACATAAAGTAATCTGTTTAAATAGCACCACAAAACAGCAATTGATCGACATTGGTGTAAAAGAAACATTGATAGAAATATTGCATATAGCCTCGAGTCCGGAGACTTTTTATTTCCATGAAAGAAAAGCAGGTGCAGTAGGGTTTTGTTCCGCCTATAGTCAACGTAAAAACCCTGAACTGGTATACAATATTATCAAAAACATGCCCGAAAAACACTTTTATATCATTGTTGTGGGCTGGGATAAATTTGACAAATATGATACGCTTATCAAACTTCCCAACTTTAGCTATGTCGAAGACGAAGACTATGCTGAATACCCCAAATTATACAGTCAAATAGACACATTTATCTCACCATCGTTTTTGGAAGGAGGTCCCGTCCCCCTGCTCGAAGCCATGTTTTCAAACTGTTTTCCAATTGCTTCGAAAACAGGTTTTTGTACAGATATCATTAAACATGGTGAAAACGGATTTCTCTTTGATCCATACACAGCAGACGCTGCCGAAATTATTGCCTATATTCGAAAAGCAGACAAAATAAAAACCAATGTTCGGGAAACTGTAATGCCTCACTCCTGGCAAAACTGCTCCTTAAGGCTGGATGCACTTTTTCAGGAAAATTGACCTCTTTATCCCTACTCTTTTTTTTGTAAACCCAGAGACTCTCCGGTTTTCAACATCAATTCATAGGCAGGGTCATAGGCATTTTGAATGTCCCCATCCAAAATAGCTTCTTTAATCACCTCTTTTATACGACCTATTTCTCTACAAGGTTTAATACCGAAGGTTTCCATGATGAGCTCACCGGAGATTGGCGGCTCAAAATTACGAACATGATCCCGAGCCTCTACTTCCTTAACTTTCTCACGAACCAATTTGAAATTTTGATGGTATTTTTTGAATTTTACTGGATTCTTGGTGGTAATATCAGCCTCGCACAGTGTCATCAAACTATCTAAATCATCACCCGTATCAAACAAAAGTCGTCGCACAGCAGAATCGGTTACATCAGTAGCCAAAACGATAGGACGAGAACTCAGCAAAACCATTTTTTGCACAAATTTCATCTTTTCATTCAATGGCATTTTCATTCTTTTAAACAACTTGTAAACCATTTTTGCACCTACAAACTCATGTGCGTGAAAAGTCCATCCATGTTTTTTACTGAATTTTTTTGTTGGAGCCTTCCCTATATCATGTAAAAGTGCTGCCCAACGCAACCAAAGGTCGTCTGTGGTTCTCGAAATATTGTCAACAACCTCAAGTGTATGGTAAAAATTATCTTTATGTCTTTGTCCGTCTTGTTCATCAACTCCTTTTAAATCGGTAAGTTCAGGTAAAATAAGCTGCAATAATCCTGTTTCTTCCATGGTCAGAAAACCTAAAGACGGTTTTTCCGACAACATTATTTTATGAAGTTCATCCACACAACGTTCTTTAGTAATAATCGCAATGCGATGTGCATTTCTTTCAATAGCCGCTAAGGATGTCGCTTCTATTTGAAACCCCAATTGGCTGGAGAAACGAACGGCACGTAGCATGCGCAAAGGATCGTCTGAATAGGTGATATCTGGATCTAAAGGCGTTCTTAAAACTTTAGCCTCCAAATCTCCCATACCGTTGAAAGGATCCAATAATCGACCAAAATCATCTGCATTCAAACTCAAAGCCATGGCATTGATGGTAAAATCTCTCCTATTCTGATCTTCCTCAAGTGAACCAGAGCTTACAGATGGATTCCGACTATCCTCGGTATAAGATTCTTTTCTAGCACCTACAAACTCTACTTCCAGTCCATCAACTCTCAGCATGGCTGTTCCATAGGTTTTAAATACTTGAACTTTTACCTTATTCGGCAACAACTCAGCCACCTTCTTTGCCAGATCAATACCACTCCCAACAGCCACAACATCAATGTCTTTGGCCGTTCCACGTTTCAATATAAAATCGCGTACAAAACCGCCAATAACATAGCTTTTAACTCCTAGTTGTGCCGACGCCTTGGTAATGTATTCGAATATTGTTGCTGTTAATGCTTCCTTATAAAAATGTATTTGCATAGGTATTAAGCTCTGATAACTTGAATTTCGTTATGGGCATCTATTCGTAAAATGGTAGATGACTTCACCGAAATTTTTTCGTGGTGCAAATTTACTACATAATCCACGTTATCCAAAATAGCTTTATCTATTTCTGCAAAACATTTTGGACTAGGTGTTCCGCTAATATTCGCCGAAGTAGAAACAATTGGCTTTCCAAACTTAGCAATCAATTCATTGCAAAACCCTTCACTTACAATTCGAATAGCAATGGTGTTATCGTTTGCGATGGTATTCTTTGCAAATCCTTTTGGGTTATCGTAAATAATCGTAGTAGGTTTTGACGTTTTTGACAGCACCTGCAAGGCTCTTTCAGGAACATTTTCAAGATAATTTGTCAACATTTGTGTCGAATTCACAAGTACAATTAAACTCTTACTTTCTACTCTGTTTTTTAGTTCAAAAACTTTGGCTACCGCAGTTGGATCGGTTGCGTCACAGCCAATTCCCCATACGGTATCAGTAGGATACACAATGGTCTTTTTCTCTAGTAATGCATGTACCGCCTTTTCTACTTCCATTCTATTCTACCGATTTATAAATTTTCATAATTTCTTTAGCTATATGCTCGTCATTGAATTTTTGTGCAAATTCAAACCCTTTCTCTATCATTTCATTTCTCAAATTGTCATTACTTAAAACGGATTCAATTTGTTGAGAAAACTTCTGAGAATCCATTGGGTCTACATATAAAGAATGGGGACCTCCAGCTTCCGAAAAACAACTTCCTGTACTAGTTATTACCGGTACTTTTGAATACAAGGCCTCAATTATAGGAATTCCAAACCCTTCAAACATACTCGGGTACAGAAATAAACTCGCCATTTGATAAACAGCAACCAATTCTTCCAAACTCACTTGTTCCAGAAAAAGCACTTTCTCTTGAAGAGACTCATTTTCAATATATTCCAATACTTCTTTATAGTATCCGGTTTTCCCTCCTACAACAACCAAAAATACATCCATATTCTTAATAGCTTGTACTGCTGTTAACAAGTTTTTCCTTTCTTCTATAGTACCTACATTCAGAATATATTCTTTTGGAAGTTTGTGTTTCTCTTGTACCTTTTTTTTCCAATTAGCGGGCATTGGCTCTTTGAATAATTTATGACAACCTTGATAAACTACTTGTATCTTTTCAGGATCAATCTTTAAAAAGTCAACAATATCACGTTTGGTTTGTTCACTTATGGCGATCACAACATCGGCCTCGCGTGTAGCTCTTAAAAACTTTCGCAAATGGATTTTCCGATCTGCAAAGGAATACAATTTAGGGTACCGTAGAAAAATCAAATCATGTATGGTCACTACCGTTTTGATTCCTGTTTTAGAAATCCCTTTTGGAATTTCACCACTCAAACCGTGAAAAATATTAATTTTATCATGTAACAACTGCGCTACAACAGGCCCTTGCCTCCATAAGGATGAAAACTTTTTCCAAAAGCGGAGCAAAGGTAACACCTCAACAACATGGTCACGTTTTTCCAACCTGTCAATTTTCTTTGGTTTAGGGTTGTACAGAAAATATTGATAGTTGGTAAAATGTGAAGACATGATAGCTACCAAATCACGACTATAATTCCCTAGTCCTGTAAAGTTGTGAAATACGCGTTTTGCATCATAGCCAATTCGCAGCACACCTTTCTTGAACGTCTTTATATTGGCATTTAATGGATGCTTCATAGACCGAACACTCAACCATGTCTTATATTTTATAGATCTCTTGTAATAGACGACCATGGCGGTGTACACCTTAAAATTCACCTTTAAACTAGGTATAAAAAACAAGAGTCCGCCTAGGAGTGCCAAAAAAGATTTCACAAACAACACATAGATCAACAACAGTGTTTGCATAGTAAACCTTGCACTTCCTTTAAAATTATTATGAACATAAACATGTTTTGAAATAAGCACCTGCGATTTGGTTATTGCAGCTGTGCTGACATTAATTCTTGAAGCGCCTCCGTGATTATGTATTATCGAAACATCCCGTAATAACGCCACTTTACCACCTAGATTGGTTACCTTTTTTGAAAGAGAGACATCTTCAAAATACATCCAATACGCTTCGTCCCAACCTGCTACCTTTTCAAACCATTCTTTTCGCATCATTACCAAAGAACCCGATACCCAATCCGGAAAAACTACAGTTTTTGAGTTCTCATATCGCAATTCTAGTGATTTCTTATTGAGTAATTTGGTCACCGTTCTAAACAAACCAAATAATGTGGAAAGCCTTGGAAAAAACCGTATCTCTTTTTCTTTTTTATCCGCTTTATTTTTATGGACACAAGACACAATTCCATAATTATCATGTGCAGCTAAAGTCGACTCCATACGCGCCAAGGCATGTTCGGAAATCACCGTATCTGGATTCAAGAACAACAAATAGTCCCCATGCGCTATACTGGCCCCAAAATTACAACCATTGGCAAACCCATTATTTCCGGTATTTTCTACAAATATAAATTGTGAAAATTTTTGAGATAATTCGTTGCGTTCAGTTGAAACTACATCATTATCTACTATGATTACCTCTAGTTGAAATACATTACTGTCTATCTTAGCTAAAGAAGAAAGACATACTTCTAAATCCTTCCAACTTTTATAATTTACAATCACTACAGAAATCAATTTTCCTGTAGGCTCTTTTAGAATAGGTGCTGCGTCTAATTTTCCCACATCACAAATATATATATTCCTTGAAAAATGAACAGGGATTAAAGCTTTTATTTACCTTTACAGCTAAATAGACAAACTTCTATGAGCAAAATCCTAGCCATTGACTTTGGAAAAAACAACTGTGGCATTGCTGTAACAGATGATTTACAGATCATTGCCAGCGGGCTGACGACTGTAAAAACAAAAGAAATATTTACTTTTTTAAAAAAGTACACCTCCAAGGAAAAAGTAATATTGTTCGTGGTAGGAAAGCCCAAACAAATGAATTACGAAGACAGCGAAAGCGAACAACTTATCATACCTTTTTTAAAAAAGCTAAAAAATCACTTTCCAAAAATACCCATAGAAAGAGAAGATGAAAGATTCACCTCTAAAATGGCTTTCCAAACAATGATTGACAGTGGCTTGTCGAAAGGCAAAAGAAAAAACAAGGCACTTATAGATGAAATCAGTGCCACAATCATTTTACAATCCTACTTGTACAACAAATAAACAGTCTGTATCCCACACGGAATCAACCGACTACTTTGTTCTAACACAAAAACAAGAAGCCCGAGTAAACATACCTTCAAATAAGTTTTATTAGACTCATATTCTTTGTATTTTTGCATCTGATAAATTTTTAACTCATCGCCTAATGATATTACCCATTGTAGCTTATGGAGATCCTGTCTTGCGAAAAGTAGCAAAAGACATTGATGCGGACTACCCAGAATTGGAAAAACTAATTGCAAATATGTGGGACACCATGGAAAATGCGCAAGGCGTTGGATTGGCTGCTCCACAAATTGGAAGGGCTATTCGATTGTTTGTCATAGACGCCTCTCCTTTTGGCGAAGATGAAGAACTCTCCGAAGCAGACAGAACTGTTTTGAAAGATTTTAAACACGTTTTTATCAACGCTAAAATTCTTAAAGAAGAAGGTGATGAATGGTCCTTTAGTGAAGGCTGCTTAAGCATCCCCGACATTAGAGAAGATGTTTTTAGACAAGAAACCATTACCATTGAATACCTAGATGAGAACTTCAATACTCATAAAAAAACATTAAACGGTCTTGCAGCGAGAGTTTTTCAGCATGAATATGACCATATTGAGGGGATTTTATTTACCGATAAACTTTCTTCCTTAAAAAAGAGACTACTTAAGAAAAAACTAGAAAATATTTCAAAAGGAAAGATCAACGCAGACTATAGAATGCGCTTTCCAAATGCAAAAAGAAAATAACAATATAAAATTAAATAAATTACAATGGGACTTACCAAAACTATAGCAATTACAGGAAAACCAGGACTGTTCAACATCATTTCCCAATCTAAGGGAGGATTTGTAGTAGAATCTCTTGTTGACAAAAAGAAATTCCCAATCACAAACACACATAATGTAAGTGTTTTAAATGATATTGCAATCTATACCTACGAAGAAGAAATACCCCTAAAAAATGTATTCCTTGCAATCCACGAAAAGGAAGCTGGAGAGAAAAGCATCAGTCATAAAGAAAGCAATGCAACTTTAATATCTTATTTTTCTGAAGTTTTACCTGATTTTGACCAAGAAAGAGTGTATCCTTCAAATATTAAAAAAGTAATTCAATGGTACAATATATTGGTAGCTGCTAGTTTTGATTTCGCCTCAATTACGGAAGCTGAAGAAACAGAAGAAGCCTAAGCATCAATTACAAACAAGTGCCTACACATTTTTTACATCAATAATGTGTAGGTATTTTTATATCCGACAAAAACAGGATTATTGAGGGTTAGCTCTCTTCGCTTATTTTTGCTATTTTTATCGAAACACTTATCGTTTATGCACACTAGAGAACAACAATTGGCCTCCTTTAACAAACTGTTAGATGTGATGGACGAACTTCGAGAAAAATGCCCTTGGGACAAGAAACAAACTTTAGAAAGCTTGCGCCATCTTACCATTGAAGAAACCTATGAGCTTGCCGACGCCATATTAGAAGATGACAAGCAAGAAATAAAAAAGGAATTAGGAGACTTACTGCTACATATTGTCTTTTATGCGAAAATTGGCGCTGAAACGAACGATTTTGATATCGGTACAATTTGCGACACAATCGTAGAAAAATTAATACATCGACACCCACATATCTATGGAGATGTAAAAGTTCAAGACGAAGAAGAAGTCAAAAAAAACTGGGAAAAACTCAAACTCAAAGAAGGTAAAAAATCGGTTTTAGAAGGTGTTCCAAATTCATTACCTGCACTGGTAAAGGCAAATCGCATCCAAGACAAAGTTGCCGGTGTTGGGTTTGACTGGGAAGAACCTCAGCAAGTTTGGGAAAAGGTGCAAGAAGAACTCAGTGAATTGAATGAAGAAATAAAAAACGGAAACAAAGACAACATAGAATCGGAGTTTGGCGATGTATTATTCTCAATGGTAAATTATGCGCGGTTTATTGGTGTCAATCCTGAAAACGCCTTGGAGCGAACCAACAAAAAATTCACCAATCGGTTTCAATTCTTGGAAGCTGCTGCAAAAAAAGAAAACAAACAACTTTCAGAAATGACATTGGCTGAAATGGATGTTTTCTGGGAACAATCTAAGACCGAATTCAAATAACTAAGCACATGAAAGTACTTTCAACAGGAGATTATGTTGGTAACATGACCAATTCTATAGCACAATTTGAATTGTTAATTGGACTCAAAAAGAAAGGTATTGACGTAATCGTAGTCGCCTATTTCACCGAAGAAATTTTAAAAAAATTTAAGGATGCCGATATCGAGTGTATCCAAGATTTCCCCAAGTCAAAAGTAGATTTTGATTATATTAAAAACATGAAAAGCTATGTCGAAAAATACAACATCGACATCATTCATGCTTTTCATGGTAAAGCCTTGCGAAATACAATCGTAGCGATCAAAGATTTACCAGTAAAATTGATTACTTATATGGGGTCTACTAGTATTCACTGGCATGATCCAAGTGCATATTTCACCTATTTAAGTCCAAGAGTAGACAAAATTATTTGCAATAGTGATTTTGTTTACAAACATGTAAAAAACCAATTGATTGGAAAAAGAAAGAATAAAGCCATACGAATCTACAAAGGCTATAACCCTGACTGGTTTGCAGAACTACCTGTTTTCGACATGACATCTCTTGGAATACAAAAAGAGACAACTGTCGTTTGTTTGGCAGCCAATTACTTAAAAGTAAAAGGGATTGAATATTATATCAAAGCAACCTACCATATAGACCCGAATGCGAATGTTCAGTTTTTACTATTAGGAGACATGCGAGGCAACAAAGACATACCTCAATTAATTGAAAAGAGTCCTCTTAAAAAGAAAATACATGCCTTAGGTTCAAGATCCGATGCCGTTTCTCTTTTTAAAGGTGCCGACATTTACGTGCAAACCTCTTTAAAGGAAGGTTTTGGAAGAGCTATTAGTGAAGCCATGTGTGCAAAACTACCCGTTGTAATGACCAATGCAGGTGGCTGCACAGAATTGATAGATTCGGAAAGTGGTATTGTTGTTGAAAAGAAAAACCCAAAAGCAATTGCCCAAGGGATTATGAAGCTTGTGAATAATAAATATTTACGTGTTCAAATGGGACAAAATGCCTATAAAAGAATTGAAAATGTTTATCCCATCAGCAAAACAATTGATGAAACCTTAGCGCTGTATCATTCGATATTAGAATCGTAAATATTTTACAAATCTTCAGCGGCAGCAATCATTTCAGCAATATCAAGCACTTCTACTTCTGCCTCTTTTTCCTTATTCTTTATTCCGTCGGTCATCATCGTATTACAAAAAGGACATCCTGTTGCGATAATCTCTGGCTTAACTTCAAGTGCCCCCTCCGTTCGAAGTACGTTAACTTCTTTTGTGCCTTTCTCCGCATCTTTAAACATTTGAGCTCCTCCAGCGCCACAGCAAAGTCCATTCACTTTACATTTTTTCATCTCAACTAATTCAACATCTAACTTTCGAATCAATTCTCTCGGTGCTTCGTAAACAGCATTAGCACGCCCCAAATAGCAAGGATCGTGAAAAGTTATTTTCTTGCCTTTGAACTGCCCTCCTTCAATAGTCATTCTACCAGAATCTAATAATTCTTTTAACAACTGCGTATGGTGTACTACTTCATAGTTCCCACCCAATTCAGGATATTCATTTTTAATGGTATTAAAACAATGGGGACAAGCAGTTACAATTCTTTTTACTTCATAGGCATTCAGCACCTCAATATTTGCCATGGCTTGCATCTGAAACAAAAACTCATTTCCTGAACGCTTCGCCGGATCTCCTGTACAGCTTTCTTCTGTTCCTAGCACAGCGAATTCAACATTAGCCTTGTTTAGTATTTTCACAAAAGCCTTGGTGATTTTCTTTGCTCTATCGTCAAAACTTCCTGCACATCCAACCCAAAACAACACTTCTGGTTGTTTGCCTTGCGCCATCATCTCTGCCATTGTAGGTACATTCATACTTTCGTTTTTAGTTTTTAGCTTGTCCGCCCTTGTCCGCCTCTGGCGGGTCTGGCGGGTTCTTAGTGTTTAATTTTTAGTTTTTAGTGCTTCTATAATGCAACTTAAAATTCAAAACTTAATTTCGTTATTCTTCTTTCCAGTTCAATCGATCCATCTGATTGTAAGGCCATGGAGCTCCGTTGTTTTCAATATTACTCATCATTGAATTTAATTCCTGAGGAGCTGCCGACTCTTCCATAACCAAGTATTGGCGCATATCCATAATTATTGACAATGGGTCTATACTTATTGGGCATTCTTCTACACAAGCATTGCAACTTGTACAAGCCCATAGTTCTTCTGGCTTTATATAATCGTTTAACAACTGCTTGCCGTCTTCTTTAAACGTTCCATTGTTGGTATCGATGTTTTTCCCTACCTCTTCCAATCTGTCACGGGTTTTCATCATAATTGCGCGAGGAGACAATTCTTTTCCTGTTTGGTTCGCTGGACATACTGAAGTACACCTACCACACTCGGTACACGAATAGGCATTTAGCAATTGTACCCAGTTTAAATCCTGCACATCACTCGCTCCAAACTTTTCAGGTTCACCCTCAGGTTCTGCAGGCGCTGCATATGGGTCGGCATTCGGATCCATCATAGTCTGCACCTCTTTTGTTACTACGGGGTTGTTCGGAAACTTTCCTGGTTTTTCTAAATTAGCATAAAATGTATTCGGAAAAGCCAATAAAATATGAAGGTGCTTTGAATAATATAAGTAATTCAAAAAAGCTAAAATTCCACAAATATGAAGCCACCATGTAGTACGCTCAATTGTATGTAGCACAGCTGCTGAGTTTCCAGAAAACAATGGATACAACCATTGGCTAATAGGGTTTCCCATATTGGCTTCTTGAAAACTACTATCTGCAGCATTCATTATCAAAAACAAAGACATCAAGACCATTTCGAAATACAAAATAATATTACCATCATTTTTAGGCCAAGAAGTCATTTCTTTACTCCAAAAACGCTTCAAACGTATTACATTTCTTCGCAACCAAAATATAATAACAGAAACAAGCACCAACAAAGCCAGTATTTCAAACGCACCAATCAGAAAATAATAGGCACTCCCCATTGGTGAAAAAATTCGGTGTGTTCCCAATACACCATCCAAAATAATTTCTAATACTTCAATATTGATAATGATAAAACCGAGATATACCACAATATGTAAAATCCCAGCTACTGGTCTTTTTACCATTTTTGATTGACCAAGAGCTATTCGAATCATAGCAGCCCATCGTTCTTTTTTATGATCCGCTCTATCAATTGCTTTCCCTAAATTAATATTCCGCTTTAAGCGCACACAATTTTTTACAAAAAAGCCAACGCCTACAACGAGTAGGAGACTAAAAAGGATATTGGGTATGTATTCCATAACTCACTATTTTCTGCGATACTAACTATTATTCTTCCGACTCTGGTTTCTTATAAGGTTTTTCCTTTTTTCCAAAAACGGAGACATTCACATATCTTTTAGGGTGCAATTTAAAGTCTTCGAGCAATTCACCAAGTTCTTTGGTTGCTTTGTCTAAATTGTCATAAACTGCATCGTCTTTGATGAATTTCCCCAACGAACCTTCCCCGTTGTCCAATCCTTCCGTAATGCCTTCAATATTTGCCAAAGTAGCATCGAGTTTTGCAATCAAAGCACCAATATCCGCATTTACTAAAGTATCTGATAATTTAGAAAAATCATCTGTGATCTTTTCTACATTTGTCACAGAATTCTGAAGGCTTTGTCGGTTCTCAATGACAACCAATTCGGCGTTCAACGAAAGACGCTCTAAATTAGTCATGGTGGCATCCAAACTTGCAATACTGTTTTTAATATGCATCCTAGAGGTTGGGTTCAAAATACTATTGACATGTACCAATAAGGAATCTGCACTCGTGATTACCCGTTCCAATTTTGCTTGAAGGGGATTCAATTTTTCGCCTACTGAAGAAAAAATATCTGATTCTATTTCTCCCTTTAAAAAATCACCTGGTACGGCAGTCTCTCCTATATAGGAAGGTATGATTGCCAACGATTTGCCGCCCATCAGGCTTGCACTGTAAATTCTAGCGACACTATTCTTTGAAAAAGTAAAAGGCTCATTAATACTAAACTCAACAATTAGTTCTCCTTTTTTATCTGGATCCGTATTAAAATCAATATCCACGATCTTCCCAATGGTATATCCGTTCACGGTTACCGGACTTGCAGCGTTTAATCCTTGTACATTATTATATTTTGTAAAATAGGTATCGGACGGTCCATCAAAGAGGTTATAGCCTTTTAAATAGTTATACCCCCATACAAAAAGCACCAACACCACTATGGCCACAACTCCTGCTTTAAACTCTCTTGAAATCTTAATCATATTATAATATATAAAACAAACTTACTAATTATTTGTGTGAGTAAAAACTAAATGAACTACTTTATTGCCTCAGATAAGGATATGCGTTCTACTCCTTTAAACGCTGCAATAAAAGCAGAAGAATACCCTTTTTGTTTCGCTTTTTTTAAGAGTTCTTTGGCCGTTTCATAATTGGTGGTATTTCCCAAATAATATTTATAATAACCTTCAACTGGTACACGTTCAACTCCTTTTAATCCTTTAAAATTATAACTTGCTGTTTTTATTTTAGATTTACCTGAAGCAATCTGCACCTTAAAATATGCAGGTTCATCTCCAGATGAGCTCACTACTGACAATTCGTCTGACAACACAGCAACCGTATTTAACCTAGCATTGTCAATATATTTTATAATTGCCTTAGATATCGCAGTTGCCATTTCCGACTTTCCTTTCTTAGAATTCAAATAGGCGCCTTCTTTTTTATTTGTTAAAAAACCGGTTTCAATCAATATACTAGGCATATACGTCTGATGCAGCACCACAAACCCGGCTTGCTTTACTCCTCTATCTACTCTATGCAAGTTTCCTTTAAAATTTTCTTGAACCGTACTTGCCAAAGCAATACTCTTGTCAAGGTTTTCTTCCTGTTCTAAAGTGAGTCCAATGACCGACTCCGGTGAATTGATATTATACCCCTTGTATTTTTCCTTGTAATTTTCTTCCAGTAGAATCACCTCATTTTCAGCCTTTGCCACTTCAAAATTTCTAGAATTAGCATGCAAACCAAGAATCCATGTCTCTGAACCTGAAGCCTGAGAATTATGCGCATTACAATGTACCGAGACAAATAAATCTGCATCGGCTTTGTTTGCGATCCGCCCACGTTCCCACAGATCGATCAATACATCATTCTTTCTTGTAAAAATAACTTTGATATCGTTTTCTTTTTCTAATATCTTCCCAACCCTTAAAACAATATCCAAAGCAATGTCCTTTTCCTTGTATTTACCATACCCTACCTTACCAGGATCCTTACCTCCATGACCGGCATCTAGCACCACTGTGTATTGTTTTTTCTGGGAATATAGACTTGAAGTCGATAAAAAGCATACGAAAAATGACACACAAAGAAAAAATTGTACTATTTTGTGGTGAATTTTAAGAAATAGTAAGGAGTTCATCGACATTTTTTAATTAATTTTGGCATCTTAAAGTTTGGCTTGAAAAAACAATGCCATATTGCACAAAAATAGCATATAAAGTATTGCGAACAAATTTATACCATATACTTTTCTTATTCAGCTTTCTATACTTTGGACTAGCTCAAGGTCATGCGCAAATAGACTCGGATAAAGACCAAATTGAGAAAAAAGCATTGCTCGCAAATGATAGCATCCCTAAAGAAGACCTTATTGTAAAGAACGACAGTATTCAAAACGATAGCATTCCTCCTGCTCCTGCCAAAAAAGAAGCCATAGACGCCATCATAGAGCATACCGCAGATGATTATATAATTGAAGATATTGCGAATAAAAAAGTCTATCTATATAACAATGCTGAAATCAACTACAAGGACATCAATATCAAGTCTGGAAAAATTGACATTGATTACAACACGAACACTGTAGTAGCTAGAGGAATTAAAGACAGTGTTGGAAACTATTCACAACTTCCTATATTTAAACAAGGAGCTGAAGAATCATCGCAAGACTCTATCGTCTTTAATTTTAAAACGGAAAAAGCACTCATATACGGTCTAACCACAGAACAAGACGGAATATATACCTTGGGAGAAAAAACGAAGAAAATGAATGATTCTACTATTTTTGTAAGAAAAATTCGATTTACTACTTCAGACAAAGCAAATCCCGATTACTATTTACAAACACAGAAAGCAAAGGTAGTTCCCAATAAAAAAATTATTGTTGGACTTACACACCTAGTGGTGGCAGACGTTCCTACTCCAGTATTTCTACCCTTTGCTTACCTTCCACTGACAACGACCAAAACATCTGGAATCATTATGCCTAGTTACGGGCAATCGAATAGTCAAGGATTTTTCCTGCAAAATGGAGGATATTACTTTGCTGGAAATGATTATTATGATTTGACACTGCTAGCAGATGTGTATTCGAATGGTAGCTGGGGAGTCAGTACACAATCTGCCTATAGGGTTCGTTATAAGTTTTCTGGAAATATGAGTTTTCGTTATGAAAACCTAATTTATGGTGTAAAAGGTTTTGATGATTATAGCAAAAGTCAAAATTACAACATACGATGGTCGCACTCGCAAGATGCAAAATCGAATCCCAATTCAAAATTATCGGCTTCTGTGAACATGGGGTCAAGTAAATATTACAGTCAGTCTTTGAATGAATTTAACAATTCCAATGCACTGACAAATACGCTGAGTTCTTCCGTTTCTTACTATCGAAAAATTGTGGGAACGCCCTTTAACTTTTCGGTAACGGCATCACACTCGCAAAACACAAATACAGAGCAAATCACAATGTCTTTGCCTTCTTTGCAGTTCAATATGGATCGTATCTACCCTTTTGCTCCAAAGGTAGGAAGTCAGAAAAATGCTTTGCAAAAGATGGGACTAAATTATGCGTTAAAGGCAGACAATAAGATGACGACTACAGACGACGAGTTTTTTACCTCAAAAATGTTCGATGAAGCGAAATCAGGGGTTCAACAAGACGTCTCTTTAAGTACCAATGTAAAATTAATGAAGTATTTTACCTTGTCTCCAAATGCAAACTATAAAGAGGTCTGGTACTTTAAGTCTATTGAAAAAACATACGACCAAGAAGAGCAGCTAACCGTAACAGACACCATCAATGGATTTACTGCTTTTCGAGAATATTCTGCAGGAGCTTCACTTTCTACAAGTCTTTACGGTATGTTTAATTTTAAAGGCAAAAACTTAAAAGCCATTCGACACACCATGCGTCCTTCGGTTTCCTATAATTACAGACCCGATTTTGGATATCATTATGAAGAGGTGCAACAAAGTCCTGATCCACAAGACACCGTAGAATATTCTCCCTACGACGGTGGAATATATGGCTCGCCTTCCAAAGGACTTTCTCAATCGTTTGGGCTTACCTTAAACAACAACTTAGAGGCAAAAGTTAGGGATAAAGACACAACCAGTGATGAGGAGTTTAAAAAGATTACGCTGCTCAACAACTTAAATTTCTCTAGTAGTTACAATGTTGCCGCCGATAGTTTGAAGTGGAGTCCTGTGAACATTACTGCCGGTACACAAATTTTAAACAACAAACTGAGTATTAACACTGGGGCTACATTAGACCCTTATGCCATCAATGCAAACGGACAGCGATACGATCAGTTTAACATTGACAATGGTGGAAGTCTTTTTCGTTTGACAAGAGCCAATTTAACAATGAGTTATTCTCTTTCGAACAAGGATTTTGATAAAGACGCAAAAGAAAACAGTAAAGACACTAAAAACAATGTTACCAATGCTCAAAACACAGATATGTTTGGACAGAGCATGACAGACAATTTTATCAGTGAACGGTATGATCAAAACGGGAATCCTCAGTACGAAGAAGATGACGACGACGACGATGACGATGACTCTGAAGTAACGCTTTATAAAAATGAAATTCCATGGTCCTTACGTTTTTCATATTCTGGAACCTATTCCAACAATAACAGGGAAGATGAAATTACAAATAACAGTTTAATGTTCTCTGGAGATGTTGAACTGACACCCAAGTGGAAGGTTGGTGTATCATCAGGTTTCGATTTTAAGAACCAAGGTTTTACCTATACCCAATTACGATTCTCTAGAGACCTAGACAGCTGGAAAGTCAATTTCAACTGGGTTCCCTTTGGTCCTAGAACCTCCTATTACTTTTACATCGGAATTAAATCTCCTTTGTTAAGTGATTTAAAATATGAAAAACGAAGTGTCCCAGATCAAAGCCTCTTTTAATAGCTAAAAAACATACTAAAACATAACTCGAAAAAGAACAACTCATGGCAAAAGAAATCATCCTACTGAACATCTCAGGACAAGACAAACCAGGACTCACTGCAAGCTTAACTGGTGTATTGTCGGAATACGGTGCTAAAATTTTAGACATCGGTCAGGCAAACATTCACGACACCTTATCTCTAGGGATTTTGTTTGAAATAAAAGCAAACTCTAGCTCCGCACCTGTACTTAAAGATTTGTTATTCAAAGCCTATGAACTAGGTATCAAAGCAAAATTTAGACCCATTACGGTTGATAAATATGAGAAATGGGTGGAGAGCCAAGGAAAGAACAGGTATATCATTACCATTCTTGGTGAAAAACTAGCAGCAGAACAAATTTCAGCTGTTACCAATGTCGTTTCTGAAATCAATTTAAACATTGATTCTATCAAAAGGCTTACGGGTAGAATATCTCTTGTAAAACAAGAAGAATATCCGCGTGCTAGTGTACAATTATCTATCCGAGGTGAAATTAAAGACAAAGCCTGGGTAACGGAAAAGTTTATGCAGATTTCTCAGGAATTAAATGTAGATATTGCTTTCCAAGAGGACAATATTTACAGAAGAAACAGACGCTTGGTGTGTTTTGATATGGATTCTACACTCATTCAAACAGAAGTGATAGACGAGTTAGCTGAATTGGCAGGTGTAGGTACGCAAGTAAAAGCAATTACCGAATCTGCAATGAATGGTGAAATTGATTTTAACGAAAGTTTTAAGCGAAGAATGGGATTGCTTAAAGGGCTTAGTGAAGAGGTACTACAAGATGTTGCGAAGCGACTGCCTATTACCAAAGGTGCACACAGATTGATGAAAACTTTAAAGAGTTACGGTTTTAAAACGGCAATTCTATCTGGTGGTTTTACTTATTTTGGTCATTATCTTCAAAAAGAACTGGGAATCGATTATGTATTTGCCAATCAGTTAGAAATTAAAGATGGTGCTTTAACGGGTGGCTATTTGGGTGAAATTGTAGACGGAAATAAAAAAGCGGAATACCTCAAAGAAATTGCTTCTCAAGAAAATATAGACATTGCACAAACGATTGCTGTGGGTGATGGTGCAAATGATTTACCAATGCTCAATTTGGCGGGACTTGGAATTGCTTTTCATGCGAAGCCAAAAGTAAAGGAAAATGCCCAAAGTTCAATTTCTAGTATCGGACTCGATGGTGTGTTATACTTATTAGGATATCACGATAGATATATCGATCTGGATCCAAAATAGCATAAGATTACATATAAAAAGGGACTGTCTGAAAAGTGGTTAAATCTCCGTTCGAGTGTAGTCGAGAACTTTTTAATATCTTGATTCTAAAGGCATCTCGACTGCGCTCGTTGAGACAAGTTTTAATTTTTAAAGTTTTTCAGACAGTCCCTTTTTATTGTCTTTTCTTTTCTAAATTATATCAATTGCGAATTAATGTAAATATAGTACTAGTCTGTAGGAGGGTATATTTTATCATCATAAACAGATACATGTACTGAACTTCCTGTTTTGTAGCTTCCTGTAAATTCACCAAAATAATGTTCTCTCCCATCAGAAAGTTTCAAGAAAAAACCGGACCTTCCTGTGTTTAGTTTATTTTGATGGGGCCACCACCCCATTTTATATTCAGATTCAGGCGTCAAATTAACGGTACTATCCATAGGAATAACAACGTTACCAATCACTGAGTCAGTAGGATAAAAGGTATTATTATCGTATTTTCCTATATATACTTTTGACCATTCAATATCAGAGCTCGACCTATTTCTCACTCGGACGCTTATTCCATAATCTTCAAAAGCTAAAAATAAATCATTGCAACTACTTACTAATAATAAACTTGCTAGTAAAATTAAATTTATTTTCTTCATTTCTAAAGTTCTTTAGAAAAGTATAAAACTCTATTTTTATCAGAATAGTTTCGAATACTGTTTGTAACTCTATCAATTTCAATAGGATCAAGTGATTTATCAAAATCTTTATCAATAAAATACCCACTATGCACGAAACTTTCCGTTCGGGACCTTAAAGTACTTTCAGACGGCACATTCAATCCATAAGTAACACGCCACCAAAGTACCCTTTTGGTTCTATAAGAGCAATTATCATCGAACAACTTTCTTCCTATTGCATTGTTGTGAAAGTCCATATATTTGGAGTCTTCGGGATTATCCGTACAAATTTCATTGGCATTACCAATAGCCTCCGCAAAGCGCAAACGAGCGCTTTTTGAAGAAATGGTATAATAATATTTTGCCAAAAAGGCGCTCCAAAGCACATGCCTGTACGCATCTCTTTGTGTGTTGTCATAGGCAAAATGCCCAAAAACGGACTGTACTGAATAGCCTACTGCTCTGTTGGAATAATACAGGGCTATCACAGAACGAATATAAGAAAACTCACCCGTACTTATCCCATATCCAAAAGCTCCAATTACATATTGGGGAGTTTGGAATTTCCGAACAACACACCAAAACCGACCCCAATCCCTACTTTCTGTTTTGGCAGCTGTTAAAATTTTTGCTTGTAGGTTTTCGTCTTCAGCAACATCCGCTAATACCTCATAATCTAAATTTTGCGAATAATAGTCGTCAATCACATCCATATTAACTTCTATTTCTTCTCCGGTAAGCGTAGGAAAGTCTTCCTGTACCATTTCCAGATTCATTTCGGCTTCCTCGTTTTCCCGATACGGAAATTCATTCAACCTCTCTTCGGCTGCTTCCACAATAATTTCGGCCGACGGAAGTTCTTCTTCTCCTTTATAGGCGATTCCTTTCTTTGATGCAGCAGCCCGCCTTTTACTATTATAGAGCTTTTTAAGTGCTGTGTAATCGTGTGTTTTCTCCAGTTCAGCTATGGGTGCCGAAAAACGATGCTTAACGGGAAGACCTTTGAATTCAGTCAATTCAGTTTGGTCAATATCTTGATTCTCGGATATCATTTCATTGGACTGAGACAATTCATTGTCACAGGAATACATAAAGGTCATAAAAACATATGCTATTAGCATTGCTACTCGGTTTAGATTTTTCATAATGTAAAATTTTAGTTCATAAATTAATTGGCGCCTCTTTCTTAAGTTTTAGTACCAACTATAAAAACCAAAACAACACTGTAAACTTATGTTTATTTTATTACATATGAAATACCTGTTTTTAATGAATTTTCAATATCCTTATTTATAGGGATATATCACTGTGTATGAAACTTTTATATACTACTTAGTCAAAGTCGAAAGTAAATGTTGATTGGTTTATAAAAACACGTTTCACTCGCAAAAAAAATATTAAAAAGCCTATCTTTATTGCTCAAAACAAAACCGTCATGAAAACAATCATCACTACTCAAAACGCACCGGAGCCTTTAGGTCCCTATAACCAGGCTATATTAAACAATGGTATTTTATATATTTCTGGACAAATTGCAATAAACCCATCAACGGGGACGTTCGTTATGGAAACCATAGCTGAAGAAACCAAGCAAGTCATGGAAAACTTACATGCCGTATTAAAGGAGGCAGGACTTAGTTTTGATCATGTTGTTAAGTCTTCAATTTTTATTAGCGACATGAACAATTTTGGACAAATCAACGAAGTATATGGAAGTTATTTCAACGAAGCTACTGCACCTGCAAGAGAGACTGTGGAAGTGACACGACTTCCAAAAGACGTACATGTCGAAATATCCATGATTGCGCATCAATAACACATCTGAATGTATTATAAACTCTTTAAATTTACGAGCAAGATTGCACTACTCTTTAGCGTATTGCTCGCACTTTTTATTGCCATTGTATACCTTGGTGGCTTCGGTCCTATTCCAAACTCAAAACAATTAAAAGCGCTAAAACAAGCAGAGGCCAGTGTTGTATACAGCGCTGATGGCGTGCTGCTAGGAAAGTATTTTCAAAAAAACCGAACGCAAGTCAGTTTTAACGAATTACCAAAACATTTGGTTGATGCCTTGGTAGCCACAGAAGATGTTCGGTTTTATGAACACGAAGGCATTGACAAAATTGCCATGACACGCGTATTAGTAAAAACACTTTTGTTAGGTAATAAATCCTCTGGAGGTGGTAGTACCATTTCACAACAGCTTGCTAAAAACCTTTTCCATAGAAAGGATTTTGCCTTTTTATCGATGCCTGTAAACAAAACTAAGGAGGCTATCTTAGCCAACCGTCTCGAAAGCATTTATAGTAAAGATGAAATTCTTACACTTTATTTTAATACTGTTCCTTTCGGTGAAGGCGTCTATGGAATAGAATCTGCCGCGCAACGCTATTTCTCAATACCTACAGAAAAACTGCAATTGAACCAAGCAGCAGTATTGGTCGGTATTTTAAAAGCAAACACTTATTACAACCCAAGAAGACATCCAGACCATGCGATTAGAAGAAGAAATGTGGTCTTACATCAAATGGCGAAAGCTGGCTACATAAACACTAAAGTGTTAAAAAAAGCGTGTAAAAGTGACTTAAATACGAAATATAAAAACATCTTATTGGAAAACCCAAATGGCTATTTTTTAAGGGAAGTAAAGAAAGAGGCTGCTCAGATTTTAGAAGTAGCAGATCAACCATACGACCTAGAAAAAGACGGGCTTCATATTGAAACGACTTTACTTGCTGAATTACAGAATGCCACTCTTCAATCTAGAGAACAGCAGTTGGTCAAACTACAGAAAAAAATGGATATCTATTGGAAAGGATTGCGTAAAAAGGAAGCTGTCCAAGTTCTTATAAAAAAAGAGCTACAACAAACAAAAGACTTCCGGAAATACAAACGGCAAAAAATGACAGCCAATGAGATTGATAAAAAACTGTCTAAAAAACAATCAAAGCGCGTTTTTAATTGGGATACCAAATCACAAAATTTATCTATAAAGGATTCTATTGAGCATTACTTAAAAATGGTTCATGCCGCAGTATATGGCGTGGATGTTACTTCAGGTGCTGTGCAATTATATGTAGGAGGTAATAATTATGAATTCTTACCCTACAATCTTGTAAACAGTGAAAGACAGGCGGCGTCAACATTTAAACCCTTTGTATATACTGCTGCTTTAGAAAATGGTCAAAAGCCATGTCAATGGATCAACAACGAACAAAAGGCATATGAAGATTATGACAACTGGACGCCTGAAAACTATGATCATTCCATCGGAGGGTATTATTCGATGCCCGGTGCATTGGCAAAAAGCATGAATATTCCCACGATTGAAACTTATTTCAATACGGGTCACAAAAATCTTCAGGAAACCGTAAATGCTTTGGGATTGAAAAAAGAACTTAAAAACGGTCCTGCTACTGCTTTGGGAACCACTAGTTATTCTTTACAAAATATGGTACATGCCTATATACCCTTTGCGACAAGAAAAACAACGGTCTCCCCCTATTTCATCAAAAGTATTAGAGATGCAGAAGGAAAGGTATTGTATACGCATGAAATCCCTGCGTCAAATAGCGTTGCTTTAGACAGTACAAATTTGGAAATAATGCAATTGCTATTGAAAGGTGTTGTAGACAACGGTACGGCTAGAAAATTGCTTACAACGTACAAAGCAAAAGATGCTTGGGCAGGAAAAACTGGAACTTCACAAAATTATAGTGACTCTTGGTTTATTGGCTTTAATTCAAAATTTATTATGGGTGCTTGGGTAGGTTGTAAATATCCTAGTATTAATTTAGCCCCCGACATTGGCGGAGGCTCAGTTGCTGCTTTGCCAATTGTTGGAAATGTCATTTCTAAAACCTATAGCGATTTGGAAATTAACACTAAGTTAGCGGCTGGGTTTCCTGAATTTAGCGAAGCTGTTGTAGACGCTTGCGATTGTGATTATTACAGAGAAGAAAACACCTTAGAAAAGATTTTCGATTTGTTCGACAAAAAAGACGCCAAAAAGAAAAAAGGAAATTTCTTTTCTAGGTTATTTGGCAAAAAAGATTGACTTCTTTCTGTTAAAAACGAGTCTCTACATTATTTCTCTAAAGATTGAATTAACAAAGTTGCTGAAGCTGGATTGGTAGCTAGTGGCACATTGTGTACATCACATAGGCGCATTAACATCAATACATCTGGTTCATGAGGATGTTTTTCTAATGGATCTCTAAAGAACAACACCATGGCAACCTTTCCTTCTGCAACCCGACCTGCAATTTGAGCATCTCCACCAAGCGGTCCTGAGAGGTATCTGGTAACTTTCAGACCCGATTTTTCGGCATGACTACCTGTGGTTCCCGTACTTATCAATTCAATATTATTTCTTAATATCAGTTCTTTATTTTGCATTAAGAACTGTACCATATCTGCTTTTTTCCCGTCGTGGGCTATCACTGCTATTTCCATCTTATTAGTTTTGAATTTTTAATATTTTAATTCTGTTTTGTTAGGTTTCATTATTCAGGTTTCCAGGTTCCTTCTTATTGCTATATACCAGTAGCCTATAGCCGGTAGCCGAAAGCCAATACAAAAGTAAAATCCCGTTCTGAATCAACAAAACGGGATTTATTATGAACTAATTAAGCTTTCTTATAAAGTAGCTGAATATTCGATTAGGTCAACAATTTTTGTTGAGTATCCAATTTCGTTATCGTACCAAGAAACAACTTTCACAAAGTTATCTGTCAATGCGATACCTGCATTTGCATCAAAAACAGAAGTACGAGTCTCTCCTACAAAGTCTTGAGAAACCACTAAGTCTTCAGTATATCCTAAAACACCTTTCATTTCATTTTCAGAAGCAGATTTCATTGCTGCACAAATCTCAGCATATGTAGCTGGTTTTTCTAATTTCACAGTCAAATCTACAACAGAAACATCCATAGTTGGTACACGGAATGCCATACCTGTTAATTTTCCATTCAATGAAGGAATTACTTTACCTACAGCTTTTGCAGCTCCAGTAGATGAAGGAATAATATTGTGAATAGCAGAACGTCCACCTCTCCAGTCTTTCATAGAAGGTCCGTCAACTGTTTTTTGAGTTGCTGTTGCAGCGTGTACTGTTGTCATCAATCCTTCCGTAATTCCAAAGTTATCGTTCAATACTTTCGCGATAGGAGACAAACAGTTCGTTGTACAAGATGCATTTGAGAAAATTGCTTCACCAGCTTTCAACTCAGTATTATTTACACCCATTACAAACATAGGCGTATCGTCTTTAGAAGGTGCAGACAATACAACTTTCTTAGCACCAGCTTGTAAGTGCAATCCAGCAGTTTCTTTTGTTAAAAAGAATCCTGTTGATTCAATAATATATTCAGCACCGATTTCGTCCCATTTTAAATCTGCAGGGTTACGTTCAGCTGTAATTCTGATTTCATTACCATTTACAATTAACTTACCGTCAGCAACTTCAACAGTTCCGTCAAAAGGACCGTGCACTGAATCGTATTTTAACATATACGCTAAGTAATCTACATCTAACAAATCGTTGATACCAACTACTTGTACATTTTCACGTGCTACTGCAGATCTGAAAGCAAATCTTCCAATTCTACCGAATCCATTAATCCCAATTTTAATCATCTTATTTAAATTTAATTAATTTTAATTTCTATTTATTTATACTGTCATGATTTCAGAAACTCTTAGGAGTTCTTCATCAATTTTATGATGTTCTTTTACTGCTTTTTCAAGTGGCGTATATTTTACCTCGTTGTTCACAAAACCTACCATTAGATTTGATGATCCAGATAACAACAATTCGGCAGCACTTACACCAAATCTACTCGCCAATACTCTATCAAAACAACTTGGAGCTCCTCCACGCTGCATATGTCCAAGTACAGATACTCTCACATCGTACTCTGGTAAGTTTTCTTCAACATATTCTGCTAACTGAAAAATATTCTTACCAATTTTTTCTCCTTCTGCGACTACAACGATACTAGAGGTCTTTCCAGACTCCTTACTTTTGATTAAAGACTGAAGTAATTTATCAAGTCCGATGTTTTCTTCAGGAATTAGAATTTCTTCTGCACCAGCTCCTACACCTGCATTCAAAGCGATAAATCCTGCATCTCTACCCATAACTTCAACAAAGAACAATCTGTTGTGAGAAGATGCTGTATCTCTAATTTTATCGATAGCTTCTACAGCAGTATTCAAAGCTGTATCATATCCTAGCGTAAATTGTGTTCCAAAAATATCGTTATCAATGGTACAAGGTATTCCAATAATAGGAAAATTGTGTTCTTGGTTAAAAATCATACCTCCTGTAAAGGTACCGTCTCCTCCAATGACAATCAAGCCTTCAATACCTTCAGCTATTAGGTTCTCATAAGCTTTCGCTCTTCCTTCTTTAGTTCTAAATTCCTGTGATCTTGCAGACTGTAACATCGTACCACCTTTGTTGATGATATTGTTCACACTTCGTGCACCCATTTCAACAAAATCCCCTTCAATCATTCCTTGGTATCCTTGGTAGATTCCAATACAGGTTACTTTATAATATGCGCAGGTTCTCACTACGGCTCTTATGGCAGCATTCATTCCTGGAGAATCCCCTCCAGAGGTCATTACCGCTACTTTTTTTAGTTGTATATTCATGGTCTAATTATAATGTATAAAAGTACTGCTATTTTAGTCTGTGCCTTGAAATTTAGACACTTTTATACGAAAACGTTTTCGACTTTCGTATGGATATTTTCACTAGACACAAGCCTTTTCATTCAAATCAAGGGATTTCAAAAATAAGAAAAATTATTAGGTTTCTACTTAGCAAATGTTAGCTATAACAAGCTGTCTACTAACAAAATAACCACCGCCTTTTTGGATCCCTTATTTTATTACGCCCATAGATTCCGTGGATAAATATTGTCACTTTTCAATTTTGCAATCGCTTCTACCACCGTTGGACGATCTTCTGCATAGGTTACCCCCATCCATTTTGCATCTGATGTAAGTACCTTCACTACTCCTTTCTTAGCCGCCAATAGATTATTTACAACTGTAGGGATAAAAAATTCACTTTTTAACTCTGTAGACCTCTCTTTTAAAAATGCTTTAAAATCTTCTTCTAATGCATCTAAATACTTTGGTGTAAAGCCCCAGAAGTTCATCGAAACTTTGGCATCTTCAGACATTTCAACGAATTCACCTGCATCGTTTTTTCTTTGAATTCTTCCATCAATTCTCTCGATATGTGTACGTTCTATAATATGTGTTAGCTCTTGTTGGTCATTTACAAAACATTCGCCACGAGAAACAAAGCCATTTTCCGAAATTGTGTTTTTTAGGTTGTAGCCAACCATACACATGTCATTTGAATTCTGGTCTAGAGAATCTAGTTCCTTTATAATTGTTTTAAAAGCTCCTTTACTGTAAAAGTCATCACCGTTAATCACTATAAAATTTCCTTCTACTTCTCCTTTTACCATCAAGGTAGCATGTCCTGTTCCCCATGGTTTTACTCTTTCAGTACTTACCTCATAACCTGCGGGAATTTTGTCGAGTTCTTGACATACATATGCAACTTCGATTTTTCCTTTGAGTTTTGTGTCATAAATACTCTTAAACTCATCTAAAAATGACTTACGAACAATAAACACCACCTTTTTAAATCCAGCTTCAATAGCATCGTATAATGAAAAGTCTATAATCGTATCGCCTTCATCAGACATGGTGTCTAATTGTTTTAAACCTCCGTATCTACTGCCCATACCAGCAGCTAATATTACTAATGTGTGTTTGTTCTTCATATGTTAATGCTCAATATTAATATGTACTCATTTATAAAATTGAAGGTACTACCAAAATCAATTCATCGTCTGTTGTACCGTCTTCAGATTCGCCAAAAGTATTTCTTTTTTTTCTCTTTAAGCCAAATTTGGAGAACATTTCTTTAAGGTTTCCAAAATCAATTTGATAAATTAAGCCGACGCCTTGTGTGTACCCTTCTTCTTCTGAATATTGAATTTCATTTTGTCTATTAAAAACGGTATACCTTAAATTCCCATCATCATCTACCAAAAACTCAACTTTAACTTCACCTATAACACTTGACTGGGTTTTGGTTCCTACGGGCACTCCTAAATTCCCATCAATCAATATCTTGTCATTGATCTGTGTTTTTAACGAAATATCTACTTGGTTGTCAATATTTAACGTTTCTACGTCATTTTTCTCTCCAGATGTGTATCCAAGATCTATTTGAAACTTATCCCCTTCTTCATTAAATATATCAGACAAGGCACCAGAAATAATATCGGACGTTGTTCCTGTAATCGCTGAATTTCCATTGGAAGCTAAATTATCTTCGTTAAAAAAGCTTTTAGAAATCAACAAAGAAAAAAACTGTCTCAGTGTGGTGTTTTCATCATTGTCATTTAGAACAAATGCCAATTCGGTTGCCACAGTTGAACTCGAATTTGGGATTTCAATACTAAATTCTTCTGTTGAATTAAACAAGGTTCCTTTGATATCCGTAATAAGATCCACAGCAATTTTACGATTCGTATTCAAATCGTTCAATAGTACTTTTGGATTTGCCTTTACGCGGTGTACGGCTTGTAGGTTTAGGTTGGCATTCATTGGGTCTCCTTCCCACGATACCATGCCCCCCTTTTTTACTTCAAAAGGTTTGTTGATTATACCTCCATATATAAAGTTATAGATTCCTTTTTCAATTTTGTAATCTCCATACATATTAAATGTACCTTTTGTGTCTATCTCAATAAGCAAATTCCCTGTTCCGGTTCCTTTTAATGAACTTCCAGAAACTCTATCAATTACCACTTCAGCTTCTGCATCTGTAGTTACATCTAGATCAAAATTCAATGAGATTCCTTGCAATTTTTCTATGAGAACTTCTGTATCGAAAAAGCTATCCTCAAGGGTTTCCTTTGTATCCACTTTAAAATGAATTAGCTTAGAATTCTCAACAGCCTTTACATCACTTAAAGGAATCACAAATTTTGTTCCTGCTAAGGTTTTGGCCTTTACATCAATCCTTAAATCATTTGTCGGTCCCTTGAAATTTGCTAATCCTTGAATAAAACCTGTGCCATAGTAATCAACATCTTCTCCATCTTCTGTATTCAATACCAACAATTTATCAGATTTCAATTGCAAATTCAACTGCCAATCTTTAAAAGCACTGTGACTTATTTGCCCATTCATAAGTCCTTTGGTTTTGAATTGTGAGTCTTCAATTTCTAAATTTTCAAAAACAAATGATTGTTCTTTTAATAGCACATTGGTACCATTTTCAATACCATAGTCTACATTTAAATACGGAAAATTAAATCCGGCATCGAACAAGGTCACTTGCCCATTCATTTGAGGGTTCAATAGTGCACCTATTACTTCAAAATTCCCTGTAGCGACCCCTCTCAGTTTTGAAAGTACATTTTTTCCTAAGGGGCTAAATGCATTCAGTTTAAAATCTTTTAGTTGTACAATTAAATCAATAAGTGGTTGTTTTGGTTCTAAATCTACAATTCCATGGGCGTGTAAACTTCTATAGGATTCACTGTGTAATTGAAAGTCTACTTTGTATTTCTCATAGGAATCTTCAGCTTCTACAGCCATATTCATATCACCTTGCAGCGCGTCATTGATACTAAAGTTGGCAATATTTGCCTTTCCAAAAGGGTTGTATTCTCCCTTCTCTTGTTTGAAACGAAACGCTCCATTTAATTCACCGTCTAATGATAAGCTATCAATTTTTGGCATTATGGCATCTAGGTTTACGCGTTCAAAACTCAATGACAAATCTTTATAGGTAGAATCTCTCAGTACGCCTTCAAATTGAATCTCTTGGTCCCCGGTCACAAAAACAAATTTCTCAAATGAGAATTCATCCTTTCGCAAATCGAATACAACTTTATTGTTTTTATCATTTAAGGGGTTAAAATACCATTCTTTGTTTTTGAATTCTACTTTTGATTTTTGAACACCTAAGACGGAATTATTCAATGTGTCTATCGTATAATAGAGTGACATTCCAAAGCGTTCCTTATTTTCAGCACCTCCTGTAAAATCGGATCTAAAAAACAGTGTATCGTTCAATGTTTTATTATAAATATTGATATCATTTAAGGTGTAAGCAGGTGATTTAATTTTACGGATTGAAAAGTTTGTATTCAACACTGGGTTTTTATTGTCTAATTGTAAATGAATACTATCTATATAGGTTCGATTGTATTTCATTTTTGGTGTTTTGAACAACAGTTTCACTTCGTTGTTCGACTCAATTACTTTTCCTTTTAAAAGGGCACTAGATGCTAGTTGCACATTGGGCAAAAGCGCTGAAACGACTTGATTATATATGTGAAAATCAAACTCCAAATATTGATTTTCAGCCACTTTTAGGGGTTTGTAATTGGTCATCATACTTCCCATTGCATTCCGCACCAACTTATGCACATCTGTCAACTTAAACTCCCCTTTCACACCCCCATTGACAATATCTTTTGAATCAATTTGAATACTTTTTACTTTATTTTCTATAGAAGAACTCAATGTGAACTCATCAAAGACTATTTCTTGGCGTTCATTCGTATAACTAGCGTTCTTAAAGTTTGCAGTCCCCACAATGTCATCAATGGTATTACCCGTTAGGTCAATTGCTATTTCCCCACGCACAATCGCAATGCTATCTCTTTCAAATAAGTTTAATTGTTTAAAATCTGCATAGGCTACTTTCGCTTTAAAATCAAACTTGTTTACATCGGAAGACAAATCTGCCAAACCGTTAAAATCAAATTTAAAATTAGGGTCGTTTACCTTTAAATCTCCATTAAACAGTTTATTTTTCAATACCCCATTTACTTCAATATTTTTATAAGTATACCCTTTGTATTGATGTTTATATACGGTTCCAATCAAGGTCGTATTGATGTTTTCAAGTTTAAATCCCTCACCTTTTACTTTTCCTTCAAATGAGAGTTTCCCAACATTTGCATCATTGAGCAACTTGCCAAATTCTAAATTTGAAACACGTACATTTCCTTCATAAGCGGCTTCGTCAATATTGTCAATATTTGTAAGTTCCAAATCGACTTTGGCTTTCCCTATCATAGACTTTATGGCTATATCTATTTCTAGTTTTGTATTTGTGATAAGTGTGGCTCCATTGATTGTAAAGTTCCCTATTTTTTTAAATTCAGAAGGTAAATTTTTTCCTATAAGGTTAGGCAAGAGTTTTTTTACCTGAGCATAATTCGATGTCAATTCATCGCTCATACCATTTAATACAAAACCTTTCTTTCTATCTATCGCATTGACAAAGTGATAATTCCCTTTTACTTTTAGGTTTGTATTGGAATACAAGTCTAAATGTGTCAATTTAAAATCATTTAGACTTCCTTTAAATCCAGAAGAAAAAAACAATTGTTCTTCACCTCCAAATTCTTTGTATAATTTTTTAAGGTCTATCAATGAAATAAACGAATCATGTACATTGGCGTCTATTAGTACCTTATTGTTAAAATCTTTTAAGTCATCGCTGGTATAATCAAATACCATATCGAAATTAAGTTGCGAATAGTCGGTTTCCAACACAACCTTCTTAAATTTCATTTGGGAGGGTGTATATGAAAAATCGACTGTCAAGTTATTCGCGACCAATCCATTATTATCGATTAATTCAATATTACTGACTGCAGCCGAGACAGAAGAACCAACAAGTGAGAAATCGTTAATGTCACCTATTATATTTTTATAATACACGACTAGTTGTTCTGTTTTTCTATTTTCATCCAGCAATTCATAAGTAATCCCATTCAATCGAATGTTATTTGCATCTAACAGAAATGGTTTTTTCTTTGTTTTTTTATCTCTAGCAAATTTTCTAGAAAATACGGTTAGACTATTTGTGTCTTCACCTTTATAGGTTTTCATGGTTAAAATTCCATCATATAACACTACATCATTAAGCGCTAATTTATTATTTAAAAGTGACCGAATATCATTTAACGAACTCTCTAAACGTCGTACGGTGATCAAAGTATCATTGTGATGGTCTTTTATCAAGATTCCATCCAAATTAAGTTCCCCTAAAAAAGAAATTTCCATCTTCTCTACAGCAATATGGACATCATAGGTATCTTTCAAGATGGCCGTCACTTTTTCTCCCAAATAGGTTTGCACTGTAGGTCTTGATAAGAGAAAACTTGCAGTAACCAGAAATAGCAAAAGTATTGCTAAAATTTTGATGAGTATTTTCCTAATTCGTTTGATATGCTGTAACTTTGTGTTCTATTAGCAAATAAGATGCCTAATTTATTGTAAAATGATGGAAAAACCTATTTATATTCTAGCTATTGAATCTTCATGTGACGATACTAGTGCCGCAGTAATCTGCAATGACGAAATACGCTCTAACTGTATCGCTAATCAAAAAATCCATGCTGAATATGGAGGGGTTGTTCCTGAATTGGCTTCAAGAGCACATCAACAAAATATTGTTCCTGTGGTGCAACAAGCTATTCAAAAGGCAAATATCGACAAAAAAGACTTAAATGCCATAGCTTTTACACGCGGACCTGGTCTTATGGGTTCGTTGCTTGTTGGAACTTCATTTGCAAAGTCTCTTGCCTTGTCTTTAAACATTCCTTTATTAGACATCAATCATATGCAAGGACATGTTTTGGCGCATTTTATCAAGGAAGAAGGTTGCGAAAAACCTCCTTTTCCATTTTTATGTTTGACCATTAGTGGTGGACATACGCAAATTGTAAAAGTTGAAGATTATTTTAAAATGACCGTGTTAGGCGAAACTATCGATGATGCTGTTGGAGAGGCTTTCGACAAATCGGCAAAAATATTGAATCTCCCCTATCCAGGAGGACCACTTATTGATAAATATGCAAAACAAGGAAACCCCAAGGCATTTCAATTCACAAAACCTAGGGTTGGACCTTTAGATTTTAGTTTTAGCGGATTGAAAACAGCATTCTTATACTTTATACAAAAGCAAGAAAAAGAAAACCCAAAGTTTATTGAAGAAAACCTCTTTGATATTTGTGCCTCCATCCAAGACACCATTGTTTCTATTTTGATGGACAAATTAAAAAATGCTGTAAAAGAGACAGGCATCAAACATGTGGCAATTGCTGGCGGTGTTTCTGCAAACTCAGAAATTAGAAAACGTTTAAAAGAAACGGAAAACAAATACAATTGGACCACTTATATTCCAAAATTTGAATACACGACAGACAATGCTGGTATGATTGCAATTGCAGGTTATTATAAATATCTGGAAGCACAATACAGCCATGCAGGGGTTGCCGCCAACCCGAGACTTAAGGTAGATGAAGTTGCTGGTTAAATTATAGTGTCAATTCTCGAAACAAGCTTTCTAAGTTTTTGTTTTTACTGTTTAGCTGAACTATTTTCAAACCGTTTTTTGTTGCAAAATCGAAAACTTCAGAACGCATATCTTCTTGTGTCGAAAAACTGAGTTCCCAGTTGTTTTGTCCCACATTCAAAACACTTTCTATGTTGGGAATTGATTGAAAAACGCGTTCTTCAATTTGAAAGTCAAATCCAACCTCTATGATTTGTACTTGTTGGGCTTTCAAGTCCGCCAATTTTTCATCAGCCACAATTACACCTTTTTTAAGTACTAAAACTCGCTCACAGACGGCTTCCACTTCTTGAAGTATATGCGTTGAAAACAATACAATTTTTTCAGCACCTAGTTCTTTGATTAAGGACCGTATTTCTAGTAGTTGATTTGGATCTAACCCAGTAGTAGGTTCGTCTAACACCAATACTTGTGGATCGTGTACAATGGCTGCAGCTAAACCAACCCGTTGCTGATAGCCTTTTGAAAGTTCATGAATTTTTTTATGCGCTTCCAACTGCAAGCCTACCTTGAGAATAACTTTCTCCACCAATTTCTTAGAAATCTTATGTAACTCACAAACAAATTGTAAATATTCACGCACATACATATCATCATAAAGCGGATTGTGCTCTGGTAAATACCCAATTTCTTTCTGTACTTCGATAGGTGTATTAATTACAGAGCTTTCAAACACAGTCAAGTCTCCCGACGAAGGTAAGAGATACCCCGTAAGAATTTTCATCAACGTTGATTTTCCTGCACCGTTTGGACCTAAAAGACCAACTATTTCCCCTTGTTGAATTTCAAAAGAAACATCGTTTAATGCTCTTTGCTCTTTGTATACTTTTGAAATATTTGAAACTTTTACCGACATACCTACTATTTAAAAACAAAAATACATTAATATCTGAAAGTACTATAGAAATCTCTTCTGAATAAGACCTCACTAAATTCAGTTATTTTTCGGACATTTGCATTCTTAATACATTACTGTTTTTCAAGAAACGTACCATGAACAAAAAAGTGTTTATACAAGACCTAGGGTCCATCGGATACCAAGAAGCATGGGATACTCAAGTTTCCATTTTTGACACTATTGTCGCTGCTAAAATGGCGAATCGAAACAACGATACTTCTTTCGCCACAGAAAACTACCTGCTTTTTGTGGAACATCCTCATGTGTATACGCTGGGTAAAAGTGGTGATTTAAGTAATTTGCTACTGAATGAAAATCAACTCAAAGAAAAAGGAGCTACCTTTTATAAAAGTAATCGTGGTGGAGACATTACCTATCATGGCCCCGGTCAAATTGTGGGGTACCCTATTTTTGATTTAGAGAATTTTTTTACCGACATACATAAATACCTTCGTTTCCTTGAAGAGGCTATTGTGTTAACACTAAAAGATTATGGGCTGAAAGCTGAACGAAGTCCTGGCGAAACGGGTGTTTGGTTCGACGTTGGGACTCCATTTGCACGAAAGATATGTGCTTTAGGGGTTCGTTGTAGTCGCTGGGTAAGCATGCACGGTTTTGCATTGAATGTAAATGTAGACCTAGGGTATTTCGACAATATTATTCCCTGTGGTATCAAAGGTAAAGCGGTAACTTCTATGGAGGCTGAACTAGGAAGAAAAATACCTGAGAAGGAAGTGAAACAAAAAATAGCAAAGCACCTCGCGCAGTTGTTTGAGATTGAGTTTGTATACGATTAATTCGAAGAAAACAGCCCACAACAAAGATTTTGAACTGTATTATGGTTTCTATCGATTAAGTTTTTGTTTATGCTTAACCGTATTAAAACCTATAGACTACTGCGTTGATATTCATTCCGGCACCTACGGAGGCAAAAATAACTACATCTCCCTTTTTTATTTCATGCGAAGGTAAATTACCCTTTAAAATAAGATCCAAAAGTGTTGGTACCGTTGCTACTGAACTATTCCCTAGTTTATCTATACACATAGGCATCACTCCTTCGAGAAGAGGTTGTTTGTAAAGTCTAAAAAACCGCTTAACTATGGCTTCATCCATTTTTTCATTTGCCTGATGAATACATATTTTTTTCACCTCAGCAATACCAATACCACTTTGATCCAATGCTTGTTTCATAGCTAATGGCACGTGGTTTAAGGCAAATTCATATATTTTTCTTCCATGCATTTTAATAAAACGCAAACCACTTTTATCACTTTTCTTATAAGAAGGCCCATAAAACAAATAGTTTACCTGTTCTTCAGTAAATGTTTGCGCTGCGTGACTTAGCACACCTCTACCTATTGTATTTTCATCGGCTTCGAGGACGACTGCTCCTGCCCCGTCTGCATAAATCATAGAATCTCTATCGAAATCATCTACAACTCTTGAAAGGGTTTCTGTTCCAATAACTAATACTTTTTTAGCTAGTCCTGATTTTATAAATGCTTCTGCCTGAATAACACCTTGAACCCAACCTGGACAACCAAAAATCAAATCGTAAGCAACACAACTCGGATTAGATATTTCCAATTTATTTTTGACTTTAGAAGCCAAACTCGGCAATGTATCTCCTTGTACACTTCCTTCAGATACATCTCCAAAATTATGCGCTACAATAATATAGTCAATAGTATTCTTATCTATATTAGCATCTTTCAACGCCTTCTCTGCCGCAATAGAAGCCAAATCCGATGCATTCTGGCTTGAGTCAGCATATCGACGTTCCTCTATTCCTGTTATTTGTTTGAACTTCTCAATTATAACTTTGTTTTCATTGGGAAAGGGAGTTCCATCCTCGTTTAAGAAGTTATGTTGAAGAAAATCAGAGTTTTTAACAATATGATCAGGGATACAACTTCCTGTACCTTTTATTACGGAATAAATTGACATGGGAAAAGATAATTAATATTCGCTTAAAAAAATAG
Source organism: uncultured Flavobacteriaceae bacterium (assembly GCA_943789365.1). Taxonomy (GTDB): domain Bacteria; phylum Bacteroidota; class Bacteroidia; order Flavobacteriales; family Flavobacteriaceae; genus Flavicella. The sequence goes on along the minus strand of CALSTV010000001.1, from coordinate 2,994,012 downwards.
TAAACCTAAAAACATAATGGCATACATACTCATAACAACAATTATAAAAACACCCACAAATTTATAATGAGATTTTAAATTTCTAAATGCGTCTGTAAAAGAAGTAGTATCATCACGCTCCAAAGAATGAGAAAGTCGCTTGCTAAACTGAAACAGGTAATTGACAGGAAAAAAATACAATCCCGCCATTAAGAAATAAACTATTGAAAATACACTCATCGGAATATCCTCTGCTCCTGCAACCGGTAACATTGCAAAAAAAGCAGATGTAAAGAAAGCGATTACGATCATGAGTCCGATTCCTATATAACCTACAATTCCTATAAGTTTAGTCCATTTAGCAATTTCTAGAAGGTATTCTTTTACCTCATCATTTATATAAGTATTGTCTGACATACGTTTATTTGTTTTTAGCTGGCTAAAAATACAAAAACGTTGGAATACACCAACATCAATGAACTATTTTAATTTGCATCACTGTAGCTATTGATTGTGCTCTAGATTTTATAATTTCGCTATGTTCTCCTGAATATAGCGAATCTACTGCCTCTGTAAAATAATGCATCCACAACTTAAAATGCTCGCTCTTAAAAGGAATCTTTTTATTCATTTCAATATGAGGAAGCATTGCGTTTTTGGTATAGCTTCCAGAATAAAACAAAATATTATCCCAAAAGTCCACCAATATTTGCAAATGCTTTTCTAGTGACTCCGGCTGTCTGAATGCTTTAAAAAAAGGAGCCATCTGCGTATCTGAAAACAACTTTTCATAAAACAAACACACAATGGCATACAAATCTTCTCGGTTCTGAATATCGGTATCTTTTGAATCCATAACTCCTTGTTTTGAGATATATTCTTATTATACTTCGTAGCTGTTATGCCACTAAACAAACCAAGTCTTAGTCTTAGTCAAACTAAAAAGCTACGCCGTAATACCTGCCTAAAAATTCTCGTAAATATCTCCTAAATCAAAAGAGAGAGAAAAACGCAAAGTACTTTCCAACGGATTGTTCACCGAAGCCGTATTTATTAAATACGACAAGTCGATATTAAATGAATTTGCTTGAAGGCCGGCACCGATTGTAGCGTATTGTCTATTTCCTTTGAATTCATTCTCATGGAAATACCCTGTTCGCAAAGCAAACGAGTTATTGTATAAATACTCGGCACCAATTCCTATGGTAAATTCTTGTAACTCTTCTTGAAATCCATAGGGAGCATCAGAAAACGATTGAAAGATTCCTTCCACCCATCCTACATTGTCGTCTTTACCTTTTACGATTTCGTCAGGAGTACTTGGATCATCGTCATGGTCACCATAAATTGGTGGTGTTGGTACTAATAACTTTGAAGTTTCAAAGGTTACACCAATCATATTATAGTCGTCCATTATAAAATCAAATCCAGCCCCTAAGCGCATACGCGTTGGAATAAAGTTTTCTTCACCAGAGGTATAAGATACTTTAGGTCCTAGATTCGAAATATTAAAACCTGCTCTAATTCGACCGTTAAAACTTCCATAATTTCTCTCTTGCGATTGATAAAAACCATTTACATCTACCCCAAATCCATTGATTGGAGAGATGTCTGTATTTTGAGAATTGATAGACAAATCGGAACGAATATATCGCAAGGCCACTCCCATAGAAAAATAATCATTCAATTTCAATGCATAGGAAACCGCCGCTGTTAATTCTGATGGATTTTCAATACCAATAGGCACAGCTATTTCATCATACAATTCAATAGTACCCAATGAGAAATATCTTAAGTTGGCTCCCCAAGCAGAACGATCATCAATTCTATTGATAACGGATCCTCCTCCAACAAATAATCCATCCACTAAATTTTGCAACCAAGGTGTATAATTGATTCCTACCTTATATTCTGAAGTACTAAACGCCATTTTTGCAGCATTGTGATAAATAGAGCTTGCATCTGCAGAAGTTGCCACACCAACATCTCCCATACCTGCCGAACGTGCGTCTGAATTTATCAACAACAGAGGTGCTACGGTTGATATTGGATTTGGCGAAGTTGCCTGCGCATTTATTTTCAAAACACCTCCTACTATTAGTATTGCTAATAGACTGAATTTTCGTATTCTTTTCATGTATTTGTTATTATTAAATTCCCCTTATTTATTGAAGTATTACTAACTTCTCGTATTTCTCGGCTGTTACACCAGTATCAGTATTTGTAACTATAACACTATAGACATAGACCCCTTTACCCACTTTTTCTCCAAAATCATCCATTCCATCCCAAGTAATCGATCTAGAAAGCCCACCTGAAGTTTGCACTTGTTGGTTGATTGCTTTTACCAATTTCCCAGATACTGTATAGATATAAATCTTCACATCTAAAGCGGCATTTGGCTGATTGTGATTGAACCAAAACTCGGTATAATTGACAAACGGATTGGGATAATTCAATACATTTTCAAGAATAAACTCAGTTTCTGCCACCACAGTAAAATTTAACGTAGCTTCCGAGGAATTATTGTATGTATCCCAAACTTTCACTGTAATGGTATGTGGCCCTGCCTCTAGTTCCCTCAAGCTATACACTACTTGACCAGAAGTATAATCGTTAAGCTCTGTCTCGTAAAAATCATTCAGCTTTATCTGATTGGTTTCATCTCCATCAATAATAGCGACGATATCGTGACCAATGGACCCTACGGAAGTATTGATTCCATTTTCATCTGAAAATCTGGCAATTAAATTTGGCACTGCGCTGGTATTACCACCGTCCAAAAATGAAAGATCATTCATAAACAAGGAAACTTCTGGACCTTCTGTATCTTCTGGTGCGTTGTCATTGATACCTCCAATTACTGTTTCCACATCATAACCTCCTTTACTCCCGATATTATCATGGGCATACAGACTAATTTTGGCTTTACCATATGCCGTTTTTATATCCTTTGGCACAACAAACTCATAACTAAACAATCCGTTAGACACGGCTACATCTCCTTTAAAAACTGAACTGTTTTGAACATCAAATGTCATGATCAACGGATTTCCATTATTGTCCGTAAAACCATCATTATTTAAGGTTTGTTTTTCTGTTTTCTTATCGAAAATTGAAGTAGACAATACGCCATTGTAATTGGTTAAGACAGTCCCCATGGCATCTGTTACCTGTCCAGAAATTTTCATTTTTGTCAACGCTTTAAGAGTATCGCGATAAACGGTTACATCCTGATCGTTAATTTCTGTAACGTTAATCGAGGGTTTTGGAATTCCTAGTTTCATAGCAGGATCTCCCAAAGAAAATATAAAAAAATGTTGTCCTCCAAACGAAGGGGTTTCATTCTTTGCATGCATCAAGGCTTCCGCAATGGTATAGTCCTCATCTCCAAAATCCAATATTTTCTGAATTAGATTGTTGTTAAAACCTCTACCATAATTCACAAGCACCTCTCTCGTGGTAGATATAAGTGATGCTGAACCACCATTTCTATTTGCTATCATTTCTTCTCCCGCTGTAAAACGAGCCGGGTTATCAAATCTAGAAAAATCACAAGTCACTGTAATAAAAAGCGGTAATTTATCAAAATTCACCCATGATTGAATATCTGGGATTGTTAAAAAATATTCATGTCCTAATCCAGATTCTCCTCCATGTCCAAAATAATCAATAACTAAACTCCCTTTTTCTACGGTATTCGACAATGCCAAATTCACATCGGGATATCTTCCTCCAGAAGGTGTTTCCTCTTGTACATATGAATCAGCATAAATTTTATTGATATTGAATTGGGGTTTGTTCGCCACTATCAAGTCAGCAATGATTTCCATATCTAGTTGAAAGACATATTCAGAAGCGTTTTCCAAGTCATCCGTAAACAAGGTAAGATCATTTTTCCACCCCCCCAAACCTTCTTCACTGTAGTAATTCAATATTTTATTCACCACATCTTCTGCTTGCTGATTCGTAGAAACCAGAATTCGTCCAGTAGCTACATCCTGTTTATCACTACTCGTCATCAATCCTTCATTAGAATCCATCATTCCGTAGTAATCATCCGTTGCAAAGGAATACACCAAACTATAACTTTTATAGGATTGGTAGACGGGTACAATGTTATTATTGTTTGGTACTCTATCCTTATAATCATAACTAGAATCTCCGAATAAACATAAATACTTTATTTTAGTGTCATCATTGCTAGCATTGTCATATAAAAACTTCACAAAGTCTCTAATAGCTGTAATGTCTGGTGCACCAGAACCAAATTCATTGTAAATTTCATTCAAAAGAACCAATTCAGAGTTTAATCCAGAATTTGCACTGTGATAATCCACCAATCGCTGTGCTTGACTTGCAAACTCATCTCTTGCAACCACCACATATTCCACATCTCTTAATCCATGTAGATTTTGATTACTAATGGAACTATTTGAAAGAATTTGCGGAGTATAATAATCTGATGTATTCAAGACAACATATTCACCTAAGACACCAGAATTCGCTTTAAAGCTATAATCTGTACCACCGTCAGCTTGATCTTCAATCGCCTCAGGATGGATAGGGTCTGTAACATCCCAAAGCATCGATATATTTGATTTATTGGTGATGGTATACTCTAAAACCTTAGCTGGTTCATTAGATACAAAATTTCTAAATTGAAATTGCGCCCCATTAGCCACCAAAAATCGATCTGCAATAACATCAATATAATCTAAATGAGCATCCGCTGAAGGATTCCCACTATTGTTATATGTTAATTTCACCTCTAAATTACTAGAAGAAACAGAGACATTACCACTTCCTTCCGCATCATCAGCCATTATAAAACTCACACCTGATATCGCAGAAAAATTCAAGGTTGTGGCATTCGTACTGTTGACTTGAACTTGCATTGAAGTAGACACAGAGGACTCCGCAACACCTCGTACCTTTACAGCCACCTCTTTAGAAGTGTCTAAATTGGGAAAATTAAAATTATAGGTTCTGATGTTCGTATTGGCAAATGAATCTCCAAACCATTGCTGACCTGTTCCGTATAAATTCACTTTATCTTCTTCAAAAAATAAATAATCCGTGAAGGTAGCTACTTGATCCGTTGCAGCAGATTCCACTGGTGCTTTATTAGAAACTCTAGCCCCAACTCCATTATTCACAGTTATAAAGTAATAGGCTTTATCTGAAAATATATTGAATTTGTGGCTAATATTATTTTCATCAGGGGTTTCCCAATTATGCGGTCCTTGCGCATAGAATAAAATATAATCACCGCCATCAAAACTACCGTCACCTTCACCTTGAACATAGATGTCGTTTTCTTGCAAATTAGCATATCTAAACTCGCTGTTTAAATTTGGCAACATGGCTCCACCATTTCCAAATATTCGAATATTTCTAGGATCCAAACCTGCGGTGGAAATCCCTAATTCATTTAAAAAATTTGCATCTATTTTAAAAACCCCTGTTTTCGAGACAGAAAACTTATACCAAGTGCCAGCACTCAACGGAGAGTCTTCTATTACATTTGTTGCTGCATTTCTAGCAAAAACATTTGAAAGCCGGTATGAGATATCAAACGAAACGACTCTTTTAACAGTTTGCCCGTCCTTTACTAAAGGAATAATCGTTAATGAAGCTGATTTATTAGATTTGTAGTTAGAAATTACAAAGGTACTCTGCAAAGTTGTATTCAATTTATCTAATGAAATATTTTTTAAATATTTCGCGCTCAAATTCTCATAAACAACATTTATTAGTTCATAATTTGCAACACGCGTTCCTGTAGTCACCTCCCAATTGGTTCCAAAAATTGGCAAACCATCTTGATTGACAGTTTGACCTTCAACTAATGGCAATACCACTTCTGCTCCATTAGAGGCTCTTAAGACCGTTTCTAGTCCCCATTCTAACGTAAAAGATTTCGTTGTGCTTACTTGGGAAAAACAAGGTACCGAAAGCAACAGTATTAACAATAAGGTAAGTTTTTTTAATATCATAAGTCGATTTATCGTTTACTATTGCAAACAAACTATTAAGTTGTGCAAGATAAGACATAATAAAGAAATAAACCAATCGTTATTACAAGACAACAATCAAAAATATTTCTTAAAGTTAAAACTATTTTATACTGAATTTATTGTAAAAAAGCATAATTAGTGTAAATTGCGACATCTTTATAATACCGAATAACAAAAATACCCTATGCACCACGTGTTTCAAATAAAGTTTATTGCAGTAATTTGCTTGAGTTTATCCATAGCAAGCTGTAGTATGTTCTCTACCTCTTCTAACGACAACTCAACAACATCTACCCTGACAGGTTGGAAATTCAACGACCCTAATTATGGCGGTTTTGCAATTAACAACAAGTATAAAGAACACAAGACACCACCCTCTATGGTTTTGGTTGAAGGTGGAACTTTTACCATGGGTGCCGTTCAAGATGATATTATGGCGGATTGGAATACCACGCCCAGAAGAATGCAACTCAGATCGTTTTATTTAGATGAAGCGGAAGTAACAAATTCTGAATACTTGTTCTATCTTCTCTGGTTAGAAGCTGTATTTCCTCCAAGAATTGATGATTATAGCCATATTTATGAAGCGGCGCTTCCTGATACTTTAGTTTGGAGAAACGCATTAGGTAGTAATGAATCTTTGAGTGAAACCTACCTAAGACACCCGGCCTATGCAAACTATCCGGTTGTAGGCGTAAGTTGGTCACAGGCCAATGACTACTGTGAATGGAGAACAGACAGGGTAAATGAAAATATTTTGATGGAATTAGGTATTATTAAAAACTTGTTCAACGAAGACTCTATTGTAGTTCAAGGTAAAAACCATTTCAACACAGAGACCTATTACTCAAATCCTAACTTACTGTTTGACGGAGATTCTCGTATTTACAAAAAAGGATTAAAAAGTATCAAACGTTCCGATATAAATAGAGATAGTATCGAAGGAAATAGTGGCTTTAAAGGAAGACATGTTAAACCTTATGATGGAATTCTATACCCAGATTTCAGATTGCCTACGGAGGCAGAATGGGAATACGCTGCCAAAGCATTGATTGAAAACAGAGAGTACAACACCTTAAGAGGTCGTAAAAAATACCCTTGGAACGGTAGATATACACGTAATAAGTCCTCTAGAGAAAAGGGTGACCAATTGGCGAACTTTAAACAAGGACGCGGTGATTACAGTGGATTGGCAGGATGGAGTAATGACGGTGCTGATATTACCAACAGAATCAAATCATACCCACCAAATGCCTTTGGATTGTACGATATGGCAGGAAATGTGGCTGAATGGGTATATGATGTTTATAGACCTCATATCGATACAGAAATGAATGATTTCAACTATGTAAGAGGGAACCTGTTTATGAAAAAATCAGTAGATGAAAATGGACGCGTGGTCATTGCCGATTACGAGGACATCATGTACGACACCCTTCCAAATGGAAAAGTTGTTCCTCGAAATATCCCTGGTAGAACTATGTATGAACCTATTACAAAGGATGACGCACAGCTTCGATCAAATTATACACAATCTGATAATTCTAGTATCAATGATGGTGATTTGACAAATTCAAGATACTACGACATTGACCCTTCTGAAAGTGAGACAACACCAAGAATGTACAATTCTCCTTTAGATCCAAAAACAACCTATAATTACGAGACAGGAGAATATGAAACCAAGTTCGACGACAAAACAAGGACTACTTTAATTGGCGACAAAACAAGAGTATACAAAGGAGGTTCATGGAAAGATCGTGAGTTTTGGCTCGACCCTGCCCAACGTAGATATTTGCCTCAATATATGGCGACCGACTTTATTGGCTTTAGATGTGCCTTAGACAAAGTAGGAAATATGACAAACTCAAAAAAGAGACCTTATAACTAAAATTTACGGTTCAAAACATAAACAACAAACCTCACTAATTATTTAGTGAGGTTCTTTATTCTAAGCAAAACGAACTTTATGAGTATTTCAGAAATTTACGCCCTGTTCAAGAATAGCGATGGTATTGCAACCGACACGAGAAAGATTGCTAAAAACCAGTTGTACTTCGCTCTTAAAGGTGCTAACTTCAACGGCAACCTATTTGCGCAAACAGCGCTTGATAATGGAGCCTCCTACGCCATTGTTGATGAAGTCACAAGCTCAAATGACAAACGTATTATTCAGGTTGAAGACGCATTGAGCACCCTACAAGAGTTGGCAACATTCCACAGAAAAGAATTAGCTATTCCTATCATCGCTCTTACGGGTAGCAATGGAAAAACAACAACGAAGGAACTCATCCATGCCGTGCTTAGTAAAAAGTATAAAACAACAGCAACCATTGGCAACCTTAACAATCATATTGGAGTACCTCTCACCTTACTTTCTATGGACTCATATACCGAAATTGGTATCGTTGAAATGGGTGCAAACCACCAGAAAGAAATTGAATTACTTTCAGAAATCGCTGAACCAAACTTTGGATACATTACAAATTTTGGAAAAGCACACCTCGAAGGGTTTGGAGGTATTGAAGGGGTGATAAAAGGAAAAAGTGAACTGTATCAATATTTAAAAAAATCAAATGGTACGGCCATAATAAACACCAAAGACCCAATTCAAATTGCAAAAACTAAGGAGTTTACAACAATACATCTTAATACGGACATTGCATTAGAATCCGCTGAACCTTTTGTAGCCATTCAATTTAAAAACGCACGAATTCAAACCAATTTAATTGGTGTTTATAATTTGTACAATATTGTTGCTGCCATAACTATTGGCTTGCATTTTGAAATTGAAAAAACAGACATAAAGCAAGCGCTGGAAGCCTATACTCCCACAAATAACCGCTCTCAGATCATTGAAAAAAAAGGGGTAAAAATTGTTATGGACGCATACAATGCAAACCCAAGTAGTATGAAAGTTGCGCTAGAAAACTTTCATCAAATGACGGCACCTCATAAAACCTTAATTCTTGGGGACATGTTTGAATTAGGAATAACAAGCATAGCAGAGCACCAATTGATAGCAGATTTAGCGCTGCAATTAAATTTTAACACCATTTATCTGATTGGAGAACATTTCTCAAAAGTAAAAGCCCCAAAAGCTGTTATTTGTAACAGTTTTGAAGCTTTTAAAGATAATTTTATCAAGTTTCCTTCAACCTACCTAATCAAAGGTTCGAGAGGTATGGCGTTGGAAAAGATCTTAGATTTTTTATAAAACAATTAATCAATTAAATGTTTCTTGTGGTATTCAATCAAATTACCAATAGGTCGTTGAATAACCCCTGTGATAGACAACTCGTGTTTTGCCGCTACTTTCTCAAGAATATCTGAGAAGTAATGTGCAATGGAACCTATAAAATAAATAGGCGTTGACTTGTCTTTTCCATATGGCAATACTCTTGACCTAAAAAAAGCATCAAAACCATCTTCCATCAATGCTAACACATATGGATCTTCTTTAAATTGAAACATAAAACTAGCAAAATCGGCCAAATAGGTATTTGGGTTTGGCTGACGATATAGATTGTACTTGATATGATCTGGTTCTAAATTATATGCCTTCTCAAACTCTCTTGCTATATAATCTGGCATTACCTTGTAAAAATAATTGCGCAACAAACGTTTTCCGAAATAGTTCCCACTAGCTTCATCCATTACTATATACCCAAGAGAAACAGAATTAGAAGTAATGGTCTCCCCATCGAAATAACTACTGTTAGATCCTGTTCCTAAAATACATACTATAGCTGGTTCTGTACCAGAAGATGCATACACAGCTGCCAAAGTGTCTTCTCCAATGACTACAGCTGCATTTGAAAATAATTCCTCAAACAACTCTTTTAAGATAGCTGTTGCTTTTTCTGTTCCACAACCTGCTCCGTAAAAAAATATTTTAGAAACGGTATTCAAATTAGTTGAAAATTCTTCTGCTGCTAAAATACGTTCTCTCAGTACTTCTACAGGAACTACCGCCGGATTTAAGCCGCCGGTTCTTACTTTAAACAATTCATTTTTATCGTCATCTAAGGCAATCCAATCCACTTTGGTAGAACCTCCATCTGCTATTAATATCATATTTCGGTTTAATTTCATCCAAAGATATCATATCAATTTTGAATAAACAATAACTATCGAAACTATATCGATTGCGAAAATTAAAATTTTTCAATTTTCTTAAAAAAACCACCGAACACCCATAAAACAAGGTTACAAACGTACTATTAACAGTTTATGTTTGTCTACACATGTTTATAAATAACAAACAACCTTGTTATTACATCTTCATTGAGTAATTTCGTTCCTATAGAGAAGTATTTGAATTATGAAAACAAATGAAATCACAACGGAGAATATTAAAAAGGGACAAGCTGTTTATTCAAAATTATTATTGCACATATATGACTTTTATGTACTGAAACTTTCCAATACCTATTTTTGGAAATGTAGGAGTAAAAACATTTTAGACATGTTTCTTAAAAACACCAGTTCGAATCATTTAGATGCAGGTGTTGGTACAGGCTATTTTTTAAAGAAGCAATCTTTAGCCAAAAACACAAGATTGGTACTTATGGATTTAAACGCAAACAGTCTACATTCATGTAATAATGCCTTGAAAAACATTTCTCCACAATTAATGGTTCATAATGTGCTCGACCCTATTTCTATTTCGATTGATAAGTTTGATTCTATCTCTATCAATTATCTACTGCACTGTCTGCCAGGAACACTACCGCAAAAAACGATTTTATTCAAACATTTTACTGAAAAACTAAATCCTGGCGGTGTTCTTTTCGGATCCACCATATTGAATACAGCGAATCAAGGAAATTATTTCGCCAAAAAACTAATGAAAATTTACAATCGAAAAGGAATTTTCTCAAACCACCACGACTCATATGAAGCATTTGAATCAATTATCGCATCAAAATACACTGATTACAAGCTAGAAGTTATCGGTCATGTATGCCTATTTGAGATTAGAACAAATTCATAGGATTTTCTTCAAAATATTTTAAGTAAATTCACTTTAAGGATTATTAAATGTTATCTATTTAGAAGAACGCTTTTCGCAGATATTTTGCTAAATTTGCACTTGTTTTGAATTAAATACTAAGACGTGTTAAACTTTTTCAAGAAAGAAAAGATCAGTTCCGAAATATTCCCAATGGATTTCGTAGATATCCACTCCCACTTACTTCCGGGAATAGATGACGGAGCGAAATCGATGGAAGATACTATTGCGCTCATTTCAAAATTAGATACTATGGGGGTTCAAAATTTCATTACTACACCTCATGTTTTAGGAAGTGTATGGCAAAACAGTAGTGACACAATTTTAGACAAACTCGAGTTGGTTCAAGAAGCCTTGGAAAAAAACGACTTGGGTTATATAAAAATTGACGCTGCAGCAGAATACATGCTAGACGAACAGTTTTGCAAATTATTAAAGGAAAGAGATCTGCTCACCATTAAAGAAGACAACCTTCTTGTTGAAATGTCTTATTTCAGTGCCCCAGTAAATCTATTCGAAATGTTATTTGACATTCAATTGGCTGGCTACAACCCCATCTTAGCGCATCCAGAGCGTTATAACTTCTATCATCAAAAGTTTGACATGTATGAAAAATTAAAAAATGCTGGCTGTCGTTTTCAAATCAATTTACTTTCTTTGACAGGATACTACGGCCCTGCTGTTAAGAAGACAGCTATAAAGTTAATTGAAAACAACATGATAGATTTTGCCGGATCAGACGTGCATCACGAAAAACATGTTAGTGCTTTGCAAAAACTAGGTACAAAAGCCAATTTAAAACTATTGGATCCAATCTTAAAAAACAATCTTCAATTTTTATAATTGAGTATACGCTCTTTATGGTAAGGAGTCTTTAACCTGAATTGTATTGATATCTTCAACGTTTTCAGAATCAATTAATGGCTCTGAAGTTTTTATTTCTTCGATTTTCTCATGTTCAATTACCTCAATGGTTAAATCGTCTTTATAAGCTCTTAAATAAACGGCTTCATTATACACTGGGCTTCCATACATTTTAAAATTATAATCAAAAGTACTTCTCAAGCGCTTGGACGCCCCTTTTTCGAAAGTAGTTTGCAATGACAATGACTCATCAGATGCCATCCTCATAAGCACATCATACACTACATCAAATCCTCTTAACGCATGTGTTGAAGGAAATGCATTGTTCTTACGTTGGTATTTTTCATAAAAATCTGATACCGGCTGTAAAGAATCATGTAGCACACCTGAACTGGCATAGACAAAACGCATTTTAGCCAATTGGTTGTTACTTACTTTATCGAAATTATTCGCCTTTTCAAAGGCAAACAAACGCACTTCTGGATTGTTAGGCAACGCTTTCAAGTTATTGATAACATCGGCCGTAACCACTTTGTTGTTTGTGGTTAACAACACCCAATTTACACCTAAAGTATCCACAGCTGCCACAAAGCGTTCATTGCTGATATAACCATTCTCTGGCTGTAAATAATGCACCTTGTCGATCGAGTCATTTTCTTTGAGAAACTCTGAAATCTCAATCATTTCTTTTTTAGACTCAATTTTCTCATCACTTACAATAACCACATGCTCATTGGTGTATATATCATTAAAGTAGTCCAAAACTGTGCGTTTTAAAATCCTTCTACCCGTAGCTGTTTGCACGATATTTTCACTCTTAAAGTCCTTTTGCTTACTAGAATAGAATGGATATATCACAGGAATACTATCCAACTGAGATGCCAACATATCTACGTGCTTACTAAACACAGGACCAAAAACAACATCTGTAGTTTCAAAAGCTTTTGAAGTCACCAATTGCTGAATGGTATCTTTATTATTTTCAGAATCATATACAGATACATTAATTGGTATTCCTTGCTTTTTAAGAGAATCTATAGCAATTTCTGCTCCTAAATAAAAATCCGTAATAATATTCACAAGATTGTTTTTCGTCGAAAACAATAGCTCTTTCGTCAAGGTATCATTTTTAGTAAACTTAAACGGCAATACCATTGCTATATTCAGTGGCTTGTTCCAAACAATACTATCTTTAAACGCAATTGAAGCGATAGAATCTAAGACAATTGGGTCTACTTTTTCTTTTATTTTAATTACCATCCCTAACTGAAGTCCTTCCGACAGTTTTGGGTTCATGGTTTTTAAACTTTCCTCAGAAACGTTATAAAAGCGAGTCAAACTATAATAGGTATCATCTTTAACCACCGTATGCAGCACAAAATGTTCTGCCCACGAATCAATTTCTTGTTGTAAGAGTTCTTCTTTAGACAATAATTTTTCCGATGGAATTTCTAAGACCATTCCAATCTTTAAACCATCAAGAGCTAGTGCTGGGTTCGTTGCATACAACGATTCAATACTTACATTGTACAACTTTGAAATACCGTACAAGGTTTCTTTGGGGTGCACAATATGATTTTCTTTGGAAATAGCTACAATCGTATTTGGATCATAATTTACATTCGGAATTAATATCACTGTGTTTGTTGCAGGTCGTTTTCGTAAACCAGGGTTCAACCGCAATATTTCTTTTGACTTTACATCAAAGTCCTTCGCAATATTACGAACACTCTCCCCTTCTTTAACTTTATATGTGATATATTTCTTTTGCTGTGCAGAAACAGAAAACGTTGAAACTAAAAAAACAATTAACAAAAATATTATTTTCTTCATATTCACATTGTATAAAAGAACCATTCCAAAGATGTTCATTTCCTTCAGAATGGTTCTCACAAATTAATTAAAATAGTTGTACTGTACAAGTATTATTATTCCCACTCAATTGTAGCAGGTGGTTTAGAACTAATGTCGTAAACAACTCTATTGACACCTTTTACATTGTTGATGATTTTGTTAGATGTTTCTTGTAGAAACTTATAAGGTAAATCCACCCAGTCTGCCGTCATACCGTCTGTTGACTCTACAGCTCGCAAAGCCACAACCTTTTCATAAGTTCGTTCATCTCCCATCACACCAACAGAATTCACCGGTAACAACATAGCACCTGCTTGCCACACACCATCATATAATCCCCAAGCTTTCAAACCATCTATAAAAACAGCATCTACTTCTTGCAATATTCTCACTTTCTCTGCGGTGATATCACCTAAGATACGTATTCCCATGCCTGGTCCAGGAAAAGGATGTCTTCCTAGCAGTTCAGGATCAATTCCTAAAGATTTTCCTACACGACGCACCTCATCTTTAAATATCATTCGAAGCGGCTCCACGATTTTCAATTTCATAAAATCTGGCAGTCCACCAACATTGTGATGTGATTTTATAGTTGCAGAAGGCCCTCCTGTCGCAGAGACAGATTCAATAACATCTGGATATATTGTTCCTTGTGCCAACCATTTTACATCTGTCAACAAATGAGATTCTTCATCAAACACCTCAATAAAACAACGTCCAATAATTTTTCTTTTTTTCTCTGGATCAGATTCTCCTTTCAAAGCTTCCAAAAAGCGTGCCGAAGCATCTACGCCTTTTACGTTTAATCCCATACCTTCATATTGGTTCAAAACGTTTTGAAATTCATTCTTTCTCAGCAATCCATTGTTTACAAAAATACAATGAAGGTTCTTCCCTATTGCTTTATCCAACAACACGGCAGCTACCGTAGAATCTACTCCACCAGACAAACCTAAAACCACTTTGTCGTTTCCTACTTTCGCTTTTATGGCGTCAACGGTTGAATCTACAAAACTATCTGGTGTCCAAGTTTGTGCAACATCTGCAATTTTAACCAAAAAATTCTCTAACAAAGTCAAACCATCTGTAGAATGATATACTTCAGGATGGAATTGAATTGCATAGGTGTCTTCTCCTTCAATCTTATAAGCTGCATTTTCCACATCGTGGGTACTTGCAATACGCTTATAGGTATCTGGTAAGTGTAAAATTGTATCCGAATGACTCATCCATACCTGACTGTCTTTTTCTATACCTTCGAACAGTTCATTAGAGTGATCTACAAAAGAAAGATTTGCTCTTCCGTATTCTCTTGTTTTAGAAGCTCCTACCTCACCTCCGTAGAAATGCGCTAGGTATTGTGCGCCATAACACACTCCCAATAAAGGTTTTAATCCTTTAATCTTTGAAAGATCTGGTTGTGGTGCTTCCTCGCTTCTTACCGAATGAGGGCTACCTGAAAGAATAACTGCTTTGTAATCATCCACTGAAAACTTTTCACTGTTATAGGGATGTATTTCGCAATAGATGTTGAGTTCTCTAACTCTACGTGCAATAAGTTGCGTGAATTGCGATCCGAAATCTAGAATAAGTACTTTTTGTTGCATGCGCAAAAATAAAACTTAATTCATAAATGAGCGAACGTTTGAAAATTATTTTTAAGAATTTATTTTTAATGATTTCAACATAGATTTAAGTCGTCTATTCTTCCTTAAACCATCCTGCATATTTGATGTAATTTTCCGCTATTCTGTGGATTTCTCCTGTAAGAAGTTCTTCACTAATATCTTTAATTTTTTTTGCGGGAACACCAGCATATACCGAACCAGATTTAATATGAGTTCCTTTAGCAACCACAGCTCCAGCCGCAATAATACTATTGCTCTCAACAACACAATCATCCATTACAATGGCCCCCATTCCTACCAGTACATTATCTTTTATAGTACATCCATGTACTATCGCATTGTGCCCCACAGAAACATTATTACCTATGGTGGTAGGTGATTTCTCAAAAGTTGCATGAACGACGGCACCGTCCTGAATATTCACCTTATTCCCCATTTTTATATAATGTACATCACCTCGCAGCACTGCATTGTACCATATACTGCATTGATTTCCCATACTTACTTCCCCCACAATGACCGAATTTTCAGCAAGAAAACAATCTTTTCCAAATTGAGGTTTATGGCCTCTAACTTCTTTCAATATCATATCGTAAAATTAAGACAAAATAATTCAGTTAGGTAAAAATGATTAAACATTCTCTTTTTTAGTAAAAGTAACTCGAGTTGATGTTTGGACAAGCGGCCAGTCTCGACTTTCTCACAAAAACATCCAAACCTAGAGTCAACTGATGATACCCACCTTTTACAACCAGCCCCAAATCTCCTAACTGTTCTGAATAGGTATAAGAAAATAAAAACTTCTCGTAGTTAATTCCGATAATAGGTGTAATAAAATTGGTGTTTTCAATCTGTTCTCCTCCAAAACTTGTTCTATAAGACAAGGCTCCCCAAAGTTGGGTTCCGTTGATTACCTTATACACCTTACAGTTCAAATCGACCTGAGTTCTTCCAAAATGAGGCTCATACAAAGCCATTACAGAAGGTTCGAATTGCAAAGATTTCTCTTCACCAAAAAAGTAACCTGCACTTAAAATAAACTTGCTTAAATCAATTGGTTCCAAAACATCATCTGTCTTAGTCGTTAAAAACATATTCTTTATGGTCAAATAACTAAAAAATTTATCTCGATGGTACGCCATTCCAAAATCTCCATTAAAATAACCATCGCTATTTGCAATATCTATTAAGGAAGGGTCGATACCCGTTGGAGGTAAGATACTTGTATCGAACTGATTTTGAACCAATGTCAAAGACAAACCAAAAGATAACTGCTCAAACGTTCTATAACTATTCGATAAATTTATATGATAAGCATAGGTGGTTTGAAAACCTTTTTGCGAATGGTATCCATTTTCGTTATTAAAGAGAATTAACCCTAGTCCAGACACCGATCCAACTCTATTGTGAAAACTTAAGGTTTGTAACGAAGGTGCATTGTCTACATCCTTCCATTGCGTGCGGCTTGTCAGTCGAATTTTCCCTGAATCTCCAATTCCTGCAGCTGCCGGGTGTAACAAATACACATTATCAGATAAATAATCTGAATAAATAGGTAGTGTCTCTTGTGCACTAACACAAAAATTCAACAAACACACAAAACTAAGGGGTAACAGTTTTTTTAGTATTTTCATAAAGTAATAGCCTAGTCTATATAGTAAACTAGCAAGTTTCAAATATAGAAATTTAATTGTTTTATATTAATTTTTTACAGAACTTATTTACCGAGTACACAAAAATATAATCTAAAAATCTTCGTTCTTTTTTCCTTTTTTTTAGCTAAATTGTGACTTTAATCAAAAACGCATTCATGCATAAATTATTGTACCTATTCGTAGGAATCCCATCTGTTTTATTTTCACAAACACAACAACTTACACTAGAAGCTATTTGGAAAGGTGAATTTAGAGAAGACTATCTTCAGTCTTACCAACCTATGAACAATGACAAATACAGTTTACTAAGTTTCAATTATGATTCAAAAAGCACAGCAATTGATGTTTATAATTATGCCACTTTAGAAAAAACAGAAACGCTTATAGATAGCAAAAACTTAGAAGACCTAGCTTATTTTGACGACTACGCGTTCAACGAAGATGAAAGTAAAATCCTTTTAAGCACCAATTCAGAATCCATTTATAGACACTCCTCTAAAAGTGTCTATTATGTTTACGACGTGGCTACAAAAAAGGCAATATTGGTTGATGACGCACCAATACAAGAACCTACCTTTTCTAAGAATAGTAAAATGATTGCCTATGTCAAAGAAAATAACATCTATTTGAAAAACTTAGAAACCAATACAACCATTCCTGTAACTTCGGACGGAAAGAAGAACTTTACCATCAATGGCGTTACGGATTGGGTCTACGAAGAAGAGTTTTCATTTGTAAAAGCCTTTGTATGGAGTACAAACAGTGATAAAATTGCGTTTCTTAAATTCGACGAAAAAGAAGTTCCATTTTTCTCCATGGACATTGTAGGCAATGCACTGTACCCAAGTAGTCAAACCTTTAAATACCCCAAAGCAGGAGAACAGAATTCAAAAGTTTCACTCCACTTATACGATATCAACGAGAACACAACCCAGAACATAGCGCTAGGAGATTACGAATACATTCCACATATTACATGGACTCATAAAGATGATAAGCTTGCCGCAGTGACACTAAACAGACATCAAAATCAGCTCAAACTTTTCTCCATCAACACAAAAGACTTGAGTGCGACCTTGACTCTTGAAGAAAAAAACAAGGCCTATGTCGATGTTATCAACATAAATGACCTCACTTTTTTAAAAGACAACAGTTTTATATGGCCTAGTGAAAAGGATGGTTTTAACCACTTATACCACTATAGTGCTAATGGAAAACTAAAAAAACAAATCACTAAAGGAAATTGGGAAGTCACCAAATTTTATGGTCTCAATCCTAAGACAAAAACCGTCTTTTATCAATCTGTGGAAGATGGAAGCACCAACCGAACCATTTACAAAATTGGACTCAACGGAAGATCGAAAAAGAGACTTAGTGCCACCACTGGTACAAACGATGCAGACTTTAGCAAAGACAAAAACTATTTCATTCTGAATCATTCTGATGTAAGCACACCTACAAGTTACCACCTGTACAGCAGTAAAAAACGCATCAAAGAAATAAAGAACAACAAGCAGGTGGCGGAAAAATTGAATTCTTACAATCTTTCTCATAAGGTGTTTTCTGAACTTAACACTGAAAACGGCACCTTTAATATGTGGATGTTAAAACCTGCAAATTTCGACTCAGAAAAAAAATATCCATTACTACTCGTTCAATATTCAGGGCCCGGCTCACAGGAAGTTGCAAATTCCTGGAATAGCTATAATGACTATTGGTTTCATTACCTAACCCAAAAAGGATTCATTGTTGCCTGTGTCGATGGAAGAGGTACAGGTTTTAAAGGAGCAGCTTTTAAAAAAGTAACCTATAAAGAATTGGGTAAATACGAGACCATCGATCAAATAAACGCCGCAAAAGAATTGAGAAAACTCAATTATATTGATGCCGACAATATTGGTATTTGGGGATGGAGTTATGGAGGCTTTATGTCAACCAACTGCCTCTTAAAAGGAAATGACGTTTTTAGCACAGCAATAGCCGTTGCACCAGTGACCTCTTGGAGATTCTACGATAGCGTGTACACAGAACGCTATATGCAAACACCGCAAGAAAACCCAAGTGGTTATGATGAAAACTCACCTCTTTTTCACACTGAAAAACTCAAAGGAAATTATTTAATTGTACATGGAACTGGTGATGACAATGTACATGTTCAAAACGCCTACCGCATGACCAATGCCTTGATTAAAGAAAACAAGGATTTCGACCAAGCCATCTATCCAGATCGTGCTCATGGAATCTACAGAGGACAAAATACAAGGCTCCACCTCTTTACAAAAATGTCTAAATTTTTAGACCAACATTTAAAATAATTTTACACATCTTACATACCTATACACATGAGTACAACTTCTATTAGATCCGATCAAAATGAGTTATTTGGACATCCAAAAGGGCTGTATGTTCTATTTTTTACTGAAATGTGGGAGCGCTTTTCCTATTACGGAATGCGCGCTATTTTGGTACTCTATTTAGTACAAGCCACCACGGAACAAAATCCAGGATTAGGTTGGACCGACATGGAAGCCCTTTCTTTATACGGATGGTACACAATGTTGGTATATGTAGCCTCCATACCAGGTGGAATTATTGCAGACCGCCTATTGGGACAAAAAAAATCTGTGATTGTCGGTGCCATTCTTTTGGTAATAGGACACAGCGTTCTTGCTATTGAGCAACTATGGGCATTTTATACAGGATTAGGTTTTATCATAGCGGGTGTGGGTATGTTAAAACCGAATATCTCTACCATGGTGGGTGGACTCTATGGAAAAGAAGACATTCGAAGAGACAAAGGATTTACTATTTTTTATATAGGGATTAATGTGGGTGCATTTCTCTCTAGTTTGATTGTAGGTTTTGTAGGTGAAGTCTACGGTTGGCATTACGGCTTTGGACTTGCCGGAATTTGTATGATCCTAGGGTTGGTACAGTTCATTTTAGGTCAAAAGCATTTAGAAGGTGTAGGCGATTTTTTAGGAACTTCAAAAAACGAACAAGAAAGAGAAATTTTAAAAACACCATTGACAAAGATCGAGAAAGATCGAATAATTGTATTGATTCTTTCCTTTTTAATGGTCATTACCTTCTTTGGTGCTTTTGAACAAGCAGGAGGGCTAATGAACATATATGCAAAGCAAAAAACAGACAGAATACTAATGGGCTGGGAAGTTCCCGCTTCTTGGTTCCAGTCGTTAAATGCATTCTTCATCATCACCCTAGGAACATTAACAGCTACCTATTGGGCCAATAGAAAATTAAAAGGAAGAGAAGCCTCCTCTCTGTTTAAAATGATTTCTGGTTTGGTGATTATGGGATTGGGCTTCTTGTTTATGAGTGCTGCTGCTGTTGAGTTCGAACAACAAGGTTCTTCTGCCATGTATTGGTTGGTATTGGCTTATTTATTTCACACCATTGGAGAATTAAGTTTGTCACCTGTTTCACTCTCATTCGTTACTAAGTTAGCACCTGCCAAATACGCTTCGCTTATGATGGGATTGTATTTCGCGACTACAGGACTTGGTAATAAAGTTGCCGGATTGCTTGGTGAATCTGCTACTGAGTTTGGTGAATATTCTGTTTTTACCGGAATTGCTGCTTTTTGTATTCTGTTCGGGATGTTTATAGCGCTTTTCCTTAAAAAATTAAAAAACCTAACACATGGTGCGGAAGACAATGAACATTAGCCACCTATTAACTAGAAAGAGACTATTACATAACCTATCGTTACAATAACAATACAATGAAATCAACTTCGACAGACCATTTTTTTGAATCCAATGTTTTAGGACATCCTAGCGGACTCTATGTTTTATTTTTTACCGAAATGTGGGAGCGTTTTTCTTACTACGGAATGCGTGCTTTGCTCGTTATGTTCTTTACTTCTGCTCTTGTAGATGGCGGTTGGAATTGGCCACGAGAACATGCCATGGCAATTTTTGGTTCCTATGTAGGACTTGTGTATTTGTCGACAATGCTTGGTGGCTATTTTGCCGATAAAAAAATTGGCTATCGTTGGGCCGTTGTTGTAGGAGCATTACTTATGACTTTGGGCCATGGAGCGATGGCTATAGAAACGCCTTTCTTTATTTATTTAGGTCTTACACTGTTGGTTTTCGGAAGCGGATTTTTTAAACCAAATATGACTTCTATTATATCTGAAATGTATAAAAACCATCCAGAAAAGAAAGATGGTGCTTATACTATTTTTTATATGGGGGTCAATGCCGGGGCGTTTTTTGGTATTTTGCTTTGCGGTTATTTAGGTGAAAAAGTAGGCTGGAGTATTGGTTTTGGGCTTGCTGGTTTGTTTATGTTGTTTGGACTTGTCCAATTTTGGTTGTCACAAGGTATTTTTGGCGACATAGGTCTTAAGCCAATAAAAAACACCCCAACCAATATAGACAACACCAAGGACCAAGAGCCTCCAAACCCGTTTACTGCATGGCAACTAACACTTATTGGCATAATGATCATTGCAGGTTTGTCATGGCTTATTTTTGAACCGGTTGCGCTTATTTCGAACGGTTCGGTAAATATTTTTGATTTTGAACTGTTTGGACTCGCAGGAAATAATTTCACCATTATAGCAGCATTGCTACTTTTTATATTCCTCTTGGTATACAGAATTAGTCAATATACCCAAAACACAAAAGAGAAAATGATTGCGGTTTCCTTTTTTGCATTTTTAACCATCTTCTTTTGGGCTATTTTTGAACAAGCTCCAGGATCCCTAACCATTTTTGCAAGAGATTACACCAATCGTGTACTCGAAGGAAATTCTAGCCTTATTTTTCTAATAGTTGATGCCCTTATGACCTTTATTCCTTTAGGCATTATCTCATGGGTGCTTTTCCTGCTATTTAAGCAGACCTACGGGAAATATGCAAAGGCAAATATGGTACTAAGTTTTAGTTTTCTAATGCTTTGGATCATTGCTATCTGGAAACTTCTGAAAGATGTATATTCAGCAGGTTACCTTTCGTTGTCCGATAGCACTTTAGACATATTGATGATTGAAAAGGTTACTGAAAGTTTAATTGAAATTCCTGCGTCTTGGTTTGCTATCTTAAATTCTCTTTTCATAATTACAATGGCTCCTTTATTCTCAAAATGGTGGGAGTCTAAGTACAATCCTTCAGCTAACATGAAGTTTGGTATTGGTATGTTCTTACTAGCACTTGGTATGGCCTGTGTTGCGATTGGTGCCAATGGCATTGAACCTGGAGCAAAAACTGCTTCTGTAAGCATGGTATGGCTTATCCTTGTCTTCTTTTTTCATACTATGGGAGAACTGTGTATTTCACCTGTAGGACTTTCTTATGTTAGTAAACTAGTTCCTGGCCGCATGATTGCTTTTATGTTTGGAGTATGGTACCTAGCAGTGGCTATTGGTATGAAAGGCGCAGGGAAGTTTGGTGAAAACATCGATAAAATAGCAAATGAAAATGGAATTAGTTATTTCTTTTGGATTCTAACTACAGTCTCCATAGTTATGGCATGTATTTCTATTGCATTCCAACCCATGATTAAAAAAATGATGCACGGTGTAAAATAACAAAAAGCATCTTGCAAAGTGACATCTTTTTTTTAAGAAAACTCTAATACTCTTTGCTAAATATATGCCGTACTTTTATACCCAACAACAAAGTGTACCTATGAAATATTTATATACATTCATTCTCCTAGTTAGCCTCAATAGTACAGGACAAGCGCAAGAAATAAATTGGATTTCATTTGAAGAAGCCATTGCGAAAAATAAATCGGCTCCAAAAAACATATTGATAGATGTCTATACTGACTGGTGCGGTTATTGTAAAAAAATGGATCGAGAAACCTATGAAAATGAGGTAATCATTTCAATCATTAATGAAAATTTTTATGCCGTAAAACTCAATGCAGAGCAAAGAGAAGACATCACATATAAAGATAAAACTTTCACTTTTGTGAAAAATGGAAGACGCGGTTATCACGAATTTGCAGCTGGATTGCTACAAGGAAAAATGAGTTATCCAAGTACGGTATTTTTGGACCAAAACGAAGCCATTATAGACAAAATACCTGGGTACCTAGCGCCCGATATCATGGAAAAAATACTTGTTTATTTAGGAAATAGGCATTACGAGGAAACATCGTTTGAAAAATTTCAAGAGACTTTTATAAGCAAACTCTAAACAATTCAGCTCGATACTCCGCATTTCTCCAATGTTTTTGCACGTTGTATTTTTCCTGTTTCAGTGCGCACGAAAACAGCAACAAAACAGATAACTTTGGGGAATTCGTATTTTTCTAGATTGGCACCCATAAGATATGTTTTTATAGCTTCCTTAGCATCAATAGCCGCTCCGCTTCCCTCTACTATTAACACGAGCTTTTCTCCAAGGCGTTCATCTGGTATTCCGCATACCATAAAACGTCCAGTCAGCACCATTGCTATTTTTGCTTCAATTACTTCTGGCTGTAACTTAACACCTCCACTATTGACAATAGAATCGAAACGCCCCACCCATCGAAAACTGGTTTTAGAATGCAATTCAACAATGTCATTTGTAATCACCTTAGTCTCTGAAACAAATGCTGCATCTATCACCAAACATCCTCTGTCATCTGTATTCAACTGCACTGACGGCAGTGCTTCATAAAGAACTCTATGCTCATCTTTTGTATGATTCAAGCGCTGTACAGCAATATGCGTAATTGTTTCCGTCATTCCATAGGTAGCAAATACCTCTGTAGTCAGCGACTGTAAGCAAGACCTCAACTGCGGAGAAACCACACCTCCACCCACAATCAATTTTTGTACTCGATTTAAATGTAATAATGATTGCTGAACCTGCAAGGGCACCATAGCAACAAAATCATATTTAGAATTTTCATCGTGTAAAGGTTGACTATAATTTTTAGCAATATCTAAATCCCAGCCCAATTCCAGAGCACGTACCCACATCATTTTCCCAGCAATAAAGTTGGTGCTCAAGCACAGCAAAGCTTTTGTACCTGGGCCTAAATTAAAGTAGCTTCCAGTACTCATTGCTGAGTTGACCATATGAACTTTATGAAGTCGAATGCGCTTAGGATTGCCTGTAGAACCAGAAGTTTCTACCTCTACATACGCCTTCTCATCGAACCAAACTTCCAAAAAGTCTGCCGACTCTTCTGAAACCTCCCTAACAAATGCACATAACATTGCTGGGGTTTTAAAAGAACGTCCATGACATTGAAACGCTGGATGAAAAGTTGTCATATTATAGTGTGTTTTGGGGTGCTTCAACTGCTCCAGTAAGTCTTTCTTTCCAATCCGACCAATTGTACTTTTTACCAAAAAGATAAAGCATTAATGGAAATAGTAACAAAGCCGGAAGCACTGCTGTGTAAATATTTGGAGTCGCAATGTCTTTAAAAATAGAATAGGTTTGAAACACTTGCCAATCTGCAGTAATCACCAGGGCCGAAATAAGGTTATTTGCCGCATGAAAGCCCAAACTCAATTCTATCCCGTCATCCATTAAAGCCACTATTCCTAGAAAAAAACCAGAGCCTATATAATACACCAACAATCCATAACCTAAAGTGGCAATTTCTGGATTCGAAATATGTAACAACCCAAAAACTATAGAAGTCACAAGCAAAGGAAACCATCTGTTCCTTGCCAAAATTGCTATGGATTGCATCAAATAACCGCGAAATAAATATTCCTCAAAACTCGTTTGAATTGGAACCAATACAACGGCCAATACGAGTAAAATAAGAAAAGGCTTTAATTGAAAATTAAAAACAATACTCTCTGGTGCAATGACATATTGAATTCCTACAAACGCAACTATAAATATAGACCAGACACCAAAAGAAAATCGAACGCGCTTCCAATCTATTCCATCTCTTCCTGTGGTTAAATTATGTAGCTCCTGTTTATGTACATACTTCACTCCCAACAACAAAAAAAGAAGACCGCCTATAAATGGAAGTATCATATAAACAATATTGACATTCGAATCAAACAGCGTCAATAAAAAGGAAACATCCTGAAATTGCCCAGGATCATAAATACCCGATTGTCGGATTTTCTCAACTGCAATAGCATGGGGAATCGAAAAGATACCAATACCTCCAAAGACCATCAACAATGTCACAACATATTTCCACCATGTTGTACTCCCCATAAATCCTTTTTCTAAATAATTCATCCTAAATTTGTTTATGTGTTTATCAAAGTTTCAAAACAAGTTTGAAATATCCCACGGTTTCTGCTTATCGTAATACAAAGCACCATTCTTCAGTTCCAAAGGTGCCATTAGGTTATTAACAAATAGACCACCAGTACCGAGTCCTTGTGGCATCGTCGTTTGCAAAGTACTTGTCCACTGGGCAATCGCATTCAAGCCTATATTGCTTTCAAGTGCAGAAGTTATCCACCAAGATATATCGTATTCCTCAGCCAACTCAATCCATTCCATACTTCCTTGAATTCCTCCTATCAAACTGGGTTTTAAAATTATATATTGTGGTTGGATCTCTTCTAACAGTTTTCGTTTAGAGGCCTTGTCAAACAGGCCAATCAGCTCTTCATCTAAGGCTATGGGTAACGGTGTCTGTTTACACAACTGATTCATTGCTGCGACCTGTCCTTGTCGTATAGGTTGTTCTATAGAATGTAGTTCAAATTTAGCTAAACGTTCTAATTTACCCAAGGCAACTTGGGGTGCAATAGCTCCATTTGCATCGACACGCAATTCAATTTCATCTGCAGTAAAACGTTCTCGAATTCCGGAAAGCAAAGCACATTCTTTTTCGAAATCTAAGGCTCCTATTTTTAATTTGATGGTTTTAAATCCTTGCGCTAGTTTTTCTTCAATTTGACGCTCCATAAAATCAATCTCCCCCATCCATATAAGGCCATTAATCTCAATAGGGGTCTTTTCATGAACAAATGAAGTGTCGAACAATTCAAACGAGTTATGACTCTCTAACGATAAAAATGCCTGTTCTATACCAAACTGTATAGAAGGGTATGCGCATAAGGCACTTAACAATTCTTCTTTTCCTATATGAATATGCTCACAAACCCATTGTAATTTTGATTCGTAGTTTGGAGTGTCATCAACGCTCAAACCTCGAAACAATCCGCATTCGCCGATACCTTCTTTCCCATCTTCAGATAAATGGATAAAATAGGTCTCTTTGGTTCGTAACACGCCCCGTGAAGTCCCACTCGCCTGCTTAAATTCGAGAATGTATTTTTGACACCTGGCTTTGATCATAATGATTATGTTACCTAGTTGACTGGTGCTGTTATTAACGCGATCTTAAAACTCAATAGCCGTTCCAATGTCCAGCAACATCAAGTCTTTTCCTTTCTCAAAAAATTGCTTAATCGCCTGCTCTTTGTTTATTTTTATATAGCCAAAAGTATCAAAATGACAACCAATAATTTTAGAACAATCTATAAAATCACTGGCGATAATGGCATCATCGACGCCCATGGTAAAATTATCTCCAATAGGCAAAATAGCTACATCTAGGTTTACTTTTAAAGGGATCAACTTCATATCGTAAGTCAATGCTGTATCTCCAGCTATATAAATATTTTTATGTTCTGCCTCTATAACAAAACCTCCTGGGTTCCCTCCATAACTTCCATCAGGAAAAGCACTAGAATGCACAGCGTTTGTATAGGTAACTTTTCCAAAGTTGAACTCCCAACTTCCTCCATGATTCATGGGATGTCCAGAAATCCCCTTTTTTTCATAATGACTGACAATTTCAAAATTTGAAACTACTTTGGCCCCTGTTCGTTTAGCTATAGACTCAACATCCACAATATGATCTTGATGTGCATGGGTAACGAAAATATAGTCGGCCTCCAAAGCATCTACATCAATCTCATGTGCCAATTCATTTGGAGAGATAAACGGGTCTACAATTATTTTGGTACCATCAATTTCCAACAAAAAACTGGCATGTCCTAAAAAAGTAATCTTCATAGTGTACAATTTTAAATTCACAAGTAAAGATACATTTATGTTTTTATTATTCCCCAAAAAAAGTACGTATATTGATCTAGTAAAAAAACAAACACCATGAAAAACATATTCACTACAGTTTTCCTTTTCTGCCTAACATTTATCCTCCATGCGCAAGTCAAAACACCACAACCAAGTCCTTGGTCTAAAGTGGAACAAAAAGTAGGTTTGACACATGTTACCCTCGAATACTCGCGTCCAAGTATGAAAGGAAGAACTATTTTTGGAGATCTCGTTCCTTATGGAAAGTTATGGCGTACTGGTGCAAATGCAAGTACTAAAATTACTTTTGACACCTCAGCAATCATTGACGGACAAGAACTTAAGGCTGGAACCTATGCAATTTATACGATTCCAAATAAAGATGCTTGGGAAGTTTATCTTTACACAGACAGCAATCTATGGGGAGCTCCAAAGACGCTAGACCCAGAAAAAATCGCAGCAAAAACAGTTGTAAACACGGAGAAAAACGCTTTTCATTTAGAATCATTTACAATTGATTTTAGCAACCTGAACAATGCGGGTGCAGAGATAGAAATTCTATGGGATAACATCAGCATTTTTATTCCTTTTACAGTACCTACAGCAGTTGCTGTGCAAGCGAGTATCGACAAGACTATGGCAGGAACACCAAAAGCACAAGACTACTACGCTGCAGCCAATTACTATTTGGAAATAAACAAAGACATGAAGCAAGCCCAGCAATGGATAGATAAGGCTATTGAAATGACAAAAGACAAGCCTAAGTTTTGGTATTTGAGACGACAAGCTTTGATTCATGCAAAAAACGGAGACACAAAAGGGGCTATCAAAGCTGCAAAAGCTTCTATTAAATACGCGGAAAAAGCAGGCAATGATGATTATGTCAAAATGAACAATGATTCCCTAAAGGAATGGGGAGCTTAAGGTATAAAAAACCTATAAAGGCAAGGCATACACCAATCTAAAATGAAGATAAGCACCATCTGAAAAGTTGGTGTTTTTTTGAATCCTGTCGTCACCAATCGTCGCTAATGGCAGTGCTAAATCAATTTTTTGACCTTCATCGTATTGTGCATAACTTCTTCCAAACGAATATCCAAATCTAGATTCAGCATGTACATTTCCTATGAGCTTGTATCGAGCGAACAGACCTAAATCAATACTTCTTCTCTCAATATAATCATTTTTATAGGCTTCTTCTCCCAACCTGTATGAGGTAACCAATCCGAAGTGATGCATACCTAAATTCAATTTTTCATTCACCTTATATTTAATTTTGGAATAAATCGGCAACAATCCTGTCATAGACCAACGTTCAGTTATTTGCCAATCCAAATTCACCAACGGAACAACATTAGGACCAAAGGTTTCTTGATTGTATAGTACTCCATAACCTATTTTTAAATGCTCGTGATATATTTTTTCGTAAATAAAAGTCCCTCCAAGCTGCAAGTGATTGCTGTCAACATTATGAAAATCTGTCATCAAACGTGGAGCAAATAGTATTTGAAGCGAATTTTTATTAGACAGTTTCTGTATCAAACCAGTACGTAGAATGATTCCGTGAATATGAATGGGATTTGCAATATCACTAGGCATTTGCACATTGTTACTCACATTCCACTGCATATAATTTACACTATTGTACCAAATCTGCTTCTTATTAAATACTATTGGAACAACCAGATTCGCCATCATACCGGTTTCGGTAGCCTTACCGCTATAGGTCTCTTCGAAATTACTTGGCAACCCATAATGTCCTGAGATGGTAAAAAGATCAATTGATTTTTGTGCAAATGTCAACGAACAAATAAATAGTGTGCATCGTAGAATAAAATTCTTTTTCATTATCTAAAGGTACACAAAAACAAATGAAATTTATGCTATCCGTTTTTTAGAGAAAATTTGAATTCCAATTGCTAAACTCATCACCAATACACAACCTAACAAATTCAACCATAAATAAGGAAGTACATCTAACCACCAAATTACTATTACTGTAAGTTGCGTAACAATCGCAGCTGTAAAAACGGCATTTCCTTTTACCAATTTGACAAAAAATGCGAGCAAAAACACCCCCAATACATTCCCATAAAATATGGAACCTATAATATTTACTAATTGAATTAAATTGTCGAATAAATTAGCAACACAGGCCACAAGAATGGCCAAAACACCCCATGCTATGGTGAACCATTTGGTAGCGTTTACATAATACATTTCATCTTTTTCTTCTTTTCCATTTCTCTTATACAAATCAAGTGCCGAAGTAGATGCCAGCGCATTTAATTCAGAAGCTGTTGAAGACATGGCAGCAGACAATATCACAGCCAACAACAGACCTATCAAACCTCTAGGCAAATTCGTAAGTATAAAATGGATAAACACATAGTCTTTATCATTCGTTTCAATGCCGGTACCTGTATTTTCTAACACCTCTTTTGCGGCATTTTTTAAATAGAGGTCTTTTTTATTAAGTTCTTTAATTTTTGAAATATTAGAAGCTGTTAAGTCCTTTAATAACAGTTCTCTCTTTTCCTCCTCTATTTTTTGATGTTCAAATTCAAGTGCAGCATATGATTCGGAAACTCCTGTTTCTTTTACAACTTGAGCTGCTTTAGGATTGAAATGCAAAGGCGCACTGTTGAACTGGTAAAAGACAAATACCAATACCCCCACTAGTAAAATAAAAAATTGCATGGGTACTTTTAACACCCCATTAAAAATCATTCCTAGCTGACTTTCACGAACCGATTTTCCAGACAGATAACGTTGTACCTGACTTTGATCGGTTCCAAAATAGGACAACATTAAAAAGGTGCCTCCTAACAAACCTGTCCATACGGTATACCGATTGTTAAGATCAAATGAAAAATCCAATACGTCCATTTTACCGCTTACACCTGCAATTTCGAGCGCTTTGACAAAAGAAACTTCATTCGGAAGAAAATCTAAAATCAAATAAAAAGCGACAAACATTCCAAAGAAAATAATCGCCATTTGTTGTTTTTGGGTAACGCTCACTGCTTTGGTTCCTCCGGAAACAGTATAGATAATCACCAAAACACCAATAGCTATATTCAAAGGAATCAAATCCCACCCCAAAACTGCCGACAGAACAATTGCCGGTGCAAAAATGGTAATTCCAGCCGCCAAACCTCTTTGTATCAAGAAGAGAATCGCAGTCAATGTCCTCGTTTTTAAATCGAATCTTTCCTCAAGAAATTCATAGGCAGTAAACACTTTAAGCTTGTGATAAATTGGAATAAAAACCAAACAAATAATAACCATAGCAATGGGCAAACCGAAATAAAACTGTACAAAACCCATACCGTCATGAAATGCTTGCCCAGGTGTGGAAAGAAAAGTAATGGCACTTGCTTGGGTTGCCATAACAGACAAACCTATTGTCCACCAATTGGATTCATTTCCTCCTTTTACAAAGTCAGTTACATTTTTGCTCCCACGCGTCTTATATGCTCCATAAAGCACTATAAACAATAAGGTTCCGGTTAATACAATCCAATCTATTATTTGCATATATCTAAGTTTATATTGAAAAACGTTTCATGATCAAATAAAACAGTACCAGATAAATGATGTTGACCACCAATACGGTGGTAAACGATTTCTTCCAAATGTATTTTGTTTTCTTCATAATGTTCGAGTTAATTATCTAATGATAACATATTCGCAAATAATTTATAGGCACCTGGAACGCCTGCTGGCAGTTCTCTAAAGAAGCTTAATCCAGTATAAATATAGTTTCCTTTTCCGTATTTAGCAACCAACAGGCTTCCTTCTTTTGCTGCTTCACCTTTGTCGTGCATCGAGAGTACTGGCACATATTCTTTGGACCATTTTTTTGGAAAATACAAGCCACGTTCTTGCACCCATCCATCAAAATCTTCTGAGCTAATTTTATTAGGTTTGTTCAGCAACGCATGATTCGGGTTTAAAAATGTAACGTTTGCATTTTCATCTGTCACACGATCTCTCGATATTTCTAATGAGTAGGGAGCTCTTACATCCACGTCTCCACGACCGCTTGTATTGTACTGTACAATCATATTACCACCATTAGCTACATATTGCAACAAAAGATCTTGCTTAAATTTCAAAACTTCTAAAGTATTGTACGCGCGAATACCGAGTACTATGGCATCATATGCGGCGAGCTGCTCAACTGTCAGTTCATTTGGGTCCAAAACTGTCACCTTATAGCCTATTTGTTCAAGACAAGTAGGAATGATATCTCCAGCACCTTGAATATAACCTATATTCGTCCCTTTCTTCTCTATATTCATTCGTACTACTTTCGCTTTTGAAGGCTTTAAAATTGCTTGCTTCGGAATGTGCTCATATGCTATTTCTACGAGTTCTTTCGTATAGGTTTTTCCTCCTACTTGAACAGCGACTTCAATGTCACTTTCGGACTGATGTTTTGGAGGCTTCACAGAAAAAGAAACACGAAAATCACCTCCTTTCTTAGCAATTGAAAAAGGAAATTTATTTGGGGTTACCTCCCAACCATCTTCAGCTATTAGTCGTACATCTCCAGTTACATTGTCCATGCCCGCTTTTACGGTAACCGCTACCTCTTTCTCTCCTGATTTCGAAAAGACAATCACTTTATCTTTTAATTCTGATGTCACCGCAGGTAAAACTTCAAAAGGGCGATACAATTCTCCTTTATCTCTTTTTGAGTAACGATATATTACCGTTTTTTCAATAACGAATGGAACCCCATAGATTTCTAATTGAAAAGCTACTTTGATATTTCTGGGTGTATTGGGCAAACCAATTTTTAAAGGATCATGAACCGTATACATCCCTAATGTACCCAAATCCTGCAACCAATACGGGCTCGTAAAAGGTTCCGCTTTTAATTCTGTAGAAGCTTTTAAGATTTCTTTCTTATTATTTTCCAACACCATATCTAATGAATAGTTGTTGTTGTTGGGCTTTACTTGAAAAGATTTTAATCGTATGGATGCTTGTGATCTATTTACAGCTTCTATTTTTAACGCAACCATTTCATTTGGAGTAGTTGAAGCACCAGTGGCAGTGGCCTCCAAATACAATCCTGCACAGGCCGTAATGATATCAGAAATTTGTTGTTTTTTAATCGATTTCCAATGGGTGTCATCCAACGCATCAATTAAAGTATAGGCTTTCATCAAATCAGTTAGATGTTCAGACGGATTGCTAAAGTTAAAATCCGTTGAAATTGGATCTAACAGTTGAAGAATTTCTTCACCTCCTTTTACACGTTTCCATGTGGTTTCGATTCCTTCAAATAGATTTGTTGTTTCTTTTGGAAATTGTCCTTTGATTAATTCTATATATTCTTTTTCACTTCCTCTTGTGGTTAAACGTCCAAAGCCTTGACATAGGTGTTGGCTACTTGCCATGGCCGCCAATTCATTATTTGAATACCCTTTCTCAGGATAATACACACCCACATCGAAAGAAAGTAAATTGCTTTTGTCAGCCTTTTTAAAGTTTTCATGCGAACCATAAAACCACCAAGAGGTGTTAAAAAAAAGTCGCTGAGGTTTCCATGCTGTTGTATAAACCAATTGTTCGGTAAATTTGTTTTTATCTGCCGCCAACTCAAAAGCTTCAACACTCAGCATAGCCGACGCTGTGTGATGCCCATGTGTACTCCCCGGCGTTCTATAATCGAATCTATTAATAATGATATCTGGTTTAAGGGTACGAATTGCCCACACTACATCGCTCAAGACTGCTTCTTTGTTCCAAATTTGAAGTGTTTCATCGGGATGCTTGGAATACCCAAAATCATTGGCTCTTGAAAAACGTTGTTCTCCTCCATCAATGGCCCGTGCGGCTAATAATTCCTGTGTTCTTATAACCCCTAAAGATTCGCGAATTTCAGGACCAATTAAATTCTGTCCTCCGTCGCCTCTGGTAAGTGACAAATAGATGGTTCTGGCTTTCTCTTTATGTGATAGATAAGATATCAGGCGTGTGTTTTCATCATCTGGATGTGCTGCGATGTACAAAACGGTTCCAAAAAAATTCAGCGCTTGGATCTTTTCGTGAATTTGACTGGAATTTAATTTTAAAGGCTGTTGCGCAACTAAAACAAATGTAGAAAGTAACGTAGCGCACAGTGCAAATACATATTTCATGTAAATCTAATTGAAATGGAGTTAGTATATTTTTTTTAGTGAAGCCATTCTTTTTAGGTGCTTCATTTTCTTCCAAATATACTTAAAAAACAAACGGTGCGTAAATACGCACCGTTATAAATTCTGTTAAGAAGATCGTTTAATGACCTCCAAAGGCATATTGCACTCCAGCCGTCATAATAAAAGTACTTTCCATTTGAATTCCTTCTACATTCTGTGAAACTGGAATCCCTGCTTCTACTTGAAAACGAAGTCCTTTTAGACTTCCTTTAAAAATTCCATAATTCAATCCTAACAACACATCCAATTGTTTTTTCCCTGAATTGGCTGCATCAAAAACCGTTGCCATCATAGGGTTCATAAAGGTAGCATCAGCACCTTCAATCGAAGCTATATCATTGTAGTCCGCTCTTAAGGAAGCACTGAATTTTTTGTGAAATTTATAAGCTGTCCAAAAAGTAGCATTCCACTTATTCCCTAGGGTATACCCCTCATCATTTTCTCCTGTACGATACACATAACTAGTTTGCACTCCATACGACATGTTTTCGTATTGCTTTAAATAGGTTGCGCCTAAATTAACATCGCACGTTCCAGATCCCAATTGCATAGCATACCCCAATCTTGTTTCGTCTGGAGATGACATTGGTGTTACACCGGTTTCTGTAAGGCTTCCTGTTGGAATAGAAACAGCCAAGTTCAAATGTAAGGTGCGTCTATTCTTATTGAATAATTGATACAGCGCTCCAATTTTTACATCTCCTAAACCTTGAGAGGCGGTTTCAAAAGTAACGTTTCGCATCATGGGCATCATCATCATAGAATTGCTTGTCAACAATTCCATATCATTGTCTATCAGGTTTGCCATTGCACAAAAGGTAAGCCTATCACTAGGTGCATACATCAAACCAAACATATGCATTTGCATGGTCATATGTTGAGGTGCTACCATATAGTTGGCAAAAATATCCTCATTTGATATGGCATCAGTACCTGCTAAATTCCCTTCCATTTCCATGTTCATAAAACGGTAAGAAACCATCCATTCTCCTTTGTGATGCACATGGTCTGCCATGACCCCCATAGGTGCATGACCATCTGCTCTTCCTGATGTCCATTTTTCAGTTTGTGCCATTAATTGTTTTGTTACTCCTAAAAGTAAGAAGAAACTTAAAATAATTTTAGTTTTCATTTTTATATATTAATTGTTGTGTATTGAATAATCTTTTTATTTTGATCTAAATTAGTCCATGAAATAATAACTTGATTTTCATTTAATTTCTCTATAACAGGGAAAGCATTCATGGTTCCCGTCTGTGTTATATCAATTATTTCATGGATTCCAAGCATATTTATTTTTAGTAATTTAATTTTCTGAAAAGTGGTGTCATTTGAAAAATAATACTCGTCATAAACTATGTAATAATTTCCTTTAAAATATGTCATCTGAGGATGCGTTCCATTTTTTGAAATTTCAATTCTCTGATCAAATTTATCCTGATTTTCATTTTTTCTAGAGAAAAACAATCCTTTATTTCCTTGACCAGCGGTAAACCAAACCACTCCTGTTTGAGTTTCCCCAGAAGCAATAGAAGGCCCTGTATGAGGACAGCCATTTATTTCCCAATTATCGAGGCTAATCCTATCTGCTTTGCTAAAATTCTCTCCGTTATCCACAGACGACATGAAATATATATCTCGAATTTTACCATTGACAATATTTCGGAAAGCAATTCTTATTTCCCCATTCTCAACATGAATATCTGTTCTACAACACTGACATGTATTGAAAGCAATTGGCTTTCCTTTCTGAAAACCATTATGCCCATCTGTCCTCGAAAAAAAAAAGCGTACTTCCTCTTTTTTTCTTAGTAGAAAAACGATTGTCCAACCAAATGAGTCCTAACTCACCATTTTCTAATTGTGTAACATCATAAAAACTTTGACTCGAAGATTTTGGGTCATCTACTAGTTTAATTTTTCGTGACCATGTTGCTCCATCATCATATGACATCACATAATAGAGTATTCCTCCATATTTAGTGCTGATCGTTGGAGTAGAAACACGAAATAAACAGTATATCACTCCATTTTTAGTTTTAACAATTTTGGCCATACTCTCATTATGAGCCTGTAAGCCAAAGGTCTCAGAAATTGTATTTTTTTCTTGAAAATGATTGTTCTTAAAGACCTTATAAACCAGCACATTACCAGATCCCAACTCTTCTGTCCAATTTATAAAAACTTCGTTATCATTCCCTTTGCTGATAAAAACACAATCGCTATTTACAGCCAAATCAGAAACACAATCAACTTTCAGTGTAACAACTTTATCATTCACTTTTTCCTTTTTACAGGAAACAATAGCAAGTAGTATAAAAAGTAATGCTGTTTTTCTCATTAGTAAATAGAATATGAAATTCCAATATTAAATGTTTGAGGAACACCGGTGGTGTAGGTTGTATTTCCCCACCCCGTTGAGACCCTTGTAGCATATATCGTATCAAACAAATTATTCACATTTGACCAGAGATAAACGTGATCTGCTCTATAACCTATTCGAAGGTTGAAAAACGAATAGCCCTCATAATCAAACGCATTGGCCTCATCCGTAAAATAGGGACTGACATATTGCATCTCAACCGCTAATCTCAAATTTTTAATTTTTTCAGGCCGATAACTCAGTTCCGCATTATTGATCCATTTTGGAGCTCCGGGCATGTCGTTACCACTAAAATTCGCTTCATCTCCTGGTCGTGTGTTTGTTACAAATTCAACATATCTATGTCGAGAATAAGATCCACTTGTACGAACCTCTATTTCAGTTGTCGGTTGATATTTAAACAAATACTCTATTCCATAATGTTCTGTTTCACCGGCATTTCTGTTTTCAAAAGTATCATTACCTTCCTCATCTAAATACTTCACCGAAACGATCTCATCGTTTCCTAATAAATAATACAACGAAATTTCCGAATAGATTTTTTTGTCATTAGTGATAAAGGTTTTCCCTAACTCAAAATTATTATAAATGGTAGGCTCAAGCATAGGAACCTCAGGATCTCTGTATAGTTCACCCACACTCGGTGGTCGAAAACCTCTGCTGTAATTCGAATAAAAACTTACATTTTTTGTTGCTTCAAACATGAAACCCAATCGAGGTGTAAGTGTTACAAAGGAACTGATTGTATTCGGAGATTTGTAAGAATTTCTATCTGAATTTAAATAATAATTATTGGTGAAATTGTAATTAAAATAGTCAAATCGCAGTCCGAAATTGGCACGAAACTTCTCCGATAATTTATAGGCTCCTAAAAGATAAGCAGCTCCATTGAACAAGTCCACCTCATAGTCTGACAATTTCTCACCTGTTCTTGTATAACTTTCAAATGTTCCTTGAGAATTTCTGTATACCGAAATTCTATCCGCCTGATATGTATTTGGAGTCAGGTCTAAACTCATACCAAAACTTCCACTCAATTTGTTGTTAATAACGACATTGTGCTGACCAAGAAAACCATAACTTTTGAAACTATTATTGTTTATTTCACCATTGGCATAGGAATCATTACTTGTGCGGCTGGATATTCTATATGAAGGATTCTGAATCATTGCATTATCCCTGTAAAATAAGGTAAACATCGACGTGTTTGATGCATTCCATTGATAATTTAATGAAGTTTTCACTCGTACAGATTTCGCATCTCTAAACGTAAATGTATGATCTGAAGAATAATCTTTTGATATAAACTTATCATAGCTAATACTCCCACTCATCTCACTAAAATAATCGACATAAGTCACAGAAGTATCCCAATGAAGTCGATCCGAAAAATCATGTATCACTTTTGCAGTAAACGTCTCTTTGTTATAATCTCCAAATTCACGAAAGCCATTTTCTACTTTCGAGCTATAGCCACTAAAATAAACTCCCGTTTTTCCTACTATGCTAGAAGCCTTAAAATCAAATCTCGAATAGCCATAATTATTCATTCGCATTCCTACTTCGGCAGTCGGAATCAACGTTGGGTTAGCCGTTATAAAATTAACTGCGCCACCTATCGCCTCACTCCCGTACAGCGAAGAATAAGAACCTCGAATAACTTCAATGCTCTTTGCAGCACTCATGTTCTGTTCTAATAAAGCATTGTGATTAAAAACTCCGGTCGGGCGAATGGGTATTCCATCTTCCAAATATAAATAAACACCTTTTGTTGTGATGGGTTGACGAATTGCCATCATGTGTTGTTCATTACCTAGATCAACCATTAGAACACCACTTTGCTTATTCAAAACTTCATCTATCGAAACTGGTTTGCTGTTTTCCATTTCTACAATGGAAACAGCAGACATCGCTACGGGAATATCTTTTTTCAATTCTCGTTTTCTTCCTGCAGAAACAACTACGGTCTCCATTAATTTAGTAGCCTGATCCAAAAATATCTTATTCGGAATCTTATCACTTTTAAATTCTTTGGTCTCGTACCCCATGCACGAGACAACAATTATATTCTCAGGATTACTCTCCATACAGTCAAAAAAACCTTGTCTGTTAGATACAGTTCCTTTGGTTGTATTTTTAATTAAAACTGTAGCAAAACTTACCGGTTCTTTAGTTTGTTGATCAATTACCTGAACAGATCTAGACTCAGAGTTTTGCCCATATAAACTTATACCCATGCATAGGAATAAGTTCAATATTATTATTCGCATTTTAAATTTTGTAATAAATATTGACACTATACCTAACCAAAATAAAATCAGTTAGGTTCATTTTTTAACATGAAATGTTAATTCAAATATTTAAATTACAAAGATCGGTGGTCTAAAAACACTCTCGGCAGTATGAATAGGTGTCCCTTCCTCTGAACACCAATTTGAAGCTATTTGTTCCCAAAGCCTAAACATAGTAAACCTTGGTTTTTCTGTAGGTGCCACAGGGTATTTACTGGTATCAATTTGCGGTATATTGCTACTATGGTCATGTTTGTGGCTTGAAGTATTCGAAACTTTGGCCATTTCTTTCTCTAAATAACATTTCCCTCCACAAGCCATAGCTGGTTTGTCTCTGTTTTCACATAAGACTGTAACAATATATTCTTTGTTTGCATAAAATTCAAGCACAGGAAGTATAGGACGCATCATAGCAATGGCGTACAAGCAATAAAAAAATATAGCGATAATTTCTTTCTTCACTGTGCTCAAAATTCGATGCAAAAATAGGCTTTTTCAAAAATCTCACAAAGTTTTAGCACTGAATAATAAATAACTCCGGTATCCCAACCAGCCCATAGGGATATAAGCACCCAAAATATCAACAATGGCAAACCAAACCGGGGACGGTAACATAAAAATATTTACAATACCACCTATCAGAAAAAACAGACCAATTAATAGGGCCAGTTTTAATTTTTGAGAGCCTGCCAAGTTTGCTGCTAGCCATGCCCCTACAAAAGTTCCCAAAGCATGCGCTAAAAACGGAAATATAAAATGTATAGGCTGAAATAAGTGTAAGGAAGCTTTTAAGCCTTCCATAGTTGTAACATCAGCCCCTTCCGGCGGAGGAATGATATTACCACTAATCATTACAATTCCCATATTGACAAGACTTCCCACTACAATTCCCGCTAAGACAGATAGGCTATTTTTTAAAAGAGGATTCATACTTTTATATTCTTTTGATATAAAGATAATGAATAAATCTGGCTTTCAATAGGTTTCAAAAATAGCAAGAGCAATAGTAATAGTAATTGGTATCTGAATTTCATCACCTGATACCTGATATCAAATACTTACTACTCAACACTTCCTACTTCCGCATCACCTTTACATTCATCTCCTCCACTTTTTTATCTGACAATGGAGAAGGCGAACCAAATAACAAGTCTTCACTTGATCCTGTTTTAGGGAATGCCATCACCTCACGTATGGATGCTTTTTTCTCTAAAATCATCATTAAACGATCTACACCCCAAGCAATACCTCCATGTGGTGGTGCTCCATAATGAAAAGCCTCATACATAGTACCCACACTCTTCAGCATTTCCTCTTTGTTATAGCCCATATTTTTATACGTAGCTTCAAGAATTTCTGGTTTATGAGCACGCACGGAACCTCCACCTATTTCATATCCGTTGAGAATCAGGTCATATTGTTGTGCAATGATACTTCCTATTTCTACTTCATTACCATTCATATGCTTGTCCAAATCGTACATCGCTGGCATTGAGAACGGATTGTGTGTAAAAGTCCAGCGTCCTTCATCGGTCTTTTCAAACATTGGGAAATCTACCACCCACGCAGGTCGCAACTCCTTAGGGTTGATCAAACGTAACATGGCTCCCATTTCTTGACGCACTGCATCCAAAGCTTTGTTGGCTGTAGCATAATCTGCGGCTGAAAAGAAAACAATATCTCCGACCTTTGCATCAGTAGCTTCAATGATACCTGCCGCAATTTCTTCACCTAAAAATTTGATAATTGGCGATTGTAAATCGTTTTCATTTACAATTATATATGCCAAACCTCCTAAACCGTGTTCTTGCGCAATGGCAGTCAGTTTTTCTATCTGCCCTTTAGACATACGTTTGTTTCCCTGCTCTTTGGCTGAAACTTTGATACATTTCACAATACCTCCGGTTTCAATAGGTTTGCTAAACACCTGGAAAGTTGTATCCTTTACAATGTCCGTAATGTCTTGCATTTGCAATCCGAAACGCAAATCAGGTCGGTCACAACCATATTTGTCCATTGCTTCTTTATAGGTAATTACTTCAAAAGGATGTAAAATCCACTTCTTACCGTAAATATTCTTTACTATTTCATTGAACATATTTGTGTTCAAATCAATAATCTGTTGCATACTTGCATAGGCCATTTCAATATCTAACTGCGTAAATTCTGGCTGACGGTCTCCTCGAGAATCTTCATCTCTAAAACAACGTGCTATTTGAAAATACTTTTCAAAACCACCTACCATCAACATTTGTTTGAATTGTTGTGGTGCTTGTGGCAAGGTATAGAATGAACCGGCTTGTTTCCTGGTTGGCACAATAAACTCACGTGCGCCTTCATCTGTACCTGCAGTTAAAATAGGTGTTTCTATTTCTAAAAATGCTTGCTCGTCTAAAATATCACGCATCAACTTGATTACTTTATGACGATTGACAACTGCTCTGCGCACGTCGTCGTTTCTATGGTCTAAAAACTTGTATTGAAAACGTACACTTTCACTTGTACGTGTTGCTCTTTTGATTTCAAAAGGTAAGGTTCTTGAAAGGTTTAAAATTTCTAAAGTCGCTGTTTCCAATTCGATTTTCCCAGAACGTAGTCCTGCATTGTAATCGTCTTCTTTTCGTTGTACGATGGTCCCTGAAACTGTAATTACAGATTCCGACTTCAATTTCACCAAATCATCTAAATTTGGAAAGGTTTCTCTACTCAATCGGACCTGCACTATTTCATTGCTAGAATCGCGTAAATCTATAAATATCAATTCGCCATGATCACGAACACTCGATACCCAACCTGCCAAGGTTACGGTTTGAGAAATACTTGCTTCGGTTAATTCAGAAATCACATGAGTTCTGTATTCATCCTTGATTACCAATGGAATTTCAGGTAAGACCTCTTCTTCTTTACTAGTAGTTTCTTGACTACTCCCATTTTGCTGTTTTTCACCATCCGAAGCCTGAGCTTGAGAAAGGCGAACGTCTTCACTACTCACGGCATCTAATACACCTTGACGAATGACTTTTCCTGAAGCGCCTTTACCAATAATAGCAATGACTTTTCCTACCAAAATCCCAGCTTTCCCTTGATTTCCTTTTTTGATATCATTTGCAACAGCTTCATTTTCACCGATTACTTTCGCAATGGCCTCTTGAATTTGAGCTTCAGAAATGGTATTTTCTTCAAAATACTTTTTATAATCATAACTAGGATCCAATAATAAGGACTGAATGGCTTTTTGTACTAAAACAACTGTTACCTTTTCTTGTTGTAACAATTTAAATATGTTCGTTAAATCAGCAACATCTTGAATAGCAGCATAAGCCTCTGGTTTAATGTTGTTCGACAAGGTTTTTGCAACAAACAAAGGATCATTAAGTTCGTTGTTTATTGCCACAAAAACATCTGAGCGCAAAGAATCTGCCGTAAAGAACTTGGCATCTTGAGGAAGCACCCCACCTTCAATAAGGATTGTTTCAACAGCAAAAGGCAATACGTTAGCATCAACCTTAATCGTATCAACAACGTCTTTAATCGCTACAAAAGGTAAATCTGGTTCAGAGATAAAGCGATAGTCAGCTTCAAACTCTTTTTTACGCATGGTTTTAGTCTGCTTTAATTCTGCATCCCATAAAACTGTTGTTTGGTCTGGACGGAATTCTCCATGCTCTGTATAATAGTTCAATTGCTTTTCGACTTCTTCCTTCAAGGCATCGACCATAAACTTAAACGAATTTAAGTTTTTGATTTCAGTTCGAGGATTCAAATCATCACTGCCTTTTTTGCGCAACGAAACAGATACATCTGACTTGAATTCTCCTTTTTCAAGATTTGCTTCAGATATTTTTAGATTCTGCACAATACGTTGAATGTATTGTGCATAGGTAGACGCATCTTCAATGTTACGTACACAAGGTTCTGTTACAATTTCAATCAATGGCACTCCAGCTTTGTTGAAATCTACCAACGAAATTTTCTTTTCGTGCATTAATTTCGCTGCATCTTCCTCAATATGTACCTGAGTTAATTCAACTGTAAACTGAGAACCATCGTTTCTAAAACAAGAGACTTGACCGTCGGGTATTACAGGGTTATGAAATTGAGTAATTTGTATATTTTTAGGATTGTCTGGGTATTCATAGTGTTTACGATCCCACGAGATTACTTCATTTGAAAAAGTAGAATTGACTGCTTTCCCAAAGTAAATCGCTTTTGTGATGGCTTCTTTATTAATAGCTGGCAACACCCCCATTTGCCCAGTACATACAGAACATATATTTTCATTTGGTGTTTCTATTTCTGTATTTGGACAGCCACAAAACAATTTTGTTTTTGTATTGAGTCGAACATGTGTTTCTAGCCCAATGACCAATTCTAAATCCTTTGCCTCTAGGGCTTCTGTCAATTGCGATAACTCCATTTTATAGTGTATCTTTTAAGAAGTTTGCAAACTTCAATATCTTGTTTTCTTTATTTTTTGCAGCTGTTATCTGCAAACCTGTGTCGGTTCCTTGAGGCACTGTCAATGTTGGAAGCTGACCTAAGCTAAAACCTACAGTATAAGCATCCGACAAATACATGGCGTGTGGGTCTTTTAAACTATCACCAATTTTTGGAGGTGCTCCTGGCGTAACTGGCGATAAAATCACATCTACTTCTTTAAAGTCTTCTTCAAAATTTGCAGCTATCTGATCTCTCAATTCTAAGCCTTTTAAATAAATAGCATCCGAAAACCCCTGAGACAATACCTGATTCCCTCCTACAATTCTACGTTTTGATTCTTCCGAAAAACTCTCAGAACGTGTTACTGCATAGGTTTCAATTAGGTTTTCAGCTTCGATACGGTTTCCGTAATTGGTGCCATCCAATCGTGAAAGATTTGATGCCGTTTCAGCCATAGCCAATGTATAATAGGTAGACACCAGTGTATTTCCTTTAAAGAAATCGAGTTCTTTAACTTCAATCCCCTGCGCTTTTAGCTTGTCAATTGACGCCACAAAATCTGCCTTTACTTTAGCATCGATGGCATCACCTTCAATAAAATTTTTAAAGTATCCAACGGTGTTTGTATTGGAGCCATTCTTAATTTCTTCTGCAGTTATATCTTCAGAAGCAACGGTTGTTTGGTCTTTTGCATCTTTCCCACTCATCGTATTAAGAACAATACGTATGTCTTCAATTGATTTTGCCAAAGGCCCTACACAGTCCGTAGAAGAAGCGTAGGCCATGAGTCCATACCTAGAAATACGTCCGTAGCTAGGTTTTAAACCATAAATATTGTTATATCCTGCAGGTTGACGAATAGACCCCCCAGTATCTCCTCCTATAGAAAATACAGTATACTCTTTTGCCACGTTCACCGCAGAACCTCCACTTGAACCACCTCCAACTAAATCAGGATTGATGGCATTTTTCACAGCTCCAAAAATAGTGTTTTCACTAGACGAACCGTGTCCAAAAC
The DNA here is from genome assembly GCA_943789365.1 of uncultured Flavobacteriaceae bacterium. Lineage (GTDB taxonomy): Bacteria > Bacteroidota > Bacteroidia > Flavobacteriales > Flavobacteriaceae > Flavicella. Next base: position 2,950,644 of record CALSTV010000001.1, on the reverse strand, counting down.
TATCACAGTTTTCCTTCACTAATGGAATGGCACCTGCGTCTAATAGTTTTTGAATTGCAGTGGCTGTATAGGCCGACTTGTAGTTCTCTAACATTTTAGAAGAGGCTGTGGTGGTGGTCCCTTGTACCATATACACATCTTTAATTCCAAAAGGAATACCTTCCAATAACCCGATAGATTCACCATTTGCAATTTTTGCGTCAACCGCAGCAGCTTTTTCTAAAGCCGTAATTTCTAAAAGTGAGTTTACCGTATTGTACTTGTTCTCTTTTAACAAAGCCAACTTTTGTTGTACCAAGTCTGAACATGTAATTTCTTTAGACACGAGTTGTTCGTGTATTTTTTTTATCTGTGATTCCATGCTAATCTTCTATAACTTTAGAAACTACTAAATAGCCATTTTTCTCTTTGGGGAAATTCTCGCGTATTATCTGCTTTTCAATAGCTTCACTTTTGATCACAACATCTGTTCTTAAATCGTCAATGGACACAGCATTACGAGCAACATTCGAAACAGCCTTTCCTACAGAAGGTTGTGCGTTTTTAATTTCTTCAAACAACTTGTTAACCGCCTCTGAAGGTTGTGCGCCTTTGATACTCGACAATATGTCGACAGTCATTATTTTACTCATAGTTTCACTATTTGAATGTAAAAAGCCTTCCAAACGTTTGGAAGGCTTTTTATATTTTATTTAAAACAATAGCCTTCCGTCCTAATAATTAGGATTGTTGAAATTATTATTGTTATTGTTACGATTCATATACAATGCTTGTAAAGCGGTGTCAAAGATATGTAGAATTGTTTTGATAACCATTGTTTTTTAACAGTTTGTACACAAATTCCATTTTCAACCTATAATTACATGTATATTTTAATATTTTTACGACATCTTTAATTTACTATTCTGTTTTCTATATTATTGACAACCAATTCTTTCTTACAACCATGAAAGCTCGATTATTTGTATACGGTACTTTGCAAAACACTTCTATTCAAAAGGAAGTTTTAGGAAGAACTACACCTGCAATCCCCGATATTTTGGAAGATTTCAAACTTAGTAAAATTCAACTTGGAAATAATTGGTACCCTTTAGCTATACCATCTAAAGGCAATGAGATTACTGGACTAGTTCTAGATATTGATGAAAGCGACTTTCCTGCGTTGGATTTTTACGAATCCAATGCTTACCAAAGAAAAAGACTAAAGTTAAAAAGTAATCGAATGGCATGGGTATATTTGAAACAATCCAGCATAATATCAAAAAACGACTAAAAGATTAAACCAAAACTCAAAATGGATAAAAAAGCCTACGAAAAACAATTGTATGTTAATCAATTAAAAATAATTAAAACCGAAAAAGGCAATCAGTGGTCACTAAAATCAATTATTTTTGGTTTTCTATTTGGAGTTGGTTTTTCTTTTTATGCCCCGTCGTACCACGGACGATATTCAAGTAAATCAATTCAAGAACATTTGGATATAGCGTATTATCCTTCTGTTATTTTTTGTTTTATTCTGTATCTAGTATTTTATTCTTTTGTCTATTTCGGGCTAAAAAATCAGGCTCGGATAAAACTTAAAAACCTAAATCAAACAAAAAACAAACTAGAACAAATTATTAAAGATTTTGACTAGCTATGCTTTTTATACCCAATCTTTGTCTTTGGTTTATTGGAAGCTTGCTTTGCGGTAAATTCATCCAAATAAGAAAACACCAGTTCTATATTACTAGTATTGTTCGAAGTCTGCCGTTTTATTTTTTCAAATTCTACTTGTAAGTTTACATTCGCTAAAAGTACTTGACGCATTTTCGCAAATACACGTACAACCCTTACATTCATATCCATTGCCCGATCACTTTTTAACACACTCGATAACATCGTAACACCGTGCTCCGTAAAGGCCATAGGTGTATAGCGATTGCCTCCCCAACTTGAGGTCACATTTTGTGACCTCAAGTTCTCTTGCAATTTCAGGTCCTCAAACTCTTCTTTTGACAATTCAAACATAAAGTCCGTTGGAAATCTTTTTATATTTCTTCTAACTGCCTGCTTTAACACTTTTGTTTCTACCCCATACAACGCTGCTAAATCGCTATCCAATAGCACCTTTTGTTTGCGAATTACATAGATTTTTGAGACGATGTCTCCTTCCAAATTTAAAAGTTCTTTTTCCATATGTTATTTTTTATACCCTATTTTTGTACTTCGCTTTCTCAAAGTTTGTTTTGTTGTCAATTCATCCAAATAAGAAAACACCAGTTCTATATTGCTGGTATTGTTAGATGTCTGTCTTTTTATTTTTTCAAATTCTACTTGTAAGTTTACATTCGCTAAAAGTACTTGACGCATTTTTGTAAACACTCGGATGATTTCAATATTTACAGCAATCGCCTTTTTATTGTTTAGTACACTAGACAACATAGCTACACCTTGCTCTGTAAAGCAAAACGGTGCATACCTCAAACCCATTTTATCTGTAGTATTGGAGGTGACAAATTGACTCCTCCAATTGTGAAATTCTTTTGCATCTAATTGAAACATAAAATCAATAGGGAATCTTTCGATATTTCTCCTTACCTGTCTCTTTAAGTACTTTGTTTCTACACCGTATAAGAAGGACAAATCACGGTCTAAAAGCACCTTTTGTTTTCGAATTACATAGATTTTCGAGACAATGTCTCCTTCCAAATTCAAGAGTTCTTTTTTCATAACTTTTCTTTTAAAATTACAAAATATTTCAGTGCCTTCACATCTGAAATGGAAATAGGAATAATTATGTGTTTTTTACGTTTTTTAAAAGCTGAAAATTTAACGTTTAAGACCATGTTGCAAAAATCGTTTTCTAGCAAAATCTAAAAACAGTAAACTTCAAAAATAAAGGTGTTTTTAGCCGATTTAAGCGACTTTTACACTTGTCAACAATTTTCAAAGTTTTCAACAAGCCCGCATGTAAACTTGCGTTTTTAAGTATATTTGTTTGGTTCGTATTGCTACGAACTCGAAATAAGATGTAACATACTTTATGGATCCAATAACATCCATAATTCAAAACTAAATTCAATATATAATGAGCGAAGAAAACAAGCAACAGTATTCGGCGGATAGTATTCAGGCCTTGGAAGGAATGGAACACGTTAGAATGCGTCCTTCGATGTATATCGGAGATGTAGGTGTACGTGGACTCCACCACTTAGTATACGAAGTAATTGACAACTCTATCGATGAGGCTTTAGCAGGTCACTGTAACAACATTAGCGTCTTTATTAATGAAGATAATTCTATTACCGTGGAAGACGACGGTCGTGGTATTCCAGTGGACATTCATAAAAAGGAAGGGGTTTCTGCGCTGGAAGTTGTAATGACTAAAATTGGCGCTGGAGGTAAGTTTGACAAAGATTCTTATAAAGTATCCGGTGGTTTGCACGGGGTTGGGGTTTCTTGTGTGAACGCATTGTCTGACCATTTAAAAGCTACGGTTCACAGAAATGGAAACATCTATGAACAGGAATACGAAAGAGGAAAAGCTTCGTATCCGGTAAAACAAGTGGGAACTACAGATCAAAGAGGAACCATTGTTACTTTTACTCCAGACAAAACAATCTTCCAACAAACTACAGAATACAACCACGAAACCTTAGCGGCTCGTTTAAGAGAGTTGTCATACCTAAATAAAGGAATTACGATTCATTTGGTTGACAAAAGAAACCAAGACGATGAAGGGAACGACATCAAAGAAACTTTTCACAGTACAGAAGGATTAAGTGAGTTTGTAGGCTATTTGGACAGTACACGTGAACAATTGACTGCTGGCGTGATTTCGATGGAAGGAGAGAAAAATGGAATCCCTGTTGAAGTTGCTATGGTATACAATACTTCATATTCAGAAAATTTACACTCCTATGTAAATAATATCAACACGCATGAAGGAGGAACCCATTTATCCGGATTCCGAAGAGGGTTGACAGGGACCTTAAAGAAGTATGCTGAAGGATCAGGATTGTTGAAAAACCTAAAATTTGATATTGCAGGTGATGATTTCCGCGAAGGATTGACAGCAATTATTTCGGTAAAAGTTCAAGAACCTCAATTTGAAGGGCAAACAAAAACAAAGTTAGGAAACCGAGAAGTTTCAGCGGCTGTTTCACAAGCCGTGTCTGAAATGTTAACAGACTACTTGGAAGAAAACCCAAACGATGCTAAAACAATCGTTCAAAAGGTAATATTGGCGGCTCAAGCACGTCACGCCGCTAGAAAAGCGCGTGAAATGGTGCAACGCAAGACAGTAATGTCAATTGGCGGATTACCTGGTAAATTATCAGACTGTTCTGAAACCGATCCTGAGCAATGTGAAATATTCTTAGTCGAGGGAGATTCGGCAGGGGGAACTGCAAAACAAGGGCGTGACAGAAATTTCCAAGCCATCTTACCTTTGCGTGGAAAAATCTTAAACGTTGAAAAAGCGATGGTACACAAAGTTTTTGAAAACGAAGAAATCAAAAACATGTTTACAGCCCTAGGTGTAACCATTGGTACTGAAGAAGACAGCAAGGCTTTGAACTTGTCTAAGTTGAGATATCACAAAGTTGTTATTATGTGTGATGCCGATGTCGATGGTAGCCATATTGCTACACTTATTCTTACTTTCTTCTTCCGATTTATGAGAGAAATGGTAGAACAAGGTTATGTATACATTGCTACGCCTCCTCTTTATTTAGTAAAGAAAGGACAAAAGAGAGAATACGCATGGGACGACGACCAACGTGATTTGATCGTGCAAAAAATGGGGGGGTCTGCCTCTATTCAACGTTACAAAGGTTTGGGAGAGATGAATGCAGAACAATTATGGGACACCACTATGAACCCTGAATTTAGAACTTTACGTCAAGTAGTTATCGACAGTGATGTTGAAGCCGACAGGGTGTTCTCAATGCTTATGGGTGACGAAGTACCTCCTCGTAGAGACTTTATTGAAAGAAACGCTAAATATGCTAATATCGACGCATAAGAAGCTATTTTTCGAAAAACACACAAAACTGCCTAAGATTTTATTTTAGGCAGTTTTTTTATACTCTAAACGCTAAAACCTCCGTTCCTAAACCAGTTACAAATTATGAGCTAACCAATACCAATTACCTGCTACCGGCTGCCTGCTCACTGCTACTGGCTAACTGCTACCTGCTACCGGCTGCCTGCTCACTGCTACTGGCTAACTGCTACCTGCTAACAAATACCAGTTAACACAGACTAACCAGCCAAAACAATCATTCAAATAAAATACGATGCTAAAAAATCCACAATTCTTAAAAAAATACAGGCAAAAATAAGGGATTGACAAAAGGAAGTTTATACCACTATTTCAGTCTAAAAAAAATGACAATAATCATACAATATCTAAAGATAACTCTAAGAAAAACAAGTAAATAACTCAAATAAAAAAAATAAAAACTCTTTATAAAAAGCATGTTTTTTCGCTGATTAATTCCTAAATTTACCGCTCGTAAGAAAAGATAAATAATTACAAACAAAAAATAGATAGAATATGAAAGTTACTGTTGTTGGAGCAGGTGCTGTAGGTGCAAGTTGTGCTGAGTACATTGCCATCAAAAATTTTGCAAGTGAAGTTGTAATCGTTGATATTAAAGAGAACTACGCAGAAGGAAAAGCGATGGACCTTATGCAGACAGCTTCTTTGAATGGTTTTGACACAAAAATCACAGGAAGTACAAATGACTATTCAAAAACAGCAGGAAGTGCCATTGCCGTAATTACAAGTGGTATTCCTCGTAAACCAGGAATGACGCGTGAAGAATTGATCGGAATCAATGCCGGAATTGTTAAAAGTGTTTCTGAAAACATCATCAAACATTCTCCTGACGCCATCATTATTGTGGTATCTAACCCAATGGATACGATGACTTATTTAGCGCATCAAGCGACTGGATTACCAAAAAACAGAATTATTGGTATGGGTGGTGCATTGGACAGCGCTCGTTTTAAATACAGATTGAGTGAAGCTTTAGGAGCTCCTGCTTCTGATGTTGACGGAATGGTGATTGGAGGTCACAGTGATACTGGTATGATTCCTTTGACAAGTTTAGCTACGAGAAACTCAGTTCCTGTAAGTGAGTTTTTATCTGAAGAAAAGTTAGAAGAAGTTGCCAAAGCTACTATGGTAGGTGGCGCTACTTTAACAGGAATGTTAGGTACTTCTGCTTGGTACGCTCCAGGTGCGGCTGTTTCTGCAATGGTTCAAGCAATTGCATGCGACACGAAAAAAATATTCCCTTGTTCAACGTTACTAGACGGTGAATATGGATTAAGTGACTTGTGTATCGGAGTTCCTGTTGTTCTAGGAAAAGATGGAATTGAAAAAATTGTTGAAATTCCTCTCAACGATGCAGAAAAAGCAAAACTTGCTGAAAGTGCTGCCGCCGTTAAAAAGACAAACGGTTTACTGAACGCATAAGCAACCACTCTTATAGAATCGAAAAGAGATTGTCTTTGGGCAATCTCTTTTTTTTTGAGACATGCTAAGTTTAGACCTTTTGACAACTCATAACAGCGCTGCGAACTTCTCTGTTTTTATCAAGTTCAAATGATGAGCTTCTTCTAAGGATACTTTGCGAAACCGAACGCGATCACCAGGTTTCTGTTGTGCCAAAAGCGAAAGATCAGCGGCAATAACATTTGCAATTCTAGGATAACCTCCGGTAGTCTGCGCGTCTGACAGCAATATTATGGGTTGTCCATTCGATGGAATCTGTATCGTTCCTTGTACAATTCCTGATGAAACCAATTCCTTATGATCATTTATTGCCAACCTTGCTCCTTCCAAGCGATAGCCCATACGATTGCTTTGAGAACCAATGGTATATTCAGTACTGTAAAATTTTGCAATAGATTCTTTTTCAAAATGAGTATGTTCTATACTTGGCAATACGCGTAACACAATAATACTTGAAACAGTTTGATGATATTCCAAAGGTACTTTTCGGAATTTCCTTAGGGTAGTTTTACCTAGCGGTATACAATCCCCTTTTTGCAATGCACGTCCTTTAACTCCTCCTAGTTTTGCATAAACATAAGTAGATCTACTTCCTAATTCCTTCGAAACATTCAATCCTCCCTCGAACGAAATATAGGTTCTACAACCAGTTTTTACAGAACCAAACTTTAGAACAGATCCCTTCGACACTTTGATTGTCTCATACATCGTTACAGGTTTGTTGTCTATTGTAGCATTCATAGCTGCCCCCGTAATACCTATACACGTTTCTCTTGTAAATAAAATTTGTGGCCCAATAAGCGTAACTTCCAGCACCGCAGCATCTAAGGAGTTTCCAACCAACCAATTTGCCAATAGATAGGAATCGGAATCCATTGCTCCAGACACAGGCACACCGCAGTCCATATACGCTTTCCTTCCAGCATCTTGAACAAGACTCAAAAAACCTGGTTTTAGTATTTCAATCATAGGTTAAACTGCTTGTATTGTTCTAGGGTTATTTCATAAAACTGAACGCGATCTCCTTGGCGCACATAAAAAGGACGATCTTTTCTGTCTTTATCAAACATCGCAATCGGAGTTTTTCCTAGCAACTGCCAACCACCCGGACTCTCCAGTGGGTATACACCCGTTTGACTGCCAGCAATACCAACAGCACCTGCCTCAATTTTAATTCGTGGTTTTTCTTTACGCCCGCAATGAAGACGTGTATCTAAACCGCCTAGATAAAAGAAACCAGGTACAAAACCTAACATATGGACTTGATATTCAGGAGTTGTATGCAATTCGATGATTTCATCTCTGCTAAGTCCTGTTTGAAGCATCACCTCTTCAATGTCCAAAGAAAATTTTGTGTCGTAACAAACAGGAATTCGGACCAAACGACCCAGCCCAAGGTCCTGAACTTTAATTTGAACCTTTTCTAATTCTCTTTTTAGTTGTAAAAAACTAATTTTAAAAACATCATAAACTATGACAACTGTCGTGTATGCTGGTATCCAATTAATTACACCTTCAATCTTATCCTCTTTCAATTGTTCGGTAAAAGAAAGTATTTCAAGACGTGTCTGCTCGTTTATCTCTGTACCAAATTCAATTAGGACCGCTGAATCTCCATAAGCTTGTACACTAAACATTTCCAAATGATTGAATTTGTATATTGTTTTTCTCACATTCACTACGAATTTCCCTAATCAAATCTATTGCATTTTCAGTATCACCATGAACACAAATACTAGCCGAATCTACCTTTAAAACAGTCCCATTTTCTGCTTCAATTTCCTTTGATACTATCATGCGATTTGTTCTGGCTGCCACCATACGTAAATCTTTTAAGACAGCATTGGCGCTTGATCTAGAAACTAAACTACCAGCAGCGGTATAACTTCGATCCGCAAAAGCTTCTGCCGCAAAACGAATTCCCACATGTGCAGCTGCCTTCTCCATTTCTGAGTGTGCCATACCTAATAAAAACAGAGAGGAATCAATTTTTTGAATCGTCTTTGCAATAGATAATGCCAGTTCAAAATCTGTAACAGCAGCATTGTACAACGCACCATGTGGTTTTACGTGTTGCAATTTTCCACCTTGTGCTCTTACCATGGATTGAAGTGCACCAATTTGATACAGCAAGCATGCCTCTAATGCTTCTGAAGACATGGCCATATACGTTCGTCCAAAATTCTCTAAATCTGGAAAAGAAGGATGCGCGCCAACGGCTACATCTGATTTTAATGCCAATTCAATTGCATTGTGAATCGTTAAAGGATCTCCACCATGAAAACCACAGGCAATATTGCAAGAGCTTATCAATGGGATGATTTCTCTATCATTCCCTATTATTGTATCGTAATAAGATTCCCCTACATCACAATTCAAATCTATCTTTAACATCGGTATTTAGATTTTTAAGTAATTCTAATGCCTAATTATTGAATATTCAACACAAAAGGGATGCGCATTTGTATTCCTTTTTCCTCGCGCAACTTGTTTAGACGTTGAAATAGTTCGAAGTGCTCTTTCCCTACCCATTCTTTTAATAGTTTATTTTTAACCGACATAAATGGAATCCCCATTAATGATTCTCTTAAGTCTTTGTCATAATTAGGGAAATTTAACACCTCGTAATCGTCAACTTCGGCCAATGATGCGGCATAAGCTATGGCATCATCCAACCCTCCTACAGCATCTACCAAACCATTCTCATACGCTTGTTCCCCTGTCCACACTCTTCCTTGCGCCAAGGCATGCACTTGATCAAAAGTCATTCCTCTTCCCTTAGAAACATTACCTACAAACGTTGTGTAGACTTGATCAACACTTTCCTGTGTTAGGGTATAAAACGCTTTATCTATAGGCTTAAATGGACTGTAAGATGGTCCTTTATTTGTAGCAACTTGCTCCGAATGAATTCCCATTTTATTCGTCAATTCACTCACATTCGGCATAATTCCAAATACACCTATTGAACCTGTGATTGTTGTGGGTTCCGCAAACACTTTATTGGCATTACAAGAAATATAATAGCCCCCAGAAGCAGCATAATCGCCCATTGAAACCACTAAAGGTTTTTCAGTTTTGACCATTTCCAATGCTCTCCAAATTAAATCGGAAGCCAACGCACTCCCTCCTGGGGAATTCACTCTAAGAACTACTGCCTTAACATTGTTATCCTCGCGAATTTTATTCAATTCTTTTACAAACAAACCTTGTCCTATAGTCTCTTCATCCCCTTCCCCATAAATAATATCGCCTTGAGCATAAAGTACAGCAACGCTATTTTCCTTTGTGTTTATAGGCATTTCTATGGTACTTGTCATATACTCCATCAATGTAACTGACTTCAGTTCGTCAACATTAAGAACAGATTTTATTCGAGAATCATACATATCTTTATAAAGCACCTTATCTACAAGTCTGTGTTTTACAGACAAGGTTGCTGTACGTCCCATAGCATTGTCTGCAATAGCATTGAGTTCAGCTATTGTAATATCTCGAGAAATAGAAATGACACCTACCAATTCATTCCACAGAGAATGTAGTAAGGATTCCATTTGAGATCGATTGGCGTCACTCAATTTATTATCTAAAAATGGCTCCACTGCGCTTTTGTATTTTCCATGACGAATCACTTCCATTTTCACACCGTACTTGTCTTGAAAATCTTTAAAAAATAAAATCTCAGAAGACAAACCTTTAAAGTCTACCATACCAACAGGGCTCACAAAGATAGAGTCTGCTATGGAACTTAGATAGTAGTTCTTCTGATCATAATTATCTGCATAAGCATAAACAAACTTCCCCGATGTTTGAAATGCAGCTATTGCATTTCGTATGCTACCCAATTGCGAAATACCTCCTTGTAATTGGTTTGTTTCAATACTAATTCCTTTAATTCTAGGATCTTTAGCGGCATCTTCAATTGCTTTAACAAGGGTATTTAACCCAATATACTTATTGGCTGTTCCGAAAACTTCGCCAAATGGGTCAAACTCCTGCGGAGCGAAATCTTTAATTATCGCTTCGAGCTGGATCGTCAAAACACTATTTTCCGAAACAACTGTTTCTGTATCGTCTCCAAAAGCAATTGCTATGGAAATTATAAAAATCGAAAGCAAGCCAAAGCCAATAAAAACCCCTAGGGCCGACGAAATAATATTTTTTAGAAAATTCATATGGTACATCTTTTTTGTGTAAAACAAATATAAACTTTTCTAGATTCTTTTAGTTTCTTTGTAATTCAAAAAAAACCCATATAAAATTACGCTAAGACACATGAAATATCTGCGCAACCTTTTCGTTAATATAATTGTGGGTAAAAACACTTAGCACAACCAAATGAAACCAAAACACACCACATACCTTTCTTTAGGAAGCAATTTAAACGACAAACTTTTGTACTTGGAACAGGCCGTGCAAAGCATACACAGCACTTTGGGAGTCGTAAAGAATATTTCCTCAGTATACAAAACGCCTGCCTGGGGTTTTGAAGGCAATGACTTTTTCAATATTTGTATTGAATTAAAAACAAATCAGGCCCCAGTAACGCTTCTAAAAAACCTACTAGCAATAGAAACAAGTATGGGACGTGAACGAACCAACAAGGAACAGTACGAAAACAGGTGTATAGACATAGATATTATTTTATATGATAATATCGTCTTTCACAGCGCTATATTAACACTTCCACACCCCAAAGCTACAGAACGAAAATTTGTACTTTACCCACTCTACGAAATAAATAAATACGGATTATTTCCAAATACTGAAAAGCCAATATCCGAATATATACAAACATGTAAAGACGAAAGTTCTATTGAAAAAACGAGCTGTAAAATAGTACTAAACTGACATAATTTTAATTATTTTATAAAAAAGAAACGTCTACACAGGTATATTTTTTTATTAAAAAGGGAATTCTAAAAATATAATATTATTTTTGTTCCTTGTATCTAATCTATAATCAAAACAAAATTTTAAAGTATGACTATAAAAAACAAAGCCTTACAACTCCTCCTAACCTTTATTATTACGAGTACTGTATTTGCTCAACAAGCTGAAAAAAAAGCTGTTAAGGAAGAGGAAAAAAGTGAAGCAAAGGATGCTTACAATATATGGGCTATAGGGTTCGGAATGAGCAGTCTAAAAACGTATGGTGATTTTACTTCATTTGGCGGTGAAAATCATGACCGAAATTCAAATTTTGGAGCCTATATCTATGTTGATAAAATGATCAATCCATTACTGGGAGTAGAATTTAAAATTGACTACTCTTCACTAGGAGCTGGCGGACAAGGATTTACTGGGGACTATGCTATCAGAGGAATTGACGAATCTATATATGGGAATCAAGTGCTCACAATGGATGGCTATAAAATCGGTTTCGAATTGGATGCAATCGTCAACATAAACAATCTTTGGAAACTCGACAGTAAAAATTGGAGTTGGAGTCTTATGGCTGGTATTGGTGCGCAATATTACAGTAACACACTTTATGATGAATCAGACAACATACTTTTGACGCACGGAAACGACGACCTGTATGGATCGCTCTATGTCTCAGGAGCTTTAGGAGTTAAATACAAAATAAACAAAAGATTTGATGTAGAAATTAGACCAAGTATCAATATCAATAATGCCGACACTTTTGATGCTGCAGTATCTACAAAGAAAATCTATGAAAGTTTCTTAACAACACATATTGGACTTGTATACAAATTCGGTAAAGAAAAAAGATATGCTATTTGGGCAAACAACGACGATATTGGTGATGAGCGCTTTAAAATCTCAGATACCGATGAAGACGGTGTTATCGATGAGGTTGACAAGGAACCTGAAACACCAAAGGAAGCACAAGTATATGGTAGTGGAGTTGCCGTTGACACCGATAAAGATGGCATACCTGATTACAAAGACAGATGTCATTTAATCCCAGGTATTGAAGCCAATGAAGGCTGTCCGGAAGATAAAGATGGTGATGGTATTTTCGATTATGACGATGTATGCCCTGAAATTAAAGGTGTTGCTGAAAATTTAGGCTGTCCAAAACAGAACACGCCTGATGACATCACAAAAAGAATTTTCCTTCTTGCAAAGAGTATTTACTTTAAGACGAATAGTGACGTAATTAAAGACGATTCTTATTCCATCCTAAACGAAATTGCAAACATCATGTTGCAATACCCGAATACACAATACACTATTGATGGGTTTACAGACAACACAGGACAACCAGATTACAACTTGTATCTCTCTGAAAAAAGAGCTGTAAGTGTGTCTAATTACCTAGCCGATAAAGGGGTAGATTATTTAAGGTTGTATTCTGTAGGACATGGTGAAGAAAGCCCTACTCATTCAAATGACACAGAACAAGGAAGAAAATTCAACCGTAGGGTAGAAATTAATTTTATTCAACCTGATTCCGAACAAGGACGTGAAATTTACGACCCTGAAACGAACATCACTGAGTCTATTGAAATTGTACAACCGCAGACAGCAGGAATGTTGCAAGACACGGATAAAGATGGTGTTGCTGACGTATTCGATCAAGAGCCCGACACGCCTGTTGGGGCTTTGGTATACGGAAACGGAGTTGCAGTGGATACCGACAAAGACGGACTACCAGACTATATGGATGACTGTCCAATGCAGTATGGCTCTGTTGAAAAACAAGGCTGTCCAAATAATGTAGAAATGACTACAGAAAGTGGTGAAACCGTTAGTCTTAACGACGCTGATGCCGATGGTGTTATTGATGCTTTAGACCAACAACCTAACACACCGCAGGGTGCAAAAGTATACGGAAATGGAGTTGCAATTGACACCGACAAAGATGGTGTTATCGATCTAGAAGACAGCTGTCCTCTAGCTCCAGGAACCGAAGAAAACAATGGCTGTCCTGCCGATGGAATTGTTGTAGCCGGTGCTTCAAACACTCCTAAAGACAGTGATAATGACGGTGTAATGGACGCGTTGGATGCAGATAACAATACTCCTGCAGGAGCTAAAGTATACGGTAATGGTGTTGCCATTGATACAGATAACGACGGAGTCATTGATTTACTAGACAGCTGCCCTCTAAAACCTGGAACGGAAGAAATGGGAGGTTGCCCACAAAATATTGAAGTGGCGAGTAATGTATCTATCAACGATTCTGATGGAGACGGTGTTATAGACAGTCTCGACAAGGAACCAAACACACCTCTTGATGCTCGTGTATATGGAAATGGTGTAGCTGTTGATACAGATGGTGACGGAATTGCCGATCATAAAGACGCCTGTCCTCTTAAATATGGTTCGACTGAAAAAGAGGGTTGCCCTATTTCACAAGATAGCGATGGCGATGGTGTCCCAAATGAGTTTGACAAAGAACCAAATACACCTTTTGGAGTTAAAGTTTATGGAAATGGTGTTTCTATGGATATTGACAGTGACGGAACTCCTGACCACAAAGATGCCTGCCCACTGCAACCGGGTAAAAGCGCATATGGAGGCTGCCCGCAAAACACTGAAAAATCAACTACGAGTGTAGCCACTGGCACCCCAAATACCATTAGTTTAAAAGATACTGACAAGGATGGTGTTGTTGATCAGTTTGACTTGGAACCTAATACGCCACAAGGCGCTAAAGTTTACGGAAACGGAATTTCTATTGACACTGATTATGACGGAATCCCTGATCATTCTGATAAATGCCCTATCAAACCTGGAACTGCAGAACAAGATGGTTGTCCGGTTGCTTCTGAAGCACCAGCTAGTCAAATTCAGTTAGTAGACAGTGACAACGATGGTGTGATTGACCAATTCGACAGGGACCCAAATACACCTGAAGGAGCCTTGGTATATGGTAACGGAATCCCAATTGATTCTGACAGAGACGGACTACCAGACTACAAAGACAAATGTCCTTTAAAAGCAGGTCCTGTAGAACAAGAAGGCTGTCCAACCAGAGCTGTTGAGTTTGATTGGAATGACGATGATGGAGATGGTGTAGTCAACCAATTTGATAAAGAGCCTAATACACCAAAAGACGCTAGAGTTTATGGAAACGGTGTTGCCGTCGATTCAGATTATGATGATATTCCAGATCATATCGATGAATGTCCATTCAAAGCAGGCCCTGTTGAAAACAAGGGATGTCCTAAAATTGAAGGTGCAATCGAAAGTAGCAATGTCGACTCCGATAAAGATGGTGTTATCGATCTATACGATAAAGAACCAGACACACCATTCGGAGTAAAAGTATATTCTAATGGTGTTTCAATTGATTCTGACAAAGATGGAATTCCAGATTACAAGGATAGATGTCCATTAATAAAAGGACTCCCTGAAAATGAAGGTTGTCCTGAAGAAGGTGATTTAGATGGCGACGGTGTTGCTGACAGCAAGGATTTATGCCCTGATGTAAAAGGAAATGCTGATAACAACGGCTGTCCTGATAAGAGCTTCGATAAAAGTGTTTACCTTAAAATAGAAGCCTTAGCACAGAAAATCTCTTTTGAGCGTACAAAAAACACATTGACCAATGAAACTATGGATGTTTTAGATCAAATCATTGCAATTATGGCAGACTATCCAGCGACAAAATATCAAATTGCAGCCCATACTGATAACAAGCACAATGAAAAATACAGTTTGTTTCTATCAAAAAGAAGAGCGAACGCCATTCTTAAATATTTAGTAGATGGTGGCGTGAATGAAGACCGACTCTCTTCTGAAGGCTATGGAGATACCCAACCTAAATATTCGAATTCAGGAGATTTGTCTACAAGTGAATTGAACAACAGAATTGAATTCAATTACCAAGCACAATAACTTTTTTAAAACATAAAATTGTATAGGTCGGTTTTTACCGGCCTTTTTTTTGCCTAATTTTATGGTATTTCAAGGATGAAAGGTGAAATCATAAACAGCCTGAAATTGATTCTATTTTTTTTATACTTTTACTAAAAAAACAGCATGCTTATTATTGGTATTACAGGAGGAACCGCTAGTGGAAAAACAACATTGGTTTCAAAAATAGCGAAATACTTTGCACCTAATGAATTGTGCGTTATTTCGCAAGACTCCTATTACAACACAACAGATCATTTAACCGTTGATGCTCGTAAATCTATAAATTTTGACCATCCAAATGCTATTGATTTTGACCTTTTAAGTTTGCATCTTGTACAATTTAAAAAAAAGAAAACCATTTCCCAACCTGTGTATTCATTCATCACACATAACAGAACCTCCGAAACCAAAGAAACAACTGCAAAGAAAATAGTCATCGTAGAAGGAATTCTGATATTTAACGACAAAAGATTACGCAATCTATTTGATCTAACTATTTTTGTAGACACCGATGCAAATGAACGACTACAACGACGCATTCAAAGAGACGCTAGAGAGCGAGGACGGACTGCTGATGAAGTAAAATCTAGGTATAAAAACACACTTAAACCAATGCACGATTTGTATATTGAACCTTATAAGCAGAAAGCAGACATCATAGTTCCTTATACCACTGAAAATAAAGAAATAGTTCGTAAGTTAGCAAAGCTGATTCGCAACAAAATGGAAACGGTTTTATGAAGGTAAATGAAAAAATACAAGGCAACACTTTTCTTAAAATAATTACAAATAGGTACGTCCTCATTTTTATTGTATTTCTTGTATGGATGCTGTTTTTTGATGAAAACTCGTATCTGAACCATAGGGAATACAATAAAGAAATAGAAGAACTGAAAAACTCTATAGAGTTCTACCAAAAAGAAATTGATGCGAACAAAAAGATGATTGAAGCTTTACAAGATCCTGAACGACTTGAAAAATATGCCCGTGAAGCGTACAGAATGAAAAAAGAAAACGAAACGCTATTCCTTATAGAATTTGATACTCTTGATTAATTCTCATATTTCAGTTATTACGTCGAGATATACAATTTTAAAAAAACAAAAATAAATCATATCTTTGCAATAGATTATTGTCTCCCCCGGTAGTATCCCCCCATATTTTAAAACAAAAAAACGGGTATGGATTCAATTAAAACTTTTTCTTCTTCTAATTTAGAAAAGCAACTTTCAAAAAAAGAGTACCTCATAAAAAACTACAAGAATTCTGTATTTCCTGTATTTTTTTTATGTGTGATTTTATTAATATTATACTTGTACGTATATCATTTTTTTTGGTCTCCTATAAACACAATAGAAACTCCAATTCTTTTTATGCTTTCTAAATTATTAACAATATATGGGCTGTACCTGTTATTTGTTTTTATCCGAATTTCCTTGATAAGAAAAAGCATTAAAAAACTCAAAAGACAATTATACGAGTACATGAAATTATCCTAGTGACAAAAGTTGTTTTTTTAATTGGATTCCCTCTTCAAAATAGCGTTCAAAAACCCTAAACCGTATCCCAAAAACTGAACGAGAGTTGTAACTGTAGTGAGTGTCGCCACAAAACCATTTCTAGTAGTAATTAATGCATGTATTAGCAGTAAACCAAAATATCCTAAATAGAAACTAAGCCCCACATAGAAGTTAAAAACGCCAGCAAAAACAGAACCTAACACCCCTAAGACAAACAAGCTAGGAAACCAATACGTGAGCTTCGCTGTTGATGGATATCTACGATTCAACATGGGTCTGGCTTTTCCAAAGGCATAGGTTTGCCTATAAAATTGTTTTAATGTACTTCTTCGTTTGTGATACACAAAAGCAGCTTCTATCAATTGAGTATCAAAACCTTCTTTCCACAAGCGAAAAGTTAAATCGATGTCTTCCCCTATTCTCAAGTCCGAGAAACCACCTGTTGCCTCAAAGACTTTCTTTGAAATACCTAGGTTAAAACTCCTCGGTTGAAATTTACCTAGTCCTTTATTCTTCCCTCTTATTCCTCCTGTAGTTAACGTTGATGTCATTGAGTAATTAATAGCTTTCTGAAGGTTTGTGAAACTTGGATGGGCTGCATCTGGACCTCCATAGGCATCTGTGAAGTTATCATTCAAATGATTATCTACAATTTTCAGATAATCATTCGGTATAATACAATCAGAATCAAAAATGACAAAGTAATTTCCAGAAGCCTTCCGCATACCGTAATTTCTACTTTTTCCTGCGCCTTGATTCTCCGTTAGAAAATATTGAATATTTAAATCGGATGTATACTTTTCTAAAACGGCTTCACAGGTATTCGGAGAGCCGTCTTCTACAATCACCACCTCAAAAGGCAGATTTGTTGTCTGTAGCGTTAAACTCTGTAACAACTCATCGATTTCATCGGGTCTGTTGTAAACTGGAATAATGATAGAATAAGCTAATATCATAGAAAAAATATAATGATTTCAAATATACAAAAACAAAGCTACCGGGTAAAAGTCAAAAAAAAATGCAAACCGAATACGATTTGCATTTTATGAAATTATTGAACGTGTTTATTCTTCACCTACAAATTTCGACATTACGCTAGTACTTACTCCCATATTTGAGAAACCACCGTCATGGAATAAATTTTGTAAAGACACTTTTCTAGTCAAGTCTGAAAACAAAGAGATTGTGTAATCAGCACAATCAGCGGCAGAAGCATTTCCAAGAGGAGACATCTCTTCAGCATAATTGATAAATCCATCAAATCCTTTGACTCCACTACCTGCCGTAGTAGGTGTTGGAGATTGAGAAATGGTATTTACACGTACTTTATGATCTCTTCCAAAAAAGTAACCAAAGCTACGTGCAATAGACTCCAAGTAAGCCTTGTTGTCTGCCATGTCATTATAATCAGGGAACACACGTTGTGCTGCCATATAGGTAAGGGCAACGATAGATCCCCATTCGCTCATCGCTTCTTTTTTGTACAACAAACTCATTACTCTATGAAAAGAAAGCGCCGAAATATCAAATCCTTTATGTGTAAAATCGTAGTTCGAGTCAGTATAATGCTTTCCTTTACGAACATTCAAAGACATCCCAATAGAGTGCAATACGAAATCTATCTTACCTCCTAAAATCTCAACTGATTGATCAATTAGGTTAGATAAATCTTCTGTAGAAGTAGCATCTGCAGGGATTACCTGTGAACCAGTTTTTTCAGCCAATTCATTGATTGTTCCCATACGCATTGCGATTGGTGCATTTGTCAATACAAAAGTAGCCCCTTCTTCATGAGCACGTTCTGCAACTTTCCAAGCAATTGAATTTGAATCCAATGCGCCAAAAATAATTCCTCGTTTTCCTTTTAGTAAATTATACATATATATAAATTAATGGTTTTATGCTTCTTATTAAAGGAAGTTAACTAACAACTTCCTGCTCTTATTTACGATGGCAAATATAGTAAAGATTGTCTAATAATGGAGTTCAAAACAAAAAAGTAGCTATGAAACCCATTGTCTTTAGCTGAAACAAAACTAGTCTACTTCTTCAAAATCAACATAATCTCCTGCAGTATCGTTCGCTTTACGTTCTGTATGAGAAGGTTTCTTGTCTATAATTGTTTCACCTACTTTGGCCGAACTTCCATTTGCCTCATTGGGGTTTGCATATTGTTGTGCTCGTTCCTGCGCTTTTCTCACCGCTCGGCTTAGCACCAATGGTAAAATATATTTGGCAATAAATTTCATTCCATATATGACCAATAAAATAATCGCAATGGTCCTTAAAAAAGTAACAAATCCTGCTTCTTGCATGTACTAATAATAATTTTAGCTCAAAAATAACAATTTCACAGGAACTAATACGTTCCTATTGATAAAATCTTATATTTGGAAAAATATTTTTATTTGAGAATGACTAAAATAATTGGGCCCCTATTTCTATTGATTTGTGTAAGCACATTACGCGCCCAATACACAGACGTCATTAACGCTAACCGACCCGGCTTTACGGAAAACGCTTATGGCGTTGGTAAAGATGTGTTCCAAGTAGAAGACGGCTTGACATTCATTTATGGCTATCCAGACTCCAATCAAGTTTATACTTCTTTTCAAAATCTATTGTATCTACGTCATGGTTTCTTTTCTGAACGTTTAGAGGTCAATTTACAATTTCAATACAACTACAGGCATTTACAAACCAAAAATCTGTCTAGTGTATCCAGTAGTGCATTTGAACCCTTAGGTATTGGTGCTAAGTATTTGATATATGACCACACCATAAAAAGTAAATCACATGAAATTCGCAGCTGGAAAAAACGAACTTCTTTCAATTGGTCGAAACTCATTCCTTCCGTAGCCATTAAAACGAATTACCTCCTTACACCTACAAATACGGAACCAGATGGTTTTGCTGCAGGACTTTTGTTACACAACCAAATGAGTACTTATTGGAACATCGTCACCAACGTATCTTATGTAGGTATCGATTCTAAGAATCCACAAATAGAAGCACTCATCTCCTCTACCTATGGAATCAATGACCAATGGTCGTCGTACTTAGAAAGTCGGAATTTGTTTTCAGATTTACAAAAAACTTATGAAATTGGATTGGGCTTTGCATACCTGATTAATAAAGATTTACAGATCGACGCTTCTGTGAGAGGTGGTTTAGTAAACAGCGAACCAACCGCCGGCATTTCGACTGGAATTTCTTGGCGATTGGACCGTCACAAAGATCAATTTGTAGCGGTAAAGCCTGAAAAACCTAAAAAAGAAAAAGACCCAAATCGAGCTAGTTTTGTTAGCAGAGCAGCTTCTAGTACGAAAGAAGCAGTGGTTGTGGCTGGAATCTACACGGGTATGTTTTTTTCAAACCTTGGAACAGATATCAGTATCTTTGTACAGAACCTATTCTTAAAGAAAGAAAATCACATACCAAAACGCAATCGCAATCGCAAACCTAAAAAAGCAAAAACAAAAGACGTTAAAAAACCCGTAAAAGGGAAACGTTTTGAACAAGAAAGCAAGGATTACAAAAGTGGAAAAACAGCTTTTGAAGCGGCAGAAAAGGAAAGAATAGCCAAAGAGAAAGCGGCTAAAGAAGCTGCGGAAGCGCAAGCAAAATTAGATAAACAAAAAGCCAAGGAAGCTAGAGAAGCTGAAAAAGCGGCCGAGAAAGCCGCGAAAAAAGAACGAAAAGCAAAAGAAAAAGCAGAAAAAGAAGCGCTAGAGGCCCAAGAAATACTGGAAAAACAAAAAGAAAAAGAAGCCAAAGAGGCTGAAAAAGCTGCAAAGAAAGCAGCTGAAGAAAAAGAATCCTAAATTTCGAACATCGTGCAGTTATTTTACAATGCAGACATTTCAGAATTGAGTACTTCTTTTACTTTCGACAAGACCGAAAGTAGACATATTGTACGAGTACTTAGAAAATCGGAAAGTGATACTTTACAAATCACCAACGGACGCGGACAGCTTTTTTTAGCAGAAATTGTACTTGCATCGGACAAGAAATGCCAGGTACATATATTAAAATGCGTACAGAAAAAGAAGGCCTGGGATTATCATTTGCATATTGCTGTAGCACCAACCAAACTAAACGACCGTATGGAATGGTTTTTAGAGAAAGCCACTGAAATTGGCATCGATGAAATTACGCCTATCATCTGTGACCATTCTGAACGAAAGGTGGTAAAACTAGAACGATTTGAGAAAATCATACTATCTGCAATGAAACAATCTTTAAAGTTTCACTTGCCAAAACTCAATTCACCGGTTACTTTTAAGCAATTCATAAAAGGGAACCCGAAAGGAGCGCTTTACATTGCACATTGCGAAGAACAAGACAAGAAATCATTTAAAAAGGAGCTAGAAGCAAATGATGACATTACGATTGCCATAGGTCCTGAAGGAGATTTTTCCTCAAAGGAAATTGCATTCGCATTACAAAACAACTTCATTCCAGTAACGCTAGGAGAAAGCAGATTAAGAACAGAAACTGCTGCCCTAGTTGCCTGTCACTCCGTTGCGTTTTTAAATGAGCATTAGCATAACAAGGGTTTAGAGCAATCCATCTCATACACCCTTATAAAAGTTGATTATTCTACTATCGCATCGACTGCTAAGCCTTGGATCTTAGTACGAATATCTTCTTCTCCCAACTTGTTATTTTCCATAGAAGGAAACGTTCTATTTGATAAAAACACATAGACCAGACCAGTATCTGGATCTGCCCAAGTATATGTCCCAGTAAACCCGCTATGCCCAAAACTATTGTCAGAAACACAACCACAAGTAGATTTCACCTCAGGGTCTAGTTGCGGTTTATCGAAACCTAAGCCCCGACGTACTTCGTCTTCTTTAAAATAGCGCTTGTTAAATTTTGCGATCGTTTTGGCTTCCAAAAAACGATGACCTCCATAAAAACCGGATTGCAGATACATTTGCATAAATTTAGCAACATCATTAGCATTCGCAAATAGCCCCGCATTACCACTTACTCCACCCATCATGGCTGCTCCCATGTCATGTACTTGACCTTGTAATTTTTGATGTCGGAAATAAGTATCAATTTCTGAAGGAACAATTCTTTCTTCACTATAACGATGCAATGGATTATATGTCAATGTTTCTGCACCTAAAGGCATATAGAAAAATTCATCTGCTAAAACATCCATCCCCTTATCGAAACTTGTCTCCATATACTTTTTAAAAATATAAAAAGCCAAGCCACTGTATTTATACCCATTTTTCTCTCGCTGGTCAACCGTTCTTATTTTTTCATAAATGCTATCCCGGTAATCGGTTCGTAAATACAAGTTTTTTGTTACCTCTATAGAGAAGTCAGGATTTTTTTGGGTACGATAATACTTTGTCAATGGTTTTTGAGTAATACTATCTAAAGTTTCCAAATAAAAAGGCAGCCAAGCTTTCAGCCTACCTGTATGTGACAATACTTCCTTTACGGTTAAGGTATCTTTGTTACTATCTTGATATTCCATGAGTAGTTCACCCAAGTTCGTTTGTAAATCGAACAAACCTATTTCCTCACTTTTCATAATTAATGGAAGTCCTCCTAAAATTTTAGTGAGTGAAGCCAAATCATAGATGTCAGAATTTTTAACTTTTTTAATGGTATCGTAGGTATGAAAGCCAAAGCTCTTTTGATACACCACTTTTCCGTGTCTGGCAACTAACACCTGTGCTCCTGGGGTCATTTTCTCTTGAATGATATAATTTACCAAGCTATCAATTCGTTGTAACTTTGCACCATTCATACCCACAGACTCAGGCAATCCGTAGGACAAACGCATTAAGTTTACTGAATTTAATCCTGTACCTTCAGGAAAATCACCTCTTATAGAAACAGGAATCTTACCTTTTGTTTCTATTGCTCCGAAAACCATTTGGGCAGCTGTACTTTGTGCAATATCACTATTTTGGTAGGCGAGTAAAACTCCTTCAATATCGACAAACGAATCTATTTCTAACAGACTGTATGGGCTTGCAAATCCTACGAAAATGACAGCGTGTTGTTCCGCTATTTTTTGCAACAAAGTCAGTTCTTCCTGTTTGAATTTGAAAGACTTCCACGGATTGTCATTTGATTTATGATACCCAATAATTACCTTATTGTATTCCGATAATTTTTCGAGAATTTGTTCATCTGATTTTCCCGTAACCGGAGTTACGGTCTTATAAAGATTCATGTTTTCAAGAAACGTCTCATTCGATGCTTCCCCCAATTTTACATAAGCAATTTTAGCACTTGCCAATTCGGCTATTGGAAATACCGCTTTTTTGTTTTGCAATAAGGTGATTGAATTTTCAACCAGTTTCGCGTGTAGTACAGAGTCTTTCGCTGTGTTTAACTCTGCTTCGAGATAGTCCATCGCCACAGGCTGGTATTCGTAGAGTCCTGCCCAGTATTTTGCTTTGAGTATTTTCTCTACAGAGCTATTCAACCGATCAATGGTTAAAACATTACTCTTCAATGCCTTTTTTATTTTCTTTACGGCAGCTCCTACATCTTCCGGGATTAGCAACATGTCATTTCCAGCAAGCAAAGCTGCCAAATCTATATCCCCGGGTTTGGCATAGTTTGCAGCCCCTTTCATATTCAACGCATCGGTAAATACCAAACCATTAAATCCCATTTGTTGTTTTAAAAGCTTTGTAATGACTTTATAAGATAAGGAAGTAGGCACAGCTACATTTGGTTCTAACGAGGGTACACTCAAATGCGCCACCATAACACTTGCTAATCCAGTATCGAACATCTTGCTATAGGGATACAGTTCTATATCTGTTAGGCGTTCTATATCGAATGACAGCTGAGGTAAAGTTTTATGTGAATCGGTTGCCGTATCACCGTGGCCAGGAAAATGTTTGGCATTGGCGAGAACATGCTCACTTTGCATTCCTTTTATAAATGCAGCCGCTTTACTGGTTACATTGTATTTATTCTCTCCAAAAGAACGATTTCCAATAATAGGGTTTTCTGGATTGGTATTGATATCTACGACAGGAGCAAAATTAATATGAATCCCTAAACGCTTGCAATGCACACCCAAACGTTGGCCAAATTGATGAATCAAATGGTCGTTTTGAACAGCTCCTAGTGTCATATTCCATGGATACCGAAATGTATTTTTAAGTCGCATATCTAACCCCCACTCTCCATCAAATCCAATCAAGAGCGGTATTTTAGACTTTTCTTGGTATCTATTATTTAGTACGGCTTGTTTTTCAGGTGTTCCTTGCATAAAAATAAGCCCACCGATATGATACTTCTTTATTTCACGTTCAATGGCCTTTCGATGCTTTTCATCTTTGTTTGAATAGGCCTGAACCATAAACAATTGCCCAATTTTCTCATTGAGCGACATGGATTCCATTTGATGTTGTACCCAATCTTCTTGCTCAGCACAATCCTTTGTCAACAAAGGATCTAATTGTTGCCCTGTTCCTATACTAATGCCTAAGGCTATTAAAAAGAAGCTTATTGCATAGCTCCTACGGTTATGCTTTTGAAGTTTTATCAAAATATTGCAGAATTTTAGTTTTGCTTAGTTTACAAATCGTGCGTGCCAGCTGTCTTTAGCCGGAACTTCCCATTTGGTTTCTAATTCTTCTTTGGTCTGAACCATATTATTGAACACAGTAGTAGTTCCTGTTATAGCTCCTTGTTTTGCTAAGTTCTGAAATTCAGAAAGACTCACAATATGTATGGACTCCTCGTTTTTATAAGAAATATTGAGTTTGTTCATCAAATCAACCCCAAATAAATCTTCTAATTTTTTAACAAAACGCACAGAGGCATCTATGGAACAACCCGATGCATTGGCAAAGGATTCATCGACAGCCAAAGCTAAAAACTGATTGTGTTTCAAGGTAAAACTTCCCTTTAGATGATCACCGTGACGTGTCCATGACTCAATAAATTCAGCAGCTTCTTTTTCGATAATATGTTCTTGTTCTGCATTAAATTTCCGATTCGACTGGTACACCCAAACTCTAGCACTGTTGGGCAAGGTATTGTATTCTACAAACATAATTTACTGTTTTCGTTTTCTTTTTTCCAACATCTTATTCCAAATTGTTGGTTATTTGTATTGCATCACATCCATATGGATGCATTCATTTTTATTCAATTCGACCACTTCAATAACATGTATTCCATAAAAACACATACAGATTAACATTTTATACTCTGAACAAAGAATGAATTCTTTCGAAATTACTTCTCACTATTTTCTATCTGTAGAACAGCGAACCAAACTAACTCCCAATGTATCTATTTCTTAAACAAAAAGACAATTCTACCCAGCGATAAAACTTGGTAAAAGTATTTAGAATTTTGTATTTAAACTTCTCAATTTAATCTGTGTCAACACTTTTTTGGTATATAATGGAAAATCGGCATTTTGAATCCAAGCATAATAACCAGGGTTTTCTTCGAACACTTCAGTAACTTTTTTCCCTTTGTATTTCCCAAAAGAAAACACCTCATCATCAGTATCATCGTATAAAATAAAACCTGCAAAATCAGCTCTTTTATTATGAGATGAATAGTCACTTAAACTCTTTACGTCATTTTCAAGGTCCTCGTATTTTTCGAGTTGCGCCAGTAATATTTCATAAGTCGCTTCTGTATCTGCTTCTGCTGAATGTGCATTTTCTAAATCTTTATCACAATAGAACTTATAACCAGCACTTAGTGTTCGTTGTTCTTTTTTGTGGAAAATCACTTGCACATCAATGGCAACCCTATTGTTCATATCAAAATCCATTCCAACACGCAACATTTCTTCAGCTAATAGCGGAATGTCAAAGCGATTGGAATTGAAACCTGCCAAATCAGCCCCTTTTATCATAGCTTCAACATCTTTAGCTATCATTTTAAAACTAGGTTCATTCGCTATTTTTTCATCTGTAATCCCGTGAATATCTGAAGATTCTTTAGGAATAGGCATTTCAGGGTTTACCAACCAAGTTTTACTTTCTTTGGTGCCGTTGGGATTCACTTTTAAGATTGCTATTTCAACAATTCTATCTTTTGCTATATTGATCCCTGTTGTTTCTAAGTCAAAAAACACAACGGGCTTTTTTAAATTCAATTCCATATTCCAAGTTTTACCTGCTGTAAAGATAGTATTATATTGATAATTGGCTGAACTTCTTTTTAGAAAAAATTGTCCTATTTAATATTGAAATTTTAATTTGTCAAGCCAACGTTTTCTAATATCTTTGCATACTTAAAAATAGATTCATGATTAAAATCACATTACCCGACGGAAGTATTAAGGAAGTTGCTAAAAACAGTACTCCTTTTGACGTTGCAAGAAGTATTAGCGAAGGATTGGCAAGAGTTATTATCTCTGCAAAATTTAACGGAACTACCGTTGAAACTGTAACCCCGCTAACGACAGACGGAAGTTTGGTATTATACACTTTTGACAGCCCAGAAGGGAAGAACGCTTTTTGGCATTCCTCTGCCCATGTCTTAGCTCAAGCGGTACAAGAATTATATCCTGGCGTAAAACTGACTATTGGACCGGCGATTGAGAATGGATTTTATTATGATTTAGATCTAGGCGAAAATTCTATTTCTGAAAACGATTTCCCTGCCATTGAGAAAAAGTTCTTAGAATTGGCAAGGGGAAAACACGCTTTTCAATTGCGTGCCGTTTCGAAAGCAGATGCTTTAGCAAAATACCAAGCAGAAGGAAATGAGTTCAAAGTAGAACTCATCGAAAATTTAGCCGATGGAGAAATTACCTTCTGTGATCATAGTGATTTTACTGATTTGTGTAGAGGTGGCCATATTCCACATACTGGACTCATTAAGGCCGTTAAGGTAATGAGCGCAGCAGGTGCGTATTGGAGAGGTGATGAAAAAAACAAGCAATTAACTCGTTTGTACGGTGTGTCTTTCCCTAAGCAAAAAATGCTCACTGAACATTTAGCGCTTCTAGAGGAGGCAAAAAAACGTGACCATAGAAAATTAGGTAAAGAATTGGAATTGTTTACTTTTTCTCAAAAAGTAGGGCAAGGTTTACCGCTTTGGTTGCCAAAAGGAGCTGCTTTAAGAGAACGATTGGAACAATTTTTAAAGAAGGCTCAAAAGAAGGCTGGCTATGAAATGGTAATGACACCACACATAGGTCAGAAAGAATTGTATGTGACTTCCGGTCATTATGAAAAATATGGTGAAGATAGTTTTCAACCTATCAAAACGCCAAAAATGGATGAGGAGTTTTTGTTAAAACCTATGAACTGCCCTCACCATTGCGAAGTTTACAACTATAAGCCGTATTCGTATAAAGATTTACCGAAACGTTTTGCTGAATTTGGTACAGTATACCGTTATGAACAAAGTGGAGAATTGCATGGCATGACACGTGTTCGTAGTTTTACTCAAGATGATGCACATATTTTCTGTACACCAGAACAATTAGATCAGGAGTTTAAGGATGTGATTGATTTGGTATTGTATGTTTTTAAAGCCTTAGGTTTTGAAGATTTTACGGCACAGGTTTCCTTAAGAGATAAAGAAAATCACGATAAGTATATTGGAAGTGATGAGAATTGGGATAAAGCTGAACAAGCCATTATTAATGCCTCAGCAGAAAAAGGACTAAAGACAGTAGTAGAATACGGAGAGGCTGCTTTCTACGGACCAAAGCTAGATTTTATGGTAAAAGATGCTTTGGGCAGAAGTTGGCAATTAGGAACCATTCAGGTAGACTACAACTTACCGGAGCGCTTTGACCTCACGTACAAAGGGGCTGATAATGCTTCACACAGACCTGTCATGATTCACCGTGCGCCTTTTGGGTCTATGGAAAGATTCATTGCTGTTTTACTGGAACATACGGGTGGAAATTTCCCACTTTGGTTAATGCCAGAGCAAGTTATCATACTGCCAATCAGTGATAAATATCAAAAATATGCGAAAAAAGTTTCAGAACTGCTAGAAAATTCCGAAATTCGCGCCCTAATTGACTCTCGAAGTGAAAAAACGGGGAGAAAGATTAGAGATGCAGAGGTTAAAAAGATTCCTTATATGATTATCGTTGGGGAAAAAGAAGAAGGTGAAGGAACTGTATCGATTCGTAAACATGGTGAAGGAGATTTAGGTTCGTTCAGCATTGAAGCATTTATTAAATTAGTTCAAGAAGAAGTAAACAGTACATTAGTACAATTTTAATTAACACCTGGTTAAACAGGACAAAACAGTAAAGTCATAGCAATACGTAGAAACAGAGCGCCTAGAAAGCCTTGGAGAGTTCAAAACGAAGACCAACACAGAATCAACAGTCGAATTCGTGATGTTGAAGAAGTACGATTGGTAGGAGAAAACATCGAAGTTGGTGTCTATCCTTTCAGAAAAGCCCTAGACCTTGCCAGAGAGCAAGAGTTAGATTTGGTAGAAATTTCACCAAAAGCGGTCCCCCCTGTTTGCAAGATTATTGATTATAAGAAGTTCTTATACGAGCAGAAGAAAAGAGAGAAAGCTCTAAAATCAAAAGCGACTAAAGTTGTTGTTAAAGAAATTAGATTTCGGACCTCAGACAGATGAGCACGATTATGAATTCAAAAAGAAACACGCTATTAAGTTCCTTAAGGAAGGAGCGAAGTTAAAAACATTTGTATTCTTTAAAGGACGTTCTATTATTTTTAAAGACCAAGGACAAATCTTATTGCTACGATTGGCTCAAGAATTGGAAGAGTACGGAAAAGTTGAGCAAATGCCTAAACTTGAAGGAAAAAGAATGATTATGTTTATTGCTCCCAAAAAGAAATAAACAAAATTGTTTTTAAAGAGAATATAAGTAAGAATATATAAAACTAAGGAGAGATGCCTAAAATGAAAACTAAGTCTAGTGCTAAGAAACGATTTAAAGTGACTGGTACTGGTAAATTGAAAAGAAAGCATGCTTTTAAGAGTCATATTTTGACAAAAAAATCTAAAAAGCGTAAATTAAAGCTAACTCATGATGGTTTGGTTCACAAAGCAGACGAGGTAAGCATTAAACAACAATTGAACTTAAAATAATTAGTTCACAGGTAAAATAGTATTAACCTTGGAGTGGGCTTATAAGTGCAACTTGTTGCCGCCTTACTACAAAAAAACATTGAAATTATGCCAAGATCAGTAAATTCAGTAGCCTCAAGAAAAAGAAGAAAAAAAATCTTGAAGGCAGCAAAAGGTTACTTTGGACGTCGTAAAAACGTTTATACAGTAGCAAAAAACGCGGTAGAAAAAGCGATGTCATATGCATATCGTGACCGTAAAAACAACAAAAGAAATTTCCGCGCATTGTGGATCCAACGTATCAACGCTGGTGCTCGTGCTCACGGAATGTCTTACTCTCAGTTTATGGGGAAAGTTAAAGCTAACAACATCGATTTAAACCGTAAGGTTTTAGCTGATTTAGCGATGAACAACCCTGAAGCTTTTAAGGCTATCGTTGACAAAGTAAAATAAATTATTTAATCTCTTACTTATATAAAAGGCTGTCTATTTTTTAGACAGCCTTTTTTTTGTGTTTGGTTGAGGACATTTGAAACCTGTCCGTACGCTATCGCAGGCGTTTTAGCATAAGCGTTAGCAGCTACACCTGTCTGCAAGTAAACTTTAGAACAGGCGCCCTCTGGCGGCGTAGGAATCAAAACAATATGAGGCAATTATCTATTCTACAATCCCCCCATAATCATCCCCCCATCCTTCAAAATAAAGAACAAAAAAAAGACCCTCTTAACAGACAGTCTTTTAAATTAATATGTTGCAACAAAATTAGTTCCCTTTTGCGTAGTCTTCTAAAAACTTAGCCAATCCACTATCTGTAAGAGGGTGCTTTAACAAACCTTCAATCGCACTTAAAGGACCGGTCATTACGTCCGCTCCAATTTTTGCACAGTTCAAAATATGCATCGTGTGTCTAACAGAAGCCGCTAAAATTTCGGTTTTAAAACCATAATTATCATAGATCATTCTAATTTCTTCAATAAGATTCAATCCATCTGTTGAGATGTCATCCAAACGTCCTATAAACGGTGAAACATACGTTGCTCCCGCTTTGGCTGCTAACAATGCCTGTCCTGCCGAAAACACCAAAGTAACGTTGGTTCTAATACCTTTAGATGAAAAGTACTTACATGCTTTCACACCATCTTTAATCATTGGGAGTTTTACTACTATCTGTGGGTTCAATGCTGCTAATTTTTCACCTTCAGCGATCATACCTTCATAGTCTGTTGAAATTACCTCAGCAGAAACGTCTCCTTCAACGGCTTCACAAATGTCTACATAATGTTGTATGATATTTGCTTCCCCTGTAATCCCTTCTTTCGCCATCAACGAAGGATTGGTAGTTACTCCATCTAAGACGCCTAATGCTTCGGCTTCTTTAATTTGCTCTAAATTTGCTGTATCGATAAAAAATTTCATAATTGTTCTACGAATTAATTAGATTATATTCATTTTTAAGTTGGGCAAAGTTAGGGTATTTGTACTAAAAAAAACAAGCACATCTCACTTTAATTTATAAAAGTCGATTTCAAGAAAAAAAAGGAAACTTTAGGGCACAAAAAATGGCAAGCTACCTACATCACACCGCTACAACCTTGTACCCTTGCTGTGTTCCCACCCTGGGGGATTCCAAAGGAGCTAGTTGTGTAGGACTTGCCGATGCAAAATTACAATCATTTTTCATTTTCTGCAATGTTTTTCTTGCAAAAATATTCGATTCATGACAACGTTCTCACTACAAGGATTTTATATCTACTCAAAAATAAATGGTAGCATAGTTTTCTTCAAAAACTATAATTATATCCACGCAAATAGCCCAACTGAAAGCAGCTAACCTAATTTGATTGTGTATCTTTGTTTTTAAAATAATTTTCTTGAGATATTTCATCGAACTTTCATACAATGGTAAAAAATATTTTGGTTGGCAAATTCAGCCAGATGTTGTTTCTGTGCAAGAAAAAGTGAATTTGGCATTTTCCACTATTTTAAACACTCCTATCTTAACAACTGCTGCTGGAAGAACCGATACTGGCGTACACGCTTCTCAGATGTTTGTCCATATTGATACGGAAGTAACGCTCGATACAGACGATTATATCTATAAACTCAATGCCGTACTGCCAGATGACATTGCTATTCATTCCATATTCAAAGTACAAAAAGAGGCACATACTCGGTTTCATGCAAACAGTCGCAGTTATGAATACAAAATTTTTCAAGGAAGAAATCCATTTTTGTTAGATACTACATGGCAGCTGTACCAGCAAAAATTGGACATTCCTAAAATGAACAAGGCCGCAGAAATATTGTTAGTTCACCAAAACTTTAAATGTTTTTCAAGATCGAAAACAGATGTAAAGACCTATAACTGTACTATTACGAGAGCTGAATGGATTCAAGATGGAAAATTACTTACCTTTCACATTACTGCCGATAGATTTCTTAGAAACATGGTGCGTGCTATTGTAGGAACGCTTATCGATGTAGGGAAAGGCAAAAAAGAGATCACAGATTTAGAAAAAATTATTAAAAGTCAAGACAGAAGTAATGCCGGAAGTTCTGCGCCCGCACAAGGGTTAACACTCACCGGGGTTACCTATCCAGAAACCATTATACATGTCTAAAAGTAAATCAAAAAGCATCTTCGATTTAAAAATATTTGCACGACTTATGAGTTTTGCAAAAAAGTATCGAATTCATTTTTTTGTGGCCTGTATAACGTCGATTTCTTTGGCCATCGTTGCTGCCATTCGTCCGTACTTGATTATAGAAACTGTTGACAATTATATTACAGGAAAAGACCCTGAGGGTTTACACTTATATACCCTCTTTATTTTGGCTGCCTTGTTGACAGAAGTGTTATTGCATTTTTCTTTTATTTATATCGCAAACTGGTTAGGCCAACATATCATCAAAGACATTCGAATCCGACTGTTCGAACATGTTATCAAATTTAAAATGTCTTATTTCGACACGTCTTCGGTTGGACAAATGGTTACTCGTGTAGTATCTGATGTAGAAACCATTGCACAGTTTTTTGGACAAGGTCTGTTTATGATTATCAGCGACCTTTTAAAGATGTTTGTTATTGCAGGATTTATGCTGTATAAAAATTGGCAATTGGCATTGATTTCTTTCGCTATGTTGCCTATAATTATCTATGCTACCAAAGTATTCCAAGGAGCCATTAAAGTGGCATTTCAGCAAGTGAGGCGCCAAGTGGCCAATTTGAACAGTTTTGTTCAAGAACGTGTTACGGGCATGCAGGTGGTGCAGTTGTTTAGCCGCGAAAAAATTGAATACGACAAGTTTAAAGCCATCAACGAGATTCATAAGAAGGCCCATATTAAAACGGTTTGGTACTTTTCTATTTTCTTTCCAATCGCGGAAATTCTTTCGTCTATAGCGGTGGGACTTTTGGTTTGGTACGGAGGCTTGCGAGTGGCATTGAATGGCACAGTAACCTTAGGGGAGATTATGGGCTTTATCATGATGGTGGAAATGCTCTACAGACCACTGCGTCAAATTGCCGACAAGTTCACTACCTTACAGATGGGAATGGTAGCTGGAGATCGGGTTTTTGAAATGATGGACACCCAAGCGTCTATTTCAAAAGAAGGACTTGAAGAAATTACCAAATTAGAAGGCAGCATTGAATTGGAGGATGTACGTTTCAGTTATGTAAAAGGTGAAGAAGTACTAAAAGGCATTTCTTTAAAGGTACAGCCTGGTGAAACAGTTGCCATTGTAGGCGCAACAGGTGCTGGAAAGTCTACCATTATCAATCTTCTGAATCGGTTTTATGAAATTGACTCTGGGAAAATAACTATTGACGCTATCGATATCGACGATTTTAAATTGCACAGTCTAAGAAATCATGTTGCCGTGGTCTTACAAGATGTTTTTCTTTTCTCTGATTCCATTCTGAATAATATCACTTTAAAAAATGAAAATATTAGCTTAGCAGACGTTATTGAAGCTGCCACGCAAATTGGTATACACGATTTTATCATGAGCTTGCCCAATGGATATCATTACGATGTAAAGGAAAGAGGAAATATGCTCTCTTCGGGTCAGCGTCAATTGATTGCTTTTCTGCGTGCCTATGTAAGCAATCCGTCTGTTCTAATTTTAGATGAAGCCACTTCTTCTGTAGACCCACATTCTGAGCGAATGATTCAATTTGCAACAGATAGAATTACCAAAGATCGTACTTCAATAATCATTGCCCACCGACTGACAACTGTTCAAAAAGCGGATACGATTGTCGTTATGGAAAAAGGAAAAATTGTAGAAAAAGGAACGCATAAATCCCTATTGCAAAACGAAGGAGGCTATTATAAAAATTTGTTTGAAAAACAATTTAGCGAAACCGAAACTGCCTCGTTATAAATGTGACTTTATCTTTTCTTTCAAACCTTCTTCATCGGTAAACAGTTCAAATTCGCCATCCTTAATCAGGGATATTTTTCCTGTTTCTTCTGATACTACCAGACAGAAACTATCTGTTCGTTCGGTAATACCTATCGCTGCTCTATGTCGCAACCCAAACCTACTCGGTAATGTGCTTTCTGAAAGTGGCAATACCACACGAGTTGCGGTTATAAAGTTATCTTTTATGAGTGTGGCTCCGTCATGTAAGGGACTGTTTTTATAAAAAATACTTTCCAACAAGGGCACGGTAATTTCAGCATTCATATAATCTCCGTTTTGTTTGGCAAAATCGAGACTGTTGTTTCTTTCTATCACCAACAAAGCACCTGTTTTCGATGCTGACATTCTATAACAAGCGGTTACGATGCTATCGACATCTACTTCAGAACTTATTTCGGTTTTCAAGAATTTAAGTTGATTGATAAAACTGCGTTTGGATCCTATATTGGCGGACCCTAACATCAAAAGAAATTTTCGCAACTCGGGATGAAAAATAATTAAGATTGCTATGGCACCACCTCCTACTAAGACCTCCAAAATACCGCTTAACATATCCATATTAAGCACTTGTGTTATCTTATAGATGAGAAATACTATAGAGATCCCAATAAAGATATTGATGGCTACCGTACCTTTTAATAATTTATATACATAATACAACAATAAACCTACCAGGGTAATGTCTAAAAAGTCTAAAAATGTAAATTCTATAAAATCCAATGATGAAGCTTTCTGTAAATGTAATAATTAATTTAAAGTGTTCAACTATAAAACCTATTCTTTCATTGCTTCTGGCACTTCACATACCGGAATTGGATTCATTTTGTGCTGATTGTTAGCATTTAATCTGCTATAGATGGTAAAAACTTCTTTTTCTCTTCCCTGTAATTCATCTACAGACAAACCGCTATCTGCTTGTTTCATCGCTAATTCCAGTTCGTCATAGGAAGCCCCTAATTGATCTTCATCTGTTCTGCTATCTCCAAAAAGTCCATCCGTTGGTGCTGCGTTCTGAATCGCATGCGGAACTGCTAGTTCTGCACCTAAAGCAAACACTTCAGACTTCACTAAATCTGCTATTGGACTAATATCTACACCACCATCTCCGTATTTTGTATAGAAACCAACACCAAAGTCTTCTACCTTATTTCCGGTACCAGCCACAAGGCATCCATTCATTCCTGCAATATAATAAAGTGCCGTCATCCGAATTCGAGCTCTGGTATTGGCCAAGGTAAGATCCTTAACCGCACTGGCATCCGAGCTTTCAAAAGCTTCTTGAAACACTTCAAATGAATTGGTCAAATCGGCGCGTACACTCCTCACATTGCTATAATTCTCTTTTAAGTTATCAATATGTTCCAAGGCACGAGACACTTGGGAAGGATCTTGGTGAATAGGCATTTCAACACAGATAGTCTGCAATCCTGTTTTCGCACATAAGGTTGAAGTAACCGCTGAATCTATACCTCCTGAAACCCCAACTACAAAACCTTTTACATTTGACTTTTCCGCATAAGACCGTAGCCACCCTACGATATGATTTGCAACTTTTTCTGAATTCATTTCTAAAGAATTTTAGTATTTTTGATACCTCACAAAAGTAAGCAAATAAACAGTGTTTTTTGTCGTTTTACATTAGAAAGAAAACAAAATTCATCAATTTTTTCCACGATACATGAAAAATCTGATTGCCATCCTTATCCTAGCTGTATGCTTGACTAACTGCTCCAAAACAACTCAGACCGAACAAACCATTTCTCAGATTCATTTGGAACTCGACTTTGTACCGTTTCACCATGAATTCTTTTCGGCAAACAAGCAAAGTTTGCAAGACATCAAACAAAAATACCCCTATTTATTCCCAACCGAAATTGAAGACAGTCATTGGCTATCGATGCTTAACGATTCTGAGGAAAAATTGCTCTACCAAATGGCAGACAGCGTTTTTGGCGATTTGAAAAATGAAAAAACAGCCATCACAAGTCTTTACAAACACCTTCGCTACTACCAACCGGATTTTACTCCTCCAAAAACGTTTAGTGTGATTGGAGGCTTGGATTATGAACATCCTGTTATCTATGCAGATACTCTTGTTTTTGTCTCCTTGGATATGTTTTTAGGTGCAAATTCTGAAGTTTACAACAGCTTCCCTCAATACATCGCTAACAATTATACACCAGAACACTTAATTGTTGCGCTGGCAAATGCACTTATCGATGTAGAATTCCCTACAAAAAATGGAAGAAGTTTTATAGAATCCATGCTCTATTATGGTAAAAAGCTTTACTTGCTTGAACTCTTGTTACCTAACTGTCCTGAACATATTCGTTTGGGCTATGCAAAAGAAAAAATGCAATGGAGTATTGAAAATGAAAGACAAATATGGTCTTATTTTATTACAGAAGATATGCTGTACCGTACAGACAGTTCTTTACAGAATAGATTTTTAAATACAGCTCCTTTTTCAAAGTTTTACTACGATTTTGATGTGGAGTCCCCTGGAGGTATTGGTCAGTGGGTTGGCTATAAAATAGTGCGCTCCTATATGAAAAACAACAAAACTTCCTTGACAAATATGCTCAGTCTAGATGCTGAAACCCTGTTTAGAAAGTCGAAATACAAGCCGGAAAAATAGTTTTGTAAAGAAACAATGCTATATTATGACTTCTAAAAGATAGAACGACCTCTCGACTCCACTCCAGGTGACAAAGAAATCCCCAATAGGATGTTATTTTATTTGGTTTTAACCATAGCCTCCGGTAGCAGGTGGATTTATGCCGACCTCTTAAAACTTCATTAAAAAATTAATAAGTACTTTTGAATAATACAAACCTTAAAAAAATGCTGAAAAACAATACCGTTAAAATTTTTATTCTCGGTTTTCTTTGGGTGCTTGCAGGCATCATCATCAACCTATACAAGCAAGAAGAAGGTGCCGGAACGCTTGTTCTAGCGATTGGCCTTTCTATAGAGTCGGTTGCGTTGTTGCTTTACTTTTGGGGAAAAATCAAAGAAAAATAAACGATCCTTCAGGTTAAGAAAGCAGCTTATCTACAAAATAATTAAGCATGGTTTCCAATTCATCTGCCTTATTTTTATGTGCCGCAACATCTGTAAGTCGCGGTAAATGTTGCGCAAAATAAATGTGGTTGTTCGACATTTCAAACAAATTGGTTGCTAAGGTATACGGATATTCAAAGTTTGGATTTACTTCAGAAATCACCTTAGACACTGCCGTTGCCAATGCTTTATAGCTCTTAAAAAAACCTTTGGAATTTTCCTGATCGACATCTTTTGTATGATAGGCTTTGTTTCCTTCAGATATGACAATATTGTGCAGTTTATTTTCATTCACATAGGCAACCCCCGGATCTTCCTTTGAAGCAGAGACAATAGAATGCACCACTATTTTTAGCTTTTCTTTAGGATTCGCAATGTTCATAGTATTGATTCCAATAAGGTAATTCACCCATTCCCAATACCAGTTCACCAAAAACAACAACAAAAGGTGTTTGTTTTCAAAATAGCGATAAATGGAAGCCTCTGTAGAGTTTATTTTTTGCGCAAGTTTTTTAAAAGTAAATGCCTCAAAGCCAAACTCATCAATCATTTCAATACTGTATTGCATGATTTTTCGTCCCAATTTGGAATCTTGAGGCTCTTTGAGATACAACCCTTCATTCAAAGATATTTTTATAGCTATGCTCATTTACACTATGAATTTTAGTAGATGCTAAACGAAAAATAGTTATCCGTTGTGTGGCAAATATAATAATTTTAACAACTATTTATGATAGTAATACTATCATTTTAAAAAGTATCGTTATATTTGAGGCAAATTATTAAAATATTTACAGTAATGAAAAAAAGTTTTATTTCAAATTTAAGGAGCGACATACCCGCAAGTATTGTCGTATTCTTTGTGGCATTACCTCTGTGTTTAGGAATTGCCTTAGCTAGTGGAGCCCCATTATTTTCGGGAGTAATTGCCGGAATTATTGGAGGAATTGTAGTTGGCGCATTAAGCGGTTCTAAAGTAGGTGTCAGTGGTCCAGCAGCTGGACTTGCAGCCATTGTTCTTACAGCCATAGGGTCACTTGGAGGTTATGAAAACTTTTTGGTAGCCGTTGTGATTGCCGGAGTCATTCAAGTTATTTTTGGCATTATCAAAGCAGGGATTATCGGTTACTTCTTCCCTTCATCCGTTATTAAAGGAATGTTGACGGGTATTGGTATCATCATTATTTTAAAACAGATTCCGCATTTTATCGGATACGATGCCGATCCTGAAGGCGACTTGGCTTTTTCTCAAATGGATGGGGAAAACACCTTTTCTGAAATTTTTAAATCAATGAGTTTTATCCAAGCAGGTTCTGCATTGATTGGACTTATTTCGCTGTCAATTCTTATTTTCTGGGACAAAGTGCTTTCGAAAAAAGGAAAGATTTTTCAGGTGATACAAGGACCATTAGTTGTGGTAGCCTTGGGTATTATTTATTACCTCATCACTAAATCCAATGCAACATTTGGCATTGCATCTTCGCATTTAGTGAGTGTACCCGTTCCAGATGACTTTGATTCTTTTTTAGCTCAATTTAGTTCTCCAAACTTCGCCGCTATCTCCAACCCCGAAATTTGGGTAGTTGGTTTTACCATGGCATTGGTAGCCAGTCTGGAAACTTTGTTATGTGTTGAAGCAACAGATAAAATTGATCCAAATAAAAACGTAACCCCTACCAATAGAGAGTTGTTGGCTCAAGGTGTTGGAAATATCTTTTCTGGAATGATTGGAGGACTTCCTGTAACTCAGGTTATTGTTAGAAGTTCTGCAAACATTCAATCCAAAGGAAAAAGCAAGATCTCTACCATTTTACACGGTTTCCTCTTGTTGATCTCTGTGATTGTCATTCCTGATTTATTGAATAAAATTCCATTATCTGTGCTTGCCGCTGTATTATTGATGGTAGGTTACAAATTGGCAAAACCGTCTTTATTCAAAAAAATGTATCTTTTAGGATGGAAACAATGGATTCCTTTTGTGGTGACCGTAGTGGGTATTGTCTTTACAGATTTGCTTACCGGAATTGTCTTAGGACTTTCTATTGGAATTTTAGTAATCTTGATCAAGAGTTACCAAAACTCTTTCTTCTTACACAAAGAAGGAGAAGATGTGGACGACGGACGTATCAAAATGACCTTAGCCGAAGAGGTTACTTTCTTTAATAAAGGTGCCATCTTAAAAGAATTAGATAATTTACCTGAAGATTCTTATTTAGAGTTAGACGTTCGAAAGACTCGATATTTAGACAATGATATCATTGAGATTTTGGAAGATTTTGCCTTTAAAGCACACGACCGAAAAATCACTATTAAATTGATCTCGGAACGCGGTGTCGTTGAAAACCCTGACAGTTATATTGAATTTTTTAAATTGAACCCTAAAAGAACAAACCAATAAAAATACAAGATATGAAAGCACATACTAAAGAAACACAAGCAACCATGACCCCAGCTTCTTCCGTTCAAGCTTTAAAGGATGGAAACACACGATTTTTACAAAATCAAAAAGCAGATAGAAATCTTTTAGAACAGGTAAATGACACTAGTAAAGGACAATTTCCTTTTGCTACGATTTTAAGTTGTATCGATTCTAGAGTCTCATCAGAACTTATTTTTGACCAAGGAGTTGGAGATATTTTCAGTGTTCGTATTGCAGGTAACTTTGTAAATACAGATATTTTGGGAAGTATGGAGTTTGCTTGTAAATTGGCAGGAACTAAAGTAATTGTAGTTTTGGGGCATACGAGTTGTGGAGCCGTTAAAGGTGCTTGCGACCATGCCGAATTAGGAAATTTAACAAGTATGCTCGGTAATATTGCTCCAGCTGTAGATGCTGTTGCTGAACCTTCAGATGCCAGTTTGAGAAATTCTGGTAATATCGAATTTGTAAATACCGTTGCAGAGAAAAATGTGCAACTCACCATCGATAGAATTGTTGCAGAAAGCGAAGTATTAGCCGAAATGAAAAACAATGGAGAAATCGAAATTGTTGGTGCTATGTACGATGTAGGTTCTGGAGCCGTAAGCTTTTTATAAACATACCTCATATCTAAAAAAAAGATGCTATTGATTAGCATCTTTTTTTTTGCTTAAAACCCAGTCTCTTTCCTCCTCGTTATGCAACACAAAACATATTCTTGGTAAACCCCATTAATTGCCAAGTATTTTTGTATTTTCATAACATGAATTTCTTAGCACACCTCTATTTAGCCAACGAACACCCCGAGCGACAAATCGGTAATTTTATTGCCGATGCTATTAAAGCAAAAAATTACCAACACCTGCCCTTAGAAATTCAAAACGGCATCATACACCACCGCGCCATTGATACATTTACCGACACTCACCATATTGTAAAGCGAAGTAAAAGAAGGCTACATGATAGATATGGGCATTATAAAGGCGTTGTCATCGATATTATTTACGACCACTACCTCGCAAAAAACTGGGATGCATATTCAAACACTTCTCTAAAAGATTTTTCGCAAAATAGCTATCGTCTGCTCGCCAACAATTTTGACTTGCTGCCCGAACGAACGCAATACTTATTGCCTTTTATGACCGAACAAGATTGGTTATACAACTACAGAACCATACCGGGAATTTCAAAAATATTATGGGGAATGAACAAACGGACAAAAGGCATTTCTCAAATGGATCTTGCCAAAGAAGACCTAGAGGCCCATTACCTAGAATTTGAAGCAGATTTTTCAGACTTCTTTAAAGAACTAAAGCTATTTTCAGATCAGTTTATTGCCAATCTCCCAAGCTCTTAAGCTTTTTGCTCTCGATGTATGAGTAGCAGTACCAACGGCACCAATCCATGTCCTAATCGGTAGAGGGTCCCATACAATTCTTGATGTATGGATTGCAAAGCAAAATCAATATGAAAGCCTGAGACAATACGGGCAAAAGCCGTCAACAACCCCCACACTACAGCATACCATAAAGCAAAGACCTTTACCCTAGGCACAAAAATATAGAAGGCCACTAAAAAATCCATAAAACCTGCAACAGACAATAAAATCTTAGCTTGTGATTCGGACATCGGGAGAATTCCCAATACCATATCCACAAAATTCCCAGGTACCGGATAGTAACCAATCGCATACAAACCATGCGACACAAAAACAATGGCCACCAATAGTTTTAGCACGATTTCTAATCGTCTGAGCGTCCATTCCTCTCGAACTGTTTTTACAAACACAAAAGGCAAGGAAAATTGAATGGCATGCTCGAAAAACTGAGCAAAATGATAAAATTTTTCCTTCATCAGTAAAAAAGAAAGGAATATCAGATTTGCACCTCCAAAAATGATGATGTAATACAACAATTTATTTCTGTACTTTTCGTAAAACAACACAGCAATGGCAGCCATCAAATAGAGCACACCAGTATAAAAGATACTATTTTGAATAAAAACATCTGTTGAAGTAGCAGTTACATAAGTTGTCCATGAACCTCCAAACAGTCCTTCTACAACCGGCTTTAACAAACTTTCATCCCATAACAGACTGCGATACGGCGCATCCCAAAACAGGTGTTGCCATGCCCGTCCAAAAAAGACAAAAAAAGTCGAAAATTTTAAAATAGGTAGCCATTGTAATCCCTTCATCCTAACAAAATTGAAGCTACAAGTTTACTAAAAAATCAAGCTAAGTCTATAAAATGAATGAAAAAAATTCAAATCGAAGTTAAAATATGTTATTCAGTAGATTTTGCTTAATATTGTAAGCATCAATTTACATTAAAATCCTAATGAAAAACACATACTGGCTCTCGGGCATCCTATTTCTTTTTGTATTTTCTTCTTTTGCCAAAACCGATAAGTATCGTTTGACAATTCGAAGCAATCCATCGACTTCTATTGTAGTCTGTTGGAATCAAATTTCGGGAGATGCTCCCATTGTGTATTACGGCACAAAAGATAGAGGCACACAAGCAGACAACTATAAATATCAGCAAGAACCGAGTCGTATTATTGCCTACCAGGGAATGAACAATCACTTTGCAAGATTGGAGAATCTAAAACCCGACACAGCATACTATTTTGTCATAAAAGACAGTGAAGGCAGCAGCGAACGCTTTTGGTTTAAAACTGCTCCTGCTAAGAACGAACCCTTGTCATTTATTGCTGGAGGTGATTCTAGAAACAACCGTTTACCAAGGCAAAATGCCAATATACTTGTTTCCAAATTAAAACCGCATGCAGTATTATTTGGAGGCGATATGACCGCTAGAGATGTAGAAGGACAATGGAGAGACTGGATGGACGATTGGCAGTTGACGACTTCAAAAGACGGTCGTATGATTCCCATTATTGCCGCTCGAGGAAATCATGAAAAATCAAATAAATCTGTTTACAACCTTTTTGACACCCCTTCAGAAGATGTGTATTTTGCCATAACTTTTGGTAAAAACCTCTTTAGAAGCTACACCCTAAATAGTATGATTGCCATTGAAGGAAACCAAACCGATTGGCTAAAAAAAGACCTAAAAGAAAACAATGATGTTATCTGGAAATCAGCGCAATACCACAAACCCATGCGTCCGCATGTTGCTAGCAAAGCTGAGCACAACTTACAATATGCTGCGTGGGCACAATTGTTTTACGACGAAGAAGTTCGCTTGGTGGTTGAATGCGACGCGCATACGGTAAAAAGAACATGGCCCTTAAAACCAAGTACGGGGCCAGATAGTGAGGAAGGATTTATACGCGAAAACAACAAAGGAACGGTCTATGTGGGTGAAGGTTGTTGGGGAGCGCCGCTACGTCCCGCTAACGATGCCAAATCATGGACACGTGATTCAGGAAAATTCAATCAAGTAAAATGGATTTTTGTCGATACTGAAAAAATTGAATGTAGAACGTTACTTGTTGAAAACGCTGAAGATGTTGAAGAAGTTCCAAATAACAATCCTTTCAAAACACCTGAAAATTTAAAGATATGGACTCCTAAAAACGGAGCTGTTGTAAGTATTCATAAATAACAACTTAAGGCATGGACTCAAAAACACTTTCTAACGGAATTATCAGAGCTTTACTTATTGTCACAGGAACCTTTGTGTTTATTTGGTTTTTATACACCATAAAATCGGTTATCGTCTACATTTGTATCGCTGCTGTTTTGAGCTTAGTGGCACGTCCGTTGGTACGATTGTTACGCGATAAAATAAAAATTCCTAATTCCATCTCCGTCGTAATTACCATGGTGTTTTTTGTGATGATTGTCATTGGCTTGATCAATATGTTTGTCCCTTTGATATTGAAACAAGGTGAAAACTTATCCCTTTTAAACACAGACGGATTTAAGAAAAATGTTGAACATATCTTTCAACAGCTCAACAGCTACTTCTTATCAAAAGGAATTGATGTTTTTGAAGAGTTAAAAAGTTTGGATTTACTCTCCAAAGTAAAAAATATTCCTGACTTGTTCACCACCATTCTTGGCGGCGTCGGTTCTTTTACCATGGGCTTGTTTTCTGTTTTGTTTATCACTTTTTTCTTAATGAGAGACAACCAGATTGTACACAATGCATTTTTTGCTTTTATTCCTGACTCTAAGGAAGCAAGAGTTTCAAAATCGGTCGATATCATCAAAGAATTACTTTCGAGATATTTTATCGGCTTGCTTATTCAGATAACTATTTTGTTTGTTATCTATACCGTGGTGCTGCTTATTTTTGGTATCGAGAATGCGGTAGTCATTGCGTTTATTTGTGCCTTGCTAAACCTTGTCCCATATATTGGCCCATTAATTGGTGGAGCACTTATGTTTACTTTGACTATGACCGAAAATCTTGGTCAGGATTTTCAAACCGAAATTCTACCAACCACTTTGTATGTTATGACCGGTTATCTGATAGCTCAATTGATAGACAATTTTTTCAGTCAACCCATTATTTTTTCAAAAAGCGTAAAATCACATCCACTAGAAATATTTTTAGTTATTATTATTGGTGGGTTGCTATATGGTATTTTAGGAATGGTACTCGCCGTACCTACCTATACGGCCATCAAGGTAATCTTAAAAGAATTTTTGTCTGACAATAAAATTGTAAGCTCGCTAACAAGGGATTTGTAGTTATTTAACTTAGGACTGTGACTCGGACTGTGACTCTGACTGTGACTGTGACTATGACTCTGACCAAAACTAAGACTAAGCACTAAAAAAGTGAATACAAAACTGCTTTTACCGGAAGTTCAAAAATTTATCTTTGATAATTTGGACAAAGACTTAAACAAAGTCATACTCAAAGGCAGTCCGTTTGAAGGGATTCGCATACAAGATTTGGCGCAACAAATTGAAGGGAAACAGAAAGCCAAAAAGAAACTTCCACTGTGGTTTGCAACTGAAAACATCTTATTTCCACCAAAACTCAACCTCGAACAAACATCTTCTGAACCTACTGCCTTATACAAATCAGCGCTCGTTACAGGAGATAGCCTCATTGACTTAACAGGCGGTTTTGGAATTGACGCTTCCTATTTTTCTAAAAGCGTAAATAAGGTAGTGCATTGTGAATTGAATCCAGAACTTTCGGACTTGGTAAAACACAATGCTGCAATACTAGGCATTGAAAACCTGAGCACTTTTAAAGGAGACAGTTTTGAAACCTTAAAAGAAACGAAGCAACATTTTGATTGGATTTATATCGATCCATCGAGAAGAAATGACGTCAAAGGAAAAGTTTTTTTATTGGAAGACTGTGTGCCAAATGTGCCCCAAAATCTAGATTTTCTTTTTGAATATACAGATCGTATACTTCTAAAAAACTCTCCGATACTCGACATTCAAAACACCATAAACGCTCTTAATTTTGTTAAAGAGATTCATGTTGTTGCGGTACAAAACGAAGTAAAGGAACTGCTATTTGTGCTCGAAAAGAATTATACAGCCCCCATCACAGTTAAAACCTGCAACCTACAAAAGAATAACACACAAAACTTTGAGTTCGAACTCGGTCCCCATTCACATGCCAACTACGCACTGCCTGCCTCCTATTTATATGAGCCAAATGCAGCCATATTAAAATCGGGTGCCTTCCATCAGATTGCGACGCATTTTAACCTTCATAAACTTG
Source organism: uncultured Flavobacteriaceae bacterium (assembly GCA_943789365.1). GTDB lineage: Bacteria > Bacteroidota > Bacteroidia > Flavobacteriales > Flavobacteriaceae > Flavicella. The sequence continues at coordinate 2,906,163 of CALSTV010000001.1, read as the reverse complement.
AACAACACAGTCATTTATATACTTCCGAACAACTTTTAAAGGACTTTCCTGGGCGATCCTTTTTAATAGAACAAATTCTTCCCTACGATAAAAAGCAGCTTCTTAAAGCCTTACCAGAAAAGAAAGCCAATATCAGCATTCGTAATTTCCCAGAAACGGTAGCTCAAATTCGTAAAAAAACCAAAATCAAAGACGGAGGGTCGGTCTATTTATTTTTTACAACCAATCTTGAAAGTAAGCGGATGGTATTGAAGTGCCGAAAGGTGCAGTTGTAAGCCTCTCGCCCTCTGGCGAGTTTTTAGTGTAAACTTCCACTACCGTATCACGAATACCCACCTACCAGCGGGCTGGTTTTCGCATAAAACAAGTGCCTAAATGTCTGGTCGAGCGGAGTCGAGACCCCGCTGCCGCACAAATCCCTTCGTGTGCGCAACGAACTAACTATCTAATAAACGAAATTCATATCAACTTTTGAATTTTTCTAAAACTACTTTCAGTTAACTTCTAAACTTTTTATTTGCTGTCAAAGCACAAAACTTTTTGTTTTAATCAATATCGGAGTATTTTAATTAAAACAAACCACACGAAAGGATTCGTGCGGCAGCGGGGGGGGGTTGGTTTTGAGTCTGAGCATGCCTAAATATAGGTACCTTATTCTAGTATTAATGTTTAATTATCGTGTTCCTAAATAAGACCTGTCTTTTTTTTATAAAATATCAAAATAGACTACAAATATTGTAGTTCTCATGATTCTTAATCTAGTTTCGGGGTTTGTGATAAAAAGCGAATAATAAGTAGTAAATTTGCAGTTCATAAAAAGTAAAATCATGGCTACACAAACAAAAACCTCTCAAGAATCTTCGGTAACCTTAGCAGAATTAATGTTGCCTTCACATTCTAACTTTAGCGGTAAAATTCACGGAGGTTATATCCTGAACCTTATGGATCAAATTGCTTTTGCTTGTGCTTCGAAATACTCAGGAAAATACTGTGTTACGGCCTCGATAAACACGGTTGATTTTTTAAATCCGATCGAAGTTGGAGAACTGGTTACCTTAAAAGCCAGGGTGAATTATGTAGGACGAACGTCAATGACGGTTGGTATCCGTGTCACTTCAGAAAATATTCAAACCGGTATTAAAAAACACTGTAATTCTTCGTACTTCTTAATGGTCGCTAAAAATGAAGATGGTAGCAATGCAGAAGTTCCTAAGTTAAAAATTGAAACCAAAGAAGGGGTGCGTCGTTTTATTCGCTCGTTAAACCGACTGGAGATGAAGCGCAAACGAAAACAAGATTTTCACAAAAATGAGTTTTCTTACGAAGCTTATAAGGATGAAATTAAAAAGCACAATGTGCTTATTCAGCTAAACGATGACTAAACGTCATTACCTCCATACACAATAAAAGGCTTGCGCTTTGGCATGGTAATTCGTTACCTTTGCCCAAAGTAAACCCCTCGCCGTGTCAAAAAAAACTGCTTTCCTCCTTTTACAACTCATCGTTATTTTATGGGGACTTACGTCCATCTTAGGCGCCTTGATTAGTTATGACTCCGTTCCACTGGTATGGTGGCGTTTGGTGGTAGTCAGTTTCAGCTTACTGTGCTATTTTTTACTGAGCAAACAAAAATTAAAGGGCACAAAAAAAGTCTACCTAAAATTATTTTTTATTGGGCTGATTGTAGGCGTGCATTGGCTCTGTTTTTATGGAGGTATTAAGACGAGTAATATCTCTATCACCCTTATTGCTTTTTCTTCTGGAACGTTTTTCACGGCCTTGATAGAACCCTATTTTTACAAACGAAAATTAAACTACAACGAATTGTTCATTGGTCTTGCCATTGGGGTTTGCATTGCTTCCATAGCGCTGAGTGAACTAGAAACCGTTAAAAACCCAATCCTTGGTGTTGGTTTTGGTGTATTGGCAGCATTGACGGCCGCATTGTTTTCAACCTTTAACGGCTTACTTATCAAAGAATCCAATGCATTTACCATTACATTTATTCAATTGGTCGCCGCCCTATTCTGGGTGAGTATAGCGTTTGTCTGTTTTTTTGATATTCCAGAAAACTTATTTACGCCGTCAAGGATGGACATTGTGTACATCCTTATTCTTGCCATACTTTGTACCGCCATACCTTTTCTAATAGCTGTGGAAATCATGAAATACCTCACTCCTTTTACGGTAAACTTATCGCTGAATTTGGAAATAGTATATTCCATAGTACTCGCGTATTTTATCTTTGGAGAAGAAGAAAAAATGTCACCAACCTTTTATATAGCATCTTCTTGTATCGTGGGCTTAATCCTTCTCAATGAATTGATAAAAAAGCGAAAAATAAAACAAGGGCGGCAAATTAATTAGGAGATTTTCATTCAGAACTCTTCTTTTTTTGTAAAATTATGCCTTGAATATCTTAAATTTGATAAAATACTTTTATATTTATTTCTCAATAACAAAAACCTTAACATTATTTAACAATAATTACTATGACCCCTCAATTTTGCAAATCTTTGTTTCAGCGAGCACAAAAATCTAATTTTTCAGCAATGGGTAAATCGTTTCTTTACTTCCTTGTAGTCCTTATGCATATAGGATTAACTGCACAGGAAGAAAAACTGGACTACAACGAAGTAAAAGATATCGAAAACTTCGGAAAATTCAGATATGTTCAGGTAATCGGTCATTTTGGTTCTCATTTTTATTCAGGACAAGATCTAGACGATGCTCTTACCTCAGGCTATGGTGCTTTGGAGGTTAGACTTGGCTGGCAAAACAACGACCCAGAAGATTGGAGCAACAAATATTACAATGCCATGACTTATGGTGTTGGATTTTACAGCGGTTATATTGGAGACCCTGCCGTACTCGGAAATCCAAATGCATTGTACGGGTTTTTAGACATGCCTTTTGGAAATTATTATGGAGACAAAAGAACTACTTGGCATTTCAGTCCCGCTTTTGGACTTACCTATAACCTTGTGCCTTACGATGAAACGAACAACCCTACCAATGATGCTATCGGAGCAAAGTTTGCAGTATATATCAATTTTGCATTTAGCGGACATACGGCAATGACCAGAGATATGGATTTTACCTACGGTCTAGACTACACTCATTTTAGCAATGGTAGATCGTTCACCCCTAATTATGGGTTGAATATGATTGGTTTGCATACAGGTTTAAAATACCATTACAACAAAGCCCAAAAGGAAGTGAATAGAGACTTGTTTACAAATGAAGTAATACAATCGCGATTTAAAAGAATTCAGAGCACACCAATTGAAAAAGCAGGCAAGAATAAAATCCACATACTGACTGCCTTTGGTTCTGTTCAAAATGGTCATACCGAAAACGAACAAGGAGGCGGCTATGAAGACAATCGCTACAACACCTTTTCGGGATCTATTGAATACACAAGAGAATTCGACATGAAACACGGAGTAAGCGTAGGTTTTGACTTGTTTTATGACGAAAGTTTGATTATCAATTACCCTGATCCAAACGACCGCTATTTATACGCTTATCACTTTGGATACGACTATACATTTTGGAAAATTACTGTAAAGACCCAACTAGGAGGTTATTTTGGAGAAAACGGTGACAAAGGAAAAGAAAAAGTATGGGCACGCCCAGCAATACAATACAATGCCTGGGATTGGATGAGTTTTCACGTAGGACTAAAAACCAGACGTGGATTTGCAGCCGATTGGGCAGAATTCGGTGTGGTCTTCCATCCGTTTGCATGGTAAAAAAACACGAACAAAAAAACCTTCTGAAATTCAGAAGGTTTTTTTATAGACCATAGGTATTCATTCCCTATAAATTAGCATTGCGCTTACTTTAAAACAATTTCCAACGGGTTGTTTATTCGATCGGCAAAAGCATCTAAATAAGCAATCCAAGATTCCTTTGTAGGATATTGCTTGCTTTTCTTCCAAGCAAAACCAGCGTAATACACTACTTTATTCTCTTTGACGTTAAGTTGTGCATAAGCATTGCTCAAATCTTTTTCCAATACTTCGTGCTTCTCAAAACTATTAAAACTAGGTTTTGCTGCAAGTATACTCGTACCAATTTCAGAATCAGCATGTGGTTGCCAATAAGTAACCCAACCTTTTTCAATATTTCCAAAAACCTCACCATCATTTTCGTGTAAGGTAAGTCCTGCCGAGATTGTATCAGTCCCTTCAATAAAGGTTTCAAACTTAGAAAGGTTATTTCCAAGGTCCAAACTAATAATTTTACTTTCTTTAATAGTCTTACCACCAGCGTCCCAGTTCTCGTATTCTAAATAAAAACTCGTTCGCAAAGGACCTGTAGTAATGGTTCTCCATTTCACGTAGTTCTTAGAATAAAAGAAGGTACCGTTATTTTTTACGGCAATGCCTCCAACACCTCTACTTACACCTACATGAAAATTATCCAAACCTTCACCCGTATCTTCGTGATAGCTACCTGTTTTATCAATCATGGTTTCTTTGTACCACTTATCAATTACAGGATAGGACACTCTTTTCAACCAAGCATCTACACCACTAGAAAGCGTTCCACCTGGTTTTCCTTCTTCGGTTAAACGTTGTGCAGTAGGTCCATACACACGAAAAGCAATTTTATCGTTTTCCCATGTATAATCATCAATACGTTCAGGAACAAAACGAGAATAACACAAGTTTTCTGCCTCAGGTTGTTCTTTATCTGTCAATGCCACCACTTCAAAACTGGCGGTACTGTTTGCTTCCACAGCGGTTTGAAATAACAGAACATCCATAGTTCCATCACCGTCTTCATCGACCAATTGTGTAACCTGTAGGGCTCCAGAATTCATGTCTCGAATGCCTAAATTAGTAAGATTCGTCTCTTTTAAAAATGCCTTAGACAACGAAACCACTTCCGAAGATCGCGCCTCGTTTAAACTGTTCTTTACTAAAATTGTTTTGTTCTGCTCGTCCTGCGAACAAGCAGAAATCAAAACCATACTTAGTAAGCAAACTAAAGTATATAAAATTCTCATGGTGTTGGGTTTAAGTTTTTGTGATCGTTTTATTAATCTTCGTTAGATGGCTTTCCGATGGTAGCCAAAATACCTCCATCTACATAAACGACTTGTCCATTTACAAAATCACTAGCCTTTGATCCTAAGAAAATTGCTGCCCCTTGTAAATCATTAGGATCTCCCCAAACACCTGCTGGTGTTCTATTCACAATAAAATCATTAAAAGGATGTCCTTCTACACGAATAGGCTCCGTCTGGCTGGTCGCAAAATATCCAGGTCCAATCCCGTTGGTCTGAATGTTGAATTTTGCCCATTCCGTAGCCATATTTTGAGTAAGCATTTTCAAGCCTCCTTTCGCTGCTGCATAAGCACCTACCGAGTTTCTTCCCAGTTCACTCATCATAGAACAAATATTGATAATTTTTCCAGCTCCTCTTTCAATCATTCCTGGTACTACATATTTAGAAACAATAAAAGGAGATACTAGATCTACTTTAATCACTGCTTCAAAATCTGCTACTTCCATATCTACCAAAGGTGTTCTTTTAATAATTCCCGCGTTGTTTACTAGAATATCAATGGCACCAACTTCAGTTTCAATTGCTTTGATACTATCTTTTACTGCTGCTTCATCAGTTACGTCGAACAAGTAACCATGTGCATTCAATCCAGCTGCCTTGTACGAAGCTACTGCTGCATCTAATTTTGTTTGTGACGAATTTCCAGTAACAACAATCGTTGCACCAGCATTTCCAAGTCCAGTAGCCATTGCCATACCTAAACCGTGAGTAGCTCCTGTAATTAAAGCTACCTTTCCTGTTAAATCAAATAAATTTATTGACATAATGTGTAATTGTTTTTTGTTGTGTAATTGAGAGTTAATCGATACTCGGTACTCGATAATCGATAATCGACACCTAATACTCAATACCAACTACCAATCGCCGCTCTCTATTTCTATCTCAAATCGGTAATCTTGGCTACATCCATATCTCCGTAATCTAAGTTTTCACCTGCCATACCCCAGATAAAAGTATAATTACTTGTTCCGGCACCAGAATGAATTGACCATGGTGGTGAGATAACCGCTTCGTTATTTCCCATCCATATATGTCTCGTTTCATTTGTTTGTCCCATAAAGTGACAAACTGCTTGCTCTTCAGGAATTTCCATATAGAAATATACCTCCATTCTTCTATCGTGCACGTGTGCTGGCATTGTGTTCCAAGCAGAACCCGACTTAATTTCAGTCATTCCCATTTGCAACTGACAAGTATCCACAATACTGTTTACAATAAGTTTTCTTAAGGTACGTGCATTTACAGTTTCAGGACTTCCCAATTCCACAACCTCTGCATCTTCACGTCCTACTTTTTTATTAGGAAATGCTTTATGTGCCGGTGTTGAATTGATATAAAACTTCGCTGGGTTGGCAGCGTCATCACTTGCAAACACAACTTCCTTTGCTCCTTGTCCTACATACAAAGCCTCCTTAAAATCAATAGCAAAAACTTCACCGTCTACAGTTACCGTTCCACTACCACCAACATTAATTGCCCCCAACTCTCTTCGCTCTAAGAAATAGGAAGCTTTTAGAGGGTCGATCGACTCCAATGCGATAGGACCAGCAACTGGTACAGCACCACCAACAATATATCTGTCGTAGTGAGAATACACCAATTTCACCTTATCTGCAATCAATAAATCTTGTACTAAAAACTCATCTCTAAGCTCTGTAGTATCCATTTGTTTCACCTCTCTTGGAGAAGCTGCATAACGTACTTCAAATTTTTCTGCCATAATATATAGGTTTTTCTGTTTTTAAAATTTTTGGTAAAAATAGTAAATATTATTTAAAATACAATCGATTGTATTTTTTGTTTTATTTTTTATATGTTTGTACAACTACCAAACCGACAAATTAATTCAATACCTAAAAAAGGTATATATTTGACTTTTAAAGGACTTAATTGGAAATGAAAAGCAATAAAACAACGATACACGACATTTCAAAAGCACTGAATATTGACAGTTCAACGGTGTCAAGGGCTTTGAATAACAGCCCACGTGTTTCAGAAAAGACCCGAAAAAAAATTCGTCAGAAAGCACTTGAATTGGGGTACCAACGAAACAGTTTGGCTTCGAATCTACGCACCAACAAAACACATACTATTGGTGTAATTGTTCCAAGAATTTCGAGAAATTTCTTTGCCACTGTCATTGCTGGTATCGAAGAAACGGCATATGAAGCAGGTTACAATGTTGTAATCTGTCAATCATTGGAAAGTTTAGAACGTGAAACCAAGTTTATGGACACTTTGCTTTCCAATCGTGTGGATGGTGTTTTGATTTCTATTTCTATGGAAACTACAAGCTATGAACATCTTTTAGCTTTCAAACAACACGGAGGGCCTATTGTTTTTTACGATAGACCTTGCCATATTGAAAACTGTACTTCTGTAAGTATAGACGATTTTCAAGCGAGTTATAACGCTACAAAACATCTTATTGAACAAGGTTGTAAGCACATCGCACATTTTTCTGGCCCCCAGGAAATTGAACTCTATAAAAACAGAAAGAAAGGATTTATCACAGCGCTTGAAGATCACAACCTCCTCTACAAGGAAGCCTATTGTTTCGAATCTGGACTATCAAGTAACGACGGAATCGAAATTGCAAAAAAAATAGTGAAACTCAAACAAATCGATGGTATTTACTCTGCCAATGATACGGCTGCCATTAGTGCCATGCAATACTTAAAATCGAAAGGAATACAAATTCCAAACGACATTGCTGTTGTAGGTTTTAATAACGACCCTATTTCCGCTGTTATAGAACCGGGTCTTACAACTGTGAATCAACCTGATTTTGAAATGGGGAATATTGCCGCTACGGAATTGATAAAACAAATTCAAAATAAAACGGCTAATTCTGAAAAAGATTCGATAATTTTAAGTTCTGAATTAATTGTCCGAAATTCATCGAATAAGTAACTAAAAACTTATTTCCCCCATGTTGAAATATCGACTGCTTTTAGTTGTGTGTTTATTGAACCTTTTTGGAGTTTCTCTAAAAGGACAAGAAAGCACTGCCGTTCCTAATGCGCTTATCTTCAAACACATTACCCCTAAAGAAGGCTTATCTCAGACTTCTGTCATTACCATTCTTCAAGACTACAAAGGGTATCTTTGGTTTGGTACACGAGATGGTTTAAACAAATACGACGGAAGTAAATTCATCACTTTTAGACACAATTCTGAAGACCCGCTAAGTTTAAGCCATAGTTGGATTACTTGCATTTTTGAAGATACCGACAACAACTTATGGATTGGAACTAAAAACGGGCTCAATAAATACAACCCCGAAAAAGAAAACTTTACACGTTATAAACACAAAGCAAATGCCCAGAGCGTTTCTGATAACGAGATTTGTGATGTAATTCAAATTGATGATCATACCTTATGCGTAAGTACCGACAAAGGGCTCACCAACATAAACATCGTCGATGGCAGCTTTAGCCACTTGTTTGCTCAAAAGAACAAATCTAACACCTTGTCCAACAACAAAACAAGAGCGCTTTTGAAGGATAGCAACGACTGGCTATGGATCTGTACACAGACTACTATTGATGCCTACAACCTCAAAACAAATCATTGGAAACATTATAGCTATCCAAAAAAAGAATCTCAAAAACAAATCATCAGCAACACACCTAGACTATACGAAGATGCTCAAAACAACATATGGATAGGGCATGAAAAAGGTCTAGCTATTTATGATAAAAAAAGCGATGCTTTTATTGAATACAAACACAACGGAAAACCAGTTACAAAAAGCCCCGTACGTTCATTCTCAGAAGATGACAATGAAAATTTATGGATTGGAACATACACCGGATTACATATCATTGATAAGGAACACAAGCTCATTAAAAAATACATACATGACGAAAACAACCCTACCAGCCTAAGCCAGAATTCAATCTACAAAATATTAAAAGATTCTAAGGGTGACATGTGGATTGGTACCTGGGCAGGAGCCGTTAATTACTTCGACCACAGCTTTCAGTCCTTTAAACAAATAGCCTCAGGAGCCACGAACACCATGTTAAATTACAAGGTGGTGAGTGCTATTATCGAAGACGACAATGGAGACATGTGGATAGGTACCGAAGGTGGTGGTGTTAATTATTACAACAAAACATCCGGTAGATTTACCTATTACACCCATAATGAAAAAGCCCCTAGAAGTCTAAGTTCGAACAACGTAAAGTCGATGATAAAAGACCACGAAGGAAACCTTTGGATTGGTACTCACGACGGCGGACTTAACTTTTTAGACCGCTCTAAAAAGCCCTATATTTTTAAAAAGTTCGAACAAAAACAAGCAGATGGATTTCAAATTAAAGATTTTAGAATTTTATCGCTGCTTGAAGATGTAAACCACAATATCTGGATTGGAACACTTACAGGTGGAGTTGTATTCTACGACCGTAGTTCTGAGTTATTCACACGTTTAGAGTACAACTACAAATCTACCGAAAACATAAGTCAGTCTTTAAATCCAAACATCCTGTTCTTAGGAAGTTCAAAAGGATTGGAGCAAATTGACATCAACTCCAAACAGATTGACAAAATAAAAGTGCTGGAGACAGACTCTGATGTAACCCAAACTTTCAATTGTATTTATGAAGCACCAAACAACATCCTTTGGATTGGAACAGAAGGACTGGGACTCTTCGAATACAATTTCAACACAAAAAAAACAAAGAAATATGGCATTTCTCAAGGACTTACTAATGAAGTAATCTATGGGATTCTACCAGGAAACGAAGACGATTTATGGATCAGTACAAACAATGGGATTTTTCGCTTCAATACAGTAACAAAAAAAATAAAAAACTTTGACGAACTCGATGGACTTCAAGGAAATGAGTTCAATTACGGCGCTTATCACAAAACTAAAAACGGTGTTTTGATTTATGGCGGGACCAATGGAATCACCTATTTCAACCCAAATGACATTACAGAAAACACCTTTATTCCCAATGTTGATATTTACGCGTTGAAAATAAACAACATTCCTTATAAAAATATCACAGACACCACCTCTCAAATTAACTTGACCTATACACAAAACGATTTCAATTTCAATTTTACCTCTTTGAGTTTTTCAAAATCTGAAAAAAACCAATTCGCTTACAAACTGGAAGGTTTTGATACAGAATGGAATTATATTGGCAACAAAAAAGAAGCCAACTATACAAATATTGACGAAGGGAACTATGTGTTTAGAGTAAAAGCAGCCAACAATGATGGCCTATGGAATGAGAAAGGAGCAAGCATCCGAATAAATATTGAACCTGCACCATGGAAGACTTGGTGGGCATACCTACTGTATGTATTGCTGTTAATCACCATACTCTATTTTACGAGAAAACTAATACTTACACGTATTTCAGAGAAAAATGAACTCAAACAAGAAAAGTTAGATAAGGAACGTATCGAAGAAGTAAACCAAATGAAATTAAAATTGTTTACCAATATTTCACATGATTTTCGAACGCCTTTAACACTCATAATTGGACCACTTCAACGCATGATTAAAGAGAACATGGGAAATGCGTTTATCCAACAACAGCATGAAATAATGCAACGCAATGCCAACATGTTATTGCAATTAGTTACCCAACTGCTCGATTTTCGAAAAAGTGAATCTGGGAAATTAGAATTGCACGCAGCCCAATCCAATTTTATCAGTTTTGCGCAAAACATAAAAGCTGCTTTTGACGACTTGGCAAATCACAAGAACATCAAATACACCTTTGAAACAGAAGACGAGGACATTCAATTGTGGTTTGATAAAATTAAAATGAAAAAAATACTTTTCAATTTGCTGTCTAATGCTTTTAAATATTCGCCAGACAATCACGATATATTCATTGAAATAGCTACCAGCAAAAATGAACTCATCTTAAAAATAACCAACTTTGGTGAAATTATTCCTAGGGAAGATTTACAGCATATTTTTGATCGTTTTTATCGATTCGACCAAGAGGGTATCAAATCAGGTACCGGAATTGGGCTTGCGCTCACTAAAAGTTTGGTAGAGCTACATAAAGGTAAAATTAGCGTAAGTAGTAGTGCGGAACTAGGTACAAGTTTCACGGTTAAATTCCTTATAGGAAGAGGGCATCTAAAGGATTCGGAATGTGTTGAAGAAACAGGACAACTCAATTCAGACTTAGGCGACAACAAACCCTTTTTAATTGAAGGTGAAAACAGCAAAGAGCAAAATGAGCAACCAGTTGCAACCGAAATCAACAAAGACACGCCAAGCCTGCTTATTGTGGAAGACAATACAGATGTCCGCAACTTTGTAAAAGACATTTTTAAAGACAAATACAATATATTCGAAGCTGAAAACGGAAAAATAGCGGTGACTATTGCGCATAAAAATGATATCGATCTCATTGTGAGCGACGTCATGATGCCAGAAATGGATGGGTTTGAACTCTGTAAACACATCAAAACAAATTTGACCACTAGTCATATTCCAATCGTATTATTAACCGCCAAAACAGCCAGTACACATCAAGAGCGTGGCTATAAAATCGGTGCAGACGCATACATTACAAAACCATTTGATGCAGCTATTCTCGAAGTGCGCGTAGACAATTTATTAGCAACCCAAAAAAATCTAATTGGCAAATTTAAAAAAGACGCCATTTTAAAACCCAAAGAATTGACCATCACCTCTGCTGATGAATTGTTTTTAGAAAAAGCCATTCAAATTATTGAAGACAATTTATCGGACCCTGAATTCAACGTCTATGTCTTTACAGAACAAATGAACATGAGTCGTTCTGTTCTTTACAGAAAGCTAAAAGCACTAACCGACCAATCGATTACCGAATTTATTAGAACCATTAAACTAAAAAAAGCAGCACAGCTCATCGCAAAAACGCAAATGAACATCTCTGAAATTGCTTATGAAATTGGTTTTAACGATTTAAAATATTTTAGAAACTGTTTTAAAAAGCAATTTGGTGAACTGCCCTCAGCCTATCGAACTAAAAACAGTTAGGAACATTATTTTAGTCAATTAACTGTCGACTATTCACAGCTACTTAAAGAAAAAAGTAGCCCTCAAAACAAACCATCCTTATGTGTATTCATAATGGAAACCCCAGTAAAAGTAAGGTTTGAGCAATTCACACCGCTACTTAGAACAATTTACACCACTCTATTTTCAATGCAATTTTTGAATTTTACAGTTCAGAACATCAACCAAAAACAAATCTACTACTCATGAAAAACAACCTAAACATAATTTTGTTAGTAATTGGCTGTTTTGTGCTCCTTATAGGATGTCAACAAGACACGTTTACTACAGACCCTCTTATTGAGGACATTGAAGCGCCTTCGAACCTATCGTATTTCGAAGTACTGAATGCGAGAGAAAATGCAGCATTAAAAACTGGAGTACCCGCAATAAATACAGGTGGATTACCTCCTTATTACGAAATTGTTTCAGCTAGAAAAGCAGACGGCACCATCTTGGATGCTTCTTATATGAATGATGTTAGCATTGAAAACCCTATAGAAGAGGAAAAAAACCTAAGACCCGAAGATTATTATGTGGTAGACGGAGATACTATTAAAACCTATATAGGTATCAACACCAGTAAAAGTGGTAGAATTAGTATTGCTGATGAAAATCAATTTGGTATTGACGATTACTACTTTACAGTTAAAGTAACTACGTTTGTTAATGACGTTCCAAAAGAAACGGTTTTTGAAGATGTATTCCATTTGGGTGTAGGACCGGGACTGGTAACCAATCTATTGTACTCCCCTATTGCCCAAAACATCGTTGTAGGTTCTGGCGGCACCACTACACAACCTTATTTAATTACAGGAAACCCAGACGTAACATTTGCGTTGGGAACAGAAAACCAAGAAGAAAACCTAAATATCGATAAGGAAACTTGAATTATCTCCCTTAAAGACGGCTTTACAGTCGATGAAGACACCTACTTATATCCAGAAGTATTAGTAACTTCAAACATCTCTCAAGAAACGACCATGTTTCAAGGAGAAAGCTTCCTAATATTGGTAGCATCAAATGCGCCAGTAGACTTACCTAAACTTACAAACTACTTCTTCTACCCTACCTTACAAGCTGAAAACAAATTGTATGGTTACGAAAAAACAGTAGTCAAAGCGGGAGATGTTACAGATTACAGAACCTGGTTACAGGCCGCTCCGGCACCCCTAGCCGCTTCAGAACGTCCAGAAAGCGTGATTGGTAATAAGTCTATATGGACGAATATGACGGCAGACGATTGGGAACCGCACGAATCTTTTGTAACCATAAATCCTCAAGACTTAACGCAATACAGCTTAGGTTACAACTTATCCATGGTATTCTATTCAAAAAACCAATATGTTGAATACATGACCGATGGTGGTACCCCTACAGAATTAGAGATTTACATTTCAGAAAACTACACGGGTGAAGACGCAACTTCTACCTGGACACAAATTAACGACCAGTTATCCTGCCAAATAAATAGTACCACAAGTACTCCATTCATTGGGACTCCTTACCCAGGTGACCAAAAATTAGGAGCCGGTGATCCCGATGGTAAAAAAGACACTTCTAGAAACGCCGATGGTAAATGGGTTCGGAATGAAATGAATCTAAATACCTACAAAAGTTCTAAAAGTTTCGCAGTGAAATTCAGAATTGTATCTCTATATGAAGGTCCAGGAAAACCTTCGTCTGGAAGTGCGGGTAGACCTGGTAGATACTATATCTCAGATGTACACTTCAAAGCCTCAGAAGAATAAACCAAATCATTACAACATTTAAAATATACCAAATGAAAAAAATACTCATATTTGTGATGGTTTGCATCATAGCACCGCTCACAGCTTTTGCACAAAACAGCATCAGTGGAACGATAACAGACTCCGAAGGAAATCCTTTGCCTGGTGTATCTATCATTGTACAAGGACAAGCCAAAGGAACCACTTCAGATTTTGATGGATTGTATCTTTTGACGAATATAACCTCAGAAGATGTGCTCTTATTTAGTTATGTAGGATTTGAAACGCAAGAAGTTCAAATTGAAGATAAAGAAAGCCTCAATGTTCAAATGGCAGAATCTAGTGTAGGACTAGAAGAAGTTGTTGTGGTTGGTTATGGAACTGTAAAGAAAAAAGACCTTACAGGTGCTATCGCCAAAATTGACGCCGAAGATTTGGTGAATACAGCTACTACAAACTTTGACCAAGCCTTGGCAGGTCGTGTTTCAGGGGTGCAAATTACCTCTGTAGATGGTACTCCTGGAGAAAGTATGAATATTGTAATTCGTGGTGGAAACTCCATTACAGGTGACAATTCGCCTCTTTATGTGGTCGATGGAATTCCTTTAGAAGATTTCGACCCTGCAAGTATCAGCACCAGCGATATTGAAAGCTTCGATATTCTAAAAGACGCTTCTGCAACTGCAATATATGGTTCAAGAGCAGCAAATGGAGTCATCATAATTACCACTAAAGAAGGTCGTAGTGATGGAAAAACAGACGTAAAGGTAAGTGTTGCGCACAGTACACAATGGATTCCAAATAGATTGGAAGTACTAAGTCCATACCAATACGTAAAACACCAAGAAAACATTGCAAAAGCATTAGACAACTATGTACCAGGACAATACCAAGGCTATTTTGAAGGTGATTGGATTGACCCAGAGCTATATAGAGACATGGAAGGAACAAGCTGGCAAGATGAAATTTTCCAGTTAGCCTCAACAACCAGATATAATGCAAGTTTAAGTGGCGGTAACCAAACCTCTCGTTTGTACTTTTCTGCGGAATACCTAGACCAAGAAGGTACTATGCTAAATACTGGATTTAAAAAATTATTAAACAACTTAAAATTCAGTCATAAAGTAAACTCAAAAACAAGCTTTAACGGATACATCCAATACAGTCATTTGAATAGAAATGGACCTACCATTTCTGGTAACAAATACACAAGTATTATTAGAGATGCTATTCAATTTAGACCTGTAGAACCTATCAATGACGACGGTTTAGAAGAAGGTGGAATCGATTACGATGTAGACAACCAACGTTACCTTTTTAACCCCATTAAAAATTTGGAAAACACAGATCGACAAAACCGTTCGGATGTGATTCGTGGATCTTTGGCTTTGACGCATAAATTTAAACCGAACTTCTACCTGAGAATGTCTGGTACGTATCAAATTGACAACAGAAATGAAACCTTGTTTTTTGGACAAGAAACCTACCAAGGTACCCGAGGAACAGACCATATCAATGGTACCCTAACAACAAGACGTTATCAAACCCTTTCTACCTCCAACACCTTGACTTATAAAAAGAAAATTGGAAAACACAACATGACCCTATTGGGAGGGATGGAAGCTCAAAAAAGAGACAGCGAATACGCTCGTATGAAAAACTCTGAAATCCCTACGGACCTCTTTGGTATTGCGAAATTAGACTTGGGATTATCGCCTTCTATTCCTGTTACAAGTTATTCAGGAAACACACTTCTGTCTTATTTTGCGCGTGTAAACTATGCATATAAAAGCAAATACTTATTAACAGCAACCTATAGAGCAGATGGTTCTTCTAAATTTAGTGAAGACAACCGTTGGGGATACTTCCCGTCTTTCTCTGCTGCTTGGAAGTTTAGCGATGAAGACTTTATGATGGACATCGATGCTATTTCTTTCGCCAAGTTGAGAATTGGTTGGGGAAAAACAGGAAACAATAGAATTGGTGACTACGATGCCTATAGTCAACTCAATGCAAGCACATCTAGTGGTTATGTATGGGGACCAGAACAAAACTATGTTCCTGGTGCATACCAAAGTAATTTAGGAGTTCCAGATTTACGCTGGGAAACCACAGCACAAACCAATATCGGTTTAGATTTAGGGCTCTTCAACCAAAAGCTTGAAGCCACTATAGATTACTACAAAAAAGAAACCTCTGATTTATTATTGAATGCAGAAATGGCACCACATGCCGGTTTCGACAGAGTACAGCAAAACGTAGGAAAAGTTCAAAATCAAGGTTTAGAGATTACATTGAACTCTACAAATATTCAAACGGGTAACTTTAGATGGACGAGCTCTTTCAATATCTCATTCAACAAAAACAAAACACTAGCCTTAAATCAAGGACAAGAAGCAATTTATACAGATCCTGAATGGAATCAGTCTTACCCTGAATACCAATACATAACTCAAGTTGGGCAACCTGTAGGAATGATGTATGGATTGAAGTTTGATAGAATTTACCAACTTGAGGATTTCAATTGGGATAACGGTCTGCAAACTTATGTCTTAAAAGATGGAATTCCAGATAACGGAACCTTACCTGTAGCCCCTGGATCGGTAAAATTTATTGACCAAAATGGTGATGGCACCATAAACGCAGACGACAGAGTGATCATAGGAAACCCTAACCCAGATCATTTTGGTGGTTTATCGAATAGTTTTGAATACGGTCCATTAGACTTTACATTCTTATTACAATGGTCTTCTGGCTTCGATATTTTAAACACAAACAAAGCGGTATTTGAAGTGCCTGGTGCTGGAAGAAATAGTGGGTTCCCTGCCCTTCTAGATGCTTGGACTCCATTAAACAGCGATACAAATGTTGGAACCATTCGTTATTCTAACGTCTATGGAGCACCTCCTAAAGGAAATCAAATTGACAACAGACATGTAGAAGACGGATCTTATATCAAGCTAAAAACAGTTTCTTTAGGTTATAACTTATCTGAAGACTTTGCGGCTCAATTAAAAATTAAGAGCATGAGAATACATGTAACAGGTCAAAACCTATTTACATGGACCAACTATTCGGGCTATGACCCAGATGTATCCGTAGGTAAATTTGGAGCATTAACACCTAGATTAGACTACTCTGCTTACCCGCAAAGTACGACCATCATGACAGGAATAGACATTACATTCTAAGCAATAATTGTAGAAAACTTAAAAACACACATTATGAAAAATATAAATAAAATCTTTTTAGGCCTCTTCACAAGTATTGCCCTTTTGACGAGCTGTTCCGATTTTTTGGATGAAGAGCCAAGATCAACCTGGGGAATTGACGATTTCTATTCCAATACCGCTGAAGCTGAAATTGCCCTTGCAGGAATCTATTCTTACCTGGCAAGTGACCAAGTTTACGGACAATCAATGTCTGTAATTATGGAATCCGGTACAGATGAAGGCTATTACAACAGACGTTACAACGAAAATTGGACCGTTGGTTTGTACAGACATACCTCGGCAGACAGATATGTAAAAGACTTATGGACAGCCTTGTATCAAGTTATCAATCTAAGCAATATGTTTTTGGAGCGATTAAACAAAGAAAATATTGAAGAAGAAGAATACAATGCATTAATTGGAGAAGCTCGTTTTTTAAGAGCACATGCCTATTCATTATTGGTAGACTGGTGGGAACAAGTACCTATGCCATTGAGTTCAACGCTGGATCAATCTGTAAACAATATGGCGCCTTCAACTTTAGAAGAATTGTATGCTCAAATCATAAGCGACTTCACCTTTGCCGCTGAAAACTTGCCTGCCATTACAGATGCTAATTACACACAAGGTAGAGCGAACAGCATGGCTGCTCATGGTCTTATGGCAAGAGTCTATTTAAAAATGGCAGGGTACCCAATGAAAGACGCGAGCAAATACGCCTTAGCACTAGAACAATGCGAAATTGTTATCAACTCAGGACAGTTCGTGATGGACACCTCCGAATTCGAATTTGTCGACAATGGAGATGGACCTAAACTTGTAGTAACAAAAGATGCTTACAGGGATCATTTCTTAAGCTATATTGAAAATAGGTACGACACCAACGAATCCATTTTTGAAATCTCCTTTAGATATTTAAGAGAAACAGGAATAGATGCCCATGGTAGAATTGGAGGTTTAAATGGTCTTGCCTTTTCTTTTGGAGGAGGAAACGACGGATACCCAGGTGCCTATGCTATGGAAAACGCAAGTCCGTTATTAAAAGATTTATACACCGCAAACAATGACCAATTGCGTTTACTGTGGAATCTTCCAGAAATGCAATATACAGGAAGTGGTGACGCAAAACGTGTAACCAGCACACTAGCATCTAACTATTGCCCAGGAAAATTCAAACGTTGGGAACCTGCAAATTATGATGATTTAGACATCACACCAGAAGAAGGTGAAATTGAGCCTTATATTTTATTAGAAGCCAATCCAACACCCAATAGAAATTTTACAGGTGTAAACTTCCCTGTACTCAGATATTCAGACATTTTGTTGATGGCGGCAGAAGTAGAAAATGAACTAAACGGTCCAACAGCCACGGCAATTGGATATTTAGATGAGGTTAGAGCACGCGCAGGACTAATCCCTATAGAAGCAACCGGACGTGCCGGTGTAGTAGCTTCAACAGAATTGTTTTTTAACGAATTGGTAGACGAACGCTTACGTGAATTGTGTTATGAAGGACTTCGTAAACGCGACTTAATCCGTTGGGAACTCTTAGGTACAAAATTAGACTTATTAAACGCCACCATCATTGGAAACCCAGATTACAGTCCGACAAATGAAAATCACAACGCATTTTTAAGATCAGGACAATTCTTTGATGAGACAAAACATATGTCATTGCCCTACCCACAACAAGAAGTAAACATTAACAACTTACTTGATCAAAAACCAGAATGGTAGCAACAACAAAATTTCTTTAATGAAAAAATTAAAGTGCTTCCCTGAAAAGAAGCACTTTAAAGTTTATATAAACCATTAGAAACACTACTCAAATACTTTAATATGAAAAGAAAAATTAAAATATTCACCAGCTTTTTTATAGTTATTGTGGCTGTTGCCACTTTGGTTGAGTGTGTAGAAAACAAAAAACCAGATTATTTTGTAAGTAACTTTACAGACATTGAAAAACGAACCTGGATAGGTCCCGAATATTGGGCAAACCCATTACAAGATTGGCAAGTTGACAACGACAGAATCGAATGCTTGGTCGCTAATGAACTTAGAAACATTCACCATTTAACTCGTCAACTTGGAAATCAATCAGGTACTTTAGAGATGCAAGTGACACTTGGACTACTCGGTAAAAACAAACACAAAGAAAACAGCTGGGTTGGTTTTTGTATTGGCGCACAAGGAGAATTCGACGATTATAGAAACCATGCCGTATTTGGAAAAGGTCTCGATGTGGGAGTCGGTACTAACGGAGCCTTATTTATTGAACAAACCAATAGAAATAATAGCAACAATTCAGTAATGCAAGCGCTTCAAAATAGCGTAGACCTAAAAGTGACACTAGCTCCTGAAAATGGAAGTTATACTATTAAACTGTCTTTGTTGGACAGCGATACTGGAAAACTATTATCCCAAATCTCAAAAAAACAAATAGCTGCAGAAAAATTAATAGGCGATTTGGTTCTCGTTAGTCATTTTGCCAGCGAATCTACAGAACGCAACTACCAAAAAAGTGTTTGGTTTAAAGATTGGAGTATCAAAGGTACCAAAGTTGTTAAAAAAGACAAACAACACTACGGTCCCATTCTTTTCTCTCAATATACCATGAGTAGAAAAAAAGTAAAACTAACCGCCCAAATGGTGCCTGTAGATCACCCTACAAAAAAAGTTAGCTTAGAAATAAAAGAACAAGGGAACTGGAAAAAAATTAGCGAAGCACCTATCGACAAAGATGCGCGAACAGCAACTTTTGTGCTTGAAAATTGGAATGACACCAAAGACATCCAATACCGTTTGGTCTACAACCTTGAAATTGCAGATAAGAAAACAAAGGACTGTTATTGGGAAGGTACTTTCAGAAAAAATCCAATTGACAAAGAAGAACTTGTCATAGCCGGTTTTACAGGTAATAATGATTTGGGTTTTCCAAACTCAGACATTTTTAACGAAGTACAATATCAAAACCCAGATGTTCTCTTTTTCTCTGGAGACCAGATTTATGAAGAAGTAGGTGGATATTATATTCAACTCGAACCATTAGCCCCCTCAAAACTTGATTATTTAAGAAAATGGTATCTATTTGGATGGGCATATCGTGACTTGTTAAAAGACAGACCAACCGTATGCATTACCGACGACCACGATGTTTATATGGGAAATATTTGGGGTGAAGGAGGTAGAAAAACACTGATCAATACCGGACATAGAAAACACATTCAAGACAGTGGTGGCTATCGTATGCCAGCAGAATGGGTTAAAATGGTAGAACGTACACAAACCAGTCACCTCCCCGATCCATACGACCCAACCCCCGTAAAACAAGGAATTGGTGTATACTACACCTCTATGAATTACGGAAAAGTGAGCTTTGCAATTTTGGAAGACAGAAAATTTAAATCGGCACCAAAAGCACTACTTCCAAAAGCAGGCATTGTAAATGGTTGGCCGGAAAACAAGAAATTCAATATCGAGAAATACGGCGATGTTCCCGGTGCAAAATTACTAGGGGAACGTCAATTAACATTTTTAGAAGATTGGGCTTCTGACTGGAGTGCCGGTGCAGAAATGAAGATAGTATTATCACAAACCATCTTTGCAAACGTCGCTACCCTACCCAAAGCAGCACTTTCTGATGTGGTCGTACCAACCTTGAGAATCGTGAAAAAAGGAGACTATCCGCCAGACGATCAGCCCGTAGGTGACTTAGACTCGAACGGATGGCCACAAACGGGTAGAAACAAAGCCGTTAAAACCATACGTAAAGGATTTGCATTTCACCTAGCGGGTGACCAACACCTAGGGAGTACCATTCAATACGGAGTAGATAATTGGAACGACAGTGGTTATGCTTTTTGCGTTCCATCCATATCCAACTACTGGCCTAGAAGATGGTATCCGCAAACTCCTGGTAAAAACAGAGCAACGAAAGCACCTAAATACACTGGTGATTTTAAGGATGGATTTGGAAATAAATTTACGGTTCAAGCAATTTCAAACCCATTATATACAGGCTTAAAACCTGCAAAACTTTACGACAGAGCAGCGGGTTATGGACTTGTAAAAATGCACAAACAAACGAGAGATATCGTTTTGGAATGCTGGCCTCGAGGATCAAAACCTTCAGAAGGAGATACTGAACAATACGACGGTTGGCCCATTACTGTAAATCAACTAGATAACTTTGGAAAAAATGCAAAAGCCTATTTACCAACCATTCATGTTACAGGAATGTCGAAACCTGTGTTGCAAATAATAGATGAGCTTGAGAACGAAATTGTATATACACTGCGACTCAAAGATACTTCGTTTCAACCTAAAGTATTGAAAAATGGAAAATACACTATCGTTGTAAGTGACCCCGACACTGATCAAAAGCAACTCATAAAGCACAACGTTGCCTCGCAAAACAACACAAAAGAACTACATATCAAATTTTAGTAAGTATGAATATTAAATTGGCGCTAAAGCACATTCAAAACACGAGTATTGTCGCGTTCGTATTACTTTCTTTTTTAAGTCCAAATTACACAATTGCACAAAAAAATGAACGTCCGAATATTGTACTTATCCTCACCGATCAACACAAAGCCGACGCTATAGGTTTCGTTGGAAAACACCCTGTAAAAACTCCCAACCTAGATAAACTTGCTAAAAGTGGTATACGTTTCGATAATGCCTATGTTACCTTTCCACTTTGTACCCCATCCAGATCGAGTATGTTTACTGGAAAAATGCCACATAACTTAGGCGTAAACTCTAATAAAGAGGGTGACAATCATCTCAACCCCGGAGAAAAAGAACATGTGATTGGAAACGTTCTAAGTCATGTCGGATATGACTGTGCCTATGGAGGAAAATGGCATGCACATGAACACAGTATGGTGACCGGAAACGGCTTTGAATTTATTGCACCAATGGGAGATATTGGACTCGCTGAAAAAAGCATCGAATATATAAACGCTAAGAAAAAAACCGAAAACCCTTTCTTTTTAGTGGTTTCTTTCGATAACCCTCATAACATTTGCGAATGGGCACGAGATGAACCCCTTCCCTACGGAAATATTCCAGCAGTAGAATTAGCAAAAACACCGCAACTTCCCGTAAACTTTAAAAAATCAAAAGATTTTCCAGAAGTACTGACTTGGGAGCAAGAAGCCAATAAAAAAGTATATCCAACAGCACATTATTCTGAAGCAGATTGGAGACAATACCTTTATGCGTACTATCAACTGGTTGAAAAAGTAGATGTCGAAATTGGAAAAATCATTGATGCAATCGATGCTGCAGGCATTCGACAAAACACACTTATTCTATTCACCTCAGATCACGGAGACGGAAATGCTGCTCACGGATGGAATCAAAAAACGGCACTGTTTCAGGAAACAACCAAAGTTCCTTTTATTGTGAGCTATCCCGGAACAATTAAAAAATCAAAAAAAGCAAACTCGGCATTAATTTCAAACGGTATAGACCTTTACCCTACTATTTGTGATTATGCCGACGTTCTTGTAAATGAAACGCTGCCAGGTGAAAGTCTAAAGTCGCTATTTGAAGGTAAACTAAAAGAAACGAAGCGCGATTTTGTGGTTGTAGAAACAAAGTTTGAAGGAAAGCAAGCTTTAGGAACAATAGGAAGAGCTGTCATTTCAAAAAAATATAAGTATGTGCTCTATAATTGGGGTAAAAACAAAGAACAACTTTTCGATCTCGAAAAAGACCCCTTTGAAATGGACAACTTGGCAAAAGATAAAAGACATCAAAAAACACTAGATATCTACAGGTCTCATTTATACGAATGGTGCAAAAAAACCAAAGACAGTAAATTTCTACGAAAAGTGGTTTTGCCTAGCAATACTGCAATATCGTCACAAGATCTTTTCACTACACCTTGGTAAATATACATCCTTTTTCTTTTCTATTTACACCTCTACTTTAGTTGAACTAGACATGGTAAAACACATAGCAATTATGGTTTATTTGCATACCTTAAATGTGCTCACAATTGGAACATAAAAACGACAAACAGTTACCCCCTTAGTAACCAGCATTTTTACACAATCTCCCCCTCTTATTAGAACATTTTCCCCCTATTAGGGACTTCCTATATTTATCAAATTTGGAGAAACCAATGAATCTAACCCATTCATTTAAAACCAAATAACATGATAAATTACAAAAAACTACCTGTGTTTGTACTCATTGTTTGTACGCTGCACAGCTTCTGCAATTATGCGCAGAGCAACCCCAGTCAACTGTTAAAAAACTGGGTATCTTCTTTGGAAAGTGGCACAGAACCCATTCTGCCAAATTTCAGTTATGCCGGATATCACAACGGCGAAATTGGGCTTCCTACTTCCTTTAGCCAAACGGTCTACAATGTTACCGATACGGCTTATGGTGCTGTAGCAGATGATGGCAACTCTGACAAGGACGCTATTCTTGCCGCCATTGCCGCAGCAGAACTCAACCCATCTGGAGGAATTGTATTCTTTCCACCTGGTGAATTTCATATCAACGAAACTTCAGACGACGTGGATGAAATCATACGCATTAGCAAAAGCAATGTTGTACTCAAAGGGAGTGGTTCTGGAGCTGGTGGAACAACACTTATTCAAACCAGCTATACCAATCCTACCAACCCAAATAACTATTGGACCTGTCCATACCTTATCCAGTTCAAACCCAGTAGCACCAACAGAACACATATTACAAATATTACTGCCAATGCTACGAGAGAGACCTATGATGTACAAGTGGCTAGCACAACAGGTATTAGTGTAGGACAATGGGTGCGTCTCAAACTTTCTGACAACGACACCAATTTAATTGCTGCAGAATTTGCTCCATATGCAGTTGTTGCGTCCTATACTTCCATTGCGGCTGAGGTAAAAACTTGGGAAATTCATAAAGTGGAAGCTATTAATGGCAATACAATTACTTTTGTAGAACCCATTCATAAAACAATCGACAGCAGCTATGACTGGAATCTTGAAACCTTTCCGGTAATTGAAGAAGTAGGCATACAAGACCTGAATTACGAAGGGGGAATGGATACTTCTTTTGTACATCATTCTGGTTGGCAACAAGACTCAGGATGGAGTGGCATTGAATTCAATCAAGTCGCAAATGGCTGGATTAGCAATGTCTATTTTACACAAATGAGCAATGCAGCCCAACTTAAACTTACCGGATATTCTTCAGCAATTCAAAACAATTATTATGGAAATCCAGGACATGCATTTATCTCCGCAAATGCGTCTACAGGTTGTTTGATTGGTTTAAACACTGACAATTCAACAGGAATACATCACGGTTGCGGTGTAAGCGGTCCTTCCATTGGAAATACACTTTGGAGAAATGAAATGCCAACAGATGGCAACAGCGGAACAGAAATTCATGCCAACCAGCCAAGAGCCAACTTAATTGATGCTTGTAAAGGTGGATTGGGCATGAATTATGGAGGTTCCGTATCCAATCAGCCGAATCACCTTAGACATTTAGTCTTATGGAATTTCGAAGGAAAGGGCTATGTAGATACCAATTTTGAGTTTTGGAGAAACAATTATACCTATGCTAAAATTATTCCTCCTATCGTTTCTGGCTTGGTCGGTTTTACCATCTCAGAAGACACTTCGCAATCAATTTCAGGAACCGACAAACAGTACCAAGAAAATGAATCTCCAGGTACTCATGTTGACGAAACCTCTTTGTATGAAGCCCAATTGACGCATAGATTAGGAGCACTGCCAATTTGGATTGAATCTGCTTTAAGAACAGAAACTTTTGAAAACACGACGATTACCGGTTGGTCTACTGAAACCTATACAGGTAACAACAACATCGATTGGACCTTGGTAGCTAAAAGTACTTCAGGCTATATTGACACTTCAAAAAACATCTATGTCCAGTCTGGAAAAACCGGGGCAACCTCAGCAACGATTTCAGGGGGAATTTCCTCTTTTTCTGTTAAGTGTAAGAACTTATGGGATTCTGGTGTAGATCGAAATTTAGAATTAATAATAAATGGTTCGGTTGTAGGATCTATGACACATAGTGGAACCGAAATATATTCTTTTGATGTAAACAATATTGATATTGAAGGAGACTTTACCCTTGCTATCAAAAATGCCTCACCTACCGGTTCCAATAAATCCGTTGCTTTCGACAATTTGACATGGACGAGTTACACTCCATTTCACCCAGCATCTGTAGAAATTCCCGCAAATGCGTCGCTTCAAATTGGTGACACCACAACGTTAAATGAAACAGTATACCCAAGTTATGCAGCAGACTCTTCGGTTTCATGGAGTTCTAGTGATACCTCCATTGTAACCGTAAGTTCAAATGGACTGGTTACGGGAATTTCTACAGGTATCGCCATCATAACTGCCAGCACCACCGATGGCGGTCTTACTGCCAGTTGTGAAATTGCTGTTGGCGCCACTGAAACTTTTGAAAACACTACCATTACCGGCTGGAGTACAGAAACTTATACTGGAGACAATGGTTTTGTTTGGACACTCAATTCCAAAAGTACTTCTGGCTATATAAATGGTTCCAAAGATATTTATATGCGCTCTGGAAAAGTAGGGGCACAATCTGGAAACATCCCTGGAGGAATCGGCACTTTCACAGTGACTTGTAAAGATTTATGGGACACCGGTGTTGAACGTACCATAGAACTACTCGTCAATGGAAACGTTGTGGATACCTTTACCCATACAGGCTCAGAGATATATACCTACACGGTAGAAGACATCAACATTGCTGGCACATTTACTTTAGGAATTAAAAATGCCTCACCTACAAACACTAACAAATCCATAGCCCTCGATGATTTGTCCTGGACCCCATATTCCACTCAGAGCGGCAGTAAAGAAGCTACTAAAATCAAGGAAGAAGTTGTGGAAGAATCCATTGTGACAACAAAAATATATCCAAATCCTTTTCACAATGAACTGCACGTATTAATAGCCCCTATTATCTCTAGAATCGAAATGTACGATACGCATGGTAGGTTGGTACTTAGTAAAAACACAGAAGGAAATTCAGAACTTACATTCTCACCAAGCTTTTCGCAAGTTCCGGCAGGTATGTATTATATCCGACTCATTGGTAGTACTGAAATTAAAACCATACCACTCATTAGAAAATAAATTAAACCAAAAGCAAATCATAAGCCACCTACCACTTCGATAGGTGGCTTTTTTATGAAACCTATGACATTTTACTTTAGGATATTTTGTTGTATTTTAAACAAATAAATAGCGAACAAACCTTCAATGGACAAACTACTTCACGATATAAAAAACTGCCACCTTTGCGCAAACCATCTACCCTTAGGTCCCAGACCTGTTGTATCCTTATCTAGTGAAAGTAAAATAATTATCATTGGACAAGCTCCTGGACTTGCCGTTCATAACACTGGGATTGCTTGGAACGACAAAAGTGGTGAAAATTTGAGAACATGGATGGGAATTTCAAAAGCAGACTTTTACGATTCAAAAAAAATCGGCATTATGCCTATGGGCTTTTGTTATCCCGGAAGAGGGAAATCTGGAGACAATCCGCCAAGAAAAGAATGTGCTCCAGCTTGGCACGAGCTGCTACTTAAAGAAATGAAACAAGTAAAATTAATACTACTTATTGGAAAATATGCTCAAGATTATCACCTACCTACAACAAATAAACAAACACTCACAAAACGCGTACAAAATTATAAAAGCTATTTACCCCACTATTTTGTGCTACCCCACCCCTCACCTAGAAACAATATATGGCAAGCCAAGAACAAATGGTTTCCAAAAGAAGTTCTTCCGCATTTAAAAGAAACCATAGCACAGGTTCTAAAGTGACACTGACGATGACTCAGACTTAAACTCAGACGTTGACTTGAAACCTGCTACCTGCTATCGGCTACCTGCTGCCTCTTTCGTCTTTTGACTTTTGATTTTGACGCTGACGATGACTTTGGCAAAACAAAAGCTACTAGACTGTTTTTCAACCCTGAAACATCACGAAAACAGATAAACAGGGTACAATGCAACAGTATTTATTCAATATCCCCCCTTCTGTAGACCGCAGACTCCCCCTTTAAAAAGAGAAATAATAGAGAACTTGCACTCAGTTAACCACAGTGGTTAAAAACTGACAACATTACTATATCATATATACCTATGAAAACAATGAAACTCCTATGTACTCTGTCTATTGCAATCTTGCTTTTTTCTTGCATGGCAACGAGCGAAACTAAAACCCAGACGGATAGACAAATTGAATTTTCTGAAAAGCAATTGTCTTTATTATTAAAAGATGCAGAAGCTGCAAACAACATTCCAAGAACGCTTACTGCCGACGGTGAAATGCATTGGATACATAAAAACTTCGACTGGACAGAAGGATTCTACCCAGGAAGTTCTTGGTATTTATACGAATTGACAAAAGACGAAAAATGGAGAATGGCTGCGGAGAAATTTCAAGCGATATTTGAAAATCAAAAACTCCGATTGACCAATCACGATTTAGGTTTTGTATTTAACTGTTCTTATGGAAATGGATATCGTTTAACAGGAAATGAGGCTTTTAAAGAAGTTATGATTACCGCCGGAAATTCATTGATTACACGCTTCAATCCAAATGTAGGATGTATCAAAAGCTGGGATGTAGACAAAGGATGGCAATCTACAAGAGGATGGAAATACCCCGTAATTATTGACAATATGATGAATTTAGAATTATTATTTGAACTGTCAAAACTTACAGGAGATGACAAGTATAAAAATGTTGCCATCGCACATGCCAATACGACAATGAAACATCACTTTCGCCCCGACAATAGTTCTTACCATGTGATCGATTATGATCCAGAAACCGGTGCCGTAAGAAATAGAAATACAGCTCAAGGGTATGCGCATGAAAGCTCTTGGGCCAGAGGTCAGGCTTGGGGAATCTATGGCTACACCCTCTGTTACAGATACACAAAAGACCCTGCCTATTTGGCAATGGCAGAAAAAATTGCAAACTATATCCTAAATTATGAGGGAACTCCAGAAGATGGCATTCCTTATTGGGATTATAATGCGCCTAATATTCCTAATGAACCAAGAGATGCTTCGGCAGCAGCAGTTACTGCATCTGCATTGATTGAACTCGATGGATACTCAAAGACTTCCTACAGAGCAGGAATTGATAAAATCATGAATTCTTTGGCTTCTCCTGCATACACCGCTAAACTGGGAGAAAACAAACACTTTGTTCTTATGCATAGTGTTGGTAGTATTCCACACAATAACGAAATTGACGTACCTTTAAACTACGCCGACTATTACTATTTAGAGGCACTGGTTAGGTATAAAGAATTAGAAAACAGAAAGTAGAAAGTAGAAAGTAGAAATAAATTTAATTTTTTTTGATTTGAAAAATAAAGCCCTGTTCATATTATTATTATTATTATTAGCATTTTGTACTGTACAAGCACAAGAAAGTGCTGTATGGGAAGATTATATAAAAGCACATAAAAAAGGAAAAGAGGCCATTTTACCAAATTTCTCCTATGCTGGTTATAAATATAGCGAAGTTGGTATTCCCGATGTAGACTATAAAGTTTTTGATGTAACCAAATACGGAGCTGACGGATCGGATAACAAATCTGACAAAAAAGCCATTCAAAAAGCAATTGCAGCAGCTATAAAAAACAAAGAAGGTATTGTATACTTTCCAAAAGGAAAATACTATATCAACACCAAAAAAGACGACCAAAACCCAATTATCATCAAATCTTCAAACATTGTTTTTAGAGGAGAAGGTGACGGCGAAGATGGTTCAATTCTCTTTTTTGAAAACGATTTACCTCCTAAAGACCCTAAAAAAATGTACTCCTGCCCAATGGCCATCCAAACCAGTGCTGGTGGCGGTGATCACTTTTTAACGGATGTAACATCTAACAGTAAAAGAGAGACTTATAAAATTACAGTTAAAAACCCGTCCAAACTAAAAGTTGGAAAATGGGTTATCCTGAAAGTCATCAATAACGACAAAGATTTGATTTCCTACGATACAGAACCATTACAAGTTGAAGATGCATGGAAAACCATTCTCAACAAAGGGGTTCAGGTAAACGAACGTCATCAAATTGCTTCTATCAAAGGAAAAGTAGTTACTTTTAAAGAGCCTATCCATTACGACATCAAACAACGACATGGTTGGAAATTGTACAACTATGCACATTCTGAAGGACTCGGTTTTGAAAACATACGATTTGAAGCCAATTGGACAAAAGAATTCGTGCATCACAGATCGGCAGAAGACGATAGTGGTTGGGGCATCCTAAAAGTATCTAGAGCCGTTAATTCTTGGGTACGCAACTGTACATTTAAAAACGTTACCAATGCCGTTGCCTTTTCGCAAGCAGCTTATAGTACAGCCATAGATATAAAAATTGAAGGTAGTATTGGTCATAGCGCCGTTGATGCAGGTGGAGGCTCTACAGGAATTCTTATTGCCAATGTAAATGATTTAGCCGGAATGCACCATGCCGTGGGTGTAGGTGGAGGCAGCACCTCTGCAACGGTGGTATGGAATTGCAAGTACCCAGCACATACCTCATTCGAATCGCACGCATCACAACCGCGTTGTACATTATTTGACAATATTGAAGGTGGTTTTTTTGTAGGAAGAGCAGGTGGAGCGAGACAAAACCTACCCAATCATGGCCGCTATTTGGTGCTGTGGAATTACAAAGCTACAAGCCCACCAATATCAGACTTTAGGTTTGTAGCAACAGACTCTTGGTATTGGAGAATCGTACCCCCCATAATTGTAGGTTTTCATGGTACTGAGATCACATTCAACGAAGACGAAGTACAGGTCCTTGAAAGTGTAGGAACACCTGTAAAACCAACATCCTTGTTTGAAGAACAATTAAAACTGAGGTTAGGAAAACTGCCGGAATGGATGCTTGACTATAAGTAAATTCGAAAGGGAACTATGTAATCTACTGGCAGGCAAATTGTTGAAAACCCAAGGCTAGAAAGCAATGGATAATTGATAATGGACAATTGGAAATAGATTTGGATATAAAGACTTAAAAACTAGAAAACCAAACCTGTCCGCCGTAGCAAAGCGAAGGAGGAAAACCAAAGAACTAGAGAACTAAAAAACAATAACAAACACAAAATAACACAATCATGAAAAACATTCTTACAATCTTAGCAATCACCTTTTTATTCAGTGCTAATGCCCAAGCACAAAAGAAAATAATGGTCAAAGAAGATGCATTTATTCAAGGTGGAGAGACAGAAGACACAGCCATGGGTGAATCAAAACCTAAAAACTTAAGGATCTATAAATCTCAAGACAACGACAAATACTCTAGAATCACTTATTTGAAATTTGAGCTACCGAAGAAGATGAAATCAGTAAACAAAGCAACCTTACACATTCCTTTGAAGGTATATATCAATGAAGAGCATCCAGATGCAACATTCAACCTTGAAGTATTTGCCGTTGAAAATGACAAATGGAGAGAATTGTCTATCACTTGGTCAGATGCTTTAGAACCTGGCGAAATGCTTGGTAGTTTGGAAGTCCCTCAATCTAAAGATGGTAAAAACCAAAAATTGACAATCGAATTGGATGCTAAAGAACTGAGTACTTTGTTCGATGGTAAAAAAGATAGAAAAGTGACCTTGGCTTTGATGAACACAAACTTTAACAGAGTTAGTGCTATGGCACCTTCAAAAGAACAATCACCAAAAGTAGCTTCCTACTTAATGGTTGAGTAAATTTTATTCAAAAACTCATAGTACAAAAAGCATGGGTTCGCCCATGCTTCTTAATTTTACACCCATTCTAATGAAAGCATCACATATTCTTCTCGGATTATTCTCTGCCCTCAGCATAGCATGCACAGGTCAAAAAAAAGAACTGACAAAAACCCCTTCAAAAAAACCGAATGTACTCATCATCTTTCCTGATCAATTAAGAAGATATAGTGCTGGTTTTTGGTCTGAAGCCCCATATAAAAAACACGTTGTAGGAAAACCAGATCCTGTGGTGACCCCTACCATGGATATGTTAGCAAAAAACGGAGTTGTTTTTACCAATGCGATTAGCAATTTCCCCTTATGCAGTCCGTACAGAGGGATGCTTATGTCTGGTAGATACCCAGAACAAAACGGAATATGGAACAATTGCCGAATTGGAAGGAACGAAAGCTTAAGAGACGATATTGGCACCATACCAGACTTATTCTATAAGGCGGGATACAACACTTCGTATTTTGGAAAATGTCATTGGTTAAAAAACGATCCAGTATTTGATAAAAACGGAACTTATGTTGGCACTACGAAAGCGCCGGGTGGGCATCATGTAAATCGTTACGACACTTATATTCCAACCGGTAAACCACGTCATAATATTGAATACTTCTACCAAGCTTTAAAAGACGAACATTACAATCCACACATCTATTCCAACGACCCAGCAACCATTGCTGGTAAAAAAGATGGAGAACTGCATTTGCCAAAAATATTTTCACCTAAGAATGAAGCGAATATCATCATTGACTATTTGCAAAACAAAAATGGGCAACGAGATTCCGACAAACCATTCTGTATGATATGGTCTATGAATCCTCCACACAACCCTTGGGATGAAAAAAACACAGACATGGATGCCCTCCATGCGCATTACGACACCGATAAATTCCCAGAAATTGACGATGCCATGATCGTCCGTAAAAACGCAGACAAAGAAGTTGCAAAATACGCACGTCACTATTACGCCAATGTCACGAGTTCCGACAAATACATAGGTCTGGTCATTGATGAATTAAAACGCATGGGCGCCTTAGAAAACACCATTGTTATTTTTAGTTCTGACCACGGAGAAATGTTAGGAAGTCATGGACTGGAAGGAAAAAATGTAATTGAATTAGAAGCCATGGCAATCCCTTTTATCGTACATTGGCCAAAAGGTTTGACTCCTGGAATTACGGATGTACTCCTCAGTGTTCCCGACGTATTACCAACCGCTATGGGATTGGCTGGTCTTTCCAATAACATTCCAGCGGATATTGAAGGAACCGACTTTTCAAATTTACTGCAAAATCCAAAAACATCGAATATTGAAAAACCTGAAAACATCTTATTAATGTTGGGCAATTCCAGAGGTCTATATTCCGAAAAGTATACCCTTTGTTTACAGGAAGACAAAAAGCAATGGGACAAAAGAAAAGGAAAAAAAATAGCCAAAGCATTTGTATACGACAATATAAACGACCCTTACCAGTTGCATAAAATAGAACTCAAAGAAGTTCCTGAACTCGCAAAGAAACTTCTTGTTGACCTAGGAAAACAGTTAAAAAAAACAAACGACCCTTGGTATCAACAAAGAAAATATGACGATCTCATTGTCTATCCTAAAGAGAAGTAAGGCGTGTTTGGAGAACAGTGCAGATTGAGGAGTGCGCTGTTACACGTGAGAAGTCAGCTAAAAATCTGGTATGACTTTGCACGCAATGAAAAAATAAAACAACAGCAATGAAACTAAAGTATTTCCATATCCTATTATTTCTTTCGTTTTGTATGTCTTGTAGTAAGACAAATAAATGGGAGCCTGAGATACTTAAAGCATTTAAAAAAGTTGGAATTACTTCTGGACTTCCAGATTATTCATATGCTGGTTATGCCTATGGTGAAGTTTCTATTCCTACGCATTTTAATAAAACGTACCATGTTATAGATTTTGGCGCTATTCCAAACGACGGAAAGGACGATACAGCCGCCATCAACCAAGCACTGGAAACGGCAGGCTTAAAAGGAGGTGGACTCATACTTTTCCCAAAAGGAAAGTTTATGGTAAACAGCGACAGTACAAAGACAGATATTGTAAAAATCAACCATAGCAACCTTGTTTTAAGAGGGGCAGGTTCTGGAGTAGATGGCACTATAATTTACAGCAGTACACCTACAAATCAGTCTGAAGAAAACAGTCCTTGGTTGTCACCTTTTGTTTTTCATTCAGGGCTTAACCTCCATGGGACAGATCGTTTTTTTTCTGTAGAGGATTTAGAAGTGCATGCACCAATCGAAAAAACAATTCCGGCCGGAAAAAACGTCATAACAGTAGACAATACCTCAGGTTTATCTCATGGTACCTGCATTCTCATCAGTATGCAAAACACTACTAACGAAGGCAATCTAATAAACGATTTGATGCAGCCGCTAGCATTTGAACCTTTTCAAAAAAGTTATACAGAAGCAGGTATTCAAAGAGCTAATTCCTTTCAATGGGCTGTTGAAATAGAGCGTATTATTGACGCTAAACATATCCTTTTAAAACAACCAACACGAAGAGAAATTGGCATCGAATATGCCCCAAAAATTTCAATTATCCCCATGTTAAAAAACATAGGGATTGAAAAGTTTAGATTTGAATCTTCTTGGGATGGCAACTATACACATCACGGCAACCGAGAAATGGATTACGGTTGGGGTGCCATTAACTTGCACCGCGTTTCACAGGGGTGGATTCAAGACATTCATATCGATAATTATACACAAACTACCCATTTGGTCAACAGTCGAAATGTGACCATTCAAAATGTTCGAATTACGGGTAAGGAAGGTCATTATTCTCCAAAAATGTATCATGCTTCAGACAATCTCGTTCAAAACATAACCGTAGATTCAAAAGTAACCCATGGCCCTAGTTTAGAAGGCTGCTCTTTTGGAAATGTTTTTAGGAACATATACTATAAACACCCAAGTACCATAGATTTACATGGCATCGCGAGTCCTGGATTCTGTCCGCCTATGTACAACCTTTTCGAAAACATAAACACGGTTGAAAAAATTGCAGGAGGTGGTGCTCCACAAAACTTACCACATGCCGGAGAACACAATACTTTTTGGAACCTAGAAATAACAGGTTGGAAGGATGGTGATTTCAATGAAATTTTTTATTCTTGGATCTGGAGAGATCCCAAAAAATTTAATAACAAACTGCATATCGATTGCCACAAACAATACCTCAGAAGTAATATCATTGGAATTAGAAACTCCAATTCAACACAAAAGCTCAGTATTGAACACAACACAAATGACCGAAAAGATAATTGGATATATGTTGAAGGTTTAAATAGCGATAAACCAATGCGTTCATTATACCAAACACAACTCAATCATCGATTAAAAAATAAGCAATGACACTACCCTCCTATTTACAAAATACGTTAGTTTACCTAATTTTATTTTCTGTTTTTACAGTTGGAGCACAAAACAATCCTAGCGCCTTGTTTGATGATTGGGTACAAGCGCAACAACAGGATTCAGAGCCCATTTTACCAAATTTTGGCTTTGCTGGTTATCATTATGGCGAAGCAGGTATTCCAAGTCCTTCACACAGTATCTTTGACGTTACTCAATACGGTGCAATTCCTAATGACAATATTTCAGACAAAACAGCAGTGATGGCCGCAATTTCTGCCGCCGAAACAAACGGTTCTGGAATTGTATTTTTTCCTCCTGGAGAATTTTTAATCAATGAAACTACCGACGATATAGACGAGGTCATCTATATTCGAAAAGGGAATATCATCTTAAAAGGGAGTGGATCGGGTCCCGACGGTACCACCTTAGTTCAGAATGAATATACCAACCCTACTGACCTCGAAAAACTGTACAGTTGTCCTTATTTAATTCAATTTAGACCAACATACAGTTCTCGTCCTCTATTAACCACAATTAGCGCCAATGCCACACGCGAAAGTTTCTCCGTTCAGGTAGCAAGTACTTCTAAACTAAAGGTTGGTGATTGGGTAAGCTTAAAACTTTCGGACAACGATCCAACATTACTTGCTTCTGAATTTTTTCCATATGCCGTGGTTCCTGAATACACAAGTATTGCCGCAGATATAAACACATGGGAGTT
Organism: uncultured Flavobacteriaceae bacterium; assembly: GCA_943789365.1. Taxonomy (GTDB): domain Bacteria; phylum Bacteroidota; class Bacteroidia; order Flavobacteriales; family Flavobacteriaceae; genus Flavicella. Next base: position 2,871,177 of record CALSTV010000001.1, on the reverse strand, counting down.
TCATAAAATTGAAGCTATTAGCGGAAATACGGTCACATTTAAAGAACCAATACACAAGACTATAGACATCAATTACAATTGGTATTTGGAAAAAATAACATTCATTGAAGAAGTGGGTATTCAAGATTTAAACTATCGAGGTGGTTTTACGCAAGAATTTGAACATCATAGGTCTTTCCAAGACGATTCAGGTTGGAGTGCCATTCAATTTCAAATGGTTGCCAACGGATGGATTTACAATGTGCATTTTTCCGATGTAAGCAACGCTGCTAGTATCAAACTTTCAAGTTCATGCTCAGCTCTTATGAACGAATATGAAGGGAACCCAGGCCATGCATTTATTTCTGCTAATCTAGGAACGGGCAATCTTATTGGTTTGAACAAGGACAATTCCATTGGTGTACATCACAATTGCGGAGTTGCGGGGTCTTCTATAGGAAATGTGTTATGGCGCAATGAAATGCCTACCAATGGCAATTCGGGTATAGAAATTCATGCGAGCCAACCCAGAGCCAATTTGATTGATGCTTGTGTTGGTGGTTTAGGTTTTAATTACGGAGGAGCAGAATCCAATCAACCCAATCACTTACGCCATTTGGTAGTATGGAACTTTGAAGGTATCGGCTATACAAATACCAATTTTGAATTTTGGCGAAATAATTATACCTACGCAAAAATAATCCCTCCAATAGTTTCGGGGCTGGTAGGATTTAGCATCTCAGAAGACACATCTCAATCTATTTCTGGAACAGACAAGCAATACCAAGAGAATGAATCGCCAGGAGTACATGTAGATGAAACTTCCTTATACGAAGCGCAATTGTCATATCGTTTAGGAGGGTTGCCTTCTTGGCTATTGGATTTAGGTAAGGTTACAGGTGTCTCTATAGACATTCCTATTCTAAAAATTACGGTAAACCAAACAGCACAATTAACCGCCACAGTGCTACCAAGTAATGCTATTGACAAATCTTTTTCCTGGTCTTCTTCAAACGAAAGCATTGCCACTGTAAATACGAATGGAATAGTCACAGGTGTTTCAAGTGGGACCGTCCAAATTTCAGCAACGACCACCGATGGAAATTTTGTTGCGAATGCACAGGTAACCGTAAGTCCAATAGGCTCCCCAATAACACATATCGAAACTTTTGAAAACATGCCTTTCACGGGATGGGTTTCAGACAGCTATATGGGAGACAATGGCTTTGTTTGGAACATCGAAGCCAAAAGTACTGCTGGTTATATAGACAGCAGTAAATGTATCTATATGCGCTCAGGAAAAACAGGTGTACTTGCAAACAATCTTCCTGGAGGAATCGGCTCATTCTCGGTAACTTGTAAAGACCTTTGGGACGCAGGTGTTGAACGCAACTTACAACTTATTATAAACGGTAACGTAATCGACAATTTTGCGCACACAGGCACCGAGTTGTATACCTACACCGTTGAAAATATTGTTATAACAGGTGATGTTTCTATTGCACTGCGCAACGATTCATCTACGGAATCCAACAAATCTATTGCCATAGACAATCTCACCTGGACTACTTATGACGAGGATATTGCTGGTATAGAAAATACTGAATTAATTGCTAGAAACATACATTTGTTTCCTAATCCTGTTAAAAACGTACTTCAAATTCAATCTTTAGATTCAAACCTCAGTATAGAAAACATAAAAATATACAATTCTATAGGTTCTTTAGTATACAACAAAGAAGCAACGACCCACATTCTCCTCGGAAATTTCACGAGAGGAATGTATATCGTGTTATTGCAAACTAACAAAGGAAGTGTCACTAAGAAGCTACTTCTAAACTAAGGAACTCATAAGGTACCTTAGCGACATAAAAAAAGGAGCAATATAAATTGCTCCTTTTTCGTTAACATTAATTTTATCCTATTTAGGAATGCTAATCGTTACTTTATTGACAACTCCCGTAAATTCAGAATCTTTCACATTTTTAAAAACTTTATCTGCTACTTGCGTCGCATCATCTTTACCTACATCGGCAGTCTCATCTGCGGAGAATACAGCTGGCTGGGTTTTATCTACTCTTCCCTGAGCCACTTTTTTCCCATCTACATAGAGCGTTGCTAGTCCACCTTTTCCTACACCGCCTCCATCGTATTTAAATTCTAGTTTAATAGCAGCATTCGAATTTTTAATGGCTTTTTTTGACTGAATTGTATATCTATGCAATCCAAAGTAATTATAGGTATATCCTGGCTTTCCATCCTTCATAAACAGAGCCCATCCACCAAACTTTCCACCCTGACAAAGAATGATTCCTTTGTCGTTTCCTTTTAAGCTTACATTGGCATCGATGGTCTTTGAATTGTTTTTAATATTTAAAAAGGTATTTTCTAAAATACCGTCCATTCCGCTACTTAGGGTCAAAGATTTTCTATCTCCCATCAAATCAGGTCGACCTGCAATAGCAGCATTAAAACGTTCAAAAACACGATCGTCTAATGGGTATACATTGTTTGCAATGGCTTCTTTCTCAAATAAGTCCTGCAATTCTTTTAATTTTTCTGGGTGTTTAGCTGCAAGATCGTTTACCAAACTAAAATCTTCGTCTATATTATACAATTCCCATACATCATCTTTTAGCGGATGTAAGGGTGCATTTTGCCAAGGAACTCTGTGTATCACACGTGCCATCCAACCATTGCTGTAGATCGCTCGATTTCCAAACATTTCAAAATACTGTACTTTATGACGTCCTTCAGCAGTTGGATTGTCTGCAGCGTAAAGCATACTAACCCCATCTAAAGGTATTTGTTCGACTCCATTAATTGATTTTGGGGCCGGAATTCCAGTTGCCTCAAATACAGTTGCAGCAACATCATTTACATGGTGCCATTGTTCTCTAATTTCTCCTTTTGCCTTAATTCCTTTAGGCCAATGCATTACCATTGAGTTTCTGGTACCTCCAAAATCTGCTGCCATTTGTTTGGTCCAGGTAAAAGGTGCATCTGTTGCAACCGCCCATGCTGCCGCCATATGCGGGAATGAATTTGGCCCTCCCCAATCGTCTGCTTTAGCAAGCATTCCATCGATGGTTTCTTCATCAAATATTCCGTTCAAATGTACCAATTCATTGAAAGTACCTTCCAAGCCTCCTTCACCACTAGAACCATTATCTCCCATTATATAGATAAACAAGGTATTGTCTAAGGCCCCTATTCCATCAATAGCATCTACCATTCTTCCTACCTCATTATCAGTATGTTCAGCAAAACCTGCAAAGGTTTCCATTTGTAAGGCAAACAGTGCTTTTTCATTTTTACTCAGTTTTTCCCATTCCTGAATATCGGTTGGCATTGGTGCAAGTTTTGCATTCTTAGGAATGATGCCCATTTCTTTTTGTTTTGCAAAGGTCGTTTGACGCAATTGTTCCCATCCGGCATCGAACTTCCCTTTGTATTTTTCAATCCATTCTTTCGGTGCATGATGCGGAGCATGTGTAGCTCCCGGAGCATAATAAATCATAAATGGTTTGTCTGGCGTCATTGCTTGTTGAAACTTTACCCATTTAATCGCTTCATCGGTCATGTCTGTTGTAAAGTGATAATTTGGTGTGTCTTTTTTGTGAACTTTGGTTACTCCGTCAAATATCACAGGATCCCAAAGGTTGGTTTCTCCACCAATAAAGCCGTAAAATTTATCGAATCCAGAATTGCTTGGCCAACGGAAGAAAGGTCCTGAAACAGACACCTCCCAGGTAGCAGTTTCGTGCCATTTTCCAAAAGCAGCAGTACTGTAACCGTTCTGTCTTAGCGTTTCTGCAAAATATTTGGCATTGTCTGGTCGTATCCCCTGATTTCCAGAGAAACCAGTTGCAATTTCCATTACAGAGCCTACATTTACGTTGTGGTGATTTCTTCCCGATAATAAAGATGCTCTTGTGGGAGAACAAAGGGCAGTTGTATGAAATCGATTAAATCGCAATCCATTATCTGCCAGTTTCGTAAACGTCGGCATCTCTATAGCGCCACCAAATGTTTCTGTTGCTCCGAATCCAATATCATCAATCATTACAACGACTACATTTGGTGCGTCTTTTGGTGCTTTCACCTGAAAATATTCAGCTTTAGGTGCATCCCTTGCATCCATAATGGTTACTGGAGTGTGTGCAGGAGGTTGTATGGGTAGTATCGTTCTATCCAAGCCATCATTCCCAATGGTTGATTTTTGAGAATTCTGAGATGGACCACTACAGCCAATCAAAACTACGATTGCCATTGCAAAACTTAATAGGTTATTTTTCATAAGATGGAGGGTATTTAGTTAATATTCAGATTATAATATTTCACAAAATTTCTAAATAAATGAAAATTTTACAACTATTCAGTTGTATTTAGGATGACTCAAACCCCTACCACCAATTATAATATCACTGTCATGAAAACCAATTAATTGAAGAACAAAATATCGCTTAGTTCTATTAATTTTTATAAATATAACAAATAAATTCGGAACTATGTTTAGGGCCACCAAAAGTTAAAAAGATTCCTAACAACCTTGCTTCTAAACCCCCTTATAGTTTACTACTATTACCCTTTTAGATATTCCCAATCTTTGATGGGCTCAAATTTAGCAACTGCTTTTTTAATTGAAGGGTGTGTTAATAAGGATTCCACAGTTACTTCTGGCAGGAATGCTTCCGCCAGTCCATTTTTCACAAAAATAAAGTTAAAACCCAGGTCATTAGCTCCTACCAAGCGATAGCCTTTTTTCTTGCCTAATTTTTGCATCGCAACTGGTGAAGCACCATTATAAATAGGATGTTTACCGGGATAACAATACGTAGGGTCGTAGGGTACAACAATATTCTCCATACCAAACTCTACATGCGTTTCTATAATAACCACCTCAGGTTCTATTACCTCGATAGCATCCCAAATCCAATAATCATTACCATCAATATCAATCGACAACAGGCCGATCTCTCCTGAGATTTCACCTGAAGAAATCAAGGAATTTATATTCTCCCGGGTTACCATTTCACAAATAAATTTGGGTGTGTATAACCAATTATGCGGATATTTGTTAAAAAACTTAACCCCTCGCTTAACACTTTGTTTATTACCATCAATAAACAAACCTCTCCATCCAAAATTAAAATAAAGGTTTGCGGAATTACTATTGACACCATCATCACAACCAACTTCAACAAAAGTCTTGTTTTTCATACCTAAAACAGCAAAAATGTATAGCAGAATGCCATCTTCTTCAAACTGAGAAAACACCCGAAACCCGGTATCCTTAAGGGCAATTGGTTCTTTTTTCTTTACAAGTTCTTTATAGTGATGAAATAACTGGCGTTGTCCTATCTGGACAGCAGGCTCAAATCTATTTCTAACCTTAAGAACTAAAAATTTATCTTTTAAAAAATTCTTTATAAACTTCTTCATTTACAAGCTTTTAATTTTGAAATTCATCCGATTGCACGTTTAAACAACAAACAAGTTGACTTCGGTATAAACATACTACTTTTTTTTAGAATTTCGATTCCTGTACTATACTTCTTTACCGGTAAACACGAACACAGGAATACAAATACCTCAATACCTTTCAGAGTCAATATACGATTGCAACAGGGCATCCATTTCTTTTACCTTTTTCTGTTTTTCTGAAAACAGATTCACGCGTTGTTGAGTATCCTCCTTCATATTGAAAAGCAATCCTTCGGTTGTGAAACTCTTATAATTTCTCAATTTTTGAAATGATTTTGGAGGAGACTTACGAGCACCAGATGGGCTATTTATATACAACCAATCTCCTTCACGAATCCCCCAAATGTCATTATAAGTATTGTGAATTGTCGCAGTTCTCAACGGCGATTTATATGATTCTCCTTTGATAACCGGTAACAAATTATAGCTGTCAGGCGCGGCATTCTCAGGTAATTCAATACCAGTAATTTCAGAAAGTGTTGCCATAATATCTATTTGAGAAATAACCTCATTTGAAACCGTTCCTGCCTTAATTTGTTGGGGCCATTTAATGATAAATGGAACATGATGTCCACCTTCCCACACATCGCGTTTCAAACCTCTAAAATCTCCCATACTATAATGGTCGAACTTTTCAGCACGCTCAAATGCGTAATTCTCTGGACCGTTGTCTGCTGTAAATATAACGATGGTATTCTCTTCCAATCCTTTTTCCTTTAACGCCTTTAAAACTTGCCCAGCTACCCAATCGGTCTGAACCATATAGTCTCCATAACCACCTGCATTCGATGTACCTATAAATTCATCGTTTGGTATAATTGGTGCATGTGGTGAAGGCAATGCCATGTACAAAAAGAACGGTTTTTCGGTATTTCTATCGGCAATCCAATCTATTGTTTTTTGGGTAAGTGTAGGCAATACCTCATAAGGGTTCCAGTCCTTTACCTTTGGACCGGGTCGAAACTCCCAACTACCTTCTTTCGTATCAAAACCAATGGCATTAATATCCATAAGTTCTGTAGGCTTGGTAAGTACTGTTTCATTTTCAACCCAAGCATAGGGTGGAAAATTGATAGTTCCATCACCAAAATAATAATCGAATCCACGATCCAAAGGCCCTCCTTTTATAGGTTTGCTCCAATCGATATCGTCAGGCATGTATACCTTACGCTTTTTACCCCATTGTTTTACTTGTGCCGATGGTTTGTTTTTAAATTCCCAATCCCACCCCAAATGCCATTTACCAATACAGGCTGTTTCATAACCTTTCTGCTTTAAAACTTGTGGTAAAGTGATATCGCTTTCCTTAAAAAATGGTTTTCCAAAAGAACCGACAATCCCATGTCTTCTTCTCCAATGGTACATTCCTGTGAGTAATGCAAACCTACTTGGAGAACAAATACCCGAAGAACTATGAGCATCTGTAAAACGCATGCCTTCCGAAGCCAACTGGTCTAAAAACGGCGTAGGTATTTTTGAATTTGGGTTTTGACAATTTAAATCACCATATCCCATATCATCTGCGTAAATAATGACGATATTAGGTAATTCAGAATTGGAATCTTTTGCACTGCTAAAAATATAAATTACCGAAAAAAACACAAGTCCTACCAGGGCACTTGTTTTCACTTTCTTTTTAATTTCTTGTTTTTTCATCTTACTTTACTTTTGGGTACAATATATGGATTCGTAAAAAATTTGTTCATTCCCACTTTAACTACAATAATACGTTTTATTCATACAACAACACCCTAAAAATGGTGAATTTACCCCTCTTTTCAGAACAGCAGTCCCCTGTAACAACACTTAATTGTTATTTAATTTTACGATAACGATTATTCCAACTTTAAAAACCAAACCATTGATCAACTACTTCTCTCATTTCTCAAAAAAATCACGTTGTACATATATCTTCCTATTTCATTTATTTATAGGTATCCATATGAGTGCACAGGACCAATCTTTTGAGAATATTAGTGTACCTTCTAACTGGACCGCTTCACTTGGTACACTTAGCACTTCAACTTCACATTATAAACTTGAAGAAAAATCCTTGCAATGGGATTGGACGGCAGGTGATGTGCTTACGGTTACTGACCTGCAAAGTAACGGACTAATTGTTTCTGAGGTTCAAGGCTATTTTGAAAACATGTTCCGTATGTGGATATACAACATTGGAGCCTTGCCCAGTGATGCTATAGAAATAGCATTTTATGACAACACTGGAACCAAACAATTCTACTATCCCTTTAAATTAAATTTTACAGGATGGAGAGCGGCTTCGGCAAGTTATAAGCACGAAATGTATGGAAACAAAAATTCCGACAACCTCATCACTATGAAAATCACAGCTCCTTCAACCGGAAGTGGTACCTTTCATTTCGACTTTATAGACTATACTATGGGGAGGAACACCTACCGTTCTCCGGATTACCAGTTAGATTTTTTAAACCTAGACAATGGAAAGCATTGGTCAGACGCGATGTACTTTCAAACCTTGCCGAAAACAGCTTCTCCTACAACGCCTACTTCTGAAGAATTAACAGATTTCAATGCTGTAAAAGCTACCTACGATGCTATGATCTTAGGAGGGGCACCTAGCAATTCTTCGGTAAATACAGCCATTTCTAAATACAATGCTCAAGAAATTCAATATGTGAATGGTATTGTAACTGGAGTTCCCATTTATGGAAAAGATTATTCAGATGCCGAAAACGTAGATACGGTAGAAGAATTCATATACACCTTTGCAAAAGACTACAAACACAAGGGAACGGCTAGTAGTCTTACCTATTTCTTAAACAGCATTCGCTACTTGTTAGATCAAGGCTATGCCGATGGAAGTTTGCTAGAAACCACACATCATATAGGCTATACATTTCGAAACATTCCCAAAGCAATTCATTTGATGCAAACAGAACTGACAGATGCTGGTTTATGGGAAGAAGCTAGAAAAATGGTGGAATGGTATGTTTGTAATGATATTATTTGGCACCCTACTGCACATGAAAGCAATTTAGACGATGCCTTAACGAGAAGTATTACCCTACTTGGAGCCTGTTTGTACAGAAGCACGGATACAGAAAAAGTACAATACCTAAAAGGTTTTAGAAACTATGTTCAAACTTGGCTCACCCCCTATTCAAAAGAAGGAGAAGGCATGAAAATTGATTACACGGGTTTTCATCACAACACCTATTATCCTCAATATACCTTTGGGGCCTACAATACACTAGCACAAGCGGTAAACTATATCTCCGGAGGCATGTATGGAATTAGCATTGAAAAAAAAGACCTCTTTAAAAATGCCCTATTGGTCGCTAGAGTTATTGCTTCAGACGACAATTTTCCAAACTCACTCTCAGGTAGAAGCCCACTTAACAGTATTTCAATTAATAAAAGTTTAAAACAATTAGGGCTTGCAAGTCCCGTTGACGAACAGTTGATAGAAGCTTATAATTACATTTCAGGAGGCGATTCAGACACGAATAGCTATGGTGAAGAAACACCGCCAACCGGTTTTTGGCAAATCAACTATGCAAATTTAGGTGCCTATAGACAATCGGATTGGGTTGTGGATATGAAAGGATTTAACAAATACTTTTGGGGAACTGAAATTTATACCTCTGACAATCGTTTTGGACGCTACCAAAGTTATGGAGCTGTGGAAGTGCTGTATGCCGGAGGCTATGAAAACTCTGCTATAGACCGTTCTGGTTGGGACTGGAACAAAACACCTGGAGCCACTACGATTCACCTTCACTGGGATGATTTGGAAGCGGTTAACAGCAGACAAGATGAAACCACAGATTCAAATTTTGCTGCCAGCCTACGGTTTGAGACTAAAAGTAATCCGTATATAGAGGACAAACTGGAAGGAAACTATGGTATGTTTGCCATGGACTTTCAACAAAAAGCCATTACTGCGACGCATAACGACAGTTTTACATTTAAAAAATCTGTGTTTTGCTTTGACGGAAAAGTCGTTTGTTTGGGATCGAACATCAACAACGACGATACTTTGAACACCACAGCAACAAACTTGTTCCAAAACATATTGACTAGCACTTCAACACCAATTGTAATAAACAATATAAGTACAACTGCATTCCCATATAACTCGAGTTTGACAAGTGGAACCAATCATTGGATTTTAGATGCCGTGAACACAGGCTATTATATCAAAAACGGAAGTGCTATTGGCGTTGACCGTAAATACCAAAGCTCTCCGAATGAAAACGGAAATGGTACTTTTACCTATGGCAACTTTGCTTCAGCATATATAAACCATGGTACAGCTCCAAACAATGCGGAATACGAATATGTAATCATCCCAAAAACAAACAGCAACGACATGATTGCCTTTAGTGACGACATGTCTAACGAGCATACAGCCCACTATAAAGTTTTACAACAAGACCAAACAGCGCACATTCTATCTACAACTAATAAACATGGTTATGCCTTCTTTACCGCAGGGAATTATGCCGACAAGGGTCCTATTAAATCAAACAATCAACCTTGTTTGGCTATGACAGCCACTGCCGGAAACACTTTAGACCTAACACTGGTAAACCCCAATTTAAATTTTGCAGAAAACAACGGAGACAGTCAGGAAGTAAGTATTACATTGGTGTTACAGGGAGATTGGACCTTAGACTCACATACTGGTGGAAGTGTTGACCTTGTTCCTGGTAGTGGAGAAACCACACTTACAATCACCGCCAAAGATGGACTTCCTGTAGACATTGTTTTGTATTCGGGTACTTACAATCCATTTTATCCCACCGTGTATTACGAAGATTTTAGATACAATAATGGCACTAGAGGATATGCGGTACAAATCGTATCAAACCCCGACGGAAGAGATTTGGCAAATTTAGGAAAGGTGATATCCGACATACCCGATGCAGGCGATTCTAATAGTGAATTTAACGAAACACGCCCTGCAAACAGAATCCCAAATAATAGCACAAGAGACCAAAGAGCTATATCTATTTCTGGTGCTGCAAACAACTCGAATTATGCCTTAGACGTCTGGATTCCAATGACAACGATTGACCTTTCTGCTACAAATCCTTATGTAAACCAAGATGACGCTTATAAATATGTAACTTTTTGGACCGAATCTCGGTATGCGAATGGCGGGACTTCTTCGCTGTCTGTACTCATATCAACAGATTACACCAACGATGTAACCAATGCCACATGGACTGATGTCACACCGAATCTAAACCAAATTGCTAAAAACAACAATGCAGATAATCTAGTCTACTTAAAATCTACTTTGGATATTTCTAATTACAACGACGATAACTTTACATTGGCTTTTAAATACATGAGTAACAACACACCGTATTCATCTAGTAATCGCAATGGAATCTTTTATATTTCTGATGTGCATTTTTTTACGTCGCCAAATAATTTGGACGTGGAAGAACCAACATTATCTGCCCCTGTTGTCATTTTTCCAAACCCCACAAATTCAGTTATAAATTTTGCTAACATAGATAATAAAAATGTTACGGAAGTCAACTTATTTGACATCTCAGGTCGAAACATCTATGCATCAAAAAACACCAAGCCCATAAACGTTTCTTCTTTTGCCATGGGTATCTATATTGTTCAAATACTTTTTAAAGACGGCACTAAACACCAACAAAAAATCATTGTAAAGCACTAAACTTGAATCTTCTTAATAGAACACAATTAAAAAAGCATAAAACACCAAGCCTACTAGGGTTTTTCACCATTAACAGAACAATATCCCCCATGAATCTGACAGGCTACCCCCTCTAAACAAACCAATTACCTAATTAATTTTACAACAACAAACCACCACTTATAAAATTTATCATCATGAAAAAAATTACTTTTACACTAGCACTTCTTCTTGCAGGTCTGCAGATGTTTTCTCAAGAAATCTTCTTTTATGAAGACTTCAATCAAGATGATGGATCCCGAGGATTCACCATACAAAACGTTGCCACCGGTGGACAAAGTACGACAGAATTAGGAAAAAGAGTTTCCGATATTCCAGATGCAGGGGATTCGAGTCCTGTTTTTACTTCAAGGCCTGCCAATAGAATACCAAATGGAGAAACAATTGACCCTAGAACCATAGCGTTTAAATGCGTTGGTAGTCCGAACGTAAACTATGCCGTGGAATCATGGGGGATAATGACCACTCAAGATCTTACCATTCGAGAATCTCCGTATGTGACATTTTGGACAGAACAACGTTATGCCAATGGAGGAATTTCTACCATGAAAATCATGGTTTCCACAGACTATACGGAAGGAAACGCACCAAACACAGCTACATGGACAGATGAAACCGCAAACATCACAGGTAAAATTGCCACTTCCGGTTTAGATGCACAAACCTTTGTGTATGGCGAACTAGACCTCTCATCCTACTCAAGTTCAACAGTTACGGTAGCCTTTAAAATAGAATCTACCGATGAAGCAAGCGCTCCGTACACTGGCTCATCAAGAAATGGTACTTTCTACGTCTCAGATGTTACTTTTAAAGGAAATGTCACACCGGTATCTAATGGTTTGGTGACTTTAAATGAAAGTGCAGTCGGACAAACCAATGTTTTTAAACTTCCAACTCCTGCTTTGGACAAAACGGATGAATCAAACTTCACCGTTAAATATTTCGACAGAATTTTTACTACAGTAACATATGCGACTCGTTTTGTAGCCAGTCAGATCATTCCAACAGACGAAGGTATTCGACTTGAAGTAGCAGACATTTATGGTTCCATTGAAATCTCCGAGTTCAACTATTCCTTACGTAATGCACAAAAAGAAGGTTTTGTTTCTTCATGGAAAATTGAAGCCAGTAACGATGATAGCACCTGGACAGATATTGGAGGAGGCGCGTTCAATCCACCACATTATTCCGCGTCTGGAGCCACAGAAGTCGTAAAATCAGTAGACACCCAAGGAGTTGCCTATAAATACTTTAGAATGGTACTAGCAACCGATTTCCCATTGGTAAGCAACACCGGATTTATTGAATTCCAGCAAATCAATGTAAAAGTAGGAAACTCAACACTGACTAACGAAAATCAGGTTGTTGCAAACACCGTTTCAGTCTATCCGAATCCCGTTTCGAACCTACTGCATGTAAACAGTTCAAAGCAAATAGACCAGGTTCGAATTTCAGATTTAACCGGAAGAACAGTATACCTTAGTACCAACGGAAATTCAATTGATGTAAGCAATTTTGCCAAAGGAATGTATATTGTACAAATCACTTCAGAAGATGGCACGATATCTTCCAGTAAAGTTTTAGTGAAATAGTAAATTTACAAACTAGCATTTATAAAAACGAAAAGGCATTGTCTTTTCGTTTTTTATTTTATTAAAAGTAACTGGCTATCTATTATTAGCTACCAGCTACCTACCGAAAGCCAAAAGCCAAAAGCCAAAAGCCGAAAGTCAAAAACGAACAACAAACAACGAACAACGAACAATATCCCCCTCCTGAACGATTTGTCCCTCCCCCTAAAAAATAAGTTCACTTATCTAATTTTACCTCATAATTAAAAACCTGTTTAATATAAATCAACAACCTTATGAAAAAAATTACACTATTTATATCGGCTTGTCTTTTGTTATCTATTGGAGCAATTGCGCAAAGCTCATTTTACTATGAAGACTTTAGGTATGAGAATGAATCGAGAGGATTTACCGTACAAAAAGTGAATCTCGGTGGTCAGACAGCCGGTGATGTAGGAAAAAGAGTTGGAGATATTCCAGATGCCGTAGATACCGATCCAGTTTTCGTTTCCAGACCCGTTAATAGAATTCCTTTAGGAACTGCTAGAGACCAAAGAACCATTTCTTTTAAAAACGTTAGTGGAAATCCAGTAGACACCAACCATGCAATTGAAGCATGGGCTTTAATGACTACCCAAGATCTTTCTGTTGTAAATGCCCCCTCTGTTTCATTTTGGACACAACAACGCTATGCAGAAGGAGGTAATTCTAGCTTAAGTGTACTTGTTTCTACAGATTATGTACATGGCAGCTTACCGTCAACAGCCACATGGACAGATGAAACTGCCAACATTGTTGGTGAAATTGCAACCTCAGGAGTAAAAAGTACGGTGTTTGTATTTGGTAAAATTGATTTATCTGCCTATACAAGTAGTACTGTGACTGTAGCTTTTAGAAATTTAAGTGATGCTTCTGCGTACACTGACGAAAACAAAAATGGAACTTTTTATGTTTCAGATGTAAACTTTGAATTGACTCCGGAACAGGTAGCAGACGGTGCTATCACTTTAAACGTGAGCGCTCAAGGTCAACCAGGCGTTTTTGATGAACCTACGGCTTCCATTTCAGATGCCAATTTCAACCCGAAATACTTTGACAGAATTTTTACTACTGAAACATATTCGACCCGTTTCTTGAATGGAATTAACATCCCTCAAAATGAAGGGGTTCGATTTAAGGTGTCAGACGATTATGGCCCAATTGAATTGAATGAAATAAGATATAGTGTTCGAAATGCACAAAAAGACGAATATCAATCGCTTTGGAAAGTCGAAGCCAGTAATGACGACACTACATGGACAGATGTTGGTGGCGGTTCATTTACGCCACTTCAATACAGTGCATCAGATGCCGAAGAACAGTCTAGAACACTGGATACCGATGGAATTGCCTATAGATACTACCGAATGGTATTAGCTGCTGAATGGCCGTCTAACACAGGGTTTATTGAGTTTCAAGAAGCCAATTTCACGGTTGGAAGCAGCGATTTATCAGTTGATGATGATCTTTTAAATGAAAACATCTCAGTATACCCTAATCCATCAAACTCGATCATGAACATCCAAAACAACGGATTGAATGCTATTGTTTCTGCCAACTTGGTAGACCTAACAGGAAGAACGGTAGCAAAAACAGATGGATCTGCTATTGATGTAAGCAAGCTTGCAAAAGGAATCTATCTTTTGAAGGTAACAGCAGACAATGGTGCTGTGACTTCTAAAAAAGTAATTGTGAATTAATTCCCCCGATTATATTAGTTAAACCTCGATATCCTAAAACGGTATCGAGGTTTTTTTTTTACCTTTCCTATCATAACGGGCAAAAAACACCACGAAATTGGCTATTTGCCCCCTCTTAAATGCAGGTAAATTCGTTTAGTTTTACACAACTGAACAACTTCGCATACAAATAACATGAGCATGAGACAATCAAATATTTTTCCATTAAAACACCAGCTAATCACCTTTTTCATATTAGCTACAGTGGCCATAAACGCACAAACTAAAAACAAGCCTGCCATTGAATCGTTTGAAAACAAATCGGTTCTTACAACTTTTAATTCAGACAAAGCTAGCAAACTATCGCTGAGTGAAGCACATCACAAATACGGTACCTCCTCTTTACGATGGGACTGGACCGCTCCTTCATCAATAAGCACTCAGCATTTTAGAGTATTACCCCAAAATGAAAGTCCACTTAAATACGGAGATCACTTTCCTGCGAGTCCCACCCTTTCCATGTCTATTTACAACGAAGTGGCGCAAGATGGAAAAATAAAAATTGCAGCATCTACAGACGAAAAAGATGAAATCTATTTTGAAATTGAACTATCATTTACCGGTTGGCGTACCATTTGGGTGCCTTATTACGAAATGAAAGGAGCCGCCCCAGAGAAAACCGCCTCCGTTGACTTTAACACATTCACTATCAGCACTTCGACTAAAAAAGGAACTCTTTTCTTTGATGATATTGTATTCTCGCAATACCAAGACGACAGACATTCCTATCCAGATCAAATTGTTCCTTTTATCAAAAGTGACCAAACGCCTGGCGCCGATCATTGGATGCCGCTAATGCAAAACATGGAACTTATCACCAACATTACAACAACCCCAATCAACAACACGCAAAAACAAGACCTCGTTAAAATTGAGGCACGTCTAGACAAAGCCATGACCATTGACAAAAAGTACAAGGTATACATGGAAACGATGACCAAAGCTTTCGATAAACTTCAGTTGGTAGACAATGGAAAAACTGTTGTTGGACCTCCTATGAATTTTAAAACGGAACAAATCTATTTTGACGAGCATCAACAAGGAGAAAAACTAGCGAATGAAGTTGATGCTTTGGGAAAAGTGCTAAAAAAACTGGCGAACTTTCACGATCGTGCCACGCCAGAGGATCAAAAAGAAATTGAACGTATGTTCTTGTTAGGAACACGCTATTATTTGGATCAAGGGTGGCAAGCGGGTGCCTCTGGAGGCACACGTCATCATGTAGGTTATAACGTAAGGGAAATCACTGAAGGCTTCTTTATCATGAGAAAAACACTCAAAAAAGAAGGTCTATTAGACGAGGTTGGTAGCAGCTTACACTGGTTGTTTAATTTAGGAATGGTATTAGGAGATGAAACGAAATTCCATGTAAATATTGATTATTTAAATACCCAAGCCTATTATCATTTAATGCTACTCTTTTTAGTAGACAGCCCTGAGAAACAAGCAGCCTTGCTAAACAGCTATTCAAACTACATAAGCATAACGCTTGGACAACAAAAACAAGAATGGGGTTTTAAAGTGGACGGAACTGCCTGGCACCATAATGGTCATTATCCTGCCTATGGAATGGGTGCTTTTAGAAATGTACCTAAAATCATTCAAACCCTTTCAGGAACTACTTTTAGAATTGGAGAACAAGGGCATGCCAATTTTAAAAATGCATTCTTAGCCACCCGTAGTTACAGTCAAAAACTAGACTATGGTTTTGGAAATGCAGGAAGACACCCACTAGAAGACAACAGCATCAAGTCGTTAAAATATCAGTACTTACAGATGGCCTATTCAGGAAACCCTAAAGGCACAGAAGAAATAGACAAAGAAGTAGCAGCTGCTTATTTGCGTTTATGGGGGAAATCGGACAAATTAAACACAGAAACATGTGCTGAGATTCACGACGTCAAAGCAGAAGTTTTAGAAGGCTATAAAACCTTTCCGTATGCCGCTACTGCAATTCACAGAAGAGACAACTGGGCAGCCATTATCAAAGGCTACAGCAAATATGTATGGGCCTCTGAAATATACGTTGCATCCAATCGATACGGACGCTACCCTGCAAATGGAACCATTCAGTTGTTAAACGAAAAAGGAGAAGCAGCAAGTGGTTTTAAACAAAAAGGTTGGGATTGGAATCGCTACCCCGGAGCTACCATTATTTATTTACCGTTAGAAGAACTAGAACCCAATACCCCTTTACTTATGTATCGTTCTGGGGAAACCTTCGCCGGCGCTACAGATTTAAATGGCAACGGTATTTTTGGAATGGTATTGAACGAATCCAAAGGTTCAAATGCTGATGGAGATGAAGTGAATGTGGGGTTCCCAGGGAAATTAAAGGCTCATAAATCTGTTTTTTCTTTTGGAAATAAATTGATTTGCATTGGAACTGATATTTCGAGTATTGACAGCAAAAACCCAACACAAACAAACCTCTTCCAATCCTATTTAAAAAGCACTAACAAACCTATCTATACAGATGAAGATGGTACGGTTACAGACTTTCCATATGAAGACGAAGCTGGAACATGGTTAGTGGACCCGTATGGAAATGGATATGCCATTCTTTCGGACAACGATGTGTTTGTTTCTAGAAAAACGCAAAATTCCTTCCACAACAAATATTCTATAAAAACAGGTGCTATGAATTCCAAAGGAAAGGGTGCCAAAGAAACAAAAGGTAGATTTGCCGCTGGATGGATAGATCATGGGAATGCCCCTCAATCTGCTGCTTACCAATATGTGGTTTATCCAAACATTCCAAAAGATGCGTATAAAAAGTTCGGAAAAATTGCTAAAAAAGACAAGTCTTATGAAATTTTAAAGGCAGACAGCATTGCACATATCGTTTTGGACAAAGAAACCAACACGACTGGTTATGTAATTTTTGAAGCTGACACACAACTAAATACAGGTGTCATTTCAGAAGTATCAGAACCCGCTTTGGTAATGATTTCTGAAAACAACAAGGGGAGATTGGATATATCTATTGTTCAACCCGATTTAAATTTTGAGGCCTATCACGCCAATAAATACATTAATTTTAGCAGACCTGTTCCCCTAGAGGTTACTATGAAAGGTACTTTCACAACAACGGAAGACAATCAAGTCAAAAAAATCTCGTATAACGAAGGAAACACCACATTGCATTTGGAATGTATAGACGGTCTTCCAGTTAAACTGCAAATAACAAAAAAATAAGACGGTCGCTAACCACTACTATTGAATATCAAAAAACAGTTTGAAATGAACACAAATAAACAGCTCATACAACTAGCATGGATTTTAAGAATTGGAATTGCAATGACCTTTATCGGTCATGGAATGTTCGCCATAAGTGGAAAACCCAATTGGCTCCCATACCTTGAGGTAGTTGGGTTTCCATTGTACCTAGCCGAACGCATTATTGTGTATATAGGATATCTCGACCTACTAGTCGCATTATTTATTTTGTATAAGCCCTATAGAGGTGTTGTAATCTGGGCTTTTATATGGACCCTTTCCACTGCCTTAATTCGTCCAATTTCAGGAGAACCCATCTGGGATTTTGTAGAACGCGGTGCCAATTGGGCGGCACCACTTGCATTGCTTTTTATTCTAAAACACACAAATCAAAAGGTTCATAAACAGTCAATATCTCGAGCGATTAATCCAAATTAATCGTACCTATAAATAAGCACTATTTCAACTAAAGCTCTCTTTTTTTTAGTTTAAAATAAATAATGCAATCGATTGCATTATTGAGTGGTTTTTATTTATATTTGGTGTTTCTAAGGAGAAGTAACTGCAATCATGTGTAAACCTATGGCTGATTATTTCTGTTAAAACCTTAGCATTACATCATATAAAAACCTATCAATGATTCAAAAAACAACGCTGCTCGCGATTTCTCTAGTGACTCTTTTGTTCGCTTCGTGTAGCAACACTCAGACAACAAAAACCATTAAATTGGCACATGGTTTAGACATGAGCCATCCGGTTCATAAGGCCATGGAATTTATGGCAAATGATTTAGAAAAAAGGTCTAATGGTACAATGACCATTGAAATTTACCCCAATCAACAATTAGGAACAGAACGCCAATGTGTAGAATTATTACAGATTGGAAGTTTGGACATGACCAAAGTTTCGGCGGCAGTTATGGAAAATTTCTCTCCCAACATGAAAGTTTTTGGTTTGCCATTTCTTTTTCGAGACCGTGCACACGCTTTTAAAGTATTGGATGGAGAAATTGGAAAAGAATTATTAGATGGTGGACAGAAATATTGGCTCAAAGGTATGGGCTATTACGACTCGGGTTCTCGTAGTTTTTACACAAAAGAAAGACCTGTTCAAACGCCAAAAGATTTAGAAGGTTTAAAAATTAGAGTCATGGAAAGTGTTACAGCCATGAACATGGTAAATAGTCTTGGTGGCTCCCCTACCCCTATCTCCTGGGGAGAACTTTACACGTCTTTACAACAAGGTGTTGTAGATGGAGCAGAAAACAACCCTCCTAGTTTTTATTTATCAAGACATTATGAGGTTTGTAAATTCTATTCATTAGATGAACACACCACCGTTCCTGATGTATTAATCATGGGAACACATTTATGGAATAACTTAAACGAACAACAACAAAAATGGGTACAAGCTTCAGCAGACGCTTCTGTTAAACACCAACGCGTCCTATGGGCTGCCGCAGAAACAGAAGCTTTGGAAGAAGTTCAAAAAGCAGGAGTTGAAGTAATTCGACCTGATAAAACCGCTTTCCAACAAAAAGTATCGGCGATGTACGAAGATTACAAAGACGAAAACGAAGTATACGAGCTGATACATCGTATTCAAGCCGTAAAATAATTAAACTTACTTAAAGAATTCAAACCATGGAATTGAGAAATAAAATTGATAAGATATTAGGGCATACATTGTCTATCATTATGGGCATAATGGTCCTAAACGTACTTTGGCAAGTATTTACACGCTTTGTAGTAGGAACTCCGAGTTCTTTTACAGATGAATTAGCGCGTTATCTTATGATATGGGTTGGGGTGCTAGGAGCCGCCTACATCTCTGGACGAAAAATGCATGTAGCTATCGATTTGTTTCCTACAAAATTGAACAAGGACGGGCAGGTAAAATTAAAAATATTTGTCAACATACTCATCATCGTATTTTGTTTGGGGGCTTTCGTAGTTGGTGGCCTTCGATTGGTCTATATTACGTATAGCTTAGAACAGTATTCACCCGCACTACAAATACCATTGGCATTGGTATACTTAGTGATCCCAATCAGTGGATTGCTCATCATATTTTACAAAATTTCTGACATCATAAACAAACAAGTATTATAATGGAATATTTACCAATCGTCATTTTAGTTTTAAGTTTTATTAGTTTATTAGCTATTGGTATTCCTGTAGCTTGGAGTATTGCCATTTCATCTTTGTTAACGATGACAGCGAGTATACCACTACTTCCGGCGTTAACTACCGTTGCACAACGTATAGGGACAGGTTTGGACAGTTTTGCCTTGTTAGCCATTCCGTTCTTTGTTTTATCGGGTCAACTGATGAACAAGGGAGGTATTGCACATCGTTTGATTAATTTTGCAAAAACTTTAGTCGGTTCGCTTCCTGGTGGATTGGCCTTGATCAATGTGATTGCTGCTATGTTAATGGGCTCAATTGCGGGTTCTGCCATGGCGTCTGCCTCAGCGATGGGAAGTATTTTAGGTCCTGAAATGGAAAAAGAAGGCTATTCAAAAGAATTCGGAGCTGCCGTAAATATCACTTCGTCCACCATAGGATTGGTCATTCCTCCTAGTAATGTATTGATTGTCTATTCGCTTGCCAGCGGAGGTGTTTCTATTGCGGCTTTGTTTTTAGCAGGTTATATACCAGGTATCTTAACAGGTTTATTGTTGATGCTTGTGGCTTCATTCTGGGCAAAAAAGAAAGGCTATAAATTAGGGAAAAGAAGTACTTTAAAAGATGTGGTTTCTACTTTTATCGAAGCCTTTCCTAGTTTAATGTTGTTAGTAGTTGTTATTGGTGGAATTGTAGTAGGTATCTTTACTGCTACTGAAGCCTCAGCCATTGCGGTACTGTATACCGTTGTTTTAGGTTTCTGGTACAAAGAGGTAAAAGTAAAAGACCTTCCTCAAATACTCTTAGATTCTTGCGGCACAACCGCTATTGTAATGCTATTAATTGGGGCCTCTATGAGTATGTCTTGGGTAATGTCTTATGAAAACATTCCACAAAACATTTCCGAAATTCTATTGAGTATTAGCGACAACAAAATCATTATTTTACTGATAATCAATTTCTTATTATTGTTAGTAGGTATCTTTATGGACATGACTCCTGCAGTTTTGATCTTTACGCCTATTTTCTTACCTATCATTACAAAATTAGGTATGGACCCCGTTCAATTTGGTATTGTAATGGTCTTGAACCTTTGTGTAGGCTTGTGTACACCTCCCGTGGGATCTGTACTCTTTGTTGGGGTAGGAATTGCCAATACTACCATAGAAAAGGTTGTAAAGCCACTACTTCCATTATTTTTAGCAATGATTGTTGCCTTATTCTTAGTAACCTATTTCCCTCAATTGAGTTTGTGGTTACCAAGTTTGTTCGACTTATAAAATTTCAAACCCATAGAAGAAGCCCCAACCATTGTGTTGGGGCTTTTTTTGTTCCTAATGCACAATTCATTTTATTCTTTGTAAGATATGAACTTCATTGAGCATCCTTGTACACATAATTTTGTCTAAAAACTAACTATATGTACATTTCGGCTAAAAAATTACTATTCTTCATGCTCCCTTTTATCATCTTGTCTTGTGATGCAACTACAGACGAAGAAGTTGTACAAGATGCTCAAGACGCGCCAAAAGAAAAAATAAAAAAAGTACCTATCACCGCTTTTTGGTGGAATGGCGCTTGGGACAACTACGATGGAGGCGCTATGCAATATTTAGATGAATTTATCATATTCGCCATCCCTCCCAACCCAGACACGGGTGAATTATTAGTGCATAGCATTGACGAAGCGACTGGAGAAATCACCTATATCAAAGGAAAAACACAACCTGGACTAACGACCACCATGGTAGAAACCATCGTTGCAGATGCCGCGAAATACGATGTCAAACTTACCTTAGGAATTAACGGAATGGGAAGAAAAGACAAATACTTTAACGGGCTTATAGACAATGGTCTTTCTGAAACCTTTGCACAAAACGTCCTGAATTTTTGTAACCAATACAACATCTCAGCTGTCGATGTAGATTACGAGCATCCCGATGATGCTTATGACATTGCCAATTTAGCAACCTTATTTAAAGCTTTGGGAGACAAGTTACATCCAGCGGGTAAACACGTAACGGGTGCTTTCGGCGCGAGCAGGGCTGGAACCAAGGAATTTTTGGTAAAACACCATACATTATTGGATCAAATCAACATCATGGGCTATACCAATGATGTGAACACCTACAAATCACTCATTCAATATTTAGTCGACAATGGCGTACCGAAAAACAAAATTTACGGTGGACATGCCTTTTACTACCAAGATAAAAAAGAAGGTGTTAGCTTTTATCATCACGATTTGGTCAATTATGTAGATGACTTAAATGAAAAAGATGTCATTACCATGACAAATCCAAATGAGCCTTATCAAATGTTGACTTTAACGAACAACAATGGTACTGCCAGTCTTCAAGAAAAAGTATCTTTTATTAGAGACAATGGGTATGGTGGTGTTATGTTATATCATGTGGGACAAGACCTTCCTGCCTCAGATCCACGATCAAAATTGGTACATATGCACGGTATTACCAATCCCGACAATCAATAAACCAAAAAAGCTTTCTTTACTAGTTACCTAGTTCAGAAAGCTTTTTACCAAAACACTGTTTTCTAATTAATAGTGCCACCTTACGAAGGCTTCCATGGCCGCATAACGCGCCAATCCTAGCATGTCGTAAAAGTCTGCTGTTTCTTTATTTCTGTCTTCAGCGCGTTGCCAGAACTCGCGACTATCGGTTCCTTGAAAAACGACGCCGTCTTTTTGAGACTGGTGTTTAAAAATCCCATAACGCTTTTCCAGTACCTGATCAGGTCCCATTGGCACGGCCATTTCAATTTCTTCGACACCCCATTCTTGCCAAGCGCCTCTATACAACCAAACCCAACAGTCATCCATAAAAGGCTTTGGTTTTAATCGTTTTACAGCTTCAAAAATGGCATCCAAACACACCTTATGCGTACCATGTGGATCGGCTAAATCTCCTGCTGCATAAATTTGATGTGGCTTTACTTTTTCAATCAAATCCATGGTCAATTGAATATCCGCTTCTCCAACTGGATTTTTTTCAATCGTACCGGTTTCATAGAATGGCAGGTTCATAAAGTGAATTTGTTCATCTTTTAAACCTACAAAATAACTGGTAGCTCTCGCTTCCCCTTTACGTATCAACCCTTTGATATGTCGCACCTCTGGTGTATCTATATCGCTATCTTTCTTGTTTTCTAAAAAAGTCGTTGCTTCCTTAAAAATTTTATTCGCTTCAGGACTGTCAATACCAAAGTGCTTGTTATAATCGGTTACAAAATTAGCAAATCGATGCGCCTCATCATCTGCAACGGCGATGTTTCCGGAAGTTTGATAAGCCACATGTACTTCGTGTCCTTGATCTTGCAAGCGTTTGAAGGTTCCCCCCATACTAATGATATCATCATCTGGGTGCGGACTAAAAATCAACACACGTTTTTTTGCTGGCGTTGCTCTTTCAGGACGTTTAGAATCATCTGCATTTGGTTTTCCACCTGGCCATCCTGTGATAGTGTTTTGCAGTTTGTTAAATATTTTTATGTTGATATCATAGGATTGTCCAACAGACGCCAATAAATCACTCATCCCGTTTTCAATATAGTCATCATCAGTCAACATTAGAATTGGTTTTTTCAAGTCCAATGCCAAGCCTAAAACGGCTTTTCGAATCATCGTATCGGTCCATTCCACCTGTTCTACCAACCAAGGCTTGCTAATTCGAGTCAATTTAGAAGAACCTTCTTTATCGAGTACAAAAGTAGCATTGTCGTGTTCCTGTAAATAAGTTGCCGGTACTTTATTGGTGATTTCCCCTTCTACCGCTGCTTTGATAATATCGGATTTTCCTTCACCCCAAGCCAACAGAATCACGCGTTTGGCTTCCATAATTTTCTTAACTCCCAAAGTAATGGCTGTTCTAGGTGTGTTTCCAAGTCCTAAAAAGTCACTACTCGCTGCCACACGTGTCATATGATCTAAGGCAACCAATCGGGTTTTAGAATTTTGCAAGGCTCCAGATTCGTTAAAACCAATATGTCCATTTCCACCAATTCCTAAAATTTGAAGATCGAGTCCACCCAAAGCTTCAATTTTTGCTTCGTAGTCGTTACAGTAAGCAGAAATAGCATCTTTACTCAAAGTTCCATCAGGGATATGGCAGTTCTCTGGTAAGATATCGACATGATCAAACAGCAGTTCTTTCATAAATCGCACATAACTATTTACAGAATCGGGTTGCATTGGATAGTATTCATCCAAATTAAAACTGATAACGTTTGCAAAACTCAATCCTTCTTCTTTGTGCAATCGCACCAATTCAGCATACAATCCCTTAGGACTCGACCCTGTGGCCAATCCTAATACACAAGGCTGCTTTTTATCTTGCTTCTCTACAATAAGAGCGGCTATTTCTTTCGCCACCTCTTTAGAGGCAGCCGTAGAATCGTCAAACACAACCGTGTTGATATTCTCAAACCTCTTTTCAAAACCTGTTGCTTTGTCTGTCTTACTATGTATCATGGTATTCATTTTTTTCTATTCTATACTTTTGCATTCAATCGTTTTGCGCTTACTTCCAGCTTTTAATTTTATGCCCCCACACCGCAAAAAACAAGATGATGGCGTAACATGGAATTAAAATCCAATAGCTCGAAGTTCCAGCGCTTGCTGCAGCTGCCATTTCGTCCATTCCACTAGCTATCAAGCTGTGTTTTTCAGCATCTACCAATCTACCGTAAAGTGGGGGAATGATCGCCCCTCCGGAAATTGCCATGATCAACAAGGCAGACGCTGTTTTGGTGAATTTCCCTAAACCGTCTAGGGTCAATGGCCAAATTGCCGGCCAAACCAAGGCGTTAGAAATTCCCAAGGCTGCTACAAATAATACCGAAGTAAATCCGCTGGTATTCAAAATACAGATACTAAACACAATTCCCAAGACTGCACTGATACGCAATGCGGTTCCTTGCTTTAGGTATTTTGGAATCAACACCACACCAAGCGCATAGGTTAACACCATCGCTAACAAAGTTAGTGTTGTAAAGAACTTGGCATCTGCGGCAGGAAAGCCAAGTGAAATTCCATACGCAATAATGGTATCCCCTGCAATTACCTCTGCCCCCACATATACGAACAAAGCAATAACCCCCAACCAAAGTTGTGGAAATTGAAAAATGTTAGTTTTGGTAGTAGCTCCTGTTTCTGTAGCTTCCTCGGTTGCTGCTTCTACATGAGGTAAGGGTGCTTTTCGAATCAACACGCCTAGAATCACCAATACGATTGCCATGATTACATAAGGTACAAAAACGCTGTCGGCCATGGTATCCAACAACACCGATTTCTCAGCTGCCGAGGCGCCAGCTAATTTTCCTTTAACTTCATCAATTCCCGACAATAAAAGTGCTCCAAAAATAAGTGACCCTAAAGCGCCTGCAATTTTATTGGCGATTCCCATGATTGCAATACGTTTGGCACCACTTTCTAAAGGTCCTAATATGGTAATATACGGGTTGGCAGCCGTTTGTAACAAAGTCATTCCCATTCCTTGGATAAAAATCCCTGTTAGAAATACCCAATAGGTTCTGGCTTCTGCGGCTGGAATAAAAACCAAGGCACCTACGGCCATGACAATCAAACCTAAAGACATTCCTTTTTTATAACCTATTTTTTCTAAAATATAAGAGGCAGGTAATGCCATCACTACAAATGAAATATAGGATGCTGAGGCTACCAAGTACGATTGGGCTTCGGTGAGTTCATTGATGGTTTTCATAAAAGGTATCAAGGCTCCATTGATCCAAGTTACAAATCCGAAAATAAAAAATACACCGGCTATGATACTAATCGGCACCAAGGTACTTTTGGGTGAATTGTTTGTTACTTCTTGTGACATAAAATTGATTTTAAGGTTGAAAATTTAGTTTTTGGTATTATAGTTCAGTTTCCTGAGCGATTAAACTCGCTAACAATTTGAATTGATTTCTAGATCGATCTATATTGTGATTGGCATAATTTGTTTTGTAATAAATGTCTCCATTTAGAAAGTCTGTTAAAAAGCGAAGCGCCATTATGAATATCATGGTTTTAGCTGCCAAAGGCAGGTTTTCTATCTCTAATGGAGTCAAAGTCCCTCCCAATTTCTCCAAAAAACCTTTTGCATAAGCTTTGTAATAATCGGTATTAAAAGACACCTTATTTAAATCTTGCTCATCTTCTGCAGCGGTATTACAAATGGTTCGAATGGCATCTCCAAAATCGTAATGAACAATGCCGGGCATTACGGTATCGGTATCAATAACACAAAGCCCTTTGTTGTTTGTATCGAACAAGGCATTGGATATTTTGGTATCGTTATGAGTAACACGTAGTGGAATTTGCCCATTTTCTTTTAAGCGCTGTAAGATGTGCATTTCTTCTTTTAGCTCAGCAACTTTTTCTAACAAATCTGCTGCTTGCGTAAGTCGTTCTTGACTCGCTACTTTTAAAGCGTCTTCGAACTGAGAAAAACGAAACGACATGTCGTGAAACTTCGGTATTACTTCACATAAAGTACTCGCATCGAAATCGGATGTTAGGGTTAGGAATTCTCCAAAGAGCTTTCCTCCTTCATATGCAATTTCGGCATCGGTAACGGTTTCATGGGTTACGCTGTCCTCAATAAAATACATCATATTCCAAAAATTCTCTTGGGGTCCTTTATAGTAGGAAGCTCCTGTCTTTGTTTTTGCAAAGCGCAATACGGTACGATCTACATTTGGCTGGTCTTTTTTCTTTTCCAGCATATAATCACTTACCTGTACTTTGTTAGAAATAAGCCCTGGTACATCTTTAAACACTCCGTGATTGATGCGTTGTAAAACGAAATAAGGTTTTTCTGATGTTTCTATCAAATAGGTATCGTTGATATGTCCAGATGCCAATTCTTTATACGACACAAAACTTGTATTGTGTTCAAATTGACTAAAAATAGTTTCCAGTTGTGTTTTCATATTACCAAAGGTATTTTGGATATTGCTTGTCTTTCTTTAAGGCACCAATTGCCGTTTGTACTATTTCTTTGTCTTCTTTATAGGTAACGCCAAACCATTGGGCATCCGATTTTAATACTTCAACGGTTGCATTTCCAGATTGTAATATTTCATTGACTACCGATGGCAAAAAGAATTCTGCTTTTAAGTTCTCTTTGTTTTCTTCTAAAAAGGTTTCGAACAATGCTGCTCCAAACTCAAAACATTTGGGTGTAAATCCCCAAAAATTCATGGAAACCACCGTGTCTTCTTCAATTGGTATAAGGGTTCCCTCATCATCTTTACGAAACAAGCCCTTATCTGTCTTTTCAATATGTGTCCGTTCGGTTACACCTGTTAAATACCCTTCTGCATTTACTTCGCATTCACCTCTAGAGACAAACCCATGATCTGAAACGGTATTCTTTAACAAATAGGCGATCATATTAAAATTATAAGAATTTGCATCTGTCGCCATCAAGGATTTTGCCATGACATGAAAGGCTTCTTTACCGTAAAAGTCATCGGCATTGATGATGGCAAAATTTTCTTGCACCACCTCTTTGGTCATCAAAAGGGCATGTCCTGTACCCCAAGGCTTGGTTCTTTCCGGATTGATGTATGGCTCTGGTACGTTTTCAAGTTCTTGATACACATACGCCACTTCTGCCTTTCCTTCTAATTTCTTATTGAAGATTTCTTTGAATTCTTTTTCAAAACTCTTTCTAATGATAAAAACAAATTTTCCAAAACCTGCTTCCAAAGCATCATATAATGAAAAATCGATAATGGTATCTCCTTCAGGGGTAAACGCATCTATTTGTTTAAGACCTCCGTAGCGGCTTCCCATTCCGGCCGCTAAAATTACAAGTGTGGGTTTGTGCTGTGACATGTATTCTTTTAATTATCTAATTTGTATTTCAAACTGAAACTCCGCAAAAACACCCAGTTTCAAACACCTTATTTTCAACATGTTACAGGTGTTTTGCGAGAGGTTTCTAATTTTCAACTGTACAAATCTAGCCAATAAAAATCAATAAAAAAAGGAATTTCACAAAAAATGTGCTCGAACACACAGAAATAATGTTCTCGAACACACGAAATATGGAAACCAAAAAATAAATGATATATTTGTGACATGTTAAAAAAATATACGATACGGGATATTGCCGAAATGGCGGGTGTTTCCAAAGGAACGGTAGATCGGGTGTTACACAAACGCGGGAAAGTATCTGAAGATGCTTTAAAAAAAGTCAACAAGGTGCTCGACGCCATTGATTTTCGTCCCAATCCCATTGCCAAAAACCTAAAGAACAATAAAATCTATCGTTTGTGTTTGCTCTTTCCTTCTCCAGAACAGGATGTGTTCTGGTCACCTTGCCTTTCAGCAGTTCAGGAAATTGAAAACAATTATAAAAATTTTGGCATTCAAATAGAACACTATCCATTTGACGCCGATTCTACCAAGTCGTTTACCGAAACGGCGCGTCGTGTTATAGAAAGCAAACCCGATGCGCTATTGATGGTACCCCTGTTTTATTACGAAGCCCAAGAAATTTCTGAACAGTGTGAAAAGGAAGACATTCTAATCTCTACGTTTAACAATACGATTGATGCGGAAAGTCCGCGTAATTTTATCGGACAAGACCTGTACCATAGTGGTCGGATTGCTGCAAAACTCTTCGATATGTTATTAACTAAAGGACAACTAGCGGTAGTACACATCGACCAAGATTTTAAGAATGCCACGCATATGCAGGAGAAGGAACGCGGTTTTCTTTCCTATTTTGAAGAAGGTGACAAGACTGCCTTTGCTATTTCCAAATTCAATATCAAAAAGGACCCAACAGCCGACTACACACAACTTTTGCAAAACTATTTAGACGAGAACCCGAGTATTGACGGTGTGTTTATCACGACTTCCAAGACCTATATTGCAGGCGATATCAATGCCGAAAGCGATAAGAAGCGCACGATTATTGGTTATGACTTGATCGCTAAAAACACAACACATTTACAAAATGGCAACATCGATTTTCTGATTCATCAAAATATCAAAAAACAGACCTATAATGGTTTGCGCAATTTGATTGAGTTTTTCTTATTCGACAAAGAGATTCCGAAAAAGCAATTGATTCCGATTGATATTGTAAATTCCGAGAATTATCTTCAATACCTATCTTAAAGACCTTCCAATTCCAGTACACCAAAAGAAGCTGGCAAATGAAAATCGGGCTCGGGTGTTTTTGGGTCTACCCAGGTAATCCAGGTGGGTTCGAGGTTTCCTTTGGATACTTCATTAAATTTGGCACGATAGATACCAGTTTCAATTTTACCGTTTTTTAACAGCCCATAGCTACTAAGTGATGCAATGCTAATGGCTCCTTCTACTACAAAATGGTCGTTTTCTATCACAGATTGTATCTGAAAGTCACTCGCCGGCCAGTTCCAATTAAAATCGAAATTGCGTTGGTACTTGGCTTTAAAATCCATTACACGCGGTGTAGGATCCATTTCCAAGCAGAAATAGGGATTGAGCTGTGCGTCTGCTCTAAAAAACAATTCTACGCGGTCTGAGTTACCAATACTTTCGTCGGAATCATCTGTTGTATCGATATGCACCTTCTCGTCATAGACTCGAAATGAGAAGTATAGGTTTTTAGTATCGTGCAAGGCTCTAAATTCTATAGGTGAGACTGGTGCACTGTCCCAAGGCGATTTGAATTCATTGAGTACCACTGCTTCTTTCCACAAATCATGGCCGGCCGTTCCTGTAATTTTTATGGCGTTATTGGGAATTCGGGTTACGGTATATTGTTGCATCTGCTTGGTTTTTATAGTTGTGATAAAACTATAAAAAAAAGACAAACCGATTGTCTTCGTTTCAAGATTTTACTTGTTTTTTCTGTGCTAGCCCCTATTCCAACCCACTTTTTTACAAAGTTACTTTTAAAAAATGTTGCAGTGCATCATTAGCAAGCCCCTTCCTTATTTATCTGTCAATACGATCTTCGACCTGATTTGCCGATATATTGAGCGTAAATGACATTATTGGGTGCATGTCCTGCAGTAAAAACTCGTCATTCTAATCTTTTAAATCACCATTTTTTTTGATTTCAATATTTTACGGGAATCCATAAGGACCTTGGCACTTTGTTTTATATATTTATGCGGAATTGCTAAAGCGGAACAAAAGTTCCTGTTATCCGGAAATGACACCCCGATAAAAGGAATATAGTTCACGATATAACAAGTTGGCAACTATTACTGCTCACAAAAGATAAATTATGGCAGGAGAAGGATTTACACAATTAATGAATTCAATAATCCGGAGCAATAAAACAATGTTGCGTAAAAAAAGTTTTTTTGACAAGGATAAAAATTATCGAACAGAAAAAGGAAAGCTTGAATCAAAAAAAATATCAGTAGAAGAAAAAGAATTTATTAGAAAAAAAATTTCTGAAGACAGAAAGAAAGAGAATCTTAAAATTCTCGGAGTAATATCTTTAATAATAATTTCGGTTTATTTATTTATTAATAGTGACTTTGGAAAAAGCACGAATGAAAATAATATGACAATTCAGAACATTGAAAAAAACAAATTCAAAAAATACAAAGGTTACATGAATTTGGGAGATAAAATGATCTTGAAACAGAACTGGAAAAGTGCAATAAATTATTACAACCAAGCAAATTCCATTTATCCTGAAAAATACACAGGAAACTACAAACTGACTTTAGCTTATAGTTATAACTGTAAACACAACGATTTGGATTGTGAAAAATCAGAATTATTACTTGAGAGATTAATTGACAGTTTTCCAAACTCTGTGGGTGGATTAGGAACGATATATGTAAATCTGGAAAAATAACAGTAGCCAATCGAGTAGACGGCTCTGCCCGTAAATGAGCAGAGTGCGCCTCTCACACCACCGTACGTAAGGGTCTCGTATACGGCGGTTCAGCATTGATGCTATTTTCTGTAGTAATTTGCCATGGCTATGTAACCGCGTTTTGCCAATCGTTGTTTGGTTATTGTAGTGCCTAGAATTGGACTTTGAGCTACTGCCTATCCTCCCATATTGGTTCTGCTCCAAGCGTAGGCTTGTCCTGGTTTTACGCCTAAACGTATCAGATTCTCTCTTTTGTTAATAATGATAAATGTAATAGATTGTAAACTTAAGCCGTGTATAATTAATTGCTTGATCACTGCCGACTTACGAACATTCCTGCGAAATATTCTATCTGTGATTTATTTGTTAAATTAGTTGCTTTAACACGCAACTAACCATCCACAAACACGTTGTGTACCATTTAAACCCCTGAAAATATAATGATTAAACTGATAAATTGTATTTTACTGTTCAATATGTTTTTTTTTGTTTCCTGTGGGCAAACAATTAAAAAAGCAGAAATTGACAATACAAATCTTGATAGCTTATTTACAAATCTTGACAAACATAAACTTGGAATGGGTAGTCTTGCCATTTCTAAAAACAATCAATTAATATATCAGAGAGCTTTTGGGTACACTCTATTAAATCAAACCGAAAAAAGACCATCAACAACGGAATCATTTTACAGAATTGCCTCAGTTACAAAAATGTTTACAGCAGTTCTTGTTTTTCAGTTAATTGAGAAAGGGCAGTTATCACTTGATGACCACTTAGATAAATTTTTCTCGGAAATTCCCAATAGCAAATTGATTACAGTTAGAAATTTATTAAATCATTCCAGTGGTTTGAAAAATTACTCTGATGTTCGAGATTTTCAACAATGGAAATATGAGAAAAAATCTAAAAAGGAACTACTAGAAATAATAGCAAAATTTAAAGGCGGTTTTACCCCTGGTAAAAAACATAAATATTCAAATACGAATTTCTTTTTATTAAGCCTTATACTGGAAAAAATTTCAGGAAAGGCGTATAAAAAACTATTGGAGGAAAACATACTTCAAAAAATAAGTCTTGATAAAACTTACTACGAAGAAGCTGGTGACACTTTAAGAAAAGAAAGTAAATCATATAAATATATTAACGATAATTGGATTCCAGAACGCGAAGATATTGCTGAAAATCATTTGGGTGCAGGCGTTATTGTTTCTACTTCTTCAGATTTATCAAAATTTATTGACGCTCTATTTTTACACAAACTGATTGATAAGAAAAGTTTAAACCAAATGACTTCTTTCGACAAAGAGTATGGATTGGGGATTTTTAAGTTTCAATTTGGCTACTCTTCAGCTTATGGTCACGAGGGGAGAATAGATGAATATTATACTACTTTGATTCACTTTCCAGATGTTGGACTTTCAATTTCATATTGTACAAACGGAATTTTATACCCAAGGGATGATATCGTCAATGCTGTTGTCCAAATCTGCTTAAAAAACGACTATACCTTGCCTCATTTTAGTGGTAGAAAAATAAATGTAAAGAAACTGACTAAACTAATGGGAAACTATGCTTCTGATAATATGCCCATTAAAGTAACTTGTAAAGTAGATAACGACCAATTGATTATGGAAACACAAGGAAGAGGTTTTGAAGCCATCAAAATTAAAGATAACTATTTTGCCAATTATCAATACGGTTATTTCTTTGAATTTCAACCAACCAAGAATACTCTGTTAATAAAAGAAACGGATAATATTTACGTATTAAAGAAGAAATAAAACGGTACACAATCGAGTAGACGGCTCTGCCCGTAAATGAGCAGAGTGCGCCTCTCACACCACCGTACGTACGGGTCTCGTATACGGCGGTTCAGCATTGATGCTATTTTCTGTAGTAATTTGCCATGGCTATGTAACCGCGTTTTGCCCTCCCTGCTGCACGAATCCTTTCGCGTTGCTTTCAAAATCAATATCATAAACCCGTAAAAAATAAACGTGCTTGATAGTATTAGTCAATGCGGTAGGTTTACAGAACAATTCGGGATTGGTTTCAAAGTCTGAACCACATGAATGGATTTGTGTGACAGCGGGGTTGCCAACCATTAGAAAAATTCGTTTAGATTAAAACTTCGATGAAATTTAATTATCTTTGATAACATGTTACAAATAGATAAAAATATAAAGAGAGTAGAAACATTATGTCGAAAACATAATGTTGAGAAATTATATCTATTTGGATCTGCAACAAATGAGAATTTTACAGACAAAAGCGATATTGATTTCTTGGTAAGTTTTGAAAAAAAAGACTTGAATAAATATTTTGAAAATTATATTTCTTTCAAGGAAAAACTTGGAAAATTATTCAAAAGAGAGATTGATTTAGTTGAAGAACAAACTTTGAAAAATCCAATATTAATTAATTCAATAAACAAGAATAAAGAATTAATTTATGGATGAAAGAATTTTAAAGTGGATTTATGACATAGATTTTGCTCTTAACGAAATTGATTCATACTTTGAAAACAAGGACAAGAACTTTTTAGAGTATCGTGAAAACACAATGCTCAAAAGGGCAATTGAAAGAGACTTAGAAATAATTGGAGAAGCTGTAAATCGAATCTTAAAAAGAGACCCCTCCTACGCGAATATTATTTCAGATGCAAAAGCAATTGTAGGAGTAAGGAATCAAGTCATTCATGGGTATGACAGTATTTCTGATGAGAATATTTGGTCGATTATTATAAATCATATTCCAAAACTGAAAAAAGAGATTCGTAAGATAATCCAAGAAAACAAATAAACGGCAGGCAACAAAGTACTGAGTTAAAAAACAAATTCATATATCATTGATTTTATTTCCCACTACCACACGAAAATTTATTCAGCCGTTGAATACAATTAAAATCAAATGAATAGACCCCACTGGTGCGCGAATCCCTGCCGGCAGGCTGGCTTTCGCGTTGCTTTCAAAATCAATATCATAAACCCGTAAAAAATAAACGATTTTGATAGTATTAGTCAATGCGGTAGGTTTACAGAATAATTCGGGATTGGTCTCGAAGTCCGAACAACACAATAGCCCGCGCGGGGGTTCATACGGCATCGTTGGCCTGTTACTTGTTTTTAGTCTAGTTGTGAAAGGCTAAAAAAACCCACTAGAAAAACACCAAATACTGTTAATCTTTACTTGCAAAACTTTGTCACTGTTTTAAAAAGAAATACCTTGCGCAAAAATTGAATTGAAGACTTTTGTCCATCTCAAACTGAGAGATCATATACTTCCAGCCACTTTTTTTACGACAAATACAAGACATTTATATCGCGCCAATTAGCTTATGAAAAATACATTTCGAATAGTTTACACAAAACGGCATACACTACCGTTTTTTAGTATGTTTCTTTCACTTTTGATAAGCACTTAATGTGGCACAGAGAGTGACCTACTAGCTCCAAATGAAGCGCTTTATATTGATATTCCCGATCCGAATTTTGAAGCAGAATTAATCAAACAGGGTATAGACACAGATGGAATCATCAACAAATTAATCCTACGAGAGGACGCAGAAAGCGTAAGTCGACTGGACTTAAATCTCACTACAAATGCTGGTAAAATCGCGGACTTAAAAGGAATTGAGGGCTTTATAAACATAACCTTACTATCTGCAGCTAACCAAAATATTGAAACCGTAGACTTGAGCAATAACACCCAATTGGACTCCCTGTATTTATCAGGAAACACCCTCAGTGATATCGACCTCAGTAATAACAAAGAATTATTACTTGTCTATCTCAGTGATAATGAATTTGACTCGGAAAGTACCCTCATTGGATTGGAAAATGCGCCAAACTTAAAAACTTTGGATATCTCATGGAATTATTTAGAGGAATTTAGCATTCACAGCACTTCCTTACAAGTTTTATACATTAGTCATAATGATTTGAAAAGCTTAAATACCGATGGAGCCGTGCAGCTACGAAACATTTACATGCCATTAAATCAGCTAGAAACTGTAGATTTCAGCACCAATACATCGTTAGAGACACTATTGGTCTCTGGAAACAAACTACAAAATATAGATCTTGAAAACAATAGCAATTTAACACATCTCTATATTATTGACAACCAACTCACCAATCTTGATGTCAGTAACAATCTAAAATTAGAAGATTTGAGGGTGGAAAGAAATTCAAATTTGAATTGTATAAAAATTAAAAATGGTCAATACATACCATTTGTAATGAAATCGGATTACCAAGAATTAAATGCTAGTTGTTTATAATCGGCATTATCTTTTCGTTCATTATACCCCAGAAACAATTCTATTTTCTAATAACACTGGTTTGTTTTAGGCCCCCATCTCTTAAACTCACACAACACAAAGCTAGTTACAACTACCCATTTGTGACCGTGTATTGATGTATCAATAATTAACTATATTTGTATACACATCATTCTCACTTCCAACAACTTAAAACTACTTTCTTATGTTACAGCTTTCCAAACTAAAATTCTACACAATCTTTTTTTTAGCAACGGCTTTCCTTTTTACGGGCTGCGATGAATCGGAAGACGACGAAATGGAGCTCCCAACAATTTTGTTCGACAGCGCAACTTTGCCTGGCACCTATCATATGACTTTTTCCGGTGAAGACGGCATACATTCCTACGACTTCGATCAAAATGGAACCGTTCTGATTAATTACGCTGATCAAACCGTAGATACCGAAGACTGGTCGGTAAACTCCATTGGACAATTGGTCATTACAGGATCGGTCAACGATCTTTTTACACTTACTTCAGGCTCACAGGCTTCTGGTACTTTTGTAGCTTTCTTGAGAGAAGCAGGCGAGACTGACACCGACAACCCGGTAACAGGTACGATAGAACAGCAGTAAACATGCCATGTGTAAAACAATATATGCGGGGAATTCTTTTCACAAGTTGTAAAGACTCCTCGCATTTATTTTGGACATCCCATCTATTCTAAACGCCGCAAACACGCGTTAAAACACACTTGTATCCCTAACTAAATAACTCCGTTTCATTTTCTTTTTAAAGCACCTTTCTAGTGTCCATTTTATAGGTTATATTTGGAATCAACCTAAAGTTACAGGGCGTACAAATACACAAGGCATCTCTAAAGAATGAATCCCATAGCAGCACTCATACAAAAACTAAACAATGCATCTCTTTGGGAAAAAGAAATGACATTCGAACGCAATGCCTTTCTAAAAGAAAAAGGGAGAATAGACACCAATTTGTACCTGGTAACAGAGGGAAGCTTGAGAATTTTTGTCATGGATGCACATGAAGAGCACACCATCCGATTTGGCTATACAAACAACCTCATTGCCTCCTTAGATTCCTTCTTAAACGAACAGCCTTCCGATTTCTATATCCAAGCACTCAAAAAGACAAAGGTAAAATCCATCAGTAAAAAAAAATACAAGGCATTTATTGAATCGTCTTCGGAGCATAGCGCCTTATGGCTTCAAGTTTTAGAAAATTTCGTTTTGCAGCAAATGGAAAGAGAAAGAGACATCCTAACCTCCTCTCCTTTGGAACGATACCAAAGAGTTTTAAAGAGAAGTCCGCAGCTATTTCAAGAAATCCCCAATAAATACATCGCTTCCTATTTAAGAATGACACCAGAAACACTTTCGAGAATAAAAAAATCTTAATTTCAATCAATTTTTTTTATATTTTCTATGCTGATATTTGCAAGAAAACAAACTCTATGGCAGTAGCAACAAAAATAGTATTACAAGACCTGTTAGCCCTTACGCAAAACAACCTACGCAGCGCAGAACATTTTCAAAAAGCCTCAATCGATTCACTAAACTGGAAACAAAATTCGGAAAGTTGGAGTGTCTTAGAATGCATTGAACACCTGAATAGGTATGGTGATTTTTACATTCCTGAAATAAACGACAAAATAAGCAAGGCGAAACACAACCGTTCAGAAACCTTTAATAGCAATTGGTTAGGAAGCTACTTTAGCAAATCAGTTGCTTACAACGATCAGTTAAAGAAAATGAAAACCTTTGCGTCTATGAATCCTTTAAATTCGGACTTAGACATGCAAACCTTAGAAAAATTCATCAAGCAACAACATCAGATCATGGCACTTCTAGAACGTTCAAAAACGGTCAACCTAGACAAAACGAAAACCGCTATCTCGATTACAAAACTTGTAAAATTAAGACTCGGAGATACGTTTAGAGTACTAATACACCACAATGACCGACATATAAAACAGGCTGAAAAAACATGGAAAGCAGCCAAAAATCAATAAACAACTATGAATCCTAACATCCAACAAAAAATAATAAACGTTTGCGATGAAAAAATTGCAAAAAAAGGGCCGAATGTAGGCCTTTCCTTCTATGCTTTTTTTGCCAATAAAAACGACAATCCAGAATTATTAATGGAAGTCGCCAAATGGTGGATCCTGACACATAAACTCGATCACTTTGAAAAGGCAACTAAAATAAAAGCAATGGTACAAAGCGAAATACAGTAGGCATAGTCCCATCTTTAAAAAAATGTTCTCTTGTTTAGTTGTCTAAAAAGAAATACATTGCGGAGATAAGGGAAAATGTTTGATGTAAATAATTATGAAAAAACTAGCATTAGTATTTATTTTAGTTTCGATCGTTTCAACATATGGGCAAAACATACAATTTGTAAACGCTCCTAATGGATTAATAATTCGTAAGGAACCTAATAAAACTTCGGAACGAATAGGTAAACTACAGTATGGTGAAAGAGTTGAGATTATTAAACAAACAGAATTCCCCTTGAGTATTATAGATGAAGGCGCTGAAATAAATGGATTTTGGACTGAGATTAAAGAAACTAATTATTCTCCGAAAGGATTTGTATTTAACGGTTTTCTTTCTGCTAAAGCGATAAACAAAGGAAATGAAACGGAGAATTTCTATTTAACGAAAGTCCCTCCTCTAATGATTAAAAATTATTGGAACTATATAATGAATTCAATCGAGGTTAAACCTGCAATACTATATTTACGAAACAAGCAAGATGAAAACTTATCTGAATTTTCTGTTTCCGAATTTGAATCATTTGACAACACATCACTTTATGAATTAGGAAATAAAGGTTTGCAAAATGTCAAAAACATAATCGTCGTAAAAATAAATTATAGCTCCTGCTGTTCGAACCACTATTACACGCATCTAATTCAAACTAATGATGATAAAATACTTGAGCTTCCTGACTTTGACTATATGCATTGCGATGGACCTGAACCTTATAAAAATTATTTATTCCCAAATGACACTTATGGAATAAAAGATAAAATATTATTCGTGAATGTACAACCTGCAACGGACAGTATCCCTGAAAACATTGAGGTTTTAAAAACATTTTCTTTTAACGGAAAAAGCATCACTGAAGAATAAGTGTTTTCAGTAACATTTACCCCTTTAAAAGAGGTAAACACAAAACACCGCTAACACGAAAGCCTGGCTATCAATAGCCAGGCTTTCGTTTGAGTTATAATATTTGCTTACAATAACATCGCTACACTACTCCTTTTTCTTCTTGTCTTTTTTTGCTTTTTTGGACTTCTTGTCCTTTGCGCCTTTATTGGCTTTAGGATCGTCGTACATATCTTTGATTTCCAAGGGGTCGTTGTCAGTAAAAGGAATACTTCTATTTCCTAAGCGAACATACTTCTCATAACCGGCACCGGCCACCACATCTTGTTCCCAAACCTGTAGCCAATCGTCATACAAACCTTGTATTTTTTTGAGTTGCTTGGCTTGCTTTTTGGCTTCTGCCAAGTCCTTTTGTTCAAAGGGGTCCTTTTTCAAATCAAACAGCTCTTCTTTGGGTTTAAAATCGGCTGCGCCATAGAAACCAATGGATGTATTTATAATCACTCGTTACAACACCTAAAGATTGCGCTGAAGCTGTCCCCCAGACATTGATTAAAAACATGGATTCGTGGATTTTCTTAGCTTTTCCGTCTAAGAGTGGCTTTAGACTTTTTCCATGTCTTTTTGCCGTATCGGCTATCCCTGCATAATCGAGTATGGTTGAAGCAATATCAATATTGCCACTCAAGGCGGCATTGGTTTCAAATTGCTGTTTCGATTTACGTCTAGGATCCATCACAATGGTAGGTGCTAATGAGCCTTCTTCATAGGCATACAGCTTCCCTCCCATATCCTTAGCACCATTAAAGTGCCCGTTATCGGAGGTAAAAATTATAATTGTATTGTCATATACCCCTTGCGCTTTCAGCTCCTCAATCAACATTCCAACGGCCTTATCCATCGCATAGACCATTGTGTGGTACTTGTACATGGAATTGTCATAATCTTTTACCCAGCCCTTTCCTTTCGAATACGGACGACCTGATTTTGCCTGAGCCGGCAACTGATTACCGGTCCCAAAACTAACCGGTTTGGGAAACTGCTTCCCTTTATATACTTCTTCGTAACGTGGATCTAACCAATACGGGGTATGCGGTGCTTTAAAACTAACCGACAGACAAAAGGGTTTACCCGAAGCTTTGGCTTTTTGCACAAAATCTTGGGACATCAATCCTAAAGCATGTGTCGTATGCTCTTTTTTATCTCCATACTTTTCTATATACGCGGTTGCTTCCTTATTTTTCTCCATGGCATAGCTTCCTTGTCCAAGCCATCCCGACCACCAATCAAACGTACTTTTTACGGTTTCCGTATTTCCCTTGCCTCCGTCTTTGCCTTTCACTTTAAAACCGAATTTCCCTGCAAATCCAACAAAGTAGCCGTTGCTTCTTAAAACTTGTGAGTACGAAGTTTCCCAAGTATCATGACTTAAATCGCCATGCACAAAATTGGTTCCTGTAGAAAACTCGTATAAGCCCGTCATAAGTTGTGCTCTACTCGCCATACAAATGGCTGTTGTATTGTAGTTTTTAGTGAATCGCACTCCAGACTCGGCTAGCTTGTCTAAAACCGGAGTTTGCAATCCATAGCGTTCCATAAAGCCAAAGGAATCATAACTCATATCATCTGCCAATAGGAATACAATGTTTGGTGCTTTGTTTTTTGGGGCTTGTGCTGTTACTACACTTGCCAAAGCAAGTAATCCTATAATTCCATATGTTTTTAATTTCATTTTTTTTGTCTTTTCTAATTTCACAATATGTCTAATTTAATCTACTACCTTCACCTTTCCCTCAATAGTAAACATCGAACCATACAATGGCGTTTCCAATCCCTCGAACGCCGAAGCCTTGGCGAACGCGTTTCCAATTCTACAATCGCTCCAAATACACATAATACCCAGAAAACTGTTCTCCTTTTTCGTTTACAAACTCAGCTTGAAAGCGCTGCTCACCAGCTTCAAATGTTACTTGAAAGACGGCTTCTTGCTCTTTACTGCTCACCGCTGTTTTAATTTCTTTCCCTCCAACAGTCAGAACCGCACCATTGATTTGTAACTTTTTCGACTTTTTAGGTCCAATTGCCAAGCTGTATTTTTCTGTATCTGGCCATCTTCTAACCCGCACCTGGTAGGTTCCTTTTTCCTCAAAATCCAACATCCAAAACCCGCGATAGTGCTCTCCTTTTAAGACTGCCTTTTGGTTCCATATCACTTTTGTCTTTGGTTGTGTCATGGCTCCTTGGTATAAATCCATGCTATACAACTCCACCTTTTCGTTTCCAATTTCCAAAGCAATGAATTCTTCAAAGCGATGTTTTGAAGCCTCGTACCATTCTGTATAATACGCAGCAAGTGTGTTTTGTATGTCGTTGTTCGCTTTAATAATATTGTTTGTTTGTGCAAAATCATCCTCTAAGTTATACAGTTCATCATCGCCAACCAAACGCCAATCGTCTTGTAAAACCACACTTGAATTGAAAGGGCTGTCTCTTTTGTTGACCTTACATTCAGTTATCAATAATCTGTCCAATTCTTTCGATGGGTTTGCAATATGATCATTCAATTCAAGCCCATTAAACGCAACATTGAAATGGTTTTTAATACCACAAGCTTTTAAAAGTGTCGGCAGCAAATCGATATGAGCAGTTACTTGTTGCAACTCCTTACCTCCTGTCCAACCGCCCGCTGGCCAGTAGAGGAAACAAGGTACACGATGTCCACCTTCGTACAAACTTCCTTTTTTACCTCGCATGTTTCCATTAAAACTATCGCCTTTTTTATCGTTTGCAGAACCGTTGTCACTCATAAACACAAGAATGGTATTCTCGGTAAGATTAAGAGCCTCGAGCTTCTTTCTCAAACGTCCAATATTGTCATCTATATTGGTCACCATTCCATAGAACTTGGCTACATCATCTTTTAACCCCATTTCTAAATAGGGTTTTAGATATTCATCACCTGCTCCTATAGGTGAATGTGGTGCCGTAGTCGTAATGGTTAAAAAGAAAGGATCTTTTTTAGATGTATCGATAAAATCTAAAGCGGCATCAAACTGAACATCGGTACAGAACCCTTTAGTTTTCACCCAAGTTCCGTTGTGTAAGTAATGTCCGTCCCATAGGCCGTTTGCCCAATAATCTGCTACCTGACCCAGGCTACCTCCACCTATTCTAAATACCTCTTCAAAACCACGATCTTCAGGTCTGTACGGATAATTATCTCCTAAATGCCATTTTCCAACCATGGCCGTTTTATAGCCTTCCTTTTGAAAAAACTGGGGAAACATAACAGCGTCTTTATATACAATATTACGGCTACCCAAGGTATGCCAAACCCCAACATTGGTTGCATAACGACCCGTCATCAAGGCGGCTCTACTTGGTGAACAAACGGAGTTTACATGAAAATTATCCAAACGAACACCGGTATTGTGTAGCTTGTCCATTTCAGGAGTGCTTATCTTTGTGTTTCCATGAGCCGCAACTTCACCATAGCCCTGATCATCCGTCACAATCAAGAATTACATTGGGCTTTTGAGCCTGCAACACAAGAGTTACCGTAAAGCAGGTCGGTCAAAAATACTGAGCAGACAGCCTGTTTGACCTCATTGATTTTCAACATCTTACGCATGTTCTTTCTGTTTTGTTTTGTTCTTTTTGGACTTCTTTTTCGATTTGTCCTTCTTCTTTTTTTCCTTGCCTTCCTCTTTTACCAGGTTGCCCGGCATCAATTCCTTTGGCAAATCAATGGCTACAATTTCTGCGGCTAGTTTGGCTTCCATTTCTGCCAATGCTTTGGCATATTTAGGGTTGTTCGCCTGGTTGTACATTTCGTGCTTGTCGTTTTTTCGATCAAACAAATCCACCCCTAGCAAATGACCATCTTTCCCAATGTATTTGAGTATTTTGTAATCATCGGTCAACAAACCATAGTGCTTTGGAATTCCATTGGAATAGAAACCGTAATAACTTTGTTTTCTCGGCCAGTCTTTGCTATTCTTTCCTTGTGTTAAATCCCAAAAACTATACCCTTGCATATCTGAAGGGATTTCTGCTCCAGCCATGTCTACAAACGTCTCTGCAAAATCTACATTGTTGATAATTGCATCTATTTGCGTTCCGGCTTTTATCTTTTTAGGATAGCGAATCAATAATGGCATTTTCATGGCTTCGTTCAATCCCAATCGCTTGTCGAAAAACCCGTGCTCTCCAACATACATTCCTTGGTCTGAGGTGTACATAACAATGGTATTGTCCAACTCCCCTTGGGCTTCTAAGTAGGCTAACATTTTCCCTACCCCTTCATCAATTCCTTTGACAACTCTCATGTAGTCTTTGATGTATTTTTGATAGGCAGCTGCTGTTTTTTCTTTGGCCGACATTCCTTTCAAATCAATATTTCCCGTAGGCCAAGTTCCAGAGGCTCCTTTTTTACCAAATTGAAACCAGTATGACAAACTCATTTTATCTTCATCGCCTCTGTGAATACGACTTTGGTTCGTAGGTATACCTTCCGGCGTTCTGTTTTCATAGGTATCGTATAAAGTGGGGGGCTCCGGAATGGTCACATCTTTGTACATATCGGCATGTCGTTTTGCGTACTCCCAAGGCCCATGTGCCGCTTTGTAATGGGTCATAAGGAAAAAGGGCTTTTCTTTGTCCCGCTTGTCCAACCATTCAATCGACAAATCGGTATACACATCGGTTACATAACCTTCTCTTTTTACTTTTTCACCGTCTTTAGCTGCTAATGACGGATTCCAATAACTTCCTTGTGAACGGGTCATGGCGTAATAGTCATAACCGTGTAAATTATCACCATGCACATGCCATTTTCCAATAATCGCAGTTTGATACCCTTTGGCTTGTAAAATTTTTGGAGCCGAAGTGGCATCCCCTCCTGTGTTCAAATCTTCTCTAAGGGTATACACACCTGTCTTATGGCTGTATTTACCCGTTATTATAGTCGCTCTACTGGGAGCACATAAAGAATTTACACATTGCACATTGTTGAATTGCGCGCCTTCGGTTGCCAAACGATCTATGTTTGGTGTTTGTACATGCTCTTTAAGTGTAGAAGCGTACACACCAATGGTTTCAGCGGAATGATCATCCGACATGATAAAGAGAATATTCGGGGCTTTCTTTTGTGCCATTCCAAAAAATGTACTTGCTATAAAAACAGCTAAAATGCTATGCTTCATCGTTTTTCTTTTTTGATTTGTTCTTTTTATTTTTCTTTTTCCCGCCTTCTTTCTTTTTCTTTTTACCCGATTTCTTTTTCATCAAACCAGCATTGTCGCGGTATTTTGCTTCTGTGGAATAGTTTGGATCGAGATATTCTTTTCCGAAAAAGCTTTCCTTACAAGTGGCAGCCCATACATCGTACGCCGATGTCAGTTCAGTGACTACCTCTGGAAAGGAAGCACTTATATCTACTTTTTCTACCGCATCTTTTTGCATATCAAACAGCATCCATTTGTCTAAAGCATGCTTGGATTTTCCTGCTTGCCCTTCTGAAAAAGCACCTGTGCGTATTTTGAGTGCTTTGTATTCCTGATTCATGACTACAGAAGATCCATGTGATTGAAAAAACAAGGGTTTTTCGCGAACTTGTTTTTTTCCTTCCAACAAAGGTGCTAGACTGATACCGTCCATCAAATAGCTACGCATGTCCTTTTTTCTCACCAATTCGATCACAGTCGGCATAAAATCAACAGATGCAGACACCATTTCGGTTTGCCTTCCTTTTTGTATCGTATTTGGCCATTCTACAATACCGGGTACTCGGACACCTCCTTCGTACAAATGTCTTTTTCCTGCGGTATACGGACCTGTGCTTTCGGTTTTAATTGCTCCGTTATCACTCGAGAACCAAAGCAAGGTATTGCTATCTGCGTCTTTTTCTTTTAAAAGGGCTCTTAATCGTCCAATCTGTTCGTCCATCGCAGTGATGGCTCCAAAATATTCTTGAGATTTCTCATCGAGATGGTTATACATTTTTTTGTATTTCTCTTCTGCC
The DNA here is from genome assembly GCA_943789365.1 of uncultured Flavobacteriaceae bacterium. Taxonomy (GTDB): domain Bacteria; phylum Bacteroidota; class Bacteroidia; order Flavobacteriales; family Flavobacteriaceae; genus Flavicella. The sequence goes on along the minus strand of CALSTV010000001.1, from coordinate 2,826,999 downwards.
TTTACAGGTTTGTGCGGCGTATGAAACCAAATTACCGTAAAAAAAGGTTGTCGTGATCCAATCTTATCTTCGATATAAGGCAAGGCTCTGTTCATGATGATTCTAGAGTCGTCTCCCATCAACTTTTCTGTGACCAGTTGTCCGTTTTCGTAATAAGGACTTAAGGACTGACGATAATCTCCATCAGATCCATAAGGGTTTGCAGTGTCTACGCATGAATAGGTTGAAAACCAAGTATCAAAACCATGCGCAGACGGTGGGTTGTATTTCATTCGCAGTTTGTCCAAAGGTTCTTCGGTGACCGCTCCCAAATGCCATTTTCCAAAGTGCGCTGTTTGGTAACCTTCTTCTTTTAAGGCTTCCGCTAAGGTATATTCTTCTGGCCGTAGTGTTCCTACATTGGCTTCAAAGATTCCATAGCGAAAAGGGTGTCTTGAAGTTAAATAACTACCTCTTGTTGGACTGCAAACTGGTGCTTGTGCATAGAATCTGTTAAATTGTAAGCCATTGGCCGCCATGGCATCGAGGTTAGGTGTTATCACATCCTTGCTAAATCCATAACAGGCAGCGTCTGCAATGCCCATGTCATCTGCCAATAGAAGGATGATATTTGGACGCTTGCTTTCTGCATTTTGTGCCTGCAACGTAAAAACGCTTGCAACATAAATGAATAGACTAAAAATTGATTTCATTTTTTATTTTTTATTTGCTTTTGGTGCGTGGTTGCTTTTTCTAATGTCTCTGCTAATCTGTTTTTCCAAAACGGCCGGATCTACATCATACAAAGAACCGGATAATTTTTTATACCTCGGTTGCGCATCTTTTTCAGGCAGGGTTTCAAGCACTTTTCTAAAGGCACGCAGGTTCGCAACTACCTCTGCGTTTTTACTGTACAATAAATTCCTTTCTTCCTCCACGTCTTTGGAAAGGTCAAATATCTCGTTGATCTCTCCCTTTGCATTTACGAATGCTTTGTATTTCTTGTTCCGAATGGCTCTGTCGCGATACTCGTATACATTTTGCACCCGTCCGTCTTTGATTCTAGCAGCTCTTGAACCGAGTGCCATGGTCCAAGTTCTTGGTGAATCCGAAGCCTTACCTAATAAGAGTGGTGCAAATGGTTGGCCATCGCCTATATATTTTATGGGTAGTTTCGCGTTTCCTAAGTCGGCAAAAGTGGGTAGTATATCTGTAAAATCAACCAAGGCATCTGTGACAACGCCTCCAGGCACTTTTCCTGGACAGTTAACGATAAAAGGAGCGTTGACTCCATTTTCTGTCAAATAGGTTTTTCCTCCTCGAACAGCACGTCCATTTCGGGTTCCAATAATATTCCCTCCTGTTCCATTATCTGTGGTCCAAACGATGATGGTATTGTCTCTAATTTTCAATTCTTCTAGAGCCGCAATTAATTTATTTAAGATAAAATCGGTATAAGTAACCATTGCCTTGTGCTTGTCCATTTTTTCAGAAGCGTCTGGTGAGAGTGGCGTTGATACCAAGGGCCCATGTGGCAAGCACATTGGGTAATAGATTAGCATTGGATCTTCTTTGTTTTCTTTCATAAAGTCGATGATAAAATCTGAAAACACGTCTTCTCCAAATTTCCCTTTGTAGGTTTTACTACCATCTTTGGTATGGATATATGGATCCCAATAGCGTTTTCCACTGGCTTTTAAATTACCTCCTTCTCCACCGGTCCACATGCAATATTCGTCAAAACCATGTGCATTCATAATTTCGGGTTGTAAGCGAAAATCATTGATTTGCCATTTTCCGGCTGCACAGGTTTTGTAACCTGCCGTTTTCATGATGCGGGCAAAACTAGGGTTGAAATTCGGATCGAACTGAGCTCCATAACCCCAGCGTGGCACATCAAAATGATTGATCCATCCATGACGCCAAGGATATTGTCCGGTAATCAATGTAACTCTTGAAGGTGTACATTGCGGCATAGACCATGAGTTTTCAAATTGCATGCCATCTTTTGCCAATTGATCTATGGTTGGCGTGTGAATTTCTTCGGCACCGTAAGTTTCTACCCATTCTTTTCCCATATCATCCAAAAGGATAAACAAGATATTAGGTTGTTCTTTACTCTGGGTCGACACCGTTTTGCTATTCTTTTTTGTAGGTGAACAGCCGACTGAAATGAGCAGTGCAAAAATGCTAAGCCCAAGCATATAGAAAGATTGTTTTATGGTATGCATATGTATTTGAATCATCGTTATAAAATTAAGGGAGTATTGGTGTTCCTTCATCGTAAAATTTGTAATCTTTATGATTGTATAGATGCTTTTCTATACTCTTAGGTTTGGTATATTCTCTATAAAAGCGTTTTCCTTGCTTTGTTTTCCAAAATTCATGGCTTTCAGTCATTGCAGGAAAGTTTTCTAAAATCTTATCGAACTCGGCTCGTTTTTTGGCATGGGCTTCTTTCCCGTTTACAAATTCATACCCCCTTTGGTTTCGGTTTTTACCGGTATAATAAAAACGCCCTTCCGGCAAGCCCAATAACGGGTTTACTGCTTCTAGCAAATAGTCTTTGGTACGGACCAATTGAGAGGTAGAAATATAGCCATATATCCAATCTCTATGTGCATCGGTCTTCCCAGTTAAAAAAGGAACCAAGCTTTTTCCGTCAAACTTTTTCCCTTTAGGTAGTTTTGCGCCTGCCAATTCCACCAAAGTTGGAGCAATATCTGTAAAATCAGTAAGTTCATCCGTAGCCCCGCGTTTTTTAATTCCGGCTCCTGAAATGATATTGACCACATGTGGTCCTCTTTCAACACCTCTAGTCTTTGCTGTTACGGCTGTTCCATTGTCTGATGTCAATATGATAATTGTAGTGTCGGCAATTCCCAAATCGTCAATTTTCTTAACTATACGCCCCATGAGCACATCCAAATATTCGTTCAATTCAATAAAACGCAGTCTTCCTTCTTCGCTGTTTGGCGCGGGTCCTAAGTCGCCAACGGCACCTCTGCGTGGCGTTTTTGGGGAACCTGTACGCGTACCATGTGGTGCAACGCTGGGCCAATAGGCCAAAAACGGTTTTCCTTCTTTTGTTTTTCGTTCCATAAAATCCATTATGAAATTAGAAAAAATATCAGGTCCGTAATCTGTGGGCTTGGTTTCTACTAATTTATGATTTTGAATGACTCCCGGATGCCAGTAACGAGAAGTTGTTTTTTCATCTTCTAACTGTCCAGTGAATTTTGGAGACCCTGGCAATGCTTTGATTTCTTTGATGCCTTCCCACAAGCAATATTCGTCAAAACCGACTTCTTTTTCATAGGGCATTTGTACACCTGCATGCCATTTTCCTGCAATGGCGGTTGCATAGCCGTCATCTTTTAAGAGTTTACCAAAAGCTTGGTGCTTGGTATATACGTTTTTCCGACTGTCGCCTATCCAAATACCATTTTGTAAAACACCTGTTGAAGTTCCATATTCTCCGGTCATGATTTCAACACGTGAAGGTCCACACATGGCAGAAGCGTAACAGGTTTTAAACATCACACCATTGGCCGCCAACTTATCTATATTTGGTGTGTTTCCCCATCCCGGTACGCCGTAACAACTAAATTGTTCCGGACTTACGTCGTCTAGCAATACTAAAACTATATTGGGTTGTTTTTGAGCTTGGGTGCTAAACGACCCTAGACACAGCAAAAGAAATAGAAAGTATAATTTTCGAAAATTCATTTATAAGTAATTATTTGTTGTTGCAAGTTTATTTGTACTCCTACAAATTTAGTCCATTGCAAGGTTGTTTGTAGATACGATTCTAACAAAAAAAGCTCCATTTATTGCAAAAAAAGACCCTGAATGTCTTCAGAGTCCTTTTAACAACGTATCGTTATTTGAATAGCATTGGGAATCTACTATACTTATAATGATAAGATGTATTTTAATTTTTAAGCAATTGCGAACTGCTTAATGTTTTATTATAATTGTCTTTTATGGCGAGAATATACATACCATCAATCAAATGACTTAAATCCAACGGAAGCACGTTGACACCCGGTCTAAAATCGTTCTGCACCTGAAAGGCAATACTTCCATTCATATCATATAGCACCACATAGCCACGGTACATTTCATTTGCTGTAAACTTTACCGTACAGTTGTCCACTACAGGATTTGGATAGATGCCCAGTTTTTCTTCTGTAATTGAATCTACCGACAAATCGCCATCTGCTTTTTGTGCGCCTTGAATTAAATCCATTCGCTTGTTTCCGTCGTATTCCGTAAACTCCGTTCCTTCAATTACACTGCTCGATGCCCCTAAGAAATCTGCAATTAAGGTAGCAAATACTTGTCTATAATCGTGTTGCATTTTGGTTTCATCATAGTGTTTTGTAACACCTGTAAGATCCATATTGGTTCCAGACATTCCTCCTCTAACATGCGTACCAAAAACAAACATGGGTCCTAAGTTTCCATGATCTGTTCCCATATTACCATTTTCTCTAGGCTTTCGTCCAAATTCGGTAAAGGTTGCGGTAACTACTTTTTCATCAATGCCCAATGCTTCTATATCGTCCTGAAATGCTTTGATGGAGTCTCCTACGTCTGTAAGCAACTCTGTATGTTTTCCTTCATGGCTATTGGAAGCACTTGCTACTTGTCCGGCATGTGTATCGAATCCGTTGATAAATACAATAAATATCTTGGTCTTTGATCCTCCTTTGATCATTTTGGCAACCGTTTTCAATTGGTTGGACAAGTCGGTATCTGGATACGTTACGCTACTATTTGATCCAGCATCAAACACCTCACTGATTCGTTGTGAATAGATACTGGCATTCTTTTCAACATTGGTGATATAGTCAATATTTTCACCTAATTCAGTATCTGCGATGTTCTCAGGAACTGGATTTCCAATACTAGAAATCACATTATAATACCCAGAAATATCTTGGCCTGTTAGGTTGACATCTACTTTGTGTTCGTGTTCTGATAAAAACCCAACGGAAGGCTTTTTGGCTCCAAGTTGAATTCCCAAGGGATCTTGGTATTCAGTTGGATCGTAGCCGGCATGTAAAAATCGTGCCATCCATCCACTAGATTTATTTACATTTTCTGGGGTACCATCACCTCCTCGAAACATAAGTGCTTTTGCGGCGAAATGCGATTTGTTAACAAGTGGATATCCTACACTATGAATGATGTTTAATTTACCTGCATCGTACAATGTTTTAAAACTTGTTAGCGCTGGATGCAAATAGACTTGATCTTCCAGCGGCAAAGTACTGTCTAGCTCTATTGCTGCATTCGCCCCACTTGTTTTCAGTTTTAGATTAGGACGTATATTTGCATAGGTGTCGTATTGATTGAGTGGAATGATGGTATTTAAACCGTCATTACCTCCACTGAGTTGCACCAAGACTAAGGAGCGACCGTCTACTACTTCTGGCGGAATATTGTTCAATAAAGCGGTTTCTGAAAATGCTTTCAATTGATGTCCGTTTACAAGCAATGAACTTGCAGAACTCAAAGCGGATAGTTGTAAAAATTTTCTTCTTTTCATGTCTGTAAGTTTAGTGGTTTTGAAATTCTTGAGACCAAATAAGAGCTCTAAACAGTGGTCTTAGCGCACTTTCTACTCCTGTGGTACTTCCAGTATTTTTAAAGTTAATCCATTCGTCTGTCCACATTTCAGCGGTTTCAGAACCATTATCTAATAAAATATCGTTTAGAAAAAAGCTTTTTCTTGACGCGTCTATTGGTTCTGGAAACAACAGATCTACCAGTTCATCTATCAATACACTTGGATCACCAGGGTTGCTCACATTCGCATCTACAAACGTAGATACATAGAATGTTGCTTTCGACAATGCCGGGTCTAATAAAATATTCGCCAAATTATACCTTGAAATAATCGTAGAAGAATTGAACCAAAAACGATCGAATTCAGGACTTTCATAATAAGGAGGAAAACCTGCCACCGAAGGAGGTCTAAACAAATCCTGCGCCGCAGGTATCATCACATTGTCTAGGATTTGATTGTAATAAAACTTTTTGTAGTGCCATTCACCCTGGGTAATTGGATGTGGTACTGGATAGGCTGTTGTACTCAAAACAGAGGTTACTAAATCCAATGGCGATTTAACAAGCCCTCCAACAATTTCATCAGTATTATCAGAATCGTCTGCGTCGTAGAAATGTTCACTTTTTAGCAATTGCGTAATAACGGGTTCTAGATTGTAATTTGCTCTAAAGGTATTCGCTAAGGGCACAATGATGTCGTTCTCTATTTCAGTTGTGATTTTTCTCGATACAAAGAATCGGTACAGTTTTCTACAGATGAATTTTGCTGTTTCTGCTTGGTTCAGCACCATGTCTATAAATTCTTTGAGTTCTGCTTCGGTTCTTGCTACTTTTTCTTCTTCCGATTTTCCAGAGGCATTCCATTCATCAATGACATAATTTCCAAAACGATGACTGAATTCTTTTCTCCCAAAATCGTGTTTTCCAGAGTTCACATAGCCACAAGGAATATTCCCAAATTCAGCTCCATTATCTCTTAGATTTCTATCACTATCTTTAGAAAAAGTCCATCCTGTCAATACTTTGGCTGCCTGTTCTATATCGGATTCTGTATAATTGGTATAATCTCCTATACCTGTTTGCACCCCTTTTCCGATGGTAAAAAGCTCTAGTACTTCACGGGCAAAGTTTTCATTTGGATTTCCTTTGGTGTTGTCGTTATTATCTAAATACTTCAACATGACATTGTTTTTTGTCATTTGAAAACAGAATTCTTTCCAATCTCCTAAACAGAAAAACTCAATGAGCATGAGGTAGTCATAGTAAAAAGGACTTTGTAAGAAACGTACTGCCGCCGTAAAATCTGTAAACAGGAAATACGACATTTTAGAACGTAAGGAGGTATCTCTCTTTGCTTCATCAATCCACCAACCTGCTAAATAGCTGTCTTTTTTAAGTTGACCACTTCCGTTGTCCACATTTACAGGTCCATAGATTGGATCGTCATTGATCCAAGGGGAAGGTTGTGTTAAGTTTTTCGCAACAAAATGTATGGGTTGTATCAGGTTTTTTTCCGGAAGTATTAACAATTCTGTCAATGCCTGATCAACGCTATAATTGCTAAACTCATCGATACGAGTTTTGGTTACACTATAGGTTGCTCTTCTCAAAAGGTGTTTTGCTAACCTTCTACCGAGCGATCCTGAATAAGGTAGTAATGACGCCATAAAGTTTTATTTGTTTGGTTTTTATCAAAATTACCAATCAAACAAAACTTTTTAATGACGAAATCTTACAATATTTAACAAAAAGGCTGTTAATTCTGTGTCACAATCTTATAAACACGTGCGTACTCAAAGGACTCAGAATTAGGTACTTGAATTTCCAAGCCTTTTTCGGTCATGGTAAAACTACACAGTGTTTCACTTCCTAATATACGTACAGAACTAATGGCTACTTTACGAGTCGCAAAAGCTGTCAACAGTTCTTTATCTTTACTTTCTTGGAAGGCAGTTACATATATTGCATCTGGTTTTGAAGTGTAACGATACTCTGTTTTATGGACACGCATGCTGTGTTTGGTCTTCAGTTCACTTTCCTCTTGGGTAAATTCACCTGTAAACTCTCCATACACTTCCCAAGGTCTTGTATCATAAATAGCTTCTCCATTGGTTTTCAACCATCTCCCCATATCTTTTAATCGGGTAACCATTCCTTGTGGGATCGTTCCATCCGCTTTAGGACCAATATTCAACAAGAGGTTTCCATTTTTACTCACAATATCACATAGCAACCATATCAGTTCATTGGAGTTTTTATAGGCATTGGTTTTTTCTTCATTTTCCATATATGCATAGGACGTTCCCAACGTAGCTGGGTTCTGCCATGGCGCACCAATACCATCCATCTGTAGGTTGTCTTTTTCTACACAGCCAACACCTTCTGGGTAGTTTAAAGTTCTTCCTTTGTTGTTAAAATACACTTCTTTTCCCCATTTTTGAGCTGCGTTTAGATAATCGGCAATCATTCCTTTAAAGGCTTCTTCAAATTTAATTACTTGCGGATCTCCTGCCGCTAGTCGCAACAACGGCACATCATCTATCCACATAAAATCGGGTTGGTATTTTTCTTGTGCCTCTTGCCAACGCGCAACATAATCAGCAATAAATTCGTCTGTATATTCGAAGGGGCCGTACAAACTTGCAGCTTCTGGCATACGTCTAATTTCTTCTCTGATATTTGCCCATGCAGTGTCTTTTACCGCATAATTAGGTGTAAATCGACTCGGATGGCGTTCTCTGTGGTAAGAGATTCCGTATTTTAAGCCTTCTTTACGTACGGCTATCGCCAAGTCTCCAATCAAATCGCGCATCGGACCTTTTTTAGTGGCGGTCCACGGAGTCAACTCTGAATCCCAGTTTACAAATCCATCGTGGTGCTCTCCTGTAGGAATTACATACTTTGCACCAGCTTCTTTAAACAGTTGCGCCCATGTATCTGGATTCCACTTTTCTGCTTTGAACAAGGGTACCATGTCTTTATATCCAAATTCTGGTATAGCAGCTCCAAATTTTTCTGTCAAAAACTCGGTATAGCGCTCTGGTTTTTTGTACATATCACTAGTAATGGCTTCTGCATAACCTTTGTGTCTGTCTTTATAACCCGCAACACTATAAGGTCCCCAGTGAATAAAGATTCCAAATTTTCCATTTTGCCACCACTGCGCTGGTTTTGCTTTTTTCAAAGATTCCCAGTTAGGCTCAAACACGGCTATATCTGATGGCGTCTCTTTTTGGGATGTAGAACTGCCACAACCTATTAACACCATTCCCGACACTACCAAAACAGGTATTATACTCTTTAATTGAATTCCTAATTTCATATATTCATTGATTTACTTTTCAAAAGTACTAAAGCCCTACAGAAAGACCTTGTCCGTTTGTCACAATAGTTAGTCGATTTGTTGCAAACTCAACCCCATAGCTCCAGTCCTACAAGGTGGAATTTGTTGGTAGTTTGTGGTCGACGTGCTCCGGAAGTCGTTTCACTACCTCACTACTTCACTACCTCACTACTTCACTTTCTCTTCGATTCACAAATCATTTACTACAGTACTAAAGTTTGGAATTTATTCGCAATAGGCATTTGATTTTATCAAGTAACTAAGAAACAATACCATTGTGTAATATATAAGTTATAATTTGTTCCATCTGCTTCTCACTCCCTCAGAACAAACTTGTAATTTTACTGAAACCATATTCGTCTTTGTCATGTTTCACAAAGAAATTTTTTATAGAACAGCTATTTACTAACTTAGCCCTATTCAAAACAAACTTAGAAATGATCAAAAATACATACATTGCATTCCTAGTAATTTTGATTGGTATTCTTGAGCTTGTTAATGCACAGCAAACAGATCTAAAAGCAGCAAAGTTTCGCGCCGAAAATCTCTTGCCATCTCCGCAGCATCTGGAGCTACACAACCAACTATTTAAACTTTCTCAAAACACCCTAGTACACAGCAATGCCAACGCTAAAAATGCCATTGCCTATTTTCAAAATAAATTGTTCCTCGCTTCGGGATACTACTTAAAGAACTCCAACAAACAACAACACAACCTCATAACATTTACAAGTGACACATCCATTGCTCCTGAAGGCTATTCGTTGGAAATCAACAATGCGGCAATAACCGTGCAAGCAAGTGATTCGAGCGGTTTTTTTTACGGTGTACAAACGCTTTTACAATTGCTAGACCCCAATATATACCAACCTAAGAGCGCCACAGGAAAAAGCTGGAACCTCATAGGTTTAAAAATACAGGACAGCCCCAAACACCGATGGCGAAGTTTTATGCTCGATTCGGGAAGAGAATACCAATCCTTATCCTTTATAAAAAAATACTTAGACCATATGGCGATGTTAAAGATGAATGTATTTCATTGGCATTTGACCGAAGGACAAGGATGGCGAATAGAAATAAAAAGCTACCCAAAACTCACGGAAATAGGAGCACATGTTAGTGAAGGTAGTTCTAAAGGAAGGTATTACACACAGCAAGACATCAAAGAAATTGTCTCCTATGCCAAAGAGCGGTGTATAACTGTAGTGCCCGAAATTGATATTCCTGGACACAGCGAAGCAGCTTTGACCGCCTATCCAGAACACAGCTGTTTTAAAGAAAAACCAAGTGCTAAAATGACCTTTTCAGCTACTTTGTTTTGCGGTGGACGGGAATCTACTTATGCATTTTTAGAAACTATTTTTGACGAAGTATGCGCCCTGTTCCCTTCTCAATACATTCATATTGGCGGTGACGAAGCGCCAAAAGAGCGTTGGAAAGCCTGCTCAGATTGCCAAGCCAAAATCAAAAAAGAAAATTTACACAACGAACACGAATTACAAGTCTATTTCTCAAACCGAATTGCACGCTATTTAAAAACAAAAGACAGAAAAGCAATTTGCTGGGGGGATATTATCCACGAAGAAGGACCAGATTTGGAAGACAATATTGTTGTCTATTGGTGGAATTGGAGACGCCACAAAACAAAGACTTTGGACAAAAGCATCGAAAAGAGAATTCCGGTTATCTGTGGAACCAATTATTACAACTACCTCAATTTTCCCGTAACACCTTGGTCCAAATACACGAAAGCAAGGACTTTTGATTTGAAAAAAGTCTATCAAAAAAACCCTTCAAATTTATCCGACAACAAAATAACCAATGCAGGAAATGTTCTGGGAATGGGCACCTGTCTTTGGACTGATTGGCATGTAAAAGAAGGCATGATCGACAAAAGGGTTTTCCCAAGAATCTATGCAATCTCAGAACAAATGTGGCATATTGGAACAACGCTTTCTTTTGAAGTATTCTATAAGAAAGTCAAAAATCAATACCCAAAACTTAAAGGAATGGGGATTGATTTCGGTCCTGCTATGGAAACTGAAATTACACCCGATTTTAACTGGTAATAAAAACAACTATGATCAAACACTATTTTATTTTTCTCTGCTGTACTTGGTTAAACTATAGCCATGCCATTTTCTGTCAAAACAAAGCTCCGAACATTGTTTTTATTATGTCTGACGACCATGCTTACCAAGCCATTAGTGCCTATGGTCACAACTTGAACAACACGCCAAATATTGACCGAATTGCGAATGAAGGTGCCTTGTTTCAAAAATCCTTTGTGACCAATTCTATCTGCGCACCTAGTAGAGCGGTGATGCTCACTGGAAAACACAGTTTTGTAAATGGTAAGATCGACAATCGAAATGCTTTTGATTGGAACCAAGACAATTTTGCCAAAACACTACAAAAACAGGAATACACAACGGCATTAATTGGTAAAATTCATTTAAAAGGACGTCCACAAGGATTCGACTATACCAATGTACTTCCAGGGCAAGGACAGTATTACAATCCCGATTTTATTGAGAATGGCAAAAAGAAAAACTATCCCGGATATGTAACCACCATCACTACAGACATCGCCCTGAATTGGTTGCAAAACAAACGAAACCCTAACAAACCTTTTTGTCTGATTTACAACCAAAAAGCACCTCACCGTACTTGGATGCCTGAAGAAAAGTATTTTCACTTGTTTGACGATACTCGCTTTCCCATTCCTGATAATTTCTTCGATGACTATAAAGGACGCGCCGCCGCGGCTGCACATGAGATGGGAATCTACGAGCATATGAGTGTGGTCTACGATTTAAAAATGCTCGACAAAGAAGGTGAAATCAAAGCCAAATACCGCAAAAGCGCTCAAAAAATGTACAATCGAATGAGCGAAGCACAACAAAAAAAATGGGATACCTACTACGATCCTATCATTAAAAAGTTTAAGGAAGATAAATTGGAAGGAGAAGCATTGGCACTGTGGAAATACCAGCGCTATATGCAAGATTACCTCAGCACCATTCAGTCTGTAGATGACGGTGTGGGTGAAATACTCGACTACCTAGACCGTAACGGGTTGACGGAAAACACTATTGTGGTGTATACTTCAGACCAAGGGTTTTACTTAGGAGAACACGGTTGGTTTGACAAACGTTTTATGTATGAAGAATCTTTTCGAACTCCTTTGTTGATGCGTTACCCTAAAGAAATTAAAGCGGGAACTGTTGTTGACGCGCTGGTTCAAAACATCGACTACGCTCCTACTTTACTCGATTATGCGAATGCAAATAGCTCGGAATCCCTTCAGGGTTTGTCTTTTAGAGATTTAGTAAAAGGTGTGGATTCTGGCTGGAGGAATGCCATTTATTATACGTATTACGAATATCCAGGAGGGCATCATGTCAAACGACATTATGGAATTCGCACCAACCGCTATAAGCTAATTCACTTTTACCACGATATCGATAGCTGGGAGCTCTACGACTTAGAAAAAGACCCTTCTGAAATGCACAACCGCTATGGAGACAAAGCCTATTTTAGTATTCAAAAGAACATGCATAAGGAATTGGAAGCGCTAAGAACGCAGTACGGTGATAGCGACGCTATGAATCAAAAGCTACTCAAACTCAAGAAAAAGAAATAACACTACCTTGTCTCTATATGTACTAATAAACGGTGTATAATGTCGTCACAACAACTCCTTTTCCCGAATCCAAAATCACCTTCAACAATTCTCTTTCTTCCTTTATTTGAAAATTAAAAGGAGGCGCTGTGATTTGTACACCACTTTGTTTTTTTAATCGGATGCCCTGTCCGGAAATGATGTCTTTGTTGGGAACAAAATCGCCGCTTGGAATGTGTTCTGTGAGTATGATGTATTTGTATTTTCCTAACTTTTGTACTACTTTTTGAATTTCTAGATTGGACAAATGTTGCAATACTTGTCGTACCAGCGCACAATCTCCATCGGGCAGTTCGTCTAGGGCGATGTCGATACATTGAAATACTAGGTGTTCTTGTTTGAAGTTTTCTTTATTATGCGCAATCAGGTTTTCTACGATGTCTGCGGCGGTATATAATTTTGTATACCCCACCAATTCTTTTCCAATGTTGAAATCGCCACAACCGAGGTCGCAGAAGCTAAGCTTGTCTGTAAAGCTGCTTAGAAAGTTACTGACGGCTTTTAGAAATGGTACCACCAACTTTGGATCATGAGAACCTTCTCCGGAGTAAAACGCTCCCTCTGAACCTCCCCAAAGGTTTTGCTCATAAACCTGTGCCATAGCCGCTTTGGTGGGCCATGCTTGATTTTTTCTTTTTGACGATGCACACATGTTCTCTATAATTTTACCGCCTTTTTAAAACTGCTGTTATTCTTAAGGTATCAAAAATAAAGTATTGTTAGTAAAAATCGTGAATCAGTTACCATATTAATAGGAGTTTCCTTCAATTCACAAACCAATATACCCAACAAACACGCAAGCAGACTAGAAGTCCGGTAATAGACGAACCTTTAGTAAGTCAAAAAAAATGTCAATTATTGATAGATATCGTCATAAAATTTCAGAGTAAAAAAGAAATATTTGTACTTTCAACCTTTGATTTATATGAAAAGAATTTTAATTATTGTAGTGCTTTGCATTACTTCGGCAGTAAAGGCAACGGACATTTATGTGTCGCCCAATGGCAATGACAATGGAGACGGAAGCATAAACAAACCTTATAAGACCATTTTAAAAGCCCGCAATGAGGCTCGAAAAACCGACACACATGTTACCGTGTATTTACGTGGAGGAACCTACCTACTTTCCGAAACAGTGATCTTTGGATTACAAGATCAAAATACGACCTATACAGCCTATCAAGATGAAATCCCTGTGATTACTTCTGGGGTACCAGTTGGCAATTGGAAACGCTGCACGGATTACCCCAAAGGAACCTCAGAAAAAGCCAAAGGAAATTTATGGGTGGTAGACATTCCTAAAGACATAAAAGATTTTAAGGTGCTTTTTGACGGAAACCATCGTTTAAAAAGAGCGCATGGCCCTGGGTTTCAAACGCCGGAATTGAAGTTTAAAAAATTAGCAACACGTAACGTAGCACTCAAAAAAGATTTCCACCTTCTTAAAGAACTACCTTTTCCTAAGGGAGCTATCAAAGACTGGTCGAATATTGAAGATGTAGAGGTGTTTTTTAACGGAGTGCCCTGGACCCAAAATATTGCTGCTTTAGAAAGTGTAAACATGAAGAAAAATGTTGCCATGCTACAATATGCTGGTAACACACCACCTTCTACAACGCCAAAACCGTATAACCCTACTTATATTGAGAATATAATAGATGTATTAGACGTACCAGGGGAATGGTGTGTGAACACCAAAACCAGAAAAATTTACTATTGGCCTATCAATGACACTCCGAGTAAGCAAATAGAAGTTCCTACGCTGATTGAGTTTTTTAGAGTGGAAGGAAAAATAGATTATGAGGGTGCAAAGGATATCCCTGCAAAAAACATCCATTTTAAAGGGCTTACATTTACTAAAGGAGATCGCTATTCCTGGTGGAAAGGACACAAGGGATATGGTATTCAGCACGACTGGGATAAGTTTGATTACGGAAATTCACTAGTACGTTTTCGAGGTGCCGAAGATTGTAGTGTAAATGACTGTAGTTTTATAAATTCTGGGAATTCAGCAATTCGTTTGGATTTATATGCTCAGAACATTAGCATTGAAAATTCTTTGATTGACCGTGTAGGACATATGGGCATTTTACTTTGTGGTTACGGTCCAGGAACCAAAGACGTAAATAAAAACAACCGTATTGTCAATAATTTAATTCGTCGCACAGGTGAGGTAATTTATCATGGACATGCCATCTTCGTGTGGCAAAGTGGAAGTAATTATATTGCGAATAATCATATTCGTGAAGTGCCTCGTAAAGCCATTGGTATTTGTGGTGTTCGCGGTGCTATTTTTCAAAATGGAAAGGATATCGATTGGGATGAGGCCGCCAAAACAATACGATGGAAGGAACTCAAACACCAAAAATACACCAAAGGCAATGCTACGCAAGAAAAGATTTTACCTTATTTGCATGCAAGAAACAACGTAGTTGAAAACAATTATGTGTATCGTTCACGTACAAAAATTGGTGATGGAGCTTCTTTAAATGTTTCAGGGGCGGGCACTGGAAATACAATGCGCCGGAATATGTTGTATATGACTTTAGGAAATGGCATGCGTTGTGATGATTGGCAAAACGGCACTACTTTTGAGGAAAACCTTATCCTCTCAGGAGGTGTGGTACATAAAGGTAAAAACGATGTTAAGAACAATATCTTATTGAATTCAACCATTCGCTTTAGTTTTTATCCAGATCAACAACCCAATCCAGGGTCAAAAATTGAAAACAATTTATTTTATTTCACCAAGAATATCGACAAACCTTATGTAGGTCGCAGTACAAAAACGTTTAGCACTCCAGCTTCTTGTGATGTTACACATAATCTGTACTACAATACGGAAAACAACAAGTCGCTAGAAACTTTTGTTACAAAACAAATTGAGACTGGCATTGAAACGGATTCAAAGGTAGCGATACCTGCTTTTGAAACGATTCCAGATTTAAACAGCGAACTGAGTCCTTTAGATTTTAAGTTGAAGTCTAGTTCAGAACTGGTACACCCAATTGCCGTAGAAAAAATTGGACTGACTCAAGATTACCCTCAAAAGTACTGGAATTCAATTTTCCCTAAAGATGGAGACAAACGTATTTCTGACAATGCTATTATAACTGCAAGCTCATCACGTATAAAAGGAGATTTGCAAGCGCTTACGAAAGTAAAGAAAGACATGCGCCCAGTAATTGAATCAAAGGATGCAGAGCATCCCTATATAACGTTGGAATTAGATGCTAGTTATCCTATTAGTGGCTTGCAATTGATTGCAAATGCCAATGATCGTTGCAATAGTTTGAGAGGTTTAGCTGTTTGGTCTTCTACGGATGGAAAAAAATGGAAAGAATTATGGAGGGCCGACCCCTATCATATTGCCATGGGAAGAGACTGGCATATTCGACCTTACACTATTGAAGATGCAAAATTCATTCGGGTAGGATTACTTCCTAGCAATGAAATTCCTTTGACGGCTGCAGATGACAGAGCAAAAAGCATGAAATCTGGTGAGTTTTATTTAAATTCTATATTTGTGTTCACCAATAAGTAAATATTTCCCTTAGTTTTGAAGTTGTAGCGTTCTATGTAATTTAATCTCTTATGCGAATCCATTTTTCTATTCTTGTCCTTTTTTCTTTATTAGGAAACGTACTGTTCTCTCAAGAAAAAATTATTGAAAACAGACAGGTAAAGTTTGAGCACATCAAAAACAGTGATGGATTGGTACACAATTCGGTTGGGGTTTCTTTTCAAGATTCACGAGGCTACCTTTGGTTTGGTACATATAACGGTTTATACAAATACAACGGCTATGAATTTCAGTTATACACGCATGATTCTAGAGACAAAAAGTCCTTAATTTCAAACAGAGTTACTGAGATTTTTGAAGACAGTAGCAATCAATTATGGATTGGTACAAATTTGGGGCTTTCTAAATATGACCGAAATACAGATTCTTTTCAAAATTCATTTTTCAACAGTGCAAATCAACAACAATTTTCACTAAAAGATGAAGTGCATACCATCGTTGAAGACAAATCTGGTTTTATTTGGATTGGTACCGTAAATGGTCTGTATCACTTTTCAAAAGAAGCTGAAAAGGGGTACAATATTGGGCTATGTTCAGACAGTACATCGGAAGAGAGCAAAATGATCACGGCGGTGGTTCAAGATAAAAACAATAAAATATGGGTAGGTACCAACAAAGGACTTTATTTTCTTCAATTCGATGCCACAGGAAGTGTCACATACCAACCCTATAAACAGCCTGCCATTTCTTCAAGCGCAACCACGGCATTATTAGTAGACAACTCAAATACGCTTTGGGTTGGCACAAAAAAAGCACTCTATCGTCATCGACAAAAAGAAGATGGTTCTATTGAAGTCCAATCTCTTTTATCTGTGCAAAAATATTTCGAAAATGGGGTCACCAGTTTGCTGCAAGACCACCAAGGAACGCTCTGGATAGGCACCAATAAACAAGGGGCGTTTGCTATTGATTTAGAACAATGGACTTATAAACACTATACACAAAAAACCTCAGATGAGTATAGTTTTCGAAGTAATCATATCACGCATATTTACGAAGATACCTCAGGCGTATTATGGTTTGGTTCGCAAAGAGGCGGTGTCAGCAAATTAGATCTTAACAAAAAACGTATCGATCATTTCAAACACTCAAGACAAGACAATAAAAGTTTGAGCGGAAATGTTGTGAATTCAATTTTTATTGACACAAAACAACAAACATGGATTGCAACTTATGGAAATGGTTTGAGTAGACTCTCTGGACAACATCCTGAAAAAGGTTTTATTCATTATGACAAAAACAAAAGTGCTGGTTACCGTATTGGAAGTGATATTTTAATTGGTATCACTGAAGATAATTATGGACATCTCTGGGTTGGTTCTATGTCTGACGGTATTTCGCAAATCTCAAAAACTAGCAATGACAAACTACGTACACAGCAATTCACAAAAAATTCTACGCAAGGAAATCTAAAACACGATAAAATAACCGACTTATTTAAAGATCATCAGGGAGACATTTGGATGGGTGGAGGTTACGATTCTGGCTTGATGAAATTTACACCAGAAAAGAACTTTGGAAAACTACCAAAAATAACACAGTACACCAGCTTATTAGCCGACAGTATCTCATTGTCCTCCTATAATGTTTCCTCGATATATGAAGACCATCAACATACGCTATGGATAGGAACCAATAATGAAGGCTTGGTAAAAGTTGTTAGAGACGCAAACAATGAACCTACGGAATTCATCAGTATAACTGGCAGTAAAGAAAATGAAAACCTGTTTAAGGACAATCCCATATTTGCCATTCATGCAACTAAAAACAACGATCTATGGATTGGAACTTTTGGTGGTGGTTTGTACAAAATTCCAGCGAACCAAACGGACAACATCCGACCAGAAGTTAGTATTTTCAAAAAAGAAGATGGACTGCCCAATAACGAAATATATGCCATTCTCGAAGACAAGTCGGAGAATTTATGGCTGTCGACAAACAACGGTATTTCAAAGTTTAACAGTCCTACTCAAAGTTTTAACAATTTAACGCTGGATGACGGTTTACAGGCCTTAAATTTTAGAAGAAAAGCGTGCTTTTTAGATGCAAGCGGAACGATGTATTTTGGTGGAATCAACGGTTATAATTCGTTCAACCCCGATACCTTTAAAAAAAACAATTCTGTTCCAAATACACAGATTACAGGTTTTAAAATCTTTAATAAAGATGTTAAAACTGGAGAAGAACTACTCGGTTCCGTTGTATTGGAAAAAGAAATTTCTGAGACGAATCATATTGTTTTAAAGAACAGTCACAATTCCTTTACTTTTGAGTTTTCTGGTTTGCACTTCGCAGCCCCTAAGCAAAATAAATACAAATACAAACTAGAAGGTTTTGACAAGGAATGGCTGGTTACCAATGCTACTAGGAGATTTGCTACCTATGCAAATCTAGATGCCGGTAACTATGTTTTTAATGTAATGAGTGCTAATAATGATGGTATTTGGAACACAACCGCCAAACAAATTCATATAAAGGTATTACCTCCTCTTTGGAAGACTTGGTGGGCCTATTCTTTGTATATATTGTTTATGATCTTTTTAATGTGGTTGTTCCGAAGAAATATTTTAATCAAAGAAGGTTATAAAAATCGTCTCGAAATTGAAAAAATTGAACAAGAGAAAATAAAGGAGGTAAACAAGATGAAATTGGAATTTTTCACCAATATCTCCCATGAGTTTAAAACTCCATTAACACTTATTATTGGTCCGCTTCAAAATTTATTAAAAATGAAGTCCACTAATGAAAAGGCCAAAGAAGCTCTTTTATTAATGCAACGCAATGCGAATCACTTATTTCGTCTCATCAATCAAGTGATGGAGTTTCGAAAAATTCAATTTAAAGAACTAGAAGTTACCACTTCGAACGGAGATCTTGTGAAGTTCTGTAATGAAATTGTTTTGTCATTTAAGGTACTTGCAGAAAGAAAAAACATTGCTTTGTCTTTTGAAGCTTCTACTAAGGAACTCATCGCTTCTTTTGACTGGGATAAGATGGAAAAAATCGTAAACAATTTAATATCCAACTCTATAAAATATACGCCAGAACACAAAACAATTGTTGTTTCTTTAAGCATTCCAAAAAACAATAAGTTGGACAGCTCCAAAGAGATAAAACTCATAGTTAAAGATACTGGTAACGGAATTTCGGAGGAAAAGCTTCCGATGATTTTTGATCGTTTTTATCAAATTGACACGTCTAAGCATTCTAGCGATTCAGGATCATCTGGTGTAGGTTTGGCTTTGGTAAAAGCATTGGTAGAATTGCTTAATGGATCGATAAAAGTAAAAAGTGAGGTTGGTAAGGGTACTACTTTTAGTTTGCGTTTTCCTTTGCAATTGACCAATTCCGAGATCATTGACAATAAAACACCGCAACCTGACTCTATATCAGAGGACATGTCGATAGAAGCTACTTTTTCAGGTTCACTCTCTGACGACGAGGAAAAGGCTCCCATAGAAAGGCTTCCATTATTATTGATTGTAGAAGACAATCCTGACATGCAGTTATTCATTAAAGATTCGCTTGAAGATCGCTATGAAATTTTGCAAGCATTTAATGGTAAGGAAGGGCTCAAAATTGCCTCAAAACAAGTTCCTTCTATTATTATTAGCGATGTGATGATGCCAAAAATGGATGGAATTGAAATGGTTACTGAAATAAAGAAAAATCCAATCACCAATCATATTCCGATTATTTTATTAACTGCAAAAACTTCCATAGAGCACAGAATTTAAGGTTTGGAAGTAGGAGCCGATGCTTATATTCCGAAACCTTTTGACATTCGGCTTTTAGAAATCCGAATTAAAAAGCTAATGGAACAGCTCAACTTATTACAAGAAAAATTCTCTTCGAACAACATTGCTTTGGACTCGCAAGAACTTGGTATTAACGAGGTTGAGAAAAACTTTTTAGAAAAAGCAGAACAAGTAATTGAAGAAAATTTAATGAATTCTAATTTTGGGGTTGAGGATCTGGCGGCCGGGATGAATTTTAGTCCTATGCAACTCTATCGAAAGTTTAAGTCTATTCGAGGTATTACTACCAATGAGTTTATACGTGCATATCGCATTAAAAAATCGGCAGTATTATTGAGAGAAACAGATTTAAATGTCACCGAGATCCTATATCGTATCGGTTTCTCCAATCAATCCTACTTTTCAAAATGCTTTAAGCAAGAGTTCGATCTTTCTCCTAAGGCCTACGCCTTAAAACATCGTAAGCGTAGTTAAATACTATTTTTATTGGGGTTTAAACTACGTGCTACCTGCTAACTGCAACCGGCATCCAGCTACCTTCTGCTAGCTACACTTGACCTTAACTTGAAACCCGCTATAGGAAGACAAGCCTGAAACATGAAAACAGCTACCAGCATGTAGCAACCAACTACATGTAACCTTAACTTGAAACAAGAAACTTGAAACGAACTACCAGCTACCGGCTGCCGGCTACACTTGACCTAAACTTGAAACTCGCCAGAGGCGGACAAGCCTGAAACATGAAACCAGCTACCAGCATGTAGCAACCAACTACATGTAACTTTAATTTGAAACAAGAAACTTGAAACGAACTACCAGCTACCGGCTGCCGGCTACACTTGACCTAAACTTGAAACCCGCTATAGGAAGACAAGCCTGAAACATGAAAACAGCTACCAGCATGTAGCAACCAACTACATGTAACCTTAACTTGAAACAAGAAACTTGAAACGAACTACCAGCTACCGGCTGCCGGCTACACTTGACCTAAACTTGAAACTCGCCAGAGGCGGACAAGCCTGAAACATGAAACCAGCTACCAGCATGTAGCAACCAACTACATGTAACTTTAATTTGAAACAAGAAACTTGAAACGAACTACCAGCTACCGGCTGCCGGCTACACTTGACCTAAACTTGAAACCCGCCAGAGGTGGACAAACCTGAAACATGAAACCAGCTACCAGCATGTAGCAACCAACTACATGTAACTTTAATTTGAAACAAGAAACTTGAAACGAACTACCAGCTACCAGCTGCCGGCTACACTTGACCTAAACTTGAAACCCGCCAGAGGCGGACAAGCCTGAAACATGAAACCAGCTACCAGCATGTAGCAACCAACTACATGTAACTTTAATTTGAAACAAGAAACTTGAAACGAACTACCAGCTACCGGCTGCCGGCTACACTTGACCTAAACTTGAAACCCGCTATAGGAAGACAAGCCTGAAACATGAAAACAGCTACCAGCATGTAGCAACCAACTACATGTAACCTTAACTTGAAACAAGAAACTTGAAACGAACTACCAGCTACCGGCTGCCGGCTACACTTGACCTAAACTTGAAACTCGCCAGAGGCGGACAAGCCTGAAACATGAAACCAGCTACCAGCATGTAGCAACCAACTACATGTAACTTTAATTTGAAACAAGAAACTTGAAACGAACTACCAGCTACCGGCTGCCGGCTACACTTGACCTAAACTTGAAACCCGCCAGAGGTGGACAAACCTGAAACATGAAACCAGCTACCAGCATGTAGCAACCAACTACATGTAACTTTAATTTGAAACAAGAAACTTGAAACGAACTACCAGCTACCAGCTGCCGGCTACACTTGACCTAAACTTGAAACCCGCCAGAGGCGGACAAGCCTGAAACATGAAACCAGCTACCAGCATGTAGCAACCAACTACATGTAACTTTAATTTGAAACAAGAAACTTGAAACGAACTACCAGCTACCAGCTGCCGACTACACTTGACCTAAACTTGAAACCCGCCAGAGGCGGACAAGCCTGAAACATGAAACCAGCTACCAGCATGTAGCAACCAACTACCCCTAACCTGAAACCTACTACTATTCCCAATATTTCTGCATTCTTTCGTTCAATGCAGGGTATTTTGAAACCTCTAAATCGTACTGTTTTTGAAGTTTTAAGATTTCATCTTTTAGCTTTTTAGTAATACCCTCCAAACCTTTTTGACCGTAGATATTATTCAATTCATAAGGGTCTTTCTTCAGATCATAAAGTTCCCATGAAACTGGTGTTTGCCAGCTATCTGTTGTTCCTTCTAGTCCCAATCCATGTCCGTAATAAAATATAAGTTTGTAATTATGTGTACGTACCCCTAAATGTGCCGGTACGGCTGAAGGTTCAAATTGCATCCAATATTGGTAGTACATTGAAGTTCTCCAATCCTTAGGTGTTTCACCTGCCAAAATAGATCGGAAGCTTTTTCCTTGCATACTTGCTGGGGCATCTATTCCAGCATAGTCAAGAATCAATTCTGGAAAATCTAAATTCGTAATCATTTGATCAAATTGAGAACCCGGTTTTATTTCTCCAGGTTTCCGAATTAAAAATGGCATTTTTAAGGATTCGTCATACATCCATCGTTTGTCGTAATAACTGTGTTCTCCTAAAAACATCCCTTGATCGGATGTGTAAGCCACCACCGTATTTTCCGCTAGTCCTGAAGTTTCCAAATAATCTAAAACACGCCCTACATTTTCATCGATTGCTGCGACCACCCTTAAATAATCCTTCATATATTTTTGATAAGCGGATTTTATCTTTTGTGTATCTGTTAGGCCTTCTGTATTGAGTTTTCCTGTAGGATAGTCTTTCCCGCGTTTTCCTTCGTACATTCTGCCCGCCAAGCCAAGCATATCTCTTCCATAGGATTTGGACCCCTCAGAACGATGACTTTTGTCTTCAAATAAGCTTACTGCTTCCGGGATTTCAATACCATCAAATAAGTGTTCATGTCGAGGGGCATATTCCCATAAGCCGTGTGGAGCCTTGTGATGTAACATTAAAAAGAATGGTTTTTCTGTTTTTCTATTGTCTAGCCATTTCAAGGAGTTGTTAGTTATCACATCGGTCACATAACCTTGGTATTGTTTTCCTTCTTTTTTATGTGTCCATGTGGTTCCAGACTCTTTAAAGGTAGGATTGAAATAATCTCCCTGTCCGGGCAACACACTAAAATAATCAAACCCCTGTGGTTCGGTATGCAAATGCCACTTTCCAACGATAGCGGTTTCATAGCCATTCTTTTGCAACAAGGTTGCTACCGTTTCATCTTCTTCGCGTAAATCTTGCCAAAGGGTATGCACACCGTTTATATGCCCATATTGACCTGTCATGATGGTTGCTCTAGAAGGCGTACAAATTGAATTGGTTACGAAACAGTTATTCAATAGAGCGCCTTCATTTGCCAAACGATCTATGTTTGGTGTGGGCATGGCATCGGCAAAACGCATTTTATAACTACTTATGGTATTGGCCGTATGGTCATCGCACATGATCCATAGAATATTTGGTTTTTTATCGGATTTCTTTTCTTGAGAATCACAACTCGCAATACTCAACAGGGATAAAATTCCCAAAACAGCTACTTTCAATTTGTTCGTTTTCATTTGCTCTTCTTATTTCTTTTTGAATTCATCTGGCATGCGATAGTTTATGTTTAATATAGCTAGCCGATGTAAATGTTGTTCTAGACTGGTAAGGAATTCTTTATAATTCCTAGATTCTTTATTTGACCATACTACGTCAGCCAATGCACATACCCTAGGAAAGGCCATATAATCCATATGTGAATCGGATACTATGTATTCCGACCATAATTGCCCTTGAGCACCCATGATGTTTTTGGCTTCATTTGCCGTTAATTCTTTTGGTATGGGTTGAAAATGATAAACAGTTTCTAAAGTAACTAGTCCACCAATAGACAAGGGTTCATTCTCTTTGTTTTTAGATTGGTATTTGTCAAAATACGTGTATTTATTGGTGGCCATAACGGCTTTGTGTCCTGCTTTAGCCGCTTTTATACCTCCTTTATCACCTCTCCACGACATAACAGCAGCACCGTCTGCCAGACCTCCTTCGAGAATTTCATCCCAACCAATTAATTTTCTTCCTTTTGCGGTAAGATAGGTGTCTATTTGACTGATAAACCAACTTTGCATTTCATGCATATCGTGCAATCCACGTTCTTTTAGTAATTCCTGTGCCCGCTTGCTCGACTCCCATTGGTCTTTTTTAGCTTCATCTCCACCAATATGAATATAGGTTGAGGGAAAGAGTGCTAATACTTCATCTAACACATCTTTTAAAAACGCAATAGTCGTTTCTTCTGGGTTGTAAATTTCTTTACTTATCCCCCACATTGGGCGAATTCCTGGCGACACACCCGTATTTCCAAGCTCTGGATAAGCGGCGATGGCTGCTTGTGCGTGCCCTGGCATTTCTATTTCAGGTACGATTGTTATATGTCTTTGTTGCGCATATTGCACTACTTCTTTGATTTCTTTTTGGGTATAAAAACCACCTGTTCTTCCCTGTTTGAATTGATGTGGCTTGTCTCTCATATGTCCAATCAATGTAGAATCTCTCCAGGCGCCAATTTCGGTTAGTTTTGGATATTTTTTAATTTCTATTCGCCAGCCTTGATCTTCGGTCAAATGCCAATGAAAAACGTTTAATTTATGCATCGCCATAAGGTCAATAAATCGTTTTACATAAAATACGGACCTAAAATTTCTAGCTACATCTAAGTGCATGCCGCGCCATTCAAAAACAGGCGCATCTTCAATGGTCACGGCAGGAAAACTCCAATCTTCTTTTTCCTGTATTTTTGAGGCATACATTTGAGCAGGAAAGAGTTGTTGTAAACTTTGGATTCCATAAAAAACACCAGTGGTAGTGTTTGCAGAAATTTCTACGACCCCCTCTTTCACCTCTAAACGATAACTTCCTATGACACCTTTTCCGTTCTGTAATTTAAGTACTACATCTCCCTTTTTTGCCTTTTTAATAGATTTCTTTTCAGAAAACTTAAAGCCAGTCGCACTTTGAATTCTATTTTTAAGGTACTTTACTTCGTTTTTCAATTTGCTATCCGAATACAAGAGTCTACTGTTTTTGTGCAATCGAAAAGCTTCTCCTGTTTTCAATTCCATTTCTGTAGGTTCGGGAAGTAAAGAAATCTCTTGCGAATACAAGGTTAAACTGCTACAAAAAAGAAGTATAAAAAATCTCATTACAAATGTATTTGGTTGCTAAAACTAAACAATGGCAGCCTATAGACTGCCATTGCTAATGTACTACTCCCTATCGAAATCTACCAGTTTCCCATTAGGAATAATTTTAAAGGTATAGGCATGGTCTCCAGGTTTTGTTTTTGGATAATTCAACACCAAACCATCGGCAGTTCGTTTCCATTCAATTTTCTCCTCTACACCAAGCATTTTTATTTCTTTGATGCCTTTGGTCGCAAACTTTTCATCTTTAGCCAATTCTTTTAAGGTAATTGTACCATTTTCGTTCCAACCAGTTACGATGGCATAAACGGCTGAATTGTCTTTTTTACGTGTGTATCTAATTTCTTTGTCTTTGATGGTTCTAAAATCCCACCACACTAATTTTTTGTCGTATTTTACTTTGACAATCTTCGCTTCACCAGAACCGTGTGTTCTCCATTTTCTTGTAGCAAAAATAGCTTCCCCATTTGTATCCATCCAAGTTCCAATTCCTTTCATTATTTTTTGCTCCATTTTTGAAATCGAACCATCACCTTTTGGTGTTAATGACAACAGATATACACCTCCTCTACTCACGACATCTATGATCGTACGGATATGAAAGTCTTCTTTATCTCTATACGACTTGTCATTTACCCACGACCAAGGATAACTGATAGCTCTATCTACCAACCAATACCCTTTTGGATTTGGTTCCATATCACGCCCACCTTCGTAACAACGAATTCCAACGCCTCTAGGAAAATTCCACACACCAGAACCTGGTAATTTATTACTTATTACATTTTGCGGTCCTTGTTTGTAAAAATCATTAAACATATCAATTACGCGTTCTTCCGGTAGCATTCCTTTTATCATAGCACCAGACAATCCGTCGAACCACAACATATCTGGTTCGTATTGTGTCATTACCTCTCTTACTTTTTTAAACCATTCGTTTCCAAAGCTTTCTTGAGGTTCTACTTCATCGTTTCTATAGAAGTCTGCAAATTTTGGATCGAAGAGGTCCCAATTTTCTTTTTGGTAATCGGTATACTCATCCATATGTTTTTTATCGAAAGCATATCCAAAGGTTCTCGCATGATGAAAGGTGGCTACTGTTTTCATGCCCTCTGCTTTTACCGCCTTGGAAATTTCACCAAAAATATCTCTTTTAGGTCCCATGTTCTTCGAATTCCAACGGGTTGCTTTAGAATCCCACAAACAAAATCCATCGTGATGTACCACACAGATACCACCAAACTTAGCACCTGCACCTTTCATGATTCCAGCCCATTCTTTGGCATCAAATTTTGGTGCTGTAAACTGAGGAATAAAGTCGGCATATCCAAAATCTGCAATTTTCCCATACTTTTCACGATGGTATGCTTTAACCCCTTTGCGATCGTATTCGTCTTTGGCAGTATACAATTCATTTACGTAGTCTGGACCTCCTTTTGCAGGGACTGAATACACTCCCCAATGCGTATAAACACCAAATTTGGCATCGATCATCCATTCCGGAATTTCTCTTTCCTGCAGCGATTTCCAGTTTTTTGAATACTCGATTCCCCAGTCTTCACCTCCCGTAGGAAACGGCAAATTGTTTAAATCCAGTTCTTGTGCAGACAGGCTAAAACCTATCATGAGTACTACCAACATTTTGAAATCTATACGCTTCATTCTTATTCTATTTAAATTATTATTCTTTATTTAAGTAATTCCACATCGACAAAATATGCAGGGACTGTAATTCCTTCCTCAGAAAAAATCCAAGTCTCTAAATCTGCGGCTCCTTTTTTGAGTTTTACATCAAACGAGACCTGCGTATCAGTTGCCTTTATATCTTTTTCGTAGGTATTTCCAGCAACGACTAATTTTGCCTTATTTGCTGAAAATTCCTTACTGCGTTTTCCCATGGTTTTTTCGTTAAACGCAAAACCGGTATACAGGGGATAGCGGGATAAAGTAATTCTATAGGTTCCTTTATTTACAAATTGGACTTTCCACGGTCCTGAACCCTTTTCCAATTTCATAACATGGCCTTGAGCAAAGGCTGAGTTCCCCCATAAATCCTGAGTCGTTAAAGATATTTTTTTATGCTCTTTATCTCCTAAAATAAAACGAACAGGGGTTTCTCTATCCGCTGCATTGGTCTTTAAAAAGTTTTGCAAACCGGCCTCCATCTTTTGAGCGATTTCGGGATGGCTATCAATAAGATTGTTTTTTTGCAGTCTGTCTTCTTTTACATTATACAGTTCTTTTCGATTGACATAGCGCCAATCTCCTTCAACCACACAAAATATATTTCTTTTAAAATCGTCTTCTTTGGCCGGATTTAATTTTACCAAATACAAAGCTCTTTCTTCCGCTCCTGGGATTTCTTTACTGTACAAAGCAGGTTTAAAAGAAACGCCATCTTGATTGAGATTTTTAGGTGCTTTGATTTCGCAAAGATCCATAAGTGTTGGAAAAACATCCATAACTGAGGTAAGTTGATCGGTTTCGGTACCTCCTTTGATCTGGCCACCCGTCCATTTTACATAAGAAAAAAGTCGATGTCCACCTTCATATGGGGAACCTTTCCCTCCTCTTTGCCCCATATTAAAGCCGTTTTCTAGAGGCCAGCCTTCTTTGTTAAATTGTGCGGCATACCCAGCTGTTCCGTCATCTGTCGTAAATACGATGATGGTATTATCGGCTATTCCCTGTGCTTCCAAGGCTTCCATCAAACGTCCCATATTCTCATCTAAATTGGTAATCATTCCGTAATAGATGGCTTGTTTTTTAGTATGGCCTTTGTCTTCCCAAGGTTTTGAGTATTTTTCTGCTACTATGGCGGGTAAATGCGCAACGTTGGGCGCTAGATATACCATAAATGGTTCGTTTTTATTTTCTTTTATAAACCGAATGGTTTCTCCAAAGAATACGTCTGTACAATAGCCCTTGTATTGTTTAGGAACATTGTTGTGATAATAGACATCATCAAAATAATCATTCCCCCAATAGTCCGATATTTGGCTTATTCCACCACATTTAAAATTCACCACCTCGTCAAAGCCTTGATCTGAAGCTCTAAATGGCCAGGTATCTCCCAAGTGCCATTTTCCAAATTGCCCTGTTTTGTATCCATTTTCTCTGAAAACCTCGGCTATGGTTGTTTCTTCTGTTCTCATATTCGAACGTCCCACACTTGTTCTCCAGGCACCCGTTCTTAAAGAATACTTCCCAGTCATCATGGCGGTACGCGACGGCGTACACATAATGGCTTGATGAAAGTTCGTAAGTCGGATGGATTGTTTTGCCAGTTTGTCTACATTGGGGGTTTTTAACCACGGGTTTCCAACGGAGGCTAAATTGTTTCCCATATCGTCAGACATGATGACTATTACGTTGGGTTGTGATTGTGCATACAATGTAATTGACCCGGTTAAGGCAAAAAATAAAAAGTAAAAAGTTCTAAGTTTCATAATGATTAAAATGAAGGATCGTAAAAATTATATTTTATTGGTAATTTCAAGTGATTCTTTTGTTGCTGTTTGCTTGTGAAATGTTTTTTTCCTTTTTTCAACTCCTTATTCCAAATGGGGTCTTCAAAAGAGGTCGGTAATTTCGAACTCATAAAATCCAGATAGTCATCAAAAGCGCTTCTTACCCCAATATAATTTTCGTCATGTGTAATATTTTCATAACCTCTACCGTCGTAGGAACCATTTGTTTTATAGAAACGTCCTTTTGGATATCCGAATAACGGACAAACCGCTTCCAACAAGTATTCTTTTGTTCTTACCAAAGATGCCAATCCGGGTTGGGCGAAAATTACTTCCTTTGTGGTATCTGTTTCTCCACGTAAAAAAGGAGCTGCGCTTTTACCATCTATTTTATATTTTGAAGGAATTTTAGTTTGTGCTAAATCGGCCAATGTTGGTAACACATCTGTAAAGTCGATCAGCTCATTAGTCATTCCTCTTTGCTTTATACTAGGTCCAGCGACCATAAATGGTACATGCACTCCGTACTCTACACCTTTACTTTTTGCAGACGATGTGGTTCCATTATCGGAAGTATAAATTACAATGGTTTCTCCTTCTATTCCTTGTTCTTTGATAGTTTCCAAAATTCTACCCACCAACATATCGGCATAATGAATTTGATTTTTAAAATATTTGGCTCCAAGTTCAGATGCATTTTTATAATGTTTATTGGAAGGTTTTGCTCCTTCGGCAACATCAATTGGTGTTACTGTGTGTGAACTATGTGCCAATACCATTGGATAAAAAGCCAGAAAAGGCTGATCAGATTTTGCATTTTCTTTGATAAAATCACAGATGTAATTTGTTAAAATATCAGGACCGTAGTCTTTCATTGTTGTTTTTAACAATTTACCATCTTGCACGTAGGCAGGTTTCCAATAACGCGATAATATTGGCAATTTAGAAATGGCTGCAATTTCCCAGTTTTCATCAGGAACCATGTCTAATCCTGTAAGTTTTTTCACACTAGAAGGTCCACTATTGTATACTACATATTGGTCTACCCCTAATAACTTATTATCTACTCCAAGCGTACCTCCTATTGGATTGTGCCATTTTCCTGCTACGGCTGTTTTATAGCCTGCATCGTGTAAAACTCTTATAAAGTTCGGAAAACGGTCTTTGTCCTTTTTCTCATTTCCTGGTAGGTAGTTTACTTTGTTATCGTAAGCACCATTGGTAGCTGCATAACAGCCTGAATACAACATGGCTCTTGAGGGGCCACAAATACTTTGTGCATAGGCTGTTTTAAAGGCAACACCATCTCTTCCTAATTGATCAATTATAGGCGTATTCGATTGCTCTCCTTTTTTTACTTTGTAAATACCGTATTCTTCAAAACCCACATCGTCAGATAAAATCAATACAATATTAGGTCTCTTCTGTGCATTCGAGAAGAAAATTACTGTAAAAAGTAAAGCCAATAAACTTAAATTCTTTTGTGTCATTTTATTTTCTATTATAGTTCTCTTCAAAAATAATTTAGACATGTATCAATTGATATGATGAATATTCCAAATAGTGATTCAAATCTCCCAGTTCAAGTTTCACTTTTTAATTATTTTGATTGCGGAAACTATCAACCTATTCCGAGGCATTAATTAAGCTTCCATTGCTGCTTTTTCTGCTGCTTCTTTCGCTTTTCTTTCGGCTCTTGCTTTTGCTTTTCTTGCTTTCTTTTCTTCATCTGCGGTTTTTCCTGAAGCTTTCTGTTTTGCCTCTTTCTCTGCTTTTTTCTTGGCTTTTTTATCGACCTGCATGATTTCTCGTTTTACATCCCATGAAATATGTCTATCGTATAAAGATCCGTATTCAGGATATCCTCCTGTTTTTACTGCATCTTTTTTCCATGTTTCTACATAACTGTCGTATAGTTTTTGCATCTGAGCTAACTTTTTGGCACTTTTAGGATCACTCGCCAAATTGTTCATTTCGTATTTGTCTTCTTTTAGATTGTACAGTTCCTCTTGCGGCTGCATTCCTTCCCCATAAAACCAATATAAATATTTAAAATCCCCAGAAACTACCGTCAAAGCGTGTGTTGGATCCTCTCCCCATGCTTGAATGATGGCTTGATCCTCTTTTACGGTTGCATTTTTCTTTTCTACTAAAGGCACCAAACTTTTTCCATCCATATTCTTCGGTATCGGCAACCCTGCAAAATCTAAAATCGTAGGTGCCATATCAATATTTCCTGTCAAGGCCGTACTCTCCCAACCTTTTTTAAATGATTTCGAACCTGGTGCATAAATTAATAACGGTCCTCTTGCACCTTCCTCATAAGGCATTACTTTCCCCCCCAAAACCATGTGCTCCAGTGCTGTATCCATTATCGGTTGTAAATATGATGATGGTATTGTCTGCAATTCCTTGCTTTTCAACTTCTTCTAAAATCATTCCCACAGCTACATCTACTGCATAAATAAGTTGGTAATATTTTGCCAAGGCTTTGTCATATTCTTCGTCTACCCATCGTTTTCCAAGGTTCAAGTACTGTCTTCCTAATTTGGTTTGTTGCGGTAAGTGTGCACCTCCTTGTTGCCCGTGGTTTGGATGTCTTGTGAATTTAGCTCCGGCATATACATCATCGTACACAGGGTCTGGAGATACCGGGCTGTGCGGTGCTTTAAAACTTACCGACAAACAGAAAGGGTCTTTTTTATTGGCATATTCGCGTATAAAATCTCTTGAAGACGCTCCTAATGCCTTTGAAACATGAGGGAATTCTTTAGCGTATTCCACCATATATTCATTTTTAAAGGTTTGGTAATACCCTTGACCTGGCCA
Source organism: uncultured Flavobacteriaceae bacterium (assembly GCA_943789365.1). Classification (GTDB taxonomy): domain Bacteria; phylum Bacteroidota; class Bacteroidia; order Flavobacteriales; family Flavobacteriaceae; genus Flavicella. The sequence continues at coordinate 2,795,501 of CALSTV010000001.1, read as the reverse complement.
CCCTTTCCACCAATCGAACTGATCTATCGGTAAAGCCTCATTTGAATGATAGTTTGAAGCGCCTCCTTTTTTACTTTCTGCTTCAGTTCTTACAGCATAGCCAAACTTCCCGGTAAATCCTGTTTTATAGCCTGCTTTTTGCAGTAGTACCGGATACGACTTGTCGAATTTTTCTTGTAACAAGGGTCCATGCGAAAAGTTACATCCTGTCTTGTATTCATACATTCCTGTCATGATTTGGGCGCGGCTTGCCATACAAATAGAGGTTGTGGTATAAAAGTTTTTAAATATCACACCTTCGTTTCCTAGTTTATCTATGTTAGGTGTTTTAATTTCATCGTTCCCCATACAGCCCAATGCATCATAACGTTGGTCATCTGTAAGTAAAAAGATAATATTTGGTTTCTTAGACTTTTTTTGAGCGTTCATTTGTGATACGACTCCTAAGAACATCAATAAAATCAATGCCAATCCTTTGCTATAATTCTTCATATGTATTATTCTTTACTTTTATTCTTGTTCTTATTTTTGTTCTTGTTTTTCTTCTTTTTCTTTTTGCTTCCTGTTGCTTTGCCTTGATCTATGCCTACCCAAGTATCTACTGGGGTATAAGCAGTGTTGTAATCGGCTCCTGCATGACTTTTTTTACAGGAAAGGTTCCATTCCATAATGTGTTTGTTCATGGCCGCTACCTCTTCCGGATATTGTTTGTATAGATTGTGTTCTTCAAAACGATCGGTTCTCAGGTTGTATATTTCCGATACTTTACTTCCACTGGTCATGTATTTAAAGTCTCCTTGAATCCAAGAAGCTTTTCCTCTGTGCATGAATGGGATGGGGCTTTCTCTAGTGTCGTTCTTCCCAGTAAGCATTGGTACTAATGAAATTCCGTCTAAAGGACGTGCATCCGGCATTTTAATTTGCAACACATCTAAAACTGTGGGTACATAGTCTAAAGTACTACTCATATAGTTTGAAGTAGTTCCGGCTTTTATCTTGTCAGGCCATACCACAAAGGCAGGTACGCCAACACCTCCTTAATACAAACTTCTCTTTCTACCTCTTAGTCCACCTGTTGTCCCTGGATTTTTATCGGTTTCAGCTTTTCCTTCCGGACCATTATCACTACAAAATAAGATGATGGTATTATCATCTACTTTCAACGCTTTTAATTTTTCTTGTAACCTTCCTATCTGGTCGTCCATAGCTGTTATACAACCGTAATAATCTTGTTTACCTTCGCTGTATTCACTGTACATCTTTTTGTATTCTGGTCCAGCTTTTACAGGTTCGTGCGGTGCATGAAACCAAATTACAGAAAGGAAAGGTTTCTTTTCTGATACGGCAGTCTCAATAAAAGGGACTACACGGTCCATGATAACTCTTGAATCGTCTCCAGAAATATTTTCTTGTTCAACTTTACCGTTAAAATAGTAAGGATTTTTCGCACTTCCTTTGTTTCCTTCAGGGGCCCAAGTGGCAACTGAACTTTCAGTTACAAAAGAGGTTTCATAGCTATGTGCAGCTGGAGGAGAATAGTTCAATGCTGGTTTCCTGCCTTCCCCTTTTGAGGAAAGCGTTTTACTCAGCGTTCCTATATGCCATTTTCCAAAATGTCCGGTCGCATAACCTTCTTCTTTCAGTAATTCTGGAAGGGTAATTTCTGCTGCTGGTAAATGACCAATATTTGCAGAAAAAATACCGTATCTAAAATAATGTCTACCCGTTAAACAGGTACCTCTAGTTGGGGAGCACACAGGACCACCTGCATAGAAATTTGTGAGCTTCATTCCAGAGGCCGCCATGGTATCCATATGAGGTGTTTTAATGATGGTATTTCCGTTAAAACCAACATCTCCGTAACCTAAATCATCAGCCATTATAAGTATGACATTAGGTTTCTTTTGAGCACAGAGCTGTTGCATATATTGTGACGCAAAGAGTAGCGCTCCAATAGCAATAATAAGTTTCTTTTTTTTAATCATAATTTTCAGTACTCTATTATTTGTAAAATCTCTAAACGAAACACAATCCGCAACAATGATATACAATTTAAACAAATTAAAAAGTCCTTTATAAGGCAACTATCCTAATTAGGTAAATGCACAATGTAAAATTACTTCAGAAGCCTATCTATGAAAAGTTCAGATATTTCAATAATTAACACATATTTGTCATCTTACCCACAAACAAGCATAACCCCTTAAACAACTGAGCTTTACACAACCAAAACCGTGCTTAAAAACAGAAAAAAAAGCACCGTTATAAGGCTATAACCCCCTTAAAAAGAGAGAAGAATACAGGAGCATCTAGATTAAAAAAAATCTAATATGACTTTATCAACAGAATTCTATCCAAAAATGCATCCAATAAAAAAACCACTCGAGAAGTTTCTCCTATTCGGTATTCATATTTCTTTAGAATTCCTTATTTTTGCGGCTTAATTTCAATTCTTAACAATGGCATTAACAAGTTTAAACGCAATCTCCCCTATTGACGGTAGATATAGAGGTAAAGTAGAATCATTAGCAGCTTACTATTCAGAAGAAGCTTTGATAAAATATAGAGTAAAAGTAGAAATTGAATACTTTATTGCCTTATGTGAAATTCCTTTGCCGCAGTTAGAGGCTTTTGACAGTTCTTTGTATCCTGCTTTGAGAGAAATTTACACTTCTTTTTCTTCAGAAGATGCTTTAAAAATAAAAGACATTGAAAGCGTTACCAATCACGATGTGAAGGCCGTTGAGTATTTTATTAAGGAAAAATTCGACGCATTAAATTTACAAGCATTTAAGGAGTTCATTCATTTTGGATTGACTTCTCAAGATATTAACAATACAGCAATTCCTTTGTCTATCAAAGATTCTTTAGAGGAAGTATACTATCCTACTTTGGATGAATTGACAGCAAAGTTAGCAGATTTATCTGAGGAATGGAGCGATATTCCAATGCTGGCAAGAACGCATGGACAACCTGCTTCTCCTTCGCGTTTAGGAAAAGAATTGTTTGTATTTGTGGAACGTGTAAATCAGCAAGTATTACAGTTACAACACACACCTCATGCAGCTAAATTTGGTGGAGCTACAGGTAACTACAACGCACATAAAGTAGCCTATCCAAACATTGACTGGAAAGCATTTGGAACACAATTTGTAGAAGATATTTTAGGTTTACACCATTCATTCCCAACGACACAAATTGAACACTACGACCATATGGCAGGTATTTTTGATGCTTTAAAGCGGATCAACAATGTCATCATGGATTTAGATAGAGATGTTTGGACGTATATTTCTAGTAATTATTTCAAGCAAAAAATCAAAAAAGGAGAAGTAGGATCTTCTGCGATGCCACATAAAGTAAACCCAATTGATTTTGAAAATTCAGAAGGAAATATTGGTATCGCAAATGCTTTGTTTGAGCACTTAGCTGCAAAATTGCCTTTGTCTCGTTTGCAACGCGATTTGACAGATTCAACTGTTTTAAGAAATGTAGGTGTTCCTTTTGGCCATACACTTATTGCTTTTGCTTCTACTTTAAAAGGATTAAATAAGCTCTTATTAAACAAAGAGGCTTTTGAAGAAGATCTAGAAAACAACTGGGCTGTGGTTGCCGAAGCCATTCAAACGATATTGAGAAGAGAAGCCTATCCAAATCCGTATGAAGCTTTGAAAGGTTTGACAAGAACAAATGCTACCATCAATCAAAAATCAATTGCCGATTTTATTGACACTCTAGAAGTTTCTGACGCTATAAAAGCAGAATTAAAAGTGATTACACCTAGCAATTATACGGGGATTTAATCAACCTTACATTGTATTTACAAAGCCTAACAACTACAAATGTTAGGCTTTTTTTGGGCTTTATATAGGCAAATATTTGCTTAGATTCTCTTTTAAAATGACAACTATTTTAACTATTTTTACTTCATGTTAAAAAATTGTGTGCTGTTATTAGTCCTGAGCTCCTTCATTTTTGCTTGTAAAAAACAAAAATCTCATGATGCATTTTCTTTTGAGAAAGGGAATTTTATCACGTATCTTGAAAATAAAAAAGACAGCTCCGTTTTTTATCGGGTAGACAATCTTCAAATAGAGGCTTATAGAAACAAAGTGGATACTTTTGATATCAAATGGAAAAACAAATTTGAATTTCACTTAAAAAAGCAACGACCAATTACGAAATTGGACAGCACGACTTTTGTAGTAAAAATCACCAAAATCAAGGACAATTCTTACGAATTTCAAGCCCATTATAAAAACAGTAACTTCAAGCAAAAAGGAAGCACCTATAAACTTAACTAGCAATGGAAATATTTACACAATTAGACGCTTGGGTTGCCTTGCTGACCTTGACTTTTTTAGAGATTGTATTGGGAATCGACAATATTATCTTTATTTCTATTGCAACGGGTAAACTCCCCCAAAAAGACCAAAAGAAAGCGACGAATATAGGACTGCTCTTAGCTATGATATTTCGTGTCATTCTGCTTTTAGGTGTGTCTTATTTAATTGCTATGAAGGACCCGATATTCAGTATTAACATGTCTTGGATTAGCACTCAAGTCTCTGGCCAAAGTATTATTTTATTTTTGGGAGGTCTGTTTTTGCTTTACAAGAGTACCAGCGAAATTCACCACAAGGTGGAAGGACATACAGAAGACCATTCCAAAGCAAGTAAAGGCAGTGCTTCTTTTCCTAAAACTATCCTGCAAATTGTGTTGATTGACATTGTGTTTTCTTTCGATTCTGTACTCACAGCAGTTGGAATGACCAATGGTACAAATGGAGCATTGACTATTATGATTATTGCAGTGGTTATATCCATGTTGATTATGATGTTGTTTGCCAACCCAGTTGGGAAGTTTGTAAACACGCATCCAACTATGCAAATGTTAGCCCTCTCATTCTTAATATTAATCGGGTTTATGTTGATTACCGAAGGTGCTCATTTGGCACATACCACGGTATTTGATCAAGAAATTGGCGCCATTCCAAAAGGGTACTTGTATTTTGCTATAGCTTTTTCATTAGGTGTGGAAGCCTTGAATATGAAGGTGAGAAGAAAAACTAAATAATGCTTTTCTTTATAAGGCATTGAACTTTATTAATTATGAAAAAAACAATTCTATTTTTCTTTTTTTGTCTTGCTTTTGGCTTTACACATGCACAGGAAAGTGAGAGAAGTATAAAGTTTAGTTTGGGCGCCTCCTTTTTTAACCTCAATGAAAGTTTTGACGATTTATTTTTTTACAACAATTCCAGTCCAATTTATCTCGGATTAAAAATCAAAGACAAATACAGGATAGAATCCATTGTCAATGCCTCTATCATTGAAAAAAATGAAACACCCGATTCAGTTACAAGAGGCTCACTTACCCTAGGATTTGATTTTATCCAAAGTCTTTTCGATAAATTCCATTTGTACTACGGACCGAGAATAGGTTACAACACAAATGCTACAATATTGACCAATGCGCATATTGCTGGTGAGTACTACTTTCATAAGAGGTGGTCTGTAAGTGCAGAAATTGGCTGTAATTATTTGTTAGATAACCAAAATTACTTTCAAACTAACAGTAATTTAATCGTAAGATTTTATTTGTAGTTATGTTTTTCAGGTACACATATCGCTTTGTGTTTTTAGGTTTTGTACTCTGCGCCTGTCATCTTGATTTTGAAGACAATAATACCATATATGACATTTTTATCATTGCAGGGCAATCGAATACACACCAAGGTCGGGGATTAGACCACAACATAGATACCCCAGATTCAAATATTTTTCAATTAGGTAGATTTTCACTCTACAACCATGTGATTGGTATTGCCCAAGAACCTCTACAACATCACACTTCCGATGATCAAAGGATTGGTTTTGGGCTGACTTTCTGTAAATTGTACAATCAAAATATAAACCTCGAAAACAATCGTGTTTTAATTATCCCTTGTGGCTATGGAGGTACCTCTATTTCAGATTGGTCATCAAACAATAAGCTTTACAAAGACCTAGTAAACCGTGTGAACTTTGTTCTGAAAAAATATCCTGAGAGCAAAGTCAAAGCTGTACTATGGCATCAAGGAGAGTCGGATGTCAACAACCAAAACTACGCCCCGAAACTGGATACTTTTATTCTACAAATTCAGAAAGATTTGGGAGGGAATACGCCATTTATACTTGGCGGAATGGTTCCTTATTGGGCCGCATTAAAACCGACACATGTCGCACAGCAAAACATCATAAAAAGCACACCCGAACGCATACCCAATACAGCCTATGCCAACCCAGACATTCCCTTTATTATCGAAAAAGAAGACAATACATATAACTCGGTTCATTACAACGCCGCAGGACAGAGAGAACTTGGAATTCGGTATTTTAATGCCTTTTTAAAACTAAGCGATTAAGGCTAGAAGTATGAAAATCTGTTAGTATTTTATAATGCCCTAACCACACTTTATAATACGCTAAATGTTTGTAACATAAAACCTTTATTTTCTTAGAATCTTGTTGGAAATAAATCTACTATTACGACAATTTCGTATCTTGTTACAAAAAAATAATCCAAAGTTATGACAACAACAACTACCGAAACCATCGCAGACAAAGAAATCACTGAAATTTCAGGCATTGCCAGAGGAAGTACCGTACACGCAAAAAGTGTGGCAAGTGACTTTATGGCCAGATTGAAAAATTTGTAGGTGATGAACTCGACGAATACCCAAAACTACAAGGACAATCCAGAGAGCAAGCCTTACAACGTATGATAGACGATGCCACAAGATTAGCGGCCGATGCAGTTGTCAATGTTCGATTGACCACCTCTCAATCACACAAGAAGCTTCTGAGATTTTGGCTTATGGAACTGCCATAAAATTGAAATCTTATGGAATCAATCCCATTTTTTATGTTGCTTTTATATGGACTATTTTTTGGCATCTCTTTTATTATTGTCATCTATCTTATCATCAAAATAATTCAAAACCGAGGTAAGGAAGGGTAAAAAAAAGAGACAATTAGCACATAACAGGATTACAATCGCTGTTTTGTTGGTTTGTATTGAGAAACCCATTGCTTCCTATGAAAAATTGTATTTCTATAACAATCTATATTTCAGTACTGTTCAGTACGGTATTTTTTTGTCGTGCCCAAAAAATAGCACATAATGAAGGGCTTCTATTGACGACTTCAATTACTTTAGGCAATCAAAACGACTGGTTAAAGGTTGGGGTATTTGCCTTTGGAGCAGTAAATTACAAAGGCATTGCGGCAGAAGGTGGCATTTCTGTTGGACTCAAACAACTCTTTAAAAGACATACAATCAACACCAGAGGCATTAGCAAATCTTATGAGGTATTTGGCATGTTAGGGGGCGGACAAAACGATGACTTATTAGGAGCTTCAGTATCCACCCAACACCATACTATTTTTAGAACACCATTGCAAAACAAGAGCTTTGCAGGAATTGGATTTGGATTTGAACAAGAATTCCTTCCCCATACATTAAATAAATACGCACTTAAAAGGGGAAAATTCTTACTAAGATTTGCCAACAACAACACAAACGTACACCTCGCCTTTTTAAACGATTTTAAAGCTGGAAAACTGTTTTATGGAGAAGGTACTGATTATGGCGAAACAGGTACCTTGATCATTGGAGTCACTCAAAAAAGAAACGATACTGAAGCCTTTCAAGTTGGGTATGGAATTACACTTTTCACACCACCTCCAAACTACAGTTTATCTCCTAGAAACCCTATCAATTCAGATAATGGAAGAAAAAATGTATGGTACCTAGCCCCAGATACACCTGCTATTTTTTACGCCAATAGCTACGCCTATGGAAGTTATCAATCGAACCAGTATTCGTTACATTCCAAACTTGGCAAAAACAGCGCAAAAATGGGTGCCAACATTCAAAACAAATTACACGATGGTTTTGGTTTAAACCCAAGATTCCCTTGGGACACAACTAAAAAAGATAGACTCTATTACGAATTTGCTGCCTCCTTATTTTACAACACCGTCACATATGAATAAATCGTTATTACATTGCATGCTTTTTGCCCTTATTCTCAGTTGTGCTGGAAAAAAAAACCAAGATTTCCAATACCTTGAATTTAAGACATGTAAAAGACCTGAGTATCGATGCTGTTTTCAAGAATTTTGAACACCCATCTAAAATTGAAGTAATCATACTAGATAGCTTGGATTTAATTGAAGTACCGAAATCTATTACACGCTTTACAAATCTCAAACACCTTTCATTGGCGTGCAATCCTAAACTAAATCTCGACCAGACAATAGAACAAATTAATGCTTTACCTATCGAATTTTTAAACCTTCAGAAAAACCAAATTACTGAACTCCCTTCAAACCTACCATCATTACGATCACTTACAGACATCAACCTTGCTTACAACCAATTAATAAAGGAAATTAACTATCAAATTTTAGGACAAGTAGAAAACCTAAACGAAGTCTGGTTAGACCATAATGACTTATACGAACTTCCGCAGTCTATTAGGGAATTGTCGCAAATATCGCGTCTCTACATAGGACACAATCAACTCGAAATCCTACCAAAAGAACTTGTAAACATGACGAGGTTAAAAGTGCTACATGCGGAATACAATAATATTAAATTATTCCCAGAGGTCTTTTTAGAAACACCTTCACTTCTACTCGTACACCTCAACAATAATCGCATTACAAAAGTTCCGACAAGCTTTGCAGAACACAAAACCTCTGTAAAAGGATTAATTCTCGACAACAATCCAATTTCAGAAGAAGAGCGTACATGGATTGAAAAAGAATTCTCGAATTTCTTTCTCTTATCTATTCAGAATAACAAATAAATGAGCGGGTTTAGAACACTGTTTATAAACTGCTTTTTTTGTTATCAACTTTCTAATTTTAGCCTTATTTCAATACGCTATTTCTCTAACATTTTTCGTATTTTTGTCCTTTCAAAAAAACCATGCTAATTAGGCATACAACATTTTAGAGGCAATGATTCTATTTTTTCAACGGAATACTACTGTATTCGCAGTTCAGAGCAATGAACTTTCACAAGAAAACATTCAAAAATTAGTTTGGCTTTTCGGCAACGCTACACAGATAGCAAGCCCCAGCTTTGAAGGATATTTTGTAGGACCTAGAAAAGAAATGATTACACCTTGGAGTACCAATGCTGTAGAAATCACTCAAAACATGAGTATTGAGGGCATTTTAAGAATTGAAGAATTCACAAAAGTAGACGCAAAGGATGCAGAAATTGATCCAATGTTACAAGTCTTGTACACTGATTTGAACCAAGACATATTTACTATTGACACAAAACCTCAAGAAGTTTTAGCAATTGATAATATCGAAGCTTTCAACCAACAAGAGGGACTATCTCTAAGCGAAGAAGAAGTTGCCTACCTCGAGGGAATGTCTGAAAAAATTGGACGAAAATTGACAGATTCTGAAGTTTTTGGTTTTTCACAAATCAACTCAGAACACTGTAGACATAAAATATTCAACGGAACGTTTGTCATTGACGGTGAAGAAAAAGAAAGTTCTCTTTTTAAAATGATTCGTAAAACATCAGAAACACATCCTAATGGAATTGTTTCTGCTTATAAAGACAATGTTGCCTTTGTAAAAGGACCGAAAGTAGAACAGTTTGCTCCTAAATCGGCCGACAAACCAGACTTCTATGAAACAAAAGATTTTAATTCTGTAATTTCTCTAAAAGCAGAAACGCACAATTTCCCTACCACTGTTGAGCCTTTTAACGGTGCGGCAACTGGTTCTGGTGGAGAAATCAGAGACCGTCTTGCAGGAGGTAAAGGTTCTTTGCCATTGGCAGGAACAGCAGTATATATGACATCTTACTCTCGTCTGTCTCAAAACAGACCGTGGGAAACCATGAATGAAAGAGACTGGCTATACCAAACACCTATGGATATCTTAATCAAAGCATCTAACGGGGCGTCTGATTTTGGTAACAAATTTGGACAACCCTTAATCTCTGGTTCTTTGTTGACTTTTGAGTTTGAAGAAGAGGCGCGTAAGCTTGGGTTCGATAAAGTAATTATGCAAGCGGGTGGAATTGGATACGGTAAAAACGAACAAGCCTTAAAAGATACGCCAAACGAAGGTGATAAAATTGTCATCTTAGGAGGAGATAATTATAGAATTGGTATGGGAGGTGCTGCCGTTTCTTCAGCAGATACAGGAGGAATGGACAGTCAACTAGAATTAAACGCCGTACAACGTTCCAATCCTGAAATGCAAAAACGTGCTGCCAATGCGGTACGTGGCATGGTAGAAGGAGATATCAATCCTATTGTATCCATTCACGATCACGGTGCAGGTGGACACCTAAACTGTCTATCAGAATTGGTAGAAGATACCGGTGGAAAAATAGACTTGGACAAACTGCCTGTGGGAGACCCTACACTTTCTGCAAAGGAAAAAATTGGAAATGAATCTCAAGAAAGAATGGGATTGGTTATCAACGAAAAAGACCTAGACTATTTAAAACGCGTTGCAGATAGAGAGCGCTCCCCAATGTATACGGTCGGTGACGTTACCAATGACGATCAGTTTACCTTCGAGTCTGCTACTACAGGAGAAAAACCTATGGACTTGTCCATGAATGATATGTTTGGAAGTTCTCCAAAAACAATCATGAATGACAAAACAATCAAAAGAGACTACAAAGCGCTTAGCTACGAAATAGAAAATATTCACGAATATTTAGAAAATGTATTGCAATTAGAAGCTGTTGCTTGTAAGGACTGGTTGACAAATAAAGTTGACCGTTGTGTCGGAGGTAAAGTTGCCAAACAACAAACTGCAGGGCCATTGCAATTGCCTTTGAATGACGTTGCTGTTATGGCATTAGACTACAAAGGAAAAGAAGGAATTGCTACGAGTATTGGGCATGCTCCAGTGGCGAGTTTAATTGACGAAGTGGCAGGTTCTAGAAATGCGATTGCAGAATCACTGACAAACCTAGTCTGGGCACCTTTAGAGGAAGACCTAAAATCGGTATCGCTTTCTGCGAACTGGATGTGGCCTTGTAAAAACGAAGGAGAAGACGCTCGTTTATACAATGCAGTAGAAGCTGTTTCTAATTTTGCTATTGAACTAGGAATCAATATTCCAACGGGAAAAGATTCATTATCTATGAAGCAAAAATACCCGAACGAAGAAGTCATTGCTCCTGGAACGGTTATTATTTCTGCTGCTGGACATTGCAACGACATCAACAAAGTTGTTGAACCTGTTTTCCAAAAAAGAGCACAAAACAAAATCTACCATATTGACTTTTCGAATGACACATTCAAGTTAGGAGGTTCTTCCTTTGCGCAAGCCGTTGCTGGCATTGGAAATGAAAGCCCAAACATCAATGATTCTGAAAAATTTAAGTCTGCATTCAATACAGTTCAACAACTCATTAAAGAAGGTAGAATTTTAGCAGGACATGATATTTCTGCCGGTGGTATGATTACTACAATTTTAGAGATGTGTTTCTCTCAACAAATGCTGGGAGCTAACATTGATATTTCCGCATTAGGAGAAGCAGATACCATCAAAGCTTTGTTTGCTGAGAATAGTGGTGTCATTATCCAATCGGACGATGCAGAGATTGAAAACATCTTAAACGCAAACGGCGTTGCCTTTACTGTATTAGGAAATGCCATTAGAAGTTCTGAAGTAACGATTAAAAATGGAGACCATTCTGAGGTATTCAATATTGAATATTTACGTGATATCTGGTTTGGAACTTCTTATTTGTTGGACGACAAACAAACCGCAAATGGTTTGGCTACAGCACGATTCAATAATTACAAAGAACAACCTTTACAATTTAACTTCCCTACAAGTTTCGATGGAAAGCTACCTGTAATAGACCCTAGTAAACCTAGACCAAAAGCAGCCATCATTCGCGAAAAAGGATCGAATTCTGAAAGAGAAATGGCAAACGCTATGTACCTAGCAGGTTTCGACGTTAAGGACGTGCATATGACCGATTTAATTAGCGGTCGTGAAAACTTAGAAGACGTACAATTCATTGGTGCCGTAGGAGGTTTCTCTAACTCAGATGTTTTAGGTTCTGCAAAAGGATGGGCTGGTGCTTTCTTATACAACGAAAAAGCGAAAACTGCCCTTGAAAATTTCTTTAAAAGAGAAGACACCTTGTCTATCGGAATCTGTAACGGATGTCAGCTTTTTGTAGAATTAGGATTGATAAACCCTAATCATAAAGAAAAGCCGAAAATGGGTCATAATGACTCCCAAAAGCACGAAAGTGGATTTACTTCGGTAAAAATTCAAGAAAACAACTCAGTAATGTTAAACTCTTTGGCAGGAAGCACGCTGGGGGTTTGGATTTCTCATGGTGAAGGTAAATTCAACTTACCTTATAGCGAAGACAAGTACAATATTGTTGGTAAATACGGATACGAAGGCTATCCTGCCAATCCTAATGGGTCTGACTTCAATACTGCTATGATGACCTCTAACGACGGTCGCCATTTGGTAATGATGCCACATATAGAGCGTTCTATTTTCCAATGGAACTGGGCAAATTATCCTGTTGGAAGGAAAGACGAAGTTTCTCCTTGGATAGAAGCGTTTACAAATGCTAAAAATTGGTTAACGAAGTAAGAAACCCTTTCTATAACATTCCAAAAAGCCTTTGCAATAATGTAAAGTTTTTTCTTTTTTATTTTAAGAAACTAAAGATTATATGTAAATAATACATTTTTAATTAATTAAATATTATTTTCGTGATGTTTAACTGATGCAATCGATCTCTTAGAATAATGCTGACAACAAATAAAAATGATTTTTGGTTTTTAGGACTGGTAGCAACTGTTTTCCTTGCATTTACCGTAATTCTTTCCTCTCTAAAACCGCTATGGTTTGATGAGTTTTTTACTTATCACCTTGCTCAACTACGCCCAGCCGAGCTGTTTGAGTCACTCGGCCCAATGGATCCGCATCCACCACTAAACAAACTCATCGTATCCGTGAGTCAATCACTATTTGGTTTGACTACATTTGCAACCAGACTCCCGTCTATCCTCTTTTTTATAGGCACGTTAATAACAGTGTATTTTATTTGTAAAAGATTAGGCGGCGTATTTTCAGCCAGGCTTTCTTCATTACTCTTGCTGGTTAGTTTTGCTCAGCAATACGCATATGAAGCACGACCATACAGCCTTGTAATAATGTTAACTGCTTTTCTCGTTTACTTTTGGTTAAAAACACCTTCCGAAAAACTATGGAACTATGCTTGTATCAGCATAACAACAATGGCATTACTATCTTCTCATTTCTATGCAGTGTTTATACCCGGGATCCTGCTTTTGAGCTCTTTTATTGAATGGTTAAGAACTAAGAAAATAGACAAAAACCTGTGGTTGAGTATCGCGATTGGCTATCTCATACTCATTGCATACCTCCCTACCATTCAGAAAATCAGGATACTGGACAATGTCAACTGGGCACATCCTTCTCTTCACGGTCTTATTCAAACTATAAGAAATCTATATATTCCTTTTGCTATTGCCTTAACCCCTGCCCTACTCAACATAAAAGAATGGAAACAAGGAGTAAAAACTCATGCAAAACTGGATCCACAATTTGCAATTGGATTAACATTACTGGCAGCTTTGGCACTTGTTGGATATCCTCTTTCATTTTTACTAGGAGCTTATCATGTCCGCTACTTCATTGGAAGTTTGATTCCTTGTGTCATCATCTCTGCTGTTATCATGTCTAACTTTTCTAAAAAGCAATTAAATATTTCTATCGCACTGGTTGCCATACTCTTTTGTTATAAATTGATCCACCAAACAGAAACACATCTTCATAAAAAAAACGAAATTGACAACATAATTGCTCTATTCGATAAAAGAGAGCGTGGCTACCCCGTATTTATTTCCAACCCGTTTTGGTTCTTCATCCTCTTAAAGGAGGCTTCCGACGCAACAAAAAAAGAAATACAATAGCTTATAAAGTTAAACGAGGAAGGTGAACTTCTAAATTTTGAAGCTGCCGACCTAAGTACCTACCACCTATCTAAATTGACAGAAAAAATCACCGTAAAAAACATGCGATCTATTGCTGAAATAGACACTCCGGTTTACTACCTTTATTGTGGTAACCCTTTTAGCTACAGACTAAGAGACCTCAAAAAAATCAGAAAATTCGAATCTTTAAAAAAACAAGACAAAAACCACTTACTAATCAGCAAACAATGAGCCTCCCCATCACTAAAGACACACAAATTTCCATAATCATACCCGTTTATAATGAAGAGCACAATATCATTCCACTTTTAGATGAAATAAAAGAAAAAGTGTCCACAAAATATATTGCTTATGTAATATACGATTTTGAAGAAGACACTACCTTAAGGAAAATGGAAGAAATTGAAGGTAAATTCACAAACATCCATTTTGTCAAAAATCGATTTGAAGCCAATGTCATCGGAGCATTTAAAACCGGGTTTGAAATTTCGGAGACAAAATACATGGTGCCAATAATGGCAGACCTATCCGATATGCCCGAAACTGTAGACAAGTTATATAGAAAGATACAAGAGGGCTATGACTTGGTCATTGCCTCGAGGTATATGAGTGGTGGAGATAAAATTGGCGGACCAAAATTCAAAAAAACGCTTTCAAAATTCATGAACAGCATGGTATTCCATCTTACCAAACTGCCAGCACACGATATGACCAACGCTTTTATTCTGTATAGGAAAGAATTTATTAAAAGTATAGAAATCCAAAGTACCGGTGGATTTGAAATCACCTTAGAAATCATAGCAAAAGCTTATGAGAATAATTGGAAAATCGTCGAAGTCCCTACTATCAATAGAGAAAGACTCACTGGACAGTCAAAATTCCGAATTATTGAATGGAGTTTAAATTATCTTTATTGGTTCTTCTATATCCTTAATGTAGATATTCAAAAACGGTTTAAACAAAACCCAATAAACAGTTCTAGTGGACACTTTTCTGCAACAAAGATCAAATTAGACAAATAGTTAGAAAAACGAAAGATGAAAACAAGAATTGTTTTAAATCCATAATACTAAAAACATTTCCTACATTTGTTATATATAAACAGAAAATAAAATGGAAACCAATTTAACAAAGGGACTTCAAATTGCTATTGCAATCATCACACTATTATCGCTTTCATATTTTATAGATACCGCTATTTTTGAAAGAATTATCCAAGAAGATGGTGAACTTGAAAACTTAACTGCACTTGGACTCTTTACCTGTTCTGCATTGCTCTTTGTTCGTTTTATAAAAATCTACAAAACAAAAAATGGCCTTTGGATAACTGTTAATATTCTTATGATTCTAGGCCTTTTCTTTGGTTTTGGTGAAGAAATCTCGTGGGGGCAGCGCATTTTTAGCGTAGAATCAAGTGAATTCTTTTTAGAAAACAATGCGCAAAGCGAAACCAACCTACACAATTTAAAAGTTGGAGAGGTAAAAGTAAATCGTATTCTTTCCTTGGTTTTAAGTATAGGGTTTGGCGTTTACTACTTGTTTATGCTAGTGCTGTATAAGAAAGTAGTTGCCATTCAAAAACTTATCAATACGCTAGGCATTCCATTACCAACGGCAAAACAATCTATTTGGTTTCTGGTAGCAACAGCTGTTATACTCATTGTTCCGAACTCAAAGAAATGGGAAATATGGGAATGTGTATTTGTACTTTCTTTTTTATGGATTTTGATTGCTCCCTACAATATCGGAGAGAAACTATTTGTTTGGAGAAAATAAAATTGTCTCGAACTGTTAAAATTGCTAAATAAATTCATATGCGCTACATCCTACTTTTGTTACTCGTTTCGTGTGGAGTTACTTCTAAACAAGGTTCGAACTCAAATAAACAAAAAATTGAACGTAACTATTTTAATGACAGTATAGTTGCCATTGAAAAATTCTATAAAAACTCACAATTAGACAGCCTGAAAACCTATTACAAGTCAGGCATACTTAATGAGGTATTCTACTATGAAAAAGGGACCTACCACGGCACTTGTAAAAAGTATAGCCGCACAGGCGTTCATACGGTTTCTTGGAAATTTAAAAAAGGAAAATTACTAGAGCGCATCGATCATCATTTTGACATCAATTCAAAAAACAAAAAGAAGAGAACAAAAACGCATAAGCTTCTTTTAGAAACTAACAACATCTTAAAACACCAACCGGAAACGGCAAATTTGATATACAAAAGAGCCTATTATCGATATATGTTGGAAGAACATACCTTAGCTCTGAATGCTTTTCTAGAGCTTGAAAAATATATCCTAAGGACCACAACTATTACAAACCAACACGACCCGAAATTTGTGTCCTCCATATATGATGCCATAGGAAGCATCTATTCAACTTATGAAATGGAAGAAAAGTCACTCCATTACAAATACAAAGCCGTAAAAGCAGCACCTACTCAAAACAGACTCTATTACAATCTCGGATCCGATTTAATCATGGTGAATTCATACCGTTTAGGAATTTCTTTCTTGAATAAAACACTTGAAATGGCACCGAATCACAGTTTTGCACATTGGGCGCTCGGAATTGCCTATTCCGATATAGGACAATACCAAAAAGCCATGAAACATATCAATATTGCTTTTCAAAAAGAAAAGGGATTGTACAAATACGGTTTAGGAATTGCAGAAAGAGATGTTAGAACTACAAGAGGTCTGATATACCATAAATTGGGCGATTCAGAAAATGCCATTCAAGATCTGAATGAAGCCTTAGAAATAAATCCTAATAATTCCTACGCGATGCGAAACTTAGGCATTGTGTATGCCGATCTCAAACAGTATGACCTCGCTTGCAATTACTTCAAAAAATCAAAGGAATTGCACTATATCAAATCTCATGATTCAAAAGATATAGAGACCTATGCCGAAGCCGCTTGTGCACAGCAGCCCATTGTCCTTGAAAATGCTTTTAGCATGACGACTCCATACGCAAATCAGAATCCGGCAAGCTTTCTGTTAAAAATTAAAAACTATGCTTTTGAAAATTTTGCCTATAGCATTCATTCCTATGAATCAAAACAGGTGCAAAAAGGAATTTCTGAAGGTACTGAAATTCAAATTTACAAATTACAACCGGGAATTTACACCTTAAAAATTGAGCATCCTGAATTTCCAACATCGATCCGATTTATCAAAATTTAAACTTGAGAACATGCTAATAATGGCATAAAATCAACAAATTGCGCACGAAGCCCCCATTGACTGCATAAAATACCCCCATCCATTTAGACAATCGGTTCTATATTTGCATGCATAGTTTCAACCGTTTAAAACTGAACGATTAGAAACAAATACAAAATAAACATTGAACCGTCTGAATTTCTACGAGGACAGAAACAAATAAATACGAAATAAATGAAAAAAACATCAATAAAAATCGCTTTACTGACATTGATTGGAATCATTTCAGTTGGATGCGCACAACAAAAAGAAGAAAAGCATAAACCCAATGTCCTATTCATCCTTTCAGAAGATATGAGTATCGATTTGGAGTGTTACGGAATGCCAGCCGTAAAAACGCCTGTTTTAAACAAATTGGCAGCTACCGGAATTCAATATATGAATGCCTATGGAAACAATTCTATATGTTCTCCCAGTCGTTCTAACATGATTACAGGGGTACATCAAAACATCATCAACGCACAACATCACAGATCGAACAGAGACATTCCATTAGCGGCTCCGTTTCAGCCTATTACTTCTTATTTGAGAGATGCAGGATATACCTGTATTATAGGTAATAAAATAGTAAGAGGCGGTGGTAAAAAAATTGATGTCAACTTTAAACATCAAGCACTTGGTGAATGGGACGGAAAAAAGAAATTCGGACTGTTCGATAAAAAAGACAACTTTCAACCAGAAGATCAACCTTTCTTTGCGCAGGTTACTCTCAACGTTACCCATAGAGGAGGTTGGTGGAACCAAGTTCGAAACAAATCAAAACACAAAGTAAACCCCGCAGATGTTGTGCTACCTCCACATTATGCCGATACGCCAGAGATTCGTTTAGACTGGGCTAAATACCTAGATCAGATTGAATATATGGACAACGAGGTTGGTCTTTTATTAACCGATTTGGAAAAGAAAGGAATGCGAGACAATACCATTATCATTTTTATTGGGGATAACGGACGTTGTAATGTGAGAGGAAAAGGATATGTTTACGAACCAGGATTGCACCTTCCACTAATTGTAAACTGGCCAGCCGGAATTACTGGAGGTAAAAAGGACACAAGACTCGTTGCTTCTGTCGATGTAGCTGCTACCATTTTAGAAGCTGCCGGCGTAGAACTTCCAAAATATATGACGGCACGTTCTTTAATCACAGAAGACAAAAACCCAAGAGAATACATTTACTCTGCAAGAGATTTATGGGATGAAATCCTAGAGCAATCCAGAGCCATCACTACCCATGAGTACAGGTATATGAAAAACAATATCACCGATTTATCTTACGATGCACATCAGGCGTATTTAGAGTTTTACAGACCTGCGGTACACATCATGAGAGGTTTGAATGAAAAAGGAGATTTGACACCTCTACAAGCGAAGTTTTTCGCACCAACAAAAGAGCCAGAAGAATTATATGACATCATTAACGATCCGTACGAAACAAACAACCTTATTAACAATCCAAAGTACAAAGAGGTTGCTGAAAAAATGAGAGGCTATTATGCCGATTGGAATGCAAAAAATCACGATCACGGATTAGACCCTATCAATTGGGAAAACTGTCCACCTCCTAAAGCAGTAAAAGTTGTAAAATGGTTAAAAAAGGAAAGACCTGACATTATTAACAAGATGAAAAAAGGTATTGAACCGGGATTTGGTGAAGCTACAAAGGCCTACAAAAAAGCGATGAAGCTAAACTAATCACTTTTTCAAAGCATACGCATTCTAAAAACCGTTAATTGTTACTACAGTTAACGGTTTTTCATTTTTTAATAAACGTTGTGGAAACAGTTTCGAACATCTTTTGTTAATTCCTTAAAAAAAGATTAATTTGCAATACAACAATTCTAATGATTATACTATGAAGAATATCACCCGTATCTTTGAATTCCCCCAATTTCAACTAGAAAATCACGAACTTAAAAATGCTTTCTCAACTAAGTACGGAGAGGAATGGGTGTCGCTCTCAACAAAAGATTTTATAGCACAAAGCAATAAAATAAGTAGAGGGCTGTTGCGTTTGGGAATCAAAGCAAACGATAAAATTGCCTTGATTTCTACCACCAATAGAACGGAATGGAACGTAATGGATATAGGAATTTTACAAATTGGCGCACAAAATGTACCTATTTACCCCACCATTGCAAAGGAAGACTATGAGTACATATTAAATCATTCGGAGGCCAGCTATTGTTTTGTTTCTGACATTGGTATACTTGAAAAATTAAATCAAATTAAAGACAAAACGCAACTAAAAGGCATATACACCTTCGACCAGATAGCCGATGAGAAAAACTGGTCAGAAGTTCTCGACTTGGGTGAAGACAACAGCAACCAGAATGAAGTTGAAGAAGCAAAAGAAAAGGTGCATCCCAATGATTTAGCTACCATTATATATACCTCTGGAACCACTGGTAAACCAAAAGGTGTGATGCTTTCACATAACAACCTCGTATCAAACGTATTGGATAGTACACCTCGAGTACCTCTTGAAAAAGGAAAGGCGAAAGCCCTTAGTTTTTTACCCGTTTGTCACGTTTTCGAACGCATCATTCATTACCTATACATGTATTGCGGTATTGAAATATATTTTGCGCAAGCTCAAGAAACCATTAGTGACAACCTCAAAGAGATTCATCCAAATATAATGACGGCGGTGCCTAGGCTCTACGAAAAAATGTACGATGCCATTATCGCCAAAGGAGCGGATCTGACTGGCATCAAAAAAATATTATTCTTCTGGGCAGTAGATCTCGGACTAAAATACGAACCCTATGGTGCCAATGGTTGGTGGTATGAAAAACAACTCAAAGTGGCTCGAAAATTGATTTTTAGCAAATGGAAGGAAGCTTTGGGTGGACAAATGGAAACCTTAGTTTCTGGTTCTGCCGCCTTACAGCCTAGATTGATCAAAGTCTTTTCAGCTGCGGGCATGCCTATCCT
This sequence comes from uncultured Flavobacteriaceae bacterium, assembly GCA_943789365.1. Lineage (GTDB taxonomy): Bacteria > Bacteroidota > Bacteroidia > Flavobacteriales > Flavobacteriaceae > Flavicella. Next base: position 2,775,295 of record CALSTV010000001.1, on the reverse strand, counting down.
AGAAGGCTACGGTTTGACGGAGACATCTCCGGTAATTTCCGTTAATTGCCCTTATTTCAAAGGAATCAAACACGGAACTGTAGGAAGGGTAATCGACAATGTAGAAGTTAAAATTGCCGAAGACGGTGAAATATTAGTCAAAGGACCAAATGTGATGCTCGGCTATTATAAAGACCCAGAAAAAACGGCATCTGTGATGACAGACGATTATTTCCATACAGGAGATATCGGAGAAATTTGCGATGATGGCTTCCTAAAAATCACCGACCGTAAAAAGGAAATGTTCAAAACATCCGGAGGTAAATACGTGGCCCCTTCTCTACTCGAAAACGAATTGAAACAATCGCGATTCATCGAACAAATCATGGTCGTTGGCGAAGGTGAAAAAATGCCTGCTGCCTTAATTCAACCCAATTTTGAGTTTATTAAAGAATGGGCAATTCGAAAAGATATTAAACTTGGGAATTCAAATGAAGCAATTACTTCCAACGAAAATGTAATTTCCAGAATTCAGCACGAAATAGACAATTGCAACACAAGATTCGGGAAATGGGAGCAAATAAAAACCTTCAAACTTACTCCAGATGTTTGGAGTATTGAGGCTGGACAACTCACACCGACTCTAAAAATGAAGCGTAAGATTATCAAAGAAATTTATAAAGATCTATACGAGTCGCTATACGGAAGAGCTTAATGCAATTTCATTAATAGGCGTCAATATCGATTCCTAATCGTACGGAACGGTAACTGCCAATGGCTTGAAAATTCGTTTTGATTTTTTCAATATGTCGTTTGGTTCCTTTTAGTGATTGTTTCGGTGGAATTTTTACCGTGATATGTTTGATGTATAAATTCCGTACACGCGAAACATTTGGAGCCGTAGGTCCTAATACATTTTCATGAAACGCATTTTCTAAGGATTTTCCAAACCATTGAGCAGCTTCTTCCAAGCGCATCAAATCACGGTGACGTAAAGTTATTCTTAGCACTCTATAATAGGGTGGATAATGGAATTGCCACCTATCTTCCAGCTGTTCTTTATACATAGCCAAATAGTCATTGGTGGATACCTGTTGCAATATTTGATGGTATGGATTAAACGTCTGAATGAGTACTTTTCCTCTTTTTTTTGACCGACCCGATCTACCTGCCACTTGTACCAACATTTGAAAGGTACGCTCATGCGCCCTAAAATCTGGAAAATTTAGCATATTATCTGCATTCAAAACACCTACCAAACTAACATTTCCAAAATCTAGTCCTTTTGAAAGCATTTGAGTTCCAACCAAAATATCAATCTCATGGGCTTGAAAAGCACCTATAATTTTTTGATAACCATATTTGCCTCGGGTTGTATCTAAATCCATGCGACCTATATTGTGCTCAGGAAACAATTCATTGAGTTCTAGCTCTATTTGTTCAGTTCCAAAACCAATGGTAGTGAGTTTCTCAGACCCACATGCTCCACAACTCAATGGCATGGCTTGTCTGTAATTGCAGTAATGACAACGGAGTTCTTTACGGTATTTGTGAAATGTTAGACTCACATCACAATTTGGACATTGTGGAGACACCGCACAGGTTTCACATTCTACCACCGGTGAATACCCCCTTCTATTTTGAAAAAGTATTACCTGCTCTTTGTTATCTAAAGCCTCGGTGATCTGTTTGATCAGCACATCAGAAAAATGCCCTATCATTCTTTTTTTACGATGCTTTTCCTTAATATCTATCAAAGAAATTTCTGGCAATTGAACATCCCCATATCTACGTGTTAATGACACCAACCCATATTTATCATTGGTAGCATTGAAATAACTTTCCAAACTTGGCGTTGCAGAGCCCAACAAGGTTTTTCCTCGATGACGAAATGCCAACATAATTACAGCATCTCTTGCATGGTACCTCGGCGACGGGTCGAACTGCTTATAAGAGGTTTCATGTTCTTCATCCACAATGACCAATCCTAAATTAGAAAAAGGTAAAAACAGCGAAGAGCGCGCTCCCAAAACAATCTGTGCTTTCTCTTTGGAATGCAAAACGTTGTTATACACTTCTACCCTTTCGTTCATGGAGTATTTGGAATGAAAAACGGCTATTTTCCCTCCAAAATAAGTTTGTAACCTGTCTATAAGCTGCGTGGTCAAAGCTATTTCTGGTAACAAGAATAACACTTGTTTTCCGATACCTATTTGTTCCTGAATAAGTTTGGCATAGACTTCCGTTTTTCCACTACTGGTTACCCCGTGTAATAAGGTTACAGCTTTACTTTCAAAACTTTGTTTGATTTCATGAAATGCTTGTTCTTGAAATTCATTGAGCGTTTTAAGTTGTCCGTCGGCTTCTTTATACGAGATTCTGTCTGTACGGATTTCATACAACTCTAGAACCTCCTTCTCTACCAAACTTTTAAGTACAGCTGCAGATACGTTTGCCGTTTCTTGTAAGGTTTTTGATTTGACAGGTTTTCCTGTACTGGCTTCAAGCGAAAAATACGTCATTAAAGCCTCGTATTGCTTTTTTGCTCTACTCATGGTATCGAGTAAAGCATTTAACGCTGTTGCTTCTCTATACGCTTCGTTTAAACGAACGTATTTGACAAGTTTGGGTTTGTACTGCTCGTAAATTTCTTCTTTTAGCAAGAGGGCTCCTTTATCCAACATCGAATTCAATACCGGAAATACATTTTTCTTAGAAAGCATATTACTGATTTCCAAGACCGATAATTGCGATTGTTGCTGTAGCGCTTCGTAAATAATAAACTCCTCATCAGTTAGTACCGAATCGTCTTCAAAGGCAGGTTGCTGCAATACAATGGTTTCACTTTCTAATAAAAATGCGGAAGGCAATGCTGCCCTATATACCTCTCCTAAAGAACACATATAATATTCAGACATCCACTGCCAGTGGTCCAATTGCTTTTCATTCACAATGGGGAAGTCGTCTAAAATCTGATGAATCGGTTTTGCTTCATATGCTTCCGGCGCCTGTTGATGAATTTCATACACCAGAGCGGTATAGATTTTCTTTTTTCCAAAAGGCACCGCAACCCGCATTCCTTTTTTCAGGAAATCAGCCTCCGCCGCTGTAATGCTATAGGTAAACAACCGCTGTAGCGGTATAGGCAGAATAACGTTTATAAAATGAGTTTCAAAAGGAATCAACGACAATTTACATTTTGCATAGTTAGCTGCTCAAAGATAAAAGATTCTTGGGATTTGCGTATGTGTTGATTGGTTTATTTCTAAACCCTTCAATTTGTGTTATTCGAATTCAAAAAACATGATATATTTTAAGCCACCTCATAATTCTGCACCAATACTTCAGTAGGTATCTCTAGCGCGGCACTTATATTTCGAATCATCTCAAGGGTGAGTTTTCGTTTTTTATTTAAGATTTCACTCACCCTACTTTTAAAACCAACGACTTCTGCCAAATCCTTTTGTTGCATTCCCAATTGCTCCATTCGAAACTTAATTGCTTCTATTGGATCTGGCATATCGATAGGAAAATGATCTTTTTCGTAATTATCAATTAAAATGGAAAGAATTTCAAGCTCATCACCAGTCGCAGTTCCTCTTTGCGCATCAAAAATCAATGCAAGTCTATCCAATGCTTGCTGGTAATCATTCTCGTTATGTATCGGTTTAATTTTCATCACTACAATTCGTTTGCATTTATTTTATCGTATTCAGCATGTGTACCTAGAAATAATATCCAGATAATTTGAAATTCAAAGTTTATTTTGACAATCAATCTATAGGTATTTCCTTTGATATTGAAAACCACCTTTTGACTTTTTAAAAGACTTGCACTAGGAAAATCTACTTTCAGTTCGTTGCTGTTCTTCCATGATGCTTTTTCACATTCACGGTACCAAGCCTTTAATTGCTCTTGACTATTTGCGTGTTTATTCCAAAATTCTCGAAGTGTCCGTCTCGATATTATTCTCACAACTACTTTTTTAGTATACAAATATACAAAAAGTTCCCAAAACGGGAAATTATTTATAAAGTTGCTGACATAAAGATTCGAACGGTAAACCTATTCCTGATAAGCCCCAGAAGAATAGGTCAGTTCATAACTATGCGTATATATTTCAAACACAATACCGAACGGATCTTCTACATATACCATTTGATAGGGTTTTTCATTCGGATAATAGGTACGAATAGGCATTCGCTGTTTCCCTCCTGCCGCTACAATCTTATTGGTCAATCCTTCTATATCCGGGTCTTGTACACAAAAGTGGAACAACCCGGTGTTAAACGGATTGAACTCCGGTGCTTCTTTTTTGCCATGGGGAAACGAAAACAGCTCAATACCTATTCCGTCCGAGGTAGACATATGGGCAATTTCAAAAGTCTCCCAATCGTTACCGAAAACATCGATACACATTTGACCAATAGCGGTTTCTGCTTCTTTTTTTACAGTGGAAGGAGGCATGATTACATACCAATTCATAACATCACTGTAAAATGCTACGGCCTTGGAAATATCAGGTACGGTAATCCCAATATGGGAAAATGATTTTGGGTATTGCATGGTGTTGAAGTTTTAGGAAAATTACTAGCATTTATCCCTCCGAATCGAAAACAAGTAGTTCGGGGGATTTCTAAATATAAGAAAATTAATCGTGTGATGGAAAAGCTGTACTAAAACAATGTAATTCCTTAGCGGTCATGGTGAGGATGTAAGATTTCCATAAATAAATCCTGCTTTAAAAAACACTTGTGCTGAGATTTTCGAAGCACCCCCCCTGTAAAAGGAGCTTTTTATTGATTATTTAATGTTTTTAGAGGCTTGTGCAACGTTTACCAATGTTGGGTGCTGTGTTTTTTATTTCAATTTATCAGGATTTTTTCCAAGTTTTTTTGGTTCAGAACTTACCCTCCTTTCTAATTTTTTAATATCCTCTTCGGCAGGAAGCTCCTCTGGTTTAATCCCTCTTTTTAATAATATTTCTCTAACTCCTCGATTATTGGTTATATGTTCTGCGGAAATTTTCCTCTCTGTTTTTAGACCTTTTTCCTTAGTATTAAACACTGTAATTTCAGTAGCAAAATCTTTTGCTTTTATAGTAATTGTTGGTAGAAAATCTGCTAAAGCTCGACCTTTAGGAACACCCAATCTATTTTTCATTTGTTGAGTCGTTTTTCCAAAAAAACTTGGTCTCCTTTACTTCTGATTATCCCAAAGTTTCTGTCATCGCCCGTTTGTTCGTAGATAAGTTCAGATAATTCTTTTTCAGAAAATGTTAGTTTTTGCCTAGCTTGAAGTCTTTCCCAATCTTTAATTCGTTTTTCAATTACTTCAAATTTCCTTGTTTGGATGGCAAAATAATTTTGAGCAAATGCTATTTGTTCTTTACGTGGGTCTCCATTTTGAGCAATTAAATAACAAGCGTATCTTGTAAGCATTATATCTTCAATCTCTCTTTCACTTCCTGAACCAAGTTTTACCATTTTGTTGACGTCAACAAAATGGTCTAAAATACCATTCCCAGTAGTCTCACAGGATGTCTTTGCTTTAACAATTACCTTCTGAAAATTTCTCCATTCTGAATAGCCTAAAAGATGCTGAATATCTCTCGCGAACCAAAATTCAATACCGTTTTCGGTGGTTTGAGAATGGTCTTCAAAGTTATTTGATAATGACTTTATTATTTCTAATTTCATATCGTGAAAGTACGAATATTTACTTTATTTTTATTGCTCGTCAGACATTACACACGTTCAGTGTATGGTGTCGTAGCATCCCGAAGGGTGCTATGCACTATACCGGTTTGTGTAAGAATAGTAAGGGATTAAAATGCACTTACTTTTCGGTTTAGCACTTAGCCAAATTTACAATTTTTACTTTTAAATATTAACACACAAAATTGTAAATTTTGCGGACTTTGTAAAATGTACTGCACTTTGGGTTAAGCACCAAAACCCTTATTGTTTTTACACTTTGTTAGCAACTTTTTATATATTAACTCCTGCTTTATTCGCTTTAATAATCAGATAATTAACAAAAGCACTTGATGAAACGAGCATATATTTTGCGTCTTCAAAATCACAAGTTGATTCCTCCGTTAATGCGTGTCTAATTCCGTCAGCATCACTTGTATAACCATAAATCTGTTTGAATCCTCTTTCTAATGAAGGATGCAGGTTTATTTTTCCTTTAATTTTATTTAATGCACCACCTAAACTGTCCTTTTCATTATTTGAAATAACTTTTGCAACTGATTCTATTGCAGAAATAGATTCCTTAATAGAATTACGATAATCAGGAGTGTCTCTGTCTGATAATTTTCTTAATGCACTTTCTAAATGGGTCTTTACTCCCTTTAAATTTTTATTTCCTGCATTTTCAATTGCAGTATCAATTTCATTTATTTCAGATTCACTTGTAATTGGAGCAATTAATCCATTTATAAACCTGTAAGCGGAAATCTCTTTTTCGAGAACATTATTACAAAAGAGTCTAAATTTTTCCTTATTTGTTGGTGATTCTGTTTTTGAAATAAATTCTATAAAATCATAAATTTCAAACCATTCCCAATTAAAAAACCATTCTCTTAACTGTGCTTTTGTAGTTTCAGTCCAATTATCTAATGTGTCAAGGGGTAATTTGAAGAAATTATGCCATAAGTTTTTTAAAAATGAATGATAATCTGTTTGATTTAACCACTGACGATCTATTCTGTCTAAATAGAATAATTGAAAGGCGTTCCAAAGTCCATTGCGTAAGTCATCATCAATATAATCCAATTGTATTGAATCCTTTGCTTTAATTATTCCTATTCTTTCTGAAAATTTCATAGTTACTTCTAATTGTTGCTAACTTGTTATATCGATACCAAAGGTGTCGTTTTTGGGTGCCTGTGACCGGATAAAGATACCTTTTAGTGTTTGTTTTGCAATTCCGTATAAATATAATAAACAAAGCCTATACAAGCTTAGGGTTTCTTTAAAATTAGCATAGCCTTTGACTGAGTCAGGATATTTTCTTTAGTGTCCTCCGTAAATCCACTATGTTCAGCTTTTTCCAATTTAGCTCGAATCCAATCTATTTGGACTTGCTGTTTTCAGGCTTGTCGAATCAAATCGTTAACTAATTCACTCTTACTCGAATATTCCTTATTTCTCACTTGAGTTTTTAACCACTCATCATTTGACTTTGTAAATGACATACTTTGTCTAGACATAATTTTCTAATTTGATGTAAACATACACCATATTCGAATCATTCCCAAATTGTTATCAACCAGTTTGCATAACGTTAGTTCGGGATTGGAATTATCAAACTAACATGATTTTAGATTGAACGTACAGAACTTTAAGTTTAGAACAAAACCCAAATTAACGTTATGATTTGTTGTAAAAAGTTTTAATTAATACGCCTTTAATTTCTTTTTCATACCTATAACATGAAATTTTGCATTTGGTGAGTTATCAATAGAAATACTTCTTTCTCCCCCAATTGGTGTTGGCATAGGTTGTCCGAAATCGTTATCCATTTGTGACGCTTGAAATGGAGTATCGTATATGGTTCCGTATTTATTCATAAATTTAACATCTCCAATAACTACTCTTATGTAATATACTTTTCCATTTTCAGCATTCAACAATACAATATTATCTTTACCTAACCTCTTTTTAAAATATTTATGGGTCTGTCCAGCTTTGATTTTATGTAAGAAGTATCCATTAGTTTTTATATTTAAAAATTTTTTGTCGTTATACATAATCTTACATCCAAGAGCAGAATTCAGGTAAACATAAGGTCTAAAAAAATAAACATGCGCATAACCATCCTCAGGTTCTTCAATTTTAATATTCAATGGATTGTAGACTACTGAAGAATCAGATAAAAATAAATCCTTCAAATTATCTATTTTTTCAGATAAAAATTTACTTACTGTTTTTTTTGTTTTTTTTCTGTTTCTAAAAGACGTTTTGTTTTTTTTCTCTTTAGCATATTCGAGATTGTCAGTTTCAAATTTTAAAGTCCCTTTTTTTAGTTCTACAACTTTACAGCGAATTGTATCATTTTTAAAGGTTACAAAATAATCTTTGAATTCATTTTGCGCATCACTTTCAATAACAGCTAAAAATAGAAGCAGTAAGGATAATGTTCTTTTCATGTTTCTTGATAATGTATTACACCAATCGAATAAACGTAACAGTACGTCCATCCTTGTGAATTATACGTAAATATAATATATTTTATTATACTATGTTTACAATATCAAACAATAACGTGTTTTAAAGAAAGAAAGAAATCGACCTTTGACTACTCCTCAACCGTTCCCCACTCCGTTTTCTGGGGTTTGCGAGAACCTTCGTACAATTCGTATTTTACAAAGCGACAGTCCAAATCACCGTTTTTCATTGGAATTCTTTTAGATGTACGTAAACCAACATGCTTTAAGGCGGGTATGTCTGAAGTAATAAACCAGGCCGTAGAACCAGGATAACCAAACTTTAGGGTATCGCCAATATTTTTATAAAAACCTTCTAAATCTGCCAATTCCAATCGCTCTCCGTAAGGAGGATTGAACAGGATGGTGGTATTCCCAAACACCTCTTTTTTGGAATTAAAGAAATTTACGTGATGTACACCAACAAAATCGGAAAGGTTGGCATTTTCAATATTTTCTTTTGCTTTTTGTACGGCAGAAGGCGCCTTATCGAAGCCCATAATTTTAAAATGGGAAGAGCTTATTTTTTTCAATAAGGAATCCTGAATTACAAAATAGAGATCTTCGTCGTAATCTGGCCAGTTTTCAAAGGCAAAATGTTTTCTGTTGATGTTTGCCGGAATGCGACATGCAATCATGGTTGCTTCAATCAAAATAGTACCTGAACCACACATAGGGTCAATAAAGTTTTCTTCACCTGTATACCCCGTTAGCAACACCAACCCAGCAGCTAGTACTTCGTTGATAGGTGCAATATTTGTGGAACTTCTATAACCTCGTTTGTGTAATGAATCTCCAGAACTATCCAAGGATACTGTACAAAAATCGTCTTTTATATGGATGTGTATTTTGAGGTCAGGGTACTTTAAATCTATATTCGGACGCTTGCTGTATTGATGGCGGTAATAATCGGCAATGGCATCTTTAGATTTTAAAGATATATAATGTGAATTACTGGTAAAAAAGGAAGAATTCACTACTGAACCTATTGCAAAAGTACCGTCGACATCTAAATAATTCTCCCAACGTATCTTTTGAAGGTTCTTGTATAAATCGTCTTCATTTCTCGCCTTAAATTTACGGATGGGTTTAAGAATACGAATGGCTGTTCTCAAGGAAATATTGGCTTTATATAAAAAACCTTTATCTCCAACAAAACTTACACTTCTAACCGCAACCTTCACATCTTTAGCTCCAAGATCGCGTAATTCCTTTGCCAGCACCTCTTCAAGTCCGAACATGGTAGTGGCTACCATTTTAAAATCCTTATCCATAATTGTATTTTGAATTGCAAAAGTACGGTTTTTTCCATACCTACTAGGTTTAAAAAAACCTAGTAGGTATGGAAAACCAACCCGCCAGGCGGGTAAAAAAAAACTCCGGTAGCAAGCAACCGGAGTTTTTTTCTATTTAAATCGAACTGAAATTATACTTCGCTTTCCGGGGCGAGTTCAATTTCTAATCCATCCATTTCAGGTGTAATATGTAACTGACATCCTAAACGGCTGTTGTCTTCAACGTAAAAAGCTTGGTCTAACATATCTTCTTCAGCATCTCCCTTTTCAGGAAGTTCGTGGTCTGAGTTTACATAGCACTGACAAGAAGCACACATGGCCATACCTCCACAAGTACCTTCTACCGGTAACTCATAGGCTTTACACAATTCCATAATGTTCATACCCATATCTGTGGGTGCGTCCAATTCATGTATTACTCCTTCTCTATCCGTAATTTTTACTTTGATATCTGACATTATCCTATACTTTTTACTACTGCTTTTTTTGCTTCTTTCTTTTCTCCATCAAAACCTGTAACTCCGTTTACCGTAGTATACTTCATAACATAACGTTTTCCGGGGTTGATGATATTGTATGCAAACTGAACTGCGATAGTTGCCTCATGGAACCCACTTAAGATCAGTTTTAACTTTCCTGGATAGGTATTTACATCACCAATGGCAAAGATACCCGGAATGTTAGTTCCATAATCCAATGCGTTGTTTACAACAATGGCATTTTTTTCAATTTCTAAACCCCAATTTGCAATAGGTCCTAGTTTTGGTGACAAACCAAACAATGGAATAAAGTGATCACATTCTTTTACAATGTCTCCATCTGTTTTATGCTTGATCATCACAGATTCCACTTTATCAGTTCCGTGAATTTCTTTTACCTCAGCATCTGTAATCAAATTGATTTTACCTGCTTCCGATAATTCAGCAACTTTTTCCACTGAATCTAGAGCCCCTCTAAAGTCTTTTCTTCTGTGTACCAAAGAAACTTCAGACGCTACATCTGCTAAGAAAATAGACCAGTCTAAGGCAGAGTCCCCTCCTCCTGAAATCACAACACGCTTGTCTCTATAGATTTCCGGATCTTTAATAATATATTCTACTCCCTTGTCTTCAAAATCAACGATTTCTTTGATAGGAGGTTTACGCGGTTCAAACGACCCCAATCCACCAGCAATAAATACCGTTGGTGCATTGTGTTTTGTTCCTTTATTTGTGGTAACTACAAAAGTTCCATCTTCAAGTTTTTCGATTGTATCTGCTCTTTCTCCTAAGGTATAAGTAGGTTCGAAAGGCGCAATCTGATCTGCTAAATTCTTAATCAAGTCACCCGCCAAAATTTCTGGATAGGCAGGAATATCATAAATAGGTTTTTTAGGATAGATCTCTGAACACTGACCTCCCGGTTCTGCCAAAGCATCGATTAAGTGACAACGTAATTTTAATAATCCCGCTTCAAATACGGCAAACATTCCAACAGGTCCGGCTCCAATTATTAATATATCTGTTTTGATCATCTCGTTCTAATTTAATTTATTTTTGATTTGGCAAAAGTCGTAATAAAATACTATTTCACCTTGTATTAATTGATTTATTTCTTCTTGGAAACCAATCCTTTGGTAAATTCGTTAAGTTTTTCTACTTTCTCTTCGAAATCTCCTTTGATGGTATCTCTGTATTTATTTAAATTTTCTGCCAATTCATTGATATCTGTTGGCAATACATCTTCAAAAAACTGACGCAATCGCTTTGCCATGGTCGGCGATTTCCCATTGGTCGATATGGCTATTTTTACGTTGCCTTTGGTTACAATACCTCCCATATAAAAATCGCAATACGGTGGGTTGTCGGCCAAATTCACTAATATATTTCTTTCTTTACAGTCTTTGTGTACCGTTTTGTTTACGGCTTCCAAATCTGTAGTTGCAATTACGATATGCTTTCCTTCTAAAAAGCTGGCATCATAAGCTTGCGCTACCATTTCCACACCGTACTTGTTTGCCAAAGCAATGGTTTCTTCTCGAAACATAGGAGACACCATTTGCACTTTTGCTTCCGGACTGGACTTTAACAAAAACGTTAGTTTTTCCAATGCCACGTTTCCTCCTCCCACAATCAATGTGTTGAGCTCGGTAACTTTTAAGAAAATTGGATACAGTTGATTTTGCATTACAATACCTGTCCTTTTTGTTTTAACAATTGCGAGTATAAATTTGCACTCTCTTTTACGGTTTCTCCAATAACGATGATGGAGGGATTTGACAATCCTTTATCATTTACAATAGACAATATGGTACTGATGGTACCTACTGCCAGTCGTTCTTCTTTTTTGGTTCCGTTTTCAATAATAGCCACCGGAACTTCTGTCTTTCCTTTCGCTATAAAAGTGTTGACTATTTTTTCCAGCTTGCTCATTCCCATCAAAACCACAATGGTTACGTTGGAATTTGCAGCAGCCTCAACATCTTCGCTCAACTTCAAATCGGAACGCGTACCGGTAATCACTCGAAAACTCTCGTTTACACCTCTTTGAGTTAACGAGATTCCATAGCTCGCTGGTGCAGCGATGGCGGAAGTAACTCCAGACACAATGTCTATTTCAATTCCTTTTTGAATTACATATTTCAATTCTTCCGAACCTCTCCCAAAAATAAAAGGATCTCCACCTTTCAATCGCACCACATGTTTTCCTTGTAGGGCATGTTCTACAATTAGGTCTTGAATTTTGTCTTGAATAAACTTGTGCATCCCTCTTCGTTTTCCAACAAAGATTTTCTCAGCATTTTCAGCATAGTCCAACAATTCTTCATTGGCTAATGCGTCATAGAGCACCACATCTGCTTCCTTGAGAACTCTTACTCCTTTTAAAGTAATAAGTTCTGGATCTCCGGGTCCGGCTCCGACTAAGGTTAATTTAGGTTGCTTATTCATTTATATTTTTCTTAAAAATTAGGAGTTGCAAAAGTAGCAACTCCCAACTTAAAAAAGCAATTACGCTTCAACTAATTCCGATGCTCTGAATTCTTCAACTAAATTGAAGAATTTGTCTGCTTCTGCTAGATAATGCTTCGCAAAAGCCTCTGATGGTTCATTTTGATTGATTTGATAAATAAATGCCTCAAAGTCTGAACCTAATTCAATTTTATTCGAAGCCACAAAGACTTCGTTAAAATCTGAAATTATTTTATTATGTGTATTTGTTTTCTTTCCTTCTCCTGTCAACAAAGCTTTCGCAGTATTTACAATTGAACTGTAGGAATAATAGATCGCATCCGACCATTTTCCTTCAGCCAAAGATTCTTGTGCGTTCGCAATTTTATCTTTACTATCTACTAAAAGCGTAGCAATTAAATCAATTACCACACCCGCACATTCACCAATACCTACAGCTTTTTCATATTTATCTTCGTTACCCCAGTCTATAAAGTCACTATCTACAAGGTTCGATACATCCGACAATGGTTTCAAGAAATCGTAGAAATACTTTTCTCCTTGTGCTAAATAATAATTGATAAAATCTCTACCTTCTCCATTTTCAATATAATCGTCTAAAATCAAACGTAAGGATTCTGGACCTCTCTTACTTGGAATTTTAATTACTTTATCAGAAATACGACCTTGACCGTCTCCTAAAATACCTCCACCCAATAAAATTTGAAGTGCAGGTGCTACCAATTTCCCAGATTTAACCGACATTCCTTGGTAACCGATGTTTGCCATATTGTGCTGACCACAAGCATTCATACATCCTGAAATCTTGATCATCAAGTCTTTATTATCCGAAAATTGAGGATATTCTGCTCTTAATACTTTCCCAAGTTCATCACCAATTCCTGTAGAAGAAGCAATTCCTAAGTTACAAGTATCCGTACCAGGACATGCTGTGATATCTTGTATAGATTCATAACCTAAATCTACCATTCCTAATTTCCCCAATTCTTGGAAGAAGAATGGTAATAGATCTTCACGTACGTGACGAATTAATATGTTTTGACGTAAAGAGAAACGCAACTCGTCTCCTGCATAATCTCTAATCAAGTCTGCCAATAATCTAGCTTCTTTGGTATAGAAATCACCAATATTCACTTTTACTCCAATGGCAAATAAGCCATCTTGCTTTTGAGCGATGACATTGCTTTGTTTCCATGCTTCAAACGCTGCTTGATCCACAGTTACCTCAGGTGCTACAATTCCGGAAACATCTGGTGTATCGAATCCTTCAGTTGAAATAGCAACAGATTGGTTCGACAATGCTTTTGTTTCAAGCGCTACAATCTTATTGAATTCTTCAAGACCAACGTCCTTGATAAAGAATTTTAAACGCGCTTTGGCTCTTTTGGAACGCTCTCCATATCTATCGAACACACGTAAAATACTTTCCATATAAGGAATGATTTTGTCTGTTTCTAAGAATTCGAATGCAACATCTGCAAAACGAGGTTGCGAACCTAATCCTCCACCGAGCATTACTTTAAAACCACGTACTTCTTCTCCGTTTACGATTTTAGTTTTAGCAATAAAACCTATATCGTGCATAAAACTCAGTGCAGTATCATCATCTGTTCCTGAAAATGAAACTTTAAACTTTCGTCCTAATTCTTGACAAATAGGATTTCTTAAAAAGAATTGAAATACTGCATGTGCGTATGGAGACACATCGAAAGGTTCATTTTTATCAATTCCAGCCGTTTCTGAAGCGGTTACGTTACGTACTGCGTTACCACAAGCTTCACGCAAGGTAATATCACTCTTTTCAAGCTCAGCCCACAATTCTGGTGTTCTGTCCAAACTCACATAGTGGATTTGAATGTCCTGACGTGTTGTAATATGTAAACGTCCTCTTGAATATTCGTCTGAAACATCAGAAAGTCTGTGCAATTGCTCACTTGTAATTTTACCATAAGGCAATTTGATACGAATCATCTGCACTCCAAACTGACGTTGTCCGTAAACGCCACGAGCCAAACGTAGGCTTCTAAATTTTTCTTCATCAATCCTTCCTTCGTGAAACAATTGAATTTTGTCTGCCAAGTCGATGATGTCTTTTTCAACGATTGGATTTTCTATTTCTGATCTAAAACTTTGCATATCTTCTTTTAAGTTTAAAGTCCCAAGTCTAAAGTCTAAAGTTTTATGCTTTTTGACTTTGTTCTATCTAACTTATGACTAGTTTACTGTATAAATCCTACTCCTGAGGTATTGTTTGTTTGTGCGTCAATTAATATAAATGAACCGTTCGCTTTGTTATCTGCATAGGCGTCATAAAACAAAGGTTTGGCCAATTTGATACTCACCACTCCTATATCGTTTATGGTAAGTTTGTTCGTTGCTTCGTCTTCTCCAGAGAAATCGGTTTTGATTACTTTTTGAATGTCTGCAATTTTTGCAACCACTCTATTCGCTCCATGTTGAATCAAGTATTTAGTTCCAGGTACTAAATTCTTGGCATCCATCCAACAAACTTTTGCTTCTATTTGCTTCGTTTCTTTTGGCAATTCAGAAGTTTTCACCAACAAATCACCTCTGCTGATATTGATATCATTTTCAAGTGTTACATTGATAGAAGAACCTCTTTCTGCTGTCTCGTATTTCTTATCGAAAAAATAGATTTCTTTAATTTTAGACGATGTTTTTGACGGCAATACCGTTACGTCATCTCCTACGCTTAAAGATCCTCCATACAATTTACCAGCATACCCTCTAAAATCGTGAAAATCTTCTGTTTTAGGGCGAATTACGGATTGAATAGGCAAACGTGCAGTAGAAACTTCATATACATCCTGAGCATCTAAACTTTCTAAATGCTCTAGCATGGTTTCACCACTATACCAAGGTGTGCGATCAGATGCATTTACAACATTGTCTCCTTTTAATGCACTCACAGGAATAAAGGTGATGTTCTGCCCTTTGTAATCTGACTTTGCCGCCAATGCTGTAATTTCTTGTTTGATAGCATTGAATTTTTCTTCAGAAAAATCTACCAAATCCATTTTATTCACAGCAACCACAATGTCTTTCACTTTCAAAAGATTATTGATAAAGAAATGACGATACGTCTGTTCTATTACTCCTTTACGTGCATCTACTAAGATAATTGCTGCTTGTGAAGTTGAAGCACCTGTTACCATATTTCTTGTATATTCAACATGCCCAGGAGTATCAGCAATGATATAACTCTTTTTGGCTGTTGAAAAATAGATATGCGCAACATCAATGGTAATTCCTTGTTCTCTTTCTGCCACCAAACCGTCGGTAGCCAAAGAGAAATCAAGGTAATCGAACCCTTTTTGTTTACTACTGCGTTCTATTGCTTCTAATTTATCATCAGTCAATGATTTAGTATCGTATAGAATACGACCAATCAGGGTACTTTTCCCATCATCTACACTTCCTGCTGTTGCTATTTTTAAAACTTCCATTCTTTTATTGGTATTCGGTATAAAGTAGTAAGTATTAGGTACTTCTTACTTTTCCCTTGTGTTTTTATTTTTTTCCCTGAGGTATTGAGTAATTGGTACTTAATACTAGTTACTCAATACTTCATACTTTCTTTTAGAAGTATCCTTGTTGTTTACGTTTTTCCATGGCTGCTTCAGAACGCTTATCATCGATACGAGCCCCTCTTTCAGAAATTGAAGAATCTCTAATTTCTTCCACTACCTTTGCAATATCTACTGCATCAGACAATACAGCTGCGGTACAACTCATATCACCTACGGTTCTAAAACGCACCATTCTTTCTACTACTTCTTCATCTTCTTCTCGGTATACAACCTCATCATCAGCTGTCCAAATCATTCCATCTCTCACAAATGTCTTACGTTTATGCGCAAAATAGATTGAAGGAATTTCGATTTCTTCTTTTTCTATATACGACCAAACATCCAATTCTGTCCAGTTCGATATTGGAAAAACACGAACGTTTTGCCCTAAATCGATTTTTCCGTTTAACATATCAAATAACTCGGGTCGTTGGTTTTTTTCATCCCAACCTCCAAAATCGTCTCTTACAGAAAAAATACGTTCCTTGGCTCTTGCTTTTTCTTCATCCCTACGTGCACCACCAATAGCGGCATCAAACCCAAACTCTTCAAGAGCATCTAACAAGGTTTCCGTTTGCAACATATTTCTACTTGCATATTTACCAGATTCTTCTTGTACTTTTCCTGAATCGATATTGTCTTGTACATTTCTTACAATCAATTCTACTCCTAGCTCTGCACACAACTTATCTCTAAAGTCAATTGTTTCTTGAAAATTGTGTCCTGTATCTACATGCAAAAAAGGAAAAGGAATTTTTGCTGGATAAAAAGCTTTTTGCGCTAATCTAACCAAGGTAATAGAATCTTTACCTCCTGAAAACAACAACACAGGTTTTTCGAACTGCGCTGCTACCTCTCTCATGATGTAGATGGCTTCGTTTTCTAATGCATTAGCATTTAATATTGTACTCATTTCTTTATTGTTTAATCGTTTAATTGTGCAATTATTGAATTGATAACTCAAAAATCAACACTCATATCTCAACTCTTTATTTTTACGCGTGCAATCCACATTCTCTATTTCCCAATACCTTTGTTGGATCGAAATATTTGAATTCGTTTGGAATTCCGTTTGCCTCATTATAGGCGTCTAATTGTTCATCTGTCCAATCGTAGAAAGGGCTAACTTTTAGAACTCCGTCTGCACCTTGTGACACGATATCGATGCTATCTCTAAAAGCGGTTTGTCCTTTTCTAAGGTTTGTAAACCATAGATCCGGTGTATGCTCAGCCATGGCTCTTCCAAAAGGCTCTAATTTCACCTGTTTTGTGAATTCTGCATGCTTTGGATCTTCTATTTGAGGGATTCCCATCACCACATCTCTATGAGAAGATGTTTGCTTTGGCACGTACAAATGGATAGCTAAATTCAACTGTTCAATTAACGCCTCTGCATGACGATACGTTTGAGGTGTATTGTACCCAGTATCACACCAAATAACTTTTAAATCTTGCTTTTGAACAGTTGTTAAATGCAAAATAGATCCTTCGTATGGACGAAAGTTTGTTGTTATTAAAGGATTCTTAGCCGTATCTAATGCCCAAGTCACAATTTCTTGTGGTGTTTTTCCTTGCAAGGAATCATTTATCTCTTGAAGCTGTGCTTCTGTATATAATGTACTCATTAACGTCCCCATTTAATTGTATTCCATACTCTTTCGTGAAAGAAATACAGAATCATTTTTGTTATAAAATCTATGGATGCAATTGCAGTAGAAGTTCCCAACTCACCATTGGTTACATACAAAGAAACCAACATCGTATCCACAGTTCCTAAAACCCTCCAACTAATTGCTTTCACAACACTACGAATCGGTTTTTCAGAAGCTACTGCTTGTTGGTAGCTTTGATTTTCTTTGTCGTTACGTATCTGATCTAATATCATTCTTAAACTTAATTGCTTATTCCAAATAATCCATTACCCTATCGGATTAGTAGATTACTTCGCAAAAATACATATAAGAATTCAATCTCACAAGTCTATTTTATTAAAAAAACACAAGTAAACAAAGGGCTACTGCTGTAGAATGCATAAACCCTAGTAAAATGGTAGGTTATTTTTTTTCAGGAAGTTAAATCTGCCAATGTCGTATTTCGAAGTACATGCAAAGTATTGTCACGTACTTGAATCATTAATTTATGAACACTACAGGCGTTTTCATCTGGACAGTCATCGCACTTTTCATAGAAGTTTAAACTCACGCAAGGCACCATAGCAATAGGACCTTCAAGAACACGAATGACCTCCGTCATTTTAATATCTTGAGCCTCTTTTAACAGGTAGTAACCACCACCCTTTCCTTTCTTTGCACCCAGTACGGCCGCTTTTCGCAAGGTCAACAAGATACTTTCTAAAAATTTATGAGAAATATTTTCACTTTTTGCAATTTCTGAAATCTGCACAGGACAGTTCTCTTCTCTTTTTGCTAAAAAGGTAAGTGCCTTGATTCCGTATTTGGTCTTTTTTGAAAGCATGCAACGAAGATAAATATTTTATAATATATAACCTATGGTCGTAATAGATAATTGACTATGCAGGTGGCGGGTGACGGGTGGCAGGTGGCAGGTGGCAGGTGGCAATGGAAAGTGGACAATAGACAATGGAAAGAGGAAAGTGAAAAATTGACAATTAGGATTGGGAAATTTAATTTCTAACAATCACAAAAAAAGCACCGATACTTTCGTACCGATGCTTGTACTTAAAAACTAAAAATAGTCTTATGAGTGCTTACAAACATTTTCGCAAGCACTTTTGCATTCTGTATCACAGCTTTTATCGCAGTCCGTACCACAATATTCCTGGCAGGTTTCCGATACACAAGTACAATTATTTGCTTCTGAAGTATTGAATGCAAATAATCCTAATACTCCAACGATAGCCACAGCTGCGGCAACTTTTACTAATTTTTTCATTTTATCTAATTTTATGTTTTGTTTAAATTTTGAATAGCTACATACATTCTTCGAAATAGTTTTCTCGAAAGATATCGGTACAGCTAAACCGTTTCCTAAAAAAATTAGACGAATTGTGGAGGGTGAAAAAAAGAATCGATAAATTCTGATTTTTTCATTTGGTATGAAAACTTACCTTTTTCAATAAAATCGGGAACATACAAATCAAATACTTCACTCAACGGCTCTAAGGAGATTACAACTACACAGCAAGACATATACGCATCTCCCGCACAGCAGTTCTTTTTCTCAGGCTCCTTAACAGGCACCTCAGCACTGTTCTCCTTCTCTAACTTACAACAGGCATGTGGTTCAGCTTGCTCAATAACAGGCATCATTTGATTTACAGGCATAGCAATAGCGGTTGCAAAAGTCTGCAACAAAAATACAATAGCTAATACTACGGAAGTTCCTGCTTTCATAGATACAAATTTACAAGAATTACTTGAAATATTAGTGTTAAAACTTTGAAAAAACGATCGGTTCTATATACGATTCGCTACGCTATCCGAATCACTCGAATAACAAGTAAAAGCTTAGCGCGCTGTGTATCATGTATCATGTAGTGAGTCCTGAGTATGCTGCAGCGATGAGATTCCTTCGTCGTTCCTCCTCGGAATGACGGCATTATGAAATCTGACTTACAATCGATAACTGCTACTTACTACTCTCAACTCATTATTAAGGTGCAGAGATGCAAAGGAGGATTGGAGAGTCAGAAAGTCGGAATGTTCAATGAAATTACAAGCAATTTATCACCTAACCTTAAAACTCAAGATCCAAATAACCCAATAACTGTCTAAAGCTTCTCTAACGCCTGTGCTATATCTGCAATGATATCATCTATATGTTCCAGCCCAACAGAACAGCGAACGGTTCCGTCTAAAATTCCTACGGCCTGCTTGTCTTCCTTTTCTAATTTGGCATGTGTTGTAGATGCCGGATGGGTAACAATGGTTCTTGTATCTCCCAAATTGGCAGATAATGAACACATTTCTATGGAATCGAAAAATGTTTTTCCTCCTTGTACACCTCCTTCTACCTCAAAAGCTACAATCGTACCTCCCAATTTCATTTGCTTGATGGCAATTTCATATTGTGGATGAGACTTTAAAAAAGGATATTTCACCCATTTTACCTTGGGATGTTTTTCTAAAAATTCCGCTAATTTCAAAGCGTTTTCACATTGACGGTCACAACGTACGGCAAGAGTCTCTAAACTTTTTGATAGCACCCAAGCGTTGAACGGCGACAATGCAGGTCCTGTCAAACGAGAAAACAAATAGATTTCGCGAATTAACTCTTTAGAACCAACTGTTATTCCTCCTAAAACTCTTCCTTGCCCATCAATTAATTTAGTGGCAGAATGAATAACCAAATCAGCGCCAAATTTTATCGGTTGTTGCAAATACGGTGTGGCAAAGCAATTGTCAATAACCAACAACAAATTGTGTTTTTTTGCAATACGGTGCAACGCTTCTAAATCCAATACATCTACACCAGGATTCGTTGGTGTTTCTGCATACAATATTTTTGTATTTGGCTGAATCAAAGGTTCAATGGTATCCAAGGCATCGACAGCAAAATAGGAAGTTTCAATTCCCCATTTTGGAAAGTATTTTGTAAACAAACTGTGCGTAGCACCAAATACCGACCTCGCAGATACAATATGATCACCGGCACTCAATAGTGCAGCAAACGTAGAATAAATAGCAGCCATTCCAGATGCAAATGCAAATCCGTCTTCAGCCCCTTCCATCTTACAGATCTTCTCGATAAATTCAGAACTGTTCGGATTACTATAACGGCTGTATAAATCACGTTGCTTTTCTTCAGCAAAAGAAGCACGCATCTCTTCAGCGTCGTCAAATACAAAACCTGAAGTTAGGTATAACGGTGTTGAGTGCTCTTTGTGTTGCGTTCTTTCAGATTGTGTTCTGATCGCTTCTGTTTCGAAATGCCTTTTTTCCATTGTTTACTACTTATATTTCTGTACTTTCTTAAAAAGAAAGATTCTTTGATTCTTAATTAAAATTTACTATCTGCCAATCGAAGAACATCTCCAAATACGCCACGCGCAGTTACATCTGCTCCTGCTCCTGCTCCTTGAATTACCAAGGGCTGTTCTCCATACGATTCCGTATAGATTTCAAATATTGAGTCTGCTCCTTTTACCTGTCCCAAGGCTGAATTACTCGGCACCGAAACTAATTTTACTTCTAGAACTCCTTTATCGGAAGACAAATCCCCATGCAAGTCGCCTATATATCGTAAAACATTACCATCAATTTGGTCTTCTTTTATTTTTTGATAGATTGGATTGAGCTCCTCCAAACTGTTTAAAAAACTTGCAGTATCTCCATCTCGCATATTTTCTGGAATTAAATTATGAATTTTCACTTCATTAAATTCATTTTTCAAATCCAATTCTCTTGCCAAAATCAACAACTTACGTCCTACATCATTCCCATTCAAATCTTCTCTTGGGTCTGGTTCTGTAAATCCTTTATCCGCCGCTCCTTGAAGCACAGTGCTAAAACTAGTTTCTTCTGCCGAAAAGTTGTTAAACAAATAACTCAGGGTTCCTGAAAACACCCCTTTAATTCTGGTAATATTCTCTCCTGAGTGATGCAACATACGAATGGTATCAATCAAAGGCAAACCAGCTCCTACGTTCGTTTCATAGAGATAGGTCTTCTTATTTTTTTTCAGAACCGCTCTCAATTCCTGATAAAAATCGAACGAAATAGTATTTCCTATTTTATTAGATGATATGAGATTGAAACCATTTTCTATAAAAGGTATATAATTAGCTACAAAGTCTTTATTTGCTGTATTATCAATTGCTACTAAATTTTCTAAATGGTGTGCATTTGCAAAGTCAATAACCGACTGTATTTCATAGCCATCACTCTGTGCATTAAGTGCTTCCTTCCAGTTGGTTTGAATACCATTTTGGGCCAACAATACTTTTTTAGAGTTGGCTACTGCAAAAACGTTCAATTCTACACCTTTCCTTTCAAGGATCTTCTTTTTATTGTCTAGAACTTGTTTTACCAAAGTTCCTCCCACCAATCCAATTCCAAAAACAGCAATATTTATTTTTTTAGCCACACCGAAAATTTCCCCATGGATAACATTCACAGCTTTCAACAGGTCTTTGTTTTCTATCACCAAACATACATTTCTTCCTGTTACGGTGTTATTCATCAAAACTGGTTCTATGCTATTTTTAATCAATGCACTATAGGAACTATTAAATGATGCCAAGGTTTTCCCTAAGGTAGACACGACCGCCACGTTATTTCGAACTTCTATTTTTGTCACATCCTTGCTCAAAAAATCCAAGTTAAATTCATTTGCTAAGGCTTCTCTCGCTTTTCTTGCTTGCGCTGCTGCTACCACAAAACTAATTCCGCGCTCAGAGGATCCCTGTGATATGATACTTACACTAATATTATCTTTTTGAAGGGCATTAAACACCCGTGCATCTACGCCTACTTTACCTGACAATCCTTTCCCTTCCAGATTGATCAACGCCATGTTTTCCAGTACAGAAATGGCTTTGATTCCATCTTTAGATGTATGATCTTTTGTTATCAGGGTTCCTTCGTTTTGGCTGTCAAATGTGTTGAGGATTCTCAACGGAATGTTTTTCTCAGTCAGTGGAATAATAGCTTTGGCATTTAGTATATAGGCTCCAAAATTAGCCAACTCATTTGCTTCTTTAAATGAAAGATTTTCAATTTTACGGGCATTGGCTACTAATTCAGGATTTGCAGTATAAATCCCATCAACATGTGTATAATTTTCGAGTTCTTCCGCATTTAGATAATTGGCCAACAAAGAAGCTGAATAATTACTTCCGTTTCTCCCTAAGGTAGTCGTTTCATTTTCTGTATTGGAAGCAATAAAACCAGTAACAACCTGTACTGCGTTATCAGATAAATTGTTAAAATAGTTCTCGACTTTATATTTAGATTGATCTTCCAACAATTCCGCATCTCCAAAGGTAGCATCCGTAATTAGTAAATCTCTAGAATCGACAAAAGTTGCTGTGACACCTTCTTTATTCAACAAGGCAACCAATAGTTTTGCTGACAATAGTTCACCATGAGCCAATACCAAGTCTTTGATTTTTGGACTGTAATCACCTAGTAAGTTTACACCTTCGAATATTTTTTCTAACAAGCCAAATTCTTCCCCAAAATCAATTTCAGGTAAGGGCTCAATTTGATAGGCTTTAAAACTTTCAAAGGCTCCTTTATAGGAGGTGTTTTTTTTAGATTTCTCTAAAATTCTTTCTAAATCGTTGGTTGTATTACCTCTTGCCGACAAAACAACGACATTCCGTTCTTTGTTTCTGTATTTTGAACTAACAATTTCCAAGACACTAGTCAGCCCTTTTCCATTTGCCAATGACTTTCCACCAAACTTTAATACTTTCATTTTCTGCTGTTTTTAATATTCGAACAAAGGCAAATGCACTTTAAAATATATCTTTTAACAATTCTTTCAACTGTGTGTCTTCCACTAAAAATCCATCATGTCCATGAATAGAACTAATTTCTTTATAGCTCGATTGGATACCCAAAACATCTAATGTGGCTTTGGTATCAATATTTTCTTGAGGTACAAAGAAAAAGTCTGAATCAATTCCTATTTGTACGATATTAGATTTGATCAACGGCGCTACGGTTTCAAAAGCACCCCTATCTCGGGTAATATCTAAGGTAGACAACAGATGATTTACCATTTTATACGATTGCAAATGAAATCTGTTTTCCAATTGATACCCATGATGTAGTAACCAACTTTCAACATTAGGAATCCCTAAGTTTTCGTTGACTGTACGGTTGAACTTTTCTTTAAAGGAAGCAGCCGTTCTATAAAATAACATTGCCATCATTCGTGCATCGTGTATGGGCTTCGATGAGTTCAATAATATTTGCTCTTGCACCTTGTTATGTGCCAAGATCCAATCAGAAGCTTTCCAATCCGAAGCGATAGAGATTAAGTGTTTTGACAAATCAGGAAATAAGACTGCCATTTCCCACGAAATACCACCTCCGAGAGAACCTCCAATAAAAGCATGCAGTTTTTTCACTCCTAATTCTTGCAATGCCAAACCAAAGAGCTTTGCCACATCTCTTGCCGTAAAATCTTTGTAATTCTCAATAAGGTTTCCTGGTTTTTTATCAAAACCATTTCCCGGTATATTAAAGGCAATTACAGTATAACGAAGGGTGTCAATTAAATTTCCATCAGAAATAATTCCTCTCCACCACCCTGCATGTTCACTTGCTACATCGGAGTTTCCGGTAAGAGCATGATTCACCAATACAACAGGAGCACTATGCAATTCACAACCAAACAACTCATATGAGAGTTCTATTTCGTCATAGACCACACCCGTTTCAGTAGTGAAACTTTCTATAGAATGATATTTTAAACTGCTATTCAATGTTATATTCTTATGTTATTATTACGCTATTTTGTCAATAGTGTTTCATAATATAGTATTGTATGTCATAAGAAATTGGGGCGTTAAACGCTGTGGGTTATCTATCCCAGCCATTGCCAAGGTAGAATTTAGCACCTTCTTTAATAAGATAAAGGGTTGCTAAGGCTTCAACGGGTCTAATCCCTCTGCCTTTCTTGATAACATTTTCAATAAATACATGAACTCAACTGCAAAAGTATGAATTATTTGGGAACCTACACTGTTTATATTAAAAAAACCTGTTTTAGAAAATTCTAAAACAGGTTTTTTGAGTGTTTAGTATTTAGTAAGATTATAGTATTACCCTACTAAAAGCTTAAAATACAAAACACACCACTACAATACCTTAAACGCTTGTTCTAAATCGGCTTTAAGATCGTCTATATTTTCGATTCCTACAGACAGACGAATCAAATCTTGCGTAACACCAGCACTTGCTTGCTCCTCTACTGTAAGTTGTTGGTGCGTTGTACTTGCTGGATGAATGATTAATGATTTTGTATCTCCAATATTTGCGAGCAATGAGAATATTTCAGTCGCATCGGTTACCGCTTTAGCTGCCTCGAATCCTCCTTTAATTCCAAAAGTAACAATTCCACTTTGCCCCTTTGGTAAATATTTTTTTGCCAAGTCGTTGTAGGCACTACTTTCCAATCCAGGATAGTTTACCCAGGCAACTTCGTCTCTACTTTCAAGCCAAGTAGCCAATTCCAATGCGTTTTCACTGTGTTGTTTGATACGTACTGGCAAGGTTTCCAATCCTTGTATAATTTGGAATGCGTTAAACGGACTCATAGCGCCTCCAAAATCACGTAATCCTTCCAATATCAATTTAAAAGTAAATGCCGCTGCACCTAAAGCTTCGCTGTATACCAAACCATGGTATCCTGCAGATGGTTCTGTAAATTCAGGAAACTTCCCATTGGTCCAGTCAAAAGTTCCGGCATCAATGATAGCACCTCCAATAGAATTTCCTTGCCCGCCAATATATTTGGTCAAAGAGTGAATTACTAAGTTTGCTCCGTGTTTGATTGGGTTTAACAAAGCCGGTGTGGCAACTGTATTGTCTACGATAAAAGGAACGCCTGCTGCTTTTGAATGCGCTGCGATGGCTTCAATATCCAATACGTCTAATTTTGGGTTTCCTAAAGACTCTACAAAGAACGCTCTGGTATTGTCTTGTACGGCTGCCGCAAAATTATCTGGATTGGAAGCATCTACAAATGTAGTGGTGATTCCCAATCTTGGCAACGTTACATTCAATAAATTATAGGTTCCTCCATACAAGCTACTAGATGCAACTATATGGTCTCCAGCTTTTAGCAAAGTCATTAAACCTGTTGAAATTGCTGCCGTTCCAGAAGCAAAAACCACAGCTCCAATTCCTCCTTCAATTGCTGCCAAGCGTTGTTGTAAGATATCATTCGTAGGATTGTTTAATCGGGTGTAAATAAACCCTAATTCTTGTAATGAAAATAAGTTTGCAGCGTGCTCAGTATTATTAAACACATATGAAGAGGTTTGAAAAATTGGCACGGCTCTTGTTCCTGCCGTTTGGGTTGTGTCATGTCCTGCATGCAACGCATTGGTTGCTAATTTGTGTGTACTCATGGTAATATCTTTAGTTTGATTTATAGATCATATATACTATAGATTTTCTATAGGCGCCTAAAATTAAGGATAATATTTGAATTATAAACAGAATTTACGGAGATAAGAAACTTGTTCATTTATCAGTTGTTATTCATTTCTTTTTTATAAATTTGCGGTGTTAAACAACAAGAGGAAAGATTTGACTGATTGCCACCTCAATAAAAAAGTGCTAAAGCAGATTCTCACTCAATCTTTTTCTTTAGCTAGTTTTGGTAATTGTTATTTGTTTTCTCGACTCATAGAAAAACAATTAAGAAATGGCATATTTATTTACATCCGAATCTGTTTCGGAAGGACATCCAGACAAGGTAGCTGATCAAATTTCTGATGCGCTAATTGATAATTTTATGGCTTTTGACCCAGAATCTAAGGTAGCCTGTGAAACCTTAGTTACTACCGGACAAGTGATTTTGGCAGGTGAGGTAAAATCAAAAACCTATTTAGACGTTCAAAAGATTGCTAGAGAAACTATTAATAAAATTGGCTATACAAAAGGGGAATACCAATTTGATGGCAATTCATGTGGAGTGTTATCCGCTATTCATGAACAATCTGATGATATAAACAGAGGTATTGATAGAGATTCAAAGGAGGAACAAGGCGCAGGGGATCAAGGAATGATGTTTGGTTATGCAACCAATGAAACGGAAAACTATATGCCTTTGGCTTTGGAATTATCGCATCGTCTTTTGATTGAATTGGCAGCGCTTCGTAGAGAAAACAAAGACATTCCTTATTTACGTCCGGATGCCAAGAGTCAGGTAACTATTGAATATTCTGATGACAACAAACCGCAACGCATAGAGGCGATTGTAGTTTCTACCCAACACGATGAGTTTGACAACGATGACGAACGTATGTTGGCAAAGATCAAAGCAGATATCATTGGTATTTTAATCCCAAGAGTATTGGCAAAACTGACTCCTGAGATTCAAGCGTTGTTTGGCGATGATATCAAATACCATATAAACCCAACTGGTAAATTTGTTATTGGTGGTCCACATGGAGACACAGGACTTACTGGGAGAAAAATTATTGTCGACACCTATGGAGGAAAAGGTGCCCATGGAGGTGGTGCATTTAGCGGTAAAGACCCAAGTAAAGTAGACCGTTCTGCAGCTTACGCCACACGCCATATAGCCAAAAACATGGTTGCGGCTGGTGTTGCCGATGAAATTTTAGTACAAGTCTCATATGCTATTGGTGTTGTTGAACCGATGGGGATTTTTGTAGACACTTTTGGCACTTCGAAAATTAACTTATCCGATGGTGAAATTGCAGAAAAAATAAATTCAATTTTCGACATGAGACCTATCGCGATTGAAAAGCGCTTAAAGCTAAGAAACCCTATTTATTTAGAAACGGCTGCTTACGGACACATGGGGAGAACTCCAGAAACTAAAACAGTACGCTATGTAGCACCTAACGGCGATGTTGTAGAACAAGAAGTAGAAACTTTTACTTGGGAGAAACTAGATTATACAGATAAGGTAAAGGCTGCTTTTACGTTATAAAGATACTTTTCTTACTCTATTAATAGAAATGCCTTTGTAGTAATTTACAAAGGCATTTTTGTATTGAATCGTACGACTTCCTTTTTTCAAAAAACAATTCATTCTAGACACAATTTAACACGAAATATATCTCTTTAATATATCACAAAGTTATAATTGATTGCTACAAAATCTTTACATAAAAAAGGAGCTTACTACTCTAGCAAGCTCCTTTCAAAAAATATTTATATCCAATTAGAATAAACTAATCTCTACACGGTTGTTCTTCGCATTTAATTCTTTTGAATCAACGTCGTACTTAGGTTTTGTGCCACCCAATCCACTTACATCTAATCGGTCCTCAGCAATACCGCTTACTTTTGTTAAATACTTCATGATCGCAGTTGCTCTTCTCTTCGACAAATCTAAGTTATATTTTAAATTCGGCTTATTGTTTGTATGCACTTCTATTTTAACACGTGTCGCAGGGAAATCATTTAATAAAACTCCTATTTTCTCTAACACAAGTGTATTGTTACTTTTAAGAATATGCCCCTCTGAACGTGCAAAATGAATAGAAGCCGCCAAGTTATTCAACTCTTGCTTTATATTGGTATTTAATCTTTTAGGAGGACAACCATTGTGCGCTGCATCCCCTTTTACATCTATACATAAATCAACACTATCCGCTACACCATCTTTATCTAAATCACCATCCAACGGGCAACCTCCCTCTTCCGGGCTTCCAAACGTCATAGGACATCTATCTTTATAGTCGGGTAGCCCATCTTTATCACTATCAAAGGCAACACCATTTGCATATACTTTTACATTTGGAGGTGTATCTAACTCTTTATCAAATTCATCGACAACACCATCTCCATCTCCATCCTCAGCTGTTGGAACTGAAATAGGGGCAGTAACCGTAACGTTATTATTCTCTCCTTCCAAAGGACAACCTTGATTTTCTATCGGCCCCTTTGCAAAAGGACAATTATCTCTATAATCAGGCACATAATCCATATCAGAATCAACAGAGACTCCATCACCATACACACGTGATTCTTTAGGCGTATTTGGTTCTCTATCATGGAAATCGGGCACACCATCACCATCAGAATCCGTTTGTTGAATCGCTGAAGCCGCATAACCAGTTGTCACAACTCCTGTATTAGAAACGCCCGAATTTTTGGTAAATTTTACACCTTGGTCATATACCAATTTACCTTCCTCTGAATTAGGATCTATAAAGTTAATTTCGACACGACGGTTCATTTGACGACCTTGTGCAGTTTCATTGGTTTCAATTGGACGTGTTTCACCAAACCCTTTTGACGTAATTCTATCCGACGATATATTTTTATCTGTTAAATACTTCTCAACTGCTTTCGCTCGTTTATTAGAAAGATTTAAATTATACGCTGCTTTTCCTTGACTATCGGTATGTCCTTCAATTTTATATTTCGATTCAGGGTATTCAATCATGATTCCCGAAATATCATTTAACGGCTTGTAAGATTCTTGCTTTAGTTGGTCACTTGCCGATTTAAAATAAATACTTTTTGAAAGCAAGGATCTCTGCTCAACTATTTCATTCTTTTCTTCTTCATTAAACTCAACTACAGGTTGTGCTATTGGTTCCATTGTTGGCTCCTCATGCACTATTGGTGCTTGCATCGCAATTGGAGCAACCACAGCTTTTTGCAAAGGACACCCCTGCGTTTCTGCCGGGCCTGGCTCTAACGGACATTTATCTCTATAATCCTGAAAGCCGTCTTTATCGCTATCAATAGCAACTCCGCTTCCGTATACTTCTGCACCTTTTGGTGTTTCTAACTCTTTATCAAACTGATCCGCTACACCATCGTTATCAGCGTCAAATAATTCAAAAGGCTCTATTTCCTCATCTTGAACCCAAATAGCATGTCTTTCTTTTTTACCAAATTTATAAACGACACCAATATTGGTTACAAAAAAACTTTCGTACATCTGCTTGTGAGTTATTGCAGCATCCAAATGGTCTTCATTATTCAAATAAATAGAACTCCTCGCTTCAAAATCGATTTTATCGTTGAACCTGTATTTTACACCTAAACCTGTATTTAAAAACACCGAAGTTGCATAATTTGCATTATCCCTTCGTCCGTTATAACTAAAATCGGCATCTATAATAACTCCTTCATCAGTAACATCCCTTGGATCATACCCGCCTGTTGCAGGGTCATAATCTTTTATTATTAGTTTAGAAGTATACAACTGCACTCCAACTCCCAGGTACCCACTAAAACTCCATTTTTGACTATGACGTTTCCATAAATTGTCAAAATTTATTATCAGGTTAGTCTCCATTCCTAAAGAAATTCCGTCCATATATAAAACTTCATCTAAATAAGGCTCTGCATATAATATCCTATAGTAGGTAGTTTCTGATACGCCTCCAGTATTGTAAATTTTCTGTATCTCCCCACCTAATTGAGACATGTTAAATTTCAATTCAGCACCTAAGATAGGGTTGAACATTTTGTCTGCGTAAATATAACCACCAATATTAAAATAGGCATCACCGCTAAATGTATCAAAAGAACGTAAATCACCATGCATAATTAAGTTACTAAACCCCGCACCAATAGACCAAGTATTAAAATCAGGCTCATACTTTTCTCCGTCATCCGAAGTTGAAGCCTTATTTTGACTAAAAAGAAAGAAATTTGAAAATAATAAAACGACAAAGAATATTCGTTTGATATAATGGAACATTTGCTAATCTAGGTTAATAAATAAATATTGAAAATAAAGTATTGTTCTTACAAAAATATAATTATTCTTAAGAAAACTCTATTATTTCGTTGTTTTTTTTCATTTAAACCAAAACATAAGAATTTACATTATTTATAAAACGATAAACAATAAAATTTATTGTGAATTACACAATAAATATAAGCTCAAAACAAATTACAATTCTAAGCCATCCCTAGTGGAGCACAACGACAAGCTCACTCGTATTGAGGTATTGCAACCTCCCTGATTCCAAAGGAGTCACATCTCTATAAAAAAAAATCCTCAATCACATATGTGATTGAGGATTCAAAAAAAGGCGGTGACATACTCTCCCACCATTGGCAGTACCATCTGCGCTGATAGGTTTAACTTCTCTGTTCGGAATGGGAAGAGGTGAGCCCTATCGCAATAACCACCTTAAATCGTTTGGGTTGTTATCCTATATTTCTCGTCCGCCGAAGCGAAGTGTAGGAGGATAACCACCTTAAGACTGTATAGTTTTTGGTTGATCGTTGTTGGTATTTACCAACAACTAATTACTAAAAACCATTGTATTAATAATTGACATATTGAAAGTGTCTAAGACACGATTGTATTTTTTTTATAAAAAACCATAACTTACTATACTATTTAGAGTGAATAAAGAGTGTCCCTCCCTGCTGTAATTACTTACAACAGGAAGTTCTTTGTACAAAAGCCTATGGGTTATTAGTACTACTTGGCTA
The DNA here is from genome assembly GCA_943789365.1 of uncultured Flavobacteriaceae bacterium. Classification (GTDB taxonomy): domain Bacteria; phylum Bacteroidota; class Bacteroidia; order Flavobacteriales; family Flavobacteriaceae; genus Flavicella. The sequence continues at coordinate 2,744,164 of CALSTV010000001.1, read as the reverse complement.
TGACATTACTGCCTTTACACCTATAGCCTATCAACGTGGTGATCTTCCACGACCCTTTAAAGAAATCTCATCTTGTGGTGGGTTTCGCGCTTATATGCTTTCAGCGCTTATCCCTTCCCGACGTAGCTACTCTGCAATGCCCTTAGCAGAACAACAGATACACCAGAGGTCAGTCCAACTCGGTCCTCTCGTACTAGAGTCAGATCCACGCAAATTTCTAACGCCCGCTACAGATAGAGACCGAACTGTCTCACGACGTTCTGAACCCAGCTCGCGTGCCACTTTAATGGGCGAACAGCCCAACCCTTGGGACCTTCTCCAGCCCCAGGATGTGACGAGCCGACATCGAGGTGCCAAACCCCCCCGTCGATGTGAGCTCTTGGGGGAGATCAGCCTGTTATCCCCGGAGTACCTTTTATCCTTTGAGCGATGGCCCTTCCATGCGGAACCACCGGATCACTATGCTCTTGTTTCCAACCTGATCGACTTGTAGGTCTCGCAGTCAAGCACCCTTATGCCATTGCACTCTACGCACGGTTACCAAGCGTGCTGAGGGTACCTTTAGAAGCCTCCGTTACTCTTTTGGAGGCGACCACCCCAGTCAAACTACCCACCAAGCACTGTCCTCATCGCTGAGTTAGGCTCTAGATAAGCAAAGGGTGGTATTTCAAGGACGACTAAATTACGCCTGGCGACGCAACATCGAAGTCTCCCACCTATCCTACACATTACTTATCCAAAGTCAATACTAAGCTATAGTAAAGGTTCACGGGGTCTTTTCGTCCCGTAGCGGGTAATCGGCATCTTCACCGATACTACAATTTCACCGAGCTCATGGCTGAGACAGTGTCCAGATCGTTGCACCATTCGTGCAGGTCGGAACTTACCCGACAAGGAATTTCGCTACCTTAGGACCGTTATAGTTACGGCCGCCGTTTACTGGGGCTTCATTTGAGAGCTTTGCCGAAGCTAACTCCTCCACTTAACCTTCCAGCACCGGGCAGGTGTCAGGCCCTATACATCAACTTTCGTTTTAGCAGAGCCCTGTGTTTTTGATAAACAGTCGCCTGGACCTATTCACTGCGGCCCATCTCGAAGATGGGCGCCCCTTCTCCCGAAGTTACGGGGCGATTTTGCCTAGTTCCTTAGCCATGAATCACTCGAGCACCTTAGAATTCTCTTCCCAACCACCTGTGTCGGTTTAGGGTACGGGCTGCTTCACTCGTTTTTCTTGGAAGTCGCTTCGCTGGATTATCACCTTGGCCGAAGCCTCAGTGTACTATCGGAGTGTTACCACTTCCTTCAACGTACAATTCTGTCTGTACGCACCAACTATACGCCTCCGTCACTTTTAGTGTGAGCAGGTACAGGAATATTAACCTGTTGGCCATCGACTACCCCTTTCGGGTTCGCCTTAGGTCCCGACTAACCCTCAGCTGATTAGCATCGCTGAGGAAACCTTGGTCTTTCGGTGGGCGGGTTTCTCACCCGCCTTATCGTTACTTATGCCTACATTTTCTTTTCTATACGTTCCAGCATACCTTACGGTACACCTTCAACACCTATAGAATGCTCCCCTACCACTGTAATTAATTACAATCCATAGCTTCGGTAATATGTTTATGCCCGATTATTATCCATGCTCGTCCGCTCGACTAGTGAGCTGTTACGCACTCTTTAAATGAATGGCTGCTTCCAAGCCAACATCCTAGCTGTCTAAGCAGACAAACCTCGTTAGTTCAACTTAACATATATTTGGGGACCTTAGCTGATGGTCTGGGTTCTTTCCCTCTCGGACATGGACCTTAGCACCCATGCCCTCACTGCTGTGTATATTTAATAGCATTCGGAGTTTGTCAGGAATTGGTAGGCGGTGAAGCCCCCGCATCCAATCAGTAGCTCTACCTCTATTAAACTAAAACACAACGCTGCACCTAAATGCATTTCGGGGAGTACGAGCTATTTCCTGGTTTGATTGGCCTTTCACCCCTACCCACAGGTCATCCCAAGACTTTTCAACGTCAACGGGTTCGGTCCTCCACTGTATGTTACTACAGCTTCAACCTGCCCATGGGTAGATCACCAGGTTTCGCGTCTACTACTACTAACTATACGCCCTATTCAGACTCGCTTTCGCTACGGCTGCTCCGCTGAACGGATTAACCTTGCTAGAAACAGTAACTCGTAGGCTCATTATGCAAAAGGCACGCCGTCATCCGTCTGTTGACGGACTCCGACCGCTTGTAGGCGTACGGTTTCAGGATCTCTTTCACTCCCTTACTTAGGGTTCTTTTCACCTTTCCCTCACGGTACTAGTTCACTATCGGTCTCTCAGGAGTATTTAGCCTTACCGGATGGTCCCGGTGGATTCATACAGGATTACTCGTGTCCCGCACTACTCAGGATACCACTATCAATAAATTATCTTACCTATACGGGACTATCACCCTCTATGGTCTAACTTTCCAGTTTGTTCTAATTCAATAATCATCAAATATTGTGGTCCTACAACCCCAGTCTTGCCGTAACAAAACTGGTTTGGGCTATTCCGCGTTCGCTCGCCGCTACTAACGGAATCACTTTTGTTTTCTCTTCCTCCGGTTACTTAGATGTTTCAGTTCACCGGGTTCGCCCCCGTCAAACGACGGGTACTATGTCTTCAACATAGTGGGTTGTCCCATTCGGAAATCTTCGGATCAATTCTTATGTGCAAATCCCCGAAGCTTATCGCAGCTTATCACGTCCTTCATCGCCTCTGAGAGCCTAGGCATCCGCCATACGCCCTTACTTAGCTTTTTGTACTTTTTGCTCTTTTATTCTACTTATTACTTTGAAAATTCGAAAACTTTCAAAATATATTTTTACTCTATATTTATAGCTCGTTATTAATTTTTTGTAAAAAAAATATAACTAATGATATCTATACGATATCAATATTTCAATATGTCAATGAACTCTTTCACACACCATAGCCTTGGCCAAGGTCTGTATTTGTATCTGACAATCTACTAATGTAGACTAACATGATACTCCCTCCTTCGCTTCATGCTTCGGCGGGTAATAGTGGAGAATATCGGAGTCGAACCGATGACCTCCTGCGTGCAAGGCAGGCGCTCTAGCCAGCTGAGCTAATCCCCCAATTACTAGTAGTTAGTAATTAGTTATTAGTCATTAGTAATTACTAATTCGTAATCCCTAATTAGTGCTGCTTCTAGAATTTCCTATGTTTTATAACACAAAATTTATTGTATCTCAAACTATTCTTCTTTGCTTGAAAAATAGTAGTCTCGGGCAGACTCCCTTCGACTTCGCTCAGGGTAAACTTCTTGTCTTGCTCGACTACTTATAGTAGTCTCGGGCAGACTCGAACTGCCGACCTCTACATTATCAGTGTAGCGCTCTAACCAGCTGAGCTACGAGACTCTGTTTTTAATACAGTCTTGTGTATAAATATAAAATTAACAGCAATTAAAAAGTAAATGCTAAGACATTATTTAAATAAGGTCTTAGTTCTTTTTTCGTAACCAACATCTCTTTCTCTAGAAAGGAGGTGTTCCAGCCGCACCTTCCGGTACGGCTACCTTGTTACGACTTAGCCCTAGTTACCAGTTTTACCCTAGGCGGCTCCTTGCGGTGACCGACTTCAGGTACTCCCAGCTTCCATGGCTTGACGGGCGGTGTGTACAAGGCCCGGGAACGTATTCACCGCATCATGGCTGATATGCGATTACTAGCGATTCCAGCTTCACGGAGTCGAGTTGCAGACTCCGATCCGAACTGTGATAATGTTTATAGATTCGCGCCCTGTCGCCAGGTGGCTGCTCTCTGTCATTACCATTGTAGCACGTGTGTAGCCCAGGACGTAAGGGCCGTGATGATTTGACGTCATCCCCACCTTCCTCACGGTTTGCACCGGCAGTCTCTTTAGAGTCCTCAGCTTAACCTGTTAGCAACTAAAAATAGGGGTTGCGCTCGTTATAGGACTTAACCTGACACCTCACGGCACGAGCTGACGACAACCATGCAGCACCTTGTAAGAAGTCCGAAGAAATAGCTATCTCTAGCTAATGCATCCTACATTTAAGCCCTGGTAAGGTTCCTCGCGTATCATCGAATTAAACCACATGCTCCACCGCTTGTGCGGGCCCCCGTCAATTCCTTTGAGTTTCAATCTTGCGACCGTACTCCCCAGGTGGGACACTTATCACTTTCGCTTAGTCACTGAGGCAAGCCCCAACAACTAGTGTCCATCGTTTACGGCGTGGACTACCAGGGTATCTAATCCTGTTCGCTCCCCACGCTTTCGTCCATCAGCGTCAGTACATTCGTAGTAGACTGCCTTCGCAATCGGTATTCTGTGTAATATCTATGCATTTCACCGCTACACTACACATTCTATCTACTTCCAAATGACTCAAGACTAATAGTATCAAAGGCAGTTCCACAGTTAAGCTGTGGGATTTCACCTCTGACTTGTTAGCCCGCCTACGGACCCTTTAAACCCAATGATTCCGGATAACGCTTGGACCCTCCGTATTACCGCGGCTGCTGGCACGGAGTTAGCCGGTCCTTATTCATATAGTACCGTCAAGGCCCCTCGCAAGGGACGGTTTCTTCCTATATAAAAGAAGTTTACAACCCATAGGGCAGTCTTCCTTCACGCGGCATGGCTGGATCAGAGTTGCCTCCATTGTCCAATATTCCTCACTGCTGCCTCCCGTAGGAGTCTGGTCCGTGTCTCAGTACCAGTGTGGGGGATCTCCCTCTCAGGACCCCTATCTATCGATGTCTTGGTAAGCCGTTACCTTACCAACTAACTAATAGAACGCATAGCCATCTCTTACCCATAAATGTTTAATTGTCTCTCGATGCCAAAAAACAACTCTATGAGGTATTAATCCAAATTTCTCTGGGCTATCCCTCTGTAAAAGGTAGGTTCTATACGCGTTACGCACCCGTGCGCCGGTCGTCAGCAAATAGCAAGCTATCTCTGTTACCCCTCGACTTGCATGTGTTAAGCCTGCCGCTAGCGTTCATCCTGAGCCAGGATCAAACTCTTCATCGTTATTTTTTGTTGACAATGTCAACTTATAATTTACGATGCTAGCTTCTCAAATTGAATTCACGATTAGTTATAATCATGTAATTTACTCTTTAATTTTACGCTGTCAATTTCAATATTTTCAATGAACTTATAGAATCGCAATTCGCATTGCTTTTCATATTCTCTGTGCTTTTCAACTTCCGTGTCAAAGCGGGTGCAAATGTAAAACCTTTTCTCAATACAACCAAAAGAATATTTGATTATTTTTTTAAAAAGTTTTTTTATCATTATTTCCTTGAGAACTCTACACCAATACAAGCATTAATGTTTGCATTAGCGAGCGCAAAACTACAACACCTTTCTTGTTTAACAATGACTTTTTTTGACTATTTTTTCTTTAATTTAACGATATCCTACACTAACCTGAAAATCTGTGTTTTAACAGGTAATTAATTTTTATAAAATATTACTTTAGAAATTATCAGAACTAAAAACAGCCATGAATTTTTAAAAACTCATGGCTATTTCCCTATTTCAACAAAAGTGTGTTTAAAATTTCAAAAATTAATCTTGGATATTTTCTACATTTCGATAGCCTGGACCATCTTTATACCAATCATTAAAAATTTCTCCTCCTGATGCAGCCCAAGCATCAAAATGATTATATGCTGAATTCACTGCTTTCGATTCTTTTGGAACTTTAAAGTCATGCACTATATTGATTGCCCATGGAAATCCGTTTTCACTAATATAATTCCCATCTTCATCATTGTGAACTCCATCTACTTCGAAGTTTTTCACTCCTAACGATGTAGTATGCATATAAGCTAAATGTACCTCTTTCTCACGTTCTTTATTTACAATCATAAATGGATTGAACGGAGCAGGTCCCAAATCACTTGTACTTATAGGATTGGTAAACTTTATCGATACTTTATTTTCATTATTCAACATGGAATTGGAATCGTCAAATAGAACAACCACAGCATTCTCTTGACCCAATTCTGTTCCGTTACCATTTTCATTTATATAATCATGTATTAAAATATTCCCTGTGACACTTTCAATTTGTGATGGCAATACATTTTCCATTTCAATTGCAAATCCATTAATATAACTAGCTCTGTTTGATTTAGTATTTACTAAAAAATCAATTTGAACTACATTTCCTTCAGCATTTAAAATTGCTATCGCTCTGTAATTTACCGCTAAATCGTTAAAATCATAATCCCCATTGCTAGGCCATAGATCTTCAAAGGCTACAGTTCCCCATCCATATTTACTAGGTGTAAACATTTCAAAAGCTTTCTCGGCATCATCTGGAAAACTATCTTCTCTATCTACAACACCATCACCATCAGTATCCGGGTCTTCTTCAATTTGAGACACAATTCTAAATGTTGTCAAATCATTGATGGTTCTCCCAAAAGCTGTATTGTTATTTGCCTCAACACCATATTTGTATTGCCACCCACCAGTCTGCGTATCCATAATAATTAAGTTTGAGTTACTCGAGTTGTTAGCCAACCACAATTCTTTATTAGAATCAAATGTCATAGAGGTAGGCATAAATGGTAAGTTATCTCCACTGATTCGAGTAGCTTGATACACATTCTCTTCATCGATTTCTAAACGGTACAATCCGGAAAAAGTACATAAAAACAACACATTATCCTCTGAAAAAGCAAGATCTCCACCACTAGTGCTATCCAATCCGTTAATCGTCCAAGTATTCAAATTCGATCCATTTGAGGCATCATAAGTATAAAGGTTGTCTCCTGTTGAAAAGTATAACAAACCATCTTGCGTATTAAAATCTAACCTTGGACCTCCTATACCTAAATCAGCTATCGTTTCCCATTCATCATCCACTATTGAATATTTCATTAATGGATTTGGGTTACTTTTACCAATAGAATATAACATTTTGTTTTCTTGATCAATGGCACAGGTCCAACTTCCCATTGGCATGTCAGACAAATAAACCAAATCGCCTGTTAGAGGATCTATTTGAAATAGTTCTCCCACTCCATTAACGCAATACAAATAATCAGCAACTACATCGATGGTGCTTCCTTTTTTTTTCAAACTGCTCACTGACTCAAAAAAGGTATAATCAACCTTATTTTTCACAATATTTTCTACTGAGGCAGAATATTTTAAATTTTCGTTTCTACGTATGTATATTTTATCATAATATTTGGGTAGGGTAATGGTCTGTTTCAAAATTCCATTCATTGGGACCCCAGAAAAAATCAACTTACTCATTACGTCTGTTTTATACATATCTTCCGTCACAATTACTCCTTCTTGATTTTCAAAAGTTTCTCTTCCTGAAAATTGTTTTTCATCAGAAAAAGCATAAACATCGTACGATATTGTAAGCTTCCCCAAAAACCGAACTGTTTATAAGTAGAAAAATAATCTTAACTTTAAACAGTAATTATGAGAAAAAGTAAATTTAGTCCACAACAAATAGCTTCTATTCTAAAGGAGTTTGATCACGGGAAATCTATTTCAGATATTTCCAGAGCGCATGGTATTAGTTCTGCTACCTTTTATAAGTGGCGTTCTAAGTATGCAGGTATGAATTCTAAAGAGCTTAAAAAGCTAAAAACTTTAGAAGAGGAGAATCGTAGACTCAAACAAATGTATTCAAGTTTGGCTTTAGATCATCAGCTAGCAAAAGAGATCATTGAAAAAAAGCTATAAAGCCCTACCTGAAACGGCTTCTGGTCAAAGAGTTTATTGATTATGGCATAAGTAGGGCGTGCCGTATTTTAAATCTGAGTAAAAGTGTTTATTATTACCAGCCATTAGTCAAAGAGGATTCAGAAATTGAATCGGCTTTAAAAGAAAAGGCAGAACAACACTCAGAAGAAGGGTTTTGGAAAGCTTATAATCGTTTGCGCAATGAAGGAAAGCCATGGAATCATAAACGAGTATACCGAGTTTATAAATCCTTAGGGTTGTCTTTGCGTAGAAAGGCAAAAAAGAGACTGCCAGCACGCGTAAAAGAACCTTTGGAGGTTCCTAAAGAATTAAACCATACATGGAGTATGGATTTTGTTACCGATGTATTAGACAACAGTAGACGCTTTAGAGGTTTTAATGTTATTGATGATTATAATAGAGAAATCCTTTTTATAGAGATAGATTATTCTTTGCCTAGTAATCGCATCCTTTGGGTCCTGAATCATTTGATACATAAAAGAGGTAAGCCAAAGCGCATCAGAATGGATAACGGACCAGAATTCATAGCAAACATAACATCTCAATGGAGTACTATGCACGAAATAGACTTTAAATATATACAACCAGGTAAACCCACTCAAAATGCTTTTATAGAAAGATTTAATGGAAGTTATAGGCGAGGTGTTTTGAATAAATACATTTTTGAAAATTTAGATCAAGTAAGAGCGCAAACTCAAATTTGGATGAATGACTATAATCATTACCGCCCACATGATGCTTTAGGTAAAATACCACCAATTAAGTACGCCGAAAAAAAACGCGTCGCTGCCGCTGGGCTCATTTTAAAATAGATTGGTTTAAATATTTATAATGAAGATAAACCAATTTATTTTAAAACGTAAAAAAGTATATATTTGGAAAATCAAACAGTTCTAATTAAGGGAAGCTTACAATATGTTGGTTGAATTGTCATTGATTCTAACTTCTATTTGATGCTGGGTACTAAAATCGAATCCATCCGGAATGATTAAGGAAGCTACATTTGGAGAACCTTCCACAATTTCTTCCACCTCTTGAATATCTGGGATGACATCACAAGAATAACACAACATCAAAGAGGCCATACTCATACAAAAGTAGTTTGCTATATTTTTCATAATACTCAATTATTGAAAGTAATCTATAAGGTTGAAATTCTTCTGAAGAACAAAACCTCAGCACTTTCATTATTATTAAATTAGTCAAATCTAAGCATCTAAAGATTGCTTTTTTATATTATTCTTTAGGGAACTTTTTTACACGGACAACATGCAATAAAATATCGATAAATGGTTTTCACAAAACACCTTAATTATTCAAATTGAAACCTTCATTAGAACCTACATTGACCATCTAGCCCCCTAAACTGATTATTATACTGGTTTTCAATATTAATTTTCATCAAATAATCCATAACTGAAAACAGGCTTTGAAACATGGTCAACTTTATTCCTTTTTTATTCAAAAAACTTTGATCATAATCGGATATATCTTTTTGATGTTCCTTAATATCTTTAATCACCAGGCATAAATCTTGATATTCATTTATCTTTTTTGCATCTACAAACCCGAGATGTTTTAGATTGAATTGACTTGACATATATCTAGCTCCTGCTTTGATTGCAGAGTTTCCGGATTTAAATTTTTTCATATCCACTACAGAGACATTTTTACAACGCTCCTTTATTTCTTTCAAAACATCTAAGGTTCTGTCTTGACTGTTATTATTTACCAAACATATCTCAATATCTTTTATTTTATGCAACAGCTCAACACAATGATTGATATCAATGTCGTATTCGTTATCGTAACATATTATTATAATTCCTAATTTCATTTTATTTGGTTTTGAATGACTTATTGCATACTTCAAATAAGCACAGGTTTTCAACTTGCTCTTTTGGCACGTTCCCAATTGACGGATTGAGTGTTTTTTATGTATCTAAAAAACCCCATGACCACAGAAAGATTCATGATAAAGAAATAATAGGGTACAAATAATGCTTTTACTCGGGTAGATCTATTTTCTAAGGCCCAACCAACAAGTGCAGCAACATAAAAAAACAGTTGCATACTAAAGAAAAAAGTATAAAACCCCAGATTTAAAAAACCTTCTTGGTAGGCTAATACAAAGGACACCGGTATTAAAAGCATTAAACAAACCGGCGTAAGTGTCCAACGTAAAACACGATGAGATATATATTGAATGGAAAGTGTACCATATTTAAAAATATTCAGTAGCGAGCGTAACCTCACAATGGCTTGGATTCCGCCTGCTGATATTCTTACTTTTCTTTTCAACTCTTCTTTTACATTTGCGGATGCTTTTTCTACTGCATAGGCTTCTGGATCATATTGTATAGTGAAACCTTTTTGTACGACACGCAATGAAATCACAAAATCATCTAATAAGGTATCTTTTTCTACATGATGATACAGTTCTGTTCTAATGGCAAACAACTCTCCTGCTGCACCTACCACTGAATATAGCTCTGCGTCCCATTTTTTCAAAGTTGATTCATATTTCCAATACAAACCTTCTCCGGCACCCGAGGCCACATCGACTTCTTTATTTACAATTCTTTTTTCACCAGACACACAGCCTACATTAGCGTCTCCAAATTGATTCACAATACGTCGAACAGACTCCTTACCTAATAAGGTATTGGCATCACTAAAAATCACGATTGGTGTTTTCACAAACTCCATTCCTCTATTCATGGCACCGATTTTTCCATTTCTAGCATCTAAATGGTGAACGGTTGCGTTTGAATATTCCTTCAACAACTCTGGCGTACCGTCATCAGAACCATCAGTTACCCAAACAATGTTTAATTTATCTTTTGGGTATTCTAGCTCAGCTGAGTTTTTCATTTTAGCCTCAACATAGTCCTTTTCATTGTATGCTGCAACAAACAATGTTACCTCAGGTTCATAGGCTTTATCTAATACTTTTTCTTTTCCTAAACGAAAGAATCTTTTCAACTGGATCGCTATATAAAGTAAGATTCCATAGCCGATATAGGTATAAAATGCAACACCCAATAAAATCCAAAATATTATTTTAAGTAACCCCATAATTTTAGTTTTTAATTTTAATCCAAATCTTAGTTTCTAGATCATATTGTTTTACTATTCGAGCCGGATTACCCACTACAACTGAATAAGGAGGTACATCTTTCGTTACTATACTTCCTGCAGCAATTACAGAGTGTTTACCTATAGTTACTCCTGCCAGAACCACCACATTTGCTCCTATCCAGGTTTCATCTTCTATGACGATAGGAGAAGTTGACACTCCTTGTTCATGTATGGGGCAGTCAATATCTTCGTAATTATGATTCAGACCCGATAAGGTAATGTTTTGAGCGAGTCGGATATCGTTCCCGATAGTTACAGGACCTATAATTGTATTACTAAGTCCTATTTTTGTGCGATCTCCAATAATAACATTTCCTACGCCATTATTAATTGCTGAAAAATCTTCGATGGTTGAATATTTCCCCAATTCAAATTTATTCCAAGGTGCCACATCCATCCTAGTTCTTCTTCGTACACATGCACCTTTACCTTTTTTATGATAAAACGGATTGATAAACCATTTTATCCATAACCTTGGTCTAGTTTGATTTGGAATGAGTATTGACCAGTGAACTAAATTTTTTAGTCTTTTATTCGATTTAATAGTTTCTTTTAATTTCATCCTATTTGGTATTAAGAATTAGTGATAAAATTGGGTCTATACTTTTGTTTCCAAATTAATTCTAAAATTCCCCCAAAAGATTCAGCTCTTTTTTCCCAAGAATTATTTTTAGCAAATTCAATTCTGTTTTTAATTTTTATAGAAGAATCATATTTTAATTCACTTTGGAGGTTTTTTAAAAATTCTTCTTTGTTTTTTGATATTCTTACGACAGAATCAAATTCAGAAAGCTCAGCAAAATCAGTCATAACAACTGGTAATCCAAGCGACAAATATTCGTTAGCCTTTAAAGGATAAATTCCTTTATTAATCTCTAAATTGTTGTAAGGAATTATACCAGCATCATATCCTGCTAAAAGTTTAGGAACTTCTTGCTGTTTTACAGATTTAAAAAATCTCACATTGCTGTATTTCGAAAGACTCGTAGCTATTTGAGTATTGGATAAATATCCCGTAAATTCGAAATTAGTTTCAGGCATAGATTGAATCACATAATCCATTAATTCGATATCAAACCTGTAATCTAAGCATCCAATATATCCTATTTTTTTAGGCATATTTTGGTTACTAGGTTTTATTTTGCAATGATTTTCGAACATTTCAAAATTGACTCCGTTTTTAACAGCAAAACAATGTTTATTTATTTTTTGTTTTTCTTCTTTTAAATAATCAGAGCTAGCAATTACAGCATCTACTTTTTTACTGTATTTCTTTTCATCTTTAATTGTATTCCAATGATTTCTTTTAAGATCCATTCCATCATAACAGTAATAAATGTTTAAAACTTCATTTAATTTACCTAAGGTTGCTAGTCCATAGGTTGGGTTATATGCAGAAATAATTATTGGTTCGCAGATTTGTTCTTTCCAACAAATACTTTCTAAAGTTTCAGCAAACATATGAGTGTTAATCTTCGAAAAAAAATTATAGATATGCTTATTCTTAATAAAGTTTATTGGTAATGTTGGAGGCATTACTAAGTGTTTTAAATCTGTATTTCTTGTCGATTTTATTTTTATAAGTCTTTTTTTGAATCCGAGCATTCTATAAGCTAAATTCTTCTTGTCCTCTAGAAATAATTTTATTAAATCCTTTAATGTTCTTGGGTATTCTACAAAAATTACATTGTTATTTTTTGCTAACAACGACAATATTTGAACTGTTGACTTTGTAAATTCTCCTTCCCAAGTTGTATAAGAAATACAAATAATGTCTTTTCCTTTGATCATAATCTTATTTTTTTTTTGCTTCGAAAAGCTGGTTATATTGTTCTAATACTTGAGTTGCCATGGTATTCCATGAAAAATTCTTGTACTGAAGACTTCCTTTCTCAATAAGTTCTTTTTTATATTGCTCGTTAGAAGTTATTTGTACAATTCCATTATAAATTTCATCTACACTATAAGGGTCAACTAAATGAGCTGCACGTCCTGCCACTTCTGGCATTGCAGATATATTTGATGTAATAACAGGAACCTTAGAGGCCATTGCTTCTATGATAGGAATACCAAAACCTTCTTTCAAAGAAGGAAATAAAAACACCTCTGCTAACTGATACATAATTGGTAGGTCCATATCGGAAACATAACCTGGCAACACAATATTTTTGTAAACATCAGTCGCATTTATTTCTTTTAATAAAACTTTCAAATCAGCATCTTTACAACCTAACATCACCAATTTTAAGTCCATATTTTCATTCCTTAAAAACTTTTGAAAAGCTTTTAGTATTCTTTTGGTATTCTTTCTTGGATCTTTGTTAGCAATATGAAACACATAATTATCTGGCAAGTTGCATGATTCTTTTACTTTTTGAACATGCTCAGGATCTAAATCTTGTAAAAACTGATTGCTCACGCCATTGTGTACCGTCTTTATCTGATGTTCAGCCAACCTAAAACAATTACGGATATTCTCCTTTTCATAATTTGAAACCGTAATGATTTTTTTACTTGTATTCACCACGTTCTTTACTATCATCCTTCTATAAAGGTTACCAAACTTCTGATAAGAAGAAGCACTGCTACCTAGTAATTTTGACAAAGTACCCTCCATATAAATAACATCGTGTATCGTAATGATCAAAGGAATGTTCGTAAAAATGGGAGCAGTATTACTGGTACAATGCAAAACATCACATTGATATGACTTTGCTACTTTAGGTAATTTAAACTGCTCCCAAACAGGGTAAGATTCACCCGATATTTCAACGACAGTAAAATTTGACGTATTGGAAATTACCTTTCTGTCCTCGTCTGGTTTTACAAATATGAAATAATCATTTTCTTTATCTATTACTTGAAGATTTTTGATCAATTCTAAGGCAACCCTATCCATCCCATGCTTATGAGGGCGTTGTAATCTTTGTGCTTCTATTCCTATTCTCATAATCTTAATTTTTGATTACCCCGTGGGTTGTGTGAATGAATTTTTTATTTGCTCCTTTCATTCTAAATAACAAAAGAAACATGGTAAAAAAAGCAGATGGTAATGAAACAACCGCTCTAAGAGTATTTGTATTATAAAATGTTTTTGGCAAAGCAAGAAGAAAGGCAGCTATCACAATTCCTAGGTTTAGTAACCATAAATCGGCAGATATGCTTGAATACACCACAAATACATAATCTAACAAAACATATAGCACAGTCAATAAAACGGTTCCACCCAATAAAAGAACCCTTGGAGGAATGATCATTTGCCACACCTTATCAAAAAAGTTTATATTTCCCTTTAACAATAACTCTGACCAACCTTTGCTAAAGTTTTCACCTAAAAAAACAAATTGAGTAGACAACCATCTTCTTCTTTGATTTGAAAAATCAGATGATTTTTCAATCTTTTCATCCAATACAACAGCCTCATGCAGGTATTCTATTTTGATACGATTTTCAGCGAATTTAAATTCTAATTCTTTATCAAAACCACCAATTGCATGAACCGATTTCATAACCGATTTAAAAAGTGGATATTCAAATCCCATTCCAGAGCCAATTAACCCTGAAGAAAATCCTAATACACTATGTCCTTTTCTAAATATATGATTGTTAATCTCTTCACTAGCTGCATCAAGAATTGCAAACGCAGTATTTGTGTTTTTCGCTTTTCTGTGCCCTTGCACAATCTGAAAACCATTTTTAAAAGCTGTATTCATTTTCTTTAAAAAATCAACTTCCATGATATTATCCGCATCTAAAACAACAGCATAATCATAACTATTCTTTAAGGATGACATGCCCATATTTAAAGCTTTGGCTTTTGTGCTATTTTGGAAAGTAACCTCAACAACTATTATCGGTAATGTTTTCAATCGTTGTAAAGTTTCTGCCTGTAATGAATCTGCAATGACAACCACATCATACCTATTTGAATTGTAGTTTTGGTTTAAGGCAGATTTGGCTACATCTAAAATCACAGCATCTTCTTTAAATGCTGGAATCAATACAGCTATTTTGTTTTCAACCTTCGTTTTATCATCTTCTCTTTTTTTATAAAAATGCCCCGCTAGGGCAAATACAAAAATGTACATGCACGACATTGCTATGTAAACAAACACGCTATATTCAATGATTGTTAGTATATATTCTATCGTTTGCATATTGGTTTAGTTTTTAAAATTTAATTTAACTAGCTCTTATTTTATTTTGATTTATGGTCTTCTTAACTCGCAATCAGACTTCTTAATTTAAGCGCTGTGCGACGTAAAAAAGGAAAATGTTTCCCACTTTTAATATTGTATACAAAAGATTGAGTCTCATAAATCATCTTAAAATTCTCTGTGCAAAAAACTGGTTTTTGTGTAATTCTATTGATTTCGATAGCTTGACCTAAATCACTCTCAACAAATAAATTATATCTACTGTTCTTATATTCTGTTGCTTTATGGCTTCCATGATTATTCGCTTTTTGCCTCGCTTTCATATCAGGTAAGTCCAACATTATTAATGTATCATAATCAACACCATTTGCTTTTAGCCAAATTTCTGTTTCACTTCTGTACTTTTCTAATCTTGAAGTGACAAGAGTTCCTATTTTACTACCTGGCAAGTATAAAGGAGCCGCATTCAATAGAAATGATTTGTATTTATCTCCATCATCATTTTGATCTTCTGTAGGATCCACACATAAAACACCATCAATATCAAAACAAGCCTTATTTAGTGTTGAATGGTTGAAAATATTCCATTGAAAATATCTTGGTGTAGCCACAGATTCTAAACTAAAATCTGCTAAATCCTCTTTCTCAGGTGTACTGTAAACAACGCAATATTTGATCTCAAATTTAGATTCAAATTGTGCAAGATCTTTTTTACATTCTGTAATTGCTGCCCCTGAAGCAATGCTGTCATCAACTACCAATATCTTTTTATATTCTCCACCCGTAAAAAACTGTCTTCTAGCTCCAGATTTAAATACATAACCTTTGATAAAAGAGTGAATATCTGTATAGGGTAAATTTAGGTACAATGCCATTAAATTGGCTGGCAGCATTCCGCTTCTTGGTACCCCTACAATTAAATCGACATCTCGAGGAATAACATGTAGTTGTTTTAGAATTGTATTGTTTAAATCATTTATGCTTCTATAATTCATAGTGAGAGTTTTTATAAGACAAACATACATTTACAAAACACCTTAATACAGGACATTTCGATGGATAGAAGTTTAGTATCGTTCAATGGTTCTTTTTCGTTTTTGTTGATCTATTTTAGGAGCGACAAACATAAAAACCATACTTATATACATAATCATTCCTGTAGGCATCTGACCGAATACACCATTACCATAAGAAGCTAACATGATACCAGCCATTCCACAAGTTAATGCTGTAATTTGATTTTTTAACCCTTCATCTTTTATTCGGAACATTACATTATACCCTCCAGTAATTAAAATAAAGAAGAGCATAAACAGATAATATACAAGCCCAACAACCCCTGTATCTGCCCAGATCATTACATACCAACTATCAGTTGCTGTATTCGCTAAAAAAGTATGTGGTGTAAAACGTTTCCCCCAGTTACCTGTAGCACCAACCCCTCCACCAAAAGGACGAACAGCCATATAGCCTTTTAACTTATTCTGATTGTCCAACCTTACTTGTAGTGAGGCATCATTCGGATCAAAAGCAGAACGCATTCGACGAATTTCTGCATTTCCTTGTCCAATATTGGTGTAGGCAAAAAATATAAAAACAACCATTCCAATTGCTGACCCTAAAACCAGGATTTTAATATTCTTTTTTAAAATTAACAAAGTAATTCCACCCAATGCAGGAACGGCAATAGCGCCTCTTGTTCCAGAAATAAACATTCCTACAAAACCAGCAAACGCTACTAATATAAAGAATGCTTTAAGTTTAAAATTCCCTTTTTTAAATAAGGCCAATGTCCCAAAAACAACACCTGATTCCGCTTGAGAAGCTCCAAACTGACCTGCATCAGAATAAAAAGAAAAAACTCTTAATTTCCCAAATAGAATATGTGTTTGAGCGCCTCCTTGATTTAACCAACGTTGTTCGAATGGGTCAACACCAAAATGAAACTGCTGAAAACCTTTTAAAGTTCCTAAAAGAGATAAAAGTCCCCAAATGATAAAAAACGTATTTAAATCTTTCTGTTTATTAAATAGAAGAAACAATAACGGAATGGAAAGAAACTGATATAAGGCCACACCACGCATGGCGTAAAACCAAGCCTGAATACTTTCGACTTCAGGGTTTCCTATTTGTAAAAAAACATACACAATCCAGATTGAGACCAACAATGTTAAAGACGATTTTGCCTTCGACCATTTAATTTTTTCTGCAAAACCTTTAAAGAATAAGGAGATATAAATCAAGACCAATAATACATCCATGGTCAAACCCCAAGGGGCAGTTATATATCTAGCCAATCCAGTAACAAAAAAGCCTAAAATAACGAGCAGCAAAATGCCCCTTTTCGGTCGATCAAAAATTCCATATACAATACCAACAACAACAAACAACCCTAAAAAAACAAACAACCCCATCATTCCCATCATGGCAATGATAACAGCCACGATCGTCGCAACCGAAAAGACCCATAGAAGCACATTTTTATTTGCCATTCTATCAGCCCCCGTTTCTGTTTCAAAAGGATTTATATTGTTCTCAAATGAACTCATAAGTAACATTATTATATCACAAAGTTACATACAGCATTCCCTCAGCTTAACGAAATTCGATGATTGAACAAAAACTATAGACGACAGGAACAAAGAAAATGACGATATGAATGAAAGATTAGACTTAGGTATTATTTCAATTTTACAGCATCTAATTTGTTTAATTTTGAATGCAGTTGAAACCACAGTATAGCGTAGAATTTGTTTGCGCTCTTAAAAATTTCTAACAACGAAAAACAAAATTCTTTTTTTAAAAAGTAAATTCCAAGTGCAATTCCTACAGATGTAAACACAAGTGTTGAAACCGCTACCATTTGCAACGATTCAAAGAAATAAACAGCTATAAGGTCTCCAAGAATATTGGTACTTAACATAACACATACTTTTAGTGCGTTTATGTTTGGTTTATTGATACTATCCAATCCAATACCAGTCATTCTATCAATTGGAAGTAACAATCCATAGACTGATAAAATCCTTACAATAGCCACAATATCAAAACCTGAAACATTTACATTCAAATATTGATCTCCTGAAATAAGAATTATAAATTCTTTTGCAAAAACAAAAGAGACAATTGACATGCCAAAAAACAGATAGGTTAAGGCACCTGAATAAGTATAAAATAATTTTTGAACTTCTTTTAGATTTCCGTTTAAGCTTGCTTTAGACATTTTCGGAAATGCAGTTGCAGTAAAACTTCGTAATGGTATTTGTTGTAACTCTGTTAATTTTAAAGGAATACTAAATAATGCTACAGCGTGACTTCCTAAGGGACTGATACTAATGATTAAAATATCTGCATTTCTTAATAAGTTGGTTCCAATTAAGGTAAACGTACTGTATTTCCCAAAATCTAACAAGGTCTTAATTTTTTTGATGTTTGCTTTTCTGATTAAAGCTAAGCCATCCCATTTATTTACTATGCACAGAATTGAAGTCATCAAATTCACTAGCAACAGGAAAATAATCAAAGTTGCTATTGAAAAGTCAAGAAAACTATTCACAACTATTACTAGGAAGAATACTCCACTATTAACAGATTTGATCACGAGTATCTTGCCATATTCCATTTTAGCTTGAAATACAATCAATGCATTGTTCCATGCCAGATTTATAAATACCAAGGCAGGATACCATGAAAAAAATAAATGATAACCAGAGTTGGATATGATTCCATTAAAACTAAATCTCACAACAATTAACAGCGCAGAGATAATTACCGATACCACAAAACTGATCAATACGTTTGCTCCAATATATTCAGCACTATCGTTTTCAGTAGCTCCAGACAAAAACCGAACCAATGCATTGTTTGTGATTCCAAATCGAATCATTTCAACTAAAGATCCTCCAGAGATGAACAATACCCACTGTGCAAATTCATCGGTATTTAAGTTTCTTGCCAAAAGTGCGAACCCCATGAATCCTAAGGCTGCTATCACAAGGTTCCCTGACAAAGACAGAAAGTTATCTTCTCTTATTATTTTCTTTATCAATTGGTACATTTTATTTTAAATTTGACTTTTAGAGAAAAACTGGAATCTTAACATGTTTTTTAAATTTTTTCTTGTATTAGATCTTCTTTTTGGTAATTCACCTAAGAGTGATTCCGTTTCTTTTATTTCAACCCCATTGATAATGAATTGCAGTTTTTCATTGACCAATTCTTTTATTTTACTAAAGACATTATCATCAGCTTTTGACCAAAGTCGATTTGATCTACAAACCAACAACACCAGATCTGAATTTGACACCAATTCTGGGGGAAAAGTCAACTCTAATAAGCTAGGCAATTCAATAAACACATAATCGTATTCTTTAGCCTTAGCAATAGCATCCAAAACTAACTCCTGATAATGCTTTGTATCGCTAAATGATTTTTCA
The DNA here is from genome assembly GCA_943789365.1 of uncultured Flavobacteriaceae bacterium. Lineage (GTDB taxonomy): Bacteria > Bacteroidota > Bacteroidia > Flavobacteriales > Flavobacteriaceae > Flavicella. Next base: position 2,724,653 of record CALSTV010000001.1, on the reverse strand, counting down.
ATTGTATAGGGCTGATATTCTGAGGCTGTTAAATAGTTATTCGGTTCTTCTAAAAAAGGTTGCAAATAATCGTTTCTTGGATCTTGATACCCTAAAAAACGATGCAACCAAAACATTTTTGTTTGAACATTTTTAACCTTAATATCAGTACAGAAATTCAAAACCAAAACGGATTTTCCATCCTCTTTTAATTTTCTAGCCATATTCGTTGCAATCACGGTTTTTCCTTCATTTTTCTCAGTACTAACAAGGGTAATTACTTTTGTAGATTTTTTCATTTTCAACAAATGATTAAAATTCTGCATCATAAACTCCATTAATCTCGATTCTATTTTGGTCATATCCAAGCCTTCATTAGTTTTGAATAGTTTTGGTATCATTCCAAGTGCAGGAAGCCCTAACTTTTCTTTGGCTGTTTTAATGTTCTTTAAGGTGTTATCAAAGAACTCCATAGACAATATAGTGACCAATAAAAAAACAAAACTAAGAACTCCTATAGCTAGGATTATGATTTTACGTTTTGAAGGAACAGGTTTCAACGGAAAGTAAGGAGGGTCAACTGCTTTCAGATTGCTCGACAACTGTGTGTCTTGAAATTTTAATCTAGCCAAATTTAAACCATGCAATATTTCGAGATATTCTTGTTCAGCAACCCCAATCTCTCTTTCTAATCTTTTTAAATTTGCACCGGCTGGAGCATAAATTTCATATTGCTTTTGGAATTCAATATTACGTTTCCCCATAACATCCAATTTTGCTTTTATATTTTCTGTTTCAACTACTTTATCTACCCATTCTGGTATCATTTCATCTAATGGAACTCCTTCTACAGAATTATGGTATTTGTACAACTCTTCAATATTTACCTTTAGCTCTTGTTCAAGTACCGAAATCTGAGTTCTCAAGTTTTCTAAGTCTTTAATATTTTCTTCCGTACCTGAGGACCTTGCTTCCATCATGGTATATTTATAGCTCAACTTCCCTAGTTTCTTTTTGCTATCTAAAATCGTACTACTCTTGGCTTGCACCAACTCTTGAATATCTAATTTTTGTTCAAGTTTTCTTGAAGAAGCAACAGACCCAGCTAATTCAGCCTTTTTTCTATTGTACTCAACATCCATATCTTCTTTTACAATGGCGACTGCTTTACTTTGCTCATAATAATTGATGATATTATAATCTTGATTGAACTTCAATAATTTTTGTTCCCTCATTTTTAACTTAGCCTGTGATTTTGCCAATTGTGCCTCAAAGTATTTCACTACTGCATCTGAGCCGTTCTCTTTTAAATCTTTATATTTTTTGATGCAAACTTCATTAAATATCGCCAATGTTTGCTGACAAATACCCGCATCATCAGTTGTGTAACTTAGTTTCAATAAATCACTATTTGAGATTCTCTGAGCCTTTATCTCTTGAATTGCCTCTAAAGAATAATAAGGCTGTTCATAATTTAACAAAGCATAAATAAAATTGTCATTATCGCTATTCATCAAACTCATTAAGTTTTGAACCGTTTGCTCATAATCATCTTTATTGATCTGCTCAGGAATTGTATTCACAACTCCTTCAAAATTCATTTTCATTATTGGAACTTTATTTGACTTGACTACATAATCATATATATTTTCAGGAATCACTTTTTTCAATGCTTTAAAGGAATCCTCAGAAATGTACTTAGGATTGGGTTCAGAAAAGTATAAATGCTGAGCTAGTAAACGTATTGCCACCTCTTCTTGAGTTTCTCTTGAGTTGATGATGTTGATCAAATTGTCAAAACCAATATTTATCGCAAAATAGTTGAACGATTTCTCCATTTCTATGGAAGAACCGGAAGCTAAACCGGTATACAACATTGTCTGAGAATAATAGCTTTTCTCCGCATTCCTAGTCAAGCCAATAGCTACAAAAGCTGTAAACAATGGTAACGTTGCAAGAATGACTTTGTGTTTTAGCAGTAATTTTATGAATTCAATTAGTTTCATATTCCTATATTTAATGGATGACTACTCCAGTTAAGTTTTCTAATAGTTTTTTAGCTGTAAAAAAATCAGCTTTAGCCGTTTCAAAATCAGTAGCGATTCTATTGGTCATATCTGAAATTCTAACGTATTCAGAAATCGAAATCAATCCATTTCGAAAGCCTTTTTCAACCATTTCCATATTGACTCTCGCACTTCCTTGATTGGCTGCCTTTAATTCTAATAAGTTTTGCTTTAATATCAAATCTTCATAATATCGAATAACTTTTTCAATGATTTCATCTTTTTGAAATTTCACCAATCCTTTTGCTTGTTCTATTTCTACTTTTGCACGTTTGATTTGGGCTTTTCTATTGACTACATCAAAAACTGGAAACTTTAAATACAAACCTACATTGTAGTTCATCTGTTGCGTATCACTAGCCAAGTTTATACTTGAATTATCGCCAGAAATCGTAGAATAGTTATCAAAAGTACCATACCTCGTATCTGCTTGGATTCCAAAATTTCGAGTCCAATAACGCTGCTTAGATTTTAAATTTGCTTCTTTGGCTTTTATTTCTAAAAGTCTATAATTTACCATGCCATTGTTTACCAATGCCGAATCAATAAGCACCTCTAATTTAGGAATGAGTAAAGTGAACGAATTATCCTCATATTCCTCTACCACAACATCTTGAGCATTTGTTGAAAGAACACCAAAACCAACTATCAATAAAAAGGTTATTATGTTACATCTATTTTTTATCATAATTCACTGATTTCTTAAAACTTGTCTTTAGTGACAAATTGAAATGTTTTAATTCCTTTACAAACCTATTGCGAAAAGTGGCTTTTTCCAGTATATTTCGATGGATAGAAAATAAGTGTAGATAAGCTGTACTTAGCTTATGATTAAAAAATTAGAAGCAGGGTAGAAAAACTGAATACAATAACTGCTTAAGATGTACATCATGGCTATAAAAGTTCAAATCATAGATGTTTAATTTTTATGTCAAAAAAAAGTATTACTTGCTGAAACAAACAAGTAAAACCTCTAAAAAATCATTTAATGATAACTCTACAGCAAAAAACTTAAACGGAACTTTTCTGAAGTAATGCTGGTATTGTTCTTAAAATCAACTTTATATCATACCAAAACGAATACTTCCCTTCAGCAAAATGACTCGCATATTCATTGTCCAATTCAATACGTTCTGACTCAGACATTTCACCTCCTTTACCTCTCAATTCAACCTGCCAAAGTCCTGTTATTCCTGCTGGAGCCAAAAACCTTTTCGCAATTTTATCTTTAGTCAACAATTCGGCTTCATAGACTGGTAAAGGTCTATTCCCAACTATTGACATGTCCCCTTTCAATACATTTATCAATTGAGGCAATTCGTCAAAGCTTGTGTTTCTTATGAATTTCCCAATCTTCGTAATACGCGGATCGTCTTTAATTTTTATAAAAGTGGATGTATTGTTATTAATTTCATTTTTTTGATAATTATACGAATAATCACAAATAGTATTTTCTCCGATATGCAAATGTGGAGAACAAGACTCCCCAACCTCTAACACACTGCATTTAGGGCATTCTAAATTAAAATCAATCTCTGAATCAACCTTTTCTTTGTTGTATTGGTTTTTGTCTTTGGCTAATTTATTCAACAATTCATCAGAACCAGTTCGCATCGATCTCAATTTATAAAAATCAAAAGCGTTTCTTCCAACTCTTCTTGCGATATAGTACACCTTTCCTTTAGATTCAATGCGAATGGCGAGCATTACTATTAATAAAAAAGGTGAGACTAAAAGCAGTATCATCGAGGCAAAAACAATGTCAAAAATTCGTTTAGATACTGGTAATTTATAGGGCTTCGATTCTTTTATTTTATCAGCTTCAACTGCGTTTCTTTTAAAATTCCTTTGCAACGAAATACATCTTTCAATAATTTGTGAAGCATCAGTCGAGGAAGAAACAAAATAATCATTAATACCCTTCTGAAATGCTCTCCTATAAATATCGGTACTAAACCCTTCAGAAACTAAAACGAATGGTCTCTTGTTACATCTAGGCTCTTCATTTATTTTGTCGAATAAAAACAAGCCAGTATTGCCTGGCAATTGATATTCACAAATAACCACATCGATTCTATGATTTTGTTTCAACATTGTAATGGCTTCAATACCATTTCTAACTGCTAAAAATGCAATCTCTTTATCCTTAGCAAAATGCGCATATAAATTTGGTTCCCTCCCTATATATAATAATGTCATCATCCGTTTATTAATTAAAATGAAATTTAAAAACCTTTACCAGGAGGTTGTAAAATGAATGGGACATAAATTTTTCTTTACAACTTCTTTTAACTCTTCTGGATTAAATGGTTTGCTTAAATAATCTTGTGCTCCCAACTTATAACATTTAACACGCTCTTTACTTTCCGTTTTTCCTGATAGCATTATAACTGGAGTATGTTTTGTATAGCCCATTAATCTAACTTCTCTCAAAAAATCGAAGCCATCCATTTCAGGCATTTGAATATCACTAATAATTAAATCTGGAAGATTCCCTTCTAAACTTTTAAGCGCTTCTAATCCTGAATTTGTAGAGATTACTGTATATTCTTTGGATAAAAAATTCTCTAAGATCAAACAAGATGTTAATTCATCATCTACTACTAGTATGTTTTTTTTCATTTTCCTATAATTTTATTTCACATATGAGATTCAAAAAATGCTATTGTTTTCAACAACCCTTCCTCTAGTTTTATACTCGGAGTCCAGTTCAATTCGTCTTTTGCCAACTGAATATCTGGTCTTCTTTTCATAGGATCATCAGAGGGTAAAGTCTGGTAGATAATTTTAGATTTCGAATTTGTCAATTCAATTACTTTTTTAGCCAATTCCATAATTGTAAATTCATCTGGATTACCAATGTTAACGGGTCCTATAAAACTATCTTTTGATGCCATCATTCTAATCATTCCCTCTACCAAATCATCTACATATTGAAAACTTCTAGTCTGATTTCCTTCTCCATAAATGGTAATATCTTCATTTCTTAAAGCTTGCATGATAAAATTTGAAACCACGCGTCCATCATTCGGGTGCATTCCAGGACCATAGGTATTAAAGATTCTTACAATTTTAATTTTCACACCATTTTGCTTATGGTAATCTCTAAACAAGGTTTCTGCAGCTCGCTTTCCTTCATCATAGCACGAACGTTCTCCCATCGGATTTACATTTCCCCAATACCCTTCAGGTTGAGGATGAACATCAGGATCTCCGTAAACTTCACTTGTTGATGCTTGTAATATTTTTGCATCCACTCTTTTGGCCAATCCTAACATATTGATAGCCCCCATCACTGAGGTTTTGATTGTTTTAATTGGATTGTGTTGGTAGTGTATTGGTGAGGCCGGACAAGCTAAATTATACACTTCATCTACTTCAATTAAATAAGGATTGACCACATCATGACGAATCAATTCAAAGAAAGGATCGCCCATCAAATGAATGATATTCTGTTTTTGCCCTGTAAAGAAATTGTCCATACAGTACACTTCATTACCTTCGTTTAATAAACGCTCACATAAATGAGACCCTACAAACCCGGCACCCCCTGTTACAAGTATTTTTTTACGTATCATAATAGTAGAATAATAATTAGCTAGCGATATATAATTTTGATTTCGATATGTTTTTCGATGTATTGACACCAATACAGAAATAATCAAAATTGTGTTTTTTCATTTCAGATGCATCGTAAATATTTCTACCATCAAACACTGCTGGCGTGTTTAGCAACTTAGAAATCACTTTAAAGTTTGGCAATCTAAATTCAGGCCATTCGGTTAGGACAGCCAAACAATCTGCGTCTATAATTGCTTCGTATTGATCTTCTACATAACTGATTGATTCTCCAAAATGATGCTTAGCTTCTTCCATAGAAACTGGATCATATGCTATTACATTAGCACCAGCTTCCAATAGTTTTTTTACTATTTCTAATGAGGGTGCTTCACGCATATCATCTGTTTCAGGCTTAAAAGATAAGCCCCACAGCGCAATTGTTTTGTCTTGTAAGTCTCCCTCGAAATAATGTAACATTTTATCAAAAAGAACTGATTTTTGTTTTTTATTTACCGCTTCAACCGCTTTTAAGATCTTTAAATCATAATCATTTTCACCCGCCGTTCTGATCAACGCTTGAACATCTTTAGGAAAACAAGACCCACCATAACCAATTCCAGGATATAAAAATTTATTTCCTATTCTAGAATCAGAACTTATCCCTTTTCTAACATGATTGATATCCGCTCCTACAATTTCACAAAGGTTTGCGATATCGTTAATAAAACTAATTTTAGTCGCTAGCATAGAATTCGCTGCATATTTTGTCATTTCTGCCGAAACGATATCCATAAAAATAATTGGATGTCCGTTAAGCGTAAACGGTTTATATAACTTGCTCAAAATTCCCTCTGCCCTTGCACTTTCTGTCCCAAGAACAATTCTATCTGGTTTTAAGAAATCATCAATTGCAGCTCCTTCTTTTAAAAACTCCGGATTTGAGGCCACATCAAACCCAAGTTTCGAAGATCTTATGTTCAACTCCTCTTGAATCGCATTTTTAACTTTTTGAGAAGTCCCAACTGGAACGGTACTTTTTGTAACAACCAGCTTGTAGTCATTCATATGTTTACCACATTCTCGAGCTACAGCAAGTACATATTTTAAATCTGCACTTCCATCTTCATCCGGTGGTGTGCCTACAGAAATAAATACTGCTTCAGAATCATTAATTGCCTTTGCCACATCTGTTGTAAAAGACAATCTACCTTTTTTTAAGTTTCGTGAGATCATCACATCCAAACCAGGTTCATAAATAGGAACAATTCCTTTATTCAGGTTGTCTATTTTTTTGCGATCAATATCAACGCAAACAACTTCTATTCCTACTTCGGAAAAGCAAGCCCCTGACACAAGCCCAACATATCCACTTCCAACAATTGTAATTTTCATAATATCTAAGTTTTATACTACAAACATACTTCTGCTTCGTTACTACAAACCACATATTTCGATAAGCAGAAATTATGTGTCGTTGAATGGAATGCTATCATTGATTAGGCGTTTTAGTAGAAAAAAAATAACACTCCAATAAACAGTATAAAACAGCAACGTAAACGAATAGATTGGATTCTATAAACGTGCATAAAAACAACAAAGGGTAAAAGAAATGTTCTTTTACCCTTTGTTGTTTGAATACAATAGCGTGTGATACTCAATAATATTTAACATCTATAGAAGATTTAGACGTTTCATTAATTCCGGTCTATTCGATCGACTTACTGGAATTACGTCTTTCTTTATCAAAACACTATTGTCTTCAATATCTATAATTTTTTTAATGTTGATGATAAATGAACGATGTATCTTTAAAAACAAATCCGTTGGTAATTTACTCTCAATTTTTTTCAATGTAGAATGAACAACATAGTTTTTACCTTCTGTTTTCACATTGATATAATCACCTTTAGATTCAATCAAATAAATACCTGAAATATCTATTTTAATCAATCTCCTATCAATATTTACATACAAAACATCTTCTGCGCTTTTCTCATCAAAAGACGTTTTAGATGGATTTATTAAAGCAACTTTCTTAGAAGCCTTTTCAACTTTCGATACTGCCTTCTTAAAGCGATCTAAGGTAATTGGTTTCACTAAATAATCTACAATAAAGTCATACTCAAAAGCATCTAAGGCATATTCTTTGTCAGAAGTTGTAACAACAATGTGTGGTGGATGTTTTAAGGTTTTGATAAAATCAAATCCAGAAAAATCTGGCATATGAATATCTAGAAATATCAAATCAACCGTATTCTCATTTAGGTATTTTATAGCCTGCATAGCGTTGGAAAACTGTCCGACAACATTTATTTCTGCTACATTTTCACATAACTTTTCTATTATAACTCGTGCAGTAGATTCATCATCAATAATAATACAATTCATAAACATTTATTAAAGTAGATTAATAAAACTTGTTTTGATTGTTAAAATATTTTGAAACTCTTTTTGAAAGGTATTTCTTTCTTCTAATAGGTTTTACTTATATTCAACAGCCATTTCATAACTTTTCTCAAGTCCTAAAATACTAATTTTCTGTTTATTATAAAACATCAAAACATGGAATTTTAGCATCATAGTATTTAAATCTAATAAAACAATATTCGGCAACGACTTTTTTCTGTAAAATCTCAAAGGGTTTTAATCCATTATTTACCTCAATAATAGAATAATTTAATCTTTTTGAAGAAATAGTCTTATGTGATTTCATTCCACCATTCATCTGGTCCACTGCGTTTAGAGATAAAATAGCTAACAAAATAATCGTATTGAAATCTATGGAAGAAGATGTATCCCGAACCAAAATTTCATCTAGACAAATAACTTTATGACTTCTTATACTTGTAATCAGGAGGAAAACCTAAATTCCACTTTTTTTTGATGCTTGGGAAATCAAATTCTAATTTGGGTTTCTCTAAATCAATTAAATTATCTCGCCAAGCACGCTGTAAAATATCTTCAATCATATAATCTTCTTGAATATTTATAGGATCATATTCATCCTTCAAAGACATCTTAAAAAGATTTGCAGTTGTATTTGCCCAAAATGCTTTCCATCCACTGCGGTATTCTTTTATCAAATCAAATGTACTTGTTCCTGTTTCTCTATGTAACAACTTTATCAACACCCGACCTTCGGTTCTAGTTAATTTTTTTAATCTCGGAGTAAATTCCTCTTCCAAATACTTTTGAACTTTCTTTGTATGCCTTTTCCTTTTTCTTCTAGACGAAATACTATCCAGCTGTTCATCTAGCGAAGCAAGTTCCTTAGCTGCAATTTTAGCATAGGGATATGCTCTTAACACCTTTTTACGAAACCAATAATAATAGCGCTTGTCATTATATGATTTAAAAGTCAACTTAGGTAGTAATTGAATTTCATCAAGATTCGTAATCAAACTATCATTTTCGAACAATGTATATTGACTAAAATCTAACGAATCTTTGTCTTGCGAAAACAAGAGATTACAAAGCATAAAAAATATAAAACAACTTTTTTTCATTACCCCTTTATATAAATAAGTTTCAAATTTATAGAATTTTAATTGAGTAAACTACAAATAAACGCTAGAACACTTTTCTATTTTAAAACATATTAAGTTATCTCCTTTATCAATCTGAACCTTTGCACTCACAAAACAATTCTGTATTTTTGAAAAAATAATAAACACACATTGATACTAATATGAGTCAGAAATCCATTTTAACAGAAAAATCTCTTTCATTTCTTGAAACCTACCTAAACAACCCTTCACCTACAGGGTACGAAAGTGAAGGTCAAAAAATATGGATGGATTACCTAAAACCTTATGTAGATACATTTATTACGGATGCTTACGGTACTGCGGTAGGTGTTATCAACCCAGAAGCCGAATACAAAGTAGTTATTGAAGGACATTCCGATGAAATCTCATGGTATGTAAATTACATCACACCAGAAGGCTTGATTTATGTTATTCGAAATGGAGGAAGTGACCATATCATTGCGCCCTCTAAAAGAGTAAACATTCACACAAAGAAAGGCATCGTAAAAGGAGTATTTGGTTGGCCTGCTATCCATACACGAATGAAAGGCAAGGAGGACACTCCTAAGCTAGAAAATATTTTTATAGACGTTGGCTGCAAAAACAAAGAGGAGGTAGAAGCGCTTGGAGTGCATGTAGGATGTGTCATAACCTACCCAGACGAGTTTATGATTCTAAATGAAAACAACTTTGTTTGTCGTGCCATTGATAACAGAATGGGTGGTTTTATGATTGCTGAAGTTGCGCGTCTACTAAAAGAAAACGGCAAAAAATTACCTTTTGGCCTTTATATAACAAATTCGGTTCAGGAAGAAATAGGTCTTCGTGGAGCCGAAATGATTACACATACAATAAAACCTGATGTTGCCATCATTACAGATGTATGTCATGACACCACAACTCCAATGATAGAAAAAAAGACGGAAGGAGAAACTAGATGCGGAGATGGTCCAGTAATTTCATATGCACCAGCCATTCAACACAATGTACGAGAACTTATCATTGAGGCTGCTGAAGAAAACAACATTCCTTTTCAACGACATGCTTCATCAAGAGCAACTGGAACAGACACAGATGCCTTTGCTTATAGCAATGGCGGAGTACCTTCGGCTCTAATTTCTTTGGCATTGCGCTATATGCATACCACGGTTGAGATGGTCAACAAGCAAGACGTTGAAAATGTAATAAAACTTATTTATGAGAGTGTTCTAAAAATAAAAAACGGAGATACGTTTAGCTATTTTAAATAGACAACTTATTAGTGATGGATGAATACATTGAACTTTTAGACAAAAACGGAACTCCAACCGGAACATCATGTTTAAAATCTGTCGCTCATAAATACGGCTATTTCCACGCTACTGTTCATATCTGGTTTTACACAAAAAACTCAGAAATCCTGATTCAAAAAAGACAAGCCAGCAAAGACACATTCCCTAACCTTTGGGATGTGTCTGTTGCAGGCCACATTCCATTCGGAGAAACACCAGAACAAGGAGCTATTAGAGAAATCTCAGAAGAAATAGGTCTTTCTATCTCAAAAAAAGAGTTGATTTATTTTGGAACGCATTCAGAAAAACACAAACACAACTCAAATAAAATAGATTATGAATTACATCATATCTTTTTTTGTCAACTAAACGAGCCGCTTCACAATTTAATTATTCAAGAAGAAGAGCTTGCAGCAATTAAACTCGTTTCTCTAGACGAATTGAAAACCATGATTTATTGTACCCCTATTAGGTTCGTACCACATAACAAGAATTATTTCACTACGATTCTTCGCGAACTTGAAGGGCGCACATAACCACACTAAAACATCGCTAAATTTTCATTAAATTTGTGAGAAACAGACACCCTCTCCAAATGAAAAACACTATTGCTGAAAGAATTTTAGATTTTCTAAAAAATTATCCTCCTTTTAATATCATCTCTAAAAAAGAACTTCGAAGCATCGCAGAGCAAGTTGAAGTTATTTATATTGAAAAAGGAACCCCTCTTTTTTCTCAGGATGAAAAGCCTCACAGACTATTTTATATTGTACACAAAGGCGCAATAAAACTGACACAGGAAGACACAGGGAACACATCTATTATTGATATTTGCGACGAGGGTGACATCTTTGGCTTACGACCGCTAATGCTTAAAGAAAATTATTTAATGCATGCCGAAGCTAATGAGGAATCTATCCTTTACGGCATCCCATTAGATATTTTCAAACCCCTTTCTGAGAAAAACAAAAACATTAAAAATTATTTAATCACAAGTTTTGCCTCTAATGTAAAAGACCCTTCCATCATTGAAGAACGCGGAAATACTTCTTCCTATATTGCTAAAGAAAACAATACAGATTTATACAACTTACAAAAAGCAGTTTTTACCAAAAAACCTATTTCTTGCAAACCTACCACTATTGTAAAAGATGTGGCACTTACAATGCGTAGCCACAGCATAGGTGCCATGGTGGTCGTAAAAAACAAAAAACCTATTGGCATTATTACCAGTAAAGATCTGAGAGACAAAATTGTTACTGGTGATTACGACATTTCAAGCGAAGCCCAAACTATCATGTCGACACCTGTTGCAACAGCTACTGAAGAAATTACAATTCCAGAAGCTCATATTGCAATGCTTAAACACAGTGCGAGTCACATCTGTATTACTAAAGATGGATCTTCAAAATCGAAATTAACAGGTATTCTGTCATTACACGACCTGGTGGTTTCTTTAGGCAGCAACCCTTCGGTTCTTATTAAGGAAATAAAACGTGCTAAAAAATCAAAACACTTAAGACGCATCCGGGAAAAAGTAGCATTGCTCTTGAACACCTATTTAGAACAAGAATTGCCTTTTGCCCATATTGCAAACATCATTTCAGAGATTAATACGGTGATTATTATTCGAAGTATTGAGCTGTGCTTACTTAAGATGGAAGGACCTCCTCCTGTAAAATTCACATGGGTTGCCCTGGGAAGTCAAGGAAGAAGAGAACAACTTTTACGCTCCGACCAAGACAATGCTTTAATTTTTGAAGATGTTCCAAAATCAAAATTCAAGGTAACACAAGACTACTTCTTATTACTTTCCTCAAAGGTTGTTAAATACTTAAATACTATTGGATATGAATACTGCCCAGCAGACATGATGGCGAGCAATCCAAAATGGTGCACTTCTCTAACGCATTGGAAACAGCAATTTGACAACTGGATTCTCAAACCAGACGAATCTGGAATCCTTCTTTCTTCTATTTTCTTTGACTATGAATTTATCTATGGTTCACAAGACTTAACTGATAAACTCACCAAAAGCCTTTTTAAAACACTGAATACCGACAATTACTTTCTAAATCGATTGGCAAAAGACATCATCGACAAACCTTCACCAGTAGGATTTTTTAGACAATTCATTGTAGAACAAGATGGAGAGCACAAAGATTTTTTCAACATAAAAATCCGAGCACTGATGCCATTGATTGATGCGGCACGAATTTTAATCTTATCCCATAAAGTTAGCACTAGCAACAACACCCTACAGCGGTATAAAAAATTAGCAGAATTGGAACCTCAAAATAAAGACTTATTTAACTCGTGTGAACGCGCATTTAGAACTCTATTAAAATTCAAAACTGAACAAGGTATATTAAATGGTGATAGTGGAAAATTAATACAACTAGAATCTTTAACTAAAACCGAAAAATTAAAATTAAAAAGAGCATTCAAACCTATCAAAGAAATTCAAGAATTATTGATTTTTAGATTCAACTTAAAACAGATGTTATAGTTATGAACTTCTCTCTATTCAATTTTAAAAGAAACTCGATCCCCGAGTTCTGGAAACAGTATAGCGCTTTGTTTAAGAAGAAGGAAAAACAATCTATTTCCGATACACGTTTTGTTGTATTGGACACGGAAACTACTGGACTTAACTTTAAAAAAGACCGGATTTTATGTATTGGTGCCATTGCCGTAAAAGGCAATAAAATTTTCATAAACGACTCTTTGGAGATTTATCTAAACCAAGAAATATTCAATCCTAAAACTGTAAAGATTCATGGTATATTAAAATCTGAAAGAATAAAAAAACTAAATGAAAAAGAGGCTTTGATTCAGTTTATTGACTTTATAAAGGACAGTCCGCTAATTGCACATCATGCCGGGTTTGACATTGGAATTCTGAATGCAGCTCTGAGAAGACAAAATTTAGGAAAATTAAAAAACAAGGTTTTAGACACAGGTATATTATTCAAAAGATCAAAGCATATTGTAAATATTATTACCCCCAACAAACAATACAGTTTAGACGAACTGGCTTCTGAATTAAAAATCACACCAAAAGATAGGCATACTGCAGCGGGAGACGCTTTTATAACCGCCTTAGCATTTCTAAAAATAGTACCAAAATTAAATAAAGACGGTAAAATGAAGTATAAGGATCTTTTTATCAACCCTATGAATTATTAACCCCTTCGTTCACACCTACTAGGTCTAAAAGACCTAGTAGGTGTGAACGAAGGGGTTCAAACCTACACCAAAGATTTTTCCATTATCTCCTCTACTACTTCAGGATTTAATAAGGTGGAAGTATCTCCAAGGTTTGAAGTATCATTGCTTGCTATTTTACGCAATATTCTACGCATAATTTTCCCCGACCTTGTTTTTGGAAGTCCCGAAACAAATTGAATTTTATCGAGCTTGGCAATAGCCCCTATACTCGAAGCAATCAGTTTATTTATTTCAACTCGTAATTCATCGTCCGAAATACGCACCTCATCGTATTTAGTCACATAGGCATACAAGGCATTTCCTTTGATGTCATGCGGAAATCCGACAACTGCACACTCCACTACTGCGTCGTGTTCATCTACTGCATTTTCTATAGGTGCCGTTCCTAAGTTGTGTCCAGAAACAATTACTACATCATCTACCCTACCTGTAATTCTATAGTTCCCCATAGCATCTCTATAGGCACCATCACCTGTAAAATACATTCCTGAATAGGCTGAGAAATAGGTATCCTTATAACGCTGATGATCTCCGTAAATAGTTCTCGCTATAGACGGCCAAGGCGCTTTCATTGCCAAACGTCCTTCAGCTGGAGATTCAGTAATTTCTTTTCCATGCTCATCCATTAAGGCAGGCTGTACTCCTGGTAAAGGCATGGTTGCAAAAGTAGGACGTAGTGGTGTTACTCCTGCCAAAGGAGAAATCATAATAGCTCCTGTTTCCGTTTGCCACCATGTATCTACAATAGGACAGGTTCCTTTTCCAATATTGTCATTGTACCAGTGCCACGCTTCCTCATTAATTGGCTCACCAACCGAACCAAGTACTTTTAAACTAGATAAATCATACTTTTCAACCAGGCTCAAGGGATGTTTTGCCAAGGCCCGGATTGCTGTTGGCGCGGTATAAAAATGGGTGACTTTTAACTTTTCAACAATTTCCCAAAAACGACCATAATCCGGATAGGAAGGAACACCTTCAAACATCACAGTGGTAGCACCCGCTGCTAATGGACCATAGATTATATAAGAATGTCCTGTGATCCATCCAATATCGGCAGTACACCAATAAATATCATCTTTTTGGTATTGAAATACATTTTGGAAAGAGTAAGTGCTCCCCACCATATAGCCTCCTGTTGAATGTACCATTCCTTTTGGTTTTCCTGTAGATCCAGAAGTATACAAAATAAACAGGGGGTCTTCGGCATCCATTTCTTCAGCTTCACATTCAAAGTTTTCTATTTTCTGAAGTTCTTCAAACCAGAAAGAATCTCTTCCTTCTTTCATTTGAGTAGGCTCAACCGTCCGTCTGTATACGATTACTTTTTCTATTGAAGGCGTGTTTTCCAATGCCTCATCACAAACTGCTTTAAGGTTAATTGGCTTGGTTCCGCGGTACACTTCATTGGCAGTTATCAATAATTTGCATTGCGAATCATTAATTCTGCTTGACAAAGCAGTAGAAGAAAACCCTGCAAAAACAATAGAATGAATGGCTCCAATACGTGCACATGCCAGCATGGCAATAGACAATTCTGGAATCATAGGCATGTATAAACATACACGATCCCCTTTTTTAACTCCATTATTCTTAAGCACATTTGCAAAACGTGAAACTTTGACATAGAGCTGTCTATAGGTAATATACCTCGATTCTTCATCAGGGTTATTCGGCTCCCAAATAATGGCCGTTTTGTTTCCATTTTTTTCCAAATGACGATCCAAACAGTTTTCAGTTATATTGAGTTTCCCTCCTTGAAACCACTTCACGTCAGCATTTGCCATGTCGGACTCCAATACGGTATCCCATTTTTTTCTCCACAAAAAACTTTCAGCGATTTTTCCCCAAAATTTCCCTGGATCTTCCACACTTTCTTGATAATCTTCTTTATATTTTTTGTAGGAGTGAATTTTCTGTACCATTTTTATTGTATTTAGTTTAATTTTCTTGATTTGTATTTTCATTAGAAGCACTGGAAAGGGTAGTTATTTTATATCCATTTCCCGTTTCTTCATAATTATATTCAACTCTCATTGTATTTTTATAGTTCTTGAGTATTGGATACTGCTTTTTATAAAACTCAAAAACATTGCCTATAAAAAACGTTTCTGTTGTGTTTATTTTTCCCACTCTATATTTAAAAACACTGTCCAAAACAGGTTCAAAGTTTATAAAATGTGCAGAGGTTTCACCAAAGTTACCAATTCTAAAATACATAGCTTTCACGTCTCTTTCCTTTTCGATTTGAAGATTCCACATATTGTATTGCACCAGCCCTGCAGAAATAAACAGGAAGGCAAACCAGTATCGTTGGTATACAGGCGACATCAAACTAAACTTATAGCTTATATATATAAATAAAAGCAAGGAAAGAATTAAGTAATAACGTATTGAAAATCCTTGAGTAAAAACAGCTAACAGTCCCATATAGGCAATTAATATATAAGCCCATGGTGTTTTCCTATTCACAAGCACATCTTTTGCTAGAAAAAAACTTAATCTTAAAAACACAATTACCGACACCAACAAGAATGCAATATGCTGCCAATACTCCAATTGGAACGAAAAAAGCCGATTGAAGACAACTTCTTGACTTTGTACACGAAAAAAGGAATACAAATGATATTTACAAAAGCTTAGACACAGAAGCAATAAAACCGTAAGTTTCATGATTAAAGAAAACCTCCATTTTGCAACTTTGTTGAGCATATATGCAAATTGTTTGGAAATTTGTTCGAAAAAATAACATTGTACAGCAAGCATTCCTAGCAGACCGCCAAAAAACAAACTACATTCATAAAGGGAGCAGTTTACGCCGTATAAAAAAGCAAACACCAATGCTACTGAAGTGTTTAAAATACTTAATCCAGTAGCTGTATAACAGCGCATAATTTCACTATCAATTGTACGTTTATCAAAAACCACCCATAAAACTAGCCCTACATGAATACCTACAATAAGACTTATAAAAATCACATGACTGTAGGCTGCCAACATCGTAGTTAACAAAAACACAAATAAAACAGGTTTACTGCGCTTAATGACACCAAGGCAAAATTCATAGAGAGCAATAACACTTATAGACAAGAAGAAAAAGCTAAAAGAGGTTACCTCCCAAGCAACCTTCGACAACCCTAAAAAAAGTGCAGATTGCGATATGAGTACAGCAAAGAAAAGCAGGACTTTTTTATTTGTTTTTTTAAACAAAAACCACCCCATAAGCAACAGGGCGATTGTATTGCAAACAATACCAACACTTCTCATAACTGCAACACTCACGCCAAATAAATGAAAAAACAAGGCATTCAAACTGCTTTGCAACATTCCAGAATAAAAATCCATTCCATAACATCGCTCAAACCCATGTTCCAAGACACGAACACCTTCTAGTCCCAACCATGCTTCATCACCATGCAAACCTATGGTATCTACAAAAGTGGTCCATAGTGCAAAAATTGCAGTAAAAAGCGCAGTAACTACAAACAGTACTTCATTTCTTTTGAACAACATTCGCACAACCAAACTATTTTCTATATTTTAATGTTCTTGAGCGGCTCCTGCCCCTGAAGGAATTCTAATATTCTCTACTATTTCTTGCACTTCTTGTGGTGGCGCAGGGCTAAATTTTGAAATCACTATTGAAATCACAAAATTCACGAGCATCGCAAATGTTCCAAAACCTTCTGGTGAAATTCCAAACCACCACTCTTCTTGAGCTCCTCCTCCAAACCAACCAAATTTAAATTTAGTCATATAAAAAAGCATTAGCAAAACCCCTACTATCATTCCTGCCACGGCTCCTTCTTTATTCATTCGTTTGTAAAAAATCCCCAAAACAATTGCTGGAAAAAACGAGGCTGCAGCCAATCCAAATGCCAGCGCTACGGTTGCAGCTACAAATCCTGGCGGATTGATACCAAAGTACCCAGCCAACATCACAGCTACCAATGAAGACAACCTTGCTGCCATCAATTCTCCTTTTTCAGAAATATCTGGTTTGATCATTTTTTTAATAAGGTCATGTGAAACGGATGCAGAAATTACTAACAACAAACCAGCAGCTGTAGATAAGGCGGCAGCCAAAGCACCTGCAGCTATCAATCCAATTACCCAGTTTGGCAACCCTGCAATTTCAGGATTTGCCAACACCATTATATCTTTATCAACTGTCAATTCATTTACTTCTGCGTCTGCAACGTATTGCACATGCCCATCGGCATTTTTATCTTCAAACTGAATTAGACCTGTCACTTCCCAGGTATGAAACCACTCTGGAAGATTATCATATTTTTTATTGCTAACCGTCTCTATGAGGTTGGTTCTTGAAAACACAGCAATTGCCGGTGCTGTTGTGTATAATATAGCTATAAACAGTAATGCCCACCCTGCTGATTTCCGGGCATCACTTACTTTATTTACGGTAAAGAAACGTACGATTACATGTGGCAACCCTGCCGTTCCAACCATTAAGGCAGCTGTGATAAAAAACACATCCATAGTCGATTTCGAGCCGTCTGTATATAAATGAAAACCAAGTTCTTTATGCAGTCCGTCCAATTTATCAAGTAAGTACATTCCATCAGAAGTCTGACCTCCAAACCCCAATTGAGGTATTAAATTTCCTGTCATTTGAAAACTAATAAATATGGCAGGCACCATAAATGCGAATATCAACACACAATACTGTGCGACTTGCGTGTAGGTAATTCCTTTCATCCCTCCTAAAACAGCATAAAAGAGGACGATTAGCATACCAATAACTACTCCCGTATTAATATCTACCTCTAAATATCTTGAAAAAACCAAACCTACGCCTCGCATTTGACCTGCGATATAGGTAAAAGATATTATCAAAGCACAAAAAACAGCTACAGTCCTGGCAACATCTGAGTAATAACGAT
Organism: uncultured Flavobacteriaceae bacterium; assembly: GCA_943789365.1. Classification (GTDB taxonomy): domain Bacteria; phylum Bacteroidota; class Bacteroidia; order Flavobacteriales; family Flavobacteriaceae; genus Flavicella. Next base: position 2,706,114 of record CALSTV010000001.1, on the reverse strand, counting down.
CTCCAATAAAATCGGGTACTGTAAATTTTCCAAATTTCCTAAGATAGGGTGCTAGTAGCAATGCGAGTAGTACATATCCTCCGGTCCAGCCCATCAAGTAAACAGAACCGTCGTAACCACTAAAAGATATGAGTCCTGCCATGGAAATAAACGAAGCTGCCGACATCCAGTCCGCTGCAGTCGCTAAACCATTTGCTAGCGGAGAAACACCTCCTCCGGCCACATAAAACTCTTTTGTAGAACCTGCTCGTGCCCAAACAGCTATACCTATATATAATGAAAACGTCAATCCGACTAAAATCCAAATCCAAACTTGTGCACTCATGCTAATAAATTAAATGATTAAAAAAAATTGAACGATTGAGAAGGCGGTCCTGCCCTATCAAACATAAATACTACAAAAAAGAAATTATTCGTCTACTCCGTATTTCTTATCGAGTTTTGACATCAAACGGATATATACATATATAAGTACAACAAATACGTATATTGCGCCTTGCTGCGCAAACCAGAAGCCTAATTTAAACCCACCAATACGAATGGCATTCAGTTCTTCGACAAATAAAATCCCACAACCGTAGGACACAACAAACCAAACCGACAAGAGATATAATAGATATTTAAGATTTTCCTTCCAGTATTCTTTTAAATTGGTATTTGACATGGTAGTGATAAGTTTAGTTTGATTTCACAAATGCAATCATTGCAAAATAGTGCCTGGTTAAAACGCTACAAAATTGCATTATTTACAACTATTTTCGCCGCAAGATATTGAATATATCTTAATTTTTATATTTATTCATATTTTATTTAACTGTACATACAACTTATTGAAAATACATTAAATTCAATCCTTGAAAGTTAAAGCTACCCCCCATCAATTCAAACAATTTCCGACAAACGACAGCAACGAACCTCTAAAAGTAGTAATTCCACAAAAATAAGTATGTTTGCAAGTAAATCAACACCATGCCATTTTTAGAATTCATTTTAACGCATTGGGATCTTGTAGGATTCTTTTTTCTTATTGCAATCCTGTATGCGTCGGTTGGTTTTGGAGGTGGCTCTAGTTACTTAGCCGTTTTAGCCCTTACCAGTTTAAGCTTTTCAGAAATTAGAGCAACTGCCCTCATCTGTAATATTGTTGTTGTAAGCAACGCTACGTATTTACACCACAAAAACAACGGCTATAATTTTAAAAAAGTACTCCCTTTAATTATGGCAAGTATCCCTATGGCATTTGTAGGAGGTTATTTAAAAATAGAAGCGTTTTTTTTCTACTTACTATTAGGAGCCACTCTACTTGTTGCTGCTGTATTGATGTTTACCACCAAACAAGAACCTAAATTCAATACACAAACATTAGATAAACCTACTACTATATCGGCATTCAAAAACCTGAGCTACGGAGGTTTTATAGGTTTTATTTCGGGCATGGTTGGCATTGGTGGTGGCATCTTTCTCGCACCACTACTACATTTAACAAAATGGGATAATTCGAAAAAGATAGCCGCAACCGCTAGTTTGTTTATACTGGTAAACTCAATTTCAGGATTGTCGGGGCAACTTCTAAACCCAAATTTTTCAATAAACCTCCAATTAACGTTCGTATTGGCAATTACCGTTTTTATTGGAGGACAGATTGGTTCCAGAATAGGCATTCATCTCATTAAGCCACTCACCCTAAAAAAAGCAACAGCTGTTCTGATTGCTTTCGTAGCCCTTAGAATTTTAGCAAAACACCTTTCATCATTCTTATAATTAGGCTTTACACATTCAAATAGCGAGCAGCTCATTCACCAAACCACTCAATAAATACGTAATTTTACCCAAGTCAAAATCGATTCTTACGCAAAACCACGTAAAAACCGAAAAGCTCTAGACCACACTATAGCTCAAAAACAGTTTTTTTACTGTTTTTTCGCAGTTTTATACCTGTTCAATACGTCGTTGCGTTTTTCTACGTAGAAAAGAACTACTTATTTTTTAAAAAACCATACTTTTACGATATTCTTAACAAAACAATCAAAAGACAGAATCATCCATACCTAATTACTACCTTAACTCAAAACAATTTACATATATCACATTTTTTAGGCTGTTATTTTAACAACTACACCTAAATATTACGTACTTTTTTGAAAATAAAATTTGTTTTTACGTAAAACTACGTATATTTGCCTCGTATTAATCAAAACACTAATAATAAAATTATCACATTATGAAGAAAATTATTTTATCAGCATTGTTTTTAGCGAGTGCTGTAACTTTTGGACAAGAATTAAAAGTATCTGGATCTGTAGACGTATACGGAACAGCAAATTTCGCTGAAGGTTCTGGAACCCCAGGACTTTTGATTGCAAACCCTCAAAACGCAAATGCATTTGGGCTAGGTATGGCAAACACTATCTTTTCTTACGAAGGAGAAAAATCAGGAGTTGTTGCTGATTTAGCATTCGGACCAAGAGCAGATGACGCGAACATGGCTGGAGCAATCAACCAATTGTATGCATACTACAATGTAAACGATAAGATTACAGTTACTGCTGGTCAGTTTAACACATTTTTAGGATACGAAGTAATTTCACCTGCATCGAACTTTAACTACACTGTATCTTACTTATTTAACGCTGGACCTTTCTCTCATACAGGGATCAAAATGGACTATGCAGTAAACGAAGACTTCTCTTTCTTATTAGCCGTAACAAACGGTCACGGTATTTTAAGCACTGACGGAAACGTAACAGGTGACATGCAATTTGGAGGACAAGTTGGATACAAAGGACAATACTTAAACTTGATATACGGAGCTGTTAGCGCAGGTGGCGCAACGGATGCTATGTTTATTGACTATACAGGTGGATTTAACCTTTCTGAATCTTTTTACTTAGGAATCAACGCTGCATACGCAAACTCTGCAGATGCTGACGCTGGTTACTCAGGTGTTGCACTTTACTTAGAAAACTCTTTCTCTGACACATTTGCTTTAGGATTGCGTCCAGAGTTTTTCACACAATCAGCTGGAGATGTTGATGCAAGCGTAATGGCATTGTCATTGACTGCAAGTACTGTATTGGCTGAAAACTTAAAGTTAATCACTGAATTCAGATACGATTCTTCTGATGACTTAATCATCGAAGCTTTCCCTACTGAAGAAAGTGTTTCTGCCTTGACTATCGCAGCAGTATACTCTTTCTAAGAAAATAAAACACTATATTATGGACTGTAAATAATTACAGTCCATAATTATAATCTTTAAAACGAATTATCATGAAAAAAATCGAAGCAATTATCAGAAAGTCTAAGTTTTCTGATGTAAAAAAAGCACTACACGAAGCGAACGTATACTTTTTCTCTTACTGGGATGTAACTGGACAAGGACATGAAAAAGTAGGACATGTATATAGAGGAGTATCATACAGCACTTCTGACATCCAAAGACGTCAACTTTCTATCGTAGTAAACGACGATTTCGAAGAAGTAACTGTAAAAGCAATTTTAGATTCTGCTGCCACAGGAGAAATAGGAGATGGAAAGATCTTTGTATCTACTATCGACAACACATACAGAATCCGAACTGGAGAACAAGGACCAGAAACTTTAAAATAATTAAAAAACGTAATTGCCCCCTATACTATAGAGTACCAATTACACAAAAAAAAAAAAAATTATGGACGCAGGTTTATTTACAGCGAATAACGTATGGATGATGCTTTGTACAGCATTGGTATTTTTCATGCACTTAGGTTTCTCATTTTTAGAAATCGGATTGACAAGACAAAAAAACACAATCAACATTTTATTTAAAAATGTATTTATTATTTGTGTAGGATTATTATTATACTACATCGGAGGATTTAACTTGATGTACCCTGGATTTGAAGACGGAGACGGTGGTTTCTTGAAATTTGCAGGATTTGGAATTGACGCTCCTGAAGGAGGAATGACTCCTGATTATGCAGGTGGAGGTTATACTTGGTGGACAGATTTCTTATTCCAAGGAATGTTTGCTGCTACTGCTGCTACTATTGTTTCTGGAGCGGTTGCTGAAAGAATCAAGTTGACTACCTTTATGGTATTTACTGTTCTCTATGTAGGATTGGTTTACCCAATCGTAGGTGCATGGAAATGGGGTGGTGGATTCTTAGACGGAATGGGATTCTATGATTTTGCTGGTTCTACTTTGGTTCACGGTGTAGGTGGATGGGCTGCTTTGGTTGCTATCTGGTTGCTAGGTGCTCGTATTGGAAAATTCGACGAAAATGGAAAACCAAGAGTAATTGCTGGACACAACATTCCATTGGCTACGGCTGGTGTATTGATCCTTTGGTTAGGATGGTTCGGGTTTAACGGTGGTTCTGTATTGTCTGCTGATCCTGAATTAACTTCATTGACTTTAGTTACTACATGTTTGGCTGCTGCTGCAGGTGGAGTTGGTGCTTTCGTATTCTCTCAGATTTTATACAAAAACTTTGATTTAACTATGTTCTTAAACGGAATCTTAGGTGGATTGGTAGGTATCACTGCTGGTGCTGACCAAATGAGTCCTAACGATGCTGTTGTAATTGGAGCTATCGCAGGTATCATTATCGTATTAGCTGTTGCTTTGGTTGATAAATTGAAATTGGATGACCCAGTTGGAGCTGTTGCAGTTCACCTTATCTGTGGTATCTGGGGAACTTTAGCTGTTGGTATCTTCGGAGCTATGGCGAGCGCAGAGCAGTTCTTCACTCAATTAACAGGTGTTGCTATCGTTGGTGCATTCTGTTTAGCAACTTCTTTCATCATCTTGTTCACTTTGAAAAAGACAATGGGATTAAGAGTTTCTGAAAAAGAAGAAATTGAAGGTTTGGATGATCATGAGCACGGAATGAGCGCTTACGCTGACTACCGTATGAACGATCACTAGAAGAGTCGTTAGTCAAACTAACAGACAAAACATATATGAAACGGTCTTATAGCTATCTATAGGACCGTTTTTTATTATTCACAATAAAAATAGAGATTTGCTATATAAAAATAGCATGTCTCTTTTTTTTTATACCAATATTTTAAAATTCTACAATAAACCAACAACAATATTAATAGATATTCATTTTTGATTTATCTAACTAAAATACGTTGGTATATACCATTGAAATTACGTAATTTTGCAATCTTATTTTCAATATTATGATAGAAAAACAGGGACTATATAGACCAGAATTCGAACATGAAAACTGTGGTGCAGGTTTTATTTGTAACCTGAAAGGGGAAAAAACAAACCAAATTATCCATGATGCACTAGAGATTTTAGTGAAACTAGAGCACCGTGGAGGGGTTAGTTCTGATGGAAAAACAGGAGATGGAGCTGGTTTATTGATTGACATACCGCACGAATATTTTTCAAGAGTATGTGATTTTGAATTGCCAGCGCAAAGAGCCTATGCAGTAGGAATGGTATTCCTACCTAGAAATAAAAACCAATACAATTTCTGTAAAGAAACTTTCGAAAAAGAAATCAAAGCACAGGGATTGTCTATTTTAGGATGGAGAGACGTTCCTGTTGACGCTTCTCAATTGGGAGAAATTGCATTGGCCTCAGAACCAAATATCGAACAAATCTTTATTGGTAAAACAGAGGATATTGACGAAGCTACTTTCAAGGCTAAGCTATATGCCGCTCGTAAAATTACAGAGCACACCATTTCAAATTCAAAAATGTCGGAAAGCTCTTATTTTTACCTTCCGAGTTTATCCAATACTACATTAATTTATAAAGGTATCATCATGCCAGAGGACATTGGTCCTTATTACAAGGATTTGATGGAACCAGATTTGGTAACCCGTTTGGCATTGGTGCACCAACGTTTCTCTACCAACACCATGCCTGCATGGGAATTGGCACAACCTTTTAGATTTATGTGTCAAAATGGAGAAATAAACACATTACGTGGAAACGTAAGCCGTATGCGTGTTCGTGAGGAAATCATGAAAAGTGACGTATTCGGACCGCAAATTGATAAATTATTCCCTATTATATTACCTGGAAAGTCAGATTCTGCTTCTATGGATATGGTGGTAGAATTGTTAACACATACAGGAAGGTCATTACCAGAAGTAATGATGATGATGATTCCTGAAGCTTGGGAAAAGCACAAGACCATGTCTGAAGAAAGAAAGGCTTTCTATGAATACAATGCTTGTATTATGGAGCCTTGGGATGGCCCAGCTTCTGTACCGTTTACAGATGGTGACTATGTAGGTGCGCTGTTAGACAGAAACGGTTTAAGACCTTCAAGATACACGGTTACCAAAAGTGGTAAACTGATTATGGCATCTGAAATTGGTGTTGTAGAAGTTGCTCCAGAAGATGTGGATAGTCATGGACGTTTAGAACCAGGAAAAATGTTCTTGGTAGACATGAATGAAGGACGTATCATCAAGGACGAAGAGATAAAAAGTAAAATTGTTTCTGAAAGACCTTATAAAGAATGGTTAGACAAAACAAGACTGCATTTAAAAGATGTTCCAAAGGCAAAAACAGAAACACCTGAGGAATCGTTAGACATCGCAACAAGATCTCGTTTATTCAACTATACAATTGAAGACATTCAAGAAGTCATTACACCTATGGCTCAAGTAGGTAAGGAAGCTTTGGGTTCTATGGGAATCGATACGCCATTAGCTGTATTGTCTGACAGACCTCAATTGATTTCAAATTACTTCAAACAATTATTTGCTCAGGTAACCAACCCACCATTGGATGGTATCCGTGAAGAAATTGTAACCGACATTAGCTTGAATTTGGGTAAGGATAGAAATATCTTTAGCATCACCGACAGACAATGTAGAAAACTGAGAATTCAGAATCCGGTTATTTCCAACGACGATTTAGAAAAAATCAGAAACATTTCCATAGAAAGCTTTAAGGCGGAAACTATTGAAATGTTATATCCTAAAGAAAAAGGACTGAACGGTCTTGAGGATGCTTTAGACAATATCATTGTTCAAATCACCAAAGCTTTAGACCGAGGAACGAACATCATCATCCTTTCAGATAGAGGTGTAAACAAGGAGTTCGCTCCAATTCCATCGCTATTGGCTTGTTCTTTTGTAAACCATCAAATGAACCGTTTACGCAAGCGTTCTTTCTTCGATATCATTATCGAATCTGCAGAGCCTCGTGAGCCACATCATTTTGCTACCTTATTCGGTTATGGTGCTAGTGCCGTAAACCCATATATGGTAAATGAAATTATCCGTATGCAAGTGCAAGAAGGTTTTATAACCGGAATGGACGAGCAGAAAGCAGTAGACAATTTCAACAAAGCTATTGGAAAAGGAATTTTAAAAGTAATGAACAAAATTGGAATCTCTACACTACACTCGTACAGAGGTTCTCAAATATTTGAAATTGTTGGTTTCAACTCTCAATTTGTTGAAAAATACTTCCCATATACCGCTTCTAGAATTGAAGGTATTGGGCTGTATGAAATTGAAAAAGAAATCAACGAACGTTATAAATACGCATATCCAGATACCTTAATCAAAAACCGTTTAGGATTGAACATCGGTGGAGATTACAGATGGAGACGTAACGGGGAAAGACATATGTTCAACCCAACTACGGTAGCAAAACTACAGCAGGCAGTTCGATTGAGCGACCAAGCGAGTTACAATGTATATGCGAAAAATGTAAACGAACAATCTAAGAACTTAATGACCATTCGTGGTTTGTTTGAGTTCGATAACTTAGATCCTATTCCTTTAGAGGAAGTTGAACCATGGACAGAAATCGTTAAACGATTTAAAACTGGAGCCATGTCTTACGGATCTATTTCTAGGGAAGCACATGAGAATTTGGCTATTGCCATGAACCGTATTGGTGGAAAATCCAATTCTGGGGAAGGTGGTGAAGACAGAAGACGTTTCCAACCAAGTGTAAACGGAGACAGTAGAAACTCTGCTATTAAGCAAGTGGCTTCTGGACGTTTTGGGGTTACTTCTCATTACTTATCTAGTGCTAAAGAGATACAAATAAAAATGGCCCAGGGTGCTAAACCTGGAGAAGGTGGTCAATTGCCTGGTGAAAAAGTATTGCCATGGATTGCAGATGCTCGTAACTCTACCCCTTTTGTAGGTTTGATTTCGCCACCTCCGCACCACGATATTTATTCTATTGAAGATTTAGCACAGTTGATTTACGACTTGAAAAATGCTAACCGTGAAGCAAGAATCAATGTGAAATTGGTTTCTGAAGTAGGAGTTGGTACTATTGCTGCCGGAGTTTCGAAAGCCAAAGCAGACGTTGTATTAATTTCTGGATATGACGGAGGTACAGGAGCTTCTCCTTTAACTTCCTTGAAACACGCTGGATTACCTTGGGAACTTGGATTGGCAGAGGCACAACAAACTTTGGTATTGAACAATTTACGTTCTCGTATTGTTGTTGAATGTGATGGTCAATTAAAAACAGGTCGTGATGTAGCTATTGCTGCCTTGTTAGGAGCAGAAGAATTTGGTTTTGCAACAGCACCATTAGTTGCTTCAGGATGTATCATGATGCGTAAGTGTCATTTGAATACCTGTCCAGTAGGAATTGCAACGCAAGACAAAGAATTACGTAAAAACTTTAAAGGAACGCCTGAGCACGTGATTAACTTCTTCTACTATATAGCAGAAGAGTTGAGAGGAATTATGGCTGAATTAGGGTTTAGAACATTGGAAGAAATGGTAGGGCAAACGCATAAAATCAATGCGAACAACGCTATCACACATTACAAAGCAAAGGGATTAGATTTATCTGCTATTTTACACAGACCGGCTGCATACAACGAAATGCCTGTTAAAAATTCAGAAAAGCAAGATCATGGATTAGACAATGTTATTGACTTCCAAATCTTAAAGGATTCGCACCGTGCTTTGTATAGAAAAGAACAAATGACTTTAGATTATCCTATTATCAATACAGACCGTTCTGTTGGAGCGATTGTGAGTAATGAGATCTCTAAAATATATGGACATTTAGGTTTACCTGAAGACACTTTAAACATCAACTTTACAGGTTCTGCTGGTCAGAGTTTAGGAGCATTTGGAGCTCATGGATTGACCTTTACAGTTGAAGGTAATACAAACGATTATTTAGGTAAAGGATTGTCTGGAGCCAAATTGATTGTTAAGAAACCGACATCTTCAGATTTTGTTGCAGAAGACAATATTATCGTTGGTAATGTTTGTTTGTTTGGAGCTGTTGAAGGAGAAGCCTATATCAATGGTATTGCAGGAGAACGTTTTGCAGTACGTAACTCAGGAGCTACAACAGTTGTTGAAGGTGTAGGTGACCACGGTTGTGAATACATGACAGGTGGAAAGGTAGTTGTATTGGGTAGTACAGGTAGAAACTTTGCTGCTGGTATGAGTGGTGGTATTGCTTATATCTACGATCCAGAAAACAAGTTTACCAACGGATTGTGTAATACAGAGACGATTGAGTTTGAAGACATTTTACCAGAAGATGCAACAGACTTGAAAGGCTTGATTGAAAAGCACGTATTGTACACAGACAGTAACCGTGGAAAAGAAATATTAGCTGACTGGGAAACTAGTTTAAGCAATTTTGTACGCGTGATGCCAACGGAATACAAACGCGCTTTGGAACGTTTGGCAAAAGGAGAAGTAATGGTTGAAGAATTAGAAACAGTATAGTACGATGGGAAAAGTAACAGGTTTTAAAGAATTCGAAAGAAAAGACGAAGCATACAAGCCAGTAAATGAGCGTGTAGCACATTATAAAGAGTTTACAGTGCCATTGAGCGACAACGAGCTTACAGAGCAAGGTTCTCGTTGTATGGATTGCGGAATTCCATTTTGCCACAGTGGTTGTCCACTTGGAAATTTGATTCCAGATTTCAACCATATGGTACACCAAGGTGAATGGAAAAAAGCATCTTGGATTTTACACTCTACAAATAACTTTCCTGAATTTACAGGACGTTTGTGCCCTGCTCCTTGTGAGCAAGCATGTGTATTGGGTATTATTGAAGATCCAATTTCAATTGAAAACATTGAAAAGAACATTGTAGAACGTGCTTTTAAAGAAGGATGGATCAAACCACAACCGCCGAAAACTAGAACGGGTAAAACAGTTGCTGTTGTAGGTTCTGGACCTGCAGGTTTGGCCACAGCTCAACAATTGAACAGAGCCGGTCATACCGTTACTGTTTTTGAAAGAGACGATGCTATTGGAGGCTTGTTACGCTACGGAATTCCTAACTTTAAAATGGAGAAGGGAATCATTGACCGTCGTGTGGCTATTTTAGAAGCTGAAGGCATTGCGTTTAAAGTAAATGTAAATGTAGGTGTAAACTACGACGTAGAAGACTTAAAAGCGTTTGACGCAGTAGTTCTTTGTGGTGGTGCAACTGAAAGAAGAAGTTTACCAACTCCTGGTATCGACGCAGATGGTGTGGTACAAGCAATGGATTTCTTAACACAACAAACTAAAGTTGTTTTTGGTCAAGAGATCAAAGACCAGGTATTGGCTACCGATAAAAATGTAATTGTGATTGGTGGTGGTGATACGGGTTCTGACTGTGTTGGAACTTCGAATCGTCAAGGTGCTACTTCGGTAACGAACTTTGAAATTATGCCAAAACCTCCAGGACAACGCGCTCCTTCTACTCCTTGGCCGTATTGGCCATTGCAGTTGAAAACTTCTTCGTCTCATAAAGAGGGTGCAGATCGTAACTGGTTGATCAACACTAAGGAGTTTGTAAAAGACAAAAACGGAAAGTTAACAGCTTTAAAAACCGTAAATGTTGAATGGAAAATGGTTCCGGGACAACGTCCACAATTGATAGAAATTGAAGGAACTGAAAAAACATGGCCTTGTGACCTTGCCTTATTGGCATTAGGATTTACCGGTCCAGAAAGCACTTTGGCTGATAAATTAGGATTGGACAGAGATGTACGTTCTAACTACAAAGCGGACTACGGAAAATACCAAACCAATGTACCAAACATCTTTACAGCTGGTGATATGCGTAGAGGACAATCGTTGATTGTTTGGGCTATTTCTGAAGGTAGAGAAGCGGCAAGACAGGTAGACATCTATTTGATGGGTAAATCTGATTTGCCAACTAAAAATGTTACGGGCGATTTGGTAGGGGTTTAATTTCAACTACTCTAAACAATTTTTGAACTCCCCTTGCATTCATTTGTAAGGGGAGTTTACTTTGGGGAAGACTCAGACTTTGACAGTGACTCAGACTTTGACTTTGACTTTGACAAAAGTTGAAAGTTAAAGTTTACGTACGTAGCCCTAGCAATCAATGACAACTACTTGATATATATTTTTAGTATCTTAGGGGTGCTATGAAAAAAACTACGAACACCCTGCCTGTTCTTCACTTGAAGAAAGTTGTACATCGTAAAAAAGTTGTACTTGCTGTATTCTTTAAATACAATCATGAAATCAAAGAGTCTATAAAAGCCATTGGAGGCTATACTTTCAGTACTACACTAAAAGCATGGTATATCGAATATTCTGATGAAAACCTAAGTGCATTCAAGACTGCTTTGCAGCATAAAGCTACTTTTGAAGAAGCAGAAAATTTACAGCAAGTTGTCTTGAAGAAATATGTAAAAGAAAAACGAAATCTCTCTGAAGAAAACAAAACCGTTATTCGAAACTATGTCAACTATTTAAAGGGAAAAAGGTATAGTGAAAGTACTGTAAAGACCTATTTCACTTTTATTGCTGATTTTATAAATTATATAAAAGACAAACCTATACATACACTTACTAAAAGAGATGTAGAATTATTTATTGAAGACGTTTTTGAACCCAGAGGTATGAGTATTAGTTCACAGCGACAATTTATTAGTGCCGTGAAACACTATTTCGTTTTTATAAATTCTAACATAGAGATAGATTTTAAATCATTGGCTCCAAAAAAGGACCAAAAATTACCTAATATCTTATCTAAGGAAGAAATAATTGAATTGATTCGAGTTACTAAAAATGTAAAACATAGAATATGTATTACCTTTTTGTATTCTTCTGGATTGAGAATAGGAGAACTGATTCATTTAAAAATTAGTGATATCGATATTCAGAGGAAATTATTAAAAGTACAAAACGGCAAAGGACGTAAAGACAGATATGTACCTATTGCTAATGCAATAATACCAATGCTACAAACCTATATGACAAGTTACACTCCAAAAACATATTTAATAGAATCTCTTGTGAGCGGAAATAAATATTCTCCTAACTCCATTAGAAATTTTTTACGTAAAAGTTGTTTGTTGGCACATATAACTAAGCAAGTGACACCGCATACTTTAAGACATAGCTATGCGACACATTTATTAGAAAACGGAACTGACATACGGTATATCCAAAAACTTTTAGGACATGCAAGGCCAGAGACAACAATGATATATACGCATGTTAGAAGCCAAGATTTACAAAAAATAACAAACCCATTAGATTTTATTGTAAAACAATTAGAACAAAGTAAAAAAATTGATTAATTTAACCGAAAAGAAACACTAAAAGGTGTAGTTAACCCTTAAGATAAACGGTTATTCGACACTTTTTGTGTAGATATAACATGTTGTGTTTCATTCGAAAAACCAGCCGCACATTAAGCACATTTGATTTTTGCCAACGCACAAGCCTACCATCAAAAACCAAAAGAGCTTAATCTCCCCAACGCTCACCGGATGAATTACAAACATTATATACACTAAAAAACGGTGTATTAAATCTTTATTGCTATCTTGCAATTTCAATTCTAACAAAGAATGAATAGAATAAAGGAAGTACTGGAAGAAAAGGGTATTAAGCAAAAATGGCTAGCTGAAAAGCTTGACAAAAGCTACAATATTGTGAATGGTTATGTACAAAACAGACAGCAACCTAGACTTGAAATATTGATGGCTATTGCTGAAATACTTGATGTTGACGTGAAAGATTTAATATTATCGAACAAGGAAAAATAGATGGCAAAAAAGAATAAAGAAAAGGATGAACCTTTAGAAAAACAGCTTTGGAAATCAGCAGATAAACTGAGAAAAAACATAGATGCTGCCGAATACAAGCACGTAATGCTCGGTTTGATTTTCTTAAAATATATCTCAGACGCTTTTGAGGAACTATATACAAAACTCAAAAACGGAGAAGGAGAATATGCTGGAGCTGACCCTGAGGACAAAGATGAATACAAAGCTGAAAATGTGTTTTTTGTACCACAAGACGCTCGTTGGAATTTCTTGCAAAGCAAAGCTAAACAACCAACAATTGGGAAAACGGTTGATGAAGCAATGGATGCCATTGAAAAGGAAAACCCTTCTTTAAAAGGCGTTCTTCCAAAAGTATACGCTAGACAAAATCTTGACCCAACCAGTTTAGGAAAAATCATAGATTTAATTGGAAACATTGCTTTGGGTGATGCTAAATCAAGAAGTGCTGATGTACTCGGTCACGTATTTGAATATTTCTTAGGTGAATTTGCTCTTGCCGAAGGAAAAAAGGGAGGTCAGTTCTACACTCCAAGAAGTGTAGTTGAATTGTTGGTTGAAATGCTCGAACCATACAAAGGTAGAGTTCTTGATCCTTGCTGTGGCTCAGGTGGAATGTTTGTGCAATCTGAAAAATTTGTAGAAGACCATCAAGGAAAGATAAATGACATTTCTATTTACGGACAGGAAAGTAACCAAACCACTTGGCGACTGGCAAAGATGAACCTTGCCATTAGAGGATTAGACAGTTCGCAAGTAAAATGGAACAATGAAGGTTCATTTTTAAATGATGCTCATAAAGATGTAAAAGTTGATTATATAATTGCTAACCCTCCCTTTAATGTAAGTGACTGGAGTGGTGATTTACTAAGAAAAGATGGTCGCTGGAAATATGGTACACCACCAACAGGAAATGCCAATTATGCTTGGATTCAACACTTTTTATATCATTTAGCACCAAGTGGTCAAGCTGGTTTTGTTTTAGCAAAAGGAGCTGTAACTTCTAAAAGTGGTGGCGAAGATGAAATACGAAAAGCATTAGTAGATGATGGTTTAATTGATTGTATTGTAAACCTGCCATCTAAACTGTTTTTAAACACTCAAATACCTGCTTCTTTATGGTTTATGAGTCGCAACAGAACCAACGGAAAATACCGTGATCGTAGCAAGGAAATACTCTTTATTGATGCTCGAAATATGGGACACTTGATAAACCGGAGAACTCGTGAATTATCAAATGGAAGTAAAGACCCAAAAGATAACGACATTAAAACTATTTCTGACACTTACCACAATTGGCGAAACCCTGATGGCAACTATGAAGACATAAAAGGCTTTTGTAATGCTACACCCATTGAAAAGGTAAAGGAACTGGATTATGTTTTAACACCTGGGCGTTATGTCGGTTTGGCTGATGAAGAAGATGACTTTGATTTTAGCGAGCGATTTACAAGCCTAAAAGCAGAGTTTGAAGCCCAACTCAAAGAAGAAAATCGCTTGAATGGACTTATTTCTACTAACCTCAAAAAGATTAAAATTAATGGGTGAGTGGAAAGAATATATATTAAAAGATTTTGCTGAAATAAATCCTACAGAAAGACTACCAAAAGGCTCAATTGCAAAAAAAATTGCAATGGAAACTTTACAACCATTCACTAAAAAAATATCTTCTTATTCTGTTGAAGAATATAAAGGTGGTATGAAGTTTAGAAATGGAGATACCATAATGGCTCGAATCACTCCAAGTCTTGAAAATGGAAAAACATCATACGTTGATATTTTAGATATCAATGAGATAGGATTTGGATCAACAGAATACATTGTTTTTAGAGAACGAAAAGGCATTTCAGATAAAAATTTCATTTACTATTTAACAACATCTCCAATTGTTAGAGCCACTGCCATTAAATCAATGACAGGAAGTTCTGGTCGACAAAGAGTGCAAACTGATGTTGTAAAAGAACACAAGATTATTGCCCCAAAACTAGATGAACAAAAGTCAATCGCTAATATCTTGTCCCGTTTAGATGATAAAATTGATCTACTCCACCGCCAAAATAAAATACTGGAACAAATGGCGGAAACACTTTTTAGAAAGCAGTTTATTGAGGGAGCAAAGGATAATTGGGAAAAAGGAAATATTCTTGATTACGCTTCTCATTTGAAAGTTTCCGTACATCCGAAGAAAAGCCCCAAGATTAATTACTATCACTATAGTATTCCTTCTTTCGATAAAGGAAAAAATCCAATCCGAGAATTCGGAATTGATATTCAAAGTAATAAGTATGGAGTCCCAACAAACTGTATCCTATTCTCAAAGTTAAATCCTCATAAAGATAAAAGGGTTTGGCTATTGCAGAATGAAGTTAGAGAGCACTCTATATGTTCAACAGAGTTTCAGATAGTGAAACCAAATAAAGACATATTCCTTTATTTTATTTATGGCTGGCTTTCCTATTATCAAAATTATAAAGATATAGCTTCTGGAGTTGGCGGAACAAGTAGTAGCCATCAAAGAATTGACCCTAATACCATTTTCGAATATCATTGTCCAGTTGTTGATGAAGTATATATTGAAGAATACGCTAACCAAGTTGAACCGATTTTCAATAAACAAGTAAATAATCAAGACCAGATTCGTACTCTCGAAAACCTTCGAGACACTTTATTACCCAAACTAATGAGTGGAGAAATTAAAATTTCATTAGATGATTAAGCTAAAACAAGTCATAACGGAATATAACCATTGGGATGGTCTTACTCAATATATTGACAGGATAGAATCATATTACGAAATTGATTTTAGCCAAGCTTTAGGCAATTGCAAAACAATATTAGAATCCGTAGGAAAAGAAATTTGTGATAAAAATGGCAAAGCATTAGGAAAAGCACCAAGTGTAAATGCTGTGTTGAAAAATGCTTTTTCTTCAATGGGCTATTCAAACACTGACTTGGTCAATCAAATATCTTCTTCATTAGCTACCATAGCCCAACAAATAGGAAATTTAAGAAACGAAATTGATCCAAACGCACACGGTAAAACAATGAAAGAATTGCAACTGCGTAATGACAAGGTTGATATTCTTACAAGAGAGTTTTTAATCAATACTGTTGAATCGGTTTCAGTATTGCTAATCAGAACTTTTGAAACTCAAAACCAACGTACACCAAGTGAATTATTGGTTGACACCTTGGATTACGGAGAAGCAGAAGAATTTAACGACTCTTGGGATGATTCTTTTGGAGAGTTTGCAATGGGAGAATACTCTTACCCTGCAAGTGAAATATTATTTAATGTAGATAAACAGGCGTATGTAACCGAATACAACACGTTCACAGAATCGGAATAAATATGAAAGAATTTATAAAAGGGGAAAAATACTCGCACAAAGAATATATGGAACTATCCATTGCTGAAATGGGTGAAAGCAAATCTGAACATACCGACAGAGCTGATCCAAAAGTTGGTGCTGTTTTAGTGGATACCAATGGAGCTTATTTTGACAAAGCCCATAGAGGTGAGCTTAGAGTTGGCGATCACGGTGAATTTACCATTTTAGAACGAAAATACCCTAATGAAAACTTAGAAGGTTTTACCTTATATACTACATTAGAACCTTGTGTAAAAAGAAAAGCACCAAAGAAAGGTTGTTATAAAAGGTGTATCAATGCTCGTTTAAAAAAAGTATACATTGGTCATTACGATCCTGATCCTACGGTAGCTTCTAACGGTGTTAAATTGCTGAAAAAAGCTGGTATTGATGTTGGCTTTTACGACAAGAAATATGAAGAAATTATTGCGAAAAAAAATGAGCAGTTTTTCAAGGAAGCATCTAAAAGGGCTGAGGAAGAAAAAGTAAAAGAAATTCAATCGGCAATTGACCCTATCGAAAATGAATTAATTGAATTCCAATTAGATGACTTGTCAGAAGAAGCTCAAAAAGACTTAATCGAAAAGTCTGGCCTTTCTTATAAACTTGGTTCTGACGGTTTTAAGTCGTACTTAAATAGGATGAAGCTTATTTCTATTGATGATGAATCGAAAACAGCTCGTCCAACCGGATTAGGTTTATTGCTTCTCGGTAAAAACCCCGAAGAACACTTTCCGCAGGCTCGTGTTAAATTTACAGTTAGGAGCAAAGATTCAGAACCTAAAATCAAAGACATTAAAGGAGCATTAGTGCTTTTACCTCAAAAAATTGAAGAGTATTTGGAGTTTGTTTTTCCAAAAGGGTTTTCTTCTCGCTCTTCATTTAATCGTAATGAAGTTGTTGATGCTTCATCATCTGCATTTTATGAGGTTATAATGAACGCCATTGTGCATAGAGATTATGCCATAGAAGGTGGTCGTATTATGGTTGATATTGATGATGAAAAAGTAGTGGTTTCGAGCCCAGGAAAACCAATATGCACTTTAAAGCAACTCAACAATTTTACCGCCCCATCATTTAGTAGAAATGCGAAAATAGCTCATCTGTTTTTTGAAATGGGGTTTGTTGAAGAAAGAGGTTTTGGAATGGAAGAGTTAAGTAAAGTAGAAAGCTTTGGGTTACCAAAACCTGTCTTCACTTTAGAAAATAACACATTGAAGACTACACTTTACAGAGAACTTAATCCAGATAAACAGACGGTAAGCCAATCAGACCTACCTGGTATGGAAATTTTGAGAGAACATAAACGATTAACAACGAAAGAATATGAAGAAATTTCTGGACTTAAAGAACGTCAAGCTCGTAACCATTTAAAAGCTTTAGTTGATAATGAGCTTGCAAAAAAAGAAGGAACAGTTTATGTCTGGCTTGAATAATCGGCAATTTCGGCAATGCACATTGCCGTTTTTATTGCCGTTTTCGGAAAAAAGGACAAAAGCAATGACCGATTTCGGCAATCAATTTAAATTTCGGCAATACCGATTACCGATTTTGAAATTGAAAAAATAAAAGAGATGATAATTTGAAATGACGAGAATAACAGAAAATACAATAGAAGAGTTTAGTATTAAACTATTGGAGAATTTAGGTTACCAATATATTTATGCACCTGATATTGCTCCCGACACAGAGAAGTCTGAACGTACTTCTTATGAAGAAGTGTTACTTCTTGACCGATTGAAAAATGCTGTTCGTAGGATTAACCCAAACATTCCACACGAAACTCAAGTAGATGCCTTAAAAGAAATACAGCGAATTAATTCTCCCGAGTTACTTAGTAACAATGAAGCATTTCACAGGATGCTTACAGAAGGAATCAAAGTATCATATCAACAAGAAGGAAATCAAAGAGGTGATTTAGTTTGGTTAATTGATTTTGAAAATTGGGGAAAACAACGAATTTGTAGTAGCAAACCAATTTACCGTTATTGAAGATGGTAATACCAAACGTCCGGATGTTATTCTTTTTGTCAATGGTATTCCATTAGTGGTAATTGAATTAAAAAACCCAGCAGATGAGAATGCTACAATAAAATCTGCCTACAAACAATTACAAACCTATAAGTCGATAATTCCGAGCCTATTTAATTACAACGGATTTATGATTATTTCTGATGGTCTAGAAGCCAAAGCAGGTTCTCTTTCCGCAGGAATAACCCGTTTCATGAGTTGGAAATCAGCAGACGGAAAAGAAGAAGCATCTCATTTAGTAAGTCAATTAGAAACATTGATTAATGGAATGCTCAATAAAGAAACACTGCTGGATTTAATTCGTCATTTTGTAGTGTTTGAAAAATCTAAAAAAGAAGATACTAAAACTGGAATCACTACTATTTCAACCGTAAAGAAGCTAGCTGCTTATCATCAATATTATGCAGTAAACAGAGCTGTAGAGTCCACCTTGCGTGCTACAGGACATACTTTAGAAAAAGAAACACCAACAAGTATGGTAATGGAAGATCCTGTAAGTTACGGACTAGCAGGTGTGAAAAACCAACCAAAAGGTGACAGAAAAGGTGGTGTAGTATGGCATACACAAGGAAGTGGAAAATCGCTTTCAATGGTTTTCTTCACAGGAAAAATTGTATTGGCGTTGGACAATCCAACGGTCTTAGTGATTACCGACCGTAACGATTTGGATGACCAGTTGTTTGATACGTTCGCTTCTTCCACTCAATTATTAAGACAAAAACCCGAACAAGTTGAAGATAGAGAACACCTAAAAGATTTATTGAAGGTCGCTTCAGGAGGAGTCATTTTTTCTACCATTCAGAAATTTCAACCAGAAGAAGGAAATGTATTTGAAACTTTATCCGAGAGAGAAAATATTGTAGTGATTGTTGATGAAGCTCACCGTACTCAATACGGTTTCAAAGCCAAAACAATAGATGTAAAGGATAAAGAAGGAAATAAGATTGGAAAAAAGATAGTTTACGGTTTTGCGAAATATATGCGTGATGCTTTGCCAAGTGCAACTTATCTTGGGTTTACTGGAACTCCAATAGAAAGTACAGACACAAATACACCCGCTGTTTTCGGGAATTATGTTGATGTTTATGACATTGCCCAAGCAGTAGAAGATGGTGCAACGGTTCGCATATTTTATGAAAGTCGTTTAGCTAAAGTAAGACTGAGTGAAGAAGGAAAAGAACTAGTTGATGAACTAGATGGTGAATTAGCAAAAGAAGAACTTACGGAAACTCAAAAATCCAAAGCTAAATGGACGCAACTAGAAGCATTAATCGGTAGTGAAAACCGAGTAAAGAACATTGCCAAAGATATTGTAACTCATTTCGAACAACGCCAAGAAGTATTTAGCGGAAAAGGAATGATAGTTTCAATGTCAAGAAGAATTGCAGCAGAATTGTATCACGAAATAATTCAATTAAAACCTGAATGGCATTCAGATGATTTGAATAAAGGTGTTATCAAAGTTGTGATGACATCTAAAAGTTCTGACGGACCAAAAATTGCAAAGCACCATACAAGCAAATCTCAAAGGAAAACTTTAGCAGATCGGATGAAAAATCCTGAAGATGAACTAAAACTTGTTATTGTTCGTGATATGTGGCTAACTGGTTTTGATGCTCCAAGTATGCATACTTTGTACATTGATAAGCCAATGAAAGGCCACAACTTGATGCAAGCTATTGCTAGAGTTAATCGCGTGTACAAAGATAAACCAGGTGGGTTAGTCGTTGATTATCTAGGAATAGCTTCTGATCTAAAAAAAGCCCTCTCATTTTATTCTGATGCAGGCGGAAAGGGTGACCCAACCATTCTACAAGAACAAGCTGTTGAATTAATGTTAGAAAAACTAGAAGTTGTCTCTAGCCTATTTCACGGTTTTCCATATGAGGAATATTTTGAAGCAGAAACCTCCAAAAAACTTTCAATGATTTTATCAGCGGAAGAACATATTCTTGGGCTAGAGGACGGAAAAAAAAGATATATAAATGAAGTAACTGCTTTATCCAAGTCTTTTGCCATTGCTATTCCAAACGAACAAGCTATGGATGTGAAAGATGAAGTTTCATTTTTTCAAGCTGTCAAAGCTCGCTTAGCGAAATTTGATGTGACAGGAACAGGAAGAACAGATGAAGAAATAGAAACAACCATTAGACAAGTCATTGACAAGGCATTAGTTTCTGAGCAAGTGATTGACATTTTTGATGCCGCAGGAATTAAGAAACCAGATATATCAATTCTTTCAGAAGATTTTTTACTCGAACTGAAGGGAATGGAACATAAGAATGTTGCTTTGGAGGTTTTGAAAAAACTATTGAATGATGAAATTAAAACTCGCTCAAAAAAGAATTTGGTAAAAAGTAAATCCTTAATGGAAATGCTTGAAAATTCTATTAAAAAGTATCACAACAAAATATTGACAGCTGCGGAAGTTATGGACGAACTTATTAAATTAAGTAAGGACATTGTAAATATGGATAGTGAAGCCAAAGAATTGGAATTAACCGATTTCGAATATGCTTTTTACACAGCAGTGGCAGACAATGACAGTGCAAAAGATTTAATGCAAAAAGACAAGTTGAGAGAACTTGCAGTTATCTTGACTGAACGAGTAAAAGCTAATGCATCAATAGACTGGACAATAAAGGAAAGCGTAAAAGCAAAACTTAAAGTAATAATCAAACGGACTTTAAGACAGTTTGGTTATCCACCAGATATGCAAAAACTAGCAACAGAGACGGTATTAAAACAAGCAGAATTAATTGCTAACGAAATAACAAATGAATAAGCCCACGCAAAAGTCACACACATTGCCAAGTCGCTCAAAAGCCAACCGCACAAGCCAAAACTTGTCAAAGAGTATGTCTTCGCCAACGCTACTAACAGAACGGAAAAATAAAGAACGAAAACACAACAATGTGTATAGTGCATAGCACCCTGCGGGCTGCTACGACACCATACACGGAACGTTGGCAAACATTTTGAGAAACATCATAGATTGAATGAAAAAAATCGTTTTAATAACAGGAGCAAGTAAAGGAATTGGAAAAGCTCTGGCTGAAAAAATGCTGAATGAGAAATTCTATGTTATCGGAACAAGTAGAAATGGAAAAATAAAGGGCTTTGAAAATCAGGATTTTTATTCTTTAAAATTAGACCTTTCTAATCTTTCAAATATTGAGAATGCCCATAAAGAGATTTTTAATAAATTCCATCGAATAGATATCCTGATTAATAACGCTGGAATTGGACCAGATTTGGACACTTATATTCCTCAAAAGGAATCTTTCAACCTGACTTTTGACGTTAATGTAACTGGAACTGTATTTTTTACAGAACCGTTGATTGAATTGATTGGCGAAAATGGAATTATACTAAATGTATCCTCTAAAATGGGTTCATTAGATGTTTGTGAATTGGCTGACTCTGTTGCATATAGAATGTCGAAAAGTGCATTAAATATGTACACCAAAATTCTAAAAAACAGACTGAGAGATAAAATTAAAGTCGCTTCTATTCATCCAGGTTGGGTAAAAACAACAATAATTGAAAGTAATCTTAAAAATGGTAGATTAACGCCAGAACAATCAGCAGGCAATATTTTTGAATTCTTAACAAACGGATTTGAAAGCGGAACGTTTTGGAACTCTGAAAATGGAACTGAATTATTATGGTAAAAAACGATTTGCCAACGCTTAATGAAACTCAAATAGAAGAGAATATTGAGTTAATAGACGATTATTATGCACAAAACCTAAATTATGTGGTGCTTGATGAAATTGCAAATAACCAAGAAGAAATCGCAAATAAGGTTGCTCAAAAAAGAGCTAAAAAATCGAAAAAAAGCCAAAGTAATAAAGGAGAAATTAAAAGACTGACATGTATTTTATGGAACTATCAAAGTCCTTGGAATTTTATTACTCCACACTTATTTAGTAGATACACAGGTCGTTTCAGCTACACCTTATCGACTATCGCTATAGGTTTAGCATTAGACCGTGCAAAGACATCTTCTACGAATTACTATGGACATTTGGCTGAGGACAATTCTAGAAGAGATACTTATAGACATATTTTAATGAGTTCTTTACTAGCTCAATATTATTATACCGTTAGTTCTAAACACAAACGCATAAAATTTGCCGAGGCAGTAGGATATGCCAATGAAGTATGCGGAGATAACCCTGTAGATGGAAGAGAAATGGACTACCACAACAACGCCATAGGTAGAAAAATATGGAATGACAATACACGTTACAGAAAAATTTGGCGTTGGACAGTAGGACTTAGAAAACCGAGTACTTCTACCTTAAAAAGAATTGCTCGTGATTATGTGAATAATAAAAGTTGTTTTATTGTTAAGGAAGAAGAAGATAGATTCCCTGAAAATCGTCTTACTCGTAATTATACAGATGCTGAAATAAGAACAAAAATATTGAATACAGATGTAAATACACCTGTTTATATTAAGGGACCAATACGTACTAACACCAAATATTTACCTAGTACTCAATATGATTATTCAGACTGTGGTAGTAATGATTTGCCTTGGTCAGAGCAACGTACTTTTAATTGGTGGGGATATTCTTTTAGATACACTTGGTACAGTCCTTGCGTAAGAAGAACCGTTCCTGCTTGTTACAAGCTTTAATAAATTATATTAGGTATAATAATTGTGTAAGAATAAAAAAATCATTTATGATGAAAAAAGTAATAATATTCGTTAGTTTCTTAGTTATTTTAACCTCTTGTGATATATCCGATCCAGAAGGAGATAAAATTGGTTTTGAATTTTTGATAGGTAATAAAAGTGGTATTGAACATGACAATGTAAAAATAACCATTGGAGGTATAAAAGACGGACAATTTATAGGTACAGAATCTTATACTTTTCCCAAAATTTTATTATTATCAGATAACTGGCCTGACACTAAAGGAAATCAACATCAATCCATTGCCCTTGATCAGAATAGATGGAATCCTAATTTAGATTTAATAAGAGCTATACCTTCAGAAAGAGCGTATTTCACTTTTCAACTAGAAGGTGGAGAAGAAATTCTTTTATATGATTCTTATGAAAGATATAATGGTGAGTTGGTAAGTGTCGCTATTCCTGAAGGAAGAATCATTAAAAATGATGATGGTGATTTGAGTATAACTATAGAAAAAGACAACGTATTAGCACATTTGCGCTCTGATAGAGATACTTTACCTTAAACAAGTTTAAACCTTTAAGATAAGTAGGATAAGCACATTTGCTAACACGGTATATAAAAAATAGCAGTTAAGTGCAAGCTAGAAAGTTTGTGCTTTTCTGTTACCTTTGTTTTTAAATTGAAAGTTATAGCTTATTTAGTCTGCTACTTTTCATATACAAGTCGTTACCCACAAGTTGAAAAAAACGAATGCGAAAAATATTGACCTTAATACTGATAATGGGATTTTTAAGTAAACTATTCGGACAGACAGAAAAGAAATCTGATTACCAGCCAGATTGGACTTTTTACTTTTCAAACGTAAATGACAAATTGAGTTCTATTGCGACCGATTTGAACTTAATGAACATTGCACCAATAAATGGACAAGAAAATGTTGTTTATGTTTCTATTAAAATGCCAAACCCTAAAGAAAATGGACTTTCAAGTAATGAAGACGCAGACGAATTATGGGAAATAGAAGATGCAATAATAAAAGCATTTGATAGCAATAAACTGAATTACACATTTGCAGGTCGCTTGACCTCAAACGGATTTCGAGACCTTTATTTTTTCGGGGAAAACACGATTCTAATGGAAAAAGAAGTTTCCTCGAAAATGACAGCATTTCCAAAGTATGAGTTTGATTTTGGACATAAACCCGATAAAGAGTGGAGTGGATATTTTGACTTTTTGTATCCTTTACCAAGACAAATGCAAGTAATCCAAAACAGACGTGTTCTTGAACAACTTGAAAAAGGAGGAGACGACTTAACCAAAGCGAGAGAAGTTTTCCATTGGATTTATTTTAAGACACAAAATGAACTCGACCAGTTTGAGAGTTTTACGACCAGTTTAGGATTTGAAACAAAAAATAAAGGCAAAACTGAACAGCCAAATGAATACAAATTTGTCATTTCAATTTCAAGAGTTGACAAAGTCGGATATGACGAAATTGACGAATACACTATAGAACTATGGGAAAAATCCCAAGAACTAAATGGTGACTATGACGGATGGGAAACTTCGATAGAAAAATAAAAAACCTGTGGCTAATCGAGTAGACGGCTCTGCCCGTAAATGAGCAGAGTGCGCCTCTCACACCACCGTACGTACGGGTCTCGTATACGGCGGTTCAGCATTGATGCTATTTTCTGTAGTAATTTGCCATGGCTATGTAACCGCGTTTTGCCAATCGTTGTTTGGTTATTGTAGTGCCTAGAATTGGACTTTGAGCTACTGCCCATCCTCCCATATTGGTTCTACTCCAAGCGTAGGCTTGTCCTGGTTTTACGCCTAAACGTATCAGATTCTTTCTTTTGCGTTCGCGTTTCTTCCAGTGGTGCCATATACAATAGCGTAAGCGGTTACGCAACCATTCGTCTAACTTCTTGAGTTTTCCGTAAATGGATGCTGGCTTAAAGTAATTTATCCAACCTCGAATGCAGAGATTCAAGCGTGAGATACGTTCGTCGAAGCTCATGGGCGTAGTTTTACGGGTCAACTCTTTTAGATTTTTCTTAAAATGTTGCCATTTTTGTTTAACTACCACCGCTTGGTATTTCCCTTTCTCTCCTTTTTTGTAGGTCGGTACAAAACCAAAGCCTAGCATTTGGAAGTCTTTGGGACGACGTATGCCACTCTTTTCTCTATTGATAGGCAATTGTAACTTGCTCTTTAAGAACTTGTAAATGCTATTACCTATACGCTTTGCTGCTCGTTCACTCTTGGCATAGATACTAAAATCATCGGCGTAGCGTACATAGCGCAGTCCTCTTTTTACCAACTCCTTATCCAACTCATTGAGCAAGATATTTGATAACAGCTGACTTAACGGTGAACCTTGCGGTACTCCTTTGCGACGTTTGACTGCCTTCACTCCCATCCTCACAGATAGCGAGCTTGTCACGTGCTAATACTTCCCAGCGTTACCTGAGTGTATAAGGGACTCAAACCCTCTAGAAAACTACACACCAACTTTTAGATTCAATTTTATCTTGCTTTTATCAACTTTTTGTTGCAATTTTAAAATTTAATCAAACCTTACGGTTGGTGGGCAGCTGCTCATGCAGAGCACACACAAAGTGTATAGTGCATAGCACCCTTCGGGATGCTACGACACCATACACAGAACGTTGTGTGTCATTAAAAACTAACAAACCATTCAATTAATTATTTTCTTACCTTAAACTGAAAAATGCTTTTTAACTCTCTCGATTTTGCTGTTTTTTTGCCAATAGTTTTTATTCTCTTTTGGTTTGTAACGAACAAAAACTTAAAACTTCAGAACTTTCTAATTGTAATCGCTAGCTATACTTTCTATGGTTGGTGGGATTGGCGGTTTTTGTCTTTGATTGTTTTCAGCACAGTAGTTGACTATTCTATAGGCGTGCTCTTATCAAAAGAAGAAAGAGTACTAAAAAGAAAAATTCTGCTTTGGACAAGCATTGCTGTTAATCTTGGATTTTTAGGATTCTTTAAGTACTACAATTTCTTTCTTGACAATTTCATTTCTGCCTTTTCATTTTTCGGAATGGAAATCAACGCCAATTCTTTAAATATCATATTGCCCGTAGGAATCAGCTTCTATACTTTCCAAACATTGAGTTACACTATTGATGTTTACAAAAGAAAACTTGAACCGACTAAAGACATTGTTGCTTTTTCAGCTTTCGTGAGCTTCTTTCCTCAACTAGTAGCGGGACCGATTGAAAGGGCTACAAACCTTTTGCCACAGTTCTATAAAAAGCGACAATTCGATTATTCTAAAGCTGTAGATGGAATGCGTCAAATTCTATGGGGGTTATTTAAAAAGATTGTCATAGCAGATAATTGTGCTCAGTACGCAAATGAGATATTTAATAATTCAGCCGATTACGGAGGGAGTACTTTAGTTCTTGGCGCTCTGTTTTTTACTTTTCAAATCTATGGTGACTTCTCTGGCTATTCTGATATCGCAATTGGAACATCTCGTTTGTTTGGATTCAACCTGATGCAAAACTTTGCCTTCCCATACTTCTCAAGAGATATAGCAGAATTTTGGAGACGATGGCACATATCTCTTTCAACTTGGTTTAGAGACTACTTATACATCCCATTAGGAGGAAGTCGTGGTGGGACATCAATGAAAATAAGAAATACATTTATAATTTTTATAGTTAGTGGGTTTTGGCATGGTGCAAATTGGACTTTTGTTATTTGGGGGGCTCTAAATGCACTATACTTCTTACCGCTAATGCTGTTTAATACTAATCGGAATAATATAGGAGAGATTGCTGCTGGGAGAAGTCTCCCTCAAATGAAAGAGTTCTTTGGAATTATTACAACTTTTACGATGATTGTTTTTTCTTGGATATTCTTTAGAGCTGATAATATTATGCATGCAATAAATTATATTTCTGAAATATTTTCATTATCACTATTTGAAATTCCTAATTTTTCAGGTAGAAGAAATGGAGTTATAACTGTATTTCTTATTATTTTGTTTATTTCTATTGAATGGATTGTGTAAGCTTCCCTTAATTAGAACTGTTTGATTTTCCAAATATATACTTTTTTACGTTTTAAAATAAATTGGTTTATCTTCATTATAAATATTTAAACCAATCTATTTTAAAATGAGCCCAGCGGCAGCGACGCGTTTTTTTTCGGCGTACTTAATTGGTGGTATTTTACCTAAAGCATCATGTGGGCGGTAATGATTATAGTCATTCATCCAAATTTGAGTTTGCGCTCTTACTTGATCTAAATTTTCAAAAATGTATTTATTCAAAACACCTCGCCTATAACTTCCATTAAATCTTTCTATAAAAGCATTTTGAGTGGGTTTACCTGGTTGTATATATTTAAAGTCTATTTCGTGCATAGTACTCCATTGAGATGTTATGTTTGCTATGAATTCTGGTCCGTTATCCATTCTGATGCGCTTTGGCTTACCTCTTTTATGTATCAAATGATTCAGGACCCAAAGGATGCGATTACTAGGCAAAGAATAATCTATCTCTATAAAAAGGATTTCTCTATTATAATCATCAATAACATTAAAACCTCTAAAGCGTCTACTGTTGTCTAATACATCGGTAACAAAATCCATACTCCATGTATGGTTTAATTCTTTAGGAACCTCCAAAGGTTCTTTTACGCGTGCTGGCAGTCTCTTTTTTGCCTTTCTACGCAAAGACAACCCTAAGGATTTATAAACTCGGTATACTCGTTTATGATTCCATGGCTTTCCTTCATTGCGCAAACGATTATAAGCTTTCCAAAACCCTTCTTCTGAGTGTTGTTCTGCCTTTTCTTTTAAAGCCGATTCAATTTCTGAATCCTCTTTGACTAATGGCTGGTAATAATAAACACTTTTACTCAGATTTAAAATACGGCACGCCCTACTTATGCCATAATCAATAAACTCTTTGACCAGAAGCCGTTTCAGGTAGGGCTTTATAGCTTTTTTTCAATGATCTCTTTTGCTAGCTGATGATCTAAAGCCAAACTTGAATACATTTGTTTGAGTCTACGATTCTCCTCTTCTAAAGTTTTTAGCTTTTTAAGCTCTTTAGAATTCATACCTGCATACTTAGAACGCCACTTATAAAAGGTAGCAGAACTAATACCATGCGCTCTGGAAATATCTGAAATAGATTTCCCGTGATCAAACTCCTTTAGAATAGAAGCTATTTGTTGTGGACTAAATTTACTTTTTCTCATAATTACTGTTTAAAGTTAAGATTATTTTTCTACTTATAAACAGTTCGGTTTTTGGGGAAGCTTACAATTGGTAGAAAATGAACAATTTGCAATTTGCTAGTATTGTTAAAAATAAAAAACCAATTATAAGATACGTCTTTTACTTTATTTTAAATATTTTTTTATTACTTGGTTAGGTGGTAACCAACAAGAATTTATTTATTTTCAATTTTAACATGATGATCAACGAAATTAAACGCTTTTATACTAAAAACAAGTATACTAATCCTATCTT
The DNA here is from genome assembly GCA_943789365.1 of uncultured Flavobacteriaceae bacterium. GTDB lineage: Bacteria > Bacteroidota > Bacteroidia > Flavobacteriales > Flavobacteriaceae > Flavicella. Next base: position 2,677,531 of record CALSTV010000001.1, on the reverse strand, counting down.
TAATATTTATACTTGTATTTTTATTTATGTTTCGATTTATTTTCTACAAAAATCAATTTCGTGGAGAATTACCTAGTAATAAAAATGTTCTATTTATGGGAGCCTCTCATATACAGAGAGGTATAGATCCTAAATATTACCCTTCAGCATCTAATTTAGCTGCTGCTTCAGAAAGGTATTTATTTACTTATCTCAAAGTTAAAAAAATAGTAAAAGAAAATTCACAAATAGATACTTTGTTTTTACAGTTTGCTCCTACAGACATTCAAAAAAATACTGATTCTAAATACTACAGTAAAAACGAAATGTCTCGTTTTTTACCTTTGTATTTTCCTTTTTTGTCGTCTGAAGATTGGGAAATATATGCTAATAATAAATCTGACGCGTTAAATTTATTAGTTCAAAAGTTTTTAGAAATATTCCTCATAATTTATCTGACTATGGAAGGTATAAAACCTAATACTGGTTTTTTTGAAAGAAAAAAAGAACCTTATATGTAAGCTTCCCCAAAAACCGAACTGTTTATAAGTAGAAAAATAATCTTAACTTTAAACAGTAATTATGAGAAAAAGTAAATTTAGTCCACAACAAATAGCTTCTATTCTAAAGGAGTTTGATCACGGGAAATCTATTTCAGATATTTCCAGAGCGCATGGTATTAGTTCTGCTACCTTTTATAAGTGGCGTTCTAAGTATGCAGGTATGAATTCTAAAGAGCTTAAAAAGCTAAAAACTTTAGAAGAGGAGAATCGTAGACTCAAACAAATGTATTCAAGTTTGGCTTTAGATCATCAGCTAGCAAAAGAGATCATTGAAAAAAAGCTATAAAGCCCTACCTGAAACGGCTTCTGGTCAAAGAGTTTATTGATTATGGCATAAGTAGGGCGTGCCGTATTTTAAATCTGAGTAAAAGTGTTTATTATTACCAGCCATTAGTCAAAGAGGATTCAGAAATTGAATCGGCTTTAAAAGAAAAGGCAGAACAACACTCAGAAGAAGGGTTTTGGAAAGCTTATAATCGTTTGCGCAATGAAGGAAAGCCATGGAATCATAAACGAGTATACCGAGTTTATAAATCCTTAGGGTTGTCTTTGCGTAGAAAGGCAAAAAAGAGACTGCCAGCACGCGTAAAAGAACCTTTGGAGGTTCCTAAAGAATTAAACCATACATGGAGTATGGATTTTGTTACCGATGTATTAGACAACAGTAGACGCTTTAGAGGTTTTAATGTTATTGATGATTATAATAGAGAAATCCTTTTTATAGAGATAGATTATTCTTTGCCTAGTAATCGCATCCTTTGGGTCCTGAATCATTTGATACATAAAAGAGGTAAGCCAAAGCGCATCAGAATGGATAACGGACCAGAATTCATAGCAAACATAACATCTCAATGGAGTACTATGCACGAAATAGACTTTAAATATATACAACCAGGTAAACCCACTCAAAATGCTTTTATAGAAAGATTTAATGGAAGTTATAGGCGAGGTGTTTTGAATAAATACATTTTTGAAAATTTAGATCAAGTAAGAGCGCAAACTCAAATTTGGATGAATGACTATAATCATTACCGCCCACATGATGCTTTAGGTAAAATACCACCAATTAAGTACGCCGAAAAAAAACGCGTCGCTGCCGCTGGGCTCATTTTAAAATAGATTGGTTTAAATATTTATAATGAAGATAAACCAATTTATTTTAAAACGTAAAAAAGTATATATTTGGAAAATCAAACAGTTCTAATTAAGGGAAGCTTACATATATTATGCCCAAATGGAGTGAATCTGGTAATGCTGTTAATTATAGATATCTAAATAAAATAATACAAATATGTAAAGAAAAAAAAATTAAACTTATATTTTTATATATGCCAATGTATAGTAAAGAGTTATTTTATGATACCAATTACTTCTATAATATATACAAAAATAAATATTCAGATATTCTTTTTTTAGATTATAGTGACTGGGACTGCCCCAATAACTTTAGAAATGATGAACATCATTTGAATTCTGCTGGTGCAATAAGTTTTACTAAAAAACTTAAATCTGATTTAGCTAACAAAATACAGTAATATCATTTAAATAAAACATAATTACTACCAAAGTAAAAGGTTCTAACTAAAAAAATGAGGGAATTTAATCATTTAACTAAAAGTCGAATTAGGACTATTCATAATGTTTTTAATTACACTCTGAATCTTTATAGTACATGAATTATAGAAAACAACAATTTGCCAACACCGCATAAAATTAATGTGGGTTTTTATGGTTTAGCCCAAATTTTTGGTTTCTTTTTTGTATCGCTTACACTTATTTAATTATTTTTAGGTCGACAAGTTAAAAACACAAAATAAGTATAAGCTTATGGCTCGGCTGACAATTTAATCATTGTCTACCTCCCACACTAATCATACACAAAAACGTCAGACGGTCTAATATCCCACCTATCTTTTCCAAATAATTTGATGATGTTTTTTATGATTTTTCGTATCTTAATTGTATGAACAGAGATACCTATTATTCAACATCTGTATTTGATATGACAGATGGCATTTATGTTACCATTCCAGAAACAGATAAATATGTAACTATACAGGTAGTAGATGAAAACCACGAAACACAGCTTATGACCTATGGACCTGGTCGGCATAAGCTCACTGCTAAAACAGACCATGCGTTTGTGATTGTAAGAGCTTTAGACGATGCAACACGTAGAAACATTAAAGCTGAAGCTAGCAGCGCAAAGCCATTCGCAGTTAAGAATTGGGACATGGAATCCTTTGCTAAAGTAGAAGAAGCTGGAAATCTAGACTTTAGCGATGGTTATGACCAATCTAAAGCATTTGGAAATAAGGAAAGTGGCCAAACTACCTATATGAATTACGTTGGTGTAGCCGGCGGATGGGGCGGTGCTATGGTTGAAGATAACATCTACCAAACAAGCGCTTATATGAGTCCTGAAGGCTGTTATGAAATGACATTTGCAGATCCAGAAGCAGTATACTTTTGGTCCGCTACAGTATACAATGGCGATGGCTACATGTTTAACGATGTTGCCAACATTTCAAGTGAAATGAATCCTGTTAAAAATGCAGATGGAACTTATACGATCCGATTTGGATGTGACGGGCAACCAAATAATATTCCAATCCGTGAAGGAAATACTACAGGAAAGTTCAATGTCCTAATGAGACATTACGGTCCAAGTGAGATGGTAAGCAATGGAGAAGAAGGCTATAATGCAACAAAACTTATAAAAAGAATAGAATAAACGTTTGCTAATCGAGTAGACGGCTCTGCCCGTAAATGAGCAGAGTGCGCCTCTCACACCACCGTACGTACGGGTCTCGTATACGGCGGTTCAGTATTGATGCTATTTTCTGTAGTAATTTGCCATGGTTATGTAACCGCGTTTTGCCAATCGTTGTTTGGTTATTGTAGTGCCTAGAATTGGACTTTGAGCTACTGCCCATCCTCCCATATTGGTTCTACTCCAAGCGTAGGCTTGTCCTGGTTTTACGCCGTCTAATATCCGCCGCATCTACTTATAATTCCTCTTGAACGTAGGACGTTGCAATTATGTGCTTGCTTACCCAAAATTATAAGCCTCTTATGCGATTCCTGTTCGTCGGAACCAGACTTTGCCGTTTGACTGCCTTCACTCCCATCCTCACGGATGGCAAGCTTGTCACCTGCTAATACTTCCCAGCGTTACCTGAGTGTATAAGGGACTCAAACCCTCTAGAAAGCTACACACCAACTTTTAGATTCAATTTTATCTTGCTTTTATCAACTTTTTGTTGCAATTTTAAAACTTAATCAAACCTTACGGTTGGTGTGCTCCTGCTCATGCAGAGCACACACAATGTGTATAGTGCATAGCACCCTTCGGGATGCTACGACACCATACACGAAACGTTACCCTTTATTAAAAAAACTCGTAAAAGTTCGTGTTTTGAGAACTATTAGTTTATATTTGCATTAGATAATGAAATATGAAGCGAATAATAGCGAGAAAAACTTTGCGTGAATTTTGGGAAAAACACGCAGATTCGGAACAATATCTGAAAACTTGGTACGAAACTGCAAAAAACTCAAACTGGAATTCCCCGAATGAGGTTAAAGAAACCTATATCAACGCAAGTATCTTAAAAGATAGCAGAGTAGTTTTTAATATTAAAGGAAATTCATATCGACTTATTGTAAAGTTTAACTATGTCAGACAATGGGCGTTTATTCGATTTATTGGAACTCACGCTGAATATGATAAAATTGATGCTGACACAATTTAAAATATTGAATTATGGAAATCAAACCTATCAAAACGGAAAAAGACTACGACAAAGCTCTCGAAAGACTTGAGTTAATCTTTGATGCTACACCTAATTCAAAAGAAGGAGATGAAGCAGAAATCTTATCGTTGTTAATTGACAATTACGAAAATAAGCATTACCCTATTGGACTACCTGACCCAATTGAGGCAATTAAAATCCGAATGGAGGAAATGAATCTTAAACAGAAAGATTTAGTAGGAGTAATTGGTGGAAAAAGCAGAGTATCGGAAATCTTGAATAAAAAGAAAAGGTTGACTGTAGAAATGATACGAGAATTAGAACGAATTTTACACATATCAGCGTCTGTACTCGTGAATAATTATAAACTTGCGAACTGAAAAAATAACAAAGGGTAATCGAGTAGACGGCTCTGCCCATAATTGAGCAGAGTGCGCCTCTCACACCACCGTACGTACGGGTATCGTATACGGCGGTTCAGTATTGATGCTATTTTCTGTAGTAGTTAGCCATTGCTATGTAACCTCTTTTTACCAATCGTTGTTTGGTAATAGTAGTTCCTAAAATCGGACTTTGAGCTACTGCCCATCCTCCCATATTGGTTCTACTCCAAGCGTAGGCTTGTCTTGGTTTTACGCCGTCTAATATCTGCCGCATCTACTTATAATCCCTCTTGAATGTAGGGCGTTGTAATTATGTGGTTACTTACCCGAGATTATAAGCCTCTTATGCGGTTCCTGTTCGTCAGAACCAGACTTTGCCGTTTGACTGCCTTCACTCCCATCCTCACGGATAGCATGCTTGTCACGTGCTAATACTTCCCAGCGTTACCTGAGTGTATAAGGGACTCAAACCCTCTAGAAAACTACACACCAACTTTTAGATTCAATTTTATCTTGCTTTTATCAACTTTTTGTTGCAATTTTAAAATTTAATCAAACCTTAAGGTTGGTGGGCTGCTGCTCATGCAGAGCACACACACCGTGTATAATTAATGGCTGGTTCTCGCCTACTTACGAAAATCCTCGCGGATTTTCTATTCGGTTTTTATTTGCTAAATTAGTTGCTTAAACACGCCACTAATCATACACAAAAACGTTGTAGCTAATTTTTATGAAAAACACGATACTATTTTTTTTACTTCTAATCTGTACAACTAGTAATGCACAGACATCAATTTTTAGAGAGATTTTTAGTAATGTCAATCCCCCTGAGGAATATATTCTCAAAAATGGTGAAGCAAAAGAAATAACTGTCACAAAAGTTTATAACCCTGATGATGACGATAGATTCGTAGATGTAACGACATATGACTTTAGAAATTCAGACCATATAAAGTCTGAACTTAAAAGAGACGAAGAAATAATTTCTAAGGAAATATTCATTTTAGATAGTTTAAATAGAATAATAAAATCTAGAGAAAATTTTAAACACCGCTCCATTGGATGGAAAAAGACAAATATTGATTATACTTACTCAGAGCGCCTCAAGGTGATGAAAATACTGTATAACGATGGAAGTTTAAAGGAAAAATTAATAATAGAATATGACAGTCTAAGAAATCCCATTTCGATTAATACATTAACGGCAAGTGGTCTCTACTCAGGTCTTGCAACCGCTAAATACGATTATATCAACAACAGTTTTGATTATAAACTTTATGATTCGGATAGTGTTCAAGTTGCCTCTCGAAAGGACAATATAAATTTGAACTACATAATTAAGAAAAACGATTTTGGAGACATAATTGAGCAATATGTCGCAACCGCACCTTTAGAGGCTAATTCAAGGTTATTTATAGATTACAAGTATGATAAAAAAGGGAATTGGACTGAACGAGTAACAAATCTAAAGTATCAGGATGAAGAAAAGGTCAATTCAATAATTAAACGAAAAATCAAATATAAAAAATAGCTACAACTAAGTATAAAAACCAGAGCTTTTCTCGGGCTTAATTTTAAAATTGTAACTTTAAATATCAATCAATAACTCGGATAAATACGGCTAGGCTTGCCTTGCAGTAATGCGCACGCAGCGCTCGGTTGGGCAACTCGTAGCTCGGGCACTCAAGTTTATTCTGGAACGGGACTTGCGTCTCGCTCCCGCACAAGCCAAGAATCTCCGGTGTTTATACGTATATGAGATCCGAAAGTCTTAAAACCGTTTTAGTTCTCCTCTTGTTGCTTAGTAAAATTAATAAATAGCTAATTAAAGAAAACCGTTCATGCAGAGCAATGGATTGGGCAGAAAACAATATTTTTAAAAAATCCATTTAGAGTAAATTATGAACTTAAGAATAATAATAGTTTTCACACTTACATTATTAATGTCTAGTGTTTTCGCTCAAGAAAAAAATAATTACAAAACAGAAACTTCAATTCATTATTACAACACAGATATAATGGAGGGTGATGAGTATATGCAGCAGATGTGTGTAGTTGACTTCTATTATCCAACAGGTATTGAGAATTTCCCAACAATAGTGTGGTTTCATGGAGGTGGTTTAACTGGTGGAAAGCGTGAGATACCAGAGTATCTTAAAAACAAAGGAGTTGCAGTTGTTGGTGTTGAGTATAGATTGTCACCAAATGTGAAAAGTTCGGAGTGTATTAAGGATGCAGCAGCAGCAGCAGCTTGGGCATTTAAAAATATTAAAAAATATGGTGGTAACCCTTCTCTTATATTTGTATCAGGAATGTCAGCAGGTGGCTACCTCACGTACATGGTAGGTATGGATAAAAAATATTTAGCAGCACATGATATTGATGCAAATAAAATTGCTGGATTAATTCCATTTTCTGGACATGCTATAACGCATTTTACTGTTCGTAAAGAAAGTGGGATTCCAGGAGAACAGCCAATTATTGATGAAATGGCTCCATTATTTTATGTGAGAGCGGATGCACCAGCTCTATTAATCATTACGGGAGATAGGGAGCTTGAAATGTTAGGCAGATATGAGGAGAATGCATATATGATGAGAATGATGAAGGTTGCTGGACATAAACGTGTTCGAATTTTTGAATTAGATGGCTCCAATCATGGACAAATGATGTTTCCAGCCTTACCTCTTTTGCTAAGAGAGGTAAAAACTTTATCTAAAGAAATTATATTGGAATGAGAATTTGGACTGATTGAATTTGATAGTTTGAAAAGCACGATAACACAATAATGGGTATAAAAAAATTGCTTAATTCTTTTAAATAAAATGTTTCAAAAACATAAAGAACTTAAAAATTAACATCGGAAAATTACGTTTTCAAAAGCGCAACTTTTCATATACTAACCGTTGTGTGTAATTGCAAAAAAAACAATCTAATTCATGATTACAAGAATAATCTTTACAGTAATAATTGGTGTAAATTTATCTTTCAGTCAAAACTTTTCTGATACATTAAAAGAAATAAAATCAGAAAACCAATTATGTCTTGATAATGGAGATAAAATGTTTTCTTGTTCTATTGAATATCTAAAAAAATCCGATAATCTTTTAAATCTAGTTTATAACTCTTTAAGAAAGGCTCTTACTGAAAATGAAAAAATAGTATTAAAAACGGAGCAAATTAAGTGGATAACTAAAAAAGAAAAAGAGTTTGAAAATATAGATAATCTAAATTCAGGCTTAGGAAATGGTCTAGATGACAAAATGTTTAAAAATCAGCAAAAGGCTGAATTCATTATTCCTAGAATTGAATATTTAATCAATTATAAAGAATCTAAATCTTCACAGAATTTAGAAGATTTCATTCCACTTAACTACAAATTGTTTAGCAAACATTTTGGGGACTTAAATAAAGATGGATTAAAGGATTGTGTTTTAATTATCAAAGGAACTCAAAAATCAAAATTTGTCAGAGATGAACACAAAGGGATTGTAGATAGAAATAATAGAGGAATTATCGTCTTATTAAATCAAGGTAATGACTTTTTTAAGTTACTTATTGAAAACCATAATTGTTTTTCATCAGAAAACGAAGATGGCGGTATATACTTCCCACCTGAACTGTCAATCTTAACAGAAAAAAAACAAATTATTTTTCTATTATTCACATGGTAGATATGGATATTGGAAATACCAATTTAGAATTAAAAAAAAATGACTTAGAGCTTATAGAATTTGACTCTTCATACGGTGGTGCAGTAATTAGATCACAAACAAGTATTAATTTTTTGACAAAGAAAAAACTTTATCAAAAAAACATAAATGAAAATGATAAAGGAGGTGAAGAAATATTTAAGGATACTTGGACCAATATAACCATACAAAAAACTATTCTACTATCTGAAATAAAATCATTTAACGAGTTAGATATGGATAAATACTAAGAATAAACTACACAGGACACCGCATAAACTTAATGTGGGTTTTGATTCTAAACTCCAAAGTTTTGTGAGTGTTTATTATGTCCGCTTAATCTTATTTATTATTTTTAGTTCGACAAGAAACAAAACCTAAATAAATTAAGCTAAGTGCTAACTTAATAATCACAGATTACCAAGTATAATCGCAAAAACGAAAAGTACATTTTTAAAAAACGAATTGTACATTTATTTTAAAGATTGTTTAAATATCATTTAAACACCTCACACATTCAAATTAAACTTAACATCCTCACCCCTCAACAACCTCTTAGTCTTAGTAACATTGTTTTCGTAGATGTGTACATTAGCTAACATTAGCGTTATTCCTTTCAAACGACACTGTATTTTGGTTGAAATAAGAAAAAGGTCGTATATATCCGATGGCAACCCTAAAGATGCGTCAGAGCTTCTTAAATAAGCCGTGATTTCTAACTCGTTGTTACCTATCTGAAACTGTATCAAACTAACACAGGGCTGTTGGTTGGTTTGTACTCCGTTTTCTCCTAAGAATAACACATAGTTCTTAGAGCTTCTCAGCTCCCTGTTTATCTTTTCTGTTAATTCAGGTAAATGCTCAAAATATTTTGGGTATGAATTAACCAGGTATTCACCACAATAATCCCACCATTGCACACCCACCTCGTTGTACTCTTTTACCCTGTCTACTCCAAGAGTAAACAGATCTAGTTCTGCCTTTAGTTTATTACGTGCTATTTGCTGACCTTCCAGTATCTCCAATAGGTCTATCGCCTGCAATTCTACTTTCTCATTTAAGAGATACTTAATTTTTCCTTTTTTGTTTTCTTGCAAGTTTCCTTCTGAAACTATTTTATCAAGAATTTGATGGTACTTATTCATTCTATTTTTATTTATTAATACTATATTTGCTACTCCTACACCAAAACACAACAAGCCAACGACAACCAGAAGACTTTAGTCCTCCAGTAGCCGTTGGCTCGTTTGTTTAAAAGGTGTAGGAATTTTTTAAAACTGGAGGGCTTTTTACCTCTCCCACTTGGTTTTCAAATTTATTTTTTTAAGTCATCTTATTTATTTAATTTTAAATCTTTTCAAATAAAAAAATTATATATGCTTGAAATTAACGAACAAAACTTTGAGTCAATTTCTGGAATGGAATTAATTCTCTTTCTAGAAAGAGTACACACTGGCGATAGCTGGGGTAGGTTTTTAAAAATTGTTAGCATATTAGAGACTTCAACAAAAAGAGCTATTGGAATTAAGCTTGGCCTTGACCCAGCTAATAAGTATTTAGGGAAACAGGAATTTATGAATACCGTTCACTTATGTGCCGAGCTTAATATCATTTCCAATGAAGCTAGACAATTTGTAATTAAGCTTATCGAAATAAGGAATAAACTAGTTCATACAACAGGTCAATTAATATTAGACATTCAAGAATTACAAGGGGAAAAATTTTATAAAAATTATATTAAACAAACTGACAACTATGTAAGAGTAAGTAATGCTAAAATTGATAATGGAGATAGTGACCATTTTATCATCCTTATTACTGGCTGTACTCATTTCATTAATCAAATTTCAGAGTCATTATATCCTAGTAATTAGTACTATTATTTTTGAAAATCGATCAAGTTATTAGACTTTATCAGAATAATCAAATTCATAATTACTCTGCATTCCATAGCCTTCAATTTTAAATATTTTTGTGGTTTCATTCCACGATATGTGTGAGAATGCCATTTTAGTGATAGAACCGATATAATCAACATCTCGCATTTGAGCCTCGAAGGCTATATACTCAATTCCGTTGATAGTGTAATTATAGTTAGCGTGCTGATGTCCATTAAAAACTCCCAAAACAATACCATGAGCCGCTTCCCACACTTCAAGCATAGCCTGAATTCTTAACTGCTGAACCGTGCTGACTCGCTGGTATTTTGAAGCTGCTGTTTCGGCAAACGACACATGTGAGCAAATCAATACTCTTTTGTCTGCTCCTGCCAATGCGTTTAATTCAGATTGCAGCCAAGCTTCCTGAACATCATCTAACTTCCAATCCCCATCATCAGCAAGCGAGTCTTGATTTGTATTTAACACAAATAAATCAATCCCCCTTACATTTACGTGGTAATAGCCTAGTTTATCTACAGGATGATTGTAAGTATCGGTGTCTCCATAAAATGAATCATCTACATATGAATAAAGTTCATTTACCCCTTGTAAGTTGTCGTTAACTCCATCATGGTTCCCAAGCGCTAAATATTTTTGACAGCCTAGAAATTGAAGGGTTTTATTAAATAATTGTAAAGCTAGAGATTTACTTGCAGCGTCTTTATCGATCATATCTCCCAGATGTATAAAAAAGTCGAGAGGTAACCTATTCATCATCGATAGTGTGTCCTGGAAGTATTTTAAGCCTATTTTGTTCGTTGGCTTCCCGCAATGGGTGTCAGCAACTAAACCAAATCGAACTACAGAAAAATCAGTATCAAGAGTAGTGTCTTTTTTAGGTAACGGAAACCAAGTGATAACACCCGAAGGAGTTTTTTCCCAATTTTGGTAGTTTGTCCCGTCCTTTTTATACACTCCTTTCCAAATTCCTCCAGTGGGTGGGGTTCCAAGATTCTCAGGATTTTTATCTACATGAGTTCGATAAAGAACTGGTAGATCTGGGACTGTTTGAGCTAAAAAAATATCAAAATCTTCACGAGAAAGAAACCATGTTATAGTGCCCCCAGCGGATTTAATCCATAAACGACGACCAGCTCCGTCATTGTATTCGCCAGAAAAAACACAACCCGAATCAGGAAAGCCAACGGTTTCGGGATTTTTATCAATTAAATATGTGTTTTTTGTTTTTGTGGTTTCGATACTATAAATAAAATCCTTAACCCAAACAGTCTTAGCTCCTACAGAACCGTCCCAAGAATGAATCTCTTTCTCATCTATCAAGATAGCTGTAATACCATCTGTAGGAGTATTTCCTGCACCGTCTAGTTCTACCCATTTAGCTGTGGCAGCAGCTTGGTTTTGAAACGCTCTAGTAGCCTCACCAGACTGCAAGGCTGCAATAGCTGTTTGTAGATCTTGAACGGCAGCATCAAAAGTAGTACTGTCAATCTTCTCAAAAAACAAAGTAGACAGCCCCTCAATATCTTCAAGGCTTAACTTTTCAGACTTATGCCATAAAGAACGTATAAGGTTCTCAAAGTCTCCAGAACTTGGTTTATCACCACTTTCAAATGCTTCTATTAAATCTTCAATGGTTGTATACATATCTTAATATTTTACTTTAATAATTTTTGCTGCAGTTATAAATTGTGGTCGATTTTCAACGGAATCATTTTGCCCAATTGTATTTGTGTCAACACTAACATCTGGTGATCCACCACCACCAAGAGCCAACGTTGAGCCATTTCCTCCATAATCTTGATCTGCCGTTACGGAAAATTTCAAATTCGGCATTTGTGCTTGTGTCAGCGTAACGGTTGTGGCACCTCCCTTTTTACCGATAGCATCATGATCTACATTGTCGCTATCATAAGCAGCTGTAAATCGTGCACCACAATCAGGAAGTTTAAATTGCAAATCACCAACGGAACCGTGAGTAGTTCCAATATTATCATACAATATTGGGTAATCTGCTTTATTCAAAGCTCGACCATCACACAACATATAATTTGCAGGAATTTTATCTAACAAACCAAACCAATCTTCACTTACTCCTGGAGGTGATCCTTGTATGCCTTGGATGGTTTCGTATAAATCTTTTGTGCTTTTTACTTTGCTATAGTCCGAAAAGGCAAGTGCTTCATCATCGGTAAAAGTTGCATAGCGTGATACATAGGCATCAATATAATTTTTACCAAAAGCTGCAACTGCTTCTTTGGTTTCAATAATTTTAATATGATCCTTTACAGCTCCTCCAACAAATGGCATAGGCTCACCTGCTATTACTATAAATCCGTCCGTGGCTACGTCATCCGCAACATCGCAACCTGAAATTATATAATCCGTTCCGCCAAGTGCTGAAAGTTTTTCAACTAATAGCGTCTGGTTCTGCATCACATCCAATGTTTTTTCCGACAATGGAAAATCTGTTTGAGATAATAAATTAATTCTATCCATGAGTTATCGTATAAGTTTTAGAGGGTAATTTGTTTTTCTGCAACAAGCTATCCATTAAATATTTTTGTTGTGTTGTCAGTTCAAATCCCTGGGGTAAAATGATTTTAAAGTTGATATGAGACCCTAATAAGTTTTTTTCCTTTTGAAGCGAAAAAGGTGCCGCCTGTGAAAGCTGTATATAATTGCCGCTTTGTTCTGAGTGCAACAAATAATCATCGTAATTAGGTACGTTGGTTTCTACCAATATTCTTTTTTGATACGGATCAAACCATTTATTTAATTCGGCTCTTAAATAACAAGTTTGTGTTTTTCTGGTTTCGTCCAAGCCACCAATAAACTCTAAAAAATTAGTGTGTATTTTCTGAAGCTGAGCCGACACCAACCACAACACCGCTAAAAACTTATTTTTGCGATATTCCAAAGGCAGTAGCTGTATTACTAGCCTATAAAAGTTTATGTTATAAACGTTTTTCATAAGGTTATATAGTTTATAAGTAAGTCCTCTTCTAACACATCTATATTTCCACTTTTAGACACATATTGTCCATTTATCGGCTGAAAATCTAAAACACCATATTTGTAATACGATCCTTTAATTTCTGTAATTATGACTCCAGACACTTTTTGAACAGCTTCAATAACCTGTACCGAGTTGTACGGATAGTTAAAATCTAATCCCTCAATAAAAGTTTGAACAGCATCCATAACAGGAAATACGCTTGAATCTGTATGCAATGAACCATTTGCTGCCAGTACCTGAGCATCATAGTACACGTCAATCTCGAGCTTTAAATTATCGGCAGGTTCGTTAATCACAGAAACATGCACACCCACGTCTGACACCTCGTGGATATAATCTTCGAAAGCCGTTAACTCATCGTTATCAATCGGCTCCCTATTTGCATTGGCAACTTTTATATACGTAGTAGATTTGTCCTTTTCTTCAACCGCCACGGCATACTTAATAATTTTAGCCGTTTCAATTTCTTCATCCGTTAAAGCAGAATTATTATAGTAATCCGTATCCATCACTAGGTTATGACCGTACTGGAAGTTCAAGGCCAAAGATTTATACCAATACAAATCATGACGCTGCTTATTATTGATATTGTCTGTAATCTCCTTTTTATGAATCTCAAACAGCTCTTTTAGGTTAGAAATAGAAAAAGAAATCACATATAGCAAGGTTCTAAACACACCCACTTTTGAAGTTGTAGAAACCTCAAGAAGATGCTCAGACTTTTCTGCCTGTGAATTCATTTCTTCATATATCGTATTTTGATCGCTCATTATCTTATTTTAAATGTGGTTCCAATTTCCATTTCTCCAATTCCTATAAACTCCTGTTCAAATTCTGTTTTTATTTCGGTAGTCGGTACTATTCCGTTTGCCTCATAAAAATTCACGATGTCGTCATTGACTTCCACATCTTCAGGAATTTCAATTATGGTACCTGAAGCAATTTTTGCCGTAGGTACCAAATCGTTTGCCTTGGCAATCTTTATATAGTTAGCGGCAGATCCAGTTGCCTGAACAGAAACATCCAATAAGGACTGGTTATTTTGAACTGTTATTTTCTGCATTTTTTAACTTTTTTCGTAAATCCGTATTTTCTTGCTTTAGTAAATTGAATCTTCGCTTATGGGCCTTAATCTCATCCTCCATAATGTTTACTTTCCTGTCACAAGCTTCTGCAAGCTCCAGGTACTTCTTTTCATAACGAGCCTCTAAATCATCTAAGGCCTTTCGATATTGATCTATAACTTTATCCGAGTTATTAATTTCAACCGTATCTGTTTGAGCCTGATTTTTGCGTTTTTCAAAAAACCAGCCCAAAAGGCCAGTCCCACCAAAAATGGTGGATAGGATTGTTACTAAGTGCTGTGATACAAATTCCATATTAAGATATTTTTGTAATTATATTTTTCTTTAACTGATCGTAATTTTTACCATCTCTAGCCAGTTGAATTTTTACTACTTTTTTCAGCTCCAGCTCAGATACATTACCCTTTAACATCTTAATAAAATCACACCCAACAATTGGATCCTCTTTGAATTCGCCTTTATTAACCTGAAGCAGCATAGCCACCTCTTGCTCCAAAGATTCTCCAATCACCAAATCTCCATTTTCAAACAACAGATCTCCTTGTGCATCTAGTAATATGTCTTTTTCGTTTGCCATTTATTTTAAAACAGTATTTAAACGTTGTTTAATCGTTGTTATAGCTGCTACATTTACCGTTGTTCCCTGCAGTACAACTATTTTGCTTACTTCATTCATAAAGTCCGTTAAAACAGACTTTAAATCCTCTTCTCCTTTTTTAATAGTAAAACCGCTTTGGTCAATTGTAAATTCTGAATCATTACTTTTTACTTGTATTTGCTCAAAATCCTCACACTCAATTAAAAATGTTGCAGAAGCATGATTTTGAATCACTCCCAACAAACATTTAGAACCCACTTTTGGTTTTCTATATACAGAACCTAAACCCAACAAAACATTAAAATAATCTAGCTCATCAACCACACTTGTAGCGGTCATTGTTTTAGAACTCCAGTCTACAGACTTTACAGTCCCCCAAACAATTTGAGGTTTTACAAAATCTTTGCTTTGCTCTTTAGATAAGCGTATAAATTCGTCTATTTCTTTGCTCATGCTGCTTTATCTCCTAATTGTATTTGTCTTCTATATTCTGCAGAATCTGTAAAATCTACAATGACTTCATCTACATGATAAACTCCAGATCTATCTGGGTACAAATTACTTTGTAATTTCACTTTCATTCCGTGTGCCACAAATGGAATTCCATAGGTTGTAATAGATCCTGTAAATCCGTCTACATTGTATTTTTTTAGATCTTCGTTAGCTAACTTTTTAAGTTCTGCTTCAACCTCAATTCCATAATAAGAAAGCTGCCTTTCTTCTCCATTCTCATCTCCAACACTCACCTGTATTTTATCACCCGTTTTCAAAGTGCTTACTGCAGTAATTTTAATCAATACATCTTCTTTGTTTTTATAGTTCAAATCGTTGTTGACAACGTTTTTTTCTAAGTCCAACAAAACAATGTCCTGGTCTGAATCATCTGCGTATATTTTACCACATACCAACACCTTATTTTTTATATAAGAATACAGGCTATATTCATCTTTTAAATACTCCAGTACTTTTGCTACCGTTGTTTTTGGGAATCTGTGAGATCCTATTTCCACCTCCAACGGATCAATTGCGTAACCAGGTAACATTTTATTTAAAAGCTCCTCAAGGGTTGCCTTTTCAATGCTTAGATTCACAGGTATCTTTTTCAAGATATACATCTCATCCTCGCATTTTATAACAATGGGAATATCTGCAGATACTTTTGTTACATACCCCTCAAACTCTTTTACAAATACTCCGTTGTATCCTAACTCAATTTTTACAGGATCTCCTGTTTTAAAAACTTCTCTAATTTTATGCTTATTAAAGAAGCTCGTATTTTTTGGTAGTACAATAGCTGCCGTATCGGTTAAATACTTCCATGACTTTTCTATATGAATAGAGTTTGCCTTTTTAATTACAATCTCTTTTCGTGTAGCCGTTGCCCCAAACGTTATTTTAGATACCATTGCCAAAACCATTACAAAATCAGTTCTAAGGGTTCATCACTAACACATTTCATATAAAAAGGAATTACACCAGGCTTTCCTTTTAATTGGTTGAATTGAATTTCTTCAATAGCAATATTTGAGATATTCAAGTCATTGAATAACTGACCTAATATTTCAATACTGTCTACCACATTATCATACTCCCAAAGCTTTAATTTTTGATCATAAGCGGCTGTGGCATTCTTATGTGAAGGATCTGCCAAACAAAACCCTCTTATATCAATTCTCCAGTCATTAAAGCCGTACATTTCCTTTACGGTACCATTCGCAGCATTGGCTTTGGTTTTGTTGATAATTTTTGCTCTGCGCATCGTTACCAATGTAGCTGCAGGCAATACAAAATCTTCATAGTCTTGTAAAACAACATTTCCAAAAGAATCAAACACCTGGTACTTTTTACCTTTGAGTGTCATAGGCATAAGTATTGGAGTTCCTAAGTAACTTAACTTAGCATCAACATTGGTTTGATCAATCTTTTGAATTCCTGAATAATCGAACACCGTTGGTTCTTGTGAGTCGTTTATATCAATGTTATAGGCATTGATTTCTTTTATTCCAAAAGCGATTTCAAAGAGCTGAGATATATTAATTTCCATTAGTCCGATGCTATTGCCGCATCTCGCATACGGTCATTAATTTTACCTACTATTTCGTCAGCGATGTCCTCAATGCTTTCTTTCATTTTTGAGCCGCTGATATTAAATACATTCTTTATATCTAAAGTCATTGTAATTGATTTCCCTGAGCCTGTTGCACCTCCTTGAAATGAATTTCCAGAAATCACAGGAGCATCTGGAGCAATCAATAATCCACTACTGTTATTGGTTGGATCTGTAACTACCGGAGAGCCATCAGGGTTTTTAACATTTACGTCAATCTCTGGATTGGTATCTCCAAAGCCAAAAAACTCTTTGACCTTGTTAATGACTTTTTTAATTTTTTCCCAAAAGCTGAAGACAAACGATTTCACGTAATCAAACACTTGAACAATTTTTTGTTTAAAGCCTGGGAATATTTTATCTGCAACATCAATCAGAATTTTAAACGGGTTGATGTCCCATAAAAACTTTGCAAATTTTACAATGACCATTTTTATTTTATCCCAATGTTTGATCATTAATGCAATTGCTCCAACTGCTGCAGCAATTCCTATCACAATCAATCCTATTGGGTTGGCATTTAAAGCAATATTTAGTCCCCATTGCGCTGCCGTGGCAGTTATTAGTCCCGTAATAAAAGAGCCCAACATTGCCGCACCTGTTAAGGCATATTGAACGGCTTGAATTCCCAATTGTAAGGTCATACGCCAAAGGGTTTTTAAAAAGGACAATCCTGCCAAACTTGCTTTGGCTATCGAGGCTGTAAATATGTTTGAGCTTAACGAAGCTTTGAGTGTGCTCAGGTACAAAGCTTTCATTTTTAAAGATGCTAAAGACACCACCATTCCCATAAAAATAACAGAGCCAGCTACAGCAGTTGTAATAATTAAGAATTTAGAGAGTACTGGGTGCGCTTCAATAAAGCCACGTATAAATTGAAATATTTTTGCGGTACCATCAATCAACAAATGAAGTAGCGGTGCTAAGGCAACAAAAATACCGTCCATAGCATTTGAAAATGAATTTCGCATCAGCTTCACTTTGCTATTGGTGGTAACTTGCATAATATCAAAAGCAGCCTGAACGGCTCCTGTTGAATTTTTTATCTTTTCCGTATTGTCTCCAAAACTTTCAGACAGCTTACCGCCCAAACCAATAACTAATTTTATAGCTTCTTGAGATCCAAATAAGTGCCCTATGATTTCCTGTTGTGTTCTTCCTGTTCTATCAGAAAAGGCTTTAATTTTTGGCATCAAAACATCTAGGTAGTTTTTCAAACCTCCCGATTTCTGAATAGAATCTGCATTGAATGCAATACCCAAGCTATTTGCCATTTTTACAGCTTCAGCTCCTGGTTTCAACATGGCAGATAAAACAGCGTTTAATTGGGTCGCTACTTCTGCAGGTTTTCCCATTACTCCAGAGGCAGTTGCAAAAACAGAGTTCAGCTCCTCTTGAGAGACTTTTAAATCTGCAGCTACAGCCGTTACTCGTGGCATTGCAGAGGCTAGTGCCTCTAAACTTGGAATTTGCCCAAGATTAACCGTTTTTTGAAAACCATCTTGTATTTTCCCTGCACTTTCCCAAGAGTCACCGTAGGCTTTTATAATGGAGGATGTAGCATCAACCACAACTCCTAATTGAGCGTTACCACCAATGGCCGCCTGTGAACTATCCTCTAAAAAGGAAATCCAATTGTTGGCTGGAACACCTGCAGAAATTACCGCATACAGTCCTTCAGACAATTGTGTTTTTAAGATTGGGATTTCTTCAGCTAAGTCTCTAACTTGAGTTTTGTAGGCCGCCAGTTCTTTTGCTCCTACATTCGCCATGGTGTTGGCTCGAGCCATGCCCTCCTCAAACTGGGCAGAGCCATAAGCCATGGCACCGAATACGGCCACACCTAATGACATTTTTCTAAGACCTGAAGTAAGTGTTGCGCTTTTTCTGTTGATTCTATCTAACAATCGGTCAACAGCCCCAATGGAAACACTTGAATGTTTTGCAAGTTGGTCTACACGTTTCAAAGGTTTTGAAACACGATCAACCAATTCCAGTATCCATTGTGTTGTTGTACTACTCATGTCTTATGTTTTTGATAAAACCTCGCTTAAAGCATTTTTAAAAACTGTTTTAAGATTGGCATATCTTATTTTTTCAAGGAATAAATGTTCCTCATAAAGTTGCGCCCATGTCTCATCATCTAGGCTTTCAGGTGCAATGCCGTAATTTTTTCTAATTACGGCATTGATGTGTTTGATATATTGAGAGTTGTTTTTTAGATCTAACTTCTGATCTTCTAAATGTAGTTGGAGATCACTCTCTTTTTCTCCATTAACTTTCCCACTTCGTCCAGGACACTTAAAAAGATGGAAGTATCTCCTGAGTCTTCATCTAAGAACTTCATGTCACCGCCCAAAACACAATTATTGATAAGTATTTCGTTTACTTTGTCAATGTTCTTGTCTTGGCCATAGGTTGCAATGGCGCTTAAAATATTTCTTGTAGGAGCGCAAATGATAAAAGTTGCTTTTTCTCCTTTTCCATCAATATCATCCTCATTTAAAGGAATTTCAATTTGTTTTAATTTTCCTTTGGTCTGCTTCCATTTCTTAATGTCTGCAGGTGTGATATCTTTGAACTTTGTAAAGGTTGGTTTGTCCATAATTATACGTTCCAGTTAATATGTGAAGTTTTTAGTGTGTGATCCTTTGAAATTGTTTTGTCTCCTTGTTTGACGTCAACTCCGTTATTTATGAATCTGCAATTCTCAATCACATCTTTGTAAATAGTTCCTTGATAGTCATAAGCGACAATAATTGGGAATGCAGGAATGTCCTGAATCCTCATACCTTGTGGCAATGATTTTTGAATTGCCAAACGCTCCTCAATCGTAAGTTCAATACTTGCACTTGGCTTGTAGTTTCCTTCCGATTCTCCAACGGGCATTTCTCCAGCTCCGTATTGGTTTTCTATTTCTTTTTCGTCACCATAAGCAACTTTTAAAATACCGACTACATCACGGCCAAACAATCGAACAGAGATTTTACTCCATCCGACCATGGTTCCAAGTGAGTTTATAATTGTTGGTGTATTTGCCATCTTATCCTAATTTATTTGTTAGTCCTAAATCGAAAGTAATTTCATGGATGATGTTGTTAAACACCACACTTCCTTTTATCAATAGTGGAGTTTCAGCAGTAATAGTCTGCTTGGCATCCACATAAATAGAAGCTCCTGAAATTTCTCCTGAAGCAACCATTGCCTCTAAAGACTTTTCTGCAATTACTTCTAATTCCTTCGCCTCTACTTCTCTAATAAATCCAGTAGTAGGGTCTTTTTGCATGTTTGCTTTCACTCTTGGCAATAACACCCCTCTTACTGTTGAGGCCGCCTTATCCCAAACACGGTTGTTTTCAATACGTCCATAGTCAGAAGAGTCTAACGTACACGTATGGGAATCGTTGAAATAAAACCCTCCGTAACCGTTGTAAGAACCTACATAAATGTATCCTTTGTCATTCAAGGCTTGAATCTCTGCAGGTGATAGATCGTTGAACGATTTACCATCTTGCAAACCTGAAGACATAAAACGCTGCCTTGCCGTATTTGACAATGAATAATTAGGGTTTCCGATATATAGGCTAGGTTTTTGCTCAATGTCAATAGATCCAATATTTTCATTTACTTTACGAACCGAAATTGATCCTAAAGCTGTCCCAATAGCCGCATAAGTTTCATGCGCTGCTTTTACAGCTCTAATTATTGGATCCTGAGCAATGACAATTCCAATGTTTTGAGAGTCGTATGCTCTAGCGTCAGGATATGCTGCAATGGCTGTAGCCAATGTAAACTCACCACCCTCCACTAAAACACTTGAAATATTTCTGTTTTCAGTTCTCAACTCAGTAACCAACGTTTGATATCCTGCAACATACACCGCCATGTCGGCAGGTGCATCTGCAGAATTTCTAACCAAACCTATATTTGTAATATTTGTATGCTCTCTTACAATTGCTTTGATGTTGTCGTTTGTCAACGTACCATCATCTAAAACAACAAATAGATTTCCTTCTGGAGACACTCTAAAAAACTCATCAATATGATGATGTGCCAAAATATCATTGGTATCATCAAATGATGGTGTGATTCCTATTGCCTCAGCATCTGAAATACTTAACAGTTCAACTGCCGTTTTTATAGCCAGTCCCGTAGCAGCTACTGCTCCACCTATTACCAACAGACAAACGCCATCGCTAATACTAGATTTTAAGCCTAAACCACCTGTTGCTTGATTTACATTTACACCTTGAAATCCCATATCTATTCAGCTTTTTTAGATTTCATTGCCTCCTTAATTACTGCAACTCTCTCATCATTGTTCGACGCTTCAGAGATGTCAATTTTATTTGACGCTGCGTAAGCAATCAATTCATCTTTTTTCATTTTATCAATTGATTTATCAGTTGATTCTCCCTCTACTTCTCTCGAAAAAGAGTACACCTTCATCTCCTTTTTTGAGTTGGTGTTTTTATGCAGATTTGCCGCATTCTCCGTGTAAAACGGATATCCATCAGTTGTAATAAAAACCTTGTCTAAGTCTTTATCTTTTGCAAATTGCTTTGCTGCTATTTCTTTTAAGTTTGCCATAACGGTCTTATTTTTTTAAGTTAATTTTTGATATACTAGGTGCTACTTTTTCAACAGAGCGCCCAATCACATATCCTCCAATTCCTAATTTTAACAATGCCCAAAAGTCAGGTTCTAAAACTGCGTTTGGCAAACCAAAAGCAGGGGCAATAAATTTTGAATACATTACAATAAAACCGAACGACAACATTAAAATTGGTCTCCAACTTCTTTGTAGAAAGTTTCCTTTTGCCTCGGTTTGAATAATATCTGCGGCCATTTTATCAGCCTCTAAAGCTTTTTCTGAAATGATTTTTTGTAATTCATTTCTCAAAAGTAATCGCTCCTCATCTGAGGTAACTACGTCATCAACGGTTTTAGAGATAATGCCTAAAACATCACCGGTAAGCCACTTAAATAATTTATTCATAGTCTTCTGTATTCTAACAACCGAGCCTTTGCGTAAGGCTTGATTGATACTTGGTTATTTTGATTTCCACCCAAAACATAAATGTAGTTTTCGGTTTCTCTAATAAATAAGGCTACATGCCCTTTCCAACTCTCTGGGGATTCACGCCAAAAAACAACCACATCTCCAATTTCTGGAGTTGTAACTTGTTTTCCTATGGTTCTCCAACTACGTGCATTTAATTGCTCGCTTCTAGGCAATTCAGCCTGTTTGGCACACCAATTTAAAAATGCTGAACACCATGCGGTTTCATCTTTTACCCAAGAACCATCAAATCCTATTTCTTTGAAATATTTGGTGATTTCAGGGTTGTCCATTTCTCCTGGTATTTCTCTGATTCCAAATTGAGAAAGTGCGATGTTTATAATTACTGCGTTCATAGTAGATTGGTTTTAACCCCGTAGGGCTGCGTCTCTCTTGCAATAAGTAGAGACGCCCTTTTTAAGTTGTTATGCTACGGCACCAGAAACAATTGCTCCCTGACCTTTTAACGATGTTGGAATTGCAATAAAATACAATCTGAAACCAACAACAGTTTCTCTGTTTTGAGGATCGTTTTCAGACTTCGCCATATATCTTTTTACAGAACCACGTGCTTTCGCTGTACGTTGTGCTAAAAACAATACTGAAGCTTGAGTACCAGGAGTTGCAGATCCATAAGGAATTTTATTCAACCCTGCATCATATACTGGTGCAATGATATCTTCGTATAACTCAAAACCATAGTACTTTTTAGAAATAGCACCTTCCGTATGATTTTGGTACTGTACATTTAAGTTCTTATCCTCTGCCAATAAATCAGCAATATGATCAGGCGCTAAAACCAATACACGTCCACGCTTTGGGATTTTTAGATTATCTAACTGCTTTTTGTAGTTAATTAAATCTAGTGTTCTTAACCTTTTTCTACCTGTTCCATCATCTTCTCCAGTAGTTGTAAAAATTGGCGTATCTGCTGTATTAGCCATTGGCGCTAAAGAGTGTAATGCATGATCTTGTGTGATATCCTCTAAGGTTTCTCTATGTTGTTGTTGCACTGACCCTGCTTTATCATATGGTAAAGCATTTTGCTCATCATCAGTAATCTTTGTGTTTGTTGTATCGTATTTAAACAAAGAGATTGCTTGACTTGTATCTGTTCTACTAGCAACCGTAATTGGATATGTATTGTTATTGATCAATACTTCAGGATCTGCTCCAATTTCATTTAACTTGATAACATCATTCCCAACCCATTGGTTTTTTGAAGGAACACGTTCTAACCAGGTACCTTTGTGGCGAAAGTGTTTTATCAATTCACGTTCTGCCAATTCTTTTTTTGCTACTGCTGCAAAAGCTACCGTTTCACCTCCAACGGATTTAAAAGCATCTAATGTGCTAGAGGCCACTTCTTGCCCTGATCCATTTGCAAAGGAATACCCCGTGAATGCAACCAATAGGACTGCTACTAAAATTTTAATTAATTTTTTCATTGTATCGTAATTTTGAATTTGTGTTTTTATTGTTCTTTGTAATGAGCCTCAATTAAGGAAGTCTGAGTTGCCTCATCTAACTTTTCAAAAGCTTCTGGGTTCTTGTCTTGGTAATCTGCATACGTCCACCCTTTGTGGCTTTTGTCCGCATCTGTTTTTTGGCCAGGGTTTAACTGCTCAGAAATTGCCTCTACACTTTGTGCATTTTTAAAGATCTCTGTCAATGCTTCGATAGCCATTGTTTCGTAATGAGCTCTTAAAGAAGGATCAAGTTTTTTGTCCAATTCTGCATTGTCTAAGATTGCTTTTTTAGCAGCCTTTTCATCTGCAGCCTTTTTGTCAGCTGCTGCCTGTACAAGTCCATCAGCTTGACCTGCCTTTCTTTTCAACTCTTCAAGTTTTGCATCAACTTCTGGTTGAGTTGCCGTTGATGGTAGACCAATCGAAACGGCTAATACACTTAGTTCCATATTTATTTTCTGTTTTTGATTTGTTTCATTTTTTATTTCAGGAATGTTTGGAGCGCCACAAGCAACCAACTGCATGTGCGTATTTGCATCGATGTTTTCATCCTCATCTTCAATTGCATCTATAAGACCTTTTTTCAAAGCCTCTTTAGCCGTCATCCAACAATCTCCTTTTGCCCATAGTTTTTCAACTGCAGCTTTGGTAATTCCCATTTTTTTAGCATACACCTCTCGATACTCTTCTGTCATATCTTTGATGAGCTTCAATTTTGATTCTATTTGATCCTCATTCCCTGAAGGGTTCCCCATAGGTTTGTGAATCATAAATTTTGAATTGGATTTTGCCGTTGTGTGAAATTCAGCGCAAAAACGAGTTCCTGCTGAGGCTACCAATGCACCTGCTTTTACGGTTACTTTGGTAAAGCTGTCTGAAATAAGATTTAGCATTTCATTTGCCTCAAACACATCTCCTCCTGGAGTCTTTATATAGACAACCGCCTCTGTAATACCATCTTCTTTGAACTTGGATATAATAGGCTCAATAATTCTTGATGAGGCAGTAGACCATTCATATATAGATCCCTTAATAGCAATGTGTGCTACCTTGTTTTTCTTAACTGCAGTAACCTCTAAAGGAAAGCGATTTCCTAAAGAATCTGCGAAAATTGGATAAGAGGGTTTTGTAATATTCATACCGCAAAATTGCAGTACTATGAAGGTTTTTGAAAATTAGTGTATTTAATTAGGTACCATTTACTACCATTTTAAACAAAAAAACATACCGAAAAAATACGTTCATTTAGAAACACTAGCGATTTACTACAATTTTGTACCATAATTATGGGAAAAGAAAGCGAACGTTTTAGAGCAAAAGAATATTTTTTCGAAGGAAAAAACCAAAAGGAAATTGCAAAACTTGTAAAAGTCCAAGAAAAAACTATTGGTGTATGGATAAAGAAATACGCATGGAGGCAAGAGCGAGATGCAGTATTAAACTCCTCAAAAAACAGAATTCAAGACTTAAAAAGGTTGATAGGTAAGTTAACTAGCCAGCACCTAGAGTTACTCAAAGAGATTGAAGTGGCTGAGGCAAACAAGGACTTAGAAAAATCCGAAGAACTTCAGGCAAGAGCCAATGGGATCTCCTCAAAGGTGGCCAACTACAACAAAACAATTATCACCTTAGAAAAAGAGAACAAAATACCTCTGTCGGTTTATATAGAGGTAATGCAGGACGTCTTTAAGGAGCTACAAAATTACGACTCAAACCTATATATGAAATTATTAGACTTTCAAGAAGAACACCTAACAGAAATCAGTTTAAAATTAGGATAATGAACTTACAAAAAACAGCATTTAAACAGCGTTTAAAGACGTGGTTCCAATATAAAAAAAGAATGTTTCTATTATGGTGGTACGATACCCCTAAAAGCAGACGTGATTTAGAAAAAGGAATCTACTACCTAAGAAAAGGTACCCTTTATCAAGTTGGGCAGCCATTTAAAATAGTGGATAAACACACAGGAAAAGCTCGTGTTCGATATATCGACAATTTGTTTTTCAACTACAAAACCAACCAAGTAACTCACAGATTTTCAGATAAACCCATTAAAGGATTAACAGAGCAGTTTGAAGCAAAAGGATAAAATAGCGTTACAGAGGTACCAGGAGAAACTGAAACTTATTCGGAGTTCCGGTGGGGCCATAAATCCTGATGAAACCAAAGAGGACAAACAAGCTCGTATTGAACGTGCTAAAAAAGATGTTCGCTTTTTGGTGAAACATTATTTTCCTCACTATGCTACTTCAGAAAGTGCCGATTTTCAAATTAAGTCTGCAAAAGACACCCTTAAAAACCCAACCGAAAAGAAATTCGATGAATGGGGACGTGGATTGGCAAAGTCCGTTTGGGATGATATTATCAAGCCTTTTTATTTGTGGATCAATGACCAAGCGCATTATATGGTTTTGGTGACTACCAACAAGGATAGAGCCTCGGAATTATTAGAAGATTTAAAAGCTGAGTTTGAAGCCAATGAAAGAATCATTAATGATTTTGGAGAACAAAAGAACTTAGGCCAATGGGAAAAAGGTTTTTTTATTACCAAAGATGGTTTTATTGCCAAAGCTTTAGGTGCAGGACAATCTGTAAGGGGTTTGCGTGTAAAATCTCAGCGACCTGATTATATTGTAGTGGATGATTTGGAAACCAAAGAAACCGTTGCCAATCCGAAACGACAAAAGAAACTAGCCAAGTGGATTGAATCTGATTTGATTCCTACTATGGATGGTGACATTAGACGTTTTCAATATGCCAACAACCGTTTTGCTCCAGTAATGATTCAAACCATTCTACAGGAAAGACACCCAAAATGGAAAGTTCACCACGTAAAAGCTTACAATGCTTCTACTTATGAACCTGCTTGGCCACAAAAATACGGAGCGACCTACTACAAAGATTTAGAAGACGAAATTGGAACTTTGGCCGCCTTGGCAGAATACAATCATGAGCCACATGTGGAAGGGGAAATTTTTACGGACGAACAAATACAATGGACTAAAGTACCTCGTATTGATCATTATGAAATGATTGTAGCGCATTGGGATCCTGCTTTTGCAGGTTCTGCCACTTCAGATTACAACGCCGTAAAAGTATGGGGATTGAAAGAACGGCTGTTTTATCAAATAGATTGCTTTATCAAAAGAACCAAAATTAAAGCTCCTATTGAGTGGATGTGTCAGTTTCAAATATCACTTCCCGCAGGTGTGATTGTCCACTTTCGTTTTGAGTCTCAATTTTGGAATGATGAGATTCAAAGAACCATTGAAGAGTGTGAAGAGTTTTATGGAATTACACTAAACATTATTAAGGTTGATTCTGTAAAAGGAATGCGAAAATATGATCGTATGCTACGATTGCAACCTTACTACCAAAATGGGCGTGTGTATTACAATCAAAAAATGAAGTCTCACAACGATACACTTGTGGGAATTGCACAATTGAAAGGATTAGAACCTGGATATACAACAAATGATGATTCTCCAGATGCGGACGAATTTTGTATTTCCGAATTAAGCAGATACATACCCACAAAAAGAAATACAGGTAAATTTCTAATGGGTAAATACCAACGTAAATCAAGATTTAACTAATGGCATATCAATTTTTAGAAAGCGGAGATTTAGAGGCAAACATCATTGCTCAGTTTTTAAACGAACGTAGCGATGAAGCACAAACAGCCATATTGGAAAATTTAGAGCTAAAAACTATTGCTCTTATAAAAACCAAGCTCAACGGTAAGTACGACCTAGATGCCATTTTTGAGGCTTCTGGACTCGATAGACATTATTTAATAATTGACATCGTAGTAAAGATAGTGCTGCACCAATTTATTAGACGAAATGCTGCAAGGAAAGTGCCTAAAGACTATGTGGATGACTACAACACTGCAATGAAGTTATTAGAGTCCATAAAAGAGGGTAAGGAACAGCCTGTTGGTTTGCCTCCTGTAAAAGATGACAATGGAGACGAAGTACCAAAAGTAATGCATGGCAATAACAGAAATAACGATTTTTATATTTAAAATATGGGGACTAGAGAAAAAATAATTGACAAAGTCTTAGGATTTATCCCTGATGGAAGAATTCGAGTAGAAGCTGCAAACAGATCTGAAAAGGGAAATGGAAAAACTAAGTCTGAAGAAATAAAAAGAGCCTCTACGCTTTTTACTGCAAAAACTTTAAAGGATTGGAAAAATGCAATTGCATTGGCAACTGATCCTGAAAACCCAGAATTTTTATTTTTAGATGAGCTATACCAAAATCTTACATTAGACGCACATACCATGTCGGTTATTGAAACACGTGTACACCGTGTTTTGCGCTCTAAATTTGTATTTGTGAATGAAAGTGGAGACGAAGTACCAGAGGTTAGATCTCTTTTTGAACGTCCTTGGTTTGAGCAGTTTTTAAAAGAGGCGCTTATGTCGAAATTTACAGGTGTAAAATTATTAGAGATTTTTCATGTAGATGAGAATTTAGAGCTTATGAAAACTTTGAGCATTCCAATGGCTCACTTCAACACAAAAAAAGGAATCATTTTAAAAGAACCAGGAGACGAAAATGGGTGGGATTATAGATCTGGACTTTTAGAAAAGTTTTACCTGCAGGTTGGAGAAAATTCTGAATTGGGAATGCTTGCAGAAATTGCGCCTTTGATTCTTGCTAAAAAATTGGCAATGGGTTCATGGCTGGACTATATTGAGAAGTTTGGTATTCCACCACGCTTTGTAACCACCGACAATCCTTTAGAGGGCAGACAACAGGAACTGCTAGAAATGATGATAGAAATGATCAACAATCATGTTGCCGTTTTGAAAAAAGGAGAAACCATTGAAATTGGAGACATTCCTGGTACCGATGCGCACAAAGTATTTGATGAAATGCTAAAACGCTTGAACTCTGAAATATCAAAACGTATTTTAGGTCAAGATGGTACCTCCGACAATAAAGATGCTTCTGGTACCTATGGAAGTATTAAGGTACTGCAAGAGGTAGCCAATGACCGCCATGAAAGCGACAAACTTTTTGCGCAATACTTGATCAACAAGCAGCTGCTACCTCGTTTGATTTCCTTGAGTAGTTTTTACGCTCCTTTGGCCAACCTATCTTTTGATTGGGATGAGACTGAAGAAATGGAAAAAGGTGTTATGATTGATAAAGCCGTAGCACTTACTCAAGCAGGTTTTGTATTAGACAAAGATGTATTGGCCGAAAAAACGGGAATGCCGATCATTGATTTTAAAAGCCCTGGAGAAAACACACCTCCAGTTGAAGATCCTAAAAAAAAAAAGCTGAAGCCAACACAAAAGCAATAACCGCCTTTTATAATGAGGGGCATGTTTGCGGTCAACCTGAAGAAACCATTACAATAGAAGCTATTGATATAAGCTCTTGGTCTGAGCTAATAGATAAAATTGCAAAAGATCTGTTTAATGGAAAATTAAAACCTTCAGAATTAAATCAGAGTTTACTTCAAAAAACATACAACGAGCTGGAAAAAGGAGCCGCCGCAGGTTATGGTAAAAACTGGTTTAAGGTAGATATTGCAAATTCTACAACGGTACAACAGATCAAACAAAACATTTATCGTTTCTCAGGAGCGAAAACCTACCAACAGCTTGCTGAAATGAATAGTCATTTGGTTGATAAAAGCGGTAAAATTCGTTCTTTTAGCGCTTTTAAACGTAAAGTTGAAGCGGTACACCAGAATTACAATAAAAACTATTTACAAGCCGAATATCAAACCGCAAAGAGATCTGCACAAGCAGCTAGACAATGGAAAGGATATGAGGCTAATCAGGATTTATTCCCGAATTTAAAGTACATGACCGTGGGTGATGATAAAGTACGTCATGATCATGCAGCACTTCATGGAATTGTAAAACCTGTAAATGATGATTTCTGGAATACACATTATCCTCCAAACGGGTGGCGCTGCCGTTGCTATGTAAAACCTACTGCAGAAAAAAGCACTTCTAAAGAAGCCCCTATTGCTCCAGACAAAGGTTTTGAAATGAATGTTGGTAAAACACATCAAGTTTTTGATGAGAATTCACACCCTTATTTTACATTCCCTAAAAAGGAAGTAAGCTCTATAAAACAAGCCTTTGAAAACTTCAAGGCTATTGCTTCATACGGTAAGGCTCGCTTTGTGGCAGAAAACGGATCCAAAGTGTTTGTTTCTCCTTTTGCCGATGCAAGAGCTGACGAATTGATTGGAAACTACAAAGTAGCGATTAAAATTGCTGAAAAGTTAGATGTGGATGTGAAATTAAGACCTCATATTGATGGACAAATTTTGTCTAAAAAAAATCCTGAATATTTAATTGGTGGAAAATTAGCGGACAGGAAAGCTCTGGAGTCTAAAAATTATAAAAACGTGCTACGCTCTGCCAACAGGCAAGGTGTTGAAATTATCGTAATAGACTTACATAAAAACAAGGACACCATTGAAAATGCCACTAAAAGAATAAAGGCCATTTTAGAAAAAGAGAAAGTACACGAGAACATCAAAGAAGCTTATATTATTTCTTCAGACAGAAAAAAGATAAGTGTTTATAAACGAAAAAAGCAATCGTAAACGACTGCTTTTCTGTAGGGAACGTGCAAGGAATTACCCGAGCACTTAGCTACAGGACAAATATACAAAAAAAATGGGCAAAATAAACGACACACCCGATTTCGTAAAAATGGGAGCTCAACTAAAAAAGGATGCCGTGCGATTTGCAGGAGTTACTGGTGTGGAGTTTTTTAAAGACAGTTTCCAAAATCAAGGATTTACGGACGTTGGATATGAAGCTTGGGAATTACGAAAAGATGATCCTGATCCTGGGAGAAAAGTATTGGTGCAATCTGCCTATTTAATGAACTCTATTGAGGTGTTTGATGCAAACGACAAACGTATTGTGTTTGGATCTGATGCAGAGTATGCCGAGATTCACAACAACGGGGGAATTGTAAAAATTCCGATCACTAAAAAATCAAGAAAATATTTTTGGTTTATGTTTTCTGCAACTAATAATACCATGTGGAAAGCACTAGCACTTACCAAAAAACAAAGTATAACCATGAAAATGCCTCAAAGAAAATTTTTAGGAGAATCTGCCACCCTAATGGGCAACTTTGATACATGGCTGAAAAAAGAAATTATCACAAAATTTAAACACTTATAATATGGAACTAGAAGACTGGGGAGCATTGTATAAAGAATTAGCCGTTAAACTTACGGACTTAGATGGAATAAACTGGTTAGACTTATGGCATAATCAAGTTGGATTTTTAGTCGAGGAACATCCGTTTCCAACACCTGCAGCTTTTTTAAGCTTTCGGATTTTAAACCCTGAAAACTTAGGAGCAAAAACACAACGTGTAAACGTACAAATTGATATTTATTATTTCTATGAAACGTTTTTAGATACCAACATGGGCGCATACAACCAAACAGATGCATTGGCCTATTTAAAGACCAATAATGACATTCATAGGGTTTTACATGGAAGCTCTGGAGAAAACTATTCTGAAATGACTAGAATAGGCTTTCATCCGGTTGATACTGGAAGTTCAGGAAATTTATACAAGCAGTCTTTTGTATGCTCTGTAATAGATGCCTCAGCTTCTCCAAAGTATAACGAAGCTTCTCCAGGGGAATTAGCATTTGGAAAAGGGACTAAACCAGAAGAGGACAATGAAGCACCGTATATAATACCACACTAGGAAACACGGTGGTATAAAATGTTCTCTATGGTTTTAGGCTTTAGATAAAATTTTTCGGCTAGTTTTTGCTCTATGTACTTTTGAGAATACATAAGCACGCCTTTGTAGGTCTTTTTTTGCCATACTTCATGATACTCTTTTCGAATATCATTGTACTTTCTTTTAGTTTCTGGATTTGCTGACATAGGACATTGGGTTACACAAAAATAATACAACTTTGCGTTCGTGTCAAGGGTGAATTTTCAAAACAAAAAAGCCACTCGAGTGAGTGGCTTAAAAAATTGCTATGAAAAAGAAACTCGTTTGAGTTCTGGTATAAATATAGGGAAAATTAATAATATGTTTCTTCCCAAGTTACTTTATAACACTCAGTATCCCAAACAGGGGGAGACCTTGTAAATGTTACTACTCTAATTCCTTCCTCTGAGCCATCATTAAAATATAAGGTTTCACTACTATGATTGGTTTCAATAATCAATCTTTTAAAACGTCTACGTTTTTCCTCCTCTAAATCAAACTCTATACCTAGATCTTTAAGTCGTTTTCTAACAATTTCTTCTTTCTTTTGGGATTGCTCTTTTAATATTTTTTCATAAATCCCATTATATTCTTTATGAAAAGTAGCCATCAAGTCATCATTTTTTTTAGATTCGATTGGAAATTTTGGTTGTTTCATTTTAATTAGTATTAGCTATGGTGTCTATTTCGTAAATCCGAATTACATTATCCCTAGTGGCAGGCGGATTTTTTAAAACATCCTTAGCCACAATTTTAACCGTATATTTTTTAGGTTTTCGACCTAATATATAATCCCAAAAGGATTGCCTTGGAGGATAAAAATCAATTGTTTTTTCTCCTTTTTTTCGGGTTGCTATATAAGTTTTTAAACTTAAAACTAATCCTTCTGACCAATGATTTTCATCCACAAAACGTTCAGTATTCGTAAATATTGGAGGAAGAATTATAGGCTCTGTCCTTAACATTTCTAAATGATATGTTGTGATATTTGAAGTTTTTTTATGTGGACTACCACCTTCCCAAGCTTTTGACATACGTTATTTGTTTAAAATTTCCTTTGCGGTTGGTCTATTTAATTCATGGCTATTGAATGCAAGTATTACGGCTGAGTAAACCATGGTGATCTGGTGTACTTTTAGTGTGAGCCTATCGGTTGTAACTCTAAACTCATATTCTCCTTCAACTTTTTTAGCGCTTACCCAAATTTTTAAATCTCCAATGGTGTAGCATGATTTATAATCTGATTTCTTTTTGTACTGAAAATTTACGGCTATGTTGTTTAGGCAAATTTGGTACACTACTTCTAAAATATTCATGTTCGTTATATTTATTGGTTCAATTTAAATTGTTCTGGTACTTCTTTATCTCCAGGAATACTTGAATAAGTGAACTGAGCTCCTTCCAAAGCTACTTTTGCGTTGTCAATAATATTTTTAGCTACTCCGTTAATTGATTTTGCTCTATCCATTTCTTGTTTTAATTGTTCCTGGCTTAATTCTTCATCTCCCAATCTTTCTAATTGAGCAAATAAGTGATTGTTCAGATCTGTTAGTTTATTTTGTGCCATCTTCTAAAGTATTTAATTTGTTAGTTATTTTATTTATTAAAACCATTGAAGGAATTATTTCTTCGGGAAAAGCATGTATCGAGTTCTTGTACATGTTTTCTGCTCTTGAAATTATTTTCCAGTTATTTGGGTCCGTGTTTTGTTTATTACCATCTACACAACTCAAACAATGATTCTTTGGTAGTTTTCCGTTTATTTGCTCCCAGTTATACAAATGCTTTAATCTGTATTCTCCTTTCTTTATTCTTATTTCTATGTAACCCTCTTTAGTGATTCTTTCGTGTCCGTTGTATTTTGTATTGTGTGGTTCGTGTCCTTTTTGAAAGCGTGAAGCTCTTGTTTTTTCAATCGCTTCTTTAGACATGTATTCAGATTGCTTTCTCCCTTTATTCCCAGGAATACTTCCTTTTTGATAATAGCTTAGGTTTTTATTTCTAATAACTACATCTTTAGGAATCTCTAATCCCCATTTTTTCAAACGCCTCATTATTACGCCATAGGTACTACCGATTTCATCTGCAAGTGATTTAACTGGAACTAAAAGGTACTTGTCTTTTATAATTTGTTCTTGGTCCAATGTTAGTGGTGTGAAATGTCCTTTAGGCATATTTGAGTATTTACAGTTATTAGTTACATTTAACCACGGCTAAACCACACCATGGTACGTTTATTCAGTTGTTAGCGGTAATTAAGCTCTTCGTAATCTACCACGTATTTACATTCTTTAACACTTCCATTTGTAAAGCAGAACAAAAGAACTCCGTCACCATACCTATCTTTTGCTTTGGCAGGTTCATATTCACTATCTTTAAAGCATTTTACCCAATAGTAATTACCGCAAACAATAGTTGTATTGCATTGCTTGGCTTCTAACTCTTTTCCTAATTTCTTCATAATTTTTAGTATTGTGTAGGTCTGAACCTACAGTTAAATGTTAATGAAAGCCCCCGAAAGGGCAATCAATTACTTTTGTGCACTCTTCCAGTTTTCAACATCAGCATGTGTGACATTAGATTGGTTGATTTCACTTGTTCGGTTTTTTCTTTCTTCAGACAATAAGTAGTTTCCGAACTCTACTAAGTCTTTTCTGTTAAAATAAGTAACCATTTTCTTTGCTTTTCACGGTTAATGCCTACTCTTTAAAGGATTTTCGGCTTTCTCCTTTAATAATTCTGAATTAGCTTTAAAAAAAGTATCGATTCAGCCAAGAAAGAACCCATAATAAAAAGTCTAGGTTTTGACTGTATAAATAGCGGGTTAATTTCTCAATTGCTTGTTTAAAATTTCTTTTTCTCTATTAATTTTCAAAGGGTTTTTCAAATCTAGAATCCAAACTGGAGACTGAAAAGGCGCTCATAACATTCCTAACCCCTGTTTATCCTTTCATCAATTACCTTGTCTCCTCTTTATAACCTTTAACGTTATTTCCACATTTATCAGAAAAGTAATTTTTATTTCCCATACTCTTGCTTTTTTTCTCCTGAAAATCAAAACCATTCCTTTTTTAGGTTTTGCAAAGTCTTCTTTCATTTTTCTACAGTTTAAAATTACCACCCACCGTGGTGGGTGGCTTGATTATTATTTCTTCTTAATTTTCAGCTTGTATGCTGCGTTTTTGTTGCCTCTATTTTTGTGTTGCTTTCTGTAATCATAATTCTCGTGTTCAAAGCATCTATAAACTGACCCCTGCGACATCTGTAGGGCTTTCATGATGTCTTTTATTGAAACATCTGGATTCTTATGCATTATGACCGCCAATGACGCTTTCTCTTTTAATTTCTCACTTATTCCCTTTGGTCGTCCTCCAACTTTCCCTCGAGCTCTTGCAGAGGCTAATCCTGCTTTTACTTTTTCGTTACTCGCTTTTCTGAAGTACTGGCCAAGAGCTCCAAAAATCATAAAGATCAATTCACCCTCTGCCGTTCTAGTACTCTCTGTGTTAATGAACGGATTTGACAAGTCCTGAAAGTCTATTCCAGTTTCGTAAAAATGCTCTACTAATGTTATTAGGTATTTTAAATTTCTCCCTAATCTTGTCAGATCATAAAAAACAACTTTGTCACCTTTCCTTAGCTTGCTTAGTAGCCTTTGTAATTCTTTTCGATCATCATTTTTGCCTGAATCCTTGTCTACAAAAATGTTTTCTTCTTTTGCGCCAAGTAACTTTACTCGATCTAACTGCATGTCTACATTTTGACTTTCTGTACTAACTCTGATGTAATAAAATTCTTCTCTCATTTTTTAAGATTTTAAATGTTAATACGCATTTAAAATCCTGAGAGGATTTGCAGTTATTCTATGTTATTACTGGCTTTTATATGGTGGTTTCATGCTTTGTTTTCTAGATATTGTTTCTTGTAATTTGTTTTCGTTTTTTCAACAAAAAAGGCTTCCCGTTCCATTAGCTACCCCTAACTAACTTCACGAAAAGCCCTTGTGCTATTCATTATTAAATATTTTACGTCCTAAATATCTTTCTGGGTATAGAAATGCGGTGTTGTTGGTCAAACAATCATTTCTGTAAGTTGGTATGTATGCCAAGGCTTTTGCCTTTTCCACATCGGTAAGGAGATTCCAAAACTTTTCTGCTTTTGCTTTATCTCCTTTTTTGTATGCGTAGGTGTCCCAAAAAACTTTAAAGGAAAGGTCGAGCTCTAAAAGCTGTGTTCTAAATTCTTTGGGATTGAATTCTTTTACCTGTGGTTCGGTAAATGGAAATAGTGGCTGTATATAATCAATGAAGCCTTTAGTTGGACTGAAATTGATTTTAAACTCTGCTAAAATACCTTTTACAGAGTATTTAAACAGCATTGTCTTTTTCGTTTTTTTATGTGTAACCAAATAATTTTTCATATTAACTTTTGATCTAGTTGGTTGATAACATGTCTGTACACAGGCTTTTTGATAGGGAGATTCTAAAAACTCAATCATATCTAAAAGCAATGCTTTTAATGCCCATGCTTGATAGTATTTTAATGATACTTTTACTTTCTTTTTTTGAGTGAACAAACTGGCTTTTTTTATCTGGCTTTTTCTTTTCTTCTCAAATATCTCTGCCAAATCAAAACCAATAGACTTGTAAACTTTTTGCATTTCGGTAAGCGGTAAATTTGGATTGTACATTTGTTGTAATACAAGATCTACCGCAATTAGTCCATCGTTGGTTATGTATATTTCTAATTTCATTAGTGAACTACTACTTCATTATCCATTTTATCGTAATACACACCGTCTGCCTCAAAGGTGGGATTGCCGAGCATTCCCATTCGTAGCTCCGTATCTCCAGAGATGTTGTTGTGGTCTTTCAGAAATTGTAATTTCTCAATGGTTTTATCTATCGTTAATGCCATTATGCTTTGATTTTTTGTTTGTAGATTTCTGAGCAATAATTAATTTGGTGGTAACAATCATCAAGTGGATTATGTTTTACGCCCTCAAAAGTCATATTATCTTTAATTTCTCTCCCGAATGAGGCAATTGTACGCACGTCAAGCTCGTTGTAATGATTCCACGGTATATCCATTTCAAAAACTTCATAAGCGGCCTGTAACAGCCCTAAATCAAACCTTGCCGAGTTTCCCCATACATACACGTTTTCATCACAATAATCTTTTATCCAGTCTGCTAATTTGGTTAGTACCTTTTCTAGCTTATTTCCAGTATTCTCAACAATTACTTTTTGAGCTTCTTTGCCTTGTTTTATCCACCAGACAACGGTATCAAAATCTAATTTCATTCCTGCCTTTTGTGAACTTTCAGGATCTATTGTCTGATGAAATACCAGTCCTGTTTTTCCTGTTGACAAATCAAACTCTACAGCCGCAACGCTTAAAATAATTGCTCCTGGTTTGGTTCCCATCGTTTCGATGTCGATCATTATGTGTTTCATGCTTTTTGGTTTTTCCAACGCACCATATTTTCTAGTGCGATGATGATGTTACTTAATTCGTTATTACTCATATATACAAGAGGTTTGTTTACAGGACATCGTTTTGTTTGTAACCAGGTACCAACTGCATCCATATCGGCAATCCATCTGCCGTTATGGTATTTTGTCCAACCGTATTGCTGTGCTAGGCTTAAAATATACATGTGTGATCTTTTCTTGGCATCAAACAATAAATAGCTTCTGTTGGGTATGATTGGAGAACCTCCCAAACTGATAATTAAAAAATTGGCTTGGCTCCAACTTAGATCCTTGGTAGATCTTTTGGTTTCATCTTCGGTGAACTGACTTACAAGTTCTGCCTTTGCCATTTTATCTGCCTTAATCTCAGTTGGCATAATGGCATGTATTATTTTTATTTGCTGTTTTAGTATTTCGCTCATCGTAGTACCATTGCTCCGTTTTCTAACTTTACCCATTTTTTACCCTCACTTAATTGGTGAGCTTCCACCTCCTTCGCTTTTTCCAAAGCTCTAAGACCTTTTCCCTTATGGTATTGCGTGTTATTCGCAAACTCATTCGTTTCTTTAATTGTCGCTTTCTGACTTTTTTTCTTGTACGTTTTTCTCATGCCGATGTTTTTAAACTGAGAACCTGAAATATAATTTTTTAGGTATCCCATTGTCGTCAATAAATTTCCAACCGCTTACATACATTGAGTTTTGTGTACGTATCTGCGCTTCAAAAATGATATCTAGTCCTTCATTAAATTCATCTGAATTAAACTCATCACGCAAACCGTTTAACTGAATTATATTAGAAGGGTTTAGCATTTGTGTTTTTGCAGATGGCTTTAACAAAGTATTTACCATCTTCATTAGCTTTTTAGAGTTAGCGTCATTACTTGACAAAGTGCCTATGTAATTTTTTATTTTTTCTACTCCTGCGCTTTCGGTACCATCAAACTTAATTGACACGCTGTGACCTATGGTAATACTTGCAGAACCATCTTCTAAGGTAGATGTATGGCTGTCTTGATTTTTTTCTCCATAGATCTGCTGCTTTAAATCTTTGATAACCTTATAATCATCGAACAGGCTTAAGATTTTATGCTCTGTAAAGTTTTTATGATCTATTAGGTTGTCAATGTTTCTATCTACAAACTCACCCGATAATTGTTTAAAGGATTGTTTGGTTTCTTTGGCTTTTTGCTTTTCTGCTTTCTCTTCAGCCTTTAATTGCTCTAAAAGGGCTCTTTTTTCTTCTGGTGTTAATTTTAGTGTGTCTGACATAATATTGATTTTAATTATTGATTTCATCTAATTCTATCCACTTTCCCAAGTCCTTTTCATAGTACCATTGTACTCCGTTATCCCATTTAATTTCTGGGCGTTTCCACCTTATTTCTTTAATGAGATTTCTTATTTCATTAAATTTTTCCTTAGTGGTTTGTAGCGGCTCAACTCCCCTGCCTTTCCCATTGGTGCAACGCTATGCATTGGCCACGTGTTAAGATGTTCTTGTTTAATCTGCTAAAACTTATAGCTGTGATAATGTCTGAGGACATGTCTAAGGGCTTATACGGTTGGGAACTGCTCATTGATTTGTTTTTGTTTTAGTTGGACTTGTAGCTTTTCATATGTTCTTTTTTTCTCTAGGAAATTATTAGATCCTGTATTTCTCCGGAGCCATATTTGAAGCTCTGCTATTTGGGTTTCTAGTTTTTTCATATCATCAGCTCATTGCATTTATTGATAAATTGCTTTTTTCCCAAAGTGTCTATTGCTTCCGAAACTGAATTAAAAGTCAAATACTTTGCAAATGCCAAACGGCGACCATGGCCATCGTGAGCTTTTACTATTTCTCTTTTTAGAATTTGCCACTTATCTGTTAAATATTTTTTCTTAATTCTATGGATAGACATGTCTGAAGTATCATAATCTGCCGCTATGGATGCCAAAGGCTCGTTTTTCTCTAAGCGGTCTAAAATATCCTGTATATCGGCTTCTTTAATTTTTGAGTGCTTTCCTCTTTTTCTTTTTTTAGTAACATTGTTACTGGATCCCCAGTATAAATTTGTGTAATGATCATTGTGGGGGTTGTGGTCTTTTCTGCGAGTCGTTTGCATTCTGTTTTCTCGCATTCCATGCCAACACTCACAAATTAATTTTGATAACCTGTGTGTCTTATTTCTAAAGCTAACCACCTTATAAGGGTAATTGTCTCTTCCTTGCTTTTGGTAGCTTTTTACGTTCAATTCCTTTCCCTTGTAAATAACAATAGTACCATCTTCATTTAATTGAAGTTCTTCTAAAATGGGATGTGTTTTAAATTGCATATTAATTCAATAAATAGTTCGTATTTGTTAACTCTTCAGTATAGGAAAGTGATATATTCCTTTTAGCCGCTATTATAGTATCGAACATGATAGGCCTCGGATAATTAATAATTTTAGTCGTGAACATATCGTATAGATCGTCAATTTCATGTTGCAACACCTTATTTTGTCGTTTTTCTGCCTCGAATAAAAACAATTCTTCTTGCTTGTTGTACTCACGTACAAACCAGTTACACATGCCTTTATTTATCAGCATTAATTGTAAGTGCCCCGTAGACATTGCATGCATATTGCACCAGTCTATATAGGTTTGAATTACCGTTCTTTGATAATTCAGCTCTGTCATATTTAAAATTTCAACTATCTTGTTTTTCATAATTTCTAATTTATATCTCCCCAATAATCTGCTACTCCAAGATCCCAAATGATATAATCTTCACCGCCTCCGAATCTTGACGTTATAATTGCCTTATAGCCCTGTATCCAAATTTTAACATCGGCATCGTATCTTACAAACCCTGCCAAAGATCCTTTTGGATGTTTCCCCTCTGCATGTGAAATAAAAATGAATAGCTTGTCTGGAAACTCTTCTTTTAGGCTTGTGTATTCACATTTTTTTAGGTCTAAGTATTGAAGGGAATCAATAATGATTACATGTGGGCTTTTGTGTGCTCGTAACCTATCTTTTAGATCTTCGAACGGTTCTCTATCTAAAATTGAAAATTTGCTTTTTACCGACTTCATGTTAGATCGTTGAACAGCTAATGCAAAAGACTTTCGTGCGCCCTCTTCAAGAGTGTTGTACACAACCTTTCCGAATGTTGTAAGGTATCTAGCTAATTGCAATGCAAAATTGGTTTTGCCGTTTCCCGAATGTCCCCATACAATCCAAACTCCAGACATTTCTGGAATACCGAATGATTTTTCCCATTTCCCCTCAAAACTCATTTCTTTGAACTTTTTCTTTAAAATCTGGTCTACTGAGACAGCACGTTTAAACGCCATTTTATTGCTCTTTAATCGTTTGTAATTAGTTCCTCTGCTCTTTTCAATTCTGCATGTACTTTTCGCTTTACTCTTCGCATGTCGTTCTCACAATCATTGTAAATTCGTTTGATAACTGCGATTGATTTTACGCCGTTTGCATGGCAAATTTGCGTAACATCTGTAATGTCTGGCTCGTCTAACTCAATGAATTTTCTGCCTAACCGAGACAGTATTTCTTTGTAGCCTTTTCGGTTTAAAACAATTCCTCTTTTTATCCGTTTGGATAAGTGATCTGTGGCACACATTACAATACCACAATGATCTTCTAGCTTGTTATAAAGTGTGATAAAGAAATACAGTACCTGGTCTGATAATTTATCTGCTTCGTCTAAGATGATAAGTGCGCAAAAAGTAGATTTTAATCTGCTCTCAACCTCTCGCATCATTTCGGTAACACTCATTCCAGAAGCATCACGCCCCATGGCTGTAAGTAGCTCAATTAAAAAGTCTTTCTTTTGCCAGTATTCATTGCAACTTAACAAATAGGCTTTAGGGTTGTTTTTTACATACTCTTTAGCCGCATGAGATTTACCCGTTCCTGCTTCGCCCGTGTATGCCATTACTAAGGAATTTTCTTGTGCATCTGTTAGGTACCTTGTAACCTCTTTGTACACATTGGTTTCTACCGTTTCCCAGGCGTTTTTATTAAAGCCTATTTGCGATGCGATGTTTTTCCACATCTTGTCATTAATCTTGTCCCATTTGTTGTTTGAAATTTGGGAAATGGTACCAGACGACACGTTTTGAAGTGTGTTTGCCGCTTGGTTCTGACTGTCGTACCTACTTACATAATTTTGTAGGTGTAATTGAATTTGTTTTTTTGTGTTTGTGTCCATAACTTTGAACCTGATTTTAATGAGCTCCGTTTTTATTTCTTCTCAGGGAATTTTCGGGGCTCTGTTAATATTTAATATTTACTGTATTCGTCTTGAATTTCTTCAAGCTCTGTTGTATTCGATATCTCTTTTTGAATTTGACCAATATTGGTTTGCTTTGCTTTTTTCTGGTAGGTGCTTTTGATACCCGAAATTTTAGGTCTGTGAAAACCTTGTTGTTCTGCAGATGCTCCGTGCATTTCTAAAATGCGTTCCATTTTATTATATCCTTCTACACGTAGGCGTTTGTTTTCTTTATCAACCTGTGCAATAAAGCCTGCCTCCCAATCTTCTTGCTCTTGTTTATTTCTATGTACTAGTACTTTGGTTTCAGCGGCTTTTACAAATCTTAAGCCTAAAGGAGTTTGCTCGTATAAGTACACAAGGCTCATATCTTCAGGGTCAAACTTTACAATGAATTTTTTGCCAATGTTTTCACGGAGCCATTCAATATCAGGAAACTTATCATCTCCTATTTCGCCATTGTACACCATGTACTGGTATTCTTTTTTCTTTTCTTTAAACCATAAACCTCCTGCGGTTAATGTGTTTGGTTTTTCACGAGTAATCCAAAACAGATCTACCATATCCCACTCTTTAACTTCTGGAGTTTCTGGGATTGACTAGAATTTAAGTACATATCAATACGAGGCTCACCCAGTTTTAGGATGAGGAGCATGCGTTCCACTCTTGTCTGCGTTTTGCATAAACCGCTTTGATATCTTCTAGGCTAGGCAGGTTTGACTTGTTAGCCATGACAAACTCCTCATTGGCCTTTGACTCGTCACTTTTTGCAGTGATATTTTGCCCAGTAAAAAACCAATCTCTTTTTAAGAATTGCATTTGAAAACGTCCGAATGCCGATTCAATGGTTTTAGATTTACCGTTGTACGGTTGGGTTTTGATTGCCATTCTGGCCACGTTGGTTAAGAAAGTGTACCGTTGGCTAGTTTTTTATGACCACCCTGCCCATCAAAACCAATTTGATAAGGTTTGTGGCCCGAAGTTTTAATTGCCATTTTGTAAGACATAGAACTGGGCTTCAAAATCTTCCGTTTTACTAATATGGTACCCTAGGAGCACCTCACTATAAGCGTCCATCACTTCATAAACTTGGCAGGTTTGAATTTTACCAGCTTCGCCTAAGTAGTAGTAGTTTAGTTTGGTACCGTCAGAATACCATAAGACTATCACGCATGCTAGGCAGCTCTGTAGTAATGGTGGTAGCGCAAATTTTTCTTTAGATTTTAGCTCTCCATAACGATGAGCCGACCACAACTGTTCTGTTTGCTGTAGGTAATTAGAAATAGCCGCCTGGTCTTTTAATGGTTTCCACCCTCTACCGTACATTTTGCATTGTACTCTCTGAATAGCTGAGCAACGTTTGCGCATCTATCAACTTGATTTGCCCAACGAGTTAACACCCATATTTTAGCATTGTCGTTAATTTTTTCTGAATTCTTATTGCAAAAACCTCTATGTATTAAGACCTCGTAACCACCCTCTTGGTAGGTTTTGTATTTTCTTTTTAAAGAGCGAACGTTGGTTGGTAGTGAATGTGGATAGGTGTGTTTAGGGAGTGCTTGAATTACTTCTAACAGTCTATCCCACATTTTTGCTTTTGAACCACCTAAGGCTCTTCTACGTGCTGAAGTTTTTGTAGTAATGGTTTTTATTCCATTTAGAATCGTTGCATTTGCAGTATATTCTTTTTTGTTTTTTTCTGGCAATGCGTCACCAGAGTCTAAAGTATAGTTGTTGTAATATTCTTGTGCTTCTTGGTCATACTCTAAGTGATCTATAAATTTGTTGTGCTTTAAAACTTCGTATGGGTCTCCGAATAGTTGAATTACTTTGCTCTTAAATTTTTCTGGAATAGAATCAAACTCAATTAAAGCACTTCTACCATTACCGCCTCTTCTAACTTGATTGAAAGATGTTTTTTTTAATCTGTGATAACTACTCCTAGACATAATACCGTAGTCCTCTGCATATAGAGCTACTCCATTTACACATAAAACATTTGATTGAGAATATTCGTAAGTCATATTTTTTTAACTTTTTAATTGCTCCCACCGTGGTGTCGAAACCACGCTAAGCCGTGGTGGGAATTTTACTATATTTGAATTCTAACTTAAAAACATAGTATTGTTATGAATGAATCTGAAAAACTAAAAGACTCGTTT
Organism: uncultured Flavobacteriaceae bacterium; assembly: GCA_943789365.1. GTDB lineage: Bacteria > Bacteroidota > Bacteroidia > Flavobacteriales > Flavobacteriaceae > Flavicella. The sequence continues at coordinate 2,634,283 of CALSTV010000001.1, read as the reverse complement.
TCTAAATTTTTAACTGGGTGGGCTTTATCTATGGCTATTCTTGATGATTACGTTGAAGTAATTTCTAAACTGGAAGGGGTTGAACCTAGTGATGTAAAAAATAGAATTACTAAAAGTGCTACAGAAAAGTTTGACAAGGCTAAGGATCTATAATTAATTCAGCCTTATTCATTCCCTCTATAAGAGCTTCATTAATTCCTTTTTGAAGCTCTTCTTTATTTAAACCCTTTATTGCATTGCCTATTATTTTTTCAATTTGTTCAGAAGTATCTTCATCTTTAGAATTTATAATTACCACTGTACCTATAAGGTTGTGAATCTTGATTACTGATTTCATAATTATTTATTTTGAGGTTTCTTTATCTGAGGTAATAAATGAGGTTATTGGTTCCTCCAACCAAGTGCAAATTTTAATAAATGTGTTTATGTCAGGATTTGTGCCATTCTCAACTCTGTGAATTGTTGCTTTTGATATTCCAATTTCAGAAGCCGCTTTATCCATGCTTATAGATTTTTGCATCACTCGCTTTTCTTTGAGCTTGTAAGAAAATTTCTTTTGATTGAAAGAGTTAATGGTTGCCATATTTTAATATGTTTTAGAATTCAAGAACTAAGTCTTTTTTATGTTTCAGTAATGAACCAACTTAAATATTTAGTACATTTGCTATCAACGATGAAACAAATATAGTTCACAAAATTTGAACTTCAAAGAATTATGGCCACTAATTTTGAACTTTTTTACGAAAGAATTAAAAAAGCTAGTGATTCTAGCACTGATAAAGAGGTGGCTGCATTCTTTGGTTTAAAAAAATCTACTCTTTCGATGTGGAAAAAAAGAGAAAAAGTAGATTTGGAATTGTTGACCACTAAATGTGAACACGTTAATTTGAATTGGCTGATACGAGGAACGGGAAATATGCTTATTTCTGAAAAAATCGGTGAAAGTTTAGATGAAAGTTTTACGATTAGGGAAGATAAAGACAATCTTAAAGATGAAATCATAAGATACCAAAAGAAGTTGATAAAAGTTCTAGAAGATAAAACAGGCAACCATCAAGATCGTATAAATCAACTTGAGTATTTTATGGAAGCTGTAAAAGTGAAATTTCAGATTGAAAATGAAATTGAGAAGACAAGGCAAGAGGTAAATTTGGATACAGTTAATTTGCCAAAAGCTGAAGATCTCGAAAAGAGCTGAGTAATTCTTCCTTACGGCTAATTTTATATTCTCCATAAAACACTATAAAGTCTACACGCTTTTTAAGCTTACACAACTTATCTAGCCTGTCAAATTTATCCATATACTCAATTACGTCTTTTAAATAATTGAGATCATTTTTTAAAATATCTAATGCATCACCGTCTTTCATCCTCAATTTCTTTTTTGACCTTTTCAATTTCATTTTCAATTTCATCTTTCAAATCAAATATCTTAATATAGAATTTCATTTTGTGTCGCACGAAATACAATGCAATACACACCAGTATAATTGATGGTATTAGAAACTTGAAATCAATAAGCTCGTCAAAGTAATCCGAGCTAACCAAAACAATAATTTGAAAAGTATACATGCCTATTACAGAAAGTAAGGCGTTTATCCACCACTTTCTAACAGAAAAGAATAGAAGTAACAATATAAGAAGAGGTACAAGTTTAGAAGATAATGTCCACACGAAAGTAGAAACACTCTCATAATAATGGCTTTCGTATGTAAAAAAAAATGTTTCCCAAACTTTCGTATTAGGGAAACATAGATATACATAAAACAACAGCGGTGATGTCGCTATAAACATAGCAACTATACTACCCCCCTGGAGGTGGCGTAATTTCTGACGGATCGATAAGTCTACTCCCTTTTCCTTGTACTCCATTTTTGTTGTTGTTTTTTTCATTTTCGGATTTAAAAGAGGAATAAACCTCTTCAATCTCTTTTATTTCTTCAACTGAATCGTTACGACAAGAAACCGTCAAAGCAAACAAAATAACTAGTAATAAAAATGCTTTTTTCATAATTATGTGATTTAAATTAAAAATTGATTTCTCAAATTTAAATTAAAAAACACATCTTAAAGCACTTTACATGAGCTAGTTATACAATATTTTTGTTCAAAAAAAACAGGGGGGAGGTGTTTTTTTTAACAGCATTTTTTTTATTTATAAATTACGTGAATAATTATCTTTAGCGCAATACCTATTTTTAAGGAAATTTTAAAACCCCTATTTATAGGGATAAATATACTAACCCTCGAAAAAACTCATTTTGCCAATAATATTCCTCCTAGAAAACGAATAGTACAGTCTAAAGTTGAATTTTTCAGCATAAAAAACACAAAAAATACCGATTTCATTAGTAATTACAACACCTATAGAAGTTTTTTGAAAAAATATTTTAGGGAACAACCCCCCTTCAATAATTAAAAAACAGGGTAACAACCCCCCTCCAATACACCCAAAAAGGGTGTTTTGAGGGTGTTTTTTGGTAATACCCCCCCCCTCCAATACACTCAAATTTCACATAAAATGAGCACCCAACTGAGTACCCAACTGAGAACCCAAATGTAAAAATTTGCCTTTTTTGGTTGTTTTTTGGGTTTCGCTATTGGGCATAAAAAAGCCCCATTAAGGGGTTGGGTTTTTTAAATACAGGCTATTTAAATAAAACGTTTAAACGCTCTAAACGGCATTTTTAGTGGTATTGGTGCAATAATGGTAGTTTTTATTGCTTACATTGCGTTTAAATAGTAATTAAATGGTAGTTGAGTGGTAGTTAATGGTAGTGAAATGGTAGTAAATGTACAATTCGTTTTTCATTGGCTTTTTTATAAAAACTCTTGATACGCCCGTTTTTATTGGCTTTTTTAGGCTTTTTATAGTTTATCTATTATGTACTATTTGTTTAGGGGGGGGTACAAGCCCACACTAAGCTTATACAAACCCGTTGCCAACAATAAGGGAAATTTGCATATGATTCATATTTGGTGTATTTTTACATCAAAACAAGAATTATGGCAAGACAAAGTATTTCATTTACTAAACCGAACGACGAATGGTTAAAATCTCAAGTAGAAAATCATGAGTATTCAAGTAAAAGCGAGCTTGTAAACGACTTAATCAGACAAGCAAGAAAACAACAACGACAAATTGATTGGATAAGCTCTAAGCTGGAAAAAGCTGAGAATAGTGGATTTACGAATGACAGTAAAGAACAGATCTTGGCTCAGTCAAAATCTTTACTTAATGGCTAAGTATAAGCTGAGTAATTCTGCAAAAGAAGACCTTATAAGAATTCACCATTTTGGAGTTAAGAAATTTGGAATGAAACAAGCCGACAAATATTTCGAATCTTTCTTTGAATACTTTGAAATCATTGCTGAACGACCATTTTCATTTGAATCAGTTGCCTTTATAAAAGAAAATTACAGACGTTGTCCTTGTGGTTCTGACAACATATACTACAGAGTCAATGATGAAATAGTGGAAATTATGAGTATTGTTGGACGACAGGATTTGAAAAACTTATTCTAGGTTCTAAAAATTACTCTAGGCAACACCAGTAATCGTTGCACAAGCCTCTAACGTCATTAAATAATCACTCGAAAGCTCCTTTCATAGGGGCTTTTTCTTTTCGAAGCGAAGGTTTTAGGATGGGAATTAAATAAGCTGTTGTTGTCTTCTTTGAAATCTAGATAAGCTTTTTAGTAAAGAAAACAAATGCCCCATTGCTTTGGTATCTATTTTTACATTTTTTACCATGAATTTTAAATATTTTTTAAGGCCTGTACTGAGCATGCCTGCCATTTGGCATGGCTTGTCGAAGTATTATAGGCAATGGCAGACATATGCATGACCTTATTTGACTGTTGAATTCCAATAGTGTTTACTTCTGTAAACTCAGCACAAGTATTTTTCTGAGTCCCAAAAACTGAGTGAGTGTTCCAAAGACAGGTGCTACCGTACTTTGCCGTTTGGCTTTCATACACTTGCCTTTTTTACTGTTTACACGTTTGTTGTTGCGTTGGTATCCTTCTCGGTAATAGGTTACCGAAAACTTCTTTCCCTTGGCGCTTTTCCCTAAACATTCTGTTTTGATATTACACGCTTTACATTGTCTTGTCGAACCTCTGTATTCCTTCTTTTTGGGATATAAAAACTCTAAATGCAATACCTCTTTTAACCTGTGATAAAAGTTGTCCGTCGCGATTCGCTCACTTAATTGAAAATGGGCAAACCCGCCTGCCGGCGAGGCAGGCAGTTTTTCTTGGTAGTCTTTTTGCCTTGCATAACTAAAGTTGATAAATTTCAAGACGTGTTTTAGTTTTTGAATCGTATCTTTATCAACAAAGTTGTGCAACAGGCACAACATATATTGCAAATAGGGCGTTCGGTGGTTTAGACAAGTTCAATGCTATTTACCAACATCGCCAAATCGTTTATTTGGCTTTTAAAATAAAAACAAAATACAACGCTTTGGCTCAGAGCAAAATTGAAAGTTCATCGCTTTCTACTGCCCAACTTGTCATATACTAAACGTGCTTAATTATCTAAAAATCTTTGAAAAAATAATATTTTATAATCTTTAATTGAATGTATCAGTTAGAAACTTCTAATTTGTGTTTCTTAAAATTCAAAACAGATAATTATTTACATAGCATTCAAATTTATATCGGCACGGCATAACTATGTTTTATTACTCCAATAACAAAAGTGCTATGCGCGCTTCCAATATTTTTTACCGAGCCTAACTCATTAATCACAAAGGATTGATAATGCTTCATATCTTCGACTATAATTTTTAATAAAAAATCATAATCCCCCGAGATATTATAACACTCCACCACTTCTTTAATAGAAGCTATATCTTTTACAAACTTATTTCCTATTTCTTTGGTGTGTTCCTTTAAAGTTATATTACAAAATACAGTTAATTGTTTTCCAACTTTTTCGGCATTTACAATAGCTGTGTACTTTTCTATTACACCCTCTTTTTCAAGTTGTTTAACTCTTTCGTAAACAGGTGTAGGAGATAAATTTACACGAGTCGCTATTTCTTTAGTAGTTAGTTTAGCATTGTTTTGAAGTATTCGAAGCAGCTTCAAATCAATTAAATCTAAGTTTTCTAAAGAATAATTATCTGTTTTTTTCATTTTTATATCATCAAAAAGATTAATTATCGTCAAAAATACTTTAAAAAGATAATATATTTAATTTTTAACCAAAATTTAATTATTTCATCTTTTAACATGAGATTTGTAAGATATAAAAACTACAAATTTTCATCAGATGAAATCAGGAGTATTAAAAAAATCAGAAACAAACCAAAAGAAGACTATTGAACAGCTTCATAATACAACTAAGGATACTATTGAATTTATAATAAATAGTAATTATTTCAACGAAAACTATATTCCGTCTAGCAGTTCACGCACAACAACCAACTTCGCTAACTTGGCAAGAGGAAAAAATCGTCAAGAAAACTTACGAAACACTATTCAAATGATTAATAATCGTTTTAATAGCTTGGCAAAATGGGATAACCCTAATCAGGATAGATATTCTGTTGAACTAGAAATTATTTCTGTTGATATAGATGTTGAAGGTAGTGGTACAACGTTCCCGTCAATTGAGGTTTTAAAAACACATATTAACGACCATAAAACAGGTAAACGCATTCAAGGTATTGTTGGAAATAACTTTTCTTCTTATGTACGCGATTATGATTTTAGTGTTTTGCTTTCAGAACATAATAAAGGTAAAGACACATATAGTATTCCTGATAATTTTGGTGAATTACACGGTAATATATTTAAATGCTTTGTGAATTCAAAAGCATACAAAAAACACTTTATCAAACCACCAGTAATATGTCTAAGCGTATCAAGTAACAAAACATATCATCGTACAGAAAATCATCATCCGGTATTAGGTTTTGAATACCTAAGTAACAAAACTTCTTTAACGGAAGAATATTTTGGTAAAATGGGATTAAAGGTTCGTTATTTTATACCACTGAATAGCGTTGCTCCTTTGGCATTTTATTTCTCAGGTGATTTATTAGCAGATTACTCAAATCTCGAATTAATTAGCACTATTAGTACAATGGAAACGTTTCAAAAGATTTATAGACCTGAAATTTATAATGCTAATGCTGTTGCTGGGCAATGCTATAATCCTAGTTTAAAAAATCAAGATCATTCTTTAACAAAAATTTCATACGACAGACAAGAACGTTCTACGTTAGGAATTGAGCAAGGAAAATTTGCTGAACAGCATTTTATTACCCCTCACAAAAGTTTCTTAGAACAATGGTCTGCTAATTTTATTATATAACCAATCTAATATTATTTATTATGAAAAAATTATTACCAACTTCAACAGTTGGAAGTCTACCCAAACCAGATTGGCTTGCAACACCTGAAAAACTTTGGTCTCCTTGGAAGTTAGAAGGCGAAAAATTATTGGAAGGAAAAAAAGATGCTTTGCGTGTTTCTTTACAAGAACAACAATTAGCAGGGCTAGATATTATCTGTGATGGTGAGCAAACACGTCAACATTTTGTAACCACCTTTATAGAGCATTTGAGTGGTGTAGATTTTAAAAACCGTAAAACTGTAAAAATTCGTGACCGTTATGATGCAAGTGTTCCTGTTGTTGTAGGTGAAATTTCACGTAAAAAATCTGTTTTTGTTGATGACGCCAAGTTTTTACGTAAACAAACCAATAAACCTATAAAATGGGCATTGCCTGGGCCAATGACAATGGTAGATACCTTATACGACAACTATTACAAAAGCCGAGAAATATTGGCCTGGGAATTTGCGAAAGCACTTAATGAGGAAGCAAGAGAACTTCAAGATGCAGGAGTAGATATTATTCAGTTTGATGAACCTGCTTTTAATGTTTTTTTTGAGGAAGTAAACGATTGGGGAATGGCAGCAATGGAAAGAGCTATTGAAGGGTTGAATTGTGAAACTGCAGTTCATATTTGTTATGGTTATGGCATAAAAGCCAATAATGATTGGAAAAAAACATTAGGTTCTGAGTGGCGACAATACGAAGAAATTTTCCCGAAAATTCAAAAATCTAATATTGATATCGTCTCTTTAGAATGTCATAACTCACACGTTCCATTTAATTTATTAGAACTCATTCGTGGTAAAAAAGTAATGGTAGGCGCTATTGATGTGGCAACCAACATTATTGAAACACCCGAAGAAGTAGCTGATACAATACGTAAAGCTCTTGAGTTTGTAGATATCGAAAATCTTTACCCGTGTACAAACTGTGGTATGGCTCCTTTATCTAGAAATGTAGCAAAAGGTAAATTAAATGCTTTAAGTAAAGGAGCAGAAATTATACGCAAAGAACTAGGTATTTAACTTAGTTATAATAACTAAAAACTTTATTATTGAATACTTATTTCAGTATCTCAATTTTTCAAATGATTCGCTAAATAATTTACTTATGGATATATATATTCTATACTATATTATTGCTGGTTCTTTTGCTGGCTTACTTGCAGGTTTATTTGGTATTGGTGGCGGTATGATAATTGTGCCAATATTAATTTACCTTTTTAAAGCCCAAGGCTTTCCTGAAGATGCACTTACACATATTGGTATTGGTACATCTTTGGCAACTATTATTGTTACCTCAATTAGCTCACTTCGAGCGCACAACAGTAAAGATGCAGTAAACTGGAATGTATGGAAACGCATGGCGCCAGGATTGGTTATTGGGTCATTAATTGGTGCAGGTATCGCATCTTTTATTCAAGGAAATTCACTTCAGGCAGTAATTGGTGTAGGCGCGTTTTTAGTAGGTCTAAAAATGTTGTTTATGAAAAATAAAGGCTTAGAAGAAAATGACTTTAGCAAACTACCGTCTCCGATTGGGCAAACTGGACTAGGAGCATTTATCGGAATAATTTCAGCAATTTTTGGTATTGGTGGAGGTACATTAACAGTTCCTTTATTGAGTAATTATGGTTTAAAAATTCAAAACGCTGTGGGTACATCAGCAGCTTGCGGTTTACCTATTGCTAGTGCTGGTGCTGTTGGGTTTCTTGTATTTGGACAATTTATTGACCCAAGTATAAAAGAAGTATTACCTAGTGGTGTATTGGGTTTTGTACACATTTACGCTTTTATATCTGTTAGTTTCGCTAGCTTTTTTACCGCTCGAATCGGAGCAAAAATTGCACATAAATTACCTGCTGCAATATTGAAAAAAGCATTCGCTGGATTATTGCTTATTGTGGGAGTTAAATTAGTGTTGAATTCTGATATTTTTACACGTAAAATAATTCATCATGGACACAAAACTTACTTTAAGCCTTGACAAATCAGTGATTGAACAAGCAAAAGATTATGCTAAATCAAATAAAGTCAGTCTTTCTAGACTAATAGAATCATACCTTTCTTCTTTAACGAATAAAAGGAATAATGATGTAGAGATTACACCTCTGGTTCAAAGCCTTAGCGGTGTGATTGATTTAAATCAGAAAACTAATTCAAAAGAGGATTACACGAATTTCTTAATGGAAAAACACAAATGATTCGATTATTAATAGACACAAATATCGTTATAGACTTATTGGCCAAACGAGAAGAGTTTTATAGAGAAGCTGCTACCTTATTTTCTTTGGCGGATAAAAACATGATAACATTGACTGTATCAGCTTTAACTTTTGCAAACACAAATTATATTTTATCAAAATTAAAAAAAGAGAAAGAAGCAAGAACCATCCTGAGAAAATTTAAAGTACTAGTTCAGACGTTGGCTCTAGATGACAAAGTTACAGAATTAGCTTTGAACGACGATAATTTTCCTGACTTCGAGGATGGATTACAATACTATTCTGCTCTTGAAAATGAAATTGATATAATAATCACTAGGAATCAAAAAGATTTAAAAATTTCGAAAATTCCTGTAATGTCAGCAAAAGAATATTTAGCGAGGAAAAAGCCAGTTTACAACACCGTATAAACTAACCTTAATTCTCTCTTTTGTTCTTTCTGATTATAGCTTTAAATTTAATACTTTGTAAACTTAAGCCGTATAAAATTAATGTGGGTTTTTATGGTTCAGCCTAAAGCTCGCATGCCGGACGGGCAGGTTTTGGTTTCTTTATTGGGTCTTTTATTATTATTTCATTATTTTTAGCCCGATAAAATACCCGCCTGCCGGACGGGCAGGAAAACACTAAATAAGTATACGTTTAGTGGTTCGGCTGACAATCTATCGATTATCTACCTCCCACACTAACCATACACAAAACCGTCACCACACATTTACCAAGACAATTATGAAAAAAACATTATTAATCTTATTAATCATAATCAACTATCCAACTTTTGGACAAAACAAGTATAGAATTGAAAAGTGTGTCTGGAATATAACCAAACCTGCCGATTATATTACCCGAATTGACAATTTTGAAGAAATCATTAAACTGGGGGAAGAATATGTTGAAGAAAAAGAAGAACTAGAACTTGCTAATGACAGTAAAACGCTTTTTTCAATTGCTAAAAGTGATTCCTCTCCAATAAATATGATGATCGCAAGTTATCAAGGAAATGAAAATATTAAAAACTACACACTAAAAGGTTACGCCAAAGCTTTGGGAGCTTATTTTAAAGAATCTTCAAAAGAAGACGACCCTAAAAACATCACTACGGTAAAGGTGAGTGAAGTCGTCATTGATAAAATTAAGTTTTATCTCATTAGTAGCACTTTAACTTTTACAGAAAAAAAATACGCTTACACCTCAGACTATTATGTTACAGAAATTCAAGGAAAGGAATTTTCAATTGCCGTAATGTATGACAATGAAATAGACAAGCGGAAAATAGAAAAATCTATTACTGAATCAACTTTTAAATAAAAACGTGTAGCAATAACGTATAAAATTTATGTTTACATTTCTACAAAAACTGAAACACAAAAACAACTAACTAACATTCGTACTAGGCTTAAAATCTTATAAAAAACCGTTGTACTTAATGCGAGACAAAAAGTCGCATATCTATTTTACTTGAACTATTTTTTGTGTTTTTGGTACAACTAAATAATTGTCGAGATAAAATGAACCATATTTCAACACTGCCAAAATTACCTCCGATGTAGGCTTCCCTAAAAATGTAGACTTCCCCTTTTTAGGGAAGCCTATCTATCCTATTAAAAAAAATGAGTTAGTTTTTGTGAGAATTAAACCACCTATAGTACTTAAATATTTTGAATTTTGTTTTTGAACGAAAAAAAAACAAAATCATGAAAAAAAAAGTAACCATATACATTGCTCTCACATTTAGCTTTATAGTTCAATCCCAACAACAGAACATCAACGATCTAATTAAAAATTTAGAAAACCCAAGAAACAAAGAGATAATTGTTGTAGCCCATCGAGGAGATTGGCGTCATGCCCCAGAAAATTCACTACAAGCCATTCAAAACTGCATCCTAATGGGAGTAGACATGGTAGAAATTGACATACAAAAAACCAAGGACGGACATTTGGTATTAATGCATGACAAAACTATTGATCGCACTACAAATGGAAAAGGACGTGTCTCAGAATTGACTCTTGAAAAATTAAAACAATTCAAGCTAAAAGATGGACTTGGTAAAACCACCATGCATAAAATCCCAACGCTCGAAGAAGCCATGCTATTAGCAAAGGACAAAATTCTTATCAACCTAGACAAAAGCTACACCATATTTGATGAATGCTTCAATGTTTTAGAGAAAACAAACACCCTACATCAGGTTATTTTTAAAGGAGAAAAGACAAGAAAACAAGTGGAAAAAGACTATGGAAAGTATTTAGACAAGGTGTATTTTATGCCCATGGTTAAGCTACCAAACAAGAAAGCAAAAGCTATTGTCGACGACTACCTCGAAAACACCCCTCCTATTGCCTTTGCCTTTGGTGTTCCTCAAGACACCATTCAACTTATCAACTATTTTGATGAGATCAGAAAAAAAGGTAGTAGTGTTTGGGTAAACTCATTATGGAAACGACACAATGGTGGTCATGACGACGAAAAAGCCGCATTAGACCCTACCGTTTACGATTGGTATATTGACAACTCCATAGATATTATTCAGACAGACAGACCCCAACTACTGCTAGATTACTTAAGATCCAAAGGTCTTCATCAGTAACCTAGGATTAAATTTGCTCCCTACAGAAACCAACAATATTTTGTTAGTTTTTGAAAGATTAGAACAGTTGAACTCTCGTAAAACTACTTATTTTTGACACAAACTAAACCTTCAAATAAAGGAATGAAAAAAGCAAACTTTCTACTCATTGCAATCTTGTGTACGTATATACTACATGCTCAAAAACCCAATATCGTATTGATCTATGCAGATGATATTTCTGCCGATATGTTTTCTCCCTACAAACAACCAGAAGCGGCCAAAACTCCTGAAATTGAAAAGATGGCTCAAGCTGGCGTTTACTTTAAGACCTGTTTTGCACCCGCTATTTGTGGCCCTTCTCGTGCCTTAATGATGACCGGTGTATATGCAAATTATACAGGGGCTTATAGAAATGATATCTGGACCAATGGGGTGCGAAGAGACATCTACACGAAATTTCCAACCTGGTCAAGAATTATGAGCGATAACGGTTATAAAACGGCTATCGCAGGAAAATGGCATGCCGGTGCACAAATGCCCTATGAAGAAGTGGTTGGTTTTGACGAACATTGTTTATGGGAATCGGCAAAAGAAATCAAACATGCTTCCGGCGTGGATATTTATGCAGCAGGACTTCGTGAAAAGACCAATCAAAAAGATGTTCGCTATTGGCATCCAAGTCTTTTGAGAAACAAGAAATATGTACCTGTAACACGTAATGACTTTGGACCAGATATTTGCGGTGAATTTATCATGGATTTTATGGAACGTAAAACAAAAGCGAAAGAACCTTTTGTTGCCTATTGGCCCATTTCATTAACACATGGCCCTACCATATGGACGCCCGATAATGGTGGTCCTGGAGACAATTTTGGTCTTGTAGAAAAACAAAATACAAAGGGAATGACCAAAGAAGCAGCAGATGCCGCAAAGAAAAAATTTGCAGAAGATTCTAAATTGGCTTTCAAAGGCATGACAGAATATATGGACAAACTCGTAGGAAAAGTGGTAGCAAAAACCAAAGAACTGGGCATATACGACAACACCTATATCATATTTTGTTCTGACAACGGTACACCAGTAACAGCAAAAGACAGAGGTGTAGAAAGAGGCGTACACGTTCCTCTAGTCATTTGTGGTGCCGATGTAAAACAAGTTGGAGGTACTGATGAATTGTCAGACATCTCGGATATTGCGCCTACCTTGCTTGAAATAGCAGGTATCAAACCACCCAAGAAAATTCAACATACAGGCACCAGTTTATTACCATTTATCAAGGGAGAAAAAGCAACACATAGAGAATGGATTTATAGCTATACGGGACCTGTACAAGTATTTAGAACCAAACAGTTTTTATTAGAGGCCCGATCTCCCTATTACGGCAAACCAGAAGGACGTTTCTATTATACAGGTGATGAACGATTTGGTGTTAACTACCAACGTGCAGAGAACGAACCAACCTATACAAAAGAATTAGACAAGTTTCAGAAAATAATAAAATCTTTACCCGACCATTTAAGTCCGGACCACCCACACTGGAAGTCAAAAGATGGCGTAAAATGGGCGAAAAAAACCGAAAAAGACAAACTATGGGAAAAACATTTGTACAACCATAAAGAATACCAACGCTATGACGAAACTGATTAGTTTTTTTTCAAACTAACCATAGCTTGTGCAATCATAAGACATACTTCACAAAAAAAGAACCTCCACATTAAATGTGGAAGGTTCCTTTTAACCAAACTAAACTAAACTTAACGATTGTTATACTTCCAATGCTTTTAGGAGTGCTATCCGTTCTTTTAAAACCGACTTCTCTACCTCATCAACGAGTTCTATTTCGCTACCCTTCACCTTGTATAGCTTCACCGAATTAACATCAGAAACATTCACATAATAGGTCGCTATAGGCAAGGCAGACATATCGTACTTTTTCTTATAATATTTTCCCTTTTTTAGCGACTCTCTGTACAATACATTTCCATAAACATCTTTTATTTGAACGTTTACTTTACTTGTAATTGTTTTGATATACAAGTTGAACAAATTGTCTCCAACGGCTTCTACTCTAGCGGTTTTTACAGGCGCATCATCAATTGCATATCCTGATAACGAAATCAATAACAAACCACAAACCAATACTTTTTTTAACGTGTTTTTCATACTATCATTTTTTAATTACACCACAAATATATTTCAGAGTGAAAAACCTCAATCTATCAATTTTACCTAGTATATATACTATATTAACATTTGAATTAAAAACACCAATATTCAAGGATAATATCACACAAATACATTATAAATCACAGCACTTAAACAATCAAATCGCAGCTATTGTCGTATTCCCTAAATCTCTTTGACTTGACCTTCAAAAAAACAGAACTATTTCACAAAATCCGAAAGGATACTAAGCTTTAAAATGATGGGTTATCTAAAATTTTTCTATTTTTGTCTAAATAAAACAAGGTTTAGATGAACAAAATTAAAAACACCTTTTCGATCAATGAACTTGAAAACCTTTCTGGAATCAAGGCACACACCATTCGAATATGGGAAAAACGTTATGGCATTCTACAACCAACTCGTCTCAATAGAAATATAAGAATCTACCAGCTGAAGGACCTACAAAAACTACTAAACGTTGGTCTTTTATACAATGAGAATTACAAAATTTCCAAAATAGCGAAATTCACTGAACACGAATTACAAGAGGAGGTAAAAAACATTTCTGCAGACAACTTTTCTTCGAAATCACAAATCAATGCATTGCTCATTAGTATGTATACATTCGATGTCCATTTATTCGAAGAAACCTACCAGCAACAAATAAAAACCAATAGTTTTTCAGAAATTTTTATTAATACCTATATACCATTACTAAACCATATAGGCGTATTATGGCAAACCAACAGCCTGCAGCCAGTAAATGAACATTTTATTTCGAATTTAATTTACCAAAAGATCGTATTGCAAATAGCGCTTATCGAAAACACTAAACCGAGCAATGACAAGATTCATATCTTATTCCTTCCTCAAGAAGAGATACATCAAATTGGTATGTTATTTTATTATTACCACTTAAAATTAAATGGTAAAAATGTAATTTATCTAGGAAGCGGAATTCCATATGATAATTTGTCAACATTGACAGCTCAATTTGAACACATCAACTGGACAACAGCCAATATCATCGACATTCCAGAACCTGATAAAATTCAAATGATATTAAACTACGAGCAACTCATTAAAAACACCAATAACACCATTTCTATTGTTGGTCAAATATGGAACGACAACGCCCTAACGAATACAAATAATCAAATATATTTCCACAAAAGTTACGAAACACTTTTATAAGAAAGCAAAAGAACTTGCTATTTGTTTAACTAATTACTATATTTGTTAAACATGAAAAAAACAATTAGTATTTTAGGCTCTGGGTTCTCTTCGCTCGCTGCTGCTTGTTATTTAGCAAAAGCGGGGCATGAAGTTACCGTATATGAAAAAAACGCAACGCTTGGAGGACGTGCAAGACGTTACAAGCAAGAAGGCTTTACTTTCGACATGGGCCCCACTTGGTATTGGATGCCAGATGTTTTTGAACGTTTTTTTAACGATTTTGGCTACCAACCGTCTGACTATTATAATTTATTAAGATTAAATCCTGCCTACCAAGTTTATTATGGTTTAGGGGACAGCGTATCCATTTCTTCTGATATTGAAGAAATTTACAGTTTATTCGAAACCGAAGAAAAGGGAAGTTCTCTAGAGTTGAAAAAATTCTTAGCACAGGCAAAAAGCAATTACGAAGTTGCCGTACAAGATTTAGTATATCGACCGGGACTTTCTCCGTTAGAATTGATTAGCCCAAAAACAATTACCAAACTAAACCAATTGTTCTTCGACATCAGAAAACAGATTAAAAGACAGTTTTCAAACCCAAGATTGATTAAGTTATTAGAATTCCCAGTGCTGTTTTTAGGAGCAAAACCTGCCAATACTCCGGCAATGTATAATTTTATGAATTGGGCAGATTTTGGACTGGGCACATGGCATCCTGAAGGCGGTATGTTTGAAGTAATCAAAGGAATGGTGCAATTGGCAACTAGCTTAGGCGTGGTCTTTGAAACCAATGCACCTGTGAGTAAAATTATAGTCGACACTTCCGGAACAGCCACTGGAATTATTGTTAACGACAACACGATTCCATCTGATATTGTTGTTAGTGGCGCAGATTACCAGCATACTGAGCAATTAGTTCCCAAAAAACACCAACAATACTCTGAAGCCTATTGGAATAAAAAGACTTTTGCTCCTTCGGCCTTATTATTTTATGTAGGCTTCGATAAAAAGCTTAAAAATGTTTCACATCATACCTTGTTTTTTGACAAGGAATTCGATGGGCATGCAGAACATATCTACGACAATCCTTCTTGGCCAAAGGACCCTCTATTTTATGCCAGTTTCCCGTCTATCACAGATGCGTCATTTGCTCCAGAAGGAAAAGAAGCTGCAACCTTCCTAATTCCAATTGCACCAGGTATTGAAGATACTGAGGCGCATAGAAAAAACTATTTTGAGTTGATTATCAAAAGACTTGAACAATTAACCGATCAAAACCTGCAGGAAAGTATCTTGTTTAATAGATCTTACTGTATCAACGATTTTGTTAAAGATTACAATTCTTTTAAAGGAAATGCCTATGGCTTAGCCAACACATTGACACAAACTGCATTTTTAAGACCCAATATAAAAAGCAGTAAAATAAAAAATTTGTATTTTAATGGGCAGCTTACTGTACCAGGGCCAGGAGTACCTCCGGCGCTCATCTCTGGAAAGATAGCTGCAGAGCTCATTCTTAAATCCATATGACTATGAAAGAACTATTTGATAAGATTTCCTCTAGAAGTGCCGTCATCATTACTAAAAACTACAGCACTTCATTTTCGATAGCGGTCCGATTACTAGCTCCAAGCATTAGACAAGCCATTTATAATATTTATGGATTTGTACGTGTTGCCGATGAAATTGTAGATAGCTTTGCAGGCTATCCACAAAAACAAATGCTGGATAGATTTGAAGAAGAGTACTATTTTTCCTTAGAAAACGGTATCAGTGCAAACCCTGTCATTAATGCTTTTCAAAACACGGTAAAACAATACAATATAGAGCATAGTTTGGTTGCTGCTTTTTTGAAAAGCATGCGAGCTGACTTGAACAAGCAGGTATACAACACACAACAGGAAATTGATACATATATTTATGGTTCTGCAGACGTAGTTGGCTTAATGTGCCTAAAAGTATTTGTAAAAGGAAACCAAAAAGAGTACGACAAATTAAAAGAACCTGCCATGAAACTTGGAACCGCTTTCCAGAAGGTGAATTTTATCCGAGATTTCAAACAAGATTATGAAGACCTCAACAGGAGTTATTTCCCAAATACGCAGATGGGAACTATTACCAAAAAAGAAAAACAATTGATTATTGAAGAAATTAAAAACGACTTCGCAATCGCTTATAAGGGTATTAAAAAACTGCCAAAGGAAGCTAGATTTGGTGTGTATCTAGCCTATAAGTATTATTTAACACTCTTGAAAAAAATTGACAGAACCTCTGCAAAAAGGCTACGTGAAAACAGAATTAGAGTTTCTAACTCTTCCAAAACTTATTTGCTGTTTGAATCCTACCTTAAATATCAGTTTAATTTTATTTGATGATGAAACTCTTGAGCGCTCTTTTCTTTTTTCTACTTCCTTCCACAGAAATTGTGGAAATTGTAGACGCATTCCATCAATTAAAAACAGAAAAGGAAGAAATCGCCTTGATTAAAAGTCATAAAACCAGTAAAACACCCGAAATATTGGGCTATGTATATGCAGCAGAAATGAAACAAGCATCCTATACCTTCAACCCATATAAAAAACTAAAAATATTTAAAGCCACAAAGCACAAATTAAATGCTTTAATTGCCCAAAACCCATCAAATTTGCACTTGAGATATATTCGTTTGCTACTTCAAGAACGCACACCCGGTATACTTGGATATAATGAATTTATAGAGGAAGACAAATCCATATTGAGCTCTTTTACCTATCCAAATTCAAAGGTGGCTTATTTATACTACTACATTCAACACAATACATCCTTATGACTATATTTATTTACATAGTAACAACCCTAGGAACATACGCCTGCATGGAAGTCATAACATGGCTTACCCATAAATATGTAATGCACGGATTTTTATGGATCCTACATGAAGACCACCACCAACCAAAATACCAACATACCTTTGAAAAAAACGATACGTTCTTTGTGATTGGAGCCATTCCAAGTATTACACTATTTTATTTCGGAAGTTTTCCTGAACTTAACTACAAGTTCTTTATTTCTCTTGGGATTCTTTTATACGGGATTACCTACTTCCTAATTCACGACGTGTTAATTCACCAACGATTCCCCTGGTTTAAACGCACTAAAAACAAATACCTGTTAGGTTTGCGAAAGGCACATAAAATTCATCACAAACACCTTGGAAAAGAAGATGGTGAATGTTTTGGCATGCTTAATGTTCCAAAAAAATATTTCAACACCCAAGGAAAATTATGATGGCATTGTATGCATATATTCTTCTAGGATCGCTTAGCTTTCCACTGCTGTTTTCACTGTTCTACAAAGACTTGATAAACCATTGGAAAAGCTTTGGAATTTCAACCCTAAGTATAGCAATCCTATTTTTAATTTGGGATGCTGTATTTACAAAAAATGGCGTTTGGGGGTTTGAAACCACGTATTGTATTGGGATTTACTTTTTTAAAATGCCCATAGAAGAATGGCTCTTCTTTTTCATCATTCCTTTTTGCAGCCTATTTATTCATTTTGCCCTCTTTCATAGTTTTCCTAAACTAAAACTGAACAAAAACATTTCGAAATACCTGTCATCACTCCTTATCATACTCAGTGTTTATTTAATCTCAACTCAGCACACAAAAGCCTACACCTTAGTCAATTTCAGCATATTAGCCTGCATACTCCTTACCGGGCTAATCTACCACCAAACACTTCTTCAAAAGTTCTACCTCTCATTCCTTATCATCCTATTTCCATTCTTAATTGTAAATGGAATACTTACAGGCGCACTAACTGAAACTCCCATTGTATGGTATAACAACTCTGAAAATTTAGGCATTCGAGTCGGCACCATTCCAGTTGAAGATTTTGGCTACGCCTTTAGCATGCTCTTTGGAAATCTGATGCTATTTGAGTCTATAAAAAAAACAAAATAACAACCTTGCTATGTATCCATACCACAATAAGATAAAACAACGTATTAAAAACAATGAACTCTTACAGTATGAATACTTAAAACACTACAAGGATATAAGTCCTTGTTTACTGCTCCATTTCAGCACCGAACCCTACACAAGACCCATTCGAAGTCATAGGTTTGAGGAATATGAGCAACTAATCAACCCAAAGGATACGCAGAAATCATGAAGATACTTTTAACAGGCGCCACTGGCTATATTGGAAAAAGACTACTCCCCATACTCATTCAGAATGGACATGAAGTGGTGTGCTGTGTTAGAGACTTGAATAGATTTGATCCGCCTGCATCATTAGCGGATAAAATCACAACAATTGAGTTAGACCTACTAAAAAATAACACTTTAAAAAACATTCCTAAAGACATTGAAGCTGCCTACTACTTGGTGCACTCCATGTCGGCAGCGTCCGACTACCAGCAATTAGAGCTTGAATCTGCAATAAACTTTAGAAATTCCTTAGGAACAACTGGCTGCAATCATGTAGTATACCTCAGCGGAATTGTCAATGAAACAAAATTATCCGATCACTTATCATCTCGTAAAAATGTAGAAAACGAACTTGAAAAAGGAACTTTCCACCTTAGCACATTGCGTGCGGGAATTATCATTGGGTCTGGAAGTGCTTCTTTTGAAATCATTCGAGATTTGGTAGAAAAACTCCCTGTGATGATTACGCCAAAATGGCTGCATACCAAATGTCAACCCATTGCCATTTCAGATGTGCTCTATTTCCTTTCAAAAACAATTGGAAACCCTAGTACTTTTGACAAAAACTTTGACATAGGCGGACCAGATATTCTAAGCTATAAAGAAATGCTCCTACAATTTGGAGAAGTTAGAAAGCTAAAACGAAATATCTTTATTGTACCGGTGATGACGCCCAAATTGTCATCTTATTGGCTATATTTTGTTACCTCAACCTCTTACAAACTAGCAGTAGCATTGGTACACAGTATGAAAATTGAAGTGATTTGTAGAAATAACGACCTCAATAAACGCTTAAACTGCACTCCAATTTCCTACAAAGAAGCACTGAAAAGAGCCTTTCTAAAAATTGAAGCAAACGAGATCGTTTCAAGCTGGAAAGATGCCTATGCAAGTAGCGGAATGAAATCTAATATTTCCGATTATATCCAAGTCCCTACCTTTGGGTGCTACAGAGATATTCGAAGTAGCAATTTTGACAGCAAAGAAAAAAGTATTGAACGCATCTGGAGTATTGGCGGAAAGACAGGTTGGTATTATGGTGATTGGTTATGGAGAATAAGAGGATTCTTAGATAAATTAGTAGGTGGTGTAGGACTTCGTCGAGGACGTACGCATGCCCATGAATTACACCCTGGCGATGCGTTAGATTTCTGGAGGGTACTCTATGCAAATAAAAAGGAAGGAAGACTGCTTTTATTTGCAGAAATGAAACTACCCGGAGAGGCCTGGCTCGAATTTAAGGTTGAATCTGGAAAATTGATACAAACGGCAACATTCAGACCTTTAGGATTGTCAGGAAGACTTTATTGGTACAGCGTACTTCCCTTCCACGGTGCAATCTTTAATGGCATGTTAAAAAAACTAGCAAATGGAACTACTTAAAAAAACAGGTATCTTTCTGATTCTCAATTTTACCGCATTGGCAATTGGCGGACTCTTTACAGGTAACGGTGTTGCTTCTGACTGGTATGCATTGGCAAACAAAGCACCATGGACACCACCCGGATGGGTATTTGGTGTTGCCTGGACCAGTATTATGATAACTTTTGCCGTTTATATGGCATTTTTACTCTCACCCAATGCGAATACAAAAAAAATAAAAAAGTTGTATTTACTTCAATGGATGCTTAATATTTTGTGGAACCCATTCTTCTTTTATGCACACAATGCGCTATTGGGATTGGTTTGCATCACAGCACTCACCGTTCTAATAGCCTATTTCTTTTTTAACTACCTAAAACAGATGCGCTATAAAACGCTGCTCTTGAGTCCGTACTTGTTATGGTTGTTAATTGCTACTTCTTTAAATCTGTATTTTTTGGTTTACAATTGAGCACAAAGGCGCTGTATGTTATCATTTATAAAAACACTTGAATAAAAGGAGAAAACGGAGAGGCAAACAAACCTTCCCCTTCTTTGTACAACACATCATAGCGCAATCCAAAACCGAAATTACGAACACGATATGCTGCTCCGATATATAAGGATGGATACTTATAATTGTAGGTAAATTTCTCTCCGGTTAAAGTACTTAACCCATCTCCTTTCACAAAGGTTTCCTCCAACTCCATCATTAACTGAATCTTGGGAACAGGATAGTAATAAGACAAAATTGAAAACCCATAATTGAATAATTGCTCCTCCGGGTATTGAAATTTAGTATAGCCTACACTTACGCTACCACCTAAAGAAAACTGAGGACTTAATTTATAAACAGCCGTAGGAGAAACAATAATACTTGTAGTTCTATTGGAAATATCTAAATTAATCCGACCTCCATACCGGACATTGTCCCAATCAAAATACTCAAACTGACCATAACCTGTAACCGAAACAAACAGTACAAAAATTATTTTTAACTTATTTTTTATCATGTTATGTGATTTGTTTTAATTTCTAAATATGTAGGCTGCGCTACTAAAAAACTCATATTAGAGCACAAAGAGAATCCCAATACTGAGATTTGTCAAATCTAGGTTGGCACTAAAATAAGTTTCATCACTCTTATCTGTACTCCCACTATACACATAGGTATACTTATAATCTATCGATTGGACTCCCAAAAATCCAAATGTGGTTTTTAGGGCTAATTTTTCACTTAGTTTATACAACAACCTGTACGCATCCCCATTGAAAACGTTTCAGATGATTGATTAACGGTTTGTCGTCCTTCAATAGTTCCTTTATAAAACCCAAGTTCACCTTGTAGTTGTACGGCCAATTTTTGATTTATGGGAAAGTATTTTCGCAGGTAGTGCGTAACACCATATGTTGTGATTTGTGGATCGTTCGTGTTCGGTTCATCCGGACCGGTATAATTATAAACAAATTCGAGGCCAACCAGTACATTTTTCATAATTGCATACCCAAATTCAGGAGCAATCTTTAGGGTTTTTTCCCTTCTATCCTCATAACTATTTGTGGTTTTATGCTCGCCATACCCCAATTCACCGCCAAGTGTCCAGCTTCCTTTTTCAATTACAAAATTTTCAGTTTTTTCCTGCCCATAGCCGAAATACCCCAGCAACATAAGACTTATTACAATTGTTTTTGTTTTCATTTTTTTTTTAGTTTAAATTATTATTCATTTTTTGGTATTGACTACTTTATTCTACACACATCGTATATGGATTCTTTTTTATACTACGATGTACGTACCGCTCTGATATAACATATACGCAGACGTATCCTTAGTCAGCAAAACTGACTATGGAGGTGTTTTTTATTTTTTTTGGGGGGAATTTAATAGCTATTAACCCAGATTACACTAGCTATCTTGTTGACAGGTTGTTTCGAGCTGTTGGGTTTCCTTATTGCAAGGAATTCTTTAATGCGTTTATACTTCGGGCAAATCCTCTAACAGCTGCTAACCAAGGAGTATCTAATGGATCAAAACTAATCGATCTTATATTGGTGTCAAATACTTCTATTGCGTCAGTAAGTTCTTCCATTTCAACCAAATTCTCCAAATACTGTTCCAAAGAAATGCCATTATCAAATAAATATTCTCCTATACTCGGCTTAAAACATTTTCATTATTAAACATTAATTTAAACTGTGTTCCAAACCTTTTTTAGAATTCGCATCAAATCGTAAATAAATAACCTCATCTTGTTGCTCCATTAAAGGTTTAAAAAAGAATAAAAATAAAGTGATTATAAAATATTTCATTATTCACAAGTTTGATATGTCCCAAATAGAGACTCAGTTGTACTGGGAAAATTCTCTTAAACCATTACCAAACTCAGTGTAATTCAAGATTCCTTCCGTAGTTTATGCTACTTTTCATATCTCAACACCCAATTCCCATTTTTTCCCTTTTCAAGAAAACAATAGACTAGAAACCCACTAGACCATCCACGATTAAAGTGAACCTTAATAATTGCTTTTGAATAATCGTCATTAAAATAAACTCTAGAAAAAGCTAGTAAAACATCGCTATTTCTGTACTTTTCTTTGCTTACTAATGTAGTATCCAAAAAACTAATAACATTGCTACGTGTGGGCGTAATTTCAAAATCAATACGTTTTGAGTCTTTATTTTGAATTCTTTTTTGAACAGTACCAATAAATTCTTTAAATAAAATAGTATCCAAATATTTATCGTTCATATCAAATATGGACAATCTGGGATCAATCGCTACTTCCATTTTTTTATTTAGCCATCTATTTTTATTAGATTTTCTATCAACTAAAAATTGTTCATATTCTTTTCCTGAAATACCAATAGGAGGTGGTGGGGTTAATGGTTTAGCATACTTATCAACTAATACATTAATTATTTCTTTTGTGTTTTTATCTTCCAAAACCGTTGTCTCTACCTAAGAACAACCTAAAAAAACTAAACCAATAACAACAATTAATTTATTCATATCTATAACAATTTAAATTTGTGTCTCTATTTACTATCCCTTGTTTAATTAACAGCTCCGAAATCTCGTCGTTAGTTAACCTATTAACATAACCATAATCTTCCAGACCATCCCATCCGAACCACATATAATACTCAAGTGGATAATTATTATTATCAAGTGTTCTAATTGCTCTAGCTATCGGCAATACATAATTCTCAGCCATATAATGATGTTGCGCATCTGATTCTGCCTTTGACAATTCCCTAGGATTATCCAATGGAATACCAAGTTTAAGATCATAGTAAAGCTGAAATAACCTCTCCCTATTATTAGGATCAATACCGTTTTCATAACGACTCACATATCTAAATAGCTCTGCATGTATCCCTTCATGAAGAAATGTAGCGGCTAGTTCAAGTTGGGGATCATATCTTATATCTTCAAGCATAATGGTCACATTCCCATTAACATCCACTTCGCTTCCATCTGTACAAGCTACATTTGATGTCGAGCAGTCACCATACTTAAATATTAAATTATAAGCCGAATCACTTTCAAACTTACCAATTGTTTCTTTAAAAAGAGTTAATTCCTTCATTTTATTGAACACACACATGTTTTCTTCAGATAATTGAGAAGTATCAATATTTTCTTCCCATGCTAAATTCTCCAAATACTGTTCCAAAGAAATGCCTCTTTCCCATAACCACTCGCCAATACCCGGCTTAAAATAGACAGCCATAACAGCATCGTAGCCGTTTTTTTCAAAATTAAAATAGCGTCCTAGGGTTTCGCCAGACAAACTGTTTGGTCTGATAATATACTATTTCGAAACATCATACTCATCATCGTATTTCGACTATTTCAACTGTGTCTTTTTTTATAACAATCTCAAAACCCGAATTTATAGGAATTCCATTTGAATAGTACCCGAAATATTCTAGCCTTAATTTCTCACCTGAAAAGTATTTAATAAAATAATTCCCATCAGTCGAAAGCTCAGCCTGAGTTCTATTAAAATTTAAGGATCTCACTTTTATATCACCATCTAACATCTTAAAAAAAGCAAAAGAACTAAACCCATTACCTACGACCAAAGAATCTATCGTATTACCACTAGCATTTGTAACTTTGAAATCTACTTCATTAACACAAGCAGTCAAAAACAATATTAATAAAATCAAACTATATTTTGCATTCAT
The DNA here is from genome assembly GCA_943789365.1 of uncultured Flavobacteriaceae bacterium. Taxonomy (GTDB): domain Bacteria; phylum Bacteroidota; class Bacteroidia; order Flavobacteriales; family Flavobacteriaceae; genus Flavicella. Next base: position 2,610,042 of record CALSTV010000001.1, on the reverse strand, counting down.
CATTGATTTGTTGGTATTAATTTGGTCTGATGCCGATCCGTATTAACAGTACTACACTTTTCTCTCATTCAATAGAAAATATCCAGTCAACCTCATATTTAATTATTTGATTACTTGTTGTTTTTTCAATGATAAATATTTTTAGATTATAATGATTAAGAGGAGGAGGAAACCACTTCAGTTCTTCAAGTTTTAATTTAGATTTATGTTCTACATACTCGTCATCAAACAGTTGCTTAACCGTACTAATTTTGATCTTTTCCAAAACTGAAATAGAACATGTATCTATATTATGCATTAAATTACTGTACCTAAATTGCTGTTTACTAACATAAAAAATCAGCCCGTCTGAATCGTTTGAAATGTGTTTTTTATCTTTTTCTTTATTAAACAATACATACTTAACAGGTTTCAAGTACTCCCTTCCATTTTTTACTAAAGAATAATAATTATCACCCTTTGTTTGAGATGTTATAATATTACAACTTAATATTAAACAGAACAACACTATCTTTCTTGTGTTAGTTACACCTATTAGATCCATTGTGAAAAAAGTTTGATAAATTTGTTAATATTCTTTGTTGCTCAGTATTGGTTAAATTATCCCATGCAATAGAATTAATGCCAACCTCAAGAACTCTTAAACCTGCCCATGCAATATCTTCATAAACCTGTCTGTCTTGAAGATTATTATCAAATTGCTGAGCAATATCTGCAATTATAGAACGATAGTGTTGAGCCATTAAATTATGATTCCAAGTAGGATGATATCGTTCCCAATAATAATCATATAGACCAGGAAAATCATCTCGTAAAGAGTTCATAAAATCAATCCTGTTTTGTGTAGTATACTGTCCAAGGTTTAAATCTCCCTTCTGTGCTGCTGACAACATCTTTCTATATATCTCTGCATGAATCACTTCATGAGCGATGGCAACTGCTCCTCCAATATCTGAAATATTTGCAAGTTGATTGTTACTCATTTCTATTGTGATATTGTATCCCTCTGGTGGCTTAGTAATTCCATAATTCCCTACAGGAAGTGTATTATTAATCTCAAATTTCAAATGACTTACCGGAAATTCTCCATCAAATTTTTGAATAGCTTTTCTAAAACCTTCGCTTAAGGTAAGAAGTTTTTCGTAGATACATTTCGCCTTCCCTGTCAAACCGGAAACATCTATTTGTTCATCATAGGCCAAATTCTCCAAAAACGCCTCCAAAGAAATCCCTAATTGACTTAATTCAAGACCAATAATACCGTTATAACGAATGCGCAATATAGACTCTGTTCCATAATCGACTGCTTCAAAGTAAAAATAACGCCCTAAGGTTTCGTTTGACAGTTCCAAGGGAATGGATATGCCATTAGCAATAAAATAATCTCTCATTACCTGTCCTTCTTTCCCAACCGCTACATTATTGGCATACAAAGCATCCAGTACATCACCAAAGCTGCGAAAGCCTATTACCAAGTATTTTCAAAATTAAGATATGGTTAAACCTTTCTCACATTTAATACGCCATATCCCTGAATACGAAAAAATCAAATCATAACTATTATTATTCTCAAATTTACCAATAGTTTCTTTAAATAGTGTCAAATCTTTTAATTTCTCAAATACACATTTGGCCTTCCCTGTCAAACCGGAAATATCAATATTTTCTTCCCATGCTAAATTCTCCAAATACTGTTCCAAAGAAATCCCGTTTTCCCATAACCACTCCCCAATACCCGGCTTAAAATAGACAGCCATAACAGCATCGTAGCCGTTTTTTTCAAAATTAAAATAGCGTCCTAGGGTTTCGTCAGATAATCTGTTAAGTAAATTAATCCTACTATAACAAATCACTAAAATTATCATCCCATTAAATAACACAAATTAGAGCCCGTATTCAATTTCTAATCTCCCCTCCGTAGCTTTATATGGACGAAAAACACATATTACTTCTTGTGTTCCATAATAATCCATTTTCGCAATTGTATCGATGTTCCCAATTAGGACAAGATTAGATATACCTTCTAATTTTATAGTATCGTTAGAAAAACCTTTTAATTTCACAAATGCAGACGAATAGTTATGGATTGGTGATACTATTTTCCATTTATAGGGTTGTAAGGTGTCTGTTCTCATTTTTGAAAAATCTGTTATCGTAAACTTTCTACTATCTCTGTTACACGATATTAATGTCAGATAGATAAACATTATTATATATCTCTTCATAAATTATTGATTTGTAGGAATTAATTGTGATGAATCTGAACCTGCAATCTCTATTTTATTTTAACAAACAAGACAATTAGGTCACAATCATTCCAAAAAACAAGTACCCCTCTTTTGTCTTCTTAAAAGTAAATATGAGATTGTATCCCTTATCTGCCAAAAAAGTTTTGTTTTCAATTATATAATTAACCCGAAACAAGTTATCTTGTACAAATGTTGAGAATTTCTTATCAGACAAGGATTCCAAGTGCATTATTTTTTTTATGTTTTCATTGTTTCCGAAAATAAATTTTGCCTCATAAAATTCTGATGAAGATTTTATTTTCGGAAAACAATCAACACACTGTATCGTATCCATAGAATTTTCTATTAAGTAATTATAATCTTTCACCTCAAGTGCCTTTGAAAATTTCAACCAAATTAAATCTGTAGTACTATAATTCTCCTTAGCCTTTTTGTTATTTTGACCACAAGAAAACATGAGAATTAAACAAGTTAAAACTAGACTATTTATTATGTTCTTCATTTTTTAAATATTTTATTCAATTTCCCAGAATAAAACTATTCTGGATTTATAAAGACTTGAAGTATTAAAGAGTGATTCCGCAATATCAGGAAACATTAATCTAAACTGTGTTCCAAACCAAGATGAACTCGCCATTTCATTTCCATCCCATAGATCAATATGATCTCCAGTCCTCTCACTTTGCCCCTCTCTTTGCCAATAATCTTCAAAATAGACAATTCCTTTTTTTCCACTAATATAATCTTTAAAATTTTCACCATTCAAAGAAACAGGACTTCCTATCCCTTGTACACTACTATTCTTTAACCAATTTGCCAATTCAGCTGCACGTATTGCATGTTCGCTATTGTTTTCAATAGCCAAACATCCCCAGCACTTAACTCCATTGTAAGTATCCAAGTCTACACCACTTTTAAGTAATGCATTGCTTAAATTTATTGCACAATAATTACTAAATGGATCTCTTTTCAAAGCTGGATCTAAATGAGTTCCTTTAATTATTTCGAAATTCTCCCAAAGAGTCGCAAAAACTATCGGTTTGTCTTGATACAAGATCAAATCATTCATATACGTATTTATTTGTCCATTCACGAGGATTGAGAGATACTCCTCCAAAGAAATCCCTAATTGACTTAATTCAAGACCAATAACGCCATTGTAACGAATACGCAATATAGATTCCGTTCCATAATTGACTGCCTCAAAGTAAAAATAGCGCCCTAGAGTTTCGTTTGAGAGTCCCGAAGGAACGGGTATACCATTGGCTTCAAAATAATCTCTCATTACCTGTCCTTCTTTCCCAACCGCTACATTATTGGCATACAAGGCTTCGAGCACATGCCCAAAATCGCGAAAACCATCTGTAATAGCCTCATCTGTCATCCGTACGGCCAGAGCTGTTGTTTGAGGTGAACTATTAATATCTACCCTTATAGAACCACGTCTACCATTATAGGTAAACACCGTTTCAGGTGAAGAAATATAATAATTTGTGTCGGGAGAAAAATCTTGATCATTTCGGTATTGATTGATCAAATAATGAACACAGTCCACCGCAGGTTTGAAATAGTCATTGATTTGAAAATAGCCAGCTACAGCCGATTTTAGCTGATCATTGGCCTCCACAAAATTCCGGTTATCGGCACCAATATTATCAAAACAGGTTTCGAGCAGCATTTCATCTAGAGAAAGCGCATCCTTAGCTGCATTGATATGGGCTGCTTTGGCATTGTTTATTTCTTCAATTAAACGCCCAATACCGCCAGGACCAAGACTGCGAGTGCGTTCGAGAAAATAATCAGGATCAAACACCCTGAACGCATAGGGAAGGCTGCCGAAATTTCTTTCTGCATAGTCTTCTACATGCGATGCGCCTATATAAATTGGCGATACCCAATCATGTTGCCTACCTATATACAAAGGGTCGTTTCTAACAGCTTCACTTTCATAAACCGAGAGCATTCTGTGGAATTCCATTAGCTCCATAGGGTCGGTCAAATACAATTGCATCAGATTGATTTGATCAAATTGATCATATCTGTTGTATTGAGCTCTATACAACTCGCGAACTTCATTATAATAACCGGCCGGCTCACGATTAGCGACACCGTTTCCTATTTCTAAAATTTTGGATTTTATCAGTTTATCCGTTTCCAGTCGCCATTCATTATCGCCAAACACAGTTTCCTCATTGGCAACAAAGGCCTGAAGTTGCGATAGATCTGTAAGAGTGTTCAAAGGGATATCTCCGTATTTTAAATGTCCATACTGAGAAATACTTGCTTCCCCGCTTGCAATAAGTCCCTTCCAAAAATCGACTAATTTCATCTTTCGAACGGCCTCTTTACGCACTTGTGCTTTGGTAGCAATTTTTCCGCTGTACTCGCTTTTTAAAGATTGAGGACTGTCTCCAATAAAGCTATTGTAACCCGAAATATTTTCTTCTAATAATGTTTGTTCTTTCACCTCGTAATAAGCATCCTGTGCGGTTTCATAGTCTGAAAAACTTGCTCCTAATTGCCGTTCAATTTCATTTTCAATAATAGCGTGTTGTCTGCTTATCCAATTCTGAAACGCTTGTATATTTGCTTCTACAGTACGGGCATAATTTTCAAGCCTGTTGATTTCATTTTGATGAAAATTCACACCCCCAGAACCTTCAAAAGAAATACTTATAGAATTCCACCAACATTCTGTATTCTCAATACAACCTATTTCGAACATTTCCCCTGTATGTATTAAAAAATCGCCATATGATTCTTCAGGATAATCATCTCTAAAAGCATCAAAAATATTTAAATCTTCAATCTCTCTTACAGCAGAATTCGGTATTTGTGCGCTAACTTTAATGAAACTAGCCATAAAAACAAGCAAGAACACCGTATTTAATTTTATTGTTTTCATATCGATTTTTTTTTACAATTTATTTTTGATAATTATTTTCGTATACACTTCTCCATGTACCATAACCCGAATGACATAGTTGCCTGTTGCCAATCCACTGCCATCGTAATAGGCCTGCTGTTCTCCGGCTTGTTGGTAAGAGCCTGGCAATACGTTTTGTGTAAAAGTCCCATCGAAACTACTGAGCTGCACGGATACTTCACCCGGTGTATCCAAAGTGTATGTTATGAGCAATTGACTTTGAAAAGGATTGGGGTGCACCTTTATAAAATTGTCTTTTTGTCCTGCCAAAGCCGTTAGGGCTTCTAATGAAAGTGTTGCGCTTTGGGAGGTGTCTTTAGAAAGCACCAAACGCATAGGAGCTCCAGGTTCTCGCCACGCACTAATATCACTTTCCAAAATAGCAGTAGCATATAGTATTCCTGAACTTTCTTTAAACTCAAAATTGCTAGAGAGAATTTGGTATCGTAATTTTTTCTGACGTACATCATCAAAAAACAAGCGCGGCAAGTACAGGAATAATTCCTCAAAATAGAGTGTCGATCCTTCTAAAATGGCTATATAACTATTTTCGGCTCCTGCCCAACGACACGTAACTTCCTGCAAAATTGCATCGTAGTCCATTTGTAAGGAAATTGGAAACACCTGCTCAATTCGAGTTCCTGACCAATCGTACTGTACTAAATTACCTTGCCAGGCACCACTTAGCTTTGGTGCCAAAAAAGGAACTGCATTCAAAGCTGTTGAAGTCGTAGTATTAGTAGTTGTAGTAACTCCTGACTGCTCATAGTCAACCTCTGTTTTGACAGTGTCTATAGAAGTACTAGCTTCAAAACTTAGTCTCAGTTGTTCGTAGACCCTATAACTGCTCTCGGATCCATTATTCTGTAACATTTCCAAGGCCAATTCTCGATCCTGAGGCACGCCATAACCATAATAATAACAAATAGCCAACCAGTGTTTTGCTCTTGGGTGGTTACTCCTTTGAAACCATGTTACTGCCATTGCATAATCTTGTGGAACCGTACCCAAGCCTTTGTAATGGAGATAACCTATGCTATACGCAGCTTTTTCACTACCGCCCTCGGCTGCCTTTTGAAACCACTCTAGCGCTTTGTCAAAATTAAGTCGACACCCTTTGCCGTATTTATACAAAACACCCAATTCAAAAGCTGCAGCCACATTGCCTCGACTTGCCGCTTTGTAAACCAATGAAAATCCTGTTTTATACAAATGTTCACGATGACTACCTAGATATAATTGTCCCTGCAATAATTGTGCATCCGAGTCGCCTCTCTCCAAACAAGCTTGTATTAATGAAACCGCTTTTAAAGAATCTTTTTGAATCGAATCGGTTCCTTGTAAATAGTACAAAGCATTTTTGTAGTTTGCTTTGCAATCCAAATCTTCATTTTGTGCATTTGTTACCAGCACACAACCTAACAGACCTATTAAAAGTCCTGACATTTTCTTTACTTCCATAGAATTTATTTTTAATTAAACATACATTACATACCAAAAACACATGTGCATGTTCCTTTGAGGGCAAGGAAATATTTAAATAGAACTCCAACTCAGAAGAAAATTTGAGTCAGAGAACTTTTTTAAAAAAAATGGGGGGACTGGGAAAGTTATAGCGTGCTAGTTTTGGAAAAATTCACGACTACAACACTACAAACATATGTTAATTTTATAAACAATGAAATAGCTATTTTTAGTGATTTTTTAAATTCCCTATTTTTAGGGAGTAACTCAATTCCATAGGATGCCATGAAAACATACCTTTAATACTTTCCCTATCTTTGTAAAAAACAATTCGGTTTGAAAGACATCCTGCTTATCACCCCTCCGTTTACCCAGCTCAACACCCCTTACCCTGCAACTGCCTATTTAAAAGGTTTTTTAAATACCAAGGGAGTTGCTTCGTATCAAATGGATTTGGGTATTGAGGTCTTACTCAGGCTTTTTTCAAAGCACGGGCTGAATGCCTTGTTTGAAGCAGCTGTACAAAATGAATCAATCCAAATTCACTTTACTTCTAGTTAAATCGCCAAGCCTGGAAGTTGGTGGTAGATTTAAGCCATAGGTTATTTTATTATTTCAAAATCTTGTTTTTCAATCCCCCAATCTCTTTCATCAACGGAAACATCGGGTTTTAAAACAATAGCTCTGCTATTTCCTCCAAATCTATCGTATTTAATATCCTCTTTGTAAAATGGGTCAAAGAAGAAATCGTCAGCACCTTCAATTTTACAATATAATACACCATCATCCGAAATATCAAAAACTTTTTTCAAATTAGGATTCCAATCATCAAAACCAATTTGATTTCTATTGCTATCATTTTCAATTTCAATAGGACCTTTTGATTTTATTGAGTCTGTAACAATAAATTGATTTCCTTTAATAGCTCCAACATAAAGGGTAGCACTTTCATATTCAGTGTCTGTTAGATTCCTAATATGAACACCTATTCCCTCTTCCACTAGACCTGCCAAATTACCCCAATCACATGAACATAGAAATAAACAGAAAATTATATGTAGTATTTTCATGCCAAAATTTATTTAATGTAAACTACTTGAGTTGTACTAGTATTATTAATGTCTTCAATATTAGCTTCAATACGTTCTTCCAAATCATCAATCGACTCATTGTCAATAAATCTTGCCAAATTCACTTTACTTCTAGTTAAATCCCTAAGCCTGGAAGTTGATGGAAGATTTAAGCCATAGGTTATTTTATTATATTAAAATCTTGTTTTTCAATTCCCCAATTTCTTTCATCAACAGAAACATCAGATTCTAAATAAATTGGCCTACTATTTCCTCCAAATCTATTGTATTTAATATCTCCTTTGTAAAATGGGTCAAAGAAGAAATCACCTCCTCCTTCAATATAACAGTAAAGCACACCTTTGTCTAAGATATCAAAAACTTTTTTCAAATTAGGATTCCATTTTCCAAATCCAATTTGCCCTTTATTGGTTTCAGTTTCAATTTCAATAGGTCCTTTTGATTTTATAGAATCTGTAACAATAAATTGATCTCCTTTAATAGCACCAACATATAGGGTTGCACTCGCATACTCTGTATCTGATAAGTTGTAAAAATAGACATCTATTCCCTCTTCCACTAATCCTTCTAATCCGCATGAACACAGAAGTAAACAAATACCAATATAAATATATTTCATAATTTAAACTCATTTATTCTTTAACATAAACAACTTGAGTTGCACTAGTATTATTAATATCTTCAACATTAGCTTCAATTCTTTCTTGTGTATTAACAATTGTTCTATTATCAATAAACCTACCACTATTCACTTTACTTCTAGTTAAATCCCTAAGCCTGGAAGTTGATGGAAGATTTAAGCCATAGGTTATTTCACAATTTCAAAATCTTGTTTTTCAATTCGATTGCTTGTGTATGTAAAAGTATTATCTTCATTTAAGATAATAATACCAGTACTCCCTCCAAAATGATTGTATCTTCCAAATTTATTTTTATCAAATGGTTCAAAAAATAGATTTAAACCCCCTTTGATTTCACAATATAGAACTCCGTCATTGGAAATATTAAATACTTTTTTCAAATTTGGATTCCAATCTCCAAAAGTAAATTCACTACCATCATTTTCAAATGAGATATTCACAATATTATTAGGTTTTATAGAATCAGTTACTATAAACTGATTGTTTTTAATAGCTCCAACATACATTGTTGCACTTTTAAATTCAGTATTAGTCTTATTAAGTATATCGATATTGATACCTTCTTCAACTAGACCATCAAGCGAACAAGAAGAAAATAAGATGCATATAAAGAGAGAGAGATTTTTCATAATTTCTAGTTTTCAATCCATACTACTTGGTTATCACTGGTTCTATGATTTATTTGATAGACTCTACTTTCGGGTGTAGTATAGGTTGCAGGATTGATAAACCTACCACCAATCACTTTACTTCTAGTTAAATCCCTAAGCCTGGAAGTTGATGGAAGATTTAACCCATAGGTTATGGTAACAAACCATACTCTCTTTTTCAGATAGGAAGTATTTTGGTTAAATAACTCTCTACCAATTCTGTTGTTACGATAATCCATATGGATACCGTCATCGCTATTTGAGCCGCAATCTTCGTTGGCATTACCTACTGCTTCTGCAAATCTCAATCTTGTGGATTTACTAGAAACAGTCCAATAATACCTGGCTAATAATGAACTCCATAATACATGTCTAAAAGCATCTCTTTTTGTATCTGTTTTACTTAAACTAGGATACTCAGATGTTGAATATTCTTCTGCTCTTTTTGAAGCGTAATATATAGAAATTAAAGCCCTAATATAAGAAAACTCACCGGTCCTAATAGGTAGTGGTCCTGTTATCACCGGAACTATCAGATTCCATGGATTTTGAAACTCTGTAATAATACACCACACTCTACCCAAATCACTATTACTTTTATAGGCAATCTCAAACTTGCTTTTCTGTAGTTTTTGTTCAGCGCTTGTTTTATCCGCTAATCCTGCTATTGTCTCATAATCTAGATTTTGAGAATAGTATTCATCTATTAAATCCATATTGTCAGCTATTTGTTCTTCTGTTAAAGTAGGAAAATCATTTCGAATCATTTCCCATTTTTCCTCTTCTGTTTTATCATCTCCGTATGGATATTTTTCTACCTGTTCTTCAGCCTCGGCAATGAGCAGTAAATTTTCCGGTAATTCTTCTTCTCCTTTAAAAGCAAATCCTTTCTTTAATGCAGAAGATTTTCTTTTTTTATTATAGAGTTCTTTAAGCTGTGAATAATCATGTTCAACTTCTAATTCTTCAACAGGTGTAGAAAATCTGTGGCTTACAGGTAAACCTTTAAAGTCAATTAATTTGGAGGTATCAACCTCTTTTTTTTCATCTATTATTTCTTGTTGTGAAGTTAAGTCATCTTCATGTTGACAAGAAAAGGTTAGTAATACTAGTGAAATTGTTGTTAATAATCGGAATTTTTGTGAATGTTTCATTTTTATAGCTAGTTTAAATTAATAATTATAGGTAAGGTAATCGGTACGTTGCCAGAACTTTTAAAGCCATTCTACAGAGTGCACCAAGGAAATAGTAGTTCCAACGCCAAGTTTGGATCTAAGACATTGACCTAACAACAACTTTCCATCAGCACTCGAAGTTTCAACACAAGCCTCTAATAAGGTTACCGCTTTTAAAGAATCTTTTTGAATCGAATCGGTTCCTTGTAAATAGTACAAAGCATTTTTGTAGTTTGCTTTGCAATCCAAATCTTCATTTTGTGCATTTGTTACCAGCACACAACCTAACAGACCTATTAAAAGTCCTGACATTTTCTTTACTTCCATAGAATTTATTTTTAATTAAACATACATTACATACCAAAAACACATGTGCATGTTCCTTTGAGGGCAAGGAAATATTTAAATAGAACTCCAACTCAGAAGAAAATTTGAGTCAGAGAACTTTTTTAAAAAAAATGGGGGGACTGGGAAAGTTATAGCGTGCTAGTTTTGGAAAAATTCACGACTACAACACTACAAACATATGTTAATTTTATAAACAATGAAATAGCTATTTTTAGTGATTTTTTAAATTCCCTATTTTTAGGGAGTAACTCAATTCCATAGGATGCCATGAAAACACACCTTTAATACTTTCCCTATCTTTGTACAAAACAATTCGGTTTGAAAGACATCCTGCTTATCACCCCTCCGTTTACCCAGCTCAATACCCCTTACCCTGCAACTGCCTATTTAAAAGGGTTTTTAAATACCAAGGGAGTTGCTTCGTATCAAATGGATTTGGGTATTGAAGTACTGTTGAAATTGTTTTCAAAAGAAGGTTTGCAAAACATCTTTAAAGCAGCCGCTCCTAACCTTGCTATCCTTTCCGAGAATTGCCAACGTATCTATGCTTTAAAAGAAAGCTTCAGATCTTAGCCTTAGTTGTTCGTAGACCCTATAACTGCTCTCGGATCCATTATTCTGTAACATTTCCAAGGCCAATTCTCGATCCTGAGGCACACCATAACCATAATAATAACAAATAGCCAACCAGTATTTTGCTCTTGGGTGGTTACTCCTTTGAAACCATGTTACCGCCATTGCATAATCTTGTGGAACCGTACCCAAACCTTTGTAATGGAGATAGCCTATGCTATACGCAGCTTTTTCACTACCGCCCTCGGCTGCCTTTTGAAACCACTCTAGCGCTTTGTCAAAATTAAGTCGACACCCTTTGCCGTATTTATACAAAACACCCAATTCAAAAGCTGCAGCCACATTGCCTTGACTTGCCGCTTTGTAAACCAATGAAAATCCTGTTTTATACAAATGTTCACGATGGCTACCTAGATATAATTGTCCCTGCAATAATTGTGCATCCGAGTCGCCTCTCTCCAAACAAGCTTGTATTAATGAAACTGCTTTTAAGGAATCTTTTTGAATCGAATCGGTTCCTTTTAAATAGTACAAAGCATTTTTGTAGTTTGCTTTGCAATCCAAATCTTCATTTTGTGCATTTGTTACCAGCACACAACCTAACAGACCTATTAAAAGTCCTGACATTTTCTTTACTTCCATAGAATTTATTTTTAATTAAACATACATTACATACCCAAAACATATGTGCATGTTCCTTTGGGGGCAAGGAAATATTTAAATAGAACTCCGACTCAGAAGAAAAGTTGAGTCAGAGAACTTTTTAAAAAAAATGGGGGGGGGGGGACTGGGAAAGTTATAGCGTGCTAGTTTTGGGAAAATCCACGACTACAACACTACAAACATATATTAATATCACAAACCATGAAATAGCTATTTTTAGTGATTTTTTAAATCCCCTATATTTGAGGGCTAACTCAATTCCATAGGTTGCCATGAAAACATACCTTTAATACTTTCCCTATCTTTGTACAAAACAATTCGGTTTGAAAGACATCCTGCTTATCACCCCTCCGTTTACCCAGCTCAATACCCCTTACCCTGCAACTGCCTATTTAAAAGGGTTTTTAAATACCAAGGGAGTTGCTTCGTATCAAATGGATTTGGGTATTGAAGTACTGTTGAAATTGTTTTCAAAAGCAGGTTTGCAAAACATCTTTAAAGCAGCCGCTCCGAACCTTGCTATCCTTTCCGAGAATTGCCAACGTATCTATGCTTTAAAAGAAAGTTACCTCAGTACCATTGAAACTGTAATTCGTTTTTTACAAGGCAAAAACCAAACGCTTGCACGTGCCATTTGCACCGAAGACTTCCTACCACAAGCAAATCGGTTTTTGCAAGTAGACGACTTAGAATGGGCCTTTGGAAGTATGGGACAACAAGACAAGGCGAAGCATTTGGCAACGCTGTACCTCGAAGATATTTCAGATTTTATTGTGGAATGCATAGACCCCAATTTCGGATTTAGCAGGTATGCCGAAAGTTTGGGACAAAGTGCCAATTCTTTTGATGAACTGTACCAACACCTACAGGGCGAACCAAGCTATATAGACAACATTAGTTTGGAAATACTAAACAAAAAACTAAAGGAGCTAGCCCCTAAATTAGTTTGTTTCTCAGTGCCTTTTCCCGGAAATCTATACAGTGCTTTTCGTTGTGCACAAGCCATCAAACAACAAAACCCACAAATAAAAATAGCCATGGGAGGTGGATTTCCCAATACTGAATTGCGATCGCTATCAGACACGCGCGTATTTGAGTTTTTCGATTACATCACCCTAGACGATGGCGAATTGCCTATAGAATTGCTCTACGAAAACCTACAACAAAACAAAATAGCCGGTTTTAAACGCACCTTTTTGCTAGCAGATAAAAAAGTAAGCTATGACAATAGTAGCAGTAGACCTGATTACAAACAAGCTGAGATTGGCACACCCGATTATTCCGACTTATTGCTAGACAAATACATATCTGTTATAGAGGTTGCCAACCCCATGCACAGCCTTTGGAGTGACGGCAGATGGAATAAACTAACTATGGCGCATGGCTGTTATTGGGCGAAATGTTCTTTTTGCGACGTTTCTCTAGACTACATAAAACTCTATGAACCTATTGCCGCCAAAACTTTAGTCGACAGAATGGAGCGGCTCATTGCTCAAACAGGAGATACAGGATTTCATTTTGTAGACGAAGCTGCACCACCTGCATTGATGAAAGCGCTAGCCATTGAGATTTTAAAACGAAAATTATCTGTGACTTGGTGGACGAATATTCGCTTTGAAAAAAGTTTTACCAAAGACCTTTGTACCCTCCTAAAAGCATCTGGTTGTATTGCGGTTTCTGGCGGATTGGAAGTCGCCTCAGACCGTCTGCTACAATTGATAGATAAAGGCGTTACTGTACAACAGGTGGCACAGGTCACCGATTATTTTACACAGGCAGGTATTTTGGTACACTCCTATTTAATGTATGGGTATCCAACCCAGACAGTTCAAGAAACCATAGATAGCTTAGAAATGGTGCGACAGTTGTTTGAGATTGGCACCATCCAATCTGGCTTTTGGCATCAGTTTTCATTGACTACCCACAGTCCTATTGGTAAAAACCCAGAAGCCTATGGCATTACTCCTCTATATAACGACATCCGTTTTGCGGATAATGATGTTGCTTTTAAAGACAAAACAGGAATTAATCACACTAAATTTAGTGAAGGGCTGAAAAAATCCTTGTATAACTTCATGCATGGCCTCGGTTTTGACCTGCCTTTAAATGAATGGTTTGATTTCAAAATTCCAAAATCAAGCATTGCTCCAAACTTTATTCAGAATTGCCTGAAAGATCCTAACTTGACAAAAACAAAACCCAATTCCAAAATATTATGGTTGGGTACAACTCCTATTACGAATACGTATACAAAAACCAAAAGAAATCAGCGTTGGAAACAACTAAAGTTGGAATTACATGCCAAAACCTACATCTCGGAAATTGTATTTGAAGAAGCACAAGGCCTTTGGATTGCAGAACAGTTGGAAAAATTAAAAATAGAGAATCAGCCAAGTTATACTTTTGCAGCTCTAAAAAAAGACTTCGAATCAAAATTCGAAAACTTCGAACTCTTTTGGTACTCAAAACCTATGAAACAACTTAAAGAATCCGGATTGTTGGTGTTATAAACGTACTATAGAAAGCTGTACTTATTTACTATATAAAGCTAAACCGATTACTGGTGGTGCTCCGTCGTACGCTGACGCCGAAGCTTTAGCGGAGGTGCCTGAAGCTTTAGCGCAAGAGGCTGTCGGATGGTGGCTGACGGCTGGTGGCTGACGGCTGGTGGCTGACGGCTGGCGGCCGTTCCCCTAAACAAAAAAAATCCTACCAAATAATTGATAGGATTTTTGAAATTGTAAAAACTCAGAAGCTTACTTCTTGAATTTTGCGTATTTTGTCTTAAATTTATCGATACGTCCAGCAGTATCAACCAATTTAGATTTCCCAGTGTAAAAAGGGTGAGATGTTCTAGAGATCTCCAATTTGATCAATGGATACTCAACACCATCAACATCTAAAGTTTCTTTTGTATTTGCAGTAGAACGCGTTAAAAATACATCGTTGTTTGACATATCTTTAAAAGCAACCATTCTATAGTTTTCTGGATGTATACCTTTTTTCATCTTATTCTATTTTAATAACTTTAATTCTTATTTTTGAGACTGCAAATTTAACGATATTTTTTAGATTTCAAACAAATAAATTGTTTTATTTGCTCTAAAGAGTTTTAATCAGCAAAATTTAACAAATGTCAGCTAAAATTTCAGCCTTATTTTTCACCCTAAGCCTAATCTTTATTGGATGTAAAGAAGATATTGAATTCAAACTCAACAGTCCACAAAAAATAAACATAGACAAAGAACTTTCTTTTTCGGTATCTGAAATCAATGGCAAAACAATTGATTCAGTTAAGTTTTACCTCGATGGCAAACAGATAAGCAGCGAACTTACCAATACAATTTCTATTCAAGATCAGGTTTTAGGAATTCACACTTTGAGTGCCCTATTGTATTATGAAGGAGGGACAAAAAAATTAAACAACAGCATCTACTTTTTGGCAGACCAGCGTCCTTCAATTTACAGTTATGAAATTGTAAATAGTTTTCCACATGACGCAAATGCCTTTACCCAAGGTTTAGAGTATAAAGATGGGTATCTATACGAAAGTACTGGACAAAGAGGTGCTTCTTCTATACGTAAAACAAATATTAAAACAGGAGAAGTCCTTCAAATTAAAGAACTCGACTCAAAATATTTTGGGGAAGGTATTACGCTGTTTAACAACAAACTCTACCAACTCACCTGGCAAGCGGGAATTGGTTTCGTTTATGATGCAAATACCTTTGAACAACTATCCTCTTTTCAATATGGAAACTCGAAAGAAGGATGGGGACTTACGCATAACGCCAAGGAACTCATAAAATCGGATGGTACAGAGCGCCTGTGGTTTTTAGATCCAGAAACCCTAGAAGAAACTCATTATATTGAGGCATACACCAATAAAAGAAAAGCTGAAAGTCTGAATGAAATTGAATATATAGATGGAAAAATTTATGCCAATATCTGGCAGAAAAACACCATTATCATTATCAATGCAAAAAACGGAACCATTGAAGGTGTGGTAAACCTCAACAGCCTTAAAGAAAAAATAAAAGGCGTTAAAACTACTGGTGATCATGTACTCAATGGTATTGCCTATGACGCCGAAAATGACCGCTTATTTGTTACAGGAAAAAATTGGAACAAAACTTTTGAAATCAAACTGAAGAAAAAATAACCTTTTTTCGCCCCAACAAACCAACTGTTTCACCTTATAAACGTACCTATCAAACGAAACAAATAGTGTATATTTACAAAAATATTTTTAATGAAAAGTCATCTTACTTCAGGCATTATTATTCTCTTACTTCTGCTTTCATTTTCTTGTAGAAAAGACTTTTCAACTATTCCTAGTACTGGCAATCTAAGTTTCTCTAGAGACACTGTCTTTTTAGACACCGTTTTTACAAATATCAGCAGTAGCACCTATGTCTTAAAAGTATACAATCGCAGTTCAGACGACATCCACATCCCATCCATTAACCTGGGAAGAGTCAACTCTTTTTACAGGCTGAATGTCGATGGTGTACCAGGATCCTCTTTTGAAAATGTTGCACTTCGCGGAAAAGACAGCTTATATATATTCATCGAAACCACTATAGACCATTCAAGAGCAACAAGCCCACTTTATACAGATTCTATTGTGTTTGATTCAGGAGACAAACTGCAAGACGTAAAACTTGTAACCTTGGTACAAGATGCCGAATTTATCTATACAAATGAAACGAGTACCGATTCTATCATTCCTTATTTTTTGGAAGACAAAAGAAAAAGAGCCGTTCGATATCTAGCACCTGAAGAATTGAATTTCACCAATGAAAAACCTTATGTTATTTATGGATATTGCGGTGTCCCTGAAGGAAGTACTTTAACTATAGATGCAGGAGCAAAACTGTATTTCCATAACAAATCAGCTTTATTTATCGATAAAAACGCCACGCTAAACATCAATGGAACGCTCGAAGAAAAAGTATTCATAGAAGGTGACCGACTCGAACCTGAGTTTAGTGAAACTCCTGGGCAATGGGATGCCATTTGGCTGCATGAGGAGAGCAATCAGCACAGCATAAACCACGTGAGTATTAGAAATGGTACGGTCGGAATATTTTGTGACTCACTCACCACAACAAGTCCCAAACTAACACTTAAAAACACCGAAATCTATAACAGTTCTGAATACGCACTTCTGGCAAATGAATCTGAAATAATTGCAGAAAATATTGTCCTTGGAAACAGTCGAATAGCATCACTGGCACTTACTAACGGAGGTACTTATGATTTTAACCATACAACCTTTGCCAACTATTGGTCGCAGAGTGTTCGGAGAAATAGCACAGTATACCTAAGCAATACGGAAGGATTTTTGTCGGATTTAGAAACACCAAAACATCTGTCGGCAACTTTTGCAAACAGTATTGTGGACGGAAGTAGCTCGCAAGAACTTTCACTAGAAAAAAACGAAACAGACACCTTTGACTACTTCTTTCAAAACTGTATGTTTAAATTTACTGGAGACTCAGAAGACCCATTATATGACTTTACAGACACAAATCTATACACAAACCCAGTTTTAAATGTGGAACTAGACTATAGGGACAATGGGCTGAACGATTTTCAAATTGGAGAAGATAGTGAAGTAATCAACCTAGGTGCTATTTCCAGTGCTCAAAAAACACCACTCGATATTTCCGAGGTAGACAGAACCACAGCTCCAGATTTGGGAGCCTACCAACACATCATATTTGAAGTTCCTGAAGAAGAGACCAATTAGTCACTTCTCAAAATAACACAACAGCATTTTATATGAAAAACATCATTATTACGGGTACCAGTAGAGGTATAGGTTTCGAATTGGCACAACTATTTGCAAACAACAACTGTCAAGTACTAGCGATTTCAAGAAATGAAAAACCGCTTCGAAGTATCGACCATCCAAATATCAAGACACTTGCTGTAGACATTACACAAACGAACGGACTAGCACTTATAAGCTCTTATATCAAAACAAACTGGAAACAGGTCGATATCCTTATAAACAACGCAGGAACCATCGTTAACAAACCTTTTGAACAAACCACTACAGACGATTTTTTACAGGTATATAAAGTAAATGTATTTGCTGTGGCTGAGCTGACCAAAACTGTACTTCCTTATATGAAACAAAACAGTCATGTGGTAAACATCAGCAGTATGGGAGGCATTCAAGGAAGCGTGAAATTTGCTGGACTATCAGCTTACAGTTCTTCCAAAGGAGCATTGATTACTTTGACCGAATTACTTGCAGAAGAATATAGAGAACGTGGCATTGCATTTAACGTGCTTGCCATTGGCGCGGTGCAAACAGAAATGCTTGCGGAAGCGTTCCCAGATTACAAAGCGCCTTTGGTTCCATCTGAAATGGCAGCATACATTTATGATTTTGCCACTTCTGGAAACAAATTTTACAATGGAAAGGTACTGCAAGTATCGAGTACTACTCCCTAATAAAAGAAGCCGTTACTATTGGAAGCGCTAGACAATTACATTCCCGAACAGGCACGTGCCCAAATTCACTCGTATCTCAATGCAGGAGATTTTACGGTTAAAATAACCAAGCAAAGAGCTACAAAACATGGAGATTTTAGAAGGTTGAAAAACGGTACTTACCAAATCACCATCAACGAAAATCTAAATCCACATCAGTTTCTCTTAACTTTGGTGCACGAAATTGCGCACTATAAAACCTACAAACTATATGGGCGTGTACAACCACATGGTACTGCTTGGAAAAACACATTTAGAGAATTGATGCTTCCCTTTGTTCGTCCAGCAATTTATCCAAATACGATCTTACCACATTTAGCACAGTATTTACGAAACCCAAAGGCAAGTACAGATAGTGACCCAAAACTTTCCTTGGCCCTAAAACAAGACGATTTAGATTCGGATAAAAATTATATCTTTGAACTATCATTCGGCAGCGAATTTTATCTTAAAAACCGAAAATTTACCTTGCTAGAAAAAAAGAGAACGCGTTTCTTATGTTTAGAAATTGCTACTCAAAAAAAATACTTAATAAACCAAAACACTGAGGTATCTGTCCTCTCCTAACATATGATTAAAAACAACTATGCAGTTATCATGGCCGGCGGAATTGGTTCGCGCTTTTGGCCCATAAGTACGGCAACAACTCCTAAGCAATTTCACGATATGCTAGGTACTGGTGATTCATTAATTCAAAAGACTTTTAAACGTCTTGAATCTTTAGTTCCTGCCGAAAACATGATTATTGCCACCAATCAAAAATATAGAGATTTGGTATTGGAACAGCTACCCAAAGTAGACGACACACAATTGTTCCTGGAGCCAGCCATGCGAAATACAGCACCTTGTATTTTGGCGACTGCTTTAAAAATACACAACCAAAATCCTGATGGTGTTCTTATCATTGCCCCTTCAGATCATTGGATAGAGGATGAAACTGAATTCCTGAAAAACATTCAAACAGCCTTTGATGCTTGCAGCCAAGACGACATACTAATGACGCTTGGAATTAAGCCCAACAGTCCAAATACAGGCTATGGTTATATTCAACATAACAACGCAGCGAACGAAATTAAAGAGGTGCTTCAATTTACAGAAAAACCGAACCTAGATAAAGCCAAAGAATTTATCGCACAAGGCGATTATTTATGGAATGCCGGAATATTTGTTTGGTCGGCTAAGAGCATTATCAAAGCTTTTGCCACAGCCTTGCCAGAAATGTATGCCTTGTTTGAAAAAGGGAACAATCATTGGAACACTGTTTCTGAAAAAACATTTATCGACGAAAACTACGCAAAAGCAGAAAATATTTCTATCGACTTTGGTGTGATTGAAAAGGCAAACAACGTAAAGGTGTTACCTGTAGACTTTGGTTGGAACGACCTAGGAACCTGGGGGTCACTATACGACAAAAAAGCAACTACTTCAGAAGAAAACATTACTATTGGCGGCAAAGCATTGTATAAAAAAGCTACTGGAAACATCGTGAAAACACAAAATCACAAACATGTAGTTATACAAGGATTATCCAACTTTATTGTTGCAGAAAAAGACGGCGTACTTCTAATCTGCCCTAAAGAAGACGAACAAGACATCAAACAAATTGTCGCAGAAGCTAAAAATTCCTTTGGTCCAGATTTCGAATAGTTTTTACTATCTTAGGATACACAAACAATCACTAAACTGTGCTATGTAATGGAAAATAAGGAGAACTTAGACGAAAACCTCGAAGGTCAAAAAGAAGGCATCAAACAAAACTACAACGTTTTTCTTTCTAGTGTAAGAACATTTCTTATCGACCTATTAGATATTCGTGAAGGCACCGACCAAAAAGAGACCATTCAAAAGATAAAAGACGGCATTCAGGTAAAAAGTCATACGGCTTGGATTTTAATTTTCTCTATACTGGTTGCCTCTATTGGCCTAAACACAAGTTCTACAGCGGTTGTTATTGGAGCCATGCTTATCTCTCCTCTTATGGGACCTATTTTAGGTGTAGGGCTTTCTATTGGTATCAATGATATAGACACCTTAAAACGTTCTATGGTGAATTTAGGAGTTATGGTTGGACTGAGTCTTACCTCCTCTTTTATTTTCTTTAGCATTCCTTTGTTTCAAGAAGAAACACCAGAAATCATTTCGAGAACTCAACCCGATGTACGGGACGTACTGATAGCCATTACAGGTGGTTTTGCATTGATTATTGCCTTAAGTCGACATAAGGAAATCACCACTACAATTGCAGGAGTTGCCATTGCCACCGCATTGATGCCTCCGCTCTGTACGGCAGGATATGGATTGGCAACATGGAATTTCAGTTTCTTTTGGGGCGCTATGTTTCTGTTTACTATCAATGCTATTTTTATTGCATTGACGACTTTTATGCTGGTGAAATTTTTGAATTTCCCCATGGTACGCTATATCAATTCGGTCAAAAGAAAACGTATTTCTCAAATTGCTTCTACTGTAGCCTTGATAATTTTTGGCTTTAGCATCTATTTATTCTACGGACTATTTAAGAAAAATCAATATGTTCAAAATGCTGAAAAATATATTGAAGTACTGAGACAAAATACCGGAGCAGGTATTATAAAAACGGAAGTGGATTTTGCCAACAGGAATGTAAAATTGATTGTTTTAGGTCATAATATCAAAAAGAAGGAATTGGATTTATGGAAAAAGAAAATGCCAGAATATGGACTTTCACAAAGCACGCTTGAAATTCATCAAGATGAAGAGACTTCCAAACTATTAGACGAAATCAATACGATTAAAAGTTCGTATGTCAAAAACCAAGAGTTGATTGCCTCCAAAGAAGAAACAATACTTCAAAAAGACACTAAAATTAGAGCATTAGAAAGAAGTTTAGAAAAGATAAAACAAAGAGAAATCCCATTCATCAATATTAGTAGAGAAGCAAAAATAAACCACGACGGATTGAAAGAAATTAGTTTTTCTAATTTGATTACCACAAATTTTAGTAAGATTGATACCATACCTGTGTTTTATGTAAAATGGCACGACAGCATTCCAAACAAAACCAAACAAGAAACCCAATTAAAAAAGTGGTTGCAATTACGCTTACGACTAGATACACTGCAAGTATTGAATGAAATAAAATCGAAAGAACCGACATTTAAATACCAAGAATCAGCTGAATAGAAATAGCTATCTGAACTTTTGTAACTACCCCACAAGATGAAAAAAATAGTATTACTTTCTGACAGTCACAGCTATGTAGACGACCAAATATTAAAACACGTTGCTTTGGCTGATGAGGTATGGCATGCTGGAGATATTGGCGACATCAA
Source organism: uncultured Flavobacteriaceae bacterium (assembly GCA_943789365.1). Taxonomy (GTDB): domain Bacteria; phylum Bacteroidota; class Bacteroidia; order Flavobacteriales; family Flavobacteriaceae; genus Flavicella. The sequence goes on along the minus strand of CALSTV010000001.1, from coordinate 2,588,444 downwards.
AGTTGCCGACAAACTAAAGGCTATTGCACCACTCCGCGCGGTGTATGGAAATATCGATGACAAAACCGTAAGGGCAGAATACCCTCTAGATTTGCATTTTACTTTAGAAGGCGTTTCGGTATGGATGACGCATATTGGTGGATATCCTAATAAGTACAACCAACGCATTCGAGAAGCCATTGCAAAAAAACCTCCAAAATTATTTATTAGTGGACATTCGCATATACTAAAAGTGCAGTACGATCAAAAATTGAATTTATTACATATGAACCCAGGAGCCGTTGGCAAACACGGATTTCACAAAGTTAGAACTTTGTTGCGATTTCATATTGACAAGGGAGAAATAAAAAACTTAGAAGTGGTTGAACTCGAAACTAGAAAGTAAAACTCTTTTCAAGAATTACAAAATTCGATGTAACTTTTCGAATAGCTTTTTTTTAAGTCCTGTATAATCTACAACAGCTTCAAGGGTGTTTTCCCGATTGCTCCCTTTGGACATTTCCTGAATAAGATCTTGTATTTTCCTTTCAATTAGCACACGACGTAGATTTAAAATAGCGTCTGTCACTAACTTTGGTAAGACTTCATCCTTTGGTGTTACGTTGATTTCCTGCCCTTCCCAATCACTCAATATATGTTTTTCATCATCCATTAATATATCGGTTACTGTTTGAGAAATTTCTGCGTCACTATGACTCGTTAATTCCTCAATTGAAATCTTTTCTTCAACATTTAGTTTGGTAATGATTTCTAAATATATCTTTTTAAATACTTCGTTGGTAAACTCAATTTCATCATCCTGCAATTGCAAATACAATTCTTGAGAAACCACATTTGAGTATTCATCTTTTACCATTTTCACCTGTCCAAACTCATCCGCTTCTTCCAACCAATCGACAAAATCCACTTGTTTATTTCCATAAATCAACAAGATCATAATGATTTGCTTTTCAAAAATCTCTAGGGTATTGATTACAGGGACCTTCGGTGCTTTTACCGCTCCGCCTTCACTCGCCTGCTTCTGCGCTATCATCATTTGAAAATAAGCATCATCGTCTGGATTGGATGGACTTTTTTGAGTTGAAGTGGCAGTTCCCTTTTCTTTTATTTGAGCCTGCTGTTTTCTTTCTGCCTGTTTTTGTTGTTGCTGTGATTTCTGATAACTGTCTCGTTCGGATTTCTTGCGTATCTGCGCCAGTTCGTTAAAGAGTACTTTTTCAGAAATTTCCATGACACGGGCACATTCTTGAATATATACTTCCCTTTGAATATTGTCAGGTATTTTGGAAATACTGGTTACGATATCACGTATCAACCCTGCTTTTTTAATTGGGTCGTTTTGCGCATCTTCTAATAATAGAGATACTTTAAAGTTGATGAAATCTTTGGAATTTTCATCTAAATAACTTTTTAATTCTTCGGTGGTTCGACTTTTTGCAAAAGTATCTGGATCCTCTCCATCGGGAAAGATGAGTACTTTTACATTCATTCCTTGCTCCAAAATCAAATCAATTCCACGAATCGAAGCCCGTATACCAGCAGCATCTCCGTCAAACAACACAGTAATATTAGGGGTTAGCCTACGCACCAAACGTATTTGATCTGGTGTTAAAGCGGTTCCTGATGACGCCACCACATTTTGAACTCCAGCTTGATGCATGGATATGACATCTGTATAGCCCTCAACCAAATAACAAAGGTCTTCTTTGGCAATGCTCTGTTTGGCTTGGTAAATCCCATAGAGCACTTTACTCTTGTGGTAAATATCACTTTCTGGAGAATTGAGGTATTTGGCAGCTTTCTTGTCTACTTTCAATATCCTACCTCCAAAGCCAAGCACCCGACCACTCATACTGTGAATTGGAAACAACACCCGACCTTTAAAACGATCGAATTGTTTATTTTTATCTTTAACAATCGTGAGTCCCGTCTTTTCGAGGTAGTTAAGATCGAAGCCTTTTCGAATGGCGGTATCTGTAAAGGCCGACCAATCGTCTAAATTGTATCCAAGATCGAACTTTTTGATGGTTTCATCCGTAAATCCGCGTTCTTTAAAATAGGACAAACCAATGGCCTTTCCTTTTGGATTGTTGAGTAATATGTCGTGATAGTAGTCCTTGGCAAAATTAGACACCAAATACATGCTTTCACGTTCGTCGGTGGCTTGTTTTTGTTCGTTAGTTTGCTCCTCTTCCTCAACTTCGATATTGTATTTTTTCGCCAAATAGCGAATGGCCTCAGGATATGAAAAATGTTCATGCTCCATTAAAAAGGTCACTGAGTTCCCTCCTTTCCCCGTACTAAAATCTTTCCAAATTTGTTTGACAGGAGATACCATAAATGATGGTGACTTCTCGTCGGTAAACGGACTCAATCCTTTGAAGTTACTTCCCGCCTTTTTTAGGGTCACAAATTCCCCAATAACTTCCTCTACACGAGCAGTTTCAAAAACACGATCTATGGTACTTCTTAATATCATTTATTCTTACTATCAACTCAGATTACTGAACATAAAATAGTGAGTTTTGAGTTTTGAGTTTTGAGTGTTTAAAAAAACTAAACATTCACAACTTTAACGCTAACTAATTACGAAACTGCTTTTAATTTTTTTAATGACGACTTTGTCAATTTCGTTGCTGCATAGTCTTTGGTTACTATAAATTCCTTTTGGTCTGCACTTGGTAGGTCGAACATTGCATCAGTCAATATGGCTTCACATAAAGAGCGTAAACCTCTAGCGCCTAATTTGTATTCCAAAGCTTTCCCAACAATATAATCTAATGCTTCATCCTCTATCCTAAAATCAACATCGTCCATTTCAAACAATTTAGTGTATTGTTTTATCAATGAATTTTTAGGTTCTGTTAAAATAGAGCGCAATGTTTCAGCATCCAAAGGATTCATATAACTCAATACAGGTAATCGTCCTATGATTTCAGGAATCAAACCAAAGGTTTTTAAATCACTTGGAATCACATATTGCAACAAATTGTTTTCATCTACATTGTCAACAGACATGGCTGCAGAATATCCTACTGCTTGTCGATTTAAACGTGTACTAATATTTCTATCTATTCCTGCAAATGCACCTCCTGCAATAAACAGGATATCTTTGGTGTTTACTTCGACAAATTTTTGTTCTGGGTGTTTTCTACCTCCTTTTGGCGCAACGTTTACAACCGTACCTTCCAGTAATTTTAGCAAGGCTTGTTGGACACCTTCGCCAGAAACATCTCTGGTAATCGAAGGATTGTCTCCTTTTCTTGCTATTTTATCAATTTCATCAATAAACACGATTCCACGTTGTGCTTTTTCTACATCGTAATCTGCAGCTTGTAGTAAACGACTCAATATACTTTCTACATCTTCCCCTACATAACCTGCTTGTGTCAATACAGTAGCATCAACAATAGCAAATGGCACATTGAGCATTTTGGCAATAGTTTTGGCTATTAAGGTTTTACCGGTACCGGTTTCACCCACCAAAATCATATTACTCTTTTCTATTTCAACCTCATTTTTATCGTCTTTAGGTTGCATCAATCGTTTGTAATGATTGTATACCGCAACCGCCATTGTCTTTTTAGTCTGCTCTTGTCCAATAACGTATTGTTCCAAAAAACTTTTGATCTCAACTGGCTTCTTAACTTCAAAATCGGGAATACTGGTAGCTTCTTCTACATCCAATATTTCTTCCAGAACAATCCCGTGTGCTTGCTCGATACATTTGTCACAAATATGTGCACCCATACCGGCAATTAACAAATCGGTTTCTACTTTTTTACGTCCACAAAAGGAACATTCTAAATTTTCTTCTTTCGACATCTTTCTCTAATTTCATTTGTTACCCACTACAATCAGAAGGTTCCACACTCTAATTTTGTAAACTATTTATTTCTAGACAAAATTTCATCTACCATTCCATAGGCTTTCGCTTCTTCTGCTTTCATCCAATAATCTCTGTCAGAATCGTCATGTACTTTTTCGATTGTTTGACCAGAGTGTTTTGAGATAATTTGGTACAATTCGTCTTTTAATTTCAAGATTTCTCTTGCTGTAATTTCTATATCACTGGCTTGTCCTTGTGCACCTCCTAAGGGTTGGTGGATCATGATACGTGAATGCGGCAATGCAGATCGTTTTCCTTTTTCACCAGCACACATCAGCACAGCTCCCATGGATGCCGCCATCCCCGTGCAAATGGTTGCAACATCTGGTTTTATAAATTGCATGGTATCGTAAATCCCCAATCCTGCATATACACCTCCTCCTGGAGAGTTGATATAGATAGAGATGTCTTTGTTTGCATCGACACTTTCTAAAAACAACAATTGTGCTTGGATGATATTCGCAACCTGGTCATTGATACCAGTGCCTAAAAATATGATTCTGTCCATCATCAAACGTGAGAACACATCCATTTGGGTGATATTCATCTGACGTTCTTCCATGATATAAGGAGTTACAGAACTTCTAATTTTATCGTAGTGCATGCTGCTAATTCCGTGATGCTTAGTTGCGTATTTTTCAAATTCTTTTCCGTAATCCATTTGATTCTAGTTTTAAATTATTCTGAGTGTAAAGGTAACAAGATAATACTTATTTTCTACAGTTACCTTTTGATTTCCTTTTTAATTTCCCGACTCTTTTTCTTCTCCAATCTACTAACATTTATATGCTCCATGAGTTACAAATAAGATGCCATTCGCAAACATCTGACACAATTTCAGCAATGGAACACAAGGTTCTGACAATTTAATCGTTAGTATTCAAAACCATTTGCCAATAAATGTATATTTTTACATCTATTGTAGTTCCCTAAAAAAACAACCAAACATGTACAAAATCTCATTTACCCCTCTTTTTGTTGCGATTTTTATGCTGTTTTTCACATCAACCGAAGGACAAACAAAACGAAAACTAGCCAACCCATTCGAAACAGATGGCAATTTAAATCTTCGATTTGAATACCTCTACAAAACATCTACTAATTACAAGGAATACAAAGTAATTAGTAAAAATGGCTATTCTGAACTTCATAAAAATGTTTTGGATACCCTTGCTACATTTCAAGCCAAATCTAAAAAACAACAAGACCTTAGCAATAAGCAAGCCAACAATATACAGAGTCTGCAAACCGCTTTGAAAAAAAAGACGGATGAATTATCGAAGGTAACTGCCGCAAAGAATACTATTGTTGTTTTTGGAATAGAAATACACAAAACGAATTACAATTTGATTGTAATTTTCGTAATTCTAAGTCTATTGATCGTTGCTGGATTTTACTTTTACAAGTACAGCAACAGTCATTTAGAAACCAAAGAAGCTCTAGAACTTTTAGAAGAGACGCAGCAGGAATATGAAAACTTCCAAAAAAAGGCACTTCAAAGACAACAAGTTTTGAATCGAAAACTGCAAGATGAAATTATAAAAAACAGGAAAGAATAAGTTAAGAAACTATTCGGTTTACGCTGTTTTCATTCCTACTTGGTATCCTCAAAAAAAGCGCTTGCATATGCAACGGTACCTCGCACATTTTCTAACGCATTTTCTGTAAGCTCAACTGCCATACAGTTTTCTTTTGGTACGTCGAATGGCAAACGAATTCCAAACGGATGCAATGGTTGGTACCCAAATCGAGGGTAATAATCTTCATGACCTAACAAAACAATGGAGGAATACCCTAATTGCTTCGCTTTGGAATGAGCACACTCAATCAATTGCCTACCAATGCCCTTTCCCTGAAAGTCTGGCAACACGGATACTGGAGCCAGTGCCAAAGATTCGAATTGACTCGTAGTGTCTTTTATAACAATTTTGGTAAGTAATATATGTCCAACAATCACATCTTGATACACGGCTACCAAAGACAATTCTGGAACAAAAGCTTCAGAATTTCGTAAGCGCTGCACTAAGAAATGTTCTTTATGATCGGAGAATTCCTCCGTAGCAAATGCCGTTTTGATGACTTTAAACACAGTCTCAAAGTCGGCAGGCGTTTCTTGACGTATGATGACATTCATAATAAGTTGTTTTACAATTTTAAAGATACCCAATTGTATTCAAAACTTCAACAACAAATGAAACAAGTGTTCAACCGAAAAATACAATTTACCGATTGCTACATTCCCTAAAACAATGTATACAAAAACAAAAAAAATATGTACATTTGACCCGACAGAACATTCTAGTGAAATCTAGAAAAAAATTTTAACGATAAGAGATTGCCCAAGGTATCACCTAAGAGGTAACAAACCCGAAAGGCTTGTTAGTCCATTCCTAGAATGTTCTGTCAGCCCTAAAGGCAATCTCGCCTACAATTTATTTTCGACATGACAGAAGAAAACAAAAGTGTACGCAAGGTTTTGGTTACTCCGGCTCAGGAGAAATTATTGGCCTTACTCATTCATCCTGAGGCAAAAGATTATGCGGAAGCACTTAAAACCGTTCACCATTTAGCTACCTATTATGTAGATCCTGAAATTACCGACCTACAAGCGTCAAGACGTATGCAAGACTTATATGAAACTATTATGTTAATTGCAAATGAAAAATCGCCTTTTGACTAATGTTCCATGTGATTTTTCTATGTTCTGACTAAAATTGGAATGATGGGTGTTGGATGGTTGCTTTGTTGCGACTTTATTTTAAAACAATTCAGAAGGAACGCGAAAGGATTCGCGCACCAGCGGGGTAATTAAGCGCTAATGATTGCCTAGTGCGTCTGGCCGCACAAGTATAAATCCTGATGGTCAATGAATTTTCAGGATTTTTTTTGGCAACCCGTCTCTAAGACCAACATCATTACGAGGAAGGAACGTCATTGCGAGGTACGAAGCAATTCCAAGTAAGTAGCGCATCTTAGACATGACAAAAATTACAATAAACAACTAGTATTCAACTATAACTGGGGTTGTGATTGCTTCGTTCCTCGCAATGACTTTAAGAGTTAACTAGTAAATGAAAAAAGCGGTCTGGATGCTTCCATACGTCAGCACAAGCTAGCTCGAACCTATATAAAAAAAAAGCACCTCAAAAGAGGTGCTTTTTAAAAGCGGTCTGGATGCTTCCATACGTCAGCACAGGCTAGCTCGAACCTATATAAAAAAAAGCACCTCAAAAGAGGTGCTTTTTAAAAGCGGTCTGGACGGGACTCCCTTCGACTACAAGTTTCTTACAGAAACATGTGCTCAGGATAAACTTCTCGTCCCAAAAACTTAGGCACAAAAAAACCTCTTCAAAAAGAAGAGGTTTTAAAAGCGGTCTGGACGGGACTCGAACCCGCGACCCCCTGCGTGACAGGCAGGTATTCTAACCAGCTGAACTACCAGACCGGTGCTTTTAGCGGTTGCAAATATAGAACTTTTTATACATACCGCAAGTAGTTTTATAGTTTTTCTAAAAAAAAATATACGATACCGAAATTAGTCGGTTTGTCCCCCTTCTTCTAAAAGCTTTTTATAGTCCTCAGGAAGATCTATATCACGGTATACCTCAGGAAGTTGTACCGTGCTCAATTGGTTTTTATGTTTGACAAACAACGATCTTGCCCCTTTACCTCCAGTACATTGCATAAGTGCTGTAAAATAAGGCTCTGTAAACACCGCCGGTACAGATACCAGATCTTGAAATTCCGTAGCTACAAGCGACTCTTTAGATTCCAGACTTTTGCTCAAAAGATTTTGATAATGTTTCTTATTTATAAAGGGCTGATCCGCCAATACGACCAATATTCTGTCATAACCTTGTAGGTTTTTAACTCCAAACGCCAACGAAGCTCCAAGGCCTTGCTCCCATTCTAAATGCACAAGCGTTGTGACAGGGTATGCCGCAATGGAAGTAGAAACTGCATCTGAACGGGCTCCTAAAACCACATAGACATCTGTGTTTTTTAATGCCAAGACTTCTTCTATGGTAGCCCCTAATAGCGTCGTATGTTTATAGGGTAACAACTGTTTGGCAGTTCCCATCCGTTTCGACGCACCCGCTGCCAAAATTAATACGGCCGTAGTTTTCATTTGAGTACTTGATTCTGTTGTGGCTTCCGGTTGTGAATCCCTCCTTTTTTGTCTTGTAAATGTATGGCTGTGGTTCCGCGTTGTACCACCAATATTTCCGACAAAATAGAAAGTGCAATTTCAGCAGGCGTTTCAGCCGCCAAATGCAACCCAGCAGGCCCGTATACACGATCCATAAAATCCAATGACACTTCGGGGTCGTATTCTATAAAAGCATTGAGCAGCTGTTCTTTCCTTTTGGAAGGACCCAATAAGCCAATATATAAAGGAAGACTGTCTTTAAATACTTTCAAATACCTCAAATCTTTCGCAAAGTTATGGGTCATTAAAACCACAGCGGTTTGCACATCAATATGAGGAAAAACCAAGTCCTCGGGTTCAATAAATTGTACTTGTACCGTTTCAGCATATTCTTCAGGAAGCCTTGTAGAACGCGCTCCACAGATAACCGTAATTTCCCAGCCCATAGCTGCTCCCATTTCTGAAAGTTTTATGGCATCGTGCTCGCCTCCTACGACAATCAAATGAAAACATGGTGGCAGCACTTCTTGAAAAGAGTCTAAAGAACTCTCTACCAACTGCTCAGTTTCGGTCATGGAAAAAGAGGTACCGTTCTCAAAATGTACTGTACTCCCCATGCTAGCTTCGGTTTCAGAATTTCGATCAAATTTACTTTCTATTCGAAACGCTTCTCTGTGTGCAAAACATGCTTGCCAATGGTCAAGCGCAGCCTGTTCCGGTTCAAATGGTTCCAATAAAACATACAATGTACCCTCACAGCCTAAACGAAAACGACCGTCATAGGTCATCACTTTTGCCCTACCCGTTTTAAAAACAGATTGCGATTCTCTTAGCACTTCTTTCTCTACACAACCACCGCTTATAGCTCCAAAAATTTGAGTGTTCTCAAACAATAACATCCGTACGCCGGCACCTCGGTACGAGGAACCATCAACAGATACAACGGTTGCCAATACAGCTTTGTTCCCTTGTGATTGAGAAGATGTATAGGCCGCTACAATGGCTTTAAATTCATGAGTCATTCTAAATTCCTTATGGCAAGGCTCTCGAAGCTATTATAAAAGCTAAATAGCAAGGAGCAATTCGGTCTTAAATGTACAAAAAAAAACCAAGGCATCCTCCACTACCTCCACCTGTAGCTAAGGCTTACAAATTGTACTTCAATACGAAGAGCAAATAGCGGGGTTGTACATAATAAATACTACTGGTTACAATATTGTTGGCAATAGAGATATTGTCCCTGTTTAGAGATTTGGTATCCAATAAATTGGTTCCGGAAATGATAAACTCCCAGGGATTGTCCGGAATCCTAAAAGATAATGAAGCTTCTAAAAATGCGTACTTATTGGAAATGGTTCCGGCTTCGTCCCTATAATTATAATAGTCATACGCTGCTTCTAAGGTAAAATATTTTAAAAATAATGCATCTAAGTTTACATACGGTCGGTCGGTATAATAAATTCGATCTCCATAGTCATTGATGTTTTTTGAATACCCTAGAGTAACATTCGGAGCTTTGTTGAAATTGGTCCCTACATTTCCACCATAGGAATAAGAATAAACGATATTCTCTACCCATCGGTTGTTACGGATATTGTAATTCTTTGAATAATTACCACTCCCTCGTAAATTTATTTTGAATTTTCTAAAAGTTCTCCCATATCTAAGGTTGGCATTTACCGTTTCATCAGGAGTAATTGCATTGATAGAACTCGCACTTTGACCAATCCCATCAAAATTGGTGGTACGCTTTACTGTATTCTCTTTTTTGGTATAGGTGATTCCGGCATTGACGTTGGTATAGTTATACATCACAAAACTGAAAAAATTCAAAGAATACCGATGAAAAACAGCGCTCTCTAAGTTTCTGTTTCCTGAATACACCGCATTGTAATTGTTAAAAATCATTCCTTCCGACAATTGTTTGATATCGGTAAATTGATTTGACATGTCGTATCTAAAACGAAGGCTTTGTGTTTTTTTGAATTGATAGTTTGCGTAAAAATCAGGAAGCAACCTAAAGATTCCATTGGTATGCTCCGAAGTCAATTGCGTATCCTTAGTATGGTAGTAATGTAATTTCACTCCAGGTTCCAAGGTTAATTTGTTACGAACAAATTTATAATGCAAAGCGGTAAACAGATCTGAAAATCCAAATTGCACATCGTTGTTAAATTTGGCATCGGTAAAATCGTTAATCGAGGTATCATCAAGCGTTTGAAAAATCCCGGTATTAAAATCTTGTCTGCTTAACAAGGTACCCACCGTAAGGTTCAAATGACTTTGTGCGTTAAGAATATAGTAATAATTCAACTTGGCGTCTAAGCGACTTGTTTTAATGGTCTTATCTTGCGTTAAATTGTACAATTCTTCTCCTGCAACCAAAGGAGGCGTAAGATAAGAGCTCACATTCAATACGTCCGATATCGATTGATACAATGGTATTTCTTTTTGATACAGATACTGGGCTTCAAAGGCCAAAATATTTTTACTGTCAAGGGTTTTGTACAGGTTTAAGTTCTGGGTGAAGGATAGTGGATCGTCATTGTTATCTGAAAAGATATAACCATTGTCTGCGCCATTCAATGTAGAAGTACGCAAGGCGTTTTCCCCTTGTTCTGACTTTTTAAAGAACATATCGTAGTCGAGCTGAAAATCTGTCGCTGGCTTGTATTCTACACTTAATTTTAACAGTGCGAGTTTACTGTGTTGACGTGTGGCAGTTCTGGTTTGCTCAAGGTCTCCGGAATCTTCAAAAGATTTGTTTTGATCTTCTAACAAATCAGTTTCGTTCCCCGAATAGATTCCGAATCCGCTAAATGTGGTTTTTGAATTCGGACTATGACTAAAATTACTCGCTCCAAATTTACTGGTTATCTCATGTGCTTTGTTGTTTTGTGTGGTCGACAAGCCTACGGTATTATTTCCTATATTTAAGGAGGTACCACCTCTCGCGGAAAGATTCCTAAAACCACCTGTAAATCGGTAATAGTCGCGGGTCGTAAAAGGCACCCGACCAATATTATTGAAATCTGTCAACAAATTCACACTGGTCTTTGGGCTGTAATAAAACACTTTGGGATGCACCAGGTAACGCTCGTCCAAACCTGCCCCTGCGGCAACTTCACCAAACCAAAATTTATCTTTTCCTTTTTTCAACCGAATGTTGATGGCTATATTGTCTTCGTTATTGGTTACCCCCTTCATTTGTCCTACTTCACTGTAATTCCGTAAAACCTCAATCTTATCTAAGGCATCTGCAGGAATGTTTTGTACGGCTATTTTGGAGTCACCATCAAAAAAGTCTTTTCCTTCTACCATTACTTTGCTTACCAGTTTTCCTTCAATTTCGACTTCTCCATCATCATTTACTTCCACACCTGGTAATTTTTCCAAAACGTCACCCAACTTTCGTTCGGTACCGTTTCTAAAAGAGTCGGAGTTGTAGACGATCGTATCTCCTTTGATGGTGATTGGCATTTCATAAGCTATTTCTACTTCATCCAATAGGTCACCCGCTTCTTTTAAGAGCACATCTTGTCTAAATTCTTTTTTAACACCTTTCAAATCAACGGCCACCGTTTCGGTGTCAAAGCCCATATAACTTACTTTAAGTTCATACATTACACCAGCGGGAAGGCTCATTGTATAGTTCCCTTTAGAATCTGTGATCGCATAGTTCTCCATCGTATTGCTCTCTTTGTTAAAAGCAATTACATTCGCCATTTCAAGCCCCGTACCAATACTGTCTTTTACAACTCCTTTTACTTTGATACTCTGACTGTATGCCTGGAACGAAAACATACAAATTATATAAATTACTAGTTTGTAAAACTGCTTCATAACTTTTTATTAGCCCTTTCGTTTTTTACCACCACCATGGCCTTTTTTAAAGCGTTCTCTCAATTCTTTGGTTTTTTCAACGACCAAGGCTTGAAATTCCTCCTCTGTAACTTTCTTTCCAGATTTCGGTGCCTTTATGTCCTCTTTTTCTTTTAAGTTTAAAACTACTTGGGTACATAGAATTTGAGTTTCTCCGCCATTGACGCTTAAAATTAAGCCTGGTAATCCCCAATAACTAGCAGGCCCCAAAGAAACGGGTATTTCGGGCGTATACCAAACGGTGAGTTTTGTTTTTGTTTGAAGTGTGTCTTTGTTTATTGAAAAAGGATTTTGCTTTTTATCTACAAAGGTTGTGGCTTTAAAACAGGTGTACTTACCAATTTTTTTGGTTTCTTTTTCAAGTGTCCATGGATACATTTGCAAGGTGTCTTCAACCAAAAAGTTTTTACCAAAAAATTCTACAGCGCGTTTAGACTCTTTGTCTACAATGTTTTTATAATACCTACCTGCACCGGGACCACCGAATATAGCTGCAAACATGGCACCTCTTTTATTTCCATCTGGCCCTTCTAAGACAACCTCTTCTTCATAGATTGAAGCTGTTTTGTCAAAGTACAAAATAAACGATTTCTGCGATTGTTCTTCCAAACGTTTAAGCATTCTTTGTTTTTGGTCCTCAGGAATTTTACGTCCTCCAAAATCAAAATCGACTTTGGTTTTCGAAAGATAAACGGCCTTACCCTGAAAACTTTGGGCAGTACTTATAGATACACTAAAAATAAAACAGAGCACTACATGAAATAATTTCATAAATTACAATAGGTTAAAAATATAATTTGTTTAGACAACAATTTTGACTAATGGTTTAACTACAAATGTAGTTTTTTTTAATCTATAGCGTTTACATAGATAGTTTTGTAACTTTGTTTGTATGAAAAATATCGTATTCGGATTGTATTTACTTCTAACAAGCCTAAGTATAGCTCAATCTAGCAGCAGTTTGGCATCCACAAAAGGACTATCCACAGAGCACTTTGTCGGTTGCGACTCACAATTGTCTCTTTTTCATTTTGACAAAACTATTTTGACTAAAATTACTGGTGACACTACAGTCAACTATTCCAACTTTGAGTTTGGAAACATCACCTCTGTTGATATCAGCAACCCCCTAAAAATAGTTGTTTTTTACAGAGATTTCAATCAAGTGGTATTGCTAGACAATCAGCTTAATGAAACGGAACGTATTCATTTTGAGTACGACATTCGTTTTGTATCCAGAGGAACCGCCAATAACTTATGGCTTTTTGCCACCAATACACGACGTATCGAAAACTACAATTATAAAACTAATACCGTCTTAGCCAGTTCTCAACCCCTGCAAAATGTTACCATTCAAAGAATGAAAAGCACGGCAAATTATGTGTATCTGCAAAGCGAGACCGGGATTCACAGTTTCGATTATTTAGGGAATTTTATTTCTCATTACAAGCACAAAAACATTGACGACTTTCAATATAAAAACCGCGTACTCTACACCCTTTCAAACAATAAGATCTTCAAAGTTTCAGAGACAGAAACGCTCATTGACATTCCTATTGTGTCGAAAATCAAAAATTTCTACACAATAAACAATGATTTTTTTATCTTTGACAGCTCCCAACTTTTTCATTTTACGGTAAATGAAAATTAATAGAAACACATATTAACTAGAATAATTCATCATTCAATGCATGTAGCAATCGCAGGAAATATAGGCGCAGGTAAAACTACCTTGACAAAACTTTTAGCCAAACACTATCACTGGGATTCTCATTTTGAGACGGTTGATGACAATCCATATTTAGATGATTTTTATGGAGAGATGGAACGTTGGTCATTTAATTTACAGGTCTACTTTTTAAACAGTCGCTTTGATCAGATTTTAAAAATTCAAAAAAGCGGAAAAAACATTATTCAAGACCGTACTATCTATGAAGATGCGAAGATTTTTGCTCCGAACTTACACGCCATGGGCTTGTTGACGAACAGAGATTACAAAAATTACAATTCGCTGTTTGACCTGATGGAAAATCTCGTAACACCTCCAGATTTACTAATTTATTTACGTGCCGACATCAAGACTTTGGTGGGTCAGATTCACAAAAGAGGTCGCGCCTATGAAAATAGCATCAGTATTGATTATCTAAGCCGACTTAATGAACGCTACGAAGCTTGGGCTTCAAAATACGACAAAGGAAAATTACTCATTATCGATGTAGATGAAATTGATTTTGTGGAAAACCCGGAAGACTTAGGTAAAATCATTGATCGTGTAGACGCACAGATTCACGGTTTGTTTTAAGATATAAAACTTCGTTATCAACATGTCTGTTTTTTCCTCTTAGCCATGTGTACAATTGCTGTATGTATTGAGGACAACTTTCTTGCACCAATTCATATCCTTCTAAATGATTTAGATTTTTTCCTGCCACGTCTTTTTCATTAAACCAAATAAATGTGTTTACTTCTGCTGAGGTCTTTACCTGCGCTACATCCTTTAAATTTGTTAATTCTTTGAAATGCACTGAACTGTCATAATAAAACGGCATGGGGTGTACTTTAAATAGATTTTTTGGAAGGACATTTCCATAGTAATATATAGCTATTGGGCGCCCATGATAATTTTGGTAAAGATTTTTGGTGAGATTGTTTACTATTTCATTTCTATTGTATTGACTCACGCCTAAAGCAAGTGTAAAATGCATTAGTAAATAAGTCATAGTACCAAATTTCAAAAGCTTATTTTTCATCCATGATGGCAGTAATTTATGTTTCACTATTTGTCCTGCCCCCATCAACAAAATGGGAACAAAGTTCAGCAAAGGAAACAAAAAGCGAGCATCTTTACGAGCCACCAAGGAATGGATAAGAATACTTGAAACCACAATCCATAACACCATATTTTTAGGCTCGTAACGCAGTTTCACAAGTAAGGCAAAAAGTACGATTATTCCAGTAGCCAATAGTGGAGCATAATAAAGTATAAACACATAGCCATACCAAGGCGAAACACCAAAACTAGCCGCTTTGCCAAGGATAACATTCTGATAGACATAATTCCATTGACTGACGACAAATTCACCATAAAACCAACTATCTAAGACAATACCTACAAACACTAGAATCAGAATTCCCGCCAACGCTTTCAGCACATCCTTTAATTTGGAAGTACGGCTGAAATACAAGTACAAAAACAAGCCCAATACGGCAAAGGAGATTTGAAATCGAAATAGAAAAGCAACACCCAATAACACCCCCAACATGTAATAGTTTCTATCTTTCCTCAATACATAAGACACCCCCAACAACAAAAACAAACCAGACCAAGTTTCTGAGGAAAATCGCACATTTACATACGGCAAGAAATAAAGAAAAAAGGCCAAAAAATAATAGCATCGTTTCCCCCAATCGCTTTGAATTTGAGTTTCAGTAACTTTTACAAAACGATGGATAGCCACCAAGGCCAGTAATGCAGTAAGCAAACGTAAGACCAACGCTTTTGTATACGGGTTGTCAACACCAAAGGCTTCCAAAAAAGAAAAAACACCATAGGCAATCATCGGTTGCAAGGTGGGTCGCATTTTTTCATGAAACTCCCAGGGCAATGATTCAGGTTCGATATTACCCGATTTTAGTTGTGCAAATTCAATGATTTGATAGTGCTCATCTACTTGATAAAAACCATCACTTTTAAAGGCAGTAATACCATAGAGCACGACTGCAATACTGAGAAACAAAAAGTAGTTGTTTCTTTTTTTAAAAAACGAAAGTACCTCCATAAGTGAGCTTAAGCATTACAAATAAAACAAAAATATTGTTGCTAAAAAATTTAGTTTCCTCTTAAATACAAAAGCTTAAGGTGAGAGGTGTGAGTATCAGTGTTGAAAAACTACTTATTGGTCGTATCCAAAGAACACAGCATAGGTAGAATATATTTTGTATTTTTACAGTAAAGAAAATCAGGAAGAATGGATTTACAAGTGAGGAAATACCAGCTTATACAGGAGGTTTTTAAAATAGAAAAACCGGATATCCTAGACAAATTAGAGAAGTTGTTAAAAGCAGAATCTTCTAATGAAATTGTAGCCTCAACTGTTGAAGGGCAGCCATTGACTAAAGCTGAATATAAAAAAGAGCTTCAAAAAGCAGAACAAGAAGTTTTAAAAGGAGAATTTACCACTCAAGAAAATTTAGAAAGAGAAATTGAGAACTGGTAGGTGGCGCAAAATAAATTAAAAATTGTCTAGTCAAAAACAGCGAAAGCGGAATTAAAATCAATTTACAACTATTGGTTTTATAAACGTAAAGCCAGGCAGGGAGCCAAAAATATCAGAGCTGATATTTTAAAAGCGAGCAGAAAAATTACTTTTACCAATCAATTTCAACAAGACGAGATAGAACCCACATACAGAAGAATTATTGTAAGAGATTACAAATTACTGTATAAAGAAATCTCTGGAAAAATCGTCATTTTGAAAATATTTGGAACAAAACAGAAGCCTGACAAGTAAATTAAGAAATAGCCTTTATTTTTAATTACTGTAAAAAGATGAAGAATACTGTAACAGGGATTTCTTCTGAGCATTGGCTAAAAATTATCAATAACGTTACCTAACCAATGTGCGAAATCGGATTGCAAATCCGATCCATCAATATATAAAATTCACACTACACACCTGAAACACCTTACAATTAAAACAAAAAAAAGGCTTCTAAAAAATTTAGAAGCCATTTATTATTGTATTGAAAACTTAGCTATCTGCTTTTTTCAAATCCATTGTTATTTCTGTTGTTACCTCATAAGAAACTTCATTCGCCTCCATTTCAATGGTTGTAGTTTCCGCTTCTACTTCTTCTTCAACAGGCGCAACTAATTCTATGTTCTGAATAGCTTCAACCTTATTCTGAACATATTCTGCTACAGCCGAATCATTTGCAATACTCGGTGCGATCACCAATGCTACCACCGACATCAATTTCAACAAGATATTTAAAGAAGGCCCAGAAGTATCTTTAAAAGGATCTCCTACGGTATCACCTACCACAGCCGCTTTGTGTGCTTCGGTTCCTTTTCTTCCTTGCTCTTCAATGGTTTTCTTGGCATTGTCCCAAGCTCCTCCGGCATTCGATTGGAAAATCGCCATCAACACACCACAAGTAGTTACACCGGCTAACAAACCTCCTAACATTTCTGGTCCACCAACAAATCCTACAAGTACCGGTACCACAATGGCCAATACACCAGGCAATACCATTTCTTTAATAGAAGCTTGTGTAGAAATCGCCACACATTTATCATATTCTGCCACACCGTCTGCCGCATCAAATATAGCGCGATCTTCAGCAGAAGCTTTCGACATATCAGAATCGTACTTACGCATCACTTCCAAGGCCGCTTTTAAAGCTGGAATGTCTCTAAACTGACGACGTACTTCTTCAATCATGGCCATCGCTGCACGTCCTACCGCATTCATAGACAAAGCAGAGAAAACGAATGGCAACATACCTCCTACAAGCAATCCTGCCATTATTTTAGGCTGAGAAACATCGATGGCTTTTACACCAGCGGTTTCCATAAAGGCTGCGAACAAGGCTAAAGCAGTTAATGCCGCCGAAGCAATGGCAAATCCTTTACCAATGGCTGCAGTTGTATTTCCTACAGCATCTAATTTATCTGTACGCTCACGCACTTCACTTGGCAATTCTGCCATTTCGGCAATACCTCCAGCATTGTCAGAAATAGGTCCGTATGCATCTACTGCCAATTGGATTCCTGTATTCGCTAACATTCCTACTGCTGCAATTGCAATTCCATACAATCCAGCAAAGTGGTGCGATACTATGATAGCTGCTGCAATCAAAATAATAGGCACAGCGGTAGACATCATACCTACACCTAAGCCGGCAATAATATTGGTTGCTGCTCCAGTTTCAGATTGTGCGATGATAGAATTTACTGGTTTGGTTCCTGTTCCTGTATAGTATTCTGTAACTTTTCCTACTGCCAGTCCGGCTACCAATCCGGCAATAGTGGCATAAAACACACCACTTGCTCCAGATGGCAAACCTGCTACTGCTTCAGGAATCATGGCATGAATGATAAAATAAGAAGCGACCAACATCAATCCTGCCGATCCGAATTCTCCTATATTCAAAGCTGCATGTGGCGATCCTCCGTCTTTTACTTTTACAAAGAAAGTTCCAATGATAGACATTACGATTCCAACTGCTGCCAAAACTAACGGCAAGTACACTGCTCCTAATCCATTAAAATTAGGAGTTACAATTAACGCACCCAATACCATTGTACCAATTATAGACCCAACATAAGACTCAAATAAATCGGCTCCCATTCCGGCCACGTCACCAACATTGTCTCCAACATTGTCTGCAATCGTTGCAGGGTTTAAGGGGTGATCTTCCGGGATTCCGGCTTCTACCTTACCTACCAAATCGGCACCTACATCAGCTGCCTTAGTATAAATACCTCCACCTACACGTGCAAAGAGTGCAATTGAAGAGGCTCCAAGAGAGAACCCAGAAAGCACATTCAACACTTCATTGATACCCCATCCTTGCGCGCTATATATCATAAACAATCCGCTCAAACCTAGTACCCCAAGCCCTACAACACCTAAGCCCATTACGGCACCTCCGGCAAAAGCCACTTCTAAGGCTTTCCCTAAAGAGTTTCTAGCGGCATTCGTAGTTCTTACATTTGCTTTGGTAGCTACTTTCATTCCAATAAAACCAGCCAAAGCTGAACAAATAGCTCCTACAATAAAGGATACAGCTACCATTCCATTAGAACCTGCTTCTGCGCTACCTTTAAAGTAGAGCAAAATCGCAACGGCAATTACGAATATGGAGAGTATTTTATATTCTGCCTTTAAAAAAGACATGGCACCATCTGCAATGTTTTTTGCAATTCGTGCCATTTTTTCATTTCCTTCCTCTTGTTTAGAAACCCATGTGTTTTTTAAGAACACAAAAGCCAAAGCTAATACCCCGAATAGAGGCAGATAATTTACGATTAATTCCATTCTGTTTAATTTAGTTGATTATAGTTAATATTATTTGGACTAAATGTAATGAAATATAGTTATATAAAAAAAAGACTTATATCAGGTATTTGATATAAGTCTTTTTTAAAATAAGATTTTCTAAATGATTAAATCTTAAAATCTCCTTTTGCTTTGTGCTCGCTATTTTCATAACGCTCAACACATTTCACATAAATTTCTCTAGCTTCTTTAGCATCTCCCCAATCCCCTACATCTACTTTTTTCTCTTCTAAGTCTTTGTATACTTGAAAAAAGTGTTCAATTTCTTTCAAACGGTGCGGATTTAAATCGGAGATATCTTGTTTATTACTCCAAATTGGATCGGATACTGGTACACAGATAATTTTCTCATCAGGTCCTTTTTCGTCTGCCATATGGAACACGCCAATAGGACGCACTTCCATCACAACCATTGGATAAGTTGGCTGGTGTCCTAAGACCAAAACATCTAATGGATCTTTGTCCAAAGCCAATGTTTCAGGAATAAATCCGTAATCTCCAGGATACATCATTGAAGAGAATAACATTCTGTCGAAACGAATTTTGTGGAGATCAAAATCGTATTCGTATTTGTTTCTACTACCTTTTGGAATCTCTATTAAGACATCAAAGGTTTCTACTGCTTTTGCATTCATGGTTTGTTGTTTATTTGCTTACTAATTTGATTGCTGCAAAAATACTAAAATTAAGTCTTACAGCATTTTATTTCATCGGAAATTACGAGAACGTTTTCTAAAGCGAAACGAACACCACAAATATCGCCATTGCACTCAAAGGTAACTGCATGGTTTCTACATAAAAATGTATGATAATTCTCAGAAAAGCGTAAAAAAAAATTCCTTCCTGAAACGAACAGGAAGGAATTTCTATAGTGAAGTCGTGTAAAAATTTACTTTACATAAAGTACTTCTTTCACTTCTTTTATTACATCTTCATGATTTGGCAACCATTCTTCTAACAATACTGGTGAGAATGGTGCTGGTGTATCTGCTGTATTGATACGTTTGATAGGTGCATCTAAATAATTGAATGCTTTCTCTTGTACCTGGTAGGTAATTTCCGTAGAAATATTACCATATGGCCAAGCCTCTTCTAATATTACCAATCTGTTTGTTTTCTTTACAGACTCAATTACCGCATCGATATCCAATGGACGAATGGTTCTCAAGTCGATAATCTCAATAGAGATTCCTTCTTTTTCTAAAATTTCAGCTGCTTTGTAAGCTTCTTTAATAATTTTACCAAAAGAGACTACGGTTACGTCCGTACCTTTTCTTTTGATATCGGCAACTCCTAAAGGAATGATATATTCTCCTTCTGGCACTTCACCTTTGTCTCCGTACATCTGCTCAGATTCCATAAAGATTACCGGATCGTTATCACGGATAGATGCTTTTAACAAACCTTTTGCGTCGTATGGGTTTGAAGGCACCACTACTTTCAACCCTGGTGTATTTGCAAACCAGTTTTCAAAAGCTTGTGAATGCGTCGCTCCTAACTGCCCTGCGGATGCAGTTGGACCTCTAAATACAATTGGACAAGGGAATTGCCCTCCAGACATTTGACGAATCTTTGCCGCATTGTTAATGATCTGATCGATCCCAACCAAGGCAAAGTTAAAAGTCATATACTCTACAATTGGTCTGTTACCTGTCATGGTAGAACCCACTGCGATTCCTCCAAAACCTAATTCAGCAATAGGTGCATCAATAACACGCTTTTCACCAAATTCATCTAACATTCCTTTTGAAGCCTTGTAGGCACCGTTGTATTCCGCAACTTCTTCACCGATTAAGTAAACGCTTTCATCCAAACGCATTTCTTCGCTCATCGCTTCGCAAATTGCCTCTCTAAATTGTATTGTTTTCATGGTAATCTTCTTTATGAGCTGCAAAAATAAGAATTTTCAAATCATAATGGATACTTAGTTTTCAAAAAAACCTAAAAATTATGGCTTCACTATTTCCTAACTCTATTTTATGACTGGAATATAATTTTAAACTACCTACATTATTAGAAACGCAATTAAAAGGACACAGGAACAACCGCCCGTTAAATCGTATAAAAAGTACAGGTTTTATGGTTTGCACTGTTAATTTTGGTAAAAAAATCAGTAACTTCGCACTTTATAAAACAAGTCTTTATCACTATGAAAATTTTAGTATGTATTAGTCATGTTCCGGATACGACTTCAAAAATAAATTTTACTGAAAACGACAGTGCTTTCGATAGCAATGGCGTACAATATGTAATTAACCCTTACGATGAATTTGCCTTGGCACGTGCCATGTGGTTCAAAGAAAAACAAGGGGCAAGTATTACGGTTATTACAGTTGGAAATGCCGGCACAGAACCTTCTTTAAGAAAAGCATTAGCTATAGGTGCAGATGATGCCATTCGAATTGACGCAGAGGCCACAGATGGTTTCTTTGTTGCCAAACAATTGGCGGAAGTTGCTAAAAGTAATGGATATGATCTTATTTTAACAGGTAGAGAATCTATCGATTATAACGGTGCCATGGTACCAGGTATGTTGGCTACTTTTTTAGATTACAATTTTGTAAATGCCTGTATTGGTGTTGAAATTGAAAACAATACGGCTACAGCTATTAAGGAAATTGATGGCGGTAGTGAAACCTTGAGCACTTCGTTACCACTTGTGCTTGCCGGTCAAAAAGGATTGGTGGAAGAAAAAGAATTGCGTATCCCTAATATGAGAGGTATTATGATGGCTAGAAAGAAACCACTTTCCGTGGTTGCAGCCATCGAAACTGAAGCCACAACGAAATCAGTACGCTTCGAAAAACCTGAAGAAAAATCAGCTTGTAAAATGGTAGCTGCTTCTGATATTGACGGTCTGATTGACTTATTACACAACGAAGCCAAAGTTATTTAGTTTGCCGCAAGCCGTTAGCCGTTAGCCGTTAGCCGTTAGCCGTTAGCCAAAAAATAAAAAAACACAAAATTCACAAAACAACACATTATATATGTCTGTACTCGTTTTTGCCGAAGCATCGGAAGGAAAATTTAAGAAAGCTGCTTTAGAGGTAGTTTCATACGGAAAAAAAATAGCCGAACAGCTAGGTACTGAGTTGGTTGCATTGACGATCAATGCTTCAAACGCAAGTGAGTTAGCCTCTTACGGCGCACAAAAAATAATCAAAGTAACACAGGACAACCAAGAAAGTTTCGACGCGAAATGTACAGCTACCACCATTAAGGAAGTTGCCTTAAAAGAAGCTGCTGACGTTGTTATTATTGATTCTAGTTCAAACGGATTGTACGTAGCACCTATCGTGGCTGCACAATTAAATGCTGGATATGCTTCTAATGTAATTGATGTGCCGAGTAGCACACAACCTTTTACTGTAAAAAGAAAGGCTTTTTCTAACAAAGCTTTTAACCATACTGAAATATCTACAGCTGTTAAAGTAATTGGGTTGGCAAAAAATTCATTTGGCATTGTTGAAAACAGCACTACGGCTACTGAAGAAGATTTTACTTCTACAGCAACCGCATCAGGAGTAAGCTCCACAGCTCTTAACAAGGCATCAGGACAGGTTACCATTGCCGATGCAGACGTTGTTGTCTCTGGAGGAAGAGGTTTAAAAGGGCCTGAAAATTGGGGATTGATTGAAGATTTAGCAGAAGTATTAGGTGCAGCAACCGCTTGTTCGAAACCAGTTTCTGATTTGGGATGGAGACCGCATGCCGAACATGTTGGACAAACAGGTAAACCCGTGGCTTCAAATTTATACATTGCCATAGGAATTTCTGGAGCCATTCAACATTTAGCAGGAATCAATGCCTCTAAGGTAAAGGTTGTGATAAACACAGATCCCGAAGCACCTTTCTTTAAAGCTGCAGATTATGGAATTGTAGGCGATGCTTTTGAAGTAGTGCCACAGCTTATCGAAAAATTAAAAGTTTTTAAAGCAAATAATTAAGAGTTTTTATTAAATTGACCCTAGAATAGGAATTGCACACACATGGTGCCGCCCCTGAATTGTTATCGTATGAGTTTAGTACAACTAGACATAAAAGGAATTTCTTACAGCCAAACACAAAGTGGCGCATATGCTTTGGTGCTTACCGAATTAGAAGGAAAAAGAACCTTACCAATTATCATAGGGGCTTTTGAAGCACAGTCGATTGCGATTGCTCTGGAAAAAGAAATCAAACCACCACGACCACTAACTCACGACTTGTTTCGAACTTTTGCAGAACGTTTTCAAATTACCATCAAAAAAGTAATCATTCATAAATTGGTAGACGGTGTTTTCTTCTCAAGCTTGATTTGTGAAAAGAATGGGACTGAAGAAATTATTGATGCGAGAACGTCAGATGCCATTGCTCTGGCAGTGCGCTTCAACGCACCTATTTATACCTATGAAACTATTTTAGAAAAGGCTGGAATCTATTTAAAATTAGACCCCGAAGAAATTCTTGATGAAAATGAAGAGTTAGAATTAGATGATTTGATTGGAGAACCTGTTCCCAGCGATTCTAAAAACCCATATCAAAAACTCTCTTTGCGCGAGCTTAACAACGAGTTGGGTATTGCCATTGAAAAAGAAGACTACGAAACAGCTGCTAAGATCAGAGATGAAATCAGCAAGCGCTAGTCCACAAATAGGCTAAACTTTGACTTAAATTACACTTTAAATCTGATACGTTCTTACAGCTACCTTTTCAATTGCAGGGTGTTAATTACTTTTAAAAAAATTAACAGCGCTTTCTAAAATTTAACTCATTGCTTTTCTTATTTTTGTCAGGCTTGTGTATTTTTACGCAAACATCGACACAAAATCAAATCATTTATGAAGCAATATTTAGACTTAGTAAAACACGTTCAAGAAAACGGTGTATTCAAAGGAGACAGAACGGGAACTGGTACGAAAAGTGTGTTTGGCTACCAAATGCGTTTTGATTTATCTGAAGGTTTCCCTATGGTTACTACTAAGAAATTGCATTTAAAATCGATTATCCACGAATTGCTTTGGTTTTTAAAAGGAGACACGAACATTGCTTATCTCAAAGAAAACAATGTAAAAATATGGGATGCCTGGGCAGACTCAAACGGAGATTTAGGTCCCGTTTACGGGCACCAATGGCGCAGCTGGAACAGTGAAGAAATTGACCAGATTGCGGAATTAATTGAAACTTTAAAGACAAACCCGAACAGCAGACGCATGTTGGTTTCTGCATGGAACCCTAGTGTTTTACCAGATACATCGGTTTCTTTTGAAGAAAATGTGGCGAATAATAAAGCTGCCTTGCCTCCGTGTCATGCTTTTTTTCAGTTTTATGTTGCGGATGGAAAACTATCTTGTCAACTCTATCAACGTAGTGCTGACATCTTTTTAGGGGTTCCTTTTAATATTGCTTCTTATGCATTATTAACAATGATGATTGCGCAAGTGGTAGGATTGGAAGCTGGAGAGTTTATTCACACCTTTGGTGATGCGCATATCTACACCAATCACTTCGATCAAATTGAAGAACAACTATCACGAGATCCGCGTCCTTTGCCAACGATGAAAATGAACCCAAACGTCAAGAATATATTTGATTTTACCTATGACGATTTCACCTTGGAGGGTTATGACCCGCACCCTTTGATTCGCGGGGCCGTTTCTGTATAAAATTCACCTTATGAAAAAGAGCCTTGTATTATTGTTTGCACTTATAAAACTGTCTTGTTTTGCGCAAAACAATGTTTCTCATACAAATCCTAATAATGAACTTTCTCTTTATCTGAAAGAAAACATATCTAAAAAACTACTAAGAAAAACAAGCTACTATCCTAATGTATTTATTGTCAGAGCTTCTTTTTGCGTAGATAAAGACGACGAAATTTATAATTTCAAAACTACCACCACAAACAAAGCCTTAAACGACGCCCTTAGAGATGCCTTTGAGAAATACCCAATTGAGAAACTAATTCCTTCGAACAGAAGTCAGTCGAAGCGCTACAGTTTAGATGTCATTTCAAAAAAGGGTTCGAAAAACATTTTTGATTGCAGCAACGAACTTATTGAAGAATCTTCTTATATAAGTAGAAACTGTCAAAAATTCGAGCAGTACCCAGACAAACGAAAATGCTTTACAGAAGAAGTAAAAGAACATTTTATGTGTAATTTGGACCAAGAGTTATTATTTACAAAAAACACTTCCTCCACAAAAATCAATTTTACGGTCACAAAACATGGTAGACTTGTCCAAAAAAAACGAAGTAAAAAGGCTGGAAACTCACTAGAAATAGACAGAATCATAAACCTTTTTACACCACGAATTATTCCTGCCACTTTAAACGGAAAACCGGTAGCTAGCGCCGGTTCCTTTACAATCTCTCGCTTGGATGTTGAAACTGACACCATTTGTTCATTTGCAAGTTTTGGCAGTGCACCAACATTTGATTCCCAATTTCCTATTGGTAATTATTCAAACCCAAGTCAAACAAATGACTTAGCGCTCTTTATAAAAGAACGCCTTCCGAAAGACTTGCTTGACAGATCAAACTTAAACGAAATTAACAACAGTCTTGTGGTCCAATTCAGTACAGACACGAAAAACAAATACACCAATGTCAGTACAAATGCGCGTTCAAAAACTCTTGGAGACACCTTAATTTCGATATTTAAACAATATCCGTTTGATCTATTTGGCATTGACAACCCAAAACCAATGAATCGTTATTATGCTCAATTGTTATCCTATGAATCTAACAGTACTATTGTAAACGCCAGTTCCAATGTTTATTACGAATCCTTACCTATATACAAAGGCTGTGAAAATATGAACACTCTTGATGAAGGAAAAAAATGCCTCTCAAAAAAGATAAGCTTGCACTTCAATAAAAAATTCAACAGTGGACTAGCACGCACCTTAGAACTTCCTGCCGGAAGACATCGAATCTATTGTATGTTTAAATTTTCAACAAATGGAGAGGTGACAGATATTCAAGTTAAAGCTCCTCACAAAGACCTGAAAAATGAAGCAACACGAGTCATCGAAATGATCCCCAAATTAGCATCACCAGGTATTCAAAAAGGCAGACCTGTCTCGGTTCGGTATTCTTTACCTATATCTTTTATGGTTTCTAACAGGTCCACAACTAAAAATACAGGGTCAGCATACAAGCCAAGCAACGTAAATTTCTAATTCACAAGTATCCACTATAATAATGATTACACTAATAGCCGCCATAGCCCACAACAACGCCTTAGGAAAAGACAACGATTTGATTTGGCATTTACCTGCCGATTTAATTCGCTTTCGTAAAACAACTACGGGACATCATATTATTATGGGACGTAATACCTATGAATCCATCGGCAAACCCTTACCTAACAGGACTACAGTAATCATCACAAGAAACCCAAATTACAAAGCGGAAGGTTGTGTGGTTGTGAATTCTATAGCAGCTGCTCTGGAAGTTGCAAAAGGCGATGCAAGTCCGTTTATCATTGGCGGGGCGCAAATCTACAAAGAAGCCATTACGCTGGTAGACCAATTGGATATTACTGAAGTACATCACGAGTTCGAAGCAGATGCTTTTTTTCCGGAGATTGACCTAACGATCTGGAAAGAAACTAAAAGAGAACGCTTTGAAGCAGATGAGAAAAATAAGTACGCTTATAGTTTTGTTTCTTATACGAAGCGAGCGTAGTAATGTTGTTAGGGGTGAGTGCTTAGTGTTGAATGTTTAGTTTTTAGTTTTAAATTCACAATACTGTACACCTTGCACTGCTATCTAAAGTACGCAGAGAAAAAAGAATAGCACTGCTCTTTCTCTATATTTTCTTCCTAAAAGAGTTAGGGGAAGTTAGAGAAAGCTCTAGACCTCATCCAATCCAGTTATTTGACCAATAGCATACAAAGGCAGATTCGTCAACCAGTCTTTTTCACGAAAATCGGACAAAGAAGTTCGAACAGCAAAAGAGGGTTCATATTTTTGACAAAACGACTTTACATGCAAAAATACATTTATTCGAACGACTTTATTTCCAAATACACATTTATACAAAGGACTTTACAACAATAATCACATTAATACGAATGACTTTATCTTCAATGATACATTTATTCCAATGACTTTGAAGATGTTTTGCGAGAAAAAACCGGAATGATGCCTTCGACCTTTTATATCATAGACTTCGATTAAGCTTTGATATTTAGTATTGAGTATTAAGGATTGTGTAGACATAGAAAAACAAAACCAACCTGAAACTTGAAACCCGCCAGAGGCGGACAAGCCTGAAACTTTCGGCTACCGGCTTTGGACTTTCGACTTTGGACTTTGGACTTTAGACTTCAAAACCTACTGCAACAAAAAAAAGGAGCAATCCAAAGCTGGACTCCTCCTTTTTCAACTAAACTTAAACCAATATTTTGAAAAGGTAACTCATTTTAACATTGTTCATGTACTCAGAGGTAACCACTCCGCCTTTTCCGGTGAACAACTTGATATTACCATCAAATTACTCTGCAAAGATACGACGGTATTCAAGTTAAATACATCATCATATTTGCCATATATATGTACTATATTAACAACCTGCTAAAAAACACATTAATTTAACGATAAAATAACACAGAAAAAAACCTTTAAATTTGTAAATTTGGTATTTAAATCTCGTTAGTCATGCAAGTAAACAAGCCTACTCTAAAGAAAATTGAACCCGATTTTGGAAGTTCCTTTATTCTAAAACATTACAAAGAGTCTGTTAAAGATCGTTTTCAATTTTGGCATTTTCACCCTGAACTGGAATTGGCATATGTGAACAACGGTGGAGGCAAACGACATATAGGAAATCATATTTCGTATTTTAAGAACAGTCAGCTAGTGCTTATTGGTTCTAATTTACCGCATATGGGATTTACCGACAGATTGACCATCAACGGGTCGGAGACGATCATCCAGATGAAGCCCGATTTTTTGGGAACCGCCTTTTTAGAAATTCCAGAAACCCAAGCCATCCAAAAACTTTTTGAAAGAGCAAAAATGGGTATTATATTCCACCCTGAAATCAAAAAGGAAGTAGGTCCAAAAATCAATGACCTCGTCAATAAATCCGGTTTGGATCGATTGCTCTTATTTATTAGGATTTTACAACGATTGGCTGAAACGGAAGACTATTCATTATTAAATGTGCAAGATTTCGCCTTTGAAGTCAACCAACAAGACAACGATCGAATCGATCAGATTTTTAAATACATCACCATAAACTTTCAGCATCATATTGCCTTGGATGACATTTCACAGGAAGTCAACATGACCACTCCCTCCTTTTGCAGATACCTAAAAAAAGCCACAGGAAAAACCTTTACCGAATTGGTTAATGAATACAGAATTGTACACGCCTCAAAACTCTTGGCGGAAAAACCAACAAGTATTACAGATATCTGTTACGAAAGTGGGTTTAATAATTTCTCTCATTTCAATAAGTTGTTTAAAAAGACGACCGGAAAAAGTCCGTCTAATTTTAGAAACGAAATGAAACGATTGATTACCTAAATGCTCCGGTTTCTTTATCCTGAAAATCCGTCATAAACTGAAGGCGTTTTAATGGCTGTTATAACATTTATTGTTCATAAAATTAAGGTTAATTCCCTTATAAAAACTCTTGTTTTCATAAGTAACTACAAAAAACACAGACTTTTAAATATTAAATGGCAAAAAATTGTCTTTTCCTAATTGAAATACTATATTTGCACGTTTATAAAATTTAAGAGAGAAATAGAATGCAAAACAAAGGACTTATCAAACTATTCGCGATTCTTTTTGGAATAGTTAGTTTATACCAATTATCATTTACTTGGTTAGCAGGAGGTGTAGAAAATGACGCAAAAGAATATGCGTTTTCAAAAGCAGAAGAAAACGACGGGAGAGCACTTGCTAAATTCGAAAGAATGTACCTCGATTCTGTTGCAAACATTGCTGTTTTTGACCAGTTTGGTGTTGAATTCAGTTATAACGACATCAAAGACAAAGAGATCAATTTAGGATTGGATTTAAAAGGTGGTATCAACGCTACTTTGCAAGTTTCTGTAAAAGATATCTTAATTGGATTGTCAAATAACTCTAGCAACGAAACTTTTAACAAGGCCTTAAAAGAAGCTTCTATCGCTCAAAAGAACAGTACAGCTCCATATTTGGATTTGTTTTTCGAAGCTTTTGACAACTTAAGCACTGGAAATGACAAATTGAATGCTCCAGATATTTTTGGAAACAAATCTTTAAGAGAAAAGATCAACTTCCAAAAAACAGACGAGGAAACAAAAGAAGCCATTCGTCAAGAAATCAGCAGTTCGATCAATACCGCATTTGAGGTATTGAGAAGTAGAATTGATAAGTTTGGAGTTACACAACCTAACATTCAACGTATTGGTAATTCAGGGCGTATCTTAATTGAGCTACCTGGTGCAAAAGACATTGAGCGTGTAAAGAAATTATTACAATCTACTGCTGAATTGCAATTCTGGGAAGTATACACAAACCAAGAAACTGCACAATTCTTATATGCTGCAAATGCAAAAATCACTGAATTGTTCAAAGAAGAGGTTACTGAAGCAACTACTTCTGATGAAAAAGATGCAGCTGCTAGCGAAATTGATGACTTATTAGGAGAGGTAAAAGATTCTACAGCGACTAAAAAAACAATTGATTTATTTAGTGTTCTGTACCCTCAAATTCCTAGAAGTCAAAATGAAATAAGCTCTATTATTGGTTCGGCTTCTGTTATTGACACAGCGAAAGTAAACCAATACTTAAGCATGCAAGAAGTGAGAGATTTACTTCCTACTGAATTGAAACACGTTAAGTTTTTATGGGATGCAAAACCTATTAAGGACACAGAAGTAATCAACTTGTACGCTATCAAGTCGAACAGAAAAGACGAAGCGCCTATTCAAGGAGATGTGATTATCAACGCATCACAAGAATACGACCAATTGGGTGTGAATCCTGAAGTTAGCATGACAATGAACTCTAGAGGTTCTAAGTTATGGGCTAAAATGACTTCTGAAAATGTTGGAAACTTTGTTGCTGTCGTTTTAGATGATTATGTATATACAGCACCAAGAGTAAATACTGCGATTACGGGTGGAAGAACTTCTATCTCTGGAAACTTTACCGTTTTGGAAGCACAAGATTTAGCGAACGTTTTAAAAGCTGGTAAATTACCTGCTGCTGCTCATATCATTCAATCTGAAATTGTAGGACCTTCTTTAGGACAAGAAGCAATTGACAGCGGTATAGAGTCATTTATACTCGCTTTGATTTTGGTACTTATCTGGATGATCATCTACTACGGAAAAGCCGGAATATTTGCCAATGTTGCTTTGTTAGTGAACATCTTATTTATTTTTGGAATTCTTTCAGCTTTTGGAGCTGTATTGACATTACCAGGTATTGCAGGTATTGTATTGACTATTGGTATGTCGGTAGATGCCAACGTACTTATCTTTGAGCGTATCAAAGAAGAATTGGCAAAAGGAAAAGCCTTGAAAGAAGGAATTAACGATGGATTTAACAATGCATTGTCTTCTATCTTAGATGCAAACATCACTACCTTATTAACAGGATTTATCTTGTTTTTCTTTGGAACAGGTCCAGTAAAAGGATTTGCCTCTACCTTAATGATTGGTATTGCAACTTCATTGTTTACTGCTATTTTCATTACGCGTATCTTAATTGATGCTTATTCTGGAAAAGGACAAGTATTGACTTTCAATACAGGACTTACAAAGAAGTGGTTTACAAATATTGACATCAACTTCTTAAAGAAACGCAAATTGACTTATGTGATTTCTGGAGCAATTATTGTGCTTGGATTGGGTTCATTGTTTACAAACGGATTGAACTACGGTGTTGATTTTGTTGGTGGACGTTCTTATGTCGTAAGATTTGACCAAGCGGTAAACTCTTCTGAAGTAGCTGCAAGTTTAAAGTCGGTTTTTGAAAGTGCACCTGAAGTAAAAACATACGGTACAAACAACCAATTAAAAATTACTACTAAATACAGAATTGACGAAGAAGGTCAGCAAGTTGATGAAGAAGTACAAGCTGCTTTGTTTGAAGGCGTGAAGGCTTATCTACCAGATGGCACTACCATAGAGGATTTCAACGGAGGATTTGACGGTCAAAAAATTGGAGTATTCAACGCTATTAAAGTAGAACCAACCATTGCAGATGATATTAAAACGGCTGCACAATGGGCTATTTTAGGTTCTCTATTAATTGTATTCCTTTATATTTTATTGCGATTTAAGAAATGGCAATACAGTTTAGGTGCGGTTGCTGCCGTATTCCACGATGTATTAATCGTATTGTCTATTTTCTCTATCGCTTACAAGGTGATGCCTTTCGATATGGAAATTGGACAGTCATTTATCGCTGCGATTTTGACCGTGGTAGGATACTCACTGAATGATACCGTGGTAATTTTTGATAGAATTCGTGAATATGCAAGAAATCACGAAAATTGGAAATACAGCGATGTGGTAAACAAAGCATTGAGTAGTACTTTAGGAAGAACTATCAATACTTCTCTTACTACGTTAATTGTATTACTAGCTATCTTTATTTTTGGAGGTGATTCTATTAGAGGATTTATGTTTGCACTTATTATTGGAGTTTTGGTAGGTACCTACTCTTCATTATTTGTTGCATCTCCAATTATGTATGATACTTCTGAAAAAAAAGAAGGGAAAAAAAGTAACTAATTAAAACCATATACACAGGTGGTAAACCGTCCCTAATGTATTTAGGGACGGTTTCTGTTCTTTAAAAGAGAATTCGATGGGATTGATAAAAGTACACGATAAATATTTTGAGCCTTATATAGACAAAACACGTATTGCGGATACCGTAGCAAGTCTAGCTCAACAGATTAAAGCGGATTTAAAAGATGAAACCCCATTATTTGTAAGCATCTTAAACGGATCATTTGTCTTGACTGCTGATCTTATGCGCGCTTACGAATCGGATTGTGAAATCACTTTTGTAAAGTTGGCATCCTATGAAAAAACACAGTCCACAGGAAAAGTAAATCAGCTTCTAGGAATTAACGAAGATCTTAGAGGACGCACTATTGTTGTATTAGAAGATATAATCGACACGGGGAACACCCTTCAAAAGATATATGACATCTTAGGTAAAGAACCTATTAAAGAGTTAAAAATTGCTACCTTATTTTTTAAACCAGATGTTTTTAAAAAAGAACTACATATCGACTATGTTGGAATTGAAATTCCAGACAACTTTATCCTCGGCTATGGATTGGATTATGACGGGTTAGGAAGAAATTTACCAGACATTTATAAATTAGCAAAATCATAAAGAAATGAAGAATATTGTACTATTCGGCCCTCCGGGAGCTGGAAAAGGAACACAAGCAGAAGTATTAAAAGACAAGTACAACTTGGTACACATTTCTACAGGAGATGTATTTCGTTTCAACATTAAAAATGAAACGGAATTGGGCGTTTTGGCAAAATCATTTATCGACAACGGTAATTTAGTGCCAGATGAAGTTACCATCAATATGCTTGAGGCAGAGGTTGAAAAAAACCCACAAGCCAATGGTTTTATCTTTGATGGTTTTCCTAGAACAGAATCTCAAGCTGCTGCCTTAGACGCATTCCTTTCAAAAAAAGAAGCGACTATTGACGGTATGATTGCTTTGGAAGTTGAGGAAGATGTATTGGTAACACGTTTGCTAGAAAGAGGTAAAGTTTCAGGACGTGCAGACGACCAAGATGAATCTAAAATCAGAAATCGTTTTAACGAATACAATACAAAAACAGCCATTGTAAAAGATTATTACGAGCAACAAAACAAATATTACGGAATTAACGGCGTAGGATCTGTCTCAGATATTACCGAATTAATTTCGAATGTAATAAACACACTATAGTATTTTCGAGAATAACAAAAGCTATGCACTACGATTGTGTGTCGATAGCTTTTGTTATTTTTGCAAATCACATTACTAACAGCCTAAGGTATGACAGAAGGAAATTTTATCGACTATATTAAAATCTATGCCTCTTCTGGAGATGGTGGTGGTGGTTCTACACACCTACATCGCGAAAAATTCATTACCAAAGGCGGTCCTGATGGTGGTGATGGTGGCCGCGGAGGTCATGTAATTCTGCGTGGAAACAAAGACATGTGGACCTTACATCATTTACGCTTTTTAAAGCACACCAGAGCTGAAAAAGGGGGACATGGAAGTAAGAGTAGAAGTACAGGAAAAGATGGTGAAGACAAATACCTTGAAGTTCCATTAGGAACGATAGTTAGAGATGCTGAAACCCAAGAAATTCTTTTTGAAATAACAGAAGACAAGCAGGAAACCATTATGGTTGAGGGTGGAATGGGTGGTTTAGGTAACTGGAATTTTAAATCTTCAACCAATCAAACTCCTCGTTACGCGCAACCTGGAATGCCAGGTGTTGATGGTTGGTTTCAAATTGAATTAAAATTATTAGCTGATGTTGGTTTGGTTGGATTCCCGAATGCAGGTAAATCTACTTTGCTTGCAGCAATTACCGCAGCAAAACCAAAAATCGCAGACTACGCATTTACCACTTTAAAACCTAACTTAGGAATCGTCGACTACAGAAATCACCAAAGTTTTGTGATGGCGGATATTCCGGGTATTATTGAAGGAGCTTCTGAAGGTAAAGGTTTAGGGCATCGATTCCTTAGACATATAGAAAGAAATGCTGCACTGCTCTTTTTAATTCCAGCAGATGCCGATGATATCAAAGAGGAATACAAAATTCTCTTAAATGAATTACAGCAACACAATCCAGAGTTATTGGACAAAGAACGTATTTTAGGCATTTCAAAATGCGATATGCTGGACGATGAATTAAAGGAGGAAATTGCTAAAGAATTGCCAGAAGGTATTCCAAGCCTATTCTTCTCCTCTGTTGCTCAAATTGGCTTGATGGAACTCAAGGATCAACTTTGGAAGCTATTGAATTAATTAGCACCTGTTCTTTAATCAATTTTTAAGACCAGTGGCACTTCATAAACGGTAGCTACCGGAATCCCATGCTTTAAGGCCGGAAATACTTTTGGTAGTGTCTGAATGCTCTCTGCAATCAAACTGTCTAATTGAGGCAGTGCTTTTTTTACGGCATCCGATGATGTTATAGAGACTAATGTAGTACTTCCTTCTGCATCTATCTTTAATTTTACACCTACTTTTTCATCAATGGATTCATACACAGTAAAAGTATGCGCTAATAATGAGGTGCTCAAATGCTGATACAAATTATGGGTAAAACAACGATTTTTCAACGTGGTATCTACAAGGCTGTCACAGGCTGAAAAACTTGGAAATGTATCCACAGACTCATAATCGACAACCGTATCCAAAACAACGCCTTTTTGCATTCCACAAAATTTTCTTTGGACAAATTCACAAGAAGTCAGCAGAACCAAAGTTAAGATTGCGAAAATATATTTTGAATTCATAGTGTTAGCTATCACCTTGTGAAAATACGATATTTATTTTATTTTTTTTTCGCAACTACAAAGAAAGTCTTATACACAAAAGCAAAAGAGAATCGTATAGATAAGTCTTTGAGTGATGCAAATATTCCTTATTTTTAAAAAAATTTTCAACTATGGATACTTTACTCGTAATTTTAGGTTTGGCCTGTATGATTGGCGGCCTTATCGGTGCCTTTTTACCAGTTATTCCTGGCCCACCACTGGCCTGGTTAGGTTTGTTGTTTTTAAACTTTACCGCTGTTCCGATAAGCGCTGGATTTTTATGGACTACATTAGCCGTTGCACTGTTGGTAACGGTATTGGATTATGTGGTTCCACCGCTTTGGACTAAAAAATACGGAGGGTCGAAAAAAGGAGTTTGGGGTTCTACCTTTGGTTTACTCATTGGTATATTCTTAGGCCCTATTGGTATTATTGCAGGACCCTTTGTAGGCGCCTATTTGGGAGAGTTATGGAACAACCCCAAAGACCGCTCCAAAGCATTTTTTGCTGCTTTTGGTTCTTTTCTGGGCTTCCTGTTGTCTACAGGTATTAAGTTTGTCGTTTGCCTTGCTTTTTTATTCTATTTTATCCGAGACGTCTGGAGGTTTAGAGAAGTGTTTTGGAATTCATAAAATTCTATAAGTACTTGTAGCTTTCCTTTATAAAAAAAGGTTTATCGCTTTTCCATTTTGAACCGTTATTTTTACATTTCATGGTAAAAAAACAAAACATCAGATGGAAAAGATGAAAAACAAAACAGCATTGGTTTTAGGAGGAGGTGGTTTTATCGGAGGTCATCTTGCCAACCGACTGAAAAGTGAAGGGATATGGGTTAGGATTGTAGATCTTAAAGAACGCAATGAGTTTTGGCAAACAGAGAAAATTTGTGACGAATATATTGTAGGCGATCTTCGCGATACAGCCCTTACGGCTCAGGTGATGCTAGCCCCCAATCAAAAGGATATATACGATACGGAAAATGCATTTGATGAAGTGTATCAATTAGCAGCAGATATGGGAGGTGCAGGTTACCTTTTTACTGGTGAAAACGATGCCAATGTAATGCACAACTCTGGAATGATCAATTTAAATGTAGCGAATGAAGCCGCAAAAACTGCTGTCAAACGACTTTTTTATAGTTCTTCTGCCTGTATTTATCCTGAGCACAATCAATTAGACCCAAACAACCCCAATTGTATTGAATCGTCAGTTTACCCTGCAAACCCCGACTCTGAATACGGATGGGAAAAACTATTTAGTGAAAGAATTTATGCCTCTTTTCAAAGAAATTATGACTTGGATGTCCGCATTGCCCGATTCCACAATGTTTTCGGTCCTAAAGGGACATGGCAAGGGGGAAAAGAAAAGGTACCTGCGGCCCTTTGCAGAAAAGTAGCCGAATCTAATTACAGTGTTGAGGTATGGGGAGATGGGCAACAAACCCGGTCCTTTCTATTTATAGAAGATTGTATTGAAGCTGTCATTCGGTTTATGAGGCAGGATCATTTTGCCGGCCCTGTCAATATTGGTTCAGAAGAACTTATCAGTATCAATAATTTAGCCGAATTAATTATAAGGTTGTCCGGTAAGAAAATAACCATTGACAATCTTGAAGGCGCTGCTTTTGAAAAACAATATGGAACTAGTTGTCCGGTTGGCGTAAGAGGAAGAAATTCAAACAATGACCTGTACAAAGAAAAAATGAATTGGACACCTAGCAGAACTTTAAAAGAAGGCCTTGCTGTTACCTTCAATTGGATTAAAGAACAACAAGAAAAAACAATAGTACTGGAAAACTAAGAACAGTGCCCCTCTATGATGATGAAGACTCCTGTTTTTACAAAAAGAAATAAAATTCTCAGTTATTTGTACGCAAATCTGATTTTTAATTGCCTAAACCCATTTAACAAATCCTTCCGCTTTACACTGACGGCAAGAAAAGGCAAAAACAGAACCGTATTTATGGCAGACGGAACTATAAATCACGGAGGATTAACGGATCGCTATAAGGGCATTTTAACGAGTTACTATCTATCCAAAAAACACACTAGTGACTTTTCGATTTTTTACATAAGCCCTATTCACTATTCCAACATTTGGCATTCAGAACAAATCAACATTTCTAAACTCAGTATTCATCCGTTTCGTTTTAAAATATGGTACATCTATTCATTAAATCAATTAGAAGATTTTATGAATCTCAACGAAAAAAAATACAAACGACGTACGAATTTAATATATGCCAACGAAAACATCTTGGCCTATCTGTACGAAAATGGAAAATGGGAAAAACACACCAAAGCTTTGAATGCAGAGCTCGATTTATTAGGTGTGAATCTAGTAAAGAATTCGTTTGAAGCTAACTACAACCAATACCTTGATAAGGATTTTGAACTATTGCATTTCAGATGCTTGAATTACCTCAATGATTTTGATGACAGTCGTTTAACTGGAATACCCGAAGATCGAATCGAACATACCCTAGATCTTCTGCTACAAAATTTAAAAGCGAAATATAAAAATTTAGAAAAAAAAGTATTCTTATCTGACAGCAGAAGATTATTACACTATTTTGACGCCAAGGGGTATACCGTTTTTAGCACTGAAACAACCAAACATATGGACAACATAGGCCATTCGAAAGAAGAATATTTTAAAGGGTATCAAGAAAATTATTTAATTACACTTTCAAAATCTATTGATAGTTATATTTTCTATTACAATAGAAATCAAGCTTTCAACTCTCATTTTGCTTACTATGCCGCTATATTTGATTCAGTTCCGTTTCAGAAATACGGATACAATCTCGAAAATTTACAAATTACAGAATTGGACGCAATCAAATAGTTTATGACTTAATCAACACTACATTATAAAACAAAAAAAAAGCAACCCAAAAAAGGGAAGCTTTCCACTGGTTTCAACAAAAACCACGATGCTTTTTTCTAAAAGCATCAAAACAACACAGGGCAAATATACAACTTTTAGCAATGTAAACAATTATTTTTAGACCTATCTCAAAACTGGTTTGCTAGCCTAAATTTAGAAGTTATATTATTTCATAGATATTATTTCTAATTCCCTTTGCATTAAGTATCTTTGCATGCTATTATACACACCAAATAAACACACAGCATCATGCAATTATCAGAACAAGAAATTGTAAGAAGAGAAAAGCTAGACAAGTTAAGAGCTTTAGGAATCAACCCATATCCCGCAGATTTATTTCCTGTAGATCATTATTCTAAACAGATTAAGGAAAATTACCTAGAAGGGCAAAAAGTGGTTATTGCTGGTCGTTTAATGCGTAAAAAAATTCAAGGAAAGGCTTCATTTGCAGAAATACAAGATACAGAAGGAAGAATTCAAGTCTATTTGAATAGAGATGAAATTTGTCCTGAAGATGATAAAACACTGTACAATGATGTTTTTAAAAAATTATTGGATTTAGGAGATTTTATTGGAATTGAAGGAACTGCATTCAAAACCCAAGTTGGAGAAATCTCTATAAAGGCTACCAAATTTACACTTTTGAGTAAGGCTTTAAAACCTTTACCCCTCCCAAAAACTGATGGTGAAGGAAATACCTATGATGAATTTAACGACCCTGAATTAAGATACCGTCA
The DNA here is from genome assembly GCA_943789365.1 of uncultured Flavobacteriaceae bacterium. Taxonomy (GTDB): domain Bacteria; phylum Bacteroidota; class Bacteroidia; order Flavobacteriales; family Flavobacteriaceae; genus Flavicella. The sequence goes on along the minus strand of CALSTV010000001.1, from coordinate 2,550,316 downwards.
ACGCTATGCGGATTTGGTTGTAAACCCTCATGTAAAAGAAGTTTTCGTAAAAAGAACTAAGTTGTTCAACGCCATGCGAACTTTCTTTAACGACAAAGGATATTTCGAAGTTGAAACACCAGTTTTACAACCCATTGCTGGAGGTGCTTCAGCAAGACCTTTTATGACACACCACAACTCATTGGATATCCCTTTATACATGCGTATTGCAAATGAATTGTATTTAAAGCGATTGATCGTAGGTGGATTCGATGGTGTATACGAATTCTCCAAAAACTTCAGAAATGAAGGAATGGACAGAACGCACAACCCAGAGTTTACTGCCATGGAAATCTATGTAGCCTATAAAGACTATAATTGGATGATGGAGTTCACAGAAAAATTACTAGAGCATTGCGCTATGGAAGTGAACGGAACTACTGATGTTGTCTTTGGGGAACATCAAGTAAGTTTTAAAGCGCCTTTTCCAAGAGTAACAATGGCAGATGCTATCAAACACTTTACTGGGTTTGATATTACCGGTAAAAATGAAGATGAATTAAGAGCTGCTGCCATTGAAATGGGGATTGAAGTAGACAATACGATGGGTAAAGGAAAACTAATCGATGAAATGTTTGGAGAAAAATGTGAAGGAAACTACATTCAACCAACGTTTATCACTGACTACCCAAAAGAAATGTCTCCGCTTTGTAAAGAACACAGAGACAACCCTGAACTAACAGAACGTTTTGAATTGATGATTTGTGGTAAAGAGGTTGCAAATGCATATTCTGAATTGAACGACCCTATCGATCAAAGAGAGCGTTTTGAAGCACAACTAAAATTGGCAGAAAGAGGAGACGATGAGGCTTCTGAATTTATTGACCAAGACTTTTTACGTGCCTTGGAATACGGTATGCCTCCAACTTCTGGCTTGGGAATTGGAATGGATCGTTTAATTATGTATCTAACCAATAACCAATCTATTCAAGAAGTGCTATTCTTTCCTCAAATGAGACCTGAAAAGAAAGCTCCTAGCGTTGAATTAAACGATGAAGAAAAAGCTGTTTTGGAGATTCTAGAAAAAGTTGAGAAAATTGCTTTAAGTGATTTAAAAACACAATCTGGCCTTTCAAATAAGAAATGGGACAAGACCATTAAGGGCTTAACAAAACATAGCTTGGCGAAGGTTGACAAAACTGAAGAAGGGTTGTTTGTAATGCCGTCTTAACCAACAAATGATATTAAACAACCATTTATAGACAAAAGTGAACCAATTATTAAATCAGCCCGTTATTTTTTAACATAAATTTTAATTCGATTTTTAAAAAATAACTTACATTTGTAGGAGTTGGTGTTATACACCAATTTCTTTTTCATAGCAATTTTCCCACTCTAGCAATAGAGTGGGTTTTTTTTTAGATTTTAACATATTATTCAACACCCATATTTCTTTTGGTTGTATTTTTATACTTTAATACACTCCTATGAAAAAAGTTGTAAAGACACTTTCAATTGTTATCGCAATTGTGGTAATAGCCTTATTCACAGTTCCATTTCTCTTCAAAGAGCAAATTGAAAACACAATTCAAAATGAATTAAACAAACGTATCAATGCGGAACTTTCTTTTGAAAAGGTAAGCCTTAATTTATGGCAACATTTCCCCAAAGCATCTATTAATATTTCTGACCTCCTAATTACCAATGAAAATTCATTTGAAAACGACACCTTGTTGTCTATTGAAAACATACAACTAACTACTACGCTAACCGCATTATTGAACACTCCTAAAATCGATTATTTCTCGATTAGCAATGGATTTATCAACCTTGAAACAACCATTAATGGCGAATTTAATTTTGACATACTCAAAGCTGAGTCTTCAACATCTGTTTCTGAAGACAACACAAATTCAAGTGACTTTTCTTTTCATATCGAGCAATATGATTTAAAAAACATTCATTTCAATTACGCAGATAAACAAAACAAAATTTCCGCTACATTAAAAGAGTTTAACCATAGCGGCACAGGTAAATTTTCAAATGAACATGTACAATTAACAACTAAGACTTCCATACAAAGCATTTCCGTAATTCAAAACAGTATCCCATACCTAAACAAAGCCAAATTTTTATGGCAAGCTGAGCTGTTGTATAATCTCGAAAATCAAAAAATATCATTCGACAAAAACAGTGCGCAACTCAACGATTTGAAATTCTATTTCGACGGTTTTGTTCAACCTGCCAATGAAGGGATTGCAATGGTGTTACAGTTCGACGTATTGGAATCAAAATTTAAAAGTCTTTTATCTTTGATTCCTGATGCCTATGCGCAAAGTTTTGACAAAGTAACGGCCAACGGTGCACTCGATTTTAAAGGAACTTTTAATGGCCTTTATTCTGATTCTGAAATTCCAAAATTCGACATATTCATCAGCTCCAAAGACGCTAGTTTCAAGTACCCTGAACTTCCAAAAACCATGGAACACATTACTTTTGACACACATATCGGAAACGAAACAGGTGCTATTGACGACACCGAAATTCAACTAAACAAACTTTCTTTCCAGATCGATAAAGATGTTTTTTCAGCTTCAGGCACATTTAGAAAACTGATGAGCAACCCCACAATTTCAGCAAAAATTGACGGAAAACTAAATCTTGACAATTTAAGCGAAACCTACCCCATTCCTCTCGATCAGCAATTGCATGGAATTGTTGATGCCCACATTAAAACAGCCTTTTCACAAAAAGACATCGATACCAATAATTTCGAAGCTATAAAAAACGAAGGAAATATTTCAGTACTGAACATGACGGTTATCTCTGAAATGTTCCCAAACCCATTTTCCATTGAAACTGCTCATATTGAATTTACTCCAAAAAAATTACTTGTAAAAAAATGCCAAGCCAAAACCGGGAAAAGCGACCTCTCAGTAACCGGAAATGTGAATAACTTAATTGGATTCGCTTTTGGCAACAAAGTTCTTTCCGGAACATTTGACATTAAAGCCGACCGTATTATCACAGAAGATTTTTTAAGTGAGACTGCTTCGGACACATTAACCATTTCAAATTCCAATACAACAGCTCCTCTAAAAATCCCAACAGGGATTGCTATTAGCTCTCAATTTTCCGCAAAAAATGTACACTACGACAATCTTATCTTAAAGAACTGTAAAGGAGCACTCACAATTAAAGATCAAACTGCGCAGTTCAAAAAAATAAACGCCAAACTATTTGACGGCGCTATTCATTTTGATGGAATGGTAAACACCAAAGAAACGCCTAGTACTTTTGATTTAGGCATCAAATTTGAGTCTATCAATATCGAAAAAGCATTCAGCTCACTTGAACTATTCTCTAGCATCGCTCCCTTTGCGAAAACAATAGACGGTACAATGTCAAGTTCTTTTGATATGAAAGGTAACCTAGATCATGACTTAATGCCAACAGCAAATAGCATTTCTGGTAAAACAGTTTCTAATATGGAAGTTTCACAAATAGATGCTAGCAGGTCAAAAACCATGTCATTGTTAGACAAAAATTTGGACTTTATTGACTTTGCCAAATTAGACATCAAAAAGATAAACGCAAAGGCTTCCATTGAAAACGGAATGGTAAGGTTTTCACCATTTAAAATTGCCTCATATGATGCTATTCCAATTCAAATGAGCGGTACTCATAGTTTTGACAACGACATGAATTACCAACTGCTAGCAGAGGTACCTGCAACGTTCTTCGGAAAGGAAACAGAAAAACTTTTATCTGGTCTATCAGAAGCAGAACGGAACGATATTCACGTGCCTTTAAAAGTCACAATTGGCGGAACCATCAGTAAACCAAATGTAACCCCCGACTACAAATCGGCAATTAGCAGCCTAACGTCAAAAATTGCAAAATCACAAACAAACAAATTCATCGATAGAATTTTAAAAACAAGCTCCAAAGAAAAAGACAGCACTAAGACCAATACTAGTGATGATATTAAAAAGGCCGCTTCAAAGCTCTTAAAAAAGCTATTTTAATAGTTAGACTTAAACTGTTAAGGAATGTTAAAAATAGAATGTTTTTAAACTATTGTCAACCGACCTAGTCTTAGAACAAAACTTTAAAACATTCGTCATGAAAACAAACATTGTAACAGCACTCCTAACAATTTGTGTGGTCTTTTCTATTTCTGCACAGGCAAATCGTAAACAACATTCAAAACCTGAATTCACTGTTGAACAGCAAACTATTTTATTTCTAAAAAAAATGACCTTGTCATTGGACCTGTCAGAAAAGCAACAAGGAAAAATGAAACCTTTACTAGCAGAAATCGTTACAAAAAAGAATGAAATGATGGAGCTTAGAAAAGCAAACAATGGTCAAAGACCTGAGCTTTCTTCTGAAGAAGCTTTTGCGAAATTAAACGAAAAATTAGACTCCCAAATTGCGTTTCAAAACAAAGTAAAAAGTGTTCTAGACGAAGATCAGTTTGAGAAGTACCAAGAGATAAGAGCTCGTATGGAAAAAAGCAAAAAAGCACATACTCGCAAAGGCCCACAAGGCAGAAAAGGCGGCCACAAAGGAAAGGGTGGACCAAAAGGGCAACCGACTACGGAATCGGCAGCATAGGACATCAAACTTATTTGCATAAAAAGACCCAATTTCCATTGGGTCTTTTCTTATTTTACACGTAATTCTTGATGGATACTAATTGTATTGGAATCCAAGTTGTTCCAAGATTTTAGTTGCTCTACGGTAGTTTTATACTTTTTTGAAATCGAGTACAAAGTCTCACCTTTTCGAACTCTATGCATTCTATATCTAGATTTTTTGGGTGCATCAATTTTTTTTCGCAAAACAATTTTATCATAATTATACAATTCATAGGTCTCTATCAAATGAATTAGTTTATCTGGATAACGCTTATCGGTAGCATAGCCGGCCTTTTTCAATCCTTTTGCCCAGCCTTTATAATCGTCTTTCTTTAGCTTGAATAAGAAATCATAACGCGATCTGGTACGTAAAAAATCGGAATGGTCTCTGTAGGACGTTTCTACATGTTTATATTTCCGAAAGCATTCTTGAGCTTCGTCATCATCGTGACGTACCGAAGAACCTTTCCATCCTTTATGACATTTTACACCGAAGTGATTATTAGATTTCAAAGCCAACTGACTCAAACCGTTTCCCGATTCTAAAATCCCCTGGGCCAAAGTAATACTTGCCGGTATTTTGTGTTTTTTCATTTCCTCCATCGAAATCACGGCATAATGACTAATATAGGCAATGGTACGTGTATCTAAGCTAGATTTACGTTTTTTGAGTTTATCTATTTCCTTATTTACAGCTTTGTTATCTGTCTTTACAATTGGAATGTTTGGTACTGGAATTCTTTTTGAATGACTTGTGTTTTTTGAAGAGCCGCAACTCGACAGAACGACAGCAAATACTAGTAGGCTAAGGAATTTATTCATTAATTTCGGTATTAAGTAAGGGCAACCCTTTTTTGTTTAATAGTGTATTCATTCCTTCAATGCCTTGAAGCCCCCCGGTATGGATTGCTATAATTTTAGCATGCTCAGGAAAATAATCCTTTTCTATCAGTTTTAAAATCCCAAACATCATTTTTCCTGTATATACTGGATCCAATTGAATGCCGGTTTCTATTTTAAAATTATTGATAAAGGTAATTAATTCTTCATTTATTTTTGCATAGCCCCCAAAATGAAATGCGGTTTCTAATTTCCAATTTGATTTGGGAGCGACGTGGTTCTGTACAATCTCCTCCAAAAAATTTCCTTTAAGGGCCGGAAACCCAAGTATCGTTTGTTTTTCCCTGCTGGCTTTTATAATTCCTGAAATAGTACCTCCAGTTCCCACAGCAACGCAGATATAATCGAATTGAGTAGTCTCTGTGTCTATTATTTGCTCACAACCTTGAATAGCCAAGTCATTGGTACCTCCTTCAGGTAGGATATACGCTTCAGGATACAGCGTTTCAAGTGTTTTTATAAACTCGGGACTCTCTTTTTTTCTATACTCAGTTCTTGAAACGAATTTAAGCTCCATCCCCATCTTATGTGCAGCTCGTAAAGTTGGATTTTCGCTTAAGGTCTTTTCAATATTTTTGCCCAATTCATCGCCTCGAATAATGCCTATAGTCTCAAAGTCAAATTTCTCACCTGCACCTGCTGTTGCTAATATATGATTTGAAAAAGCACCTCCAAAAGTAATGAGTATTTTCTTACCTAATCTTTTGGCTTCTTTTATATTAAAGTAGAGTTTGCGGTATTTATTTCCTGAAATGACGGGATGTAACAAATCTTCTCGCTTTATGGAAAGGCTAACATTTCTCTCAGTAAGCGCCTTTAAGGAAACTGGTTGAATTTTGCTAGTAATTTTGTTCTCTTGGGGAACCATCAATTTTTGTTTATAGTACTTTAATCCAATCCTAATTCATAAATGGTAAAGAATTGAGGTGTTTTTGGAGACAAGTATAAACAAAGATACTTTTATTTTGTCCCATTCTTTCTGTTTCTGACAGAATCTGTTGCTACAACTACTCAAAAGTAAATCTAGTTAAATGGCTAGTAAGAATTCGATCGGAGCCAACAAGTGTAAGGCGTGGTCAAATATTGTCAGATCGAGCGGAGTCGATAATTGTAAGGCGATGTCCAATAATGTCAGGTCGTGCGGAGTCGAGACCACGTCGAATTTAAACAATTCATTCTACTTAAGAAAACACCTCTCGACTCTGCTCGAGGGGACATTTAAAAATAGAATCAACAAAAACTAAAATCCACTTCGCTCGAGAGAACACTAGAATAACGTAAAGAGCACTAATAAATCAAGAAAAATTAGTTGTTTTTTCATCCAATAACGCCCAGTCCTCCATCAAAACATCTAAAGCCTCTTTTTTGGCTTGATATTTTTCAAAGAATACAGGATCAGCGGCAGTTTTTTCATAGTCTTCTGCTAATTCGGCATCCATATTTAAAATCTCTTTTTCCAAATCTGCTATGGTGCGTTCTACCTTACTCAATTTATTTTTGAGTTGTTTGAGTTCTTTTTCTTCCTGTCTGCTCAGTTTATACGCTTCTTTTTTAGATTCCTTTTTCACCACAACTTTGGTCTTCTTTTCTGCCTCTCGCAAATTTTCCAATTTGTGCTCTTCTAAGAAATAATCGATATCCCCTAAATATTCTTTGATTACCTTATCTTTAAAGCCATATACGGAAGCTGTTAAACCTTGTAAAAAGTCTCGATCGTGAGAAACGATGATCAAAGTACCCTTATAGCGCTTCAATGCCTCTTTCAATACATTTTTTGAAACGATGTCTAAGTGGTTGGTTGGCTCATCCATGATAAGCACATTGAACGGCGACAATAAAAGTTTACACAAGGCCAATCGGTTTCTTTCACCTCCCGAGAGTACTTTTGCTTTTTTATCTACTGCATCGCCCCCAAACAAAAAAGCACCTAACATATCTCTCACCCTCGCTCTGTTGGAATCATTGGCGGCATTTTGCATAATTTCCAAAACGGTTTCTTCTGGCGGCAAGTGCTCGGATTGGTTTTGAGCGAAATAGCCAATTTCTACGTTATGCCCCAATTTCAAATGTCCTTCAAAAGGAATATCACCCACCATCATTTTTGCCAAGGTAGATTTCCCTTGTCCATTTTGTCCAACAAAGGCAATTCTACTATTGCGCTCAATGAGAAGGTTCACATTGTCTAATACATGTTTATCGCCATAACTTTTACTCATGTTTTTAGCTTCAACAACCACCTTCCCAGGTTCTTTAGAAATGGCAAAACGAATGTTCATGGCAGCATTGTCATCTGCATCTACTTCTATTCTTTCTACTTTATCAAGTTGCTTAATTAAAGACTGCGCCATAGAGGCTTTATTTGCCTTCGCACGAAACTTCTCTATAAGTTGCTGTTTGGCTTTGATTTCTTTTTCTTGATTTTTTTGAGCTTGCAATTGCTTTTCTTTGATTTCACCTCTAAGCAACAAAAACTCCGAATACGGTTTTTTATAATCGTAAATCTGACCCAATGAAATTTCAATCGTTCTGTTGGTTACATTGTCTAAGAACATTTTATCATGTGATACCAAAACAATGGCACCAGAATAATTTTTTAAAAAATTCTCCAACCAAATTATCGATTCAATATCCAAGTGGTTGGTAGGCTCATCTAGCAGCAGTACGTCATTATTTTGCAACAATAGTTTTGCCAATTCTATTCGCATACGCCATCCACCTGAAAAAGTATCAGTAAGCTTGTCAAAATCTTCCCTTTGAAACCCGAGTCCTTGCAGTATTTTTTCTGTATCTCCCTGATAGTTATAACCTCCTAACAGTTCATACCGCTCTGTCATATCGGTTAAGTCGTGTATCAATTGATTGTAAGATTCACTTTCATAATCGGTTCTAGACGCCAATGCAGCATTTATATTCTCTAGTTTCCCTTCAATTTCCTTAATTTCTTCAAAAGCTTGATAGGCTTCTTCTAAAATAGTTCGCCCCTCTACAAAATCGATATCCTGTCTCAAAAACCCCAACTGTACATCTTTTTCAAAAGCAAGGGTTCCGCCGCTGCTCTCAATATCTTTAGAAAGTACTTTTAGCAAAGTAGATTTTCCTGCTCCATTTTTTCCAATGAGTCCAACTCTATCTCCTTTATTGAGTTTAAAGGTGATGTTCGAAAATAGATCTGACCCTGCAAAGGATAATGTTAGGTTGTGTACGTTAAGCATTTAGAATAAACTATTTTAATGATTTGCAAAGCTATTCAAAAAAAAGGATTTGACACTATTGTTTTCCATAACAAACTCTAGTTTGTATCTTTATAGCACCAAAGTATTCAAAAAAAACAGCTAGGTATGTCATTCAAGAAAGGAACCAAACTTTACAGTATTTTAAAATTCAAATGTCCTCGATGTCACGAAGGTGATTTTTTTAGCCATAAAAACAATTTTGGATTGAAAAACAGCACAAAAATCCACGACCATTGTTCGGTTTGCAATCAAAAATACATGTTGGAACCCTCTTTCTTTTTTGGGGCTATGTTTGTGGCTTATGGCCTTACGGTAGGTTTATCAATAGTTGTATTTATACTTACTCACTTGGTTTTTAACGTTGGTTTGATAGGTTCTTTTGTAGGTATTGTAATCTCTTTATTGCTTACTGCTGGAATTAATCTCAGAATTTCAAGAATACTGTGGATCAATTTATTCGTAGCCTTTGAAAATAAAGATTCGATAACTTCTTAAACGAAGTATCTGGCAATATCTACTTCTTTGTCTAAGGGAATTCCTTCAATTAAATACTTATATAAGTCCCTAGCTGCTGTAGGCGCAATCATCACACCACGCGTACCTAATCCGTTCAATAAAACCAGTTGTTTATAATTTGGATGAATACCTAACAAGGGCCTTCTATCTTTAACAGTCGGTCGAATACCCGCGGATTGTGAAACTATGGTATAAGGACACTTGATAAAGGTTTCTAATTTTTCTAGCAATTCTTTTTTACCCTCTTCCGTTGTTAAAGAGGTTTTATCTTTCCAATTGAAAGTAGCCCCTACTTTATACAAATCATTGCCGAGGGGCAAAACAAATACGGCTGCTTTTATTAAAAAATCCACATTTAAATCAGGCGCATGAATAGTTAGCAATTCACCTTTTGCTTCATTCATTGGTAAATGGTTAAAAAACGGGTTTTTATGCAAACCGTACCCCTCACAGAACACAACGTGTTTTGCAGAAATATCTTTGTAAACAACCTTTGAATCGCTCAGAACAAGTTTTTCATACGCAAACGACTCATAACGAATCAGCTCCTTTTTTTCAAGTTCCTTTTTGTAATCGGTCAATAACGCTTTCGTATCTATTCTACCGGTTTGTTTTAAACGTCCATATCCGCTTTCTGCAACAATACCTTTGTGTTTGTCATAGACAATTTTTGTATCAACATAAGGTGCTAGTAACGGTTTATCTGCGGCAGTAAACCAGTTGTTTTGTTCTTCAACTGATTTAAAGATGCGGTAGGTATCGAACTTATAATCATAAGTGTTTTGAAAACGATTTTCGAGTTTCCGATAAAAAGGAAGTGCGATTCCTAACTGCTCCGTACCATTCCAAACAGGCGTAAATCTCTTTAGTATAACTGGGTTGTACACACCACCTGCTACATTGGACGAGGTTTGTGATGCATCTTCAAACACGACAAAGCTTCTATTGTGTTCTTCTAGCGTTTCTGCAAATGCCATTCCGGCCAATCCAAAACCAACGATTATAAACTCTACTTCCATGGTGCAAAGGTGTAAAAAAAAACTCTTGTATAGCAACGTATACAAGAGTTTTAATTATTGTGATTTCTAAAGAATTAGTAATTCCACATATCTAATTCTTTATCTCGAATACTTTCTCTAATACGCTCAGATTCCATAATCTGGAACAGTGCGTTTCCTTGAATATAATCGGCAATACTTCTATTACCGTATAAGTTTTCTTCTCTTAAAATAACAGATGTAAACCGTCTTGAATTCAAAATATCATCAAATGAAATTGGCGATCGATGGTTTCTTTCATTAAACGCATAGCCTTCGTGTAACACTTCACGAGTATCTGGATAGAACACCCAAAACAAAGGCAAACTCTCTTCTGCTTCAATATCATCTCTACCAAGAATTTGAACGTCAGGTGCCATAGGCGCTAAGGCTAACAAACGGTACTTAAGCTCACCGTGCTTCTTGTCGAAATACCAAATACCTTTAATTCTATAACCGTCAATATCTTCCGATTTTATTGATATCTCATCTACAAAATCTTTGATATCCGTCTCACCTTCATTCAACAATTCATAGGCATAGTCAGAAGTATCCACACGTGTTAATTTCTGATTGATGTCCTTCATCGTCAATTTCGATTTAAAGAACGAATCGTCGTACACCTCTTTGATATCTCCTTTCTTAATACCTCTGAGCAATGTATAAAACAATGACTTTCTACTACTATTTACATAGGTAGAATCGATAGGGTAATACAAAGGCATATTGATTCTTTCGTTCAAATCGATATGTTCCCATACAATTTTTGACCATAAAATATCTCTATCATCAACATATCCATAAGGCAATGGTTTGTCTTTAGAAGCAATCACTCGTTCTTCAGGTACTTTCCCTATTTCCTCCGGATTCTTTGCATTCAGCATATTAAAATCAGCTTGGGCATTTCCAGCACTTATGCTTAAAACAACCATCCCTAATAGTAAATAACTTTTCAATTTCATCATTTTGTTTTTTTTACAATTCGCACTTTATTCTTTGTAGTTTTATACAGAAAACTCGGCACTTAATTTTGTCAGCAATTGTCTAATTAATATTAGTTAGAAATTACAACACTCAATGGCATTACTCCTTTCAATCTATAACTTGAGTTCCCAACAATTGAAGCTTTTACATCAAAAATACTCACAACATCACCTCTTCTTGCTTTCAACAAAGCTTTTTGAGCTCTAGCATCAAATTTAGTACCATTTACCAATACGGTAGATTGCCCTGGTATTTTCACTTTAAAGGAAGATACTCTCAATTTCAAATCAAAATCAAAATCTACCAATTCCGCATCGATCGTCGATTTAGACAAACTCGATTTTGGCATTTTAATGCTTCCAAATTGCCTTCTAATTGTGGCTGCCGGAGGTGGAATGTCTTTGATTCTAAACTTTACAGGTGGTGATTTGATAGGCGTACCATCACTCGTTTTACCTGTAACGTTTATAACTACTTCTTTTCCTTTTCCAGGTGAAAGCATATACTTTGTTCCTTTGATACGTTTCAAACCAACTGCAGAAGCTTTTACATTGTTGTCTGACACCCCAGGAATAGATATGGTAATAGGATTCTGTACCCCACGGTATACCACATTCATTTTATCGGCAGATACCACGGCAGAGTTTGGTTTTGGCACTACTAAATAAGATGATATCACAGGTATCGTTACCGGTTCTCCGTCTTGCATAAACACGAACTCTCCAGTAATGTTATTTTCTCCCACTTTTCCAGCTTTAAATTTCACCAAAGCTGCTCCATCTTCATCTCTTTCTGTATAATCTCTACCATTTACGGTTAAATGGTCGGGTTTTAAACTCGGGTCGTATTTACCTAATACAATGGTTCCTTCAAACTGTTCACCTTCGAAATACGCAGGTTTGCTAGGCATCACGATGGCTCTATAGGTATTACTACTAATAGAAGCATCTGCAGATAGTTGTTTTCCTAACAAGGAGTTGTAAATTTCCTTTTCAGATGTTTTTACATCCGATTGAATTACGGAAATATTGGTCAATGTCGCCACCAAAGGAAAGCCTTCGTAACGGTTACGAATCCAAGGTTGGGTAACACCTCCTTTAAGTTCTTGATCTTCCGTATTAAAACGATTGTTCAAGTTTTTCAAAACATCTGTTTTGATAGAATCTCCCAGTACTTCGATAACAGCGTCGCGATACTTATTAATGTTTGCGACAAAGGTTTCACCTTGTGGGGTTAATTTTGCTTCTCCCAAAAAGAAAAACTCATTACCTGCTGTCTCTGTATCTAATGATTCGTAATCTTTGTGTAATTCTGAGTCTACGGTCGACAACAACGTATCCTTTACGCCTTTTAAATAGCTGTAAAATTCTGTCGACAATTTATTTATCTTAACGGCTTTGTTATTGAGTTCACCGTATTTTTCTGGTTGTTCTGAAGCCTTTACGCTTAGATCACTCAGAACAAATTCAATATCACCTGTTGCGGTAACATTTGAATCTTCTAATTTTTCATTTAAGTAACCAAAAGACGACAACACCTTTTTTCCCATATTTAATGCCAACATGGCTATAAATACAAGATACATAAAGTTGATCATCTTCTGCCTTGCTGATTGTTTTCCTCCTGCCATAACTAATTAGTTTTGTTTAAAATTTGATTACTAATTACTTATTCATTGCAGTTAACATTCCTCCATAAACAGAGTTCAATGAAGAAAGGTTGTTTGCCAAGGCTTCCATTTGCACTTCTAATTTCTCAGTGTGCTTTAACATAGATTCATTTAGGAAAGATTGACGTTCAGAGTTTTCAGACTGTACTTTGTACAAGCTATTCAACGACTCTAAGTGAACGGCTGCAACCGCCATTTCTTCGTTGTATTTATGCGTATTTGCAACGGTATCTACAGAGGAGTTTATACTTTCTGCCGCTCCTTTAAAATTTGCGATACTTTGCGATAAACTTTTCACTAATTCAGCATCTAAGTTTGCTTCTTTTAGCATATCATCTAAGCGTTGCGTAAGAATACCTTTGGCATTGGGATCTTTTTCTTTGGCGGTACCTCCAACCAATTCTGGATATACTTGTGTCCAATCTAAATCTTCTTCAATAGGTTCAAAGAAAGCTGAATAGGCAAAGATAAATGCTTCGGTCAATAGACCAACGGTAAGCATCACACCACCGGTTAGGATACCTATTTGGAAGTGCAATATTTTGAACAAAGCTCCAATCAAAACGATCGACGCTCCTAGTCCGTATACCATATTTAAAATTTTCTTGCTTTTTACTGATTGTGCCATAATAGTTCTGTGTTAGGGGGATAGTGGTTTATAATTATTTATTCGTAATTTATTTGGTTGACGTTCCTAAAAAGTCCTGCACAGTTCTAAAACCGATATAACTTTTTAAGGAGTCTGCATATTCATAGTCTCTAGTACTTACTTGAAGGAAATAGGCAATATCTTTCCATGAACCTCCACGTATTACTTTTCTCTTATTTTCTAAATCTTCAATATTTGCGTTGATACTCGATCCCGTTTTATAAGACCCTTCATTGTAGGCGGTACTTGTCCATTCTGCTGCGTTTCCTGCCATATTGTACAATCCATAGCCATTCGGGTTGTACGAATAAGCTTCAACTGTATACAAGGCTCCGTCTATCGCGTAATTTCCTCTAACGGGTTTAAAGTTAGCTAAAAAACAACCTCTATCGCTTGTTGTGTATGGACCTCCCCATGGGTATGTACCATGATCGAGACCTCCTCTAGCCGCAAATTCCCATTCTGCCTCTGTTGGCAATCTAAATACAGGAACTCTTACCGGATTTTTACGAGATCTTAAATAATCGTTTTTCTTTTTTGTCTTCCAATTACAAAAAGCACGTGCTTGATACCAATTTACACCCACCACTGGATAGTCGGCATAGGCATCATGCCAAAAATACTCTTCGTGAATAGGATCGTTATAAGAGTAGCTAAAATCTTTAACCCAAACTGTTGTATCTGGGTATACAGAAACGTCTTCATGAATAATAAAGTCCTTTCTTGTACCTGTTTTACTTTTTGCTGCTTCTCCTTTATCAAACAATGAATACGTGTATTTTAATTTTTTTACGTTCAAAATACGTTCTCCTTCAAAAGTGTCTTCCATTGGAAGATACATACTATCCATAACCTCTGAATAGGCCGCATCTAAGTATTCGCGCTTATCCCAAATAATAGGCTCTCTCCAATTCAATCCACGTCCTTCTGTAAGTGAATTCACATCACCCGTACCACCGTAATTGTCGAACATATACCGTTCGTACTCGTTGGCATTGGTTGTATCTACTTCTACAAACTGATATCTAAATATCCCTTCATCACTACCTTCTTCTCCAGCATCTGTTAGGTACGACATTTCATCTGCCGCCAATGCTAACTCGGTACGTACTATAGAATCTCGAACCCATTCGACAAATTCTGTATACTCACTATTGGTGATTTCAGATTCATCCATATAATATTTCTTAACAGTCACAGTTCTTGGGGTAGTACTTATACCTCCAAACGGGTCTTCGTCTACTTTTCCCATGGTAAATGCACCACCAGGAATTAGAACCATACCATAAGGTTTTTCGGTAAACCATTTACTTCCAGACTTCCTACCTATTACCTCACCTCTATCATTTGAACCACAACTATATATCGCTAAAATTAATACTATATATACTGCTATTTTCTTCATATTCTATTCTTATCTTTCGTAATTGAGCGTAAACCTATCATTTTTTTTCAATAAAAGCAACGTTTTTAAGGCAATAAACACCAACCTTTATGAAAATTTTAGCTATCTCAAACTGCGCTCATTTTTTACTTATTAATTCAATTTTCGTAATGCCTTATACCATCTTTCAGGAATATTCTGTGCTGAAGCCTCTAAATAATCTTGATGCGTACACGGTATTAACGCATGTCTTTTGTATTTATTGTCGGTCATTGTGTGAATTTCAAGCCACCAACGACCACTCTTATGGCTTTTATAAAAAGTCATGGTCCCCTCTTCTAAGGGCACTAAATATTTCAGGTAATTTTCTTTGGTGCAAAACGGATAATCTTGTGCACGACAGCTCATACCTTCAAGAAAATACCAAAGCATCTGCGCTATCAAATGTGCAGTTTGCCCATGTTCATCGAATCTGTTATTAAATTCATAGATTCCAAAAGAAGTAACCTTATCACTAATGCCGGCATATCGAGCTATAGCGCAAATTTCATCACCATAGAATCCATTTGGACTTGCATTTTCATTTGCTGGCGCTTCACTTTTACGAACGGCGCCTATATCGATACTCACCACATCGGCATCTCTCATAATAGGCTCTACTATTTCTAAGTTTTTAGACGTACCTAATCGATAGGTATCAAAAGACAAGTTTTGCAATAAATCGATTTCTTCTTGAGAATTGAAATAGGTTTGGTAGCCAATATTACTGAAGTTAAAAAGATTTGCCGGCTCCTCCATCACAATCTTACTCAGATATGAATTTGAATTCAGGGGTGCTTCTAAAGTACCCAAATCAAACTTAGCATCTACGGCTACGACATTGACCAGTTGTTCCAAACTATCGTAGGCTCGATAATTGGCATAGGTCAAATCTTGACCTCCACCTAAAATAAGAGGCACAATGTTTTTTTTGACCAACTCGGCCACTACCTCTTTCAAGGCAAAATGTGTGTCATTGATATTATTTCCTTGTGGAATATTTCCTAGATCTACTATATTCAGTCCCCAATTACCAGGGAATAATTTATAAAAATAGGAGCGAATTACTTCAAGACCATACCCCGTTGTGTCATTTCCAACAGCTCCTCTACCCTCTTGAACTCCAATAATTGCGGCACTTACATTTTCCAGTGCTGGCAAACCATCGGCCTCACTATGCTTTGCAATAGTATGCGCTAAGCTCTGCTCGGAAAAATTCGATATCTCTTCTAAAAAAGACACTTCTAAAGGCACTAAAAATTCTAAATTCATGGGGTATAATTAGAAGTCTAATTTCTCAAAGGTAAAAATTACTGAGTAAACTGCAATTTTTAGACGTAAAATTTCTTATTTCTTTTTTGTTGTTTTTCTTTTTGCGGGCGCTTTTCGCGTTTTTTTCTTAGGTGTTTTTGCCTCAATAATTGCCTTCACTTCCTCCAAGGTCATGTTTTTAGCATCTGTTGTTTTTGGCAATTCAATTTTTATTTTCCCTTTCAATATATTGAAACGACCCCATCTCGCTTTTTCTAAGCGGATACCTTCTTCTTCCCAGTTATGGATTACTTTTTCAACTTCCTTACGCTTCTTATCCTCGATGAGTTCTACAATATTATCGTAAGTCAAGTTATCAAAGTCGTATTTCTTATTGACATTGATAAACATTCCATTCCATTTAATAAATGCTCCAAACCTACCCACTCCTTTTTGTACAGGTAAGTTTTCATATTCGGCAATAGGCGCATCTGCCTTTTGTTTCGCCACAATCAACTCCGTTGCTCGGTCCAGATCTACTTCCATTGGGTTTTCACCTCTTTCCAAAGACACATACATGGTTCCGAATTTGATATAAGGACCAAATCTTCCATTGGACACCACCACTTCTTCCCCTTCGTACATACCAAGATTTTTAGGCAACAAGAACAGATCTAGTGCTTCTTGCAATGTAATTGTTCCTAAGTTTTGTTCCTTTTGAAGACTTGCAAATTGTTTTTCTTCATCTTCAGGATCCCCAATTTGGGCCATTGGACCAAACTTCCCTAGACGCACCAAAATGGTTCTTCCTGTTTCGGGGTGTTTCCCTAATATACGCTCTCCAGATTCGCGTTCTGCATTTTCAGAAACATCCTTTACTGTCACATGAAATGCCTTGTAAAAGTCTTTTATCATAGCCACCCAATCCTGACTTCCTTCGGAAATTCCATCAAAATCAGTTTCAACTTTTGCCGTAAATCCAAAATCTAATATGTTCGAAAAGTTCGCAACTAAAAAGTCATTTACAATATTTCCAATATCGGTAGGAATTAGTTTCCCTTTATCAGAACCTACTCTTTCGACCAGTGTTGTGTTTTTTACACTTCCATCCTTCAACACAAACTGTTCATAATCTCTTTCCACCCCTTCAATTTGCCCTTTTTCTATATATCCTCTTCTCTGTACTGTTGAAATTGTTGGTGCATAAGTAGAAGGTCTTCCAATACCCAGTTCTTCTAGTTGTTTTACTAAAGAAGCTTCGGTAAATCTATAAGGTGGTTTTGTAAATCGTTGTGTTGCGGTAATAAACTCATAAGATAAAGCTTCACCTTTTGCCAATTGAGGCAACATACCTGCTTGTTCTTCTTCTTCGTTATCATTCCCTTCAAGATACACCTTTAAGAAACCTTCAAACTTGATCATTTCACCATTTGCGGTAAACAGTTTTTCATTAGCTGTATTGGCTATCTTTACATTAGTACGCTCCAATTGCGCATCACTCATTTGTGAGGCCAATGTTCTTTTCCAAATTAAATCATACAACCTATTCTGGTCAAACTCTGTACTAATAGTGTGTCGTTTCATATCGGTAGGTCGAATGGCCTCATGGGCTTCTTGCGCACCTTTTGATTTGGTCTTAAATACTCTTGGTTTGCTATACGCTTCACCGTAATAATTTGTAATCTCTTCTGCTGCTTCTTTTTTAGCATCTTCGGAAAGATTCAAACTATCTGTTCTCATGTATGTAATCAAACCGGCTTCGTATAAACGTTGTGCTACTTGCATAGTTCTTGCCACCGCAAAACCTAATTTACGTGAGGCTTCCTGTTGTAATGTAGAAGTTGTAAATGGCGGTGCCGGTGATTTTTTAGCTGGTTTTTTTTGTAAATCTTCAATTGAGAAATCTGCATTTGCAACTTCATTTAAGAAAGATGCTGCTTCTTCTCGAGAATCAAAACTCTTAGGTATTGTGGCTCTGAAAGATTTTCCATTGGTATTTGAAAACTCCGCTACTACTTTATAATGCGCAACCGTAGCAAATTCTTGGATACTGCGTTCTCTTTCAACAATCAAACGAACCGCAACTGATTGTACACGTCCGGCGGAAAGGCCACCTTTTACTTTCCTCCATAAAACAGGAGACAATTCATAACCTACCAAACGATCTAATACTCTACGCGCTTGTTGGGCATTTACCATATCGTAATTGAGCTCTCTAGGATTCTCAACTGCTTTTAAAATTGCTTTTTTTGTAATCTCATGAAAAACAATACGTTTGGTGTTTTCTGAAGTCAGTTTTAACTGCTCCTGTAAATGCCAAGCAATGGCTTCTCCTTCTCGATCCTCATCACTTGCCAACCAAACCGTTTCTGCTTTTTTCGCCAATGACTTTAGTTTCTTTACCACTGCTTTTTTGTCGTCGGAGACAATATAGTTGGGTAAAAAGCTCCCTTCTACATCAATTCCAAGTTCGCTGGAAGGTAGATCTGCAATATGACCGAAACTCGATTCAACTTGAAAATCTTTTCCCAAAAACTTTTCTATGGTTTTTGCTTTTGCGGGGGACTCTACTATCACTAAATTCTTTGCCATATACCTCTAATTTTGATTCGAAATTCAAAAAAACAATTTATTAAAACAAGTGGAATCAACAGCATTGACTCTTTGAATTTCTTATGCAAAAGTAGATAGATTTTTTAAATTTCAAATTATTATTGTGTCAAACTTGAATATTTATTGTTTTTCCATACATCAACTTCTCTTAGAAACAAGACCTCTCTAAAGACACTATTTCCTTAAAAAACAGCAAAACCAAGTCCAAATACAAAAACACATTCTCGCTTTATAAACTATGGGTTTTTCACCAGAATTGTTTGTGCCTGCACAACATTATTTTGGACAAGGGTTCCATAATAAGTTCCAGACTCTAAATTTGAGGTATCGAAATTGGTTGTTTGAGAGGACAACACTTGCGCTAACTTCACTATTCCAACATTTGATTTAAGCTGAAAGACGGCTCCTTTATAATTCAGGTTGAGCAGTTCTACTTTTAGTTCATTGACAAATGGATTGGGGGTTATCAACAACTTCTCTTCTAACACAGTGCTTTGCGAAACAGCGAATGAAGCACTTTCAACACTAGCTGGAGGTTCTTGCAATGCGAGAGGTCTGTTCTTATCTATCTCCAGCAAAATACTACCCGTATCGGGCGCCAGATAAACACCTTCTTTTAAATCAATAAAATTACGAGCCGTAAAATGCACCTGTATGCTGTCTCTAAAGGTTTCATTTTCTATTTCTATAGCATAGGGTGCGTTTTTAATTTCAAATTCCCAATCTCTATAAAAATCTCTACCATATATTTCTAAGGTATCGTACTCCTGTGCCATTTGATAGGCCATTTCTACAGCTTTTCCGGCATCCAACCTCCCTGCGCCCAGCATATCCTTAAAAGGTCTATTTATAATTGCATAATCCGATAAACTGTCGTTATGTATTGGGTTGTGTGCATTGATGATATAATCAATATTTTTGGAGCTTAGTTTTAATAGGGTTTCTCTTTCTAAAGGATTAAGACTGTAATTTACTGAAAGCATTAGACCAATGGTTCCTGCAACCATAGGGGCTCCATAAGACGTACCGCCACCATCACTTAAATAGTAAGCGTTCGGTCTCCATGCATGTGCAAAAGACAGTGTATAATTTGGGGCGACAATATCAATCTCATAATTATGATGATTAACATCTGAAACATTTTCATTTGCACCGCTTTTAGGATCCTGTTTTATAGGATAATGAACATGTCCGTCTATAACATTCTTTCCAACGTTATTACTATGATCACTCGAATTTACCGAGCTTACTGAAATGACATTGTCAAAAGCTGCTGGATAAACTTTTGCTGTTGAGCTTCTACAAGTGGGGCTTCCATTCCAAGAGACATTTCCGTTACCAGCAGCAAAAACAAGAGATACTCCATTATCATTTAGCAAGTTCACATCGTCTTGTTGGCTCTGGTAAAACCAACATCCACCCCAACTCCCATTAAAAACTTTTATATCAGGATGACTGTTCCATAAATTTACCATTCCAGTAACATTCATTTGGGTAGAGCCTATCATAAAACAATCGCTTCCAATAGAAGCCAACCCCTTGCCGTTATTTGTGTTTCCAGCCATAATACTAGCCACACGTGTGCCATGCCCGTAATTGCTACGAGTGCTTGTTAGCGGAAAAGTAGTACTGCCTTCAAATTCCTCATGAAGCAAGTCATTCTCAGTATGAAAACCAGCATCAGTTATTCCCAATAGAACGTTAGGGTCTCCTGTGGTAAAAGACCATGCTTGTTCTGCATTGATGAGATCTAAATATTTTTGTGGTTTCGCCAAGCCATAATCATTCGGCAATGGAGTGGCAAATAATAAATTTGAATTTTCTAAAAATGGAGCCTTTGTTGTTGTTTGGAGCTTGTGTTTCCCCTCATAAAATTTACCTAAAATTATTGTGTCGTAATATTCCTGAAAATTGGTAAAAGTACTTGAAAAATTGGCTTCCAAATCATACATTAATTGTATTTTATCACAAGTAAATGTGTAAGAAGTTCTAAATTTTTCATTATCGTTGGAATTGTATGTCTTTTTAAAGGTTTTAATCACATACTTATCAAATACCGCTTGTACTTGGGCATTTGGATGACTTAAAAAAACTTGAGTTTCTGTTTGCGAAACGATGGCTGGCACGTCATTTTTATTTGGAATGCACACATAAAACCCAATAATTTTGTTTTCTTCACTTTCATCCTGAGCCAACAAGAAAAAACTATAGAATCCTAATAAAAGCAGCAAGTATATTCTCTTTTTCATTTGATTCATTTTAAGTCAATTGCTATTTGTTTAAAAATACTTCCTTTATCTGAATGAACCAGCACAAAATAGGTGCCTTTTGCAAGGTGTGAAACATCAATATTCGTAAAATCATCGAGTTTAGTCAACACCTTTCTACCCAAAGCATCTAAAACAGCAACCTCTACAATTGTCAGGGTATTTGCTTCAATCCTTAATGTTTGGTGCGTCTGGTTTGCAGTAATTTGTACAAGCGGTCCCAACTGTTGTTTTTCAATTCCTGCTACTGCTACTTTTTTAAAAATTAGCCTATAGGTAGCCATTGCTTCTGATGCCAATTGAAATCCTAGTTTGTCTGCATCAATACTATAATTGATTTTTGTATATGGAGTTTCAGCATCTATAGAATTGCTAAAATCGAACCCAAAGGAACCAAGAAAAATATTTGCTTCAAAATCATTTAAACAGACAGTAGGTAAGTCAAAAGATTGAAGGCTGTAAACTGCCTTAAAATAGTCATTTTCAAGTATGTTAATTGTGCTATAAAACCGATCATGGGTAAATAAATCATTCTCGTATAGACACTCAAAAACAAGCGATAGATATAATACACCTGTATCTGGAAGCACAACAGGTAGAAGTTCAATCATTCCGCGCTCTTCGGAATAAGTAACTTTATAAATGGGCTCAATTTCTCTTTCAATATTGTTTTCTACAATGGCTTTTAAAACAAAAGTATTGTCCTTAAAAAATTCAATATCACTTTCTTGTCCAAACGTAGTGAGGGGTAGACAGCTTAAAAAAACTAAAAATAAGTAACTGTTTTTCATCTTTTATTTTATTATTAAGGAATTACAATTGTTTTAGAAACCCTGCCTTTTTCACTAGACAGCACTACAATACATAAACCAGAAGGCAAGTTGAATATGGGAATAGGAACGCTTATGTCTGTAGTTGTAAATAGTTCTCTACCTTGAGTATCGAAACAGGTTATAGCCTCAATTTGAAGGGCTTCTGTCTCAATAAGTAAATGCTCGGCATTACTATCTACATACACTTTTACCATGGCATTCCATTCGGTTATTCTAACACCTGCATTATCTTCTTTTTTAAAAACCAATACCGTATTCACATCTCTTTCCGAATACAATCGAAACCCCATTTCGTCTTCATCTATGGTATAATACACTTTTTGAGTAGGTGTGTTGCCAAAATCATAAAACCCTGTTACAACACCTTCAAAGTCAAGATTATCAACATGTACATCGCCGCCACATGACAACAGACCTCCAGCAAAATTTATCACTTTAAAATAAGAGTCCTCAATATCGCAGATATAAGAATTACCACAATTTAAATCAACATTCAACACTAATTGATATTCAGTCAGGTCTGTCACTCCATATAACCCCTCTTTTGAAAAAGAGATAGCTACATCTTGTACAACAGGAAATACTTGATGTAATTCCACTTCCTGCCTTACATTATCAATTAAAAAATGGTCCAACACAAAAGTATTGTCTTTAAAAAACTCAATAGTACGCTCTTGTGCGTTTATAGATACAGGCAAACAAACTAAAAAAACAATACGATATAAAAATGATTTTTTCATGGATAAGATTATTTATGTTGCATTTGTTCTTTTAGCCATTCAATCTCTTTTTGTTGTTGAATAACATACAAGGTAAGTTCCTCAATTTTCAACAACAATTTCGCATCCATAGTACCCAATTCATAGCCTTCATTCTTTACAATTTCCGCACTGGGCAGCTGAGGCAATCGTCCATAATCTTTAATATGCTTTGCTACTTCGTCAAGACCAGGAACCTCATAGTTATTAGCAAATACGTAATCCGGCCAATCCTCTTGTGATTGTATTCTAAATTTACCAGCAATAACGCCATTGACCACTCCCAAATCATACCCCTCTCCAATTTCAGAAGCAGCTACGCCTACTCCTATTTTATCATTGGTTTCTATAGCTCCTTCTATAAGCGCCGCACCATCTCTCACTATAAATTTATAGCCATTAGCAAGACTATTATCCCATAACGTCTCACCGATAACAAACAATGAATTGGGTTTAGACAAATGCATCTTTATTTCAGTATCTGTTTGAAGAAAACCAAAAACCGGGGATTGATTTTTGTCAAAATACATCAATTCAGACACCCCACCAGCTGTCGCCGAAAAACGCCACCTGCTAGTCCAATTAGAATCTTCGAGACTAATCCAACTTACTGGTTTTGATGCAAAAGTACTCTTAGGGAATTGAAAAATATTGAAAAGCCCTTCACTATCACTAAATTGTTTTCCTGCCGTAAAGACCCTATATTTCTTATTTCGGTCTTCAGGTAAAAGCTCATAATCCTCATCTGGCAAATTCGTTCCAAAAAATCCGATGTCTGCTTTGATATTACCTACTACTTCCAAGGCTTCTGAAGGTGATTCGGTGCCTATCCCAACATCTCCAAGCACTGGAAATGTATTTTGCGTAAAACTTACTTGCACCATTAGAATCAACACACTATTAATCATTTTTATCATAACATTTTTATTTAAAATCCTTTTCAAATATACCAAATGTTTGTTAATACATAAACAAACATAAATATTTATAAATCTGTATACACAAGAGTTACAAACAAAACACTACGATTCTATATCCTAAAAACTTAGTATTTAATTTTTCTGCCAAAATGTCATATTTTCCATTTTTGATTGTATCTTTGTAGTCCAATTTTTTGAATGAATGGAGACTGAAAAAATCATAGATGCCAACAAGCAAGGACGCCCGTTGCTTACAAATGACATCAAAGGAAATACAAAGAAATTATATATAGAAAGTTACGGTTGTCAAATGAATTTGAACGACAGTGAAATTGTCGCTTCAATACTTTCCGAAAACAACTTTAACACGACTCAATTGTTAGAAGAAGCCGATTTGGTTTTGGTAAACACCTGCTCTATTAGAGATAAAGCGGAACAGACCATTCGCAAACGTCTTCAAAAATACAATTCGGTAAAAAAGATAAACCCAAACATGAAAGTAGGTGTTTTGGGCTGTATGGCAGAACGTTTAAAATCGAAGTTTTTAGACGAAGAAAAAATTGTGGATCTAGTCGTAGGTCCGGATGCGTATAAAGATCTCCCCAATTTACTTGCAGAAGTAAACGAAGGAAGAGATGCTGTAAACGTTGTATTATCCAAAGAAGAAACCTACGGAGATGTTGCTCCTGTGCGATTAAACTCTAATGGCGTTTCTGCTTTTGTATCCATTACAAGAGGTTGTGATAATATGTGTACCTTCTGCGTGGTTCCCTTTACAAGAGGTAGAGAACGAAGTCGAGACCCGGAAAGCATCATCAAAGAAATACAGGATTTAAAAGACAAGAATTATAGAGAAATCACATTATTAGGTCAAAATGTAGATAGTTATCTTTGGTATGGTGGTGGGCTAAAGAAAGATTTTGAAAAAGCCTCAGACATTGCCCAAGCTACAGCGGTAGGTTTTGCAGCTTTGCTAGATTTAGTGGCCACAAACTTTCCTGAATTGAGAATACGCTTTTTTACAAGCAATCCCCAAGATATGGAAATTGAAGTGTTGCATGTGATTGCAAAACACCCTAATATCTGTCGCTATTTACACCTTCCTGTACAATCAGGAAGCACCTCTGTATTAGAACGCATGAACAGACAGCATACAAGGGAAGAATACATGGAACTTATAGACACCATTAGAAAAATCATTCCCGAAACAGCTATTTCTCAAGACATGATTATCGGTTTTTGTGGAGAAACGGAAGCGGAACATCAAGATACCATGAGTATGATGGAATATGTAGGTTATGACTATGGTTTTATGTATGCATACTCAGAGAGGCCTGGCACACTAGCTGCTAAAAAAATGAAAGATGATGTTCCAGAAGACATCAAAAAAAGAAGGCTGAATGAAGTTATACATTTACAAAGAAATTTGAGCAATGCAAATACGCAAACCTATGTTGGCAAAACAATTGAAGTACTGATTGAAGGGACTTCAAAAAAATCAGACCAACACTGGATGTCTCGAAATTCTCAAAATTATGTAACCGTATTCCCTAAAGGAAACGAAAAAGTAGGAGATTTTGTTTTGGTAAAAGTAGAAGAATGTACTTCTGCCACGCTCATTGGAAAAGCGGTTAGCGCAGCACAAGAAATTCCTTTTGAGTTGATAGCAGGTAGCAGGTAGCAGGTAGCAGGTAGCAGGTAGCAGGTAGCAGGTAGCAGGTAGCAAAAAAAACGAAAAAAAACCTGAAACCTGAAACCTGAAACTTGAAACTTGAAACTTGAAACTTGAAACTAACTCTAGCCAAACTAAAAAAAAGGCACACAAGAACATAGAACCTAAATGGGATATTAATAAGAAACATGGAAGGACTTACTACAATAAAACAACGATTTGAAATTATTGGAAACGACGAAAAACTGAACAGATGTCTTTCCAAAGCAATGCGTGTGGCTCCGACGGATATCACTGTTTTAGTCACAGGTGAAAGTGGGGTTGGTAAAGAAACCATTCCTAAGATCATCCATCAATTATCCCATAGAAAACACGCAAATTATATAGCTGTAAATTGTGGTGCTATTCCAGAGGGAACTATTGACAGTGAGTTATTTGGTCATGAAAAAGGAGCTTTTACAGGAGCGACAAACACGCGAAAAGGATATTTCGAAGTTGCCGATGGAGGAACGATCTTTTTAGATGAGGTGGGCGAATTACCACTTACAACGCAAGTGAGGTTGTTACGTGTATTAGAAAACGGAGAATTTATCAAAGTTGGATCTTCAAATGTTCAGAAGACAAACGTTCGAATCGTGGCTGCTACGAACTTAAAAATGCAGGAAGCTATTCAGAAAGGAAAATTCAGAGAAGATCTTTTTTATAGATTGAGCACCATTGAACTCAAATTACCACCGCTACGAGAAAGAGAAAACGACATTCATTTGCTGTTCAGAAAATTTGCTTCCGACTTTGCTCAAAAGTACAGAATGCCAACGATTCGTTTAGACGAAGCTGCAGTAAATTTACTTATCAACTACAGCTTCCCAGGAAACATAAGACAATTGCGAAATATTGCTGAAGAAATATCTGTGGTTGAAGAAAGCAGAAATGTAGGTGTCGAAAAACTCATGCAATACCTCCCGAATTACAACAACCTTCCAGTACTTATTGAAAGTAAATCTGAAAACGATACGAAATTCGCTGAAGAACGCGACGTAATGTATAAAGCGTTGTTCGAAATGAAAAAAGACATCAACGACTTAAAAAAACTAACCTTAGATTTAATTGGCAAAGGCAATAGCGATGATGTAATTCAAAACAATTTACCGCTCATTGAACGCATTCAAAAAGAGTATACAGGAGAATTTAACGCTGAGCAAAATGTAGAGCTTATACAGTTCCAACAGCCCAATCCCGTCCAACAAACTTCTGAATATGAATATATAGAAACTATAGAAGAGGACGAATCTTATTCTTTGCACGAAAAAGAAATAGAGATGATAAAAAAATCTTTGGAAAGAAATCAAAACAAAAGAAAACTCGCTGCCAAAGAATTGGGAATTTCCGAACGTACACTTTATCGTAAAATAAAACAATACGATTTATAAACCTTAAAGTAAAACTATAAAAAGTTGAAACTCTCATACAATAATCGTTACTTTGTTTGAAATTAACTACGTAGAACACAGCAATCCATGACCAAATCAATACTAATTTCATTTCTATGTATGTTCCTAACAACTACTAGTTGTGGTATTTATTCTTTTACAGGAGGTGATACCGGAAATGCTAAGACTATCCAAATTAACTATTTCCCAAACAATGCGCAGTTAGTAGAACCTGGATTGAGCCAGAAATTTACACAGGCTTTGCAAGATTTGTTTTTAACACAAACAAATTTAAGCCTCGTGAATTCTAATGGAGACCTCTTTTTTGAAGGAGAGATCACAAATTACCGAGTTACTCCTATGACGGCTACTGCTGAGCAAACAGCTGCTCAAAGTAGATTAACGATTGTCATTAATGTTCGTTTTTACAATACTTTAGACACTAAAAAGGATTTTGAAAAAAGCTTTAGTCATTTCTACGATTTTGATGCGAACCAACAGTTGACCGGTTCTGTATTAGACACTGCTTTGGAAGAAATCTTTGACAGAATTACACAAGATATCTTCAACGCATCCGTGGCAGACTGGTAATAATAAACCTACAAGTAAAGACAATGAATAAGCAACAATTTACAAACCTTCTTCAAAATTCGTTAAGCATATCTAACGAACAATTGATGGCATTGGAAAAAGTTGCCAAACAACATCCGTATTTTCAAGGGGCAAAGGCACTGCATTTAAAAGGACTTAAAGATCATAACAACTACAAATACAACAAAGTATTAAAAGAAACTGCAGCTTTAACTACCGACAGAACGGTTTTGTTTGAGTATATTAGCGGGTTTACTAAGTCCATAAAAACGGAAAATCCACCAATTACTGATGAAACTAAAGAGCAAATGTCGCCATCAGTTTCTGAACAATTAAACGTTGGTGCTCCGTTAGAATTCAACAAAAACGAAGCACATTCGTTTACAGAATGGTTACAATTGTCGAAATTAGAACCCATCTCTCGATCTGCTAACAAAAATAGTGAGTCTACCTTAAACAAAAACGAAGATTTAATAGAACGTTTTATCGACCAAAACCCCAGTATTCAGCCAGTAAAAAAAGAAAAAATGGCAGACCAAACCACTGTATACCCTGCTGAGAACGCTCGATTTATGACGGAAACTTTGGCTAGAGTGTATTTGGAACAAAAAAAATATGACAATGCGATAAAGGCCTATCAAATATTAATTTTGAAATATCCAGAAAAAAGTGGTTTCTTTGCAGACCAAATTAAGAAAATAGAATATCTAAAAAATAAATAAATTATGACTTACACGTTGTTTTTAATACTCATCCTAATTGTAGCCGTGTTGCTAGTATTGTTAATTATGGTTCAAAACCCAAAAGGAGGTGGTTTATCTTCTTCTTTCGGTGGTGGTGGATCTCAATCTATGGGAGGTGTTCAAAGCACGAATAACTTTCTGGATAAAGGTACTTGGACTTTAGCAATTTCTCTTATGGCATTGATTTTACTCTCTAACTTTGTTATCCCTAGAGAAGGTCAGAACTCACAAGATTCTCAATTAGAAGAAACTTTGAACAACAGAGTTCAAGAGGAAGAAGAAGCACCGGCACAACTTCCAGTTTTACAAGACGAAGCTCCTAAAGAAACTGAAGAATAACAACAACAAATACATTGTTGTAACTATTAAATGCCGAGGTTAATGACACCTTGGCATTTTTTTTTACAAAATGACACACAAAACCAATTGGCACATTTTTAGATGAGCATTAGACAACGAACAAAAAACAAACATAAAAATTTATACAATGAGTAACATTAAGATTCAACCATTAGCAGATAGAGTATTGGTAGAACCATTGGCTGCAGAAACAACAACAGCATCTGGATTAATCATTCCCGACTCTGCAAAAGAAAAACCTTCAAAAGGAACAGTGATCGCTGTTGGAAAAGGAACGAAAGACGAACCTATGACCGTTCAAGTTGGTGACACTGTCTTGTACGGAAAATATGCTGGAACAGAGCTAAAATTGGAAGGTACTGATTACTTAATCATGAGAGAAAGCGACATTTTCGCTATCGTATAAACTCAATTTACTTTTTGAAATAATTCAACAAATTCAAGGCATTAGCCTAAATAAAAATACCTAACAATGGCAAAAGAAATAAAATTTGACATCGATGCACGCAACGGATTGAAACGTGGTGTTGATGCATTGGCAAACGCAGTAAAAGTAACATTAGGTCCTAAAGGAAGAAATGTTGTGATTGAAAAATCATTTGGAGGACCATCTATCACAAAAGATGGTGTGAGTGTTGCTAAAGAAATTGAACTGGAAGACCCAATTGAAAATATGGGAGCACAGATGGTTAAGGAAGTAGCTTCAAAAACCAACGACCTAGCAGGTGATGGTACTACAACTGCCACAGTTTTAGCACAAGCTATCGTAAAAGAAGGCCTAAAGAATGTAGCTGCTGGTGCAAATCCACTTGACTTGAAAAAAGGAATTGACAAATCTGTAGCAGCAATTGTATCAGAATTGCAAAGCCAATCAGAAGTAGTAGGTAATAAATCCGATAAAATTAAGCAAGTTGCTTCTATTTCAGCAAATAATGATGAAACTATTGGTGACCTTATCGCAGAAGCTTTTGGAAAAGTAGGTAAAGAAGGTGTCATTACCGTAGAAGAGGCAAAAGGTAGAGATACTTATGTAGATATCGTTGAAGGAATGCAATTCGACAGAGGCTATTTATCTCCTTACTTTGTAACCAACACAGAAAAAATGTTGGCAGACTTAGAAAATCCATACATTTTATTATTCGAGAAAAAAATATCTTCACTTAAAGAGTTACTTCCTGTGTTGGAGCCTATTTCTCAATCGGGAAAACCTCTATTAATTATTGCTGAAGATGTGGATGGCGAAGCGTTAGCAACTTTAGTAATGAATAAATTGAGAGGCGCATTGAAAATTGCCGCCGTAAAAGCACCTGGTTTTGGTGATAGAAGAAAAGCAATGTTAGAAGATATTGCTATCTTAACTGGAGGAACTGTTATTTCTGAAGAAAGAGGACTTACTCTAGAAGGTACTACAATTGAAATGCTAGGTACTGCGGAGCGTGTTACCATTGACAAAGACAACACAACTGTGGTAAACGGAGCTGGTGAAGTTGAAACTATCAATTCACGAGTTCAACAAATCAAAGCACAGATTGAAACGACAACTTCTGACTACGATAAAGAAAAACTACAAGAGCGTTTGGCTAAATTAGCTGGAGGTGTTGCCGTATTGTATGTTGGTGCTGCCAGCGAGATTGAAATGAAAGAAAAGAAAGACCGTGTTGATGATGCATTACACGCAACAAGAGCTGCCGTAGAGGAAGGAATTGTTGCTGGTGGTGGTGTTGCTTTGGTAAGAGCAAAAGGAGCCTTGAGCAAGGCAAATGCAGAAAACGCAGACGAACAAACTGGAATTAACATCTTAGATAGAGCAATTGAAGAGCCATTGAGACAAATTGTTGAAAATGCTGGCGGAGAAGGTTCTGTTGTGGTTTCTAAAGTTATCGAAGGAAAGAAAGATTATGGATTCAATGCAAAAACTGGTGAATTCGTTCAAATGTTGTCTGCAGGAATTATTGACCCCACAAAAGTAACTAGAATCGCTATTGAAAATGCTGCTTCTGTTGCCGGAATGATTTTAACAACTGCATGTACAGTTTCTGATATTAAAACTGAAGCTGCTGGTGGAACAGACCACGCACATCCTCCAATGGGTGGTGGTATGCCAGGAATGATGTAATAGAAATCGTTTCAAATCATAACACTAAGACTGTCTGAAAAGGCAGTCTTTTTTGTTTTGAATCATTAAACTAAACGCTTCTACCGAAAGTTATTTTTGAATTGACACACTTCAGAGCACTGTAAATTTCATATAGACCACCAAGTAAGCAATTTTTACTTCCTCTAGAAACTAAATATTTCCGGCTCTCTAAACTTGTAATCCCTTTTAATTCTAATAGTCAAACCTAACAATAAATTATATGAATAGGTCCATTGATCTCCTCTGTTTTCAAAACCAATGGCATTGAGTAAGGTAACCGTATTGTATTCATTAAAAACATAGGAACCGCTAAATCCAGTCCGTACAAATTGCACCCCGTTAAATGCATCGCTCCAACGATAAAAACCTCCAGCCACACCTCCTACAAAGAATTTAGGATTGACCACATAATTGTAAAACAATATATAACGAAGTCCATGCTGTACATCGGTTGGATTGATATCGGCTTGGTATTTAACTTGATGTGACAAGCTATTACGCATCACACCATCAGTTCCCCAATACATTTTACGTACAACACCTAACCCTGGTCGGTATTCAATTTCGGTAGGCTCTTTGCTAATCCTTAAATCGGGAACTATGTCCCATTTCTTATTTGGTGAGTAATAATAAGCCCCCTCTAACAATACCCTATCTAAAGTACGACTATTGTTTTTGGCGCGCCATTGCAAATCGAATGAATAGCGCCAATCTTCTCCTCCGTCAACATTGACTTTGACAGATTGCATAAACCAACTGTCCCATTCGTCAACTTCCTCTTGAGCAAAGGAAATAACCGTGTACAAAAAGAAAATGAGCAGTAGGTGTTTCTTCATAAATAGTTTCACTTCTATTGGTATTTAAAGTTCACCCATGAATAACTAGAGATTCCCCATTTACCATTTATATTTTTACCGGTTATACTTACCAATAAAGAATTGGTTTCTATCAATCGATCCCCTTTATACGCCCCCATCATACATTTGTAAGCAATATTGAAATAACTATTGTCTTTGATTTCAATATCTAAGAAATCAACGTCCGAAAATTCAATCGTGAGCCCTTCTTCTCCTAAAATTTCTTGCTCAATATACGCTTGAAAGTCTTCATGAGAAAAACGTGAAACCGATGCGGTATTATCGTCATTGATAGTAATTCTACTGATTAGGTATTTGTCGTTAAAGTATTTTAATATTTCTTCAGGATCTTTAGTTTTCGCCAAAGCAATCCAAGACTTATGCATATGGTGCACCATATTTTGAATACCTCTTTCTTGTTTTGTCAAAGCGGGCTTTTCATTTGCTTTGTTCAAAATATCATTTTCTTTAGCCAGTCCCAAATTTTGCGTTGTAAGACTATCAATCGCTCTTTTTTGTAAATGAATTTTTCTAAAAAACAAGTCTCTTTTAGTCTGTTCATTGCTTTTATCCCCCAACAAATCAGCATATTGATTTTCTTTAAGGTTTAAGGTGTCTGCCAATTGAGCAATTTCAACAGGATCGAGAGCTTTTGGCTGTTCTTTTCCTGGTTGACAAGAAAACAGCAGTGCAGTTATTGAAGCTAAATAAAGTAAGTTAGATTTCATAGGAATGGGGGTTAAATGTTTCGAAAGTGTTTCGGTTAAAAATAACACTCTCGTAAATATAGTTAATTTTTATTTGCCTGTTACAGGTTGACAATGGTTCTAAAACCAAAGACAAAGGCACTGTCTTCTGATGGATTACTAGTTGGATTCTTTAAAAACTGAAAATCAGCCATCACGGATATCCATCGCATCAGATACGCTGTATAACTCAATTCCACCGCATATTCATCTTTATCGGCTAAAACAGCTGTGGGTTCTGCCCAACCAGCAGCAAATGCAAAGGCATGGTAGGCTTGGGGCTTGTACTCTACTCCTGTACTCAGGGTATTCTTGGCAGCGACACCACCTCCACCGTCATTGGTTCCAAATTTAAAGAAGGTCAGCAATTTCGGATTGACTCCATAGGTGGTAGAGAACAAAAGTCCTTGCCCTTTTGGGATACCGGCGGCAAATCGGGCATCTTTAAACCAATACGAGAGTTGTATCTTATCTTGTTTTTGACGGTCTCTTGAAGGGGTAAAACCAACTTCAAAAGCACGCATCCATTCGTTCATTTTAACGGTTTCAAAATCGAAAGATCCACTGGCAGCATTGGCATCATAAATTTGACCTCCCAACCATATTTTTTCAGAAACATACCCTTTCACGACAGCTCCTAAAGCCCCTATTCCTGTGGTTGGTGCTGAGGCATTCAAAATAAAAGCTCTGTTGACAAAGGAACGCGAAAAGGTTTGAAATGCTGTTGGATCTAAATAGACATCAAAAGCTAATCTTCCGACGGCAAATCCACCCGAATTGTTCCCAAACATCTGAACCCAGCTAAATACCGCCAAATCGGTTTTGAAATTATGAGAATAGGCAAAACCGGAATTCAAAGGCACCATACCTACCTGTCCACTGAGCTGAGAGGGTGCTAGAAAACCTGAAAAATTAGAACGGTTCTCTACCCGGATGTCCAAACGTCCGGTATGACCGGTTCCTCTACCTACCAATTCCCAGCTCCCCATAAAACGATACACACCACCCAATGCATTACAATCACTTCCTGTTGTATTATTCGCATTTTGATAGAGCATGATGGCGCTGGCTCCAAAAGACAATCCGTGTTTCTTTTTCAAGTCTTTTTTCCACTGCGTATACGTTTGTAGAGATTGAGGACCTTCAAATAGTGTCTTTTGATGGTTTCGTTTTTCAATTTGGTGTTCTACGTTTTCTGGCCCTTCTAGGTTTCCAGAACGTTTAGCATCTTTTTGGGCATTGATTAGAAATGAACTAAACAACAATACAAGCGTAATTTTTATTTTCATACAAGACAATTAAAGATTGAACTTACCAAGGTCGTTTCAAACTTGGTGTGATATTGAATCGAATCCCCCAATCTGGCCCAAAAGGGTCTGGCTGTGCAACATAATAGTTAAATTGCACACCTATCTTAACTGGTGTATCTCCCATCATAATTGTTCTAAAAGGTCCTCCTCCAATGGGCAAGGTCAAATCGCCGGTTTCCCAATTGAAAGCATAGGGAGGAGAGGCTACAAACTGCCAACCATTCCCTAAAGGAGCTGCAAAAACATATTGCCCACCCATTACGGCTTGTTTGTTATCTCCACTCAATTGAAAAGAGGTATTGGCAACCAGTACAAATACATATTTTTTAATGGAACCCAGTAACACAGAAGGTCCCAATCTCCATTCGCCTCTTAGTTTATCTGTACTCGCTGTTGGTATATTTGCAATAGCCCCATATCCAAACATGAATCCCGTTTTTTTATTGGTTCCTGCAAATAATATGTCGAGCGGAAGATCACCAAACTGTATCCCCCCTGCAGATTCAAATCCGTTTGTCCCATATACTGGAGCTGCAAAATTAAAGCTAAGTAAAGGACGGATTAATAAGTTTTTACCGTTTTTCATAGGAAATGGCAAAGGAGGCTGAATTCCAAATAAATTGACAGTTTGATCAGAAGCTCCCTGCAAATTACCGGTCATTTGCTGATAGTCATAAAACATGGACAAATTGAACAAGGGCAATGTTGGGTTCGACATTTCTTTAGCTATCTCATCCAAAGATTTTTTTTGCTCTTGAGCATAAAAACCCATCGTAGAGATCAACATAAAAACACTAAATACTAGTTTTTCCATACTCGTTAGTTTATGATTATGAACTGTTAAATTGATTTACTAGAAACAAGACTATTCCACACCATGGTCATGTAAATCCTCTGGA
Source organism: uncultured Flavobacteriaceae bacterium (assembly GCA_943789365.1). Classification (GTDB taxonomy): domain Bacteria; phylum Bacteroidota; class Bacteroidia; order Flavobacteriales; family Flavobacteriaceae; genus Flavicella. Next base: position 2,515,896 of record CALSTV010000001.1, on the reverse strand, counting down.
ATATCTGGTGCGAGTAAATTTTCCAAATAAGAGGTTCTTTCCAGAGGCAGCCATCTTCCTTTTTCTTCTATTGGGTAACGAATTGGTTTACCAGGATTCTTCCCTTCTACCACTTTAGAATTATCGACCATAACAACTCCACTTACTAACACATATGGAATTCCAGTGGATGGCCTCCCATTTTCACCCAATACATAGGTCGCATTGTCCGTGATGGTTTTTGGATTAAGAATGGTAATATCAGCTATCATACCTTCTTGCATTCTTCCGCGAACTTTCATAGACCCCAAACCTGCATCTCCTAAATGCAAGGCTGCCCAATAGCTGTTTTGAGAAATAGTTTGCATAAGCGGAACTTTATTTTCTCTTGCCAATCGAAAGGTTTTCGCATGGGAACCTGCTGTTCTTGGGTGACCAACATATTTGTCATATCCATCTTCCCACTTGAGCCATTCTCCGTTGATATCGGTTCCAGGCATAGCATCTCCCGCCACAGTCATATGTGGTACTTCTAAAAAGAGTTTTAACCACTCTTCCTTTACAGGAAAACAAAGTATAATGGTATAGCCGGGATCTTTTGCAACCTGTGCTTTATAGGTTGCTTCTGTATATGCCTCCCCTGTTCTCGGATCTTGCATATGACTGTAATCACTCCCTATTAATTTGATTCCTTCAGGTGTTAAGAATTCTGAACCAATGGTAGAGGAACCACAGATATATGGATAATATTCAGACCAAACATTTTTGCCTTGCTTTCGAAACAATTGCGCATGTTCTTCAACTTCCCACCAACCTTGATAAGCATTATGACTAAACAGTACAGGAGCGTCCAACGCCATTCCATTTACCAATTGCTCAAAGGAACCAAGATTTCCTTCATATGGCGGACTGTTGTTACCGAGCAAACGCACATGGAAACTACTAGCTCTTCCGTAATTTGCCGCTACTTTTTGATAATTGAACACTTCCAAAGTTGAAGCGCCTTTCGCCATATACCCCATAGTAGATCCAGCTGTAAGGGCACCTTGTCGAAATTCTTCGTCGGCAATAGCCATGATTTCGTTAATCTGTGCTAACGTAGAACGGGTTTCTGCCCAGTCTGGAACGCCATTTTCATCATAAGAGGCACCTCTATAGACTTTTAAAAGGTGACTGGCATCTACAGGTGCATCCATTTTCATCTTGTCTAAGACCTTCATACGAATGGCCTCATGGGAAACAGCAGCTCCATAATTCACTGGCCAGTTGTTTGTCCTTTCTTCGTAGAACTGTGCTACGTTTAGGTTTCCAGCTTCTAAATCTAAAGGAGTGGTTACCCCGTCACGCAATCCTATCTTGGCATTCCATTTTAGACCATGTCCGTGGTTTTGGGTATCAATAAATCCGGCAGTGATCACATGACCAGTGGCGTCAATGGTTTCTTTCCCTTTAATGGCCGCTTCAGTAATCGTTACAATTTTATCGCCTACAATTCCAACATTTCTAACGGCATCGAAATTGGTTTCCGGATCCATCACACGACCGTTTAGGATAACCACATCGTAGTTCGTAGGCGAATTTTGACAAGATATAACGAGAAATGCTATTAAGGAAAATAAAAGATAGTTTTTCATATGATGGTTTTTAAGCTTTGATTTAAAACAACACTGTTATGACAATTCGTTCAATGTCCTATTGCACTTCGCTACAACACCATACTACAATCACTATTCTCAACCATTCAGGGCGAATGCGACTCATTAAATATACAAAAGTTTTATTTACCTAACACACGAATCTCAGGATTGGCTGCGCCTTTCCTGACAAAGCTCCGCTTTGAAAATACAAAGCCTTAAAGAAATCAATGAAGCGCTTTCAAAGACGATGCACGAATCTCAGGATTGGCTGCGCCTTTCCTGACAAAGCTCCGCTTTGAAAATACAAAGCCTTAAAGAAATCAATGAAGCGCTTTCAAAGACGATGCACGAATCTCAGGATTGGCTGCGCCTTTCCTGACAAAGCTCCGCTTTGAAAATACAAAGCCTTAAAGAAATCAATGAAGTTCTTTCAAAGACGATGCACGAATCTCAGGATTGGCTGCGCCTTTCCTGACAAAGCTCCGCTTTGAAAATACAAAGCCTTAAAGAAATCAATGAAGTTCTTTCAAAGACGATGCACGAATCTCAGGATTGGCTGCGCCTTTCCTGACAAAGCTCCGCTTTGAAAATACAAAGCCTTAAAGAAATCAATGAAGTTCTTTCAAAGACGATGCACGAATCTCAGGATTGGCTGCGCCTTTCCTGACAAAGCTCCGCTTTGAAAATACAAAGCCTTAAAGAAATCAATGAAGTTCTTTCAAAGACGATGCACGAATCTCAGGATTGGCTGCGCCTTTCCTGACAAAGCTCCGCTTTGAAAATACAAAGCCTTAAAGAAATCAATGAAGTTCTTTCAAAGACGATGCACGAATCTCAGGATTGGCTGCGCCTTTCCTGACAAAGCTCCGCTTTGAAAATACAAAGCCTTAAAGAAATCAATGAAGTTCTTTCAAAGACGATGCACGAATCTCAGGATTGGCTGCGCCTTTCCTGACAAAGCTCCGCTTTGAAAATACAAAGCCTTAAAGAAATCAATGAAGTTCTTTCAAAGACGATGCACGAATCTCAGGATTGGCTGCGCCTTTCCTGACAAAGCTCCGCTTTGAAAATACAAAGCCTTAAAGAAATCAATGAAGCGAGCTTCTTGATTTCTTTAAGGCTTTGTATTTATTCGTGACCCCGGCAGGATTCAAACCTGCAACCCTCAGAGCCGAAATCTGATATTCTATTCAGTTGAACTACGAGGCCAATTAAGTGCGAATGTACTATTTTTTTTACAGTATTGGAAACCTTTAAATATTCTAATTTTCAAGACTAAGCCAAAAGACTGCATAACCGCAAAACAAGCAGACCATACCACTATACCAAAGCAGCTTTTACTAGGGCAGAGATTGTTTTCCCATCAGCTTTTCCTGCGAGTTGTTTTGAGGCCATACCCATTACTTTTCCCATATCTTTCATGCCAGATGCTCCTATCTGGGCAATAATCCCCGTTACAACTTCTTTGATGTCAGCTTCGCTCATCTGCTCCGGTAAAAACTGTGCAATAACTTCCGCCTGTGCCAATTCAGGAGCAGCTAAGTCATCGCGTCCTTGTTCTTTAAATAATACGGCGCTGTCTTTCCGTTGTTTTACAAGTTTTTGAAGTATTTTCAATTCCTGATCCTCAGAAATTTCTTCTTTCGCTCCACTCTCTGTTTGCGCCAATAAAATGGCAGATTTAATGGCTCTTAACGATTCTAACGCAACGCTGTCTTTTGATTTCATAGCAGCTTTTAACTGCTCCATTATTTTTTTCTGTAAACTCATTTGCTTTCTTTTTTGAAAAACAAAGATAGTAAAATACAACATTCTCTCATGACGCATACTTAAACAACACATGTCTATACAGTGTTTTATTTATAAATATACTTTTACGCGCAAGGTTTTATAGCTAAATTTACCGCAATTAATTACAAATTTCATAATTATGCTTAAAAAGTACACTACGCTTTGTTTTTTAATAGTAACAACTCTTGTTAGCGCTTTACCAATTTCAAACTACGACTTCTACAGTTATTTAACCAACAGCGACCCCTTGCTAAATTATTATATCTTCAATACTGACACAGATGGCGACGGTGTTATAAACGGCAACGATCTAGATGACGACAATGATGGTATTCTTGACGTTGTTGAGAATGCAGTGACCCCAAATTATGAGGCCTATTGGAATTTTGACAGCCAAAACTTGGACGACAGTTCCCAAAACGCACACGATCATGACGATCTAAGTAACACTATTACTCCACTTTATAGTACAGACACGCCTCACAATACCGGCTATTCAATTGATATGACATCGGGCAACTATTATTTGCAATATTCCACTGGGGATACCTTTATGCATGATTCGTTTAACAGGTTAAGCGTATCCTTATGGTTTAAAACCACTGCTACTTCCTTTGATTCAGTACAGGTTCTTTTTGAAGAAGGTGCCAGCGCCAATGGAATAATTCTTTTTATAAACACCTCAGGTCATATCGAAATTAGGACTTCTTCTAATGTCGACAGTCAGGCAACATCTGCTGCACCCATTACAGCCAATATCTGGTATCATATAGTTATGGTTTTTGATTACGGAACTACTACTGTTTATCTTAACGCCTCGGAAGCAATTGATGTACCTAGTTCAGGAGAAGGTACAGAAATATCTCAACATACCGGAGAAAGTGGTTTTGGGGGAAGTATTGATTCTTCCATCATATCGAATTCAGATGGACTTTATTTTAAAGGATATCTGGATGAGATACTGCATTATAAAGATATTGCACTAACCATTAATGAAGTCCGCAATTTATACAATTTCGATTACGATGGTGATGGTGTTATAAATTCATTGGATTTAGACTCTGACAATGACGGAGTTCCAGACACCATTGAAGCGCAAGCAACTAATAGCATGGTGAGTTTGACAGGAAATTATACGGATGGGATAGATAATGCCTACAATGGCGGCCTTACCCCTATAGACAGTGAAGGGGATGGTCATCCCGACTATTTGGATCTCAATTCAGACGAAGATTCATTGAGTGATGCCGAGGAAACGGGAAATACATTAAACGGCACCTATGCAGTAAACGGGCTTGACACCTGGTATAATTATGCTTTGTACGCTAATCCCAGCGCAGAAAAAACCTATAACGATTATAACTTATGGCAGGGAAATGAGTTCCTGTTTAGAGCATTCTCTACATTAAGCAATTCAGATTTAAGCACTAATGAATTGAATGAGGATTCTAACGAAACCGGTATTGTCTGGTATGATAGTGCAAGTCGTGCGCTCCATATAAATTCGAACCATAACATTCTCAAAGTAACCCTACTCAATGTTTCAGGCCAACTCATTGCAACCTGGGAGACATCAGTATTTCTACTCAACACTATTCCTGATGGTTTGTATATTGTACAAATCGAATTTGAACACGTTGCATTATCTGTAAGCTCCCAAATTATAGTGTATTAGGCTGAAAAAAATTCCCGCCTAGGCGGGAATTAAAATCTTTAGGGGTAAATACCTTAATCTACATTGTCGTGTAGAAATGAATTGTTTGACCTCAACTGTATTTCGTCGTTAGCATCTAAGCTTAATGTGGTTCTGGATTTTGTTCCGTCGGATGTATTGGATTCATTTAAATCTACTCCCATGCGTTTGTACGCAGGTTGTTTTTCTATGTCATCGACATTCTGACTTACGTTGTTCATAAATTTGTAGTTGAAATTCTTCATCTTTTCTCTCCTGGAATGAGAACGCTTTTGAATTTCGGAGATGGTAGCATCCAATGGACTTACCTCTTTTGCTTCTTCTTCATTATTTTCGACTTCAATTGGTTCTGTAGTTTTAACTGTAAACACAAGGCCTTCATCTTCTTCAACAACCGTTTCTTTTACTTCTTGAGCGTCTACAACATTAATATTTTTAACATCTATTGTGGAGGCATTTTTAATGGTAGGTTCTATTTCGAAATCGGTTAAGCTATATCTTTTAATCTCCGGCTCCTCGTTTTTCACTTCTATATGTCCATTTACTTCAATTTCATTGACGTCAATTTCACTTGTTTCTTCAAGTGTATATCTCTTTATAGTTTCCTCCTCAGCTGCTGTTACTACTTCAACATCGTTTACTTCAATATTGTTGATGAATTCTTCAGTAGTATCATCCAAATTAAAATATACAGGAGCTTCAGGTTTTTCCGCCACCACTTCAACAGGATCAACGATTGGCAAATCAAATAATAAGTCCATTTGAACAGGTTCATCCTCCACGACCTCAGGCTCATTAACGACAATATCTTCAATAACAAAATTGTCTGTGTCACTTATACTTGTTAATTTAATTTGCTCTTCTTTAGCTTTAATCTCTATTTCATTCTTTTGAATTTCCTCATATTCAACATCAAGGTTTTGAATAAAACTAGTTGTCTTCACAATTGCATTTGGCACCTCTTCTTCTTCTTCACCCAACATATGGACAATTTTATTTTCCGCAACAGGTGTTTCTTCCTGTCTATTTAAAATTTGTTCCTTTAGGGTGTTTTTCTCTTCAAAGCTATAGATTGCTTTTTGCTCGTCTTCAAGTGTATGTATTATTTTCTTTGCTTCAGTATCTGTAATTTCACATTGCTGATCTGCTGCAAACCCGGTTGCTACAACAGTTACTGCAATTTCATCTTCCAAATCTTCATCTTCACCAACTCCCATGATAATATTAGCATCATAGCCAGCTTCTATTTGGATAAAATCATTGATTTCTCCAATTTCATCTAGAGTTACTTCAACTTTACCGGAGATAATAAGCAACAATACGTTTTTGGCTCCTGTAATTTTATTATCATTTAAAAGTGGAGAGTCCAACGCTTTAACTATCGCATTTTTTGCTCTATTGGTACCACTTTCTTTCGAAGAACCCATAATGGCCGTTCCACTATTAGACAATACGGTTTTGGCATCGTGTAAATCTATATTTTGTTTATAGTGATGTGTAATTACTTCTGCAATTCCTCTTGAAGCTGTCGACAGCACTTCGTCAGCTTTCGAGAATCCAGCTTTAAAACCTAAGTTTCCATAGACTTCGCGTAATTTATTGTTATTGATAACGATTAATGAGTCTACATTTTGACGTAATTCATCAACTCCTTTTTGCGCTTGTTTGGTACGCATTCTACCTTCAAACTGAAACGGCATGGTTACGATTCCTACGGTAAGAATATCTAAATCCTTGGCTATTTTCGCTATGATTGGTGCGGCTCCAGTTCCGGTTCCTCCTCCCATTCCTGCGGTAATAAACACCATCTTTGTTTGGGTAGTCAATATGTTTCGAATCTCTTCCAAGCTTTCGATAGCAGCTTCTTCTCCTACTTCTGGGTTGGCTCCAGCACCGAGACCCGATGTTAATGAAACACCTAGTTGTATTTTGTTTGGGATAGGACTATTCTCAAGGGCTTGCGCATCTGTATTACAGATTACAAAGTCTACCCCTCTTGTGTTTTGCTGAAACATATGGTTTACAGCATTGCTACCGCCGCCACCTACACCAATTACCTTAATGGTATTCGATTGTGACTTCGGCATATCAAATGAAATGTTATCGAATTCTGTGCTGTTCATAATAACTGTATCTTTTTGATGGTTAAATGGTTAATTGTATTTTGATTAAAAAAGTAAAATCTAGATATCGTGAAATTGCATATTCCTATTTATCTCACGCCATTATTTTACATCTTTACTGTATTTCTTTTATAATTAGTATCTATTTCTAAATTATTCAGCATTATCTAAAAAATCTCTAAATCGATCTGAGAACTTTTCAAAAATTGATTTTTTTGCTGGATTTTCTTCTTGTGGCTCTTCATTTTCTTGGACTTCTTCAATTTGGTCTTCTTCTAAGGTTTCTGGTTCTTCTGTTTGTCCTAAAGAAAATTTCTCTCGCTCTGGTTTTTCAACTCGTTTTGATTTTTCTTGTTTTTCAAGTCCAACCATTAGAAGTCCTACAGCTGTTGCAAAAGATGGACTGCTTAAACTTTCGTCTGATCCCCCCGCCAAATGCTCGTTTGGATACCCTATTCTGGTATCCATTCCAGTTATGTACTCTACCAATTGTTTTAAATGCTTTACTTGTGCACCTCCTCCAGTTAGTACGATTCCTGCTATGAGTTTCCCTTTTTGAGTTTCATGACCGTAATTTTTTATTTCCAGATATACCTGTTCAATAATCTCGGTAATCCGTGCATGAATAATTCTTGAAAGGTTTTTAAGGGTAATTTCTTTGGGTTCTCTTCCTCTTAAACCAGGAATAGAAACGATTTCATTTTCTTTATTTTCCCCCGGCCATGCGGATCCAAATTTCACTTTTAATAATTCGGCTTGTTTTTCTATAATTGAACAGCCTTCTTTTATGTCTTCAGTAATTACATTTCCTCCAAATGGTATTACGGCTGTATGTCTTATGATACCATCTTTAAAGATTGCCAAATCTGTGGTTCCCCCACCTATATCAATTAAAGCAACTCCCGCTTCCTTTTCTTCTTGACTTAACACTGCAGCAGCAGAGGCTAAGGGTTCTAATGTTATTTCCGAAAGGTCTAAGCCTGCGCTTTTAACACAGCGTCCTATGTTTTTGATAGAGGAAACTTGACCAACAACTACGTGAAAGTTTGCTTCCAATCTACCGCCATACATACCAATAGTCTCTTTGATATGTTCTTGGCTATCAACTTTGAAATCCTGAGGTAATACATGGATAATCTCTTCTCCTGGAAGCATTACCAATTTATGTACTTGATTCACTAGGTTATCGATATCGTCTTCATCAATTACTCTATCTGCATCTTCTCTTGTAATATAGTCACTATGGTGTAAACTTCTAATATGTTGCCCAGCTATACCAACAACCACATCTTTTATCTCATCTCCCGAAACGCTTTCTGCTTCTTCAACTGCTTGTTGTATGGATTGTATGGTTTGCGTAATATTATTGACTACGCCTCTCTTCACACCTAAGCTTTTGGCTTTTCCTATACCCAAAATCTCAAGTTTTCCAAACTCATTTTTACGTCCAATCATGGCAACGATTTTTGTCGTTCCAATATCTAAGCCAACTGAGAATGTCCTTGTTTCCATAAGTTAATCCTTTGTACACACAACTTGGTTGTTGTATTTTAAATTAATCGTTTTGTATTTTTCCACTTCATTATTTTGAATTACTTCATTATAAAAAGCTTCTAATTTTTTAAATTTTATATCCAAATCCCGAATTGCTCCGAGTTGTATTTTTTGATTGTATACTCGTGTCTGTAAAACATAATCGTTTTCGGCTTTTTTCTCAATTCCAACGATCATTTTTTTTAAAAACTCATTTTTTTGAACAAAAGAAACCAACGCATATATGGATGCAACATCAGCTTTTTGAACGGACCCGGAAACGAGCAAAACTCTTGCCGAATAGTTCTCAGACAAAGGCATTTTAAGCCCTTGCTTGTCAATGTAATACACCTCAACACCCGTATTAACTCTTGCTACAGGTGTGCGCTGCGTAACTACGGTTTTAACAACACCGTCTATGGTCAAAAAAATCTTAGCTTCTTCTACGAGTGAATTCGAAAACACAACATTTTCCAACTCATGTAAATTTATTAAGGATTTTGCCTTGTTTTTCAGAGCTCCATGATTTTGTATTAACAATTTATTAACCATTTCATGTGAAAGAAATAAGTTTTCTCCATTGGCGAACTCTATAACCGATTCTTTCACGATTCGTGTTGCATTTCTCTGAGAACTAAAGCCATACAGAAAACCCACAAGAGCAATTAGCAAAAGACATTTTATATAGACTATATATTTCTTCATAAAAACTGTATTGTACTTTTAAATAATTTCTGTATTTGAGTTATTTATCAACAATGTTGATTTCACTTTTTCTATCAACACACCAATATCTCCTGCACCTATCATTACCACCACGGTAGCATTTGATTTTCTAATTGCTTTTAAGACGTCTTCTTTTGCTATTAATTGCTTTTTGTCAAGTTTGATTTTATTCAAAAGCCAATTGGAATCGACGCCTTCAATAGGCAATTCTCTAGCTGGATAAATATCTAAGAGCAACAACTCGTCAAACCTAGAGAGACTCGTTGCAAATTCATCGATAAAATCTCTTGTTCTACTATATAAATGTGGTTGAAAAACGGCCAACACTTCTTTTGCTGGGTAGAGTTCACGAACTGCATCTACAACTGCATTTATTTCTGTAGGGTGATGTGCATAATCATCAATCAACACAAAGTTTTCCTCCTTTATTTTATAGGAAAACCTTCGTTTCACCCCTAAAAATGTCGTTAAAGCTTTTGCTATTTCAGGCAAAGACAAGCCATACTGTTCCGCCAATGCAATGGCAGCTAAAGCGTTGGATAGATTGTGCCTTCCTGGCAATCCAAAACCTACTCCTTCTAATTTTGCTTTAGGGGTCTTAACGTCAAATACGTAAGCACCTTTCTCTACTACAACATTGGTAATCATATAGTCAGCCTCTTCATCAATAGCATAGGTAAGTCCTTCTAACGGCAAACCTTTACTTACGATTAAGGTATCTGAAACTTTGCTAGAGAATTCTTTAAAAGAAGTTTCTAAGGCTTCTTTCTCTCCATAAATATCGAGATGATCTGCATCCATAGAGGTTACGCAGGCAATATTAGGCGACAATTGTAAAAAGGAACGATCAAATTCATCGGCTTCTACTACGGAAACTTTATCCTGACCTAAGATAAGGTTGGAGTCATAATTTTCAGTAATCCCTCCAAGAAAGGCGGTTGCCTCTGTGCCACATACATTCATAATATGCCCCAATATTGAAGATGTAGTTGTTTTTCCATGCGTACCAGCCACACCCAAACAGTAGGTGTTTTTGGTAATTTCACCAAGTATCTGTGCTCGTTTTAAGGTTACAAACCCGTTAATTTGAAAGAATTTCAATTCTTTATGATTCGCTGGCACTGCAGGTGTATATACGATTAGCGTTCCTTCCTTTTTTTTAAAATCTTCAGGAATCAATGCTACATTGTCTTCAAAATGGATCTGAACACCTATTAAAATCAGAGTATCGGTAATTTCGGAAGGCGTTTTGTCGTACCCCGCTACTTGCTTTCCATTTTCACAAAAATACCGAGCAATTGCAGACATACCGATTCCTCCTACCCCAATAAAATAAACCCTATGTATATTTTTTAAATCCAATTCAATATTTTTATTATTCTAACGCTCAGTTCTTTTGAGCAGCCCTTCAATTTGATCTACAATTTCTGAGGTTGCTTTCGGCAACGCCAATTTTTTAATATTAGCAGTTAAATTTTTCTGCAATATAGTATCGTTGTGCATCTTCTTAAACACTGCATGAAAATCATCCAACGCATCCTCCTTCACTAACAATGCTGCACTGTTCTCAACCACAGCCATCGCATTTTTTGTTTGATGATCTTCAGACACATTTGGTGATGGGATAAATATTGTTGGCTTTCCAACGATACAGAGTTCAGAAATGGAACTTGCACCTGCTCTGCTTACAACGTAATCAGAAGCTGCATAAGCTAAGTCCATTTTACTTATAAATGCATGTACATGCACCCCGTCCAATTTGTCAAACTTTTTATATGTATCGAAATAGAGTTTTCCTGTTTGCCAGAGCACTTGAACTTCTAATTCCTGCAACCATTCTAAAGATTCGCCTATTAGTTTATTTATGTTTCGAGCTCCTAAACTTCCACCTATCACTAACAACGTTTTTTTAGTGGTATCCAATCCGAAATACGCTAATGCCTCCTCTCTTTTCGTAGCTACATTCAACAAGTCTTGACGTACAGGATTCCCTGTCTTCACTATTTTTCTAGCAGGAAAGAACCGTTCCAATTTATCATAAGCTACACAAATAGTAGTTGCTTTTTTAGCCAGTAATTTATTGGTGATTCCCGGATACGAGTTTTGCTCTTGTATCAGGCTAGGAATTCCTTTTTTCGCGGCCACATACAATACTGGACCACTTGCAAATCCACCTGTCCCAATGACTACGTCTGGCTTGAACTTTCGAACTATTTGTTTCGCTTTCCACAAACTATCTAACAGTTTAAAAGGAAAAGACAGATTGGCAAGGGTTAATTTTCTTTGCACTCCAGAAATCCAAAGTCCTTTTATTGCATATCCTGCGTTTGGAACTTTTTCCATCTCCATTCTATCCTTTGCTCCCACAAACAAAAAGTTTGCGTTAGGAAAACGAACTTTTAGTTCATTAGCAATTGCAATAGCAGGATATATATGCCCTCCTGTACCTCCACCACTTATTAATATATTTAGATCCTTATCTGCCACTTTTCTACTGTTTTTTTTATTCAATGGTTTCATGAAGAATCGACAACGGATCTTCACTTTCGATAGCTAATTCCTCTTCTGTAACTTCATTTGCCGAAGACACACTTAAAATGATTCCCAAGCCAAAACACGTCATCCATATAGAGGTACCTCCACTACTTATCAACGGCAGCGTTTGCCCGGTAACTGGCAGTATATTGGTAGCTACAGCCATATTAATCATAGCTTGAAAAATAATAGGAATCCCAATGGAGATTACCAACATGGTTCCAAATACAGTTCCTGCTTTTTTTGCCGCTACTAGAATTCGCATGAGTAACATAAAATAAAAGCTCAAAATTCCAACACCACCGATCATACCGTATTCTTCAATTATTATTGCATAAATAAAATCTGAAGTAGATTGCGGAAGAAAATTTTTCTGAACACTTTTTCCTGGCCCCTTGCCCGACAAACCTCCTGTTGCAATTGCAATTTTTGCTTTTTCAACTTGATAACCTTCTTTTTGATTTGGGTCCGAAAAATTTTCAATTCTACTTTGCCATGTATTCACACGGTTCGGCATGGCATCTGGAAAGGCTTTTGCTATCAATACGAAAATCAACAGCATTCCAACACCAACTCCTATGATGGAAATTATATATTTTACGGGATAACCACCTAAAAACACTAGTACCAATATCATAAAAAACAAGATAGCTGTTGTTGAAAAATTGGCGGGTAAAATAAGGAATAAGGCAATTCCTACTGGCGTCCAAAGTTGAAAAAAACTAGATTTAAATCGTATTTCTCGGTCTTTATTTTTAGCCAAGTAACGCGCTACGTAAACAAGCAATACCAAAGCAGCTAGTGTAGATGTTTGAAAACCAAATCCGACTATAGGAACACGTATCCACCTGCTAGCATTGGCACCTCCAATTGTGGTACCTTGGGCAAGTGTATAAATTAACAACACAATTACAACAGGATACAGCAGCACAGCGCCACCACTAAAATATCGATAGGGTATTTTATGTACTCCAAACATGATTGCAAACCCCATTAACAACAAAACTGCATGTTTAACCAAATGCCCTACTGTTGAGCCAACACCCACTACATACACATCATTTGTACTAGCACTATACACAGGCATAAATGAGAAAACAGCAACAATGGCAATCAGCGCCCATAACACCCGATCTCCTTGTAAATGTTTGAAAATATCCTTCGGTTTCATACCTTTTACTTTTCTAGGTTTTTACAAATTTCTTACTGCATTTTTAAATTGTCTTCCTCTGTCTTCATAACTCTCAAACAAATCGAAACTTGCACAAGCAGGTGACAACAAAACAGCCTCACCTTTGGTCGCTATTTTATATGCCAATTTTACAGCTTCGGATGCACTCTCTGTCTCTACAAGCAGATCAACTACTTCTTCAAACATATGGATGATCTTTGTATTGTCTACTCCCAAGCAAATAATTGCTTTGACTTTTTCACGTACTAATGGCATTAAATCCATATAATCGTTTCCTTTATCTACTCCTCCAACAATCCAAACAGTTGGCACCTCCATACACTCTAAAGCATAGAACGTAGCATTTACATTGGTTGCTTTGGAGTCATTTATATATTGAACACCGTTAATTTTCAACACTTTTTCAAGACGATGTTCGGCACCTTCGAAGTCCTCCAAACTTTCTTTAATCACTTGTCTTCTAGCTTTCATCATTTGAGCAGCCATAGAAGCAGCCATTGCATTCTTTGTATTGTGCTTCCCTTGTAATGTCATTTTAGAAATATCCATAGTCACCTTTTCTTTATTTACGTTCATCTGTATTGTATTATCTTTTAAAACTGCTCCTTGACTCAATGTTTTTGCTGTAAGAGAAAAAGGGAGTAATTGCGCTTTTGTTTTGTTATTATTTAACCAATTAGTTATCGCCTCATCATCGGCATCGTATATCAAATAATCTGATTCTGTTTGGTTTTTTGTTATTAAAAATTTTGAATCTATATAGTTCTCATATTTATATTCATAGCGATCTAAATGATCTGGGCTTATATTTGTTATGACAGCGATATGGGGTGCAAAATCCACAATTCCGTCGAGTTGAAAACTACTCAGTTCCAACACATAGCTGTCATAGTTTTGTTGAGCCACCTGCATTGCAAAGCTATCACCTATGTTTCCGGCCATACCGCAATTCAGTCCGGCATTTTTCAATATATGATGCAAGAGCATGGTGGTTGTGGTTTTCCCATTAGAACCTGTAATCCCAATACATGTTGCCTCTGTATACTTGGCTGCAAACTCTATTTCCGAAATCACAGGAATCCCGAGGGCTCTCAATTGAACCACTAAGGAGACCGTATCTGGAATACCAGGGCTTTTTACAACCATATCAGCGTTGAACACCAACTCTTTACTATGTTTACCTGATTCGAATAAAATTTCATTTTTACGCAGAACAGATTGATAAGACTCTTTAATACTTCCTGTATCTGACACAAAAACATCATAGTTTTTCTGCTTCGCCAAAACAGCGGTACCTACACCACTTTCACCTCCACCAAGTACGACGAGTCTTTTCATTTTCTTATCACTATCTTAATTTTAATGTAATCACCGTAAGTACAGCCAGCAATATGGCTACAATCACAAATCTTGCAACAATTTTACTTTCATGATAACCCAACTTTTGGTAGTGATGATGTAAGGGCGCCATCTTAAATATCCTTTTTCCTTCGCCATATTTTTTTCGAGTATATTTAAAATACCCTACTTGTAGCACTACCGATAAATTTTCAATTAAAAAGATTCCAGCCAACACAGGAATCAGCAGCTCCTTTCGTATCGCTACCGCTATTACTGCAATGATACCACCAATAGTCAAACTCCCCGTATCTCCCATAAAAACTTGGGCAGGATAAGTATTATACCATAAAAACCCAACCAACGCACCTGCAAAAGCACTGATGAAAACCACCATCTCTCCCGACTTTGGAATGTACATAACATCTAAGTAGTTAGCGAATATGATATTTCCAGAAACCCAAGTAAAGACACCTAAGGTTACCACAACAATTACAGAGGTTCCTGCTGCCAATCCATCAATCCCATCGGTCAGATTGGCCCCGTTAGAAAGTGCAGTAATGATAAAAATCACTACAGGAATAAACACCAACCATCCGTATTTATTAGAGGTATCACCTAACCACTCTGTTATAACGGCGTAGTCGAGACTGTTATTTTTAAAAAATGGTACTGTTGTTTTTATGGACTTATGTGCCTCTCCAAATAGTTTTGGCACTCCAGATTCCGTCACCATTTCAATATCGTTACTAGGTAATTTATCCTTCATGGTAACTTCTGGATGAAAAAACAACATAGCACCAACAATCACCCCCAATCCTACTTGACCAAAGACTTTAAATTTACCTTTCAGTCCTTCTTTATCTTTTTTAAATACTTTTATATAATCGTCCAAAAAGCCTATTGCTCCCATCCACAACGTTGTAATAATCAACATTATGACATATATATTATGTACTTGCGCTATCAATAGCACTGGAATCAAGGTCCCTAATATGATTATAATTCCACCCATTGTTGGGGTACCCGCTTTTTGCACTTGACCATCCAATCCCAAATCACGTACAGATTCGCCAATTTGTTTTGTTCTTAGATAGTTTATCAGCCTTTTCCCAAATACGGTTGAAAACAACAATGCCATAATGAACGCTACTGAGGAACGAAACGAAATATATTTAAATACGCCAGCGCCTATCAATTGGTAATTCGCATCTAAATAATCAAAAAGGTAGTACAACATTTGGTTTTGGTTTTATTTCTTTAATTTTTCTACTATTTCTTTTACGACTTCTTTGTCATCAAAATGTGATTTCACTCCGTTTACATCTTGATAGTCTTCATGACCTTTTCCAGCAACGAGAATAATATCGCCTTTTACAGCAAATTTTACAGCTGTTTTTATTGCTTGTTTTCTATCAATTACTGATAATGTTTTGTACAGATTAACTTCAGCAACGCCAGATTCAATTTGATTTATTATTTCCTGAGGATCTTCAAATCTTGGATTATCGGAAGTAAACACTACTTGATCACTGAGTTCTGAAGCGATTGCCCCCATTTTTGAGCGTTTTGTTCTATCTCTATCACCGCCACAACCCACAACCGTGATAAGACTTTCCGTTCCTGAACGAATTCCACGAATTGTTTCCAATACATTTTTCAAGGCATCGGGTGTATGCGCATAGTCAACTATTGTTACAATTCCTTGTGCAGACCTCTGGTATTCAAACCTTCCATCTACACTTTCTAATTGACTCATCAAACGCAATACGTTTTGCTTATCTACTCCCAACAGATTCGCAACTGCATAAATAGAAGCAAGATTATAAGCATTAAAATCACCTATCAATCGCACCCATACCTCTTGACGATCTAATTGAAGTAACATCCCTGAAAAATCCTTTTCAAGAATTTTTACTTTAAAGTCGGCCATAGACTTCATTGCATAGGACGTCTTTTTTGCTTTGGTGTTCTGCAGCAGAATATTTCCATTCTTATCATCGACATTAGTCAAAGCAAATGCATCTTTAGATAGGTTGTCAAAAAATTTCTTTTTTACGTCTCTATATCCCGAAAAGGTCTTATGGTAATCGAGATGATCATGCGATAGATTTGTAAACACGCCTCCATCAAAATCGAGCCCTTCTGTTCTGCTCTGATGAATTCCATGAGAACTCACCTCCATAAAACAATGCGTCACCCCTTGCTCAATCATTTGTGCCAAATACCTATTTATAGAAACAGAATCTGGAGTTGTATGTGTTGCTTTAAACGTTTGGCTTCCTATCTTAATTTTCACAGTTGACAAAAGTCCTGTGTGGTATCCTGCATTTTGAAACAATTCATACAGCAAGGTAGCTACGGTTGTTTTTCCATTGGTCCCCGTGACGCCCACTAATTTTAATTTCCTCGAAGGGTTGTCATAAAAATTAGCCGCCACTACTGCGAGCGCATCATTACTATGCCTCACTTTTATATAGCAAACGCCTGGATATAAGTCTTGAGGTAAGGACTCACATAAAACAGCTTTTGCACCCAGCTCAATTGCCTTTTCTATAAAGAGATGCCCATCTGAATCAACCCCTTTTTGAGCAACAAATAATGCATCTTGCACTGTTTTTCTAGAATCAAAAACAACAGCCGACACCAACAGCTCTTGATCTCCAACAGCAGTCTCTACAGACACACCTTTTAATATGTTTTTTAATTCTTTCATCTAACTTAACTGCAACACAATTGTTGCGCCCTTTATTAATTTTCTTCCTTTTTTAATAGATTGTGACTTGACTTTCCCTGCTCCGGAAAATTGCACTTTCAAACCTAAGTTCTCTAATACTGATACAGCATCCATCCCAGCCATTCCTTTTACGTTAGGAATGGTTACATAAGATTCATTTATAACCTCATAATAGTTCTCAAAATCTTCATCGACAGTTTCCAGCATCGGTAGAACATTTTGAACTTCTTTTTTTATGGGAGCAGAGGCATACATTTTTTCTGCAATTTTCTTAAAAACTGGCGCTGCAACAGTTGCACCATAGTATCCTTTTTTCTTGTTTGGATTATGTACAACCACGATACAAGAGTATACGGGATTGTCTGCGGGAAAAAAACCTGCAAATGAGGCTACATACTGTTTATTTGAATAATAACCTCCTTCAAATTCACCGTCTGCGTTTTTTGTAACAGGAATGTATTTTTTTGCTGTACCTGTTTTTCCTGCCATTGAAAAATGGGGTGTATAAATATTTGTTGCCGTTCCATTTTTTACAACATTCTCTAATACTGCACGAAGTTTTTTTACGGTTTCTACCGAAGCAATACGTTTATTAAGTATTGTTTTCTCAAATACCTTATCCACTTTTCCTTCATTTCTTAATGCACTCACAAATTGAGGCTTTACCATAACACCGTCGTTTGCAATAGCATTATAAAAGGTTAAGATTTGTAACGGTGTCAACGAGACTCCATAGCCCCATGCCATCCATTCTAAGGAAATACCATTCCACCTCTTTTTATCCTTAGGGTTTGGAATATAAGGTTCGCCTTCTCCTTTAATTTCCAGTCCCAGCTTTGAGCCTAGACCTATTTCTTCTACAGCATCTACAAATTTTTGTGGGTCTTGTTTGTAATGTTCTCTAATAAGTTTAACAATTCCCACATTTGAAGAAACTTCTATGGTTCTAGCCGCTGATATTTTACCATATCCGCCACGATGGGAATCTTCTACTTTTTTCTTATGTATATATATTTTGCCTTTTTCAGTATCGACCACGGTACCTGTATCTATAACTTTATCTTCTAAGGCCACTAACAAACTAGCCACTTTAAATGTAGACCCAGGCTCATGAGATTCCCATACGGCATAATTTCTTTTTTCGAAGTACGTGTTTTTAGAGGTACGTCCTAAATTCGCAATTGCTTTGATAGCTCCCGTTTTGGTTTCCATCACAGCAACGCAACCATGGTCAGCCTCAAAGGTTTCTAATTGTTCTAATAAGGCATGATGCGCAATATCCTGCACATTTACATCAATAGTTGTGATAATATCACTCCCGTCTTTTGGCTCTACCTCATTGTTATCATTGATAGGCTTCCATTGATTTTTAGCAATTTTTTGCTTCATTCTCCACCCAAGACTTCCTTCCAAATACTCACTATAGGCACCTTCAATTCCCACAAGTCCACGGTAATCATCATAACCAATTGTACGTTCGGCTATTTTCCCTATTGGATGTGCACGTACAGTACGCTGCTCAGTTATAAAACCTCCTTTATACACCCCTAGCTTAAAAATGGGAAAGCTCTTTACTTTAAGATAGTCCATGTACCCTAAGTTTCTAGCAATAAACAAATACCTGTTTTTAGACCTCCTTGCCTTTCTTAGATAGGATTTATATTCATACACCGATTTCCCAAACATCTCTGAAAGCGCCTCAGACAGTGCATGTACATTTTTCTCAAAGACTTCATCGGACACGGTAACAACATCCATACGGATGTCATATTTCGACATTGAAGTAGCAAGCAGGTTTCCTTTTTGAGAAACCACATTTCCTCTATTGTAAAAAATAGTGTCTTTTCTGATGGTACTATGATAGGAAAGGTTTTGATATTTCTCACCTTCCAAGTATTGAATTCTAGCAATCTTAACAAATATCGCAACCAAAAAAAGAGTCATCAAAACAACAACTATAGAAAGCCTGTTTAATATGTCTTTTTGATTTGCGCTCAACTTAATTTGTTTTTGTAGTTACTCTTATTAGTGTGGGAGGTGTTTTTGAAGAACCCAGCCCTTGTTCTTTTAACTTACCTCTTACCGAGGATTCCATCTTCATCCGTGTCAGCAAGGTTCCTGAATCTATATACAAAGATTTTAACATTTTCATCTCCGCATTCATTTTCGAAATCAACATCACTTTACGATCTGCATTGTGAGAACTTGAAATCATAAACAGTAATAGAAAAACTATAAACAGTATAATTCTCCAATTCTTAAAAGCATCCTCGTTTACCAGAAACTTCCCTTTTAAAACATCGTAAACTTTCATTTTACACGCTATTTACTAGGTTTCAACTTAGCGACTCTTAATTTTGCAGATCTTGCTCTATTGTTTGCTTTCACCTCTTCTTTTGAGGGGACAATCAACTTCCCTACATTTTTAAACGGAACATTGATATTGCCAAAAAAGTCTTTTTCTGGCTCACCTTCAAATTTCCCGTTTTTAATAAACCTTTTGACTAACCTGTCTTCAAGAGAATGGTAAGATATTATACTCAACCTACCATCCTCATCCAACATCTTAGGGGTCTGTAGCAAAAATTCCTTCAGCACCTCGAGTTCTTGATTGACCTCGATTCGAATGGCCTGAAATATTTGTGCTAATATTTTATGTTCTTTCGCTTTTGGAAGAAATTGACTCAACACCTCCTTCAACCTAAAACTTGTAACTATTTTTTCGATACTTCTCGCCTCAACAATCACTGCAGCCATTGCTCTCGCATTTCTTAGCTCACCATATTGAAAAAGCACTGTACTCAATTGTTCTTCTGAATAGGTATTAACTACAGCATAAGCAGAAAGCGCATCAGACTTATTCATTCTCATATCCAGCTCTGCATCAAACCGTGTAGAAAACCCTCTATCTGCTTCATTGAACTGATGTGATGAAACACCTAAGTCCCCCAATATCCCATTCACCTTAGAAACACCATAAAACCGCAGAAAGCGCGACATATTTCTAAAATTCTCTTGAATCAACACAAAGCGCTCATCATCGATTGCATTTCTTTGCGCATCAGGATCTTGATCAAAAGCAAACAACTTCCCATCAACTCCCAACCTGCTCAATATTTCTCTTGAATGTCCACCACCACCAAATGTAACATCTACATAGGTTCCGTTGGGAACGATCGCAAGTGCATCTACACTTTCTTTTAGCAGTACAGGATTATGATAGCCCTCCATTCGATTCTTTATTTTCAGTTCCTCCCATTACCTCTTCAGCCAATTCAGCAAAATCGACTGTCGCTTCATCAATAGCTTTTTCGTAGGTGTCTTTATCCCAGATCTCAATTATATTAATTGCAGAAGACATCACTACCTCACGCGTAATCCCAGAAAACGCTTGCAAATCTTTAGGAATCAACAAACGACCAGAGGCGTCTAATTCAATAGTCTTAACACCCGCTGTAAACCTTCTTATAAAGTCGTTATTCTTCTTTACAAACCTGTTTAAGGTATTCATCTGAGCCATTACAACTTTCCACTCTTTCATTGGATACAACTCTAAACATGGCTGAAATACGGATCTTTTTAAAACAAAACCTTCATTCAACACAGGCTCCAACTGCTTCTTTAAAGCAGACGACAAAAGCATCCTCCCTTTAGAGTCCGCCTTACATTCATATGTCCCGATGATACCTTCCAATGTGATTGTTTTCAATAATAAAAGTCAAAAATAATAAATTTATACCACTATTTACCACTTTTTCCCACATTGTTAATAAGTAATTGTCTTTCCCCCCACTTTAGGTATTATTCTCATATAGTGCACCTTAAAAACAAAAGGATATAAAAAATCAACAAATTTGTTTAAAATAGTTTTTTGCAAAAAAAAGATTACATTTGTAAATTGAAAAAAGACTATACGAACATGACCGAAAACGTAATTACGGAAGGAGAATTCACATATAAAGAAGCTGGAGAAGGAAAAGCAATAGTTTTATTACATGGTTTGATGGGAACTGCAAGTATGTTTGATGATGTATTTAATTATTTCATCAACAACGGATACAAAGTTATTGTTCCTGAACTACCTATTTACAGCTTGCCTTTACTTAAAACCAACGTAAAAAGTTTTGCCTTATTCATTAAGAAATTTATTGAACATAAAAACTTAGACAAAGCGATTATTGTTGGAAATTCCTTAGGTGGTCACATTGCACTATACTTATCAAAACACTACCCTGAACTTGTTGACGCATTGGTTTTAACCGGAAGTTCTGGCTTGTATGAAAATGCTATGGGAGACACCTATCCGAAAAGAGGAGATAAAGAATACCTTAGAAAAAAGACACAGTCAGTTTTCTACGACCCAAAGCACTCTACACCAGAAATGATTGACAATTTATACGAATTGGTAAATGACAGAGGAAGTGTGCTACGAATCTTGTCGTTAGCGAAAAGCGCTATCCGACACAATATGAAAAATGATTTACCAGAAATAAACATCCCTACTTGTTTGGTTTGGGGAAAACAAGACAGCGTTACACCCCCAGAGGTTGGTACAGATTTCAATAAATTGATGCCAAATTCAGAACTGTTTTGGATCGACAAATGTGGACATTCAGCCATGAAAGAGCATCCAGACGAGTTTAACAAAATTGTTCATGCTTGGTTTAAGAAGAACAACGTATAAAACACAACTTACAGGATTTAGATTTACTAAATCCTGTTTTTATATTCACTAATTTCATTGTCAAAATCATGCAAATTAAAAAAGCAGTTTTTGAAATCAGCAATTCTGATGTCAGCAAATGCCCGAAGGAGCGTATTCCAGAATATGCCTTTATTGGAAGATCAAATGTTGGCAAGTCTTCGCTAATCAACATGCTCACCAACAACAGAAAGCTTGCAAAGACATCTGGAACACCAGGGAAGACTCAGCTTATCAATCATTTTAAAATAAATGACAACTGGTTTTTGGTAGATTTACCTGGTTATGGGTATGCAAGAGTTTCAAAAAAGATCAAACGTACCTTTCAGTCTTTTATAAAAAACTACTTTTTACAAAGAGAACAACTCATTTGTTCTTTTGTACTTATAGACTCTAGGCACGAACCCCAAAGAATTGACGTGGATTTTATGCAATTTCTAGGAGAAAATCAGATCCCATTTTGCATTATTTTTACCAAATCAGATAAATTAACACCAACGGTTTTAAAAAGAAACATCGCAGCATATAAAGAAAAGTTATTGACTGATTCATGGGATATTTTCCCTGAATACTTTGTGACTTCATCGACGTCAAAAGATGGTAAAGAAAGTGTTTTAGATTTTATCCATAAAGTAAACGAGGATCTTAAAAACAATTGATAAGCTAGGAGTTGAATACATTATTTGGTGTTATAAATGAAATCTACGGCAAAAAATCTGAATATCTTATATGAGGACAATCATATTATTATTGTCAATAAAAGAACTGGTGATTTGGTGCAAGGCGACAAAACTGGTGACGCTCCACTAAGTGATTTACTTAAAGCCTATATCAAAGAAAAATACAACAAACCTGGCAATGTATACCTTGGTGTTGTTCATCGACTAGACAGACCTACTACGGGTATTGTTATTTTTGCAAAAACTTCGAAAGCGCTAGAACGCCTAAATAAAATGTTACGTGAAAAAACGATCGACAAAACCTATTGGGCTATCGTAAAAAACAAGCCTTCAAAAACTGAAGACACTTTAGTAAATTACCTCAAAAAGAATCCTAAAAACAATAAAGCTACGGTATTCAACAAGGAAACTAAAGACAGTAAAAAAGCCATTCTAAGCTATAAACTCATCAAATCTTTAGACAATTATCATTTACTGGAAATTGATTTGGAAACGGGGCGACACCATCAAATCAGAGCGCAATTGTCGAACATCAATTGCCCAATAAAAGGCGATTTAAAATATGGGTTTCCGCGTTCTAACAAGGATGCTGGCATTCATTTACACGCACGTAGAATTCAATTTACACATCCAGTTTCCAAAGTAAAAATGGATATAGAAGCACCTACTCCAAAAGACCCTATTTGGGATGTTTGTTAAATCTTTTTTCAAATGCACAAACAGAAAACACTGTTCGGTTGTTAATGCTTTTTATTTTTCTTACAGGCTTCCCTAAAGCTTCCTTATAGGTATTCACATATGTTTTAAAACCTACTTCTTCACCTGCCAACATACGCTTATATACTTCTGGATATTGTTTTTTTACAAATTCTAGCACCTCTACAGAAATCGGACTTACAGGATAAAAAGAATTACTAACCGGTGCCATTTCTTTATCGTATTTTATTGTCTTTTCTCTAAGTTGCAACAATGTTTTTGCGTACTTCGGATTGGCGGCTAAATTATTCATTTCATAAGGATCCTTGACTAAGTCATACAGTTCTTCTACAGGTTTTGTTTTTCTAAAAAAGAATTGCTCGGCAGGGCTCAGTTTGCCCTGTTCATTTAAAGACCTCATTATATGAAGTGCCGGACGGTAAAACTCAAGATACGCTTGATGGGCATCCCAGGGAATTTCGGGCTTATCATTGCGAATATATTTCCATTGTTCCGTACTTAAGGATCGTGATTTTTCTTCTATTTCATCCCACAAATCGCGGGTACTATACACCTCTTCCCGGCTCAATTTCTTTTTATAAAAAGATTGCCCCGTCATATATTCGGGTAGGTCACAGCCCGCCATATCTAAAATGGTGGCTGTGATATCCGTAGCACTTACCACATCATCGATTTCTTTGCTCGTATTCTTATGTCTTGGGTCGTATATAATAAGTGGAATTCGCAAACCTGGATCGTGGAGATAGCCTTTGCCTCGAAGGTTACAGCGACCGTTATCACCGATAAAAATAATCACGGTATTATCAGCCATTCCTTTTTGTCTTAGTTCATCAACAAGCATCCCGACCTCCTTGTCGATAAACTCCATCTGGTCTAAGTATTTTGCCCAATCCAATCGTATTGTAGGATGATCTGCATAATAAGGCGGCAGCACTACCTCATCTGGATCTACAGGATCTTTAGAGTTGTTTCGTACCTCATCCCACCAATCGCCTCGGTGCGTAGCCACCAATTGTATTTGAGCAAAAAAAGGCTGGTCTTCTGCTAAAAATTCATCCTTTTTATCAAACAAACCAAAATTTTCTTTGCCATCCCAATTTCCTAACATCTGGGTTTTAAAATTACAATCAATCTTACGCCCGTACCCCATGACTCCATGGTGACCTATGATCGTTGTATAGCCACTTTCTCTTAGCCAATAAGTGAAAGGTTTATAGGGATCCGGCAATGCAACTTTTCGGTTGCTTCTATGGTTGTGTGCGTTTATTTTTAACTGATGTGTCCCAATCATCATGGAGGACCTACTCGGTGAACAAATGGGATTGGTTACAAAACAATTATTGAATCGCATCCCTTCTGCAGCGAGACGGTTTAGGTTAGGGGTTTGCACTCCTTTGGTTCCATAACATTCTAAATCTAAACTGATATCTTCAGCCATTAACCAGATGATGTTCGGCTGGTCTTTTGTTTGAGCGTTACCTAACAACCCGCCGCATACAAATAACAAGATGCTTAGGTTGGTTCTGATATTCTTATTTTTTACTGTTCTTTTCAAGATATTTATCAATTTTCACTTTTTCAAACCGGGAATCATATGTTAGATTTTTTTTTATCGGAATAGGTGCCCCAATTTGCACTATCCAATTATCCATGGCTTGTATCAGTTCTTGTACCATTTCAGGTTCTTTTTCAGCCAAGTTTATGCGTTCTGTTATATCCTTGTCAAGATTATAGAGTTCTATGGCATTGTCTTCATAATAACGATGCAATTTCCATTGCTGCTTTATGATTACGGTTCCCGGACGCGTTCTAAACAATGGATCTCGCGATTCTAGTTCTCCTCGGCCATATCGCTGCAGGTAAATTGGAAAATGATAGACGAGTTCTCGATCTGGTATTTTTTCCCCTTTCGTAAGAAAAGACAATAGGCTTTTTCCATCCATTTGCTGTTTTGAATTTGAGTAATTTAACAGCTCCGCAAAAGTGGGATAAAAGTCGAGAAAACTTACGGGTTCATTGGTACGATATGAATCAATTTTCCCCTTCCATTTAATGGTTAAGGGAACGCGGATACCTCCTTCATAATAAGTTCCTTTTCCTCCTCGTAATGGCTTTTGCCAGGTATGCACTAAATGTCCTCCATTATCTGATGTAAAAACAATGAGTGTATTTTTTTCGAGATTCAATTCTTTTAGGTGGTTGAGGATTTCACCTACATTTTCATCCATTGCATCAATCATCCCAGCATACTTTGCGCTATTTTGCAGACCATCAGGCTTTGTGTTTTTGTATTTATCAACCCTATGTAATTGCGGCTGAATAGGTGTATGAACGGTGTAAAAAGGCATATATAAAAAGAACTTATTGTCTTTGTTAGCGCTTATAAACTGTTTGGCTTTTTCAGTTAAATACTCCGTGAGGTATGTTCCTTTTGGAGCATCAATTCCTAAATGATCAAAAGGTGCAAAATAAGTCTTTGGAGCCCCCGCATGCCCTCCTGCTACATTTACATCAAAACCTTGCGTAAGAGGTGACTCCCCTAAGTGCCATTTTCCAATATGGGCAGTTTTATAACCCGCTTGTTGAAACATTTCAGCCATTGTATATACTTCATCTGCCAAAATTTTATTATTTGGAGTGGGAATTAACCGTCTTGTGCGCTTATCTCCTCTGTCTGAGTTTCCTA
The DNA here is from genome assembly GCA_943789365.1 of uncultured Flavobacteriaceae bacterium. Classification (GTDB taxonomy): domain Bacteria; phylum Bacteroidota; class Bacteroidia; order Flavobacteriales; family Flavobacteriaceae; genus Flavicella. The sequence continues at coordinate 2,489,827 of CALSTV010000001.1, read as the reverse complement.
CAGTATAGATACCAGTTCGGGGTGCACTCATACCAGATAGCAATGCAGCTCTACTTGGCGCGCAATTAGATGCTCCGGCATATCCTCTTGTAAAGACAAGGCTTTCACTTGCCAATTGATCAATATTAGGTGTTCTGTAATAATTACTCCCCATATAGCTCGTATCTTTCCAGCCCATATCATCAACTAGAATAAATAAAACATTTGGGGTGTCTTCTGGATTGTGCTGTGCAAAGCTGTATATACCGCAATATATACTAACAATAAAGAAAATGATTTTTTGCTTCATAATCCACTAGGGTTTAACTATTATTTACCAACATCCTGTAACCAGTTTTCATGAATAAGGGTTAACTTTTCTACAATATTCGGATATTGACTTACTAGGTTCTTGGTTTCCCCAATATCGTTTTTCAAGTTGTAGAGTTCAATTCCTTTTCCCATGTCGGTATGTTGTTTCTTACTAATTTTATCTGCTTGCTTTTGATTCGTCATCACCTTCAACTTCCAGTCTCCTTTACGCACCGCCCAAGCAAAACCTACATCCCATACCAGTTCATCGCGTTGTATTTTTGTGGAGTCTTCAATACCAGGTAAAATATCAATTCCATCACAGTGTGCATAACTTCCTTTTGGTGCGTTTGCAGCGGTTAATAATGTTGGCATCAGATCCATAGTACTCACGATATTATTGTTTTCAAGATTCTTGAACTTGTCACCCCAACTTAGCATCATTGGCACCCTCACACCTCCTTCGAAAAGCGAATACTTTGTGCTTCGTAGTGGTTTGTTTTCACCTCCATTACAGTTACTTCCTCCGTTGTCACTCACATATACCACGATGGTATTCTCAGCCATCCCTAACGCTTCTAATTGTCTTCGAATGATACCAATCTCTCTGTCCATATAGTATAATTGAGCCGCATAATACAAACGCCCATTTGGCATGTTTGGCATGATAGAGCGGTTGTACCAATGCTCATACTTTTCACCCCCTTCCAGTTCCTCAAAATCGGGATAATAGGGTAAGTCCCATTCTTTCAGGTATTTTTCCGGCAATTGATGGTTAAAATTGTGTACTGCATTAAATGCAATTTGCAAGAAAAAAGGTTGTTCTTGATGTGATGCGATATAGTCTTGCGCCCAACCGGATATAATTTCAGTAGTAAACCCATCAAGCTCCATTTCTTTTCCATTTTTCAACCATGGCGCAGCCGTACCGCTATGTTTTTCAACAGCCTCTTTATTGTGATATAAGTAATGTACACGCCCACCTTTTCCTGCAACAATACTTTCGTCAAAACCATGATTTATGGGATGTGCAAATCCATCAGGACCATCATTTTTCCCATAATGCAATTTTCCAAAGTAGGCTGTAGTATATCCTGCCGATTTAAAGCCTTGCGGCATGGTATTCACATTTTTATCTAAGCCGGGACCTCCATAAAAATAATTTCCGCTACGTGCCTGATATTGTCCGGTGATGATGCCTACACGAGAAGGACTACAAATCGGTGCCGTCACATAAGCATTGGTAAAATTCACACCATCTTCGTGCATTTTATCAAGATTTGGAGTTTTGATATAGTCGTACATTCCTTTATAGGAAAAATCGGCATAACCGTGATCATCTGATACAATTAGGATGACATTTGGCTTCGACAGGCTCACCACAGGTGATTTTTGCTGAGCGTTGACCATAAGTGTACTAAAGAGAAATAATAAAATGCTTTTTTTCATTTGCTAAAAACTAAGTTGTGTAATCGAAAATGGATTGTTCTAAATTTTTTGTACTGATAAAAGTACCCCTATTTATTAAAAATTGATATGCGTCTATCAACTTATTTTTTAAGATGCTTTCTTACCAAAGGAAACTCTGGATGCTCTGTTCTGGCTGTAGCTAATAATTCTTGTAGTTCTTTTAAAACCTCAGGGTGCAGCTTTGATATTTCATTCAATTCAGAAGGATCATTTTTAAGATTATACAGTTCATATCGCTTGTTTACAAAGTGTACCAATTTCCAATCGTCTTTTGACAGCGCTTGTATTGGCCCTTGTTTTTCATTGAACTCCCAGTACAAATAGTCGTGCTTGTTCTGCGTATTCTTTTCATTGGTCAACGCCGGCAAATACGATATCCCATCTATTTTTGCGCTTGGTTTCACCCCTGCAATAGCACAAGCTGTAGGCAAAAAGTCCCAAAAAGCAGAAATATGATCTGTAGTAGTACCCGCTTTTATTGTGTTTGGCCAACGGGCTACGAATGGCATACGGATACCGCCTTCATACAGGTCTCTTTTTTTACCTCTAAACTCACCATTACTATTGAAAAATTCATTCTTCAAATTGTCATATTCGTGTCCGTTATCACTTGTAAAAATGACCAAGGTATTGTCATCAAACCCCAACGACTTAAGCTTGTCTAAAACCTTACCCACATCTTTGTCCAACCTGCTTACCATCGCTGCGTAGGTAACATGTCCATTTTCATCATGACGATAATGCGCTGCTTTCATTTTTCGCAAAGGCCAGTTTAAGTCTTTGTATTGTTTCTTTTGTTCTTCCGGAATGGTCAATTCAAAATGCGGAATGGTATAGGCTAAATACAAAAAGAAAGGTTTTTCTGCACTTTGATTCTCCAGAAAAGACAGAGCTTTTTCTGTAAATAAATCTTGAGAATACTGACCTATTTTATCCTGTGTAACGTTTCCTTCGACAGCTATAAAGTTTTCATTTTCCCATATATTTTCAGGATAATAATGATGGGCATTTTTATGTCTATTGAATCCATAAAAATAATCGAATCCTTGTAGGTTAGGAGTTCCTTCTTTGAGGTTTTCTGCCAGTCCCCATTTTCCAATGATTCCAGTATTGTAATTTGCGCGTTTCAGTTCCTCGGCAACTGTAACGTCTGATGAAGACATATCCACGGGTTGCCCTGAATGCGTCCATCTCGGATTTTCTCTTACGGGAGAATTCCCGGTATGCATTCCTGTCATCAAACTGGCACGTGAAGGTCCACAGACAGCAGAACCCGCATAATGCCTTGTAAATACAATTCCTTCAGCCGCCATATGATCGAGTACAGGAGTTTTAATTTTATCTTGTCCGTTGAAACCAAGGTCTCCATAACCTAAATCGTCTGCTAGGATAAAAACAATATTTGGCTTCTTTGAAGTTGTATTTCCTTTGCTACTCGATTGACAATACACAGAGGAGCTCTGAACAGGTATCACAATCAACACTAACAACTTCAGTACGTCATTCAGACGTCTTTTATACTTTTTAATATTTGTGCTTGCCTTTTTCATAAGTACGGTACTATTCATTCTTTATATATTCTTTATCATTTTTTAAAATATCAAATCATCCTAAAGATTAATTTGAGATGCTAATTCATATTGTTATTAAAATACATTCTTTTTTTTAATAAATTAGATAACAATTATTTGATGACTCTCGATCGCACCTCGACTGTATTTAATTTTTAGTATATAAACTCCTTTATGTAAACTTTCCGGTATTATATATGTATTCAGGATATTTTTATCCACTTGCATTAGCTGTCCTGAAAGATCATAAATTCGAATTTCTTTAGAGTCTGCATTTAAATTCAATACTTGTCCAGCAACCACTGAATTTGAAAATTCATTGCGGTTAGTATTGTCGACTTCACCCTTAGAAACAGCGTTAAAATTCAACATTTCACCAGCAGCAACTGGATTTGGAAACACTGTATTTTCAAATGTATTCTGTATGTTATTTGTACTAAGAGGCACAGTCCATTGCGATGGTGTAAAGGTTGTTGTAGGAATTAGTGTGGAACGCACAATGGCAGTATCTTCGGCAAGACCGTCTGTCCAAACATCTTCTGCTATTGACCCTTTTCTTATGGTTAAAAAAGAATTAACATCGCTAATAGAAGCCTCAAAATTTTCTTTAGTAGCTGTGGCTACCGTAAAATATTTCTTAGATAACATTTCGGCATCACTAAGACCAAGATATTCTTGAAACACTCTATACATCGTATTGTTATTCGTCGTTAACAAGAGATCGTCTCCGTTACTAACCTCTTTATACATTTCTATAAAATAAAAAGACGAACCTATTGCTAGATTCGTATTTTCACTTACGCTTGTCGTGTAGGTAGTGGTTTCACTATCATAGGAGTCTATAGTTTTCGTAAACAACCCTCCTATTTTCCTAGTGGTCGTTGCATCATCTACTCCGTTTAAAAACCTTATAAAATAGTCGTTTAGATTTATCGAATTGTACAAAACCTTCAATTCAACAAAGGTAAAATAATAAGACTCGTTATTAAAACTTGGCGCATATGATGATTTGTTATGAATACTTTTTATAATTAAATTGGTGTTTAAATTTTGGTCAAATGCTTTTAAACAAGCCTCTTTAAACTCCCATGTACAAGGGATATTCATTTGACCTGAACTAAAAAATGAATGCACTTCTCCATCATAAATATTTACATCAGCACTTCCCCCCTTGTCGATCACAGCTTCTGCAAATCTCACACTTTGATTTGGGTCTATTGTGGTATCTTCTGAACCGTGTAAAAGAAGTGTATATGGAGGGACGTCTTTAATATTATGCATTGCTGAATTTGCTGCTGCACTTGGCTCTGTTTGACCATATGCGTTTCCTCCTCCAAAAGCAGAATTGCCTGTATCGACAAAATCATATATTCCATTAAAACCAACATACAGCTTACAGTCTTCCGTTCTTTGTGCAGCCAAGGCCGACAAAGGACCTCCGGCAGAACCTCCGGCAAAACCAATTCGTGTGACATCTAAATTGTAGGCTTCAGCATTATCTTTTGCCCATTGCACTGCAGATTCGATATCTTCCATAGCCTCCGTAAAATTACCTAAAGACCCTTTACATCGATAGGCAACACCAATTACAGCAACACCTGCATGTTTCACCAAATAGGAGCTGAAGTTTCCTTTCGCAGGGAAAGACTCCTCCAAGGTACCTCCAGACCATGCGCCACCATGTACCCAAAATACAACAGGTGTTGGTGCCAGCGAATTTTCTGAACCCAAAGATTTGGGTATGGATATTTCCAAAGGTATATTATGAGATATCCCAGGCGATTGTTCTGTTACTTTTATGCTCGGTATTACAAAGGACTCAATATCAAAAACCTCTTCCGTTTCTACGATATAACTAACATATCTTTCTTTTGTGTTTTCAAACAAATCGCCTCCAGCAGCAGTTACAGCATTTAATAAATCAACCACAACCAAAGATCCTTTTTCAAAAGGCGCTAGCGGTGTAAATTTAATTTTTGATGCATCGCTCATAAGCTCCCAAGTTCCGGCGATAGGATTTTCTCCCAATGAATTCTTATAAACTATTGGAAATTCAGTAGCTGAGTTTAATTCTTGATTAAAAGAAATTTCTAAAGACGCATCTTCTGAAAGGTTATTACTTCCTTTAAAACCTTCTTCCAAACCAAATCCTTTATCAAAAGCGTCCGGATATTCCTCTTTTAACCAGGCCCATACTTGGTCATGTTCATTTGCATCTAAGTCGCGATTAAAGATAATTACACTCGCCATTTCATAGTTTGCAACGACAGGAATCCAAGATAAATTCGTAGGCTTGTATTGCGCATTTAATAACAGTGGGCGATCACTTAAAACTAAGTCTTCGCTCAAGGTTCTTGAAAACACTTGATCTAGTGATCCTTGATGCATTTCTACCTGTTTGTCTGAATATTGAAGTGACAAAGCAATTGGATTGTCTGTATTATGGGTTCCTCCATTGAGTGATTGTTTTTCTGCGCCAAGACCAAAATCTGCTTTTACTTGAAATATTTTTGAAACTCCTAACCTCCAACCCGTATATCCAATATCTGTATTCCCTACATGATTTCCTACAAAAGCAGACAAGGCAGTTAAATCTTTGGTTTTTCCTACATAAAACACGGTCATCCCATTAGAAAAATCTATAGCATCGATGTCCTCAATATATAAATACTCTCGTGCACCTTCATTGGCAAGCGTCACATATCCCGGCCATGTTTCAAAAGATGGTACGGGTCTTAAATCAGGATCCGACTGTACTGCGTGAAAATTATCCTGCGCTTGATTGTCCCATTGAAAAACAGCAGCATTCACATCTTGAATTCCAGTTCCGTCTTTTAATAGAATCTGACAATTTGGGATATCTATAGGTGTAAAACTTTCTTGTGCAAAGACAAACGTTGTCACCAAAAATAAAAGGATATTAATTCGCTTCATAATAGTTTATTTACTGCTTAAATAGGTTTCTTGTTTAAAGGTAAAAACGCTCGACGGGGTTCTTGCTTCCTCAAAAATCTTTTCCATTTCCTGAACAATTTCAGGATGCTCTTTTGCCAGGTCGTTTCCTTCTTTTATATCCTTAGTGATATCATACAATTCTAAGGGAGCATTCGGTTGATTTAAGACATTGTATTTAACCGCCTTCCAATTACCCATACGTACCGCTTGTCTTCCTCCTTTTTCATGAAATTCCCAATACAAATACTCGTGATTTTTTTGCTTTTTAGTATTGTTTAAAAGCGTTAGTAAAAAGGAAACGCCATCAATATTTGTTGGCATTTTGGCATCTACAATTGCACCGAAGGTAGGAAAAACATCCCAAAAAGCAGAGATATGATCCGTTCTGGTATTTGCTTTTATTTTACCCGGCCAGCTTGCAATCATAGGTACCCGAATACCTCCTTCGTACAAATCGCGTTTGTGTCCTTTAAGGGAACCATTGCTATTAAAAAAGTCGGGATCTGCACCACCTTCTCGATGAGGACCATTGTCAGACGTAAATACGATAAGGGTGTTTTTCTCTAATCCCAAGGCTTTTACTTTGTCCATGATTTCTCCTACCTGTTGGTCTAAAATTGAGACCATGGCAGCAAATGTGGCATGACATTCTTTTTGAGAACCATAAGGACCATTTCTATATTCCGGACCAGCATCTACGCCTTCAAACTTTTTTTCCGGTTCGTAGTTTCCTCGAAAATTTTGGAGGATTTTATCCGGAGCCACCAATTCTGCATGAGGAATGATAGAGGCCACATATAAAAAGAAAGGTTCTTTTTTATTGTCCTCCATAAATTTCAATGTTTGTTGATGAATTAAATCCGGTCCATATATTTCTTTTTTCTTTCCTGCATTTCCAGCAAGTACAATAGAGTCTTTATTAGACCATAAATGATATGGGTAGTAATTATGTCCCAAACGCTGACAGTTATACCCGAAAAAGGTGTCAAAACCTTGATTGACAGGATCTCCTTCAGAACCTGGAAATCCCAATCCCCATTTCCCAAAAGCGCCCGTTTTATAGCCTTTTTCTTTAAGCATTTCAGGGAGGGTATAGGTATTGTCTGGCATGGGAAACTGCCCTTCTAACAATTCCTCATTATTTCTCCTTACTTTATTCCCTCTAATGACAGTATGTCCTGTATGCATCCCTGTCATTAAAGCAGAACGTGAAGGAGCACAAACGGTACTTCCGGAATAATGTTGTGTAAACAAGATTCCTTGAGAAGCTAGCTTATCAATATTAGGGGTAGCATATTTTGTTTGTCCGTAGCAACTGAGATCACCATAGCCCAAGTCGTCTGCTAGAATATAAATAATATTTGGCTTTAACGGCATTTTAACCTCTTCTTTTCGAGGTTGTTTCGCGTTTTCTTCGCAAGAAAATAAACTTATTGCGACCACTAGAATTCCAATAAATTTTAGTTTCATAATTCTTATTTAAATTAAATGTTACGAATAGCAAAACGATTGACACAATCTTAGCCCATCGCATTCGAGTTCTCAAAGGTCAACGTCAGGTCGAGCGGAGTCGAGACTCAATTTTTAGTGAGGTTTTTATTAACACGACCTCTCGACTCCGCTCGAGGTGACATTCCTTTTTTAACGATTCAGTCTTACTTCCTATTTCTCTTTAGAACAGAACTTAATAACACTCATTTTGCGTAAGATTCTTATTCAGTGATCTTTCAATTTCAGGAATTGGAAATAACTGATGGCATTCTTGTACATCGATTAAATCTGTACTTTTTAGATGCGAGTGTCTAACTTTGTCAACAAAGGTTCCTTGTCGAATTAAATCATCTCTTCTGTATCCTTCCATATAAAATTCCCACTGACGCTCTTGAAAAATGGCATCTCTTAAAGAGGTTTGATCAAAACTCCCTGTAGTTTCCAAGTTTGAAAGGTTTGCTCTGTTTCTAACTTCATTGATCAAGTCAAACACTTCCTGTGAGGGACCATTAATCTCGTTTAAAGCTTCGGCCTTCGCTAATAGTACCTCTGCGTAACGAGAGACAAACAAAGTACTACCATGGTAAATATCTGTTCTCAAATCCGTTGCAGTTCCAGCTAATGGATGTGGATATTTTTCAGAATAAATATAAGGCAGACTTTTGTTTACGTCCGGATTATTTTTGTTATCCAATGTTTTTGGACCAACGGTCTTTCCTTTTCTATCTATAAAACTGTGTCGAAACAATTTCGTAAAACGATCATCGGCAGGGTCATACGAATAATATACTTTGAGCTCGCCTCTAAAGGTTCCGAATCCCCAATAATCATTTTGACCATCGTATTGATGCTGGGCAATATCTGTACTTCCGGCAGCCAATGCATTCAATGATTTCCCATAAGGGTCACCAGTTGTTTTAACAGAAAAAATAATTTCTTCATTGAAGGAATTTCCGATGGTGTATAAATCTTCTATGTTTGGCAATAAATTATATCTCCCCAATCCCATAATCAAATCGGCAGTTTCCTCTACTTTAGCCCATTCCTTTCTTTTTAGATGGAGTTTCATTTTAAGAGCATAACCAGCTCCCAAGGTTGCCGCTCCGGGTAAATTTTCAGCGTCTTCTTTATCTAAATGCGGAATTGCCTCCTCTAGCAATGCTAAAATATATTGCTCGACTTCTTCAACAGAAGTTCTAGATGGTTTTTCTTCGATATCATTTACAGAAGAAGTAATTAATACAACCTCTCCAAAAAGACTTGTCAAATCAGAATACCCCAATGCGAGTAGAAACTGCGCTTGTGCTTTGTACCAGTTGATTAAGTCTTCATCTATGTTTGCATTATCCACATTATCAACGAGTAAATTTGCTTTCAAAATCATTGCATAAATATCGTTGTAGGTATTGACAACTACTGAATTACTTGTACCTAGACCTACAAAGTTATCAAAGTCTTTTCTTGCCCCTGTACCAAAAAGATTATCGGTAGGCACCTCTCTTAAATACAAATAATTTCTACCGTAATATCCTGGATTCGAACTTCCGAGAAGTCCCGCATAAGCACCTGTAAGCGCTGCTTTTACATCATCTTCCGTTGTCAAACCATTTAACGACGGGTTCGTCAGTAAATCCTCTTCTAAATATTTAGAACAAGAGACAATAACTATACTAAGTAATAAAATTATTATTTTTTTCATAATCTAAAATTCTGCATTAATTTTTAAACTAAACACTCTGTTCTGTGGATATGTGTTATAATCGAGACCTGCTTTTGTTGGGTCGTTTGAAGAAGTAAGTTCAGGATCAAATCCTTCGTAATTTGTAAACACATGCAAATTCTCTCCTGAAACAGCAATTCTAAAATTCTTTAATCCAATAACTTCTTTCGGAATTCTGTATCCTAGGGTGATATTCTGTATCCTTACGAAGGACGCGCGTTCAATAAATCGGTCGTTTGTAACCGATGAATTAGTCCAGCCATTCGTCTTTGGAATATCGGTATCCGGATTGGTAATCGTCCACCTATCTTCAGCCGATTTCCACCAACGGCTTTCGTTTCTGGCTCTGTTTACATTAAAAAGCACATAGTCAAAGGCTCCTGTAAATACCATATCCATTGAAAAGTTTTTGTATTGAAATGAGTTTGTCATTCCCATAGTAATCTTTGGCAACCCACTTCCTAAATAAACTCTGTCTAATTCGTCTATAACACCGTCTCCATTTTGGTCTTTAAAAGTATATTCTCCAGGCTGAATTTCAGGTTGTACATCACTAGTTTCATCTGCTTGTAACATACGATCTATTTCAAATCCATAATAGGCACTGACGGGTTTTCCTACCTGTAATTTATGATATCCTGGGAAATTGGACCCTCCAACACCCACATTATCATCCAATGCTAAACTCTCTGCTCCTTCAGGCAATTCAAGCACTTCGTTTTCATTATAGGCAACGTTGTAGTTTAAGGACCATCTGAAGTCTCCTTTTCTAAGCACCATTGCATCGATATTAAACTCTACACCACTGTTTCGAACAGACCCAATATTTTGTAGGAAGGTTTTCTTTCCAAGATAACGACTGATATCTCTTTGGAACAATAAATCATCGGTAGTTTTATCGTAATAGTCGAATTCAATTTGAACTCTATTTTTCAGCAGTCCTAATTCGAATCCAATATTGTATTGTTTTGTGGTTTCCCACTTTAGGTCGGGATTCGGAATGTTTAAAGGACTAAAACCTACAGCACCATTTTCTCCTCCCCATGCATAGGTCGACCAAGTGGTCTCAGACAAGGCATTCGAACGTCCTGCAGGAATCCTGTCATTTCCTGTCAATCCATAACTCCCTCTAATTTTCAAATTCGAAATAACATTAGAGTGCTTTAAAAAGTCTTCATTTGAAGCTCTCCAACCAAAAGCAATCGATGGAAATACACCTGTTTTATTGTTATCTCCAAATCGTGACGAGGCATCCATCCTCACCGTTGCGGTTAGTAAATATCTACGAGCATAATTGTTATTTACTCTAAAAAATGCAGATTGTCTTTTGGTGGTCACATAATTTGAAAACAGTGGATCAATCGTATTTGCTGCCCCTAAATTATGGTATAAATAGGCATCAGAATTAAAGCCTTTGGCCGTTGTTCTATAGCGGTCGTTGAAATTATTTTGCGTTGACACCCCTAATAAGAACTTGGTATTATTCTTTTCTATATCAAGATTGTAATTTAGAAAGGCCTCTAGCAAATAATCTCTTACGTCTTGATGACTCACTTCTGCAAAACCACCAACCAATCCACCGCTAGGAACAATTTTAGGCAGGTATCTTCCTGTAAAAGAATCTTGTAGTAAGAATCCAGAATTAATTCGAGCATTCAGATTTTCATTAAATTCATATTCAAATCCAAGCGTTGAATAGACACTGGTTCTTCTATTGTCATTAGTTGACTCAAGAATTGCTGGTAGTGGATTTTCATCAAAAGTAGCTACATTATTTCGTGGCGTACCATAGGTACCGTCTTCATTATAGGCAGGAAACAAAGGGGAAGTACTTAACAATCTATACAATACGTCGTCTCTACTATTTCCTTCATTAAAAGAAAAGGTATTGTTATTGATATGTGAGACACGTATCGATCCATCCATAGAAAATTTATCATTGAATTTTTTCGAGTAATTCGTAGAAAGCGACAACCTGTTAAATTCGGAATTTTTGATCACTCCTTCATTGTTATAGTAGCCCATATTCACATTGAAAACAGAGGTTTCACCACGAGAATACACACCTACCGAATAGTCAGAAAATATCCCTGCTCTGGTCCCTTCATCTATCCAATCTGTACCGGCTCCAATTTCAGCAATTTCCTCTTCAGTATAAATCGGTTCACGACCAAAAAACTCTTCAGTTTCATTTGCAGTTGTCGCCATAACAGCTCCGGAAGCGTATTCAAAAGGTTTTACCAATACTTTTATACCAGAGGCAGCACTAAAGGTAACTTTCGTTTTGTCTTTCCCTGCTTTTTTCGTGGTAATCATAACGAGTCCGTTCGCCGCTCTCGATCCATAAATTGCCGTCGCCGATGCATCTTTTAATATATCGATACTTTCAATATCATTAGGATTGAGATCTGTCCCTAAATTAAAAGTATTCGGAACAGGAATTCCATCTACTACATACAGCGGATTGTTATCTCCTGAAATAGAATTCACCCCTCTTATTTGAATGGTGGCTTCAGCTCCAGGTTCAGCACCACTTGATGAGGTTACACGCGCACCTGCAACTTTACCCGATATCAAACCTTGTACACTATTGTTGTTTCCTTGGAGAAATTCATCTGAAGTCACTGACTTCACAGACCCTGTTAAATCTGATTTTTTTGCAGTACCATATCCTACTACCACAACCTCCTCAAGTTTTGCAAAATCTTCTTTTAAGGTAATATTTAAAACGGTTTGTCCATTTATCTCCACCGACTGCTCAATAAAGCCTATATAGGTAAAGTCTAAAATTTGTCCTTCATCCACTTTAATTGTATAGTTTCCGTCAAAGTCTGAAACTGTACCATCATTTGTCCCTTTGATAATAATATTTACCCCCGGAAGCGGGTTTTTTGATGCGTCTAAGATTGTTCCTGAAATAGTGCTTTGCGCCCATGAGACCAAAGAACTAAGACAAAAAACAAAACAAATTGTCAATTTAATTTTCATAATTTAAGCTTGCGTTTGTTAGTTTTTGATTATTTACTGGTTAGTTTAATTGTTTTTGTTTCTCCTTCTTTTGTTTTTATGGCTATGGTTATTTCTCCACTACCTTGCGCTTCTACAAAAGCCACCAACTTCCCTCTAAAGGCTCTTTTTGAAGAAGCGCTATACGGGGTCAAATCTATAGGACTTCCATTATCAATTCCTTTTAATATTCCTGCTCCTTCTATTGCTACAGAAATATAGTCATCTGCATAAGGGAATAAATTACCTTTGCTATCAACGATATCAATAGTAACCATAGCATTTTCGTGATCTTTTGAGGATAGTACGTCTTTGCTAGTTGTAATTTTTAACTGCTGTTCTCCTGTGGCTGTGCTGTACGATTTTTCCGCAACCACTTTTCCTTTGTCGTATGCTTTCGCGGTAATGGTTCCTCTTTCATAAGGCACATTCCATACGAGTTGCTCTCCTTTATAAGTTTGTCTTCCTAGCGATTTTCTATTTAAAAACAGTTCCACTTCTTCCGTGTTTGTATAAATAACTACAGGAATGGCAATTCCTTCTTTCCCTGGATGTGTCCAGTGTGGTAAAAGATGTACCATTGGCTTTTTACTCCAAAGACTTTGATACAAGTAGTAGTGATCTTTTGGAAGGTTTGCAATATCAATAACTCCAAAATTCGCAAATCGAGATGGCCATTGGTTGGTTTCTCCCAAATAATCAAAAGCCGTCCATCTAAATTGCCCCATTACATAGTCCAGTTCTTCCACTTTTTGCCATGCTTTTCGGGCGCTTGATCGTACCGTAGCATTGTCATAAGAGGATTGCAAATATAAATTTTCTTTCCAGAAATTAGGATTCACAATCGAATACAAACTATCATGTATAGTATAATATGCAGATTCCTCTTCAGGAAACACTTCTGATTTCGAAAGATCAGGAATTGGGTAACATTTTCCTTCAAGACCTTTCATAGTTCCTGCAGTTCCTTTTCTAATTTCCCATTTTGCAGGAAAATCTCTCCGTCTCCAATTGGTTGTTGTTCTATAGACACCTCTTGTTTGGTACGTATGTGGTACTTCTGTTGCGATCACAGGAACGGTTGGATGCGCTTTATGGTAGGATTCATACCTTCCAATTTCTTCACCGTCTCCATTAAATCCTTTGATATCCAATTGGGTTTTTGACAAATGATCTACCATACCTCTTGTAGGGTCATGTCCTCCTTGTGTAATAGGACGGGTATCATCAATGTTTTTAATAAAATCGATCAATATTTTTTGAGTTTCAGCCGAAGGTTTCTTTACTTCATTTCCTATGCTATACATAAAGATACTTGGGTGATTTCTGTTTGTTTTAATCCAAGACGTCACATCTTGTTGCCAATTTTCTTCAAAATACAACCCATAATCGTCTTCTGCTTTCGCATTTTCCCAACCATCAAAAACCTCGTCCATCACCAAGATTCCAAGCGAGTCACATAGTGAATAAAATTCTGGTGAAAACGGATTGTGCGCCGTTCGTATGGCATTACATCCCATATCTTTCAATAGTTGTAATTTATACAACAAGATGCTCTCCGGCACTGCTGAACCATAGATCCCAGCAGCATGATGCATACAAACTCCTTTGATTTTTATGTTTTCATTATTCAATTTAAATCCCCACTTCGAACTGAATTCAATCTTTCGAATTCCGAAATATAAGGTATCTGAATCTACTATATTCCCTTTCTTATCATGTAATTCATTTACAATGACATGTCTATTCGGGGTCTGTAACGACCACAGTTGAGGGTTTATGAGCTCTATTTTTTGAGAAGCAGTAATACTACCATTGGATGCGACCTGAATCTTCTTTTCTTTACTTGTTAAAAATTTCAGATTTTCATCGAAGATTTTTTGCACCAATGACGCTTTCAACTTATTGTTATTTTTATTGACTACTTCAGCATGTGCTTCAATCATGACCAAGCTATCATTCACAACATTAACATCTACATATTGTTCTAAGGCCTTAAAATGTGTTTTTGGCAGTATGCTCAACCATACATTTCTATAAATCCCCGAACCTGTATACCATCTCCCTGATTTTGGCTTAGAATGATCTACCTTTACCGCAATGGTATTTTTTCCTTTTCTTAAAAACGAAGTTACATCGTAATAAAAAGCAGTATATCCATATTTGTGATTCCCTACGAAATTCCCATTGATCCATACAGTACTATTCATGTACACACCATCGAATTGCAATTCTACAGTATGTGATTTTGGGTCTTCCTTGAGCTCTAATTCTTTTCGATACCATCCAATACCTGTTGGAAGGTACCCAGATTGCCAATCGGTTCCATATATAGTGTCATATGTACCTTCTACACCCCAATCATGCGGTACATCTAACAACCTCCAAGAGGCGTCATTAAATGTATCGTTACTAAAATCAGGACTATCACCTAATTGAAAACGCCAATCTTTATTTATTTTGTAAACATGTCTATTTGCATTATTTAAAACACCAAGTTTTGATTTATGTTTATTAAAACCTATGATCACAAAACTTGATAAGGTTAAGACACCTAAAATGCCAATTAAATAGATATTTCTTTTTGAATTCATTGTATTCGGATATTCTTTGTACTCATTTGTATTGTCATTCAAAACTAATTGAATTCTGTAGTTCCTATAGGGGGTAATTCATCAATATCTTAGGGGGCTTTTAACGAAAACCCTATTTTTCGATTGAATCGATTTCGTACCACTGGTTGTCACGACACTCCATCTTAAACAATTTCAATTTGGTGAACTCCTATTAAAACTCACCACTAAAATCTAAACAGAGGGAGTGTACACTTATCTGATAATTATCTTGTGAACACTTTGTCCATCTTCGGATTGTATATTAAAAAAATACACTCCTTGACCTAAGTTCTCTGGCACAATATAACTTTCCGTTACGCCATTTTTTGCATCTCTAAGCGCTCCAGAAAAATCATAAACTCTAATTTCTTTTTGATTCTTGTCATTGAATGTCAATTCCGTTCCCGCACGAGCTGGGTTCGGTGTAAATACTTGTTCATAACTCTTGAAATCATCATTTACAACTAAGGTTGCAGAACTGTAGTTCCATTGTGAAAGATTAAATGTAGTTGTAGGACTCAGCGTTACTCGAACCGCCTTTGTATCATCTACCAGACCATCTTCCCAAATATCTTCATTTGAACTTCCGTTTTTTATGGTAATCACTGAACCTGCATGACTCAGCGAAGCATCAAAATCCTCGTTACCAACTGTAGCCACTGTGAAATATTTTTTATCGATCATCTCTGCTTCTGAAAACCCCATATAATCAGCAAACACTTTGTAAAAGGTAGCATTTGACAAGGAAAGGTTGCTTGCACCACCAACCTTATACATTTCAACAAAATAAAAAGAGGCCCCTACAGGTATCGAGGTGTTGTCACTTGTACTTGTATTGGGGTTTGAATCTGTATAACTATCAATAGTTTTAGTAAACATGGCACCAATAGATTTGGTTGTTGTTGAATTATCCGTTCCATCTTTATACTTTAATTTGTAATCGTTTAAATCTATAGTAGCATTTAGCACCTGAACTTCGACAAAGGAAAAATAATATGATGAGCCTGAGAAACTTGGAGAATAAGGCGACACATTATTCACTCGTTTTACAATTAAATCTTGAGCTGAAACCGTAGCGGTCATTGTTACAAAAAGCAGTAAAAAGTAGTTTTTTGTTTTCATTGTAGTTTGTTTTTAATGGTTTAATAAGTTTTTGTTTGGTTTTCCAAAAGTATCGGAGTTCGGCAATTCTGAAAGGGGGTGATTCAACAATATAAAAGGGGCTATTCAACAAACCCATTATTTTTCATAGTAATGCATTGAATAAATTCATAAAAACACTTAGATTTGTTTATGCCCTACAGGAAATTAACAAAGAACTTTTTACTCACATCTTTTTACATGCACCTCCTCTGCTGTACCAGCATAAGGGCACAACAACTAAATCGTGTAGAAGGTTTTAAGCAAATTTCAACGAACGAAGGCCTCTCTCACGGCGATGCCATAAGCATCATCCAAGACAGCAACTCCTTTCTCTGGATAGGCACAAACAGCGGATTGAATAAATACGACGGATACAGCATTCAAAAATTCAAATGGGACCCCAACAACGAAGAAAGCATCCCTGGAAATAGGATACATAAATTAATTGGCACCAAAGATAAAATTTGGATCTTAATTCAAGACAAGGGGCTGTTTTGCTATGATCTTTTAACCCTATCTTTTCATTTAATAATAGACATTCCTAAATTGGCTCCAAATTCTTTTATGTTTGATATTGACCGGAATAAAAACCTATGGTTCTTTCATAAAAAAACGGGACTGATTACTTTTGACACCCACCTGAATCTATCGCTTGAAAATCAATTACCACCTCTCAACATCAAAAAAATTCCTTTTAAAGGAAACTCCTTTCATTTACCCGAATTAAAAAAAATGCTACACATCAATGGGCGCTTTTACTTCTTTGATGACAATGGTACAATTCACACGTATGACAAAACAAAAAATAAGCTTTCCATCTGGTCCCAGACCGTGACAGGAGAACTCCTGGCAAGCTATCCCATGGATAACAGCCATACAATGATAAGTTGCAAAAAAGGGCTGTTTATATGGAATTCTGACACCAACATAACAGATAAGATTGAATGTATCAATATCCCTGAATGGAACACTCAAAACAACATTACTTCCATCATCAAAACCGGTAAAACATATTTTTTAGGAACTGAAAAGGGCCTGTACAAAGGCCTATTTACTTCAAAAAGTCAAATGAAAGTAGAAGAAGTAATTCCTTTAATCAACATCAATAACATTTTTATTGATTCTTATAATGTGTTGTGGGTTGGTACTTCGGGCTACGGCTTGTTTTATAAAGATTTACAAAAGCTGCCTTTTGGACACATACGCCAACCGAAATCAACACTTAGCAACAATAGCTTGATTGAGGGGTTTATATCGGCAATTCTAAAAGATAAAACACACAAAGAAGAACTTTGGATTGGATCTAGAAATGGACTGTCTATTTACAACACAAAAACGAAGAAATACAGTACACAATTTGAAGCACTGAGAAACAAACATATCCGATTTATTTTTCAGGATTCCGAGAATGACATTTGGTTAGGAACGAAAACAGCAGGTTTATTCAGATATCGGGATAAAAAATTAATCAAACAGTTTACAGAAGGTACAGACAAAGAGCATGGCATTAGCAGTAATAATATAGTATCAATTGCTGAAGATCATTTAGGACAAGTTTGGATTGCAAATTTCAACAATGGCATCAATATTTATAATAAAAAAACGGATTCCTTTACTCATATTTTTCACGAACCCTACAACAAACAATCCTTAGGCAGCAATAAACTTACCTATCTATATTATAATGACGTAAGAAAATGCATGTATGCTTCAAGTCGAGATGCGGGTATAACCATCATCAATTTAAAAGACAGAGATGAGCTTCAATACAGTCATATTGTAGCAGACGGGACATCAAAAGGACTTAGCATAAATCATACCTGGACCATTATTTCCGACAATGATAACACCTTCTATATCGGTACCATTGGAGGAGGACTCAATACTTTAAGATACGAAAAGGACAGTCCTTATAACTATACTATAGAAAGGGTTACCACCACATCCGGTTTGGCAGATAATGATATCTCATCTATACAAATAGGAAACGATAATAACATATGGATTGGCGGACGTGGTATTTCTGTCTTCAACCCGGAAACAAAAAAAATCACCAACTATGATGTAGAAGATGGACTTCAGAGCAACACCTTTAAAATTGGAGCCTCTTTCTTCGACAAAGGTGCGAATGTGATGTATTTTGGTGGTGTAAACGGCACAAATTTCTTTACTCCTTCAAAAATAAAATCGACAACAACAACTACAGATGTTCAAATTACAGGAATCGAAATATTCAATTCACCTGTACCAATTGGCGATGAAATTAACGATAGAATCCTGTTGCACTCAAAAATAACAGACACCACAAAAATTCATCTAAAAGCAGAAGAGAATCAATTTAGTATCAACTACAAACCTTTGAATTTTATAAACCCCAAAAAAAACAAAGTAAAATATATCTTAGAACCCTATCATAAAGAATGGGTAACAAGTCTTTATCCCAACCATAAAGCTGCTTTCTCAAACTTGCCTACAGGAAATTACACCTTCAGAATAAAAGGGACCAATAAAGACGGGTTATGGGATTCAGAAGAGGCACGAATGTATATTTATATTAAACCGTATTGGTATTTTAGTAACCTCGCTTATTTTTTCTATTTCCTTTTGATTTTTGTACTTTTTTACGGCTACCATCGCTATACAAACAACCGAAAAAAAATAGAGGAAAAATTAATAGAAGCTGAAAAAAGACATCTATTAAATCAGGAAAAATTTGACTTTTTCACAAAGATTTCTCACGAAATTAGAACACCTCTTACCTTAATAGCGGGGCCTTTGGAAGATTTGATCCAAAACCGTGAAGCCATACAAAACAGAAATGAAGTACTAAAATCTATGCGTAAACACACCAATAGGTTATTAAACATGGCAAATAACTTATTGGATTTTCGAAAAATGGATTTAGGACATGAGGTATTGAGTACTAGTCCAACAGAAATTAATGAATTCGTTTCAGAGGTATTTTTATTTTTTAAAGAAAAAGCTTCCTCAAAAAACATTGCGTATCAACTTATAAAACTGACCCAAGATATTACGGTATATGTCGACAGAGAAAAACTAGAAACCATACTTATAAACCTGCTGTCAAACGCTTTTAAATTTACCCCTACCAATGGTACTATTTCTTTAAAAATTGAACTAAAGGGAGATGCTAAGAAAACTGCTGTTTTTAACAAGAATGAAGAACCCATATTAAATTACCTAAAAATTACACTGGCTGATTCAGGTAAAGGAATTCCTTTGAAAAAATTGAATCAAATATTTAATCAATATTACCAACTAGAGAAGAACAATACCTTCAGCACTAAAGGAACTGGTCTAGGCCTTGCATTGGTAAAAAGTATTTGCAAATTACATCACTTTAAAATAGATGCGGTCAGCAAACCCAATAAAGGAAGTATATTTTCATTGCGGATACCTGTTGGAAAAGAATATCTGGGGAAAGATGAAATTCAAGTTGAACAATCGCATCAATTTAGTCCACCTCAGGAAGCACAATCTTCTGAAGAGTCCTTAAAATACTTTGAACAAACGATTTTAGACTTAGTGGATAAAGACCATGTGATTACTAAGAAAATACTTATCGTAGAAGACAATAAAGAAATCCAACAATACATAAGCAGCCATGTAAAAAAGTATTTTAAAGTATTGAATGCTGAAAATGGAAAAGAAGGTTTTGAAATTGCGAAAAGAGAGCTCCCAGATGTGATTATAAGCGATGTAATGATGCCTGAAATGGATGGCATGGAATTCAGCAAACTTATAAAAACCAATGAAGAACTGCACCATATCCCCATCATTTTATTAACAGCTGTTACCTCTACAGCCAATGAATTGGAAGGCCTGAAACTAGGTATTGAAGATTATGTTAGAAAACCTTTTAAGATTGAACTTTTATTAGCCAAAGTGTTTACGATTCTTGAAAACAGAAAATATGTTGCAGAGTATTACGCCAAACAATTGCATTTTAATCCGAAGTCGACTAGTAAGTTAACCGACGATGATCTATTCTTACAAAAGACCATTCAATTGATAGAAGACAATATTGAAAATGAAAAACTCAACATTACATTCATATGCAATGCCATGGCTATGGGGAGAACCAAATTATACACTAAAATTAAAGATCTAACTGGCAAATCTATCGTAGAATTCGTAAGAGACATTCGCATTAAAAAAGCGGGTAATTTGTTAGCGATCACAGAGCAAACTGTTCAGGAAGTAATTCTAAATGTAGGTTTGAATGACGTGAAATATTTTAGAAAACACTTTAAAGCGATGTTCAATCAAACACCAAGTGAATATCGAAAATCAAAAGGGGAGGTAAAATAATGACTGCATTTATTCTTTGCTTTTTTAGTATAAAAAAGACGTACTTGATTAAAAAACAGAACAACTACCGCTACATCAAATCAGGTGCTTTATAAATGGTAGTTTTTAAGCTGCTCTAAACTTGCCCTATGACCAATTGCCTCTAAATATTCTATAAAATTAAAAGGATATAGGTACAAAAACTCGACCCTGCCCACTGGAAAACTTTGAACCTCTTTAAGTGCAAATTCAAGCAAGGAACCAGCTGCTATGACATGAAGTTCCGACGCCTCTTCATGAAAATATCGTAAAAGCTGTATCGCTTTTGCTTGCTCCTGTATTTCATCAATAAAAAGTAATGTATTATTAATATCCCTAGAGCTAATATTGTTTGAAATAAATAAAGCTTCAATAATTGTATTTACAGTATCCGTTCGCTCAAAGTATTCGCTATCTGTTTTTTTTCTAGGTTAAGATATAAGCGATGTTTGTAGGTTTTTGAAAATTCATTGATCAGAGTAGTTTTCCCCACTTGCCTTGCACCTCTTACTATTAAGGGTTTGCGATTGGATTTTATTTTCCATTCATGCAATTTAGATGTGAGACGCCTTTTTAAAGTCAAAATAAAATATTGTTACAAAGTCAATGCATATATATATATATTGTAACAAAGTAAGGGGTGTTTTATACGAATTATGTAACAAAGTAAGCAGTATTACTATAATTTAACATCTATTTCTTTTATTTTAAATTACAAGTAGTTTTTTAATTCAAGTTCTGACTCCTGTGTATTCATGCAACTTTCTCCGAAGTATCATGTTCTGGTGTAAAGTTAAAAACCATAAAATTCAACCATAAACACCATCGATATATTCTTTAGACAAGAATTTAATTTGATAAAAAAAATGTAGCCCCCTTCTTGGCATACAATTCAGCTATGCCCCCCTACATGTTGATTCCCCCCCTTAAGACAGACAAGTTGCCCCTTATTTACAGCATACGCATTCATTACATTTGAAACTATTAATAGATTCATTAAAAATAAAAGCATGAATACAAAGCAGAATAGATTCAAGTTTATAGGAATCGTCCTTACCTTAACAAGTCTGGTATCCTTTGGTCAAGTAGAATACAAGCCAACAAGAAAATCACTTTCACAATACGAAGTCCCAGAATGGTACCAAGATGCCAAAATCGGTTTTTTTTATCACTGGGGACCTCAAACAGCACTTGGCGATAAATGGAATAAAGAAATATCTGACTTCTGTTTGCAAAAAGGGAAATACAAAGATTCGAATACGGGGATAAAAAACCCAGTTGGACAGTGGGGGTCACATATGTATCCTAATATGAAGAATGGAAAAATAAAGCCAGATAGTTTGCAATCGACAGCCTATCTCCTGCACAAACGTTTGTATGGAGATCCAAAATATTTTGGTTACAAAGACTTGATTCCACTAATGAACGATAAGGGTTGGAATCCAAAGGAAATGGTTCGTTTGCTCGATGAGGCAGGCGTCAAATACATTGTTCCACAGGCCATACACCACGATGGTTTTGCCATGTGGGATTCTAAGGTGATTGACGAATTCAATGCCGCTAAAATGGGGCCTAAGAGAAACACGACCAAAGAAGTGGTTGATGCTGCACGTAAGCGAGGGATAAAAGTT
The DNA here is from genome assembly GCA_943789365.1 of uncultured Flavobacteriaceae bacterium. GTDB lineage: Bacteria > Bacteroidota > Bacteroidia > Flavobacteriales > Flavobacteriaceae > Flavicella. Next base: position 2,467,584 of record CALSTV010000001.1, on the reverse strand, counting down.
GGAGTGTCCACCCATGTCTCACGTCATTCTTGGTATTACAAAAAAATTCCGGGCTATGATACTGGAAACCCACGTTACGACCAGCTGTATGGCGTAGGCTTGGATGAAAACGGTTTACCTAAAGCAAGCGCAGTTAAAAAATGGGAAAATACCATGGGCGAACTAGTAAACCTATTTCAACCCGACTATATCTTCGTGGATGGAGGAAGTGCAGATGTTTTCTCTAAAACTGGAAGTTATCTATGGCAGGACGCCTTTCGTCGTGTACTCTCTAATTATTACAACAAGGCACAGATAGGCGGTTGGGATCCCGTATTGACCTTCAAGCGTGAATCTCTTTGGAAGGAAGAAGCGATACCTGATTATGAAGGTGGAAACCTCATTGATATTGCGCCTTACAAATGGCAAACGCATGCTTCTATTTCCGGTTGGTTCTATCGCCCGGGCAGAGGGAGGAGAACTCCAACACCCATATTGTTTTCTAAGATCATCGATGCAGTTAGTAAGAATGGAAATATAGTACTCAACCTCGCCATCAAAACAGACGGTTCCATCCAAGATCAAGAGATTGCATTTCTAAAAGAGATGGCTGCCTGGATGGAAGTAAACGGAGAAGGGATTCATGCAAGTCGACCTTGGTTGACTTACGGAGAACTCGAGCCAGGGACAAGTCTTGGGTTTATTTCCATTGAAAAAAAGAAAGGCAAAGTGTATGACGATCCAGAAAAAATAGAAATGGGTCGCTATAAATTGCATTCAGGTGACATTCGCTATACACGTAGCAAAGATGGAAAAAACATTTATGCAACACATCTTTCTTGGCCAGAAAAGCCATTTACTCTAAGCTCCTTCGGTCCGGATGCCGTTGGTAAAGATGTTGAGATCAAATCTGTGTCATTACTGGGTAGTGATGCTAAAGTGTCTTGGAAGAAAACAGCAGAAGGGCTTTATATCACACCTCCAGCACAGTCTGTTTTCAAAGACAAAACATGGCCAGTAATGTTTAAAATAGTAAAAAAATAAAGCGAAATCAAATCCAGCACTACAACATCCAAAAAATTAGAATAACATGAAAGCACTGAACTTATGTATCTGTGTAATGCTACTTGGAGGAAAGGCGATTTCACAAACTAAAACCAAATCCCTTTCAACTTCGCGCCCAAACATTATTTTTATTCTAAGCGATGATACGGGTTGGGGAGAAATTTAGGCAGCTGGAAATCCGGTAATCAAAACTCCAAACATCAACCATCTTTGGAAAGGCGGTATGCGATTTACCAATTACCACGTGGCGCCCTCTTGCGCCCCCACCCGAGCCCAATTGATGACGGGGAACCATGAATTCCATAGCGGAGTAACGCATACCATACTCAAACGAAACTATTTGTCTCAGGAGGCGATTACCCTTCCACAAGTTCTTAAATCGGCCGGCTATGCTACCGCCATGTTCGGAAAATGGCATCTGGGACTCACGGAGGGATATCGTCCCGATCAGCGAGGATTTGACAGGTCTGTGAACATGAATAACGATTCCCAAAAGCATCATTGGGACCCAAAGCTACTTGATAATGGAACTGTGCGTCAGTCAAAAGGGTATCGAACCGACATCTTATTTAATGAGGCAATGGAATGGATAGACGAGAACAGTAAAAAACCCTTCTTTTGCTATATCCCCACTTATAACGCACACGGCCCCACTGTTGTCGGTAAGGAATGGTCAGATCCTTATGAAAACAAAGGGTTGTATCAACAGAAAAAAGGAAAAAAATTTCGAGGTGTCGATTATTACGGTATGATTTCCAATCTGGATGCTAACATCGGTCGTATGCTGGCACATTTGGATAATTTAGGACTGAATGAAAACACCCTTATCATATACAGCACCGACAATGGGCATGCCATATCAGGTGCTTCCGGAGCTGGGCACGATTCAAACAACGGTAAACTCTTAGAAGGTGGACTCTACAATATGGGGATGCGCGGGGCAAAAGGACAGACCTGGCGAGGGAGTTCCTGTGTACCGCTTATCTTCTATTTTCCTAAGTGTATTCCAGCAAACACAACAAGCAATCATATAGCAGGCTCCATAGACATCCTTCCAACATTGGCAGAATTATGTGGTACTAAGGTCAACCACGAGATCTCCGGTCGAAGTTTGGTGCCATTAATCGACAACTCCAAAGACGATTGGTCCGATCGTATGTTAATCGTAACAAGATCACGCTGGCCTGCCGGTGAGGCCGACAACTACAAACACCGAAATTATGCCATTCAGACAGAACGCTTTCGATTAGTAAATGGAACCGGAGCCCAAGGCCCTTGGAAACCCGTTGATGAAGCACAACTTTTTGACCATCAGAACGACCCTACAGAAACCACCGATGTGTCGGCCAACTATCCGGAAATAAAATTGAAAATGCAGCAATACTATGACCAATGGTGGGATGCCAAAAGACCGAAAATGATCAATGAGCAGGCGGCTGTTGACTTTGAAAATCAGCGTAAAAAAAACAAGAAGAAGTAATGCATCACCTACAATTGTGACACCCTAGACGAAATACACTCTAATTATTGATGAATTCCCCCCTATATTTTTCCTAAAAACAACTTAATTTTGAACAAACTCCCACAAGGGTTTCTAACAAAACTTAAACGAACAACCTCAAATAGCTCTAAAATTGAAAACCACCCCATTCTTTAAGACCAAATCAATGCGATTAAACCAATTAAAAACTTCAAAAACACAATTCCTATTGGGATGCATATTTTGTTTGCTCTTTAACAATCTTCAGGCCCAGGACAAAACTACATTTAGCATCAACACAGCTAATGTAAAATGGAAAATAAGTGATTATTTGGTAGGAATGCATTCAGTGTATTCCTTTGAACCTGATGCTTTTTATGAAGATGGGTCTTATGCCAATTGGATGAAAGAAACAGGAATCAACACCATGAGATATCCGGGTGGAACGGTGGTAAAATATTGGGACTGGGAAAACCCCACAGGTGATTTAAAACTAGATTCTTGGGATCCTAAGTGGAATCCTAAAAATCAGATAAAACCAGAAGAATGGTTTGGACTAGATGAATACATAGCGGTGGTAAAGCAATCGGGCATTACCCCATTATTAGGCGTAAACATTACCTCTGGTTACCAATTCAACAGAGTAGAAGAAAGTATAGAACGTGCGGTAAAAATGGTAAAGTATTTAAAAGACGCCGGATTGGGTGGCGCTTTTTGGTATTTAGGAAACGAAGGTAAAAATGGTGGCTTGGAAAGTGAAGCAAAACTTTTTGTACAACATGCAAAAGCCATGAAGGCTGTTGACCCTGATATCAAATGTATGTTCAACCAAAACCATTTAACGCCCACTTATTTAAAAAAGTATTTGGCCATTGCCGGTGACTATATTGATATTGTGGAAACGCATGGAAAATGGCCTTATGGAGGGACTCCTAAAGGTTATGAACCAGGTACTTTTGATGAATGGCAGGTAGAATCTCCTTTGAGAGACAGAAAAAATAGCAATAGAATTTGGAGAGATCAAATCCCATTGTTGCAAAAAGCAGCAAAAGAAGCCGGATATCCAAACATCAAATTTGCCAACAACGAATACGGTATCGGAAAAGGCTCCAATGTGCTTGGCTTTGATCGCTATTCGAAAAGCTTGTTGGTGATAGACATGCTCCAGGAATTCTTTATCGGAAACTGGTATATGGCCTGTTATTGGTCGCAACTGAGAAGTTCTTCTGAGGAAAGTGTGCGAAGTAGTGCCCGAGAGAACTACCGTTTCAACGCAATGCGTTATGGGTTTGAGCTATTAGCAAAAGCACAGGGAGGAAACATGCTTGAGACGTCTAACCTCGACGGAAATAAATCCGTTTATGGGTTTGCAGCGAAAAAAGAAGGTGAATATTTAGTTTATGTCCTAAATAAATCTAATGACAACCAAGAGGTAAGCTTACACTTCAATGACGATCAAAATTTAGTTTTTACAGAAGGAAAATCGATGGTCAACAGCCAAGATAAATTTGGAAAAATGGTTTCGACAGAAGTAAGTCCAAAGCGACAAAAAAACAGCTATACCGCAAATCTAAAACCTATGTCTTACACAAGATTTACATTTAAAAACAACTAAGAATGAAAAACTTCAAATTACTATTTGTTCTGGTAATCATATGCCAGTCCATTCATTCCCAAAGCACAAAGAAGCCTAATATAATATTTATCCTCGCAGATGACCTGGGTTGGAGCGATGTGGATGGTAGATCTGATTTTTATGAGACACCGAGAATAGACGCCTTATTACAAAAAGGACTCACTTTTAATTTTGCCTATTCCAACGGTGTAAACTGTGCCCCCACCAGAGCAGCATACCTAAGTGGTAGGTATGGTGCAAAAACGGGAATCGTAGCCGTTTCTTCAACGACAAGAGGCCTGGGTAAAAACAGAGCAGTCATTCCTCCAAACAGTGCCGGAAGTCTACCGGAAAACGTGTACTCTGTCGCCAAAGCAATGAAAGCTGCCGGATACCACACAGGAATTATCGGGAAATGGCATGTTGGCTATTATGGAAATAGTCATCCTTCCAACCAAGGCTATGATTCAAATTTTATCACTTACAAACCTACCCATAACGGCTACAAAAACGGACATATAAAATATGGTCCTGGGAGCAAGGATTACAAATCTATGAACACGTTGCCTTATTACGAGGAAGAAGATGGGCATGTAGGAAATATTTTAGCCAGAGAAGCCTTGCATTTTTTAGAGAAGGCGGTCAAACAAGAAAAGCCTTTCTTTTTAGACTACCATCAATTCTTGCCTCATGGTCCTTTACAAGCACCTGACAAATTTATAGCCCCCTATTTGAACAAGAAAGCAAAAAAAGGAATCGCAAACGACAACAGGCCTGATTATGCAGGTCAAATTGCCTGTTTGGATTACAATGTGGGTCGTATTCTAGACAAAGTAAAAGAATTAGGTATTGCAGATAATACCATCATTGTATTCGCTTCAGACAACGGAGGTGTGGGAGACGCATCGGCATCGGGGTTTCTAAATATGGATGTCAACACGTCTAACCTACCTTTAAAAGGTCGAAAAAACCATGCCTATGAAGGGGGGATCAGAACACCCTTTTCTATCTATTGGCCAGGGGTTACAAAATCGAACACAAGTACAGACCAACAGCTTATGTTATTCGATTTATATCCAACCTTTGTCGATATCGCCGGAGGAAAATTAGATAAAAAAGGAAACATCTTAAAATCGGACAACAGTGTTTATAAGGTTGATGGAAAAAGTTTAAAATCAGTAATTACCGGTCAGTCAAAACAGATTGCGGACAGAGATTTGTACTGGATCTATCCTTCCTATGTAGGGGCCCTTAACAAAATGGCAAACAAAGCGCCGTATTATCTTTCTGTACCGCACGGAGCCTTAAGATCGGGTGACTATAAGATGGTCTATCTATGGGAATATGACAGGGCAGAATTGTACAATCTCAAAGAAGACTTTGAAGAACTCCACAATATCGCTGCCGAGCATCCGGAAATGGTATCCGAAATGAAAGCGAAGTTAATACAACATGCCGGAAAATTTGCACCGGTAAGAAAATCTGATACCCAATGGCCTTTTGTGGGCACGGAACTTTCAAACAACTCAGGTTCGACCAATATATACATACAAGACATAAACGATGAAGTAAGAAATGTATTGGATTTCAAAAATGGAACCGGCGTATACATCACGCATATAAACAAAGAAAACTTTGTAAGTAAAAGTAAATCGATCAACGTGGCTTATAATTATTTGCTGACAAAAATTGATGGAATTGCCATTAAAAATACACAACACGCTAAAGAACTGCTAAAAGGTAAAAAAATGGGAGCGGAAATACCTGCTACATTCTGGAAAACCGGAAAAGAAAAACCTTGTGTGCTGAAAATCGAAAAATCAGTTAAAATTTAATTGAACACGAGCTACTAACAACCAAACTTAATACATGACCCTACATAAAAAATTACTATATCTTATTTTCATAGGATGGTATTCTCAAGGCTTTGCTCAAACTATTGACAAAAACTTTTTTATCGATTTGTCGGACGAAAAATGGACCATTAGTAAGTATTTACTGGGTATGCACTCTGTATACTCAAGTGAACCTGATGATTTTTATTCGGGAGCTCGATACGATTTAAAAGGAGGGGTTGGCACCTATGCCGATTGGATGAAAGAAGCCGGGATTTCAACCATGAGATATCCTGGAGGATCCATTGTTAAGTACTGGGATTGGGAAACCCCAAACGGTGTAAGAAACGAGGATATCTGGTCACCCGACTGGAACCCTGAAGATCAGGTGGACGCAAGTGAATGGACGGGTTTGGATGAATACATACAAGTGGTTAAAGATGCTAATATCACCCCGATGTTTGGTGTAAACATTACCTCTTGTGCCAGCCCACAGGGGTACATGACAAAATTCGAAAGCATGAAAAGGGCTAAAAGAATGGTCAACTATGTAAAACAACAAGGCTTAGGAGGTGCTTTTTGGTATTTAGGAAACGAAGGCATGAACGGTGGCTGGGAAGAAGAGGCGGCATTGGTAAAATTCCATGCATACCATATGAAACAAGTCGATCCAGACATCAAAATCATGTTCAATCATAATAACCTAAGCACGAGTTACCTGCGTCAATACCTCAACGAAGCAAAAAAGAAGGAACACACCGGTGAGACTGAGGACATACAATATATTGACATGGCGGAAAGCCATGGGAAGTGGCCGTATGGAGGAAGCCCGGATATCAACCAATACCCGGCTGCCACCTTTACTGAATGGCAAACAGAATACCCTTTGAGAGACCGAAAAAACAGACAAAGGGAATGGAGAAATGAATTAGTAGCACTAAGAGCAGAAGCTGCAGCAACTGGAAATCCTAATTTATTATTTGCTAACAATGAATATGGGCATGGAAAAAACAGTAGAATGTTAAACTTTGACAGGTTTAGCAAAAATCTTTTGGTTATTGATATGCTTCAAGAACACTTTATTGGAAATTGGGATATGACCTGCTATTGGTCACAAATAAAAACTACCCAATCTGAGCACACTAGTGTGGCTACAAACCGAAATTTTGACTATGAACTAAACCCAATGCATTTTGGTTTTGAATTTTTAGCAGAGGCCCTTGAAGGCAAGATGATTAAATTAGAAGACCCTGTAATTGATGCTGAAGTTGCTGCATTGACAGAAGGAAATTATGCCGCGAACTCTGTGTACGGTTTTGTGGCTAAAAAGAACGGAAAATATCTTGTGTATGTCTTGAATAAATCTTCGAATACCAAAAAGATCCAATTGAACTTCAACAACACCAATGGACTAGACTTAAAATTAAGCAAGTCGGAGTCTATGGTAAATACCATCGACGAACTTGGAGAAGTAATTGCTCTTACGAGCACCGAAATAGCATTGAATACACACAGCGTTGAACTTCCTTCTCTATCCTATTCAAAACTTACCTATGTAGATGAGAGTGATTTGAGTACAGATCAAATCAACACAACATCCTTGTGGAAAACAGCTGTACATCCAAATCCTTCACAAAAACAGATTTTTGTAGATTCTAATTTCCCGATACACAACTATTCAATATACAACCTACAAGGTCAATTGTTATTAAAAAATACGTTTTCAACTAACAAGGGAATTTCTATAGAAAATCTAGAATCTGGCAGCTATGTTTTAAAAATTCAAAACAAAGCACATCAACAAAAAAGATTTAAAATTATTAAAGAATAGTTAGTACAACTAATTTGGTAAAAACGACGGTCTGAAAAGTAGGTTTTTCAGACCGTTTTTTTGGTTTTATTGGGATACAGATCTCAATGCTTTTTATTTCTGACAAAAAAGACAAACCACAACAAAAAAAATCATTAAACCCAATAAAACAAAGGCTTAAGACAGAATGTACCTTATATAACGTTGAATCACCCCCTGTATATTTATTGTACATCATATACTTTTGAGATGCTACGATGATGTAGTAAACTGATTAAACAAATTAACCATGAAAAAAATTACTTTACACTTATTTTCCTCATTTTTAACCTATGCACTTTCATTAGATAATCATAAACAATTAAAAATTAGCAACTTTAAAAACCTATTACTTCTTTTGTCATTCGCATTATTTACAAACGTAATCAACGCGCAAGAAATCCCCTATACAATGACTTCTAACATTCAGGGAGAGGAAACATTGACACCCGTTACAGAATTAAATGATGATAACCCAAACACGTACACAAACATAAGTGCTGTTAATTCAGCGCTCAATATCGACACAACCTCTGATACAGAACTCACAAGTTACAGCATCACGGCGTCTAACCATACGGATATTTTATTTGACTCAGGAATGACTGAAAACGCAACAGGTACAGAAGCTATGGCTATTGGTACAGGTCTTATTGGAAACTCTGTGATTGTAGGTGGTGCTAAAAATACACTAAAGGCAACATTGACAGGAAAAGGAGTTGAATTAGACGAATTTACATTTTCTTCGCTGATCAAAATAGCAAGTGGAACGACAGGTGTTGTTACGTTGTTAAGCTTGGAAACTGCTGATCCTGCTGAGCACGTTGTTTTTTATTATGACATTGCAACTGAAGAATTCAGTATTTATTTCAAATTCGAATTAAAACCAGGAAAAGCATTTACCATTGCTGCTGACACACAATATCAATTAAGTATCGTAATCACAAATTCGAAACTCAATATATTCATTGATGGATCGAACGTAGCATCCTGGAAAATAGGTGGAGATGGAATTACACCAGATGCAATTGAGACGGTCTATTTAGGGTATGACGCTTTAAATTCAGCCCAAGGAGCTATGATAGAGTATGACGGAAGTTATTTTTTCAATGAAAAGTTATTTGCTAACAACCAAAGTCAGATTCATGATGACACCAAAGTTTTAGGGAAGGTACCCGTAGCAGGAAGCGAATTTGAATTTGGGGCTAGATTTTGGAGTTTATATGGTCTTGTGGATGCTTTAGATGAGTTCGAAAATCCAATAACAAATAAAATCTTAATCGACGAACAAACAGGTCAATCTTTTACAAGTGGCGAACAGAAAACCTTCAATGTAACACCAGGCGCACAATACCAAAATTACGAACTGAGCCTTAAAGGTTTTTCAATAAGCGAATTCAAATTAGAAGGTACCATACTTGCGGTAGATCATTTTGCTGAAAACAACCTCTCTATCACCAAAAACCAAAACGGAACAAGTATTACCTCTGACAAGTTCTTTAGCTACAAAATATATGATGTTACAGGAAAACTTGTGAAAGCGCAAATAGAAAAAACGAAAGCAGCTAGTATCCGCATTGATAAAAGTGGTGTATATATTTTGCAAATAAAGATTGAAAACCAAGTCATTGCCAAGAAAATTATATTGTAACAAGCATAAAATCTGTTCTATTTTGATTAGATAAGAACCACAGGCCGTTTCAATGGACTGTGTTCATTTACAGTATTCTAAATCTGCAGCTTTAACTTAAAATAAAAAAAGGTTTCCTAAACCTAGGAAGCGCCATACCTTTTACCTAGAACACAATGTATCTAAACGCCAGGTATTGGCTTCAAAAACTGCCAAGAACGAGGTAATATAGCTATCATCTGTTACCTATGCTACTATAATTACCTCCTTCTTGTAAAGAGACATTTAAAAATCACCTCGTATAAAAAGAAGAAACTTCTCAGTTTACAACCACTTCTTTTTAAACAAACTATAGATTACTAACCAAAAACTATAAACCAATGAAAACCAAAACATCAAGTAAGTACTTCATGTTAATGCTACTAATGCTCTTTAGTATCAATAACCTGGAAGCTCAAAATTCATTTTCTATCCATACAGACAATGAAAAGTGGCAAATAAGCGACTACATAGTCGGAATGCATTCCGTATACAACAACGAACCAGATTCCTTTTATGAAAATGATGCGAATGGCTATATCGCATGGATGAATACGGCAGGAGTGAGTACCATGCGTTATCCAGGAGGTAGTATTGTTAAATATTGGGACTGGGAAAATCCTACAGGTGTGAACAGAGGAGATCCATGGGATCCGAATTGGGACCCAGCAGATCAAGTTCCGGCCTCTGAATGGTTTGGACTAGATGAATATTTAGACGTCGCAGATGCTTCAGGAATTACCCCGCTCCTCGGCGTCAATATCAATTCCGGATATGACTACGACATGGAACAAGAAAGTATAGACCGAGCCGTACGAATGGTCAACTATGTAAAAAGCAGAGGCCATGGCGGTGCTTTTTGGTACTTGGGTAATGAAGGTGGAAATGACAGTGCGGCTAATGAAGCAAGACTTTTTAAAGATCATGCCATGGCGATGAAAGCAGCAGATCCTGACATAAAAACCATGTTTAACCACAACAATCTAACGCCGAGCTACCTTACAGACTACCTTGCTATTGCTGGTGATTATATTGACATTGCCGAAACACATGGGAAATGGCCTTATGGAGGAAAGCCAGATCTTCCACCGGGAACTTTTGAAGAGTGGAAAGTTGAAACGCCTTTACGCGATAGAAAAAATGGAACTTCTCAAGAACTTTCTGATGGAGGAAGGGCCTGGAGAACCACACTTCCAGCACTTAAAGCCGCAGCTGTGGCAGCTGGATACCCCAATCTTCTATTTGCAAACAATGAATACGGACACGGTTCGGGAAATCACACCGGATTTGATAAATACACACAGAGCATGGTTGCCATAGACTTGCTTCAAGAACATTTTCTTGGGAACTGGTATATGTCTTGCTATTGGTCGACCCTAAGAAGTACTGACGGTGCAAACGGAGGTGTTGTTGACAAAAGCAATAATTATCGATACAACCCAATGTCTGTAGGCTTTGAAATGCTTGCGAAAGCTCAAGGTGGTAAAATGCTTGAAATGACAGATACAGGAGATGTTTCTGTTTATGGAATGGCCGTTGAAAAAAATGATGAAATTCTGGTTTACTTATTGAACAAATCAGAAACAATTCAAAATTCAACGATTGATTTGCAAAGCTCAATTTCTTTAATAGCGACTACATTTATCGAAGGAACTACTCTTGTGAACACAGAAGACCTTTATGGAGAGTCTATTAGTATATCTGCGGTTCCTACAGAATCAAATTCCTTTACTTGTTCACTACCAGCTATGTCGTATACAAGACTCACATTCACCAAAGAAATTCTTGGTTCCTTAGGTGCTACTGAAACTTTTGAATTACTCAACATACCAGCTAGCGAAAACGACACAGACGGAAGTTTTGTGGGAGACAATGGAAATACCTGGACCTACAATGATGCACGGGATGGTCAGTCCTTTGGAGTCTCAGGAAAAAGTATTATGCTAAGAGGACAAGATGATAGTGAATTAACTACCAGCTTAACAGGAGGAATATCCTCTCTCTCCGTACAATTGACGAAAGCATTTACAAACACTGCTAACAACAATGCCTATGTAGAACTTTATATCAAAACAGCAGAAGACACCGATTTTGTTTTGATGGGTACTTCTGGCATTGTAGGAGAAGCAAATAGTATTTCCCCGCTCTCATTTGGTGTGAATGATTTTAATTTTTACGGAAATGTGGAAATAAAAATTCGCGCAAAGAGCAAACCTCTTTGTGTTGATAATATTTCATGGACTCCTTATGATAGCTGTACCAATGAAACTTTTGACAACCTTGTCATTGGGTCTGACAACGCCAACGATGGCAGTTTTCTAGGGAATTATGACCTTACCTGGATTTATACAGACGCGAGAGATGCACAAACCTATGCCCCGGATGGAAAAGGATTAATGCTAAGAGGGCAAGACGATGCAACACTGAAGACGGATATCCCTTATGCAGGATTGAACAGTTTGAGTTTTGACTATACCAAAGCCTTTTCATCCAGCAATAACGAAACCGCTTATTTAAAAATACATGCAAAAGAAGATGGAGACGCAAATTATACCCTTATTGGCACCACCCCGCCTGTCGGTGATACAAACGCTACGGGGATTCAAACATTCAACTTAGAAAACCTCGGATTTTCGGGTGATGTTCGAATAAAAATAACGGCCAAAAACTATCCTATTTGTATCGATAACATTCAGATAAATTGTGAGGCTTCCAATAGTGTAAATAAAATCAGTACTAAAAAAAACACCAATACAGAAGAGAATGATTATATAGGTTCTCTTATTTTATATCCTACTTTTGTTGAAAAAGGTGGTGATTTAAATATCAATTTAAATTTGGAAACTTTCGAAGCTACAACTGAAATTTCAATTTTTAATTTTAGCGGAGTATTGCTTATGCATAGAGAAGATCCGCAACAGACCAATTCTATTCAGTTAACGGAAAGAATAAATTTAGACGCAGGTTTGTATTTTGTATGAATTAAAAACGGTAGTACCGTAAAAACAGAAAAGTTTATTGTCAAATAATTTTTTTATCAATTCAACACAATGAGGCTGCCTTTTCAGGTAGCCTTTTTTATGCTTAATCTAAATTAGAGTTCTGTTGCATAGCTAAGAAAAATGACCCTCAAAAAAATAAACTGCCAAACCCAAAGGGTATTATCATTTTGGGTTTTGTTAGTCCTAACTCCTATCTTTACAGGCAAAATAATATTTCAAAAATGACGAATTTCAAAAAGTTAGCAGAAACCCGTTACTCCACAAAACAATACGACCCGACAAATAAAATACCCGCGGAAAAAATTCAAGAATTGAAACAAATTTTAAGAATGAGTCCTTCCTCACTGAATACACAGCCTTGGAAGTTCACCTTTATTGGAAACAAAGAACTAAAGACCAAGCTTTCAAAGGTCTCACATCATAACGAAAATAAAATCCAAGAGGCGAGTCATTTGGTCGTTTTTAGCGTAATTGATAATCTCAGCATCCTCGATAAACAGATATATCATTGTTTACCGGAAGAAAAAATTGACCTTTTCAAGGGGTATCTCGACACCATGACAAATGAAGAAACACGCATATGGTTATCCAAACAGGTATATATCTCCTTAGGTTTTTTCCTTAGTGCCTGTGCTAGTTTAGGGATTGACTCCACCCCTATGGAAGGAATCGAACCCGATGCCTATATGGATATATTAGCTCTAAAAGGGTACCGACCTCTTTTTGCCGTTTGCATAGGATATAGAGATGCAAACGACTTCAATCAACCTTCAAAAACACCGAAATCAAGACTGCCATTAGCAGCAATTATTGAAGACATTTAAAATAGTATGTTTTTTTTATTCATAAAAAAACCTGCTAACGCATTTCGTTAGCAGGTTTTATCTTTATATAACTGTAGTTACTTATACAATTTTCTTCATTGCTGTCATTGATTCTCTTAGGTATTCTCCTATTTCCTCAACTCCATGCTCTCTAATTGCAGCATTCACTTCAATCAATTCTTTGTTGTCAACACCGTTAGCACCATCGTTGAACGGACGTCCAACCAAGTTGCTTGGAGCGTTCTTTACGTAATCAGCGATTAATGGTTTTGCTGCATGGTCAAACAAGTAACATCCGTACTCTGCAGTATCAGAAATTACAGCGTTCATTTCATACAATTTCTTTCTTGCAATGGTATTTGCAATTAATGGCGTTTCATGCAATGACTCGTAGTAAGCAGACTCGTCGATAATTCCAGAGTCAACCATCGCTTCAAAAGCCAATTCAACACCTGCTTTTACCATAGCAACCATCAACACACCATTATCGAAGTATTCTTGTTCAGAAATTTCAATAGCTCCTGCTGGGGTTTTCTCGAAGTTTGTTTCTGCAGTTGCAGCTCTCCAAGTCAATAAGTTGATATCGTCATTTGCCCAGTCTTCCATCATTGTTTTAGAGAAGTGACCAGAGATGATATCATCCATATGTTTTTGAAACAAAGGACGCATAATGTCTTTTAAGTCTTCAGATGCTTTAAATGCAGCAATCTTAGCTGGGTTAGACAATCTGTCCATCATATTTGTAATTCCACCGTGCTTTAAAGCCTCAGTGATGGTTTCCCATCCGTATTGGATTAGTTTAGAAGCATATCCTGCATCTACACCTTCCGCTACCATTTTGTCAAAACACAAGATAGATCCAGTTTGCAACAATCCACAAAGAATTGTTTGCTCACCCATTAAGTCAGATTTTACCTCAGCAACAAAAGAAGAACGCAATACACCAGCGGTATGACCACCTGTTCCTACTGCATATGCTTTTGCGTAATCCCATCCTTTTCCTTCTGGATCGTTCTCTGGGTGTACCGCGATTAATGTAGGTACTCCAAATCCTCTTTTGAATTCTTCTCTTACCTCAGAACCCGGTGATTTAGGCGCCACCATAATTACAGTGATGTCTTTTCTTACTTGCATTCCTTCTTCAACAATGTTGAATCCATGTGAGTAAGATAATGTAGCACCTTGTTTCATTAATGGCATTACAGCCGTAACTACCGCTGTATGTTGTTTGTCTGGCGTAAGGTTGATTAATAAATCAGCCGAAGGAATCATTTCTTCGTACGTTCCTACTGCAAAACCATTTTCAGTTGCATTCAAGAAAGACTGTCTTTTTTCTGCAATTGCTGCTGGTCTTAAAGTATAAGAAACATCCAAACCAGAGTCTTTCATGTTCAAGCCTTGGTTTAAGCCTTGCGCTCCACATCCAATAATAACTATTTTTTTTCCTTTCAATGCATCTACACCTCCGTTGAATTCAGAACTGTCCATAAATTCACATTGTCCCAATTGCTCTAATTGCTCACGCAAAGAAAGTGTGTTAAAATAATTTGCCATTTTTTCTATTGTTTATTAATTTTTATTTTTTTCGATTTGAAACTTTAAATAATTGAAAGTGATGCTTCTAAAAATAGTCACACCTCTTTTATTTAAGATTGCAAAAATATAAAATCCTTTTTTTATTTCAGTATAATTTTAAAAAGATTGCTATGAATTCGAACAATTTATCGTAGTCTTTCTAATAATATGCTTTCATCCAGGGATTTCTATTGAATAGAACGAAAACCCGAGTTTTCAAATAAGACATTCAGACGATTATAAATTCTAAACACAAAATGCCCCTGCTCAGGGGAAATCTATAGATTTCTCTACTAGTTGCTATTAGTTTACCGAGCTGTTTTCATTTTCGTTAAGGGAACGCAAAAAATCACAGTAGCTCAATGACTTTTAATCAAAACAAATAAGCCATTGCTTTCCATACTTTTCATGACAACTAAAATTCATCACGAAACTATACTTTTGTTTATTTTTATACTTATATTTATTCTTTAATAATTAAAAACAAAATTATGAAAAGACTATCATTACGTCATCTTAAAGACACAGTTAAAATCAGTTTCACCCTATGTACGCTAATCTTACAAGGAAATGGACTTTGGGCCCAAGAGGAAAAAAGTCCAACAGAAAACAAAACGATTCAGGTCGAAGTAGTAAAAAACAGCTCCTTTGAAGACGCTTCTTCTTATGGATCCCATGAAGTACGTTGGAATACCCTATACTTTATGACAGTTGCTACATTAGATTTTTCCTACGAACGAATATTTAATACTAATCATAGTGCAGGTGTTTCTTCGCTTATCAATTTGAATGACGACCTGCTGGAATCTTCAGAATCTTATCAAACTTTTGCAATAACACCATTTTACCGATTCTATTTTCTTAACCGAAAAGACTACGGAGCCCGGGGATTGTTTGTTGAAGTTTTCGCTTCACTTGCCTCTGTAGAGTACTCATCATTGTATAACTATGACCACTTATACAATTCTTCTTATGAATACGAGACTTTAACGGATGTTGCTTTGGGTGTTGGAATAGGGAAGAAATGGATCAACAGAAAAGGATACAATTTGGAACTATTTCTGGGAATAGGACGCTACCTTATCCATGACGAACTAGACACGATGGGAAAGATAGGATTGAGTATTGGAAAGCGATTCTAAGTTGGTACCTAAAACCTTAATTCGCTCGCACAACATAGTAAAGACGGCTACTAGAGTTTATGAATAATTGCACCCCATCAGGATTATAATTCATTGGTAGCTGCTAGCAGGTCTCGACTCCGCTCGACATGACACTTTTCGAACTGTATTGACAGAACAAAAAAAGAGCGGCAAATGCCGCTCTTTGACCCTATCCTCATAGGAAAACGTATTTCTATAAATTCTTCAACTGTTCTGAAATCTTCATCTCTGTTTTAGACACCGAAATTCTTCCTGTTCGCACAAACTGCATGATTCCATAAGGAGCTAATTCATCGTACAAGGCCTCAGTTTCACTTCTGAATCCCGTCTTTTCAATTACAAAAAACTCAGGATTTACCGTCACAATACTCGCATGACTATTCTTGATAATATTTTGAATTTCTCTTTTGTCAAACAACAGATTCGAAGCTATTTTATACAGAGCTGTTTCGTGAAAAATAATCTCATCATCGGTATGATAGTAGGCTTTGATCACTTCAATTTGTTTTTCAATCTGGCCTACCAGTTTCTTTACAGCCACTTCGGTCATATGTGCACAAATTGTAAAACGATGTACGTTTTCAATTTCAGATCTTGAAACGTTTAAACTTTCTATATTGATATGTCTTTTTAAGAAAATAGTTGCAATTCTATTCAGTAATCCCGGATTGTTTTCTGTGTATACAGAAATTGTATATAATTGTTTTTCCATTTTATTTTTGTTTACTTGTTGAAGTCTTCAATTGAGTTATGTTTATAACAACAACTCAAAACTAAACACTCAAAATTCACAACTAACTTTAGCTTAATCTAACATCTGAAACACTAGCTCCTGTTGGCACCATAGGAAATACATTGTCTTCCTTTTCAATCATCACTTCCAAGAAATAAGATTCTTTTGAAGCGATCATTTCTTTTACGGCACCTGCCAAATCTTCACGTTTCACCACTTTCGTTGCTTTGATATCATAAGCCTCTGCCAATTTTATAAAATCTGGATTGGTCATTACGGTCGAAGCATATCTTTTATCAAAGAACAGCTGTTGCCATTGACGTACCATTCCTAAGAACTCGTTATTCAACACCACAATCTTAACGGCTGCTCCTGTTTGCAAAATAGTTCCTAATTCTTGACAAGTCATTTGATAACCACCATCACCAATATAGGCTACTACTTCTCTTTCTGGAGCTCCCATTTTAGCACCAATGGCTGCTGGCAACGCAAATCCCATGGTTCCTAAACCACCTGAAGTTACATTACTTCTGGTAGTTGTAAAATCAGCATAACGTACTGTAAACATCTGGTGCTGACCTACATCAGAAACTATTACTGCATCTCCGTTGGTTTCTTTATTTACTTGGTTAATTACTTCACCCATCGTCAAACCTTCTTTTGTTGGTTCTAACTGTGGAATGATAACCGCCTCGTCTTCTATTTTTCTATATTCCTTAAATTCATTGTGCCAAGCTTCATGCTTCGCATCATTGATAAAAGGTACTATTTTTGCTAAAGTATCTTTAGCGTTACCTATTACAGCAACATCTGTTTTTACATTTTTATCGATCTCCGCAGGATCAATATCAAAATGGATTACTTTCGCTTGTTTGGCATAGGTATCTAAAGTTCCGGTTACACGATCGTCAAAACGCATTCCTATAGCAATCAATAAATCGCATTCGTTTGTCAGTTTATTCGGTCCGTAATGTCCGTGCATTCCAACCATCCCTACATTTAAAGGGTGATCAGTTGGCAAGGCAGACAAGCCTAAAACAGTCCATGCCGAAGGAATTCCCGATTTTTCAATCAGCGCTTTTAGTTCTGCTTCTGCTTCTCCTAAAATAACGCCTTGACCAAACACGATAAATGGCTTTTTAGCGGCATTGATCAATGTTGCGGCTTCTTTTACTTTTTCAATATTGGTTTCAGGTATCGGTTTGTAACTTCTAACACCTGTACACTTTTCATAAGCATAATCTAATTCTCCTAATTGAGCATCTTTTGTGATATCAATTAAAACGGGACCTGGACGTCCTGATTTAGCAATATAAAAAGCCTTTGCAATGGCAGCAGGAATGTCTTGTGATTTTGTCACTTGGATATTCCATTTGGTCACGGGTGCAGAAATACTAATAACATCGGTTTCCTGAAATGCATCAGTTCCCAATAAATGCGATGCTACTTGTCCGGTAATACATACCAAAGGTGTAGAATCAATTTGTGCATCGGCAATACCTGTTACTAAGTTTGTAGCTCCTGGTCCAGAAGTAGCCAAACAGACTCCAACTTTACCAGATACGCGAGCAAACCCTTGAGCCGCATGAATAGCTCCTTGCTCATGACGTGTTAATACATGTTGTAATTTATCTTGATATTTATATAGTTCATCATAGATAGGCATAATGGCTCCACCCGGATATCCATAAGCCAAATCTGCGCCTTCTTCTAAAAGTGCTCTAACTACGGCTTCAGCCCCAATAATTCTTTCTGTTTTTGTACTCATACTTCGTAAGTATTAAGTATCAGGCAACAGGTATCTAGTCTAAAACTCCTAACTAAATACTCGCTACTTGCTACGCTATTAATATTTATCTGTCACACAACCCTCAGAGGCAGAAGCCACTGATCTTGCGTATTTGAATAAAATTCCTTTGTTATGTTTTAAAGCTGGTGTTTGCCAGTTTCCTTTACGTTTTGCAATCTCCTCTTCAGAAACTTTCAAAGTAATAGAATTGTCTTCCGCACTAATTGAAATGGTATCTCCAGTTTCAACCAATCCAATCAAACCACCTTGTTGTGCTTCTGGCGTTATGTGCCCAACAACAAAACCATGAGTTCCACCAGAGAATCGTCCATCGGTAATAAGTGCAACAGATTTTCCTAAACCAGCTCCCATAATTAATGAAGTCGGCTTTAACATTTCCGGCATACCAGGTCCTCCTTTAGGTCCAACATAACGGATAACGACGACGTCCCCTCTTTCCACTTCTCCATTCGATATTCCTGTATTCGCAGCTTGTTCGCCATCATATACCACAGCTTTCCCTTCAAACTTCAAGCCTTCATTTCCTGATATTTTTGCTACAGCTCCTTCTTCTGCAAGGTTTCCGTATAAGATTTGTAAGTTCCCTGAAGATTTCAAGGCTTTGTCTGTTGGAAATACGACATCTTGTTCCTCAAATTCCATCGCTTCAACATCTGCCAAATTCTCAGCCAATGTCTTACCAGTAACCGTCATACAATCGCCATGCAAGAAGCCTTCCTCTAACAAGTATTTCATAATTGCTGGTGTTCCACCTACTCCGTGTACATCTTCCATCAAGTATTTACCTGAAGGTTTTAAGTCGGCTATCAAAGGGGTTCTATCTGAAACTCTTTGAAAATCCTCTAAGGTAAACTCAATATCAGCAGCATATGCAATTGCCAAGTAATGTAATACTGCATTGGTAGACCCTCCTAAGGCATTTACGATAGCCACAGCATTTTCAATAGACTTTTTAGTTACAATATCTTTTGGTTTTAAATCCAATTCCAACAAATTTTTCATGGCCAAAGCAGTACGCTCAGACTCCGAAAGTTTATTTGGATTCTCTGCAGGAATAGATGAGTTATATGGCAATGCCAACCCCATACATTCAATTGAAGATGCCATTGTATTTGCAGTGTACATTCCACCACATGCACCAGCACCCGGAATGGCTGCTTTTATGATTTCTCTGTATTCTTTATCGTCTATTTCTCCTGCTACCTTCTGCCCTAGTGCTTCAAAAGCGGAAACAATATTTAATTTTCTTCCCTTGTATTTTCCTGAGGCAATAGTTCCACCGTACACCATTATTGACGGCCTGTTCAAACGCAACATCGCAATGATTGCCCCTGGCATATTTTTATCACATCCAACAACTCCAATCAAACCGTCATAACTTTGTGCATTGACAACAGTTTCCATTGAGTCCGCAATAATATCTCTAGAAGCCAAGGAATAGTTCATTCCTGAGGTTCCCATAGAGATACCGTCACTTACTCCAATGGTATTAAACACCAATCCGACTTGTCCAGAATTGTTTGCTTCTTTTTTTATTTCAGCTGCTAAATTATTCAAGTGCATGTTACATGGATTCCCATCATAACCAGTACTTGCAATTCCAATTTGCGGTTTGTTCATGTCCTCATCGGTCAGACCAACTGCATACAACATTGCCTGTGATGCTGGTTGAGATTCGTCCTGAGTCAATCTACTACTGTGTTTATTTAATGCCATTTTATTCGTTTTTACATCCTAACAAATAGGACTTTACTTTGTTGATTTCTATTTCTTAAGCAAATATAATATTGTCGCAAAAAAAACTGACAAATACTCTACTTAGCACTACGCTACTCAACACTCAAAAAAAAGCTCTTTAAGCCCTGTGTAACAACACCTTACAAGTCTTTTTCTACAATGATAAACTCAAAAAAAAAGTAGCATAATTCTTAAACAAAACAAATAACTAGGCTTGTAAATAAATATTTCACAACAAAACACACCTATAAACAACACATTCACAACAAGAGTATGTTAATCTTTTTATATTCTCAATAAAAATCACTATTTTTTACATCTTTAAAACACCGGAAACACTATAAATAAAAACGAATTTAAAATAAATTCGAACACAACTATCATGAAACGATATACATATTTTCTCGTCTTTACCTTACCGCTAATTGTCTTCTTTTCAATTCAGCAAGATGGACTCTATTCCTTTACTGCCTTATTCGTTTTTTTTGTCGCACTGCCTTTGTTGGAATTGAATATCTCACCTAACACTACCAACTTTGATCGAGCTACAAGTCGAATTGAAAAAAACAAAACAGTTTATGACATTGCGCTCTACCTAGCAGTACCTGTACAATATTTTGTTTTATTTTACTTCTTAAACACTATAGAAACGAGTTCTTTTTTAAGTTTAGGCTACTTCGGGAAAATAACGGCCATGGGCTTATGTTGTGGTGTTATGGGCCTCAATGTAGGCCATGAATTAGGACACCGAAACCATAGATTTGTACAGTTTCTGGGAGAACTCTTATTATTGAGTTCACTAGACAGTCATTTTTTACCTTACCATAACGCAGGCCATCACTACAAAGTTGCCACACCGGAAGATCCCGCAACCGCAAGAAAAAACGAAAGTGTATACGCTTTCTGGTTTCGATCGCATTTTTCGAGCTATACTATGGCATGGAATCTAGAATTCAAACGAATGGAACGTCTGGGAAAAAGAAAATATTCAATTGGAAATAGAATGGTTGTTTATTCGATATCCAACGTCGTTTTGTTAACTCTGATTTATTACCTATTCGGAAACCATGCGCTCCTTGCTTTTCTGCTTGCCGCAGCTTTCGGAATTGCTTTATTAGAAACCGTAAACTATATTGAACACTATGGACTGCTGAGAAAAAAGACAAATGGACGCTACGAAAGACCCAATCCTTCACATTCCTGGGATTCTGACCATCCGATTGGCCGACTGTATCTTTTTAACTTATCTCGACATTCGGACCATCACAAAAATGGAAGTAAGAAATACCAATTGCTAAATTCAAACACAGAAAGCCCAAAAATGCCAACAGGATATCCTGGTATGATGCTACTAGCACTAATTCCTCCTTTATGGAAGCGTGTTATGAATAAAAAATTGCGCTAAAAACAGAACTACTGCTGTATAACTGTTTCCGGCAACTCTTTACTTTTCTTTACAATTTCATACTTCCACCCTTTATCCCTGCTCCTATAAAGTCTTAGACCCGGACCTTGTGTCGCCAAATATATCAAGCCAGCTCCAACTAAAGCAGCACCTAACATATAAGAATCTCCCGAATACGCAAAAAAACCTAGACCTTGACCAACAAGTGCTCCTCCCCAAAAATACAAATTCCCATTTAACAAAAAAGTCTCCATATACGGACTCCTTTTCATCTTCGTTATATCATTTAGAGCTATTTTTCTACCATCAAGAATTATATGATTTTCATCTACAATAGAAAACCTTCCTTTTACCCTACCCGTCTCTTCTGTTTTTAACTTAACACGATGTCCTTCTTTAATCAGGTATTCTTTTTTAGAATCCGTTTTAAACATACGAAGATAAGCATCTTGTGCACAAGCTGTATTTGATAGTATTAAAATAAACAAAACACAGAGCGCAATAAAACTATTCTTCATATTTTTCTTTTTTAACTCTCAAATATACTGTAATTTTATTTAAACGTATAAAAAACACTTAAAGGCACTCACTACATACACCAATGAAAATAATTCATTCTTCAATATATTTAGATATATTTTACATCTACCCGTTATAAAAACGTTATTTGAACCAATTGCAACCCAGAAGCTGGAGCCAATTCTTTTAGAGTATTTGCGTTAGGGTTTTCTATAGTGTCTTTAATGAATTCTATCGTCACTTCTCCTTTTCCTAATTGATAAAGCACTCCCATCATGAGCCTAACTTGATAACGCATAAAACCAGATCCTTTTACCCGAAACACAAAACTTTTTTCTGGAAAAAAATTAGCAGTATATACGGTGTTTTCTACTATTTCACACAAGTTTATCTCTCGTATGAAATTCGTTCTTTCTGAGGGTTTGTATGCATAGCGTTGAAAGTTGTGGATTCCTTCAAACAACTTTGCGCCTCGCTGCATCAATTCAATATCCAAGTTTTCTAGATATCCTTGCATAAAAGGCGCACAAAAAGGATGGATTTTTTCACCATATGAAAACAAATAGAGATACTCTTTTTCTTTTGAATCTTTAATAATGTTGAACTTTTCTGAAACCTCTTCAACCTCCAAAACGCGAATGTCATTGGGCAGGCTTTTGTTCAAACGTTTTTTTAAATAATATGCATCCAACGGTTCATCTACAAACAATTCAAAAGCAGACATATGGGCAGACACCATCATATCGGTTCTACTTGCCCCCAACACTTTAAACTCCTTGTGCTCAAATACAAAAGACAAGGTACGTTCTACCATTTTTTGAACGGTCTTTACATTGGGTTGCACTTGCCAACCATGGTATCGAAAACCCAAGTATTGAAATTTTATTAAGTAACTGTGCTTCGCCTTCATTTTGGACTTTTGACTCTGACGCTGACTTTTGACTTTTGACTTTTGACTTCAGACCTTAGACTTCAGACTAAAACCAACTACCCTTTCAACCTCATTTTTCGCTTCACTACATCTTCCACCGGAATGCCTTCAATATTCGATTCTAACCATGAAATGATATCCAAATACAAAAATGCTCTTTTCTCATAAGGATGGTCTTCAAACTCCTTCAACTCTTTATGCAACTTCTTAAAAGCGTCTTTTAATTCATGTGGATACAGGGAAGATAAATTCCTTAAAAACTTTATCATTTTTCGCTGTACATGGTATAAGTTATCCATCTTCAACAAAAACTTGTATGTAGATTTTATCAACTCATCAATATACTGATCCTGACCGGATTCGTAATGCGCAACTAGATCTAAAACACGTGTATAACACAATAAATCTTCTCGCATTTTTAAATCTTTATTTTGAATAATTTTATTCAAATAGAGAATACAATTTGCATAATCGCCTGCACCAAAATACATACATCCTATTTTGTAATAAAACAACATGACGTGATGGGCATCTATCTTTTTCCCAAATGCCTTAAGCTGATTCAATACTTCAGGAACAAACTCAGTTCCTTTTACAAATTCCCCTTCGAGATAATACAGGTTTATTTTGTGCTGATACAGATACAAATTAGAAAGCAACTGCGTATTTTCATTTACAAAAAAGCGTTGATACTCAATAGAATCTTCGAGAGCGATTAAGGTTTCATTGAACTTATATGTTTGTTGCAAATAAAACAGGGACTCAAGAGAATAATTCACTGCTTTTAAATAAAAAACAGGATGCAATTGTTTCATATCTGGATACTCATCGAAAAGTGCAACCAGCTTCTGAGAATATCTATAGCAAGACAAAAAGTCCTGACTGATAAAACCATACCACAACTTGGACTGAAACAAAAACATCTTTCCAGTAAAGCCAAGCTCCGAGAATTCGTATTTTGGAAATCGCGCTTCGTAATAATCGTTTACAATTTTAAAATCTGTATCGTCCCGAACATAGCCATATTTTAAGAACCAACTATACAATTGTAATGAAAGATTTGAAAGCTTGGAAACAATCACGTTTTTTGACGATATGTTCTTTGCTTCGACAGCAAGCACATCTGCCCGATCACTCATTGACCTAGTAATGTATTGTGATTCTATCACCTTTTCCAATTCTACCAATTCATAGGCAAGGGTATTCTCTTCTTTTTTGATGGCGACATTCTTTGCCTTCTCTAAGATTTTTAAACTTTGCTTGTATAGACCTTTATTATATAAAATGGTTGCAAAATCCAATTGTTCACGAATTTGTGTCCGCGTATTTTGATGAATTGGACTCAAACGCAAACTGATCAATATTTGCTTATACAAATGCGCCTTGGAATTAGAAATCTGTTGCTTTTTTATATTCGTCTTTTTCAAGATCAACAGTTCATCATAGGCATCCATTTTATCTAAAATAGTAAATAACGCCATAAAATTAGCTTCAGCATTTCCTCCTAACCGACCGGCATATAGTTTGAACTGTCTCTTTTCTGATTTCGAAAGAGACTTTATCAATAAAAACAGTGAATCTTTTTGATCTGAAGCCATTTTTTGAAGTATTAGAAATCTGATTTTCTTTAAATAAAAACAAACTTACTATAATTTTTACAGTTTTTTCAATACTCCATTAAAAATGAATTCTATCTAACATATTATAATCTTTGGAACATAGATCTTACATATCTTTCACCTAAGAAAAGCTCCTATTTCATTGTACACAATCCAAATAGAGAATATTATTATATCTCTCCTCTACAACTACATCATTTATTAAGCAACTAGCCATTGTAAAAAGATTCAATATAAACACCTCATTTTCTGTTTGTTACAACACCAATCAAAAGTATTGAACACAGTAATAAAACGTAATTATCCTTATAAAAAAGTAAAAAACAAGTTATTTTTGATTCATCTTTAACACACAAACATAAGTGACAATGGCAGATAATCATGTTCAAATTTTTGACACTACACTTAGAGACGGAGAACAAGTCCCTGGTTGTAAACTAAATACTTCTCAAAAATTAATCATTGCTGAGCAATTAGACCTTTTAGGGGTTGACATTATCGAAGCTGGATTTCCTGTATCTAGCCCTGGCGACTTTAAATCTGTTGAAGAAATTTCTAAAATTGTAAAAAACGCATCTGTTTGTGGACTTACAAGAGCGCATGAAAACGACATTAAAGTGGCTGCTGAAGCGTTAAAATATGCTAAAAAGCCAAGAATACATACTGGAATTGGAACTTCTGATTCTCATATCAAATTCAAATTCAATACAACACCGGAAAAAATTATCGAACGAGCACAAGCAGCCGTAAGTTATGCAAAAGGTTTTGTGGAAGACATTGAGTTTTATGCTGAAGATGCGGGTAGAACAGACAATGAGTATTTGGCTCGTGTATGTGAGGCTGTCATAAAATCTGGAGCTACTGTTTTAAACATTCCAGACACAACCGGATACTGTTTACCAGAAGAGTACGGAGCCAAAATAAAATACCTTAAGGAAAACGTAAAAGGCATAGAAAATGTAATTCTGTCTTGTCATTGTCATAACGATTTAGGTTTGGCTACTGCAAATTCAATTGCAGGTATTGTGAACGGTGCTCGACAAATTGAGTGTACGATTAACGGTATTGGTGAACGTGCTGGAAACACGGCATTGGAAGAGGTGGTGATGATTATGAAACAACACCCTTATTTAAATCTCGACACGAATATAAATACACAAATGCTTTTTGGCATCAGTCAATTGGTTCAAGAAAGTATGGGAATGGTTGTGCAACCTAATAAAGCTGTTGTGGGAGATAATGCTTTTGCACACAGTTCTGGGATTCACCAAGATGGTGTTATCAAAAACAGAGAAACCTATGAAATCATGGACCCTGCAGACGTAGGTGTTACAGAATCTTCTATTGTACTTACAGCAAGAAGTGGAAGAGCTGCATTGGCATACAGACTAAAAAATAACGGATACGAATTGACAAAACTTCAATTGGATGCTACCTACCCTGAGTTTTTAAAATTTGCTGACACGAAAAAAGAAATTAACGATGAAGACCTGCACATTCTAATGGACAGATGTAACATCAAAGCTTAGGTACTTTTTAAAGTATTTAAAAGCCCCTTCTTAGTGATATGAAGGGGCTTTTTGATTGTCATAGACAGAAATTATAGATAGTGTAATAACTGACTATTCATCATTTACTTATTTTTACAATTTGCACAAAACGAAAATCTATGAGAAAATTAAAAAATACTTGACTATATTTGTAAACCTAATAAAGAACGACAAAATGTTTTTAAAAAACCAACAACACTCCTTTCTACATACTGCACAATATTCTTTGTGCAATTGTTGTTGCTGTTTCTAAAAATACCTACTTTTATTATTTATAAGCCGAAGCTATAGCGTAGGCTTACTTTTCAATTTAACACTCAATACACTATAATCATGACAAAAGATCTGATTATCAAAAATATTGGTTTACTAAAAAACCATACCTCTATCAATTACGGTATCAAAACAAAAACTGAAGCCTTTACTGAAAAGTTATTTTACACCCTGTTCGACACCAATGCGAACCTAGAAGAAAGCATCAACGAATTGGAAATACTTTTTAAAGACATTTCTGTAATTGCTTGCAATAAACCTGAAGACTTATGCGATTCTGTTTGGGAAAAATTCGTTGCAAAGCTCCCAGAGGTCTTAGAAAAATTAAACCAAGATGCTAATTTCATATTGGAAAACGACCCGGCTTCGAACAATATTGATGAGGTATACCTAGCGTATCCTGGTTTTTATGCCATAGCGATTTACCGATTGAGTCATGAACTATACAAGCTAGACATGTTGTTATTTTCAAGGTTAATGAGTGAATATGCACATAGAATCACAGGAACCGATATTCATGCCGGCGCAAGTATTGCTTCTCCATTTTTTATCGATCACGCCACTGGAATCGTTATTGGAGAAACAACGGTAATCGAAAAATATGTAAAAATATACCAAGGAGTTACATTAGGTGCATTGAGCGTTAGCAAAGACATGAAAAATGAAAAAAGACATCCTACCGTAGAAGAACATGTATGCATCTATGCAAATGCAACTATTCTTGGTGGTGAAACTACTATTGGTAAAAACAGTATTGTTGGCGGTAACTCGTGGGTTACGCGCTCAACACCTGAAAACTCAATAGTTTTAAACACCACTACTACTGATGTAAAAATAAAAGAAAAAGAAGACCGTTAATTCATTAATTTCATACCATGAAGCCTAAAAAACTTGTTGATTTAATAGGAAATACTCCCTTAGTAATAAGTCAGAATTTAGTAAAAAATAAAAACGTTCAACTTCTATTAAAGCTAGAAGGGAATAATCCTGGCGGTAGTGTAAAGGATAGAGCTGCTTACAATATGATTTCATCTGCTCTTGAAAAAGGAGTAATTAAAAAAGATGACATTCTAATTGAAGCTACAAGTGGAAACACAGGTATTGCGCTAGCTATGATAGCACAAATTTTAGGAATCAAAATTGAACTAGTATTACCTGAAAATTCTACTAAAGAAAGAACGCAAACGATGAGAGCTTATGGCGCAAAGGTTGTGCTAACGCCTGCCGCTGAAGGAATTATTGGGTCGCGAGATTATGCAGATAAAAAAGTGGCTGAAGGTGGCTATATAATGCTGAATCAATTTGCAAATAAAGACAACTGGAGAGCACATTATAAAACTACAGGACCTGAGATATGGAGAGACACTAAAGGAAGTGTTACACATTTTGTATCTGCCATGGGAACTACCGGTACTATTATGGGAACCTCTCGATACTTAAAAGAACAGAATCCGGATATTCAAATCATAGGTGCTCACCCAAGTGATGGATCTAAAATCCCAGGAATTAGAAAATGGCCTGCAGAATATTTACCTAAAATATATGACGCCAAAAGAGTAGATCGCGTTCTTGAGGTTAGCGAAACAGAAGCAAGAGCCATGACAAAACGTTTAGCAAATGAAGAAGGAATCTTTGCTGGAATGAGCAGCGGAGGCTCCGTTGCTACAGCTGTAAAAATTGCGAATTCATTAGAATCAGGAGTCGTTGTTGCTATTATTTGCGACCGGGGCGATCGGTACCTTTCATCAGATTTATTCGAGTAATTTACAGCCTAAGCCCGTTAGCCAAACCTACTAGGTCTTAAGACCTAGTAGGTTTGGCTTGCCACGGGAGTAAGGACCAACGTATCGTTGGATTTTTTAATCTCATCAAAATCTAACAACATTGTAAAGAATTTCCCTTTCAAATAGGCATCTGATTGGTCTTTATAATGCTTGCTAAACGGATTCCCTGATTGCCCGGTAGGAATAATTCCTTTACTGTTTTCTATATCCGAAAAATCGATGACACGACGCGTAGACGGACCCGATTTCACCTTATAAACACCGGTCGAATCGATATCATATTGCAAGTTATTTAGCACTTCATTCCCCCCATTCGTTTCAAAGGGTCCAACATTTAGAAAAGAACGAAAAAGCGCAACTTCACCAATCGGATGTTTATGTTCTACCGTATGAACACGCCCCCATTTCCAAGTTGTCATATCCAACCCTAATTGATTTTCCAAATCGCTTATGGTATTAGAAAAAGCAGTTGTAAGCACTTCGGATCTTGATTCTTTAACGCCCGAAGTTGTGATATCATCCCACCAAAGCGAATTCTCATTTCCTATCAAATGACCGATGGTTCTTTTTTGAATATGTGTATTTAAAAACTGATTAAAAAGTTCACTTCCCATTTCATCTTTCAATGTAGCTTCCAAATACACATAAATCAATTTCATATAGATGGTTGCCGCCACAGACGATACCATAAAATCTCCATTCCAATTTTGTAAATACGCAACCGCCTGTGCAACATTCTCAGATGAAGATTTCGCAAGTTCTTCCAACGGAAAATGACTTACAAACTCCAAAGCAGTACTCGATGTAACATCTAAAGTCATCTCCATCATAGCTTCTTTGGTCACTTTGGAACTGGGCGTTAATAATTCTACAATTCTCCGTCCTCTGTCTTCAGGCAAATAATAACCATGATAACCTTTCTTCTGTTTCAGTCCTTCTTTTTCAATTATTGCAAAAGATTGGTTGTTCGCCGAATATACAAACCCACTCTTTGGATTAATGGCGTGCGGGTTTTCAGAAAAATCAATTGTATTCAATTGATCGTCTTCGCCATCTTCACCATTTAATATAAATTTCGGATTCACGCTGTTACTGTGTTCAACCAGTTTTCCAGCAGCCCACCAAGCAACATTTCCTACGGTGTCACCATACATCATATTCAATCCTGGTGCATGGATAAGACTTACCGTTTTCTCAAAATCTTCCATCGAAACTGCATGTGACATTCCATAGGATGCCTTTAGTAATTTATTTGGCTCTTGCGTATACACCCAATACATGGAAACTGGGTTTTGAGTTCCAATTTCAGATATAACATCGTTTACGATTGGACCGTGAATAGTTTCTTTTACTTCAAAATCCACTGACACATCATCCTTCACATGAATAGTATGTTTTGAAGTTTTATACGGAAGCTCCTGCCCTTTATAAACATAGTGCGAAGAACTATCTGGTGCTTGTTTTTCTTGATAGAAATCTATATCGTCGTTTTCAAACATAGTGATCCCATATGCATAGTCTCTATTATGTGCTAACATAGGGAATGGTGTTAGCCCTAAATGAAACCCATAACTTTCAAAATTGGGCGTTTTTAAATGTGCCTGATACCAAACCGCGGGCTGTGCAAATCCAATATGCGGATCGTTTTCAAAAATCACTTTCCCATGTGCCGTCTTTTTTGGCCCCACGACCCAGGCGTTGGAACCTACTAACATAGGTGCTGGCAACAACTTTAAAACTCGATTGATGGATGCCGTGATTGCTGTTTGTTTTGATGATTTTGAATTCCCAATAATCGAAGTTGTCAGGCTGTCAATTTCAACGGGTAAATCCCTGAGATATTCAACGCCCAATTTTGATTTTAAAGAGGAAAGCATAGGGTCTGTTTTATGAGCCATAGCAAAACTAAATGCCATATAACCAAAAACATTGTACACATCTTTTAATTGATACGTTTCCTTTTCCAGACCTAACAAATAAAACTCAACGGGTGTTGCCCCTTCTTTTATAAATTGATTTATTCCGGCTAGGTACGCCTGCGTCATCACGTAAGGTGCAGTTGTTGTATCCAGTTCTTGCATTGTTTTTTGAGCCGCGGCTTCAATGCCTAAACTTTTAAAGAATTTATCAACCTCAATGGTTTTTTCACCGAACATTTCCGAGAGACGACCTGCTGCAATACGACGCAACAATTCCATTTGCCATAATCGGTCTTGTGCATGCACATACCCCAAAGCAGTATATACGTCCTTCTGAGTTTGCGCTTCAATATGAGGCACCCCAATTGCATCGAAATATACAGATACATTATTCCCTATACCAAAAACAGGAAGTATTCCCTTATATACAGGTTTATGATGGTTTACAAAAAGCGCGACAACTGCGAACAAAACAACAAAAAGTGACGACAATACTACAAACATTTTATTTCGGAAAAACATCATGACTAAGGTTTTTGTTTATTGATTGCTTAAAATTTGAAATTCACTCTACAACTAGTATTTACCTTTGGCCTCCAAAGCCTGTCGCACATGCGCCAAATGATGCTGCGAATGCCATGCATATATACCGACTACTTCATCCAAACTAAAAGTAGTTCCATGCTCCGGATGTACATATTGTTTAGAGAAATCTGCTGCCTTCATATTCTGGATTACAAATACAAGTTTAGCATGAATTCCTTTAAGCAAAAGCAAGGTGTTGCTTACATCTTCATCTAACGAATCGGGTAATTCCGCCCAGCGGTCTTCAAAATAGGGTCGTATGGTAGGTTTGTCTTCTGTCAATGTCAATTTGAAACGTATCAAACTATTCATATGACTATCCGAACAATGATGAACCACTTGCTTCACCGTCCACCCTCCAGGTCGGTATTTCCAATTCAGCTCTTTAGAAGACAAATTTTTGGTAATGTCTTCTATTTGTTGAGGAAAATCAAAGAGTATCGCTACCCATGTATCAATTTGAGCTTTGTCAATTATTTCAGGTTTTTCAAATTCTCCAATGGGAAATTTTAATTTGTATATTTCTTTTTCATCCATCTTTGTCTGTTTTTAGTATCTAAGATTCTTTCAAATATAACAATTCTCATATGGATGCACCTAGCAATCTGCATGACTCAAAGAAAATCCACATCTATCTTTGTAAGTAAGCACCTTCTAACACTACTAATAACATCTAAATTAACTATCTTTAAGTTTTAATACAAATAACATGAAGGTCCTTAACGTCCAAGATTTCAACAAAGAACTGCCTTTTCAGGTTCAGCTAAGTTTTGGTAAAATTTTTGAATTTTTAGAAGAAAAATCAACAAGTACATCTGACAGTTTTGGAATTGAAGCTAAAGAAACACTAACTGAACTTGAAAAGCACCCCATTTTAAGAGATGGGTTTTCTGACATGACTTTGATAAATACGTATCAAGTTCAAATCAATAAAATTTTAGACCTGTTATTTCCTGAACTTTTACTGACAAATGAGATAAAAGCGGTAAGTGTTCCGTTCAGTTTTACCACTTTTAAATTTTCAACTCGTTTTGAAAAAATACTCGAAGATGCCGGAAGCGATTATGAATTTAATATTCGGAATTTTGAAGACGACAAAATATACATCATGGCATGTAGCTTCATTATTAGCTACTATTACAAATACAATTTAGATTTTAAACGTCCTTTTCTCTATGATATTCCGAATAAAAAAACGGGGCAAATGAAACATTACAGGGCTGCGTTTAATGGCGATTTTTTTGAAGTCTCTAAAACTAATGAAGCTCCAAAAGTCACTGAAGAAGATATTATAAGTCTTTTAGATAATTTCGACAACATCGAAAAATGGAAGGAAATATTTCCTCCAAACAGTTACCGAATAAAAGGCTTTGGACTGGTCAATTTATTTGATGTTACCTCTGATGAAATTATTTCTAGATTAAAGGCAAGTCTTTTAAAAGAAGAGGCGAATATATTTATTGAAATCCAAAAAGAATTGGCAGCCCTTTTTGATATTCCTAATTTACATTTTGGGTTTTCTATATATGACCCTTTAGAAAACAAATTAAAATTAATTGCTTCAGACCACAACAAGAGTGTTGTAATTCCAGAACATCTAGAGACTATGTGTGAAGGCTATTTTTGTGACAACATCATCACTAAGGTGTTTAAAAACCATCAGATAATGGCTATTTCCGACACCGAAAAATACGGTATAACAACCGGAAAAAACAATTTTTACAAAAGTTTAAAAAAACACAAGATTGGAAGTATTCTGCTTTTACCTTTGGTAGCAAAAGGAAAAGTATTGGGTTTAATGGAATTAGGAGCAAAGAACAAACACGAACTTAATTCGATAATCGCCAACAAATTAAAAGACGTCATTCCTGTATTTACAATTGCTGCAGAGCGCAAACAAGAAGAACGAGAGAATAGGTTAGATGCTATCATTCAAGAAAACTATACTTCAATACACCCTAGTGTTAAATGGAGATTTTTACAGGCTGCCGATAAACATTTAAGTGAAATAACGGCAGCGCAAACAACTGAAAAGAACCTCGACACCATCGTATTCGAAAATGTATTCCCACTCTATGGACAATGCGATATCAAAGGTTCTTCTACAGCGCGTAACAAAGCTATACAGGAAGATTTAATTCTACAGCTAGAGGCCGTAGTATCGATAATTCAGGAAACTTTAAACTTCGAAAAACTACCTGTTTACAAAGAACTTATCTTTAGAACGAAAAACTTTATTCAATCTATTGTTAAAGGGTTAAAGACTGGAGATGAAGAGACGGTGACTCAATTTCTAATTAACGAAATTACACCTGTTTTTGAACATATAAAAACAGTAAACAATTCCTTAACTCAAATGGTTGATGCCTATACTACAGAAATCAACCCACAGTTGAATATCGTTTACAAAAAAAGAAAAGAATACGAAGCCTATGTTACTACTTTAAACAACACACTTGCAAACTATATAGATGAACAGCAAGAAGAAGCTCAAAAAATGTTTCCTCACTATTTTGAACGTTATAAAACAGATGGTGTCGATTTCAACATGTATATAGGTCAATCCTTAGTAAAAGACAAAACCTATCATACTATATATTTACAAAATTTGCGTTTGTGGCAACTAAAACTTATTTGTGAACTTGAAAACAAAGTGTACAAACTGCAAAAACAAAACAGTTATTCTTTAGACATTGCCTCCCTAATATTGGTCCATAGCAACCCGCTAGCCATTACATTTAGAATGGACGAAAAACAATTCGACGTTGATGGTGCTTACAATATTCGCTATGAAATCATTAAAAAAAGAATTGACAAGTCACATATAAAAAACACAAACGAGCGCATTACCCAACCTCATAAAATTGCTATTATATACACCCATGATTCAGACAGAATTGAGTATTTAAAGTACATACACTTCCTGCAATCAAAAGGTTATTTAAAAAGTAGGATTGAAGAATTAGAAGTAGAAGATTTACAAGGGATTTCGGGTTTAAAAGCTCTAAGAGTATCCCTCAATTACAGTAAGGATTCAGAAAAAATAAGTTTTGAAGACTTGATGCAAGTGGTCAAATCAGATTCATATTAAGTCCTCTTATTGCATTGCATCTAAAACACCTAAAAAATAGTATTAGCTACATCGTTTGGCATGGTTAAAAAGGCATATACAAAAGCAATTACCGAAACTATAATACCAACCATAAAAACGGTATACGTAAGGCGTAGTAATCTATATTTTCGTGCCAAAACCACCCCTAAAAAATAAAGATCTTTGGTCATCGATCCGTATAAAAAATCTCTATCATTCATCATTTTATCAACGCCAAATTGAAAATCTGACAATGGCATCCTATGGAAATTCCCAAAAAATAAGAGGTTCGCTTTTTTGTTTTCGATATCTTGTTTTGAAAATTTCCCTGAAGTAATTTTGGGTCGTGTAGACACAATTGCCCCTACGATAGAGAACACAGCTGTCAATATAAAAACCAATGTTGGCATCACCAAAAACTGATTGCTCTCTTTGTCCAATTTAGGCATCAAATTGGCAAGAACAATAGACAAAATAATGGCATTTACACTCAACAATATGTTTGCCTTGCGATCTGCTATATCACTCAGTTTCATATGATTTCTCAAAGTCACCCGAAACATAGTTTCAATCCCCTTGTCGGGTTTTTCTAATTTCTCTTGTTTCTTTTGCTGTTCGGCAAGCTTTACTCCTTCTTTCTCTTCTTTTAACGCTTGTTTATCCCTTAACTTTTCAAACTCTTTCTGAGTTTCTAACCAGTTATTAATCTTTTCATCATGCAATTTTTTAAAAGCATAATCCGTAAAATATTTGTGATTCCCAATAAAGTTAGCCGTCGTTTCTAACCATTCAAGATCCGTAAATTGCTTTTTACCATGTACATCACATTCAACACGTAACAGATTACTTCGCTTCGTAAAATCTGAAATACCTAAATGATACAAATCTGCATCGCAAATAACCTCCTCAAGCAAGTTTTTGGGGTTTTGAGGCATTCTGGTAGCTTCAATACATCCTACTACTTTTCCGATTTTTTCTGGAGCATAGTTCGCCGCTTTTAAGAAAGTCTCTGCTTCCTTTTTACTAGGATCCTCATGGTTATCTGATGCATGTACAAAACCCGTATCGTGAAACCAGGCAGCCAACAATACAATTTCCAATTCAGAATCTAACAACTGCATACCGGTTCCAATCTCTTCAGCTGCAACAACTACCTGCTGGGTATGATTAAAATCGTGATACAATACAGAACTTGGCAACTGAGTTTTAAATAAATTTAAAACATATTGATTTGCCTCAGATAAAATTTTAGAACCTACCATATACTATTTTTAAAGAATAAGCATACCAAATATAACCAAATTAGTAGTACATTTAAAAAATATCGAAGAACATCTATGTCTAGTAAAATTTGTAACTCTCTCGTTTTTATTTTGAGCGTAATGCTATTACAGGCCTGTGCTACTTTTGAGGCGCAATATTCAGATATATACCTTCCTAAAGAAGCACTTCCACAAAACTCTAAGCTTTCGTACCGACTCTTTTTAATTGGAGATGCAGGCATGTCAGAGAAAGACACGACGCCCATAGCTCTCCAATCCTTAAAAAAAAGACTAGTAAGTACTAGCAAAAACAACGGATTGATTTTTCTTGGAGACAATATCTACCCAAAAGGCATGCCTTCCAAAAAGAAAAAACAGAAACGAAAAAGGGCCGAACACAGTCTTCAAAACCAAACAGATATTGCCAAAGATTTCGAAGGCAAAACCATTTTTATACCTGGTAATCACGATTGGTATTCCGATGGATTAGAAGGTTTAGAACGCCAACAAAATTTTATTGAAAAAGCATTGAATTCAAAAAAAGTATTTTTCCCTCAGGGTGGATGTCCTCTTGAAAAAATAAAACTGACTGACGATATCGTTGTCATAGCCATAGATTCACAGTGGCTACTTGAAGACTGGAACAAGCACCCAACAATAAACGACAATTGTCCATATATCAAATCCAAACGGAAATTTTATGAAGAACTAAAGGGTATGCTGAACAAAAACAGTCAAAAAACCATACTAATAGCCATTCATCACCCTGTACTCTCAAAAGGAACACATGGAGGTGCTTACAGTGCAAAAAGTCACTTGTTTCCTTTTCAAGACAAGGTACCCATCCCGGGGGTTGGCTCTTTTGCAAACTTGGTTCGAAAAACAAGTGGAGCCAATCCACAAGACATTCAAAACAGGTATTATACGGAATTCACAAAACACCTTCGCACCTTGACTAAACCTTATAAAAAGGTAGTATTTCTTTCAGGACACGACCATAATATGCAGTATTTAGAACAAGACAACACCATCCAAATCATTAGTGGTTCCGGTTCCAAAACATCGGCTACCCGATTGGGAAACACAACCGGTTTTAGTTACGGTCATAAAGGATATGCTTATATCGATTTCTTCGAAGACGGCAGTAGCCACATTCAATACATAGCGACGGATGACAAAGAAGACCGTCTGGTCTATGAAAAGGAAATTTTTAAAGCTCTAAAAGTAAAAGAACCTTTTAAATTCCCTAAAGAAAAAAGACAAAGTGTAGAAGCTGCTATCTACAGCAAAGAAGAAACAGATAAAAGTAAATTCTATCGTTTTTTTTGGGGCGAGCATTACCGCAAGTATTACAGCACACCAGTAGAAGCTCCAATAGCGCTGTTAGATACCTTGTTTGGCGGACTAACACCGGTAAAAAAAGGCGGTGGAAATCAGTCGAACTCATTGCGCTTGGAAACCAAAGACGGCAAACAATATGTCATGCGTGCCTTAAAAAAGAGCGCAACACGCTTCTTACAATCCGTTGCTTTTCAAACTCAATATGTAATTAAAAAATTCAAAGACACTTATACGGAAGATTTATTGTTGGATTTTTATACCTCTGCACATCCATATGCCCCTTTTGTGATAGACAATTTATCAAGTCCCATTGGCGTATACCACACCAATCCTGTTTTATATTACATCCCTAAACAGCAGGCTTTAGGAGATTTCAATGAAGGTTTTGGAGATGCTTTGTATATGATTGAAGAACGTGCCGCTTCAGGACATGGCGACTTGAAAAGCTTTGGTTATGCAAACAAAGTAATTAGCACAGATGACCTTTTTAAATCACTACGAAAAGATGCCGATAACCATGTAGATGAACAGGCCTATATACGTGCTCGACTTTTTGATTTGTTAATTGGCGACTGGGACCGACATGCAGATCAATGGCGTTGGGCAGAATTCAAAACTGAAAAAGGCAAAATGTACCGACCTGTCCCACGAGATAGAGATCAGGCTTTTTCAAATTATGACGGTTTACTATTGACTACCCTAACCCAACTTATTTCCCCTATTCGATTGATGCAAACTTTTGATGAGAAAATTCGAGGTCTTAAGGGCTTTAATGATGAACCTTACCCACTCGATTTGGCATTCATCCAAAACAACAGATCTGCAACTTGGCTCAAAGAAGCGCAATATATTCAGGAAACGCTCACAGATGAAATGATTGACGAAGCTTTTAAAGATTTCCCAACTGCTGTGCATGACGAAACTATAGCCAATATTGCACGCCTTTTAAAAATTAGAAAAAAGGAACTCATCAAAACAGCCAAAGCATACAGCGATTATCTATCCAAATTTGTAATTCAATTGGGAACGGATGACGATGACTGGTTCGAAATAACCCAAGGCAAGAATCACGAAACCGTCATACAGATGTTTAGTATCAAAAACGAAAAGAAAGGAAAACTCATTCGCGAAAACACCTATCATAGCGATAAGACCAAAGAAATTTGGATATACGGATTAGACGATAAGGATTATTTTGAAATAAAAGGATCTAAAAAAGGAAATGCGAAGGTGCGTCTTATTGGGGGACAAAACAAAGATACGTATGTTGTGAAAGATAAGCCCAACGTAAAAATTCATGACTTTAAAAGTAAAAAGAATAGTTTCGACGCAAAAAAGAATCACCTAGATTTGATTGATCGCTATGAGGACAATACGTACAATTACAGAAAAATAAAAAAGAACACCTATGCCTTGGTACCAGAACTCGGTGCCAATCCAGACGATGGGTTTCGCTTTGGATTTTCAGCGGGACTCACGCATTACGGATACAAAAGAGACCCCTATAGCAGCAAGCACTCTTTGCAAGCCATGTATTACAATGCCACAAAGGGTTACGCTTTTCGCTATACTGGTGATTTTATCACGAATAAGGTGAATTGGAATTTTAATATTGATACCAAATTTACAAGCCCAAATTACAGCATCAATTATTTTGGCGAAGGTAATGAAACTGTGAACGAACAAGACAATAGAGGCAAAGATTACAATCGTGTAAAATTGAGCTACAGGTCCTTTACACCAGCCTTTGTTTGGAATGGACATTCCGGGGCCACTTTTTCCATAGGAACACCTTTGGAAGGCATTGAAATTGGGGACGAGCCAGACAGAATTACCTCCGATAACGACTACGAAAGAGAAAACTACGCAGGAGCAAGAGGTGTGTTTAAATTTGAAAATTACGACAATCTTTCTTTACCAACACTCGGGTTTGCATATGAACTACAATCTGGATGGCGAACAAATTTAGACAGCAGCGACGAAAACTCCTATATAAGGTCTAGTATGAGCTTTGTCCACAAACTGAATACCTCAGGCAGTATTACGCTGTCTACAAAATTAAAAGGCCACCATGTTTTTCAAGACAGCTATGAAATCTACCAAGCGGCAAGTATTGGAGGTGATGATGGACTGCGTGGCTATCGAAACCAACGTTTTACTGGACAGGGCAGTTTTTACCAAAACACAGACATTCGACTTACCTTAAAGGAAAGGAACACTGCCTTAGTACCCATCAGCTATGGAATTACCTTGGGTTATGACTATGGGCGCGTATGGGTACCGAACGAATCTTCAAAAAGATGGCACGATTCGTACGGAGGTTCTATTTGGATGAATGCCACAAAAATGATTACCGGAAATATGGCACTATTCTATTCAGATGACGGTCCAAGATTTAGTTTTGGATTAGGGTTTGGGTTCTAAATAGAACTCCTTTTTAAACATAAAAAAACCTCAGTTTCCTGAGGTTTTTTTTATATCTACATACTATTTTGCGCTTATTCCAACGCTCCTAAATAACGTTCGGCATCCAGTGCAGCCATACAACCGGTACCGGCAGCTGTTACGGCTTGTCGGTATTCTTTGTCTTGTACATCACCGGCTGCAAAAACCCCCGGTAAATTGGTTTTGGTCGATTTTCCTTCGGTAATTAAATACCCCGACTCATCCATATCCAATACCTCTTTAAAGATATCAGTATTTGGCGTATGTCCTATCGCAATAAACACACCGGTTACAGGAATATCTTGTTTCTCTTGTGTTTGATTGTTTACAGCGCGAACTCCTTCAACCACAGTATCACCAAGTACCTCGTCAATTTCTGTATTAAAAAGCACCTCAATATTTTCTGTCTTTTCAACACGGTGCTGCATAGCTTTAGAAGCTCTCATATAATCTTTACGTACCAACAAGGTTACTTTGTTACAGATATTTGCTAAATAGGTTGCTTCCTCTGCTGCTGTATCGCCTGCTCCTACAACTACTACATCTTGTCCTTTGTAAAAGAAACCATCACAGGTAGCACAAGCCGAAACTCCACCTCCTTTTAAACGTTCTTCACTTTCTAAACCTAAATACTTTGCAGTTGCACCGGTAGAAATAATTACGGTCTCTGCTTCGATATTCGTTACACCATCAATCACCACCTTGTGAATACCTCCAGCTTCTTTTGCAAACTCTACACTCGTAGCCAATCCGAAACGCACTTCAGTTCCAAAACGCTCTGCTTGGTTTTTTAAATCTTCCATCATGGCAGTCCCATCGGTTCCGTTAGGATATCCCGGAAAATTATCAACTTCTGTTGTGGTTGTCAACTGACCTCCCATTTGCATTCCTGTATACATTACAGGTTTTAAATCGGCTCTTGAGGCATATATAGCTGCCGTATATCCTGCGGGCCCCGACCCGATAATCAAACATTTGATTCTTTCTATAGTATCTGACATAATTTCTTATTTTATCATTTTTCCAAGACAAAAATAGCACAAATCGATAGTTAAAAAAGGGATTGTTTATAAGTATTTATAATCTGAGAATAAGGAAAATCAATATTAGAAGCATGGAGGTGTTGAGGAGTAAAGTGGTGAAGTAGTTAAGAAGTTAAGGAGTTAAGAATTGAAGAAGTAAAGGAGCCTGCCTACCCGCTGCCGCTGAAGCTTAAGCCGAGGCGCCCAGAGGAGAGTTAAGAAGCGCGTCCGTCTGTGGCGGATTGAGAAGCCTGATTGATATTGGAGAGGTATGCAGTTGGTAGTATATCATAAACTGCTGACCATTGCCTATTGCCTCTTTTAACTTTGAAGCGTTGAGCTGTTTTGTCTCCCTAAAAATTTTCTGACCATTAACTACTGCCCAATGCCTTTTGACTTTTGACTTTCTAACTTATACCCGATACCTAATACTTTACTTCTCTTAAATAGGTCAAAATAAAATCAAAATAATCATTGTACAACTTAGAATAAGCTGTATATTTGCAGCTCGAAATCGGGCACTGATTTCAAAAACACCTTCGGGGTGTAGCCTCTCGACAAGCTCGAGATAAACTACACTACCGTTCACACCTTCGGGGTGTAGCGTAGCCCGGTCATCGCGCCTCGTTTGGGACGAGGAGGTCGCAGGTTCGAATCCTGCCACCCCGACAATAGAAGCCTGAGAATTTTTAATTCTCGGGCTTTCTTTTTATAAAAGTGCGGGAGCTTGCTCCAAAGCACTTTTATAAAAAGAAAGCCAAGAAATGCGCTAGCATTTCAGGCTTGTATTAGCAACAACCCCCTACTCAGGATCACCGACTGGAAGGAGGTAATCCTATCTTATTAAAATTTTATAATTAATTTAAATCCGCGAAATCAACAGCATTTCAGGCTTTTTATGAGCACCGAACCCCTTACTCAGGATCACCGACTGGAAGGAGGTAATCCTATCTTATTAAAATTTTATAATAAATTAATTCCGCGAAATCAACAGCATTTCAGGCTTGTATTAGCAACAACCCCCTACTCAGGATCACCGACTGGAAGGAGGTAATCCTATCTTATTAAAATTTTATAATTAATTTAAATCCGCGAAATCAACAGCATTTCAGGCTTTTATTAGCAACCAACTCCCATTCATGATCACCGACTAAAAGGAGGTAATCCTGCCACCCCGACTAAAATGAATACTAATAGAAACTAAAACCTGTGAAAGTTGTAAATAGGGCCTTCAAAAAATCAAGAATACTACTTTTTTTTATGTACTCCCCTTCTAACATACAAAAAAACCCCCTCAAAACTTTGTCAATTGAAAACACATCTATATACTTGCAATACAATTCGGGATGTGGCGCAGTCCGGTTAGCGTACACGGCTGGGGGTCGTGTGGTCGCAGGTTCGAATCCTGTCATCCCGACAATAGAAGCCTGAGAGTTTTTAATTCTCGGGCTTTCTTTTTATAAAAGTGCGGGAGCTTGCTCCAAAGCACTTTTATAAAAAGAAAACCCAGAAATGCGCTAGCATTTCAGGCTTGTATTAGCAACAACCCCCTACTCAGGATCACCGACTGGAAGGAGGTAATCCTATCATCCCGACAATAAAAACTTTGCATTTGCAGAGCTTTTTTTTGTACTTATCTGAGCTTGCTCAAACATAAGTACTAAGAAAAGAAATGCGATAGTAATACGGGTTTTATTGTCATGCGGTCGTGCCGTCATAATGACAAATTGAAATTTTAGAAAAGCTGCAAGGAATTCTATTTTTTACGAACTCTAAGCTTTTGAACTTCTTCGGTTGAAAGTCCTGTAGATTCAGCAATTGTCGCTGTATCTATACCGTTTCTTTTTAGTTGTTTGGCTATTTCAATACTCCTTTTATGCTCCGTAATCTCAATGACTTGTTTTTTAATTCTTTGTTCCAGCACATAGGTAGGAACATATTTGGTGCTTTCTTTCAACTCATCTAACAAGCCAATATCTTTAAAGCTCAAATAACTTCTGTCAGAAATAATGAGATGGTCAATCACATGGGTATCTACTATAATTCCAACCTGGATTAGTTTATCGGTTATAT
Organism: uncultured Flavobacteriaceae bacterium; assembly: GCA_943789365.1. Classification (GTDB taxonomy): domain Bacteria; phylum Bacteroidota; class Bacteroidia; order Flavobacteriales; family Flavobacteriaceae; genus Flavicella. Next base: position 2,425,429 of record CALSTV010000001.1, on the reverse strand, counting down.
TTTTGTCTGCATCCGAAGGTCTTAATTCCTTGCTTGGGTGGTTATGGCATAATAATATTTTGACCGCTCTTTTCTGCAATGCCAAACTAAAAACCTCCATAGGCTCTACCAATGCCTTGTTTACCGTACCTAAACTAATGAGTTCAACAAAAAGAATACGATTGTTGTTTTCCAATCCAATTACCCAAAAATGTTCTCTGTTTTGGTCAATTTTGTCTTCACGAAGCAGCATCTTTTGCATAATTCCATAGATGTCATCGGAATTCAAAATTTTAATTCTTTCTTCTGCTGTTAGTTGTATGTCCATAGCGTAAATGTAAGGCTTTTTTTAAAACCTTAGGAGCGATTTTTATTGTCTAGAAAACGGTTGTGATCAACCAAATGAGATTGAGACGAATTCAATAAACTGTGGAAAATTATCAAACCTCCCTTTTTTTTTTTTTGAATTAAAGAAACAACTTGCATTGATGAGTACCGTTTTCCTTTTTGACCATTATTGGTGTTTATTAGAAACAAGGATTTGGATTCTGAGTGTTGAAAACATATACGTTGTGAGTATTGCTTTTTCCACAAGCAAGGTTAGGAATTAAATGAATTATTCAGTCATAATAAAAACAGAGCACACATTCATTTCTTAACCTAACAACACTCATTTGCTTAGTGACTTGTGTGGGATTGCTTCGTGCCTCGCAATGACGTGGTAGATAATGGTTTACTCTTTTTTGGTATGTATACAACCGTATACTAAAAAAACAATCGTAACTTGTAACTACTATAAACTGATTGCAATGAAACCTGGTTTTGTATACATCCTTACGAATAAGTTCAATACTACTTTATACATAGGGGTTACTTCCAACTTAGCCCAACGTATTGCTCAGCATAAATCCAAACACTATCCCAAATCATTTTCTGCTCGTTATAATTTAAACAAGCTAGTCTATTTTGAAGCATTCCAAATGATTGGAGATGGGATTGCCAGAGAAAAACAATTAAAAGCTGGAAACAGTGCTCGAAAGATTGCTTTGATAAATGAAATAAACCCAAACTGGAGTGACCTAACCGATCAGGTTTCCGAGCTGTTCGAGAATTAATCACAAGCAACTCGTCATTGCGAGATACGAAGCAATCTCACACAAGCAACTCGTCATTGCGAGGCACGAAGCAATCTCACACGCAACTCGTCATTGCGAGGTACGAAGCAATCTCACACAAGCAACTCGTCATTGCGAGCCTTTCGAATTAAACTTCACCTACAAAAGCCAATATGATTGCGATTCCACGTTATAAATTGCTTCGGGATTGCTTCGTACCTCGCAATGACAGTTCGTATTAATACACAAAAAAAGCCTTACATTGCTGCAAGGCTTTACGTTTCAATAGTGGATACGCCAGTAGGCGCACTCGAACCACAACCCTTAAAAATGCTGCTTTAATACACAAAAAAAGCCTTACATTGCTGCAAGGCTTTACGTTTCAATAGTGGATACGCCAGTAGGCGCACTCGAACCACAACCCTTAAAAATGCTGCTTTAATACACAAAAAAAGCCTTACATTGCTGCAAGGCTTTACGTTTCAATAGTGGATACGCCAGTAGGCGCACTCGAACCACAACCCTTAAAAATGCTGCTTTAATACACAAAAAAAGCCTTACATTGCTGCAAGGCTTTACGTTTCAATAGTGGATACGCCAGTAGGCGCACTCGAACCACAATCCTTAAAAATGCTGCTTTAATACACAAAAAAAGCCTTACATTGCTGCAAGGCTTTACGTTTCAATAGTGGATACGCCAGTAGGCGCACTCGAACCACAATCCTTAAAAATGCTGCTTTAATACACAAAAAAAGCCTTACATTGCTGCAAGGCTTTACGTTTCAATAGTGGACCCACCAGGGCTCGAACCTGGGACCACCTGATTATGAGTCAGGTGCTCTAACCAACTGAGCTATGAGTCCGAAACGGATTGCAAAAATAACAATATTTTACAATTCTCAATGCTTTTGCCTAAAATATTCTAAAAAAAATAATCCTAAACCGAACGGGTCATCAATTGCTCACCAAACAAGCGTAATACCGACCGACTCTTTTCTGCTATCGCCAAGCTATCTAACACCTTAAATGCTTTTTCTGTATAGCGCGCTATTTCTTCTTTTGTAGCTCGATCACTCCCCGTTTCTCTGAAGATTGTCTTTACCGCTTCAACCTTTGATTCAGTATCTAAAACAGTTCCAGAAAACAAACGAGTCAAACGTTCCTTTTGTGCAGTACTTCCTTTTCCTAGGGCCTGTAAATACAAATAAGTTTTCTTGTTTTCTATGATATCACCACCGACTTGCTTGCCAAAGGTTTTGGGATCACCAAAGGCATCTAGATAATCGTCCTGCAACTGAAAAGCCAATCCTAAATTCAAGCCAAAATCATAGATTTTCTGAGCATCAGATTCTGAGGCATCTGCTATAATCGCCCCCATTTGTAAAGCCGCAGCTACCAATACCGAAGTCTTTAAACGAATCATTTCTATATATTCCGGAATGGTCACATCACTGCGGGTTTCAAAATCCATATCGTATTGCTGTCCCTCACACACCTCTATTGCCGTTTTGCTAAAGAGCTGCATCAATTTTTTAAAGCTCGCCCCCTCGTAACTTTCCAACAATTGATTGGCCATAATCATCATGGCATCTCCAGACAATATAGCGGTATTGGTATCCCATTTCTCATGAACAGTCGCCTTTCCTCTGCGTACAGGTGCAGCATCCATTATATCGTCGTGCAACAAAGTGAAATTATGAAACACCTCTACTGCCAAGGCTGCATCCAGACCTTTTTTATAATCTTTTTCAAATACCGAAACCCCCATCAATACAAGGATAGGGCGCAAACGCTTGCCTCCTAAATCCAATATATACTGCACCGGTTGGTATAAGTTTTTGGGCTCCGCTACCTGTACCTTCGCTTCTAAATGTGCTAAAAACTCTGCTTTATAATCCGCTATTTTCAAAATTGTAATTTTTTGTAAAAATAATGGAAACCGAGGAATTGCGCTCTTTTTTCCGCTACAATTACAAAAAAAATAAAAACGCTACAAGTCCCGTATTTCCTGAACACCTATAAACACTTGTACACACATCTCGAAAAAACTTTGGAAACTTTTTTGGTTTTTAAAGTTTCCTTGTCTACTTTTACACCCTCAAAAAGAATAAAAATGAAAAGTAAAGTTTTGGCAACGGCGACAGAAATGTTCTTAAACTTCGGGTTTAAGAGTGTTACGATGGACGATATTGCTCAAAAGATGTGTATCTCAAAAAAGACGATATACTCGCATTACTGCAACAAACGAAAACTCGTTGAAGAAGCTACTTTCGGTCTCTTCGATACCATTTGCACAGGTATTGACGATATCAATAACGCAAAATTCAACCCCATTGAAGAGCTATATCAAATAAAAAAACTGATGCTGGCTAGTTTGAACGATGAAAAGTCATCGCCCATCTTTCAATTGGAAAAGTACTATCCAAAAATTCACAAAACATTAATGGAAAGAAAGTTTGAAGTCATGCAGTCCTGTGTTTCCGAAAACCTACAGCGCGGCATCGATGAAGGATATTTTAGAAAGGATATCGATATTTCTCTTATCACAAGAATTTATTTTAAGGGAGTAACGGGCATTAAGGACCCTGTAATTTTCCCGGTAGAAACCTACGAAGTAGCTTACGTGCTAGAAAATTATCTCGACTATCATGTTCGCGGTATTGCAACAGAAAAAGGAGTACAAACATTAGATCAAACAAAAATCAAATACAATTCGTAATGAAAAAAAGCAACATCTTCTATTTATTAATGCTTATCGTGGCTAGTGCCATGGGGCAAGAACAAGAAGTACAAAAAACATCTTTTAGCCTAAATGAGGCTATTGTTTATTCAAAGACACACAATAGAAATATTCAAAATGCAAACTTGAACATTCAAGCGGCAGAAGAGCAAAAATGGGAAACTACAGCACTAGGATTACCACAAATAAATGGTAAAATTGATTATACAAACAATATAAAAACACCTATCGAAGGTGATCCTTCAAACCCTAACGACCCTATTAATTTCTTTTTTCCAAAAAACAATTTGACACAAAGTGTTACGCTTACCCAATTGATCTTTGACGGATCTTACATAGTAGGTTTACAGGCAACTAAAGTGTTTTTAGACATCTCCCAAAACTACAAGGAAAAGACCGACAATGAGATTGAGCAAATTGTGGTAAATGCCTATATGACTTCTTTACTTACCGATGAAAGCATTTTAATTTTGGAAAAGAATATTGAGAACATCAAATCCAACCTAAAAGAAGCACAAGCCGTTTTTGCCAATGGTTTGGGTGAAGAGGAAAGCGTAGAACAGTTGGAATTGACCCTCTCTAATTTAGAAAACTCAATGAAAAATTTAGTAGTCGTTTCTGAAGTTTCTAACGGTTATGTAAAATTATTATTGGGCATCGATTCTGAAATTGAAATCACCTTAAGTGATAATCTCGATATGCTGATCAGCGAATATGTAACCCTAGAGTCTGAATTTCAACAAAATGATATTTTTAACAATATCGATTATAAAATAGCAGTGAACGATACTGAAAACAAGGAGTTGTTATACAAGTTAGAAAAAATGAAATCACTCCCTACTGTTTCTGCTTTTCTCAATACAAACTATCAAGGTTTTAACAGTGAATTTAGCGGGTTGTTTAGCTCAGATCAAACTTGGTTAAATGCTACTTCAGCAGGTGTTAGTGTAAACATTCCAATATTTACTTCCTTTAATATCCGATCTAAAAAACGCATTGCAAAACTCAATTGGGATGTTTCCGAAAACAGTTTAAAAGATATTGAACAACAACTCAAACTGGATTTGAAAAAAGCAAAAAGCGAATACATCCTAGCTGCCGAAACCTATGAAAACAGAAAACAAAATCTGGCATTGGCAGAAAAGATTGAGCGCAAAAACTCCATCAAATTCACACAAGGAATGGCAAGTAGTATTGATCTTAGAACGGTTCAAGTACAACTCTATTCTAGTCAACAAGATTATATCGAATCTATCATCGATGTCATCAACAAAAAAGTAGCCCTTAAAAATTTATTAAACATCAACTAATATAATATCTAAAAAATAGTATCATGAAATATATTTACGCATTTATAGTAAGCAGCATCCTTCTAAGTTCTTGTGCTGACAGCCCTGAAATTTCAGTGGAAGAAATAATTGGTTCTGGGGATGTTACCGCCATGAGAACCGCTAAAAAAGAAATTGAACTCAACCAAAAAGAAATCGCAATTAAACTAGACGCCTTGGCAGCAGCCATTTCTTTGTACGATACTGTAAAAAGAATGCCTTTAGTTACTACATTTAAGGTAACACAAGTACCTTTTAATCACTATGTGGAATTACAAGGAAACGTAAGTACCAAGAAAAACGTATTGGTATATCCTGAAATTCCAGGAATCATCAAACGAATCTATGTAAAAGAAGGACAAAATGTTTCAAAAGGAGCTGTATTAGCAGTCCTTAGTGACGGAGGATTGAGCGATCAAATTGCGCAATTAGAAACCCAAACTAAATTGGCAAAGACAACCTATGAAAGACAAAAGTCACTTTGGGAACAAAAAATCGGTTCTGAAATAGAATACCTAAGTGCCGAAACCAATTATTTTGCAAATATTAACGCCATCAAACAGCTAAAAAAGCAGCAAGAAAAAACCCGTATCACAGCACCTTTTAGCGGTGTGATAGATGATGTTTTTAAAGAAGAAGGTATGGTGATTGCACCAGGTCAAGGATCTGAATTGTTGCGTATTATCAACTTAAGTGATATGTATATCGATGCCGACGTTCCAGAAAGCTATATCAGTTCTGTAACCAAAGGAAAACACGTAGAAGTATACTTCCCTATTTTAGACAAAGTAGTACAGGCATCTGTAAGAAGTGTTGGGAATTATGTAAACCCAAACAACAGAACTTTTAAGGTAGAAGTAAAAGTACCCAACCCAAAATCGGACATCAAGCCTAACTTAACTGCAAAGTTAAAAATCAACGATTACCAAAACGAAACGGCTATCTTAATTCCACAAAGCATCATATCTGAAAACGCAAAAGGAGAACAGTACATCTATATTGTGAATAACAAAAAGGACAACAATGAAGCTACAGTTGAACGAAAAATAATTGAAACTGGTAAAACACAAGGTGATATTATTGAAGTGCTTACAACTTTCGACAACACTTTGGAAATCATAAATGAAGGGGCCAGAAGTGTTACCAACGGGCAGCAAGTAAAAATTGTGAGCAACGAAACCTTAAGCCTAGCGCACTAATCAATAGCAACTAACTGTTAAAAACACCTAATAATGACTGATAAAAAAGTTGAAAAGGAATTTGGATTGTCCTCATGGGCAATTAATAACAAAACCACCATCTATGTATTGATGGTCATGATTTTCTTTTTAGGAACTTCGGCATATTTCAACATGCCTAGAGAAAGTTTTCCTGAAATTAAAGAAACAAAAATATACATCAGTTCTCTCTACCCTGGGAATACGGCTGAAGATATTGAAAAACTCATTACAACTCCGTTAGAAGACAAATTGAAAACGGTGAGTAATGTGGTTGAAATCACTTCTACTTCACAAGAAGACTATTCAATGGTTGTGGTGGAGTTTGATGAAAACATTACTGTAGACCAGGCTAAACAAAAGGTAAAGGACGAAATTGATGCGGAAACATCAAGTGAAGACTGGCCTACTTTTAACGGCGCCAAGGTAGAACCTAATGCATTTGATTTGAGTATGTCGGAAGAAATCCCAATTCTCAACATCAACTTGTCTGGAGATTACCCGGTATACAAACTAAAAGAGTTTGGAGAATATTTAGAAGATGAGATTGAAGATTTGTCTGAAATCAAGAAAGTAGACATCCGTGGTGCTCAAGAAAAAGAGGTTGAAATTGCTGTTGACATCTACAAAATGATGGCGGCCAAGGTGAGTTTCAACGACATTGTACAGGCCATTAATAATGGAAATGCAACCATGTCGGCAGGAAACTATATCACCAGCGGACAAAGACGTACCATTCGTATTCTTGGAGAAATTGAAGATCCAGACGAACTAGGAAACTTTGTCGTAAAAAACGAACGCAACAATCCTATCTATTTAAAAAACATAGCTACCATAGCTTTTCAAGACAAAGATAAAACTACCTATGCCAGAGAGTATGGCGAACGTGTAGTGATGTTAGATGTTAAGAAAAGAGCTGGTAAAAACATGGTTGCTGCTGCTGAAAAAGTACAAGTGATTGTTGCCAAAGCACAAGAAGATGTATTTCCTTCAGACCTAAAAATCACCATTTCAAGCGACCAATCGTCAAAAACCATTGGTCAGGTAGATGATTTGGTAAACAACATTATTTTTGGAATCATTTTGGTAGTTACGGTTTTAATGTTCTTCCTTGGATTTAAAAATGCATTGTTTGTAGGTTTTGCCATTCCAATGTCTATGTTTATGTCCTTGATGATTCTTAGCATGCTAGGCTACACCATGAACACCATGATTCTCTTTGGTTTGATTATGGGACTGGGAATGCTAGTAGACAATGGTATTGTGGTTGTAGAAAACGTTTACCGTTTGATGGACGAGGAAGGGCTTACTAGAAAAGCCGCTGCCAAACAAGGAATTAGTGAGATTGCGTTCCCAATTATCATTTCTACAGCAACTACGGTTGCGGCATTTATTCCTTTGGGTATGTGGCCAGGGCTAATGGGACAGTTTATGATTTATTTCCCAATTACGCTTTCCGTTGTATTAGGTTCGTCATTATTTGTTGCGATCTTTTTTAACTCGGTATTGGTTTCTCAATTTATGAGTGTGGAAGACAAAGAGATGCCATTAAAAAGAATGATTTATATTTCATCGATTGTTGCAGGAATAGGTGTTATCATATTCTTTATAGGTGGTGAATACAACGCCCTTGGTTCTTTAATGGTTTTTACAGCCATTATGTTGTGGGTATACCGTCTTTTACTTAGAAAAATGGCCAACACTTTTCAAGCGAAAGTTTTGACTCGATTGGAAAATTTCTACGAAAGGCAATTGAAATATGCTTTGACAGGCTGGAGAAGAGCTGCCTATAGCATAGCTACATTTTTACTACTTATTGTTGCATTCGTTTCTTTTGGAGCTTCGGTTGCTACCCAAAGAACAAAAATTGAATTTTTTCCAGACAACAAACCTAATCAGATTATTGTCTATATCGAATACCCAGAAGGAACCGATATTGAAAAGACCAACAAGATTACAAAACGCATTGAAAACAGAGTTTTTGAAGTTTTGAATGGTGCCGACTATATGGATGGCGACTACAATTTCTTGGTAGAAAGTACAGTTTCACAAGTAGGTGAAGGGGCAGGAAACCCTCAAACAGATGGAGGTTCTGCTGCCGAAATGCCACATAAAGGTAAAATCACAGCCTCTATGCGTGAATACAAATACCGTCGTGGTGAAGACAGTGAAATTTTAAGACAAAAAGTACAAACTGCCTTAGTTGGAATTTACCCAGGTGTATTGATCTCCGTTGAAAAAGATGTGAACGGACCTCCGGCAGGATCACCTATTAATATTGAAATTGAAGGAAGCGATTATGCTGAGTTAATTCTAACCGCAGAGAAAATGCGCGATTTTATCAATACAAGAAGTATTGCTGGTATTGATGAATTGAAAATTGACGTAAACAGAGACAAGCCAGGTATGCAGGTTGTAGTAGACAGAAAGAAAGCTGGAGAACTCGGTGTAAATGTAGGTCAGGTTGGACAACAATTGAGAAATTCTATTTTTGGAAGCAAAGCGGGTGTTTATAAGGAAGACGGTGAAGATTATGATATCTATGTTCGCTTTAACAAAGAAAATAGATACAATAAAAGTGCGCTATTCAATCAGAAAATAACGTTTAGAGACATGGCTTCGGGGCAAATCAAAGAAGTACCTGTTTCTGCGGTTGCCACACAAAAAAACAGCTCAGGATTTAGTGCTATCAAACACAAAGACTTAAAAAGAGTGGTTACTGTCTATTCTGCCTTGTCTCCTGGCTATACAGATGCTGGCGCCATTGTTAACCAAATTCAAGATGAAATGGCAAACTTCAAAGAATTACCGAAAGGGGTTTCTATTGACTTTACAGGGCAAATTGAAGAACAAAACAAGCAAATGGCCTTTTTAATGGGAGCCTTTTTCTCTGGACTTGGCTTGATATTCTTGATTTTAATTTTGCAATTCAATTCCATTTCAAAGCCTACCATTATTATGCTAGCCATCTTTTTAAGTTTGATTGGTGTGTTTGGAGGAATTGTTATTACAGGAAGTCCTTTTGTGATTATGATGACTATGATGGGTATTATTTCGCTGGCGGGTATTGTCGTAAACAATGGTGTGGTACTACTCGATTATGCCCAATTACTCATCGACAGAAAGAAAGCGAGTTTAGGGATTCCTGCTGATGAATATTTAAGTCCGGATGATTTATTTGACAGTATTGTAAAGGCAGGAAAATCTCGTTTAAGACCCGTATTACTAACGGCTATTACAACCATTTTAGGATTGATTCCTTTGGCTATTGGACTTAACATCAACTTCTTTACTTTCTTTAGTGAATTCGATGCCAATATCTATTTTGGAGGTGACAATGTTATTTTCTGGGGACCTTTGGCATGGACTGTAATTTACGGTTTGGTTATTGCAACCTTTCTAACCTTGGTTATTGTACCCATATTGTTTTTATTGGTCACAAGATTAAAAATGTGGTTGCATGCAAAACGAGCAACGGCATAACTTATTTATATAGTTACAAAAAAACGGCTACCAAAAGGTAGTCGTTTTTTTTATACTAAAAAAATAAAGCCCCTAAACAACGAAAAAACAAGCTTAGTAAATAATACTTTTTACCTGCTCAATACCGTTTTCTAATTCAATTTTTAATAACAATAACTGTTCTTGCTTTTCTATTTCAATGGTCATTTCATTTTTGTCAAAGTCTACCATTTCCCAAGACATTTGACTTCCTAAAATAGTGTAAACTGCTAGGCTTTTTATCGCTGAATAGCTTGACACTAGTTTTATGTATTTTTCGGAAGGAATAATTAGTAAATCTGGCTCGCTGCTCGTTTCTCTATCTTCAATTCCCAATTCATCTCCCCCTTCAGTATCACTCTCATCTACATCATCTTCGTCATCTTCAAATTCATAAATTTCTATATCCGAAATAATTTCCAATTGAAACCGGTTTAATTCTTCGCTATTATCAGAAGTAAATACATAGGGACCATTCTTTAAATTATGGATAACATTTGCGCTAAGATCGTGTAATTGAATGACAGAATTTCGCAACTGACCTTCAATATTGGATATTGAAATTGTATTTTCACTTGGCGCACTAGACTCATATCCTAATGGAATAAGCTCGTTCTGTTTAAGAGGTGATTTTCCCAAAATAGCCAAGTATGTATCTTCAAGTGGGCTAAAAAAGTTGAGCCCTGAAGTTGTCATTCTAACGCCATCATATCTAGCATCAATGCCATCTGTTGCCTCAGGAAAAAAACCTATTAACAATTGACTAAAGTCCGTTCCCGTATTTAAGTTTAACCATATCCGGTCTTTTTCGAGAGAGAGATTGCCCTCAGCCGCTTTATAAAACTCGTTGTTATTGCCTGAAGCACGAATACGCATTGAATTCTTAAATTTCACTTCTCCATTTGAAATTGCTTGCGCAAAAAAACCTTGACCTGAGGCTATTTTGCCATCAGGAGTAACACAATCTCCACAACTACCTACGTTTCCTCCTGACAAATTCCAAAACACATAATCGTTTGTTGTATTTTGTCCGGTATCAACAGAATTATGTGTCCAAAAGTAAAGAGTACCTTCCAATACTGAATTATTTAATCTGACAAACACCTCGGCATCTATAGCAGATGGGTATGGGTTTCCTAGTAAATTATAATTATTGCCAACATTAGAATAGTCCAGTGAAACAGTGATATTACCATTGTTCAACGAGCCACCATTAGCTGTTTCAAAAATAGCCGTATGAACTAATGGATACGTTCCTGTAGCAGGGCCTATTGTGGCATACCCTACCCCAGTAACCATATTGGTAGCAGCTGTTTCTAAAACCCAAGGTTCAGTTAAAGTATTATCAAATGAGTAATACAATTGCGCATCAACTACATCTCCCAGAGTGCTCGAAGAAACAGGTGAAGACCAATAGGTATATACGCCTTCCGAAGACATTTCGGTCGAATTTCTTTTCACAATATAATTCCCATTTCCCGTATTCGACTCGTCTGTATATTGCATTAAAGATGCACCATTATTCAAAACAATAATCCCGGAATTGTCAACGGTTCTTTCAACTAAAACGGTCTCGTCTACATTTACTTCTAGTTCTTTTCCTACTCCAACAGTTAATGCACCAGTACTAAAACCACTGCCTTGATAATTGTCATTAATGTTAACTTCTGAATAATAGTCAGTCTGACCACCCTCACTCCAATTTGTCGACCAATCACGTGTAGAATTCTCCACCGTAAACGTATTTGAAAATATCAGTTCTGTCGTATTATTTCCGCTCCAAGCAGTGTAATCACAAATAGCAGCTAACAACTCCATTTTTGAACCTTGTAACATAGCACCAGAATACATTACATTATCGTATTCAAGTACGGCAACGGCATTTAGTCCATTTTCTAGACCAGAAGGTAGCGCACAAGCCTTATGAACTAGTGTTCATGCTATTCCAACCTTGCTGTCTTCCAGTATTGTTATTATTGATTGCAAATATAAAATTAGGATCGTCTACTGTACCCTGAAACAGAAGTACCTGATCACCCTTGGTACTTAGCCTCACATTAGTGAATGGATACAAGATGACAGTTCCAGCACTTAAAGCTGTACTTGCCGTCCAAACATCCGTTCCTTCTGTTGATCTCAAAACACCTGGACTTGTCCAACCATTATCCGTAAAATTAATTGTAGTTCCAGCAACTATATCCCTAAGCAAGACAAAAGAAATATTACAATTTCTACTATGAAGTCGTGCGTTATATGCCACAATTGCAATATCTCCTGGCACCAATAAAGTCTGACCAACAACACACAAATTGACTGACAAAAACAGTAAACTCCCAATAAATCTCCCCATTTTTACTTAAATTACGATTTTCTTTTTCCGGGGAGCTATTGAAGTACAAATATACAAAAAAATAATAAACATGTGTTTTTTTATAAATGTTTGTACGTGTTTTTATCCCGTTACAAATGATTCGAAATGAAAACCACCAAAATTTACAGCTTCCAGGAAGCCAAACACCTATTAGAGAAATACTGCATATATCAGGATCGATGTCACCAGGAAGTAGAAGAAAAGCTTTCAAAAATGCGGTTAATACCGGAAATTACAGAAGTGATCATCACGTATTTAATCACAGAGAACTACTTAAATGAAAGTCGATTTTCGCAAAGTTTTGCCCGTGGTAAATTCCGAATTAAGAAATGGGGACGGCATAAAATTGTTCGTGCAATGCGGCTTAAGAACATTTCTGATTACAACATCAAATTGGGGTTAAAAGAAATTGACCCGACAGACTACGAACAAACCCTAGATGCATTGATTGAAAAGAAAATACGTCTAACAACGGAAGAAAACAGCTACAAAAAGAGAAAAAAAATTACAGACGCGCTCTTAAGACAAGGCTATGAAGCTGAACTTATTTTTCAAAAGATGGCTGCTTATTTTGACTCCTAGTCCCCTTAGTATATCGCTTCTTAGGTTTTCGAATACGCTTATAGGGCATTTCATCGCTAGCACCAAAATTAAAAATAGACTCATCAAAGTCAACATCTTTATCAAAATTTTTCTGCGCGTATACCGCATTTATTTTTGCATTTAATGAATTATAGACCGCAGCTATCTTATGTATTTGGACCACTACTTCTTTTGCTTTGATAGACTGAATGGCCGACATATCATTCAACCGGAGTACTTCAGAATTCAAGGTGTGTAGACGTGCAAATACACCTCTGGTATTGAGCGTTCGAATCTTTAAAGAATCGTTCATTGTTTTGCTTCGTTCTGACAGTTCTGTGGCATACTCCAACGCCATGGAAGGCGAAATCTCATTGAAATTTGAAGTTAGAAACTCGGAAAATTCAAAATAGGCTTTCCAACGCTGCAAACTGTCTTTTACTTCGTTTGTTAAAGAAACATCGAACGCATAGGTATTCAACTCCTCAAAAACAGGTAACTTTACACTTTCTTTCTTCTCAATAACCTGCGTTTCGTTTTTATTTTGTTGACAGCCAACAGCTAAAAGAAACAATATATATACGTATTTTAACATGGGTCAATACCAATTCATAATTCACACAAATGTAAAATAAAAAAACAGTTTAAAATAAAGTTTTTTATGACACAATAAAGAACACCTATTTTACGTTATAGCAAGCACTATCAATAATTATTCAATAGAAACATGCATCCCCCCCCTCAACAAATAATTAAAACGAGGTATTACCCCTAGGAAAAAAGTATATCATGTATTTAACATTATCTGTAGTGCTATCCAGCATAGCCATCTTACTCATTTACAACTTTCAAAAACAGAAGTTAAAATTTAAAAACAGTCTGTATGATATCGGTTCCTGTATTGAAAAGGAGCAGATTAGGTATCATTTGGTAATTGAGTGGAGACACGGTAGATATCTTGACACCCGAAAACTACCTATAAAACCTATACTTCTCTTACCTACAGAAATAAAAAAACAGCTCTTTAAAACCTTTGACGATTACGAAACTGCGCGCCATGCATTGGAAACATTAAAAATTAACATCAACCATACATCGGTAATAAAAGACAGGTCAAAAAAAAGAAATACATTTGCAGTCTAAATAAGACCACCTATGTTAGTAGACTACACAAGTTTGGCAGACGATTCCAAAGTATGGATATATCCCTCCAGTAAAAAACTATATCCTCAGGAAGTTGAAAAAATCAACAAACAGGTGGCGCATTTTCTTAAGAATTGGAAACAAAACGACACGGCTATACCGGCTTCTTATCAATTGGCACACAAAAGAATACTGATTGTGTTTACAGACACCAATGTACCGTTGCTCACAGACGCCATCAACGAACTTGTGTCCTTTATCTTAAGCCTCGAACAGGAATACAACACCGTGTTAATGGACAAGATGAATCCTTGCTTTAAACAGGGGATTTATGTACAATACAAAGACTTGAAAAGTTTTAAAAAACTGATAAAAGACAAGGCAGTTACCAAAAACACGATTGTTTTTGACAACACAATTCGAACCAAAATGGAATTTGAGAATTACTGGGAAGTCCCCGCCAAAGATAGCTGGTACGGAAATCTATTCTGATGCTTCGTTACCGGTTCGCTTTAACTTTTCTATAAAAGCTTCGATAGAAAGTGCTTTTTCCACTTCAAAGTCACCGATTTTAGTTCTTCGCAACTCCGATAAATGTGCTCCTGAGTTCAGCGCCTTTCCAAAATCATAGGCCAAAGATCGAATATAGGTTCCTTTACTACACACCACTCTAAATTCTATTTCGGGCAAGGAAATACGTGTAATTTCAAAAGCTTCGATATGTATCTTTCTTTCAGGAATTTCTGTGGTCTCTCCAGAACGGGCCAGTTCATACAAACGCTTCCCGTCTTTTTTTAAAGCTGAAAAAATTGGTGGTTTCTGAAGGACATCTCCTATAAATCTAGCCGTGGTATTGTAGATAAGCTCATTGGTGATATGATCCATTGGAAAAGTAGCATCTATCTCAGACTCCAAATCATAGCTCGGTGTAGTTGCACCAACGGTAATAACACCGGTATACTCTTTTGTTTGTGCTTGAAAACTTTCAATTTTTTTGGTGAATTTTCCGGTACATAAAATCAATAGTCCTGTAGCTAAGGGATCCAAAGTTCCGGCATGCCCCACTTTAATTTTCTTAAAACCAAAACGCTGCCTGATTTCCCATCGTATTTTGTTGACCACCTGAAATGAGGTCCAGGTGAGGGGTTTGTCAATTAATAAGACTTGTCCTTCTTTATATTTTTCTCCGTTCTTCATCTAAGCAAAAATAGAATAGCCAACAGCTATGAGTCCAACTACAGCGCAGTAGATTGAAAAATAATACAGTTTGCACCTTTTTACCAAGGCCAACATCCACTTACAAGCGAGCAATCCAGAAACAAATGCAGCCACAAAACCAATCAAAAGAGGTAATAGTTGACTTGATTCAATACCAATTTCACCACCACAAATATCTTTTCCAATTTTCCCAAAAATCAATGGCACAACCATTAAAAACGAAAATCGCGCTGCTTTTACCCTGTCAATCTTTAACAAAACGGAAGTTGCAATGGTAGCTCCCGATCTAGAAATACCAGGCAACATGGCTACGGCTTGGGACACTCCAATAACAAAAGCACTTCTGTAACTTGTATCTACATCTGTGGTCTTAGTACGATCTGCGAACAATAGCAATATCGCGGTTACCAATAACATAAGCCCTACAAAAAGCAATTGCCCACCAAAAAAAGATTCCAGTTGCGATTCAAACAAGAGACCAATAATTACTGCAGGTATCATGGAAATGAGAATTTTTAACGAAAACTGCGTTTCTTCATTCCAGGAAAATTGTGTCAAACCTTTTAAAATCTGTGCCACTTCTTGTCTAAAAATAACCAAGGTACTCAGGGCGGTTGCAAAATGCAGTACTACGGTAAATGTAAGACTCTCGGCCGCTAATGTAGTATCTCCAAAAAGAATTTTTGCCAACTCTAAATGTCCACTCGACGAAACCGGTAAGAACTCCGTTAGCCCCTGAATGATTCCTAAAATGATTGCTTCAATAATACTCATATCTTTTCTTTTCACCCTTCATAACGATTCCAACAAACGGAAATACCACGAAACAGTTCGACTATTTTTCTTTTTTAGGGTTTACAAAAATGGCATAAACTTCAATAACAAAGCCAATCAGCACCAAGGTGGGTGCCAGTCTTATTCTTCTAAAATTATAAATAGCTTCATTGAAAACTTCCGGATTTTCACTACCGCCACCCGCCATCAAGGCAAAACCTATGCATATGACAAGCAAGCCAATCAACATCCATTTGTAGTTGTTTTTTCCGAATAAGAATTCTTCTTTTATCTTTTGGTCTTTCATCTGTGTAGGGTATTTTCCGGGGTTCTGATTAGGAATACAATTGATCTGTTTTTAAGTTTAAAAAACGCTGGGTTGCAAAATAGGTACTAAACCAAGTCACCACTATTCCCAACATAAAAATACTTGTAAAGACAAGTAGTAAGTCTTTTGAATCACTTAGCAAATCTAATTGCGGTAATCGTTTAGACACCGAATAAACAAGTCCCCCTAACGCTACTGAAGCCAGCAAGGCACCTGCAATTCCCAAACGTATACTTTTCCATATAAACGGTCTTCTAATAAATCGTTTTGTCGCTCCCACCATTTGCATGGTTTTTATGGTAAATCGTTTTGAATATACGGACAATCGAATAGAACTATTAATCAAGACGATTGCTATTAAGGTAAAAATCCCCGCAATAATCAATATCCAAAAACTAATTTTCTTAATATTCTGACTGAGTAACTGAATCAAAGGCGCATCATACACCACCTCTTCTGCAAAGGCATTCTTCATTAAATCTTTCTTTATCACCTCCATAGTATGCGGTTCAATAAACGCTGGATTTAAATGAATATCTAAGGCATTTTTAAGAGGATTCTCTCCTAAAAAAGACATAAAATCTTCACCTATATCTTTGCTAAACGCTTTGGCGGCATCCTCTTTAGCTATGAAGACCACGGATTTACAAAAGTCCTTCTTTTCGATACTTTTCTGCAACGCTTCAGCTTGATTTCTAGACACATTATTCTTTATAAAAAAGGTAACGACTACCTGCTCCTTAAAATGATTGGCAATTTTCGACGAT
This sequence comes from uncultured Flavobacteriaceae bacterium, assembly GCA_943789365.1. Lineage (GTDB taxonomy): Bacteria > Bacteroidota > Bacteroidia > Flavobacteriales > Flavobacteriaceae > Flavicella. The sequence goes on along the minus strand of CALSTV010000001.1, from coordinate 2,408,366 downwards.
TTTACGACAATTAAGCCCAACACTCCAAGTACAAACAACACCAAGGCAACACTTAGAATTACAGAGAAATACGAAGATTTTAAACGTCTCTTTTGGTAACGCTCAAACGAATTAGACATAGAGTAGTATTTTAATGTGGCAAGGTACTAAATTAGATACGAGTGCCCAAGATTCTTTTAAATGGATTTACAGATTCCATCCTATAAAACAGCTTTCTTTCTAAATAATGGTTAAATTTGTGGCATGGAAGAAACAAACAGACAAAAAAAAATTGGAGGTGTCATCCAAAAAGACTTGGTAGATGTACTACAAGGAGCGGCACAAGAAGGTATGAAAGGAGTTATTATTTCTGTATCTAAGGTGAGTGTAACTACAGATTTAAGTCAAGCCAAAGTATACTTGAGTATTTTTCCATCGGAACACAGAGAACGTTTGGTTACGGGAATTCAATCGAACAGCAAATCGATCCGTCATGAGTTGGCCAAAAGAACAAAAAACCAATTAAGACGTGTTCCAAACCTAACATTTTACGGAGATGATTCTTTAGACTATATTGAAAATATTGACGCTTCTTTACGAGGTGAAGATAGCAACCCAATTAAAAACCCTGAAATCTTACCTAAAAGAAAAAAATCCTAGCTTGCACTTTTCTCTGTACATAGCCAAACGCTATTTGTTTTCAAAAAGCAGCAACAACGCCATCAATATCATTACTAAGATTTCGAGTATTGGTGTAATCGTTGGCTCCTTGGCTTTGTTTATTGTGCTTTCAGTATTTTCAGGTCTAAAGTCATTCAGTGCTATTTTTTTAAATGCTACCGACCCAGATATTCGCATCACTGCATCAAAAGGAAAATCTTTCGAATTTACCGAAAACTTAAAACATCTGTTGGCTGAGGACTCCACTATTTTCGCCTATTCCAAAGTCATAGAAGAACGCGCTTTTTTTAAGCACAAAAAAAAGGAACATATTGCCTTTATCAAAGGCGTTGACAGCAATTATGTAAACGTTGTAAAAATAGATTCACTAGTATATGCAGGAGATTGGCTCGACTATTCTCGAAACACAGCACTGGTAGGGAATGGCATTGCCAACAAGTTATCTCTAGGCATTTTAAATTATGGAGAGGCATTAAATATCTTCGTACCAAAACCAGGAAAAAATTACATTAGCAATCCGAGCAAAGCATTTCGAAAAACGAGTGTAGAAGCAGTAGGTGTATTTTCTGTTTCTGAGGAACTAGACAACAAGTTTGTCTTTATTTCACTCAGCACTTGTCAAAAGCTATTGAATTATTCAGAAAATCAAATCTCTGCCATCGATATCAAAACCAATACTACAGAATTTACGACCCACACAATTAAGACCTTACAAAAAAAACTAGGCACAGATTACAAGGTTGTATCGAGAGAAGAACTCAATGCTGTGTTTTACAAAATTCTCAACACCGAAAAGCTCGTTGCCTATTTAATCTTCACCCTAGTATTGATCATTGCTATTTTTAATGTAATTGGTTCTATCATTATGATGATTATCGACAAAAAAGCAAATCTCAACACCTTGTATAATCTTGGAGCTTCGGTAAAAGAAATCAAACAAATATTTGTTTTTCAAGGATTTCTATTAACCCTCTTCGGATTGGTCATAGGCCTTTCTATGGGTTGCGGGTTGATCTTTTTACAAAACAGGTTTCAGCTTTTTATGATTACAAACACCATTGCCTACCCTATTGAATTCAAACTTTCGAATTTGCTAATTGTAGTCGCTACAATTACTTTATTAGGGTATTTTGCTTCTAGGATTGCAAGTGCTAGAATATCGAAAAACTTAATTACTAATTAAGTACTAGATTTACTTCTTTCTACATGTAAACTTCTCATCTATGCAAAGGTATGGTCTCCAAATTTTCCCAATACCTCATCAAAAGTTGCATACATTTCTTCCGCTGAATTGGAAGTCACCATTTTCATTCGGTATTCTTTAAAGTTTGGAATTCCTTTAAAATACGTTCCATAGTGACGTCTTGTTTCTAAAACTGCCAATATTTCCTTTTCCTTCCAGGCTATTTCCATTTCTAAATGTCGGCGGGCAACGGCAACTCTTTCTGCCATAGTTACTGGTGGTAAATGTTCTCCTGTTTTAAAAAAGTGTTTTACTTCCTTAAAAAACCAAGGATTTCCAATACTCGCTCTTCCAATCATAGCACCATCTAATCCGTATTCATCACGCATTTTTACCGCAGCTTCTGGTGTATTTACATCGCCGTTTCCAAAAACAGGAATGTGCATTCTCGAATTGTTTTTTACTTCGGCAATGGGTTTCCAATTAGCATCTCCTTTATACATTTGAGCTCTGGTTCTTCCATGAATGGAAATCGCAGCACAACCTACATCTTGCAATCTTTCTGCCACCTCTACTATACGAATCGAACTGTCATCCCAGCCCAAACGGGTTTTTACAGTAACTGGTAATTGAGTATGTTTTACCATGGCTTCGGTCAACGAAACCATCAAATCAATATCTTTCAGAATTCCTGCTCCTGCTCCTTTCGAAACTACTTTTTTCACAGGACAACCAAAGTTAATATCAATGATATCTGGCTTTGATTTTTCAACAATTTCTACCGTGCGCAGCATAGATTCTAAATTGGCACCAAAAATTTGAATTCCAACAGGGCGTTCTTTTTCGTAAATATCCAATTTCTTAACACTTTTTGCGGCATCACGAATTAACCCCTCGGAAGAAATGAATTCGGTATACACCACATCGGCTCCTTGCTCTTTACACAATGCTCTAAAGGGAGGATCGCTTACATCTTCCATAGGAGCTAACAATAAAGGAAAGTCGTTTAGTTCTATGTCGCCAATTTTTACCAAAATATCTTTGTTTTTTATCGAGTTGCAAAGATACAACTTTCTTCTTTTTATTTCGGCATTGGAGAACGAAATGAGCTGTTGGTGGATAATAGCTAGCAGTCGACTACTAGTGAAGAGCTAGGGAGTTCAGAATTTAGTAGTTATGGTGCCTGCCTGCCTTTGACTGGTTAAGAAGTTAACAACAATAAATCTACAAATAAAACTAGTACTAGCCAGTCTTGGTTCTTTATTCTTAGCGGTTAGCGCTAACGAAAACAAGTCAACCCCCTTGAAAACAAAAACCTCCATAACCCAGTGACGTCGGGACTTCAAGGTAACAAAAAACCCCCAATAACGACTCTTTTATTCCGGTTCTTCTTTTGCCCAAAAGGTGGCATCTGGAATGGCAAGCGCTTTTTTATAGATTGGGTTTATGGTATTCAATACATTAGGGCGCCTGCACTCTTTTAGTATCTTTACTTCGTATATTTCGTCGACACTGGCTTCGTATTTTAATTCACCAACATAAGCTTTAGTAGGAATATGAACAATTTTTATCCCTGCCTCGGTTGCCTTATCCGAAAAATCCAATTTGGCAAAGGTGGACGAGTTTTTCCGAAGTTTCGACATGCCGATAAATGCATAATCAGCTATTATATCGAGCCCTCTGCAAAAACCGTCGAGTTCTTTGATAACTTCTACTTCTTTTGTTTTTAAATCCAATCGCACGAATTGTCCGGATGCCGAAAGCAGCAGATACAATTCTCCTTTGTACAGGGTAGGTGAATGCGGCATGGCTAGATTTTCGAATAAAATTTCATCTGTAGTTACATCAATAAGTACACCTCCGCTGGCAATGTCATCTCTCCAAGACTGAATTGAATCGCCGGTTCCTAGGGCGGTTACGTATTTAGGTGCGCCGTTTTCTAAAACCAAGCCATTCAAATGACAGCGGTCTTCAGACACCAACTGACTGATAAATTTGGGCTTCCAAACGGGTAGGAAATTATGATTCCCATTAATGAGACACAGACAAGAAAACGAAGAATTTATTGCCCATATGCCTTTTTCGCCAAAAGCAATATCGTGCATGTCTACCCTACCGGTATGAAAGGTGGTTCTGGGCACAAACAAACTGTCATAAGTTTCAGGTTTATTGGGATAGTGTTTTGCTAAAGGCTTGCTATCCTCCAACACGATTACCTCATCCTTGCAAGCAATGACCATCTTATCTCCCTGAATATCAATCCCCATAGGTTTTGAAAAACTACGCGGAAGTGTGATTAGTGCATCCTGACTTTTGGGGCTGATAAATACCACTTTTCCTGCTTGGTAGGTGCTTATGGCAAGACTTATATTTAGCTTGGTTAACAACTCAGGAATTTGTGGTGAATAGGTACAGCCAAAAGGGATTAAAGTTGTGTCGGTTTTCATTGTTAAATTATTTAGTGGGTTGCTTTAAAATTATATTGATCGGCTTTGGGTAGAAATATTTTTTCTTGAATTGACAAACATACTTTAGCCACTGCTGTTTCCAATGGTAACAAATGCGACAGAATTAAATCTGGGTTTGTCGGTGGTTCGTAGTCTTGAGAAATTCCTGTGAAATTTAAGATTTCACCTTTTCTCGCTTTTTTATACAATCCTTTAATATCTCTTTGTTCGCATATTTCAATAGGGGTATCTATATAGACTTCCATAAAATTTTTCGCATCGACGATTTCTTTAAACTGGGTTCTACTTTTTACTGTTGGCGCTATAAATGAGGCCAATACCAAGTTTCCAGATTCCTGCATTAGCTTTGCTAACTCTGCAGCTCTTCTCAAGTTCTCGGTACGATCTTTCGTGGTATAGCCCAAATCGGCACTCAACCCACTTCTGAGCACGTCGCCATCTAAGCTATAAGTACGAATACCCGCTTTATACAAGCGTGCTGCTACCAAGTTTGAGACGGTGGTTTTTCCCGCTCCCGAGAGCCCTGTAAATAGCACGGTAAAACACCTCAATGTGGTCGTTTTATGCATAGCTGTCAATGTTGTTTTATATCTTTATTTAAAGAATTCGTTTTTTACTGTTTTAGCAGTTGAAGCATTTTCTTCTGTGTTCCTTGGGTTATTTCGATGAGGTAGATGTTCGACTTTAGGTCTGTCACGGCAACCTCTCCCGCTTTGTAGTTTGTTACTTCTTTGACCAACTGTCCGACCAAAGAATAGATTTTTAAGGTACTTTCCGTTTCCAAGCCTAGAATTTCAAAATGTGTATTTACCGGATTGCGCAGGAGCGCAACCTCTGCAAAGGGGCTGTTTTGAATTGTTGAAAGCGATGTCGAACCTGTTGAATCGTAGCTGTCATTCACAAGTTGAGTTCCCGGGGAATCATAACAATCGGTAGCAAATGGACCACCGCATGCCGTATACGTTTGGCCGTCGAACAAATCTGCTGCCTCAAACACAACATTTGCAGGTTTAGTGGTGTCTGAGTATTTAATTTTTATATGAAATAGGCCCTTGGGAGTATTTATAATATTATTGTCCGCAATTTGAGAAGACGAGAAAAGTTGATTCCAAGAAAATGCAAATCTTGAAGCCGTATTGTCTACCGGCAAAAAGCCACCATAAATAGGAGTGGCAAAAGCAGTTATTTCCTCTGCTAAAACGTAGTTCTCTGGTGCAGAAATGCTTAATGCCCCACTGGCATTAACATTTTCTCCAAAGGCTTCGGTATTGTAATTAAAATATAACAATCCGATGCCCAATTTAAAAGGAGTATTACTCTCTAGAAGGACATCTGCTTCATAATAGTTATCATCTCCCTCCGAAGTGATTTGTGCATTTAAAAAAGAAAAAGTAATGTTTTGCCCAAAGCTGTTTAGCGAGAGGAGAACAATTAATAATGCTGTTGTTTTTGTAGTTTTAGTTTTCATCTTTTTGTTTTTAATATTTCTTAAAATTGTTTTCCTTTTCCTGTGTTAGGGATTATATAATTATTTATGTCCGTATTTTGAACTTGTGTATTCAAATCGATGTCAAACCAAAGATACCCTGAGGTTCCTAAAGCCGAGCGCAGCGTAGGAATGTCTGAATTTTGAATTTGTTCGTTGGCATCACTATCTCCGGCTAATAAGGCAAAAACTCCTGTTACAACTTCTTTCACTGCGTTGGCGGCGCCTCTTAATGTGCTGGTGTCATTGGTAAGGTTAATAGAAGTTGTTGTGTCAGCAGTCAATTCAATTGTTTGGTTAGTTACAATTCCAATATGGTTTCTATGAGAAATCGCTACATAATAGGCGTCTTCAGGTGCTCCAATTTGGAGTTCTGATACGCCGTCTATAGCTACCACATTGCCGTTTCTGAGTACAAACGCAGAACTGGCGGCAACTACCTGAGAAATATCGTTTTTATTTCGCAATTCTATGCTTATCCAATCTACAATTGCTGTAGGACCCGTTGTGTTAAATACAGAAGCATCGGCTATTATTGCATCTGTATAGGGTGAGGTACTTGGAATTACACCACGCAAATCGTCTCTCATAAGATTGGCTTGTTCATCGAAGGCCCCTTCTAAGTAGACTTTGATGTTTACGCTCACAGTAACGTTCTCGATTCTAAAATTGTATTCATTTTCATCATTACTGTAGTCCTCAAAACTTTTGCCTGCCCGAGGATCTGCATAATCGGTATAACCAAGCGCAGTATCCAAACCGTTATCTGCGATAGTCCCATTTAATCCAAAACCTGTTTCATTCACATCTGACTGTCCATCATTATCGGAGTCGGTATCTAAAAAGTCAGGAATATTGTCGGCATCGGTATCAACAGGAGCTAAACCGTTTGTATAGGCAGTATCTACTCCGTCATCTGTTCCGTAAACCAAATCCGGAGTTATAAAACCAGATGTAGACTGCGCCTCTATCACATCTGGAATACCATCGTTGTCGGAGTCTAAATCTACATAGTTGGGTTTTCCGTCTAAGTCGGTATCGAAAATATCGGGTATGGTATCGCCATTGGTGTTGGTGTAATTGGTGGTACTACCATCGCCATTATCGCCGTCATCTACCACATCTCTGTAATTGGGAATGCCATCGCCATCTTCATCTCCCCAAATGTCATAAGTCACAGATTCATCATTTTCCCAAAAGGTAACTTCTTGTGTGTCTAAAATACCGTCGTTGTCTAGGTCTTGGTCTACATTTTCAAAATAGACAAAACGACCTCTAAAATTTCCCAACAACAGATCCAAATCGCCATCGCCGTCCAAATCTCCTAAAGCAGGTGCGATGTCATAAGATAGCCCATAAGAATTCGTAACTGATGTTTGGAAGTCAGGAACACTAGAAGTACCGGAATTTTGAAAATAGTAAAAGTGACCATGCCCAACTCCCGACAGCAGATCCAAATCGCCATCGCCATCCAAATCTCCTAAAGCAGGTGTGCTTTGAAATGTTGTATCACCTAGCCCATAAGGATCCTTAGCTGATGTTTGGAAGTTAGGAGCACTAGAAGTACCTGAATTTTCAAAATAGTAAAAATGACCACTAGAATGTCCCGACAACAGATCCAAATCGCCATCGCCATCCAAATCTCCTAAAGCAGGTGCACTGTCGTTTCCTATATCATCTAGCCCATAAGAATTCGTAGTAGGTGATTGGAAGTTAGGACTATTAGCCGTACCTGAATTTTGAAAATAAGAAAAGCTACCATCTCTTTTTCCCGACAACAGATCCAAATCACCATCGCCATCCAAATCTCCTAAAGCAGGTGCACTGTCGTTTCCTATATCATCTAGCCCATAAGAATTCGTAGTAGGTGATTGGAAGTTAGGACTATTAGCCGTACCTGAATTTTGAAAATAAGAAAAGCTACCATCTCTTTTTCCCGACAGCAGATCCAAATCGCCATCGTCATCCAGATCGCCTAAAATAGGTTTAGAATTTTTTTTAATTAAGGACAATCCAAAAACGAGTGGCCCTTTAAACAGCGGAGCATCTATTGCATCCGCTACCCCTCCAAAAGGGGCAGTTGTTGCAACATCTAAATTTTCAAGATAATAGAAGGCACCATGCAAACCACAGCTCAAAATATCGAAATCGCCATCACCATCCAAATCTGCCAATTCCAATTCCGAAAAATAGTTCTCTAGTCTTGTCAAGCCAAAAGAATTTTGAATAGGTGCTAAAAAATACGCCCCATCTACTTCATCCTTACTAACCCCTCCAAAGGTTTCACCCGTATCAATATCTACATTTTCCAGATAATATAAACCCCCATCATACTCCGTCATCAACATATCTTGATCGCCATCACCATCCAAATCGGCAAAGCTCATTGAAATATATGTATATATATATCCCGTTGTTGGTAAGTTAAACGGGGTACCCCCCACCGCTTCAAAACTAGCGCCTTCGATAGTAGTGTCCGATTCATCAATATCTTTGTTTTCATAATACTTAAATTCGTCATTCTGACTTCCGGCTGTCACTAAAAGATCGGTATCACCATCACCGTCGAAATCTACGAGGCTAAACCCTGTACTACTGAGGTAACTTAAATACAAATTGGATAAGTTCAAGGCGTTCTTTTGAGGGCTACTAAAATTAGCCCCATCAATGTGGTTATCATCTTCTGTTATATCTGTATTCTCATAATAATAAAAATCACCATAATATCGATCAATTGCCAAGAGATCCAAATCACCATCATTATCCAAATCCGACAAACTTGGTAAAATGTAACCTAAGTATATATCACCACCGTTACTATCAGACGTAACCGACAAGCCCAAAGGCAGTGTTTCTTGTAACACAAAGTTAGGGCTGCCTATACCTTCTGGGGTATAGATGCCCGTATTCTTATAATACCGAAACCCACCTCTATTAATGAGCTCCGAATCTAAAAGATCCAAATCACCATCACCGTCTAAATCTCCAAAAGTAAGGTGTGAACCGTCATCCCCCACCTTCGACAATCCAATTAGTTCAGCAGGATTTAATTTTTTTCGAAAGGTGGGCTGCTGCGCTTGGGCAGTCACCATACCCAACAAAAACGCTCCCACAGCCAATCGGGTGGTCTTTTGTTTTTGCAAGGCAGTCCACAAATTGTGCAACTGTCTTTTTAGTTTTGCCAAATGCCTTTTTAGCACCTGTTGGCGGTGTTCATTCTTTTTGGAACTGACTAAACGGTTTAATTTTTTTTGATATGCTTGGTATTGTAACAACAAGCGATTGTAGGTAGTTGCCTCCGATCTCATATAAATCTTTTAAGTATTGATAAAATCGGGGGGAGTCGCAAAGATACGTATTTTTATGTTAACTTTTGTTGTTTTATGTTGTTTTGTTTATTTTTTACAGTTGTTTAAGAATAGATGGCCATGGGATCTTGGGGCTTTGGTGTACATAATTTAGAGAATAAAAAAGCACCTTAAAACAATAATTCAATCGGAGCCAACTACCTCCGTCCGGGAGCACGAATTAGCGAAAAAAGCTGCTAGACCATGAATTCACATCTTATTTCAAAAAATCCGTAAATCTTTGAATCAAAAAAAGCTATCTTTGCCTTCCATTAGAAGAAAGACACGAGAACAGCATGAAAAACATACGTAATTTTTGCATCATTGCACATATTGATCACGGAAAAAGCACCTTGGCAGATCGCCTGCTCGATTATACCGGTGCCGTAACAGAAAGAGAAAAGCAAGACCAATTGCTCGACAATATGGATTTGGAGCGTGAGCGTGGTATTACCATTAAAAGTCACGCCATTCAAATGGACTATATACAAGACGGTCAAGAATACGTATTGAACCTAATCGACACGCCTGGACATGTCGATTTCTCTTATGAAGTATCGCGTTCTATTGCTGCCTGCGAAGGTGCTTTGCTCATTGTAGATGCAGCGCAAAGCATTCAGGCACAAACCATTTCTAATTTGTATTTGGCCTTGGAAAACGATTTAGAAATCATTCCCATCCTAAACAAGGTAGACCTGCCAAGTGCCAACCCGGAAGAAGTGACAGATGATATTGTAGACCTATTGGGTTGCAATCCTGAAGAAGTAATTCATGCTAGTGGAAAAACTGGCTTTGGAGTAGACAATATTTTAAAAGCGATTATTGAAAGAATACCTGCACCTGAAGGAAATCCTGATGCACCTTTACAAGCACTTATTTTCGATTCTGTATACAACTCATACAGAGGTATTGAAACCTATTTCCGCGTCTTAAACGGAGAGATAAAAAAAGGACAACGCATCAAGTTCATGGCTACAAATAATGAATATTTTGCTGATGAAGTGGGTACCTTAAAGCTGGAGCAGGTCGTTAAAAAATCTGTAAAAACAGGAGATGTTGGCTACCTAATTACAGGAATAAAAACGGCAAAAGAGGTAAAAGTTGGTGACACCATTACAGATGCAGCAACACCAACAACAGAAGTAATTGACGGTTTTGAAGACGTAAAACCTATGGTATTTGCAGGAATATACCCGGTAGATACCGAAGATTATGAAGAACTGCGCTATTCCATGGAAAAACTCCAATTGAATGATGCCTCTTTGGTATTTGCACCGGAAAGCTCAGCCGCCTTAGGATTTGGATTCCGTTGTGGATTCTTAGGAATGTTACATATGGAAATCATACAAGAACGTTTGGAACGCGAGTTCAATATGACCGTAATTACAACCGTACCTAACGTGTCGTACCATGCCTACACTAAAAAGAACCCAGACGAAATTATCCTGTTAAACAACCCAACCGATTTACCAGACCCATCTGGACTCGACCGTGTTGAGGAACCTTATATAAAAGCAGCCATCATTACCAAATCTGATTTTGTAGGTCAGGTAATGAGCCTGTGTATTGAAAAGAGAGGAATTATTGTAAATCAGACCTACTTAACACCTGTACGTGTGGAGTTGACCTTTGAAATGCCGCTGGCAGAAATTGTTTTTGATTTTTATGATCGTTTGAAAACGGTTTCGAAAGGATATGCTTCTTTTGACTACCATCCTATTGGCATGAAGCCTTCAAAATTAGTGCGTGTAGACATCTTGCTCAACGCACAACCTGTTGATGCACTTTCTGCATTGATTCATGCCGATAACGCTTATACAATTGGTAAAAAAATGTGTGAAAAGTTAAAGGAATTGATTCCGCGTCAACAATTCGACATTCCTATTCAAGCTGCCATTGGTGCAAAAATCATTTCGCGTGAAACCACCAAAGCACTGCGTAAAGACGTAACCGCAAAATGTTATGGTGGAGATATCTCACGTAAACGTAAACTCCTTGAAAAACAAAAGAAAGGGAAGAAACGTATGCGTCAGGTTGGAAATGTTGAAATTCCACAAGAAGCTTTTATGGCGGTCCTTAAGCTAAACGACTAATTGAGTGTTGGGTTATTAGTTTTTAGTTATAAGGTATCTAGTATAGAATTAAGTTCTTGGCAATAGACTGATAGCTGGTAGCTGATAGCCATTAGCAGATAGCTGATAGCCATTAGTAGATAGCAGATAGCCGACAGCAGGTAGCAGGTTGCTCGTGGCCGATAGCCGATAGCCGATAGCCGATAGCCAATAATAAAAATCAACACTTCAACACTTCAACACTTCAACACTTCAACACTTCAACACTTCAACACTTCAACACCCAAAACTATTAAAAGACCTTTTTATCTTTTTTATTAAAAATATTCCGTATATTTGAGTAGTATAACTTTAAATGCGATGCGTTATGGAAATCAAAAAAAAACCAGAGGCACAACTAGAGAATTACAGTGTGCTGTTCTTACAAATTGGGCTCGTACTTTCCTTATTTTGTGTATACGTAGTATTGGAACACAAAACCTATGAAAAAAAAATCGCTAATTTCGACTCCGTGGTCCTTACAGACACCCAGGATGAAATATTGGTAATTACGCATCGTACTCCACCAACAGCACCACCTCCTCCACCGCCTCCGGCAACTACAGAGATTGTTGAAATTGTAGAAGACACAAAAGAAATAGAAGAAACTATAATAGAATCTACCGAAACAGACGAAGAAGAAGCAGTTGAAGCTACTATAGACCTAGACGACATACATGAAGCTGTTGAAGGTGAAGAAATCATAGAAGATGTTCCGTTTGCTGTCATAGAAGACATTCCTGTTTACCCAGGTTGTAAGGGAACCAAGGCTGAGCTAAAAGCCTGTTTTTCAAAAAAAATAAGCAGATTTGTCAACAAAAGATTCAATGCAAACCTCGCAAGTGACCTTGGCTTGTCTGAAGGTAAAAAACGAATTTTTGTTATGTTTACCATCAATCAACACGGTTCCATAGATGAAATTCAAGCCAGGGCACCGCATCCTAGACTCCAAAAAGAAGCTGAACGTGTGATCAAAACATTACCAAAAATGACGCCAGGCAAACAAAGAGGTATGCCGGTTCGTGTAAAATATGCTTTACCCATTACTTTTGAAGTGGTTAACGATTAAACAATATTAGTTTTTAGTTTTTAGTTTTTAGTTTTTAGTTTTTAGTTTTTAGTTTTTAGTTTTTAGTTTTTAGTTTTTAGTTTTTGTCCGCCTTTGGCGGAATTTGGTACTGTCTTATTTAAGCATTCAACTACTGGTTTTTTAAATTTTAAGGCCCTATTCATTCTAATTGTTAAAAAACATGTGCTTTCGCAGGAAAATATATTTCAATGCTACTTTTTTTTATGGGTTTGTATACAACCCCGATTTTTTATACTAAAAACAACAATAAACAAACATTTATATAAAATAAATTCCGTAAGTTTAAACATCAAATGAATACGAATGGAAATTATACATATTAGCGCAGAGTGCTATCCCGTTGCAAAAGTAGGTGGTTTGGCAGATGTTGTTGGCGCTTTACCAAAATATCAAAACAAAGCAGGAAAGAAAACCGCAGTGGTCATGCCATTTTACAGCAATGCTTTTGCTGCAAAGAATACCTATAGGCTAGACCATCAAAATCAGGTTACTCTTGGAAACTTAACCTACGATTTCGAAGTCCTACAGCTAGAAAACGACAGCTTTGAATACCCGCTATACCAAATAAAGATACCGGGCTTACTGGATCGAGAAAATGTATATGGCTATGAAGACGACACCGAACGCTATGTAGCTTTTCAAAAAGCTGTTTTGAATTGGATACTTCAATTCGAAAACAAACCAAAAATTATTCATTGCCACGATTACCACACCGGACTTATTCCATTCATGGCATTACAGGCACATAAGTACGTTTCTTTAAAAGACATTCCTTCTGTACTGACCATTCACAACGCACAGTACCAAGGACAATTTTCTTTTGACAAACTAAATTATTTCCCTGAATACGATCTGTCTTATTCGGGATTGATAGAATGGGATCAAATGATTAACCCATTGGCGGCCGCCGTTAAAAGTGCTTGGGCCGTTACCACAGTCTCTCCTAGCTACCTCATTGAATTGAGAAGTGCAGCAAATGGACTCGAATGGCTGCTGGATAACGAAAAAGGAAAATCGACCGGAATTTTAAACGGTATTGATACCGATGTTTGGAATCCGGCTACCGATCCAATGATCTCAAAAAATTTCAACAAACAGAATTCTTTATCGGGCAAACGAAACAACAAAATGTACTTGTGCGACAAATTCAATTTGGACCCAAGCAAGCCGTTGTTTGCTTTTATTGGACGTTTGGTTGGCGAAAAAGGCGCAGAGCTACTGCCTCAAATTTTCGAAAACACATTGAACAACCCAGAAGTAAACGCCTCTATTCTTGTCCTTGGTTCTGGAGACCCTGCCATTGAACAAGCTTTGAACGACTTAAAAGCAACTCACGAAGGCAACTACAACGCCTATATCGGTTACGACGAGCAATTATCACATATCATATATGCCGGCGCCGACTTTTTAGTGATGCCATCGCGTGTAGAACCTTGTGGACTCAATCAAATGTATTCACTACGTTATGGGACCATACCAATCGTACGAAGTATTGGCGGACTCAAAGACACCATTACTGATATTAGCGAAAAGGATGGTTTTGGAATTTGTCATGAGAACACCGATGTTAACGAAGCATCCAATGCTATATTCAGAGCTTCGGAGCTGTTTAAAGACCAGCCTAGATTTAAAAGAATCCGAAAACAAATTATGCAAATTGACCATTCGTGGGACAGCGCAGCTACAAATTATATAGAATTATACCAAACACTACTAAACAAATAATATTATGAAAAAAAAAGTCTTAGGAATTATATTAGGAGGCGGACAGGGATCTAGACTTCAGCCATTAACTACAAGCCGTTCAAAACCTGCTGTCCCTATCGCAGGAAAATATAGATTGGTAGACATCCCTATTTCAAACTGTATCAATTCTGGCATCGACAGAATGTTTGTATTGACTCAATTCAACTCTGCTTCTTTAAACAAACACATTAAAAACACCTATAGCTTTAGTTTTTTCAACGACGCCTTTGTAGATGTCTTAGCGGCTGAACAAACACCTGATAACTCAAATTGGTTCCAAGGTACGGCCGATGCCGTTAGACAATCCATGCATCATTTCTTAAACCACGAGTGGGACTATGCACTGATTCTTTCTGGCGATCAATTGTATCAAATGGACTTTACCGATATGGTAACCCAACATGAAAAAAGCAAAGCACAAGTGTCTATCGCAACCTTACCTGTAAATGAAAAGGATGCCACTGGTTTTGGAATTCTAAAAACCGACGACAACAACGAAATTAAATCATTTATAGAAAAACCAAGTGCCGATTTATTGCCAGAATGGACTTCGGATGTTACGGATGAAATGAAAAAAGAAGGTCGAAACCATTTGGCTTCTATGGGGATTTATATCTTTAACAGAGAGTTTCTGGCCAACGTTTTAAACAATACTGAAACGATGGATTTTGGAGGAGAAATTATTCCTCAGGCCATTGACAAACACAAGGTAATGAGCTACCAATACGAAGGCTATTGGACAGATATTGGAACCATCGCTTCTTTCTTTGAAGCCAATTTAGGATTGACAGATGACATCCCTGCCTTCAACCTTTTCGACAAATCAAAAAGTGTTTTAACAAGAGCGCGAATTTTGCCGCCTTCAAAAATATCGGGCACTACACTTGAAAAAACATTGATCGCCGCCGGAAGTATCATCAGCGCCAGTAGAATTGAACATTCTATCATTGGAATTCGAAGTCGAATTGGAGTTGGCACCACCATTTCAAATTCATATGTGATGGGTGCAGACAACTACCAAAGTATTGAAGATGTGGAAGCTGCAAAACAGTCAAAAGCTCCCTATATTGGAATTGGTGAACGCTGTTATATCAACAACTGTATTGTCGATAAAAATGCCAGTATAGGAAACGATGTCCGCATCAATGGCGGTACACATCTTGAAGATGTTGACACACCTTCTTATACCGTAAGAGATGGAATTGTTGTCATTAAAAGTAAGGCAGTGATCCCTAGCGGAACCGTCATTTAAAATTAACAAAAAACACAAAACTGCTTCCCCTATTGTTCTTTTCAATAGGGAATAGCAACCTATAAAAAACGCAGCCAATATGAGCATCGTAAAACCATTTAGCCTCTTTACCGAATTTGACATCAACCTATTCAAATCCGGAAAGCATTTTAGACTGTATGATAAATTTGGAGCGCATCCCGCTACGGTAGATGGAGAAGAAGGAATTTATTTTGCCGTTTGGGCCCCATCTGCAAACCATGTATATGTTATTGGAGAATTTAACTTTTGGGATTCTCAAGACCACCTGCTCCATGTGAGATGGGACGGTTCTGGAATCTGGGAAGGATTTATTCCCGGATTAAAAATGGGCGTACAATACAAATACAAATTACACAGCAACAACAGTGGAATCATCACGGAAAAAGCTGACCCCTATGCCTTTTCTTGTGAGCACCCTCCGCGAACAGCATCGGTTGCTTTTGATATTGAAAATTACAATTGGAAAGATAGCGATTGGATGTCATACCGAAAAGATAAAAACGGACTCGACAAACCCTACGCAGTGCTAGAAGTTCACCTAGGGTCATGGATGCGTAATGTAGAAGAAGACCGTCCTTTGACGTATATAGAAATGGCAGATAAGCTGGTGAGTTACCTTAAAGAAATGGAATATACTCATGTCGAATTTATGCCAGTTATGGAATATCCTTACGATCCTTCTTGGGGGTATCAATTGGTAGGCTATTTTGCACCAACTTCACGGTTTGGAAGCCCAAAAGACTTTATGTTTTTGATAGACACGCTCCATCAAAATGATATTGGAGTGATTTTAGACTGGGTCCCTTCACATTTTCCTTCCGACGATCACGGACTTGGATTTTTTGACGGTTCTCATCTATACGAACACCCAGACAGAAGAAAGGGCTACCACCAAGATTGGAAAAGTTTAATTTTCAATTATGGAAGAAATGAAATTCGTTCTTTCCTAATAAGCAATGCCATTTTTTGGCTCGACAAATACCATGTCGATGGTTTACGTGTAGATGCGGTTGCGTCGATGTTATACCTAGACTATTCGAGAGAGGATGGAGAATGGGAACCTAATATGTACGGAGGTAGAGAAAACCTCGATGCAGTTTCTTTCTTAAAAGAATTCAATACCGAAGTATATGCCAGTTTCGAAGGTGTTCAAACCATTGCCGAAGAATCTACTGCCTTTCCGATGGTTACAAAACCCGAAAATTTAGGAGGTTTAGGCTTTGGAATGAAATGGATGATGGGCTGGATGCACGACACGTTAGAATATTTTCAGGAAGACAGTATCAACAGAAAATACCATCATAATAAAATTACTTTTAGTTTAGCCTATGCCTTTACTGAAAACTTTATGCTACCCTTATCGCACGATGAAGTGGTCTATGGAAAACATTCTATCATTGGTAGAATGCCTGGCGACAAATGGCAAAAACTTGCCAACTTAAGGCTCTTATACGGCTATATGTACGCGCATCCAGGTGCCAACCTTATGTTTATGGGAAGTGAATTTGGACAAGAGGAAGAATGGAACTTTGAAAATAGCTTGGACTGGAATCTTCTCGAAGACCCAATGCATGCCAAAATGAAGGAATTTACAAAAGCCCTCAATCATTTCTACAAAAACACACCTGCATTGTATGAAAAATCCTTTGGCATTGAAGGTTTTGAATGGATCAATTACGAAGAAGCTGAAGACTCCATCATTTCCTTTATCCGGAAAGGACATGATGCTAAAAATGATGTGATTGCCGTTTGTAACTTTACCCCCGTAGTTCGAGAAAACTATTTATTAGGAGTACATCAACCTGGTCATCTGGTAGAAGTTCTAAATAGTGATATGAAAAAATTTGGAGGAAGTGGTGTTCGCAATAGTAAAAAAATTAAAATCAGCAAAAAACCATGGAATTTCAAATCGAATTCTGCCCTTATTACAGTTCCGCCTTTAGGGATTGTACTATTTAAAATTAGCAAATAATAAAAATCACTTTCAGCTGTCAAATGGCAGCTAAATTTACTGGGGAAATCAGTTGATTTCCCTTTTCTTTACCTATACCCAAATCTGGCTTATTTTAATAATAATAGTTAATAATACTTTTTATTTTTTTAAGTATTTTTGCGGCGGATTAAACCACTAATAATTATGATATTAAACACAGAATTAGAATACAAAGGAGACTTGTTTCCTTCTACTATAACAGGCTACACAAAAGATGTAGATGTACTCCACTTTAGCACAGAAAACAATGTAATTTTACAATTGACCGTTTTAAGAGATAGCGTACTGCGTTTTCGCTATACGACCGTTGGGAAATTTGACAACGATTTTTCTTATGCTATTGCCAACGACGCCAACAGAGGTTACAATCATTTAGAAATTTCGGATGACGAAGAAAAATATATCATCACCACCTCAAAATTGATTTGTAATATCTACAAAGCAGATTTGCGAAAAGCCATCTACGATGTCAAAGATAATTCTCTGATTTGTGAAGACGAACTCGGATTCCATTGGGAAGAAAGTTACGAATTAGGTGGAGACATTGTCAAAATGAGTAAAGCGGCTCAAAATGGCGAAAGCTATTACGGACTCGGTGACAAACCACAACACTTGAACTTAAAAGGTAGACGATTTGAAAACTGGGCTACCGACTCCTACGCTTTTGGAAAAGACACCGACCCTATCTATAAAGCCATTCCGTTTTACACTGGATTGCACAATGGAAAATCATATGGAATTTTCTTTGACAACAGCTTTAGAACCTATTTTGATTTTTGTCAGGAAAGGCGCAATGTAACTAGTTTTTGGGCACAAGGAGGAGAAATGAATTATTATTTCTTTTATGGACCAAAAATGCAGGATGTGGTTACCAGTTATACCGATTTAACAGGAACGCCGGAACTACCACCTTTGTGGGCTTTGGGATACCACCAATGTAAATGGAGTTACTATCCTGAGTCGAATGTAAAAGAAATCACGCAAAAGTTCAGAGATTTAAAAATCCCTTGTGATGCCATCTATTTAGACATCGACTACATGGAAGGTTTCCGTTGCTTTACTTGGAGTAAAGAGTACTTCCCTACACCAAAAAAGATGGTAAAAGAGTTGGCTGACGACGGTTTTAAAACTGTTGTAATCATTGATCCGGGAATTAAAATTGACAACGAATACAGCGTCTTTAAGGAAGGATTGGATAAAGATTATTTTTGTAAACGTGCCGACGGTCCGTATATGAAAGGAAAAGTATGGCCAGGAGAATGTTACTTCCCAGATTTTACCAGACCTGAAGTTAGAGAATGGTGGGCAGGGTTGTTTAAAGAACTGATTAAAGACATAGGTGTAAAAGGCGTGTGGAATGACATGAACGAACCTGCTGTTATGGACGTTCCTGGTAAAACATTCCCGTCTGATGTACGTCATGATTATGATGGAAACCCTTGTAGCCACCAAAAAGCACATAATATCTACGGAATGCAAATGGCACGTGCAACCTATCACGGTTTGAAGAAATTCAACTATCCGAAACGTCCATTCGTTATTACACGTTCTGCTTATTCAGGAACACAACGTTATACTTCTACATGGATGGGAGATAATGTAGCGACTTGGGAGCATTTGCAAATTGCCAACATTCAAGCACAACGTTTAGCATTGTCTGGATTCTCTTTTGCAGGATCAGATATTGGAGGTTTTGCGGAGCAACCAAACGGTGAATTATATGCGCGTTGGATTCAACTAGGTGCTTTCCACCCATTCTGTAGAACACACTCTTCTGGAGACCACGGCGACCAAGAACCTTGGGCTTTTGATGAAGAAATTACCGATGTAGTTCGTAAGTTTATCGAAATTCGATACGAATTATTGCCGTATTTATACACCTCATTTTACAAGTATTCTGTAGACAAAGAACCGATGTTGAAATCGTTGGTCTTGTTCGACCAGGAAGACACGCAAACACATTACCGAATCGATGAGTTTATTTGTGGTGATAAGATTGTTGTATGTCCAATTAACGAACCCAATGCCAAAGGAAGACGTATGTACATTCCACGCGGAGAATGGTACAACTACTGGAACAAAGAAGTGGTTTCCGGAGGTAAAGAAACTTGGGTAGATGCAGATTTAGACAGCATGCCTATTTTTGTAAAAGCCGGTGCTGTGATTCCAAAATACCCGGTCCAACAATATGTAGGTGAAAAGAATATCGACCAATTGACCTTAGATGTATACTATAAAAAAGGAAAAGAAAATTCTGAATTGTTTGAAGATGCCAATGACGGATACGATTATACCAAAGGACGCTACAGTTTAAGAAACTTTAAATTGGAAGGAAATGGTAAGAAAATGACCTTGAGACAACACAAACAAGGAAAATTTATCACTTCCTATGACACGTTTAAAATCAATCTTTTCGGATTACCTTTTGATGTAAAGTCTATTAAAATTGACAATGAATATGTTGATTTGAAGGCTGTAAATTATGAAAACAGAACTTTAGTGGTTTCAAAAGAGTTTACAAATATCCAATTCAAAGGATAATCTAATAAAAATAACTAATTCAAATCCAGAGAGCATTCGTTCTCTGGATTTTTTTATTAATGGGCATTTCTGTTTTACCTAAAAATAAATTAGTAAGGTAGATATAGCGTAAAAAAGTATTCCCATTTTTATTTAGTAATCCAAAATTTAATTTATCAGCTTCCCAACAAACGTATTTAAAACGCATCTTAAACGGAAATACAAAAACATTTATTCCTTTAAAACGCTTATCTTAGTATCAAATTTAATGATAGCTATGACAGATCCGAACTCCCTCCTGCGAAATATAATCTGTACCGCACTACTATCTGTATTAATGAGCTGTGTTACCCCCGTTAATTCAGTCTTTGAAAGCGCCAAACTCCTAGACAAAGGAGGAATAGAACTTCAAGGAAGTTATAATGCTTATTATATAGAAGATTTGAAAACAAACGACAATTATGGATTTGCAATTGGTTATGGCGTATCAGATAGGTATACTATAAAATTAAGATATGAAAGAATAAATGCTCTTGATGGCGATTTTGAATCTGAATTTAGCGAATTTGACACAAATTATATTGAATTTACAAATAAATATAGCATTTGGAAAGACAGAGTTGCATTCTCTATTCCAGTTGGTATTTATGCGAATGAATTTTTGACCATGTATCAACTTGACCCAAGGCTCTTTTTTACTTTTGGTCAAGGCGCTCATTTTGAATTCAATATTATTCCTAAACTTCATATTTTCTTTGGAGATGGAGCGACTGGTCTTACACCTGGAATAAACGTAGGACTGGGTTTGAGCAGTGACTTAAGCAAATGGGCAATTCGGCCTGAAATTGGATATGACAGCTATACTACATTTGGTCTTGGCTTAAACTTTTACCTAAATCCTAAAGAAAAAAATAACTACTAGATATATTTCTATAATTGCAGTTAAATGGATACTTGATGACTTCTTTGGTATTTTATAGCCAAAAATGTTTAGAAAAAGACCAAGGATAATTTTACTTAAACCCTCAACAAACTAATTAACAGCGATTTATCGCGATGGTTTTTTTGTTTCAACACAATACTGTACATTTTTTTCAGTAATTATTTGGTTTTATGACGACTGGTCATTATATTTATCCCATGAAAAGAAAGATATTTAGAGAGGACATCTTAAACGCCGGGCAGGAAATCATGTTTGACAATGGTTACAATGCCACGGGTATTAAGGAAATTACCGATAAGGTAAACATTCCTAAAGGTTCTTTTTACAATCATTTTGAAAACAAAGAGGCTTTTGGGCTTGAAGTTTTACAAAGATACTGTGATAATGGTGTTCGTATGCATAAAAGGAGACTTGAAAACAAAGAATTACCAGCATTGGAGCGTTTGGAAATCATGTATGACAACATCATAAAGAACTACGCTAATAATCTACAGTTTAAAAAAGGCTGTATCATGAGTAATTTTTCTACGGAGCTCGGAGATACGAATGAAAAATTCAGAGCCGTGTTGGATGCCCAATTCAACGAGATCGAAACAATCATCTACAACACCTTAAAGGAAGCCCAAGAAGACGGAAGTCTGATAACTACCCTAGATTGCAAAGCAACCGCCTCGTTTATTCTAAATAGTTGGCATGGAGCTTTGGTTCGAATGAAATCCACGGCAAACGAAAAACCACTCATTGACTTTAAAGAACTAATTTTCAACAACGTATTAAAAAACTAATTTTTTTTACCCTAAATATGACGAACGGTCATTATATTTATTAATTTGAAATCAAACAAAAATGAAAACAACAGCAAAAACAATTATGACATTAGCCCTTGCCTTGGTAATAAACCAAGCATTTGCACAAAAGAAAGTAAAATCGTTTGTGGTGACACGAACTATTGACGCCCCTATTGCTTCCGTTTGGAAGGTGGTGGGTGAAGACTTTGGAGCCATCGCAAATTCACACGCCGGCATTGTAAGTTCTACCTACAATCAGGGAAGTATTACCTATGGTGGAGAAGGCGCTGAACGTATTTGTAATCTCAACGAAGAAGGAACGAAATACGTTAAAGAAAAACAATTGGATTTCGACGCAGAAAACCATCGATTTACAGTACAGGTATACCATTCAGAAGGCATTCCTTTAAGTGCTAAACATACCAAAGCAGTCTATGCCGTAAGAGCCATCGATGAACACACCAGCGAAGTTTCTTTTGAAATGACGTATAGAACCAAACCTGCTTTTTTGGGCTGGATGGCCAAAGGAAAATTCAAAAGAGGAATTGAAGATTACTTAATTGCCGTGGAACATCATGTGATCACAGGTGAAAATGTAAACAAGGACAATTTCAAACAAATCAAAAAGAACTATTCTAAATCTTAATAAAACGTACATCATGGAAAAAAAACCTATTATTTTAAGAGTTGCATTCTTGTTGAATGCCCTCCTTATGTTCTTACCCTTTATTTTTTATTACATCTTTACCAGTAAAAACTTACAGGTAGACGGACTAGAACCTATTCACATGATCTATACAGGTATTGGATACATCCTTAGTTTTGCATTAATGGTAACCAGTATTTTAAGACGAAACCTAATCGCATTTAGAAGTGTCTTTGTACTTGTGATTCTCATATCATTACCAACAAAGGCATATATCGGGATGGTGTTTGCGGTAGTATCCTTATTGCTTTCTCTTCACAAAAAAATAATAACATATTTAACCTATAAACCTAATTTGATATGAAACCTTCAGAAAAAATAATATTAGTTACTGGTGCTAACGGTGGTCTCGCAAAAGAGACCATCAAGCACCTCATCAAAGATGGGTATCGAAATTTCTATCTCGGAAGCAGAACTGTCGAAAAATCAAAACAGGTAAAAAGCGAAATTGAAACTGAAATTGACAACCAAGCCAAGCTGTACCCCTTTGGTGGTTTTGATATGAATGCACCGGAATCATTGGAAAAAGCAGTCTCTCTATTACCAAAAGACAAGACCATTGACATTGTTTTCTTGGGAGCCGGAGGCGTAGTTTTTGAAAAAGAATTCCAGCAAACAAACTGGAAAGGTAGGGCGATAGAAAAAACAAGTTTTCAAAACGTTATCGGTGGACATATTGTTATTGATTTGCTTCGAAAACAAGACCGATTGAGTAGCACCGCAAGAATTGTCTATGCCGGTGGTGAAGGTGCCAGAGGAATTCCAGGCATGATTCAAACTCCAGATTTTAACTCCGCACAGCAACTAACGGATTATTTGCTGAAAAGCGAAACCAATACCGAAAAATACAATCCTATGAATGCCATAGGAGTTTCCAAGCTATTGGGAGCACTTTGGGTAAGTAAAATGGCTCAGGAAAATCATGAGGGACTTGAAGTACTTTGGTTTTCTCCGGGACTCACCTATGGAACCAAAGGATTGAGGGACCTCCCTCCTGCCAAACGTTGGTTTATGGAAAAGGTTGGTTTCGGATTGATGCAATTGATAGGAAAGGCACAGAGCCCAAAACAAGGCGCACGTAAATTCGCTGACGCCATTTCCGGAAAGATAGGTCGCAACGGTGATCTCATCGGTGCCCCCAAAGGGCAAACCCTGGGAAAACTAGTAAATCAAAAACCAATGAACACCAATTTTACAGATCAGCAACTTATAGATGGGTTTTGGAATTTGTTGGTGGCTTAAGCTTTCAACTTGTAAGCCATTTTAAGAAATTATTGAGATTATTTTAAAAATTAATATCTTTAATAGCTATTAACCAATCTTAAACTAAAATCATGAAAAAAGGAATGACAAAAGTAAGTGTTATGTACCCAAATGGAGAAGGCAAAACATTTGACCTTAATTATTACACAAGTACACATTTAGAACTTGTTGGCGAACTCTTAGGATCTGCCTTAAAAGGAGCTACGGTGGAAAGCGGATTAGGTAGTGCGGCACCAGGATCACCTCCTCCATTTCTCGCCATGGGGAATATGTATTTCGATTCTGTAGATGCTTTTGGAGCTGCTTTTGGACCCAATGCTGAACAAATTATGGGTGACCTTCCTAATTTTACAAATTCAGAACCTGTCATTCAAATTAGTGAAGTGGTCATGTAGTTATGATCCATAAAAAATTAAAATCCCGATAAAAATGTATCGGGATTAAATTATGTAAACATCTTTCAAGAAAAGAGAAGTATTAGAACCAGACTAAAAAACAGAAATGCTCAACAATTCGTTCTCAATTCCATTCAAGCATTCTCAAATTTTAATTTCGCTACCAAATCTTTAAAATATTGAGGACTCCAAATTTGTAAAGCAGCATCGTTATCAATAAACCGTACGATATCCTCTTTAATACTGCTAAAAGAAACGGATTCTATTTTGGCTTCCAATAGTTGGATGATCTGCTCATTCGCTATACGATTCTCTTGCCAATCGTTCGTATCTTTGGCTCTTGTCAGGAAGTGCTCTACATCCAAAGGAATTCCTTTTTTAATATACCATTCCAAGTCATACCAATCGCGTCCTTTGACTCTGTTTTGCCACTTTCTAAAAAGCAAAGCATGCAATTTACCGGCAAATAAGCTCGATTTGGTAAAACATTTTACATAAAAAGAAAATGGACGAATTAATAACTTTTCTTCCGTTTTGAAATCCAACGGAGGCTGCCGATCTACTTCTATTTTAATCTTCAGCGTCTTGTTAGAGCGTACGCCTATTTCTTTGATAATATCTTCCAGAACAATCTCTTGCCATATAGTTTCCGCCTTTAGAAAAGCAGAATCAATAGCTGTTTGTTTGGTTCTTTGCTTTTCCCTGATACTGACATTCAGCCCCAAGGAATTAAATTCTTCCAATATGGGATTGAAATAGGGTTCAATTGAAAATTCAGGATCCGATTGAAGTAAAGAAAAGTCTAAATCTTCCGAATACCTGTCCAAACCATAAAAAATTCTAAGCGCAGTACCTCCGTAAAAAGCAGCTTTCTGAAAAAAATCAGTTCTCGACAATCCTGCTAAAACTATTTCCTGCATAATCTCGCGTAATGCAGCAAGAATTTCCTCTTCATTACGCGGATTGTATTGATGTATCCAGTCTTTTATCATAATTCCTCCAATGTTTTTACAAGCATTTTTAAACTACTTTTTTTTGGCGCATCTTCAATCCATAATTCCATAACTTTTGGATCCAGTGTTTTTAATACATCCGTATCGATACGAAGATCTTCCAACAAAAATACACGTGTTTGTTTTTTGCTTCGTAGATTGATTTTACGTGTTAACACCACTTTGTCGCACAACGCTTTTTCAGGTGAAGCAATTAATATGTTTTGCTTCGATGAAAAGGCTATATTTTTAATTCCATATGAATAATAAGGTGTCTGTAGTTGTTGGTAACTAAATCTTCCTGCTGGCGTATTATACACCTTAGATGTTTTTATGGTTGCTGAACTTATTTCATAAACTCTTTCCGGTATCATATTCCAATACGACAACGCTGACTCTAATGTTACATAACTCGGACCTCTGAGATGATTTGCTATTAAAAAAGGTTCTGGAGATGGCAAGTCCAATTCAGGACCAGTTATATATAAGCCTCTGCGAACTGACAACAATTCTCCACTTTTAATAAGCTCACTGATTTTATCATTTGGACGCTGATAGTCACTCAACATTTCTAATACCAAATGCCGAGATACAGGTACTTCCGCATACTCTTTTACCTTCTTTCTAAAATCCATAATGTAATATTTTCATATGATTATCGGTTTTTTCCCGATTATCTACTACAAATATAACATTTTTATACATGACAGCAACCATATAATCGGTTTTTTTCCGATTTTCTATCCATTTTTTCACACTTTTAATCACTGAACCTTATGAATCTATTTTTTATCTCAGGATTTCTTAAGAAGCTAGTATGATATTGTAGACAAAAAAAATCGGACTTGCTTTCACAAGTCCGAGTTTATAGTTTATCAATTAAGTACTATCCTCCAAAGTCGTCGAAACGCACATTTTCTGGTGGTACTCCAAAGTCGTCACACATTTTTACAACGGCTTGGTTCATCATTGGCGGTCCACAGAAATAGAATTCTATATCTTCTGGTGCTTCATGATCGTTCAAGTAATTATCGATCAATGCTTGGTGAACAAATCCTACAAATCCGTCTCCTTCTGAATCTACACTCTCTTTAACTTTCCAGTTATCTTCTTCTAAAGGCTCAGACAATACTAAGTGCATTTTAAAATTCGGGAATTGTTTCTCCAAGGCTTCAAAATAGTGCAAGTAGAACAATTCACGTTTTGAACGTCCACCATACCAGTACGAAACTTTACGTCCAGTTTTCATAGTATGAAACAATTCATATAAATGTGAACGCATTGGTGCCATACCAGCTCCACCACCTACGTATACCATTTCTGCATCAGAATCGTTGATAAAGAATTCTCCATAAGGTCCAGAAATAGTTACCTCATCCCCAGGTTTACAGTTAAAGATATATGAAGAAGCAATTCCAGGATTTACATCCATCCATCCACCTTTGACTCTGTCAAAAGGAGGACATGCAATACGCACGTTCAACATTATGTTCCTTCCTTCCGCAGGGTAAGAGGCCATAGAATAGGCTCTTTCCACAGTTTCCGTATTTTTCATCACCATTGGCCACAATCCAAATTTATCCCATTCTTCTTGGAATTTCATTGGTTCTCCTGGATGATCTTGAGGATGTGCCTCAATATCCATATCAGTAAACTTCACTTCTGTTTTTGGAATTTCAATTTGAATGTACCCACCTGCTTTGTAATCCATATCTTCAGGAATTTCAACTACAAATTCCTTGATAAACGAAGCTACATTGTAGTTAGAAACTACTTTTGCTTTCCATTTCTTAATTCCAAAAATCTCTTCAGGAATCGAAATATCCATGTCGTTCTTTACCTTTACCTGACATCCAAGTCTTGCTCCAGCTGCTAACTCCTTACGTGTAAAGTGTGGTGTTTCAGTTGGCAAGGCTTCACCTCCACCAGAATGCACATGACATTCACACTGAATACAGGTACCTCCACCTCCACAGGCAGACGGTAAAAATATTTTTTCATTTCCTAAGGTTCCTAACAAAGAGGCTCCAGTTTCTACCTCAATTGTTTTCTCTCCGTTTATTGTGATTTTTACTTTTCCAGAAGGAAGTAATTTTGCCTTAGCCACCAATAACACGGCAGTAAGAATCAAAATGAGTATTAAAAATACAACGATACTTGTTATTATAGTCATCTATCTAATCTTAGTTGTTTATAATTTAATTCCTGAGAAACTCAAAAACCCTATGGCCATTAATCCTGTTATGATAAATGTAATTCCCAATCCTTTTAAAGGTGCCGGTACGTTTGAGTACGCTATCTTTTCACGAATAGCTGCAATAGCTAAAATCGCCAAGAACCATCCAATTCCAGATCCTAAACCATATACCGCAGATTCTCCCACATTGAAGAAATCTTTTTGTTGCATAAATAACGACCCTCCTAAAATGGCACAGTTTACTGCAATCAATGGTAAGAAAATACCCAAGGCTCCATAAAGTGCTGGTGCAAATCGCTCCACAATCATTTCTACCAATTGTACCATCGATGCAATTACAGCGATAAACATGATAAAACTAAGGAAGCTCAAATCGATTGCAGCATATTCTTCACCTAACCAAGACAAAGCCCCGGCTTTTAGTAAATACGTATCCAACAAAAAGTTTACAGGAACCGTTACCACCAATACAAAGATCACTGCTGCTCCAAGACCTACTGCTGTCTTTACGGTTTTTGATACTGCCAAGTAAGAACACATTCCTAAGAAATATGCAAATACCATATTTTCGATAAAAATACTTTTTACAAAAATGTTAATATAATCCATTTTGTTTTTTGTTTAATTGTTTAAGCGTATTATTGTTTAACTGTTTGTTTCCTAAAATGAATCAATAACGATTCAACTTTAAAACAATTACACATACTACTAGTTCTCTATTAATTTTCTATTTCTTGAACGTTGTACCCATATAATGATTCCAACTACAATCAATGCCATTGGCGACAATAACATAAATCCGTTATTCTCATAACCTAAGGCATACAATCCTGTAGAATCGGCAATGTCTTTTGCTTTGTGTCCTAAAACTTCAAATCCGAACAATTTACCTGATCCTAACAACTCTCTAAAGAAAGCTACCAATACCAAAATTAAAGCGTATCCAGCGCCATTTCCAACACCGTCTAAGAACGATTTCCACGGTCCGTTCGCCAAAGCAAATGCCTCTAAACGTCCCATTACAATACAGTTGGTAATAATCAATCCAACAAATACAGAAAGTTCTTTACTCACATCATAAGCATACGCTTTTAACACCTGATCTACTAAAATTACCAAAGAGGCAACAATCAACAATTGAACGATGATACGAATACGACTTGGTATAAGGTTACGAATGAGTGATACAATAACGTTACTTGCAATGACTACAAACAATACTGCGATAGACATTACCAAAGCAGGTTTTAATTGTACTGTAATTGCCAATGCAGAACAGATACCTAATACCTGTACTGAAATTGGATTGTTATCGTCTAACGGGTCTGTTAATAAGGCTCTATTTTTCTTTGAAAACAATGCTTCTTTTTCTCCTGCCATGATTAATTATTTTTAAAATATGGTAAATAACGAGCCAATCTTTCTTCCAACATGTCAGAGACACCGTCTGAAGTAATTGTACCACCTGAAATTCCATCTACTCCGTGTACATCTCCAGCTTTTGCACCTCCTTTGACAACGATTACAGAGGCAAAATTGCTCGTAGAAAAGTCGGCATTGGCATCTTTTAATAAAGATTTCCCGGCAAACTGCGCTTGGAACCAATCTGTAGTAATTTCAGCACCCAATCCAGGCGTTTCTCCCTTGTGATCAAAATTGGCACCCACAATGGTGTTTTTATCACCATCTAAGGCAACATATCCCCAAATGGCATCCCAAAGACCTGCTCCGTATAATGGAATCACATAAAATGTTTTTCCTTCTTTTTCGGCTACATATAAAGGAAAGCGTTGTGCATCTCCTTTTTTCAACTCTTTTTTCAAGCTCAATGCAAAAGCATCAACAGCAGCATCAACCGTACCGTCTTCTTTCAAAGCCAATTGTTGTTTGATGTATTTGTCAAAACTTGCAGCTGCTTCATCTCTTGACACTTCTACGCCAATCGTAGATAGTATCTTTTGCATTTTTTCTGCTTTTACATTTTTCTCTTGTAGCGGCTTCAAGCTTGTTGCTGTATAAGCCAACAATCCCGCGATAAGAGTTACCATGATAATCGCAAAAATAAACGTATATGCGTTGCTATTTTTATCCATTTCTTATGCTGTTTCTATATTAGTGTTTTGACGTTTCTTACGACGTTTTATATTTCCTTCTACCACATAGTGATCGATGGTAGGTGCAAAAACGTTCATCAATAAGATGGCCATCATCATTCCTTCTGGATACGCGCCGTTGAATACACGGATCATAATGGCTAAGAAACCAATTAAGAAACCATAAATCCACTTTCCTTTATCCGTTTGTGCTGCAGATACAGGATCTGTAGCCATAAACACAACTCCAAAAGCAAAACCACCTACTAAAAGATGTTGCCACCATGGGAAGTCCATCAGCGCATTCACACCAATTAGGTTAAAAATAAGTCCCATCAGACCTCCACCAATTACGGCTGAAAGCATGATTCTCCAACTTGCAATTCCAGTAAACAATAAGAAAGCTGCTCCAATTAAGATCATCAATACTGAAGTTTCTCCAACAGAACCAGGAATGGTCCCTAAGAACATTTCTAGCACACTGTATCCAGCATCATTTCCTGCTGCTAAAGAACCTAAGATTGTTTCTCCAGAAATTGCGTCAACTGTTGCTGCATCGGCAACCCACACTTTGTCCCCAGACATGCTTGGCGCATATGAAAAGAAAGCAAAGGCACGTGCTACTAAAGCAGGATTTAAGATATTCATCCCAGTTCCTCCAAACGCTTCTTTACCAATTAATACGGCAAAAGCAACGGACACACCGAGCATCCATAAAGGCATATCGATAGGCATAATCAAGGGAATCAACATACCAGACACCAAGTATCCTTCGTTAATTTCATGTCCTCTAAAAATCCCGAATGCAAATTCAATACCCAGACCAACACCGTACGAAACGGCTACCATAGGCAGGAACTTTACAGAACCATAAATTAGGTAATCCAAGAAGCTTCCAGCTTCACCTAATTGAGAGAAATGTTGGAAACCAACATTCCACATACCAAAAATTAAGGCAGGAACCATGGCAATTACAACCGTAATCATCACACGCTTCAAATCTACACCATCTCTAATATGTGCCCCATGTTTGGTCGTATGATTCGGCACAAACAATAAAGTGTCGAATGCATTAAAACCGGGAGCAAATTTTTCTAACTTCCCTCCTTTATCGAAGAGAGGCTTGTACTTGTCGAATGTATCTCTAATAAATTTCATTATCCTACTTCGTTTATCATTAAGTCTAAACCGTTTCTGATGATTTGCTGCGCTTCTATTTTAGAAGAACTCGTATAATCAATCAATGCAAAATCTTCAGGCGCTACTTCGTAGATTCCTAAGTTTTCCATTTTTTCAATATCATTTGCCAATACTGCTTTTAGCAATTGCATTGGAAAAATATCGATAGGCATTACCTTTTCCATTTCTCCAGTCACAACCAACGCACGTTCTTCACCGTTTAGATTGGTGTTTAATGTGTATTCTTTATTTGGTGTCAACCATGAGAATGATGTTCTAGAAGCGCTGTGGATTTTACCACCTACAAAAGGAAGCCAACCTAACATTCTATGTATATTTCCTTCAGGAATTACAGATACGATATTGTCATAAAAACCGAGAAAATCTTCTTTTCCTTCTGTTTTAGATCCTGTCAATACGTTTCCAGATATCACTCTGGTATTTTCAGTATTGATTGTACCGTTTAACAAGGTATCTAATTGCTGACCAATTGTTACCTTATAATATTGTGGCGCTGACACTTCAGAACCTGCCAAGGCAAGAATTCTGTTTGGTTTGAATTCTCCAGTTAAAAAGAGATTTCCAATAATCGCTACATCTTGTGCGTTCACTGTCCACACTTTTTCACCTGCGTTGATTGGCGCCACTTTCGAAATCTGAACACCTACATTACCAGCAGGGTGTTTCCCAGCTACGTTTAACAAATCAGCGTCTTTTATCTTGTTGAAAAAAGAAGCGTTGTCATTTACCGACAGATATACTTTTCCAGCAGTCAATTTAGACAATGCAGTTACCCCAGCTTGAAATGCAGCTTCTTGCTCTTTTAAGGCAAAGCCGTAATTTGGTGCTAAAGGTGCCGTATCGAATGTAGAGATAAAAATTGCCTTTGCTTCGTCTGAAGGATTTGCAATTACGTCGTACGGACGTTGATTTACAAATGCCCAACAACCACTGTCTAACACTTTAGAAAGCACCTGTTCTTTAGAAAGCGATGCAGGATCTTCTTTTCCAAAATTTACAAATTCATCTGAAGCATTAGCGGTAATCACTACCGACAAAATTCTTCGTTTTGCTCCTCTTCTGATTTCTGATACCGTCCCGCTTACAGGAGATGTAAATTTAATCTGCTCGTTCGATTTTGCATAAAACAAAACACTTCCCACAGACACAGCATCTCCAACTTTTACAGTTAGCTTTGGTGTAATTCCGTGAAAATCTTTGGGTTGAATTGCAAAAACTCCTGAACGAGGAACTGCAGAAATTGTCTCTTCTGCTTTGCCCTTAAGCTTAATGGTTAAGCCTTTTTTTATTCGAATGTCTTCTGACATATTTAGAATTTAAGTTAATCTGTTTTAAAACACTGCAAATTTAAAAATTTTGATTTTTCTAACCATGAATTCCCGTCTTTATATTAATTGTGTATACTATTTATAACTATTCTAAATAGTATTTATAGAAAATTCTGTGATTTAACAAAATCACTAAAATATAAACAGTAAAAACATGAAATACTTGAATTATTTTCAACTATTTCTATATGCATGCGTATCGAATCTTAACATCTTTTTTCAAAAAAATGTGTTCTGGCCTTTGTTTTAAAAATTTTATATTACTTTTGTTTATTATTTCTTTTTTGTTTGTTTTTGTTCTTTTGTTATTTCATACAAAATTATTAATTCAAAATTACCCTAAAAAACATGTTCTCAAAAAACTTCAATTTCCTATTTCTATTTGTACTCTTATTATACTTGTTTTTCCCAACTACTAATTCTTCCATGGATGCTTATGCCTATGCGGGCTATGTAAAATACAATCTTTCCTTGTTCACTCCACACCACCTTTTATACAATCCATTTATATATGTTCTTAAAACGATTTTTGAAACACTACATCCGGCGCTGCGTATTTTAGAGTTTTCAAAAGCAATCAATAGCATTTTCGCAGTGATCAACCTCATCATCCTAAAAGACATTTTAAAACTTCAAGGGCTAAAGACGAAAGACATCGTATGGTATGTATTACTTGTTGCATTCTCATTCAGTTTGTGGAGATATGGTACAGAAAACGAAACCTATATTCTTCCAAGTACCTTTTCGCTGTTGGGAAGTTTCTATTTTCTAAAATTTTCAAAAACTGAAAATACCCTACCACTTTTTCTAAGTGGACTGTTCTTAACGATTGCCTGTCTATTTCATCAATTAGCTATTCTTTGGTGGCTAGGCATCCTTATAGGTAGTTATATAAAATCACGAAGCATACCTAAAACTCTTCTATATTCAGTTTCATTTATCATAGTTCCCGTTGTATACATTTTAGTGATACGATTCTACGAACACCAACCAATATCGACCGAAAGTATTCTCAGTTATATTTTACATGATTTCCAACAGGGGACCGCCGATCCAAAAATAACAGGAAAAGGTGTATTATTCCTTATCATTAGTACTATAAGAACTTTTATCCAAATACACCCGAACATCTATTTATTACTGCAAAAAAGTATTCTATATAGCATACCCCTCCTAGTCGCTTTCTATGCATTGTATCAATTTATGGTAACACTGTCAAAACGTCAATTGCTAGTAAAACTCAAAAACGATAACTTATTATTTATAAAAACCCACCTTTATATAGGTATAGCCACCCTGATTTTTGCCTTGCTCATTGCCGGAAATATAGAGTTTATGACGACGCTGCCTTATCTACTTGTTTTATCTGTTACTTCTATCTACAAAATAAACACAATCTTTCTTAAAACATGCGTCTTTACACTTCTCATATGGAATGGTAGTTATGGGATTGTTCCCAATCATTTCTATTCCAATTACAACGATACCATCTTACTAAACCACATGATAACCCATCCCGAAAACACCTATATCATAAATAATTATTTTCTAAAGAATCAATACTTTTATGAAACAGGTGTTAACAACCCGAATCGAATTCAAGTGTATAAAAATCTTGACAAAACACAAGTTATAGAATTGCTAAAAAAAGAACAATGTATTTATACAGATATCATAGATAAACCAAAAATAGTAAACAGGGAATCATTTTTTTCCGACGAAAGCATAGCTTTGTTTTTAAACGACTTTGACAAAACTGAACTCTTTACTTTTAAAGGACTCTACGGAACTTCCACCTTGCACAAAATCTGTAAATAAACTACCAAATTCCAGCAAGCAATTCATTTCAGTAATCAGAAGAGAATATAGGTTTCACCTTCCAGAAACACTTGTTACAACACATAAATAAACGTTTATTTAATATCTTTTGTTGTTTCTATTTTGTACCTTGTATGTCAAATCAACTATTCATAAGAACGTTTTGTATTGATTTCAAATAAACACAAACCAAAAAAAAATAGACATGAAAAATTTAGCAATTTGCTTACTTATTATCGGACACTCAGGAATTTTGTCAGGCCAGCATATGACGCAAAATATTACCAGCTATGGCGAAAACGCGGGAACACAATCTAATAGAGGTGCTTTCTTTGGGTACAATACAGGAACAGTGGCTACCGGAGATGAAAACACCTTCTTTGGTGATGATACGGGCGTACGCACTACAACAGGTGCATACAATGTATTTATTGGTTCTTTAGTTGCTTACAACAATACCTCAGGTGAATCAAACACATTCGTCGGCAGGGGAAGTGGTTATCAAAACAGAACCGGTGACTGGAATTCATTCTTTGGCCGAGGTTCAGGATTATCAAACAGTACCGGAAATAACAACGTGTTTTTAGGGGCTCAGGCAGGCTATTACAACAGCAATGGAAACAACAATGTTTATATTGGAAACGGAAGCGGAAAGGAGAGTACAGATGGCTCAAATAATGTATATTTAGGAAATCAAGCCGGCTGGTTTGAAACAGGAAGTAATAAACTTATTATTGACAATTCCTCCACAAGAACCCCCCTTATTTACGGAGATTTCAGCACCAATCAGCTTGGCATAAACACCAATACAATTCCGGTTGGCTACGACTTTGCAGTAGAAGGAAAAATCATAGCAGAAGAAATACGAGTGCAAATAAAAGCCAACTGGCCAGACTATGTTTTTAAATCTGATTACGAACTCCCAAACTTAGCAGAAGTAGAAAATCAGATTAGAGAAAAAGGCCATTTGGTCGACATTCCTAACGCTAAAACAGTACAAGCAAATGGAATTGAACTTGGTGATATGAATGCCCGATTACTAAAAAAAATAGAGGAGTTAACCCTTTATATCATCGAACAAAACAAAAGAATTGAGGCTTTAGAAAGACAAAACTAACCTCTAAAATGATGAAAAAGTATCTTATCCTCACGGTAACATTTCTACAATTCGGTACCTTACGACCCAAGAACATCCTGATCCAATTGGTTTCTACGCCCTGACCCCCAATAAATCTAATATACCAATAATTCACGATCAAAGCGCTCATACCGTAACACTATCTCATTCTGATTCAGAATTTCATAACCTCTTAAACAGTTATACTATAAAAGAGTTTGAAAAGCTCACTGAATACCCATCTTTGAATTCGAATTTGCAAAGATTATACATTTTCTATTCCGATGAAAAGCAATTAATACTTGATATACAAGCGCATTTTACACATCTAATTCCTTTTTCAGAACCCATTTTTCCGGAAATATCTTTAATTTCTCCTTCCTATAAATCAAATATCCCAAGTTATCTTTTTGAAAAACCAAACTTGATTCTTTTGATTCCATTGATATCTCACAATTGTTCATACAGGTACTTACTTCCTAAAGATAGAGACTTCAAAAGGTGCAATAACTTAAAAACATCCTACTTCCCTAACTTGAATTAAGCAATAAATAAATTATATTTACATTTCTAAAACAAAATCCAAATCAACTTGTATCGAATTCTATTCTTAATCATTTTTGTTTTTCTCATTAGCCCTGAAAATGTAGCCGCCCAAAACTTCACCGCTAGTTTTATCAAAAGTGTTTCTTTTAACAGCATTGAAAATCACAACCCGATTATTGCTTTGGGTGAGCGTTTTTTAGTTTCTTTCGACGATCTTGAGGCCGATCAAAAAGACTACCATTATCTCATTCAACATTGCAATTACAACTGGGAAATATCAGACATTCAAACCACTGAATATATGGATGGCTATGCTTCTTTTGATATTTTAGAATTCGAAAACTCCTTTAACACCTATCAAAACTACACCCATCATTATTTTGAAATCCCCAACAGAAACAGCCGAATAAAAATTAGCGGTAATTACTTATTAACGGTATTGAATAGCAATGACGAAATTTGTTTTCAAAGACGTTTTGTGCTTTATGAACCTAAAGTTGCCATTGCCGCAAAAACGGTTCGGGATAGAAATTTAAAAGACATTGACCAAAAGCAGGTTGTTCAATTTTCTATATACCACCCTAATGTCATTATCAACAACCCGAAGCGCGAACTAAAAGTTGTGATTTTACAAAATCGAGATTGGAATTTCACCAAAAGAAACCTAGTACCTCAATTCTACAAAAAAAATGAAATCGTCTACAATTACAATGATGAAACGAGTTTTTACGGCAACAATGAGTTTCTGAATTTTGATACAAAAAATGTAAATGGAGCAAATGTTAGCATCATAAGAACTGTACTCGAGGACCATTATTACAACAGTTATTTATTTCCTACCATAGCCCGACGATTTGTGCCTTACACCTACTTCCCAGATATCAATGGCGGTTTTACCATTCGTACTTTGAACGGCGACAACTCAGCCACAGAAAGCGAATATTCCGATATTCATTTTTTCCTCGAAGCCAATGGAATTGACCCCAATACTGACAACATATACATCTACGGTGCTTTCAACAATTACGCCTGCAATGCCGAAAATAGAATGGTATTCAATGACAAATCAAATTATTTTGAAAACACCCTAACACTCAAACAAGGGTTTTACAACTATATCTATGTCACCGTTCAAAAAGACAATAGCATTAACCTTCACGCCGTGCAAGGGAGTTATCAGGAAACCGAAAACAGTTATACTATTTTAGTCTATTACAAACCCTTTGGAGAACGTATTGGAAAAATTGTAGGCATGGCAGAAATAAGCAGCAAGCCCTTCTAGCATTTTTTCAAATTATTATTGTAATAACAACATTTAGCCAATAAACCCGTTTATTTTACAATATGAATATTATTACTATTCCACATTTTTAATTATATTTATAGAATAAATCTTCGAATCTCGTGGTTGAAAAAGTAACAAAAGACATTAAAATTTCAGTTCATACAAACTATGAAGGGATACAAACACGCAATGACGTGAAGTTCTTTTTGTTCAGTTATTACATAACCATTGAAAACCAAAGCAACGATATTGTACAGTTGCTTTCGCGCAAATGGGAAATTCACGATTCACTGAACAACACGGAAATTGTTGTTGGAGATGGTGTGGTTGGACAGATTCCTATTTTGGAACCCAATGAAAAATACACCTATACTTCAAATTGCTTTTTACAATCTACACTGGGCTCTATGAAAGGGTATTTTACCATGATTAATTTTTCTACCAAAAAACAGTTCAAGGTGCGTATTCCTACGTTTCAACTCACTGTTTCTGAAGTACTAAATTAACCCTGCGAATGCACTTTTTTTTGGCACATTTTCGAACACATACCTTACACCATTTTGTAAAACAAAACACATTGCACAGGTCGATCCATGAAGAAAAACATAAACTTCCTTTGCATTGAATCCTTCTTGTACAACCGAAAACAACCCTGTCCATTTTATATTTCCTTTGGCGCAGGTTCGAGTTATGGTGAAATTTCCAGGCATATCTGTTGTAGCAAGTTCAAACCACATACCACTCCCAATTCCCGAAAGCCATTGACCATTTCGCGGATGATACAATTCTCTATTTGGCTCTATCGTTCCAGTAAGGTGGAGGTTTTGAGGTACTTTCTTCCATAAAGATTCGAAAAGTTCTCTTTGTACCGATTTATTATCATAAGAAACAATACGTTGTTGAAATACTTCAAACATCGCAGTAGAACTCCTTCCTCTTATCACATTGCTAATAGGGCTCGGTGTAATTATTCGCGACCTTCGTAACCAGTTGCGTATGCCAAAATTTGTAGTTGAAGTCACCAAAACTTCGTTTACAAAGCGAGAACAATTGTTTCCATTTAAAATAAATGCCCCATACGGAATTTCAATTTTACTTTGCAATTGTCCAATAAAACTTAGGGCCTTTTCGAAATGTATTTCTGTATTTACTGCCGCAACCAACCTTCCTTCTCCATGGGTGTTTTCGGGATGCGCTTCTAAGAAAAGTAACAGTTCATGCAAATTTACAATTGTGTCCTTCTCAAGAATTGCCTTAAATGGGATGGCAACTTCTGGGTCTGTTTCTGCACTTCGTACCCTTCCATATCCATCGGATGTAACATAGCGACCAAAATCGAAGTATTGAATATCTTTTGTCTCCTTTGAAATCAACAACATGGCAGCATGTCCTGCCTGCACCGCATGCTTCCCTCCTACGCCAAATAACGGCCATATTTTTCTGGAAAACTCTCCTGTTGCCGGACGTACTATCGTATCAGGGTACGCCAAAATCACTATAATTCCTGTGTTAAGACTCAACGGGCATCGATTTTAAACATTCATAAAAATCTATACGATCTATATCAGATTTTTTAAAATCTTGGTAGGACATGGTTAAGGCGTCCGACTTTTTTAATACCGAGGTAATACTCACTGTTTCGATATAAGAGCGTTTCATATTAATTGCCGTTTCAGCCGTTCCCTTTGAATCGTCATTGTGAAATTCCAAAATAGCTTCCTGTGAATCTATCTTATTTTCAAGCAACCATTCCTGAAACCATTGCTGTCTTTCTTCCTTCATAGCATCTGAATACAAGGTAGAAGAGGACCAAATTCTAGGCGCGTCATCTATTTCTTGAATATGCTTCTCAACCCCATCCCAAACCAATTCTATTTTCACATTTTCTTTTCCCCAATCCAACAATATCAAAGTAAAGGGCTCTACATTTTCCAAATTTACGTCATGTATATAAGTCTCAGCGTGTGCTGCCAAAAGTATATTCTTCACCACCAAACCTCTACTATACGCATAATTACCTGTAGACACATGACTTACAAAAGCACCGTTTAACAAACAGACCAAACGTTTTTGTTCAGAAACCACAATCCATGTACCTCCAGCACGAACATCTTTAGGATATAGCAGATGAACTCCATTTTCACGATAACATTTTGGTACCAAAGTTTCCCTGTCTTTCTGTTCGTCCCTACTCGAAGTAAATATAAAATCGCCATCCTCTAATGGCAAAAAAGTAACTGTACACATGCAATGAATATTTTCAGACCAAGATATTGAAAAAAATAAAAGAATTCATAAAGTCTTTTCCTTTTTAAATAATTCTCCCAAATAGAAGACCTGCAGGAATTACTTCAAATAATAACAATTGTAATTTTATATTGGTAAAACCTAAGTATCTTTGCACAAAAACAGGGCTTTTATCAGAACCCAAAAGCCTTTTGATTTTATGGCAATGCAAAGAGTTAGTGCTGAATATTCTATAGAAAATATTTCTCTTTTTAAAACGCAGGTTTTGAACTGGGCGCAGCAATATGAAACTGTAGTTTGGTTAGACTCCAATGCACACGATCAAAAATATTCGCAATACGAAGCCATACTAGCGATTGATGCCAACAGCGCATTAAAATCTGACTACCACAATGCCTTTGAAAAACTGAAAGCCTACCAAAAAGAAACGGCAGATTATATTTTCGGCTGTTTGGGATATGATTTAAAAAATGACATTGAATCCATACAATCTCAAAACAACGACCAACTTCATTTTCCAGACCTCTATTTTTTTCAACCTAAAAAAATAGTGTTTATAGGTAAAGATTCGGTCACATTCAAATACATTTCTTTATCAAAAGAAGCTATAGATTCGGACTTTCAGGAAATTCTAAATTACACGAATAAGAAAACACCCTTTGTAGATTCCAACTTAAATATTAAGTTGAGAATTCATAAAGAGGCGTATCTCGAAAAGGTACATACGCTTTTAGATCATATCCATCGAGGCGATTTATACGAGGCTAATTTTTGCCAGGAGTTCTATTCTGAAAACAGTACCATTGACCCACTGTCAGTGTATAAAAAATTAAATGCGATATCGTCTCCCCCCTTTGCCAGTTTCTTAAAGTTTGAGCAAAACTATGTATTATCGGCTTCTCCTGAACGCTACTTGAAAAAATCGGCCACTAAAATCATTTCGCAACCGATTAAAGGAACAGCCAGACGTGCTACTGAAAAAGATGAAGATCTTATCCTAAAAGAAAAATTAGAAAAAGATCCTAAAGAACAAGCTGAAAACATCATGATTGTGGATTTGGTGAGAAATGACCTTTCCAGACTTTCAGAAAAAGGAACAGTTACTGTAGAAGAACTTTGCAAAGTGTATAGTTTTGCACAAGTACATCAAATGATTTCTACGGTGAGCGCTACCGTATCAAAAGACATCCACCCGGTCGACATTCTTAAAAACACCTTCCCTATGGGGAGTATGACAGGTGCTCCAAAGGTAGCCGCCATGCAAATTATTGAAACTTTGGAAGAAACCAAAAGAGGTTTGTATTCCGGAGCCGTAGGATATATGAGTCCCACTGGTGATTTTGATTTCAATGTTGTCATTCGCAGTATTTTGTACAACACACGCAATAAATACATTTCTTTTTCTGTTGGAAGTGCCATCACTGCACTTTCTACACCCGAACAAGAATTAGAAGAATGCCTGCTCAAAGCGAAAGCCATGCGAGAGGTGCTTTTATGTAAAAAGTAAATCGCTATAAGTAAGATAGCGACAGAATTATTACCTACATAGCATATCACAGGCAAATTAAGTATCTTTGAACTACACAAAACTAAATTCAGGTGGTCAAACGTTTCCAAAAGCACATTTTAAAACAGTTTCCATATATAATTGACAGTAAGGTGTTAATTGCTATTTCAGGAGGAATTGACAGTGTTGTGTTGGCACACTTGATGCAACATATAGCTTGCAAAACTTCCTTTGCCCATTGCAATTTTAAACTGAGAGCCAAAGAAAGTGATCTGGACGCTACTTTTGTTAAAAACCTCGGTAGTTATTTAAGCATTCCTGTACATGTAAAAAAGTTTGAAACTAAATCCTATGCCACAGAAAAAGGGCTTTCCATTCAGATGGCAGCACGCGAATTGCGTTACGACTGGTTTCAACAAATAGCTACTGAACACAACTACGATTATATTCTTACGGCCCATCATAAAGACGATAACCTAGAGACCTTTTTAATCAACCTAACCAGGGGAACAGGATTGGACGGACTTACCGGAATTCCTAAAAAAAACGACAATATCCTTAGACCTTTACTCTCATTCTCAAGAGCTGAACTTCTAGCTTATGCGGATTCGAACGAGATCAAATGGAGAGAAGACCAAAGCAACAGTGCAACCAAATACCTGCGTAATAAAATTCGACACGATGTTGTTCCCATACTTAAAGAACTCAACCCAAGTCTTTTAAATTCCTTTGAAAAGACCTTAAAAAATCTTCAGGAAAGTCAGCAATTGATTCAAGATAGAATTGAAAGTCTCAAACCACATGTGTTTTCTATGCGAGAGGATGGAATACAAACGATTTCCATCAAAAAAATAAAAGAACTCAAAAGTCCGAAAGCAAATTTGTACGAATTGCTAAAACCTTATGGCTTTGGCAATTGGAAAGACATTTCAAGTTTACTCAAAGCGCAATCCGGAAAGCAGCTCTTTTCAAAAACCCATCGTTTGATTAAAGATAGAGAGGTCTTACTATTATCTCCGCTACAAAAACAAGACACTTCTTTTTATGTGGTTGATCGCAGTGTAAAAAAATTGGAGACCCCTATAAAACTCGCCTTGAAAAAGGTAGCCAAAATCGATGATGTAGACGATGCCATTGCTTATATAGATAAAAGTTTGTTAAATGAACGCTTGGTTGTAAGGAAGTACCAAAAAGGAGACTATTTTTACCCAATTGGAATGCAAGGCAAGAAAAAAGTGAGCAAGTATTTTAAAGACGAGAAATTATCGTTACTCGAAAAAGAAGCTACTTGGTTGCTCTGTAATGGAAATGAAATTGTTTGGGTGATTGGAAGACGCCTAGACAATCGCTATAAAGTTACCAAAGACACGCAATCCATTTTAAAAATAACGTACAGTGCTGTTCAAAAAGCAGTATTGCAAAAATAGCTGAAGGCAATCAGCATAGCTTACAATGAGAAAATTTCTACTTATACTCCTACTCGTTCTAGGAGCCAATACGAACCTTCGAAGTCAGGAAAACACAATTACCTGGAAAACTGCTATCGTAAAGGAGAGCGACACAGCCTATACTTTAGTTTTTACAGCTTCTTTAAAAGAAGGCTGGCATTTGTATTCTCAGTTTTTACCGGAAGGGGGACCACTGGCTACAGAGTTTACTTTTAAAAACGAAAACAAGGCGTATGAATTGATTGGGGATGTTTTAGAAAGTGAAACACACAAAGCTTATGAAGAAATTTTTGAAATGGAGACTTCCTATTTTGAAAAAGAGGCCGTTTTTAAACAACGCATCAAGATCCTTTCGACAGACTTAGCCTCCATTGAACTTATAGCGGCTTACCAGACCTGCGACGACCAGGCCTGTACTTTTGAGCCTGGGGAAACCTTGGTTTTTAGTTTTAAAGAAAACCTCGCTATAGCGCAACCTAAAGAAACCAACGCAAGAAGCAAGGAACTGGCGGCCAAACTAAATTTAAACATCTCCAACAAAGATGAATTTTTTGGTGATTCCGATGCCGATCACAACGAAAAAAAGGGATTGAGTGCTATTTTTTTCCTAGGATTTTTAGGAGGTCTTGTTGCCTTACTAACGCCTTGCGTGTTCCCAATGATTCCGCTAACGGTATCCTTTTTTACAAAACAATCTAAAAACAAAAAGAAGGGCACCACGAATGCCGTTTTATATGGCTTGTTTATCATATCTATTTATTTACTACTAAGTCTACCTTTTCACTTTTTAGATTCTTTAGATCCTGAAATTCTCAATAGCATTTCTACCAATGTCTATCTGAACATTGCGTTTTTTGTACTGTTTATCGTTTTTGCCATTTCCTTTTTTGGTTATTTTGAAATCACATTACCACATTCATGGTCGGACAAGATGGATTCT
The DNA here is from genome assembly GCA_943789365.1 of uncultured Flavobacteriaceae bacterium. Taxonomy (GTDB): domain Bacteria; phylum Bacteroidota; class Bacteroidia; order Flavobacteriales; family Flavobacteriaceae; genus Flavicella. Next base: position 2,365,676 of record CALSTV010000001.1, on the reverse strand, counting down.
GCGTCTAATATTGGCGGTATCATAGGTACTTTTTTTATGGCACTTACCTTGGCCATTGTTTCCTTTTCATGTACAGGTCCCATACTCGGTTCTTTGCTGGTAGGCGCTTTGTCTTCTGATGGAGGTGCCATGCAGTTATCCTTTGGTATGGTTGGATTTGGAGCCGCACTGGCATTGCCTTTTACTTTGTTTGCCTTGTTTCCGAATTTATTGCAAAGTCTACCAAAATCTGGTGGTTGGCTAAACACGGTAAAGGTAGTTTTAGGGTTTTTAGAAGTTGCTTTGGCCTTAAAATTCTTATCGAATGCCGATATGGTGCAACACTGGGGCTTCTTAAAAAGAGAAGTGTTTATAGGCATATGGATTCTTGTTTTTATCGGCTTGGCACTTTACTTATTTGGAAAGCTAAAATTCCCACACGACAGTCCTGTTAAAAAGCTGAGTTTTGGAAGGATAGGCACCGGAAGTGTTTCTCTTATTTTTTCTCTTTACCTTATTTCTGGTCTGTTTTTTAACACCTCACTAAACGCCTTAAGTGGTTTTGCGCCACCAAAGTTCTACAGCGTTTTTGAAACCGAAACCGATTGTCCTTTGGATTTAAATTGTTTTAAGGATTTTGACGAAGGCCTTGCCTATGCAAAAAAACACGACAAACCCATCTTACTCGATTTTACGGGTTGGGCTTGTGTGAATTGTCGTAAAATGGAAGAAAATGTTTGGAGTGATTCCGAAGTATATGAGGCACTAGAAAACTATGTATTGATTTCTTTGTATGTAGACGATAGAAAGCCCTTACCCAAGGAAGCACAGTTTGCATACCGAAAAAGCAACGGAAAAATAAAACAGATTACAACCGTAGGTTCTAAATGGGCGACCTTTCAGGCGATCAATTTTAAAACGGCCTCTCAGCCTTTTTATGTACAACTGTCTCCCGATTTAAAGCTACTCAACAGACCTGAAAAGTATACTGATAAAGACACGTATTTGGATTGGCTTTTGGAAGGATTGGCAAAGGGTGAGGAGTTTTGAGCCTGAAACTACGTCAAAAATCCAAATACCAATTGAACAGGTCTACTTTGAGTCCAAATGTAAACCAGGTAGTGGTGTTTTCTTGAAAATTAACCAAGGACTCTTCCGGTGTAAACTGCCTAAACACCAAGCCAGAAAACACTTTTAAATTGGTCGTTGGGTTAATTAAGTAGGATACTTGCAAATCACTATTAAAAATGGTTGCTTTGGTTCCTTGCGCAATTTCATTTCCGTAGTCCTGCACACGAGTGTCGTACGATTTAAAAATATCGCCTCCGTAGTTCAGTCCATCAGCATCAAATCCTTTTACGCCAAATACCGTTTTAAAGTTGGCTGCCCATCGGTCTTTGGTATAGCGTGCAATGACTATCATTTCTCTAAAATTTGCACCCCAGGCATGTGCAATGGCTTCTCCATAATGTCCGTAGTTAAAAATAGGATCGCCATGAGAAAAAGTATACGGCCTTAATTGGTTGTACTCCAATTGTAAGTATAAATTCTCAACTTTAAAGGCATCAAAATATTTTAAACCTATCTGTGCACCAAACTTGTTGCCCCAATACCCATCACTCGCTTTTACCTCTTCTAAGGTAAACTCATCCAAAACAAATTGCCCGTACATAGAGAAACTGTCTGTAAACTTATAAGAAGCATTGGTTCCCAACACCGCACTTCCCGCATCTTCACCTCTGGCAAATTCTAAGGATTTATAAAATATAATCGGATTGAAAAAATCCATCTCCATAACACCCGTTCTGGAATTGTCGGTCATCACGGCTTCAAACAATCCTAAGTTGAATTTTTTGGTGATGTTGATACTCAAATGATGCGAGGCTACATATTTTCTTGGATGTACATTTCCCATACGGGCTTCTTTACGAATATCCGTCATCCACATCCATAAATTGGTATATTGAATTTCCCAAAAATTGGTAACTATCTTTACATAAGGATAAGGCGCTGTTACATCCGACAATAACATAGAACGGTATCCATCACCCACAAAATTCTTTCCTTGTCCCATTTGCAAATCAAAAAATTCATTGGGCTTGTAAGCTATATATCCTTCAGAAACAGGATAGTCATAGGAATCTTCTTTAAATTGCTTGGCCTTTCCTCTTCCAAAAACCAAACCTGCCGAAGAAAAAGTTTCCCATTGCGACAAGTCAATTTCCCGATTTACATATTCAGCAAATCTTCCTTGGGTCTCAAAAATAGTTGCTGAAAAGGAGAATTTCGAACCCAGTTCTCCCTGGATTTGTAATATCCGGGAATTGTTAAAGGTATAATCTACATCGGAATTGTCCATTCCCATTTCAACATCCAACAACAAATTCGTCGAAAACCAATAATTCTTTCCTTGTACCAAAGCCAGATGCTCATTCCAAAACTTTCTTCCTAGCCATGTTTTTTTCTTTTTTAAAAACTGACTTTTTTGAGCGTCCAGATCTATATAAGGTTCAACTTTGGCAAAAGTATAGGGCTTTACGGCGGTATGTACATTTTCGCCCTTTATAAATTCTTTTTCAATACCAGCATAGCGCGCATGATGAAATGGTATGTTCAGATTGCTTTGATGCTCAACAAATTTCTTTGTAAAAGCCCGAGTTAGCGGTTTCATCTCCAATGAATCTTTGCTGTACACAGCGATATCTTCTGCCACCCCTTCTTTGGAAGCAGCATAGCTATGTGGATTGGGAAAATGAAGCGGTAAGGAGAAACTCATCTCTACTGCATGACCGTTGTAATGTGCAGGCACTAAAGAAGGCAAATCGTTAAATACTGCCGTGATGGTTTCTTCTAGTTCGCGATAGGGACTGTTAACATGTGCCACGGTAAAATTACCATTGCGATCTACAAAAAACAAAACATTGACGGTTCCCTTAAAATTATCCGACACCATGACTTCTGGTGTTTTAAAACGCGCTAAAACATCGTTTTTTACTGAGCTATTAAAACAAGCCTCCAATTCGTCTGAAGCTACAGATTCACATCCCAAGTAAACAGGGAATTTTTGCGATTGACCAATTGCATACTTGCCAGAAAGACAGCAAATCAAACATACAATTACTCTTAGGGTTACGGTGTAGGAATATCTTAGCATTTGCTTACTTTGTTGTTTTCGAGTCGGTACATTTCTTTCGATTCTGGACACACTGCTATGCCCGTTTCGTCAAATTCCAATCGATGTCCATAGGTACTCACCCAACCAATTTGTTTTGAAGGATTCCCCACGACCAAGGCGTAAGGTAGTACTTCCTTTGTAACCACAGCACCTGCACCTATTAGGGCATAAGCACCTATTTCATTTCCACAAATAATCGTAGCATTGGCACCTATGGAAGCTCCTTTTCGTACGTTTGTTTCTATATATTGATTACGACGATTCACTGCACTTCTCGGATTCATGATATTAGTAAACACCATAGACGGCCCTAGAAAGACATCATCTTCACAAATGACTCCCGTATAAATAGACACATTGTTTTGCACTTTTACGTTAGTTCCCAATACAACATAGGGTGAAATGACTACATTCTGACCAATATTGCATTTTGCTCCCAAGGTGGCTTTTGACATGATATGGCTAAAGTGCCAAATTTTAGAGTCCGCTCCAATCGTACAGTCTGCATCGATTACTGCGGTTTCATGGGCAAAGTATGTTGTGTCTGTATGCATAGGGTAGCAATTCATCAGTGTTATAGCGAAAATACAAATATTATTAGGAATCTACACTTTTTTGTACTTCCCTCTTTTCTAATGCCTGCTAATGTGTATTGGCTACCCGCTTTGTACTTACTCTACATGAAATGCAATTGGCACTACATAACTGACGCCAACGGGTTGCGTTCCTTGTATGCCTGGGGTCATTTTAGGTAATAATTTTGCCAACCTTTCTGCCTCTTTCTCTAATTGAGGATGGGGGCCTCTGACCTTAATTTTAGATACCCCTCCAGTTTTGTCAATTGTAAACATCAAGTATATTTGTTTTCTTCCAGACACCAACCCTAATTCTTGACCTAGACCTGCATTAAAATTTTTATTGATATGTCTTGTAATTTTTTTTGCCAAACAGGCTTTTAGCATTTCTTCAGTCCCTTCACATCCCGGGTACACCGGTGCTTTTTCAACAAATTTAATTGGGACGTCGTGTTCAATTTCCTCAGGTATATCAATAACAGAAATGCCGTCTATATTAAAATCTTCAGACGGTAATGTACCTAGCTCAATCAGTTTAAAATCAGATTTCTCCTCTGCAATGATTTCCTCTTCCTTACTTGCTTTTACGAACGCTTCGTGTATCACCAACCTCTTTTTAGCTAACGACTTTACTTCTACTGCCATGGCCAGCTGTTTTTGAAAAGGTTCTGGCGCCAGCTCATCAAAGGAATCCTCGAACTTTACGGCATGCGTCAACTCTATTTTTATTTTTTTTGTTCTGTGTTCAATAATCACATAACAAACAAATAATGCTAACACCAGCCCTAGGTGTACAATTACTCGTGAACTCTTTTCCAAATGTTCATTACAATTTTTTACATTCTGATAATCCTTCGTTTTTTTTGGTTTCATCTGTTTATAGTTTTAGGTTTCCCTAAAGAATACAAGAAGCATACCACAAAAAAAGCGGCTGTCTTAAGAAAGACAGCCGCTTTGTATATTGTTATATCTATACTATTCCACTAGGAATGATATTGGCAACGAATAACGCACACTTACTGGGCGACCTCTTTGTTTACCAGGAATCATTTTAGGTAAGGTTTTCACTACTCTTTCCGCTTCTTTCTGCAATCTTGGATGCGGAGCTCTCGCTTGAATTTCAGTAATAGAACCTGTTTGATCAATTTTAAACATCACAAAAATTCTCTTTTTACCAGCCGACAATCCTAAGTCAGATGCCAAACCAGAGTTGAATTTTCTGTTGATATGCTTACTAATTTTTTTAGAGAAGCAAGCTTTTTTCTCAGCCTTTGTTCCTTTCTCACAGCCCGGAAAAATTGGAATGTCTTCGATAATAGCGAAAGGTACGTCTTCTACAACTTCTTCTCCTTCTTCTTCCTCGATAATTTCTTCTACTTCAACGGCCTCTTCCTCGTCGGTCTCAGTCGTTTCAATAACCGTTTCTTCAATTTCTTCTTTGTCTTCAACAATTTCAATAATTTCTGGAGCTGGTGGTGGTGGCGGTGGTGGCGGTTTTACAGGCTCAACACGCTGTGTAATTACCATTTCTTCATCATCTTCACCACTCAATGAAGCAACTCCTAAATCCTCCACAATTCTGTCGTAGGTTTTATGTTCAATTGCAACATATACAATAAAGAGCGCCAATACCAACCCCAACTGCATAAACAGCTTTGTGAAGTTTTCCATATTGGACTTTGGATTTTTCTTTACTTCCATTTCTTGAAATAATTAATGAGTTCGCTAATTTACTAATTTTAAATTCACTTTTGCAAACCAAAAGCCATAAATAATCGCTTTTTTAATGCTTTTTTTATCAATAATACTACTTAAAAGATGCTTACAACTGTACAATATGATGCTTCACTAGTTTTACAAGTCTTCTGTAACCCATAGCAGCCAAAAAGATTCCGAATGAATTTGCGAGAATATCGAACATGTCGCCTTGTCTGTAATTGGTATAATGATGTTGTAGAAACTCCATCAGTATGCCGTACAAGAAGATGGCAATGCCCATTCGAAAACTGTATTTAGCAAACTTATTGGAAGAATCCAATGCAAAAAACCAACTGCAGGTAAGTACAAAATAAGCCAAGCAGTGCTTTAACTTATCGTCATACGCAAACGGAATGATTTTAGGTGATGCCGTTATATGCATCAAACTCAAAACAGCAATAGCAATGGTAATTGTTATTGCAATTGCATAGGAATTATCCCTCAATACTATTTTTATAAGCTTCAGCATCTAACAAATCATCTAATTGTGAAAGGTCTGCCACCTTTACTTTTATCATCCATCCGTCTCCATATGGATCTTCATTTACCACTTCCGGGGCATCCTCTAAACCTTCATTAAATTCAATTACTTCCCCAGTAATTGGCATAAATAAATCAGATACGGTTTTTACAGCTTCTACAGAACCAAAAACCTCATTTGCCTCAACGGTTTCATCTAAGGTATCTACATCGACATATACAATATCACCTAGTTCACCTTGTGCAAAGTCGGTAATTCCTATAGTTACGATATCTCCGTCAATTTTTACCCACTCGTGGTCTTTTGTGTATTTTAATTCCGCTGGTAAATTCATGTGTCTTTTATTTATTAGTGAAAAACAGTTGTTTAGTATGTCGAAGTGACAAAAATATAAAATATCTCGCTATCTAATCTATTATTCGCTGAGAATTAATCGCACAAAAAATTCTATTTTCTTTGAAATGTTGAATTGTTGAAGGGTTGTTGGGTTGTTGGGTTGAAGGGTTGAATCGTTGAACTATTGAATTGACATACACTATAGCAAACTCAATAAAAACTAATGCCTAAAACACTAATTCCCTAAATTATACGTAATACTAATTCCCGAACTGATCGATTGTCTTGGGAAGGACGTTGAGATGGCATACCTGGAAGCTGTTTGATCGTAATAGAAAGTGGCAATCAAGTTTTTGTTTAGGTTGTAATCTGCTGAAAATTTTAAAGAGAAAATATCCTGACCACCAGTAACTTGCGTATTTCCGGTATCGATGGTTCGGATGGTCGTTAGGTTTTGTCGATAGGAAATATCTGCTTTCATATTCAAATCACCCTTTAAAGCCCTTTTGCGACCGCCTCCTTTTCTCAGTTTTAAATCTTTTATTCTATAACCGAGTCCAAATACATATTCAGTACCGCGAATGTCTGACAAACTATTATTGTTAAAACTCAAGGCCAATGCTCTGTCTTTTGATATTTCACCTCGGAAAGAAAAGGAATTCTTCAGTTTCATATCCAGTTTTATCAGCGGTGAAAACCCATCGTTAAGTACTAGTGACGATATAACCACATCAGACAAATAACTACCATTGACATCCAAAGGTGGTTCATTATTCTCATCCAAAACATATTGCGCATTGTTGGTCATATTTCCTATGGTATAGGTAGATTTATAGGCATGTGAAAGCACAAAACTCGAGAAGTTACTCTTAAACCATTTGAGTTTCATCAAGCCTTTATAGGTTACACGCCAATTGGGAAGTGGTATACTTCTAAACGGCGACAGTTTTTCCGAACTCGCATCGCCTCCAGAATAGGCTGCAGTAAAGGCCGGTAACAATACATCTTGACTGTTCAATCCATACTTACCAGGATCCAAACCACTTTCTGAGGCAAGTCGGGCTTGAATGGTTGCTCGATTGTCTAAAAATTGACTAAAGGTATCGTCGCCATTGCCGTCGAATGAGGTTTTAAACATACTATAACTCATACTAAAGTTACTCATTTCCGAAAGCTGGGTTGTTCCCAAATATTGGACATATGGATTTCCGTTTTCATCAATGCCATCGTAATTGTCATCGGTTCTTTCTGCAAAATCTTTTAACGGATCTATTTGCTGTGAACTATTTCTAGTTTGAACTCTATTGGCAGACAAAGCAATATCTAAATCTTTAATTGGTTTTAGAGACACTGTAAAATCCATTTTATCGTAATGCGTTTGGGTATAGGTTTTCGAATAATAATCTTCATCCTCAACCCCCATTAAGTTGATATTTCTTGTGGTCAACCAATTACTATCCAAGGCACGTTCTCGGATATCCGCCTGATCTCCAAAAACAAAACCAAATGTAGGTGCCAAACCGCCATCTATTCGATCGCGGCCTAGGAAACCAACAGACTGGCTATACCCCGGTAAAAAAGTACCATTGTTTTCAGAATAACTAAATCGCACCGTTTTAATAGCCGTCACCAAGTCGTAGGTAACGTTTAATATTTTCTGTTTGGTCGATACTTTCTTTTTCTTTCCTATACTTCTCCGTGGTGTCGTTGGTTTCGCAAATTTAGGCTTGCCATCATCATCCTTCTTTTTGGTCTTTTTCGGCGTTTTCTTTTTCTCGGTAAACAATTTCTTCAACCCTATTTCTTTATAGAGTTTTTGCATATTCATATTGCTAGAAATACTGTGTGTATTTGCATTTTGAATGGTGTTCCCCATTTCATAAATAAAAGATTGAGAACCCGCTTTCCAGTTAAAATCTGCTGTATAATTATAATCTGCTGTTACAAAACCTAAGAAAGGTAATTTATCTATTGGAATTTTATAAGTCGCATCTAACTTTTGACTGTAGTTATTGGCCCTACCCATATTGAAGAAATCACTAAATAAGGTGACATCTTCTGCTTCTTCGTCGTCAAATTCAAAAGAATCGTAGATATTTTTATTGGCAGCTCTAAAATTGAACTTTAATGATTTTGACAGGTTGTAACCAATATTATAATCCCAATCGAACAAGAAATTTCGTTGTTGCAAGGTAGGCAGTGCACCCCCTGTTACTAAGTTACGTGATGCTTGTTCGTTATAATCTCTGGTTATATTGGTATTCGCTCCAATGGTGGACGGCAAAAGATTGAAATTAAAATCTTTAATAATTTTCCAATACTTGCTTTTTAGTTTTTCCGAGTTTTTAAATGGTTCAATCGGTTTTGAAGGAATATTATAGCTGTAATTTGCCGAAGTTCTCACGTCCTGTACCAGATGCTTTTGCACATTATAATCGGAATGCAACTGTTCATTATAACTATAAGAAACTGAAAAATTCTCAACGTCATATGGCATCGGTGCTTTGGTAAGTTCACCTACTCTTTCCTTACGCACATTGATCAAGCTGATGCTTTTTTGTTTGGTATAATCTTGAGCACTACTACTATTCTCATTAATTTCTTTGGCATCTTCAAACAAGACATCTTGAAATTTAGGATCGTATTTAGGGTCTTTAAATTCTTCAGAAATCGAATAGCTCACTGGAATTCTAATTCCCCAGTCTTTAGGCATCAGCTGGCCTACGTTCACATTCGTAGAAACACCATATTGCTTCACATCCTCAATGCTTCGTTCATTCACCCGTTGCTCAACCCCTCCAAAGCCTTTGGTTTGCATACTTCCAGTAAGCGCCACATCTGCTAAATCTGCAAAGTTGGCATTGGCACTAACTACAGTGGCCCAACCTCCATCGTTATCAAAACCAGCCACACGCAATTCGTTAAACCACAATTCAGCACTTTGATTTATATCCGAAATATTTTGAACTCCCATCATCATGGCCTTGATGTTGGCTAAATTTGGATTTCCTTTTACACGAATTCTGTAAATTGGTGCTTCTCCATCTACAGGTAATGGATACAATACGTTTGCTCCTGCAGAGCCAAACTCTTCGTAGCGCTGTACTTTTAACAAGCCAAGACTTTCCAAATCCACATCCATATTGTTCTCCTCTGGCCAAATGCCTTCTGCAGTTGTTGTTCCAAAGGCCGTTCCTTTCAGTGGGATTTCAATCTGATAAAAGTTATCATTTAAATCTGCACCTAATCGAACAATGGCCATCATTTTATCGTCATCCAAATCAATCCCTATTCCTTCAGCATGAATAAACATTTTTAAACGTTTAAACATTCTCAAATCAGAAATGGAGTTTTTATATACAGTTCTTGCTTCCCCCGCGGGTAGATCCACAACTTTTACAGCTAACGACTGTTCGTTTTGGAATTGTATGGAAGTACTTCCTTGTAACTGTTCTCGTTCAATCCCAGGAGGTAGCACATACGGAATGGGTACTCTATTTTCATTCTCTTCAATATTGACAACACCTGTTGTAAAATTGTTCAATTCAGTTTCGTCTAGCTCATCTGCAGGATCTGAAATACCGCCGTGTACATTCTTCGTATAACGTCGCCAGTCACCACGCACCAATTGCAGTTGTCCAAAACGCAGTACCACAGGGGTTTTGAATTTGGTTAAGAACATCCGCATAAAACGAATTGAATTAAAATCGGAAATAGGTCCTATGGGAGTTCCAGAAGCTATTGGCACTCTAAATTGATACCAGGTAATTTCTTTAGTTCCTCCGTCTGCTGTAGGTCTAAATACCCTCTTAGCATCTACAATATTATTGGTTCCAATTCTCAAATCGGCTCTGTTCAATGATACTTTGTATTGGTAGTAAGCGTCAATGGTGTTCATGGTTTGATCCTTGTTAACATCTTCATTATCTGGTATCGCCGTGGCAGATGTTGGATAGGATTCTTCACTCAAATTCGCAGTGGGCGAGTTTCCGTCGGTTTTGTTGTAATCTTTATAACGTGAAATTATGGAAGCATCTTCCTGATCGTATTGGGTACTTCTAAAGAATCTGTAGTTATCGGAGGAAGGATCTTCACCTGCAAAATTTGGGAATTTTACCGATTCTTCGGCATCTCCCAAACCATCCAAACCAACATCTTGAATACTTCTATCGGCATCTACTTCATTAAATGCATAAACAAAAGAAGAATTGGTTGGTATTCTTCCCCAGGCCGTTGGATCTGTATTGTCTGGCTCTCCACTTTCTGGCAAACCATTTTCATACATTTTCCTACCATCTTTTAAGATGTCTTCAGAAATATTTCCAAGGTTGATAAATAGCTCTCCTTCTTCTATAGGCCCTCCAGAACTAGGACCTCCTTCTTGTGAATTTATAGAATAATTTTCATAAGGATCTTGAATCCAGAATTGGATATACTCTACATTGGCACGTTCAAAATCATTGGTCGATAGGGCTCTTGTAATACCACCCCATCGGTCTTCTGGATTGTTCAACCCACCTCCTAAATCTATGTCTTCATCGTAGTTATAACTTCCTCTTTCTTTTGGAAAATAGGAAAGATCAAAAGTCGATAACGTGGTAGACTGAGTAACATCTAAATCTGTTTGCGGGAAGAGTTCTTCATAATCCACACGACTCACCTCTGCTCTCGATAATTCCTCATTGTCAATATTACCAGGTGTAAGTGATGAGTTTCCATAGAACAAACGGTCAATGGAATACCAAGCCAATTGGGCTCTTTTCTTTCCTCTATTTAAAATACCTATATCTTCAGGATCTTCGTAATCAACTTCTTCTCCTAAATCATAGAATTCTCCATCTAAACTAAAGTTCAAGGGTTTACTCGCTAATTTCCAAGAGTTAACATCCATGACGCTCAATGGTATTTGCGCGCCTTCAAAATCATCGATATAAGTGGTTGCTTCCCCTCCTAAATCCACCCCTTTGGGTGCGCCTGGAATCATATAAGCAAAATCACCTCGTACGGTTACCTGCGAAGGCACATCGGTGTCTTGAAATGGCAATTTGTTCACCATTTTGGTAATCCATGGCACTTCAGAGTCATAGTTAAAACTCATTCCCAACATGGTATTGTCTATTGGGTCGCTTCCAAAAGACACCTTTTGTGTTAACGGTCTTTCGTTTACGTTCAAATAGGTACCTGTCATTTGGAATTTTTCAGAGAACTTATGCTCTACATCAATTCCTACATAGGTTTTTTGTTGCTGATTGAAGAGACTATTGTTTTCGAGCGATACTTGTACAGGCGCTCCTGAGGCTTCTATGGCTGGATTGATAATTTGCACACGTCCACTTAAATAATCTACCACATAATCGGCGCCTTCGGTTAGTAATATTCCATTCGAAGTTACTTTTACCGATCCTTTCGGTACATTAAAAGCACCCAACGAAATTCCATTACTCGCATCGGATTTATAATATCCAGACAGTAAATATTTATCTTTATTTTGGTAATTATTCTTTGCGTTTGCCTGTGTATTGGTATACAACTCGTTAAAAACATATTGTGCATCTTCAGGGTCTAAGATCGCTTCCATATCTCTACCAAAAGGCTCTACGGTAGGAAAAATAATTGTTCCATTTTCTGAAATTACAGTGATGCCTTCCACATAATCAAAATAACCGTCTCCCTTGGGTTTGTCGAAATTGTTTTGATCCAAGACATCGACTCCTACCACGTTCATAATGGTTCTTTCCGGAATGCCATCTGTATTTGAATTTTGAAGTGAGTTTACGGCTACCCCTGTTTGATCATCCTTGTACAAAAGATCTAGTAAAAACCCTTCCGATTGCAATTGATAGGCGCCCAATGAATAGGTGTTTTTCATCATCAAATCCCAAATACGTTTACCAGGTTCTTTGATTTCAGAACGCAATAGTTTCAATACTAAGTTTTCATTAGAAGGAATTCCATCTGTTGAAAATTCACCGACTTGAAATACTTTTTCATTTCCTGTAATGGTGTATTGGAAAGAAACAGCCAAGACATCGCCATCTGTCAATTGTCGGTTCAGGGTTAGCATCCCTAACTGCGGATGAAATGAATATTCGTTGGTGTTTAATTTCTTGGCATTTTCTAGAATGGTAAAATCGGCTCCTTGTACCATAGAACCTGGCAAGGCCGATTTCACCGTACCGATAGATCGTATGTTTGGATCGTCAAAAACCGTTTCCAGAGTGTTCGCTTCGTTGTCAGGACTTTCATAGGGATACGCCCCATTCTCTAATACCTCAGCGTTTGTAATATTGGGTTCGTGAATACCCGTTTCAGAGTTCGCATAGTAATCGATTCCTTTTTCTCCCAAATCGGTTAGGGCTACCACATTTCTAACATCGGTGGTATTGGTTCCTCGATTGGTGATCCATACCTCAACCTTGATAATATTTACAGGGCTGTTTATCAATGGATATTTCTTAAGGGCGTCATTGTAGTTATTTCTAAAATAATGCGCTAAGAAAAAGTATTTGTTTGCGGAGTATTGCGACGTTTGCAATTCAAATTCATTGAGGGAGGCTCCTCCTTCTGCGTTTACGGTTTTGGTTTCCGATTTTTGCTGCGAGAATACAGAGGTGATGGTGGTTTTACCAAATTGCAGTTTACTTTTAATCCCGAATAAACTTTGGGAGCCAGAAATCAGATTATTGCTAACATCCATACTCACATTCCCCAATTCAATCTTACGTACAATATCGTCTTCTTCTTTCGATTCAAAACCGTCTTGCAGGCTGGTTACTTCATCGACTTTATCGGACACACCAGCTGGTAAGGTAGGGATGAACTCTACTTTTACCATGTTTTGAAAATCGAAGGTAGATTTGGTATCGTAGTTTGCCGACACTTTTAATCGTTCTCCAATCTTAGCTGAAATACTAGCGGTAACTTGCTGATCGAAATCGAACGAAGTACTTTTTCTATTATCTTCAGACAGTTGCGGATTTTCGATATTTTGATACAGCACACCCAATCGCACATCAATGGACCCCTGTGTATTTACTTCTATGGCATTTCCTCCAAAGATAGTTTCGAACAGACTGGAATTCACATAATACGTTGGCAACAAGTTCTTTTGCGCTTCTTTACTTCCTTTTTTATCCTTATTTAGGGCGCTAATTTTCTGCCTATAATATTCCTTCATGTCTTCGTTTAACCGGTATTCTTTATACTCGGTGGTCGACATAAATAAGGGGGTTTTAACTTCGGAGTTTCCTATTTTTTCTTTGATGACATAGCGTTTGCTGTTTTCATCATACTCCACTTCTTTGAGCGCAGGTAGGTCTAAAAACAAACTCCCGTCTTGACCGTTTTTAAAATCATAACGAAGAGGAGGAATGGAATCTGTTGCAGAATCTGTTGCAGGCGTAGTTTGTGCTGACAACGCATTGCTTAACAAGACAACGCATAGCAACAAAAATATACCCCTATATTTTGATCTAAAGTCCTTCAAGTTTAGTTAGAAACTTTTCAATGCTTTTTTAATTAGTTGTTCCACAGAAAGTTCGGCTTCTTGTTTTAATATTTTATCCAAGACTTTTTCCGAGATTTTCCTAGCAAATCCAAGTACTTCCAATGCAGATAACGCTTCTTCTTTGCTGGTATTGTGCACAGGAACTGCATTTTCATCAAAATCAAAGGTTTTTAGCACTTTGTCCTTTAAATCTAAAATTAAACGTTGTGCCGTTTTTGCACCTATTCCTTTAACCGATTGAATCAATGCCACATTTCCAGAGGCAATTGCTTGTTGTATTTCTTCTGACGACATTGAGGAAAGCATCGTTCTGGCAATACTAGGTCCTACCCCAGATACAGAGATTAACAAACGAAATATTTCTCTTTCTAATTTAGAGATAAATCCATACAAGGTATGGGCGTCTTCTTTTATTGAAAGATGCGTATAAATGGTAATGGATTCTTCTGAAGGTAACAAGCCATAGGTATGCAATGAGATATGCAATAAATAGCCTACTCCATGACAATCAACGACAATATATGTCGGATTTTTTTCTACCAATCGTCCTTTTAACTGTGTAATCATAAGTTGTTATTTTTTTATTTCTCTTCGAACTCAAATCGTTCGCAGAAATAAATTCATAGCCTTTATTTTTTTGCTTTGTTCTGAGCATCTATTACGGCCACTGCCGCCATGTTCACCATTTCATCTACACTGGCTCCTAATTGTAGAATATGTGCCGGTTTCTTCAATCCCATGATAATTGGCCCAATAGATTCTATTCCGTTGAGCTCCTTCATCAATTTATAGGAAATATTTGCCGAGTCCAGATTTGGAAACACCAATACATTTGTCTTTTTTCCTGCCAGTTGTGAGAACGAAAATTTGTCTTCCAACATTTCAGCATTCAAGGCAAAGTCAACTTGTATAGGGCCATCCACAATAAGGTCTGGATTTGATTTATGCAAAAGATTGACAGCCGTTTCTACTTTTTGAGATTTTTCTGATTTGGAAGCGCCAAAGTTCGAAAATGACAACATGGAAACAACGGGAGTCATTCCAAACATTTTTACTACATCACTTGTCATTTGTGTAATTTTTGCTAATTGCTTTGGTGTGGGATCTATGTTCACTGTAGTATCGGAAAGAAACATAGGTCCTCTTTTGGTCAGCATTAAGTTACAGGCTGCAATTCTAGAAACTCCGTCTTGCATCCCTAAGGTTTCAAACAAAGGTTTTATGGTACTGGCATAATTACGAGAATACCCTGTAATCATGGCATCCGCGTCACCTTGATTGATCATCATGGATGCAAAGTAGTTGCGTTCACGCATCATTTTTCTAGCCTCGAGCAGGGTTACCCCTCTACGCTGATGTGTTGCCCAATACATATCTGCATAGGCATAACGCTGTGCACGCCTTTCATCTGTTTTAGGGTCGATAATTTCTACCTCTCCTTCAAAACCAATTTCCTCTTTATGTGAAAGTATCATTTCTTTATTTCCCAATAATATTGGAATGGCAATTCCTTCGTCATAAACAATCTGAGCAGCTTTCATCACATTGAGCTGATCAGCTTCGTTAAACACCAATCTTTTTGGGGCCGATCTTGCTCTGTCATGTAGTACACGTACCAATTTACTGCCTGTCCCTAGACGTTCCATAAGTACGTCTTTGTATTTTTCCCAATCCTGAATTGGACTTTTTGCAATGCCAGAATCCATAGCTGCTTTGGCTACTGCTGGTGGAATTTCATAAATTAATCGTGGATCGAATGGTTTGGGAATGATGTAGTCGCGTCCAAATGTTAAGTTAGATTGACCATAGGCCAAGTTCACTTGTTCTGGCACGGTTTTCTTCGCCATATCTGCCAAGGCTAGTGTGGCAGCCATTTTCATTTCTTCATTAATTCCTGTGGCTCTAACATCGAGTGCCCCTCTAAAAATAAATGGAAATCCTAAAACGTTGTTCACCTGATTTGGATGGTCTGAACGTCCTGTTGCCATGATGATATCTTTTCTTGTTTTGATTGCCAAATCGTAATTGATTTCAGGATTTGGATTACACATGGCAAATACAATGGGATCTTTTTCCATAGACAATAACATCTTTGGACTTACAACATCTGCCACCGAAAGTCCGATAAATACATCGGAATTTTTCATGGCATCTTCTAGCGTATAAATATCTTTATCGGTAGCAAACATGGCTTTTTGTTCAGACAGGTTTTCGATATCTTTTCGAATAACCCCTTTGCTATCGCACATGACAATGTTTTCTTTTTTGGCTCCTAAGGCTATGTACAGCAAGGTACAGGATACTGCAGCAGCTCCGGCACCGTTAACTACTATTTGTACCTCATCGATCTTTTTTTCTACAATCTCCAAAGCATTGATCAAAGCAGCTGCAGAGATTATTGCGGTTCCATGCTGATCGTCGTGCATTACCGGAATGTCTAGTTCTTCTTTAAGTCTTCTTTCTATTTCAAAGGCTTCTGGCGCTTTGATATCTTCGAGATTGATCCCTCCAAAAGTAGGTGCAATTGCTTTTACGGTATCTACAAATTTATCGACATCGGTAACATCTACCTCTATGTCAAACACATCTATATCTGCAAAGATTTTAAATAGCAATCCTTTTCCTTCCATCACAGGTTTTCCTGCAAGCGGACCAATATCTCCCAATCCTAGCACGGCTGTACCGTTTGATATTACGGCAACAAGGTTTCCTTTGGATGTATATTTGTAGGCGTTTTCAGGGTCCTTTTCTATTTCCAAACAAGGTTCAGCTACACCTGGTGAATACGCCAAGGACAAATCTCGTTGACTCGCATATTTCTTCGTGGGAACAACTTTGATTTTCCCTGGGGTTGGTTTTGCGTGGTATAAAAGTGCTTCTCTCCTTTTTCTAGACTCAGACATAGATGATTCGTTCAGTTAATAACTGACAAAGATACCTTTTTTAGCGCTAAAATTTTAGTGATTTTTTATTCTTTTAAAAACTCAATATTCCTTGTAAGCCCAGAATATTTTGTTCTTTTTACCGCCGATTTTTGAAAGACTTTTCGAAACACTTCTTCGGTAATTTCGTTCCAGTCCTCTTTAGTCATCTGTAACAAGTCTGGATGTGGTTGAAAAAGGGGTTCACTGTGTGGTTTTGAAAAACGATTCCAAGGGCAAACATCCTGACAGATATCACAGCCAAACATCCAATCGTCGAATTTTCCTTTTTCAGAAGCTGGCAATTCGTTTTTTAATTCTATGGTAAAATAGGAAATACATTTGCTACCGTCTACGGTATTGTTTGGCAAGATTGCTTGCGTAGGACAGGCATCTATGCATTTGGTACAGGTTCCACAATGATCTGCCGAAAATGGCGTATCCACCTCCAATTCTAAGTCCAAAATCAACTCTGCTAAAAAGAAAAAAGACCCGTGTTCTTTTTGAATCAACAAACTATTTTTACCATTCCAACCCAAGCCCGATTTTTGAGCCCAAGCGCGCTCTAATACCGGTGCTGAATCTGTAAAAGCCCTTCCTGAAACTTCGCCAATTTCTTCTTGTATATAGGCCAGTAATGTTTTGAGCTTGTCTTTGATTACATGATGATAATCCTGTCCATAAGCGTATTTTCCAAGTTTATAACTATCATCTGTTTGTAGTTCTTCAGGGAAATAGTTATAACTCAATGAGATAACCGATTTGGCATCAGACACCAACAAACGAGGGTCCAACCGCTTGTCAAAATGATTCTCTAGATATTGCATTTCTCCTTGATAGCCTTTCTTCAACCATTCCTCTACATTTGGTGCTTCTTCTTCCAAAAATTTTGCCTCAGAGATTCCAATACTGGTAAACCCCAAAGACAAAGCTTTGTTTTTTATAAGTGTGGTATGTTGTTGTTTTGAATTCAAAGTAAAACAAAAATAGGGATATAATGAACAATTAGCAATCTTGTCCGCCACAACCGAGTGAAGATGGAGAACAATTAGTAATGAAAAACGAGTAACGAGAAACGGACAACGAAAAACACCCCATTGCCTAACACCTAAAAAACATGGTTAATTGATATTAAATAGTTAGTTTTGCTGAAAGGTTTATTTTATGCAGCTTCAGGTGTTACTTTTTGGTATTGTATCGGATTTGATTGGTGAAAACGAGGTTTCTTTTATTTTTTCTGGAACTACAGTGGCAGATTTTAAAAAAGAGCTCAACACTTCTTATCCTCAATTGCAGAACTACAACGCCTATGTAATTGCCGTAAATGAATCCTATGCAAATGACGATCAAGTCTTGCTAAATGCGGATGTGGTTGCCATAATTCCGCCGGTGAGTGGAGGATGATCTAGAAGTTCTTTGTTTTGAGTTTTAAGTGTTTTGGTTTTATTTGAACGTTTACTATCGCACCCCAAAGATGAATCCATCAACTCAAGCAAAAAACAAAGCATTGTAATACTATTTTATCACACAGAGAAGCATAGATTTAAAATTCAACACTAAAAACAATCCTCTCTTATGAATTCCATTTCTATCAAACTTACATCGGAAAAACTTTCTTTACAGGAGTGTTATGATTTTGTAGACGACCCAACTTGTGGTGGGATCGATGTTTTTGTGGGTACGGTTCGAAATCAGACACAGGAAAAATCGGTGAAATTATTGGATTTTTCTGCTTATGGCCCAATGGCTGTCAAGGAGATGAATAGCATTGCCGAACGTGCTTTGGACAAGTTTGAGGTTCATAAAATTGCGATTCACCACGCAGAAGGCGTATTGCAAATTGGAGATATTCCTGTTATCATTGCAGTTTCTGCTGCCCATAGAGCTGCGGCTTTTGAGGCTTGTCAGTTCGCAATAGACAGCTTAAAAGAAACGGTTCCCATCTGGAAAAAAGAACATTTTGAAGATGGTGAGGTTTGGGTAAATGCACATCCTTAAGGAGTTAGTATGTCTTGCAGGTTTTGGCGTCATGCAGTCTTGCCTAATGCCTGATGCCTGATGCAAACCTAAATAATCTCCATCTTTTTCAATAAGAAAGAAGCATTCCTGTTTTGGCAAATTCCTTTTTTGAGTGTATAATCGAAATGCAATGCATCGTTCACGATGCGAGCATCGAAAAAATAGTTTTGAATTTGCGGGTAATCTTTTTCAATCTCACACAAGCTTAAATCGTGGGTTGCTATGATTCCCGTAGCATTCGATTTCACCAATTTCTCCACGAATTTTTGGGAACCTACTGCTTTGTCTGTACTATTGGTTCCTTTAAGAATCTCATCGAGCACTATAAAATAATGTTCGGTTTCTAAACTATCTACAATATACTTCAATCGTGTCAATTCCGAAAAGAAATAAGAGCTATCATCTGCTAAAGAATCGCTGGTACGCATACTGGTGATTAGTTTTACAGGTCGGTATTGCTGTTCTTGCGCGCAGACAGGCAGCCCTATGTTTGCCATTACCAAATTCAAGGAAACAGCACGAAGGAAAGTACTTTTCCCTGCCATATTCGCACCGGTAACAATTAGAAATTCTTGGTTGTCTATACTACAATCACTGCACACTCTTTTTGTTTCTGACAACAAAGGATGTCCTAGCTGTTTTGCATTGAGCACGGCTCCATCCTTCACTATTTCTGGAAATGTAAATTGTGGGTGATTGAAGGCAAAGTTTGCTAGGCAGTTTTGCGCATCGAAGAAAGAAACAACATCGAACCATTTTTCAACATCCTTACGGTAACTTCCCATCCAATTTTCAATTTGCACTGCTTGCTGGATATCCCATAAAAACAAACCATTAGCTACAATGGCAAAAATGATATTATTGCGTTGATCTAAGGCATCTAACAATTTAAAAAACTTCTTAAGTAATGTCGCTACCGAGCGCCCTTCTGAATGAATCGCAAGGTGCTTTGTTCGCAGTATTTTTGAAGTAAAACTAGTTTCTTCTAGTAACTCTAACAGTTTGTAGTATTGCTGAAACGTTGCCTTTGCACGGGTAGCGCCGTTGTACAATTTTGAAACTTTACCTAGATAAATCCCTGTAAGCCCCATTCCTAAAAAGAACCAAATAAGCAAATGAGAAAACAACAAATAATTAAAACTCACAGCCACAATAATCGCTATCGAAATTATGGAAAACATTTTTGACAATACACCCATAAAATTCGGAAAAGCCATGGGGTAACCTTGCATCCATTTGACAATTTCATTTGGAGTTATCTCAGTTTTAATCAAACTCGCTATAGCCCAAAATCGTTGCCTCCAGAGAGGTTTATCGGCCAGTTCTTTTATGCTCTCTTGTTTGTCTTCTACTTCTGAAATACAATTTGATTTCAGCAGTTTTACATAATAGGCTTCTCCTGCTTTTGTTCCGGTTCTATTGGTATATTGAAAGAAGGAACGCTTACCGAACAAATCTATATCAAGACTATAAGCATGTGTTGGGTCTTGGTAGGATTTTCCTGTAGACAGATAACTATAGTTTCCTTCCAATACATCAATTTCAGTAGTATTGCAACGTAGCAATGCCGTTAGCAATTCTTTCTGCGATTTTACCTTAAAATATTTTTTTAGCAACACAAGGAATGCAATGCTACCAACACCTCCTAATGTCAATATCAAATTCACGTTGCCAGCAAAATAATACAGACAAAATACGGTGCCTAAAAATACCGAAAACCTCAGGCTACTGATGGTTCTTAATTGCTTTTTACATGCGAGTAAAGCAGCTTCATGTTTCGCTTTTTCAGCAGCATAAAATTGAATCGGGTTCTGTGACATGGAAGGCAAGTGTTAAAAAGACTTTATTTTAAAGCACATAATAGTGGTCCATAGCTATTTTTTCTGGGATATCTTTTTCATCTAATAGCTGTTTGATGTTTATTTCAATGGTTCTAGCAATACTAGTGACTGGTGTATCCGAGGGTTTGTTTTCAAAAGGGTCTTGGATAGCAAGTGCAATTTTCTCCAATAAAAAGAAGGGTAGTGAGATAAACATCAGCAAAGGAATTTCGTATACCGTATGCAAGTCTGTCAATGAAAAGGAAAGTGATATCAAAAATATATAGATAAATAGATGCAAGGTCAATCGATATGTTTTCGGAAAATAGGTATTTTTAATACGCTCAGCTTTACCCATTGAGGCACACAAATTCACTAAGGTTTGATCGATTTGCACTTGTTGAAAGTCATTTATTTTTTTCGCCTTATGTAATTGCAGCACATCGCGAGTTTGCAAATCTAACAATGTAAGTGGGATGTTCTGACTTTCTTTTAATTGTTCAAAATCTTCAGTTGAAATGAATGGTTTAGCAGCTCCCAAGGCGTCTAATTTCCGCAGCGCTTCGCCTAAACCATAACACCATGCTATTTGCCTTAAACCCATATTCTGAACTATTTCTTTATCTGAAGAATTCGTAAAGTTTTTTAGTTGAACAACTAGGGTTCTAGAGTCATTTACAATGGCTCCCCAAATTTTGCGTGCTTCCCACCAACGGTCATAGGATTGTGCTAGTTTAAAAGAAAGAAGCAAGGCAATAGCGGTTCCTAAAAATGCTCCAATAGACACTGGGATCGTTAAGCCTTTTAGGTAGTTTGACAAGATAAAAACAAAGGTAGAAAATAGGGTCACGGTAAGCATGTCCCACCTAATAATTCTAAACCAATAACGTAATGGAACTCTTTTTTCTAATATCATACCTGCTTTTGTTTTGTCCTAAGATACAATTCTCTGGAGATTCTTCTTCTTTTTTAAGAACCTATTTCTTTTTTAACTTGTGTAAATTCATCAGGAGTATTCACATTCCGAATCAAACTATCCTCTACTTCCACAATTTCTACATCCGAGTTGATTAGTATTTTTCTCGGACATGAATACCCTTGTGACAAGTAGTTTAATAATATTGGATATGACTTTGGTTCCCATATGGTGATTAAAGGCTCCATAAATTTGGCTTCTTTACCTTTGATGGCTGTGGCAATTTTCTTAGGGTTTCGTTTCGAAAGCAACAGTTGTATCAATTCTTTGTTTACATAAGGAAGATCGGTTGCCAATACTAAATAAGCCCGATTTGGATTCTTCATAAAGGCTGAACAGATAGCGCCAAAAGGGCCCAATCCAACAAACGCATCCGATATGGTGTTAGGATTGTCTAGGTTTTGATTGTTTCGAACGGACAGATACGTCTGTAATCCTTCCGCTTCTATCAATTGCACTGCATAGTCGCTTTGTGGCACACCGTAGTATTCGAGTTGTGCTTTGTCGGTTCCCATACGCGTGCTTTTTCCTCCTACCAAAACAAGTCCATCCAAACCAGCTACCGATGCGTGAGTTATTTTTTCAATATGATTTGCAATGGCGGCTACGTCAGTTATATCATAAATCGGAAGTTCGCGAATATTGGCGTCTTTTTCTATGAGGCAATCGAACGGTTCAAGTTCAGCTGAAACCCGAATAAAAAATTGTATGTCGCCTAATTGATCGATTCTCTTTGCTATGGAATTCTCTTTTTCTGCATCCAAAAAGACAATTTGTTTGCTCGCAGGAAAATGATTTCCATTGACACAGATGAGGTCATAAGGAGCGAAGTGAATTCGATCGTTAAATTTATTCATTTCTAGATTGGTGGCGATATGCGTATCACCAGACGCATGAAAGGTATAGGTATCAAAAACAGGTGCTGTATTGTCTTTGCCATGCGATGCATCGACATATACCGTTTTATACTTATCCGCCAATCGCTTGCTAATTTCAGCTACCATTCCTGATATAACACTGCATTTTACGCCTACAAAAGACAGTTCATTGGGTCCAAATTCTCCATTGTTTTTCAAGGTGAGTTTTGCGTGTTTTCTGTGTTTTTTTTGCATGCTATTATTTGTTTGTGATGTCTGACTTCCCTCCTTTTTTTTCTAGGAGTACAACTTCTTCAATTTTCATTTTTTGAGAAACCGATTTACACATGTCGTAGACGGTAAGTGAGGCTACGGAAGCGCCTGTCAATGCCTCCATTTCAACTCCTGTTTTACCTTCTATTTTTACGGTACACAGTATTTCGATGTGCGTTTCGCTCGTTATTTTGATTGCGACATCTACACCGTGAATAAGCAAGGGGTGGCACATCGGAATTAAATCTGACGTCTTTTTTACAGCTTGAATTCCCGCTATGATTGCGGTTTGAAATACAGGACCTTTTTTGGTACTGAGTTCATCTCCTTCAAATAAAGATATTATTTCTGCTCCTAAAAACATAGTCGCCCTCGCAGTCGCCTGTCGCTTTGTTACTGACTTCCCCCCTACATCAACCATTTTTGGTTGTTTGTCTTTATTTAAATGTGTAAAATCCACTTTGTTCGTTTTTAGTATTAAGTATTAAGTAAAAATATGGAATTTCATCCAACCTCAAATCAAAACTAAAAACTCCGATACCTCAGTATCGGAAATACATTTCCTTTTTTAAATTCAGTTTGCTCCATAGGTAATATTAAAAACGCATCTGCTTTTACTAAGTTCGCCAAATCACCAGAACCATTTCCTGTTACTGGAGCTGCTTCTATTTCTCCTTGGTTTTGCTCTAATTTCACTTGCAAGAAATAGGTCATCTGTGGCTTAAAGCTAATATCCTCCTTTAGGACAGCATATTCTTTTTTAACTTCCACCCCTATACTGGCTTTGTACCATGGGTAAAAATACTGCAGGCAGTTTACATAAGTAGATACTGGATTTCCCGGAAAAGCAAATACTGTAGCTTGTCTTCCTCCATTAGCAGCTTGTAATTCTCCAAACCAAAATGGTTTTCCTGGGCGTTGTTTGACTTTGTGAAATAATTTTTTGACACCAAGGTTGTCTAATACTTCAGGAATAAAATCAAACTTTCCTTTGCTTACAGCTCCACTAAACAGCAACACATCGTACTGCTCAAAACAGCTTTCTATTTCATTCGATAAACTTGATTTGTCATCTCCAATATGCCTGGTTTCAGCAGTTATACCTAAGGCAAGTAATAGTGACTGAAGACTGTATACATTACTTCTTCTGATTTGATGCGCCAATGGGATTTCATGTACTTCTACCAATTCGTCACCGGTAGAAATAATGACTACTGTTGGCTGTTTGGCGACTTTGATAGCTGATTTTCCAACGGTTGCCAATACACCAATTTCTGCAGCGGTAATTTGTGTGTCTTCATTGATAAGAACATCTCCCTTCTTTTTATCTTTCCCTTTCAGATGCACATTTTGCATGTGTTTTACAGAGGTGATAGACACGGTTGCTTTTCCATTTTCAAGGTCAACTTGTTCGTAGGGAATAACTACATCTGCGCCTTCGGGCAATACCGCTCCCGTCATAACTTCAATACAACTATCTATTCCTTTTTTCACCAATTGAGGACTTCCAGCGGCCTGTATTCCTTCAATAGTGAAGGTACGCAATCCTTTTTCAAAGCTAGATGCAGAAACAGCGATACCATCCATACAAACTCTATTGAAAGGAGGAAAATCTTGATCTGCACAAATCGTTTCTTTTAGCGTACGACCATGTGCTTCCATGAGTGAAACATGCTCTACCCCAAAGCTTCTTATTTTCGATTGAATAATTTTGCTGGCTTCCTCTACGGTTATCATATTATTTTTATTTCTGGCGTTTTCCTTTACTTACAATTATTTTTAACACTGATAAGCCGTAAGCCATGAGAAGTGTTTGATACAGTACCCAAAAATATATATTCCTAAAATTCAGTTGAAACGGATGTTTTGTTTCTCCAAAAAAAGCGACATCAATATCTCCTTTTGTAAATTGCCAAAAATAGAACCCTCCAATAAAAACAAGTAGTGTAATTCCTATATTTAAAAATCCGAATATTGCTTTCTGAACTACGGTTTTTCCTTCTTGAAAAGAAAATTTCAGATAGTGAATGTTCGCATATAAAAAGACGAAAAACACTGGAAAAAGAACCGTAACTGGAAAATAGTAAGCCCCTTCTTTTTTAGGTATTTGAATTTCTTTCGTCAAGTCAAAATTAGAAAACACCAATAAGGAAACAATGGCAAGTAATAATAGTATCGTTATTTTCTTGGGTGTTTTTTTAAAGCTCATCATTTTAGTATTTAAACCGCTTGTACTAACCTCCTATAGAGGACATACTTTCGGATACGTTTTTATTTTTTACACGATTGGCTTCTGCTACAAATCCATCTTTAGGCTTTTTGGCTACCAAATCGATAAACAATTGTTTTAATTCGTCGTCACTTGCCCCTTTTCTCAAGAAATCGCGAATGCTAAATACGCCTTCGTCAAACAGACAGTTTTTCAACAACCCTGTAGCGGTTATTCGTATGCGATTACAGTCATGACAAATGGTACGTGTATAAGCCGGAATGACCCCTACAGTACCTGCAAATTCTTTTATCCCAAATCCATGCGAAGTACTCGATTTGGGGACAGGTAATTTTTCTAAATTAGGATATTCTTTTTTAATTTCTTGTAATATTCTGTTGTAATTCCAAACCTCTTTAGTACTTCGTTCTCCAACTCCATTAAAAGGCATTTCTTCGATAAAGCGAACTTCGACATTGCTGTGTTCTGTCAAGGCCACAAAATCATTGATTTCATGTGTATTGACACCAGACTGCACTACTACATTCAGTTTCAATCTCAAACTACTCTTTTCAAGTAATTTGTAGGTATTCCAAACTTTATCATATACGTCTCGTCGCGTAATTTTAGCAAAAGACTCTGAATTCAAACTATCAATACTCAAGTTTACGGTCTTTATTTTAGAAGCTTCTAATGCTGCTATGTGTTCAGCGATTAAGGCACCATTCGTTGTTATGTTGATAGCATCTAGCTTGTCGTTAAAGGACAGCATTTTAATAAAGTCAATAAAATTTTTCCGAACGAAAGGTTCTCCACCTGTAAGCCTTACCTTATTCACCCCCAGTTCAGACAAGACTCGGGTAATTCTATACATTTCCTTAAATGTGAGTAATTCTTTACGTTCTACGATGGCCGCTCCCATTGCAGGCATGCAGTAGGTACATCTCAGATTGCAACGGTCTGTAACCGCCAATCGAAGATAGGTAATTTGTCGCCCAAAAGAGTCTACCAATGTATCCATATACAGCTATTTGCAGGCTGTAAAGTTCTAACAAAAAGAAGTAAGAACAAAATAATTAACCAATTAAACCATGAAAGTATGCCATACCAATAAATGTGCGGTTCAATAACAAAATAAACCTCTTCCGCATATTTTTACAAGACTGTAGCTACATAGCTGCTAATGGTTTGAGTAGCACCTATGCTCGATACAATATAGTTTTTTGAAATTGCCCCTTTTTTTAACCTCAACGCTTCATCCTCTTTGAGTTCTGTAAGCAATTTATTCAGCGTTTTCTGATCGTCAGTTACAGTACACCCATTCAATTGTACTAAATCTTGAGCTTCCTTAAATTTTACGAAATTAGGTCCAATCACAATGGGAATTCCAAAGGTTGCCGGCTCCAATATATTGTGTATGCCACTTTTTGTATAACCTCCACCAACATAGGCCACATCTGCATAGCTATATATCTTGGTCAGTAGACCAATCGTATCAACTACCAATACTTGATAATCTTCTAACTTCTTGCCGTCCTTTTCAGAATAAAACACCACTTTCTTTCCCAGTTTCTCTTTTAACAACTGCAAGGCCTCAGTTTTGATGTTATGAGGTGCTATGATTATTTTCTCGGCAGAATGCATTTGCGACATTATATAGTTCACCAACAAGTCTTCATCTTCCTGCCACGTACTCCCTGCAACCAATACATAGGAATCACCGACAAATGCTTGAACAAAATCTAAATTGTTGTCCTGCTTCAAGATTTCATATACGCGGTCGAAACGAGTGTCTCCGCTGATTGTTACATTTTCGAAACCAATACGATTGAGAAGATATCTAGAATTCTCATCTTGCACAAAAAAGTGTGAAAAACTATTTAGTTTACGTTGCATCCACCCTCCATAAAATTTAAAGAACAGTTGATTTTCTCTAAAGATTCCTGACACAAGTAAGGTAGGAATGTTCTGTTTTTTAAGCTCAGACAAGTAATTCGGCCAAAACTCATATTTTACAAAAAGAACCACCGACGGGTGTACACTTTCAACGAATTTCCTCGCATTTCCAGGGGTATCTAACGGAAGATATACAACTATATCTGCTAATGGGTAGTTTTTCTGAACTTCATAACCTGAGGGCGAAAAAAAGCTGAGTACTATTTTATGTTTCGGATATTTTATTTTGCTGTCAGCTATTAGTGGCCTTCCTTGTTCAAATTCTCCCAAGGAAGCACAGTGTATCCAAATGACTTTGTCTGATACTTTTATATGCTTTTCCAGTTCAGAAAACACATGCTTACGCCCTTGTGTAAACAGTTTTAGTTTTGGATTAAAAACAGCCAGTAGCTTAAGAATACTACTTAAAATATAGGTAATGATATTGTATAAAAAATGCATGCAGTAAATGTACGAAGTAATTGGCAATGAACAATTGGCGATCTTGTCCGCCGAAACGCAGTGAAGGAGGAGAGCAATTGGTAATGAATAATTGAAATTTCAAAAACAGTGAAAGATGAGTTATATTTCAATAATTTTTCTTATTCAACACAATAAACAAGAAAACTCCCTACCGATTGGAAGGGAGTTTTTAAAGATTAAAAAATCTTATTTCTTAAGCCTCAAATGCTTCGATAGAAACATAAGACCTATTGTCTTTTTTCTTTGTAAATTTCACAACACCATCAACTTTAGCGTGTAAAGTATGATCTTTCCCCATGTAAACATTTTCACCTGGGTAGTGCTTTGTTCCTCTTTGACGAATCAAGATATTTCCTGCGATTGCAGCTTGTCCTCCAAATATTTTTACACCTAGACGTTTCGATTCTGATTCTCTACCATTCTTCGAACTTCCGACACCTTTCTTATGAGCCATAATATTTCGGTTTTAATTCCTATTTAATAAAACAGGTATAGTTTATTTTTTATCTTCTTTTTTAGCTGCTGCTTTTTTAGCTGCTGGCTTTTTAGCTGCTGCTTCTTTTTTAGGAGCTGCTGCTTTTTTAGCTGCTGGTTTTTTGGCTGCTGCTTCTTTTTTAGGAGCTGCTGCCTTTTTAGCTGGCGCTTTTTTAGCTACTGCTTTTTTAGGAGCTGCTGCTTTTTCTTCTGCAACTTCTTTTTTAGCGGCTGCTTTTTTCTTAGTACCACCTACAGCGATACTATCGATTTGGATTTCAGTTAAGAACTGACGGTGTCCGTTCTTTTTCTTGTATCCTTTTCTACGTTTCTTTTTGAAAACGATTACTTTATCACCTTTAAGGTGACCTAATACTTTGGCCGTTACTTTGGCTCCTTCTATAGCTGGGGCGCCAATAGTTACTTTTTCACCTTCACCTACTAAAAGAACGTTGTCAAAAGTTACTTTTGCTCCTTCTTCTGATTGTAAACGGTGTACGTAAACTTTTTGGTCTTTCGCTACTTTAAACTGCTGCCCTGCTATCTCTACAATTGCGTACATATGTTTGTATTTAAATTTTGTTTTGTTTAAAACGAGTGCAAATATACTTCTTTTTCAGCAATAAACAATACTTAACACACAAAATAATTCTGTACAAAAAACACAACTTCAGATAGCTAGGTTTCACTCATGTTTATAATAGAAACAAATTGTTTTTTCTATGAAAACACATTAAATACCTCAAATTAACACTTCAATTCTTATATTTACCATTGTATGAAAATAAGACTTCCTAAATATCTGTTTTTAATTCTTTGTTTGGTGTCTGTATATACCTTCGCTCAAAAAACGCAAACCAAAACTGTTTCAGAAGTTATTGACACTTATTTCCAGGCAATTGGGGGTAAAGAAAAGGCCTTACAAATTGACACGTTTTCTTCAATTTCCATAGGTACATTAAACAGCCGTGAAATACAATTGGAAAAAAAACTAATGCTTCCGAACTTGTATTATACAGCAATGAAGTCTGAAGATCAAATCCTTTCAACAAGTGTCTTCAACGGAAAAAAAGGAAAGACAACCCAAGGCAGTTCTGAACAAAAAATGGGCCGAAACGAAACTAAAACACTCAAGAAAGGGCGGAGTATTTTTCCTGAATTTAATTATTACCATACTGCAAAATACAGAGGTATTCAAAAGGCAAGCAACGAAGATTGTCACGTTCTTGAAATTGGAAATTCAAGAATTTTTTATTCAACCAAAACAGGATTAAAAGTAAAAGGAACTAGTACTCAAGAGAAAGATGACGAACTGTTTATACAACATTTGTATTTTTCAAATTATGTCGAAATTGAAGGGCTTCTTTTCCCTTCTTGTCTTGTTCTTGAGGTAGGCACCAGTAAGATTGAGTTTTTAACACGTAGTCTTTCACTCAATACCGATGTCACAGAAAAAGATTTTGATCTTTAAAATTTTGTTGCGTTGTTCAGCATTACAAAGTCGGCAAGCACCATAGCAGTCATTGCTTCGACAATAGGAATTGCTCTTGGCACCACACAAGGATCATGACGCCCTTTTCCCATCATCTCTACTTCATTCCCTTCAGAATCGATTGTCATTTGTTTTTGAATCAGGGTGGCAACAGGCTTAAATGCTACTTTAAAATAAATATCCATTCCGTTACTTATTCCTCCCTGAATACCTCCTGAATGGTTTGATTTTGTAGAACCATCACTATTGAATATATCATTATGATCACTTCCTCTCATAGCAGCGCCTTCAAAGCCACTTCCATACTCAAAACCTTTTACCGCATTAATAGACAGCATTGCTTGTCCTAATGCAGCATGTAATTTATTGAAAACAGGTTCTCCTAAACCAACAGATACATTTTGAACTACACAGGTAACGACACCACCAACAGTATCTCCTTGCTTTTTAATTTTAGAAACATAGTCGATCATTTCTTCTGCCTTTACAGGATCAGGACATCTTGCTATATTCGTTTCGATTGCATTAAAATCCAATTCTTGGTAAGGCGTGTCTACAGAGATTGTACCAATTGCAGAAGTGTATGCATTGATTTGTATGTTTGGAATTACCTGTTTTGCAACAGCGCCTCCTACTACCCAGTTGGCAGTTTCACGAGCCGAAGTCCTACCTCCTCCTCTATAATCTCTGTTACCTTCATACTTTTTATCATACGTATAATCTGCATGAGACGGTCTGTATGTTTTTGCTATATGAGAATAGTCGTGAGATTTCTGATTGGTGTTCTCAATAACAAAACCTATAGAAGCTCCGGTGGTTTTTCCTTCAAATATTCCTGAATGAAATTTAACCGCATCTGGTTCTTTACGCTGTGTAACAATTTTTGATTGCCCTGGTTTTCTCCTGTCCAATTCTTTTTGAATAGCCTCCAAATCAAGTGCAATCCCAGGAGGACATCCATCGATTACACCCCCTATTGCTGGGCCATGAGATTCACCAAAAGTGCTTACTTTAAAGAGTTTTCCAAAAGAATTTGACATAAAAAAAATTTTCGCAAAGTTAGAAAAAAGTTTACAATTTACACCCTAAAAACACGCTTATAAAATGATTGATTTTTAAAGAATACAATTAGAGCATTCGCTATTCGTTTCATAAATCTTGAATACCGCTTAACCTTATGATTTTAAACTTTTGTGTTGTAATATCAAATAGTACTGCAATCCAAACAACAAGGCCCCTGATAATAAATGTACGGTTTGGGTTCCAAATGGAAAATCGCTATAATACATTAGAATCCCAGAAAGGATTTCAAAACCGAGTAATATCAATATCCATTTTGGTATTTTAAATTCTAGTTTTGCCACTTCATTTTTATAAAAAATAAAAAGA
Source organism: uncultured Flavobacteriaceae bacterium (assembly GCA_943789365.1). Lineage (GTDB taxonomy): Bacteria > Bacteroidota > Bacteroidia > Flavobacteriales > Flavobacteriaceae > Flavicella. The sequence continues at coordinate 2,335,017 of CALSTV010000001.1, read as the reverse complement.
TTGACTAACACGATTAATATTGAAAAGGAGCGATGGATGTAAAACTTTAAACTCGGATTATACAAACTCATCTGTTTGTTTTCAAAACCGAATAGTTTAACTTGGGTATCAACAAATTGTCTTACTTGTGTTCCTAAGGCTATTTGAATTAGGGATAAAACTGCCGAAATTACAAGAACGACTTGAAAAACCCTGTTGTATTCTTTTTTCACTATTGACTTGCCATCAAACAAATGCAACAATTTGAGTAATAGTGCAATTATAAGCAAACCTGCCACCATATGAATGGTAATTACCGATGGCTTTAAGAAGGAATCGATAACTGTTTTTCCCAACCAAGCTTCAAACAACATTAGAAAAAAGGCGGCAAAGGACAGGAATACGATTCGCTTATCCTCTCTCCAAAATTTAGTAGACACGACAATCAAGAACAAAAAGAAAATACCCGACACCGCAGATGACAGCCGGTTGATATATTCTGTCCACGTATGATATACATTAAAGATGGCATAGTCATGTTTTGTATAGGCATTCCAATTTTCAGTTTTAAAATGTTCAGAAGTCTGTATTGTTTCGTTCGCTACAAAGAGCGCTTCATCTCGAATGATAATCACGCCTTTTTCGAATTTTGAATTGGGTTGCCATTGCAATTGTGCGACATCTGTGGGTGGAATATAATATCCGAAACATTTAGGCCAATCTGGACATCCCATACCTGCTCCCGTCATACGCACGACAGAGCCTGCAATAAATATGACATAAACCGAGATCAGTGCTGTTTTAATTAGTACTTTAAAATAGTTCTTCAAAGCCTTCTTTTTTTTAGACGTTTTACAAATACAAAAATAGGCAATCTTTGTTCAGAATAAAAGCAGTGTACTTCAAAAAAAAGCCTCAAAATGCGAAAACATTTGAGGCTATTTAGTGAGGGTATTCGATTTGATTTTTTAAGCTGCTTTTTTAGTTGCACATTTTGCCTTGCACTCGGCAGTTGCTTCTGCACATTTTCCACAGTCTTTTTTAGTGCAGGTATCACTGCATTTCTTTGCACACGATTTCTCGCCTTTTGCACAACACGCTTTTTTCGTTGCACATTTTTCTTTACATGCCGCGGTTGCTTCTGCACATTTTTCAGAATCTTTTTGAGTACAGTCTGCGCTACATTTCTTTACACATGATTTCTCGCCTGTTGCACAGCCTGTTTTTTTAGCGTCACATTTTGCTTTGCATTCTGCTGTGGCCTTTACGCATTTTGGACAATCTTTCGTTGTACAGTCTTTACTGCATTTCATTTCACATGATTTCGCTCCTTCTGCACAACAAGCCTTCTTGGCTTCTTTTACACAGCAAGCCTTCTGACAGTCTTTTTTACAACTTTTGTGCTGTTCAGTTTGTGTTTCTACTTTTTTGCTTTTTGTTTCTTTGCAAGAAACCGTCATGGTTGCAATAATCACAACAGCTATTAATCCTTTTATAAGTTTCATAATTTAATGATTTATCGTTCTACAATGCTTTTTCTTTGATTTCTGTAGTGGTATATAACTCACCATTTCCGATAGAAGCAATTTTCTGTGCAATCTCTTCTTTTGATATTTCATTGGCATCAAAAACAAACTCTCCTATTTTATTCTCAAAACTTACAGTTACTGAGGTTACGCCTTCAGTTTTTGAAAGTTTAGACTCTATGGTTTTAGCGCAACCAATCTGACAAGTCATTCCTTCAATTCCAATCGAAACTTTTTGCAGATTCACAATTGCATGAGAAACCTCTCGGTGTGAAGGTTCAGTTTTAGGCTTTTCTTTACAAGCCACGACAAATGCCCCTAATAGGACTGTCAAACAAATTAACTTTATTAATTTCATAATCGTATCTTTAAACGCTTGCAATGTATAGAGAATCTTGGAATTATCCGAACTTTTACCCCTTTTTAACAGTATGCTATGAAAAATAACAAATGGTTTTACCTTATTCTGCTCTCACTTATTTGGGGCAGTTCTTTTATTTTAATGAAAAAGGCACTTATTGGTCTAAACCCAATAGAAATTGGTGCCTTTCGAATTCTAATTGCTGGTGTAATTTTGCTTTTCATCGGGATTAAAAGACTAAAATCAATCGAAAAAAAATTATGGAAGCCACTGGCTATTGTTGCATTTATTGGTACTTTTTTTCCTGTATTTTTGTTTTCTTATGCAATTTCAGAAATAGACAGCGGTATTGCAGCGGTGCTGAATTCGCTCACGCCAATCATCACCATGTTACTAGGCGCCTTCTTTTTTAATTTTTCGTTTACAAAAAAACAAGTAACTGGAATTGTTTTAGGCCTTTTTGGCACATTGATCTTACTGTACCGAAGCGCAATCGAAAACCCATCAAAAGAGTATCAGTACGCCTTCTTGATACTCATTGCAGCTTGTGGTTATGGTTTTAGCGTAAATTTCCTCAAAAGAAAACTTTCTACTATTGACAGCCTTAGTATCACGACGGCTACTTTTACTATGCTGCTTCTACCCGCTATGATTGTTCTTATATTTTCAGGTTTTTTCAACAACGAATTCTCGGCTGAAACTCTTTACACTTCTCTGGGATATGTGTTTCTTTTGGCGGCTTTTGGTACGAGTATGGCCATGTTACTATTTTATCGATTGGTTCAAATCTCAAGCCCTGTTTTTTCAACTTCAGTAACGTATTTGATTACTGTTGTTGCTGTGATATGGGGCGTGCTAGATGGTGAAAAAATAAGTGCAATCCAATTTCTTGCCTCCATTGGTATTATTGCAGGTGTAATTATGGCACAAAGAAAATAGGTGTATGGTTATTTTGCTTTGTTTACTTTTCCTTCATTGGCTTTGACAAAGGAAGCCCAACCACTATAGTTTTTGCCCTTCACCACAACTCCACTATTGTAAAAATGACAAACTGCAGCAGCCAAGCCATCGGTAGCATCTAAGTTTTTGGGAAGTGATTTTAACTGTAGGACACTTTGTAACATCAAAGCTACTTGCTCTTTAGAAGCATTTCCATTACCCGTAATTGCCATTTTTATTTTTTTCGGTAAATATTCGGTAATTGGAATCTCTCTCGATAATCCAGCTGCCATTGCCACCCCTTGTGCTCTACCCAATTTCAACATGGACTGAACGTTCTTCCCAAAAAAAGGTGCTTCGATAGCAATTTCATCCGGATGATAGGTATCTATCAATTCTATCGTTCTCTCAAAGATCAGTTTCAATTTGGTATAGGGATCGTCGTATTTTTTTAAAATAAGCTCGTTCATTTGAATGAACTCCATCTTTTTCTTCACAACCTTAATAAGGCCAAAACCCATTATCGTGGTACCTGGATCTATTCCTAATATGATGCGTTCATTACTCAAATTTATTTGTCGATTAAAGGGTTGGTTTCTAAAAAAAGCAATATTCTTTACTAATTATTCCTCGTTTCTCTTTTCTTTGTATCTTGGAACGAAGATAAAAAAAATACAAGTACACGCCTCGAGATGTCATGAATATTAGTAGGGTTAAACATTTCAAAGTTTTTCAAAGCAAACCATTGGTCCTCTCTGTGAAATCTGCCATTGTTTTGGGGGCACTCTTTATAATGTATTTCAAACTTGAAACGCTCCCTTCTTTTCTCATGTATATGCATACAAGTACTTTTTTTATGATGCTTCTTTTTTCTGTCTTGAATTGGCACCTTGAAGTCTTAAAATGGAAAGCTTTAGTAAAAACCATGCGAAATATTTCTTATTCAGAAGCACTCAAACAAAGCTTGGCAGGCCATACAACGGCAATTGTGACACCCAACAAACTAGGCGAATATGGAGCAAAAGCTTATTTTTATAAAAATGATAATCCTAAAAAAATAATGGGTCTGAATTTTATTGCCAATGCCCATCAACTTTTAGCGACGCTGTTTTTTGGGTCTTTTGGTTTGTATTATTACCTACAACAGCATGCACAATTACCATTTCATTCTCAGTCCGTTATCGTATTTTATGGTGCTTTTATATTCCTTGGATCAGTTTTTATCCTTAAAACAAAATCAGGTAAAAAATTCCTATATCATTTTAGGGAAATCGGCTTAAAAACGCATTTATTAACGGCTTTGTATGCGCACATTCGCTATATAGTATTTTCAACACAGTTCTTTTTGATACTTAATTCTTTTGAACCTGAAATAGCATATTTGCAGGTAGCTCCCGTTATTTGGTGTATGTATTTAATCGCTTCTTTTATTCCTACTTTTTCTATTATCGATTTTGCCATAAAGGGATCAGTGGCTCTGCTGTTATTTTCTTCTTTTCCCGTTGAAGAATTCAGTATTATAAGTTCCGCTTTGTTAATGTGGGCTTTTAATTTCGGCATTCCTGCTTTTTTGGGTATGTATTTTATATCCCGTGCACGTCCTTATAAAAGAACTTCCATATGATCGTATTTATCATTTGCCTTATGTTGACGTATTGTGTGTTGCTCTTCTATCTATATATGGGGCTTGAACAAAGCACCACTCATGAAGCTGAAATGCATCCCCAAAAAAACAACTTTTCAATTCTAATACCCTTCCGAAATGAATCTGAACACCTACCCATTCTCTTACAAAGTCTTTCAAAACTAAATTATCCGACATCACATTTCGAAGTCATCTGTATTGATGATCATTCAGATGATAATTCATCACGGTTAATTACTAATTTCAAAGAAAGTCATCCGAATTTCCCTATCCGTTTACTAAACAGTAGTATCCCTTCAAAAAAAGCAGCGCTTGAATACGGCATTTCTCACACACAACATGACTGGATTGTCACTACCGATGCCGATTGTATTATTCCATTAAATTGGCTAGAAGCCTATAATACTTTCTTGCAACAAAACGACTCTCATTTTATTGCTGGGCCGGTTAGCTATATTAGTAACGGTTCTTTTTTACAAGCGTTTCAGCATCTCAATTTTTTATGTCTTCAAGGGGTAACCATTGCTACTTTTCAAAAAAAGGTTCCGTTTTTATGCAACGGTGCAAATCTCTGTTTTTACAAACCAACATTTTATGCGCTACACGGCTACGAGGGAAATAAACATATTGCTAGTGGAGATGATATTTTCCTTCTTGAAAAGTTTGCGAAACAAGACATTTCAAAACTGAATTTTTTAGCAGCTACAGACTGCATTGTGCAAACACATCCTCAAAGTACATGGCATTCATTATTTTCTCAACGAATCCGTTGGGCAGCAAAGACCACAGCTGTTCGAAATGTATTGGGAATTTCTACGGGCGGAATAGTTTTCTTCACCAACGCATCAATGTTCATATTACCATTTTTAGACCCCGTTTTAACATGGACCCTTTTTTCCGTAAAGTTTGTAACCGACCTACTATTCCTCATAAAAACAAATCAATTTTACAAAAAGAAAATCCTGGGTATTACTGTGGTAATTAGCGCATTCCTTTACCCTATTTTTTCCACGTCGGTAGTACTTTTGAGTCTAACCAATAGCTATATATGGAAAGACAGGCGTTATAAAAAATAAGGGACGGAAAACGCATTCGTTTAACTAAGATGCAAACAACGACGTGACTAATTCATCAACATGCAACAACAGATAAACAATCGCCACAAGAAGAATCACAAGCAATACTGCTCTTTTCTGATTTGGTCTTTTTCTACGTAGCATTCTACTCATTTGATAAATATTTCAGATTTTACTTAAGCCCATATGGTGGCCAATTTTAAAAATAAAGATACTAAATTTAGTGCAAAAAAAATCAGTTTGCAATGTACAAACTGATTCCTTTTATGTGGTAGATAACCGGTACTACATTTTTTTCATTTGCTGCTTCATCATTGCTATTTGATCTTTTAGCATTCCGTGCTTGTCTAATTTTTTTGCTTCATTCAATAAAGTAGTGGCTTCACGCTTTCTACGTTTGTGCATGGCTACACCCGCTAAGTTTAATTTTGCCATGGCTACATCGTGATCCATAGAGAGCCCCAGTTTCAACGCTTTTTTAAACAATTTCTCTGCTTGCGTCATACTTGTTTGCGTCAACATCAAACCTTGTAAGAAGTAGTAATACGCCTCTTGTGGTTTTCTCAAAGCTGAAGAAGGGTTCTTAATGTAGGCCAACCACTTTTGAGCTCCAGGAAAGTTTTGTTTTCTGATTTGTAAGAATGCCAACAATAGAAATTCATTTTTATAGAAGAAAAACACAAATACTCCTGCCAACAACAATATCATGATTCCATTCATAATATTCTCATCCATAAATTGGAATACTGCCCAAACTGATATCAATGCTGCGATTGCTAATTTAAAATATTTACTAAACATACTTTTGTTACTTATTTATTCCCCTTTCAAAAGGATTGATTTTTTACTATTTTCAGAATGCGAATTTACAGTTTTTGTACAGAAGGATAAAGAAATCTTATAAAAATATGGTGATAGACTTCGACTCTGACGAAGACTTTGACTTTGACTCTGACTTTGACTATGACTCAGACTTTGACCAATCCCTCTTATTTCTTCTTATAATATTTTATATACTTTCTATAGGCGAAAATCCCTATGACTGCAACTGTGATAATTGAATAATACACAAAACTTGGTGTTACGATTTTGTCACCACTTGCATAAGAATGCAATCCAGACAAGTAGAAATTCACACCAAAATAGGTCATCATAATGGATGCAAAGGCATAAACAGACAGCAGGTTATAGGTAAAACGTCCTCTAAGCCCTGGAACCAGACGCATATGCAGTACAAAGGCATAGATCATAATAGAGATTAATGCCCAAGTTTCTTTAGGATCCCATCCCCAATAACGCCCCCAACTTTCATTGGCCCACATACCTCCAAGAAAGTTTCCAATAGTAAGCATTACAAGTCCAACTGTTATTGACATTTCATTGATATAGGTCAACTCTTTAATGGTTCTATTGAGTTTCTTTTTGTTCTTTTTGTTGGTTGCGATCATCAACATGAGCGCTATCAATCCTAAAATCATAGCCAAGGCAAAAGGTCCATAACTCGCTACGATAATAGCTACATGTATCATCAACCAGTACGAATTCAGCACAGGTACTAGATTTGCAATTTCCGGATCCATCCAATTCCAATGTGCAATCATCAATATCATAGACGTAAGGAATGCCGTTGCAGCAATTGTCAATATAGATTTTCTACCAAATAGCAAACCAAATAACATGGTTGCCCATCCTACATAAATCATAGATTCATAGGCATTACTCCAAGGCGCATGTCCACTTACAAACCAACGTGCAATAAGACCTGCGGTATGCATGGTAAAAAACAGAATCACCAGACCAATTGTAAATTTCAAAACGAGGTTGACAATTTTATTAGGACTGAATATTTGAATGATTACGAATACAAACAACAACAGTCCAGCGTACATATAGTACTTGAACAATTTTTTGAACACATCGTATTTATTGTAAGCAATTTCAAATTTTATTTTATCGTCTGAAGGATACACCTCTGCCCCAAATTTCTTTTGAAAGTTCTTTACGCCGTCCAATATTTTTGTGGCTTCTGTATAATCATTCGCAAGTTTAGACTCGTGTAAGGTTTGAATATACACTGGCAAAATTTGCTTTACGAATACAGAGTCAATACCCGAGAAAGGTGCATTGTACAACTCTGGTTGCGATACCCAAGTATTATTCTCATCGTTTGGAATTGGAAAAATTCGCAAGATTCCGCCTCCAATAGCAGAATAGAGCAATCCGACTCTTTTGTCGATATTGATCGCATCTTTTTGAAACTTACTTTTGATGTTATTTTTCTGTGCTTCTTCAACAATACCTTTAATTTTATAACGCCCTTCATCGTCTATAAAGTCAATCAAACGCGCATATTTTTCAGTTGTAGCGATTCCTAGTAATTCACGAATTTTATCATTACCGCGTTCGAGATAAATGACAGGTACCTGAAACCACAATCTTGGATTTTCAACAATTGAAACAAATACCTGATTCGCATCTAAGCCCTTGTATTCATCACTTTTACTCACTTTTCGAAGCAATTGAGAAGCAAAGGTATGTACGGGTTTCATACGTCCGCCTGCGTCTTGAATGACCAATTTACTAAAGTCTTCAGCGTGTGATTTTGAAACGATATTAGAAGTCAAAAGTGAATCTATTTGCGCACTCGTAATTTCCATACCATGATTGGCATGTTGGGTGGTCGTTTGTTTTTCCTCATGTTGATGATTGTGTCCTTCTTCGTGCTCATGATCGTGTTCTTGAGCAAACGAAGTAGTGGCTGACAACATCATTATAGCGATAACCGACAAAGCCTTTTTCGATTTTAATTTGCGCAACTGATGACGTAAATAAGAGAATCGGGTGTTTTTCATAAAGAGAATGAGCATCAATCCAGCATATAGTAAAAAGTAGCCGATATAGGTAATTGTAGTCCCCCAGTAATCATGGTTCACAGACAAACGTGTCTCTTCATATTCTGGTGTGATGTTATAGCTCGATTGAAAGAACTTATAACCTTTATAATTGAGAATATTATTCATAAATACCCTAAAGTCAAATGTCTCCTCAGAATCTATGACCGTAATTTCACTTGCGTAGGACATAGCGCTTTCGGAACCAGGATATTTTTCCAATTGAAAATCGTTCAATTTGATTTGAAAAGGCAAATGAATTTCATTGGCACCATAGGCCACTCTAAAATTCAAACCTCCCATGGTAAATTGCACTGGTGGATTTGAACTGTATTGCCCACCATGCACCAAAATTTCTTGGGTTTCGTTTTTTGTAGTTACCTTAAGTTTGATGGCGTCTTCTGGATGCTCATCACTATTTCCAGACACCAATGCCATTTCTCCGTTTAGTGGAGGTTTTGGCACTACAAAGCTCATGCCTGCAATATTGTGTAAGGTGAGGTATTTGAATGTTTCCAAAGTATCCTTAGCAATAGTTCCTCTCAATTGATCAGCCATTCTCAAAAAGGTACCCTCAAACATAGATTCCATTTTAAATTCGTCATCTTCAAACTCAAAATTCACCAAAGCGTTTTTTTTATGTGCAAATCCAATGAGTACACCGTGCACATTTTCAAGCTCTCCCTTTTTAATATAATGATCATGACGACTTCCGCTACTCGATTCTACAAAATGCAAATAGAGATCTCCTTCATCATTTTCTTTAAAACTTGTAAAGGCATTTGGAATGTAATCTAGCAACTCAAATTCAGCTTCTTGTTTTCTAAAATCGGTTGTAAAGGTGTAATCATTTGTTCCCCATGCGGAAAGTAACATCGGATCTAAAACAACTCTTTGATCTTTGTTGTCATCCATGGTTATTTTAAGATAGGTTCTATCGGAAAAGAAGACATTGGAAGTTTCTCCTTCTTTGATAGGCATGATTCCCTCATAACTAACATATCTCGTAACGCCAGCACCCAACAAAATCAAGAAAAAAGAGAGATGGAATAGCAAAACAGGCCATTTTTCTTTTTTATACAATCGATATCGAAAGATATTTCCGAAAAAATTAATTGCAAATAAAAGCATGATCAACTCAAACCACCACGAATTGTAAACCAGTGCTTTGGACGTTTGCGTCCCATAGTCGTTCTCAATAAAAGTAGCCACTCCCATAGCGGCAGCAAAAACTAAAAATAATACGGCCATTAACCGTGTACTGAACAAATGAGCTATGATTTTTTTCATATGAATTATATTGTCAAAGAAACGAATTTCTTATGCATTTCTACAGGTTTGAATTTGGCTGTAAATTTACGCATACTTACGCATATAGCATCGTTGAAAGAAAGATTTATTTGTCTTTTTATAAAACGATAAGGTCTTGATGCTAATTATTGAGAATAGGAAAGAAAAACGGCTGTCTCTAGGCTAGGAGCACATAGACTTTGACGCTGACGCTGACGTTGACTTTGACCCGGACATAAATCTGGAGAAGTAACTATAGGATCGAAATTAGACCTTAATCAGCAACTAAGATGCTAGTTGTTCACGTTACGGAATTCCTTCCTCTGACCTTTTCAGTATAGCAGTGTCGAAATGCCGACAGCCTACCCTCTAAAAATCGTTTTCCACCAAGGATCAGGAATTTCTTCACCATATCCATAGGCTCCGTAGGAACCATAGCCATAGCTCTTTTTGTAATCTGAACCATTGATAAGCATTACCATGTTTGGCAGGCGTTTATCTGTATACAAGTTTTGTGGAATAGACAACAATCGCTTGTCCAAATAATCCGCTCTTGCTACATAGACAAACATATCGGCATATGTGCTTATCATTAAAGTATCTGTTACGAGGTTTACTGGAGCTGTATCCACTACCAAATAATCGTAATGTTCCTTTAATGATGCGAACAAACCTTTCACCCTATCGTGTAATAATAATTCTGCCGGATTGGGCGGAATCACACCTGAAGAATAGATATCTAAATTGTCATGTTTCTCTAACTGAAATTTGATATCCTCTAAAGACAATGAAGTATCTATGATATAATTGGTAATTCCTTTTTTATTTTCTACGTCGAGATAGGCGGTAATTTTAGGCGCTCGTAGATCCATCCCCACAAGGGCTACTTTCTTACCGGACAAGGCCAGTGCAGATGCTAAATTGACAGACACAAAAGATTTTCCTTCTCCAGAGGTTGTAGATGTAACAAATATGGATTGACAACCTTTTTCAACGTCCAACATAAAATCTAAGTTTGTCCGTAACAAACGGAAGGCTTCTGCCGTACTGGAACGCTCCCCTTCTCTTACTACAATATGCTCTTTCGTTGGATTGATAGGAATATCCCCTAACATAGGTGCCGTTACCACTTTCTCCAAGTCTCTACGACTGTGCATTTTGTTATCTAACAAATCGTGTAGGTATATAATTGAAAAAGGCAATAACATTCCTATTAAAATCCCTGCCAATAAAACAATTTTCTTTTTAGGAGCAACTGGGGAATTGGAACCGTAGGCTACATCAATCACTCTAGAATTGGCCGTAATTACCGCCAAGGAAATCTGAGTTTCTTCTTGCTTTTGTAATAGGTACAAATACAAGGCTTCTTTGATACCTTGCTGACGCACAATGTTTCTATACTCTCGCTCTTTTCTAGGAATGGTTCCTATCTTATCGTTGATGCGCATGTCTTGCTTGGTGAGCTCCTCTAAGGTAATATGCAACGAAGCTTCTAAATTCTGCAGGCTTTGTTGCAAACTTGTCTGTAAGTTGTCTAATTGAGCATCAAAATTTTGAACTAATGGGTTGTTAGCCGTAGAATTACGCAGTACTCGGTTACGTTCCAACACAACTGCATTGTATTGCCCCGTTAAAGCTGTGATACCAGGATCTGAAAAACCTAAAGCAGGTATTAATCCATAGGTCCCAGCATCCTTTTGCAGGTACTCCTTCATAAAAACCACCAATTTTAATTGGGTATTGGTATCAAACAAAGCCTGTTCACTTTGACTTACGGTCTGAAAAAATTGCTCTGACTCCTTTTCTACGTTTGTCAACTTATTTTCATTTTTATAGGCTTCTGCTTGTTTGTCCACCGCATCTAGTTCGGCTTGAATGATAAACAAACGTTCCGTGACAAAGTCGGCCGTATTTTTTTCTATTTCACTTTTGTCCAAAATGTCCATTTTTTGGAAGTTTTTCACCAAGGTATTGACAATTGCTTTTGCTTTATTCCGAACCGGATGTTTCATAGACAACACCAACACATCGGACATTTGATCTGTGGGTGCTATTTGAACCCCTCCTACCACACTGTTGATGGCATATTCTACAGGTATGATTTGAATACGAATTTCTTCACCAATCGTTTCTTCAATGTCTTCCGTTTGCCAGTGCAATTCAAAAGAAACTTCTTTGATTGAAAAGGTAGTGTTAAAGGCAACAGTGCGAGTCTCTATTTTTTCTACATCCAATAAGGCAAATTGACTCGGGGACAGCATACGCACGTAAAAAGTAGTGTCTAATTTTTTATAGACAGCCGCAGTATCTAAGACCTTCAAAAGGACAGGGCTAGTCCCAGCAAAAATCTCTGATTCCTTAAGTCTACCCTTTTTAAAGTACAGATGGTTCAATTGCAAATCCTCTACGACTGTTTTCGCAACCGTTCTCGATTTCATGCGTTCCATTTCATTGTACATATTCGTATGACTCCCATTCAACATGCCCAAATCTTGAAAGGCTGCCATTTCCGAGCGCATCCCCACCCGGTCTTGCTTTAGCAATAAAGAGCTACTCACATGGTATTGCGGCGTAGCATAACGCAAATAAACAAAAGTCACACTAAAAAACACAAAAACAGATAACACAAACCATTTCCAGTGTATTAAGTATTTTTGAAGTTCATCCCTCAGATTCAAGGTATCTTCCATTTCCTCTTGAGGTTGTATATGTGTTGGTTGCGTATTCATAGAAATTCTTATTTTACAATCAAGGTAATGATAGTGATCAACAGGGAGGTAATGGATATCCACACGCCAGTGGTAGCACTAGTTGCCGAAGAATTGACTTTGGGTTTGTTCGGTTCAATATACAAGACATCGTTTTGTTGCATATAATAGTACGGGGAACTAAATAAATCTGATGCCGTTAAATCAATGCGTTCGTACTGTTTCCCTTCTGCCGTTTCTCGTATCAACAAGGCATTTTGACGTGTCCCATGAATGGTCAAATCACCAGCTTTACCCAGTGCTTCAATCACCGAAATACGTTCGGTTTTTACAGGATAAGTTCCTGGTTTTTTCACCTCACCTAATACGGTTACCTTAAAATTCAATAAGGTAATGTTCACCACTGGATCTACTAAAAAAGGGGCTAGCTTTTCATTGAATAAGTCTATGGCTTGCAAACGGGTCAACCCTGCCATTTGTAGCGTCCCCAACTGCGGAAAATTAATGGATCCGTCTTTCGCTATCAAATAGGTTTGTAGTTGTTGAGTACCTACTGCACTCTTCCCGTCGGTATTAAAGCTAGCCACAGGTAAATTAAAAGGTAAGGCCGCTGCATTATCTAGGGCTGAAACCGTGATCGCTAATTGATCGTCTGCTTTATACACAGGTGCATAACTGAGGTTTGCCTTGGCTACTTGGAGTGTATCAACCCCTCCAAAATACACCACATCTTTTTTTGGAGCGCAAGAATTGAGTAAAAAGAGAAACAGATTGACAACAGCAAACGCTTTGATTGATTTCATATACATTATTTGTCTGCAAATATAGGTAGAATTGTTTTTTTTCATCGTCATTTTTAGAATTTCTATTCCACCTCAATTTTTTGTTCGTCTAAAGAAGCAAACGCAGAATTTTGAGAAAGGTATTCAGGTACAATTTTTTTGATTTTTTTTACGGTATGCAAACCGTTCAAAACCGTATTTTCACTGCAAAGTAATTCTATCTTGTCGATCACTGTTTTACAATCTATCTCGCTCACTTTTCCTATCATTATCTTTTCATGATGGGTTGGCATGCTGTTTTCTCCATCATTTAAGAGTTCTTCGTACAATTTTTCACCTGGCCTCAATCCTGTCACTTTAATATCAATGTCTTCCGGGTAACGCAAGCCGGACAATTGAATCATGCGCTTCGCCAAGTCGTAAATTTTAACGGAGGCCCCCATATCAAAAATAAAAATCTCTCCTCCTTTGCCCATAGCCCCCGCTTCGATAACCAATTGGCAGGCTTCGGGGATGGTCATAAAAAATCGGGTAATTTCTTTGTGGGTCAATGTTAAAGGACCTCCTTCTTCAATTTGTTTTTTAAACAAGGGAATCACCGAACCGTTAGACCCCAACACATTTCCAAATCTAGTGGTGATGTATTTGGTGGCACCTGCTGCTTTTTTGTTCATACAGCTCACATACATTTCTGCCACCCGTTTTGTGGCGCCCATTACATTGGTCGGATTTACGGCCTTATCAGTTGAAACCATGACCATTTTCTCAACTTTGTATAGCATGGATAAATCGGCAATGTTTTTGGTTCCGTTTACATTTATTTTCACTGCCTCATACGGATTTTCCTCCATCAAGGGTACGTGTTTATAGGCAGCGGCATGAAAAACCACATGAGGTTGATAGCTAGCAAATACATGACTCATACAGTCTAAATCCCGAACATCGGCTACCAAGACCTTGGCATTTCCAGTTTTATTGCGTTTTAATTCTTGCTCCAAATCGTACAAAGCCGATTCCGATTGATCGACCAATACCAATTGCATACAGTCATAGCTTGCAATTTGCCTCGAAATTTCAGACCCAATAGAGCCTGCAGCTCCGGTGACAAGTATGGTCTTACCTTCCAATTCTCCTTTGACCAGTGGATTATCGAGGTTGATGGGACTGCGTTCTAATAAATCTTCAATCTTCACTTGTTGAATTTGCTTGACCTGTAAATCACCATGGATCCATTTTGAAATAGGCGGTGCTATTTTGACTTCTATATCCAAAAGATACATACTATCCACAATGGCTAACAGGCGTCTTGGTTTTATTTTTTGGATGGCGATGATGATCTCCTTAATTTTATGTTCACGAACAAAACTATCTGTGATCTCTTCCGCGCTAAAAATTGGCAAACGATTTATTTTTTTTCCTACGATTGCCTTATTGTCATCAATAAATCCTATGATTTTAAACCCAGACTCGGAGTCTCTGTTCAAGGTAGAATACATGATGGCCCCCATTTCTCCTGCTCCATAGATCAACACTGGAATCGGTTTATTCAAACTCGATGCAATACTACCATAGATGTACTTAAACACAAAACGACTGGTAATCAAAAGAATGATATTCAATAAGTAGTGGATGACAATAATAGAAATTGGGATGGTAAACCTTGGGTTGATAAATAAAATACGATTTACCAACACCACTGAAATCATTAAGCCAGAAAGCAGACTGACCCCTACATATACGTTTAATGCGTCTTTTAGTCCCGTATGACGGATAATTCCTTTATAAGACCCTATGATCAAAAAACTGACAATGGCCAAAATGACAATGACAGGAATTTCATAAAAGAGTTGGGTAAGATCAAAATTGAGTGAAAAGTTAAATCGAATAAAATAGGCCGCAATAAAAGTTTGCACCACCAAAAAGGTATCGATAAAGAGTACCAACCAACGGGATACGTTCTTTTGTGCGGAATTTACTAAATATGATTTTATCATTCTTCTACGGCATTAATACTCCTTTCTGTCTTTTTAGAACTGGAAATGATTGGGGCAGTGCTCGACGACAAAGTTAAGTTTTTTTTTTGACAACTCTTTTGTGTCTCTGGGTAAAATGTGTGGAGGAAAGAGGTGGCAGGTGGCAGGTAGGTTAAGTAAAGAACGAAGAAAGAAGTGAAACAATTAATTTTCTGTCAATTGTTTTTCACACAACCTATCACTCTTTTCAATTCCTGTTCAGACAAATGGGCACTACTGGGTAAACAGAGTCCCTTTTCAAACAAAGCATCAGAGTTTCCATTAACATAGGCGGTTTCATTGGCAAAAACCGGTTGTTGATGCATGGGTTTCCACAAAGGTCTAGATTCGATACCTTCTTTTTTCAAACGAAGTCTTAATTGTTCGCGAAATGCAAATGAGGGTGTTTGTATACAGGTTAACCAACCATTGGAAACTGTGGTTTTATTCCCATCTAAAAACTGAATTTCTTTGTAGTTTTTCAATTCGTTTTGATAGTATTCAAATACCGCTTTTCTTTTTTGAATTTCGGACTGAAGCAACTCCAATTGAGCCATGCCCACCGCTGCCGCCAGAGGAGACATGCTATAATTATAGCCTATTTCCGTATGTTCATAATGCGGCGTATCGAGTTTTGCTTGCGTCGCCAAATACTTTGCTTTGTCTAGTAGTGTCCGGTTTTTACCTACCAACATACCACCCCCTAAAGTACTTACGACTTTATTGGCATTGAAAGAAAACACCGCCAAATCACCAAATGCTCCCACTGGTTTTCCGTTGTAAGTTGCACCTAAAGCTTCGGCAGCGTCTTCCAAAACGGGTATTTGGTACTTTTTTGAAACTTGTACAATAGCATCCATTTGGGCTGGCACCCCATAACTATGGACTACAACAATCGCTTTTGGTTTTTGCCCTTTCGAAATTTCTGAGGTAATGGCTTGCTCTAATAATACAGGACATAGGTTCCAAGTGCCAATTTCAACATCTATAAAAATAGGCTTGGCTGCTAAATATGTAATAGGGAATGCAGATGCAGCAAAGGTAAAACTGCTACAGAGCACCGTGTCTCCCTTTTGTACACCCAATACTTGGAAACCTAAATGCAGTGCTGCAGTACCTGAGATCAAAGCACATCCATAAGGGACACCGATATACTCACAAATTTTAGCTTCAAAATCTTGAACAACAGGATAGTCCTCTCCATTCTGATTCGCTCGCAAGAGCTTCTCAAGGTATTTCGAGGTCGTATCAGACAACCGAGTTTGACTTAATTTGATGTCTCGTTTCGACATAGTTATTAATCTTGAAGTTTGCGAGTGATTGGGTTATATAAATGTTGTGATGCCAATTGGTTTTCTTGCTAGTCATGCAGGTCTTTTTAATCGCTTTTCTCCTATGCGATGCTGGAGAAAAACCCCCAACCAGCAATTCATAATTTTATTTTAAACTTCTTCTTACTATCCTTCCGAATTCGGCAAAAACACTCTAGCTGTTTTTTTAACATCTCTTCTTGATCATTCTATAATCTAACTATTCAAGCAGCTGTTTATAGATTTCCAAATGCCGTTTCACAACGTCTTTCTGATTAAATTCGCGTTCTGCTTTTTTACGACTATATGCTCCCATACGAATGCGGTCCTCGGGAGAAAGAATCAATTTTTCAATAGCCTCTGTCAGAGCAGATGCTGATTTTACTGGGACTTTGTAGCCATTTTTACCTTCTTCTACGCAGTCTCTGCAACCTATTGCTGTGGTGGTTACTATTGGCAATCCTGCTGCACAGGCTTCTATCAAAGTTCTTGGAATCCCTTCTCTATACGAGGGCAAGACAACTATATCCGCAGTTTTGTATTTTGCCAACATCTCGTTTTGATGGCCATGCCATTTTAAATAGTTATCAATCTCTTGTGCTTCTAAATAAGACTTTAGAACGCCCATTTTATTTTCTTTGTCTATTTTACCATACAAGTCAAATTGTACTTTACTCAGGTATTTTTCTTTTAACAATCGCGCGGCTTCCACAAATTCTTTGACCCCCTTATCCCACAACATTCTTGAAGGCATGACGATTTTAATCATTGAATCTTTAGATGTTTTCCCAAAACGATAGGACTCCAATACTACTCCAACCCCTTTAATAAAATGAATTGATGCCGATTTAGGAATTACCTTCAGCTCTTTTAATTCCTTAAAATCATCTTTATTCTGAAAGATTAGGTGATTTTCTTTTTTAGCAAATCCATACCTCAGCATCCAAACCATGAAGCGTTGCACTATGGTTTTCCTATCATTTGTAAAATTATACCCCAATCCGCTGATGGCGTTCACCGTTTTTATTCGCAACAACCGAGCCACGATAGAACCGTAAATCAGAGGTTTCATTGTGATTTGGTGAATCAAATCTGGTTGAATTTCTCTATATAATTTGTAAAGCTGCCATAGTAATTTCAATTCCTGAACAAGATGAGTTCCTGATCTAGAAAAAGGTATGTCTCTAAATTCCATCCCTTTTTCAATGACTTTAGCTGATTCTCCTGAATCCTTAGCAGCCACAATGACATGGTATCCAGCTTTGACCGCTGCTTCTCCTATGGCTAAGCGATGGGAAATAAAAATCCAATCGACATTGACAACTATTAGGAGTGTCTTTTGTTTCAATTGGGTCTTACTATGATACTTGTGCATCGACGGCAAAATATTATTTTTTAACAATCAGATTTTTGGAGACCGATACTGCTTTTAGATTCGTTATAAGATAATAAAAAATCATTACAACAAAATAAGCAAGTACAAAACTGCTTATTATTTTAATTGAATTCCAAAGGTCACCGCGCATGAGTATGAATTCAATTCCTAAAAAAGAATAAAAAATATACTTCCAAAATGTGGTCAATCGTTTTTCTAAAAATAAGGTATCGAGTATCACATTAAAAAACGTAATTATTAGTAAGAATAGGAGTATCCCAAAATATCCAAAATTCACAAAACCTTCTCCAAAAAAAGGCATTGCAATATTAGTATGCTTAAACCCTAACTGTTCTGCTAGCATTGCACCTGAACCTATAGGTCGGTCGATCCAAATTGTCTCAGGAACAAAAAACAGGATGGAACCCAGCAATTGTCTACCTTCGGTAACAATAGATGCTTCTAACAATAGAGCAAAATTCTGAAAGGCATCGAAGTCACCTGAATTAAAAGATTCAAATGCAAAATAAAAAACACCTTCACTCCACAAACGAAAAGAGTTAGAGATTGGAAAGATCATCAAGACTCCAATGAGGTAAACCACCAAATAGTTATATTTCTCTCCAATTTTGGGAACTAATATTAAAAGTACAGGCATGTAAATAATAGCGATGGACGCTCTAGAAAGCGCCGTAGGAAAACAAGTAACAAGCAGAAACAAGAGTAAAACAACACTGTGCTTAGTAAACACTTTACTTTGCCATTGATACAATAGAAATACTACGAAAGGTACTAATTTGAGTATATTAAATAATGAGTAGCCTATCAAACCAAAATTGGTGTTTGCTTTTAGATCTATTGCATAGGGCCGAAACAAAAGCAAATGCCAATTAAAATCCAATAAATAGAAATAAAGCAGTATCGCCAGACCAGTACAAATGTAACAAAACCAAAGCGGCAATCTCCTTTCAATTTTAGGTACTGTTATTTTATGGATACACTTTATTAAATATCGGGACCCTATTTTATAAACCAACAAATAGCCTATGAGAACTAGCAATAAAACCCCGCCCGCATGACGATACATCTCATTGGGTATGGGTGCTGAATATTGAAAAACAGTCTTGTTTTTAAATTGGATGATTGGACATATTGAAAAAAAGAAATAATAAAACAGACAAAACGATGTATTCAAAAGCAATGTATTTCCCTCTTTTCCGAAAAAAAGTCCCCATACTGACAACACAGCAATTAAAAAAAACAGTATCGGAATTGAAAGGTCATTTAAATCTTCTATTTGCCAAAAACATTCAAAGCTAGCAAAGAGCAACAAGGACAAAGCTACCCCGTATAAAATTTTATTTTTTTTAATTGGTAGTTCCATGTCCTACATTAAAGAAATAAAAAGAAAGTCCGGCATACACCATTCTCCCTATCAAGAAAGCCAATGCGCCTCCAAATACTGGAAATATCGGAACACATAGAATAGCGAATAGCAACATAATGAAAGAAGATATTATGGTAATACGTCCAAATATTTTATCCTGAAACAACACCAATAAACCATTCACACCATAACTGGAGATGACGGCCATTAAAAAAGGTACGGGACTCATAAGTTGCACAATTAATTGCACATTTTGAATCTCTGATGCCTTCTCAAAATGCAACCAATATTCAATTAAAAACCCGCCAAACAAAAACATAAGGACGGAAGCGTAAAAGCCCACTAAGATTAAAAACTTTCGGGTACGATCCATGGTACTTTTCACCCTATTGAACACCGGAAAATACACATTGGTCAAAATATTGGTTAGTGTCGAGAATGCACCCGCTACTTTTACGCCAATCTGTGTAAAACCGGCCATGGTGGGCAGTCCAAATGCCCCCACTAAAAAGACCAAGGAAGTGCCATAGGTAGAAGGTAGCAAAAGGCTGATAAAAGCACTAAAGTTATCTTTTAAATACTTCAAAATTCTTGACATTGAAAAAAGTTGAATTTTGAATTTGTATTTGCGAACCACCCATACAAAGGAGATAAAAGAGGTAAAACTCATACCGATCGCTTGGTACAACGGAACACGATCAAAATCATTTTCGGATTGAATATTGATGAGTACCAAGGTCACAAATATAGCTGTTCCAAAGAAATGGATCCATGCTATAAATTTCATTTTTTCTATCCCCATAAAAAACCAGCGCAAAGAAAACAAGTCGCCAAACAAAATAAAAGAACAACAGATATACAATGTTTTGTGGTCGGAAAACTGGGGCACGCTATAGGTCAAGACAAAATAGACGCTCAATAAAACGATAAATAAAAATAATTTCACAGACAACACCTCATTAAAAATGGTCTGTAAGCTTTCGGGATGATGCTTATTGGTGGCAATCTCTCTAACGGTAGATAAGTTGAAACCGTAGTTCAATATATTCACAAAAAACCAGGTCAAGGCCATGGCGAAGGCATAGACACCATAGTTGTACATCCCAATTTTAGCTATTAAAAAAGGAATTAACCATAAACTCAGTCCTAAATCAATCGTCTTCAAAGAAAACAAGGAAGTACCATTACCTAGAATGGAGCGGTATTTTCTCAAATAAAATTTTGTTCTTTGTTGTGGACTCATAGATTGGGCTACTATTGTTTGAAATTGAGCGTTTGCTCTATCCATTTGCAAAAGTGCCGGGGTTTACGATTGCAGTTTTGGTTGCTTCTTTTGTCTGTTTTGCTAGCTTCACATAAGTTCTACGCCAAACTGTTTTTTCTTTTTTCTATATAATAAAACAAAATCACATAGGTTAGAAAAAACAATCCTATAACGCTAAACAAGATGGTATATTGCATATTTATAGGAGCCGTATAGGTTTTAAAGACAAGTATATTGACGAGCATCTGAAGCATCGCATACATACTTGCTACTTTTAAATGTGAAACGCCATATATATCCACTAATTTTTGATATAGATGCATTCGGTGGGGCTCCACAATATTTTGTCCCATCCGTGTTCTATTGGCTATGGTAATCATGGAGTCGGCTCCGTAGACTACGACTAATAAAATTATAACAGGAGCTTGTAATTGATATAAAAGTGTTCCTCCCATAAAAAACAAAAGTACAGCAATGCATATACTACCAATATCGCCTGCAAAGAAGCGCGCTTTTTTCCTAAAGTTGTAATATCCGAACACCCCTAAGGAAATCATAAGGTATCGAATTAAGTCGGGGTTTATAAGTTGAACTTCTATGTTCAGCACATAGACCCCAGAAAGCACTGCCAAACTGTAAAGCCCGGTAATACCATTGATTCCATCCATAAAATTATAAATATTGATAAAACCTACCCCTATAATCAAAACCAACACTAACAACCACCACGAGTCAGTAAGCATTCCAATTTCTATCAAAACTAAGGCAATAGCAAAAAATTGAAAAGGCAATCTGAGTTTTGAACTCAATGTTTTTAAGTCATCTATAAAACTAATTCCTCCAATTAAGGTAGCTCCTAAAATCAAATAAGGGTATTGAAAACCTGAGCTTATAAAGTACAACCAAAGTGCTCCTAAAAATAGTATCCCTCCTCCGCGGATCGTAGGAATGGTATGCGAACTCCTTTCATTGGGTTTATCAACGATATTGAAATGCTCTGCTAGTTTAAGATATACTAGGGAAGCTATGATTAGGAAGCTTGTGATGATAATATAGGTTGTCATGTTTTTGAGTTATTTGGTCTTCTGGTCTGGCTGGTCTTCTGGTTGGCTGGTTGGCTGGTTGGCTGGTTGGCTGGTTGGCTGGTTTAATATTTATGAATTTCTGACTAGGGGACAAGAAGACTATAAGACCAAAAGACAATCTAATCAAACGATCGAAGTGTCTTCACCAAACCTTCTTTGCTTGTCAATGGCAGCTCTTTGCCTATTGCTGCCTTTATTTTTTTGTTCGATACGACATAGTTCTCTGTCAGTTTTTGCAAACGTTCGGAGTTTATGGGTATTGGCAGTATATCCCCTATTCTTGCAATTACCTTTATTAATCCTTTGGGCAAGTTGAGTATTTTTGCAGGTTTTTGCAACACTTTCCCGATTAGAGATACCAAATCATTTGTTGACAAAGCCTCATCGTCTGCGATATTATAAATTCCTGAAGGAATCTTTTGGTTTTCTAACAATTCCTTGATAATAAAACACAAATTATCGATGGAGACAAAGGACCGCAGATTTCTATGCGCCCCGAAAGGATAGGGAATGCCTTTTTTTACAAAACTGTACAACAAATTTAAATTTCCTTTGTTATTAGGTCCATGTATCATACATGGGCGAAGTATATAAACTCTTTTACCCTTAGGCAACTCTTGTTTCAAAATATACTGTTCGGCTGCCAATTTCGATTTTCCATAGGCGGTAACTGGATTGGAGATATTCGTTTCGCTTAAAACACCATCAACAACATCAGCCGTTGCCTTTACCGAACTCATGTAGATAAAGGTTTCGCAATCACTGTTGAGAAATTGATTGAATAGCTTTTTAGTTAGCTCTGTATTGACTTGAAAATAATCTTTTTCTTCGGAAGTGTTTTTAAGATCGTGTGCTTTACCAGCCAGGTGTATAAATGAATTAAATTCATCAAACGTTTTAACAGAAAGTCTATCATACAAGATACAGGAAGGATGTTCAACAATTCTAGAAACTCCAGTTATCGAAATATCTTTAATTAAATACTCTCTCAAATTACTACCTACAAAACCAGATATACCGGAAACAAGAAGATTCTTCATGATTCAGAATAATTTAAAACTTCTTGTAATTGCAAGAACAATTTTTTCTTATTAAAATATCTATCATAATATTCCTTAGACTTTTTTTCCATCATTTCTCTTTCCTCCTTAGATATTCCTTGTAACCTCACAACTTCATTAGCTAATGATACATAATCACCCGCTCTAACCGAGACACCTGCTCTACTCTTTTTAATAAGTTCGTTCCCTTCACCATTTAGCATCGCTACGATTATTTTTGATGATGCCATATAAGCTTGGATTTTTGCCGGAATTGTAAGAGAAAAAGTAGGCTCATTTTTTAAAGCGACCAACATTGCATCTGCCTTATTAAAAAATCCAGGCATTCTTTCGATAGGATAACGACCAAGCAGAAACAAATTATCCAACTCCTTATGAGTTGCTTCTTTTTTAACCCATTTTAATTTTCTTCCTTCACCTATTATTATCCAATTAATTCCTTTACCTTTTGTTAATTCAACAGCTTTTAAAATATTTTCAAAATCTTGAGAGTCTCCAATATTTCCGGCAAAAACAATATTAAACCCATCGGGGAAACATGGGGTTTCTTCAGTAGGTTTCGATTCAAGAAACACGTCCTCCGCCCAGTTTGGAAAGAAATCAACCTTTTTACAATTAATACTAAAATTTTCGATAATCGATGTTTTAAAGGAATTAGAACTTACTAATATTTTATCTGAATTGTTGTAAATATATTGTACAAGACCTTTTATTCTTTCATACAAAAAGCCCTTTTTAATACTACTATTTGCACTTACACTTTCCGGCCACAAATCCAGTACCCACATAACTAATGGAACCTTAAATTTTTTCTTCAACCAAATTCCAGGTAATGCTGATGTCAATGGTGAAGGTAAATGAGAAAATATTACATCAAAATCTCCCTTAATCCGAAATAATATTGAAAATAAAGAAAAGAAACAAAATGACAAATAATTCAAAATTAAAAACTTTGCACTACCATCTAGTCTCGGGAAAATAGGCGTTCGAATTATGTGCACCCCGTTGATAATTTCTTCACCTTTATTCAAGAAATTATACCCATCATGAAAGCGCCCTTTGGGGTAATTAGGTTTACCCGTCAGAACTGTAACCACATGACCTTTCTTCGCTAAATCAAATGCAATATCATTAACCCTAAAATTTTCTGGATAGAAATATTGTGAAACGATTAAAATTTTCATTTTTTTTATTTCGACCAAACCACTCTATTTACGTAATCGGTGTATGATAATATTATTCGAACTATTTTATCTGAAACATTAGGCATTGAATAATCAGCTACTTCTCGCAATAATCGTTTTTCACCAATTTCTTGTTTTTCTAAAACTTCTAACGCTTGAAGTACTCTTTCTATATTTAGACCTACCATCATTACTGAAGCTTCTTCCATTGCCTCAGGTCTTTCATGAGCTTCTCTTATATTTAAAGATCTAAAGTTCATAATAGAAGACTCTTCTGAAATTGTACCACTATCTGACAACACAACTTTTGCATTTTTTTGCAAATTGTTGTAATCATGAAAACCCAAAGGCTTCATCAGCTGAATAAACGAATTAAATTTAACTCCTGTTTCATTAATCTTATTTCTTGTTCTAGGGTGTGTAGATACAATAACAGGTATTTTATATGTTCTCGGCAATTGATATTTAAAACCTTCCACCAATTTTATAAAATTTGTAGAATTTATGTTCTCTTCACGATGAGCAGAAACCAGAAAATATCCTGTCCTTTTTTTAATTTTAAATCATTCAAGAACATCAGAAGCATCAATCTGCCTATTATATGCATTTACAACCTCATAGATAGGGGACCCTGTTTTAATTACCCTATCCGCCGACAGTCCTTCTCGCAATAAATATTCTCTGAGCAATATCGCTGTAAGTAAGATTAATATCGGCAATATGATCAACAATCTTTCTATTTGTCTCTTCAGGGACGCGTTGATCGAAACAACGGTTTCCAGCTTCCATATGAAATATTGGTATTTTTCTTTTCTTTGCTGCGATAGCGCATAAGCAAGAATTTGTATCTCCCAAAACTAAAAAAGCATCAGGATCGTACATCTTCCAAGACAGGATCAATATTAATTAATATTTGACCAGCAGTGGTTACAGTCGCACTTCCTACCGGCCGCGTTCAAAAAGTAATTAGGCTTCCTAAGCCCTAAATCACTAAAAAAAACTTCATTTAATTCATAATCATAATTTTGCCCTGTATGAACTAAGAATATGCTCAATACTATCTGAATCGTCCAATTTCAACAAAACCCTTGAGAAGTCTAATAATTTCGGGACGTGTACCTACGACGGTAAGAACTTTTAATTTCTTCATTTTATTATCAATTTAAACTTCAACAAAATAGGTATCTGAATCTTCAGAGTTATAGGGCTCATTAATCCAAAAGTTCGTATATAAAACCTCTTCTCCTATATTTTTAATATTATGCGTATACCAAATGGGCATATCCACATATGCAGGTTCATCTCCATCGAGGTAAAAATCTAATACCTCATCTGTACCAATTCTTCTCAATTGTATCAATGCCTTTCCTTTGATTACAGCAAAACGTTCAATTTTCCTAATATGAAAATGATTCCCTCTTGTGATTCCAGGTACTGTTGTAGAGAAAGATACTTGTCCTCCCAAACCCAAACGGATTATCTCAACAAAAGAACCTCTGAGATCTGTATTCTGTTTAAATTTTACTGGAAAATGGTTTTTAACATCCATATAGCAACGAAATGTATTAAAAAGATTCAATTCGAACCCAGTCGAAAGTGCTGGAATCTCTCCATTTAACTGATATACAGATTTATAGGAATTTAACAAAGCTAAAATCTTCGATACTTTAATATGTGAGGTCGCAGCTATCGTCATTTTATTAACTGCATGACCAATTTGAATAATCTTTATGATTTCTTGGATTAATTCATTTATGTAAATCAAACTAACCGTACTATCAACATGAATTTCGGGTTTGTCATTTGAAGTTATTTTATGACAAAATGTAGCTACTACAGAATTATAATTTGGCTTACCAAAAGGGCCAAACACATTTGGAATGAGTAAACCTGAAAAAGTACCTTTTGAATTATTTGCCCAATCTAAAAACAATTCCCTCCCCTCTTTTTTTGATTTCCCATATTCATTATCATTATTTTCTTTAGAAGAGGAAGACATGATAACGTGCGCATTGGAATTTGTTCTTTCAAGGGATGCTACCATTTTTTTTACCAATAGAATATTGGTGTCATAGATAACCTTCGGGTCATTGTGCCGATTCAGTGCAGCCAAATGAACGATAACATCACATTGACTAACAAAAGTATCTAATTTGTCTTCGCTATTGAAGAATGATCGTTCGAATGAGATTCTATCATACGCTTCAGGATCTAATCCCAGTGTATGGTACAAATGCCAACCTATAAAACCGTATTGGCCAGTAATTCCTATTTTTCTTTTCATATTTATTTCCAGTAGGTATTATAATACCTAATATCATCATTTGTATTAACTCCTAACTCATAGTTTGAAAGTATCATTAGTTTTGAATTCTCTTCTAACGCTTGAAATCCGTTTACATACCCGGGAGGAATAAATAAAATTTGCGGATCTTCAGCTCTTAATACATATTTATCTGGAACTAAATCACTTGAAGGAATCTCCCAGTTATCAACTTTTATTAATTTGACTTCAAATGCTCCGCTCACGCAAAGAAACCATCTGCTTTCTATTCTATGCCCTTGCCAAGCTCTAAAAAAATGGACAGAATTATTGACGCTAAAATAAAATCTTTTGATACTGTCCATGTCGAATCCATTGACAAAGTCTAATCGTCCACGTTCATCTTCAAAAACCCCTCCTTGAATCAGTTCAGGTTTATTTCTCATATTTCAATTTGTTTAATTCTTCAACATAATCCAAAGCTAAAATTTTCTTTTTAGTTTCCGCAACATTTAATTGAACCGTATTATGGGAATGGTATTCTTCTGAAACTGAGAGTTCCTTATTTCCCTCCTTAAAGTATTTTCCATAGTTTAAATCGCGATTGTCAGCAGGTACTCTATAATACCCTTCTAAGTCTTCCGCTTTTATAAACTCTTCCTTTGTTAAGAGGGTCTCATACAATTTTTCGCCGTGACGAGTTCCGATAATTTTGATTTCTCTGTTATAATCATAAATAGACTTCATTGCTTCTGCGAGGTCTCCGACGGTAGATGCTGGTGACTTTTGCACAAATAAATCTCCTTGTTTCCCGTTTGTAAAAGCGTATAAAACTAAATCTACAGCTTCGTTCAATGACATTAAAAAACGTGTCATTTTGGGATCTGTTACAGTAAGAGGCTCACCTTTGGAGATTTGATTAATAAATAGAGGTATCACTGAACCTCTTGAAGCCATGACGTTACCGTATCGGGTTATACAAACTATTGGTCCCCCCTTCAGGAATATTTCGTGATTCCGCAATCGCTACTTTTTCCATTAATGCTTTAGATATCCCCATAGCATTAATAGGATAGGCTGCTTTGTCTGTACTCAAACAAACAACCCTTTTAACTTTATTATTTACCGCAGCCTTTATGACATTTGAAGTTCCAAATACATTTGTTTTGGTTGCTTCCAATGGAAAAAACTCACAGGAAGGCACCTGTTTCAATGCTGCTGCATGAAAGACATAGTCTACCCCTAACATTGCATTGTTAACGCTATCATAGTCTCGAACATCTCCTATGTAGAATTTCAGTTTAGAATTCATGTATAGAATTCGCATGTCTTCTTGCTTTTTTTCATCTCTTGAAAAAATTCTGATTTCTTTCAGACTAGAATTGATAAATCCTTTTAAAACAGCATTTCCAAAGGAACCAGTCCCACCAGTGATAAGCAAAATTTTATCTTTAATAACCATCTATTTTATTTTTAATAATTGGAGTATTTTATCTATCTCATTAAATGTTAACTGTACCGTCTTCACTTCTTTTAACTTAACAGCATTTTCAAAACCTTTTTTAATTTCATCTATCGAATAAGGATCAAAGACCACATCTGGAATACAAACAGCTTTCATATAATCTAAATCCGCTCCAAGAACTTTACAACCGTTTTCAATACCTTCAATTATGCCTAATCCAAAACTTTCTGAAAATGAAGGGTATACAATATATTCAACAGAATTATAAATCGGCAACAATTTTTGTCTTGTGATAAACCCATGGTTGATTATTGGATATCCATCTGCCTGCATCTTTTTTACTTTTGAAATAATTTCGGAAGAATCTTCAAATAATGTCAGGTGTAATTCTCCTAATTTATTAATATCATAAAACTTTTTAAACCCAATTAACAGATTTTCATGATTTTTATGAACATTGTACGAACTTACGAATAAAAATGAATTTTTTCGCCTAGTCATAATACTAGATGATTTTAATCTCATTGAAGGATAAAATGGTATTACCAAAACTTCATCATCTTTTGCCTTAAATTTAGCAGAAAATTCTCTTTTCATTAAATCCGTCTGAACAACCCAATAATCCGTATTATTTTTCATCCTTCCCACTATTCCAGATTTTAACCACAATGAGAGTTTCGAGAAAAATTCGAGATTTGAAGGCACTTTTAAAAATAGTTTTTGATGAAAATATGTATAAACTTCTGCATCCAACCTTATCGCAGGAGGAAGATTACCAAAACAGAATACTAGCCCAAATCGTTTTCCTTCTTGCTTATAAAAACCATATCGATTCATAAAACTCGCCTCCATGTATTGAACTATATTGTTTCTTATTAATGGATGCTCGTCCTCTATTCTTGAATCCAACAAATAGAATACTTTTAAGCCAGCTGATTCAATAGATTCTATGAGATAATCTAAAAGTATTTTACCGCCACTATTATTTATATGTAAAGCATCTATTAAAATCATTTTATCTTTCTGACAGCCAAGAAAAAGTTTATGTGAAACTTTGACCAAAATGGCTCTATATGCCTTCTATTAATTACCTTACCTAAATAAGAAAAATATTTTTTATAATCTGAACTACTGAAAATGTATTTGTGATATTTCAATGTTTTTTTTAACGCAAGTTCGGAAAAATGTGAATTTTGTCCATAAGGCCATGCAAAAAAATCACATTTATAATCTAAAATGGATTCAAGAGTTTCCTTATTTGTTTGTAGTTGGAACTCCAATTCAGCATCAGTTAATTGAGCCATATCCAAATGATCACATGTATGACTACCAATCACATGTCCTCTTTTTAAAAGGGTAGCAATCTGACTCCAATTCATCGGTTTTTTATTATAAACCTTAATTCGTTCATGAAATTCCTTTTGATACACATCATCTGCTTCCACGTAGTTCGAGTTTATAAAAAAAGCAGCATTACAATCATATTCCTCCAATACTGGCGCAATAACAGAATAACATTCCTCAAACCCGTCATCGAAAGTAAATGCAACATATGGTTTGTCAACTATTTCTCCAGAAGAAATCATTTCAACCGCTATTTCTATTCTTATTAATTCACAATTCTTTGTTAACAGTTTAACAAATGACCTAAAAGCTTCCTTGTCTTTCTCAACGTGTAATATTCCATTATGTACATAATGAGAATTGATGATATGTACTCCTGATTTTGGCCTACTTACACTACCAGCCAGATTCAAAAATAGATTTCTAATTAATCTTCTCATTTCAGTTAATAAGTATGAAAATCGATTCCACTTAAACTTATTTTAATATTCTTATAACAGTCAGTATTTGATTTATAGACAAAGTTAGCACCCGATTTGAAACTATAAAACCAATTTTTTTTTATCATTTTATTAAAAGGATTGTCATAAGATATAGGGAAACTAATTAAGTCAAATTCCATCTTTTTACGTATTTTTTTTTTCCAATTCCTTAAAATCATGTTTACTAAGCCTGTCGTTTATTGGGTTTAAATAAAGAATCTGTAATTCGATGAGTTTACCTCTTTGACCAAGTCGAAGCACACTTTCAAGTTTTGAAGTTTTAAAGAACATATATTTAGATTGAGGCCTTTCGTTAAACCTCCATTCTAGTGACTTTTTATCCCAAAAACTAGTAATAACATTGCTATAAAAACTTTCATTAAACTCTTCAAACTCGAATCTATTTTTAACACCATCAATATCAGCGACAAATTTTTTTCTAATATCAAAAACGTTTAACAATAATCGACGACTAAATATAGGTTTTAACCAATAATTAATATACCCTTCAATATGTGTCCACTCCCTACTTAAATAGCCGGGTAAACTTTTTACGTTTGGAAAAGCCATTAACAGACTGAAATTTTCTACAACAGAATTTTTTTCAGATAGTTCAATTAACTTTTTAAATATTCCTTTTTTTTGAAATTTTGGGTGAACAAAATTCTCATATGTTAAAAGAGCATTTATTCTTCTTTTTTCAAAAACTAATGGGTAGCTACAGAAACTATTACATCCAAAAATTTGATTCTCAAAAAACAAACACGATAGCCTTGACTTGGTATCGGGTCGTCCATAAAACTTCCAAAAAAACCAGTTTTCAGACTCTCTATATTGGTGACCATAAGATTCCTTTCTGTTTTCTATAAAGGCATTTATACATTCCTTATCAATTACTTCGTCAAACAATCTTATTTCTTCCTTCATATAGTTCTTCCTTTGATTTATTTTTTCGTTGATAATATAGACTTAAAACCAACATAAACAAAAATGAAAACTTCATATTTGTTAATACTGCACTCGAAATTGACCACACCAACAAAATCATTAACATATGTGTATTCCTTTGGGTTGTTCTGTAAACAGTTTCTGTAAAACCATAATAATAATGATAATCCTACAAATCCAATCGAAAAAATTAAATAACCAATTTCGGAATCAAAATTCTTAATTCTTGAATTACCATCAAGAACAAAATTTTCACCATTGTCAACATTAAATGTACCAAAAATTAGGTCTAAAGGTTGTCTAAGGAGTGTATTATCTATATAATCTAACAAAAAATTTAACTTGATAGTCAAACTCGAATGTTTATCCCCACCACTCAACTCTGAAAAATCAAAAATCCGACTTTCAATTCTGAAATCTCCAAAATACAAAGCGAATAACAATGTAAGAATAAAAAAAGGAAAATAAACGCCTTTATATCTCACAAATATATTTTTATGAACAAAAAAAACAGTTAACAACGTCACAACCAAAAAAGCTGTTCGACTTCCCGTTAAAAGAATTGAAAACAAGAACAATACGAGAACGCACGCATTCATTAATATTTTCGATTTTTTTATATCTATTAAATAAATTGCATATAGTAATGAAACAATTCTACCACAGTGATTAGGATTCCTGAATAACCCTCCATATCTCATATTTAAAAAACCATTTGAGGAATTTGAAAGCAAATATTCTGATTTCAACGAATAAATATCATCTGGATAGAAAATATTTATCAAATTCACAACAAAAGGAATATTTAAAATATAGGCGATTTGTGAGATAACAATAATTGATAAACAAATAATTAATGTATTACTATAAATCTTAAAATTACCAGAAATTGGAAAAAAAAGAATCAACATTGAGATGTATGATATTTTTATCAATGAATCTTTATAAAAAGTTGTTTGAACAACTACGTTATATATAAATGATATACTTATCCATAAAATAAAACTCATTTTCAACAATTTAAAATGAGTTGAAAATCTATTATGATTAACCTCTGGTGAGGATAAAATCAAACCGACTAAGAAAACGCCTTGAAGTAAGTAACTATAAGTATTCGAAGGAAAAAACAAGGTCAGTATAAATATAATATTTATTATTTTTGTTTTTCTCAACAGGGCATTTCTAATTTTCATTCCTAAATCTACTAATTCAATTCTTCTGTAGCTTTTGAGTACATTTCATCGAACCTTTTTTCCCATGTAGCATGTTTCAAAGATTCTTTGATTAATTCTGATGGAGGATCTGTTTTAAGTGCTATCTCACATTTTTCAATAAACTCATCCACTCTATCACTAGACTCCATATACACTCCATTATTCGCATATTTCCTTAGGGAAGACAAATTACAGCCCACAACGTTTAAATTAGCTGCCAAATATTCGTAAAATTTTAACGGAAAAACCCCCTTGGCAAATTCTGTGTTTTTATAGGGTAATAAACCTACATTCATAGTGCGTAATTGCATAGGAATTAAATCAGGGGCGACAGGACCTTTAAGGTAAACATTCTCTAACTTTTCTAGTTGCTTATATGTACTGTCTTTATTCTTTTCGGCAGGAAAAGGTCCAATAATCCAGAACTCCCATTCAGGTCGAGATTTTGCGATTGAGAGGAGTAATTCTGAATCAACCTTGTTTCCTTGAAGCCCTCCTATAAAGCAAAATTTATTATTGTCATTTTCTACTGCAGGCTTTATTAAATCATCAAACATTGTCGGATTATATCCATGCTCTATCAAATAACATTCTCTCGATGACATTAATTCAATTTTATTTTTCAAAAAAGGTGCACTTGCTGTATGGATTCTAGTATTTCTAACTATTCGTTTCTCAGACTTTGATGTAATGTAATCCAAGATCTTTTTCATTAGACCCTTTTCATCCTTATTCGTCCAATTATCTGAACAATCGTATATCAAATTACTCCAAATATCGATCTCCGAAAGTTTCGCAAATCTATGCAAAGTAAACCACAATATTTTCTTGCCTTCCCCTTTAAACTCATTTAAAATTTTTCCCACCAAAAAGCTTTGAAAAAATGTAATAAAGGATAACAAAAACTTAAAATCTGAAATCTCAATTTGCTTAATCTTATTGTACGGATATTTCTCATATTTTTTTGGAAGCTTTGGATAAGATAACTTCCCTATTTTATAGATAGGTCCTGGCTTAAAATACACCCAATAAACTGCTGATGCAGTTTGTTTTTTTGCAAGATATTCAAGAAGTCTTCTTCGTCGATAAATGATATTCTCTTCATTGAGTCTTGGGCCTCCAACAATAACATGAGTATAATTCTCCATCACTACAAACTCAAATTAGAGAGAACATTCTCGCTTAAACGAAACAGTTCATATAACCTAGCCGTTAAAGTATTTATATCTTCATTGTTTTTATCCATCATTCCAGATTCATAATTATAGCTATATTTTAGCTGTTCGTTTATCCAAATTTGACATACTCTCAGTAATTTATCACTATCTATTGTTGTTAAATACTCCAATGAAACTGGCACTTCAAATCCCGGTGGATTATAAGGAAACCCAAAATAATTCTCTATTTGCAACGATTTTTTGTAATCATCTGTCAAAAGGTAACTAACTAATTTCTTTATTAACTCTGTTTCCCAAAGCTTGTGATTCTCTAGGTTGGACTTCAGAAGAGCGAAAGCATAGGTATTGAAAGAATGATATCCAACAGATTTCCAATACATGCTAGAAAACTTGCCAATTCTCATTGACTTTTTTAAGTTCTTCATTAGAACACTTTCTGATATTTCAATAGATAAAGATAAAATATCACTTAATATTGATCTTCTATCTAACTTTCTAATTATTGGATGATATATCAAACCGTTATCAAATAAAGCAAGATTCTTTGGTAACTGATCTATAAAGTGATTTATTCTATTTAATATTTCTGATTTGTTAGCCGAATTTGATTTTAATAAAAAAGAGGCACAAGCCGCAAACCACAATTGATGATTAAATGTTTGATCAATTCTTCCTATCGTACCATCAATCTCTAGTCGGTGCCAAGTACCAGTTTTTTTGTGAAATTTATGTTGAAAAAAAACCTCTTCAGCAATCCCATAATACTTGTCATCTTTTAAAGCTTCAGAGGCTTCACACAAGGCCTCTATCGTCCATGCATTACCTATTACGCCATTGCAGGTATCTGCACCTTTATAATCTATATGCCAAAAGGAAAAATTATTTGGCCTGGCTTCTTTAGAACTTAAAAAATCAGCAGCATTTATAAGTCCTATTTTATATTCTTCTTTTCTTGTAATCTTATACGCTTTTGCAAAAATCACACACCAATGACTTGTATTCCTAACAGAGGTTTCCGTTTGCCTATATGGTCCATTATGACCTTTCGGCATCTCTCCGCTCTCCATTTGAAGCCCCAACCCAAGAGTAGCTGTTTTTTCCAATAACTCAATTCCATTCATATTTCCAACTTTTTTTAAGTGTATCTATCAATTGTGAAACTCTTTGACAAGAATTATCATCTATATTTAAATGAATTTTGTTCTTCAATAAATTCCTTTTCTCCCTATACTTATCCTCATCTTTACTTATTTCGGTAAAGCTGTGACATAATTCAGTAAATGATTTTATAGCTGGACCTGGTAAGTTTTCATAATAATCATATAAAAAACCATTCTTTAATGCAAAATCTTCATAGTCATATGGAATAAAAAGCATCGGTTTATCAAGTAATAAAAAATCATGATACAGCGCAGAATAATCAGAAATCAGCGCATCTGCATAAGGAATAATAGTATTAACATCTGGAAAGACTTTATGAGAGGCAATCTTTATTACATCAGAGTTCTTTTCTAACTTAGAGAAAAAACCTCTTAAGTTTTTATTTTCTAACTCGGTTACATGAGGTCGAAGTAATAGCAATATATTCTCCTTTCTTAAATGTTCAACAAGTTTTACGTCGTTAAAATCTTCGAATGGAAAAAAATTTGTAACTCCTCTACCATGTCTCCAACTTGGACCATAAAGAATAATCTTTCTTGGAGTCAAATCACCTATAAAATTATTCCATACCTGATTTGCCTCAGATTTTGGAACAATAACACTATCATTTCTTGGATATCCTGTAACAACATGTTTTTCCCTCCCAATTCGTAAACATTCTTCTTGAATATCAGAAACAAATTCTGATGTAGATATGGCATATTCAATGAGCTTGGCCTCCCATAATCGTTCCTCCTTCTCTTTATCTGATATTTTATGTCCCAGTCTTGCAAATCTAACCCTTTTAACAGAACGTCCATGTCTAAGGGCAACTAGTCGAATTTTCGCGTGTGTTGCAAATGGATCTATAAACAAGTCCCGTAAACTATCAGTAAAGAAACCAATCCTAGAAGTAGAAATAGTCCAAATACCTTTCAAGCTGAAAATTGAGACTACTGGTTTATTCTGTTTCGTCAAATATCTTTTCACTTGTCGATTATTAGTCATCCAAACGGGTTCAATATCGGGTCTGTTTTCCAATATCCATTCAAAAAGATGCCTACTGTTATCGCCATACCAGCTCCCATTCATTGCACCAAAAATGACTTTATTAATATTCGGTTTTAATATCCTGGATAAAAAGTTAAATCCTAAATGCAAGATCTTTCTTACTATTTTAATTTTAAAAACTCGAATTGATATTTTATTAATAATTTCGTCTATCTTCATTTGTCTATATTGTTAATATCCTGTAATATTTTATTCACAATAACACCAACTGTGTCCTCCTTTTTAATATCAATTCGAGTCAATCTATGATACCTCATATAACGAATTGCTGATAACTTATAAGAGTCAACTTTAAAAACCGCATCTACCATAGATTTATATTGTCCAGATGCACGTTCATAGCTCAATTCAGCTTCGGGTAATAATACATATATTTTATCTATTCTTCTAAAAAACAATCTATACAATTCAGACCAAAAAACCCGTAATGGATATTCATAATAAAACCTAAATAAATTCACTCTTCCTTTTTTGAACCGCAACAAAAGTTCATACCTTAATGCCATCCTATCAATTGGATGCCGATCGTATATATAAAAATCTTTTCCATTCCTACTAAACCTATAAAGGTTTTCTATAAACTCTAGAGGATAAAAAACAAAATATAACACGAATGTGTATAATAAATAATTTTTCCTTTGAGAATAACTCAATATTCTGGCACCTAATTTTGTCGATATAAAGTGTAAGTTTCTGTCTTTCACTGCATGAATCACCTCTGAAGACTTCTTGAAAGAACTTAATGTTTCACATATAGTACTTTTGCCAGAACCATCGGGTCCTGCTACACTAAATCTCGTAGTTTTATTTTTCAAAACAACCTAATCATTACTTAACAGTTACATAAAAGTTTTCCCAATTTATATACTCCTTTTTCTCTGGAATAATAATATTGTTGCACTTGATTGACTTTAGTGAATCAGCAATATTATTCTCTTCCATCTCAAAAAATAATTTTAATTCATTCATCCAACTCTCTTCTTCCGGAAATAATATATCATGAGCACTTGCAATTTTTAATAATTCCATATTCCATTCCACATATGCAATTCTAGATATTTTCTTGGAAACAAGAGATGGATTTGTCTTTTCCTTAATAAATTTTGTCCCACAAGAATCTTTCGAAAGATACAAGACTTCATTAAGCTCGGAAGAAGCTATTGTTTGGCATTGATCAAATAATTCTTGAATACGATAGTATTTAACCAAAGGCTTCGCCAACATATTTACTACAATAGAAATAGGTCTTCTTTTTAAATTAAATAACTTTGATAGAATAAATCGAAAGACTAATCTCAATTTCTCCCTAACTCTTAATTTATCGATAAATTCAAAATTATCATCACCTTTTATAACAACGTACCTAGGGTAAGAATAAACTTTCTTATCAACACCAACCCATACTTTATCATCTGCAAGAAAAGAAAAGCCTTCTTTTACAAACTCCAAACAAGCATTTGTTTTACCCATTCCCTTCCATGCTGGTACTAAAACACCCTTATTTTCCTTTTCGATACAGGCAGCGTGAACCAAATAAACTTCATTCTTTAAATTGAAGATTCTAAAAAACATATCAATTATGGTATTGGCTTTCATTTTTGAAAACCCCTCATCAATCTCGATCTTTTTTTGCATCTTTAATTCCATTGAACCATCAAAACGAACAGATGCACCATTAAAGTTATAAATAAAATAACTTCCATCTCTAATAAACTCCTCTTTCCCATCTAACAACCTCTTCGAATTTTTATATTCCATTTTATCCACAACCTCAATTGAAAAAGAGTAATTTCTTAATTTTTTGGAGACAAAAAAATCATGTTGATAACACAAATATTCGTACAATCTTCCATTACCAAATATGGCGAAACTAAAAAAACCGTGAACATCAAATATTTTTTTCTTCATAATCTTCAATTACTTAACTGTATTTTACCTTCAAAAATATTTTTAAATTCTTTAGAAATTAGCCTGAAAGAAAACAAAAAATAAACCAATAAGGATAGTATTATAAATACCACGGTGAAAAACATATCCTTAATGTTTGCATAATAATAATACAAGATCAACGTTACTGATGCTGAAGCTCCAATTGCGGCCGGGACAACAGCCCTAAACAATTCCAGTTCAGATATCAATACAATCCTTTTCATAAGAATTTGAAAAATTACTCTTGATATGAATTTATGAAGAACTACGGCTACTGCAGCCCCATTAATTCCATAGTAATAAATACCAATATAAAAAGCGGGTATAGTAATAAACAAAGTCTTTAAGGAGTAGACTTTAAAGTTTAGTTTGAATTTCCCCAAACCTTTTAATACGGCATCAGTACCACCTCCAACTGAGTGCACAATACTTGAAAATGCCATTGCCTTAATTGGAAATGCCGCCTTCAACCATTCTTCTCCAACCAAAAGAACAATAATAGGTTCGGTAAAACCAATCATCACTAGCATGACTGGTGTTATGAAATAACAGTTTAGTTTTACTACTTTTAAATAGTATTTTTTAATTTTCACCTTATCTTCTTGTAATTTTCCAAAAACAGGGAACAACACTTTATTTAACACACTCATTATTTGCTGCCTAAAAGTGTCTGTAATTACAAAAGCCAGTGTATAAAAACCTAAAGATACAGCGCTGACCATCTTACCAATAAAAAGATAATCAATATTTGATGTTAATGACATAAATACTCGTTGCAAAGTATCAAACACACCATTTTGAAATATCTCATTAAATGCTTTTTTTGAAAACTCCAGATTTGGCCGCCATTTTACTGTACTCCAAAACAATGGTAAACTAACTAAAGAATTTGTTAACCCCATAAAAACTATACTCCAGACACCTGCTCCTTTCCAAGCCAATAGCAATGCACTAACACCAGCAATAAAAAAAGAAATAATCTCAATAATATTGATTCTTTTAAAATCTAATTCTCTTGTTAATAAAACCCTAGGAATTACAATGATAGATTTTAATATTATCTGAATTGATGTTACCGATATAATACTAAGCAATATCGGCTCATCGTAGAACCAAACAGCAAATGGAGCGATTAAAGCAACAGTTATTAAATAAAGGATTAAATTAATCCCTATACTCGCTAAAAAAGCTGTACTCAAATGAAGGTTTTCTAGCTTAGATTCTTTCATTTGAATTAGCGCCGCGGCTAGACCTAGCTCCCCAAGAACCATGATAA
Source organism: uncultured Flavobacteriaceae bacterium (assembly GCA_943789365.1). Classification (GTDB taxonomy): domain Bacteria; phylum Bacteroidota; class Bacteroidia; order Flavobacteriales; family Flavobacteriaceae; genus Flavicella. The sequence continues at coordinate 2,296,832 of CALSTV010000001.1, read as the reverse complement.
CATTAGTAAAAACAACCGTCATTCCAACAATTCCAAAATGCTCTGGCAATAATAATCTTGCAAGAACAATCTGAACTACAAAACCAAACCCTTTAGACGCAAAAAGACTCAGAATATTCCAAACTAGACCTTCAATTATACTTTTTTTCATCTATCTTCTCAAACAATTTTTAAGTCCTTGCAAATCGACATACTTAACCTCGACTTCATATTTTTTATTGTTGAATGGTGCAATCAAATCAGAGATGACCTTACATTATTTGTATTGAAAAATTTTCTCAAAAAATCTATATGATGCAAATGTAATATATCAAAACAAACGTAAACCAAAGCTTTTTCAGACATATGTTTTTCTATCTTAATTGAATGATAAAAACAATTTATTTTTGAAATCAGCGTTTAATTTGTTCAAATATCTAAGTCCTAAATTAGTTTCTGAGTGATAATATCTGCTCCGTAAGAATTTAAATGTTCTCCATCACCAAAACATTTATCAGGAAAATTATTTGCAGAATAGTCTAAATATTTCACACATCGATTACATTTTTTTGCACACCTGTAGTATTTTATCTAGACACTATAGTTGAACTTTACTTATCCTATATAAATCTTTCAATCAATTGGCATTAAGAGCACTCTACGGATTTTTTCATGACCAACACAAACATATTAACTAGTCCTGTTCAACAGCACTTCAAACATGATAAAATATTGGTTATTTCTTTCCAATTTGATAATATTCAAAGCCCTTTCCTTCCAATCCAAAGGCATTGTATTGGTTGCGCCCGTCAAAAATAACAGGCTGTTCTAATTGTGTTTTGATTTCCTGAAAGTCCGGAGAACGGAATTCTTTCCATTCGGTTAATAAGATCAACGCAGTTGCATTTTGTAAAACTTCGTATTTGGAACCTACATATTCAACATTCTCAACGTCTTTTAGATAACATACCTGCGCTTCTTCCATTGCTTTTGGATCATAGGCTTGAATTTTGGCACCTCGTTTTACCAGTTCTTTTACAATATAAATGGCAGGAGCCTCACGCATATCGTCCGTACCTGGTTTGAAGGCCAAGCCCCAAAGACCGAAAGTCAAACCTGTTAAATCCTCTCCAAAACGTTTTACTATTTTCTGAGCAATTACCAATTTTTGCGCATCGTTCACATCTTCTACGGATTGTATCAAATTCGCCTTGTACCCATGCTCTTCTGCTATCTTTTTTAAAGCTTTTACGTCTTTTGGAAAACAAGAACCTCCATACCCAGCACCTGGATAAATAAAACTATAACCTATACGGGCATCAGAACCGATTCCAATACGCACCTGATTCGCATCCGCCCCTACCTTTTCACAGATATTGGCTATTTCATTCATAAAGGAGATTTTGGTTGCCAACATGGCGTTGGCTGCGTATTTGGTCATTTCTGCAGAACGGATATCCATCGTAATCATTCTATCATGTGTTCTAAAAAAAGGAGCATAAAGTTCCTTCATCAAATCCTCCGCATATTTTGATTCGGCACCAATCACCACACGATCCGGTTTCATAAAATCGTCAATAGCAGCACCTTCTTTTAAAAATTCAGGATTTGACACCACATCAAACTCAATTTGAACACCTCGCACATCCAATTCTTTTTGTATGGTAATTTTCACCTTATCCGCCGTACCAATAGGAACGGTAGATTTGTCGACCACCACCAAGCGTTGTTGCATATGTTGTCCGATGGACTTTGCCACTGCCAATACGAATTGCAGATCTGCAGAGCCATCGTCTCCCATGGGAGTTCCTACGGCAATAAAAACAATGGCCGCATCTTGTAATGCCGCTTGCATACTCGTCGTAAAAAAGAGGTTTTCATTCGCTACATTTTTTAACACCATAGCCTCTAAACCCGGTTCAAAAATTGGTAGGATGCCTTTTTCAAGGTTATCTATCTTTTTTTGATCAATATCAACACAGGTTACTTTATTTCCCATTTCGGAAAAACAAGTTCCTGATACCAATCCGACGTAGCCAGAGCCTATTATTGTTATGTTCATTTTCGTTGTTCGTTGTTCGTTGTTCGATTCTCGATGTTCGATGTTCGATGTTCGATGATCGTTACTTGTTATTTTAATGCTTTAATTAATTTAAATAACATCATTTTGATTCTTGTACATAATTCCAATATTTCTTTGTATTCTTCATCTGAAATATATCTCAAATCTTTTGCCAGAAATAAATGATAATTTGTTTCGTCTAAAGAGGCTTTAGCAATATATAGAAACTGGATAAATTCTTTTTTATATTGTCTTCCTTGTCCTTCTATTATATTCGTTGGAACACTACTCGCACTGCGTCTTATTTGACTAGTCAAACCGTATAATTCAGAAGATGGAAAAGCACTTGAAACCTTATACACTTCCAATGTCAATTGATGCGCAAGTTGCCAAACCTCAAGTTTTGATTCCATTTTGTTGACATTTCGTTTTTGTAAATCTCATTACCATCAATAAAAAACCAGCATCGGTCAACGATAAACGGCAAACGCTCAACGATTCTTCTACTTATCCTTCAATTTCTCCTTATCATGCACCTCTTTTCGAAGTCCACTTGAGGAAAAACGGTGTTCTCGTTTGTTAAAATACAACTGAATGCCTTTTTCTTCACAGTATTCTCTACCGGTAAATTTTTTGTTGGCATATTCTTCTCCAATGATACGTACATCTATTTTAAAAGAACGCAGCACGTCTTCTAAGTCCTGTTCAGTCGCATAGGGCACAATTTCATCTACAAACCTACACCCCTTTAATTGTATATAACGTTCCACTACGGATTGTACAGGTCTGTTTTTTTCGGGCCTGTCTATGGTGGGATCTGTCTGAATTCCACAAATCAAATAATCGCATTGACGCTTTGCATCTTCCAACATGGTGATATGTCCAGCATGAAGAAGGTCAAAAGCACTAAAGGTGATTCCTATTTTCATATCGAGGTGTTTTGGTTATTGGGTGTTTTGGTTGTTGTGTGTCCTCCTGCGCTGCGCTTCTACTTACATTTCATTTCAGCAGACAAGGTCGGCGGATGAATTTGGGTTGTTCTCCTGCGCTGCGCTTCTACTTACATTTCATTTCAGCAGACAAGGTCGGCGGACAAGTCTAGTCATTCAATTTAACTGTGTCAGTTCGAGTGATTTTCGAAGCGTAGCGAAGAAAATTGTATCGAGAACTGAGTCGGCTGATCTACAGCCCTGCGTCTTTTTGATTTTCTGAGAGTACATTTTTTACATCGTACACTATTGAACTCTCTTTTGTAAGCGAGTTAAAGTCCACCCCCGCAAATTCATTGTGTGCTACGGCGAGTACTACGGCATCGAATTTTTTGTTCGGCACTTCGTTTGAAGATATTAAATTGTATTCATGCGCTACCTCTTCCACATTCGCCCATGGGTCGTAAATACTTACTTTTGTATGGTATTCTTTTAATGCCGACACTACATCTACGACTTTGGTGTTACGAACATCTGGACAATTTTCCTTAAAGGTAACACCTAAAACCAAAATTTCAGCTTGCTTTATTTGCACGCCTTTTTCAATCATGGCTTTGATGACTTGAGACGCTACATAGTCACCCATGCTGTCGTTCATGCGTCTTCCAGCCAATATAATTTCGGGATGGTATCCGAACTCCTGCGCCTTTTGTGCTAGGTAATACGGATCAACACCAATGCAATGTCCTCCAACAAGTCCTGGTTTGAATGGTAAAAAGTTCCATTTACTCCCTGCTGCCTCCAAAACATCATGCGTATTGATATCCATCAGGTTGAATATTTTAGCCAATTCGTTGACAAAGGCAATATTAATATCACGTTGTGAATTTTCAATAACTTTGGCCGCTTCAGCTACTTTGATGTTCGGTGCTAAATGGGTTCCTGCTGTGATGACAGAATTGTATAACTTATCTATTTCTATTCCTATTTCGGGAGTCGATCCTGAGGTTACTTTTAGTATTTTTTCAACGGTGTGTTCTTTGTCTCCTGGGTTGATTCTTTCTGGTGAATACCCTGCATAAAAATCTGAATTGAATTTTAAGCCTGATACTTTTTCCAAAACTGGAATACATTCTTCCTCTGTAGCTCCAGGATACACCGTAGATTCATAAACCACAATATCCCCTTTTTTAAGAACTGCTCCAACCGTTTCACTTGCTTTGACCAAAGGAGTCAATACAGGTCGGTTGTTCTTATCAACCGGAGTAGGAACCGTTACTATATAATGCGTACAGTCTTTCAACACATCGAGCTGATTTGTACAAAACAAACCCTTTTCGGAAGTACTTTCTTTTAACAATACGGCTTGTAAGGTAGCGTCATCCAATTCTAAGGTGGTGTCTGTACCTTGATTTAATTCTGCAATACGGGTCGTATTGATATCAAATCCTACTACTGGATATTTGGTTGCAAATAATCGTGCCAATGGCAAACCTACATATCCTAATCCAATGATTCCTATTTTCATTTTGTTTTGGTGATTTTTTGTTGTTTGGTTTCTTGGTTGTTTGGTTCTTGGGTTTTCTGGTTGATTGGTTTTTTGGTTTCTTGGTTGCTTGGTTCTTGGGTTTTCTGGTTGATTGGTTTTTTGGTTTCTTGGTTCTTGGGTTTTCTGGTTGATTGGTTTTTTGGTTTCTTGGTTGCTTGGTTCTTGGGTTTTCTGGTTGATTGGTTTTTTGGTTTCTTGGTTGCTTGGTTCTTGGGTTTTCTGGTTGATTGGTTTTTTGGTTGCTTGGTTGTTGGGTTTTCTGGTTGCTTGGTTGTTTGGTTGTTTGGTTGCTGGAATTTTAACAACAAAACCACACAACTACATAACTATACAACTCCATAACCAATTTACAACTGCACTTCATCCCTTATTTCTCAAATAACACATTAACTTAGTTATCGATTTTAATATCGCCATGGCCTCTCTCCTTCTAGTCTCCGCAACATCATTTGAGACAAACTTGATATCTTCCGCTAAGTAATACATGCTTTTTAATTCCCCACAAGATGCTTTCGCTATATTTAAAAAATAATGAAATTCCTTATTTCCCTTCCTACAAAAACCTTCCGCTATATTGTTCATAACAGATACTGAACATCTTTGTATTTGATTTCTAAATCCAAAATCCTGATTGTCTTTAAAGTCAGTATATACATTTCTCGCTAACAATCTTGATTTTTGCCATATCTCTAATTCTTCAAAATTTGATATTGTTCCCATATTTTCAATTTTTATATTGATTTTCTGGGGGGAAATATATTTTGGTTGCTTGGTTCTTGGGTTGTTTGGTTCTTGGGTTGTTTGGTTCTTGGGTTGTTTGGTTTCTTGGTTGTTTGGTTTCTTGGTTGCTTGGTTTTTTGGTTGTTGGGTTGTTGGGTTGTTGGGTTGTTGGGTTGCTTGGTTGCTTGGTTGCTGGAATTTTAACAACAAAACCACACAACTCTATAACCATACAACTAAATAACTATACAACTACATAACTATACAACTCCATAACCATACAACTATATAACCACACAACTAAATAACCATACAACTACATAACCACACAACTCCATAACCATACACCTACATACCCCTATGACTATTTCATCTTCGAAAAGGATGTTTACCTACTGGCAAATCTGCAAATGGATGGAATTTACCTTCTTCTTTCGGGCTGATTTCAGCATTTCTTATGGCATGGACGATATTGATAGATTGCCGAGCGTCTTCTAGACCAAAACCATTTCCTTTTAAAATTTCTTTATAACTTTCTGTATGCAATTCTGTGAATCCTGTACTGAACTCCAATTCCTCGCCATCTACAGTAATCGAACGATAGGTTCTTTGTCCTTTTTCTTTAATTTCTTTTGGAAGGGCTTTGCTATCTATAGACAAAAACCATTTCACACGTGCCTGAGCAAATTCTAAATAACCTGCAGCTCTGTCATGCGTATGTAGGTGGGTTTTGTTTTCAATTACCATTCCAAAAATCCAAGAAAGCATATCGTAAAAATGCACACCAATGTTCGATGCAATGCCTCCTGATTTTGAAACATCTCCTTTCCAAGAGGTAAAATACCAATTGCCTCGTGAGGTGAGATAGGTTAGATCTACGTCGTAGATTTTATCCTTAGGTCCTTTCTCTATTTTTTCTTTCAAAGCAATGATACTCGGATGCAGACGCAATTGCAATATCGTATACACTTTCTTACCCGTTTCTCTTTCAATATCCAATAAGGCATCTAAGTTCCATGGATTGAGCACCAAGGGCTTTTCACATATTGCATTGGCTCCTGTTCTCAAAGCCATTCGAATATGAGCATCGTGTAGATAATTAGGTGTACAAATACTTACATAATCTAACTGTACTTTGTTCGCCCTTTTTTGTTTTTCAATATGACGATCAAAACGCTCAAACTCTACAAAAAAATCAGTACTTGGGAAATAACTATCCAATATGCCTACACTGTCGTGTTTGTCCAATGCTGCTATCAGAGTTCCGTCCACCTCTTTGATGGCTTTTAGATGCCGAGGCGCTATATAACCCGCTACTCCAATCAATGCGAAATTTTTTGAATTCACTGTTTTGATTTTTGCTTTATTTGGTTGTTATGTTATTGGGTTGTCCTCCTTCGCTGGGCTACGGCGGATAAACTGATTATTGGATTGTCCTCCTTCGCTGGGCTACGGCGGATAAATTGATTATTGGATTGTCCTCCTTCGCTGGGCTACGGCGGATAAACTGATTATTGGATTGTTGGGTTTGTTATCTTTTCGGTTAATGCCTAATGCCTAATGCCTAATGCCTAATGCCTAATGCCTAAAATTACAAATTCTCCCAATACCATTGTACAGCTTCTTTTAAGCCTTTTTGCAAGGAGTATTGTGGATTGTACCCCAAGAGTTTTTTTGCTTTATCTATGCTCGCCAAAGAGTGTGGAATATCACCCGCTCTATTGGGTCCGTATGTCACGGCTACTTCTTTTATTTTAGGATCGTACGCTCCTAAATATTCTTTTAAAGAATTGACCAGGTCATTCAAGGTGGCTCTTTCTCCAAAAGCGGTGTTGTATACTTGGTTGACAGCTTCTTTGTTTTCGGTTGTCAATGCCAACAAATTCATTTGAATGACATTGTCGATATAGGTAAAATCTCTTGAATACTCACCATCTCCATTTATGACAGGCGATTCATATTTCACAAACTGACCTACAAATTTAGGTATCACCGCCGCATAGGCACCGTTAGCATCCTGCCTTCTTCCAAACACATTGAAATATCGCAATCCAATGGTTTCAAACCCATAGGTTCTATAGAAAGTGTCTGCATACAACTCGTTTACGTATTTTGTAATTGCATATGGAGACAAAGGTTTTCCAATGATTTCTTCTACTTTTGGTAGCGATTTAGAGTCGCCATAGGTTGAAGAACTCGCGGCATATACAAATCGTTTCACCCCTGCATCTCTAGAAGCAACCAGCATATTTAAAAACCCACTGGTATTGACATCATTGGTTGTGATCGGGTCATTGATAGACCTAGGCACAGAACCCAATGCCGCTTCGTGCAAAACATAATCTGCACCCAAAACTGCTTTTTGACAATCTTCAAGGTTACGAATATCACCCGTAATTAAGGTGAATAAATCATTCTCTAAAAAAGGGGCAATATTCTCATGCTTTCCTGTTGAAAAATTATCTAAACACACCACTCGGTTGCCTTTTTCCAACAATACCGCAATTAAATTAGAACCAATAAACCCAGCGCCTCCGGTTACTACTATTTGTTTTCCCTCTAAATGAATGTTTTCAACTATTCCCATCGTTTTGTTTTTTTACATAGCTTCGCTATTGTAAGTCCCATTCATTACTGAAAGAAACTTACTTTTTAAGACAATCTTAACTAGAATTATCTCAAGCAAAAAAAATAGAAAACAAGAAACTCTTCAATAGAGAGATTCTATTTTCTAAATTTTATACTCACAAAAATACTGTTTTTTTTCCCTTAAAACTTAAAGAATCTAAAGTTTTTTTACAACAGGTTAACTGTAAGATTTACAGTTTTTAAGAGGCCGTTTATTTTAAGAATAAAACTGCTATAAAAGAGGAATTTAATAAAGGAAATCACAAATCATTAAAGAAGAAAATCAGTCCACTTCCAAGGTGCCGAAAATCAAAATGCGTTTTCATCTTTTTTAAAGAAAATATGATAAAAAGTAATGGCCACAATTTTGAGGTCGAGCAAAAAGCTCCAATTTTCGATATACCATATATCTGCTTTAGCCCGATCCTCCATGTCTTTTACTTCTTTGGTTTCTCCTCGAAAGCCATTAACCTGCGCCCAACCGGTTACCCCTGGTTTTGCAAAATGCCGCACCATAAATTTATCTACCAACAAACGATATTCTTCCGTATGTATTAACATATGCGGCCTAGGCCCCACCAAAGACATTTGGTTAAATAGCACGTTGATAATTTGCGGCAATTCATCAATACTCGTTCTTCTCATAAATGCCCCAAAAGGTGTTATTCTGGCATCACCTTTGGTCGCTTGTTGGTTATCAGAATTTCCATTTACAACCATAGACCTGAATTTAAAACACATAAAAGATTCGCCATCTTTTCCCGTCCTTTCTTGAACAAAGAAAACAGGGCCTCTACTGCTAAGCTTTATAATGAGTGCAATTATTGGAAACAACCACGAAAATAAGATGACAATGGTTACTAATGAAAACACAAAATCGAACGCTCTTTTAAACATACGATTGGTCAAACTCTGCAAAGGCTCTCTTCTTGCCTGAAGTATAGGTATATTTTCTGTATAATCTATTGAGAAATTTTGGAATAGGTATTCTGAAAACTCTGGTATCACACGTACTCGCACCATATTGTTATCTGCATAGCGCATTAATTCATTGATCAATTCGCGGTCTTTATAATCTAATGAAATGACTATCTCATCTAAATAATTCTGTTCAATAAATTCAAAGACCTGTGAGAGATCCCCTTTATAGTATTCTTTTACAGCATTGATTCTTTTTTTATTTGTAAACAGACCCGCTATTATAAATCCATAATTCGGATTCAAATATACTTTTTCTATTAGGTTTTCTACATTGGCATTGAGTCCAATGATAAGAATCTTGCGATAGTTAAATCCGCTACGTCTGTATTTTTTAAGAAATGTTATGGATATGATTCTCCACGAAAGTAAGAATACTGTAAAAACAATAATGGTTGAACCAAAAAAGAAACGCGAATATTTGTAATCGGTTAGAAAAAAAACAAGGCCTCCACTTAAAAAAGTAAAGACCATTATAGCCAGCAAATTTCTGGACAAAATTTTATCTATATGTAAAATTCTAGGCAGCTCGTAAAGCTCCATCTTTACGGCAATAATTATCCATAATAACAGACAACCTACCCCAAGAATTATATATAAGGTTCGATCCGGCGGATAGCCTTCAAACACATAAATCCGTGCCACCACAAATGCCAAAACAAGTAGAATTATATCTACAAACGAAGAAAGTAAGGGTACAAATTTAGATTTTCCTTGCAACATGTTTCAGGGGTACGAATTATGTTACGAATTTAGCTGAAAATATTATGAAATACAAGAAAAAATCAAAATCAATTCCAAAGCAGTGGAAATATAAAGAAAACGCTCTTAAGCTAATTTACTTTCACTTTTATTTAGCGCTTCAACAAGCGAAGTAGGTACTTTCCATAGTCGTTTTTCGTCAAAGGCTCAGCAATCTCTCTAAGTTTCCCATCGGAAATCCATCCTTTTCTCCAAGCAATTTCTTCTAAACAAGATACCATAAGCCCTTGTCTGTTTTGAATGGCTTCAATATAATTTGAAGCTTCTAAAAGTGACTGTTGTGTTCCCGTATCTAACCAAGCAAAACCTCTACCCATTACACTCATTTTCAATTCAGATTTTTTAAGATAGGCCTCATTAACAGAGGTTATCTCTAGTTCACCACGTTCGGAAGGTTGTATCCTATGTGCTAACTTGACTACAGAATTTGGGTAAAAGTACAATCCGACGACCGCAAAATTGGATTTTGGTGTTTCTGGCTTTTCTTCTATACTGATTACATTTCCATCCGCATCAAATTCAGCTACTCCATAGCGTTCTGGATCCGTCACATAGTAACCGAACACACTGGCTTTTTGCTCTTCTTCAACATGAGTTACAGCCTCTTGAAGCAGTTTAGAAAAGCCAGGTCCATAAAAAATATTATCTCCCAAAACCAGACATACATCATCGTCTCCAATAAATGACTCTCCAATAATAAAAGCTTGTGCGAGTCCGTCTGGTGAGGGCTGAACAGCATATGACAAGGAGACTCCCCACTGACTACCATCTCCCAAAAGTTGTTCAAAAAGCGGTGTGTCTTGAGGTGTTGAAATGATAAGGATTTCTTTAATCCCTGCGAGCATTAAGGTGCTTAAAGGATAATAAATCATGGGTTTGTCAAAAATCGGCAATAATTGTTTTGACACCCCTTTTGTTATGGGATACAAACGTGTACCCGAACCTCCTGCTAGAATTATTCCTTTCATACTTTTTCGTTATTCGTTAGTCGATTAGCGTCGCCCGTTGCTTTTTAAATCTGTAAGGCAGGTTCCTTATCGTTTGATATATTGTTTTTCGTAATACGCTTGATAGTTTCCACTGGTGATATTCTCTAACCAATTTTCATTCTCTAAATACCAATCAATGGTTTTCTCCAAACCTTCCTCAAATTGCAAACTAGGTTTCCAATCCAATTCATTTTGAAGTTTCGACGCATCAATCGCATAGCGCATGTCATGGCCAGCTCTGTCCTTCACATAGGTAATCCCCTGTTCCGAAGTACCTTCTGGTCTTCCCAACTTTTTATCTAAGATACGGCACATTACTTTTATTAAATCAATGTTCGTCCACTCATTATGGCCTCCAATATTATAGGTACCTCCCAACGCTCCCTTATGAAAGATAACATCAATGGCTCTCGCATGGTCTTCTACCCATAGCCAGTCTCTAACATTCTCACCTTTCCCATAAACTGGTAACGGTTTGTTGTTTCTGATGTTGTTGATAAACAACGGAATTAATTTTTCAGGAAATTGGTAGGAGCCGTAGTTATTCGAGCAATTAGAAATAAGCGATGGCAATCCATAGGTATCAAAATATGCACGTACAAAATGATCTGAACTCGCTTTGGATGCTGAATATGGACTGTGAGGATCGTAATTACTTGTTTCTGTAAATAAGCCTTCTTCTCCCAAAGAACCATACACTTCATCTGTAGAGACATGGTAGAATAATTTATCTTTGAAATTGTCTTTCCAAATTGCCTTTGCCGCATTTAATAGATTGACAGTTCCAATGACATTGGTAAACACAAATTCAGTTGGGTTTGTTATGGAACGATCTACGTGAGATTCGGCTGCCAAATGAATCACGGCATCGAATTGATGCTTCTTAAAAAGTTGCATCATGGTATCTGCGTCTACAATATCAGCTTTTACAAATTCGTAATTGGGCAAGCTTTCAACATCTTTTAAGTTGGCTAAATTCCCTGCATAGGTAAGTTTGTCTATATTGACAATTTTGTATTCAGGATATTTGTTTACGAACAAGCGAACCACATGTGATCCTATAAATCCTGCTCCTCCTGTAATGGCTATTGTTTTCATTTTATCTTTAATTGTCTTGCTATCTTACTGTCTTGCAGTTAATTATGAATTTATTTTTATAGTTCAGTTATTTGTTCGATGCAATTCTTCAAACTTACTTTCCAGTAAGGAATTTTCAAATTGAAATCCCTTTTAATTTTACTTTTATTCAGAACACTATACGCGGGTCTGTATGCAGGAGTAGGATATTCTTTTGCTTCGATGGGAAGCACCTTGCAATCTATTTTAGACAATTCCATAATCTCAACTGCAAAATCGTACCAAGAAGCTACACCTTCATTCGAAAAGTGGTAAATTCCAGAAGTGTTCTCTTTGAATTGCGACAAAATCTCTAAAATTGCTTGCGCCAAATCGCCTGTCCATGTCGGAGTTCCTATTTGATCAAATACAACTCCTAATTGCGTTCTTTCGTTACCAAGTCGCTGCATGGTTTTTACAAAATTGGTCCCATATGCACTGTACAGCCATGACGTTCTAATTACAATGGCATTCGAACAGGCCTTCAAAACTTCTTTTTCTCCCTGAAGTTTTGTTTCTCCATACACACTCAAAGGGTTTGGCGTATCACTTTCTACATATGGTAGATAATGCTTTCCATCAAAAACAAAATCGGTCGATACATGGATAAGCTTCAAGTTGTTTTCAGCCGTTACCTGTGCTAAATTCTTTGCGCCTTGAACATTTATTGTTCGGGCTTTCGCCGTTTCCGACTCAGCCAAATCCACTGCAGTATAGGCCGCACAATTTATGATTGCTGTAATTTTATTTTCTTGAACGAATGCAGTGATTGCTTCTTTATCGGTGATATCTACTTTGTTTCGATCACAGAAGAAAAATTTCCAGTTGTTATGCTGTGCGCTTAGCTTGTGCAATTCATTGCCAAGTTGTCCATTAGCACCCGTAACCAATATGCTCATGAATACATCTTTTCTTGATTAAAATCTTCGTACCGAAAAACATCATTCTGCGAAAAGTCGGGCTGCTTCTTGTCTTTTTCTGACAGACGTATTGCATCCAATGGCAGCTTCCAGTCGATGCCTAATTTTGGATCATCCCAGCGAAAACCAGCATCGTGAGATGGGGTATAATAGTTGTCGCATTTGTAGGCAAATTGTGCGGTTTCACTCAATACTGAAAAACCGTGTGCAAACCCTTGGGGCACCCATAACTGTTTTTTATTCTCTCCTGTGAGCAGTACCGAAACATGTTGTCCATATGTGGGAGAACCCATACGAATATCAACGGCAATATCTAAGACTTCACCCTGCATAACGCGCACCAATTTACTTTGGGTAAAAGGTGGTTTCTGATAATGCAAGCCTCTTAATACTCCATATTCTGAATAGGATTCGTTGTCTTGTACAAAGTTTACGTTCCCAATATGTTTTTGTATTGCATCGAGTCGAAAGGTCTCCATAAAATAGCCCCGTTCATCTCCAAAAACTTTGGGTTCAAAAATAAGGACTTCTGGAATGTTTGTTTCTGTTACTATCATAGATTGAATTGAATCGGATACAAAAATAGCAAAAGAAATCTTTCGCTATTTGTTTTTATTTTAAATAATGAGCATACATTTTTTTTATCCCATCTTCAAGCTCCACGGTATGCTTCCACCCCAGCGCATGCAATTTTGATGGATCTGTGAGTTTTCGTAAGGTCCCATCTGGTTTGTCTGTATCGAACATAATTTCTCCCTTAAACCCAATTTCATTTTGAATGGCAATTGCCAACTGACGAATACTAATTTCTACCCCGGTTCCAATATTGACATGCGTGTTTGTAATTTCATCTCTACAAGAAGCGGTTATATCGCCAAAATTACGTTGTTCCATGATAAAAACACTGGCATCTGCCATGTCTTCTGACCATAAGAATTCTCGCATGGGCTTTCCACTTCCCCAGAGACTAAGACTTACATCATTGTTTTTTACAATTCCATATTTTCTTAAGATGGAAATAATTTCACTTTCCGACGCATTTTCATCTACCCCTTCAATAGGTCTTTTTTGAAGATCTTGACGGATGACTTCAAAATTAGATGTCTCAAAAGCTTTGGCCAAATGAATTTTACGAATGATTGCAGGCAATACATGTGAGGTTTCTAGATTGAAATTATCATTGGGGCCATAGAGATTGGTGGGCATCACTGATATAAAATTAGTCCCATACTGCAAGTTATAGCTTTCACACATTTTAATCCCAGCAATTTTAGCAATGGCGTAGGGTTCGTTTGTATATTCCAAAACTCCTGTCATTAAACAATTTTCTGGCATAGGCTGCGGTGCTTGCTTCGGATAGATACAAGTTGAGCCTAAAAACAATAATTTTTTTACTTTATGCAAGTATGACTGATGGATGACATTATTTTGAATCATTAGGTTCTCATAAATAAAGTCGGCTCTGTACGTATTATTCGCGATAATCCCGCCTACTTTTGCCGCTGCCAGATACACGTATTCTGGTTGTTCTTTTGCAAAGAACTCGGCTACAGATGCTGTATCCACCAAGTCTAATTCCTTGTGCGTTCTAGTAACGAGGTTACTATAACCTTTATTTTGCAAGTTTTTTAGAATCGCACTTCCTACGAGACCTCTATGACCTGCAATGTATATTTTAGCTGCTTTGTTCATCATGTATGTTTATTTATACATTTTTAAAGTGTCTCTGTACTTATTCAAAATAATTGAGGGTTTCGTATCCTCCTTCTTTTAAATATTGATCTTTTTGCATCAATTTAATGTCAGATTGCATCATGTCTTTTACCAAAGATTGCAAATCGTGTTCTGGAATCCAACCCAGTTTGGTATTTGCTTTGCTTGGGTCGCCAATAAGAAGATCCACTTCGGTAGGGCGGAAGTATTTAGGATCAACCGACAGAATTTCTTTTCCTATTTCAATTTGATACATAGGGTTATTGCATGCTTTCACAAATGCTTTTTCCTCGACTCCAACACCTCTAAATTCTAGTTCAACCCCAACTTCAGCAAAACTCATACGCACAAAGTCACGCACGGTTGTTGTTTTTCCGGTAGCAATTACCCAGTCCTCTGCAGCTTCTGCCTGCAGAATCATCCACATCATACGGACATAGTCTTTTGCATGTCCCCAATCACGCTTGGCATCTAAATTCCCTAAATAGAATTTATCTTGTAAGCCTAAGGCTATCCTCGAAGTGGCTCTCGTAATTTTTCTCGTTACAAAAGTTTCCCCTCGCAAGGGCGATTCATGGTTGAATAATATCCCATTACAGGTATACATTCCATAGGCCTCTCTATAATTTACGGTTATCCAATACGCGTACATTTTAGCTACGGCATATGGAGATCTCGGATAGAATGGGGTGGTTTCTGATTGTGGTACTTCTTGTACTTTACCATACAATTCTGAAGTAGAAGCCTGATAGATTCTCGTTTTCTTTTCCAAGCCCAACAAACGAACAGCATCTAAGATTCTAAGCGTCCCCAAGCCATCTGCATTCCCTGTATATTCAGGTGTTTCAAAGGATACATGCACATGTGACATCGCTGCTAGATTATAAATCTCATCGGGTTGAATTTCTTTGATAAGTCGCGTAATGTTAGTGCTATCTGTCATGTCGCCATAATGCAAAAAGAAATTGCGATTATCAACATGAGGGTCTTGATATAAATGGTCAATTCTATCTGTATTGAATAAAGAAGAACGACGTTTCATTCCGTGAACTTGATATCCTTTTTTTAGCAAGAACTCAGACAGATACGCTCCGTCTTGTCCTGTAACTCCTGTAATTAATGCTACTTTCATATGTTATTCAACTAGGTGTTTTGATCTTTGTTTGTTCAAATCTATTATTATTTTTTATAAAAAACCCATTTTTAAAGAAAAACAGTAACATACTCTTAAAATGCAAATACATTGTTTTACTTAACTTTGAACTAGATCTTAAATGATTATGTATCATTCGAGACATAGGGAAATAAATTACTGGCAAATGATTTCTCCAAGCTCTAAAGCACAAATCTTCATCTTCTAAATATAAAAAATAGTCTTCATCAAAACCTTTCAATTTTTTATAATTTTCCAGAGAAATAAAATAAAAAGCACCAATCGCCCAATCCACTGATTGAATTTTGTTGGTATCTAAGTTTTTCAATAAATAGTCATTCATAACTTTATTGCTTGTACTATCTTTCCCCCGAGTTAACAATCTCCAAAACAATATCTTAATCGTCATAAATACTCTAACCGAATATTGAATCGAAAAATCTGCGTTTAGCAACTGAGGAACAACAATACCAAACTCATCATTCATCTCGGAGAATTCAAATAGTTTATCAATACTTTTCTCCAAGACAACTATGTCAGGGTTTGTAATAGCAATGTATTTTCCTGAAGCTTTTGTAACACCTCTATTGTTATTTTCTCCAAATCCTCTAATCGTATCATTCTCTATTAGGATTACTTGAGGATAGTTTTCTTTTATAAATTGAACACTCCCGTCTGACGAACAATTGTCTACATAAATAAATTCAAATCTAAGTGTAGGGGTATGTGTTTCGAAAACAGATTTTAATAAATCTTTCAAGTAAGTTAGGTGATTCATACCCACTGTTACAATAGATACTTGAGGTTTTTCGATCATCATATATTTTCTTTTCGATTAATAATTTCTATACAATGTAATCCCTAATATATAAGAAGTAATTTTTCTTATTACAGGGAAATATCCTGTGATGAGAAAAAAAGAAACTCGTACATAATCGATTAATTTTATCTGGCCTTTTACAAAAACATGTTTTTTAAAGAGTCTAAAAGCATTTTTTAAATCTCTATCTTTTAAGAATAAGCAAGCTACTTCAAACCATTGATTTTTATAAATTAAAGACTGTTCCTTTTTATCAAATAAACCGATATCTTCTTGAAAAGTATTCAAGAATTTACTTTTAATTTCAAAAGCTTTTTGAGAATTTGGATAATTTCTAAATCCTTCTGTTTGCATACACACGTCAAAATTGCAACTTACTTTCATCTTATAGGATCTATAAAACCGCATTAAAAACTCTAAATCTTGATGTCTCTCAAAAGATTCATCAAAATTTCCTATATGCTGAAAAACCGAAGCCCGAACTAAAAGCGTAGAGGAAGGTGTGCTTGTTTCTCCTATTAGAAATTCTTTCGAATACTTTCCTGTATTATTTTTATTAACTGAATAAATGGCATAAGCATAACTCTTATACCTCCGAGAATGGAAACAACAACATCCACCCCAAGTTTCATCTCGTCTTTGTAATACATTCATCTGATTTAAAATCTTATCCGGCTTGTAAAAATCGTCATCATCTAAAAACGCAATATATTCAGCATTTGAATATTTAATTCCTGTATTTCTAGCAGCAGCCCCATTTTTATTTTTTTCATGTTGCAAATATACCACAGCAGAATTGTTTAGATACTGACTCATCAAGGATTCCGTTTTCTTACGAAACTCATCTTCTGGATTGTTATCGTCTACGATGATTATTTGGATATTGGAGTAGCTCTGTGAAAGAACACTTTCTATAGCCCTCCCTAAATAAAGGGATCGTTTGTATGTTGGGATAATTACAGTTACCTGCGGATTGTTCATAAATATTAGTGATTTAATTTTAACTATTCCATAATTTGGGAAAGGCCACCCTTAAATGCATAGAAACAACTCCTCTAAACGCCTGAAAATAAAATCCATACTTTCCAAAAAGGTATGCATATTCAAAAGGATTCATGCCCAATGGCGAATAGAAATTCTTGAGTCTTTTGGTAAAAGAAATAGAAGGTAAGAAACAAGTTTTTATTGACACATCTCTCTCACAAACCCCAATATGTTTTGGGGTTACATAATTTTTTATTCCTTTATTATTTGCCCTCATTCCATATTCAACATCAGCAAAAGAATGTCGAAACTTTGGGTCTAAATTCCCCAGTTTTTGAAAAATAGTCTTGGACACGAGTACAAAATTTCCATTAAATTGGAAACACTCATTTATAACTCCATTAACTTGTAATACCTTTTTACCTCTTCTTCCTCCATAGGTAGTAAATGACGTATCCGTTTCAGAACAAGTCGCTCCAACAATAATTGCCTCTTGTTCTAAACTTTCATATACTTCAAGCACTGTTGAGATAGCATCTCTGAATAGGTAGGTGTCATCATTAAGCCATAAGAAAAAGTCATAGGCCTCCTTTTTCGAAGCTGTCTCCCAAGCAAGGCGCATTCCATGATTCCAATACAAATCACCACTTCCCTTAATAATAGAAACTTGTGGGAAATGTTTTCGAACTTCGTTTGAGGTGCCATCCGTGGAACCATCATCTACGAGAAAAACATTCAATTCAACGAAATTTGTGATCAGATTTTCAAATAATTGCTCTAAGCATTTTAGTGTTTTCTGTTTCCTATTAAAGCAAGTCAGTAAAACAGCTACTTTATGAATCTTATTATTTTTCATCAAACTTTAGAGTTATTTTAGAGGTAAAGAAGGGATTTGTTTTAGTATTCTAGCAGGATTACCGGCTGCGATTGACATTTCAGGTATATTAGACGTAACTACGGAACCAGCACCTACGACACTTCCTTTCCCAATAGTGACACCTTTTAAAACAATAGCCCTAGCTCCAATAAAAACATCGTCTTCAATGACAATTGGCTTACTTTCGATATATGAATCATCGTCTCTCTGCAAATAATGGATAGGATGGGCATCAGTGTCACTAATTAACGCCCCACTGCCAATTAACACATTATTCCCAATAGTGATTGATTTACCGGATATAGTCGCACCAGACACTCCAAGGTTCCGACCGATTTTAATAATTGAATTTGGAACTACGGCTTTGATTATTACTTTTTGATAAACACCAATTGTATTGAATTTTGCTTTGCTACATGCTTTTAATTTTTTCCCAATAATAACATGGGAAGTTCTATGTTTTTGAATTAAAGGCAGACCTAAAAACCGCCACGAAACATCCCAATACCCGAGTTTTACAAAGCAATATATACTATCTCTAAACAACTTCGGGACATATAGTAGCTTTTCTATTTTATCTTTCATTTCTCTATCCATTCGTCCTGTTTTGTATATATTTTGTGTTTTCATTCTTAGTTTCTTTCCTCTTAAATACACTACGAATAAACAATCTTATTTCGGCATCGTTCATTTCTCTCAAAACATCATTAAAACACATTCCTATTGGTATCATTATAAAAAGGGTATAAACATTGATTAAAAGTCTATCTTCAATAAATGAAAAAAGACCTTTATACATTACCCATAAACCAATTGAAATCATAAGCCAATTTTTAGATTTACATACGCCCAAGTAAGATGCTTTTGCAAAAAGAAGTATGTAAATTATCATTGCCACAACTCCTCCCCATTGCGCATAATTTAACATTCCAGACTCGGTAGCTCTTCTACCTTCTTTATAAATCTCAGAAAAATCTCCCCATTCCACCTCAGTAAGGTGAGTTGGTGTTTTTCCAGACCCTCCAAGCCCCCAAATAAATGCTTCTTGTTTATTCAATTCTAAGATGACATCCAAATAAATCCCAGTTCTTGAATCTATAGCAATATCTTGCTTTGAACCATTTTCAGATTCAATATCGTATTCCCCAACCAATTCTCCTATTTTAAATATATTAAATTGTCCTGTTAATCCTAAAATCATAAAAACAATTGGAGCTATCAAAATGAATAACCTGCCAAACCTAATAGTTGACAACATCAAACGAAATCTCCTGAAAAAAAACGTCCCAGAAATTAAAAAGGCCATTAGAATATTTAACATATTTGCACGCATTCCTAATTCACTAAAAAAAGAGACAACAACCACTAACAATGTTATTATTTTCCATTTGGTTTCAAGATAAGGTATAAATATCACGAATAGATATATCGGTGAAATATTATGAGGAAAGCCAAACATACCTAATCCACTTCCTAGCAGCAAAACAGATGCTCCGAGAATTCCATATTTGAAAAAAGAGGAGAAAACAATGCATAAAATATTATTTTTCACCCCTAAAAAAACACATAAGGGGAAAATGATTCCTATGGGTATAACTTGCGAAAACAGTATTTTCCAATCTTCTTGCGACTCTGCATCGACAATACCTCTTCCAATAATCAACAAATTTGATAAAACAAATAAATATACATACAATCTCCCTTCAAATCTCAATTGATTAAAGGAAGGTAAAAACAAAATAAGTATTGCCATCAAAGGATAGCTAGCAAGAATAGAAATGGCAACTATTTTTCCTGGAACTAGAAAAACAAAAATACTTGGCAGCAACAACAATAGTATTATGTAATTCGCTGCTTTACTCAATTTCAACATTTATTCACCTGTATATCAGTTAAAATCTACAATTTAGTTATCGATTCATAAATCTCAATTGTGCGTAATTTATTACTCTCTACATCGTGTCTCTTTCTTGCTTTTTTAATACTTTTTGAAGAAATACTTTGCGATAAATTGTCGTCTTTAAATAATTGAATTAGATAGGAAGCGAGCATTTCATATTCTCCAAATGGATACAGCAAACCAGAGCTTCTATGATTTATCATATTGGGGACACCACCAACATAGGAAGCAATGGCAGGAACCCCTATAACTTGAGCTTCAGCTAATGAATTAGGACTATTTTCAATGCTAGAAGGACAAACAAACACGTGCGATTTCTGGTACCTTTTTGCCATTTCAATTTCATCTAAAAGCCCCATAAAACAAATATGATTTTTTAATTCTAGATCAGAAATTAGTTTCAAAATATATTTAGCATAGCCATTCCGCTTTACTCTTCGGCTGAAAGGTTTTGTAGAAATAATATCCTCGCCTCCTACATATATTTTAACATTAGGAAACTCATCTTTAATAAGTGCAACCGCTTTTAACACGTAGTGAAGTCCTTTTATTGGGTAATTTGCTTGACTAAGAAATATAGAATATCGCACTACATTATCAATTTTCCATTGATATTTACTTTTATAGAAAGCAGCACGTAAAGACTCATTACAAAAAAAATAGTTTCTCTTTTTATTGATAAAATAGGTATGTGCCTTATCCCATTCTGTTCTACCAATAATATTCTCTACTTTAGTAATATATTCTTTTTCTAATAGACCTCGTCTTTTATAATCTCTTTTACCTCCGAAAACAGAACCTCTAAAAACATCTTTTATCGTACTACTTGACAAAAATTCTTGAATGTTAATCCCTGAATAAAAATAGCGTTCGTAAACCGACACTAATCCCTGGATAGACAACACATATTGCACATCGGGACAAGAGTTTATCATTGCCAAACCATGCGCATGTTCTGTGCCATGAATATGAACAACTGTAGGAGTAAACAATGTGTTTATTTTTTTCCAATACAGTTCTATACTAGTATTATACTTAGTCGTTTTTCCTTTCAATGGGATTAAAAAATAACGAACTTCATCTTGTTCAAAAGATATAAATTCAGTCCCATTGTACACACTAGCCACTCCTAAAGTAAGATTCTTTTCTCCTTTTAAACTTTGTAGCAAACTATCCATCCAACCGCCAACAACAAGTTTATCTCTATTTAAATACTTGGAAGCTTCTGACAACAAAATATTTGTTATCCATAGTATTTTCATAATTTCAACATTATTTTTAACATACTTAATAAATTAAATCAACTCTATAACTTGGTCTTGATAATTTTCCTGTATATCGGTTTAATAATATGATGTAACCCTATTTTTTTTAAAAAGAATCGAATTTCAAAATTAAATTTTCGCAGAAATTTAATTTTCTTATAATACAAAACCTGTTTCTGTTTTAGTAAAAATATTTTTATTTTATTGTTATCTATTAACGACTCCATGATTTTACAATCATTTACATCTTTCGCTTCATTCCTGTTTTTTTTCATTAAATAAAGCTGTTCAAAAGAAACAAATTTAAAACCAAAGTACTCAAAATAATATTTCGGATTGTATAACAAGTTTTCTTTAGAAGTATTGTGATACACCAATTCACTGTCATGTGATTCATATTCCAAATCAGAATCTACATTATTAATTTCATCCGAATACAGGCAATCAACATCATAGTTTTTCCTCAATCCATAGAGTGTTAACAGCAAACTACCATCGATTACGACATCACTTTTATTGATTTCATTCTTTTTTAGAAACTCTTTAAAATCGCATAAACTGGAATGTACCTCATTAAACTTATATGGATTTGAATAATTTAAAAAATGTATACCATTCTTATTAAGAATTAATTTTGAAATTGTCTTAGCTTCTTCCTTGGTGTCTGTAATGTGAATGGAACTGAATCCGATATCATATACTTCTCTTACCTTTTCTTTCACCTTTCTTACAGATTCTATTGAATCTGATTGAAAGACAACAACAGTAAAAGATTCCGTATTAGGAAAACATTCAGTAACTTTCTGTAGGGCTCCAGGAAAACCAGATTCCTTTGCACCTACCCAATCCATATGTTTGTACAACTCAACCAATAAATTTAAGGCCCCAGTATGATTCAATTTTAGTTGTTTCTTATAAACAACATTTTGAAAGAAAGATTCAACCTCCTCTTTATATCCCTTACCAGAAGGCCATAAAAAAGCAATATATACATTTTCAGCATACTCAATAAATTTATTTACTGCCATCTCAATATATTCAGAAGGGATATTTCTATCATAAAAATATTGATAGTTTGCAAACATCGATTTCTCCTCGGTAAAAATACAGCTTACATTCAATTTATGATAAATAGCACTAGCTAATCTATGTGATCCATTAATTATACTCCCATTCTTTGATAATGGTATTAAGGTCTTTTCTTCGTCAAATCCCTTTTCCTCAAAACTTCGTAGAGTTTCATCAAACAATTGAAGATACTTTACAAAACTATTCTTATTATCTTCATTTCCATATTCTACGAACTTCCCTAAAGTTTGTGCCTTAATATCTTGTTTATATACATCCTCAGCAAAATCTTTATGATGTCTTCTAATATCTAAATAAAATAATTTAAAGGCAATATCTAACCTGTTATTCGTTAATAATTCTACCGAATCAAATGAATAAATTGAATATTCAGTTTTTGTTAATTCGTTAAAAATAAAAGGCTCTAATAGCCCCTGTAAACTATCTTTTTTCATAATAAACTTAGGCATTCCATATGCCGTTTGCTTTTTTATTTACAATCTTATAATACTGTAAAGGCCTTAATACTACAGAATACCCTAAACTAAAACATGTAGCCAATATGACCCCTGAAACTCCCATATTCAAATTGATTGCAAAAAATATACTTAATGGTATGTTGATACATAAAGAAATAACACTCGTTATCAACTGTAATTTAATTTTCCCTACCCCATTGATAAAGTTTACAAAGATCATATTGAACGTTATTAAAAACACAAATAATGCCATAGACATGGATAGCCTAACTGGCACATGAACTTTGTCTCCAACCCAGAAAGAATAAAAATACTCGGCACAAAGAATCATGAGTACAAGTAGCAACGGTATCACCAACCATATTTTGAGTATTTTATTCACAATATTCTTTATCCAATCAAAATCATTTAAAGTATATGCTTCTGTAAACGATGACCAAAAAGGCATGATAACAACTGAATAACCGATCGTAAGTATGGAGAAGTATTTAAAAGCAATATTATACGGTACTACTTCTTCTGGCCCAAACAGTCTGGTAATAATAAAATTATCGGTAGAAAATAAAATAATCGAAGCAAGCTGAACAATGAAAAATTTAAAACCAAGTCCCATGATGTCTTTTAAACAATCCAATTTGAATAAATGCAATCTAGGTTTATAAATGGCATATTTATTAGAGAAAGCAACCAGATTAACAACTGCTAATATAAAAACTGGTAGTCCAGAAAAAACAAGCCCAAAATTCAAAAGCGAATTTCCAGATACTTTTGTAAGCAACCAAATACTAATCAATGAGAAGAATTGCGTCATAAACTGAAACTTCACTTGCATGGAATGGTGTTGATCGGCTGTATAAATCGTTATAACTAATTTCAAAACTAGCTGTAGCATAAAAAAACCAAATACACTTGGCATTAATATTCGTAGTTCTTCATACAAATACAAATCTACTTTGAAAACAGAAGTCCAATCAATAAAATAGTTCATGCACAAAAACAAGAGGAATAAAACTATACTTACGATGGCTATAAAAAAATAGGAGGTACTCACATACACCTGAGCTAAATGATTATTTTTCAACAATTTTGATTCCGCAAATTTATTTCTCAATCCGTTTCCTAATCCTATATCAAAAAATAAAAACCAAGATATAAATGAACTTATGGTCAACCATACTCCATAATTATCTGTATCCAAGTAATCTATTGATAAAGGAACGAGCAAAAAATTTGATAACACCCCTCCTGTTTTGTAGATTAGAGAATAAGAAATATGATTTAAAATATTAGTCGTCCTTACGGTGCTAACCCCAATTTTTTTGTACAGGAATGTTTTCTTTTTATTCAATTTTTATTGCACGTAATAAATTAGATAAAATGATTATACTTCTTTAAATTGCATATAATATTTCTTCAGTAATATAGAACCAACACCAATCATGACTCCAAAAAAGGAGTACATGAATAAACTTATTAATCTTCGAGGTTTTGATTTTTCAACAGGTACACTGACTGGATTTAGTATCGTAAAAACTGGTGTATCCTCAGTTACCTGAAGGTATTTTGCTTCTAGTTGCTTTGCCAATTCCATGTACACCCCATAAACTAAAGAATATTCATCCTCAAGAGATTCAATTTTAATTCTGTTTACTGCCGTATTTACATATTTATTTTTGTCCTTGTAAACGGCTAACCTATTTTGAACGTCTCTATATTTTTTTTCAACTTCATCATAACGTGTTTTAATGTACTTTAATTGTTCTTTAGATTTTTGGATTTTGAAATCAATCACATATTGCTGTAAAAGTTCTTCAACTTTTAAAGTTAATTCAGCACTTGCCATTCGAGAAGGCATGGTTGCCGACAGTTTTACATAACCATCACTATCATTTACTTCTAAATTAATTTTATTAATTAACAATTGAATTAAATCATTTTCTTTGTAAGAAACACTTATCAATTTACCTTCAGATTTGGAAAGTTTAATATCCACTGGTTCTTTCTTTAAGTTACTAATTATAAAACTTGGTAAACCGATAGTATATTTTTTAACAGAAGACAAGAAAGTAGTATTTGATTCATCCAAATAATATTCTTTAAAAGAAATTTTATTTTTTTGCCCATCAAATGTCAACGGAGTTTCTAGCAGTTCTTTTTGAAAAGGAATACTCCAAAGTATTTGTTGATATAAATCTGGTGAAATCCTTGAATCATTACCAATCCCTCCCAAGCTAATACCTGCCATAGCAGCTAAACCACCTATACTTCCACCAACTTTATTATCTCCTGAGTGTGAAACAAATGTTGAATAAGCGGTGTATTCATTGGGCGTTAAAACAACTACAAATAATCCTAGTAGCATAAAAACTGCCGTAAATTTATAAATCCTTTTTCTACCTTCCCATAACTCTTTAAGTATAGAAATTACATCAACTTCATCATCCTCAGAAAAATTTGCATTGAAATATGTGTTTTTTATTTTCTCAGACATACCGTATATTTATAAAGTTTGAATTAATAAAGCCAAACTCAGCAGGGCCGAACTCAATCCGACAAATTCTGCCAAAGTCACCTTTTTCTTGGGTTCGCTCTTTGGTACTAATATGATAGCGCCAGGTTCTATCTTTGGATAATTTTTTATCCACAAGAATCTTTTCGTACTCTTTACGTCTCCATTTGCATACACCACATAGGTCTTTCTTTTTTTGGCTTTTTCCGAAAAGCCTCCTGAATTGTTGATGTATTCCTTGAGTGATTTCGACTTTTCATAACGAATCAAGGTTGGCATTAACACTTCACCTTGCACAGCAACCGTTTGTTTTTCAGAAGGAATGACTAGGACATCTCCTGATTTCAGTATCAAATCGTATTTCGAACGTTTTCCTTTTTCATCGAGAATTTCCTCCAAATCGATTCCGATCATAAACACCGTCTTGTTGGCAATATCTGTAGACATCGAATCTTTGACAATCAATTCTTTCAACATTTTCAACTGTTCTCTTTCAGCTGAAGTCGTTGCTCTACGTATCAATGTTGCTCCTTTGATGTAGGCAAATGGTGAAAATCCACCAGCTTTTTCAATCAAATCTGAAATGCGTTCATCTTTGTCTATAATCACATAGTTTCCAGGATAACTAACCTCTCCTTTTATGGTTGCCTGAACTTTTTTATTGTAACCTTTTGAATAGCGAACAGATACTTTATCAAACGGTTCTAAATAAAAAGAATCGGAATTATTCACTTCTAAATTCACAGTACTTGAACGTTTGATGTTCTGACTCAGTGTTGTAAAACTACTATCAATGACTCTACGAGCCACATCAATTACTGCTGGATCGGCGCCTTCTTTGTAACCGCCGGCAATGGCAATAAAATCTTCTATACTCATCTTTTCGCGGAAGACAATCTCTACCGGATTGTTTACCGCTCCATCAATCGCTATTGTATACGCTTCCTTTAAAGATTGTTTACCATATACTTGGATACTATCTTCTCTTTTCAAAACGATGTTTGTAGTCTTGTCTAATATTTTTTCAACTGAAAACGAAACTACCTCTTCTCTCACACCGTCAATGGTTCTATAAATGATCCCTCTATCTAGAAAGGCATCTTCTTTTACGCCATCGGCTTTTTCAATCAATTCTAGCAAGGTAAGACCTTCTTTCAATTGGTAATTCCCTTCTCTATACACTGCCCCGTTGATACTCACTCTGTTTTTATAACGATCTATAACCCTACCTACATTGATAGAATCTCCATCGTGCAGCACAAAACCAGATTGTTTTTCCAACTCAATTTCATGTACTTCCCTCTCCTTGCCATCGATACGCTCTACTAGCAACCTGTTTTTATAAGCATCGGCAGTAAAACCACTAAAATACGAAACCAAATCTGAAATGGTTTCTCCTTCTTTCACCTCATATACACCGGGTCTTTTTACCTCACCCGCAACTACAACCTTATTTTCGTACGGCTTAATTATGATGACGTCTTGATCCCTAAGCAATACATTTCCTTTTTCAGAGCCCTCGATTAGATATTTATAAATATCAAATTCTTGAAATGGTTTTCCCTCTCTCACCAATTTAACAGTTCTAAAGGTTCCGTTTTCGGTAGGTCCACCTGCTGCATATAAGGCATTCAATACAGATGACAGTGCACTTAACGAGTAGGTTCCAGGTACCTTTACCTCTCCTATGATATTCACTTGTACGGTACGTACTCCTGCTAAGGAAATATCTGCATTCACTTTGTTGTAACTATCACCGCTTGCACCAATCCCACTATAAATTTTCTTAAGATAGGAGGTGATTTTTGATTTTGCTTTGTCTACAGTCAAACCACTTACATAGACAGGACCAACATTTTCAATATGAATAGCGCCTTCTTTATCTACTTGTTTTCTGTAATTACTCTCAGCTGCTCCCCAGATATCAATTAATATCTCATCTCCGGGTCCAAGTTGGTAGTTTTGGGGAGTCGCCAAATTCATGTTGGGCGTAAAGGAAATACTTGGGTTGCTAAAAAAGTCATATCCGAATAAATCATTTTTCTCAACCATTTCATCCTGCTCAGTTCCATCCAAACCAAAAACACCAACTTCGAAATCTTCTTTAGACAAATCACCTTCATAAGCTCCTTCCTCTGTGTCAGCATATCGCAATGCAGTGATACGTCTTTTCAGTTTAGAGATTTGCACCGCAGACACCCCACGTGACTTTGCTATCACTTCTAGCTGTTCCATTGTATATCCTTCAGCTTGTGCACGTTCCCAATAGGCGAGGATTTGTTCGTCTGACAGATCATCAATATTTACATTTGCCATCTGACTAGCGGAAACGTTCTGTGCGTAAATCGTATGGTTATTCCAAACAGAAAAGGTTAGCAATAACGCCAATATCCAGTATTTCATATCTATGAGAGTTTAATCTTTAATTCTTGTTTGTCAGTTCAAATTTTCAACTGTAAACATTTTAATTCTATTTTTTTATTTCGTTTAGGTAAAAAACGGCTTCGCCCTTGTAAGTCCCACTATTCAGTAGAAATCACTTAGGCATTCTTCTATAAAAACAGTTATAAACTGTTTTAGTTATTTTATTTTTTCAACAAAACTCATCGGAATATTTACTTCAATCGTAACGCCCAATGCGAGTGTTCTAATTATTATTCTGTGTTTGCCTTGAAATTGCACACAAGTAGCTTGTAAACCTTCAAAAGGCCCTTTTACAATTTTCACTTGTTCTCCTTTTTCAAAACGAGTTCCATCTACTAAAGCTATATTCTCAGCATCATTCGCCAATATCTGCAGGGTTTCAATCTCAGTATCTTGGATAATTGCAGGTTTTTTCAAATACTTAAAAACACGTACAACTCCTATATCCTGGAGGCATTGCACCAAGTTTTTTTCTTGGGTTTTTACAAAAACATAGGAAGGAATTAATGGGCTTTCAATCTTTTTCTTGCGATCACTCCATTGTTTTACCGTTACTACTAAAGGAAGATAGGCATGAAAACCTTGTGCTGAAATTCTAGCGTACACTTTTTTCTCTGCTTTAGACTTGCAGACCAGCGCATACCATTTTTCCTTTTCGTTTGTTTTTACAGTTTCCATCATCCGTATTTCATATCCTGATATAAATCACAGAATATTTGAATTTACCAAGCGTAAAAATAAGTAATTTTACTATAGATAACAGCAAAAAATCTTATTTTAATCAACATAAAATCATGTACAAAATCTCAGATAATTGGAGGGGTATTCACGGCTAGGTGACCAATAAATAGTTAGATACAATTGTTTATACTAACGTTAAACTATAAAGTTTAGTATACACAGAAAAGAAAAAAAACAACTAAACCCCAACACCCTGTATTTCAGGTTCTTTTTTTAGGTTTAGTTCCCACAAAATCTTTTAAATAAAAAGGCTCGAAATAAGCGACGTCTTCAAATTCCTCATTTTTAAATTTTTCAAATGACAATACTATCATATCCTTTGCAGAAGGATATCGATTCTCAATAAATTCAAGGTGCTCATGTTTGAGAACATCCTTGCATTTTTCAGCACCGTCTCCGAGCAATGTTACTTTGCCATTTAACAAATAGTTATCAAACGATTCAGCAGTTATCACCTCGGCTTTCGTCTCTCTAATTTTTTTGCCATCACTAGCAAAAACAGCACTATACACCTCCATGCGCCTGGCATCTAACATCGGAACAAGAACCCCTTCAGTAACGGACTGAGAATACGCCAAAATTTCTAATGTCTCTATGGCAATCAGCGGGATATCCAATGCAAAACAAATTCCTTTTGCAGCCGATACGCCTATTCGTAAACCGGTATAAGATCCCGGTCCTTTCCCTACACATACCGCTACCAAATCAGAAAAAGCAATCCCTGCTTTTTGCAAGACCTGTTCTATAAAAACATGTAATTTTTCGGCATGAGAATAGCCACCCGTGTTCAACTCTTCAAAGGCAATCAGTTTACCAGCCTTGCTAATACTTACTGAGCAGTTTTTAGTTGCTGTTTCAAAATTTAAGATATAACCCACGCTAATCGTTTTGTTCTAATTCTAAAAATGCAAATATAGTATTTTGAAATTTCTGTCGTTTGCTATTTATTCCGTTATTTTACAAAATGAACACAGAACAACTACTTGAGAACACCAAGAATTTTGTAAAAAACCAGTTAGAAAAAGCTGAAGGAGGACATGATTGGTTCCATATTCTACGCGTATACAATAATGCACTCTTAATTGCCAAAGACGAAAATGTCGATATTCTGATTGTACAATTAGGCGCTTTGTTACATGATATTGCCGATTCAAAATTTCACAATGGCGATGAAACCATTGGCCCAAAAATTGCCGCTAGATTCTTATTAAGTCAGCATGTTTCTACACCTAGTATTGAGCACGTTGTGCGCATCATTGAAAACATATCGTTTAAAGGCGGAAACTTTGAGCAATCTTTTCACTCTGCAGAACTAGCGGTAGTTCAAGATGCAGACAGATTGGACGCTATAGGTGCCATTGGTATTGCCCGCTGTTTCCACTATGGTGGCTATAAAGACAGAGCTATCTATGACCCAGATATCAAACCTAATTTAGAAATGACCAAAGAGGAATACAAAAATTCAACAGCACCAAGCTTGAATCATTTTTACGAAAAATTATTGCTTTTAAAAGACAAAATGAAAACGATTACTGGAAAAAAAATCGCAGAAAAAAGACATAGATATATGGAGGCCTACCTTGAACAATTCCGTTTAGAATGGAATGGCGATCAGTAATCACAATTCGGATTTACTTTTCTTTTTTTTCTTTACCTGTTTCTTTTTAGTTGTTTTTGTCAATGGCGATTCCCAACGTTGTTTCATTCTTTCTACAGACTTGACCCCATATTCCTGTCCTTCAAAACTAGATTTGACAGATGACAACCACGACATATACTGTGTCTTCATCGCTTCCAAAATTTCTGGTTTTTCCAATGCTAAATCTCTCGTTTCCAAGGAATCCTTTTGCATATCGTACAATTCGAAGATTTTGTTTTCTGCATATATCTTATACTGTGCATCCTGAGCACTCAACTTGGAAGACAACATACAAGTAACTGCTTCCGACCTTGTTTGCTTCTTCCCCAATAAAATAGGCAACATACTTTCACCATCTAATTCAATTTTTGGATCTACCTCCAGACCTAACGCATCTAAAATTGTAGGCAAATAATCGGAAGTCACAAAAGGCTGATTACTCACAATTGGCTGCTTAATTTTTGCTGGCCAAACCATAAGTCCTGGTACGCGAATTCCACCTTCATGCATTGATCGTTTGCGTTCTCTAAATGGCCCAGACGACCCAGGATTGCCATTTTCAGGTCCATTATCACTACAGAAGGTAAGCATGGTATTGTTCGCAAGACCTTCTTTGTTTAAAAAGTTTCTCAATCTTCCAATTTGTTCGTCCATTGCTGTAATACACCCCCCATAATGCTGCATTGATAAGGGCTGATCTTTATATAGTGCCAAATGTTTAGGTCCAGCAACACATGGCTTATGTGGGGTATGAAACCAAACAATTGCCACAAAAGGTTTCTTCTCTTTTTTTGCTTGTTTTACAAATGGCAAGACCCGATCCATAATAACACGACTGTCATCACCATCTAAGTTCTCTGTCACTTTTTTACCGTCTATATCTCGATATGGCGTACCATAAGGTGTTCCGTTCTTTTCTGAATTCGGTTTTTTAATATCCGTATTAACCATTGGGTTATAGGTAGGTACTTTCGCCTCTGTGACAAAAGCATTGTCATAACCGTGCAATACAGGTGGATTGAATTCTTTTAAGTTACCGGGTTTCCCACGGTTCGATTCTCTTTCTGTGTGTGTTAGCGTTCCCAAATGCCATTTCCCAAAATGCCCCGTTGCGTAACCTTCTGCTTTCAGAATTTCCACCAAAGTGGTTTCCTCCGGCCTTAAAATTCCTTTGTTTGCAGTAAAAACTCCTGTTCTATATGGATTTCTACCTGTTAATACACTAGCTCGAGTTGGTGAACACACAGCAGAAGCAGCATAAAATCGTTTCATTTGAACTCCTTCAGCCGCCATTTGATCTAAATAAGGTGTTTTAATGATTTTGTTTCCGTTGTATCCTGTATCTCCCCAGCCTAAGTCATCGGCCATCATCAATATGATATTGGGTCTATTTTGTGTGTGAGCTACTTGAAACACAAGTAACATCATGAGTCCTACTAAACGCTTTGTAATATACATTGAAAATCGATTAAATTCAATTCAAAGATACCTGTTTAACCAGTGAAATAACAGTTTAAAAGTTACAAGTTCTAACACAAAATTCATAATTTATGAAAAATTTGGCTTTCTTTTTTGAAGAAAGGCCTGTGTCCCTTCTTTAAAATCCTCTGTCCCAAAACAATCACCAAAAGATTGAATTTCAATTTCAAAACCATCTGTCTTGGTTTGATAACCCGCATTGACAGCGCGGATTATTTGTGAAGCTGCTTTTGGAGAATTTGCCAGAATCTTTTCTGCAATTTTCAAACAATTCGTAAGCAATTCTTCTTTCGCTACTACATGATTCACCAAACCAAAGGACAGGGCTTTATCAGCAGTAATCATTGCTCCTGTCAACATCATCTCCATTGCCCTCCCTTTTCCAATTAACTGTGGTAAGCGCTGTGTTCCTCCATAACCAGGAATAAGTCCTAAAGAAACTTCTGGAAGTCCCATTTTTGCATTCTCAGAGGCCAATCTAAAGTGACAAGCCATTGCCAATTCCAATCCTCCCCCCAACGCAAAACCATTAATCGCTGCTATGACAGGCTTGTTTAAATTAGCAATCGTATCGAATAAGGATGCATGCCCTTTTCTAGACAAAGCCGTTCCTTCTTCTTTCGTATATTGGGCAAATTCTGAGATATCAGCTCCCGCTACAAATGCTTTTTCTCCTGCGCCTGTAAGAACTATAACCCGAATGGTATCGTCCTTCTCTAAGGTGTGAAATGCTTGACTCAAAGAGGCTATTGTGACCTGATTCAAAGCGTTTAACTTGGAAGGCCTGTTAATTTCGAGCTGTGCAATATATTTCTGTGGATAAGAAATAAGGATATTTTCAAATTCCATATAGTTAAATTTTAGATTTTAAAAGATACACATTATTCTACCCTATTGCAAAACCTCAAAACTATTCTGCTAGCTATCTTTTGGAACATGGACTCTAAAACTCGTTCCTTTACCTAGAGTTGAAGTAAACTGAATAGTACCTTCATAGGTTTCTATTATTTTTTGTGACATGGCTAATCCTAACCCCATACCGCTAGATTTGGTCGTAAACCTCGGTTCAAAAATGAGCGGTTTTTGACCTTCTTCTATCCCTATTCCGTTATCTGTTACAACAATCTCAAAACCATCTTTGGCATCCATAAATGACACATCTATCTTTGGTTTTTTTACTTCTTGTGTTGCTTGAATGGCATTTTTCACAATGTTGGTAACTACACGAACTAATTGAGATTTATCAATATCAACATAACTTTCTTCTACATTCGATGTATAATGTATGTGCTTAATTGCAAAAATATCCAAGGTCATTTTTATGACAGATACTACTTCTAATCTTTCTCTTTTTTGTGTAGGCATCTGAGCAAAATCTGAAAAGGCAGAAGCAATAGAACTCATTACGTCAATTTGTTGAATGAGTGTTTCGCTGTATTCCCTTAACTTTTCTTTTATTTTTGGATCCAAAGGATCGAACCTTCGTTCAAAACTTTGTACCGATAAGCGCATAGGGGTTAACGGGTTTTTAATTTCGTGAGCCACCTGTTTGGCCATTTCTCTCCATGCCTGTTCTCTTTCCGAAGCAACTAATTTTTCCGCACTTTCTTCTAATTGATCTATCATATTGTTGTACGCAAATACCAATTTTTTAATTTCAACGGAGGCGTTACCCATGACTATTTTTTTATTCTGGGTACGCAAACCTGTCTTCCCTATTTTATCGACAATGGTTTTTAGGGATCGTGTTATATAACTCGACAAAAAGTAGGCAAAACTTATGGCTAGAATAAACATAACCAAATACACAAGCCCCAAGCGCATCAAAAACTCTTTTAAATTCCTGTCTTGGGCTGAATTGTCTTGTAAATAATGTAATTGAATTATCCCTATTGGTTCTAGAAATTCATTATACAGGTAGGTAAATGAGGACTGTAATCGCTTTCCATCTGCATCAATCCCTTGAATCAAACGATGACTTTTTTTCACCCGCAATTGCAAAAGATCGTCGTAATTTATGACTTCCAACGAATCGGGTGAAGCCATATCATTTTTTGAAGTAGGCTCTGAACTCAACAACAAATCACCTTGTAAATCAAATATTTTTATACTTACCTTATGCACCGAAGCTATTTGATAAATACGACTTTCAAAAATCGAAATCAATTGATCCGTTCGCAATGGCAATTTCGTCTCATTCAATGTATAGGTTATATTCAACCGTGTTGCGTCTTCTTTTCTTTCGAATCGACTGTTGTTATAACTTGTCGTTTGTTGTTTGTATTGGTAAACCGTAGTAAAGGCAATCAAGACATAGGTCAACAATATCAACAGCATCATTGAAAAGAAAATACGTATACGAAGGGAAAAGTTCCTAAAATTCATTGGCTATAGCTAAAGACTAAAATCAGACTACAAGGTTTCAATTTTTACTGAAAAAACCTATTTTTTATCAAAGAAAAAGAAACGAACTCCTCTATTGAAGGTACTTACTGTTTATGGGTTGAATTCTTGAAGCGCTTAATTGAAGCGCTACTTTTCACTTTATACAGCAATCCGATTACTTCAATTTAAATTTATAATAGATAATAATCAGGGCTAATGAAGCGGTAATGACATTTGCCACAGTCATGGCCACACTGTGAATATAGAGCCCGTAAAATAGCCAAAGAATGACTCCGCTAAAAAACATGAGAAACATGGTTAATGACACACCTTCTGCCGACTTTGTTTTCCAAATCTTATATACCTGAGGCACAAATGATGAGGTAGTTAGCGTAGCAGCCAAAAGCCCAATAATTTCAATAGAGAGGGGGATAGCTTTCATTACTGTTCGGGCTCGTATGGAACACGCACTGTTTCTAGATAAAAAGTATCGTCTTTTTCTCCGTCTCCATCTCTATCTTGAAGTCCTGTCATAGCGTATCCATCTTCAATTTTTGCCAATCCAAATGGTACTTCGACAGATGCTGTGTTTTGATTGAACGAATAATACAATGAGTCTTTGGTTACTCTCCAGGTTCCTGTTCCTTTTTTACCCGTTGGTCTTCCGTTTTTTTCTTGCCAGGTTTCAAAAGTACCATCTGCCTTATGCAGACTATACGATTTTCCTTGTTGTTTTGCTCTAGGATCGTCTGGGTTTTGAAAATCGATATCGTACTCAATTAAGGTGTCTTTCTTTTGAAAAGTAGGCAATTCTAATTTCAAATAGGAGCTCTCCCATTTTCCAGTCATATAGCTGGTCATTTTTTCTTCTTCGGTCGCACATGAAACGATTGCTATTGCCGTACAAAACAATACAATAATTCTAAGGGTTTTCATTTTATCTATTTTTAGTTGTTTGGTTTATCCTACTAAGTTTACAATTTTACCAGGAACAATAATCACTTTTTTAGGTGTTCTACCATCCAGTTGTGCTATTGTTTTTTCATGCGTCATTACGGTTTTTTCTATGTCCTCTTTCGACATATCGAGCGGTAATTCAAGTGTAAATCTCATTTTTCCGTTAAAGGATATTGGATACACCTTGCTACTCTCTACTAAATGACTAGCATCAAATATAGGAAATGCTGCATTAGCTATGGATTCTTTATGACCTAATTTATGCCAAAGCTCTTCTGCAATATGTGGTGCATATGGAGAAAGCAAGACCAACAAAGGTTCTAACACTTCTCTTTTATTACATTTAAATCCTGCCAATTCATTCACTGCAATCATAAAAGTACTTACAGAAGTATTGAAAGAGAAATTCTCAATGTCTTCCTGAACTTTTTTGATGGTTTTATGCAAGGTTTTTAACTCGTCCTTTGTCGCTTTATCGTCTGAAACAGAAAAACCTGCTTCGATATGGTATAATTTCCACAATTTTTTCAAGAAACTATAGACTCCTGAAATCCCCGATGTTTTCCATGGCTTTGCTTGTTCTAAAGGACCTAAAAACATTTCGAACATTCTTAAACTATCTGCACCATACTCCGCACATATATTGTCTGGATTGACAACATTGTATTTGGATTTAGACATTTTTTCAACATCCCGTCCTACGACATATTTACCATCTTCCAAGACAAACTCAGCAGTTTTAAAATCTTTATTCAACGGATGATTCTTAAAGGCTTCTATATCTAATTCGTCAGAACTGTTTACCAAAGACACATCCGCATGTATCGCTTGCACTTTTTGATCTTTTACCAGTCCTTTTGAAACAAATTTATTGGTTCCTTCCAATCGATACACAAAAGCACTAGTTCCCAAAATCATTCCTTGATTGATGAGTTTCTTTGCGAATTCATCTACAGGAAGGTGCCCACGATCGAACAAGAATTTTTGCCAAAAACGCGCGTATAATAGATGTCCGGTTGCATGCTCAGAACCTCCTATATACAAATCGATATCTTGCCAGTAATCAACTGCTTCTTTGCTCACAAATTCACCGTCGTTGGTTGGATCCATATAACGGTTAAAATACCAAGAACTTCCTGCCCACCCTGGCATGGTGTTCAATTCTAATGGATATACCGTTTTGTTTTTCAATTTGTCGTTCGACACTACTTTCTTTCCTCTCGAATCCCAAGCCCACTCTGTAGCATTACCTAGCGGTGGTTTTCCGTCTTCGGTAGGCAAGTACTTTTCTACTTCTGGCAATACGATTGGCAAATGCTCGGTAGCAATCATTTGTGGCAATCCGTTTTTGTAATACACCGGAAACGGTTCTCCCCAATAACGTTGACGACTAAATACGGCGTCTCGCAAACGGTAGTTGATTTTTCCTTTTCCAAAGCCGCGTTTTTCAATTTCGTAAATCGCCAGTTTTGTCGCTTTTTTAACATTCAACCCAGACAAGAAATCGGAGTTGGCAATTTTGGCTGTTTTGTCCTCACATGCGCTTTCAGAAACGTCAATTCCTTCGAATATATTCTTTATTTCAATTCCAAAATGTTTGGCAAAATCCCAATCGCGTTGGTCCCCACATGGAACCGCCATCACCGCACCCGTTCCATAGCTTGCCAATACATAATCGCCAATCCATATAGGAATTTGTGCTCCGGTAAAAGGATGCTTTGCATAGGCTCCAGTAAACACCCCTGAGATGGTTTTAACGTCCGACATACGATCGCGTTCGCTACGTTTTGCTGTTGCTTCTATATAGGCTGCTACCGCTTCCTTTTGAGCTGGCGTTGTAATTTTAGATACCAATTCATGTTCAGGAGCTAAGGTCATAAAAGTAACTCCAAAAATGGTATCAGGTCGTGTTGTAAACACACTTATTAGGTCTGCATTTTTATTTGAAACCTTATCGTTAGTACTTTTAGTATCTTGTTTTGGAACCGAAGAGAATTGCAATACAAATTCTATTTCCGTCACTACCTTTTCTACATTCTTTTCAATCGCTTCCGAAGCAAAACGAATGACATTAAATCCTTGTGATTCAAAATTAGCAATCCTAGCAGCCTCATCTTCTTTGCCCGCTATTTCTACTATTGTATTTTTTGCTACACATACAAAATCAGCAACCAAACTACCTATGGTATAATTGGCTCTAAACTTGGTGCTTCCTTTTTTATTTTTCAATTTCCCCCATAACAAGGCTATTGTTTTTGAAGGGTTTGCACGTTTTTCTTTCAAAGCTTCAATCTCCTTATAAGTCAGTTTGACTTCTTTGGCATCATTTGTAGTTGAAAGCACTTCAAAATTAACTGCAGCTCCTTGAGATCTTCCTATCCAATTGGTTTGCGAATCTTTTAAGGGTTGCGGCCAATCTATGTTAGCAAGACCGTCCAATAAACGTTGTGCATAGGCCGAAATTCGCATACTCCATTGCGTCATTTTTTTACGTACCACAGGATGTCCTCCTCTTTCCGAAACACCATTTACAATTTCGTCATTAGCCAACACAGTTCCCAAAGCCGGACACCAGTTTACTTCTATTTCTGACAAATAGGTCAGTCTGTATTTTAGCAATATTTCTTCTTGTTCTTCTTTGGAATATGCTTTCCATTGGTCTGCAGAGAATTCTGTAATTTCATCATCTGCAACCGCATTCACATCTTTGTTTCCTGATTTTTTAAAGCGTGAAATCAAGGTTTTAATGTCCTCTGCCTTGTCTGTATCGTTATTGTACCAAGAGTTGAACAATTGGATAAAAATCCATTGTGTCCATTTGTAGTATGCTGGATTCGAAGTTCGCACCTCTCGAGACCAATCGAAAGAAAATCCAATATTGTCTAATTGCTTTCTATAGGTAGCAATATTTGTCTCCGTAGTAATTGCAGGATGTTGTCCTGTTTGAATAGCGTATTGCTCTGCTGGCAAACCAAAAGAGTCATAGCCCTGCGGGTGCAATACATTAAAGCCTTGGTGACGTTTGTAACGCGCATAGATATCGGATGCAATATACCCTAACGGATGTCCTACATGTAGTCCGGCTCCGGATGGGTAAGGAAACATATCCAACACATAATATTTAGGTTTATCGCTTTTCGCTTCGGCTTTGAATGTTTGGTTGTCTGCCCAATATTTCTGCCATTTATTTTCTATCTCGTTGAAATTGTACTCCATAGTGCTCTCAAAATGATTTTTATTTCTAAAAACCGTTGTTTTTTATTCAAGTGCAAAAGTACAGTTCTTAACTGAGAGATAAAAGAGTTCGGAATGGAAAATAGAAAAATTGAGGATGGCTGGCGGCTGGTGATAAAGTATATATGGACAATTGATTATCTACAATTCATATTTTTTATTCGATAGGCACGGTAACAATTGTATTTCCCCATCCCATAAAGAGTTCTTTTTTCTTTCCAAAAGCCATAGAATAGGCTTCAATTTCTTTATCGCTTTTAGAGACTTTTCCAGAAACTCTAACCACATCTTTTGCTTCATCATAAGAATAGGCTCCCCAAACGTTTGTTGCACTGTTTAAGATCACAGTCCATTCTTTTTCTCCTGGGATGGTAAAAAGAGAATAAGTTCCTGCTTTCACTTTTTCTCCACCAAATGTGGTATCTTTTGCAAAAGTAATTTCAACAGCTTCATTGGCTCCTGTTCTCCAAACTTTTCCTGCAGGTGCCAAACTTTCTACGGTTCTCCCTTTTAATTGCGGACGACTGTAATATATTTTAATCGTTTTATTGGTTTCTCTATGACCTGTTGGGTATGCAATGACATCCAATGGACTTTTATCTAGACTACGAAATTTCTGAGCGTTAAGATCGTTCACTGATACTAGGGAGATAACAACCAAGAGGGCTGTAAATAATGATGTTTTCATTGTTAAAAGCGTTTAATTGAATTTTTGATTTTAATGTCGATTGTTAAAAGTACTGTTTTCTACCTTCTCTACAAAATTTATCGAGTTAAGTAAGTGGCTAACCGTAGGTGAAACAAATTCTCTTACAAAGCACTTTTCGAATCTGTGTTAGGTCGAGCGGAATTACTTGTGTCAGATCGAGCGGAATTACTTGGTCAGGTCGAGCGGAGTCGAGACCACGTTGTACTGTGTAAGACAGTGTTTCTGCACCAAAAACAACCTCTCGACTCCGCTCGAGGTGACAATGACGACTCCGCTCGAGGTGACAATGACGACTCCGCTTGGAGCTACTTCGAGCCGTCAATTGGTTCTTTACAGTATCGAAATTTAACTATTGGATTGCTCAATATAGGAAGAAAGATTGTTTTGACTTTCACGATTACCCGTTTCAAAAAAGGTAAGTGCACCATGGTTGCTCATAAAACAATTTTCAATGCCTATTTTAGCGATGATGCCCGCTTTTGTCATGGCATCGCGAACAGGTCCTTTTACATTGGTAAAATGAATTTTAACCCCTTGTGTTTCGTAGTGATCAATTCGGTTGTTCCACATGGCTGCTCCGGTACTGTCGAGACCATTTATACACTCACAATCGATGATTATTAGTTGTAAAGACTTTCCTTTCTGTTTGGTCAGCACATCTAACTGATCCCTAAAGTAATTGGTATTCGCAAAATACAGATGCGAATCGAAACGCAAGATTAAGACTTTGGGATTTACTTCCACGTCATTAAAGCGATTGATATTCCTAAAAAACTGGGTACTTGGAATTCTTCCCAATACGGCAATATGTGGTTTCGAGGTTCTAAAAATCACCATAATCAAGGACAAGCCTACTCCTACTGCTATTCCCTCTTTAATTCCAACAAATAAAGTCCCTATAAACGTAACTAATAGCATCCAGAAGTCTATTTTGTTAATTTTCCAAAGTCGGATGGCTTCTTTGTAATCAATCAATTTTAAGACGGATACTATTATAATAGCTGCTAAAATGGTTTTCGGCAAGAAATAAAAGGCAGGTGTTAAGAACAATAGTACTGAAGCTACTACGGCAACAGAGAAAAAAGCAGCAAAACCGGTCTGTGCACCTGCGTCTTGATTCACAGCAGATCTAGAAAAACTAGCGGTTGAAGGATAGGATTTAAAAAATGATCCTAAAATATTCCCAACACCTATGGCTATTAATTCTTGGTTGGGTTGCACTTGTACGATATCTTCGTTTGTTTCTAAAGATTTACCTATGGAGACTGTTTCTAAAAAACCAATCATCGCAATGGTCATTGCTATGGGAAGAATATCAGAAACCTGGCTCCAACTCATGGCAGGTACACCAAAAGAAGGCAGTCCCGTAGGAATTTCTTTGATAATTTCGACTTCATTAAAGGTGTTGTTAAAGTATTTTAAAACAAGAATCCCTATAATAACCACAATTAAAGGACTTGGAATACTTTTATGAATTTTTTTAAGTGTGTAAATAATAAGTATCGCAACTAGACCAATTGTCAAGGTTTGCAAATTCACCTGAGGCATCAATGCTATCATGTGGGCTATAATTTCTTGAACCCGGTTACTTCTTGGTATAGGAATACCAAATAGGTTACGAAATTGGTTGACTCCGATGATAATTGCGGCAGCAGATGTAAACCCACTGATTACTGGTTTTGATAAAAAGTTTACGATGAACCCTAGTTTAAATACACCCAGCATTACTTGAATTACGCCTACCAAAAATGCTAAGAGCAATGCTATGGCAACAATATTGTCAGTCCCTGTGGCTGCCAAGGACGCTATTCCAGCTGCTACCAGTAAAGAATCCATCGCCACTGGACCAACAGCAACTCTTGGTGCTGTCCCTAACAAAGCATAAACTATTTGTGGCACCAAGGCGGTATACAGTCCATAGATTGGTGGTAAGCCAGCAATAAGCGCATAGGCAATACCTTGCGGTATCAACACAACTCCAACCGTCAATCCTGCAATGGCATCTTTTTTCAACAATGCCTTTGTGTAGTTTGGTAACCAATTTAGTATGGGGATGTATTTAGTCAATGGTATTGTTTAACTGTTGAATTTATTAACAAAATAATGCAATCACATTATATTCTTTGCAAATGGAGATTGGTTTTATTAAAACAATTCTCCTTGCGTACGACCTTTGGTTCTTCCAAGATGCTTATAGGCCAATTCTGTAACTTCTCTACCTCTTGGGGTCCGCATTATAAATCCTTGTTGTATTAAAAAGGGCTCGTATACTTCTTCAATGGTTTCAGAGTTCTCGCTAACAGCTGTTGCGAGGGTTGTAAGTCCTACCGGTCCACCTTTGAATTTATCAATAATAGTCGTCAATATTTTATTATCCATTTCATCCAAACCATGTGCATCTACGTTTAATGCCTGCAAGCTAAATTTTGCAATTTCAATGGTAATAGAACCATTCCCTTTTATTTCTGCAAAATCACGTACTCTTCGCAACAGGGAATTTGCAATTCTTGGGGTTCCTCTACTTCGTCCTGCAATTTCAATAGCGGCTTCCATTGAAATTGGTGTTTTTAGGATGGAAGCACTACGTTGAATGATGGTGGTTAGCAAATCGGTTTTATAGTATTCCAATCGACTACTAATCCCAAAACGTGCACGCATTGGTGCGG
Organism: uncultured Flavobacteriaceae bacterium; assembly: GCA_943789365.1. Lineage (GTDB taxonomy): Bacteria > Bacteroidota > Bacteroidia > Flavobacteriales > Flavobacteriaceae > Flavicella. The sequence continues at coordinate 2,255,198 of CALSTV010000001.1, read as the reverse complement.
TCAACATCCCAGAACGCGTGGTGGCACCAATGAGCGTAAATGGTTCTAAATTGAGTTGAACGGTACGCGCATTGGGTCCCGATTCAATCATGATATCAATTTTAAAGTCTTCCATTGCAGAGTATAAATACTCTTCTACTACTGGACTTAAGCGATGAATTTCATCTATAAACAACACGTCACGTTCATCCAAACCGGTTAACAATCCTGCCAAGTCACCTGGTTTATCGAGTACTGGACCTGAGGTTATCTTGATACCTACATCAAGTTCGTTTGCCAATATGTTTGCTAAGGTTGTTTTCCCCAATCCAGGAGGCCCATGAAACAGGGTATGATCTAAGGCCTCACCTCTTCGATTGGCGGCTTCTACAAAGATCTTTAAATTTTCCAAAGCCTGTTCCTGACCAGTAAAATCGTCAAAAGAGAGCGGACGTAGTTTTCTTTCTACGTCTAATTCTTCGTTTGTAAAGTTTGCATTGTCTGGATTTAAATTGGCGTTCATGTAAAGCGTATATAAAGTAGTACGAAGATAGGAAAAAAATAAAAGACACACTTACTAGGTCTGGACTAAGGTCGCATTTTGCGACCTTAGAATTAACTATAATTATTTTTATAATATTTAGTAGCTTTAAATAAAAAAATTATGAAAAATGAAATAGAGATATCGAACGTATTTATTACGGAAAAAATAAAAGTAATTCGAGGACAGAAAATAATTCTAGATTCAGACCTAGCTCAATTATTTGGAGTAGAAACCAAAAGACTTAAGGAACAAATTAGACGGAATAGAGAACGTTTTCCCGAAGCATTTATGTTTGAACTAACTCAAGAAGAAAACAATATTATTAGAAATAATGGCAAAACCTTGGAAAGAGGAAAGTATTCGAAATATAGATCCTTTGCTTTTACCGAACACGGCGTACTTATGGCTTCGAATATACTTAAAAGTAAAATGGCTATAAAAATGAGTATTCAAATTATTGAAACGTTTGTTGCTTTAAGGAAGCTAGCAAACAATTATAAGGACTTAGTTGACCAACTTCAAACCATTGAATCCAAATACAACAAACAATTTATTCATATCTATGAAATACTAGAAAAATTAACAGAGACTCCCAAAAAATTAGCTCGAAAAAAAATAGGTTTCCAGAAATAAAAAAGCCACACCTACTAGGTCTATAGACCTAGTAGGTGTGGCTTTTTTATTTTTAAAAGAATCTTTAAGATTCTTCTTCTCCGTCTTTTAAAGGTTCGGTTTGCATGACAAAGTCCTCATCGTGTCCAGGCTTGCTATAATCGTAAGCCCAACGCTCTACGGTCGGAATTTTCCCAGGCCAATTTCCGTGAATTCCTTCCACTGGGGTTGTCCATTCAAGCGTAGTTGATTTCCAAGGATTTTGAGTTGCCTTTTTTCCTTTGTAAATACTCATAAAGAAATTCACAAGGAAAATAATTTGTGAAGCACCACCTAATAAGGCAAACATAGTAATTACCACATTTACGTCTGATAAGTCATCAAATAATGGGAAGGCTGTATTTGAATAATACCTACGTGGCAATCCCGCCAATCCGATAAAGTGCATTGGAAAGAATACGCCATAGGCAGCAATTGCTGTGATCCAAAAATGCCAGTACCCTAAAGTTTTGTCCATCATTCTTCCATACATTTTTGGGAACCAATGGTATATCCCTGCATACATTCCGTAGATGGCAGAAACCCCCATTACCAGGTGGAAATGCGCGACTACAAAATAGGTATCGTGTACGTTGATATCTAAAGCACTATCTCCAAGAACAATTCCAGTCAAACCTCCTGTAATAAATGTTGACACCAAACCGATTGAGAATAGCATCGCTGGATTCATTTGTAGGTTCCCTTTCCAAAGTGTCGTGATGTAATTGAATCCTTTTACTGCAGATGGAATGGCAATTAATAGTGTTGTAAATGTAAATACCGACCCTAAGAAAGGGTTCATTCCTGAAATAAACATATGGTGCCCCCATACAATCGTTGACAAAAATGCAATTGCCATAATAGATCCAATCATTGCACGGTATCCGAAAATCGGTTTACGTGAATTAGTTGCTATAACTTCAGAGGTTATTCCTAAGGCTGGTAATAATACAATGTATACCTCAGGGTGTCCTAAGAACCAGAATAAGTGTTCAAACAATACTGGTGATCCTCCTTGGTAGTGTAAAACTTCTCCACTGATAAAAATATCTGACAAGTAAAATGATGTGCCAAAACTTCTATCGAAAATCAACAATAAAGCAGCCGAAAGTAATACTGGAAATGAAACCACACCAATAACTGCTGTGATAAAGAATGCCCACATTGTCAATGGCAAACGTGTCATTTTCATTCCTTTCGTTCTCAAGTTTAAAATCGTAACGATGTAATTCAAAGAACCAATCAATGAAGAAGCTACGAAAATAGCCATAGAAACCAACCAAAGTGTCATACCCATTCCAGAACCTGGAATTGCTTGTGGCAATGCACTTAATGGAGGATAGATCGTCCAACCTGCAGAAGCTGGTCCTGCTTCAACAAATAAAGAGATTACCATGATCACACTAGAAATAAAGAACATCCAATAAGAAATCATGTTCATAAATCCAGATGCCATATCACGAGCTCCAATTTGCAACGGAATCAATAGGTTACTAAAAGTACCACTCAAACCTGCCGTTAATACAAAGAATACCATGATGGTACCGTGAATTGTTACTAAAGCCAAATACATATCTGGATCCATTACACCATCCGTTTGATGGCTTCCTAAGAAGGCTTCAATAAGGCTAAATGATTGTTCTGGCCATGCGATTTGCATACGAAATAACATAGACATAAAAACTCCAATAACCCCCATGATGATACCGGTGATTAAGAATTGCTTAGAAATCATTTTGTGATCTTGACTAAAAATGTATTTAGTTACAAAAGTTTCTTTATGATGATGCTCTGACATAATTGTTTTTTGATTTTTTAATTGTTGACTCTCAATTAGATTTCTATGTATACTTGAATATCTTATTTTACTACTTCTGCCATGGTTGGTTGTTTTTTCAACCAACTATAAAAGGCTGCTTCTTCTTCTACAACAATTTTCATTTGCATATTGTAGTGTGAAGCCCCACAAATTTTATTACATAACAACAGGTAATCGAAAACATATGGGTCTTCTCCTTTTGCTTTTCTAATTTTATTGATGCCGTTTACTTTAATCACAGTTTCTTCTTGCATTCTCATTTCTTCTGTGGTGAATTTTGGCGTAAATCCAAATTCAGTCACCATACCAGGAACACAATTCATTTGTGCTCTAAAATGGGGCATATATGCCGAATGCAAAACGTCTTGTGATCTAAATTTAAACACAATCTTTCTTCCTTTTGGTAAATGTAATTCACGAACAGGCACATCATCTGCCCCATTCACATCAGTCATATCCACACCAATAGTGTTTATACCTTTGATATTTCTAACGTTACCACGACCTAAAGTATTATCTGCACCCGCATAACGTGCTTGCCAATTAAATTGCTGAGCATATACTTCAATAACAATTGGATTTTCAGCAGTAGACAAGTCCATAATATCATTCCACGTATACAAACCATAACCAATTAATCCAGTTAATACAATCGTTGGAATGGTAGTCCAGATCAACTCTAATTTATGACTATCAGCATAAAACAATGCTTTCCTATTGTTGATTCCTCTATATTTAAAAGAGAAATAGAACAACAAACCTTGAGTTGCAAATTGTACAATTCCGATCAACACAAACGAGATCAAGAAAAGGTTGTCATCATTTTCACCTTCTACAGAAGCCGATTCTGGTAACATAATGTCATTCAAAAAGAATAAACAATATCCCATCAAAATGTAAAACCCGATCAAGAACACAAAGAAAAACTTCCCATGAATATCGTTGTCCTTTTCAGTGGCTATTGGATTTTCTTCACTTTTCGCAATGGCAACAACATCTTCGTTCTTATCGTTCTTTAAGATGGTTTTTCTGTAACTGGTAAGTTTGTTCACTTGCCAAATTCCTAGTGCTACTGCAACAGCTATAAAAATGTAAAATAAAGCTAGCATATGTTCTATTTATTATTGATTTATTTATTATTGATAAAGTTAAATCTCACATTCAACTTTAGTACTTTTTGTTATACGATTAATAATGGAATGTTTCGCTCTCTTTCAAGAATGGATTTCCTTTTGCCAATAAAGGCGCTTTTGCTAATGATGAAAAAGTTGCGTAAACAAACAGGCCTAAGAAAAATAGAATTGAAGACAATTCTGGAATCCCAAAAGACCAAGACTCACCAACTGTCGCTGGCATAATCATGATAAACACATCGATATAATGTCCTAACAACACCACAACTCCTGCTCCAATTACAAATTGAGGAATACGTTTATAATCACTATTGATCAACACCAAAATTGGGAAGATAAAGTTCATAGGAATCATTGCTAAGAATGGCAATTTATATTCTTCAAAGCGTTGTACAAAATAAGTTGTTTCCTCAGGCATATCCGCATACCAGATCAACATAAATTGTGAGAACCAAAGGTAGGTCCAAAAAATACTGAATCCGAACATAAACTTAGCCAAATCATGAATATGACTATTGTTTACAAATGGCAAATGCCCTTTTGATTGCAAGTACACCGTTACAATTGCAATTACTGTTACTGCTGAAACCATAAAGGTTGCCAACACATACCATCCAAACAAAGTACTAAACCAGTGAGGATCTAAAGACATGATCCAATCCCAAGACATCATAGATTCTGTGAATAAGAAGAATGCCAAGAAAGCAACAGCGTATTTAAAATTTTTATAATAGTTTACCAAGTCACCAGCTTCGTCTTGTGCGATAGATGCTTTTCTCGATAAATGTCTGTACAAGTTCCAACCAACAATGTATACAATTGATCTGATGGTCCATCCTGGCACATTCAACCACCAGCTTTTACCATCGATTATTGCGTCATAGTTAGCACTTGTTGGGTCCACTGTTCCTTCTGCCATCCAAACAAACAAATGGTGTACATGTGCAGAACCTAACAATAAGAAAATCAACAAGATTATAGTTACCGGTAACAAGTTTCCAGAAATAGCTTCCATCACTCTAAAAAGTACGATAGACCATCCCGATTGAGCCGCCCGCTGAATTGCATTGAATGCAAGTACTAATAAGGTAACCCCAAAGAAAAAGAACAAGGCTACGTAAAATGCTGCCCAAGGTCTATTTTTTAGTTGGTGAAATACGTGTGCTGCATGTGTATCTTCATGATCCACTATTTCATGAGCGTCTTGGTGTGCAGTTTCTGCATGCGCGTCGTGCGCTGCTTCAGCATGTGTATCATGCGATGTTTGATGCGCATCTGAATGATGCTCAACATGTGCCTCTTCAACATGAGCTGCTTTAGGTGCATGCGCTCCATGCGCACTGTGTGCATTGTGTAATTGTTCTTTCACTTCTTCAACAGAACTGGGAGTTCCAAGGAAACCTGAAATTATTCCTAGTGCTCCTACGACCATTAAAGTCAATGCGAATGTTTTAATTTTACCTGAAAACTGATACATTTTTGTTAGTTTTGAGTTGTTAGTTTTATGTTCTGAATTTTAGCATTCAGTATTGAAAACCAATTTTTATTATTTCAATAAATCGTTTCTTAGTGTTTGAACGTGTTTGACTATTTGCCAACGTTCTTCACCTGTCAATTGAGAAGCGTGAGATCCCATAAGGTTTCTACCGTGCATGATCACATGATAAATACTTCCTTCTGTAATATCTCTATCCTTGTAATTAGGAATTCCTAAAAACTTTTCTCTTTTCACTAAGTCTCCTTGTCCGTCTCCTTTTTTACCATGACAAACTACGCAATAGATTCCGTATAATGACTTACCACGTGCGCTGTTTACTTCATGTACAGACAAAGGTGATTTCAATTCTTTTTTGGCCGCTTCATACCCTTCATTAGTATTTGGATAGTCATAAGGCACTTGTCCTCTAGCAATGGTACCTTCTACCGGGCTTTGAGAATCCATTCCATTCGCAAATGCTGTGTTTTCACCGTAGGGTTCATATGCAACAGAAACATACATATCTGGCATAAACTGTACTTGTCGTTTTGTTTTGTCTGAACACGATGTTAAAACAACTGAAACTACTAGCAATGCTACTATTTTAAATATATTGTTCTTCATGCCCTTATTCCTTTTCAATTACATTAATTTCTACAGCTCCGGTTTCATTCAACAGAGTTGTTAATTCTTCTTCGTTTCCGTGAATAGCGATTTCCATTAAGAAATGGTCATCTGTAGTTCTTACATCAGGGTTTTCAGCCGATTTAAATGGCCAGATTCTACTTCTCATGTAGAAGGTAATCACCATCAAGTGGGCTGCAAAAAATACTGTCAATTCAAACATGATAGGCACAAATGCCGGCATATTTACAAACCAACTAAAGTTCGGTTTACCACCAATATCTTGGGGCCAATCTTGAATCATCATATAATTGGTCATCCAAATAGCGAAAGATAAACCTGTCAATCCATAAAGAAAAGATGTGATTGCAATCTTTGTTGGTGCTAGTCCCATAGCTTTGTCAAGTCCGTGCACCGGAAACGGTGTAAAAACTTCATCAATATGGTGATGCGCTGCTTTGACTTTCTTAACGGCGTCCATTAAGATATCATCATCGTTGTATAAGGCGTGTATAACTTTATTACTCATGATTTCCGTCTCTTAGTTTTTTATAATTTTCTCCTGATACTTTCATAATCGATTTTACCTCTGCTTGTGCAATTACAGGGAAGGTTCTTGCGTATAGTAAGAACAATACACCAAAGAAACCGATGGTTCCGATAAAGATTCCAACGTCTACAAATGTAGGTTCAAAACGTGTCCAAGTAGAAGGTAAATGTCCTTTACTCAATACGATTGCAATGATATCAAAACGCTCAAACCACATTCCAATATTAATCGCAATTGAAATTAAGAATGAGCCTATAAAACTCACTCTAATACTTTTAATCCACAACAATTGAGGAATTAAGATATTAAATAAGATCAATGACCAAAATGCCCATCCATAAGCACCTGTTGCGGCACCTACTGACATATAGGTAAAGTTTTCATAAGGAGAACCTGTATACCACGCGATAAAGAATTCCGATGCATACGCTACGGCAACAATTCCACCGGTTAACATAATTACCATGTTCATATATTCAATATGTAAACGTGTAATATAATTTTCAAGGTTGGTCACCTTTCTCATCACCCCTAATAAGGTTTGTACCATGGCGAAACCAGAGAAGATCGCACCAGCAACAAAGTAAGGAGGAAATATTGTAGAGTGCCATCCTGGATTGATCGAAGTAGCAAAGTCCATAGATACAATTGTATGTACCGAAAGTACCAATGGTGTAGCCAAACCTGCCAATACCAAAGAAACTTCTTCAAAACGTTGCCAATCTTTTGCACGTCCAGACCATCCAAAACTCAAAAGTGCATATATTTTCTTTTGGAAAGGCTTCACAGCTCTATCTCTTAACATCGCAAAATCTGGTAACAAACCTGTCCACCAAAAAACGAGTGATACTGAAAGGTAAGTAGAAATTGCAAAAACATCCCAAAGTAATGGTGAGTTAAAATTCACCCATAAGGATCCAAACTGATTTGGAATGGGCAATACCCAGTATCCATTCCAAGGACGCCCCATATGAATCAATGGAAACAACCCTGCTTGGAAAACTGCAAAAATGGTCATCGCTTCCGCAGATCGGTTGATTGCCATTCTCCATCTTTGACGGAAAAGAAGTAATACTGCTGAAATCAAGGTTCCGGCATGCCCGATACCTACCCACCAAACAAAGTTTGTAATATCCCAAGCCCATCCAATGTTCTTGTTCAATCCCCAAACTCCAATTCCCGTTCCGATAGTATAGGTTATACACCCGATACCCCATAAAAAGGCAATCAATGAAATTGTAAATGCTATATACCAATTTTTATTTGCTTTTCCTTCAATAGGCTTCGCAATGTCAACCGAAATATCGTGGTAACTTTTCTCCCCTAATACTAATGGTTCTCTAATAGGTGCTTCGTAATGAGACGACATAAAATTCTATTTAGTTTTAATGTTTATAAAGTTTGTAAAGTAAAAGGACTTAATGACTACCATGGTGATCGAACCACAATTAATTTACTTTCTAACTTTTTGCTTTATTACTTTTATACTTCTTCTGTGTTTCTAATTTTGGCTTGATACAAAACGTTGTTGTCTGTTCCAATAGCCTCTAACAAACGATAAGCTCTACTGTCTTCTTTCTTTGCAACGATTTCGTCTTCTGACTCATTTACATCTCCAAAGACAAGCGCTCCAGTTGCACAAGCAGAAGAACAAGCAACTGCGTTGTTAAACTCACCAGGTGCTACCTTTCTACCTTCTTTCTTCGCGTTTAAGATTACTTGTTGTGTAGATTGAATACAGAAAGAACATTTCTCCATAACTCCTCTAGAACGAACAACTACATCTGGATTCAATACCATTTTTCCGTATTCGTCATTCATGTTGAAATCAAATTCACTGTTTTCATTGTACTTGAACCAGTTGAAACGACGTACTCTATACGGACAGTTGTTTGCACAATATCTAGTACCCACACATCTATTATATGTCATTTGGTTTTGCCCCTGACGACCGTGCGATGTTGCCGCAACTGGACAAACTGTTTCACATGGTGCATGGTTACAGTGCTGACACATCAATGGTTGAAAGGCTACTTGAGGGTTCTCAGCTGGCACTTCTAATGCGTAGTAGTCATCTACTTTATCAGATGTAGAGTTTTTATTGATTTCTCTTTCTAAAGAATCTGCATCCAACTCTGAAGAATAGTATCTATCGATACGCAACCAGTGCATATCTCTACCTACACGTACTTCATGTTTTCCTACTACAGGCACATTGTTTTCTGCATGACAGGCAACCACACAGGCACCACAACCAGTACAGTCAGACAAGTCGATAGACAAATTAAAGTGATGGCCAATACTTCTATCTTGGTCATCCCATAAATCTACTGCAGTTACATCCACTTCTTCATGTTTTAAAGAAACTTTCGTTACTTCATTCCAAGAATGTTTTGGATCTATACTTTTATCGTTATAGGTTTCTAAAGAAGTTTCTTTTAGAATCTCATATCTACCAGCAATTGTGTGTTGTAATTGCTCACAAGCAAATTTATGAGTACCGCTAACTTTTTCAATACTTGCAATTTGCACTACTTTTAAGTCTTGTGCCAATGGATATGCATTTACACCCACTTGCATTTCAGACTTCATTGCTTTTGTTTTCCCATATCCAACTGCCAAACCGAAAGAACCTTTTGCTTGTCCTGGCTGAATCAATACCGGTACATTTTCAACAACTACTCCATTTACAGTAATATTCGCATAATCACCATTAATAGCACCATTGTCTTGCACTGGGTTTGAAAATCCAAGGGCAGTAGCATCTGCTTGCGAAATTGTCAAATAGTTATCCCAAGAAGCTCTTGTGATTGGATCTGGCAATTCTTGCAACCATGGATTGTTTGCTTGTTGTCCATCACCAATCGCAGTAGCACTGAATAAAGTCAATTCAAATGCCCCTTCTTTGGTTGCTGCTTTTAAACTAGACGCTGCAGTAGCAACATCAATAGTTTTTGCTTTGTTTTCTGACGCTTTACTTGTGAAAACACCATCGTGTAAAGCTTGGTTCCAAGAAGTTCCTCCTAAGATAGCACTGTTCCAGTTGTTCTTTAAGAAATCGTAATAGCTTTCAGAACTTCCAGACCATGCAAGTAAGCAGTCCTGAAATTGTTTTGTATCAAACAAAGGATTCACAGTAGGCTGTGTCAAACTATAACTTCCAGCTTGCATTTGCACATCTCCCCAAGCCTCTAAGTAATGAGGGGTCGGTAATGCGTATTGTGCTTTACTAGCTGTTTCATCTTCACTTGAAGCAAAGGCAACAGAAAGTTTTACTTTTTTCAAACCGTTCACAAACTCAGCACTGTTTGCCAAAGTATATACTGGATTGGTATTGAATGTGAACACAGCTCCGATTTTACCAGCATTCATATCAGCTATCAATTGCTGTACTTCTGCATCGTTACCTTGTCTTGTATATTTTACCGTAGCAGTGTCGATCACTGAACTATTCAAATACGCATTCAAAGCCAATGCGATCAATTGCGCATTTTTATCTTGAATACCTGTAAGCACAGCTCCTTTCGTTCCTGCTTTCTTTAATTGTTTTGCTGCTTTTATAATATCAGCATCTTTTGCTGTTGCCTTTGAAGGCAAACTCTCACCGGTGACTGCATTGTATAAATTGATCAAAGCAAACACTTGCTCAGATGGTTTTACAACAATTCTTTTATCTGCATTGGCACCAGAAAGGGTCATATTAGCCTCTACTTGAATATGGCGCGACATTTTTCCAGTATCCGCTTGTCTTCCTGCCGTATAGCTTTTTTCAAAACCACCTCCTTGCCAGTCTCCTAAGAAATCGGCACCGATCGCAACAATTGTTTCTGCATCAGAGAAGTCGTAATTTGGCAAGGCTCTTGTTCCATATACTTCTTGAAAAGCATCAAGGGTTGCCGACTCCGAAACAGCATCGTACTGCACGTGTTGTACATTACCATTTGCTGCAGTAAAATCTGCAATTAGCTTTTCGGTAGAAGGACTTGCTAAAGTACCAGTCAACAAAACAACTTTCTCTCCACCTGCTTTCAAATCAGCTAAAGAAGCTTTGATTTGCGCATTTACATCCGACCAAGTCGTATCGTTCCCTTTCAATTTAGGACCTTTCAAACGCAAACTGTCATATAACGACAATACAGAAGCTTGCACACGTGCATTTGTGGTTCCGTTTGCCAATTTGTTTGGTTTTATTAAGATAGGTCTCCCTTCTCTTGTTTTTACCAATACATTTGCGAAATCATAACCATCTGCAATCGTTGTAGCGTAAAAGTTTGGTAAACCAGGAGTAATTTCTTCTGGTTTTACTACATAAGGAATTGATTTTCTCACGGGACCTTCACAAGCTGCCAAAGAGGCTGCTGCCGTTGAAAATCCGACATATTTTAAAAAGTCACGTCGAGAAGTTGAAGATTCTTCAAGAGTCTCTTTGTCACCTAAAAATTCATCTGTAGCTATTTCAGATACAAACTCTTTTTCTTCAAGTTTAGCAACAATAGAACTGTTTTCGTTTAGTTCTTCAACACTTTTCCAGTATTTTTTCATTGTTTGATTGTTTATTTGTTGAATCGTTATACAGTAAACCTTCCTTACGAAAACTTCACATTAAAACTTTCCACTTTTATACTTTCTAACTATTATTAATAATGACACTTACCACATTCCTTACCACCCATCTGAGCAACAGTCACTTTGTCTACACCATATTTCTTAGACAAATCTTCATGAATGTTTTTATAATATCCGTTTCCTTCCATTTTTACTTTGGTCTCCTTATGACAGTCTATACACCATCCCATAGTTAAAGGAGAGTATTGATACAATTCCTCCATTTCTTCCACAGGCCCGTGACATTTTTGACATTTAATCCCTCCAACAGTTACGTGTTGCGCGTGATTATAGTAAGCAAAATCTGGCAAGTTATGAATGCGTGTCCATTTAATTGGCTCCGTTTCACCCGTGTATTCTAAAGTTTCAGAATTCCATCCGGCAGCTTTGTATAACTTCTGAATCTCACCATCGTAAAAGGCTTTACTATGTTCAGCTGTTGCTGTTTCTTCAGCTACTTCCGATATGTTCTTATGACAGTTCATACAAACATTCACAGAAGGTATCCCAGAAGATTTACTGTTTTTGGCTGAAGAGTGGCAATATTGACAGTCAATCTTATTGTCTCCTGCATGAATTCTATGCGAGAAAGCGATAGGTTGAACAGGCTGATAACCTTCATCTACACCAATACTCAACAAAGCAGTAAAACCAAAATAAGCAAGATTAAACAACAAGAAGATCGTGGCTACAATTTTCAAAAATGTATTGTCACTTTTCATAAAGATCCAAACAACAATTCCTACAATAATTAAAAGCACCAAATAAGAAATCCACTCCGTAGAAGTCTCTTCTTCCACCTCATTGGCTGCAGCTATTACTGGAGCACCTGCTTTTTTTACTGGATCAGCATCTAAATAAGAAACAATATTTACAATGTCAGCATCAGACAACTGCGGAAATGCAGTCATTGGCGACCCTTTGTATTCTTCATAAATTGCAATGGCATCTGCATCACCTGAAGCTCTTAAAGCATTGTTGTCTTTAATCCAAGCTTTCAACCATTCTAATTCTCTTCGTTCAGAAATCTTCCCTAATGCAGGTCCAACTAATTTTTTATCTAACTTGTGACAAGCAGCACAATTCGCATTGAACAAACTTTTCCCTGCTTTTACGTCTCCTTGAGCCGATAATTTAAAAGTAAATAGGAATAAAAAGGTAAGGCTAGTTATGGCTAACCTTAGGACTTGACTGTGTTTTTTCACACTTTTCATATTATGAAATATAAATTTAGTATCTATTTTGGCACAATTTTCTCTATAGAATAAAGAATTTCACACCCGTAAATTTTCAGCAAAAATACTACTTATTACTAAATTTGAAAATTAATAAAGTAGCACATTTTATAATTTATATTTATTCTAAATAAGCAATGAACCTAATTTGGTAAGAGACAATAATTTATTTTTGCTAAAATATCTTTATAACATGAATTACAAGTATTTCTTACTCTTTTTACTTTGCATCGCTTTTTCACTGACTTCCCAAGCCCAAAGCGAGGAATTGTCTAGCCTTGATAGTCTTATTTACAAGAAGAGGAGTTTTAACGCTGTTACTAAAAATGGGTTTCGCATTCAACTCTACAACGGTGATGAAGAAACCGCCTTGGAAAAAATAGAGCAATTCAGAGAAGAGTTTCCAGAGATCAACATCATGCGCACCTACAAAGTTCCAGAATGGAAAGTACAAACGGAGGTTTACAAAACACGATTGGAAGCCGACAGAGTTTTGAACAGCATCAAGGATAAATATCCTGGTGCGCGAGTTTTGTAAATATTATATTGATGTATAATCGTATGCAACCAACTTCTAACCCCACACTTTAAAAGGGGCAATTACCAGCCATTCCTTCGTAATACATGGGAAACTCTTAGATTTCACGAATTAACTTTTGTTTAGTATTTTACCTATGTCTTTGAATTCATTGAATAAAAAATTATATTTACATCTATTCTAGGTACTTTTATCAGTACCCCCCACTAGAATAGTGGTCTCTAAATACCAGAGACTAATTGTGTTGCTATACGTGCAAACAAATACATTTTATTAATCATTTGATTGCCTTCCCCCCCGGGGTTATCTACTAATTCATTATCACTAATGAAAGTGCAAGTCAAATATTATGTCCTTTGGGGGATTGTTCTTTTTTCTTCTATAAACACCACCGTACTATGGTCGCAGATAGACTACAGCAGTTATGATGTGTATTGGTCTTTTGACAATAGTAGTACTGTAGACGACTCAGGAAACAACAATAACAACCAGTCTAGTAGCACATTCGTCTATTCTGACGATGCTGCTGCTGGTGACAAATCAATTATGTTTGACGGAACAAATACTAGATTATCCTTGAAACCCGAATTATTTTCTACTTCTACAAGCTTCACTTATTCTTTATGGATCAAAACTAATTCATTTTCAACACACCAAATGATTATTGACCAAGGAGATATATTCAACGGTTTTGCTATAATCATTAATAAGAACAAGCACCTAACTTATGAAGCTCATAATGATACTTTTCATCAATCAAAGAAAATAATTACAACAAATATATGGTATCATATTGCAATTGTATACACCAGCACCGCTGATAGCCCAACTAACACTCCTACAATAGCACTCTACGTCAATGGAAATCTTGACAGTACACCAAAAGAAATCTCATCGGATCTCATTTCGCAACAGAAAAGCATTATCGGAAAAGCTCAATCTTTTAATGCCCTAGGTATAGGTAGTGGTCATTACTTCGATGGCCTCATAGATGAATTTATATTTACAAAATCCAACCTAAGTCCTGAAAAGATTTTCGATCTTTCAAATCGATTTTTCTATGACGGAATTACGGATTACATGAATCCTCACAATCTACCCACTTACGATGTTTTCTCAACCTACAACTCCGCAAACACCACAAGACAAGAGCCCATTCCTAGCGGTTATGACGCCTATTGGGGTTTTGACAATACTACAGACGACAGTTCTGGAAATAATAACCATCAAACGAATGCCACTACATTCTCGTATTCGAATGAAGGGACTGACAGAACAAATTCTTTGCTTTTTGATGGTACCGCTGCTTCTATTTTAGACTATGGCAATTCTTTGCCACAGGCAACCTCCGCTCTTTCGTATTCATTATGGATAAAACCCAGTACCCTTTCTGGAATTCAAACAATTATTGATGAAGGAACCACAGGAGCAAGTGCCTTGTGTTTGAGACTTGAAGACAGTTCACTTAAACTAAGCATCCTGAACAGCGATGGAATTAGTCAGATTGCTTTATCAAATGCTGTATTATTTCAATTCACAACCCCCAATGTTTGGACTCATATTACCCTTATCTTTAATAACAATACAATTAAAATTTATGTAAACGGAGCACTAAAATACAATAATCTAAATCTTAATTTTATTAACAACTTTGAAGTTGTTAGCTATTCAGAATTACTTCAAAGAAACAAGCTTGTTATAGGTGCTACGGTAAACAACAGTGCTTTTAAAGACGGAAGTGGCCATTATTTTAACGGCTTGATGGATCAAATCATACACTACCCTAGAGCCTTAACTGCAGTTGAGGTAGTGGCTTTAAGCAACCCGGTTTATATTTCCGACAATGATAATGATGGCGTTTTAGACCCCTATGATTTGGATGATGACAATGACGGCATACTCGATATTTATGAAAAAAATTGTATCCCTTCTGACTACAGAATGTATTGGCCCTTTGAAAACGGCCCTCAGAATGCCACAATAAATAAAAGCTCGTTCGTCTATACACAAGGGGACAAATTTGATTATTCAGTATCCGGCAATGAAAATTACACTTTGGGAATAGAAAAAGAAAGTTATGCCTTCCAATTTGACGGCAATACGCTATTAAAAAATAATGCCAACTTTCTAAAAGGAAGTAGTGGCTCACCTATCCTTGAATTTACCTTCGCATTTTGGTTCAACGCGAATCATGTATCCGGAAAACAAATTTTACTAGATTACGCTGGTGAAAACAGTGATAACGAAGGACAATCCGGAGGATTTGGCGTACGCCTGAATGAGCATCAGTTAGAATTTGGAAAGGACAACACCATTATTCCATTTTCCAATATCCATATTACACCGAATACCTGGTATTTTGTGGCAGCTACATTAACAGGCAATCAACTCACGGTATTTCTAAATGATCAAACACAAACCTATAACAGCACTTCTAATCTGGGTACTTCAACTACTTCAAGGCATGGTTTGGGGGGCGGACATAGATTTAGTGTCTTCGATGGCACCACTGGAGGTGACCATCAACTCTTTTCAGGTTTTATTGATGAATTTTATCATTATGAACGCCACCTGAACGACCAAGAAATCGCATCCATCAGAAATATTCTTACCTGTCCCCCTATGGATACCGACACAGACGGAACCTACGATTTTTTTGATCTGGACGCAGACGCAGATACTTGTAATGACGTGCTTGAAGTCGGTGCTTCTGATACCGACAATGATGGCATTATGGGTACCCATCCAATTTCCGTAGACGACTTCGGAAAAGTACGGAATTCTGGTAATTACAACATCCCTGCGGACAACAACGCCAACGCTATTTATGATTTTCAAGAAATAACGCCCATTACAAATATTACGTCGCACCCAGTCGGGATTACTACTCTCGAAACCCCAACTACTGTAACCTTTGACGTTGCACTTGAAGACATTTCCAGTACTACGGTTTCATTCACCCAACAATACCAATGGCAGGTAAGCACAAATGGCGGAAACAACTATAACAATATTTCAAACAACAGTATTTATTCTGGTAGCACAACTCATGAACTCAGTATTACAAATCCCACTACCGCCATGGATGGCAACCTCTATCGTGTGGCAACCTCTGTCGCCCCGCTTTTTTCATGTAACACAAACACTTCTGAAGCTGCGCTATTAACAGTTTTAGGGGATAATGACGGCGATGGAATTGCAAACATTGCAGATAAAGACGACGACAACGATGGAATCTTAGATGCATTAGAGAACCCCTGTGTGCAACTTTCAGAATTCGAGGCCTTTTGGGATTTTGAAAACACGACCAACGATGGTTCTGTTTACCAACATCATCTAACAAACAGCCCAACCACTTTAAATTACGCCAACGAATATAAAACAGGAAACCATTCGTTCGATTTTAATGGAAATTACGGACTCCAATATAATGATGGTACCTTTTTAAACGAAGCCATACAATTCTTCACCTATTCCCTATGGATTCGACCTACTGAGCTCGACTTCAACAAAGGAGTATATACCGTTATTGATGAAGGAGGAGGCACCTCCGGAGTTGCTGTACGCCTTATTGAGAATTCTGAAGAATCAGGCTTTTATTTAGAAGCTATTATTAAATCTGGAACAAACAGTACTTCTGTATTACTGGATTCAAACCCGATTCTTGTTGATACTTGGCATCATATTGCCGTTACGTTTGACAGCGGTACGTTAACCGTATACCTAAAAAACGAATCTATCGACGTTAGTGATTCAGCGCTTACCTCATTTTCAACCTTAGCCGAACACGGAAATAAAGGTGGTTTTGGTGAATCGTTCTTAGGCGATGCTTTTGAAAGTGGTGGGGGTAAGTTTATCGGCCAAATGGATGCTATTTACTATTACAAAAAAGTACTTTCAGCCTCTCAAATAGACCTATTGTACAACCAGCCAGATGCAAATTGTACACCCATTGACACTGACGGTGATGGTATCGACAACCATTTGGATTTGGACTCAGATAACGACGGAATACCCGACAATGTGGAAGCACAAACCACCCCCGATTATATATATATAGCACCTGACACAAGTTTTACGGATTCTGATGGAGATGGTTTGAATGATATTTATGAAACAACTTCTGATACTGGTACTGAAGGATTGACACCTGTAAATACAGACCAAAACCATCCAAACGGAGATTCAATACCCGATTATCTAGATACCGATTCGGATAAAGATAATACAGATGACAAAGATGAAACTGGATTTACACTGGCTGACAATGTTGGAAACAACGGTCTCGACAATGCCATTGAATCTTCAGACGACTATACCGATCCTAACGGCACACTTGATAATCCTATCACTGATTTACCCGACATTGACAATGATGGAGTTTTAGATTTCAGAGATGACTTCACTAATATTGATACCGACAATGACGGAATCGACAACGCTTTTGACAAAGACGACGATAACGATGGAATTTTAGATGCCATTGAAAATCCATGTGTGCAACTTTCAGAATTCGAGGCCTTTTGGGATTTTGAAAACACGACCAACGATGGTTCTGTTTACCAACATCATCTAACAAACAGCCCAACCACTTTAAATTACGCCAACGAATATAAAACAGGAAACCATTCGTTCGATTTTAATGGAAATTACGGACTCCAATATAATGATGGTGCCTTTTTAAACGAAGCCATACAATTCTTCACCTATTCCCTATGGATTCGACCTACTGAGCTCGACTTCAACAAAGGAGTATATACCGTTATTGATGAAGGAGGAGGCACCTCCGGAGTTGCTGTACGCCTTATTGAGAATTCTGAAGAATCAGGCTTTTATTTAGAAGCTATTATTAAATCTGGAACAAACAGTACTTCTGTATTACTGGATTCAAACCCGATTCTTGTTGATACTTGGCATCATATTGCCGTTACGTTTGACAGCGGTACGTTAACCGTATACCTAAAAAACGAATCTATCGACGTTAGTGATTCAGCGCTTACCTCATTTTCAACCTTAGCCGAACACGGAAATAAAGGTGGTTTTGGTGAATCGTTCTTAGGCGATGCTTTTGAAAGTGGTGGGGGTAAGTTTATCGGCCAAATGGATGCTATTTACTATTACAAAAAAGTACTTTCAGCCTCTCAAATAGACCTATTGTACAACCAACCAGATGCAAATTGTACACCCATTGACACCGACGATGATGGTATCGACAACCATTTGGATTTGGACTCAGATAACGACGGTATTCCAGACAATATTGAAGCGCAAACTACTATGGACTATGTTGCTCCTAGCGCCAGTTTTACGGATTCTGATGGAGATGGTTTGAATGATATTTATGAAACAACTTCTAATACCGGTACTGAAGGATTGACACCTGTAAATACAGACCAAAACCATCCTAACGGTGACACATTTCCAGATTATATAGATACCGATTCGGACGGAGACCATACAGAAGACAAAGACGAAACTGGTTTTTCACTAACCAACAACTTCGGAAGTAATGGACTGGATTACAATATGGAGTCCGCAGACAATTATACAGATCCCAACGGAAACATTGACGATCCTAGTATTGATTTACCTGATATTGACAACGATGGAATTTTAAATTATAGAGACGATTCTTTTTATATAGACACCGACAATGATGGAATCTACAACCCTTTTGACAAAGACGACGACAACGATGGTATCTTGGACTTCTATGAAACAACACTTAGCCCCAGCGGTTATGATGCCTATTGGACTTTTGACCTGAATAGCACAGACGATTTCTCAGGAAATAACAACCACCTAAAAGATACTCCATTAGCTCCTGTTTTATTTACTCAAGATGAAAGCGTTGATGGCAATTCATCTTTGCACTTCGACGGTAATTATTATCTGAATTATGACGACGGAATCGTTGAAGGCTTGTTTTTGAGCAAGCAGTACGCAATCAATGAAGGTATGAGTCTTTCATTATGGGTGTACCCAACAGACTTAAGCACTGATCAAATACTCTACGAGGAAGGGAATCATAACTGGGGTGGACTTGCCGTAGGAATAAAAGAAGACGCCTCACTGATTTTTGAGTGTGCCATTAGAGGTTCAACAGTTGTCAGTCTTTCGGGAGGAAGTCTAACACAAAACGAATGGCACCATATTGTAATTACTTACAAACGCAATGAAACAAATCAAACTATATCGCTCTACCTGAACAACTCTTTAATAGGATCCTCCAATTTTGGATCACATTCATTAAACACCCATGCGTATAGAGATGCAAATGACAGCAATCCTGTGCAGTTAAAAAGTAATCTTGGAGGAGCAGATATTGCACATGAGAACGCTGCTTTTCCAAATCAAAATCACGCCTTACGAAATACTTTCACAAATAGTTCTTCTCATTACTTTTATAAAGGATATATGGATAAAGTAGTCCACTATCCAAGAGCCATATCTACTACAGAGGTCGAAGACCTCTACAATAATGTGACCATTTATACAGATACTGATGCTGATGGATTTCCCAACTATCTCGATATAGATTCAGATAATGATGGTATTCCGGACAATATAGAAGCTCAAACAACGCTAGGATATATAGCTCCTAATCCTGACAACAACAGTACCTATTTTAACAACTACGGGCTTAATTCTGCATACCCCAACGGACTTGTTCCCATAAATACGGATACAACGGATGAACCGGACTACCTCGATACGGACACAGACAACGACGGCACACCTGATATAGAAGAAAATGGAAATGCAAATAATCTTTCATCTGTAGATACAGATAAAGATGGGTTGGACGATATTTTTGAAGGAAGCGACACCAATGACGGTTTTGATGTAAATGATGAAATTGACAATCCGATAACACAACTTCCGGATAGCGATCAGGACGTCGCAACCCAAGGTGATTTGGATTACAGAGATGCTATCGACACACCCATTGAGACCATATTATGGCTACGCTCTGACATAGGTGTCACAGGAATAAACCCGGTAACAGACTGGTCGAATCAAGTCCTAACTCTACCTGTAAATACCACAATCATGGGAAGTCCGACTTCTGAGCCTGAGGAATATCTCAATTTTAACAGGTCTATTACATTTGATGGCACAAATGACTATATAATTACCGACCTAAATCTGGACGCCTCACTCTTTCCGGATGTAACGGTTTTCTCGGTTCACAGATTGAAATCGGGATTTCCTCTTGAATACAGAACTATTTGGGACACAAATAATGGTAGTTTCGACAAGGGATGGAGTCTTTCTAGCTATTTAGCTCATATCAATAATGGTTCGCAACGAATTTCTCCGGATCAAAATGAGGTATATGTAAAAAGAGATGTCCCTATCATTTCATCAATGGTAATGGAAGAAGACGTATCCGACGGTTCCTACCTTTTTATCAATGGACAACAAGAAGTGAATTTTACATCAAATTTCGGACCTGAATCATCAAGAGACCTGCATATAGGAAGCAGTAACTCTATCCATAAATTTGTGGGAAACATAAACGAAATCATCATTTTTAATGGAATCATTAGTTCAACAAAAAGACAAAGTGTTGACAGTTATTTGGCCATCAAATATGGTGTCACATTAGATATCACTGACAATGACAACACTATTATTGAAGGCGATTATATACTTTCAGACGAAAACACAAAAGTTTGGGATTATGAAGAAAATTCAAACTATCATCAAGATGTCACAGGTATAGGTAGAGATGATGGCTTTAACCTTACCCAAAAACAATCGAAATCGAGTAATAGTGACGCACTTGTCACGATTGGATTAGGTTCCATTAAAACTGACAATACAGGCAATACAAATTCTTTTACCAATAGCGGTGATTTTCTGGTTTGGGGAAATAACAATCAATCCGGTTATAGTGAGGTCCAACTTCCACTTTGTGCAACTGAATTTCGTTTGAATCGCATATGGAAAATTGTTGAAACCGCTACAGTAGGAACCGTCCAAATTGCAGTTCCAGAAGCAGACATTAGAACTATGCTCGGAGCAGCAGATATAGATATCATTAATTTAATGGTTTCCAGCGACCCTACGTTTTCTTCCGACGTAACTGAAGTCCCTTTCAACGTTTCAACCATCAATACGGTTTCCTCTCTTAACGCTAACTATGATTTCGACGGTGTTAACTATTTTACCTTCGCAAAAAAAACAGACCAACAAATCATTCATTGGAAAGGGTCTTTGGATTACTGGGAAGAAGATGACCAATCTCGGAGTGCTCCCTACGTTGATCAGGGGCATATCTCTTCAAGCGACAACAACCTGTTAATCATAGATACGAATGGTACGCAAAACCATGCTGTTCTTGCAGACGATATTGACGTAGGCTGCCTTTGGATTAAGGAAAATACAAAACTTGTTGTTGAGCCTAACCTTCACGTACATGTACACGATGCGTTAATTCTCGACGGTGAATTGCGGCTGATGGAAGGCGCACAGTTGATACAAGCCCACGAAGGACCGTCAAAAGTAGAAGGAAGTGGTCAAATTTATATTGACCAAAAAGCAACTGTACCCAACCATTACAGATACAATTACTGGTCGAGTCCAGTCGTAAAAGAAACAGGTGACACTGGTTATATTTTGAGCGAAATCTTACGTGATGGTTCCATTCCCACTTCTGAAACTTCCGAAGCCAAAAACATTAACTTTAGCGCCGATACTTATAACGGAAACGGTAACACAGACCCAATAACCATTGCCAACTATTGGATATGGTCGTATTTAAATGGAACCTCCACGAGTGAATGGGTACAAAAAAGAGAAACTGGCACTATAGCTGTTGGACAAGGTTACACCATGAAGAGTACCAATACGCCAAAACAGAACTTTACCTTTGTCGGCACACCTAATGACGGAACTATTGAAATTGAACTTTTGGGAAATAGCAATAGTCTTTTAGGAAACCCTTATCCAAGTCATATGAATATAAAGAAATTTATTGAAGACAATACAGCGGTAATCAATGGTTCTATATATTTTTGGGAGCACAGAGGTGAACTTATAGATGGAGAAGAAAAAGGTCATTATCAAAACAATTATGCCGGAGGTTATGCTACCAGAAATACAACAATGGGGGTGGCCGCATCTTCTATCAATATGGGAAGCCACACAGACACCATAAGCTTTATTACCCCAGATTCTCATATAGCAATAGGACAGGGTTTCTTTGTTAGTACTATTGCAGATGGTGGAACACTTGAATTCAACAATTCACAAAGACCTCAGGATCATATCCAAGGAGGAGAAACCTCTGCCGTATTTTTAAAATCAAAACAACTTAAAAAAACGAAAAGCAGTGTATCGGTACCTATATTAAAATTTGGTTTTGACTACACAAATGAGAACGGAATTAGAATACACAGACAACTTGGTATTTCCTTCCTAACCACGAGTACTTTTGGCTATGAAAATGGTTATGACAGCTATGCTTTTGACATTCAACCAACGGATGCCTATTGGCAATTCCCAATCAATGAAAACAAATACTCAATTGCTTCTGTCGCTCCAATCTCAGCAGCAATGGAAATACCTATTGCCATTCAAATTTCAGAAAATGATCTTATAACCTTGGGTATCGACGAAAAAACAAACGTAAATGAAACTGTGTATTTATACGATGCTATTACCAGTACTTATTACAATCTATCTGATAATCACATTGATTTATATCTCCAGACCGGTGTGTATACCGATCGCTTCTTTATTACATTTCACAATGCCTTAACTTTAGAAACTACTCTGGAAGCAGAAGATACATTTTCTATAAAGTACGATGCCAATCTTCATAAATTAACGGTTGTTAGCGGTAGTCAACTGCAAATAGAAAAATTAAGCTTGTATAATATACTGGGTATTGTAGAGCAGATTTTTGATGCAACTCCGAACAACGAATACCTATTACCCGCAAAAATTCAAGGCGTCTATGTCCTTCAAATTAAAACATCAAGCGGAAACATAACCAAGAAAATAGCCCTGTATTAGTAATATTCACATACTTTGATACCACAAAAAAACTCGTTAGTGGTTCCTAACGAGTTTTATATATGTATCTAAAAAGCTATTACTTCAGTTTTTTCTTAACAGCTACCTCTTCGTATGCCTCAATAACATCTCCAACTTTAATATCGTTAAAACTCTTAATCTGCATACCACAATCGTAACCTTTTGCTACTTCTTTCACATCGTCTTTAAAACGTTTTAAGGTAGCAAATTCACCTGTAAATACGACAATACTATCTCTAATTACACGCACTAAAGAATCGCGTTTTACTTTTCCTGTTAACACCATTGAACCAGCAATATTACCTACTTTAGAAATCTTATATACTTCTCTAATTTCAGCAGTACCCGTTATCTCCTCTTTCATATCTGGAGACAACATACCTTCCATCGCATCTTTAAGGTCGTTGATTGCATCGTAAATAATAGAATACATTCTAACATCTACTTCTTCTGTATCTGCAATCGTTCTTGCATTTCCAGAAGGTCGGACATTAAATCCAATTACAATGGCATCAGACGCCGAAGCCAACAACACATCGGATTCTGTTATAGCTCCAACTCCTTTATGAATTATATTCACTTGAATTTCTTCAGTAGATAGTTTTTGGAAAGAATCTGTCAAGGCTTCTACAGAACCATCCACATCCCCTTTCAAGATAATGTTCAATTCTTTAAAATCACCTAATGCTATTCTTCGTCCAATTTCATCTAACGTAATATGTTTTTGAGTTCTTACAGATTGTTCACGTTGTAATTGAGAACGTTTAGTCGCTATTTGTTTCGCTTCTCTTTCGTCTTCAAATACATTAAATTTATCTCCTGCTTGTGGTGCTCCATCCAAACCTAACAAAGAAACTGGCGTTGAAGGCCCTGCTTCTTTTAGATTATTTCCTCTCTCATCGAACATAGCTCTTACTTTACCACTATGTCTTCCTGCCAATACATAATCACCAATTTTCAATGTACCTGCCTGAATCATAATTGTAGATACATATCCTCTACCTTTATCTAACAAGGCTTCCACAACTGTACCTGAAGCACGTTTACTTGCATTTGCTTTCAAGTCCAATATTTCAGCTTCTAGCAATACTTTTTCTAGCAACTCATCAATTCCAAGTCCTGTTTTTGCGGAAACATCATGTGATTGAATTTTTCCACCCCAGTCTTCAACCAATAAATCCATAGATGCCAATTGTTGCTTTACATTGTCTGGATTGGCCGCAGGTCGGTCAATTTTATTTATGGCAAATACGATCGGCACACCAGCTGCTTGGGCATGACTAATTGCCTCTTTTGTTTGTGGCATCACATCATCGTCCGCCGCAATTACAATAATTACCAAATCTGTTACTTGTGCACCACGCGCTCTCATGGCAGTAAAGGCCTCATGCCCCGGTGTATCAAGAAAAGCAATTCTTTGACCTCCTGTCAATTCAACGGAATAAGCACCAATATGTTGGGTAATTCCTCCTGATTCTCCTGCGATTACATTTGCTTTACGAATATAATCTAGTAGCGATGTTTTTCCGTGATCAACATGCCCCATTACTGTAATAATTGGAGCCCTTGGTGTTAAATCTTCTTCTCTATCAACTTCTTCTTGAATAGATTCTTCTACTTCCGCCCCTATAAATTCAACAGAATAATTAAATTCATCAGCAACGATCGTTAATGTTTCAGCATCTAAACGCTGATTCATGGTTACCATCATTCCTAAAGTCATACATGCAGAAATAATCTGTGTAGGTGCTACATCCATCATGGTTGCAACTTCCCCAACGGTAACAAATTCAGTTACCTTTAACACTTTACTGTCTGCAGCAGCCTGCTCAATATCTATATCTGTTTGTTGACGGTGTAAATCTCTTTTATCTCTACGGTATTTAGCTCCTTTGTTCTTGTTTGATTTCCCTTGCAGTCTTTCAAGTGTTTCACGCACTTGCTTTTGCACTTCTGCCTCCGTAGGCTCTTCTTTCTTTATTGCAGGGTTTGGTCGTTGATTTCTACCTTTCCCTTTGTTAAATTGACCTCTAGTATTAGGACCATTCCCTCCTGGTTTACGCCCAGTATTTGCAGGTTTTACAATTCGTTTTCTTTTCTTTTTGTCTCCTCCTTCACCTGGTTTTGAATCCTCTTTCTTCTTCTTCGGACGTTCAAACTGTTTTAAATCAATAATCGCACCTGTTAATTTAGGTCCGTCTAATTTCTTATATTTAGTCTCTAGTTTCTCAGCATCTTCAGCATTAACTTCTTCTTCAACTTGCTGCTTTTTAGGCGCTTCTTTTTGTTCCTTAAAATCTTGAGCTTGATCTATCGCTTTTGTAGCAATCTTTTTTTCTGGTGTTTCTGTCTTTTCTTCTACAACCGGTTTTTCTTTAACGGTTTCTGCTACTTCAACCACTGGTTCTTCAACAGTTTGCGTTGTTTTCTCTACAACTTCTTCACTTTTTTGAGTGTCCTCCTTTTTTACAGAAGCAGGTTCAGACCCAGGCACTTCAATTTTCCCAACAGTTTTCAGTTCTAATTTTTCAGCTTTCGCTTTTACTACGGTTCTTCTAGCTTCTTCTGCAAGGCGTTTCTTTTCTAATTCAGCTTCTTGCGCCAATCGTAGCTCTTCTTTTTCTTTCTTTTTCTCCTCACCAACTTCCTTTGAAGCTGCTTTTTTATTTTTATCTGTCTGAAAACCTTCTAATAAAACCTCATAGACATCATTAGAAATTTTGGCAGTAGGACGCGCCTCTACCTCAACACCTTTGCTTGCCAAGTGCTCAACAGCTCTGTCCAATGAAATATTAAGTTCTCTAAGAACTTTATTGAGTCGTATTGTTTTGTTTTCAGCCATATCTTATTTATTGTTGTTGAATCGTAAAATTCGCTTTTCCCTAATTATGGTGGGTTGGTTTGTTTTTTTGGCTTTCAAACCAATGCTTCGATTCTATTACTTATATTCACTTTCTTACTTCATAAGCCATTAACTTACTAAGCTTCGAACTCTTCTCTCAGTACTTTTTGAACTTCTAAAATAGTTTCTTCTTCTAAATCCGTTCTTTTTACCAATTCATCTACGTCTTTATCTAAAACGCTTCTTGCAGTATCCAATCCAATTTTCTTAAATTCTTGAATTACCCATGCTTCGATTTCATCAGAGAATTCAGTCAATTCTACATCCTCATCTTCTACTCCTTCTCTTTGAACATCGATCTCAAAACCAGTCAATTCACTCGCCAAACGGATATTTACACCCCCTCTACCAATGGCTCTAGAAACCTCTTCAGGTCTTAAAAACACATCTACTCTTCCTTTTTTTCCTTCTTCTGGTTCTTGTGTAATGTCCATAGAAACAATCTTAGCTGGACTTAAAGCTCTCGCAATAAATAACTGAGTGTTTTTTGTGTAATTAATCACATCAATATTTTCATTCCCTAATTCACGAACAATTCCATGGATTCTAGAACCTTTCATTCCTACACATGCTCCAACTGGATCAATTCTATCGTCGTAAGAATCTACGGCTACTTTTGCTTTTTCTCCAGGTATTCTGGCAACACCTTCAATAGTAATCAAACCGTCGAATACCTCAGGAATTTCTTGTTCAAACAATTTAGACAAGAATCCTGGCGCTGTTCTAGACAAAATAATAACCGGCTTATTACCGCGTAATTCCACAGATTTAATGATTCCTCTTACAGACTCCCCTTTTCTAAAAAAGTCCGATCTAATTTGCTCACTCTTTGGCAATACCAATTCGTTACCTTCATCATCTAATAAGATAATTGCATTGTGTTTGATATGGTGTACTTCTGCCGAATACAAATCACCTTCCAATTCTTTGAACTGTTTAAAGATGTTTGTACTGTCATGTTCGTATATTTTAGAAATCAAATTTTGTCGTAAAGCCAAAATAGCGCGTCTTCCTAACTGAAATAACTTCACCTCTTCAGACACATCTTCTCCAATTTCGAAATCAGGTTCAATAAGTCTAGCCTCAGCCAATTCTATCTCTTCATTATCATCCTCAGACATTCCATCGGCAACAACGACTCTATTTCTCCAAATCTCCAAATCTCCTTTATCTGGATTGATGATAATATCGAAGTTCTCATCGGATCCAAACTTACGTTTCAATGCTGCTCTAAAGACTTCTTCTAGGATAGACATTAACGTTACCCTATCGATGCTTTTATCATCTTTAAATTCTGAAAATGAATTAATTAAATCTATATTTTCCATTTCACCTTACTCGTTAAAAAATTAGCTTTACTTTTGCTTCTATAATTTTATCATATGGAATTGTAGCTGTTTTTACCACAGTAACTTTTCCTTTTCCAATTGGTTTTGGCTCTCGAGCAGACCATTGTAAAACAATAGCATCTTCTGCAACCTCAACCAACTTTCCTTCTGTTTTTGACTCTGAGGTTTTCACCTCCAAAGTTCTACCTATATTTTTTTTATACTGACGTAATACCAGTAGTGGCTTTGCAACATCCGGAGAACTTACTTCTAAACTAAAGTCTTCCTCTTCTCTATCCAAGTTTCCTTCAACTGCTCTACTCACTCGTATGCATTCATTCAATGGCACACCATTGTCTCCATCTATGACTATAGAAATCTTACCATCAGACAAAAACTCTAAACTCAATAAAAACAAACTATCGTTTTCAGACAAGGCAACTTCAACCAACTGCTTTATGTGCTCTTTATTCATCTTTTAGTATAAAAAAGGGGACTTGTAAGTCCCCTTCATTCACATTAATCTTGTTTTTACGGTGCAAATATAACAACAATAATTCGAATGACAAAAGCGAACAGAGATTTACAACAAAAAAAGAGGTGTTTACTCCTCTTAATATTCTAAATCTTCAAAATCACGGATAAATCTATACGCCCTCTAAGAATTTACTTGGGAAAACTCATTACGCTAACTTGCCTAGAATCATAAAATACAACGCTACGAACAACATACCAACAGTAAAACTGGTAAAGATTAGAATGAGTACTGTCTCTACAAATGAGAATATTGAGAAATAGTTTTTAACGTCTAGTACAATCTTTTTTAGATAGCTCATACTTAAGTATTTAACAAAGTTAACTACACAAAGCTATAAAAACCAACATGTTATTTAAACACAAAAACCAATTATAAGCTTGTCCAAACAACTATTTATTCAGACTAAATTATACTTTATAACAAAAAAATCCTGATTGAATTTACAATCAGGATCTCTCCGTCCATACAATAACATAGGATGTATAGACCAATATTTAAATCAGTATTAAAATAGTATTAATACTTAAAACCTTTTGTCAGCACAAAGAACACAGCGGAAAAGAGAAAGAACAGTGTCATCAGACTGTATAGGGTTAACATGACCTTTTCGAAAAGATTCAAACCTGCTGCCTTTTCATGAAAATACTCTTGAATCATTGATAATAGACTCGAAGGGTGCGCAACTTCCTTTTGCGACTTAATAGTGTAGTTTTCAATTTCCATAATTACCTATTTAAAACATTATAATATTAGACTCGCTGTCTAATAGCATCGGGAGGGGGTAGTAAATAGTCGTAAAAACAATATAAAAGTGATATTGCTAAATATAATTCTTAAAAAAGAACGGTTCCTAAGCACCTTTCTAAGATACAACATTTATTTTAAATTATAAACCAAAACCTAAGAAATAATAGTTTGTTAACTTATTTACAATTCGTCGGAAAGCATTTCTCTAAGTTTTGAAAAACACGTACTTTTGACAGCACTTAAGTTTTATCCCTAAAATTTACTTTTAGGCAACCCAAGTAAAGCAGTAAATAGAGGTAACCTATGTTCTCAAACGAAGAAAAGCAGCAATACGATCGTCATTTTATTCTAGACAAAATTGGAACAGAAGGACAAACAAAGCTTAAAAACAGCAAAGTATTAGTCATTGGCGCTGGTGGCTTGGGCTGTCCCATTTTACAATATTTGACTGCTGCAGGGGTTGGTACGATTGGAATTGTCGACAAAGACACTGTTAACAGAAGCAATCTGCAGCGACAAATACTATTTACAATAGACGACCTAAACAAACCCAAAGCCAGTTGCGCTGCCCAAAGACTTCAGCGGCTAAATCCCTTCGTGAATTTTGAAGTTCATCTCGAATTTTTAACCATTGAAAACGCCTTGTCTTTGTTTTCACAATATGATATTATTGTAGATGGATCGGATAATTTTCAAACACGGTATTTGAGCAATGACGCAGCATATATTACAAAGAAACCCCTAGTCTATGGTGCCATTTACAAGTTTGAAGGACAGGTAAGCGTATTTAACTATGACAACGGCCCAACGTACAGGTGTTTGTTTCCAAACCCACCGGATGCCAATAGCATTCCCAACTGTTCTGAAATTGGTGTACTAGGTGTTCTCCCAGGAATTATTGGTTGTCTGCAAGCCAATGAAGTCCTAAAAATAATATGTGGACTCGACGGTATTCTTTCAGGCAAACTACTTAGCTTAAACAGTTTAAGCCTTCAACAAAACATTCTTAAATTCAAAAAAACTGAGATTGCAAATGTTTCAAAATTACTACAGAACTACGAAGTTTTCTGTGGAATTGAAACCGACAATCCTCTAGAAATTAATGCAAATGATTTACAAAAAGCACTTGCGAACAAAGAGATTACCTTATTAGACGTTCGAAAAGACTTGGAACGGTCTTTATTTCATATAGGTGGTATGCATATCCCTTTACACAATTTACAACAACAATTAGAAGACATAAAAGACAACAACCCAATTGTTGTATATTGTCAAATAGGACAAAGAAGTCTTATTGCAGCAAAAATAATTCTAGAAAAATACCCTAATAAAAGTGTACAAAGCTTAACTGGAGGTATTACTGCCTGGAAAAAATTATCCTAAAACCATTTCGATGAATCCATTATTTCAAAAGTTTACTACACAATACGAGACAGCTCCATTTTCAGATATTAAAGACGAACACTATCTTCCCGCTTTTAAAAACGCCATAGAAATTGCAAGGAAGGAAATTGATGCTATTGTAAACAATAAGGCATTACCAAATTTCAACAATACAACAGTTGCTCTTGAAAACTCTGGTAGTTTATTGGCAACAATCTCTAGTATTTTCTTTAATTTGAATTCGGCAGAAACAAACGAAACGCTTCAAAAAATTGCACAAGAAGTTTCCCCCCTGCTGTCTGAGTTTTCAAATGACATTCGATTGAACCAAGATCTATTCAAAAAAGTAAAAATGGTATACGACACGAAAGATTCATTGAATTTGAGTGGTGAAGAATCAATGTTACTTGAAAAACAATACAAGGGGTTTTCAAGAAATGGTGCGAATTTAACTGGAGAAGACAAAGCTACTTTAAGAACTATTGACAAACAATTATCGAAATTGTCTTTACAATTTGGAGAAAACACTTTGGCAGAAACCAATGCTTTTGAACTACACATCACTGAGATAAAACAACTTAAAGGATTGCCAGAAGGCGCTCTTGAAGCGGCTAAACAAACGGCTGCGAAAAAAGATAAGGAAGGATGGGTTTTTACGCTAGACCACCCTAGCTATATTCCATTTATGACTTATATAGACGACCGTTCTTTACGAAAAACTATGGCAATTGCATTTGGAAAGAGAGCGTTCCAAGCGAACAAAAATGACAACCAACAAATTGTACTTGACATTGTTAATTTGCGTTTGCAAAGGGCTAATTTATTAGGCTACAATACACATGCAGATTTTGTATTGGAAGAACGCATGGCTGAAAATCCAAAAACGGTACTCGATTTTTCTAATGAACTCTTACAAAAAGCTAAACCTGCTGCTGAAAAAGAATTTGATGCTTTAAAAACCTTAGCTCATAAAGATGGTATCGACACCATTCAAAAATGGGATGGTGCCTATTATGCAGAAAAGCTAAAAAAGCAATTGTTCGATTTTGACGAAGAAGCGTTAAAACCTTATTTCAAACTAGAAAATGTGCTGAACGGCGCGTTTACAGTTGCACATAAATTATTTGGACTCTCATTTGAACAAGTGTATGATATTGACACCTACCACAAAGAGGTAACCACCTACAAAGTAAGCGACACAGAAGGAAACTTTATCGCTATTTTTTATGCAGACTTTTTTCCTAGAGCAGGCAAAAGAAATGGTGCCTGGATGACTTCATATAAAAGTCAATTTATAAAAGATGGTGTAAATTACAGACCTCATATTTCTAATGTGTGCAATTTCACCAAACCTACTAAAACGAAACCTTCTCTATTAACCTTTAACGAGGTAACTACTTTGTTTCACGAATTTGGACATGGTTTACACGGAATGCTAGCCAATACCACCTATGCTAGTTTATCTGGCACGAGTGTCTCTTGGGATTTTGTCGAATTACCAAGTCAAATTTTTGAAAATTGGTGTTACGAAGAGGACGTTCTAAAACTGTTTGCAAAACATTATAAAACTGACGAAGTGATTCCTATGGAATTGATTGACAAAATTAAAAAAGCTGCTAGCTTTCTTGCAGGAATGCAAACATTGCGTCAGCTGAGTTTTGGACTTTTAGATATGAGTTGGCATTCTATTACTGAAAAAACGCCTAGCGACCTAAAGGTAAAGAATTTTGAAGAAAATGCTTTTTCTAATACTCAACTCTATCCTGACGTTACCGAAAACTGTATGAGTACAGCATTTTCGCATATTTTCCAAGGAGGCTATTCTGCAGGATATTATTCATACAAATGGGCAGAAGTATTAGATGCCGATGCTTTTGATGCGTTTAAGGAAACGGGCATTTTCAACCCTACAACAGGTCAAAAGTTTAAGGAAACTGTGCTTTCTCAGGGAGGTACTCAAAAACCAATGGATTTATACAAGCAGTTTAGAGGAAAGGAACCTAATTCGGACGCCTTGTTAAAAAGAGCAGGACTGCTTAAGGAATAGAAAATTGGCAATAAGCAATGCAATCGAAAAGTGTGAATACCCACTACATCATCTCTAATGTCGATATGTATTAAAAAAGCTTTATTGCCATGAAAGTGCACTTCTTTCAGACCAATAATTTTCTGGAAGCATTGCCAGTTTTTGCAGCAATTCCAACTCATTCGCATTTAGTCTAAAATCACGTGCTTTGAGATTATCTTGAAGGTGTTCCATCTCTGAGGCTCCACTGAGCACTATTTCAGGATCTAAATTATCCATGATAAATCGCAAGGCTATGGCATCTACGCCTACCTTGTATTTAGAAGCTAATTCGCTTAATACCTCATGAGTTTTTGAGGAAATAAACACGCGCCCATTTGCCAAACCTTCTTTTATTATAATGAGTTTACCGCATTCTTTAATTCTCTGTAACTGCTCAAAACAGCTTTGTTCAAACACATTGTACGTTACCTGAAAACTATCAAACAAAGCCACGCCTTTGCATTGAATTTGCAAGGCCGATACTATGATTTCGTTTTGCTTAGATCCGCTCACGGTAAGCCCTATTTTTAATCCAAAATTTTGTTTTAGCTCATGCAGTTCTTCTAACACCTCTTGATTTTCCAAAACACCACTTTCAAAAGTCGCTGAATGAATTTGATATACTGCCAAGGCTGGCAACAAGTCTTTTGAGGTTTCCCATTGCGCTTTCAACTTGCTTAAACTGTGTTCTTTGATTTCATGAGCTCCGGAATAGCCAATTTTCCAATCGGCTACATAAGTATAGCCCCATTTGGTAGAAAGCACTACGTCTTTGTGTTTTCTAGCCGCATTCCATTCCATCAAAAAATGCTCTCCTTTCCCATACGAAGGTGCCGTGTCAAAAAAACGAATCCCTTGCTCATAAGCTAGGTCCAAAACTTTAAAAGCATTCACTCTAAATCCAGTTATGGAAGTATCTTTGCCCGTATTTTCTTTGATGTTGATATATTCTGGACGACCTAAGGCAGCCATTCCCAATCCAATCTTTCCCATAACTATTAATTATCTAATTCGCTGTAATATTCATGTATTGCCAAATGGAATGCGACCTGCGTTGTCTTTTTAAGACTTGTTGCTTTTAAAATACCTATACAGTG
Source organism: uncultured Flavobacteriaceae bacterium (assembly GCA_943789365.1). Taxonomy (GTDB): domain Bacteria; phylum Bacteroidota; class Bacteroidia; order Flavobacteriales; family Flavobacteriaceae; genus Flavicella. The sequence continues at coordinate 2,221,933 of CALSTV010000001.1, read as the reverse complement.
CATACCCCAGTATCGCAACCAAAATATAAGGGAATATCATTAGATATACAATTCCGTCATTGACGCCTTCTGCCATCCCTTTATCACCGCTTTCTACAACCGCCTTACACATGGCACATTGGGAATATGTTCTGCCAGAAAACACAAGAAAAAGCAATAAAATGAAATATCTAAACCTGGCAATCATATAAGAGGTCTTCTCGTTAATAATAAGGAGCAATCATAAAATACACTACGACTCCGGTACTTGCAACATACAACCACAATGGAAAGGTGATTTTTGCAATTTTCTTATGTAGTTCAATATTGTTTGTAATGGCTCGCACATAGGTAATTAATACAAACGGAATTACAGCTATAGACAACACAATATGCGAAATTAAGACCGTAAAGTACACAGAACGGATGGTTCCTTGTCCTCCATATGGAGTTGAATCTGAAGTCATATGATACAACACATACAACACTAAAAACACTACTGAACAAAGTATAGCTACTTTCATTAGCAGCTCGTGTAAGGATCGTTTTCCTTTTTTAATAGCTACGACAGCTGCAATAAGCAAAATTACCGTTAAAGCGTTAATTGTTGCGTATATTGGAGGTAAAAATACTGGAAGTTCAACGTCAATCTTTACGCCAAACAAAACTGCTACTGCCAGTGGTATCGCAACAGATAAAATAACGATCAATTTATTGTATTTACTTTTTTCCATGGAAATATTTAATAGTTAAAAATAGTTATTCGTTTAATAGCAATTGAATGTCTTCTTTAAGCATTTCTATGGCGCTTACATCTAAGCCATCGTAAAACTTAATAGGGTTCTCGTTATCACCAATTTTTATGGTACGCGATCGAATATACCCCTGCTTATCTATCAAAGCAAAGAGTCCTGAATGTTCAAATCCACCTTCAACTGCTTCATTAACGCCTGCATACAATTTGAAGCCCTTGTTTGAAAAATCAAATATTTCAGTTTCATCACCAGTCAGAAAGTGCCAATTCTCTAAAGTCGCCCCTTTTTCTTGGGCATATGCTTTTAATACATTTGGACTGTCGTGTTTGGGATTGATACTTATGGAAGCAATTCCGAAATTTGGATTTCCATAAAACTTATGTTGTAACAACAACGTGTTTTGTGTCATAACTGGACAAATAGTTGGACAAGTGGTAAAGAAAAATTCCACAACATACACCTTCCCTTGAAAATCTTTATTAGAAATGGTAACTCCTTCCTGATTTGTAAACGCAAATTCGGGTACTTTTTCAAATTTCACCAAAGCCTTTTCTTCACTCCTACTTCCGTATTCATTTACCACCCATATACCAAACACAAGCAATACAAAGGACAATCCGACATAAGAATAATTATTTTTTTTCATGATTTTATTCTTTAACTGCGTAAATAGATTCGTAAAACACAACGTCCAAGTCGTCTCGTAATTTATTTTTTAGGACGGCCACTTCTCCAGCATTGTATCCAAAAAGCACGCCACTTTCCGTATCCTCATCATCTGTACGACCGCGTAAATTGAGTTGTTCATCCACCACAAAAACTTCAGAAATACCTTCCTCTAAATCATAGGTAGCTTTTGATTCAAAACTATTTACAATGGTATCTATTTCGGAAACTGAAAGCACTACAAAATGCCATTTGTCTAAGGATTCACCTCCTACTAGTGCTAATTCCTTTTGAAGTTTATCAATAATCGTTTTATCTGTATCGGGGACCAAGGTGACGATTTGAAATTTCTCGTATTTAGCTGCGTATTTATAGACAACTTGGTACAAATTAAGCACTTTTTGATACGCATCTACAGAAGAGGTACTCCCAACAACAGAAACAACAGATACCTTGTTGTATAAAGACACATCGGTTCTGGCTGGAATATTCTGAACGCGCTCTGTCAGCACAGGTAATTTATTAAAATTCACTTTTCCAGAAGCCAAAAACAAAAAGAACAATAGGGGCACAACAAAGGTTGCAAAAAGAATGGCAAATTTTTTAAGCTGTTTTGAATTTGTATTCGTTTCCATCTTTATCATTTTATAGTATAGCTGCCAACTAGGCAATTCTCTGAATGCAAAAAAGGTGGACAAACCACCTTTTTTAAAATCTTTGCAATCGCATCAATTAGTAGTTCCAATTAATGTACGGTGCCAATGTTTCATACACATAACCTCCTTCAATAATTAACAATGCCGCCAAATACGGAATCAAGATGATTAAAGGCAATACGATTGAGTATTTAAAACTTTTCTTTTCATCACCTAAGTGCATAAAGTACCATACAATATAGTAAGCTTTTACAAGGGTTAGAATTAAAAAGATCCAGTTCAACAATGAAGTTCCAACAAAATTATTCATAAATAAAACCTCTGGCTTTACAATTCCTAATCCTACCTCTACAATTGTTATTACAGAAAGAATTCCAAATACTTTCCAAATCAATGCTTTATGTGCTGCTGCGTCGTTTCCCATTTTATTTATTTTAAACTGCTCTGCTTCCAGAACTAATTTTTTGATTTATTTTTTATTAAACTAAGTAGAAGAAAGTAAATACGAATACCCATACTAAATCGACAAAGTGCCAGTACAATCCAACTTTCTCTACCATTTCGTAATGACCTCTTCTTTCATAGGTTCCAATGATTACATTGAAGAAAATAATGATATTCAATACAATTCCTGAGAATACGTGGAATCCGTGAAAACCAGTAATAAAGAAAAAGAAATCTGCAAATTGACTACTTCCATATTCGTTTACTTCCAAATTAGCCCCTTCTACAACTCTAGCAGATTGTGCTAAGAATTTCAATCCTTCTTCTCTAGAAACAATAATTTTCTTTTTGGTAGCAGGATCAATTTTTTCAATTCTCAAGTTTACATTAGGATTTGCTTTAAAAGAAGCCACAACTTCTTCTACAGTAAAAGATGGATTTGCATCTCCTTCTTCAAACCACAAACCATTATTTCTCGTATGATCTACAGCTTCTTTAGGATGTGCCTGTACAAAATCTGCCAAGGCTATTTGATGTCCATTTTCTGTAAACTGAACAATCTTACCGTCTTTTAATTGAACAGCTCCATAAGAACCGTTGATAAAGTTTTTCCACTCCCACGCTTGAGACCCCACAAAAATGACACCTCCAATTATGGTTAAAAACATATAGAAAGTCACTTTCTTCTTGTTCATATTATGGCCTGCATCTACTGCCAACACCATGGTTACAGAAGAAAAGATCAAAATAAAAGTCATCAAAGCCACATAGTACATTGGTGCGTGCGCCCCGTGCATAAAAGGAAAGTGTGTAAACACTTCATCGGCAATTGGCCATACATCGATAAATTTAAATCGTGTTAAACCGTAAGCAGCCAAAAAACCTGAGAAGGTCAATGCATCTGACACGATGAAAAACCACATCATCATTTTACCGTAACTTGCTCCCATTGGTCTTTCTGAACCTCCGTCCCAAGCATTTCCTTTTGTTTTATCAGCAATATTTGCTTCCATAAAAATCTATATATTAAGTTTGTTTTATCTAATAATTCGCAAAAATAGCAATTTTAATCAAGTATTAAAATAGAAAAAGCAAAATAAGCCAATCCATAATAAATCTACAAAATGCCAAAAGATGGCTCCAAGCTCTAAACCGAGCATTTCTTCAGCAGTATATTTACCTCTGAAATGATTATAAATAACTACTAATAAAGACACTACACCTGCCGCAACGTGTAACACATGGGCAAATACAATAACCATTAACATGGAAGAAGAAACCGCACTTTTAGGTCCGGTAAAATACAAGCCCATATCTTGTAAAGACTGAAATCCTTGATACTGCCCTATTACAAATCCCAGCCCTAAGCCTAAGGTTAGCAATAATAAAATAGATGTCAGTGATTTTTTATTATTTTGAAGTGCTTTTTTAGCCAAAAAAAATGTAACACTGCTCAACACAATACATAAGGTACTTATGACAAAGGCCTGCGGCAATTCAAAACTCACCCAATCCTCACGGTTGCTACTGATTACATAAGCACTTGTTAAACCCGCGAACATCATGGTCATACTCACCATGGAAATCCACATCATGGGTTTTGCTCCTTTTTTTCTAGCCTGTTTTAATTCTATTTCTAAAGACTCTTTCATCTGTACTGAATTGTCTGTTAATGTAAAAATTTATCTACTACATAGATCACTTGCACCACTGTAATATACAGTACGCTTGCCAACATCAATTTGCGGGCAATCTTTCTTCTATGGTCTTTTAATAATTTCACTGCATAATAAAGCATGCTTGTCCCCAATAGAAATATCAACAGGGCCGTAGCAGGGTAGATATAAAAACTTCCCGTTAGCTTTAGTACTGGAGCTATAGACACCAAAATCATCAATACGGTATACAGTATTATTTGTCTTACAGCAGCTGTATCTTTCTTACCCATTGGTAACATATTAAATCCAGCCTTTTTATATTCCTTGTCTTGCAACCAACCGATGGCCCAAAAATGAGGAAATTGCCAAAAGAACTGAATTAAAAACAGAAAACCTGCTTCTATACCAAACTCGTTCGTAGCTGCTACCCAACCCAACATAAACGGGATAGCTCCTGGAAAAGCACCTACAAACACACATAAAGGTGTTACTGGTTTTAAAGGTGTATACACACTCGTATACAAGAATATTGAAATTGCACCAAAAAATGCACTTTTAGGATTTATAGAATACAAAATTCCAATTCCGGCTATTGTAAATAGTATAGCAATACTTAAAGCAGTAGCTACCGACATTCTTCCTGTTGGAAGGGGACGGTTTTTTGTACGCTTCATCAACCCGTCAGTTTCCTTTTCTACGATTTGATTGAAAGCGTTGGAGGCTCCAACCATCAAATACCCACCTAAGGACAATAATAACAAGGTAGTAATTGAAATTTCTTCAGCTCCTAACAAATATCCGGCAACAGAAGAAAACACCACACTCATAGACAAACCTACTTTGGTAAGCTGCTTAAAATCATCTACTAAAGTAAATACTTCTTGTTTTTCTTTTATTCCGTCAACCGCTGAACTCATCGTACGCTAAAAATTTTTGCAAATATATTTCTTTATTATGTATTGACAAGCATATTGGAGTTGAAATGTTTTTCTTGGATGAAACGGTGATGGGGTTGTGGGGTCGTGGGGTGATGTGGTTGTGGGGTGATGTGGTTGTGGGGTTGTTTGGTTGTGGGGTTGTCTGGTTATGTGGTTGTTTGGTTGTTTGGTTGTTTGGTTGTTTGGTTGTTTGGTTGTTTGGTTATGTGGTTGTGGGGTTGTTTGGTTGTTTGGTTATGTGGTTGTGGGGTTGTGGGGTTGTGGGGTTGTTTGGTTATTTGGTGAAGCAATTGTTTATTTTAAAACGCTGACTTAAAACTTGAAACTTCTCTTGTGCTTTTTCTTCTAGGGCGTGCAGTTAGTATACGACAGCGTGAAACCTAAAACTTTTTTAAGTACAGCAGCTTTGCCGCAGGTATTGAAACCACTGAAAACCAACCCACAAAAAAAACAAGCACAAAAAAACAAAAAAAAGCTTTTATTTATTCAAATAACGTGTATATTTGCACTCGCATTTGGGAAACGAAATGCAACGTTCATTAAAATTAAGACTGCGAAAGTAGCTCAGGGGTAGAGCATCACCTTGCCAAGGTGGGGGTCGCGAGTTCAAATCTCGTCTTTCGCTCTAAATCACATATACAAAATTCCAAGCTCGAGTGGTGGAATTGGTAGACACGCTGGACTTAAAATCCAGTGGACTGTAAGGTCCGTATGGGTTCAAGTCCCATCTCGAGTACTAAAGCCTTCTAATCTTTTGATTAGAAGGCTTTTTTTATGCATTTTATAAGCTTCCCAATCACAATCACTAAAGTTGTAAATTTCCAGTACAACTCAATGAATCGCAAGGACACTGAAATTCCTCCCCTTCCCCATCTCAATTACCTGTATTTCTACCTATCATTTAGTCTGACTCAAATACAGTTTTTACAATAGACAAATTCAAAAACCTTGAATATAACGGGTTAAGCTGGTGTGTAGCTACCACTTATTTAATAACAGCATGGCAGTATATTAACAAAGTATAATTTAGCATACAATAAATATTGGTCAAAGATTATTTGACCTGCTAATTTTGATTAATATTAACAATTAAGTACGACTGTGATGGGAAAATTTCAAATCAAAAAAAGAACAAACGGTGAATTTCAATTCAATTTAAAAGCAAACAACAGAGAAATAATTCTGACAAGTGAAGGTTATACCACAAAAGCCTCTTGCCAGAATGGTATTGCATCTGTAAGAACAAATTCACAAGACGACACTAAATACGACAGAAAAACTTCATCTAATGGAAAACCCTATTTTTTTCTTAAAGCTGGTAATGGAGAACCTATTGGCATTAGTGAATTGTACGAAAGCATAGCTGCAAGAGACAATGGAATCGCCTCCGTGAAGTTAAATGCTCCTATTGCAAGTACCGAGGACTTAACTTAAGTTATATCTTTATGTAATTTACCCCGACCGAGTATCGAAACCCACAATTGCTGGCGAAGTCGTTGTGTTTTTTATCCCCAAAACCCCTTCAAGCAAGCTTGGGGAACGGTCTTGTATATGAAAAGTAGCGGATTTTAACGCACTAAATTTTCAGTTTAGCATGACCTTTATTTTAATATTTATCTTCGTTTTAAGCACTAAAACCGCTATTTTTTATATACGTTGTTGTGTTTTCGTACTTTTTTCCGTTCAAAGTTGCTAGCGTTGGCAAAGACATACTCTTTTGCAATTTTTGGCTTGTGTGTATGGCTGAAGCGAATTGCAAATGTGTATGGCTTTTAGCGTTGGCTTTCAGTCTGTTTATATTTTTCCTTATAATAACTCAATTCATTATAAATTCCATTTTCTAAAATTCTCCAATATTTCCATCCGTTTATACTGGTTTTCGTTATTGCCCTTCCAGCTCCACTGGGAAAAGGAAAAGTTTTCATTTCATTTTCGATTTCAAGTGTTATAGCACCTTCTTTATCGAGAGTGCCGATTATTTCATTGTTTGGCGATGAATAAACTTTAGTTCCGATTTTAATAATTCCAGCGTTTATTATCATTTTTAAAGTTATGTCTGGTATTTCTTTGTAAGCCATATTCTAGTCTTTTACCGCAAATCGAATTCGATAAAGTTGCTTTAAAGAATTTTTAATAGGTTCATAATATTCTGAAATACCATATATTCCCATTAAAGCATTTTCAAAAGCGATTCTGTCTGCTGATTCTAATTCCTGTTCAAGTGGCAGTCTGTTTCTTTGCATCATAGGTCTAAACAATTCAACAATTTGTAACTTTTGTTCATCTGTCAAAATGTTTGGGTTCAAAATTTTAAAATCTCTTTCAAATTTTAGTCGCTCTTAAATCTAATGCTCCTAAACCTCGACCAAATCCAAAACTTTCAATCAAAAATAGACTTACAGTACTATTTAGAAGAGCCAAGTATAATGTTTTGTTTTCTTGTTGATACTCGTCTTTTACTGAAAATCCTATCATTCTTTGGTCTATAAATGAACGATTTTCAAATTTTGCAATAAACAAGCTCTTGTCATAATTTACATTAGCTACAAAGTCAGCCATATTTTCGGTTGACATTTCATACCAATGCATATTTGGTTTTGCCAAAACTTCAGGTAAAGGTCTATTAGTCCCATTTCGTTGGTTTTCAAATGACCTAATCCAAGCAATAGCCCCATTGTGACCTGAATTTTCAAGTTCTTCAATACTTAGTGAACAACAAAATGCCTCAGCATTTGATATGCATTCTAAATTTTGAAGTGTCTCTCAAATGTTTAAGGACTGGTTTTAATATATTCTTGCTCGATATTATGTCCTGAAGCAGGATAAAACATAGGATTCCACCCACGTCTTTCTCCTCGTGTGAAATGGAAAATATTGCTTGTATTGACAAATCTGTCTCTAACATTTGTGACCCAACTTAGATTAGAAAAAATAACCTGACCAAGGAATACCAAAAGACTCAAAAGAATTTATTTGTGTCAGAGAATATCTATTGATAGTTAGATTTTCAGATTCTGTATTGACAATTATATTATCGCTCAATGTCCTAATATCATCAATTTCTTCTAACTCTTCATTTAAAGTGCAAAATGAGATTTCACTATCATTTGAGGTGAGTATTTGTGGGTCTTTTTTTGACGCAACTAATATTGTTGTTACAACATCTGCATTATCAAACCATTTCCCTTTACCAGAGATTACTACTAATTCTACTTTGAAGAATTTTTGAAAAAGTTCTAAAAATATTTCTCCATAATCTGTTCCCATCCAAGCATTCGATAAAATAAGACCAATTTTACCATTCTCGGATAAGAATTGATGAAGATAAAAAGGGATGTATGCGAAAATATCGCTTTTACCACTTAATGATTCTGTTGTCTCTGTTTCTTCTTTTATCCATTCGTTAATGTCCACTATGTGTGGATTCAAAACTTTCATTTCCTTGCTCTTAATGAATGGTAAATTAGAAACAACATAATCCACTGTGGGGAATTCTTTCTCTACTATTTCTCCATTATTTGGATTTCGAAATTCTATTGTGTCTCCTTGATTTAGTTCAATTACATCAGAGCCAAAAACATTGATTATTCTTCCAATATTTGATGGTTTAGACATTGACAATGTCGAAAGTTGAATTGGAAAAGAATGTTTGTCGGAAGCCCAAATACTATCAAGAATAGCATCCGAATTTATTTCATATTCTTCTTTTAATTCGTAAGCTTGTTTGATAATTGTACCTGTTCCGCAACAAGGGTCAATTACTATTTTTGTTTTGTCATCAATGGTTAGGCGAGTTAATAAATCCGCTAATTTTTTAGGTGTCGAAAATTGACCTGCTACCTTTCTTTTAGCAGTTGCAATAGTACTTTGAAGTAATTGATGAAGAATTTCAATTTCAATAGCCTCAATATTTACAGTTGAAAGGAATTGATTTAATTCTGTCAATTCGCTCCAAGCTGTTACCGAAATATATTGCTGACCAAGGTTTGGACTGAAAATATTCCAGAAATTACATTTTTGAGAAATAGACGTTAGAATTTCCATTGCATCAGCAATAGAAGTTGACCTTTCAATATTCTCAATTTCTTTTGCTTCGTTAAAATGCTTCTTTAAAATATGAGCGAAAATTATTTTGAATACCCAATCTGTCAAAACTACCATCGACAAAGTAGGTAGTTTGTGTTCGGTTTTATTTGAAGCGTATCCCATATTCATTTGAAGACGAATTCCACCAAAGATTGATTTCTGCATCTAATTGGCGAGTAGTTCTCGCTTTAGCTTTTAGTGTTTCTGCTGTATTATTGGTGTTTTCTAATACAACATCAATTACTTCATCAATAGATAATATTTCTTGTGAGGTGACTTCTGTAATCTCTCCAGATTCAAAAAAACTATTTAAGTCAGCAAGAATCTCAAACAATAAATCTTTCCAGAGTTGTTCTTTTAGGCTTTACTTCAAGTCGAGAATTAATATTTATATCATTCCAACTTTTGTGAAGTTCAAAAGTTTCGCCATTCCTTATATATAAAACAGCACTTTTTACATTCCATAAAAGGAAAACTATCTCTTTTTAATATTTTTGCCTTTTTAATTGCATTGCTTATTAATTCTGCATCATTAATTTGAGTATCAGGCATTTTTAATTCCCAACCCTGTACAATTATATCTTTAGTAAGGTCTTTAAATAATAATACATCAGGAAATAGACTTTTCTTGTTATTGCTTATTGTACTTTCTCCACCAGCTCCTTTAAAATGCCAACTCTTATTTGCCAAGAATACTTCTATTGAACTAATTACATCAATAGCCCAACTTCTTTCATTATACGTAACTTTCGCCATTGAGAACTTTGGTGTTATAGTTTAAAGTATGATATTTTGCTATTGGTTCATTAAATAGACGTAAAGTAGATTCTTCTACTTCTTTCCTTTTTAAAGTTTCTTGTATTCTATTTGTACATACTTGAATGTAATCTACTTCATCAACTTTATGTAATAAAACATCTTCATTTTTTTCGATACCAATAAATTGTCTATTTTCCAAAATAGCAGAAAGTAAAAAACTACCACTTCCACAAGCATTATCAAGAACTACATCTCCTGGTTTTGTGAAAGTTTTAATCAAATATCTACCTAATTCAATAGGTTTTTGAGTTGGATGATAAACAGTCCCTTCTGATTCTGCCGTTTTAACATAAACAAAATCTTCAATAGATTGCTCTTCATATGCAATCACATCTGTTGGATATCTATTTCCATTGCTTTTTACGTGATTTGATTTGAAGTCACCATAACTACCTGTTTAATTGGTCTTTTCTAAATCCTTTGTCATATGCTTCACCTTCTGTCATTTGAGGATTGTAGTTTGGTTGTTTTTTATAAAAAACGCAAATATCCTCGTGTTTTCTTAAAGGTTGTTTTTTAGCATTCAAGAAATTTGTTGCTTTTGATTTTATCCAAACGATTTTATATTTTAAAATGCTTTTCGTTACTCAATATTAGTTTTGCTGTAAAAAACGCCCTGAGATGTAAGGACAATTGCTCCGTTATCTTTGATAATTCGGTAATATTCAGTCCAAAGTTTATCGAGGTCGATAACCGAATCCCATTTATTTTGAGTTGTTCCATATGGTAAATCGCATAAAATCATATCTATACTTTTACTTGGAATTCCCTTCATTTCTTCAAGGCAATCGCCTTGAATTACTTTGTTTAAGTATTTGTTTAAACTGTTTGGCATATTTTAAAGTTTAAGACTTTCTTGTTTAGCATTAATCTGACGTAGATATTTAACTTTTTTCTCTGCAACAAATAGTGCGTCTGTTGATGAACTACTTTCATAAAGTTTTTTTTGCAAAAAAAAAATAGGTGGTCACTAAAAAATTCTGTTTTCAATTCTTCTAAATTCAAATCAAAAACTTGGGCGAGTAGAGTTAAACGTTTTTCGTCAAAATCTCTTTTTCCGGTTTTCAATTTTACTCAAATTTGCAGAATCCAAATCAAGTTTTTGCTCCGAGTTGGGTTAAAGTAAGTTCATTTTTTGTCCGTAAATGTCTGATGTATTCTCCGAAAGATTGTTTCATTTGACTTGAATATTTAGACTTGTCAGTATTGGACAAATATAATAAATATTTCGTGATTTCCAATTCGGGTGGTGGTAGGAAAAGGCAAGCTCTTTTTATTTTTTGAGGTACGAAAAAAAATGAAATGTGCTTGACTGTGTGGTGGTTTTTCAGTATGAAACACAACTCGTTATATCCACACAAAAAGTGTTGTTTATGGGATGCTGCTACGGGATAAAACAAGTTTTAATGTTCTTTATCCATTTTCTTATAAAGATATAAAACATAGCCAATACAAACTTAAGTTTCCCGCAAAAAAATTAACTAGGTAAATAAATGTGTTTTAAAACGAATAATTCACTCCCTACGGTCGTGCATCCCTAGAGGGTATCCTGGGCAAGCATAGAAACCCACAATTGCTGGCGAAGTTGTTGTGTTTTTTTATACCCAAAACCCCTTCAAGCAAGCTTGGGAGAACTAAGACGGGATTCACTCCCTACGGTCGTGCATCCCTAAAAGAGAATCCTTGGCAAGCATAGAAACCCACAATTGCTGGCGAAGTTGTTGTGTTTTTTTATACCCAAAACCCCTTCAAGCAAGCTTGGGAGAACTAAGACGGGATTCACTCCCTACGGTCGTGCATCCCTAAAAGAGAATCCTTGGCAAGCATAGAAACCCACAACTTCTAGCGAAGTTGTTGTGTTTTTTTATACCCAAAACCCCTTCAAGCAAGCTTGGGAGAACTAAGACGGGATTCACTCCCTACGGTCGTGCATCCCTAGAGGGTATCCTGGGCAAGCATAGAAACCCACAATTGCTGGCGAAGTTTTTGTGTTTTTTTATACCCAAAACCCCTTCAAGCAAGCTTGGGAGAACTAAGACGGGATTCACTCCCTACGGTCGTGCATCCCTAAAAGAGAATCCTTGGCAAGCATAGAAACCCACAATTGCTGGCGAAGTTGTTGTGTTTTTTTATACCCAAAACCCCTTCAAGCAAGCTTGGGGGTTTTGGGTATAAAAAAACCCATAACAAACGTTATGGGTTTCTTTTTGCGGAGAATGAGGGATTCGAACCCCCGGAGGTGTGACCCTCAACAGTTTTCAAGACTGCCGCATTCGACCACTCTGCCAATTCTCCTGAGTGCCTCATCAGGTATTCCCTGAATGCGGATGCAAATATACACCCCTTTTATGATTCCGTCAACATTTTTTTTATTTTTTTTACAAAAAAAAGTTTACCTCCTGAAAACAACAATTTTAAAAGCGCTTTATATGCTTTCATTCTCCATAAAACACCGATAAAACCACCATAAATGCGTAGTTTTGTAAGTAAAGGATAACGCATGATTATTGAATATGAATTGCTACTGTTAGTTGTGGTAGGTTTTTTTGCCGGAATAATCAATACCATTGCCGGAGGTGGCTCTTTGCTTACACTTCCTTTATTGATCTTTTTAGGACTTCCTGCCGCCATTGCTAACGGAACCAACAGGATTGCCATACTTTTTCAAACTGCATCTTCTGTTGCTGGTTTTAAAAGCAAAGGAATTACCACTTTCCCATTTAGTATTTATATTGGGTCTTCAGCACTAATAGGCTCTATCATTGGTGCAAAAATAGCCATTGATATCAAAGGAGATACTTTTAATAAAATCCTCTCTATTATCATGATTGTTGTGGTATTACTTATTGTTTTTAAAAAAAACACCAATATCACAGAAACACTTTCCGAACGCACAACTGGAAAACACTTATGGATCTCTATAATTGCATTTTTCTTTGTTGGAATATATGGAGGTTTTATCAATGCAGGTATTGGATTTGTTATGTTGCTACTCCTCCCAATGATCAACAGATTTACCTTAGTAAAAGCAAACGCCACCAAAGTAACGGTTGCTTTTATATATACTACGGTAGCCGTACTCATTTTCGTTCTAAATGACAAAATAGATTGGAAATACGGACTTACTTTAGCTGCAGGAAACTCCACAGGAGCCTGGTTTGCCAGCCGTTATTCGGTAAAAAAAGGAGATGGTTTTATTCGCGTATTCCTACTGGTAGTGGTCTCTGCAATGGCAATCAAACTTTGGTTTTTCTAATGATTCTTCCACCGTAAGGTTTCCATTAAACGTACAATGTCCTTTCTTACATGATGAACAGCCGGTAATATGGAATCGTAGTTGGGTTTTGCGTAAAAATACAACGCACCTGTCATAAAGTGTTCTACTGAATCGGTGGCATGAAACTGAATTTGTGTAGCGGCATCTCCATACACCTCAAACATTCTTCCATACACTTTTTCTTGAGGATTTTCAAAAGGAATGGATTGTATATCATCGGCCTTAATCATATGCTTAAACGTAAGTTTTTCTGCATCGGCAAACAACATGCGTAAATTGTCTTTTACAGGCATATAACTAAGTACCAAAGTAGCTTTTAATGCCGGATATTTTATATCCATCCAGTTATTTTTCTTTGGTACTAACTCTGCATTTGTAGGGTACTCAAAACTGTATGGGTTTTCGGATTGCAAACTGCTATAATTCGTACTTGGATATTCCAACCGAAGATAAGATGCTGGTTTTGGCAGTGGCGTATCGGAACACGATTGAAGCAGACACAAGACGATAAAAAGTCCAAACCACACTTTTTTTAACATCATAGCAAGGTCACTTTTACTTGTTTTACTCTTTTTCTGTCCACAGCTTCGACATGAAATACAAAATTCTCAAAATTAATTTTTTCATTTTTCTTCGGGAAGCGACCCGTTATTTCTAGGATAAAACCTGCCAAGGTTTCAGACTCCCCCTTAAAGGGTTCAAAAATAGCTGCGTCTACATCTACCACTCTATAAAAGTCCTTTAAGGCTGTTTTCCCTTCAAAAATATAATTAGAGGCGTCGAGCTTAGAATAAACCAAATCATCTGCATCATATTCATCACTGATATCACCAACAATCTCCTCAATTACATCTTCTAAGGTTACCAATCCACTGGTGCCACCATACTCATCTACTACAATAGCAAGGTGATTTTTCTTTTCTTGGAATTCCGCCAATAAATCATCTAGTTTTTTGTTTTCTGGCACAAAAAAAGGAGCACGTACTAAGGTTTGCCAATTAAAGTCCTTTTTGGCAATATGCGGCAGCAAATCTCTGGCATAAAGCACACCTATTATTTCATCAATACTTTCGTGATACACGGGATTTCTAGAGAAACCATTACTGATAATTTTTTCCAGCATTTCTTGAAATGACATGTCATCCGAAATGGCAAAAATATCAATTCTAGGTTTCATTACCTGTACCGTTTCTGTACTTCCAAAAGCGACAATTCCTTGTAAAATATTCTTTTCATCTTTTGTAGTCGCATCGTCAGATGTCAACTCCAATGCCTGAGAGAGCGTTTCTACGGACAAGTTCGTATTCTTTTTTGCCAAGCGTTTTTCTACGATTCCAGTCAAACCCGTCAACAAAAAACTTACAGGAGCTAATAAAGTATTTAAGAAGGTTACCGGTCTTGCCATGAATAAAGAAAAAGACAATGCATTTCTGTTTGCATATACTTTTGGCAATACTTCACCAAAGAGAAGAATTAAAAATGTTATGAGTACCAATTCAATGACGAAACGAATACCGCTATCGAGGCCTTCCAAAAAATAACCGCCTAACACAGAAAACAAGAGTACCGTTAATATATTAATAAAATTATTGGTTATTAGAATGGTTGCTAATAATTTTTTTGGCTGCTTTAACAATCGTAATACCAATTCGTTTTTTGGCTCATTTGACTTTTCAAGTGTATCGAGTGTTGTTTTCGATAAGGAAAAAAAAGCAACTTCGGCACCTGATATCATTGCCGATAAAAACAACAAAAAAAAGAGTAAACTTCCTTCAACAACAAGATACCATTGCGAAGCAAGATTTAAAAAAGAATAAAGGGGTATTGAATCCAATGCTTATTGTAATTAGTATTAAAAAGGTAAATCATCCTCGATTTGACTTGGAGGTATATTTGCTCCCTTGTCTCCTGGGGCAGCGTCATTTGATGCTGCTTTCTTTGTAGACAAAAAAGTCATATCCACCACATGAATTTCGGTAGTATATCGCTTGACACCTTCTTGTTCCCACTGACGTGTCTTGATGCGTCCCTCACAATAAATCTTATCTCCTTTGGTAAGGTATTTTTCACAAATTTCAGCCAATCTATTTCGTACAACAATATTATGCCATTCGGTATTTGAAATTTTTTCTCCTGACTCCTTATTGGTATACGTTTCATTAGTCGCAATAGGAAAGCGTCCTATTGCATTTCCTCCTTCAAAGTAATGCACTTTTACTTCGTCTCCTAAATGCCCAATGAGCATTACTTTATTTAAGGTTCCGGCCATAGCTTCATATTTACTATCAAAAATAACAAAAAAAACTCAATTGCATTCAGATTAAACCATTGGATTCTAAAAAATAAAATATCATTGAACTCCAAAAAGCAGTATTGTTTATACAACATTAATTAAAATCATAAGCTTCCAAAAAACGATGAATCAACCTAGGAACCGGATACTCTTCTAATCGTTCCACAGGTAATAAATCATTGCGTTTACTCGCTGACTTAAGCACCCAAAAACGTGTATACAAATGTTGATGCGACAGTTTATGTACCCATTCTTCTCGGTTGAACAAGTGAATTTCGGGTGTGCTACCTGTCACCAATTCCTGGAACGATTCATTTGAAATCAATTGTGGTAAAGACACACTAGTAGTAGTTTCAATCAACGGAAATTGAAACAAATTTTGCCAAATCCCTTTTCCTTTTCGTTGTTCTATACATGTTTTTCCATCTGGCGTCTGCAAGACAATAAAATTAAAATATCTCTTTTTTACTTTAACTTTCTTTTCCTTTACAGGCAAGTTCTGAATCTGATTTGTTGCCAACGCAACACATTTTGTCTGCAAAGGACACTGTATGCAATTCGGACTTTGCGGTTTGCATTGCAAGGCTCCAAATTCCATAATTGCCTGATTGTACCTCCCAGGGTTATTTGTCTTTAAAAGTTCCTGTGCCAATGCTTTAAACTCCTTAATACCAAGTGTTGAGTTGATAGGTGTTTCGATACCAAAGTAGCGCGACAAAACGCGGTACACATTTCCGTCGACCACCGCTGTTTGTTCACCAAAACATATAGAAGCTATTGCCGATGCTGTATAGTCACCAACTCCTTTCAATTGTAAAAGCTCTTTATAGGTAGTTGGAAACACTCCTGAACACTGTTCTACAATATATTTAGCTGAATAGTGTAAATTTCGCGCTCTTGAATAATAGCCAAGCCCTTGCCACAATTTCAACACTTTTTCTTCTTCTGCAGCAGCCAAATCATACACTGTTGGAAACGTTTCTACAAAGGTATTATAGTATTCCAATCCTTGCGATACGCGCGTCTGTTGCAGTATAATTTCTGACAACCAAACATGATATGGGTTGGAACTCTTTCTCCAAGGCAAATCTCGCTCTACGTCTAAATACCACGCTTCTAATACTTTACAAAAATTCATGTTTTTAATTTGATTGTGCAAGTATACATTATTTATTACATTAAATTTTAACGAATTAGCTTTTTGAACTTGATAAATTGTCATATATTTGCACCCTTAAAATTTTTATTCAAAAACAACAGAAAATAGAACAAAATGACAAAAGCGGATATCGTATCGAGTATTTCGGATAAATCAGGAATTGAAAAGGCAGATGTATTGGCAACTGTAGAGGCGTTTATGAGCGAGGTGAAAGGTGCTTTAGAACAAGGAGATAACGTATACTTAAGAGGTTTTGGAAGTTTTATCATTAAAACAAGAGCTGAAAAAACAGGAAGAAACATTTCAAAGAATACAACGATAAAAATTCCTGCTCACAATATCCCAGCATTTAAACCTGCAAAAACATTTGCAGAAGGAGTAAAAAACAACGTATTAGTAAAATAATTACTAAACTCATTATTAACCAAACCTGTGAAAAAATCAGGTTTATAAAACAGTACAATTATGCCAAGTGGTAAAAAAAGAAAGAGAGCTAAGATCTCTACACACAAACGTAAGAAAAGAGCAAGAGCTAACAGACACAAAAAGAAGTAAGAAGAGTTACTGATTTTTGTTGCTAGCGCAACACTACGTTCATTGAAATTAAAACTTCAGGAAACTGAAGTTTACATGGGTATTTACCCTGTATTAAATTTAATCCATCTATGTAAGAATACGTTCTTATGTAGTTAAAACTATTCGGAATGAAACTAGAATTAATTATACGTTCAAATTCATCTGATATTGATTTTGCTCTACTTAAAGATGGGAAACTTATTGAATTTAATAACGAAACAAACAACAATAAATTTTCAGTTGGAGATATTTTTCTCGCTAAAACTGGAAAAATACTGACAGGTTTGAATGCATCATTCGTAAATGTTGGTTATCCAAAGGATGGCTTTTTACATTACCATGATTTAGGACCTCAAATCCTTTCGTTATCAAAATTCATTAAAAAAGTAAGTACAGGTAATTACAAAGATTACACTTTAAAAAACTTCCAGTTTGAAAAAGAAATTAACAAAAATGGAAGTATCGATCAAGTTCTAAAGTCAAAACAAAATGTACTTGTACAGGTTGTTAAAGAACCTATTTCTACCAAAGGCCCAAGAATTAGCTCTGAGCTTTCTATTGCTGGTAGATTCCTAGTACTGGTGCCTTTTTCTAAAAGAGTATCTGTTTCTCAAAAAATCGAAGATCCTAAAGAAAAGGACCGATTGAAACGCCTTGCCAAAAGCATTAAACCTGCTGGTTTTGGAGTTATTCTGAGAACTGTTGCTCAAGGAAAAAAAGTAGCTGAACTAGACAAAGATTTGCAAAATTCATTAGAACGTTGGAAAACGATGTGTGCACAAATTGCCAACACAAAGACACCGACAAAAGTTCTGAGCGAATTAAACAGAGCCTCTTCTATTTTAAGAGATGTGCTCAACGAATCTTTTACAAGTATTGTTACTAACGACGACGCATTGTTTGAAGAAATCAATGATTATTTGAGTGAAATTTATCCTGAAAAGCAATCCATTCTAAAACTGCACAAAGCAAAAACTCCTATTTTTGAAAAATACGGAATTGAAAGACAAATTAAGTCTGCCTTTGGAAAAACAGTTTCCATGAGTAAAGGTGCTTATCTTGTGATAGAACACACGGAAGCTTTACACGTTATTGATGTAAATAGCGGAAATCGATCTAACAAAGCAAATTCTCAAGAAGAAACTGCGTTAGAAGTCAACCTAATTGCCGCAACAGAAATTGCGCGACAATTGCGATTGAGAGACATGGGAGGTATCATTGTTGTAGATTTTATTGATCTACATTCTAATGAAAACCGACAAAAGCTCTATGATCATTTGAAAAAAGAAATGGCGCTCGATAGAACAAAACACAAAATATTACCGCCTAGTAAATTTGGATTGATTCAAATCACTAGACAACGAGTACGTTCTGAAATGAATATCAAAACAAAGGAACCTAATCCGAACGTTAACGGGGAGGTTGAGGCTCCAATAGTTATGATTGACAAATTAGAAGTAGAATTGAATCGAATTCTAGCAAGCAGAAGCAAAGACAAAAAGATTACATTGAATGTACATCCTTTCGTTGCTTCTTATATTACCAAAGGACTTATCTCTCTTCAGATAAAATGGTTCTTTAAATACAAAAAGTGGATCAATGTATTACCAAGAGATGCTTACCAATATTTACAATATCGATTTAAATTTCGATAGTGTACAATATTAGCAAAAACATATCTATAAAAAGCACCTTGTCTTTATTGACTTGGTGCTTTTTTTTATTTTATAAAGTTACATGAATGGTATAGTTTTCTACTGCTCCTTGCCTACCACGCAAGGCTCCTTTCTTTGTTTTACAACCCTCCGTATCACTTTCGAAAACAAAAAGACTTCCAAGCAACGCTTCATCCAAAGGAATTTTCAACAGTTCTTTAAATCGTGTTTCTCTTAAACTTCCTCCACTAGACCAATAATTCTCATACCCCAAAGTAGTCGCAGTCAATAACATATTTTGAATGGCTGCAGACGTCGCTGCTATATGCTCAATATTTCTTTGCGAAGACAACACTTCTCCATCCTCAGTAGGTTCTGGAGTCCATGTAACTTGAATTAAACTTTGAGCAGCTCTTAACATCTGGACAATCTTTCCTCCGTCAATATTATTTTCAATATAATAAGCCGCAAGTTTTCGACAGCTTTCACCGTCGAGCACATAAAACCTCCAGGGTGCTAACGAACTTACCTCTTGGATATTGGCCTTGCCATTTATATAGTGAAATGGTGCCTTCCCTCCCATTTCTAAAACTTTTGAAATATCGGCCTGGATGTTTGTAACATGTACGTTCTTCTCACTTAGCACTTTCAAGGTTCTCCGTTTTTCTATAGCTTCTTGTACCGTCATTTTTAGGATGCTTTTAAAATCATTTCAATCTTTTCCAATGTTTCTTTTTCAAATCTTATATTATTCAGAGCTTTTAAACTATCTAACAGCTGAGAACTTCGACTGGCGCCTACTAACACAGAAGTGATACGATCGTCCTTTAAAAGCCATGAAATCGCCATTTGTGCCAAGGTTTGTCCTCTTTCCAAGGCAATAGCATTCAATTGTTTTATTCGTTCTAATTCCGATGCTACCTGATCGACTTTCAAGTACCTTCCATCTTTTACAACACGAGAATCTTTAGGAAAACCTTTTAAATACTTATCTGTCAAAATACCTTGTTTTAAGGGCGAGAATGCAATTGCACCTACTCCGTTTTCATCCAATGTAGCTAACAAGTCGTCCTCAACCCAACGGTCTAACATATTATACCTAGGTTGGTGTATCAAACAAGGAGTTCCTAATTTTTTTAAAATTTTAAATGCTCTTTTAGCCTCTTCTGCTCTATAATTTGAAAGCCCAACGTACAATGCCTTTCCTTGTCGTACAATATGATCTAAAGCACCCATGGTTTCTTCTAAAGGAGTTTCTGGATCAGGACGGTGGTGATAGAAGATATCGACATATTCCAAGCCCATACGTTTCAAACTTTGATCTAAACTCGAAACTAAATACTTACGAGAGCCGTAATTACCATAAGGACCAGGCCACATATCGTAACCCGCTTTTGTGGAGATTATCAACTCATCTCGATAGGGCAGAAAATCCTTCTTTAAAATGGCTCCAAAGTTGGTTTCAGCTCCTCCGTACGGAGGACCATAATTGTTTGCCAAATCGAAATGTGTCATTCCATTATCAAAGGCGGTATGTAAGATTTCTCTTGCATTCTCGAAATTATCTGTGGTACTGAAATTATGCCAAAGCCCTAAGGAAAGTGCAGGTAGTAACAAGCCACTTTTCCCTGTTCGTCTGTATTGCATGTTATCATAGCGTTTACTGCTCGCCGTGTACGATTGTTGTGGTGTTGTCTTCATTCTATAGATTTAGTTCCAAACTTACACATTTTCAATGAAAATGACTAAACAACCCTACTCTCTCTAAGAACACAAGACATAAAAACTAGAGAACTGAAAGACCAGCAGACCAACAGACTAGCAGCCCCAAAAAAGGCATACACACAAGAAAATAATTACTAGGCTTTTTTCACTCTTTCAGAGGCAGCAATTACTTTTTCTTTAAGGCTTTGCTTATAAGCTATTATTGTTTCTAACACTTCTGGATGTGAAGCTCCAATAATTTGTGCTGCTAAGATTCCCGCATTTTTAGCACCGTCCAATGCAACCGTTGCTACAGGAACACCTCCAGGCATTTGTAGAATTGACAAGACAGAATCCCATCCGTCGATAGAATTTCTAGATTTTACGGGCACACCTATTACTGGTAACGGACTCATAGAGGCCACCATACCAGGTAAATGTGCTGCGCCTCCAGCACCAGCTATAATAACGGAAACACCTCTCAAATGTGCATTGTTTGAAAACGCAACTAATTTTTCAGGAGTTCTATGTGCCGAAACAATATCGACTTCATTGTCAATCCCAAATTCGTTTAATATATCTATGGCTTCTTGCATGATTGGCAGGTCTGAATCAGACCCCATTATGATTGCTACTTTCATGGTGTATTATTTAAATTTATCCTTTTGCTTTGTGCTGCAAAATGAATTTATTTTGAGATGACTCTAATCGTATTCTTTACTTTTTCAGCAACGACTCTCGCTGTTTCTATATCTTTATTTACAATGGTAACATGCCCCATCTTACGAAAGGGTCGTGTTTGTTTTTTTCCATAAATATGTGGTGTAACCCCTTCCATTCTTAGAATTTCTTCCATATTTTCATAATACACATCACCATCATATCCTTCGGACCCAACTAAATTCACCATAATCCCTGCCAACTTACTATCGGTGGCACCCAATGGCAAATTTAAAACCGTACGTAAATGCTGCTCAAACTGACTGGTCAACGAAGCCTCTATACTATAATGACCGCTGTTATGTGTTCTAGGTGCTACTTCATTCACGATGATTTCATCCGTCGCTGTTTGAAACATTTCTACAGCTAATAAACCTACATGTTCAAAAGCTTCAGCTACCCTTAAAGCTATTGCATTCGCTTTTTCCGCAACCTCCTGTGATATTCTAGCTGGACAGATTACATATTCTACCTGATTGGCTTCTGGATGAAATTCCATTTCTACCACAGGATAGGTTTTTATTTCTCCTGAGACGTTTCTTGCTACAATGACAGCCAATTCATTTTTAAACGGTATCAATGCTTCAACAATACATGCCGTATCAGCTAATTTTGAAACATCTTCAGCCGATCGGACAATTTTCACACCGGTCCCATCGTATCCAAACTGCGCCGATTTCCATACAAATGGATATGCTAAATCGGCCTTTTTTAACTCCTCCAACACCTCAAATCTTCTATGTGGCGATGTAGGAATACCATTGGCTACATAAAAGTCCTTTTGTTTTCCTTTGTGTTGAATCGTTTCAATTACGGATGGCTGAGGATATACTTTTATCCCCTCTTCTTCAAGTTTATAGAGTGCTTGTATATTTACATGCTCAATTTCTATGGTAAGTACGTCTACTTTTTTACCAAAGTTATAGACATCTTCAAAACGCATCAAATCGCCCATATAAAATTCATGACAATGCGCAGCACAAGGTGCATCTGCTGAACCGTCCAAAACGGCTGTGTGTACATCAAATTTTTGGCTTTCTGCTAAAAGCATTTTTCCGAGCTGTCCACCCCCTAAAACACCTAATTTAAAATTGGAAGAAAAGTATGTATTCATTAGCATCCGATGTGCGTTAAAACGCTTCTTTTTATGGATTATTAATAATTAAAGTTGCTGATCCGTAATTCATTGCCATTCCCAGGTCTCTCTGCGTTGTATTGCTGCATATCGTAAACCGTTTGTCCTTCGGGTAATGCCATTCTATTTCCCTCCTCATCTTTCAAATAGGTAATCGAATAGGCTGGAAACTCGATCGAATAAAAGATACCATCGGCGGCGCAAGTATTAAAAAATTCTGGAAAATTACTCATATCCATCGGATTTGCACAGTCTTGATGTGGACATCCTGCATCATACGCATAATAATCAATCGCATTAATCGTATAAATGACAATCCCACGATACCCTAAAGTCTCATCGTACACCCAGCCATTGGGAATCAAGAGCTGTTGGTACTGCGGCAATCCCATATCGATCGTTATATTAAACACCAAATCAGGAATCAAATTTGTATCTGAATATTCTTCGCTTTCACAGGCCGCGGCACAGAAGCTTACGAGCACTAGTATCCAATAATTTTTCATTTCTTATGGGGTTTGTCTTATTTGGGGTGCAATTTACAAATAATTTGTATATTTGTGGTTGATCTCATTGTCAATTCTATGCAATGAGATTTTGTTTTTATAAAAAGTAAAAGTTATGAGTGATGTATCGTACTACTCTGCAGAAGGGTTGAAAAAATTAAAAGACGAATTAGAGCATTTAGAACAAGTTGAAAGACCTCGTGTTACCCAAGAAATTTCAGATGCAAGAGATAAAGGTGATTTGAGTGAAAATGCAGAATATCACGCAGCCAAAGAAGAGCAATCGCTGTTAGAATTAAAAATTGCGAAGCTGAAAAATGTGGTTGCCAAAGCACGTATTATTGACGAATCGCAATTGGATCTTTCAAAAATCCTAATTCATTCGATCGTTAAATTGAAAAACACGGCAAATAATATGGAGTTTACTTATACGCTGGTTGCCGATTCTGAAACCGACATCAGAAATGGAAAACTATCTGTAAACTCTCCTATTGGAAAAGGGTTGCTCGGACTCAGCGTAGGTGACATTGCTGAAATACAGGTGCCAAATGGGATTATGAAGTTTGAAATTTTAGAAATCTCCAGATAAAACAAAATAATTTTATCGATTACGAACGCTGTAAATAACTAAAAAGCACCTTTTTAAGAAGGTTGTTTAGGAGTGTTTTCTCTTCTTCTGAAAGACTTGATAATTGAGCTTTTCTAATCTCGTCAATGGATGGTTTTATTTTTTCAAGCATCTTTTTACCAGCCTTGGAAATCACCACAAAATAAGACCTACGGTCTTCAGGGTTTCTCTTTCTTTCTAAAAATCCTTTTTTTTCCAAATCATCAATAAAATGAACGACAGTGTTCCTATCTAACAACAATATTTCTCCAACGGCTCGTTGATTGAATTTCGAATTCCCCTCAATCAACTGTAAAATAGCATATTGTTTCAACCTAATACCAAAATCAGCCAATCCAATTTCTAAATCTTTTTGAATTAAAATTGATAATTTTGATATTAAGAAACCATTTTCGCTTTTTAGATTCTCTGAAACTTTCATATAACGAAGTTACAAAATATTCATCAAGAAAGCCCCCCTCACAAAACCTAAAAACCTATTTTTATATTTTTACCTTTGTTTATAATAATGTATATATATTATATATATTTTTTATTATCATTTATTATACTTACTTTTGAATAGAAGTTAGTGTTCTCTATAAGATTCAACAATCGAAGAATGCCACTAATTTTAACAAAGACAACATCCTATTCCAAGAAATAGCAGTTACATATCTGGGGGGAATGTAACTGCAAACAAACCTCTTAGCAAAAGCTAAGAGGTTTTTTTTCACTTCCATCAAATTTAAAATAACTAGAAGTTGATATATATTTTCTGTATCTTGAGTTCTCAAAATTTAATTCATACCAAATGCAAATCCCTCAAAAAAAACTATACGCAGTTGAATTCATTTTACTATTCGTCGTTTTCCCAATAGCCCTTTGCCTAAAATTTCCAATCTGGATCAAAGGAGCACTTGGACTGTTCGGACTTATATATGTTTTGAGAATATTACTTATTGCCAGGTACTCGTTTTTTAAAAAAGGCCTGCAATTTAGTTCAAACAAATACGTATACAAAGTGGTTCTTATTTTCTTTGCGATAATATTCACCTCCTCTCTGTACATGCATTATTTCAAACCAGACAAGTTATTTTATGTTGTTAGAAACAACCTCAAATTATGGATATTCATTTTATTTGTTTATAGCTTTTTATCAGTACTGCCGCAGGAAATTATTTACAGAAGTTTCTTTTTTGAACGCTATACAATGTTTTTTAAGAACAAACATTTCCTGATCCTTATCAATGCACTTGTCTTTTCTTTAGGACATCTGTTCTTTCAAAACACCTTAGTCCTAGGTATCACTTTTGTGGGTGGACTTATTTTTGGCTATTCCTATTTAAAATCAAAATCGTTGCTTCTTGTCTCTTTTGAACATGCTTTGTACGGCTGCTGGCTCTTTACTGTAGGTATGGGAGGCATGTTAGGTTTTCCCGGAAATTAAAAAGTAAATTTAATTCAAAAAAGAATGAACCCAATGAACTCTCAACTTTGGTGCATTTATTTCTCCATCATAAACCTCTGCGTTGTGATAAATACCACTGCACAAGTTGGACCTTCAACACCCAAAAGCACAAAGGAAACAAAAAATCTATTTCTCAATCTAACAAAAATGAAAGCAGGCAACTTTATTTTTGGTCAACACCATGCTTCCTACGAACAACAAAAAGGGAAAAACAATGTGCTCACTTCTAAAATCTCAAGTGATTGTTTCCTCCTAGTAGGTGATCATCCTGGACTATTTGGTTTTGCCTTGCACAAAGGAAAAACTAAAGACTATTTTAAAAAACAAGTGCAAGAAATTTATCGACAAGGTGGAATTATCGAATACAGCTGGCATGTAAATAACCCGGCAAATGGAAAAGACGTAAAAAACACCGCAGACAATCCAGTGCAACAAATTATAAACAAAAAAGGACCTGCATATAAAAATTGGTTAGATGAACTCGATGCGATTAAAATCTATTTTGCTGCGTTGACCGATATTAAGGGCAACAAAATTCCAATCCTATTTAGACCGTTCCATGAAAATACGGGTTCTTGGTTTTGGTGGGGAGCTGAACATTGCACTGCCAATGAGTTTAAAAAGCTATGGCGATTTACGATAGACTACCTGCGAGAAGACAATACTCAAAATTCAAAAAACATACCTGGTGTAAACAATATGCTCATTGCGTATTCTCCCTCAAAACCAAGTTTAAACCTTAATGAAACAGAAGAAAGATACCCTGGAGACAATTATGTAGACATCATGGGCTTTGATAATTACGCTGCTGATAGCGAGTCATTACTTTCACTAACCATAAACAATCTTGAATGGCTTGCCAAATTTTCTTCAAAACACAAAAAAATTGCCGCAATTACAGAAATTGGAATTCGAAAAGGAATTCAAAATATAGCTGAAGAAAATTGGTTTATGGATGCTTTTCTAAAACCCCTTTTGGCGGAAGCTTCTTTTAAAGACATTGCCTATGTTATGACTTGGAAAAACACCAATCCGGAAAATTATTGGGTGCCACTTCCCAACCAAAACAATTCTAAAAGTTTTGTCGACTTTTATAAAAATGAACACACCTACTTCCTTGGGGATTTACCTAATATGTACCAAAAAACCGAACTAATTCTGCAACACCTCTAAAACATGCTCCACAACCTGTTTTGCCTGCCGTTCTTTTCCTGACTCTAGAAAATGAACATTTGCAGGACGTTGGTCTTCCGGATATTTTGACGTTAAGGCATACTGATCATCAATGATAATATCTTCGTGCTTTTCCATCACTTCCAAAGCAATTTTGTTGTACGTAACCTCCTCTCCTTTGATCCGCCCGTCAGCTCCTTCAGGAACTACTGAAATACTAGCCCATATAAGCTTTGCACCCGTTGTCTTTAAAAGAGCAACTATTGCTTCTAAGTTTTCTTTATAAGCCCTAGGACTAACTACATGTGCTCCTCGAATATCTAAAGCATTATTTACAAGTCGTTTAAAATCGTGCATTCCAAAATTAAAATGGATTACATCCCACTGATTATCGCCCATCCACAATTCAAAACTTCTTATACACTTATTCGTATCTCCTCCATTTGCAGGGATACGATTTACATTGCATGTACCTGCCAATAATTTTTGCACATAAGGTGTATAACCAATAGAAATTGAATTCCCAATAAGCAACACATTCGGTAAGTTTGGGTCACGTTGTTGGAATTTAAAAGCAGGGTTTTTTATAAAATTCTTTCCTATTGCTGCTTTCCAAGATACAGCATCTAGATAAATATTTCTAGGGTCATTTGAAACAGGTGTATAGGTCAATTCTTTTGTCACACTCAAACCCTTCGAATCGGTCACTTTGAGTTCTATAACCACTTGCTCTTCTTTTTCTTGATGTAAAATAGCATAGCGTTTCACAGGTTCTAAATATCCGGAACCAGAAACAATCCTATAGGTATAATTAAGACGCATGCCCTCTTCTGCATCGTCAGCTACACCCCTTACAACGGTTTGAACCACTCCTTGCTCTCCCTGTTCTTTTTGAATTACATCAAACTTCTCAATCCTTGGAGCAGTATTTTGACCACTAATAGTAAATGATGCAAGTAAAAATGCAACACCCATCAAAAGAATTCTACTTTTCATCGAATATTTTTTTAATTACACCGTCAAATATATGAAAGATCTACACTGAATAACAATCAATATCATTTAAAAAATAACAGGTTCTTTTCATAGATTCAAAACCTAAAAAACCCACACTCGTTGTAGAGTGTGGGTTTCTTTTTTTGTAATCCCTTCATCTATTATTGCAAAGGAGAAATACTAAATTCATAAGCACATGTACTCGGGTCAATTTGGTATTCTTTATGTGCCAAACCACCCTTCGACCAGCTGTTATCACCACCAACACCTACTTGTTTGTAATCGATGTTTAAATACACTTTGTCTTTGTGTACAATATCTACACTGTGAGTTTGTCCTTTTTTATCTCCGGCATCGAAATCGGAAATTGGATTGTGTAAAGCTGAAAACGAAAGCAATTCGCTTGCTTGTATTTTCAAACCTTTCCCTTGGGAAGATGTCACAGATAAATGACGAACATCGGTTCTATAACCGTTCTCTTGCGGTCGAATATAGTCGAATTGGAAATTGGATACTTTAGCAGTATACAAACCTACATTGGCAGCAGTATTTCTATCTGAATAGTTTTCGAAAGGCCCTCTTCCATAATAGCTCACTTCGTCGTATTTCTTAGGCAATGCCAAAGACATACCATAACGAGGTAAGTACTTCAATTTCTTTTCTCCTGAAGGTGCAAATACCGAATTTACGGTGAGCACACCATCTCCTGTAACAGTATACACAATCGTATTGTTTGCTTGCAAGCTTGGCAAATTGAAAACATAGGTCAATTGGTACTTTCTAGAACTCATTTTCTCAACATCCATAGAAACAATCGCTACATCATCTGCAGCTGTTCTATAGGCAAAATAATCTTTGTCTTTTGGTTTAAACGCACCATAATCATTGTCTACAGGGGCTCTCCAAAAATTCAACGCCAGTCTTTCTTCTAAAAACTCTTCTCCGTTTACTTGCAAGGAAGCCAATCCGTAACCATTTTTATCGAATACGTATTCGAAACCTTCACCTAGGATTTTATAAACACCCGCTTTTTTGTCCTTCTTCAATTTTAGCTTCTCCATCTCCACTTCTACGGAAACCTCAGATGCTTTCTGAACCTCAAATTGATCCGTAGCTACCACATGTCCTTTTTCCAACAAAGCCGTCTTAGTGCCTGTTTTTGCCGTAAGGTTCACAAAATACTCCTTCCCAGCATCTAAAGTGTAGTTAGGAGTTAAGGTGAATTTTTGAGTCCCTTGAGCAGGAATATCAAAAGCATCGATAGCACCCGATTTCACGACTACCCCATTTTCAACAAGGTCATAATTAAACTGCAAACCGGCAGTAGACACAAAGAAATTTTCGTTAAACACCTCAATCTCAAAAGGAGCTGTTTGTGTAAACAATACATTTTGATAGGCTTTTTTCACTTCGTAAATACCTGGATGCGGAGTCCTGTCTGAAGCAATCAAACCATTCGCACAGAAATTGTTATCATTATAAACACCTTCTGGTTCAAAATCGCCTCCATATCCATAATAAATCTCACCACTTTCGGTTTTCATTTCAAGTCCTTGATCCATCCAGTCCCAGATAAAACCACCTTGTACTTGACGCTTTTCACGAACCCATTTCCAGTTATCGGCAATATTTCCATTGCTATTCCCCATCGCATGACTATATTCACACCAAATAAACGGGCGTTGGATTGAGTCTGCTCTCTTAGGATCCACCGAAATATGTTCTTTTTCTATACTCGGAATTCTAGCATACATCCATCCAATAATATCTGTCGTTCTCGATTCGAAACTCGCATTCTTACGAGAAGCTCTTTCATAATGCACAGGTCTTGTGGTGTCATATGCATGCATCCATTCAAAGGCTGCTCTGAAATTCTCGCCGTCTCCCGCTTCATTCCCCATAGACCAATAAATCACCGAAGGATGGTTAAAATCACGTTTTACCATGCGTTGAATTCTATCCATATGCATTGCTTTAAACATAGGTTCTCCCGCCAAAGTTTCTCCCACTTTGTAACCGTAACCATGCGATTCTATATTCGCTTCATCTACCACATAGATTCCGTAGATATCACATAACTCATAGAAATAAGGATCATTTGGATAATGAGAAGTTCGTACAGCATTAATATTGTGTTTTTTGAAATCTACAATATCTGCCAACATACTTTCTTTGGTCACCACATGTCCGTTTTTTGGATCGTGCTCATGACGATTCACTCCCTTTAACAAGATCGCTTTTCCATTCACCAACAATTGACCATTCTTTACTTCCGAAGTTCTAAAACCAATATTAGATTTGGTTGCACTGTATACTTTCCCTTTTGAATCTAACAATTGAATTTGCAATTCATATAAAATAGGTGTTTCAGCAGACCATGTCTGAACAGTTTCCAAAACAGTCTCAAACTCAATAGAAGTAGCAGCACCACGCCCTACTTTAAACCCCTTTCTTTCATTATAAACCGCAGTACCATCTTTACTCAAAACAGACACCACTGCTGTTTGTTTGCTAATCGAATATTTCTCACCATTTTCAATGGCAAGTTCTAAAGAAAATACACCTTTCGAATAGGACTCAGCATCTAAGCCTGCTTTTACCAAAAAGTTAGCAATTCTTGTTTTTGGCGTTGCATATACAAAAACATCTCTTTCAATACCGCTCACTCTCCAAAAATCTTGATCCTCCAAATAAGAACCATCACACCAACGATATACTTCTAGTGCGATTGTGTTTGCTCCTGTTTTTGCAAATTTCGTAATATCAAACTCTACGGGGGTTTTAGATCCTTCGCTATAGCCTACTTTCTGACCGTTAACCCAGATATAATACGCAGAATTCACCGCACCTAGATGTACAAACAATTTCTGATTTTTCCAATCTTCTGCAATGGTGAAACTACGCTTATAGCTCCCAACAGGATTAAATTCATGTGGAATATAGGGTGCATTCTTAGGAAATGGATATTTAATATTTGTATAAATTGGATAATCATACCCTCTCATTTGCCAGTTCGATGGCACATCGATAGCATCCCCATTTGCTTGTATCAAAATCATCCTTGTAGAAATCTACAGGTCTGTCTGCAGGTTTTTCTACATGATGGAATTTCCAAGTACCATTCAGTAATTGATAATTAGACAATTTCTCCGTAGCTAAATCTTGAGCATTGTACTGCTTAAAACTTACTTTCGGACTTTCAGTATTGATGGAAATTACTTCTGTGTTTTCCCAATCCGGAAGACTTTGACCATACCCAAAGGCAGACAAACCCATTGCAAACAAAACTATTAAGGACTTATTCTTCATAATGAAATCTATTTTTTTTATAATTATCTCTTTTTCTCTGGTTCAAAAATAAAAAATAGCTCCCAAAACTATGGGGCTATTTCGTTATTTATAGGGGCTTTTAAAGTCAATGGTAATTTCTAACGGCATGTAGGTAATCTTAGTGTATTCGTGCTAATTAGAAAGCATTTCTGTGCTATGCAAGCTACTAAAAATAGTCATAAAAAAACCACCTCCAACAAATCTTTGCTAAAGGTGGTAATTTAGTATCTCTAAATTGTATTATTTAAGAAGTAACTTCTCCGCAATACGTTGACCCGTACTATCTGTTATGAGAACATAATAATAGCCGCGTGTTAAATTGTTTACAGAAAGCTCAAAAGAACTTTCTCCATTGGTGGTAGTTCTCTCATGCAACACCTGTATTCCTAGGCTATTCGAAAGCACAATAGTTACCTCTCCTGAAAGACCAAGCATATTCAAAGTAACCATGTCTGTCGCAGGATTTGGATACAACTGAACACTTGATGTTTCCACCTCATTGTTCCCAGACTTCCCTTCTGAAATTGATTTACTGCCCGAAGGTGTTTCCGTTAAACTAATATTGTCTAACATGGCACCACCAACAGAACCAGTCCCTCTCCAGAAACCAAGCTTAGTATCTTCATCGCCTGCTTCTGTAGTAATTGAGGCTGTATACTCGGTAAAACTAGTGGCTACAATTTGTTCCGCAAAATAAACAGTTCCTGCCGAACTTGTTGCCTGAAAAGTAACATGTTTTGAAGCGTTTTCTACCTTGGCAGTGAACCTAACCTCATAATTTGTACTTGGTTTTGTTTTGATTACCTGATTGGCACCCGCATTCCCAGTTACCAGAAGCGAAGTAGCTCCATCAAAAGGATTGTTTGTTTCCGTACCTACAGTACCACTTCCCCATGCAGACCAAGCATGTGTTCCCTTTTCAAAGTCGGCATTTAAAGCATAGGCTGTTTCCTTGAGTACAATCTCATCAACATTCGATTTACCAACACCATTACCGGGTCTCCAAAAGAACACTTTCACAGAATCTGTTTGTGCACTCGCAGTAAACATAATCTTTTGCAAGGTATAATCCGTATCGTAAATTTGAATATTTTCAATTCCATTATTGTTGTGGTTGTTCACTCCAAACACAGCTCGGTCGTTTTGCGGATCTGCAACTTTAGCATACGCAGATAACGTATACGTAGTGGAAGGTTTTACTTTCACCCACTGATTTATCGATCCTGGCCCAGTAATTTCAATTGCTTTGCCATAATAGCCATTTGTAATTGACTGTGGATTGTTCCAACTATTCCAATCGGTCAATCCTTGCTCTAAATCTCCATTTAACAAATTCACAACAAACTCGGGTGTAACCTCAACAGAAGTTGTAGCCGTAAATCCACCATCTTCTGTTGTTACTGTAATATTGGTTGTTCCTAAGGCAACAGCTGTAACGGTACCCGCATTGTCTACTGTTGCAACAGAAGTATTTGAACTCGACCAAGTCACATTGGTATTTGCTGCATCAACAGGAGACACAGTAGCTGTTAATGTGAGCTGTTCTCCTGGTAAAAGTGAAGTGTTTTGATTAGAAACAGTGACGCCAGTTACCAGAATATTTGTCGGATCTATTTCACTATTGAAATTATTATCCGCCCCAATATTTGGTAAAAAGGTAGCCAAATCTACATCATTTCCATACATATCAGACTGAGGAACCAGTGTAATGTCATGGAATATTCCTTGTCCCGCCATAGGAAAAGTAGGTTCTGGGAAAATTTTACCCGCATCAATAGCGGCACTGTTGGAAGACAACTTATATCCGTCAATATTTGTAGCGCCTTCATTTTGAAAATTAGGATTTGCAAAAACCGGAGACACATCCAAATTCGAAAAAGCAGTGTTAATATTTCCTTGAAATAAATTGTTGGAAACAATAAACTCTCCACCATTTTGTATTGAAATATCCACTACTTCACCAATCTGACCGCTACCTGTCTGCTTAAAGATGTTGTTGTATATATATGTGTCCTCACTAAAAAGTGTAATATCTGGTTTTTGATTGGCGCCTAAATAAATACTGTTATTATACACATAAACACCATTAGAAGGAACGGGTGTATTTCCTGTCCCTACATATCCAGAGGTCCAGATCGTACTTCCATGATGGTCTCTAAATCCATCATTAACACTCACGTTAAAACGATAAGCTACGTTGTGATTGTCTCCTAAGACTTCACAAAAACCACCTTCACTATCTTCACTGTAATTGTATTGATAGATAATGTTCTTATTTCCAAAATCGATGTGCATCCCATATGAATCTCCTGGACCTCTCACACTAATAGACTTATTGTATTGCGCCAAAACATTCACACATTTAAACACCCACATTCCACTTCCACGTCCTACCAATCTTGATTCTGAACCATTGCTATATCCAGTATGGTCAAAGTCATTATTATCTACCCGTGCATTGAGCATTTTTGAAAGAATTACCCCAGAGCCTCCTGTTCGGTAGAAGGTATTATTTCGAATGATAAAATCAGCATTTCGATTTACTGCATCGTCAGAAGTACTTTCTGTACCTTTATGCACTGCCCAAACTCCGGCCTTTCCTATTTCCGTAAAATAACAGTTTTCAATCAACACATCTTTGATACTAACTTCAAGACTTGGTTCATTCTGTTCAGATTCAAATCGAAGTCCCGTTACACTTAAATCATTAAATTCAGCAGGTAGTGTGGTACCATAGACATTTGAAATTTTCAAGTCTCTAAAAATCAATCCCGAAGAAACACCTCCCCACTTGTTCGCAGTTACACGGATACCAGAGGAATTGGTTTCTCCAAAGGTATATCGAGTATTGTTTTGTCTGTCATTTTTCACCCAAATATCGGTCATCAAAATATGCGAAGCATTGATATACTTGATTGCTTCAAAATAATCACCTCCGGAAATTGCTCCCGAACCCGAAATGATAGGCAATTCACCCCCACCATAGCTACTTATTTCAATAGGGTTTGTTTCAGTTCCAGAACATTTTACCAAAAAGTTTCCTTCAAAAGTATCTCCGGCTCTAAAAAATAATTTATCTCCAGGCAATAACACACCTCCACTGGTGCTTTTTTCAGCAGCTGCTGAAGCTTTTGTTATCGTTTGCCATGGAGCTCCCACGCTTCCGTCATTGGCATCGTTACCTGCAGCACTCACATAATAATCATTATAATGAGGGGTTACCACAAATTTATCGAGCAATACATCGTTAGCATTTGCGGTAAAAGTAATGGTATTGGTTCCAACCGATAAATTCACATCAAAACGCGAAACTTTTGCAGTTCCTTGATATGCCCAGTTCGAAGGTTGTAAGGTAATGTTTGTTGCTGCCCCCTGGTTCACAGACATATCTAGATCTATGGAACTCCCGCCATTATAAGTATGTATTTCCAATTTATACAAACCTGCGGTTAGAATATTGTCGATGGTAAGTTCTAAAGAACCGCTGGGTGCTGCCTTTTTTAACTTTATAAAACTTCCTCCAGAAGCATTTGCATTCGTAGCAACTGTGTAATTGTCAGATAAAGAAGCTGTTTCTGCTTCTTGTTCCTCATTCAGTTCCGTAGCGAAAATCAGATTCACACTACAAAAAAGAACAAGCCATGATAGTAATGATTTTTTGTTCATAATAGGTTAAGTTTAATTGGTTAAGTTTATTTAATCTGCCTTTTTTGAATTCAGACAAAAATCTTTATCGCAGGCAAAACTCGAAGCTTTTGCTCGAATCATCCCTTACATAAAAAAGCCATTCCCGTTTTCAAAAACAGGAATGACTTTATATTTCATTCAATTATTTCACAAGTAATTTCAATGTACTTCTATTTCCAGAAGCATCGGTAAGCACCAACACATAATATCCGGCTTCAAAACTAGCCACAGAAAATTCGTGAGCCGCGTTTTCATTAGCGGAGAACACTTCCGCATGCACCTGTACACCCACTGAGTTAAATAGTGCCAATTGTACTGCACCACTGAAACCTTGCGTATTCACAGACACTTGATCCGAAGCGGGGTTTGGATAGACAGCAACACTTGCTTCTACCGCTTCTTCTGTTCCTTCTTTAGTAAACGCTTCCTTAGCTCCAGAAGGTACTTCAATAAGCATTGCATTGTCTAAATATGCAGCTCCAACGCCACCAGATGGTCGCCAGAAATATACGGTAATCGAGGTATTGTTACCTGAATTAAATGCCACTTCATGATAGGTATAATTCTGATTGGTTATGTCTTTATTTTCGATACCTATACTGTTTGCATCATTGACTCCCATAACCACTCTGGCGCTTGTAGGGTTATCTACTTTCGCATATCCAGAATAAATATAATTGGTATTGGCAGTAACGGCAACGGTTTGATTACATGAGGATACTCCCGTATTTCTTAAAGAACTTCCTTCCAACGCACCACTCGTTGTAACTACAACATCTTGCCAGGTACTCCAATCATTCAAGCCATCTTCAAAGTCACCATTTTTAAAGGCCGCAATACTCGATGGACTCACAGTAATTGTTGCACTATCGGTAAAGCCTCCATCGGCTGTAGTTACCGTAATATTGGCCGTTCCAACGCTCACTCCGGTAACCACTCCGTTAAACACAGTGGCAACAGATGAGTTATCACTAGTCCACGACACATTCTGATTGGAAGCATTGTTTGGCAACACCGTAGCACTCAATTGGGTTGTGTTTCCTGCGGTTAGCATTCCGTTTTGAGCAGAAATAGTTACGCCATTGACAGCCGTTGGTACGTCTTTTACAATTTGTATATCGTCTGCATACGCATAGGCATTGTTACTTGGCGGTTGCCATACATAGATTTTAACAGAAGTCGAACTTCCTGAGTTAAAGGACACGGTATGACGTGTATACGTATTGTCATAAATACTTTTATTTTGAATTCCGCTATTATTAGCATCATTCACTCCAAGCACCACTCGTTTCGAGGTATCACTCGTTTTTACATACGCAGATACTATATAATCTGTATTCGCCTCTACAGTGACCCATTGGTTTGCAGAACCTTTGTCATACAAACGCACAGCCAAATTCCCTTCATAGGAGTCACTATTGGCGACCGGATTGTTCCAAGTGTTCCAGTGATTCAAATTATCCTCGAAATCACCATTCAGCAAGTTCACTACAAAATTAGGACCTATATTTACGGAAGTTGAAGCCACAAAACTTCCATCTGCAGTAGTAGCCGTTAGTGTTGCCACTCCGTCAGCAACTCCTGTTACCAAGCCATTGCCATCTACCGTAGCGATTGCCGTATCATCTATGCTCCATGTAACATTTTGATTTGTTGCATTTGCGGGAAGTACATCGGCTGTAAACTGCTGTGTATTTGCAACTTCTATAGTTCCATTTTGAGCGGCCAAAGTAACTCCTGTCACTCGAATAGCGTCTTTATGAATTCCATTATTGAAACTGTTATCTGCACCAATATTTGGCAATAAATTGGTAATGTCTACTACATTTCCATAGATA
The DNA here is from genome assembly GCA_943789365.1 of uncultured Flavobacteriaceae bacterium. Taxonomy (GTDB): domain Bacteria; phylum Bacteroidota; class Bacteroidia; order Flavobacteriales; family Flavobacteriaceae; genus Flavicella. The sequence goes on along the minus strand of CALSTV010000001.1, from coordinate 2,185,805 downwards.
TCAGTAGGCGTATTCAAAGTAATATTTGCAAAAATTCCTTGTCCTGCATTTGGAAACACAGGTTCAGGAAAAGCAGCACCATTGTCTATTACAGGACTGGTAGCTTGCAATTTATAACCGTCAATATCTCCAGAACCTTCGTTGACAAACTGAGGGTCTTGTCCGGTAATTTTATTAGTATCTAAATTGGTAAACGCCGTAGCAATATCTCCATAAAAAAGATTGTTGGAAACCACCAACTCACTACCATTTGCAATGTCAATATCCACTCCGGTCGCTCCGATTTGAGCTCCGTTAATTACTTTGAATATGTTGTTGTAGATATAGGTGTTCTCCGCCCAAATGGAAATATCTGGAGTATAACCAGCTTTGTCCATATAGACCGTATTGTTGTAGACAAAGTTATTATTAGATCGCACAGGTGATTGTCCTGTTCCAACATATCCCGAAACCCAAATCGAATATCCGTGATGATCTCGGAACCCATCGTTGACACTTACATTGTAACGAAACGTACTGTTCTCACAATCACCTAGAATTTCAACAAATCCCCCGGCGGTATCTTCACTATAGTTGTATTGATAAATTGCATTTTTACAGAAGAAATCAATATGCCCAGCAGTACCATAGGTGTCTCCAAAACCACGGGCTCTTAATTGTTTATTGAACTGTACTATGATATTGTGAGAATCCCAAATCCAACAGCCTTCACCTCTACCAAAATAGCGATCTGTTTGAGAGGTATGATCTCCCCATCCTAAATCGATAAAATCATTGTTTTCAACAAGACCATTATTTACCGAAGCAAAGACAACACCATCGCCTCCTAGTTTTTCGAAATGATTGTTTCGAATCACATAATTTTGATTCCTTCCGTCATCACTTACAGGATTGTTTGCGGGGTTCAAATTTCGAATGCTAATGGCAGTACTCCCCAAATTATAGAAATAACAATCTTCAATAAGTACATCATTTATCGCTACGGGTGTAGCAGCAGGAGACGTCGATCCATCGTGGTCTCCATCTGAATCGAAAAAGATACCTTTTGCTGTGTAATAGTCTAGCGTAAATTTTCCTTCCCAGTCTATCATATCTACACCAAATACATCGGTAATTTTAAGGCTTCGAAATGTCAATCCTTTACTAACACCACCCCATTTGCTTGCTTTGATATAAATTCCATAGGCCGTATTTCCAGAACCTTGCCACCCCAATCCTACTTGTCGGTCGTTTTTAATCCAAATATTATTGATTAGAATATGACTGGTATTGGTCATTTTGATGGTTTCGATAAAATCTCCAGCAGGGATATTTCCTGAACCCGATAAGATAGGCAGTTCTCCAGTACCGTAACTCCCAATTTCGATAGGTTTAGCCTCCGTACCAGAGCAATTGACTACGAACCTCCCAACAAAAGTATCTCCTTTATTGAATAAAATTTTATCACCTGGATTGAGCACACCTCCATTGTTGAGCGTATTGGCTGCTGCGCTAGCTTTATCCAGAGTTTTCCATGGCGCATTAAAACTTCCGTCATTGGCATCGTCTCCACTAGCACTTACATAATATATATCGTAATCTTCTCTTACCACGATTTTATCAATTAGCGCATTTGCACTCATTGCAGTAAGTTTAATGGTATTGGTACCACTGGAAAGGTTTACATCTATAATAGTTGCTTTAGCGGTACCTTGATACGCCCAGTTAGACGGAGCCAAAGCAACAGTAGTAGCAGTTCCACCGTTTATTGACATGGAAACATCCATAGCGCTTCCTCCGTTAAAAGAAAAGACTTCCAATTTATGAATACCGGCTGTTTGGACGTTGTTTACTTGAATTTCCAAAGCACCTTGTGGTGAAGAAGTTTGTAATTTCACAAAGTTTCCTTCCGAAGCGTTTGTGTTGCTTACAGTTGTATAAGTCCCTGTAAGAGTGGTCGTTTCTGCTTCTTGAACTTCGTCAAGATCTATAGCATACATAAAATGTACACTACAGAAAAAAGCAAGCCATACGAATAGTTGATTTTTGTTCATAATGATTAGGTTTAATTAATAAAAATGGTTTCATTGTTTAGTTCCTTCTCACAGCAAATATTATGTTGACATAGACGATTAAGTCCCATTGAATCTTCATTGCGAAGTACCTTATCTTTTAATCAACAAGGCTACTTCACAACAAAAAACATCAAAAATACAAGTCAGTAAAAAATGGAATAAAACTGAAAAAGAAATTGACGGAGAGTACCAAGGACAGATTTCGCCCGGGGGTAATTTGGTTGAGTCATAATGCTTAGGTTTCGTTAGTTTACTTCAAATAATTGACCATCACCGAATAGGTATGGCCGAAAACAACAAACATACTCCTTGGTTAAGGGAGAACGTTCTTTTCAATAATAGTTTAAAATTACTCTGGTTAATGAGTATTCACTATTTCTGGAAATGACTATACCGAATGACTCGGATCACATTCCTACATGTTCAAAAAATTATTATGAAGTGGTTGCATCAAAACTAACTATTTATTTAGCTGATTATGAGTACTAATAATGAAATCCTTGGGGGGTTATCAGTCAAACCTTCTAAACAATAAAACACTCATTTTCAAAACTTTTATCAGTACTTACAATACTTGTACTAAAAAAGGGGTATAAGAAATGAGAGGGAAATTGTGAACGGAGTATGGAGAATTGGTAATGGACAATTGATGATGGAAAATGAAGTAGGAAAACGGGAAATAACTTTGAACAACTCAAAATTTATTCCTCAAATAATTCATATTAAAACCACAGACAGTGTTGCTTATGGTTTTCACTTTATAACAGGGGTCTCAGCTATTTTAATTTGCCTTAATACTACACTGGTTTCGGGCGAGAGTCCGAATCCAAAACTATTGCTAAATGTAGGTTTGTCCTTTTCATTCATTATCAGCTCATCGTTCAGAAACAGAAATACTTCATTTTCCTTCTTTATTAGCTTTAACTCATTCACTCCTTTGTTTACACTACAGTTTTTATTAATTCTTTCGGTTTGATTCTCTCCATTATATCTACTGTAATAAAATTTTCCCTTGTCTTCTGAAAATGAAAACAGTTCACGATGTTTAGCATCTTTGTATCCTAAATAAAAAGTAAAGTTTCCGGTATCACTCATAGAGAATTCTAAAGTGGTTTCAAAGTCAGCAATCATATTGACAGGAAAGTCATGATAATTTACTCCCGCATGATATTTGAGCGAAGTATTGGATATTTTAAGCCCTTGTTCCCGAAGGATTTGGTACGTCAAAAATTGTTTTGATGTATCTATCCACGGCGATCTTTTCTCACTTTGAAAAGTATCAGTAAACACACCATTATTCGATTTTAGCTTGGAACTACCACATGCAAATAATGCAAAAGAACAAATTACTGCGACTAATATCTTTTTCATGCTATTTATTAATTACGACTCTAAGCTTCCAAGATAATTATTTCTAACAAATCACACAACAAAAAACACTACGTAGAATAGCCAACAGCCACCTGCCCAAAGCCCTAACCTAATCCACCCACCATTTATCACCACCTAAAGTCGGAAAAACACGGTCTTTTAACTCTGCATTCCAGGCTTCCCATTCTTTTTGTAGTTTCTTAGCTTCTTTTTTATGCTTCGATTTTAGATGGGTCTTTTCACCTCCATCTTTTGACAAATCGTACAACTCAGGAGCATTTTCATCTTGTTTTCTATTCGCAACCAATTTGTAGTTTCCGTGTCGAATTGCCATCGCGTTTTGTTCCCACTTTCTCCAGAACAAATAATCGTGCGGTGTTCCCTTGTCTTTTCCAGTTAGGTAAGGCAACAAGTCTACCCCGTCCAAAGGTCTGTCAGAGGCAATTTTAATATCGTTTTGTGCCACAATGGTCGCCATAATATCTAAAGAAGAAACCGGTTTTGTATAATTTTGACCTGCAGGAATGGTTCCTTTCCAACGCATTGCAAAAGGAACGCGAATACCCCCTTCAAACAAGTCGCCTTTCAAACCACGTAGCGGCCCATTATCCGATGCATTGTTGTGAGCACCTCCGTTATCTGACAAAAATACAATCAAGGTGTTTTCATCGATGCCACCCTCTTTTAATGACTGTAAAACACGTGCTACCCCTTCATCCACGGCACTTACCATGGCGGCATAGGTTTTTCTATTCTTGTCTTTGATGTTTGGAAAACGCGACAGGTATTTTTCCGTAGCTTGAAGCGGAGTATGCGGAGCATTATACGCCAAATACAACATAAAATGCTCGTCTTTTTCTGTTTTACGCTTGATAAATCGTACCGCCGCATCACTCAATTCATCCGTCAAATAATCATGTGTTTCTACAATCTCTCTATTCTCTTTTATTTTAGTCCTGTACCATTGCCATTTCGATTTCACTTCAGACAAATCATTTAAAGTCAACTGATCGTGGTAGTAATTATGTCCTCCAGAAAGAAATCCGAAGAAATAATCAAACCCTCTTTCTAAAGGATGAAAAACTGCGTTGGTTCCCATATGCCATTTTCCAACAACCGCACTTTTATAATTTGCTTTGTGTAAAACCTGTGCAATGGTTTCCTCTTCTACTGGCAAACCGGAAATTGGGTTTTTAGGGTCGATAGACGGATTGGTAGTAAAACCAAAGCGATCTTGGTAACGTCCTGTCAACAAACCTGCTCTACTTGGCCCGCAAACTGGAAATGACACATAACCTTCTTCAAAACGCACTCCTTGATTTGCAATTTTATCAATGTTTGGTGTAGGAATGTCTTTACAACCGTTAAAACCTACATCTGCCCAGCCCATATCATCGGTCATAATGATAACAAGATTTGGCTGCTTTTGAGCAAATAAGAATCCGCTACATAGGAGTAAGAAATAGCATAATTTTTTCATGTGTATGTCTTTTACAATTGTTTTCAAAAATAAATAATAAGCGTACAGGACAAGCTACACGATTTTATCCTATTCACCCCATTTATTACCCACGGAATTTCAGAAAAACATCTAAAGCATCCATAGAGTTATTTTCTGGTGACTTCGTTGTTTTGAATTCTTTCAATTTCTTTTTGCATCTTTTTAACAAGTCTTTTGTTTTTAGCGGCGATATTGGTGCGTTCTCCTACATCTTTTGAAAGATCATATAGCTGCGCTTCATTCATAGCGCCTGATTCAATATTTTTTTCTTTCTTAATCCAACCGGCTTTTTTAGTGGTTGGGTGAATGTATTTGTAGTCACCATGACGCAATGAAAGCGTTACCGATTCTTCTAAAAGAAAGTCTCTTCCCTTTTTAGATTCTCCAGCAAAAGTAGACCACATAGCTTCGCTGTCTGGAGCTTCATTTTCATGAAGTTTATGTCCTATCAATTCCGCAACAGAAGCATACAAATCGGTCTGCGTCAACAATGCATCGCTTTGTTTTGGTTGGATGGTTCCCGGCCAGTACACAATGGTAGGCACCCGTGTACCCGCTTCGTAAGCACTGTATTTGTTACCTCTATACGGTCCTGCCGGTTGGTGTTTTCCTAATTTCGAAACTGCTTCATCTGCATAACCATCATCCAAAACTGGACCGTTATCGCTAGAAAACACAATCAAAGTATTCTTGTCCAAACCTCTTTTTTCTAAATGCGCTACAATAGCACCCGTAATATAGTCCATCTGAACAATGGCATCACCACGAACGCCCATATTGGTAGCTCCCTGAAAACGCGTATCCGGTAAACGAGGAACATGGATATCGTGGAATGCGAAGTATAGGAAAAACGGTTGTTCTTTGTTTTCATCTATAAACGTACGTGCCTTACTCAACATTTGATAGGGTACGGTTTCATCTCTAAATCGCGCCGAGTTCCCACCTGTCATATAACCAATACGAGCCACCCCATTTACAATGGTTTTACCGTGAAAATTATCAGAAGCATAGCGTTCTAATTCCGGGTTTTCATTTCCGGTAGGATCATTACCTATCTTTTTCTTGTAGCTAATTTGAATTGGGTCTTCCGGATCCAAACCAACCACATGATGATTTTCTAGCAATACTGAAGGTACACGATCTCCTGTTGATGGGATTAAATAACTGTAATCGAAACCAATCTCTAGAGGACCTGGAGACACTTTATCATTCCAATCTACATTTCCGTCACCCAAGCCTAAGTGCCATTTTCCAATAACGGCTGTTTTATAACCGTTTTTTTGAAGCATACTTGGCAAGGTTTCTCTTTCCGTACTAATCAACAAAGGAGCATCTCCCGGCAATACGGCAGCGTTCTTACGAAATGCGTATCTCCCCGTAAGTAACGAATATCTAGAAGGTGTACAGGTAGCCGCAGAACAGTGCCCATCCGTAAATTGCACACCTCCTTTTGCCAATTTATCTACATTAGGTGTGTTGACTTCAGTGGCACCATAGCAGCTCAAATCTCCATACCCTAAATCGTCTACATAAATAACTACGATATTCGGCTTTGTGTTTTGCGCGTTTAGACCAAAAGAAAGTACGATTGCACCTAGAATTGTAGTAATGATTTTTTTCATACTCTTATATTTTTATTCCAATTTTTAAACTGCTTCAAAGAAACGATTTTTTCAATAAAACAGATTGCCTTTTATTATCAAAAACGCCTTAATAATTACCTTAACAATTGAGGCAACCCAAATAAATAAATTTTAACACTACCTATCTTCTCCTAAAATAGTTGGTTTTTCTAAAATGCCAGATGCATATGAAAACCATCCTTTATTTAGATCCCCACCACAAGCTTTGACTAGCTGTAGTTTTAATTTTTCAAAACGCTCAGCATGTTGCTTTGAAAGCTCGTTTTCTTCCCGGTAGTCATTAGGTAAATAGTAGAGCTGCCAGATATTCTTGGGTGCAAAATAGCGAATTTTCCATCCATCTTGAGTTACGAGTGCGGGACCATGAAATGAAGAAAACACAATGTGCTCATGTGCCTCGCTCGCTTCTTCTCCAATGAGCTCTGAGAAATAGGAATGTCCGTCTTTATCTTCAGGAATCGTAACATTTAAAAGCTCAGCGAAAGTACTAATCATATCGTAATTAGCTACTCTGGTATGTATGGTCTTTCCTCCTTCAATTTTTCCTGGCCAGTGATAAATTAACGGGACCCGAACAGCCCCCTCCCAATTATCGCGTTTCATGCCTGCCATTCCATCATTTCCGTTAAATACATCACCCACCAAATCACTGTAATATTTGGTATGTATGTTATCGAATTTCTTACCGGTTTTCATGTTGAGCATTGGCTTGTTGATTTTACCTTCGGAAGGGTAATAAATTTCATGGCCGTTGTCTCCAGAGAAAACAATAATTGTGTTTTCATACAATCCCAACTCCTTTAATTCTTCTACAAGAATTCCTACATGTTCATCTAGCATTTTCACCATAGATGCATAGGTTTTTTCTATTTCCGTAAGCTCGTTATTCGATTTAAAATCCGGATGAATTTCAGGGATCGATACTGGGCCGTGAGGCAGCTGTGTAGGATGGTAAAGGAAAAAGCTACTGTCTTTATACTTCTCAAGAAAACCTATCATCTTTTCTAAAAAAAGGTTCTGGGAATAGACTTGTTTCCCCTCCATATTCCACCGATCTTCATAGCCTCCATTTTCGTCAATCTCCCCCGTTTTTCCACAATCCGCTCGTGTATTGCCCTCAATCGTTACCATCTCACCATTTTCAAATAAGAACGGAGGGTAAAAACCATGACATCGTTGATGGTCATAATAACCATAATAATAATCCCAACCATGTCTTTTCAATTGTTTGTGTGTAGTTGCAAACCCCCAATCTAACTTCCCTACCTGAGCCGTTACATAACCCGCTTTTTTAAATACTTCGGCAAGAAAAACCTCATTTTCAGGTACTAGTCGTGCCTGTGCATCATAGGCCATCTCGACCTGATCTCTTGTGTATTTTCCCCTCGTAATATCTGAATACAAACCTGCCCTGGAAATTTCCCAATTGTTCGGGTGTAAATCGTGGTACCCAGTTAACAAACTGGCGCGGGCGGGGGCACAAAACATACCTCCATAAGCATGTTCAAATCGTACCCCAGATTGGGCAAGCTTATCAATATGGGGTGTTTTTATTATGTTTTGCCCTTCATGCGATAGCAGTCCGCGTCCTAAATCATCGGCATAAATAAAAATCACATTGGGAGGTGGTGTACTTTTTATTGTATCGCAGGCCAATAACAACTTTAAAGAAAATAATATCAGTATGATATTCGAAAGACTTCTCATAATTTTAATTAACACCCAATACAAACAGGCTTTGTTCTTTTATTAAATTTTAATTTACGAATTTAAATTGCGTTTCTAAGGGCACTCCATAATTGGATTCCAGTTCCGCTTTGATTTTTTTATAAAACGCAGTTTCCGGAGGCAGACTTAAATTCTTCCAAAATTCTTCATTATAAGGAAGTTTGATATCTGCCATTTCCTTGTTGGATGCGTCATAACCTTTGGTGGTCATTTTTTTCTTGTCTGTAATCACACTCAAGACAAAGGCTTCGTGTCTGTAAGCTGAAGTTATCTGCGGCTTATCTAGTCCCAACGCTTGTTGATGCCGTGCAGAAATCGTTTCCCTCCCTGGATATTCTCTTCTGTGGTAACTGAGGTACATTTTTCCATCGGCATTTTTAGCGTATTGGTAAACGGCATTTCCGGCAGAGCATTCTATTTTATAAACGTTATTAGTATCAAAACCTATATACACGGTAGTAACCAGTTTTCCTACATTCTTTACCTTTTCTTTGGTTCCTTCTAAGATTACCACATCTTCTCCATCGTAAGTGGTATCTCCTGTTTTTTTCCAGTCCATTTTTTTTAAGGAGGCATAAAAGTCTCTTAAAGGATTGATGTTTATCATATACACCGCGGCATGATCCCACTGGTTTCTTTTTACAATTCGGTAATCTGCAGATTTCCGAACTTCATGTACCTGCATCTTTCTTATTTCGCTTTTAGGTCCCTTCATTTGCATGGACATATAATGCTCTACAAAAAACTTGGATACCTCATGTTGTACATCGGTACGGCGATAGATCATATTTAACTGATGCGTATCATCTATAAAAGTTTCGTCGGCATTTTTTATAGATTCGAGAACATATTCTTTGGAATCTTTTATCTCTACGGCTTCCAGTTCGTTGACATCATCCTCTAAAACAATGGTTCTATCTTCATTTTTGATGTAATCTTCCACTTTAATTTTAAAACTCTTAAAGCCCATACTCGATACTACAATTGTGTCTTGTAGGTTACTTTGCTGTAAAGAGAGATAAAAAGTACCTTCTTCTGTACTGGTGGTACCAATGTTTTTTGAAGGGATGGTAACTGCCACATATGGAACGGCCATTTCGTAGTTGTCTTTTATAAGCCCTTCAATAACAAGCTGTGACTCTTGTGCATGAACTTGTATTCCACCAACTATCATCAGTACCATCAGGGTTAATTTACGCAGACAACAAACAGCTGATAATTTTGAGTATAAATATGGTTTCATATGCTTCTTATTTTTTATTTAATTCATAAATGGCTTTGGCAAATTCTTTTCCTAAATCAATATATCCGTCGCTATCGTAATGCCATCGATCTGAATACTTGTAGTGTTTGGTGCTTCTCACAATGGAAGCGTACGGGTCTGTTTTTGCATATTTTTCCTGAGCATGCTGTACCAATTCCCCATAGTCCCATACTTTACCTTTGTCGTTATTTCCGGAATCTGATATTTTTCCAATAACTACAGGTACATCATCTGTTCGCAAGCTGGCTCTTATCAAATCCATGAGTCGTTTTAGATGCTCATAGTACTTTTTGGCAATGGCTTCGGTAGTGGCATCGCTTTCGCCCTGCATCCAAAGAATCCCCATAGGCACCAAATAATCGTCTTTACCGTTGCCGTCAATATCTCTCGTTGCCAAGGCGTTTTTTACGGTATTCAAAAAATGGTCGTATTGATTCAGTCCATTTGTACCTCGATAATCGGCTTCCCATGAACCAAACTTACCTGCGGCAAGACTATCGATAGAACTTCCACCTCTTGAGTATTTTATCAATGCTATTTTTTCGTTTGGATAGCGTTCTTGCAAGGTTTGAGCAAACGATAGTTCCAACCCAAAACGCTTGGATAATTTATTTTTATTTTGATAGCCTGAAAAACCAACGCCATGACCCGGTTTTAAAATAGCCCATGCTCCCTGACCACCCGTTGGATTTTCATCCGGCACCGGATTTCCATGAAAAATCCATACATTTTTAAAGTCTTTTTTTAACGATTTTGGAAGTTCCTTAGTATAACCATAACCGTCCATATTGGATTGCCCTCCTAAAAAAAAGAGGCGGATAGTGTCTTTTGCCTGCTGTTGCCCCATTGCAAATACCGGAAGCAACATACCTAAAATAAATAGCTTTTGTTTTTTCATTTTTTTAATTTGTTTTTCCAAATACTTCTATTTCTCCAATCTCCACATGTGGGTTTTTGCCTTTTGCTGTAATCGACACTTTTAAAAAGCGAACTTTGGTTGTATCAATAATCGAAAAGTTTAGCATTTCTTTTTTAGCAGCACTGTAATTTCCTTCTGCAACTTTGATCCAGTCCTTTTGATTTTCTGAAGTTTCAATAAGCACTTTTAGATTTGAAGAATTGTGAAAGGAAAGCTCTACTCTCTCCAGCGCATAGAAATTCTCCATATCCAATTCCCACCAAACTTTTCCATCGACCAATCCGGGCTTCCATCTTCTCCATTTATGTCCATCGTTGGCAAACAATGGCGTACTACTGCTTGTTGAATTGGTTCTGGTTGGACGTGCATCACTAATCTTAACGGCCTCTCCTTCTTCCATCGCTTTTAGAAGTCTGTAATTTACATACGATCTTTCTTTTCGTACAGCGGTTACACCTGTTTCAAACCCAGGCTTTCCGATGGTTACTATTTCAATTGTTGCCGACTCTAAACCTTTGGAAGTGGCTTCAATCACCGTGGTTCCTCCTTCATAACTACGGAATTCCATAGCCGCATGTCCGTCCAGTATCTGAATGTCATTTCGGGTCGTTTTTTTGAAGGTGATACTTCTTCCCGTAGGAAACTCTCCCGGACCTGAAATTATTGTCAAGGTAATATCCGGACTGTTGGAAATATGTTTTCCACTTTCTCCGATTACCTGCACATTGATATGTACGTCGTCTGTGGCATCCGTTCCCTGAATGGTGGTTTTATCGGCAAATAATTTGAGACTTTTCGGTGTGCCTTCCACAGGCCATTCCGGAGGTGCAATACCTCTAAAATAGTTGCGGTACCAATACCAGGAACGTTTTGGAATTCTAAAGAAATCTACAATACCCATTTCGCCCATATTTCCGGCAATACTTCCGTGGTCAAATCCACACCAAATGGCATGACCACTTCTCCAAGCGGGCTTTTCTCCGTCATTTAAATGACTGCTCCAACAAGGCGTATATTCTCCCGGACGGTCTGTTACACAAGACCCGTATTCACTTACCATATTTGGAAAACCGGGATTGCGATATAGGGTGGCACCATCTCCGTTGTAGCCGGCAATATCTCCCAAAACATCGACCCCTTTTCGCTGTGCACCACCGATCATTGCCAAACGAGTTGGATCTAATTTATGTGATTGCGCTACCAAATCTTTTAAAAGTCCTTTCATGTCATCCATCACCTCATTGGCAGAAAAGAAAGGTTCGTTACTCATACTCCAGGCAATTACGGATGGACTGTTTCTATTGATTTTAATAAGTTCCTCTAAGGTTTGTGCAGCACTTTTTTCATAGGCTACTTTGTCCTTCTCTTCAATTGGGTAGGTACTGGCATTCCAATAACCATCTCCGGTATGTCCGCCTATTCCCCAAACACAGTTTTCAGGGAGAAATAGGAGCCCCAATTCGTCACAAACTTTTGTAAAGTAGGGATGATGTGGATAATGTGAACCTCTGATTAAGTTGAAACCTGCATCTTTCATTAATTTTAAATCGCGATAGACTCCTGCTTTTGTAATCGCATCTCCCCAACCGGCATGATCTTGATGCACGTTTACTCCTTCTAAGTACAGGTGTTTTCCGTTTAAGAAAAAGCCTTTATCGGCCGTCCATTCCACCCAGCGAAATCCGAAGCTGGTTTCGTAGGTATCTACGATTATTTCATTTTCATAGAGATACGTTTTTACTTTGTATAAGTTCGGAGCCTGCGGTGACCACAATTTCGGATTTTTAATAAGTGTACTTGTTTGGGTAATATCCGTACTTGAATTGGCTTTTAGTGTTCTGTTTTCTGAAATCTCAGAGACTTTGTTATCGTTGGCATCGAGAATTACAGATTTTATTTTAAAGGTTTTTTCAGAAACACTTTTGTTATTTACGGTAGTTTGCACTCGCACAGTTGCTGCATCTTCGCTTACTTTTGGAGTCGTTACAAAAGTTCCGTTCCATGCTACATGTAAAGGATGGGTTATGGTGAGATAAACGTCTCTGTAAATACCTCCGCTAAACACATGTTCTCCAGCTCTAGGTGCCAGTTGGGCGTCCCAAAGATTGTTGACACGTACTGCCAACAAATTTTCTCCTGCTTGTACATTTTTTGTAACATCTAGGGCAAACCCTGTATATCCTCCACGGTGCTCACCCACTTTTTCGCCGTTTATAAAGACTTCTGCTACTTGAAAAACGCCGTCAAATTCCAATTGAAGGTGCTTACCAATCCATGCCTCTTCAATATGCAATGACTTTTGATACCAGCCAAAACCTTCATAAAAGCTTTCTGAACGAAAATAAGGTAGACTAAAACTATGCGGCAACCCTATGGCTTCCCAGCTTCCTTTAGTAGTGATATCTTTAGAGAAATCGTCTTCTGGTTGACTAAAGGTAAACTGCCAATCTCGGTTGCTATTCTTTTTGACGCGTACGTCTGCTGCTTCAGGATTAGCGCAAGAGCACAAGCTTATCAAAAGAATTACGAATAGAAAGTGTAGGGTGTTTTTCATTTTTATGCGACCGTATTTGCAAGATGCAAATTAGCCAAAGCACCTGAGCTATTTTGACACAAAAAGAACAGAATCCTAGCACAAAACTAATAGACATCAAGAAGAATCCCAATCTCTTAATTCTGTTGGACGCAAAGGCTTTTGTATAGCGCGGACCTGTTTAAAAAAATATAGATCGGAAGGAATATACCAATCTGCACTATTTTTAATTTTACCAATGATTCAGCTAACTATTCACTTGATGTTGCCATCTTTTTATAATGTTTTGTTTACAATCAGAATAAGATTACTGCATTAAAACGTGTTCATATTATTAATTAATGCCGTACTTGATTTATTAATAAGTGTCGTGTAAATATTCTTTTTTAGAGTCGGTCTATTCTTATTAATTTAGGTAAACATCGCATATATGGTTTAACTAATGGCAACATGATTGGTAAAAAAACAAAAAATGAAGCAAATCTATTTGGTGTTCTCATGCAACTCTGTCAAAAAAAACATTGACAATTATTGCAAACAATATCCCACCTTATTTCCCATTAAACTTCGATTTCCAATCAACCCTAAAGAAACTTTCCTCACCATGCCTATTCTTTCTGTAGGGTTTTCTTATGTCCTATAATTACATCTTTTAGACACAATCCTTTTATCAATGTGATTTTACTCACTTTTTTTTATCACGTGCGGTTTAGTAATTAAAAGACTAGACAATTATTTAATAAAAACATGTAAAAAAAGATAAGGGTATTTGTAGTTTCCACCGTATTAGTAGAAACCTATAAACCAATATTTATTTCTATAGAATGAAACTAATTTCCAATTTCCTAAAGCTATTCATGTGTACCCTATTCCTTTTTTCAAAGGTATATGGTCAAAAAACAAAACCCAATCTGGTGTTTATATTTTCCGACCCAAATTATACAGAAATCAGGCAAGAGCTATTTGAAAAATCACTTGCATGGATGCGCAAATATGACGACACCATGGTAAGCAAAAATGAGATAACACTTCTCTGTGGACTTGAAAATGTCAACCTAGGTGTGAAAGGGCATACAGGAGAAATATTGGGACGCCCTATTGATCTTATAAAAAATCAAATACGAAAAGCCTAATCCCTGAAAGAATGCCAAATGCACAAGAAACAAGGCTTCTCTTAGAACGAATAAAAAATAGAAAAATCAAAGAAATTGAATTGCTGTACGAGGAAAAGTCAGCTAGTGTAATTGAATAAAATTAAAATCATAATTAAACCAATGAAGACCATGTATAAATCCCTAATGCTAGTGGCTGTAGCCCTACTCTTTTCTAGCTGTGTAGAAAATTGTAAAAATCCTAACCTTTTTGAAAATGAGTTTTACAAACTTGCAATCAACAAAGAAAACGGAGCCATCGAAGCCATCGAAAAAAATGGCAAAAACATGATTGTCCTAGACAATGCGAAAGCAGCCTTGTTTGAAATCAACTTCCTCGATAGAAATCAAGGTGGAAAGATGATCAAAGTCAATAGTAATTCGGCGAAAGTATGTGAAATCAAACAATCAAATGGAAAAATAAGCATTGCCTATTCAGGTTTTGAAGGCTATGATTTTACGGCTTTGGTAACGGTTGATGTATCGGAAGATTCCCCATTTATGAACTGGAATATTGAGATAGAAAATAACACTCCTTATTTGATGGATTATATCGATTTTCCAAATGTAGTCGTGCCAAACGACTTGGTAGCTACAGGTGGAGACAGTCGCCTTTTTTGGCCAGCACAAGAAGGTGTCGTTGTAGAAGATATGGAAGTGCGTGAAACAGGAGTCAGAAAATACCGCCCTATCGAACATCCGTATATGTTAGGATGGATAGGCTTGTACCCTTCTTCTGCTCAAATGCAATTTATGGCATATTACGCTCCCAAAGCAAGTTTGTATATGGCAACCCATGACGACGCAGCCCACGTAAAAGGAATTGAATACTGCAAAGCAGGTGAGAATGGAATTAAGTTGGAATACCACCTCTTTACTGAAGGCGTAGGCAAAGGAACCTATACATTGCCTTATGATGTAGTACTCGGAACTTTTGATGGTGATTGGTACGATGCTGCCGATATCTACAGAGATTGGTCAGAATCTTCAAAGATCCCGCGCCCTGCAAAATTGGTTGACAATAAAAACTTACCAGACTGGTATTTTGATTCGCCAGTTGTAGTAACGTATCCAGTAAGAGGAGAACATGATACAAATGATGGTACCATGCCTCCGAATGCACTATACCCTTATACCAACGCACTACCAATACTAGAAAATCTAGGCGGTGCTTTCGACAGTAAGGTGATGTCATTATTGATGCACTGGGAAGGATCTGCCCCTTGGGCTCCTCCTTATGTTTGGCCCCCTTACGGTGGTACTGAAAACTTCGACAAATTTGTAAAAGGTTTGCACGACAAGGGTAATTATATCGGATTGTATGCAAGTGGTATGGGCTATACCATCCAAAGTTATACCGACACTACTTACAATAAAACAAAAGAATTCAATGAGTTAGGTTTGGAAAGCATCATGAAAAAAGCACCAAATGGCGAGTATTCTGAAGTCAACGTATGTGCCTCTCCTGTATTTCTCAGAGGACAACGTTTTGGCTATGATATGTGTCCAGCCAACCAGTTTGTAACCGATGTAGTGCTTGGTGAAGTCACTAAAATGGTAGAAAAAGGTGATGTAGATTATATTCAATATTTCGACCAAAACCTAGGAGGTTCAAGTTATGCTTGCTACGATACCAAACACGGACATCCTTATGGTCCTGGAGCATGGCAAGCATCAGCCATGGACAAGTTGTACAAGGCATTGATGCCTGTATTAAAAGCATCCAAACGAAAAGCATTATTGGGTTGTGAGGCGGCTGCGGCAGAACCATTTATGCCTTATTTATTGTTCAATGACAATAGAGCAGCTATAAACTTTACTTTTGGAACACCTGTGCCAGCGTATCAATATGTGAATCATGAATACCTTAATGGTTTTATGGGGAATCAGAATTCATTTGAAATGGCTATTGATTTAGAAAAAAGTCCTTTGAATATGATGCAGCGTTTGACCTTGGCTTTTGTTTCAGGAGATATGTTTACAGTGGTACTTCGCGGAAATGGAGATATGATTGAATCATGGAATTCAAACTGGGACTATCCAATTCCTAACCAGATGCACATGAAAACGTTGATTAATAACCTGAATGCTTGGCGTAAAAAAGCAGGATTAGACTATATCGTAACGGGGCGTATGCAAAAACCTTTGGAATTTGAAGGAACAAACGCTATTCCAATGCTGACAAAACCTGCTGGACTTCCTATCAATTTTCAATCTGTACTTACTTCAAACTGGCAAAGTCAGAATGGGAGAAATGCACAGTTTTTTGCAAACTATTTAGCTGAAGCACAAGAAATTACAATTGATGTATCCGCTTTAAAAGATGTGAAAATCCATTACGATGCAAACAATGCCACGGGTACAAATGCTGAAGATGGAAAAATCACCATTAAAATCCCTGCCTTAAGTGCGGTGATGTTGTCATACTTAAAATAAATTTTCAATTAAAATGCCTGCAAGAAACAAAAGCTATTTGCGTTTCCTTGCAGGCATTTTGCCTTATTTATAGACGTCATATTCAGAAGTGCCTAAACTAGTTGGGAACGAGAGAATAGAATTTAAAAAATTAAAAAAATGAAGAATAAAAAGGAATTTTTAAAGCATGTAGGTTATTATTTTTTAATGACCTTTTTTGCGATCACAGTACTATCGTGCAATTCAAAAAACGAAAGTAAAATTGAGTATGTCGATTGTGCTATTGGTACAGGAGGTGATGCCAATTTAATGCCCGTTGCCTCAGTTCCCTATGGAATGGTACAACTAGGGCCAGATATGGCTTTAAACAATTCTGGATATAAATACGACAAGGCTGCCAGACAGATGTACGGCATGGAAGAGACTCCCAAAATTCTTGGTTTTAGTCACACACACATGTCAGGTTGTGGCTGTGGAGACTTTAAGGACATTATGTTTTTTCCACTTAACAAAGACGGCTTGCTCAATGCAGCAAATTTCCCAGCTCAGGTTCAATCGGAATTCTCACATGAACAGGAAGAAATAGAACCTGCATATTATAAAGTAAAACTGCTTGATTCAGATATTGATGTTGAACTTACAGCTACCAACCGTAGTGGTATGCACCAATATAGCTATCCTAAAGGAACCAATCAGCAGCTGGTCATAGATTTAAAACATGGCCATAATGCGGGATGTTCTGTTTGCGTAGAAGAGAATTATGATACGATACAAATAGCGAACATTGAAGTCTTAGATGAAAAAACAATCAGAGGCTACCGAATCTCGAATGGCTGGTTAAAAGGAGTGAATGCTCACTTTTATGCCGAATTTTCAAAACCCATTAAAAACTACAAATTATTTAACAACAACAAAGCCGTAAAAGGTAAAAGTAGTTTGAAAGGACAAGATGTAAAAATACTGCTTGAATTTGAAAACACCGATGATTCGCCTGTTTTGGCACGTGTAGGAATATCCCCAGTTGATACTGAAGGAGCACAGAAAAACCTTGAAGCAGAAATCACAACTTGGAGTTTCGAGGATGTCAAAAAGAATTCCCAAAACAAATGGGAGAAAGAACTTTCTGCAATTGAAGTGAACGATGATAATGTGGCTAATAAAGGAATGTTTTACACGATGCTGTACCGCTCCTTGTTTTATCCACAAACCTATTCTGATGTTGACGGACGTTTTCGAAGCTCTGACAACAAAGTACACCAAGCTGACTTTACCTATTTTGCTGGAGCCTTATCTCTTTGGGATATATTTAGAGCGCAGATCCCTTTGATAACCATACTCAGACCTGACATTTCTAATGAAATGATGGACACTTTTTTGGAGCATTACAATAATTTCGGGCAACTGCCGCAATGGACAGGTGCAGGTATTGAGAATTGGACAATGATAGGTCTACCCGCCCACTCTGTTATTGCTGATGTATATAGCAAAGGGGTTCGTGATTATGATGTAGATGCCCTTTACGAGGCCATGAAAGTATCTGCTAATGTAGACAACTTTGGGTATTCGCCAGGAAACTGTATGTATAAGGGAACTGAGTTGTATAAGAAATATGACGGTTATATTCCATGTGAATTGGATATCAATGCCGCTGCAAAGTCCCTAGAATTTAATTACAGCGACTGGAGTTTGGCACAGCTTTCCAAAAACTTGGGAGAAAAAGAAGATTACGACTACTATATCCACAGGGCATCAGGTTATAAAAAACTCTATGATGATTCTACTAAATTATTGCGTCCGAAACATGCCGATGGGAGCTGGAGAGACCCTTTCGATCCGGTACTTACCACACACTACCACGAAGGAGACGATTACTGTGAAGGTACGGCTTATCAGTGGACATTTTTTGTACCACATGATACCCGAGGTTTGGCACAACTCATGGGAGGTAAAGAAACTTTTATAGAGCAATTGGATTCATTATTTATACGTCCATCCATCATACATACTGGTGGAAAAGGAGCACCGGATTTGAACCCAAAAGGAATGATAGGTCAATATGCACATTGCAACGAACCTAACCACCACACCATCTATATGTACAATGCTGTGGGGCAACCGTGGAAAACACAAAAATGGGTACATACCGTACAAAAATCGCTCTATTTATCAAAACCAGACGGGATGCATGGAAACGATGACATTGGGCAAATGTCTGCATGGTATGTCTTGAGTTCCCTAGGATTCTATTCTGCAACACATGGTGACGGACTCTATTATATAGGAACACCTATGTTTAAAAATACGAAGGTGAATCACCCGAATGGAACACTTACCATCAAAGCCAATAATGTGTCTGATGAGAATATGTACATCCAGTCTTTAACATTAAATGGAGCAACATACACCAAAAATTATTTGGAACATGCTGCTATTTTTAGTGCCGATGCTGTACTCGAATTTGAAATGGGAAATACTCCCAATAAAGCATGGGGAAGTGCAGAGAATGACCTTCCACCATCAATGATAGATGAGAAATTTTAAGTAAGAGAATTATGAAAAAGAATAACTGTATACGAATTGCATTGTGTTTGTTTTTAAGTTTCATCGTTGGCTGTAATACCGAACAAAAAACAGCTTTTGAATATACAATCGAGCCTAGCTCTGAAGCTGCCAGAAATGTGCTGGTTGGCGCGAACTATTATGCTGGTTGGTGGCCCAACACACCGGAGATACTGAATAAATGGCATGATTTTGCTGACGGTCATAACTGGCTGGAAGACTACCCTGAGAGAACTCCGCTATTGGGGGTTGACAACAATCAGGAAACAATGGACAAAGAGATTATTGCTGCCTCGGAACATGGCCTGGATTTTTTCCTAATGCTCTGGTATCCCTATCATAAAAATATCAAAACTGATTCTTTGCACAACCCCAAGCTCAATGATGGGCTGACGTACTTTATGAATTCACCCGAGGCCCATCGAATGAAGTTTTACGTTGAAGTTTGTAACCATCCGCCTTTTATGATGGATGAGTTTATATTCTGGAGAGAATGCGTTGAACTCTGGATCAAAGCGATGCAACACCCAAGCCATCTCAAGGTTGGTGGCAAGCCTGTAATAAAAATCCATAGTATAGGACACCTATTAAAAGACTGCGGCGGAAAAATAGAAACCGTTGAGCAGTGGATCGAATACCTTAGGCAAGAAGCAAGAGATGCAGGTCTTGGAGAATTGCTGATATGCGGTGGTGGTATTGGGCCTATGGTATGGGAAAATCACTGGGCAAAGGATGTGTTTGACTTTACAGGCGATTATATGGATCTTCCTAAGGGAATGCCCAAAGATATGAAAATGCCATACGATTATTCATGGTTAGCAAATTTCCTAATTCAGCTCAGATCAGGCCATAAGTTCGACGAAATTCCTTACATGCCTGTCCTTGGTTCTAGTTGGGATCCGACGCCTTGGGACTATCCTCTTGAGCGAGGTACTTTTAAGTTCCCAACACGAAATGAATGGAAGACCGAGCTAGAGAGAATGGCGACGGATCTTGAAAATATGCCGCAAATGGGAATACCACTGCCTGACGGAAGTTTACAAAAGGCATTTACGATTTACGCGTGGAATGAATTCGGAGAAGGTAGCTTTATAGCTCCAGCAAAGGGCGACACCTACATGAAACTCGAATGCATTCGAGAAGTCTTCGGTGTAAAAAAACACGGTACAAAATAATATCAGTGTTATAAAAAACCATCAACATAAAAAAGAGATTGAGTAATTATAAAACGCTAAAGAATAAGAAAAAACAACTATGCAATTCATAAAAAAAACGATCATAAATTTAGGTTTTATAATTGCTTTATTAAGCTTTTCTATACACGCCAATGCTCAGAAATCTGAGGTAGCGTTGGGTCAATATGTGAATCCAATGATAGGAACTAGTGGACATTCGCATACATTTCCAGGAGCAACTACTCCATTTGGTATGATTCAGTTGAGTCCAACAAACGGTTTTAAGAATTGGGATTGGTGTGCTGGATATCATTACAGTGATACTATTATTAAAGGTTTTGCTCATAATCATATTAGTGGTTCAGGACTAACAGGATTGGGGGATATCTTATTCATGCCCACAACCGGGATACCTCAGCTCTCTGCAGGGATTGAGAGCGATCCGGATGCTGGTTATCGTTCTAGATTTTCACATAAAAATGAATCTGCAAGGGCTGGTTATTATGCTGTGTTTCTTGAAGATTATAATATTCAGGTAGAATTAACAGCCACACCAAGGGTAGGCGTTCACAAATATACTTGCCTTAAAGGAGACACCCTTAATGTAATAATCGATCCCACACATTTGATGACGGGTGCTATTATCAATACAGGATTAGAGTTTATCTCAGATACCGAGATCATTGGATTTAAACATTCAATTGGAGCTTCTGAAGGCAATCGAAAAGTTTATTTTTATGCAAAATTTTCCAAACCTTTTTTAGAGAACAAGCTGGCATTAAATGATTCAGTAAAAGAAGATGAGGTCGTTGTTAATGGGCCGAACACGAAGTCTTTTGTTCGATTTGATGTATCCAACGGAGAATCGGTAGAAGTAAAAGTAGCACTTTCATTTGTTGATTACGATGGAGCAAAAAGGAATTATCAGGCAGAAGCTAAAAATTTGACTTTTGCAGGTGCACTTGATTTGGCTGAAAATAGATGGAATGAAAAATTAAGTAAAATTACCGTTTCTGGTTCAGAGGAAGAAAAGCGTATGTTTTATACAGCAATGTATCATTCTTTTATTTCACCCAATAGTATTTCTGATGTGGATGGAAACTACATTGTGGAAGGAAAACGCTTTCATTCTGACTTTGATCAGTACAGTAATTTTTCTATTTGGGATACGTATAGAGCACTACATCCTCTTTATACAATAATTGAACACGCTAAAACCCGTGATTTTGTGAATTCATTGATCTCAAGACATACGGTTTCTAAAGTTGGACTACCTGGGTGGGAACTGAATGGATATGACAATAATACGATGATTGGTTACAATGCCGTAGCACCTGTTGCCGAAGCTATTCTTAAAGACATTCCAGGGATTGATAGTGAAGAAGCCTACGACGCGATTAAAGTAGCCGCTTTTTCATCGGAGAAACATAGTCTCAATTATGATGTAAATGGGATGGAGTATTACAGTAAAGATGGATTTATTCCTGGAGAAATAGGGTGCTCAGTATCTAAAACCACAGAACAGAACTACTATGATTGGACAATTGCTAGAGTGGCGAGTAAACTTGGAAGGACAGCAGATGCTGCTCTTTTTGAGAAACGTTCGCTCGGTTTTTTGGAGCTTTATAATGAAAAAGAACAATTTCTATGGCCTAAGCTTTTGGATGGATCATGGTTAGCTATGGACCTGACAAGTTGGGATGACCTGCAACGGAATTATGTGTCAGGAAATATATGGGCATATTCGGCATACACCCCTCATGCTATGGGAGCCATGATAAACAGAATGGGAGGAACTAAAGAATACGAGAAATGGTTGGATCGGATCATGAGTGATACTACAAAACTATCAGGTGGATCCCATGTTGATATCTCAGGTTTCATAGGGAAATATGCACATGGAGATGAACCCGGACATCAGATGCCTTACCTTTATAATTATGTAGGAGCACCACACAAGACTCAGAAACTTGTAAGGCAAGTAACACAAACAATGTATTTTGATAATCCGGAAGGTTTTGTAAATAATGAGGATATGGGACAAATGTCTTCGTGGTATATATTTTCAACATTGGGTTTCTATCCTGTCAATCCTGCAAGTCTTCAATATGAAATAGGTACCCCACATTATAAATATGCCAAAATAAAAATGGAAAATGGAAAAATTTTTGAAATAAGAGCTGACAAAGTCTCCTCCAAAAATATGTATATCCAGTCTGTTACATGGAATGGTGAAGCGTATCCTTTTACATTCATTAAGCATGAAGATATAATGAAAGGTGGAATGTTGGAGTTTGAAATGGGAGAATTTCCTTCGGATTGGGGAACGAACAGATAAGAATTTTTTGCGGTTATATGGTGACCCCGCTCAAGAAACATTTTAATTAATTTTAATAAATAAAAAGAATAACGATGAGACTATTGATGTTGATTTTTGCATTTATTGTATTTGAAAACGCCAAGGCAGTAGAAATGCCCGATGTATTTTCGGATCATATGATACTGCAACGCGAGGCCACAATCCCTGTTTGGGGAAGCGCAGGAAATGGCACAAAAATAAGTGTTTCGTTTGCTGGAACCACAAAAACAACAACTGCAAAAGATGGGGTTTGGCGTGTGCAATTCGCACCAATGGAGGCGAATAAAATACCGCAAACAATGACGGTAAGTGCCACCGACGGATTTGAAAAAGAATTTAAGAATATTCTCATTGGAGATGTTTGGTTTGCTTCTGGTCAATCAAACATGGAGATGCACCTTGGAGGTACAAAAGCAGGTAAAAAAGCCATTGCCGCTTCCGAAAACCCAATGGTCCGATTGTTTAAAGTACCGCACATTCTTGAAGAGAAAGACTGGCCTGTAGGGACCACATGGTACGAGGCAAACCCACAATCAACACCGTCGCGGAGTGCTGTGGGCTATTTTTTTATAAACGAATTACAGCAAGAACTCGATATTCCTGTTGGCTTGCTGGACTGCAGTTATGGTGGAACAGTAACCGAAACATGGTGTAGCCCAGAGGTTCTGAGTGCTGGATATCCTGTTTGGGAAGCCTTAGAACCCATAGCGATTAAAGATCCGAACTGGAACAAACGAAACACCTCTTCTTATCTCTACAACCGTATGATAAAAAGTGTAATGCCTTTCCCTGTAAAAGGTTTTATATGGTACCAAGGAGAGGCCAACGCCGAACGTGCAGAAGAGCAGAAAAAATTATTTCCCGCTATGGTGAACGATTGGCGAAAAAGTTGGGGAGACGAAACACTTCCATTCTATTTTGTGCAAGTGGCCCGCTACGAACGTGCTAACTGGCATGCATTCCGTAACGCACAGCGTGAAATTGCAGAGACCCTTCCCTATTCTCATCTCGCAGTAACGATTGATTTATCAAAAGACTGGTATCAGGACAACCACCCTATTCATCCCGCCACAAAAAAACCTATTGGACATCGACTCGCACTTGCCGCACTGGCAAATGTATATGGAAAAGACATTGTTTATTCTGGCCCGATGGTAAAAGAGATGACCGTTACATCTAAAAAAGCCATACTATCATTTGAGCATATTGGCGGCGGATTAATAACGCTTGATGACAAACGTCTGCGTGGATTTTATATCAGTGCCGATGGTGAGCACTTTGTTGAGGCAGTGGCAGAAATCAAAAAAAACACCGTTGTTGTTTCAGACAAACGGGTGAAAAAACCCATAGCTGTTCGGTATGCTTCGGAAGATGATTTAGGAATAGAAGGTATACATGTTAATCTCGGAAATGCAGAGGGGTTACCGGCTTCTCCGTTTACAATAACATTAAAAAATTAACAAAGATTCAAATGGAATAACAAATAAAAAAAAACGTAATAAAAGCTTCACCGTCAGAGTTACGTTCATTGTCTGGTTTCTTGTACCAACATGATACTTACTGTTTTATATCTCTGCTCACATATTGTATAAATGCTGCTTAGAAATACTTTAGATGAGCAGTATTTATACAATATATGAGCAACAAAATGAATTCATACGTTTATAATCTGCTCAATAAAAATACTATTACTGCTCATTTCTGTGACAAATGAGCAGTAATTTTAATTAAAACGAGCAGTAAAACACTTATATTTGTATTCAATTAGAAAGTGCTACTATAAATAATTTGAGATATGCTAAACAAAAAACAAAGAGAGATTATAGAATTTGTTCGGGCAAATCAACCTGTAAAAAGAGAAGCGATTCATAAGGGAATTGGTATAAAGATGGGGGAAAGTACCATTAGAAGGCTTTTGCTGGCAATGACTCCAAAATTCATAAAAGCGAATGGCCAAGGAAAATCTCGCACATATTCTATCTCTGAAGCCTACGAATTATTTGTTCCAATAGACCTCGAGGCATATTATAATTTGTTGCCAGAAGAACGAAATGCTAAGCAGACTTTTAATATTGAATTAATTCCTAATGTATTGAATAGTACTGAGGTGTTTTCTAAAGAAGAAATAAAACACTTAAATTTATTACACGATACATATACTAAAAACATAGCACCCTTATCGAAAAACGAATATAAAAATGAGCTAGAAATATTAGCAATTGATTTATCTTGGAAGTCGGGAGAGATTGAAGGGAATACATATACTTTACTTGAGACAGAGGTTTTGTTAAAGTACAAAGAACTTGCAGAAGGCAAAAAACAGGAGGATGCTTTAATGTTACTCAATCATAAGGATGCTTTGGATTTTATTATTGCGCAACCTGATTATTTGAAACCGTTGACAATTGCTCGAATACAAGACATACATTCTATCCTTATAAAGAATTTAGGAATTGAGAGAAACATTAGAAAACGTGGAGTTGGTGTGGGGGGAACCGACTATAAACCTTTAAGTATGCACCAGCAAATAGCGGATGCTATGCAGCAAATGTGTGATTTAGTAAATTCTAGAGAGAATGTATTTGAAAAAGCGTTCTTTCTGTTGTTATTAATATCATATATACAGGCATTTAATGATGGAAATAAAAGAACTGCACGTATTATAAGTAATGCTATTCTAATGGAAAATGGATATTGTCCATTGTCATATAGAAGTGTAAAGGCTTCTGACTACAAAAAAGCAATGTTACTTTTTTATGAACAAAATAATATAACTGAATTCAAAAAGATCTTCATAAATCAGTATGAATATGCTGTAAATAAGTATTTTAACTTAAACCCAAGGGAGCAAAAGTAAATTTAGTATAAAAGCAAAAAATCTAAATGTATTACGGTTTCTTTACTCAGAGATGACTTGAAGTCATCACGTGAGTACTAAATCAACTAAGTTTTAGCTGCTCATTTATGAAACTTCAAGAATGGCAAAATAGGAATCTTTAACTTTGTCTCGTATCCTATTTAATGCTTTGCTGATGTGAATTTCAACCGTTTTAACAGAGATGTTTAATTCTTCTGCAACTTCTTTATAATTTAATCCTTGTTTTTTATTTAAAAGAAAAGCTTCTCTGCATTTAGGTGGTAAATTTTGAATTTCTGCGAATACCACTGCATTTTTTGTTGAAATATAATCCTCCTCTTTATCGATAAAATAATCCAGTGCTGTTTTTTTTACCTCGTCTACATAGCTTAAGTGGACTTTATTTCCCCTGTAAGTATCGATAAATTTATTGTACGCAATTTTATATAAATAATTTTTAATTGAAAGATTTGACTGAATGTTATTTCTGCTTTCCCAAACAATAAACATGGTATCTTGTACGATATCTTCCGCCTGCTGTCTGTCCTTTGTTAAACTATAGATATAGTTACAGAGGGGCACGTAATAAGTATCGAAGAGTGTCGTAAATGCTTTTTTGGTTATTGCATGATTATCGCCTAGCCTTCTTAGTTTTCCAGAATCAGGATTCGTAATTTTTTCCATTTTTTAAACTCAATAATTACTGATTAATAACACTTTACACTCATAACATTTTATCTATTTAGCAAATGTAGATACACTAAGCAACAATGCTCTTAACAAAATTAGCCGATTATTTAACTATATTTGCATCTACCTCTTAATTCGTAAAATTAGTTAATCATGAATCTATCTATTGAACAAATTGAAATAGACCATCAAAAATCCTTTAGATCAGAAAGAATACATATTCCGTTTTTCGATGTACCTTATCATTATCATCCCGAAATAGAACTTGTTTTATTTCTTAGAGGAGATGGAAAAATGTTTATTAAAGACACAATGGTACCTTTTAGTGAAGGGACTTTATTTATTATTGGTTCGAATGTACCTCATCTTCCCATTAGCCATCCCCGATTTAAAGATGAAAACTCCAACGAAACTATCGAGTACATAGTAATTCAAGCCGATCAATCGTATTTTGAAGAATCCCTGTTTGAACTTCCAGAAATTTCTGATATCAAAGCACTCATAAAGGATTCAAACCAAGGGATACTCATTTCAAATTTTCACAAGACGAATCTATTTGAACCTTTAAAAAACCTTAATGACTTAGATTTTTTTGACCGATTGATGTCTTTTATATCTATCCTAAATAAGATAAAAAAAGAGCATTCGTACAAATTAATCGATCACTCCAACAAAAAAAATGAAATTACGATCATTGACGCAAGAATGAAAAGAGTCAATAAATTTTTACTCCAAAACTATAACAAAGAGGTATCTCTAGATGAAGTAGCTGCCATAGCCATTATGAATAAAGCCTCATTTTGCAGGTATTTTAAAGCACAAACCGGTA
Source organism: uncultured Flavobacteriaceae bacterium (assembly GCA_943789365.1). Classification (GTDB taxonomy): domain Bacteria; phylum Bacteroidota; class Bacteroidia; order Flavobacteriales; family Flavobacteriaceae; genus Flavicella. Next base: position 2,158,757 of record CALSTV010000001.1, on the reverse strand, counting down.
AAACCTTTAGTGCTTATATCAATGACTTAAGAATACACTACAGCAAAAAACATTTAATTGGAGGCTCTTATACCGTTAAAAGAATTGCCTATGAAGTAGGGTATAACAATCCTACTTATTTCATCAAACGATTTACAGATAAAAACGAAGTTTTCTCCTAAGAAATATAGAGAGTTGCATCGATAATCCTACTCTTAAAACCTCACTTCATGACAAATTATTCCACTTTGTACTTACTTAAAACAGGTTGTACATTTTAATGAAGATAAAAGAAAAAGGAAGTGTTAAAAACTTGGATTTAAAGGTGTTGCGTATAGGTCACTCCTTCAGTTTCTCTCGTATTCTTTTTAATGCTTTGCTGATATGAATTTCAACCGTTTTAATTGAGATGTTTAATTCTTCCGCCACTTCTTTATACTTTAATCCATGTTTTTTTATTTAAAAGAAAAGCTTCTCTGCACTTCGGTGGTAAATATTCAATTTCAGCCAATACAATCGCATTTTTTGTTTCAAGATAGCCCTCCTCTTTATCGATAAAATAATCTAATGCTGTTTTTTTTACCTCATCTACATAACTCAATCGCTCTTTGTTTTTTCTATACGTATCGATAAATTTGTTGTAAGCAATTTTATATAAATAACTTTTTACGGAAAGGTTTGACTTAATTTTTGCTCTATTTTCCCAAATAATAAACATGGCATCTTGAACGATATCTTCCGCCTGCTTTCTGTCCTTTGTCAAACTATAGATATAGTGACAGAGAGGGGTGTAATAGGTATCGAAGAGAAAAGAATAGGCTTTTTTGTTTCCTTTTTTAATTTCTTCGAACAAAGATTCATCATTCAATTCAAAAACTTTCATCGGTGGTAAATATAAAATTTATTTCAAATAAAATTGAATAAAACGATTCCTAAATTATCCCTACTGAAAGCAACATAAATTAACACACTAAGAATCAGAACCGTTTTATTCAATACCAATGTTTATTAAAAAAAGACATCTTCTACAAAGCTCATTTTTTTAAACCAATTCATTTCAAACGCGTTTTCATGTAAAAAAACAACGACTAAACAACATTGTACAACATCTTTCTCTAGGGCATTTGAATGCAGCTATTCTGTACAATGGAATAAAAAAAAAGACCACTTTTTTCATGTCCTTTGTTAATTGTAAAAAATAATTGAAATTCATATAGGGGTATTTTAGGGGAACTCCGTATTATATTTAGATGTAGTCATAAAAAAGCCAAGATTAAAAATCTTTATAGAGTACAGAAGAGTTAGAAAATAGTATTATTTTTAGATCGTAAAAAAAATGGTCTAATCTTAGCGTTATATAGCAATGGAAAAAGTGCAATTAGAGAACATTATAATCAAAGCAGCTAACAATAAAGCAACACCACAAGAACTAGCGATACTTGAGGAGGCTATTAAGCTGCCTGAAAACAAAGCATTATTTGAAAGTTACATTCAGACGAACCACGTAGCAGATGCACAATTTAATACTTTTGATGTGAATGCTGCAAAAGCAAAATTCCTTGAAAGAATTGAAGAATCCGATGTGAAGCTAAAAATAAGCTGGCAAAAAAGGACGGTAACTGTTTTAAAATATGCAGCAGTGATTGCTTTGGTCTTTTTGGTGAAAAATACTTTAATACCAGGTCCCACGGAACAAATTATTCCCCAAGATGAAATCACATTAGAGCTAAATGATGGAAGCTTAAAGACCATTAATTCTGGTGACCAAATCATGAATGCGAATGGTTCTGTATTGTTAGCAGAGAATAGCGACCAACTTGAATATGACAATTCACCTGCAGCTCATAATACCACGAAATTATCCTACAACAAACTTCATGTTCCTTTTGGAAAACAGTTTAAAGTTCAATTGTCAGATGGTACACTAGTGTATCTTAATGCTGGTTCTACTTTAAGATATCCTGTTACATTTCTTAACGGAAAGTCAAGAGAGGTGTCTTTAGATGGTGAAGCTTATTTTGTTGTTTCAAAAGACAAAGACCACCCTTTTATTGTAAATGCCAATGAAGTGAGCACCCAAGTATATGGAACTGAATTTAATATCAGTTCGTATAAAAACGACCCGAAGGTAGACATCGTTCTAGTTGAAGGTTCTATAGGTGTTTATAACAACCAGCTTGACAGCGAAAAACAATTGCTATTGGTGCCAAATGAAAAAGCATCTTTCAACAAAAAAGACCTTACACTCAACAAAGAAAGGGTAAACGCAAAAAACTTTATTGTATGGAAAGAAGGGGTTTTATTGTTTGAAAATGCAAATTTCGAGAGTATTACTCATAAACTGGAACGGAAATACAACGTATCGATACAAAATAATTTCACAAGTCTTAAGTCTATTGAATTTTCAGGAGTTTTTGATTCAGAAAGTATTGATCAAGTTCTAAAAAGTTTCCAAGGGTACAAATCTCTCCACTACACACAAACTGACAACCAAATTATAATTAACCAATAATTAAAACCATGACAACTTAGCATACCAATTGCCATCCCAAACAAAATCAGGAAATGCTACCAACATTCCCTGACTTAAATTACAGAATTTAAAAATCGACTAACTTTTAAAATCATTACAAAAATATGAAAAATATTTCATGTGGTCTATGGCATACTATTGCCATTCCCAAACTAGATTTAAAAATGAAAATCTCCCTCTTTCTGCTCATTGCTTCATTTTTAAATGTTACAGCAAGTAGCTATTCTCAAAACACTAAGATCACACTTAATCTTGATGATGTTGTTATCAAAGAAGTGTTTTCTGAAATTTCGAATAAAACGGATTTCAAATTTCTTTATTCTGAAAAGGACTTCGATGTAAACAGAAAAGTTTCTGTAAATGTTGAGAAGGAACAGATTGAAAGCATCTTAGATCTATTATTCTCTGAAACGTCAATTAGATACCAGATTGTAGATAACCAAGTTGTTCTTTCAAAAAACGAATTCACAGCCGCTGTTGTAGCTCCAGCAAAAAGTTCAGCAATACTACAAGAGCTCATTTCTGGAGTTGTTACAGATGACTCTCGCATGCCGCTTCCAGGAGTAAGTATTAAAATTGTTGGAACATCTAGAGGAGCAGACACTGATTTTGACGGTAATTTTAGTATTCAAGCAAGTGAAGGCGACGTTTTAGAATTTTCATATGTAGGAATGAAAACTCAATTGATTACTATAGAAACTTCCAAAACCCTAAACTTGGTTATGATAGCGGATGAAAATATCTTAGATGAAGTTGTTATCGTAGGGTATGGAACGCAAAAGAAAAAGAGTTTAACGGCTGCAGTTTCACAAATAGAAAGTGCAGAAATTCAAACAACAACAGCAACAAGTTTGGCCCAAAAACTGCAAGGTAAGGTTGCCGGTTTAAATATCCGTCAAACAGATGGTGAACCGGGATTTTTTAGAAACTCCATTAATATTCGTGGTTTTGGAGAACCTATTTATGTTATTGATGGAGTCTTAAGAGGTGGATCTGCAGACTTTCAAAGACTGTCATCAAGTGATATTGAAAGCATTTCTGTCTTGAAAGATGCATCTGCTGCAATTTATGGTTTAAATGCGGCCAACGGTGTCATCATTGTGACCACAAAAAAAGGAAAAAAGGGAAAAGCCAATTTTACATATAATGGTTCTTATGGGGTCTCTACTCCTACTGACATTCCAGTTATGGCAAATGCTGCACAATATAGCACCTTAAGAAATGAGGCAAATTTAAATGCTGGTTTAAGTCCTCTATATTCTGAGGAACAACTTGCGTTATGGAATTCTAGTGAATTTAAGAGCACCGATTGGTCAAAGGAAACATTATTAAATAGCTCCCACCGTCAACAACACGATATCTCAGCTTCGGGGGGATCAGATGATGTATCTTACTATTTCAATTTAGGTTTTATGCAAGATAATGGCTTGCTTAAAAGTGGTGATATCAATTATACTAAATTTAATTTTAGATCGAACGTTTCTGCAAAAGTTACAAAAAACATCACAGCTACATTTAATATTGCGGCATTTACGGACAAGAGAGAATCTCCAATTTGGAATATGTTTAATATCTGGAGAGGTACCGTTTCAAGTCTTCCAATAAATCCTGCGTATGCAAATAACAATACAGATTACTTACATCGTGTACAAGATGGTCAAGCAATGAACCCTGTGGCAATTGCGCAAAGCGATTTAACTGGATATGCTAGAAATGAAGACAATGTATTTCAAACTGCGTTTGACTTAAACTACGAAGTGCCCTACGTAAAAGGTCTAGAATTAAAAGCAAAAGTTAGTTATGACCCTAGATTTGCTCAAGCCAAATCCTTAGCTAAGGATTTTGTTTTATACGATTATGATATAGAAAATGAAACCTACGATGAGACTGCTTTTAACAAGCCTGCTTGGATCCGTAACGACTATAACAATTCTAAATTATTGACCTTACAAGCTCATGCCAATTATAAAACAACCATTGCAGACAATCATAATGTTGCTGGTTTATTGGTGTTTGAACAAAGAGAGCAAACAGGAAGGGCTGCTTTTATTAGAAAATTTTATGACTTCTATACAAATGATCAAATCGATCAAGCTACAGATACCAATGCGGAATCTGGAGGAAATGAAGTTACCATTAGAAACATGTCCTATATTGGGAAGTTAAACTACGACTACAAAGGAAAGTATCTTCTTGAACTTATTGCGAGATACGATGGTTCCTACCGTTATCATCCAGATGTGAGATGGGGTTTATTTCCAAGTATTTCTGGGGGATGGAGAATCTCTGATGAAGCATTTATGCAAGATATTTCTTGGCTATCTAACTTAAAACTTAGAGCATCTTTTGGTGTTGTTGGACAAGATGCAGGTGCGCCATTCCAATACATTCCAGCCTTTTCTACTACAGGAGGTGGAACCTACGAATTTGACGAAGGAATGCTTACGAATGGAGCTGCAACACCTAGTATTGTAAATGAAGAACTCACCTGGATGGAATCACAAATTGTTGATTTCGGGATTGAATTGGGTTTATTCAAACATACATTAAATATTACTGCTGATGTATACCAACGAGACAGAACAGGATTGCTTGCGTATAGAAATGTGACCATTCCGAATACGTTTGGAGGAACATTGCCTCAAGAAAACCTAAATAGTGATCGTGTACAGGGAATTGAATTTTCAGCAACATACAACAACAATATTGGTGAATTTAAGTATAACATTTCAGGAAACTACAATTTAGCACGTACTATGAATGTGTATATTGAATCTGCTCCTTTTACAAGTAGCTGGTCACAATACCGATCAGGTGCTTCCAATAGGTGGAATGATATGGTTTGGCAATACAATGTTTTGGGCCAATTTCAAAACAGTGAAGAAATTCTTACTGCACCCATACAAGGTGGTACAACGGGAAATAGTTTAGAATTACCAGGTGATTTTAGATATAAAGATTTAAATGGCGATGGTGTGATTGATGGAAACGACCAAAGACCAAATGCTTACAATGAAACGCCTAAATCAAACTTTGGTTTGACCTTAGCGGCGCAATGGAGAGGGTTTGATTTTAGCATGCTTTTTCAAGGGGCAGCAAATTTTACCGCACGATATACGCATGCCTATTCTACCATGTTTTGGGGTGAAGGAAATTTACCCGCCTATTTTGAAGACAGATGGCACAAAGCAGATTATAGTGATCCAAATAGCGCATGGGTTCCTGGTGAATGGCCAGCATTGCGTGTAGGAGCAGATCAAGCACCACAATTATATGCTGCTAGTGATGTATGGAGAAGAGATGCTTCTTATGTACGACTTAAAAACATTGAACTAGGATATACTTTGGACAATAATGGACTACGAAAAGCAGGTATTAGTTCGGTAAGAATTTATTCGAATGCAAGTAATGTCTATACTTGGGCAGACGAGTTTATCAAACCTTTTGATCCAGAAAAGGTTGCAGATTCAAATAGTCAGGGAACACCAGCGGGTTGGTCTTATCCAATTTTAAGGACTATCAATTTTGGTGTAAATCTTAAATTCTAAATCGTAGAGACATGAAATTATATACATATATTTTAGTACTAACACTTGTAAGTCTAATAAGTTGCAATGACGACTTTTTAGAAGTAGAACCCACTAATTTAATTAGTGCAGATGCCATTTTTTCTAGCCCTGAGGGTGTAAAAGCATTTATGGCAAACTTATATTCTCAAATGCCAATAGAGGATTTTAATTCAACACCAGATCATGGTATTCGCTACAATGCTTCTGTGAACCCAAACAATGCAGGTTTTTACCCATGGATCATAGCAGATGATGCGGTCGGATCAGAATTCCATACTTTAACTTATCAAAAAGGTTTTGGGGATCAATTTGCATGGTGGATAGAAGGATACGAACTTAATAGAGATGTGAATTTATTATTGAGCGTCATTCCAGATTTGGATGCGGATCAATCGACTATTGATGACCTATTAGGAGAGGCCTATTTTATTAGAGCGTATTTGTACTTTGGCCTAGCTAAAAGATATGGTGGGGTTCCAATTATTGAAACTATTGCTTCCATTTCTGATGGTGAAGATGCCTTGTATACCCCTAGAAGTACTGAAAAGGAAACTTGGGAATATGTTCTTAAAATGTGTGATGAATCCGCAGCCTTATTAGGAGATGGTGACGGTACTAGAAGAAGAGCAAACAAATGGGTGGCATTGTCGTTAAAATCTCGAGCAGCATTGCATGCAGCCTCCATTGCAAAACATTGGGATAGAGCAACGCTTTCAGGGGATGCCGTTGATCAAAACTTGTCAAAAATGTCAGCTGAAGATGCCGCTTGGTTTTATGAACAATGTATCAGTGCATCTGAACAAATTATAAATTCAGACAATTATTCTTTATACCAACCAGCACCTTCAAATTCTGATGAAGCAGCAACGAACTATAAAGAAATGTTCGAAGATCCAAATCGCGCACTTGTAGAAGCTATTTTTATCAAAGGAAGTACACTTCCAGGTATTACTTTCGGGAGCAACCAAGATAATTGGGGAAATCCTGCTCAAACAACTGGAGCTTGGCCTCACCCAGGTAGATTTGGTCCAACATTAGATTTGGTAGATGTCTATGAAAATTATGCGACTCCTGGTCAAAGTACTCCAGTAGTTACCACTGTTGATGGTATCACGGATAATTATGATGGTTATCAATCGACAAGAAATTATTTAGAATTTGACCATCCTGCTGATATTTTTGCAGATAAAGATGCTCGTTTAAGAGCCACTGTTATTCTACCACGTACGTTTTGGAAAGATACAGAAATTATCATTCAAGGTGGTCTTATCAGACCTGACGGTTCCATTATAATTGATGCACCCGGTCAAATAAATGTAGGAGGAACAAATTACTACAGTTATGGTGCTTCTGCACCCAACCTATACTCTGGTTTTAGCACATTTGGTGGTAATATGACTAAAACAGGTTTCGGATTTAAAAAATTCTTGCAAGAAGATTATACACCTATTCTTGCCTGGAATCAATCTGTAACAGACTGGATGGATTTTAGATTGGCTGAGATTTATTTAAATTATGCTGAAGCTGTTGTTGAAAGTGGCACTGGAGATCAAACGCTAGCAGGACAATTAATCAATGACCTCAGAAGAAGAGCTGCACATACAACTACAATTCCGCTTACACTAGAAAATGTGTTACGTGAAAGAAGAGTAGAATTGGTTTTTGAAAATCATAGAGTTTGGGACTTAATTAGAACAAGAACCTATCATACGGAATTCGAACAAAGAGATAGACACGCATTAATACCAATTTTTGACACAAGAAGTATGAAATATATTTTTGTACGAGATGAAGTACCGCGTACCGCACCTCAGACTTTTCCTGATTTTGCATATTATAAAAGAATCCCTGGTGTCGCAACAAATAAATTGGTTCAAAACCCTCAATATTAAAATTTACTATTATGAAAAAATTAATAAATATATGTTTGTCATTAACACTACTAGTTTTTGTTAGTTCTTGTGGTGAATTGGGTGAATTAGACAACTACGATCAACCAGACGCTAAATTGTTTGGTAGCGTTGTTGATGAAGAAACCGGAGAATTAATCCCTCAGGAATTAATTACGGGGTCTGTTATTGAATATAAAGAGTTGGGTTTTGAAACCCCACAAATTCAACAGTTACGATTTCATACGGAAGGTACATTTAGAAACAATTTAATGTTTTCTGGAGACTATGAAATTGAAGCGGTTCGTGGAAACTTTTTTGCTCCTGAAATGGAAACGATTACTGTAAAAGGGGATACAGAGTTTGCAATAACTGCATTGCCATACATCCGTATCAAAGACGCAACTATTGAGAATACCGGTAGAAAAGTTGAAATTTCTTTTAGAGTCGAACAAGTTGCGACTGAAAACGTACTCAAACTTTCTATGGTTGCAGATTTGAACCCTAATGTAGGGAAAGCCTTTTCGATTGCTTCAGCTACAAAAACAATCAATGGTATTGTAGATCCAAGTACTGTGTACACACTAGGATTGAGACTTAGTAGTTTTGAAGTTGGTAAAGAGTATTTCTTTAGAGTGGGTGCTATCATAGATATCCCTGAAGCTAAATACAATTACAACGTCCCTATTAAATTCAAAATAGAAGAGTAATAGCATACCCGTGAGCCTTACTTTAAAAAGTAAGGCTCACTTTTTTTACGATCCTCTTATTTATTGTTTTATTGCATTAGGTCTTTAGGTTCTGTTTATAAAATCAAACAAAGAACATTCGCAATAAAAAATAGTTTAACAAGTGATGACAATGTGTACATTCTTGACGCAAGCTCCAATAGCAATACTCTTTTCGAGGTGTAAACAAACAATACCAAATCCAAACTTAATTCTGTAAAAAAATCTTGTATTTCTTTACAAAGACCGTTTATCATGATAAGAAAAATGACTTTTCTTATCATCGTCTTGTTTGAATGATAAGTTTTTGTTTTTTTTTTAATAAATACATATCAAAAAAGTAAGGGTATTTGAGACTTCCACCGTATCAATATAAACTAATAAACTAACATATCAATATGTTCTTCTTTGCCAAAAAGTTCTGGGCTTGCTCATTGCTATTCTTTTCTCTGTATACATCTGCACAAAACAAATCTAACCTAGATTATGTTGATCCAACCATTGGTGGTGTCGGTGTTATTTTAGAACCTACGCGACCAACCGTACATTTGCCAAATAGTATGGTTCGAGTTTTTCCAAACAGGTTAGACCATTTGGATGATCAAATTAGTAATTTTCAATTGACAATTACATCACATCGCTTGTTTAAAGTTTTTGCATTTATGCCCGTAAGTGGTGGTGTGAATCCTGCTATTTGGAATCAAAGTTTTGAAAACGGACCGGAAGTATTGCAACCTTATTATTACAAAACCACCTTTGAAGACGCTGGCAATTCTATTGAATTCACACCTCAAGAAAGAAGTGGGATTTTTAAAGTTCAATTTACCGATACCCAAGACCACTACTTACGAATGGGTACCTACAACGGTAAAGGAGAAATTTCTACCAAAGGAAAAAGAATCATTACCGGAACAGAGGTCTTTGCTTCTGAACTAAACGCTCCTATGAAAGCCTATTTTTATGCGGAAATTGATACGGACATTACCGACATAAAATACAAAACGGATGGAGACAAAAACCATGTCCTAATAGGGATTGGCAATTCTCAAAAAGAAGTAGCTTTCAAATATGGAGTTTCGTATATCAGTATCAAACAAGCCAAAGAAAACCTAAAAAAGGAAATTTCAGAATTTGATTTTGAAAAAGTAAAAACAAACGCATTCAATGTATGGGATAAAGCATTTTCACAAATTAATGTAAAAGGAGGAACACTTGCTCAAAAAAGAGTTTTTTATACTTCTTTTTATAGATCCTATGAGCGTATGGTAAACATCAACGAATACGGAAAATACTACAGTAATTTTGACAAAAGCATCCACAAATCAAAAGAACCCTTTTATGTAGACAATTGGATTTGGGATAACTATATCGCTTTAGAACCTTTGCACATGATTTTAAATCCTGTAATGGCAACAGATAGAATTAAATCCTATATAAAAATGTATGAACAAGGTGGTTCAATGCCGTCATTCGCATTAATTTTTGGTGATTGGCCAGCAATGACAGGTAACTTTGCTGCTGTTTGGATGCTAGATGCTTGGACAAAAGGATTGCGTGATTTCGACCTTGAAAAAGCGTATGAAGGGGGTCGAAAAAACGCATTAGACGCAACACTTATACCTTGGGCAAATGGACCCAAAACGGAATTGGATGATTTCTATAACGAAAATGGCTATTTCCCTGCATTGCATCCCGGAGAGGAAGAAACCGTAAAAGAAGTAAGCATGCCTTGGGAAAGAAGGCAAGCCGTTTCTGTAACTATAGAAAATAGTTATAGCGATTGGAGTCTTGCACAAATTGCTGCGGAATTAAATAAAAAAGACGATACAAATCTTTTTTTAGACAGAGCTGGAAACTATAAAAATGTATTCCGTGCTGACAAAGGATTTATGTGGGCAAAAGACAAGAATGGTGCATGGGTTGAAGACTACGATCCTCGATTTGCTGACAGAATGTATTTTACTGAAAACAATGCATACACCTACAACTGGTCTCCAAAGCACGACCTTAGCGGGCTATTTGAATTGATGGGAGGTACAAAAGGTGCAGAAGCAACCTTGGATCAACTTTTTAGAGAAGGACTAGGAACTAGCAAATGGAAATTTTGGGCAGAACAACCAGACTCTTCAGGATTGGTAGGTCAATTTGTAATGGGGAACGAACCTAGTTTTCACATTCCATATATCTACAACTATTTAGGTGCTCCTTGGAAAACTCAAAAAAGGATGCGTATGTTATTAGATACCTTCTTTACAGACAATCTTTTCGGAATCCCTGGTGATGAAGATGGTGGTGGAATGTCGTCTTATGTACTATTTTCTATGATGGGCTTTTTTCAAGTAACTCCGGGGGTACCTGTATACACAATTGCAAGTCCGGTATTTGAAGAATCAACAATCGAATTGCCAAATGGGAAACAATTTACAGTAATTGCGGAAGGAAGTTCTAAGGAGAACAAATACATTCAAAGTGCCACTTTAAATGGTAAAGAATGGAACAAGCCTTGGTTTTCACATACAGATCTAATTGCTGGCGGAACCCTACAATTAATCATGGGGGCACAACCCAATAAGCAATGGGGTAGCGATTTAAAAGATGCGCCACCTTCAGCTATAGAGTATACTCCGATATTAAAATAACAGTAACAATGATTCAACTAAAAAACGCATTCTTAATAACTTTAATCGGTTGTACAACACTTCTTTCGGCTCAAGAAAAAAGCACATCTAAAGGTTCTGATAAAAATAAGCAGCCTAATGTAATTATTGTACTTACGGATCAATTAAGGCCACATGCCTTAGGAAGTTATGGAAATAAAATAGTGCGTACTCCCAACATAGATGCATTTGCGAGCGAAGGATATCAGTTCAATCTTGGAATTACAAACAATCCCGTATGTGTCCCTGCAAGGTCTACACTTTTGTCGGGTCAACATGCACGTACAAGTGTGGGTTCCCGAAAAAATGAAACACAAACGCTACATGGTAGAAAAGATCGAATAAAATTTCCAGATAAGACCATCGCCGAAGCATTTAAAGAACAAGGCTACAAAACATTTCAAATAGGGAAATGGCATGTTGACACGACTCCTTCGATGCTAGGGTTTGATGAAAGTTTGGTCGTTGAACAAATTTTCACAAAGGCAACCTTTTCAAGGAATGAAGGAGAAATTTATAAGGTTCCTGGTTTTTCCTCTGATTATGAATTGAAAAATGTAAAGGAAATTTTTGAGAACAACAAAACGACCCCTTTCTTTATGTATTACAACATCACTTCTCCTCATATGCCTTTGTTGGATGTACCGTACAAATACACTACGATGTACGACCCAGCTGACATGCCATTGAGGGATAATGTTTGGAAAAATGGAAAATTACCTTCTAATGAAACCTGGTTTCATATTTATATGTGGCAAACATTATATGGAGAACATGAACCCATCACTGCGAAGGCAACCCCCAATTTTACCATAAAAGACCTTACGGCATTGTATTACGGTTCCGTTACTTGGGTAGACGACCTTTTTGGTGAAATGCTACGTTCACTAGAGGAAAACGGACTCAAAGAAAATACCATTATTGTATTTTCTTCTGACCATGGAGAAATGTTGGGAAGTCACCATTTATGGAATAAAGACAGACCTTATGAAGAAGCGATTCGTTTGCCTATGATATACAACCATCCCGGTAAAATAAATTCGAAAGTAAACAAAGAACAAATAACCTCTTTGGTTGATATCATGCCCACCTTGTTGGATTTGTCAGGAATAGACATTCCGAAGTCGGCTCAAGGGAGAAGTGTCGCTAAATTGATGGACGGTTCCACTAAAAAAACCACACTGCCCGAAAATTATGCCTTTATAGAAACACCATGGGCTGAATTAGCGATAAGAACACCGGAATATATGTATGCGGTTACCATGGAAAAGAATGATGAAGGCATTAAAAATATAAATCACCTTTTCTTTGATTTAACAGAGGACACATACCAATTAAACAACCTAATTGGAAAGGGTGAAAAATCAAAAGTTGCCCGTAAACTTTTAAAGAAAATTAAGGCTTTTGATAAGAATACACCAAGACTTACAAAGTCAATTGGTTATGAACCATGGCAAGCGTCTTACGAAGAGTACGCCGGTGAAGGAGAGCTGTAACAAAGAGACATGAACACCTAAAAACAACAACAGTTTCGTTTAAATAGAACAGAAATAAAATAGTAAGAACATGAAACGTAGTGAAATCAATCAGTTGATAACTGAATCCATAGAATTTTTTAAAGAACATCGTTTTAATCTTCCACCCTGGGCTTTTTGGAAACCAGAAGACTGGAAAGGAAAATACGATACATGTCAGGAAATTATAGACAATATACTTGGCTGGGATTTAACTGATTTTGGAAGTGGTGACTTTCATAAAGAAGGATTGATCTTATTTACCATCAGAAACGGAAATCAACAAAAAGACAAAAAAAAATATGCCGAAAAAATAATGATTGTGGAAGAAAACCAATTGACCCCAATGCATTTTCATTGGAGTAAAATGGAAGACATCATTAATAGAGGTGGTGGAAATCTAGTTATTAATTTATGTAGATCAGATAAAGACGAAAACTATTCAAATGAAGATGTCATCGTTAAAATTGATGGGGTCACCCATACCCTTCCTCCTGCTGGAAGTGTAACCTTAGCGCCAGGAGAAAGTATTTGTTTGGTAAAAGGAATGTACCATAGTTTTTACGGAGAAGCGGGTAAAGGAAAAGTGTTGGTCGGTGAAGTAAGTGATACAAATGATGACAGTAACGATAATAAATTTTACGTGCCTGTTGGTAGATTTCCAGAAATTATTGAAGATGAGGCGCCTTTACATTTGTTGGCATCAGACTACAAAGATTACATTTAGTTATGACAAAAAAACTTATTATCTCGGGTGTTGGTTGTAGTTTAGTTGATAATCTATACAATAATATATCGTTTAGCGATAATACCTTTTCTCCTTTTCTATCTAAACAAAGTGGAGACGGTGGCTTAACTCCAGGAAATTTAGTTTTCAAAAGAAGTTTTGAAAAATTTTCAAATAAAATTGAAAAGTCAGGAATCAAACATATTATTTCTAATAAGACTCCCAATAAAGTCAATATCGGAGGTCCAGGGATAGTTTCCATGATTCATGCGGCACAGTTAGCAGATAAAGACGCTTGTCAATTTAACTTTTATGGTGTACGTGGAAACGATGTGAATGGAAATTTCATTATGAACCTATTAGAAAAGACACCTATCTTAGTAAATAATTATACACTTTCCAAAGACGAAACCCCTTCAACAGTTGTGCTTTCGGACCCAACTTACCATAACGGAAATGGGGAACGAATTTTTGTAAATACCATTGGTGCTGCTTGGGAATATGGTGCTGAAAATTTGGATCCCAATTTTTTTAATTCAGATGTTGTTGTTTTTGGTGGTACGGCTTTAACGCCATTGATCCATGAGGATTTAACCCAATTGCTCGAAAAATCAAAGGCAAATGACTGTATTACTATTGTAAATACCGTCTATGATTTTAAAAATGAAATGGCAAATCCTACTGAGAAATGGCCTTTGGGAAATAGCGATGCAAGTTATCAATATATCGATCTATTAATCATGGATCACGAGGAGGCAATTCGATTGAGTGGCAAGTCGAATATTGCAAAAGCCTTAGAATTCTTTATCCATGTAGGAACCGGTGCAGTCATGATCACCAGTGGAACAGACGATGTAAAGTTATACTCAAATGGTACTTTGTTTAGCCCCTTAAACAAAGTTGAAATGCCTATTTCGAGCGCTGTTTCCAATAAATTAAAAACAGAAAAAAATACTGGCGATACAACGGGTTGTGGAGATAATTTTGTAGGTGGTGTCATTGCTTCTCTAGTGCATCAAATCAATAAAGAGAATAAACCCTATGACCTCACTGAAGCTTGTGCTTGGGGTGTAATTTCAGGAGGAACCACTTGTTTTTATATTGGAGGAATGTATGAAGAAAAACATTCAGGAGATAAATTAAAAATGATTTTACCTTATTACAAAGAATATAAGAAGCAAATAAAAAAAGATCAATGAACTCCTCGACGCAGTGCATCGGGGAGTTAAATTTACGTGTAGGGATCAATCCAATTTCGTGATTAAACTAAAAATAATGAAAAAAACACATTTACTATTCGTTTCATTTGCTAACGTCATTAGTCAAAATAACGCACAATTTATTTCGCAATCGGTACCTTCACAAGTTGATTTGAATGAAGTATTCTACATTTCTATCACCTTTAAAAATACGGGAACCGTAACATGGCGAAAAGATGGACAGTACAGAATGGGAAGTCAATCACCACAGGATAATACTACGTGGGGTTCGAACAGGGTAGCACTCACTCATGCGGTTTCTCCCGGTCAACATGTAACCATCTCAACAAGTGTAACCGCTCCAAATAGCGAAAATATCTATGGAATTCCCTTTCAATGGCGCATGGTTCAAGATGGGGTTGCTTGGTTTGGTGAACCTTCTGACCCTTTAAGTATTCGTGTTGGATCAGAGGAATTAGAAGATCGATTTTTGATGCCTGCACCTACGTTTGAAGTTTCTGACCATATTGTTGCTACCAGTATGTTTCACTGGTATGGTGCCACTACAGGACAAGTATCGAGTCCATGGCTTCCTGTAGAAGGAAGAGAAAACTGGACAGGGGAAGTTCCTTTTTGGAAAACAATGATCAAGCAAGCGATGGCAGCAAATATTGATGTTTTTTATATTTTGGTGATTCCTACCATGGAACAACCAAGAATAAACCTTTTTAGAGCCTTAAATGAATTGAGAAGAGAAGGCTGGGATGTACCCAAAGGATGTCCGTTTTTTGACCCTATTATCACCTACGCCCTAAAAGGATCCAATGGAGATGCCAGTACTCAAGCGGGTAAAGATGAAATTGTAAGTCACTATATCAGGTTCTATCAGCAATATTACAGCGTTAATTTTGATGCTTATGCCGATAACTATATCTATACACAAGATTCTATTCCCGTATTAAACACTTGGCATGCGCATTTACATATCAATAATTATGGTTCGTTGACGTGAGCAGATGTGAGCTCTAGATTGAGTGCTGAATTTGGTGCAGCGCATCCTATATTTAACAATAGTATAAAAATGGTGACCACCGCAATCTCACCTTCATTTGGGTTTGCCGATGAAAAAGTACATATGTTTGAAGTACATGAATATTATAAAGAAAATACTACAAACGGAATTGTATCCGCTCAAATAAAACCAGGGTATTGGGATCAAAATGTGAGAAATCCTGGATATCTTTTACCTCGTAATGGTGGATCTCAATATAAAAATGCTTGGTCTCAATTAGGTGCTTCGGTGAGTCGTGTGTATATAGAAAGTTTTAATGAATATGATGAAGGCTCTGGTATTTACGCTGCTAATACGGATGTGGTTTACAAAAAAACAGACGGTGGTATGAACAACACAGGGAATGATGTATGGTCGTCTTCCAACGACCCCTACGAATACATCAAAACAACCGCTGAAGGTGCCGCAAATTTCAATGAAGATCTTCCCTTAGATTCAAAAATTATTTGGCATGACTTTCCCAATAAGATCTACCCTGGCGATACACATAACGTTACGGTGATCCTAAGAAATGAAGGAAATATACAATGGAATAACGCCAATGACTTTAAACTAGGACAGCAAGATTCGGATGCAAATATTTTCGGATCAAATCGATATACTATTGATGATACGAAACATGATATTCCAGATTACGGAGGTGTTTTTAGAGGAAGAACGATCGCATTTCATTTACAAGTTACCGCACCATCTACCATGGGTGTTTATGAAACCAACTGGAAAATGCTTCAAGAAAATGTTGCGTGGTTTGGAGAAACATTAACCAAATCTATTACGGTTACTGAAGATGCTCCAATGTCCATTGATGAACTCAGTCGTGACAATAAATTTAAAATCTATCCAAACCCTGCGAATCCACATAGTGAAATTCAAATTAAGGGCCACTTTAAAAAGAAGGATCGAATTGTTTTATTTACTATTTCAGGAAG
Organism: uncultured Flavobacteriaceae bacterium; assembly: GCA_943789365.1. Taxonomy (GTDB): domain Bacteria; phylum Bacteroidota; class Bacteroidia; order Flavobacteriales; family Flavobacteriaceae; genus Flavicella. Next base: position 2,141,961 of record CALSTV010000001.1, on the reverse strand, counting down.
TAAAATCACGGAACAAATCATGAATAGAGATGGACAAATTGCTCGTTTAAACCTTCAAAACGCTTCTATAACTGAAGGTGTCTATATTGTACAAATTATTGGGGATTCGTATACCCAAACAAGAAAACTCATACTACAAAATTAAAAAACTCATTTAAATTCATGACAAAAAACAGATTTGGCATTGCCTTTCTTATACTTAATACCGATTGTTATTGGTTTTCAGCAGGTAGCTACCAGCTATCAATTAAATCTGTCCACCAAAGTGAAACAAAGAAAGAAGCAAAGTACACAAGAGTAAGAAGCCACCTGCCGAAAGCCACCTGCATGTTGTAGTTAAGGCTATAACGTAAGAGTCCAAAATTTGGTTATTCCATTTTTTGTCATACACTAAACCATTTCATATAATACTATAAAAAATGAATCAAACAAAAAAAGTACCCGTAGTTTCAAAAGAAGTACTCATCCCTTTTATCTTAATTTCCTCCTTATTTGCATTGTGGGGTTTTGCAAATGCGGTTACCGACCCCATGGTTCAGGCCTTTAAAACAATATTGGAATTGTCCAATTCAGAAGCCGCATGGGTACAAATGGCTTTTTATGGAGGTTATTTTTGCATGGCCTTACCAGCTGCTATGTTTATGAGAAAGTATTCCTATAAAGTGGGGATCTTAATAGGTTTAGGATTGTATGCTACTGGTGCCTTATTATTTTATCCTGCAGCAGTTACGGAACAATTTTGGTTCTTCTGTTTGGGCTTGTATATTTTAACCTTTGGATTGGCTTTTCTTGAAACGGCCGCAAATCCGTACGCTTTAGCTATGGGAGCCAAAGAAACGGCAACGCAACGATTGAACTTAGCACAGGCATTCAACCCAATAGGATTAATGTTTGGTCTCTTTGTGGCCCAGCAATTTGTTCTTAAAAATTTACAATCCGATGATGTAGACAATTATAGCGCTTTGGATGAAGCTTCCAAGGTGCTTATTAAGACTTCTGATTTAATAGTGATACGCAATCCTTACGTAATATTAGGACTTGTAATAATCGCCGTATTTGTATTGTTTGTTGTCAATAAGATGCCGCAGTCTAAAGACGAAGGTGGCATGCCAAAAATAGGAGATACCTTTGCTATTTTGAGTAAAAATAAAAAATACGTTCTTGGCGTCTTAGCACAAATTTTTCACACAGGTTGCCTTATTATGTGTTGGACTTATATTTACCAATATGCGGAAGCGATTGGTATAGACAATGTATCCGCTGGATATTACCAGATGGCTGCCTTCGTTTTATTTACCATAGGTCGTGCCGTAGGAACTTATTTATTACGATTTATAAACTCCGGGAAACTCTTATTGTACTTTGCCATTTTAGGTGGTTTGTTTACACTGGGAGCTATTTCTATTCATGGTATTTTTGGATTGTATAGCTTGGTAGGTATTTCTTTTTGTATGTCCTTAATGTTCCCAACCATTTATGGTATTGCGTTAAATGATTTGACAGAAGAGCAATCAAAGGTGGGGTCTGCGGGGTTAATTATGGCCATTGTAGGAGGTGCATTACTGCCAAAACTACAAGCGTTGATTATTGATATTGGAGGAAATGGTGTTGATGATACAACTATTTTGGGCGTTCCAGAAATTAACTTCTCGTATGTATTACCGCTGCTTTGCTTTGTGTATATCGGAGGCTATGGATTCGGTGTTTTTAAAAAATACATAAAGGCCTCAGTATAGGAATGCAGCAGTTAAAGAGAATTTAAGAAATGAACTCAACAATGAGTGAATTCAATAATGACCTAACATAGATTTATGAGATTGTAAGGCACTTTAGAAAAGTAACAATAAAACAACAATCGAAAAAATAAATATAAAATATGAGCAGCACCATAGAAGATATAGTATACGAAGCACATAAACAAGGTAAAAGAGAATTGCTGCTAAAAAGTCTAGATGAAATTCGAAAAACAAGTCCAAATATGAATCTTACAGACCTGTATCAATTGGCGTATGAACAGCTGGTAAAATAAATAAAAATTTTACTCAACACACTTGTGACCCTTATAGCGTCATATACAAAAAAAACAAGTGAATGTATTCCTCTAATTAATACCATTTCTGCATACAAGACTTCTACTAATAGACCTAGCCTTTAGAGGACCAATTTAAAAGGTCATTATTCCATTAGTCATTGGTTCAAAAGATGATTTATTAATATCATAATTTTAGAACTAATCCTATTCTAGTTCCATAATAAAACCTTTCAAAAAAAAATAGTTTTGTTTCGAATAGGGGTTTTTTTATCAATTATCGTATTGAAAGTATGTAAATCTAAATGAATATTTATTTAAACAAAAAACTAATTAAAAAACAAAAGACATGAGAACAAAAATTACCTTTTTTATCGCAACGGTAACGTTACTATTTAGTGTAACGACTACATCTGCACAAACCAATCTTTTTACAAATCCAAGTTTTGAAGATACCGAATTAACAACACACGAAGATGATGGTTCTTGGAGAATGCTTGAAATCTATACCGAACCTTTTGAACTTTTATATTTTAATGATGGAGCTATTAGTAAGGCTGTTATAGATACTTATAGTTCTGACGGAGATCAGGCAGTAGCTGTTACATGGGGAGATGATAATAATATGCCAGCCGATTTTATAGGCTACAGATTGGATCAGCAGTTTGATATTGAAGGAGGAAAATCGTATAATTTTAATTTTGACGCACTAACAGATGGTGAAGATGTAGAATTCCTTATCTATGTTGAATATTATTACTACGTAGACGGTGTCTTGACGTATATTACTGACACTGGTGCTATGGGAGACAGGCGTTACTTTAAAACCTTAGAAGGAGAAGATTATGCTGGTGTTAATGGTGGCGCAGGAGAAGTATATACGAGTCCAGCAAATGCTACTCGAGTTATAACTGGAATTCAGGCTTTTAAAGCTCCAGGTACGGATGTTACAGATGGTACAGTTACGTTACTTGACAACTTTAGTTTTACTGAGGCAGCGGCTCCGGTAGTTGATGACAATGTTATGAAAAACGGAGGTTTTGAAGATGCTTCTTTATCTGATTATAGAATGCTTGAAATATATGATGGTGGTGTCCTTAAGTTTTTTAATAATGACGCTGCAAGTACTGCCGCTATAAGTACGAATGCTTCTGAGGGAGATCAGTCAATGGCTGTTACATGGGGAGATGATTCAGGTATGGCTGGTTTCTTAGATTACAGATTGGATCAAAATGTAGCTGTGGAAGAAAATCAATCGTATAATTTTAATCTTGACGCACTAACGGAAGGAAGAAATATAAATTTAGGGTTGTATCTTGAATGGTCATGGAGCAGGAGGCCCTATTTCAGATACTCACGGTGAAAATTATGTGCTAGAATTATCAGAAGGTGCAGGTTATACAAGCGTTAATGGTGGCGAAGGAAAAGTATACGTTGCTCCAGCGGGTGCTACTTTATGTACTGTTGGTATGAAAGCAAGATACGATGACGGTGGTGTTGCTATAGATGGAACTGTTACTTTAATTGACAACTGGAGTTTTACTAAGGAAGATGAATTGAGCACTGATAGCCGTGCTATTTTAGATTTCTCTGTATATCCAAACCCAGCAACCAACATCATAAACATTCAAGCCAAATCGGCTATTGCTAACATACAATTGTTTAACAGTGTAGGTCAAAAAGTAGCTGACGTAGATGGAAAATCCAGCATTGATATCTCTAGCTTAAACACTGGACTGTATGTATTAAAAGCAACAGATGCAGAAGGTAATACAGGTGTTAAGAGAGTTGTAAAACAATAATTTGTTTTAAACAGCCTCATCAAATATAAAGGGGGGGGGGGATAGAGATGTATGCTATCCCCTTATTTAAAGATGTTCTAAAAAAATTTTTACTCAAAAAAAAATCATCAAAAAAATGAAAACGAAAATTACTTTACTTTTTGCTGCCTTATCTTTACTATTGTCATTTTCAAACGCAACTGCACAAAACCTTTTCGGCGATGGAAGTTTTGAATCCGGTACTTTTACCGGCTGGAGAATGCTTGAAATTTATGGTAACGGTATTGGACTTAAATATTTTAATAATGACGCTGCCAGTACGTCCGTTATAAATACAGATGCTACAGATGCTACTGACGGAACTAATTCTGTAGCTGTGACATGGGGAGATGATTCTGGCATGACAGCCTTTCTTGACTACAGATTTGACAGCAATGTGGCCGTTGAAGAAAATAAATCCTATACTTTTGCTTTTGATGCAAAAACTTCTGGGAGACACATTATTTTCACACTTTATATTGAATGGTATGATGCCGTAGGTTTAATTAGTGCTACTGCCGGTGTTGATGATCGCAACTTTGAAGTACTAGAAAACGCGGCTTATACAACTGTTAATGGTGGCGCAGGAGAAACTTATATGTCGCCCGCAGGCGCAACAGAAGCTACTGTTGGTATTAAAGCACGGTACAGTGATGGTTCCGGTGGTATTACAGGTCTTGCTATAGATGGCACTACTACTTTACTCGACAACTGGATTTTTTACAAAACAAGTACGCTGGGTAATGAAGATCATGTAGCTTTTGATTTCTCTGTATATCCAAACCCAGCAACTGATGTTGTGAATATTCAATCTAAAACTGCAATTTCTAACATACAATTGTTTAACAGTTTAGGTCAAAAAGTAGTTGACGTAGATGGAAAATCTAGTATTGATATCTCTGGCTTAAACACTGGACTATATGTATTGAATGCAACAGATACAGAAGGCAATGTAGGCGTTAAAAGAGTTATAAAACAATAATTTGTTTTAAAACAACCTTATCAAATCATATAAAATGGGTAGCGATGTATTCTCTACCCATTTTTTTTAGTTTAGGAATTCCTTTAGGCAAGAAATAGCATGCGAGACAACATCAAAAAAGTGAACGCGTATTAAAAAAATAGTATTTATCTTGACAAGATAATAGGGGTATTTATGAATATCGACGTATGGACTATAACCGATTACCCAAGGTAGTCTATAAAAAACCAATATTCATGAAAATTAAAATTATACTAGTACTCCTACTTTTAAATGCTTCAAGCATTTTTGCACAAGAAAATTTATTTGAAAACTTAAATGGTGATTTTGAGCTAGGAAACGTCAATTTTTGGCGCTTTGTAGAAGTGGGTACAGACCCTACATTAAGTACAGCAACGGTAAGCTCCGATGCTTATGAAGGGAATTGGGCAGCTGAATTTACTTGGGCAGTAGCTCCTCAAATAGCAGATTTAGTTTTTGATTTAAGCCCAAGCATACTCCCTAATACACAATACACGTACAAGGTAGCTGCAAAATCTACAACAGGTCCTTGTAGACTTAGAATACATGCAACTTTTTACGATGCAAACAATAATATTTTAGCTGATGTTGCCGATTTTACTTGGGTGCTTACAGATACCTACGCAGAACACACCTATGTACTACCCGTATCACCCGCCAACTCCAGCTGGATAAATATTGGGTTTCGAGTATTTGATGAGAATGGGTCTCGATGGCCTGCAGAAGACATGACCACCTTAATAGATGCGGTACAACTAATAGGTCCCTCTACCGATTTATCGCCTACAGTCATGACAACAACGCTTCCCACAGAAGATGTAGTCATTGCCAGTATCGATGTTACAGAGGCACCTTACAATGCAAAAAATGATGGTTCTGAAGATGCTACTGACGCCTTTCAAGCTGCTTTAGATCGTGCTGCCGCAGCAAGTGGAGCTGTGGTTTTTGTACCGGCTGGAACCTATCGTTTTGATGGAAACTTAGTCATTCCTCAAACCGTGACTTTACGTGGTGAATGGGAAAACCCAGAAAATGGAAATGGGGTCAACGGAACTATTTTAATGCCCTATGCAAACAAAGGCAATGAAGAAGGAGATCCGTTTATTATTGTAAATATCGGATCTGGAATCAAAGATCTTTCCATCTGGTACCCCGAACAAACTGCACCAAGTCCATCGGCCTATCCTTGGACCGTTCATTGCCATGAAAATGCAGCTAATGGAGTGGATAATACCTCTGTGGTCAATGTAACTCTTGTGAATTCCTATAAAGGAATTAAAATTGGACCAGAACCCAATGAATTGCACTATATCCGTAATGTATATGGAACCCCTTTAAATCAAGGAATCTGGCTGTCTCAAACTACAGATATTGGTAGAATCATGAATGTACATTTTGAACCAAAATATTGGAGTGAATCTGGTTTGGCAGCTGCTCCGTCTGAAGCAAATATTTTAGCATGGTTACAAAACAATCCAACTATTGGTTTGGTCATGGGACGTTCTGATTGGGAATATATTTATGATGTGTCATTAACGGGGTATCAAACCGGAGTTCAAATAATTAAATACACGGACCAGGGGCCTAATGGTGTCATGTATGGGGTGCAAATCGAAAAAAGTAAAATTGGAATCGACTTCCAAAACACAAACCCTTATGGGTTGGGCAATTACAAATTCTACGATACGTACGGAAGGGTCTAATTCTGCTTGTATTCGAGCATTAACTACCTACAATTCCATGGCGCAATTTAACAACTGTACCTTTGGAGGAGATCCTAAATATATTGTCAAGTTTGCCTCAACCACTACGGGGCGCATGTCTTTCCAAAATTGCACCTTTGATAACTGGGGACAAGGAGCAGACGTTGAAGCAATATCATGTACTAAAGGATCCATATCCCTTATGGGAAATACGTTCAACCTCGATAAAACACATATCAAACTTGGACCGAATGTTACCAACACGCAACTTTTAGACAATAGCTTTCCAACGGAACTAAAAATAGACAATTCAAGTACAGGTGAGGTCGTTATTTCACAAGAACCCTTAGAGCTAACACCACAAAATGTACCGACGCATCCCTATGCAGATGTACCAAGACCGGTAAACAACGATTTATTTGATGTCATGGATTATGGTGCAAGTACCAGAATTAGTACGGATAACACAGCTGCTTTTCAAGCTGCACTAGATGCTGCTGAAACAAATGGCGGTGGTACCGTGTATGTTCCTGCAGGTATGTTTAGAATTAACGGACATATTACCGTTCCTACAGGAGTAGAACTTAGAGGAATTTGGGATGTACCACATCATACTACAAGTCAAGGAAGTGTTTTACTTGCTTATGAAGGAAAAGGAGATGCCAATGGGACTCCCTTTATTTCTATGGAATCAGGATCAGGAGTTCGCGGATTTACCGTTTTCTATCCAGAACAAAATACTCAAAATTTCTATGCCTATCCTTGGTCTATTAGATCTTTGGGAGACAATTGTTGGATCAAAGATGTTACGGTATCAAACCCACATCAAGCTGTTGATTTTGCTACAAACTCAAGTACGGGGCATCGCATTAGTTATTTAGGAGCGGCCCCCCTTAAAACAGGAATTTCTGTCGCAAATAATTCTGGTGACGGTTGGATAGAAAATGTCATGTTCAATCCCCATTATTGGGCGCGTAGCAATGGCTATCCTCAAAACGAAATACCTAACATCACCACGATATGGGAACATCAACAAGCCAATTTAGAGGCCTTTAAAATTGGTTCTGCTACACATGAACATATTTTAGGAACCTTTGTCTTCGCAGCACTTAAAGGGATGTATTTAGCTCCCGATGATGGAAATTCGAAAGTTGACATTCACCTACATGGTACGGATGCTGGATCCAACGCTGTATATCTCGATAACAATGAAGGATCTAAAGTGAACTTTATAAATACACAACTTGTGTTGTTAGGAAGTACACAAAATGGTGTCATAACAACAGGTACTAATTTTGGAGCAGAGGCCTCTTTTTTTAATGCGATTTCTTGGAGTCACCAAGATTCTGGACCTACATTAAATTTTAATGGAAACGGTACTGTGAACCTACAACAATTCCATACAATAAATGGTTCTCTAAACATCAACAATGGAAAAACTCGAATTGAAAACATGGCAATTGCCACGGAATTAAGTCCTCAATATATCATTGGAGCTGGTGTTGACAAATTAGAAGTTTTTGGAAGTTATGCAAGTAATGGTTTTAAAATCTCCAATCAAAACACCGATAAGAGCATTGTGGAATTGGACTATTATTACAATGAAAACAGTAAAACTTCAGGATTAGAATCTGGCTGGGAATCTGGTGATTCACAAAATAGCTGGGACAATACCTTGTTTGGAAACAAAGACTTTGATGTGAATGGCGTTTCTTATCAATGCGAAGCAATAAGCACTGAAGCTGCGCATTCAGGTTCAAATGCTTTAAAAGTTGTAGGGGATAAAATAAATAATACAACCCCCTACTACAAAGCATTTGACACGAAGATGAACATTGTAACAACGACCACACTTTCGTATTGGATACACCCACAAAATGAAACAGGAAAAACGGGACATATCGATATTCTATTTACCGATGGAACCCGATTAACAGAGCTTTCAGAAACGGCAAACGATGGTTTAAAACTAGAAGATGCTAGAGGAGAAATTGGAGAATGGATCAAAGTAGCATTTCCAATTGGAAATTATGCAGCAGGAAAAAGCATCCAATCTATCTTGGTTGGTGCAAAACAAAATTCCACTGAAGAATTTAATTTTTTAATGGACGATTTAAAGCTTGGAGAATTTGTTCTACATGTTGAAAATCAAAGTTTTGATCAGTCTATTTCTTTTTACCCGAATCCAGCTACAGAAGTTATTTCTGTGCAATCTGATTATAAATTGACTAAAGTTGAGATTTACACGCTGTTAGGAAGAAAAATGAAAGAAGTAACTGCGAATTTTAATGCGATTCCTTTAGACAATTTAGCAAGTGATTTGTACTTGTTAAAAATCTATTCTGAAAATGGCACGGCGGTTAAAAAGTTTATTAAAAATTAATTGCAATAGTTTTTATATCAATTTTTACCCCCCCTACTAATACATTATTTTTAGTAGGGGAATTTTTTATTCGGATTTTTCTAACTTCACCCTTTAGAGCGGGAACCTAATTCATTATCTTGACTAGATAATAGGGGTATTTATGAATATCGACGTATAGACTATAAGCAATCACCCAAAATCGTCTAAAAAAACCAATATTCATGAAAATTAAAATTATACTAATACTCCTACTTTTAAGTGCTTCAAGCATTTTTGCACAAGAAAATTTATTGGGGAATTTAAATGGTGATTTTGAACTAGGAAATGTCAATTATTGGCGCTTTGTAGAAGTGGGTACAGACCCTACCTTAAGTACAGCAACGGTAAGCTCCGATGCTTATGAAGGGAATTGGGCAGCAGAATTTACTTGGGCAGTTGACGCTGCATATCAGCAGATTTGGTTTTTGATTTAAACCCAACCGTACTGCCTGAAACACAGATTACACCTATAAGGCCGCTGCAAAATCTACAACGGGTGCCTTGTAGACTTCGAATACATGCAACTTTTTACGATGCAAGCTATAAAGTTTTATCTGATGTTGCCGATGTTTCTTGGGTGCTTACAGATACCTATACAGAACACACATATGTACTACCAACATCACCCATTGGAACAAATTTGGTAGTCATTGGGTTTCGTGCAATGAATGTTAATGGGACTCGATGGCCAGCAGAAGACATGACAACCTTAATAGATGCGGTACAACTATTAGGCCCCTCTAACGACTTATCTCCTAGAGTCATGACAACAACGCTTCCCACAGAAGATGTAGTCATTGCAAGTATCGATGTTACAGAGGCACCTTACAATGCAAAAAATGATGGTTCTGTAGATGCTACTGCTGCCTTTCAAGCTGCTTTAGATCGTGCTTCAATTGCGGATGGAGCTGTGGTTTTTGTACCGGCTGGAACCTATCGTTTTGATGGAAACTTAGTCATTCCTGAAACCGTTACTTTACGTGGTGAATGGGAAAATCCAGAAAATGGAAATGGTGTGAGCGGAACTATTTTAATGCCCTATGCAAACAAAGGCAATGAAGCAGGAGATCCATTTATTATTGTAAATATTGGGTCTGGAATTAAAAATCTATCGATCTGGTACCCCGAACAAACAGCACCGAGTCCATCAGCCTATCCTTGGACCATTCATTGCCATGAAAATGTACGTACTGGCATACCTCATACCTCTGTGGTGAATGTAACTCTTGTAAATTCATATAATGGAATTAAAATTGGACCAGAACTCAATGCATTGCACTATATACGTAATGTATATGGAACCCCCTTAAATCAAGGAATATGGTTGTCTCAAACTGTAGATATTGGTAGAATCATGAATGTGCATTTTGAACCAAAATATTGGAGTGAATCTGGTTTGGCAGGTGCTGCGTCTGAAGAAAACATTTTATCATGGTTACAAAACAATCCAACTATTGGTTTGGTCATGGGACGTTCTGATTGGGAATATATTTATGATTTGTCATTAACGGGTTACCAAACCGGAATTCAAATAATTAAATACACGGATCAGGGGCCTAATGGTGTCATGTATGGGGTGCAAATCGAAAAAAGTAAAATTGGAATCGACTTCCAAAACACAAACCCTTATGGTTGGGCAATTACAAATTCTACGATACGTACGGAAGGGGCTAATTCTGCTTGTATCCGAGCATTCAGCACCTTCAATTCAGTGGCTCAATTTAACAACTGTACCTTTGGTGGGGATCCTAAATATATTGTCAAGTTTGCAACATCCACTACTGGGCGTATGTCTTTCCAAAATTGCACCTTTGAAAACTGGGGACAAGGAGCAGACGTTGAAGCAATATCATGTACTAAAGGATCCATATCCCTTATGGGAAATACGTTCAACCTCGATAAAACACATATCAAACTTGGACCGAATGTTACCAACACGCAACTTTTAGACAATAGCTTTCCAACGGAACTAAAAATAGACAATTCAAGTACAGGTGAGGTCGTTATTTCACAAGAACCCTTAGAGCTAACACCACAAAATGTACCGACGCATCGCTATGCAGATGTACCAAGACCGGTAAACAACGATTTATTTGATGTCATGGATTATGGTGCTAGTACCAGTAGTAGCACAGATAATACAACTGCTTTTCAAGCTGCGCTAGATGCGGCTGAAACAAATGGTGGTGGTACTGTGTATGTGCCTGCAGGGATGTTTAGACTTAACGGACATATTACGGTTCCTACAGGAGTAGAACTTAGAGGAATTTGGGATGTACCGCATCATACAATGAGTAAAGGAAGTGTTTTACTTGCTTACGAAGGAAAAGGAGATGCCAATGGGACTCCCTTTATTTCTATGGAAGCAGGATCAGGAGTTCGCGGATTTACCGTTTTCTATCCAGAGCAAAATACTCAAAATTTCTATGCGTATCCTTGGTCAATTCGATCTTTGGGAGACAATTGTTGGATCAAAGATGTGACGGTATCAAACCCTTATCAAGGAGTTGATTTCGCTTCAAACTCAAGTACGGGGCATCGCGTTAGTTATTTAGCAAGTGCACCACTTAAAACAGGAATTTCTGTTGATAAAAATGCAGGCGAAGGTTGGATAGAAAATGTCATGTTCAATCCCCATTATTGGCAAGGTAGCAATGGCTATCCTCAAGCGGAAATACCTGACATTGCCACCATATGGACATATCAACAAGCCAATTTAGAAGCTTTTAAAATTGCTTCTGCAACACATGAACATATTTTAGGAACCTTTGTCTTCGCTGCACTTAAAGGGATGTATTTAGCACCCGATGATGGAAATTCGACTGTTGACATCCACCTACACGGTACGGATGCTGGTTCCAACGCTGTTTATCTCGATAACAATGCAGGATCTAAAGTGAACTTTATAAATACGCAACTTGTGTTGTTAGGAAATACACAAAATGGTGTCATTACAACAGGTACTAATTTTGGTGCAGAGGTCAATTTTTTTAACGCAAATTCTTGGGGGCACCAAGATTCTGGACCTACATTAAATTTTAATGGAAACGGTACTGTGAACCTACAACAATTCCATACAAGAAATGGTTCGCTACAACTCAACAATGGAAAAACTCGCATTGAAAACATGGCAATTACCACGGAATTAAATCCTCAATATATCATTGGAGCTGGTGTTGACAAATTAGAAGTTTTGGGAAGTTATGCAAGTAATGGCTTTAAAATCTCCAATCAAAACACCGATAAGAGCATTGTGGAATTGGACTATTATTACAATAAAAACAGCAAAATTTCGGGATTAGAATCTGGCTGGGAATCTGGTGATTCACAAAATAGTTGGGACAATACCTTGTTTGGAAACAAAGACTTTGATGTGAATGGCGTTTCTTATCAATGCGAAGCAATAAGTACTGAAGATGCGCATTCAGGTGCAAAGGCATTAAAAGTAGTAGGAAATAAAATAAACAATTCAACCCCCTACTACAAAGCATTTGATACGAAGATGAACATTGTAACAACGACGACACTCTCTTATTGGATACACCCACAAAATGAAACGGGAAAAACGGGACATATCGATGTTTTATTTACCGATGGAACCCGATTGACTGAACTTTCAGAAACGGCAAACGATGGTTTAAAATTAGAAGATTCTAGAGGAACAATCGGACAATGGGTAGAGGTAGCATTTCCAATAGGAAATTATGCAGAAGGAAAAAGCATCCAATCTATTCTAGTTGGTGCAAAACAAGAGTCGACTGAAGAATTTAATTTTTTAATGGACGATTTACAGTTAGGAGAGTTCCCTTTAAATATTGAAGATCAAATTTTAGATCAATCTATTTCATATTACCCTAATCCAGCTACAGGCTTTATTTCGGTGCAATCTGATTATAAATTAACTAAAGTTGAGATTTACACGCTTTTAGGAAGAAAAATAAAAGAAGTACATGCGAATTTTAATGCGATTCCTTTAGACAATTTAGCAAGTGATTTGTACTTGTTAAAAATCTATTCTGAAAATGGCACGGCTGTTAAAAAGTTTATCAAACAATAATTTCAATAGTCTTTCTCATCAATTTTTAAAAACACCCCTACTAATAAATTACTTTTAGTAGGGGTATTTTTATAGAACTCCGTATTATTTATAGAACGATATTATTTAGAAATCCACTGCTATATTAGTAAAGTAAAAAATAGCAACTTCAACCCATCGTATTGGATATTTCATTTCTAAACCAGATTTCGTTTTGCATACAAATAGTATAGATACATGAAAAACAAAATAGTAATAGCAATCATCCTTTCAGGTTTAACCGCACTTTTATTTGCGCTAAAAAAAGGCGTTTTTGATCAAAAAGAAGCCGTATATGCGGCTCTAAAAATCCCTGACATTGTTGATTATAATTTTCATATAAAACCCATACTCTCGGACAAATGCTATACCTGTCATGGGCCAGATGCCACTAAAAGAAAAGCAAATCTACGTTTAGACACCGAAGAAGAGGCGTATCGTGAACTCAGAGAAAACCCAGGGCATTTTGCTATTGTCTCAGGAAAACCAAATAAAAGTGAATTGTACCAGCGCATCATTTCTGAAGATGAAGCCTTACTGATGCCTCCTGCGGAGGCAAAACTATTCTTAAATGGCTCATGAAAAAAAACTCATAAAAAAATGGATCCAGCAAGGTGCAAAATTTGAAAAACATTGGGCCTATACAGCTCCAGTAAAAGCAGTACTTCCAAAAAGTGAAGTTTCAGAATGGGGACATAATGAAATAGACGCCTTTGTTTTAGCCAAATTAGAAGACAACAATCTAAAACCTTCAAAGCAAGCTAATTTTGAGACCTTAATCCGAAGAATTAGTCTCGACATAACAGGATTGCCTCCAAAACAAAACCAGTTAAAAGAACTGCTCTCAGACAAATCAGAAAAAGGCTTAGAAAAAGCTATTGACATCTTTTTGGCGTCACCAGCCTATGGAGAACGGATGACACAAGCTTGGTTGGATGTGGCACGTTATGCAGATTCTCATGGCTATCAAGATGATAATTATAGATCCATGTGGCCATGGCGAGATTGGGTCATACATGCCTTTAATACAAATGTGCCTTATGATGAATTTTTAACCTGGCAATTGGCAGGTGATTTATTACCAAATGCTACAAAAGAACAAATTTTAGCAACTGGTTTTAACAGAAACCATCCCATTACCCAAGAAGGGGGCGTAATTGATGAAGAATATCGCTCTTATTATGTGGTTGATAGAACCAATACTTTAGGAAAAGGAATTTTGGGCCTCACTTTAGAATGTGCCAAATGTCATGATCATAAATATGATGAAATCACACAAAAAAATTATTTTGAACTCTATTCGTTCTTTAATCAGGTAGACGAAAAAGGCTTGCGGATGATGGCAGGTCCCGCTACCATTAAAAAATACTTTGCCGATGCTCCTTTTATGACCATTACAGATAATGAAACAGCAGGAATATTATCATACATCAATAAAAAAGAAGGAGATTCTATCAAGGTTATGGTGATGAATGATTCTTTACCAAGAACGACTTTTATTTTCAATAGAGGAGAATATACGCAACCCACGGATTCTGTTCAACCTAATACACCAGAATTTATTTTACCCTTTTCTGACAAATTTGAAAAAAACAGATTGGGCTTAGCGAATTGGTTAACCGATAAAAACAATCCGCTAACAGCACGCGTTTTTGTAAATAGAATGTGGGCTATGTTGTTTGGGGATGGCTTGGTACTCACTTCAGGAGACTTTGGTGTGCAAGGAAGTTTGCCTTCACATCCAAAATTATTGGATTGGTTGGCAAGAGATTTTATGGATCACGATTGGGATATAAAATATTTGTTGAAAAAAATGATTCTTTCGGCTACCTATCAGCAAAGTTCAGAAGTGAATCAAGAATTATTAAAACTAGATCCTGAAAATAGATTGCTTGCCAGAGCTACGCGCTTTAGAATGAGTGGTGAAATGATTCGTGATTATGTACTAACTGTAAGTGGCTTATTGAACAGCGAAATTGGTGGAGTCAGTGTAAAACCATATCAACCGGTAGGACTGTGGGCAGAAACAACTTCAGGCACAGGATTGTTAAAAAATTACGTACAAGACAAAGGAGAGAAATTATATCGAAGGTCTTTATACACCTTTTGGAAACGTACTTCTCCCCCACCAAATATGACCCTATTTGATGCGCCTACACGTGATAATTGTGAGGTAAGACGTCAAAAAACAAACACCCCATTGCAGGCCCTCGCTATGCAAAATGATGTTCAAATATTAGAAGCCGCTCGTGTATTGGCAGAAAACATGATCTTGGAAAATAAAGATGACACCAAAACTTTACATGCTTTGTTCCAGCGAATTTTAATTCGACAACCCGATACAGAAGAGTTTGAGGTACTAGAAAAATATTATACCAACGCGCTGCAACGATTTGAAAATAAAGAAGAAAAAGCAACGAAATTGTTAGCGCAAGGAACCTATAAGCATAGCGATACCGATCCCGTAAAAACAGCGGCATTCATGCTAACCGCCCAAGTATTGTTTAATTTGGATGAAACCATCACGAAAGAATAAACACCATGGAAGAAAAAATATCAAAACTTGAAAGTCCCCTAAAAATTAACCGAAGACACTTTTTTTCACAATTAAGTACTGGAATTGGTTCCTTAGCATTGGGCTCACTATTAATTCCTGACCTATTATCAGGAGGTGCGCCAAAAGCAATGCCTAACCAGCCTTTAGGAATTCCTCATTTTGCTCCTAAAGCGAAAAGAATCATCTATTTATTTCAAGCTGGAGCGCCATCACATATCGAAACCTTTGATCCCAAACCAACCTTGATAAAAAGAATGGGAGAAGATCTTCCAGATTCTGTTCGAAATGGTCAACGATTGACAGGTATGAGTTCTGAACAAGCAAAATTCCCTTTAATGCCCTCTGCTGTAAAATATAAACAGTATGGAAAAAGCGGTGCTTGGGTAAGTGATTATTTTCCTCATATTGGTAAAGTTGCCGATGAAATATGCTTTGTGAAATCCATGCATACCGATGCCATCAACCACGACCCTGCCATTACCTTTTTTCAAACGGGTACCCAACAATCTGGACGACCAAGTATGGGTTCATGGATGAGTTATGGATTGGGAAATGAAAATAAAAATCTGCCTAACTTTGTTGTACTAACGTCCAAAGGAAAAGGAATCAGCCAAGGATTGTATTCCAAACTATGGTCAAGTGGTTTCTTAGATTCTAAACACCAAGGGGTTTTAATGCGTTCGAGCAAAGATGCTGTTTTGTATCTTAATGACCCTGACGGACTTTCGCGATCAGACAAGCGACATTTATTAGACCATGTGTCTTCCTTAAATAAAATACACCATGTTGAGACGGGTGATAATGAGATAGAATCGCGCATTGCCCAATATGAAATGGCCTACCGTATGCAGATGTCTGTACCTGATGTTATGGATATCAAAAAAGAACCGCAACATATCATCGATTTATACGGAGAAGATTCTCAAGTACCGGGAACTTTTGCTGCCAATGCTTTACAGGCAAGAAGGTTGGCAGAACAAGGGGTTCGTTTTATTCAATTGTACCATCAAGGTTGGGATCAACATGCTAATTTGCCCAATGATATGGCCGGACAGGCAAAGGATGTAGATCAAGCTTCGGCTGCACTTATTATGGATTTAAAACAACGCGGTATGCTAGAAGATACGTTGGTGGTTTGGGGCGGAGAATTTGGACGTACAAATTATGTACAAGGAGAATCATTTGACCCAAAAAACTTTGGTAGAGATCATCACCCAAGAGCTTTTAGTATTTGGATGGCTGGTGGCGGTATCAAACCAGGAATTTCTTATGGGCAAACCGATGAATTTGGATACAATGTGGTAAAAGACCCCGTACATGTACACGATTTCCATGCAACTATTATGCATGCTATGGGCCTCAATCATGAACAATTAACTTTCAAAGATCAAGGACGTCGCTTTCGATTAACCGATGTCGCTGGTAATGTAATAAACGATATTTTAACCTAATTTATGGAACAGTTGTATAAAAAAAGATGGATTGGCTATCTCGTGTTTGGTCTTTCTGTATTTCTCTTATTTTGTTTGTGCTTTGAATCTTATATAAAACCTCCTGTTTTGGTCTCTTGGCTAGGCCGATGGCATCCGTTAATTTTACATTTTCCAATTGTATTATTGGTCGTAGCGGTTTTTACTAGTTTTACACAAAAAAAGGTTGCTGCTTTATTGTTAATCACTGCTACATTAACTGCTTTGATCACAGCGATATCAGGTTTTTTATTAGGCTTGGATGAAAGTCAGAAAGGCGACCTTCTGTTTTGGCACCAATGGTTAGGTGCAGGAGTAGCCCTTTTTGCTGCCCTTTGGTACTGGTTGGAAACTCTAAATTACGGACAGCATATCGGAACAAAAACGCTGCAAATCATCTTGATTTTTTTAGTGGCAATTACAGGACATTATGGGGGTTCTATTACCCATGGCGAGAACTTTTTAGACATGCCAAAAGACAAAAGTTATGCGAAAATACCGGACAACCCATTAATTTACGAGCATATTGTTGATCGCATATTGGAACAAAATTGTGTGTCTTGCCACAATCCAAACAAACAAAAAGGAGAACTCGTAGTAACCAGCCTCAAAGACTTGATAAAAGGTGGCGAAAATGGTAGCTCTATACATGCTGGAAATCCAGATAAAAGTGTGTTACTAAATCGATTGTACCTTCCAAAAGAGGATAAGGAACATATGCCTCCCGAAGGAAAAAAACAGCTAAGCACAACTGAAATTGAAATTATAAAAGAATGGATTTCATTAGGTGCTTCAGATACTTTAAGGTTGAATGATTTGAAAACAAATCAACCCTTGGCTAAATTGGTTACGAAGATGATGTCTCCAAATCAACTAGAAAAATGGAGTGTTTTACCAATCGTACAAGATAGTACAATTCAACGTTTGGAATCAGATTATGTCACCATAAGAAGAGTGTTTGGTAACACAAATGCACTCAGTATAAACATGTACACCCCTCCTACTTATAATCCGGATTTGATTTTGAGGCTGAACGCTATTCGCAATAATATTATTGAATTGGATCTAAGCGGATTGCCTATTGAAGCAAAAGAAATTGAATTTGTGGCTAGTTGCACAAATTTAGAATCCTTGGAAATTGATAAAACGGCTATTACCGATCATGAAATAGAAGCTTTAAATACGCTTACAAAACTAAAATCCTTAAAGGTTTCAGAGACTGAAATAGGCGATAAAAGTACAGCAGTTCTTTCGAATTTTAAAAATTTGAAAAATCTTTTTATCTACGAAACCAATATTTCACAAAATGGGATAGACCAGTTGCAAGGGAACAACCCAGAGCTACGAATTATCAGTGGAATATCTGAAGAACTAAGAGCAGCCTTTATTCAAACAGATTCTATTAAAAAGGAGCAGTAAAAGAACAATCAAAAAACAAACCATGATAAAAAAAACTACACGTACGATTTTTGCACTATGGATGGCTCTTGGGCTGTCACACTCTTTAATAGCTCAATCTGACCATGATCATCATTCGCATGGTCATAAAGATGGACACCATCATGATCATGGATCAAAAGATGCGATTCATTCTGCTAAAAAAGCAAAATTAGTAACAGGCCAAGGAGACTTTGTTTTTTCGTGGGATCAAGAGCTTACTGCTGCATTTCCAAAAGATGCTATAGAGCACGAACCAAAAATGCATGGGGGTTTTAATGAAGATCCTGAGACAGGAATCATTTACACTGGAATTCCGGGATATGGTCTTTGTTCCATTAGTCCTGACCTTACAAAATGGACAACTATTGGAACTGATGAACGCTTAAAGGACAATATCCATGGTATTGTTTTCTTTGTTCATAAAGGCCAAAAATTACTTGCGATTGCACAGGAAGGAAAGAGAGTACTTGTGTTGACATTGGACGGAAAAATTGTGAGTGAAATTGTAAAGCCAACTGGAAATGAATTCAAATTTAAGGAGGCCAACGAATATTTTGCATCCAAAGACAGTAATTTTGGTGTTACAGATGTGACCTATTTAAACGGGACACTCTACGTTGTTCATGGCTATTCTGATGGCGATTTCGCGCTTACCATTAAAGAAAAAAAGGGCACTTGGAGTTGGGGAAAACTAGCATGGGGAGGTAAAGGAGACAAGCCTGGTCAGTTTCAAACAGCACATGGCGTGTATGCTCATGAGGGCTATATTCTTGTGGCAAACCGAGCAGCGGGTCAGGTTGTGAAATTTACAAAGAAAGGTACGTTTGTCGAAATCTTTGATGCTATTCCTGAGGGAAGTCTCGTTTGCAATGTGTCTTACAAATCCGAACATTATTTTATGAATGCTTTGCACGCCATTGGCGAGCAAAAATCTGCACCGATTTATGTACATACGAGCAAGCAGCTTACATCTACGATTGTACCAGGAGACTTAAGTATTCCTAATTTGACTAATATTCATCAGGCATGGCCTCATATCGTAACAGACTCAGATGGTTCAAAGCAACTGTATATTTTAGTTCATGGATGGAACAAGGGCAAGTTTGCTGTTTTAAAGTTGGAGAAGTAAATTTGTAATGCGTATATAATTTGGAGAATATACTACAAAAGATCCCATAACTATATCAAACAAAAATGCAATTATCCAAACTTTTGATTGTATCGATAAAAATGAAAGGGTGTACATCGAAAAAATTCTGATAAAATAATAGCAACGGAATCTTAAAAAGGAGGATTACAATCCTAACCAACTGAATATTGATTCCTTGTAAAAAAACAGTAAAATATCAATTTAAAATCAATCATGAAAAAGCAATTAGCAACACTCATCATATCCATCCTATTCTTAGGAGTCATTCATGGACAAAGCATTCTGAGTTTTGGAGTCATTCCTCCAATTCTCCCGAAGTAAATAAAAACAACTTACAAAAAGCAATTGACGGTTTGTCTGCCAAAGGAGGCGTCATCTATATTGACCCAACCGAAACTCCTTATCCTATCAACGGGGGTATCATCTTAAAAAAGAATGTTTCCTTAGTGGGTGTAAATGCAGCTACACCAAGAGGTACAGCACACCCTACAAAACCGCAACCTGTTGGAAGTGTGTTTGAAATTACTGATAAAAAAAATGTTTTTATAACCGTAGAGTCCGCAACTCAAATAAAAGGAATTCAGTTTTGGTACTCAAAGCAGACACATAAAGACCCTTCAAAAAACATAGCATACCCTGCTACTATCAAACTATCTGAAACTTCAACCCAAGGAGTTACCTTAAACAATTTAACTTTTTATGGAGAGTATTTAGCCATCGATTTTAAAGCACACCCGGGTCTTATTAGTGAATTACTAACCGTTGAACATTGCTATGGGTATCCGCTAAGCGGCATATTCATTCAAATCGATTATTGTTATGACATTCCTCGAATTTTACATTGTCATGTGAATCCGGCAATTCGAAGAGCATTCTTGGGACGAAATTCCAACGCAATTATTGATGCCGTCATTGCAAAAAAAACATTTGCTTATTCCATTGAACACACTGACAATGCACAATTGATGGATGTCTTTACTTTTGGAACCTATGGTGGAATTCAACTTGGTGGTGAATCCTATGGACAACTTACAAATTTCAATTTTGATTGTGTAACTGTTGGAATCCATAAATTGGGTAACAATTCTTTCAACAGAAACTGGCAAATTTCTCAGGGTTCTATTATTGCAAATGCAGGAACCTCTGTAAAGGATATTCATCCCATTATTATTGAAGGAATGGGACATACATCACTTTCAAATGTAGAAGCTTTTTCTGGAAATAATCCTGTACTCACAAATCTTGGTGTTTCCTATGATTTTATGACAGTGAAGGGAAATAAAAAAGCGACCATTTCTATGTTTGGATGTAGAATGCGCAATTATGTTTCTAAAGAACCTTTAACGGTATCAAACAAAAATGCATTGATCCAAACTTTTGGTTGTATCGATAAAAATGAAGAAATCTTTGACTATTAATTATACCTAAGCAATCTTACTCTTAGAATATATTCGGTTAAGATTGTAATTAATGAATCCGCGTACCATAAAAAAATTCTGATAAAATGAATCCCGATTATTTGTAAAATTAGATGGTTTTATAGGGGTATATGAAAGTTTCAACGTAATGTATATGGTTCGATTTAACGATTGAGCAGTTTTTTTTAATGCATTCGTAACTTGTTTAGTTAGAGTAATTGATCATGGTTTCTTCAATCCATCGTATTGTCTATCACTTTTTCAAAACAGCTTAGGTTTTATATAAAAACGGTAGTAACACATGAAAAACAAAATAGTACTCTTTAGCATTCTCACAGGTTTAACTGCACTTTTGTTTGCGCTAAAAAAAGGCGTTTTTGATAAAAAAGAAGCCGTATATGCGGCTCTAAAAATCCCTGATATTGTTGATTATAATTTTCATATAAAACCCATACTCTCGGACAAATGCTACACCTGTCATGGGCCAGATGCCACTAAAAGAAAAGCAGCGCTACGTTTAGACACCGAAGAAGAGGCGTATCGTGAACTCAGAGAAAACCCAGGGCATTTTGCTATTGTCTCAGGAAAACCAAATAAAAGTGAATTGTACCAGCGCATCATTTCTGAAGATGAAGCCTTACTTATGCCTCCTACGGACTCAAAACTATTCTTAAATGGGTATGAAAAAAAACTCATAAAAAAATGGATCCAGCAAGGTGCAAAATTTGAAAAACATTGGGCCTATACAGCTCCAGTAAAAGCAGTACTTCCAAAAAGTGAAGTTTCAGAATGGGGACATAATGAAATAGACGCCTTTGTTTTAGCCAAATTAGAAGACAACAATTTAAAACCTTCAAAGCAAGCTAATTTTGAAACCTTAATCCGAAGAATTAGTCTCGATATAACAGGATTGCCTCCAAAACAGAACCAGTTAAAAGAACTGCTCTCAGACAAATCAGAAAAAGGATTGGAAAAAGCTATTGACATCTTTTTGGCTACTCCCGCATATGGAGAACGGATGACACAAGCTTGGTTGGATGTGGCACGTTATGCAGATTCTCATGGTTATCAAGATGATAGTTATAGATCTATGTGGCCATGGCGAGATTGGGTCATACATGCCTTTAATACGAATGTACCTTATGATGAATTTTTAACCTGGCAATTGGCAGGTGATTTATTACCAAATGCTACAAAAGAACAAATTTTGGCCACTGGTTTTAACAGAAACCATCCCATTACCCAAGAAGGGGGTGTTATTCCAGCAGAATACCGTTCTTATTATGTTGTCGATAGAACCAATACTTTAGGAAAAGGAATTTTGGGCCTCACTTTAGAATGTGCCAAATGTCATGATCATAAATACGATGCGCTCACGCAAAAAAATTATTTCGAATTCTATTCCTTTTTCAATCAAGTAGCAGAAAAAGGACTCCAATTGGATGCCGTGGCAGCAGCTAAAAATAACTATTTTGCCGATGCTCCTTTTATGACCATTACAGATAATGAAACAGCAGGAATATTATCATACATCAATAAAAAAGAAGGAGATTCTATCAACGTTATGGTGATGAATGACTCCTTACCTAGAACGACTTTTATTTTCAATAGAGGAGAATATACGCAACCCACGGATTCTGTTCAACCTAATACACCAGAATTTATTTTACCCTTTTCTGACAAATTTGAAAAAAACAGATTGGGCTTAGCGAATTGGTTAACCGATAAAAACAATCCGTTAACAGCACGCGTTTTTGTAAATAGAATGTGGGCTATGTTGTTTGGGGATGGCTTGGTACTCACTTCAGGAGACTTTGGTGTGCAAGGAAGTTTGCCTTCACATCCAAAATTATTGGATTGGTTGGCAAGAGATTTTATGGATCATGATTGGGATATAAAATATTTGTTGAAAAAAATGATTCTTTCGGCTACCTATCAGCAAAGTTCAGAAGTGAATCAAGAATTATTAAAACTAGATCCTGAAAATAGGTTGCTTGCCAGAGCAACTCGATTTAGAATGAGTGGTGAAATGATTCGCGATTATATGTTACAAGTTAGTGGTTTATTGCATGAAGAAATTGGCGGCCCAAGTGTGAAACCTTACCAATCTCCAGGACTTTGGGAAGAAACCAGTGCTGGTGGTACTAGAGGAGTTTTAGGGAAATATGTACAAGATGTTGGTGATAATCTTTACCGACGTTCCTTATATACTTTTTGGAAACGAACATTGCCCCCACCAAGTATGACCCTATTTGATGCGCCTACGCGTGACAATTGTGAGGTAAGACGTCAAAAAACAAACACCCCATTGCAGGCCCTCGCTATGCAAAACGATGTTCAAATATTAGAAGCCGCTCGTGTATTGGCAGAAAACATGATCTTGGAAAATAAAGATGACACCCAAACGTTACATTCCTTATTCCAGCGAATTTTAATTCGACAACCACATACAGAAGAGTTTGAGGTACTAGAAAAATATTATACCAACGCGCTACAACGATTTGAAAATAAAGAAGACAAAGCAACGAAATTGTTAGCGCAAGGAGACTACAAACGTATGGAAACCGACCCTGCAAAAACTGCGGCATTCATGCTAACTGCCCAAGTATTGTTTAATTTGGATGAAACCATCACCAAAGAATAAACACAAGGGAAGAAAAAATATCAAAACTTTTGGTTGTATCAATAAAAATGAAGAGTTCTTTGAATACTAAGAACGCATAATTAGCTCGTTAAAATCACCATTAACGAAAGGATGTACGACGAAAAATTCTGATAAAACAATAGCAACGACATCTTAAAAAGGTGGATTGCAATCCTAACCAAATGAATATTGATTCCTTGTAAAAAAACACGGTTCATGTGGTTTTAAAAAAAATAGATTTTTCTCAATTAAACATTTTCTTTTTATAGGGGTATTTTAAAATTCAACCGTATTACATATAGTTAGGTTTAGCGATTATTTAAACAACTTAACAAAACGATGTTTTCGCTAAACAAAATCAATTAAAAAACAATTAAAAACAAGATTAGATTATGGTAGATTATCGATTAAACAGACTTTTTAGTGAATCAGGAAATTGTTTAGATGTAGCAATTGATCATGGTTTCTTCAATGAACGTAGTTTTATTGATGGGATTGAAAACATGGAAGATGCAATTAAAACAATTGTTGAAGCACAACCAGATGCCATCCAGTTATCAGTTGGACAAGCAAAAATCTTACAAAGAATCCCTGGAAAGAATAAACCTGCACTGGTATTGAGAACAGATGTTGCGAACATCTATCCGTCAAAATTACCTCACTACCTATATAGTTACTTAATTGAAGATGCCGTTGAGCAAGCAGTTCGTTTAGATGCTGCTGCTGTTGTGGTAAATTTATTACGTATGCCAAACCAACCAGAATTACACCATCAATGTGTTCAAAACATCGCAAAATTAAAACCGCAATGTGAAAAATACGGGATGCCTTTAATCGTTGAACCTCTAGTAATGAGAGACAATGCTGAAAAAGGAGGGTATATGGTAGATGGTGATATTGATAAAATCTTACCATTGGTACGTCAAGCATGTGAATTAGGAGCAGATGTAATTAAAGCAGATCCTTGTGATAATGTTGAGGACTACCACAGAATTATTGAAATTGCGGGTCGTCCTGTACTTCCTCGTGGAGGTGGTAGAGCACCAGAACCGGAAATTTTAAAAAGAACCTATGACTTAATGCAACAAGGAGCTAAAGGGATTGTTTATGGTAGAAATATCATTCAGCACGAAAACCCATCTGGAATGACAAAAGCATTGATGGCGATTGTACATGACAAAGCAACTCCAGAACAAGCAATGGCAATTTTAAAATCTAATTAATTTATAATGGCAAATAACAAGAAAAAAATGAAGTTTGGTATTATTGGTTGCGGACTAATGGGACGTGAATTTGCAGTTGCAAGTTCTCGTTGGCCTGCACTATTAAATACCAGTGTTCAACCAGAAATCGCAGGAATCTGTGATGTAAATGAAGATTTATATGGATGGTACACGGACAACTTTGATTCTATAAAAATAGTAACCAAGGATTATAAAGAATTGCTTGCTAGTGATGATATTGATGCCATTTATTGTGCGGTACCACATATTTTACATGCAGATTTGTATGTAGATATTATCAATGCCGGTAAGCATTTAATGGGAGAAAAACCTTTCGGAATCGATTTGGAGGCCAATGAAAAAATCATGGCAGCAATTGATGCGAATCCTGAAGTATTTGTGAGATGTTCGTCTGAGTTTCCATATTTCCCAGGAGCCATGGCTATTCAAGAATTTATTCAAAAGAATCCTTGGGGTCAAATTATTTCTGTAAATGCAGGTTTTATGCATTCCTCAGATTTAAATACGGACAAAGTGATCAACTGGAAAAGAATGATAAACGTAAATGGAGAATATGGCTGTATGGGAGACCTTGGTATGCACGGTTTACATATTCCTATTCGTCATGGATGGATTCCTAAAAACATTTCTGCGTCACTTTCTAATATTGTAACAGAAAGACCAGACGGAAAAGGAAATATTGTACCCTGTGAAACTTGGGACAATGCATCTATAACTTGTGAAGTGGATCACCCACAAGATGAGTATTCTTTCCCGATGAATATCAAAACCTATCGTATTGCTCCAGGTGAAACAAATACTTGGTATATCGAAATTTTAGGAACAGAATTTAGTGCCCGTTTTAGTACTAAAAATCCTAAAACTTTAGAAACCATGCATTATAAAACTGGTGGTGTTCAAGAATGGAGAAGAGAAGACCTTGGTTATTCTTCTGCTCATGAAACTATTACGGGTGGTATTTTTGAATTCGGATTTACAGATGCGATGTTGCAAATGTGGGCATCTTTTGTTGAAGAAGCTGCAAACCCGTCTAAAGAATTACCAATTTACGGATGTATCAGACCAGAAGAAACTTTAATGCAGCATAAAATACTTACTGCAGCATTAAAAGCTGGAAAAGGTAAAGAAACAGTTGTATTCAAAAAATAAATAGTTGATTATTTGAGTTAAAACCCTTGACATAACCAATAGTTAGCAAAAATCAAGCACCTATTTTAAATTAAAATTCATCTAAAAAAAGTGAATATGACAATAGCTAAAATACAATCTATTTTTCTAATATTATTCAGTTTAGCTTATTTATGCAGCTGTGATACTGATGAATCTGTTGAGAAACCTAGTCCTTCTTTTATATGGAAGAAAATTGGCTTGGATGGTCTAATAGTAAACAGGCTCGAATTGTACGAAAACAACTTGTATGCCATATCTAATGATGGTATTTACCAAATGAATGTAAATTCATCAAATGAGTTTTTGCCCATAGGACTGCAAGGAAAGAAAATTGTAGATATAGTGGCAATTAGCGAACAACATCTATTAGCTTCATATGATAAAGAAATGGGGAATGCAGAAATCTACGAATCTATGGATGGGGGGACTACTTGGTCCATAAAAGATACTAATTTTATTGACCTAAATTTTCCTGAACTGATAACCGATTTTTCATGGGATGAAGACAATGAAATTTTATATGCCACGGGTTATGGGGTTTTGGCTAAATCCTCCAATAAAGGTACTTCATGGGAAATTGTATGGGGTGAATGGGGAACAATTGCAACTGGTATGATGATAGGGATAAATCCTAAAATAAACAAAGATATTTGGTTTGGAGGACAAGGAAGTATTGAGAATGGATATTTGATTCATTTACAGAACGATTTGATACAGAATGAATGGTCTGATCTTGTGCCTAATCCTACAGTTGTAGAAGAAATTTTTTTTGATCAAAACACCCCCCAAAATATTTATGTTGGTTGGGAAGGAGAACTAAATAAAACTTCTGATTATGGTACAACATGGGAAACACTTATTAATAGACATGAAGAAGCTCATTTCTTTAATGGTATTGGTGTAAGTGAAACTAATTCCAATTTGCTCTTTACCGGAAAATGGATCAAAGGGTCTAAAAATCAGCCCTTAACACTATATTATTCAAAAAATGGTGGGGCAAATTGGGAAGAAGAGACTTATCCTGATGAAGAAAATGGAGGCATTCTTGATATAAAATTAATTAGTACAGAAAGCAAAGAAAGAATATTTGTTGCTTTAGATGAAGGAGGCGTTTATGAAGTAATCATCAATACAAGTAAGTTATAAATAACTTTTGCTAACAAGGTATATAGCCAATAGGGCGTTCGGTTGTTTACGAAAGTCCAATGCTAATTACCAACTCCGCCAAATCGTTAGATTGCCCGCAAGGGAAATATTCTAAAATTTGACTTTTAAGAATGAATAAATTAAAAACAAAATACAACTCTTTGGCTCAGTGCAGACTTGAAAGTTTATCGCTTTCTACTGCCCTACTTGCTATATACTAAACGTTGGTTGTATCAAGGGTTTTATTATAATTAAAAGAACATGTGTTTTAAGTTCAAGTTTAATACTTTCCTCCCAAAATATTTTAATAAATGCCTATAAAAGATAAACTACAACAACTTTCTAAAAACATTGAAGGAGAACTTTATTTCGACAAATTACACCAGAGTATTTATGCAACGGACGCTTCTGTTTACCGCAAAATACCTTTAGCAGTTTGTTTTCCGAAAAATGCATCCGATATTAAAAAATTAATTCAGTTTGCACAGGAGCAAAACATCTCATTAATCCCTCGTACTGCGGGGACTTCTCTCGCAGGACAATGTGTGGGTGATGGAATCGTTGTGGATGTTTCCAAACATTTTACCAATATCGTTTCTTTAGATGAAAAAAACAAAACGGTAACCGTGCAACCCGGAGTCATTCGAGATGAGTTGAACCTTTTCTTACATCCTTATGGATTGTTTTTTGGTCCGGATACCTCCACCACAAATCGCTGTATGATTGGTGGTATGGTGGGGAATAATTCATCTGGTACTACTTCCATTCAATTTGGAGTCACCAGAGACAAAGTGGTTTCCTTAGATACCGTATTGTCCGATGGAAGTGAAGTTACCTTTGGCGCCTTAAAAAAAGAGGCCTTTGAAGAAAAAGCAATTGGTGATACTTTAGAAAACAACATTTATGCTACCCTCCTATCCGAACTATCGAAATCGGAGACACAAGAGGAAATTAAAAAAGGATTTCCAAAGAAAAACATCCACCGAAGAAACAATGGGTATGCTGTAGATACTTTAATTGATACGGCTGCTTTTTCTGATTCCGAGCAAGACATCAATATTGCAAAATTGCTTTGCGGTAGTGAAGGCACCTTGGCATTTACAACGGAGATAACTGTTGAAGTTAATGAGCTGCCTCCCAAAGAAAGTGTCTTGGTAGCGGCACATTTTACTTCCATTCAAGAGAGTATGGAGGCTGTTGTTACCGCTATGAAACACAATTTATTTATGTGTGAATTGATGGATAAAACCATCTTAGATTGTACCAAAAACAACAGAGAGCAGCTAAAAAATCGCTTTTTTGTAGAAGGAGATCCTAAAGCAATCTTAATGCTATTGGTATCCGCAGAAAGCAAAGAACTTGCCCATTCCTTAGCTGACAAACTCATCACGGATTTGCAAAAAAATAAGTTTGGTTATGCCTATCCGAAATTAGAAGGGGAAAATATTGACAAAGCCTTTTCCTTGCGAAAAGCTGGTTTAGGACTATTGGGTAATATTATTGGAGATAACAAGGCCGTGGCTTGTATTGAGGATACGGCAGTTGAAGTGAACGATTTACCGAATTACATCGCAGAATTTAGCGCCATGATGGAAAAATTCGGTCAAGATGCGGTGTATTACGCCCATGCCGGTGCCGGAGAATTGCATTTACGTCCTATTTTGAATTTGAAGAAAGTTACCGACGTAAAACTGTTTAGAGAAATAACTTCCGATGTCGCTAAACTTGTGAAAAAATATGGAGGTTCTATGAGTGGCGAACATGGAGATGGAATTGTGAGATCAGAGTTTATTCCGATGATGATAGGTGAAAAGAATTATGAACTCATCAAAAAAATAAAATACACTTTTGACCCTAATAATATCTTCAATAAAGGAAAAATTGTAGATGCTTTACCCATGGATCAATCGCTACGTTATGAGGTTGATCGTGTGGAACCAGAAATTAAAACCATTCAAGATTTTTCTGATTCACAAGGAATTATTAGAGCAGCTGAAAAATGTAATGGATCTGGAGATTGTAGAAAATTAGCGAGTGCCGGTGGAACTATGTGTCCGAGTTATAGAGCAACCAAAAACGAGAAAGATACGACCCGTGCCAGAGCAAATGCATTACGTGAATTTTTGACAAATAGTGATCAACCAAATAAATTCGATCATAAAGAACTAAAAGAAGTTTTCGACTTGTGTTTAAGTTGCAAAGCCTGTGCTAGCGAATGCCCGAGTAATGTAGATATTGCTGCTTTAAAGTCAGAGTTTTTATATCAGTATCAAAAAGAAAACGGCATTTCTTTTAGAACCCGCATGTTTGCTGATAATGTAAAATGGAACAAACTGGGAAGTATCGCACCAAAACTTACCAATGCCATTTTAAATACTCCTATTGCTAAAAATATAATGGGAATCGCTCCGAAAAGAAGCATTCCTAGTTTGGCAAATCAAACCGTGCTAAAATGGTACAAAGCAAACAAAGACAGATTGGATGCCAACACCTATAAAAATGGCCTACTCCACCTTTTTATAGACGAATTTACCAATTATTACGATGCCAATGTGGGGATCGATAGTATCGAAGTGCTTTCAAAATTAGGCTACCAAGTGGTTATTACTGACCATAAAGAAAGTGGAAGAAGTTTTATGTCAAAAGGACTTTTGGACCAGGCAAAAGCATTGGCTAATTTTAACGTCAATCATTTTAAAACTTTGGTCTCCGAAACAGTTCCTCTGATAGGAATTGAACCTTCTGCTATTTTATCTTTTAGAGATGAATACCTGCGTTTGGCCGATGATAAAGAGAGTGCAGCACATATCTCTAAAAACACCCTTACTTTGGAAGAGTTTTTCCAAAAAGAAATTGAAAAAGGAAACATCACTGCCGAACAATTTAGTTCCGAAGAGAAAACGATAAAAATCCATGGTCATTGCCATCAGAAATCCTTGACCAACATGTCTACTTCTTTTGCGATGTTGAACATCCCTGAAAACTTTAGTGTGACACTCATCAATTCAGGTTGCTGTGGCATGGCGGGTTCTTTCGGTTATGAAAAAGAACATTATGACATCAGCATGCAAGTCGGAGAAGACACCTTATTCCCTAAAATCAGAAATACAGATGCTGCTGTTGAAATTGTGGCTGCTGGAACCAGTTGCAGGCACCAAATTTTTGACGGAACCCAAAGAACCGCACAACACCCAATAAGTCTGTTAAGAACGGTTTTGAAATGACAGAACTGAACAGAAACAAGGTATTATGGAAATTGCAAACATGCACCAAATGACGTTCAATGACTTATGGTTTCTTTTCCAATTCCAATGCACTGATTCCCTTGAGTCCCTGTATATAGCTATGCATGACTTCTTTGGCTGTCAAACCGCGGGTCCAAATACAAAAATCATCCAATAAGCCCTGATAGCTTACCATATCCATCGTTTTTGCCAAATTGGTTTTGTAAGGGGAAGCATGCATGGCCACAGACATCCAATTGGATTGGGAAGTATTGATTTTTACCTCAGGTTTCTCAGTCGCTTTTGTCTTTAACTCTTGTCCATCGACATAAAACTGAATATCTTTCAATTTCCCGTTCTTTTTTGGCAATACCAGGGCAATCTGATGCCAGTTTCCATCGTTTACTTTCGCCCCTTCGGTATGGGACACCAATTCGGGACGTAAAGACACTTCTACTTCACCCTCGTTCAAACTCAAATTGAAAAATTGTCCTTTTTTCGTCCAGAAAGAACCGCTATTAAAAATAAGTTGCCTTCCACTGTTCGTTGTTTTTACCCAACAGGAAATGGTTCTTTCATATCCAGCATCTAAAGGACCAATGGGCAGTACAAAAAGTTTTGAGTTTTTGTCAATCTTTGCAGCATTGCCAATGATTCCTTTTTCCACCCCTACATTTCCTGTGATTAAGGAATAATCGTAGTCAAAACTTCCATCGTTTAGAAACGCTTGCGGCTTTTTAATGTTTTTCATCAAAGGCGTGTGCTTTCCTTGTTTTGGAAAGGTTCCGTCAACGCTGTTTTTATAGGCTTTCTGACTTAACAACTCGTCAAAACTCCAATGAATTTGCAAACCTTTCGGGTCGATTGGCGTCAACAATCCTGTACCCACAATTTCTGTTTGTTTGCTACCTTTATCAATAATCAAAGCCCCCAGCACTTCTCCGTTTTTATGATAAGTAGTGATGCTTAGTTTATCGTTTTCAACATCTACGGTGCTTCGGTTCGACAAGTCGTTCCCCCTACCCACAAACTGTATCAAATCCGATTTCGAATCTTTAGTAACTGTGTTCATATGGACTTCTCCTGCCAGGTATAAATCCACATTATAAGTACGGAAGAGGTTCAATATTCTTTCGCTTTCACTGTCGTCTACAAGCATACCACTACTCGCATATTTCCGTACCGGATAGATAATCGGCAAATGCGATTGTACTACAATATGTTTGATCGAAGAAATCTGTTGCGCTTCTTTAAGAACGCTTTCCAACCATTCAAAATGTTTACCGGCAATATCTCCTGTTACCACACCTTCTTTTCCCAATATTTGGTCCTTCGCTTCATATCGAAACATATCGAGCGTGATAAACAATATATTTTTGTACTGATAGGCGTTTGAGGTATGTTCGTATTTAGCACCTACCGGTCGTGGTGAGGCGTTTCCGATTTTTTCTGTAAACCGCGACTGACCTTGTGCATCCTTTGTAAACACTTTGGCAAAACTTTCTCTAAACGTTTCAATATGTTTGACTACTTCCGAATTTTTACCCCAGGGATTGTCTCCTATTTCATGATCCCCTACAGCGACCAACAGATTTTCATAACCGGCATCATGGATAAGTCCCCACAAGCCTTCATACGCCAATTTTGCTGAAGTCGTTACCACCTCTGAAGCCGAATAATTTGCATAACCGGGTCTTGAATTGAATTTATCTACATATTTTTTTTCATACCAATGCCCGCTTACAATATCTCCGGGAATGGTAATCAGTTCGCCTCCATGTGCTTTGTACATTTCAACAAAACCTGCTTTCATTTCTTCAATCCTTTCTTCTCTGGCGTTTGAATTGATAGCCAGACCTTCCGATTTATGATAATCCGGAATATTGATAAAGCGCCAAGGTTTAAAACTACTTTGTGCAAAAACCGAAAAGCCAATTAACAAAGCAAATACGAGTGAATAGTTGTTTTTCATAGTTTAAATACTTTTTAAAAATTCTTTAAATACAGGGAGTACTTCTTTCTGACGTTTGAATAGAAACATATGTCCACCGTCTTCAAATTCAAACAATTTAAAATTGCTTACGCCTTCTTTTTTACATTGTTGTTCAAAATTTTGGTAATGATACGGTTTTACCAAGCCATCGGCGGTTCCGTGTAGCATATAAATGGGTAACTGCTCTTTATGGATATAACTCAAAGGAGCAACCTCCTCCTGAAATTTTTTGTCCTTATTTTGAGATTTACTGAAAATGCGCATGTCCCCTTCGGTCTGTACTCTTGTTACAAAATCTGTAGGCGCAGCAACCACCATCAATGCTTTTACAGCCGAATCATATTCGGAATAGGCATCACTTTTAAACGCGTCTTCTGGCGTCAGACCAATCATCAAGGCCAAATGCGCCCCTGCACTATAGCCCCAAACCCCGATTCTTTCCGTATCGATCGGAATTTCACTTTGTAGAGTTTTTAGATAGCGGATGGCTTCTTTCACGTCGTAAATACAGGTCGGAAATGCGGCTTCAGAAATCAATCTATAGGAAATTCCAACCCCAACAAACCCTTGTTGCGCTACCTTAAACATTTGCCATACTACCTGATCGTTATCACCATTGGCCCAACCGCCTCCGTGAATAAATACCACCACGGGCTTGTTCCTTTTTCCATCGTCTTTATAGGCAATAGATAACTCTGAGGCTCTGGGATGTGCTCCCTCTCGGTAGTGTTTTACTTCGTAGTGAATTCCCTCAGGTACGTTGGCTTCTTTGGGTGCGGGACGTCCTTGCTGCTTTTGAGCAAAACTAAGTTGTACGAAAAACGCTAACAAGAAGCTTATATAAATTCTTTTGAATGCCATACTATTCTACATTTAACGCTTGTTGTTCTGTTAAATAGTCATAAGTGAGTTCCGACAAGTTCTTACCTTCTACAGTAGCATTCCATACACCATGCCCCATTCCTTCCAGCGCAATTAACTCAAAGGGAACACCTACTGTTGTATAGGCTTTTTTCAATTTCTTGGCTTCACTGAATTTGACCGTTGGATCTTCCGTACCATGGACGATAAGAATTGGCGGCGCTGTTTTGTCCATATGCTCAGTTCCAAAAACTCCCTGATGCAATTCGATTGGCGCCATACCTCCCCAATAGTCTACAATGTTTCTCACTTTAAAAGTTTGTTCCAGATGGGTAGACTTCAAAGTGGGATCTACCTCTGTACTGATTTCAGTTTTAAAAGCATCTTCTTTGCTAATCCCTACACCAATTGCGGTAAATGCACCGGCGGACCCACCTCCTACGGTAATATAATCTGTATTGATGTGGTACGTATCGGCATTGGCTGCCACCCAACGCAAGGCTGCTTTGGCATCACGCAAAGCAGGATATATGGCCAATACTTGTGTTTTTCTTTTTTGATTAAGATCCTGTCTGTTTTCAACAAACATGTTCCATTTTTCGGGTACCGTCCCTTTGTGTTTCCCCAAACGATAGTCGATTGAAAAAACCACCCATCCACGTGATGCGAAGTAATTTCCTATAAATTTAAAACTCTTGGTGGCCCTGGATCCACCCAGAAAACCGCCCCCATGAATCAATACAATTGCAGGTCGATTTTTTACATCATTTTCAGGAACATAGGCATCTAATAACAAATCTAGCTCGGTGGCGTCTTTGCTATTGATACTGGTATGACTCAATCCTTGCCCGTATACAATTCCTGTTTGCAGCTTCACTTTATAGGTTTCTGAGGCTTTGACTGTTGGGGTTTGTGAAAAAGAATGGCTCACAAAACACAGACAAATGAGTACTAGTTGATTGATTTTTTTCATCTTTATTTTTTAAAGTTCCTTATTCGTTTTCCGGTTGGGTCAATTGGTATTTCTTGTCATATAGATTCAACTGATTGCGTCGCCATTTATCACCTTCTAAAAATTGCACATGCGGAGTGGATACATCCCAATCGCCCAATTCTTTTAGCATGCTTTCCACCAAATCCCAATTTTCGCTCGCTACATTGTGTTGTTCAGCAATATCTTTGTCTAAGTTGAAGAGCATCGGCAAACGGTCTGGTAGTCGCACCAATTTCCAATTGCCTTTTCGAATTCCGGCACTGATGGTAAAACGCCATAACATGGTTTCGTGTGGTGCATCTTGAGTGGCATTGCTTAGGTAGGGGTAAAGATTTACCCCGTCCAGTTTGTCCTTTTTTAAAGTTTTTCCGCCGGCAAGTGCTACAAAGGTAGGTGCCAAATCTAAGGATGTAATGGCCTTGTTATAGGTACCGCTTTTTAATTTTTCAGGATACGAAACGATAAAAGGTACGCGAATCCCACCTTCCAGCAAAATTCCTTTTCTTCCTCTAAACGGTGCGTTGATAGAACCATTATTGGTATCAGGCCCACCGTTATCACTTAAAAATACGATGACTGTATTGTCGTATATTTTTTGCTTTTTCAAGGTCTTTACAATCCGTCCCACATTGACATCCAGACGATGTACCATAGCTGCATACGTTCGGCGTTTTTCATCTGCAATGTCTTTGTACAATTTCAAATCTTTATCAAGTGCCTGCATAGGCGCATGGGGTGCATTAAAGGCCGCGTACAAAAAGAAAGGCTCGCCTTTATGTCTTTTGATAAAGTCGACACATTCATCGCCTTTATCATCGGTGATATAGGTTATGGGTTGCGGTTTTTTATAGTTGGAAATAATAGGTCGGTTGTATTTCGCCCCATCATCTTCTTGCTGAAAATAGTTATGACCTCCTGCAAGGTAGCCCCAAAATTCGTGGAAACCTCTTTTCAACGGATGATAGTGTGCTGCTTCACCCAAATGCCATTTTCCAATTATTCCGTTGGTATAGCCTAATGCTGCCAGTCGGTCTGCAATGGTTTTTTCGGTTACCGGTAAGCCTGCATGGTCTTCATTGAATTGCGGAAGTGTTTCACCCAGATTGTTGTCGTAACCAAAATTCACCTGATTTCTACCCGTCATCAGTCCGGCTCTGGAAGGCCCACAAACCGGAGCAGACACATAACCTTGTGTACATACAACTCCTGATTTAGCCAAGGCGTCGATATGCGGGGTTTTGATTTGAGAACTTCCGGTATATCCTACATCTCCAAAACCCAAATCGTCGGCAAGGATAATAATAAAGTTGGGCTTCGAGAACCTCTGCCTATCAGGTTTGGTTTCCTGCGCCTGAGCCCCTATTGCGATTGTGATAATTATTATTGCTGTTAAGATTGCTTTTAATTTCATTTCAATAGTGATTAGTATTAATTATTTACAATGCAAATTAGGAATTATCAATTTGCTCGGATAACACAAAAATGGCTTTAAAATAGCATAAAAACGCAGCTTGTTTAGTTGCCTATATAGCGCAATTGGTAGAGTTGATAGCCTACATGTCTACAAGCATCTATGGTTTCCTGATAAGGTGTATCGCATACATCCAGAAAACCAATCTGGTAATTTTCTCCATCTCCACGCCCTGTAACCGCCTGTTCTCCGTATTGAAACCAATGCGCACCTACGATAGCCGGGTTCTCCAAAGCACCTTTGATATACGCTTCGTACATCCGCCCTCTTTGTTCCTGATTTTGAACAGAACGCAAACCGGTATGCAACATACCACGATCCAAGGCACCAAAATGAAATTCACCAATGATAATGGGTTTGTCTATTTTAGAATCGTGCAATACCAAATCGTTAGGCACCAAACGATAGCGGTTAAAGCTGATGATATCACAGTATTTTGCAGCAATAGGAACAATCCATTTTTGATGCGAAAGTTTTTCCGGATAGTAATGATTGTGCAAGCGGCTTCCCATATATAGTTTATTCGGGGCATTTGCTTTGATGACTTCCCTACAAGTTTTGTAATAGAGGTCAACCATTTGTTTTTCAAAAGTCAACAAGTCTTTAAAAACTGTTTTTCCTTTTGCCTTTGCCTTTTTATTGCGCAATGCTTTCCAGGAAGGATATTCAGTGGCCCAGGCAGCATTTAATTCCTCAATTGAAGGGTATTGTTTTTTTAAGAAGGCAATCAGCTCTACCTTTGCCGGATCGTTTCCGGGAGACGCCAATACATACCTACCGATGGTGCCCCAGCCGTGCAATTCATTGTCTACAAAATAACCGATGCAATAGGAATCGTTCCAGGATTTGGCATGTTTTTTAAAAGTGGCTTCTAATGTAGTTCTGTAATTCGGATCGTAGACATTGGGGAATTTTAATTTGTTCCCGACCTTTTTCCAGGGGAAGCTGATACTTACCGTATAAGGTGTTTTTCGCATCAAATAAGCGGTTGCATCCGACCAATTCCCAAAGGTATTCATACCCCAGCTCTTTAAACGTTGATGCGACAATTACTTGCTTTCTTTTTCCCAATTTTTCCCGTATTTTCTATAAAGATTGGCAGCGGTAAAATTGTATTTGATGATGCTTCCTTTTTTGTTTTGACCGAATTGATAATAGTTTGTGTTTGCCTCGGGTAATTCGGCAAAATAGTGTTTACGCCCTTTTACCTGAGTAATGGCGGCACCTTTGGCAACTCCTGTGATACCATGCGACCAAAACAAGCGCCCTTCCGGATCTACCAGCCACCATTTGCCTTGCAGCTTTTCAACTCTGAAATGTCCGGTAGCTTCCAATTGAGGTCCTTGCGTCCATCCTCCGTATTGGTTTCGATCCTTGGGACCTGGATAGGCATTTAAATCGGCTTTTTCCTTTTTTGCGATTTTTTTAAATTCCTTGTCTGAATGTATTTTTCCCGGCCATTCTTTAAAAATGAATTGACCGTATTTGTCAACAAAAGGACTGGCGCTTGCGACCAACTCCTCATAGGTTTTTGCTGCCAGGCTTCCTTCTTTTACTACATTCTTAATGGTTATATCAGCTCCGGTCTTTGGGTTTACCAATGACAGTTCTAATTTTTTAACCTGCTTTGCTTTTAGGGGCACCCAATGTTTTAAATAGCCGCCAGGCAAGCCGTTCATACCGGTATAATAAAGCATCAGAGGATGGTTCGCATCTAACATATTTCCTTTGAGCAACACTCGTAGCAAACCACTTTCACCAGGGTTTAAAATCAGTACATCTTCACTCCATAAATGCCCGTCTATATGACAATTTACCATGGTCGGTTCGGTTCCGATATTGCTGACTTCAAAGGCTACGGATGTATTGTTGGACAAATCCCAAGAACCTTTATCGGCCGCAAGAATCACCAACGGATTGTCTTTCCCCATATGAATCTGCAAGCTTTTGTCCTCTTTCAGAACTGCACTTGCGTTTTTAGTTTTCACATGTTGTGCTACATAGTCAGGGGTAAACTGAATAAGTGATTCCTGTGCAAAACTCATCTGTACCAAACAGATACCTATGAAAATGAGTTGACTGCTTTTCTTTCTAAACATTTTTATTTCCGATTATTCAGGTTGTGTCAATTGGTATTTTTTATCGTACAAATCTACCTGGTTGCGTCGCCATCGATTGCCTTCCAAATACAAGGTTTGCGGGCAAGATACGTCCCAATCACCCAATTCCTTTAACATAGAAGCGACCAAATCCCAATTTTCTGCAGCTACATTGTTAAGTTCTGAAGGGTCTTTATCCAAATCAAACAACAAAGGCAAACGATCCGGCAATCGTACCAGTTTCCAGTTCCCTTTTCGAATACCTCCACTAATGGTAAATCGCCACATCAGCGTTTCGTGTGGGTTTTCTTTAAGTTCCTGAGTCAAATATGGAAAGATATTTACACCATCCAATTTGTCCTTTTTTATGGTGGTTCCTCCGGCCAAAGCCACAAAAGTCGGTGTTAGATCCAGAGATGAAATAGGTTTGTTATAGACACCTCTTTTTAATTGGCCCGGGTATGAAATGATAAAGGGTATACGTATCCCTCCTTCCAAAAGGATGCCTTTTTGCCCGTTAAATGGGGCGTTCACAGAAGCGTTGTGGTCACAAGGACCTCCGTTGTCGCTAAAAAAGACAATAACCGTGTTGTCGTATACTTTTTGTTTTTTCAATTCCTTTACAATTCGTCCCACGTTTAGGTCCAAACGGTGAATCATAGCGGCATAGGTACGACGCTTTTCATCTTTGATATGTCTGTATAGTTTTAAATCTGCCTCAGTGGCTTCCATCGGTGCGTGCGGTGCATTGAACGAAGCGTATAGGAAGAATGGATCTTTTTTATGACGTTTTATAAAGTCTACACATTCATCACCTTTATCATCGGTGATATAGGTAATTGGTTGTGGTTTTTTAAAGTTACTGACAATTTTATTGGGCCAGGGTTTGCCATTCGGTTTGTTGGGCACATAATGGTGACCACCGCCTAAATAGCCCCAGAATTCATGAAATCCTCTTTTGGTAGGATGGAAATGATCGGCTTCACCCAAATGCCATTTTCCTATCAATCCGTTGGTATACCCCAGAGTTGCCAAACGGTCTGCCATGGTTTTTTCTTCCACAGGAACCCCTACGTAGTTTTCATCAAATTGCGGCAGATCTACTATTGGGTTGTTATCAAATCCAAAGTTTACCTGATTTCTTCCCGTCATCAATCCGGCTCTTGAGGGACCACATACAGGTGCCGACACATAGCCTTGGGTACATTGTATTCCTTCTTTAGCCAGCGCATCTATGTTCGGTGTTTTTATTTGCTTACTACCGGTATAGCCCAAATCCGCATAACCTAAATCATCTGCGAGTATGATGACGAAATTGGGCTTCGAGTGCCTCAGCCTATCATGATTTTTTGATTTTTTCTGAGCCGAAACCATGCCCATACCTATAAGCAAA
Organism: uncultured Flavobacteriaceae bacterium; assembly: GCA_943789365.1. Classification (GTDB taxonomy): domain Bacteria; phylum Bacteroidota; class Bacteroidia; order Flavobacteriales; family Flavobacteriaceae; genus Flavicella. The sequence continues at coordinate 2,102,654 of CALSTV010000001.1, read as the reverse complement.
GCTGCGAGTACCATTTTAGTTTTCATAGGATACTGTGTTATTTTTTAATGATTTGTAGGGTTTGCCTGCTGTCTTTCTTTCGTATACAAACGAAATAGGTTCCAGTCGATAAATTACTTATATCTATTTTATCAGAAGAATTGTTTACTGTCTTTTTCGCCAGCAGAGCACCTACGTTATTATAGATATCCACATAGGCTGGCTGCGATCCACTTCCTTCGAATTCAATCTGAAAACTGTCTGTTACCGGATTTGGATACAATACAATCTTTTCTGCAACCGGTGTTGTTCCAACAGAAAGCTCAATACCTGTGTATTCATTTACCTGAAGTGTACAAGCTGCTGTTATCTGATTGCTGCCAATAACGGTTGCAGAAACAATGGCATTTCCTATGCTATGCGTCAACACAAAACCATTTTCATCAACGGTGGCAACAGCAGGGTTGCTACTCGACCATTGCAGTGCATAGATGGGGGTTTGCGATGGTGAAACATTTGCCGACAATTGCACGGTTTTACCTACGACTCGTTCTACGCTATTTTCTGAAAGTTGGATATTTGTTGCTTGTGCAGGAGTACCCACTTTCACGATACAGCTATTGAATACAGATTGCTTATCAATTACTCTTGAAATAATTACCGTATGCCCTTCAGTATGTGTTTGAACCAAACCATTTGCATCTACGGTGGCTACTTCAGGATGGGTACTTACCCATTCAATAACTTCGTTAATTGCATCATTTGGAACAATGGAAGCTTCTAATTGATGCGAAGCATTCAAATCTAAATTGAGGTTGTTTTCTGAAATGGTGACCTCAGTTGCCCAAATATCATCTTTATGAATAAGCCCCAAAAACCGCGGGTGGATCAATTGCGCTTCCCAATCGGACAGCATGGCTTCCAGTGCATCTCTTTGCGGTCTGTAGGTGCTGTTCCAATACAAATTAGACCCGTCATTTTCACTGATATTGGTCGTTATATTGTACATTTTTTTATTCGTACCTTCTTTATGAAACAACAGTTTATAATCGCCTTGTCGCACCGCATGTCGGTCTTGATCAAATTTATAGACATACAACGCGTCATGAGGTTGGCTGCTATTTTCCCCTGTCAGGTAAGGAATTAGATTTACCCCATCCAAAGGTTTTTCTGGGTTAACAGGTGCCTCAGAAAGTGCTGCTAAGGTTGCAAAAATATCGAGTGAAGAAACAGGTGCATCAAAGACAGTATTGCTGGAAATTTCTTTTTTCCACTGCATGGCAAAAGGCACTCGATACCCTCCTTCGTATACATCACTCTTTCCTCCTCTCAATACGCCGTTATCCGAGCCATTTTTGCTTTCCGGACCTCCATTGTCTGACAAGAAGAAAATTAGGGTGTTCTCTTCGATATTTAATTCCTGTAATTTATCTATCAATTGCCCAACACCTCTGTCTACGGCATGTACCATAGCCGCATAGGTTTTTCGTTTGTCGGTTAAATCAGGAAATAAGGCCAAATCTTCTGTTTTGGCTTGTAAGGGGCCATGAGGCGCGTTGTACGAGACAAACAGAAAAAACGGATGGTCCTTATGACGTGTTACAAAATCCACGGCTTCCTGTGAAAACTCATCTGTAATGTATTCGTCTGTTTCTTCAGGGGTATGATTTCTCATCAGCCAGGTGTAATAGCTTTCGCTTTCGTTTTTTGCCTTGTAGCTGTCTTTGATATTATATTCCTCCGGAAAGTATCTGTGTCCGCCTCCTAAATGACCAAAAAACTCATCAAATCCTCTGTTCAAAGGGTGATTGGAAATATGCGCGCCCAAATGCCATTTTCCAATGATACCGGAAGTGTAACCTACTTTCGATACCGATTCAGCTATGGTTGTTTCATCCAAAGGCAACCCCATGGCCGGGTCATTCACTCTGTACAATGGGTTTCGCCCAAACCCAAAACGTTGCTGATACCTTCCGGTTATAAATCCTGCTCTACTTGGACCACAAACGCAATAAGAAGTATATCCGTTTGTAAACACAACACCTTGATCTGCTATACGATCAATATTGGGTGTAGGAATTTCTGTTGAACCATTAAATCCGACATCTCCATAACCTAAATCGTCTGCCATTATTACGATAACATTCGGTTTTTCCTGGCTTTCCACTGAAAGCGATAAAAAAAGAAATACCGTAATAAGGGTATACAATGGTGACTTCATAAATTTATATTTTTTATACAAACACAGGGCTCATAAACTTAGCAGTGCTTCTGTATGTTCTTTATTTCTTACTTCGGTTTACGTCGTTTTTAATTCTATGCCCCCAACCGGTTCCATCCAAAGGCAATACGTTGTTTTTGTTTGCCCAGGCATCCCATTTTTGTTTCAATGCTGCGGCAATGTCGGGGTGCTTGGCTATCAAATTATTTTCTTCAGATCGATCTGTCCTTAAATTGTACAATTCCCATTTTCCTTCGAAAGGGGCTTTTCCGGTTCTGGGTGCCAACAGTTTCCAATCTCCTTCAACAATGGCTCTGTTTCCTCTATGTTCAAAAAACAAAGGGCCTCTGTCTGAAACTTTTCCTTGGAATGCAGGTACCAAACTTTTTCCTTGCAATGGCTTTATGGCATGCCCCTCCAACTCTTGAGGGTACGTAGCACCGGTGAGTTCCATAAACGTGGGCATAAAATCGATGATATGCCCTTGTTGTGTACTGACACTTGCTTTTTTAATTTTTTCAGGCCAGTGTGCAATTAACGGTGTACTGATACCCCCTTCGTGGTTGGAACTTTTATATTGACGAAATGGAGTATTGCTCATATGTGCCCAATGTCTTCTATAGGATTGATTGAAGTTGTTATCGCCCGGATTTTGAATGGTATCTGCATCAAAATCTTTTCCTTCTGGTTCGTAGTTTCCACCGTTATCAGAGAGAAACAGGATGATGGTGTTGTCCAGTTGCTGTTTTTCTTCGAGCAGGTTTATAATCCTTCCTATTCCCTGATCCATTCTGTCAATTTGGGCTGCATAGATTTCCATACGCATCTCCCACATGGCTTTTTCTTTTGCGGATATACTTTCCCAGGCAGGAATGTCTTCAGGGCGTTCACTCAATACCCAGGCGTTTGAAAACCCGCTGTTTTGCATTTTGGAAAAACGCTGTTCGCGGAAATAATCCCAGCCTTTGCTAAATTTCCCTTTGTATCTTTTAATATCGACTTCCAAAGCATGTAAAGGTCTGTGCGGCGCGTAATGTGCCACATAGAAAAAGAAAGGATCGTTTTTTTTAGTATTGAAATGATCTTCTAAGATTTCAACGGTATTGGTGTTGATGGCTTCTGTGAGGTAGAAGTCTTTATCTGGCACCAATCTTTCGTTCCCTTTGGTCAGGGTTGTAGGTTGAAAATAACCGCCACCTCCAGCAAGTGTTCCATAATATTGGTCAAATCCTCTTTGCAAAGGCCAGTTCGAATTGTCAGCACCCGCTTCCATATTCGGATCATAAGTCACATGCCATTTTCCCGTACTATAATTTTGATAACCAGCCGTTTTTAACACTTGGGCGATGGTAACACTATTTTTACTGATAGCTCCTCGATACCCCGGACGTCCAAAGTCAGAAGCGGTCATCCAACCCAAATCGGCATTGTGTGCATACAGCCCTGTAAGCAAGGAAGCACGCGTTGGACAACATCTTCCTGCGTTGTAAAATTGGTTAAACACCATTCCGTTTCCTGCCAAGCGATCTATGTTTGGCGTCTGAATTCCTGACCCCATAAAACCCAAGTCTGAAAAGCCCATATCATCCGCCATTATCAAAATAATATTAGGTTTTTTCTCTTGAAGTGATACTTCTTTTTCAGAAGTACTACATGAAAGGATTAGTGATAAGAATAACGTATTTAAAATAAATTTCATGAGATTAAATTTTTAATAAGACCAGGTATTTTGCCAATTCAAGAAAGGCTTTTCATCTATAAATTCTAATGGCAACCATATATAGCGGCCATCTATTGCATTTTCGGGAGTCCATCTGTCTCCCATAAATATAAATTGTTCTCCTTTTCCTTCAATATTAATAATGTGTGTACTTTGCGATCGAAACGAAGTTTCTGCTTCTTCTCCAAGAAATGGATTACCCAATGATTCCCATTCTCCCATGATATCTGTAGTTTTAGCAGATCTCGCAGGATTGGGTTTCCAACCGGTGCACCCCGAAGTAATCATATAATAAACACCCTCCTTTTTACAAATAGAAGGAGCTTCATTTGCTGCACCTGGAAAAACACGAATATAACGCCCCGTAAAATTCGTGTAATCATCTGATAATTCAGAAATATGCAACGTTTGGTTCTCTTCCGAAGAGGTAATATGATAGGCTTTTTCATCGCTGTCTACAAAAACTGTCATATCACGAGACATTTGTCCGTTTTCAAAGTCACGATGTAAAAAACGACCTCTTGTGTTGGCATGTATTTTTTCTGGCCAAGTTTTATATTCCTTTTTGAAAGTAACTTTTTTTAAAGAATCTGGATAATTTAGAGGCCAAACGCCTGCGTTGGGTCGGTAGGAACGAAGATAAGTATAGGGACCTTCAGGAGCATCACTAATTGCTACAGCTGTGCGTGCTGCTTCATAGCCTTTTCCCTTTAGTTCTAAATGAAACCACATTACAAATTTCTTTGTGTTTTTATTATAAATTATCTTTGGTCGTTCAAGTATAGCTCCACGTTCAATATCATGTCCAATTTCATTTACAACAGCAAGTCCAACCCCTTCGTTTTTCCAATTATAAAGATTCGTAGAGGAATAAATTCGTAAACCAACTTCGGCTTTGTTTCCAGCTTTTCCGGCTACCTTATGCTCACCTACCCAATAATACACGCCTTGATGGTATAAAACTCCGCCACCGTGAGCATTGATGTGAACATTATTTGAATCTAACCATATTTCACCTGGATTAAAAGTGTTTTGGCAATTGCTAGACAAACCGAAAAGGCTAAAAATAAATGTTGCAAAAAGTAGTTTTTCCATTAAGTTTAGTTTTTATAAAACTTATTTATTCCGCATTAATTTATTGATGTTTCCATTTTTATCGAAGGTAATTTCATCAAAACAAATAGAGCGTCGGTAGTTGCTTCCTCCTTCCAAATCTCGGTTATGATAGAAAACATACCATTTGTCTTTGAATTTTACGATAGAGCCATGTGAAGTCCATGAGCTCACAACATCCATTACTTCACCTTGAAAATCAAAGGGTCCCATTGGGTTTTTACTGGTGGCATAGACCAGGGTACTGGTTTTTCCCCAACCGTTGGAATACAAAAGGTAAAAGGTGTCTTTTCTTTTAAAGACCCAAGGAGCTTCTCCATAAAAGCCTCCAAAGTGTTCTTTATCTTCTTCTATTCCATTTATTTTTAGATTTTCTACCTCACTATTTAGATGCATCATATCATCCGATAGTTTTACGACCTTAGGCTCACGGCACCCAAAATACATATAGGCATGGTCATTGTCTATTAATACTGATGGGTCGATAGGTTCTTTTCCTATTTTTTCAATTTGCCCTGTATTATCAATAAGTGGCTTTCCTAATGTATCTACGAATGGTCCTACTGGAGAATCACTTACAGCAACACCTATTTTGGCTCTTTCTACCGGGTAATAGAAATAATATTTTCCATTGCGCGCTACGCAATCTGGTGCCCAAGCCCATTTGTTAGCCCATTGGATATCCTCCAAGCTAAAGATAGCGCCGTGATCTGTCCAATCTTCGAGATTCTCAGTTGAAAACACATGCCAATCGAGCATGTCAAAGTAAGTTGCATCGTCTTCATCGTGTGAGGTATATACATACAGCCTTCCATTAAACACATGCGCTGAAGGGTCTGCGGTATACATATGTTTCACCAAAGGATTGCCTTCATTTTTAAAGGCAATTTCATTTTGGGCTTGCACGAAGTCCGAAATAAATAACAATATGAAGCAAACAATTATTCTCAAAACAGATTTATTCATTTTTTAAACGTTCTTTATAAATTTGGTAATTCTCAGTTCTCATATAGTCAGTCAGTTCGTAATAGATCTGATCGGTTTGGGATACCAAACCGCAGTTTGCATTTTCTCCGTTACCACGTCCTGCTGTCGTGGAGTCTGCCCACATAAACCAGTGCGCTCCTACACATCTAGGACTGCGCAAAGCTCCTTCGATAAAGTTTTGGTACTTTTCTCCTCGGTTTCTTTGACTGGAAGCATACCCAAGTCCGGTAAAGAATTTACCTACATCCAAAGCGCCAAAATTAAATTCGGACACGATAAAGGGTTTGTCCAATTCTTTTTGTGGATAAGGATAGAATTCTATTTCATTTTCATAGGCATTGAAGGACAATACATCGAGGTATTTGGCGCCAATAGCTACGTTGATTTTGTTTTTATGATTGCCATGCCAGCGACATCCAATATACATTTTACCGGGTGTGTATTTATCTACGGCTTCGCGGGTAATTTTAAAGTATTGTTCCGTCATATTGCGGTAATGTAGTTCATTGGTATCTTTGAGAGCAGCAAGTTTTAGATCTTTCTTTTTTACTTTGGTATTCAACAATGCCTGCCAGTTTTTAAATTCTCCGCCTGTTTTCTTATTAAACGCTTCAATGGTTTTTAATTTCTCTTTTAGTAGGGCAACATAGACTTTTTTACCGGCACTTTTACTTCCTTTTTCTAGGGCATTTAATGCTAAAGAATATGGATTCCCCCAATGAATTTCATTATTGATAAAGAAACCAAAGAAATACGGATCGTCTTTTGCAAATGCGGCTTTTGTTTTTACTTTCTTTTCTACATCGGCTTTCCATTTAGGGTCGAATACATCCGGAAATTTTTCGTTAATACTCGGATACATAGCATTGATATAAATGGTATAGGGCAATTTTTTGGCTTCCGGCTGTGTGGCTACAGCTTCGTTTGACCAACCACCCAAGGTGTTTATTCCCCAACTCTTCATACGGTCTAAAGTTACCCCCATGTATTCTTCTTCGGCATTTTTCCCATATTTTATGTACAGGTTTTGCGTTCCGAAGTTATAGCTGTTTTTTTGTTTGAATTTGGTGTTTTTACCAAGATTTTTAAAATCGGTTTCAAAAAAATGTTCTCTATTTTTATAAGGAGTATTGACCACCAGTTTACCGGCTCCATTGACACCTACCGACCAAAACAATTTACCTTCTGGGTCTATAAGCCACCATTTTCCGTCTATTTTTTGGGTTCTGAAGTTTCCTGTTGCTTTATAGCTAGGTCCGTTAGCAAGTCCACCAAAACGATTCCATTCCGGAGAACCTGTGTGTTTTTTTAACGCTGCTTTTTCTTCTCTTATAACTGTTTCAAATTGACTGTCATCTGAAATTTTCCCTTCCCAGGTTCTGTGCTTGTACTGACCGTAGCGATCGATAAACGGGAAAAAGTCATTCTTATTCGAAGTATACAATTCAGGCAATACGGCCTTGTTTTTAAAGATTCGTTTTATGACCACTTTCCTTTCAAAGTCCGCTGCAGGGAAAACAATTTTAAGTCCTTTAATATGTTTAGCGTCTATCCCGTCAAAATTCAGAATCAAACCGTTTGGTAAGCCTTTCATTACTGGGAAATCAGGTGCCTGAGGATAATCAACGCTATTGACTTTATCACGAATAAGTACGCAGTTGTATACTAAGTTTTCCTGCGGGGTCAGGAATCCAATATGTTTGTTTTTAACCACTCTAAAATTCTTTCCTCTTTTGGGATTGTCATACAAAATCACGGGTTCAAAACGCAGTTTATTGTTGGTTATATTTTCCAATTCCAAACTTAAGAAAACATGTTGGGTAAGGTCCCAATAGGTGTTTTCGGGGTGAAAGACGATACTCCCCTTTACTCCAGAAGCGACGTGTATTGTTATACCATCGGCACTTTGTTTTGCCGTTAAATTTTGCGTTTGATACTGTTCCTTAGGTAACTTATGTAATTGCGCAATGCTTTCCTTTTGTCCATAAGACGAAAGTGAAATCGCACATACTATACTTATAAAAAATTGTTTCATCTGAATGCTTTAACCAAAGCATCAAAAATAAAAAACGTGTAAAAGAAACAGCAGGACTCATTGCGTATCTGTAAGGTGAAAGCGGTCAAATCCGCATATACCTATACATAAAACACCTTATAAGGTTAATCTAGAGAGCACAAACTGAGTTCGGTAGGTTTTCCTTTTCTGGATTAACCTAAGCGTGTAATATCCATTTTTTATTGCAATACAACTCCTTGTTCACTAAAGGGCTGGCTATACAATCGCTTTCTCGTTGCCGCATACATTGCATTTGCAAAAGCGGCAGCAGCAGGTGGCAAGGTAGGTTCACCGAGACCTGAGGGTGCTTTTTGACTTTTCACAAAATGGGTTTCTACTTTTGGTGCCTCTGAGTTTCGAAGCGCTTTATAAGTGTCAAAATTTCTGTGCTGAGGCACGCCATTTTCAAGAGGCATTTCTCCATACATTGCATGCCCAATTCCATCTACAACCGCCCCCATTGCCTGATTGTGAGCTCCTGATGCATTGACTACAATTCCGCAATCCGTAGCAACTACAACCCGCTCTATTTTTGGTTGCCCACCTACTATGGTAATTTCAACTACTTCAGCTACGTAGGTGTTATGTGAATAATAGGCACTTACCCCTCTGTACAACCCTTTCTTTTTAGTTTCCCAGTTCGATTTTTCTGCAACCAATTTCAAAACCCCTATCATTCTTAAAGGTTCGTATCTCACTTTACCAAAAGGAGCATCGATGGCTTGTTTTAAAGATTCCAATCGAAATTGAATGGGGTCTTTTTTTGCTATTTCAGCCAATTCATCCACAAAAGTCTGCTCTGCAAATGCTAAAAAATTTGAAGTAGGCGCTCTCCAATAGCCAAAGGTTACATGGCTTTCTAAAGATTGTGATTCCAATTTAAAATTAGGAACCGATGCCTGCGGCCACGTCCCAGGCCTTACCGTGTTTCGCATATTTATTCCGGCACCACTAAGGTCATAGGCGGAAATTTTACCGTCGGTTAACCCCGCTTTGAATTTATAGGTTACAGCCGGGCGGTAAACACCCGCAGTCATATCGTCTTCACGGGTATAGATCAGCTGTACCGGTTTTCTTATTTTGTTGGAAATTAGGGCTGCTTCCAATACAAAGTCTCCATTGAGTCTTCTCCCAAAACCACCACCTATCCTAGAAATACCTAGGCTGATTTCATCTTCACTTCTCTTGAGTAATTTAGCAACTGCCCTTCTTTGATTTTCGGGTGTTTGTATAGGACCGTAGAGTTCGACCTTCTCATCAGTTACATCCGCAAAAAAGTTCATGGGCTCCATACAGTTATGAGGTAAAAAAGGCGCTTCATAGGTTCGCTCTAATACCTGATCTGCCTTTTTAAAACCTTGCTCAACATTCCCCATATTGACTTTTGCATTTTGTCCTTTGGCATTCACCATATCGAGCAATGTTTTCCGTTGCACTTTTGAATCTTCACTTGTCAGTGGTTTTGACCAGATAGTCTTTATAGCTTCCCCGCCCTTGATTGCCGTCCAGGTACTATCTGCTATAATGGCTACTTTATTATCTATTTCAAATACCTCGGTAACGCCTTTTATTTGAAGTGCTTGCTTTGCGTCAAATGAGACTAGTTTTTGTCCAAAACCAGGGGCGTGCAACAATCTGGCATACACCATGCCTTCGCGTTGGGTGTCAATTCCAAATTTAGCGGTTCCAGTAACAATCTCACGGGAAGCTACGTTCATTACCGATTTTCCAATCAACGAAAAGTCTTTGGCTTTTTTAAGCGACACTTTTTTGGGTATTTTTTGTTTGGCTGCGGCTTCGGCAAGGCTGCCATACGATAATTTTTCTCCCGATTTACCAATGACATAACCAGTTTCGGTTCTCAATTCTATGGCTGATACTCCCCATTGTTCCGCAGCTGCACTTATGAGCAGGGCACGAACAGTTGCTCCAGCTTTTCTTAAAACAGGCCAACTTTTTCGGATAGATTGACTACCTCCGGCAACTTGTCGTTTGAATTTTTCGGTATCTAAGTCAGCTTGTTCAACGCTTACCTGATTCCAATCGACATCCAATTCTTCAGCAATAATCATAGGCATGGACGTTTTTACATTCTGTCCTATTTCCGGGTTTTGAGAATATATAACAACCGAATTATCTGCATTAATGATGATATGTCCAGAGAGCCTTACATTTTCTAGCGCTCGCACTTCTTTCCCTTCCCACGTATCTGTTTGAGCAGAGAGCCAGTTAAAACTCAACATCAATCCTCCTGTTCCAACGACCGATGTTTTTAGAAACGCCCTTCTACTTTGATTTTTATCTTTTGCATGCATAACCATGGTGTTTTAAAGGTTTTCTGAGGCTTGTTTCACCGCCTTGTTAATTTTAGTATAGGTACTACATCTACAAATATTACCTGACATTCCTAACTTAATTTCTTCTTCTGTAGGCTTGTTATTTTGCGACAATAATGCCGAGGCCGTCATTATTTGACCAGCCTGACAATAACCACACTGGGGTACATCTAGATCTACCCATGCTTTTTGCACCGGATGATCGCCTTTTTCTGACAAACCTTCAATCGTGGTTATGGCTACATTGGCAGCTGCTGCTACAGGAATGGAACAAGAACGCACAGCAGTTCCATTAAAATGAATGGTACAGGCCCCGCATTGACCTATGCCACAACCGTATTTGGTGCCCACTAGCTTTAAGTGATCGCGAAGCACCCATAAGATTGGGGTTTGTGGATCGATGTCTATTGTATACTTTTTACCGTTTACCTGTAAGTCCATATTAGTTCTTTTTGATTTTACTTGCCCATGTTGCGTCTACTTCCTCTGCTTTATTTCCCCAACTGTTGGTAATATAATTTACCACATCTGCTAGTTCTTGATCGGAAAACGAAAATCCCGACATCATACCTGTATAACTGGCTTCGTTTACACTAATTTTTCCTTTCAATCCATTTCTAATGGTTTCACCTGCACGAGAAATGTCTTCCATTAAATAATCTGATTGCGCCAAAGGAGGAAACACCTTGGCAATGCCCATACCATTTGCCATATGACAAACAGCACAGTTACTGGCGTATATTTTTTTCCCTCTTTGCACACTTTTAGAGCCTTCTTGATTTGGCTCTATAGGACTCCATGATAACAATACCAATATCATTACCAATCCAAAACTTATGATTCCTGTAAACGCTAACTTCATTATGTATTCCTTTTTTCTTTCGACCAAGCTACTAAATTTATGTACACAAGGCAATATAAACCGTACCTGGTACACTTTTTTACGGTTTTCATAATCTCCCTTCAGAATATTTAAAAATAAAACCTATATCACCCTATTGCCGACCTTAACACCCACTCTTTTAACAATTAAGGCTTCTTAACTTTGTTTTTACCTCAAAAAAGAATAGTCAACACGACATACACACGATGAAGATATTAAGAATTACAACCTATATTTTACTGCTTTTTTTCAACTCGAAGGCAATTGCACAACTTAACAACACAAATTCCTGGACTCAGAATAGCTTTCCAAGTGCCAAACACAAAGCCGAAGGATACACTCCTTTCACAGGAGAAATGCGTGGACAACGCGTAAACTATTTTGGTGTTTCTCCTTCCAATCCTAATTTTATGATTATGACTGGAAATATGGCTGGACAAGGTTTTGTAGCTACCAATGGCAAAGATTTTCGCTCATTTGGAACCGAGGCAGGTTGGTGCGGTAATACTTTTGGTTTTTCACCTCATAACGGCAACCTGGCATTTGCATTAATGGGCACCAAGGTATATGGTGGCACGGATGATGCGAACTGGGGCACCGATCATCCTTTTGGCATCTACCGTACCGAAGATACCGGAAATACTTGGACACAAATTTTGACTTTACCAGAAAATATCCCTGGAGACCCAACGAGCATTAATACAACACCCGGACAGGAACCTATCGGAAAATGTATGTTGTTGGTAGACCCTTCTCCCATTAGAAGTTCACATGTTTATTATGCAAGTGGCGAAAAAGGATTGATTCGTTCCGTTGCCAATGGTGATAAGGACAGCTGGTCTGTAGTTGCCTTTGCCAATAAATTTGTAAAAACAATCTCCGCCGGTGTAGGTTCCGATGGAATTACCCACCTCTATGCAGTGGTAGCCGACGGTTATAGTGAAGCCGACACGAAAGACGGACAGGTATACTACCCTAGTGGACGTTTGTATCGAATTGACATCAGTGCCAACGGATCGCTATCTGCTCCCGTACTTTGTTTGAACGGATTGTATAATATTACCGACGTAGAAACCGAGCTTTCGGGCAATACCGGTTTTGCAATTGTAGATGCTTCTGCAGCAAGTGGTGAGTCTACCAATAAGGGTGTTACCTGGAATGATATTGAAAGAACGGTTGTGACGGATCCTTCCTCGGGACAACCTTATGTACCTGATTTTGTTTCCTGGGCTGCTGGTCAACATCATATGAAAGATTACGGATGGGCTATGGATTACGAAAGCGGAAGAGGCGATCAGGGTTCTGCCGTTGGCTTTATGGATAGTTCTACCGTTGTGTGGATGTCATCTTCCAAAGACAGACCCATCTTAAAAAGCATGGATTACGGAGCTACTGCGGCAAGTTTTACGACAGGTTCCGAAACTAAATGGCTGAATCAAATTAACACAGGAGGTAATGGGATGCTGGTAGGCTGTTCTTTTGGAGAGTATGGTTTTACCTTATCTACAGATGGTGGTGAATCTTGGGAAGGAATTACGGAGTTTTCAGACGACATCATGAATCATCTTGAAGGGATTGCTAAAAAGGATTTTGGTAGCGGAGGTGCTTCGAATCGGGCTGGGTTTGCAGTCGCTTTTGAGGAAGGTATTCCTTTGAATGAACCGCAACATGCTATTTTAATTGCCTCCAGATCGGGTATTATTGTTGATGCCTGGCAAACGGGTGATTTAGCTACCTGGGAGCTTAGTGTAAGGGGTGATTATAACGACCCGCAACGTATTTATGAAAGCCATAAAGACGATGGCGATTTGGTAGGTGAAGCCTTTTGGGTCGACAATTATGTATATCTCGGTAATTTTAGAAGTAAGGACAACGGACAAACTTTCGACAAGTTGTATACAGAACCCAATGGAAAGCGCTTAGTGGTGTTGGCAGTGTCTTCTACAAACGGAAAGGTAGCCATTGCGACTCCAAATCGAGACGATGCCTCGAAATGGTCTTGGGCAATTTATCTAACCATAGACGGTGGTGATACTTGGACAGCTCTAGAGAAAACACCAAGAGAAAAGGCGACATCTCTAAATGGTGACAATACATGGCTCGCTCCAATTTCATTTAAAATGTATTGTAAAAATAGACATGCGATTGCAATTGATCCACGTACTGAAAAGGACCCAGCCACAGGAGGGGATTTACGATTTTTACTCGCTGGTAGAAAAGGAATTTACGAGTATAATGACGCGCGTGCTGACAGTGAAAAATGGGAAGTTCACAATATCGGACTGGATACCAGTTTGCATTTTAACCGTACAGAATCGGTGCCTTGGATGGGGTCTGTTGCTTTTGACCCGAATGCCAATGGTCTTGTATATGCCTTACAAACTTCAGACCGTTCCTCTATGTCGGACTGGAAGAATCCCAATATCAACGCCAACTGTATTTACGAAGGTGAAGGAACAGTTAAGCCTGTGTATATGTCCACGGACTGGGGGGTTACTTGGACAAATATGGATAACGAAAGTCTTCCAGATATGCTGACGGTTTCTACTTTACATGTATCAAAAGCCGGGGAGCTGTATGTGGCAAGTGTGAATTCAGGTTATTACCATACCATACCAAAAGACATTGCTGGAGTGGATACAGCAGCTTCCACCTATGGAGAGATGAGTATGTACCCTAACCCGGCAACACATTTGTTGACAGTTGAAATTAAAAACGCTTCTCAAATTGGAAAAACGCTTGTTTTCTACAACGGCTTTGGCAAGGAGTTGCATCGCTATATTCTCAATTCCGACAAAGAAACAATCGCTATCGACAATTGGCCTACTGGTATTTATTATGTAAATATTTTAGGAACTAAACAGTCAAAAATACTAGTTGTTAAATAACTTTTAGGTTCGAATGCAATTTTATCCTCATGTAAATGTTTTTCATGTAAATCTTTTTTATATATTTGCACCGAACAAGGATTTATGGCGACTATAGACGAGGAAATAAAAACGAGATTTACAAACGACAAACATCGGTTTGTGACCAATATGATTTATACCACAAATTGGTTTCAAAATCAATTTATTGAATTTTTAAAACCCTATAAAATTTCGGAACAGCAATTTAATATTCTCAGAATTCTGAGAGGTGCTGGAGATTGGGTGAGTATGAGCGATATCAAATCATTGATGATTGACAAATTTCCAAATGCAACACGCTTGTCGGACAAATTACTGGACAAAGGTTTGGTTTCACGTAAAAGATGCGATAAAGACAGACGTATCGTATATCTGGAAATAACTGGGAAGGGACTAGCGCTTTTAATGGAAATAGACAATAGCAACGATAAAAAACATATGGATTTTATGAACCGTATCAGTGAAAAAGAAGCCAAAGAATTTAGTGCTTTATTAGACAAATTAAGAGGTTAAAAAATTTGGTATAATATTTTTCATGAAAACTTTTAACACGAACATTAATTTAATATTTATAAAATGAAAAACAGAGATTTAATTATTTACAGAATTGTAACAGGGCTTATGAGTGCACTTGCTATTTTGGGAGCGAGTATGTATTTCTTTAATAACGAGTTGGCACGAGGCATGTTTGAAAACCTCAACTTTCCAACGTATATTATTTATCCATTAGGGATTGCGAAGTTATTGGGTGTTGTGGCCATTTGGATCAACAAATCAAGAAGTTTAACTGAATGGGCTTATGCCGGGTTTGTGTTTAATTCATTGCTTGCAATTTCAGCTCACCTGAATATAAACGACGGTGAACATATCGGCGCGGTGGTTGCTTTGATACTAGCTGTTACCTCGTATATCTACAATAAAAAGGTGTATGCATAGAGCGGGTAACATTAATTAGAAGGTACTGTGTACTGTATATAAAGAGGAGACCATAGGTCTCCTCTTTTTTTGAACTGTTATCCCGCAAAAACATCAACTTTTTTTAAGACTTCTGAGTTATTACTTCCTATGGAGAATAATTATTCCTGAAAAAAATCGCCTCCTAGGGAGACGATTTTCATAGATTTATCTTTTTAACAATCTAAAGGTAGCCATTGTTTTGTTATAGCCATCTTTTACAGCGGCAATATAAACGCCGCTAGCTAAGTGTTCTAAATTTAAAGGAGCCTGATTCATTCCCAGTGAAAAATCTTGTGGGAGTTGAAAGGCAATTGCACCTTGCATATCATAGAGTACGATATGCCCTCTAAACATGTTGTTTGCACTGAATTTTAAAACACAATGATCGTATACAGGGTTTGGGTATACGCTTACAGAGACCTCCTCGTCAATTGTGTCGACACCTAGATCGTTATTTGCTTTATGAGCGGAGGCAATCAAATCTAATTTGTTATCTCCGTCATAATCGGTAAACTCCGTACCTTCGACTACACTTGGTGAAGCCCCTAAAAAATCGCTAATAAGCGTAGAAAACACCTGACGGTAATCGTGCTGCATTAAGGTTTCATCATAATGTTTAACGATTCCAGACAAGTTCATATTGGTTCCTGTAATACCTCCGTTTACATGTTTCCCTATGACAAACATAGGTCCTAAATTTCCATGATCGGTACCTAGATTTCCATTTTCTTTTGGTTTTCTTCCGAATTCTGTAAAGGTGGCTGTGACTACCTTTTCCGAAATGCCCAAGCCTTCAATGTCTTCTTGAAAGGCTTTGATAGACTCTCCTACTTCGGTCAGCAATTCGGCATGTTTCCCCAAATGGCTATTTTCGGCACTTTCTACTTGTGAAGAATGGTTGTCAAAACCATCGATCAACACCAAGAATATTTTTGTTTTCGACCCTCCTTTTATCATTCTGGCAACCGTTTTCAATTGGTTTGCCAAATCGTATTGAGGATAGGTCATACTGTTTGAACCATTGTCAAAAACCTGACTGATACGCTGTGAATAATTATTTGCAGAAGTTTCAATTCCCGAAATAAATTCAATATTCTCTGCATAATCGGTATCACCAAATCCTGTAGGTACTGGATTTCCAATATTCGAAATCACATTGTAATATCCAGATATATCTTGTCCTGATAGATTTACGTCTACTTTGTGTTCGTGTTCAGAATGGAATCCAACCGACGGTTTTTTAGAACCCAATTGTATTCCTAAAGGGTCTTGATAGCTCTCAGGATTATATCCGGAGTGTAAAAACCGAGCCATCCATCCGTTGGGTTTGTTAATGTTTTCAACGGTTCCATCACCTCCTTTAAACATCAAAGCTCTGGCTGCAAAATGCGATTTGTTGACAATTGGATATCCTACACTGTGCACAATATTTAGTTTTCCTGCGTCGTAGAGCGTTTTAAATGCCGTAAGTGATGGGTGTATTAAAACCTGCTCTTGTAAAGGCAGGGTTCCGTCTAATGGAATCCCCGCATTGGCTCCCGATTCTTTTATTTTAATGGTCGGACGGAGGTTTGCATAGGTATCGTATTGATTCAATGGAATGATGGTATTCAAGCCGTCATTTCCTCCACTCAATTGTACCAAGACCAAGGTTCTTCCATCGATTACCTCGGCAGGAATATTATTGAGCAAGGCGGTTTCTGAAAATGCTTTTATTTGATGGCCATTCAAGAGTAATGAACTTGCAGAACTCAAAGCCGATAGTTGTATAAATTTTCTTCTTTTCATGTCTGTAGTTTTAGTTGTTTTGAAATTCTTGAGACCATAGTAAGGCTTCAAACAAAGGCTCTAAGGCATTTTCAATTCCATTGGAACTTCCGCTATTCAAATAGTCAATCCATTCATCTGCCCACATGGCCGCAGTTAAGGAGCCATTGTCTAATAAAATGTCATTTACAAAATAATTCAAACGTTCTGCATTGCAACTTTCAGGAAACATCAAATCTGTAAGTTCGGTTACTAAAACCACTGGGTCTGAGGGGTCACTCACGTTGTCTTTTACAAAAGTTGACACCTTAAAATCTACTTTTGTTTGCCCGCTCAACAATACACTTCCTAAATTATACCTAGATATAATGGTAGAGGAGTTGAACCAAAACTTATCAAAATCTGGTGCTTCGTAAGTAGGTGGAAAACCGGCTACTGAAGGCGGTCTAAAAATATCTTGTCCACTAGGCACGAGTACTTTATTCAACAACTGGAAATAATAGAAGTTTTTATAATGATGTTCTCCATGTGTAATTGGATCTGGAACCGGGTAGTTGGTTAGACTCAAGGTTTGCAGTACTAAGTCTAAAGGACTTTTAACCATTCCTCCAATAATTTCATCTGTGCTATTGGCATCATCAGCGTCGTAAAAGTGTTGACTTTTTAACAACTGCGTAATGGTAGCTTCTAAGTTATAGTTGGTTCTAAAAGTGGTTGCTAATGGTGCAATGATGTCGTTTTCTATTTCTGAAGTGATGTTTCGAGAGACAAAAAAGCGGTACATTTTTCTACAGATAAACTTTGCCGTTTCATCCTGAGCGAGTACCATGTCTAAAAACTCTTTGAGCTCTTCTTCGATACGTACTTCTTTTTGAGCATCGGATTTACCGGTAGCATCCCATTCTTCAATTTTATAATTGCCAAATCGATGGCTAAATTGTTTTTCTCCAAAATCGTGTTTACTTGCCTGAGGATACCCACATGGGATATTACCAAATGAAGCGCCATTGGTATAGGAACCTCTGTTATTTTTGGTATGTGTCCAACCGGTTAATGTTCTGGCTGCCTCTTCTACATCAGACTCGGTGTAGTTGGAATAATCTCCAATGGCTACCTGTGGTCCTTTTCCTATGGTGAACAATTCTAATACTTCACGTGCAAAGTTTTCGTTGGGGTTTGCATTGGTGTTTTCATCGTTGTTCAAATACTTAAGCATTACGTTGTTCTTTGTCATTTGAAAGCAAAACTCTTTCCAGTCTCCTAAACAGAAGAACTCCAACAACATTAGGTAGTCATAATGAAAGGCATTGTCTAAAGTACGGATGGATGCTGTAAAATCGTTCAGTAGAAAATAAGTCATTTTAGAACGAATAGAGGTATCTCTTTTGGCCTCATCCATCCACCAACCAGCAAGATAATTGTTTCTTTTTACCTGCCCTGATCCGTTGTCATTATTAACAGTACCATATACAGGATCGTCATTGATCCAGGGGGTAGGTTGTGCCACGCCTCCATTTGGATAGTGGATGGGTTGAATTAAGTTTTTTGTAGGTAAGGTCAACAGCTGGGTAAAGGCTTGGTCGACTGTGTAATTGCTAAATTCAGCAATTCTAGCCTTACTTACATTGTAGGTCGCTCTTTTGAGCAGGTGTTTTGCCAACCTGCTACCGAGCGTTCCCGAAAAAGGTACTAATGATGCCATATAAATAGTTTTAGTTTAGTGTTACAAAACTATTCATTGACATCAAAATATGGACGACCAAATGTTACATTAAATACAATAATTAGAACAAATATTTGTTCTAATTTACAAAAAAACGACCTATTTTTTCATCAATTGACTTGTTGATAATGTCCGATTGTAACTATCCTTAACGGCTAAAATATAGACCCCAGGTTGCAGATGTGACAAGTCTAAAGACACAAAATTCATTCCCGGCACAAAATCTTGCGCCATATGGAGGATATTAGCGCCCTGTAGATCGTATACGACCACATGCCCTCTCGACATATTTTTCGACTGAAAGCGGACCACACAAGTATCTTCTACAGGATTTGGATAACAGCTCAATTTTTCTTCAGCTATTTTATCAATTCCCAAATCCGTATCTGCTTTGTGCGCATCTTCAATTAAATCCATCTTTTGCTCTCCCATAAAATTTTCAAACTCTGTCGCTTGCAACACGGTATTGGAAGCCCCTAAGAAGTCGGAAAGCAGGGTTGAAAACACCTGTCTATAATCGTACTGTCTATTGTTTTCATCGTAGTGTTTGGTAACTAATGATAAGTCGAGATTGGTTCCTGACACCCCTCCTTTTATATGGGTTCCAAAGACAAACATGGGACCTAAGTTTCCGTGATCTGTTCCTAAATTTCCATTCTCTAAGGGTTTACGTCCAAATTCTGTAAAGGTAGCCGCCACCACTTTTTCATTGATTCCCAATGCTTCTATATCTTCCTGAAATGCTTTTATAGCATCTCCTAATTCTTGCAATAATTCAGCATGTGTTCCCAAATGACTTTCAGAACTACTCTGTACTTGATCTGCATGTGTGTCGTAACCACCTGCGGAAACTAAGAAAATCTTTGTCTTAGACCCTCCTTTGATCATTCTGGCGACTGTTTTTAATTGGTTCGCTAAATCGAAATTTGGGTAAGACTTAGCGTTACTCCCTGCGTTAAACACCTCGCTAATACGTTGAGAATAGGCGTTTGTACTCGCCTCTGTATTGCTAATAAACTTAATATTATCATCGTGTTCAGTATCTTGAATGGTTGTTGGCGTAGGATTACCTATGTTAGATATCACGTTGTAATAGCCCGATACATTTTGTCCTGTAAGGTTCACATCTACTTTGTGTTCGTGTTCTGAATGAAAACCCAACGCAGGCTTTTTGGATCCCAATTGAATTCCTAACGGGTCTGCATAGCTATGTATGTCATAACCTGAATGTAAGTATCGTGCCATCCAACCTGACGTTTTATTGGCATTTTCAGGGGTTCCGTCACCTCCTTTAAACATAAGTGCTCTTGCGGCAAAATGTGATTTGTTAATGGTTGGATATCCAACGCTGTGAATGATCTTCATTTTACCGGCATCGTACAAATCTTTAAACCCTGTTAAAGAAGGATGTAGTAACATTTGATCTTCGAGGGGTAAAGTGCTATCTAAATTCATGGCTGCATTGGCTCCGGAATTTTTTAACTTTACGGTAGGACGCAAACTGGCATAGGTATCGTATTGATTTACGGGAATTAAGGTATTCAAACCGTCATTTCCACCTTTTAGTTGCACCAATACAAGCGCTCTTCCGTCAATTACAGAAGCGGGGATGCCGTTCATCAATGCCGTTTGAGAAAAGGCATTCACTTGATGACCATTTAAGAGCAAGGTACTTGCCGAACTCAATGCAGATAATTGTAAAAATTTTCTTCTTTTCATCTTCTTCTTTTAATTGTTTTGATATTCCTGTGACCACAGCAACGCACGGAACAAGTCCTTCAAAGGTTCTTCAACGGCACTTCTATTATTAGTATTGGCAAATGTTGTCCATTCATCTGCCCACATAGCAGGTGTAATAGAACTGTCGTCCAATAAGATATCATTGATAAAATAATCCAATCGCTCTTGCGTGACTGCTTCTGGAAAGAACAAGTCAATCAATTCGCCAACTAAGACCGCAGGATCGTAAGGATTGCTTACGATGTCTTTTATATAGTTACTCACATAAAAGTTCACTGTTGTTTTGCTCGAATTCAACAAGATATCTGCCATATTGTATCTGGAAATAATGGTGGATGAGTTGAACCAAAACTTATCGAAATCTGGCGCTTCATAGTTGGGTGGAAATCCAGCCACTGAAGGCGGAATAAATGGTGCTTGACTGGCAGGATCCATTATGGCTCCATTAATTTGCCAGTAGTAAAATTTCTTATAATGATTTTGCCCTTTGCTTATTGGATCCGGAACGGGGAAATTGGTCAGACTTAAGGTTTGCAAAGCAAGGTCTAAAGGCGATTTTATCATTCCTCCAATAATTTCATCTGTATTGTTTGAATCGTCGGCATCGTAAAAGTGCTGACTTTTCAACAATTGGACAACTGTTGGCCCTAGGTTGTAATTGGCTCTAAACGTAGTTGCCAAGGGGGCAATAATATCGTTTTCTATTTCGGAAGTGATTTTTCTAGACACGAAATAGCGGTACATTTTTCTACATATAAATTTGGCTGTTTCGTCTTGTGCCAATACCAGTTCGATGAATTCTTTGAGTTCGGCTTCCATACGCGCCTTTTTCTCCGTT
Source organism: uncultured Flavobacteriaceae bacterium (assembly GCA_943789365.1). Lineage (GTDB taxonomy): Bacteria > Bacteroidota > Bacteroidia > Flavobacteriales > Flavobacteriaceae > Flavicella. The sequence goes on along the minus strand of CALSTV010000001.1, from coordinate 2,081,425 downwards.
GTACTTTTTCCACTTGTATTCCAGGCCGGAATTGTATAGTTTCCGAACCGGTGGCTAAATACTTTTTCACCAAAATCGTGTCTGTCTGGAGTGGGATACCCACAAGGAATGTCCCCAAACTCAGCACCATTTCTGTGTGTACCCCTATTGCCATTCCAAGTCATTTGCCAACCAGTCATAACACGTGCTGTTTCGACCACATCGTCTTCGGTGTAATTGGTATAATCACCAGCTCCGGCTTGCGCCCCTTTTCCAATGGTAAATAATTCTAATACTTCACGTGCATAGTTTTCATTTGGATTGGCATTGGTATTTTGATTGTTATTTAAATAAAACAACATGATGTTATTTTTGGTCATTTGAAAAATAAATTCTTTCCAATCACCCAAAGAGAAAAACTCCAACAACTTTAAATAGTCGTAATAAGCACCCAATACCCCATTTGTAGTATCCGATGAGGCGGTAAAATCTGTAAATAAGAAATAGGCCATTTTAGATTGAATAGAGGTGTCTCGCTTTGCTTCATCTAACCACCAGCCAACGACATAATTTCTCAACAAGGAGTTTCCACTTCCGTTATTTACATCCTTTGCTCCGTATATTGCATCGTCGTTGATCCAAGGTTTTGGTGCTGTGATATCGCCATTGATGTAATGAATGGGTTGTTCAAGATTTTTCGTTGGAATTGTAGTCAAAGCAGTCATTGCTTGATCTACGGTATAATTACTAAATTCTTCAATTCTGCTTTTGTTTATAGAGTAGGTCGTTCTTCGCAAAAGATGCTTTGCCAAACGTTTTCCTAATGTACCTGTTAAGGGTGCTAATGACGCCATAAAATTCTTATTTCAATGATAATTATCTATCCTTTCAAATTTAGTTGATTTCAATCTTGCAACCAACACACTATTTACCTAAATACCATACATCAATTACCTTTCTAACAATTGACACTAGCATTTCTTCAAAATTACTTGATTTCTACTAAAGTAAACGGTGTATATCTTTTAACTATAGGGGTATATGGTTCATTTACAGTGTTTTTAACTCCGAACAAACGATTCTTACCTAGGATTGAGTAGAAAAAACAAGAGTTTCCTACAAGTTTCTTATTTTAGCCGTTCAACACGGTATTATGCAATTATTCCCTAAGGAACTTTCTGATAAACTTCAGGCCAGAAGAGAAAACAATGCTTTTCGCGTTTTAAAACCTCAGGCAGAGGCAATTGATTTTGTCTCGAATGATTATCTGGGCTTTGCAACCCATAAAAACATCTACACGAATGCTTCTGAAAAAGTAAAAAGCTTTGTCTTTCGAAATGGAAGTACGGGTTCTCGTTTGATTTCTGGCACACATGTACTTCACGAACAGGTAGAGTCAGAACTTGCGCAAATTCATAATAGCCCGTCAGCTTTGTTATTCAATTCGGGATACGACGCTAATGTTGGGTTGTTTTCTGCTATACTGCAGAAAGGAGCTACCGTTTTATACGATGAATTGATACATGCTTCCATCCGCGATGGCATACGCCTGTCCAATGCCAAATCGTTCAAATTCAAACACAACGATTTATCCGACTTACAAAAGAAGTTTTCAAAATGTACTGGCACCGTTTATATTGCAGTGGAAGCAGTGTATTCTATGGATGGAGACAGTGCGCCTTTAAAGGAACTCGCATCTTTTTCAGCTGAGAACCATTGTTATTTAATTGTTGATGAAGCTCACTCAAATGGCGTTTTTGGAGTGAAAGGTACAGGTTTAGTACAAGCTTTAGCACTTGAGAAACACATATTTGCCAGGGTACATACTTTTGGAAAAGCCTTGGGCTGCCATGGCGCCGTTGTCTTAGGCTCACAAGAACTGAGAGATTACTTGGTTAATTTTTCAAGATCATTTATCTATACTACTGCTGCTTCCCTGCATAGCATTGCAGTGATTCAAGCAGCCTATCAAGAACTCAACAACACGAATGCGATAGCAAAGCTAAAAACCAATATCGATTTTTTCAAAGAAACCCTTTGCAAACAGAATCTTCAAGCTTCTTTTATTGAAAGCAATAGCCCAATCCAGTCTTGTTTGTTTCCGGGGAATTCCAATGTTAAGGAGGTGGCTATTCAATTGTTAAAAAAAGGCTTTGCAACAAAAGCTATTTTAGCCCCAACGGTACCACAGGGCCAAGAGCGTTTGCGAATTTGTTTGCACAGTTATAATACTTTTGAACAAATAGAAACTTTATTGATGCAATTGGCTATTTTTGTCGGGAAATAAGCACTATCAATTCAGAAATGAACAAAACTATTTTTATCACAGGTATTTCTACAGAAGTAGGAAAAACGTTGACAGCAGCAATTGTTACTGAGGCTTTATCTGCCGACTACTGGAAACCTGTTCAGGCGGGAGAATTATCGTATTCGGATACCCACAAAGTGAAAGCGATGATTTCTAATACGACATCCGTTTTTCACAGCAATAGCTATGCTTTAAAAACACCTATGAGTCCGCATGCAGCAGCGCAGCTAGACGGTATTGAAATTGAATTGGAAGCTATTCAACCCCCGAAAACGAATAATAAGCTCGTGATTGAGGGTGCTGGCGGACTCTTGGTTCCGTTAAATGACCAACATACGATTTTAGATTTGATACAACCTTCTTATAAGGTACTTGTGGTATCTAGGCATTATTTGGGAAGTATCAACCACACGCTGATGACCCTAGAATTATTACGTCAAAAAGGACTAGAAGTGGCCCTTATTTTTAGTGGAGAAGAACATCCAACCACCGAAAGTATTATCAAAAAGATGACTGGAGTTGAAATTATTGGTAGGATTAACGAGGAGGCACATATCGATAAAAACACCATTCTAAGGTACGCAAATTTGTTTCGAAAAAAACTGGAACAATTTACAATGGATAATGAACAATCTTGTCCGCCGAAACGGAGTGAAGGAGGAGGGCAATTTAATATATGAATACCTAGTGCCTAATGCCTAATGCCTAACAAAAAAAACAAAACTATGAGTCGTTTATCAGATAGAGATCAAAACCATTTGTGGCATCCACTCACCCAGCACAAGCTACACCCTTCTCATATTGCAATTACCAAGGCCAAAGGTGCTTTGTTGTTCGATGAAGAGGGCAATTCATATATTGACGGTATTGCTTCTTGGTACACCTGTATGTATGGTCATTGTAATGAGACTATTATTGAAAAGGTTACGGCACAATTGCAACAATTAGACCAGGTTGTTTTTAGTGGATTTACCCATCAACCTGCCGTTGAAATGTCGGAAGCCTTAATGCAGATACTTCCAGCCAATCAACAAAAAATATTTTTTTCAGACAATGGTTCTACTTCTGTAGATGTCGCTATTAAAATGGCTTTGCAAAGTCATTTTAACCAAGGGGATACAAGAGCACGCATCATTGCACTTGAAAACGCATTTCACGGAGATACCTTTGGCGCCATGTCGGTTTCAGGACTTTCGGTTTACAATGGTGCTTTTGAAGATTTTTTATTGCAAATTGACCGAATTGACGTGCCTACCCAAGAGAATTTTGAGGTCGTGAAATCAGAATTTGAAACCCTTGTTGCTACTGGAGAGGTAGCAGCATTCATTTTTGAACCTTTGGTGCAAGGTGCAGCAGCTATGCATATGTACAGTGCTAATTTGCTGGATGAATTGATTGCGATTGCTCAAAAACACAAGGTGATTTGCATTGCTGATGAGGTGATGACTGGCTTTGGTAAAACTGGCACCTATTTTGCTTCAGATCAGCTGAACAACAAACCCGACATTCTTTGTCTTTCAAAGTCATTGACCGGTGGTGTTGTACCCATGGCGCTGACTACCTGCACACAGGAGGTATACGATGCTTTTTACGATGATGAAATAAAAAAAGGTTTTTTTCACGGGCATACCTATTCTGCAAATCCGCTTGGTTGTACGGCCATATTAGCAGGAATAGAATTACTCACTTCCAATGAAATGCAACAAAACATTGCACGCGTCACCGAACAACATCGGGCATTTGAAGCACGTATTAAAAAACATCCTAAGGTGAAATCGACACGACAATTGGGGGTTATTTTTGCTTTGGATTTGAATGTTGAAATGGAACGTTATGGAAATCTGAGAGACCAATTATTTAACTTTTTTATGGACCATGGAGTTTGCCTGCGTCCACTTGGAAGTACGGTGTACATCTTAGCTCCTTTTGTTATTACAAACGAGGAACTGCAAAAGATATACAGTACCATCGAAGCCGCTTTGGAACAATTATAATCGCACTTACTGTTTTCTATACAACTGTTTAACAGGGTTTTAACGATGTTATTGTTTTGTTATTTGGAAAATATCGTGTACCTTTCTATCGCTATTGAAAAAGATATTTTCTTTTTTTCACAACATTTCGCAAGCTTCCCCCCACTGCACTGATTATAGTGTAATTGTATGTGGGATTACTGAAGGGAAGACAGCTACTTTTTCAATAATTCATTGAATTATTAATAAAATTGAAAAAGTTATGAAAAAGAAATGTTTTCAGTTGCTATGCTTCTTATCGGCATTGACAACTACGAGTTACGCACAAATTTTAGATGGTATCATTAATGATCCTGGTGATTTAATCATCACAGCATACCACAACAATCCAGATGGATTTTCATTTGTATTTTTAGACGATTGCCCTGCCAATACGAGCATTCGCTTTATCGATGAAGAATGGACAGGAAGTAGTTTTGCGTCCTTAGATTCTGAGGGCGAGATACTTTGGACGAACAACACTGCAACTAGCATTAACCGGGGAACTGTAATCCATATCACAAATGCCTCAGACGAAACTAAAATTAGTGCCTCTTTAGGATCTGCTACAGAATTTATGACATTTAATACCTCATCTGGGGACGAAATTATTGCTATTACTGGAACTAGAAGTGCACCTGAAGTTTTCTTGTGCTTTTTTGGAGATCCAAACGGTTCTACTTTGAATGGCACCCATTTAGTCAATGGAGAAACAGCGCTTCAAGACAGCTCTCTTGGTATGGGGTATTATTCAGGACCCAGCCATTGCCACAATCTACAGTTAACCGATTGCGCCAAACAGTTGACAGCTATTGAAAATTGGACGGTAACAGCTATGTTCACATATCCTGATGACGTTTATGACTTCATTCATTTCTCAGCATCAATGAAAACAGGCTTCGATGAAATAGAAGGTTTTCAATGTTCACCAAATCCAGCGACAGATAAAATTAACATACAAGCTGCAATTTCAATTGAACGTATTGAGATTTACAACCTTCTTGGAGAAAAAATAGTAGAGCAAGCCCTAAACAACACACAGGCGAACCTTACGATTACACATTTTAGTGCTGGCCTTTATTATGCCAAAGCAATTGCTGGTGATCAAATCACCACCTTTTCGTTTGTAAAAAAATAAGTCAAAAATTACCGCAATTCATTTTGTTAAAAACTCGTGCTTTTGAAGCCGATTCTAAGACACAAAAACACAATAATTTTAGTACTTTTACTTTCTAATTTAAAAATTCAGAAGCGACACAATTATGGCAAACGACACAAAAGAAAAAGATGCAAAATTAAAAGCGTTACAAATGACGCTTGATAAATTGGACAAAACCTACGGAAAAGGGGCTGTGATGAAAATGGGAGATGTAGCGCATGTCGATGTGGAATCTATTTCTTCTGGATCTCTTGGATTGGATTTGGCCTTAGGGGTAAACGGATACCCAAAGGGAAGAATTATTGAAATTTATGGACCAGAGTCTTCTGGTAAAACAACGCTTACCATTCATGCCATTGCAGAGGCACAAAAAGCAGGTGGTATTGCTGCCTTTATAGATGCAGAACACGCTTTTGACCGTTTTTATGCCGAAAATTTAGGGGTGGATATTGATAATCTTATCATTTCACAACCAGATCACGGAGAGCAAGCCTTAGAGATTGCTGAAAATTTAATTCGCTCAGGAGCTATTGATATTATTGTTATTGATTCTGTAGCTGCGTTGACGCCAAAATCGGAAATTGAAGGTGAAATGGGGGATTCAAAAATGGGTCTACATGCACGTTTGATGTCTCAGGCATTGCGTAAACTTACAGGTACTATCAGCAAGACAAATTGTACTGTGATTTTCATCAACCAATTGCGTGAAAAGATTGGTGTGATGTTTGGAAATCCTGAAACAACTACCGGTGGTAATGCCTTAAAATTCTATGCTTCGGTACGTTTGGATATTCGTAGAAGAACGCAAATTAAAGATGGCGATCAGGTTATTGGAAATAGTACCAAAGTAAAGGTTGTAAAGAACAAAGTAGCACCTCCTTTTCAAATGGCAGAGTTCGACATTATGTACGGTCAAGGTATTTCTAAGGTTGGTGAGATCTTAGACATTGGTGTAAACTACGGAATCATCAAGAAAAGTGGTTCTTGGTTTAGCTATGGCGACACCAAGTTAGGACAAGGTCGTGATGCGGTTAAAGGTTTGATTAAAGACAACCCTGAATTAGCAGAAGAGCTAGAAGAAAAAATCAAAGAGGCTATTGCAAACCAAGAGTAAACGCGCTTTGCATTCGTTATCAAAAAGAGAGTGAAGTTAATTTACTCTCTTTTTTTTCGCAATCTATATCAAACTCATGTTAGACGTTCATAATGTTTCTTTCGCATATACCGAAAATGAAGTTCTCAAAAACATTTCTTTTAGTGCTTCAAAAGGTTCTTATATTGCTATTATTGGAGAAAGTGGTTGTGGAAAAAGCACGCTTTTAGAAATTATTTACGGCCTCCTACATATTGATAAAGGAAGTGTTTCTTGGGATGGCACAAAGTTACTTGGTCCCAATTTTTATTTGGTTCCTGGAGAGCCTTTTATGAAATACTTGTCGCAAGATTTCGATTTGATGCCCTTTACTACCGCTGCTGAAAACATTGGGAAATTTTTACCCAACCGCTATCCAAAGGAAAAGAAGGAACGAACTGCAGAACTGCTCGAATTGGTAGATATGGTTGCTTTTGCAGATGTAAAGGTAAAACACCTCAGCGGTGGCCAAAAACAACGGGTAGCCTTAGCACGTGTATTGGCGAAAGAGCCTGAATTGCTATTGTTGGATGAGCCCTTTAGTCATATTGATAATTTTAGAAAGAACAAACTCAGAAGAAAACTCTTCAAATACTTAAAAGAGAAAGGTATTGGCTGTATTGTAGCGACACACGATAGTACAGATGCGCTTTCTTTTGCAGATCAAGTTCTGGTTATGAAGGAAGGAGAAATTATTGCGCAAAACGCCCCTCAGCAACTTTATGAAAATCCGGGATCCTATTATGTAGCCTCTTTTTTTGGGGATGTAAACGAACTCAAGGTTTCCGATCTAATTCCTACCGAACAAAGTGAACAAACGGTCTTACTTTACCCACATGAAATCACGACCACCAATAAAACAGCATTAAATGCAAAGGTGACCGCTACTTATTTCAAAGAGGGATATTTTTTAATAGAATTACAATTTAAAAAGCAGCAAATTTTTGTACAGCATAGCGAGCAACTCGAAGTTGATACTATAGTAGGTCTAGAAGTTTCAGAAACTTTAATCCGACAAAGAATGTCTTAATACTTCAAACGAAATTTAATATAGGTAATGGCCTTATTTGTCTCCAAATACTGCTTTTCGTAAAAAGTTTGGGTATTTAACACTACGGCAGGTGCATGCGGATTGTTATAAATGTCGTGATGCGCGTACAATACTTCTTGTTCTTGTCCGTGCAGTAAGCCCAAGGTATACCCGTGCATAAATTCAGAGTCTGTTTTTAAGTGCACAATACCTTCTTCATTTAAAATATGATGGTATTTTTTTAAAAACTCCTCGTTGGTCAAACGGTGCTTGGTTCGTTTGTATTTTATTTGAGGATCGGGAAAGGTAATCCAAATTTCACTGACTTCATTTTCAGCAAAACAAAAATCTACCAATTCTATTTGAGTTCTTATAAAAGCAACATTAGGTAAGTTGTCTTCCAATGCTGTTTTTGCTCCGCGCCAAAAACGAGCTCCTTTGATATCAATTCCTATGTAATTAATATGTGGGTTTTGTTCTGCTAAAGCAATGGTATACTCTCCTTTTCCACAGCCTAATTCTAGTACGATAGGATTGTCATTCTTAAAAAAAGCATGCCACTTCCCTTTGTAAGGAAAATTGCCAGTCACCTCCTCACGAGTTGGCTGTATGACATTTGCAAAGGTTTCATTTTCGTTGAAACGCTTCAATTTGTTTTTACTTCCCAAAAGAATTGCTATTTAAAAAGGTAGTTAGACTGTTTTCTAGTACTATTGGGTGCACAAAGAAAGCCAGTACACCACTGACTGCGTTTTACTATACTTTTAGGTAGTAAAAGTAAAACGTTCAGATATAAAATTTCTCCTAAAACTATTTAGGTAAATCTTCGGTACCTTCTTTTTTGAATCTTATTGACTCACGCATCCAGTATGCCAATAACACAAAAAATACACCTACAAAAAGAAAGTTAACGATGTTAGAAGTCCACCAGTTGTCCAATTCCTTAAATGCGTTAAAGGGTGCAAAAAGTACATTTGTACAAAAATCTCCAATGGCTCTAAATATGTTGTTTGCTATCATAACTTAAATTATCTTTACGCTGCAAAAATATAAAAACAAAGTATGCTAGCCAATTTTTTTGACAAAACAAAACCAATAAATGGTATTCTACTGGCTGGTTTGTTTTTTAGTTTTTATTTCACCTACAGATTTCGGCACACAGCTACTATATTTGCAGACATTTCTGCATTGGAAACTATTGAGCATTTAATTTCAAATATGCTTTTTTTATTGTTATGTGGGCTTGTTTTTGCAAAAAATGGACTTACTAACGACAATTTATACAGTTCATTTTTAATGATTCTCTTGTACGGAATGTTCCCGAGCACTTTTCAAGTGGACAAGACATTGATCATTACGTTTCTTTTTTTACTTGTTTATCGTAAAATATCGAGTTTAAAGGAGCAGGGGAATATTTTGTTAGCGTTATTTGACAGTGGCTTATATGTGGGTGTTTCGTTCTTGTTTTTTAATTGGTCTGTACTCATTTTCCTATTTATTTACACGACCCTTTTCTTATCAAAACGCATCAGCCCTAGAACTCTTATGGCACCTTTTGTTGGTGGTTTTGTGCCTCTTTTTCTGTTTTTTACTTATTGTTTTGTGTCGGATACTCTTCCTACCTTCTATGGTATTTTTGAGTTTGATTACAATTTCGACTTTTCATTGTACTCAGCATTGCATTATAACATTCCTTTGCTGTTGGTTGCTGGAATTACTGTGATTTCAATAATTGCAGTACTCCCTAAAGTTATTGGGGTTAGTAATAGCTATCGTTTTCAATACACGACGGTTTTGAACATGTTGCTTATTGGAACGGCTATGATTTGTGTGACTTCCTTAAAAAAAGGCTCGGAATTGCTTTTTGTATTTATCCCAATTTCTATTCTTATTGGTCGTTTTATCAATGATATTTCAAAAAAAATGCTCAAGGAATTAATTCTCATTGGCCTTACCGTTCTATCCATTGTGCTGTTAGTGACTGGGTAACAGAAGGCATTGTAGTAAGCGGAGTAATTTTTAAATAGTAGGTGGTCCTTTGGAATCCTTCTTACCGGTACGAAGGCCTTCCGTTAGGCAGGGATTCTCGGAGTAGCGGTATTCGTAGTTTTTCGATTTTAATCGACGAAAGTTTCCTTAATGACCGATTTAAGTTCTTTAATTTCTAGTTTAGTCATTCGTCCTAGAACTTTTAAAACTCTCTTTTTGTCGATAGTTCTAATTTGATCTACAACAATCCAACCAATTTTGTCATTGTGTTTAATTTCAATCCTTGTTGGGTAATTCTTAGAAGAAGTTGTCATTGGAGCAACGGTAATTGTTCTCAAATATGTATTCATTTCATTCGGTGAAATCACAACACAAGGACGTGTTTTATTAATTTCACTTCCCATTGTCGGATTTAAATTCACGAGAATAATTTCATATTGTTTTAATTCCATTCTTCAAGGTTTTCGTCTTCAAAAACGTCATTAAATAATAATTCATCATCTCCATTTTCTCTCATTTGTTTAAAAGAATCTTCCCATCCTTTTCTAGGAGTTGATATCGGTTGAATAATTATTTTTCCTTTTTCAAGAATTAAATCAACTTTATCTTTAATGTTATATTTCTCAAGAATCGTTTTACTAAAACGAATTCCTTTTGAATTTCCTATTTGAATAACTGAAACTTCCATAAGTGTCTTTTTTATGTAGATACAAAGTTATTACTTTTGAGTGGGTTTTCCTAATTGCGAAAACAACGTGAAGGCCTGTAGATACCCCCAAAGTTTAAGACAGCTTTGGGGCATCTACAGTTCGTGCGGGAACGAGGGATCGTTTTTTTTAGAAACTGTTCAAAAATAACTTTCCAGAGTTGTCTTTATCGTTAAGTCTTAAACAAATATCATTATCTTCAATCAAAACAGGCATATCTTTCGGTAAGTCAGAATCAATTAATGTTACTATATATTGTAAGTCATATTCTTCACAGAACTCTTTTATTAGATTTATGTATCTAATTTTAATTCTATCGTCTAGACCTTCTAAAACTCCATCGTGATAAACGAATTTGTAGAATGATTTATCAGAATAATTAACTAATAGCGATAAGTCAAATGCAACGCAAAGTAATTTTTTATATGTTGTTCCTTGTGATTCAGAAGTTTTTAATAAATCTGTTTTGTTTTGGTAATCAGCATTAAATTCAACATTCCCTTGATTATTTAACTTCAATGAAATTAGAGCATTTGTATCTAATATTTCTTTTATTATTGAGTTAAAAACTTTATTAATGTTAGAGTGCTTTCTTTCAGTTAGAGATTTCTTTAATTCTGCAATTTTATCATTTATTATTTCTCGCTTGTCTTTTATATCGTTTTCTAAAATTAAAGTGCTGTCTATGGCTTTTAATTTGTCTTTAATACGCTCAATTTCAACCTCAATACCAATTGTTTTTTTCTGGTATTCTTTAAATTTAAAATAGCTATCTTTTTCTGTTAATAAAGACAATAAATCGCTTTTTTGAGATTCAATTTCTTTAATACTTTTGTTTAATTTGTTATAATCAAGTTTTAATAAACTCAAGGTTTCAGTAAGATACCCTTTACGTTCTGTTGTTAAAGATTTTTGGAAATTAATTAAATCCTCATATTTCTTTTTTAATTGCTCAGGATAATACAGGTTTACTTCTTTAAAAAGACTATTAATCTCCTTTTTGTCAATATCATCATTTATTTCAGATAGTGAAGATTCTATTTTATTAATTTCATATGAAATTCTATACCTATCAGTATTAAATGCCTGAAGTTTTATATCTATTTCCTCAACAAGTTGCTTGTTTGTTAGAATATCTTCTTTAAAAAAATTGAATTTATCTATTTGTTTTTTAATTTCTGATAGTTCACTTTTCTTTATTTCTAAAAGTCCTTCTAACCTGTCTTTTTCAGAAGTGTCTATTTGTGCTTCTAATCTTAAAGTTTTCGTTTTCTCTTTAAGATTGCTTATTTCTTCTTCTATTTCTAATTTTTCTAAAATTAGTTTTCCGTTAAACCCAAGTAAATCAAAAACAAAGGGTTTCCAGTCTTTATGCTTACCCTTAAATTTATTTAACTTAAATACATCTAAAAAATCTTGTTGACTTCTTAAAAAGTAAGTGATGGATTTTCTATAGTCCCAATTTTGTAAAGTGTTAAAAACTAGATATTCATTTAGTTTTGCTCTTGCTTTTTTGAATGTTAATTCTTCATCCCAATCAATATCCAATTTAAAACCATCTAGCTTAGAGTCATTTAATTTGAAAAATACTTTAGTAGCTGAATTTATAGCACGTTTAATAAGTAAATGTTTTCCATTATTTAGTTTGAATTCTCCATAAAACTCTTGGCCAATAAAAAGATCATTACCTAAAAGCTTATCTGTGTTCTTATTATAACTTGATATGAGTAAAAAATCAATAACTCTAATTAATGTTGATTTACCTAAGCCGTGTGTATCTTTCTTTTCATTCGATTGTTTTGACGCAACAATAGCATTGAATTTATCATTAAATTCAATATTCTTGAAATTTTTATTAGAATATATTTTACTAATCTTCATTATTGTCGTTGATTAACGTAATTGCGTCAATGTTTTTTAAGTATTCTATTTTGCCAATAGAAAATAAAAAGGTTAAAGAATAATCGATATTGTTTTTTGCATTTATACCAATCTCACTTACTAACATTTCTTTTAAATCTTCATATTTTATTAAGGTTTCATTTTTTAGGAAACCCAAAACTTTGCCTGCTATATACATTACAGAATATTTAATGTTCGTATGTTTTGTTGGTGCTAGCATAATTTATTCATTAATTCCAATGTCACAGTTATAATACATATAATGTAAGAATAGACGAACTAATCTTCTATTAGATTTTAACTCTGGATTATTTTCTACAATAAACTTGTATAAATAATTAAAGATTAAATCAAACTTATCAAATTCATCTCTATGCACAACAATTTCTTCATTTATATCATCAATTGTATTTTCATACTTACCTAAATACTCTGCATTAATTGGATTTGATAAGAATTCTCTAATTTGTTCTAAATATAAAAGGTTTCTTTTAATTACATTATTAAAGTAATCCTTACTTAAATTATTTATCTCATTTTTCTTTTCAATATCTCTTTTGGGTATTTTAGGTAAATCACCTTTTTTCTTATCTACTTTACTAAAGGAATTTATTATTTCTTTTAAATCATTTTCGTCAAAACTTAGAGGAAGTAAAAGTTTATTAAGATTTAAAGTTCTTGCAATTTTAGGATATTGCTCTAACCAAAGTTCGATAGTTTCTAATCCAATTAATCTATTTTCAATTTCACTTTTTTCATCAAAAATATCTTCGATTTTTGCATCTTGAATACCTGAAAGTTTTCTATTTGTAAATAGTAAGTAGAATTCAATCTTTTTATCAGTTTTCAGTTTCTTTATTGCTGGTAGAACACTCTTTTTTAAAATTGTTTGGAAAGGACTATCAGAGCAACTTGCATTAATTTTATTGGTATGTTTTGCTTGAATTACAATTTTACCATTCCAAGGTTCTGATTTGCTTGGGAAATTATTTGCTTTTCCATAAAATTTAGCATCTCTTCCGCCATCTTTTCCATCAGTAAAAACTACGGTTCCTGTTCCTAAAATCTCGCTACAAATTAATGCAACTAGTTTTTCAAATTCAGTATCTGTTAATTGTTCTAATGGGTATTTCATATTGTTTTCAAAGGTACTAAATTATACCTTTCAGTGTGTTTTGAATCTCGATTTTAAATGCACCACAATGTTCTGTGTATGTTGCGTATCTCGAAGGGTATGCACTATACACTTCTTAAGTTTACAATCTATTACATTTATCATTATTAACAAAAGAACAAAAGAGAGAATTAAGGTTAATATACACGGTGAAGCTTTGGACTTCGACAACATTGATAATCCTCTCTCTTTTACTACCAGTAATCACGTTCAGTTCTGTGAGACTTAGATCTCGTTTTCAAGTTGTTGTGAGCCCAGTAGTCTGTTCTTTCATAAATTATTTTATATGAATAAATATAAAGAAACTTTTGGAATTGACATCAGTAAAGATGTATTTGATATCCATGGTTCTAAAAGTGGTCACAATCAATTTAAAAATGGAACAGAAGGATTTAAAGCTTTTTTAAAAGTTTTACCTAAAGGATGTCTAGTAGTTATGGAAGCTACAGGATATTATCATTACCGATTGGCACAGTATCTCTTTAAAAACGGTATTGATGTTTCGGTGGTAAATCCATTATCTGTAAAACGTTTCATCCAAATGAAACTAGCCAAAGTAAAGACCGATAAAAGTGATGCAAAAGCAATCTGTGAATATGGTCAACTAAATGATATTCCTTTATACACTGCTTTGACAGATGTTCAAAGTGAATGTTTACAATTATTTAGATTGTTGGATAATTATCTTAAAAAGCGAACTGCTACCAAGAATAAAATTCATGGAGAAAATGTATTGGGAGTCCCGTCAAAACATGTCTACAGGTCCTTAAAACGCAATAAGAAGCATTTGGATGCAGAGATTAAAGCCATTGAATAAAATTACTTTCATTGGTAAAACAAGAGCAACAAAGTCAGCTCACTTTGCTTAAAAGCATTCCAGGGTTAGGAGTGAAAACAGCGTTGTTTTTAATTGTGGTTACAGATGGGGTTTCAAAGTTTGAGAATGCGTCTGAGCTGTGTAGTTATGTCGGTATTACGCCTACCATACGAGTCTCTGGGAGTAGTGTTCGTGGCAGAAGTAGGATTAGCAAGGTTGGAAACAGAAAATTGCGTAACCTATTGTTTTTATGTTCATTTTCGGCATGTAAACACAACAAAGCATGCAGAGAAATTTATGAGCGAATAACTAATAAAGGGAAGAGTAAAAAACTAGCATTAATAGCTGTCTCAAATAAGTTACTTAAACAAGCTTTTGCCATCGCTAAGTCGGGTAGACCTTATGATGAAATGCATGTTTCTGTACTACCTAAATAAAGTAGGAATTATGACAGAAAAAGAAAGCCCAAAATATATAAAAACATATTTTGAGCCTAGAATAGTATTGTGTAAAATTAATAGAGAAAAGAGTTGTTTTTTAACTCAGTTCTTTGTCGTGCATAGTTTTTTATTCATATGGCGTGAAGCGGGGGACTCGAACCCCCCAAACCCTCTATCCTAATAAAGTCGAGTTTTAATCAGTTACTAATATTCCAAAGCAAAGGCTCCATTCTTCACACGAGGGTCGCTTCACGAATAATCATTTTCAATTTTTCCAAAATTACAGATTTTATCAATTCAACAAGCACTATTACTAATGTGAAGAATAGAAATTGACTGAGGTCAAATAGATAACTGGTTACTAATTCTACTTCGTTCCATAGGTTCTTAAATATTTTAAAACGGTAAATCTTCCCAATCAGCCGTTTCTACTTCACTTTTTTTGTTTTCCTGTTCTATTGTTTTTTCTATAGTCTCAATAAATTTTATTGAGTTAGTGACATTATTAAAAACAAGAATACTCTCTGAATAATTCAAAATCTGATTATCGTGAGCAAAGCTTCTGTTGTTTCTAATATCATTAAAGGCTTCTATGACGTGGATAGAATATTTTAAAATTCTTTCAGTCATTTTAGATTCAATTTTTCCATTAGCTATAATGAATTTTACATACTTGCCAAATATTGCATTAAGAGATTCGTCTTTTTTAATTTCAATTTTATGATTTTCACATAGTTGCCTGATGAATTTCATAAAGTAAGTATGTAATCTGTCTAAAGCAACTTCAGGCTCATTTTTATCTATACTTTCACGGATAGACTTGGCGAGTAAACTGAAATCTCTATCATCCTCAATTTCCTTTATTACATCGATTTCCTCTACGATTGTTTCTTCTTTTAATCTACTTACGATTTTTAAACACTCTTTATAAATGTTTTCGTCTTTTTCAAAATCGAATCCGTATTCTTTTGCAATCGCTTTAGTGTGCCAATAATCTAAAAATGCGTTCAAAAGTTCTCCTACTTTGTAACTCGGTTCTTCACTAAAAAAGCCTCTAAGCCTATTTGCTTTCGAACCACTTACATAAAAATATTTGTCGTCATAAATATTGACACGGATACTGTCGTAGATGAATTCCTCAAAAGTTCTATTAGAAAAATCCATTACATATCCTGATGGCATTTCGAATAATTTTTCAATTAGGAATTTCTCTTTGTAATGTAATTCAGCCTATTTTCGTTTTTTTTAAAATTATGCCCAACAAGTATATAACCCGCCCCGGCGGGCAAGCTCAATTACAGTTATTTCTCTTATCTCTGCAATGTATTTCTTTTTAACATAATACACAAGAGGCAAGTTCTACCATAAGGTTTTTTCCCTGTTCTCATAGCGCCATTTGGCTACAGCACCCGCTTACAAGAAACCAACCCCTTTGTGACCACATAATGGATGTTCCCACTAAGTTATTTCAAATTAACCAAACATCCAACACAAAAACCAGTTAGCCGTATCCTAACCGTTATAAACGACTCGCACTAGCACCATTGACTTTCTATACATTGCTCTGCTGACGGAAGACAGGGTTTTAAAGCAATAAAAAAAGCCCTGAAAACATCAGGGCTTTTTTATACTTATTTTGTAAAAAATTACATTTTCTGTAACCAATCGGCCATGCTTACTTCTTTTGAAATAATTGCTTTCAATTCAGAAATAGGCACACGTGTTTGTTCCATAGTATCTCTATGACGTACGGTTACAGAATTGTCATTTAAAGTGTCGTGATCTACAGTAATACAGAAAGGAGTTCCCGCTGCATCTTGTCTTCTGTAACGTTTTCCTACCGCGTCTTTTTCATCATACATGACATTAAAGTCAAATTTCAAATCATCTACAATTTTACGAGCAACTTCTGGTAATCCGTCTTTTTTCACCAATGGAAAAATAGCTGCTTTGGTAGGTGCCAATACGGCTGGTAATTTCAACACAGTTCTAGTGGTTCCATTTTCCAAGGCCTCTTCTTGCAACGCATTTGAAAAAACGGCGAGGAATAAACGGTCGAGCCCCACTGAAGTTTCTACGACATAAGGTGTATAGCTTTCTCCCAATTCCGGATCGAAATACTGTAGTTTTTTACCAGAATATTCTTCGTGCGCTTTTAAATCAAAATCTGTTCTTGAATGAATTCCTTCCAGTTCTTTAAATCCGAATGGGAATCTAAACTCAATATCTGCCGCTGCATCTGCATAATGGGCTAATTTATCGTGGTCATGAAAACGGTAGTTATCTTCACCCAACCCTAAGGACACATGCCATTTTAAGCGGGTTTCTTTCCATTTTTCATACCATTCTTGCTGCGTTCCAGGACGTACAAAGAATTGCATTTCCATTTGTTCAAATTCGCGCATTCTAAAGATAAATTGTCGCGCTACGATTTCGTTACGAAAGGCTTTCCCTGTCTGCGCAATTCCGAAAGGAATTTTCATCCTTCCTGTTTTTTGCACATTTAAAAAGTTGACAAAGATCCCTTGAGCCGTTTCAGGTCGCAAATACAAATCCATTGCAGAATCTGCAGATGCACCTAATTTGGTTCCGAACATTAGGTTGAACTGTTTTACATCTGTCCAATTCTTTGATCCAGAAAGCGGGCATCCAATTTCCAATTCTTCAATCAAGGCTTTTACATCTGCCAAGTCCTCTTTTTCAAGTGACTGCCCCATACGTTTTAGAATGGCTGCTCCTCTTTCTTTCCAACCTAACACACGTCCGTTGGTAGCTAAAAATTCTTCTTTGTTAAAAGCATCGCCAAAGCGTTTTTGTGCTTTTTTGACTTCTTTTTCAATTTTAGCATCGAGCTTCCCTACATAGTCTTCAATTAGGACATCTGCACGGTATCTTTTTTTAGAGTCTTTGTTATCTATCAAAGGATCGTTAAAGGCATCTACGTGCCCAGAAGCTTTCCATGTGGTTGGATGCATAAATATTGCAGCGTCTAAGCCTACAATATTATCGTGCATCTGCACCATAGACTTCCACCAGTACTCTCTAATATTTTTCTTTAATTCCACTCCGTTTTGAGCGTAATCGTATACTGCACTCAAACCGTCATATATTTCACTCGACTGAAATACATATCCGTATTCCTTTGCATGTGAAACTACTTTTTTAAACTGATCTTCTTGTTTTGCCATGCTGCAAAAATAAGTATTTTCTTTTTCCTAGCTAAGGTTTTTTTGGTTTTGGATGCTATACCATAAAGTCGCTATATACTGGCTCCAATTTGAGAACAAAAAAAAGAGCGAAACCCTATGGCTTCGCTCTTTTAAATAGCTGTAAAAAATTGATTCCTAGAACCAACCTCCTTTTAATTTTACATTGGTCGACCCCACAGTTACACCGTCTACATAGGCAGCAATAGTGTACACTCCTTTTTGAGTTTCTTTTCTGTTTACATCAGTAATTACGATGACATCGGTCTCAATATTTTGGTAGTCGATAGTCGTTGTATCTGAGTAATATACCTCTTTTCCGTTGATGTTTACTTTTCCTTTTGGAGCGACTACAGTACCTTCTGTATCTTTAATTACCAAATACGCTAATTTATCTCCAGAAGATGTCAATTCGTTTTTGTTAATCTTAAAAGAAATTCTAAAAGCATCTGTCTTTTTGTATTTAGAAGTTTCTGCCAAGGTTCCTGTACTTGATTTCTTCATTGCCACAGCATTAAGATCTCCAGCAGAAAGTACCGCACCAATAGCAACCTTTCCTTGTAAATCCTCGTTCTTTGCTGTCAATTCAGCGTTTTCCGTTGATTGTGTTTCAATGGTTTGTTTTGCTGCTACAATAGCTTCGTTCAATTGTCCATTTTGTGTAGTCAATGAATCAACCTGAGCAAACAATTCTTTATTTTTAGCTTGCAACGAGTACACTCTGTTCTTGTAACGTCTGATGGTTGCATAACTTGTCTTTTTCTCACTTGTCAATGAATCTCTATAAGAAACAATACCCTCTCTAGCTGCTGATAATTTTGCTTTTAATGAAGTTCCTTCCGCAATTTTAGCGTCGTACTGAACTACCAATTCGTCCAATTCTTTTTTAATTTCAGCTTTTTCAGCTGCTAATTCTTCTGTAAGTTCACTATAGTTCGCATTTGAATACAATGAATACCCTGTAACTGCTGCTAATAATACCGCAAGCACTATTACGATTGACTTTCCTGATTTTTTGTTTTCCATTTTCGGAGCTTTTTTCTATTATTTTAGGCGACAAAAATAACATTTATTATCAAATAAACTATTGATTTTCGTCATATCCTGAGAAAAACTATTGATAATCCCCTCATTTTAAGTAATTTTAAAGGAAAACGCTATGCTATTTCAGATTTTTAAGGACATTCTTCATTTGTTCTATCCCAATACCTGTTGCTGTTGCGAACAGCATTTAAGGTATCACGAAACACTCCTTTGTGTACTTTGCAGGCACGACCTTCCGTATTCCTATTTTTCGAAACATAAAAACAATGCAATGGAACAGGCTTTTTATGGTCGATTGCCAATTGCATCCGCAACTTCCTTGTTTCTTTTTCAACAACAAGGAACGGCTCAAAAATTAATACATGCTTTAAAGTATAAGAACCGTACTGAAATTGGCGATTTTGTAGGAGAACTTCTGTATTCCGAAATGACAAAAAGCAAGCGTTTCGAACCTTTTGATTGTATCATTCCCGTTCCATTACATCAAAAAAAACTAAAAAAACGAGGCTATAATCAACTTACGACTTTTGGAAATTGCCTCGCTAAAAACTTCAATATTCCCTATAGCCCAGATGTACTCATTAAAACAAATGCCTCCAAATCACAAACAAAAAAAATAAGATGGGACCGTTTTAAAAACGCAGCAACTAAGTTTATGCTAACAGACCATCGCGCTTTTGAAAACAAACATGTATTGCTAATTGACGATGTTATGACGACAGGTGCAACTTTAGAAGCCTGTTGCCAAACCCTATTACAAACAAAGCAAATCAAATTGAGCATCGCTACCATTGCCTATACTGATTGATAATAGCTGGTGGCTGGTGGCTGGTGGCTGGTGGCTGGTGGCTGGTGGCTGGTGGCTGGTGGCTGGTGGCTGGTGGCTGGTGGCTGGTGGCTGGTGGCTGGTGGCTGGTGGCTGGTGGCTGGTGGCTGGTGGCTGGTGGCTGGTGGCTAATGAAAAAACTAAAATTTGAACCATTCTAAGGCGCTTCGGTAAATAAATTGTTACTTTGTAAGCTGAAACAAAAACGATATTCTGTGAAAAATCTGTTTACCTTTTTTATTCTGAGTTTACTCGCGCTAGCTACCACGACTAATTGTGCGAGAAAAGGAAGTCCAACGGGTGGACCAAAGGACACCTTGTCACCGGTAATGGTAACTGCGAATCCGGCGTATGAAAGCACCAATTTCAAGGCTAAAAAGATAAAATTGAATTTCGATGAGTATATAAAATTCAAAGATCTAAACAAGCAACTAATTGTTTCACCTCCTTTAAAACACCAATCTGTAATCACGCCAGTTGGAACTGCCAGTAAAAAAATAGAAATAGAAATTATTGATACCTTAAAAGAAAACACGACCTATTCTTTTAACTTCGGAAATAGTATTGTTGATAATAATGAAGGCAATGAACTTGGAAGTTTTAAATACGTTTTTTCAACTGGTGACTATGTAGATTCACTTGAAATATACGGAAGTGCGAGCGATGCTTTTGAAATGGAAACCGAAAAAGAGATTTCAATTCTTTTATATGAAATAGACGAAAACTATACCGATTCTATTATTTACAAAGAAAAACCAATGTATCTAACCAATACCTTGGATACCATTATTTTTGATATTACCAATATAAAATCTGGCACCTATCAATTGATTGCGCTTAAAGATTACAACAACAATTATATCTACGATCCAAACGACGATAAAATTGGATTTGCAGACACCCCTATTGAAATACCAACAGATTCTGTATTTACCTTGCAGTTGTTTAATGAAATTCCAACCTTCAAATTAAAACGCCCACTTGAAAAAAGAATGGGAAAGGTTATTTTTGGATATCGCGGAAAAAAAGAAAACCTGAGTATTGAACTTCTTACGGAAACGCCTAAAGGGTTTAAAAGTTTTGTAAACAAAGAAAAGGACAAGGATACGTTAAACTTCTGGTTTTCTCCCTTCGAAACAGATTCGTTACAGTTCAGAGTTCAAAGAGATACTTTAGACAAACTGTATACCGTGATGTTGCGGACTAAGAAAAGGGATTCCTTATCGCTTGAAGCTCCTATTTCTGGAAACATCAATCCTAAAGACACCTTTTATTTAGAATCGAATGTACCGATGGAAGCTATTGACCCTTCCAAAATATACATTTCAGATCAAGACACCTTGGCTGTCGACTTTAAAACAATACTAAATCCTTCCAAAACAAAACTAGCCATTGATTTTGACAGGGTGCGCAATGGCAAATATCAAATAGACATGCTACCCGAAGCCATTGTTGGTTTTTTTGGTAAATCGAATGATACATTGCAGTACATCCTTCGAACCAAAGACATCGAAGATTTTGGCATCTTTGAATTGCAACTGAACAACCCTTCTAACAAACATCTTATCGTTGATTTGATTACTGAAAAAGGAGCTTTAGAAACACAACGCTTTACTTCTGAAAGCACTGCTTTTTCGTTCGAAGACTTACAACCAAAAACCTATTTCGTAAGAATTATTTTTGACGAGAATAACAATAAAAAATGGGACACTGGTAATTTCCTTAAAAAAATACAACCCGAAAAAGTGTATTACTACCCAGTTGAAATCAAACTAAAAGCCAACTGGACGATCAACGAGGTGATTGATGTGTCTAGTCTTTAATGTTGAGTAGCAGGTAGCAGGTAGCAGGTAGCAGGTAGCAGGTAGCAGGTAGCAGGTAGCAGGTAGCAGGTAGCAGGTAAAAAGTACTTTTTTAAGCGTTAACCACCAAATACTGAGTACCACTTACACCAACTTCCTCATAGCCAATAAAACCCCTAAGTGAATTCCTTCGTGGAAAGCATTGAAATCTCTTGCTGATATCACATCTGTCAACGTAACATTCACACTGGTTGTATATTCATTATAGTTTTGAAACAATCCTGCATTGTAGTCTTTTTCAAACTGCAAAGGCAGGTTTATAAATAATTCTTTTATTTCTTCGAATTCAGCGGCAGTTACTGTTTTGGTAGGCGCGGTTCCTTTTCTATACAATTCAATCATTTCATCTGAGATTAAACAAGGAACACCAGACAATCTATAGCATAACAATTGCTGTGTTACTACCAAATGGGCAATATTCCAGGCAATATTATTTTTAAACCCCTCAGGAATGGCATTTAATTGCTCTATGGATAATCCGTCTATAATTTTTAACATTAAGGTTCTTCCTTTGCTCAGATTTACAAATTGATGATTCATGATATTCAGATATTGATTTGTGCTAAATTTTTGATAAAAGTATTGAATTTTGACTACAAAACATCCTATTTTTGAATTGTAAATAAAATTTGAGCTCATGTCTAAAATCTACCACCTAAAAACCTGTGATACCTGTAAAAGAATTCTCAAAGAACTGAACTTGGAAAACAGTGAACTCATTGAAATTAAATCCAAGCCCATCAATTCAGTTCAACTAGCAGAAATGTATGCGCTTTCCGGAAGCTATGAGGATTTGTTGAACAAAAGAGCAAAACTGTACAAGGAAAGAGGACTGAAGGATCAAGCGCTCAAAGAAGAAGATTTTAAGGCGCTCCTTCTTGAACATTACACTTTTTTAAAACGCCCAGTTGCCATTGTTCATAACCGTATTTTTATAGGAAATAGTAAAAATAACATAGAAGCACTGAAGACTGCGTTAGTGTAGCGTTATATGAGTTGGTCTTTAGCTGTATCTGACAATCATTCTTTATAATTGTATCTGGTTTCTTTTAATTTGTTCCCTTCTTTATCGGTTGTATAACTCAAACGCTGAAAGTTATCGTAGTGGTAATACAGTTCTTCTTTTCTGGAATCTACTTTGTTGGTAATATTTCCATAGTGGTCATAAAAGATTAGTGAAAACGAAGCATGTGGTATTCTATCGTATAATTTTAACAGTTCACTTTTTAAGGTCTGCGTAGAACGTGTTTGCAAGGTTGCATAAGAAATATCCAGATTATCAATTACCTCATCAAAGGTAGCATTTCCGATTTCGGCTACCGGATACTGATAGTTATATCCCATAAGTACAACCGAAGAAATGCCTTTTCCATTATTTTCTTCCAATACAATGCCTTTATCATCTATCCTGATAACTTCTTTCTGCAATTTGGTGGTTGTGATGCCCGCCCAATTCTGATAGGGATACACGTTGCCATTGTCTTCTTTCCACTTTACTTCTGTGGTTGCAGCCATTGTATTGTCAATTTTTTTATAGGTGAATTTAGGTTGTTTCCACATATTTTTATGTGTTAAAAAATAATCTGCTGCATAAACAATTTCCTTGGTTTCTATGTCGCTCTGGCTGTTTTCTTTGGTGGTTTTTACAAGTCTCCCATACGTATCATAGTCATATCTTTCATCTGTTTCTACCACGCCATTTGCTAAAAAAATCTTTTCTGTTTTACTGCTATTCAGCACGGTATACGAAGTTCCAGCAGAAGTATAATCCTTTTCAAACAAGGAATATGTATATAGGTTTTCTTTTTTAAGCAGGTTTGCCGCATCCCGAACTTCATATTTTTCCGGCAAGCCCATCAGGCGTATATCTGTTTTGCCATTGTTGAAATACTTTACCACTTTTCCGTTGTTTTCCATACCAAAACCTTTGTTTTCTATGGTTGTTTCTCCATAGTGGGTGGTTTCATTTGCTAAAAAGTGAAAATCTTCAAACTCATAATCAATTTGTCTGCTTTGGTTATTGGCGTCATCAATGGTCATGGAATGTACCACCACATCGGTTACCCAATTGTTTATACGGTCGTTTATAATTCTGTATAAATAAGGTGTAAAGGTACTTCCTTCAGACCTTAGATATACGGTATTCCCACTCATAAATGCCGTATGTCCTCCAAATTTTCCATGATTACTTTTCATATGGTATTTGGCTCCCAGGTCTATAGATGCGAGTCTGCCTGTTGTTTTGTCGATAAAAAACAATTCGCTTTTTTCAAAGGTACCGCTTCTGCCCGGCACCTCTTGTTTTACAAAAACATGACCTCTTCCATTGGAATAACTAAAAGCATTGTCATAGTTTAATGTTTTTATATACTCAAAGTTGGCTGATAAAATATAGCTATACTCATTGTAATACAAGCTGTTACCTGCAATAAAAAACTTATTAGCAATGGCGGTTGTTGCATAATTATCTTCCATAAGATAGGGAATATCAAAACTTCCCGAACCCCATGCATTGTGGTTTGCATCAAATCGTGAATAGCCAATCTCATGATCTCTTTTCCAAAGAATCAAATCCCGGCTATTGGATGGACTCGCAAAGGTATGATCGGAATTTGGTGTAAAAACACTCCAGTTGGTACCGTTAAAACGTGCAGATTTGTAAGGATTCTTATAAAAAAAGTTGTGCAGGGTAAACAGTGCATTTGAGGAAGCATATACCGGACATCTGTCGTCATAGGCTCCCAGTACATTGTCTATACCTACCAAATTGTATTGGGTATTCCATCTGAAAAAATACTCCGGATTGTCATCGGCCACAAATGCTGCCATGCTGTTGTTGGGGTAGAAATGACTTGCCCGTTCAACTGAGGCGATGCGAGGCCGAACATAGTCTGTCCAAGATTTGGTTTGCCACTGCTGTTCTAAATCCAGATAATGGATATAGTAATGATCCACATTGGAACGTCCTGTCACCATATCTGTACCTCCATCTTCATTTAAAGACAAAATAAAATTGTTGGTGGCGCCATAATAATATTCCCCTTGGTTCTGGTTGATTAAATCATGGCTCCATTCGTTGTTTTTTAAGGTATAGGTATGTAAGTAACCTCTTTTTTTCGACCCTATTGCTACAAAATTAGCTCCATTCAAGAGTACCGGATCATTTGTATAACGTACAGCAAATCCATCTCCTCCATATATCCCATAATCTATTAATGCATCCATTCCACAATTAATATCGCTAAAAACTTTAGAATTCCATGAAAGCCCGTCGGGAGCCAAACTAAACAAATACAAATCACCTCTATCCGTATATCTATCAAAAAACAAAAAGCCATAAAAATCATCTGCAAACACCATTTTTACTTCGTCCAAACGTTCAAGGTCTCGTTCGGGTTTTATGAGTTTTGGCAATACAAATTCGTTTGCCGTCCAATGTGTGCCGTTCCACTGGTAGCGTATGGCTTTATAGCGGTATTTTCCTTCGGAGATTTCATTTTTTGAGCGAAACAATTTTAAGGTATAGGCATCTCTCACACAAACCGCATCGTAGTAATAATCAGCAGTACTTGGTTGGGTTCCGGTAAATCTGTTGACACTGTTGTAAAACAAGTTTTTTTTGGTGTAACTGTAATTTACGCTCCCTCCCATTGGATAGGTTATTTTCTCAATACATCCGTTAAAGTCGCCCGAAGTATGGTAGTCGAATTTTTGAGGAGGGAGGCTTTCACCGACGTCGTTTTTTTGAGTAATTTCTGTCAGGTAGCGCTTTCTTCGGTATTGCTCTGCATCTATCGGATAGGAATAATGGAGGGTTTCGTAGCTAAGATCATGTTTGTATAGTAAATCCCCTCTTGTATTATAGGTTTTAATCTCTTGCAGGTATTTTTTATCGTATTTTTCCTGATAGGCATCGGGCTCATAGCTCTGTTCTATATGCGGTTCAAAATACTCGTCTATCAATTTGTCTGTATATACAAATTCAATTTTTGATCCGTTTGACGATCTGATTTCTTCCAGATAGATGGCTTCTGTATGAAAATAGGCTGTTTGTCCGGAATTTTGTTTGCCTGTTATTTTGTCATAACTAAAGGTGAGCTGATTGTTCCATTGATCGCTGATACGGTACAAATACCATTCCGTGGGTATACTTCCGGAAGGGCTTACAATGGAATCGCCAATCCAGTTGCCCCAGGTACTAATCATTACTTTGGCTTCTTCTCCCAAAGCTCCGAACTGGTAAATCACACCTTCTTCGTTTATAAGTGTCCAATAGTTAGCGGTGAGGTCATAGCTGATTTTCCATAGATTGTAGGTTTCGGTTTTAAATTCAAGATTACTGTCGCTGCGTGCTGTACAGATTAATTTGCTTGCATTCCCAAAAAGAAGATAATAGGTATCGTCTTCTATGGTTGCGGTTCCTTTATAATCTGCTACAATTTTGGGTACGGCCATATCAAACCCCAAACCTACAATTCCTGTGGGGTTGTATTCATTGGTGTTTTCGGCTGTTTTTAAGGCTATAGCTCCGTTATAGCTTAGGGAAACCGGATAACTCAGATCGTGATCACTGATTGCGGTTATAGGTACTGAAAACACGAGCTTTCCGGTGGTTTCGTTTACGGAGTTTTGAATAACACCCTCTACATCTGCCCCTAATTGAAAAGGAGATTCTTTGGGCAATACAACATCTTCCGCTTCTTGTGCATAGCTATAAGTTACCAGCAATGCAATGGTTATTTTTAAGATTTGTTTTTTCATGATAATTTTTGTTGCGCGCCTTTGGCGGGTTATTGGGTTATTAGGTTATTGAGTTTTTGGGTTTTTGGGTTTTTGGGTTTTTGGGTTTTTAGGTTTTTAGGTTTTTGGCCTTCGGCCTTTGGTTTTGAGCAGGTGTCGGGTGTTTGGTAGCAGGTGGCTGGTAGCAGGTAGCAGGCGGGTAGCAGGTGGCTGGTAGCAGGTAGCAGGTGGCAGGTAGCAGGTGGCTGGCAGCAGGTGGCAGGTAGCAGGTGGCTGGTAGCAGGTAGCAGGCGGGTAGCAGGTGGCTGGCAGCAGGTGGCTGGTAGCAGGTAGCAGGTGGCTACAAACTAATTGGGTTCCCAAAATAAATAGGCTGATGATTGTTCTCATGCTTCTAAAGTTTAGAAGTCTTCCTCTTTGGGGAGAGGTGGGAGGACAGGAAGTACTTATGTTATTTTAATAGTTGTTTGTGTTATTTTTAAAAATTCATGACGATACCCAGTTGCTTCGCTTGGGCAATAAAACGAAACTCCGGGTTAAAATAGCCGGTTTTCAGGGAGTCATGGTAAAAGTCGATGGCTTTTTCAATGTCTTTATGTACGCTTTGCGAGATAGGAATAGATATTACCGCAAGTCCTGCACCAATACCGACCAAAGCCCAGTTGGGATCGTCTCCTGTCAGGGCATCTGTAAGGTGGTAGCCCAACAAAAAACCGCCGGTACCGCCAAGCACCATCGCAATATTGTTATTTGTTCGCGCTTTTTGCATCAACCGGTAGGCATCGCGGTCCGATTGTACTGCGGCTGTCAACGACTTTAGGGTCATTCGCTTTCCTTCCTGAGTGTATTTAAACCCCCAAAAGGTTTTTTCGGTTTTAATTTCTTGCGCCCGACAAAACGTGGTTAGCAGTAGCAAAGCCATTCCCGTTAATATACGAGGTCCTAATTTTCTTTTCATTTTTTATGATTTTATTTGTTTATCTAAGATCTTTAATTAAAATTCTATTATTTTAAATGTAAGCGTATCCTTAAACTTTATTATTTCAAAAAAATCTGTATTCTTTTTTTTAATCAACTTGTAAGGAATGGGGATGTCACAAATTGCTGGCTTGAATACATATTCGTTTGTTGTATAAATTAAATCTGGATCATTATCTATTATCCAGGAGGGGAAGTTCTTGTGATACACCAATGGACAAGAACTGGATAGCATAAATTTATTATTCATTATTAAAACTCCACGTTCGCCTTTAATTTTATTTATTACCATTGTAATTTCTCTTTCAAAATCAATTCTATCATTAACCCTATAATCAATACAAGAATGAATAAACCCTAGTAACATTAGTAATAAAAACTGCATTTTATTTTTTTTAAATCTTATTCCCATCCTTCTGTTGTTTTTTCATAATTGTTCCATTTTTATATCCCAATCATTCGTCCATTCCTATATTGAGGTAAAAAGGCAAAATAAACTCTACGTAAATTATTTGCTTCAATATCTTATTATTTAATTCTTTTTCATCAAAAGAATCCAGTATTCCATTTAAAATAACCAAAGGAGATATATCTCCCGCCTCTATTTTTGAGATAATAAAATTCTTGATTTTTATATCTTTTTTTGATAGGGACCTATACAGCGCATGATAAAATTTATCATAATAATTCGTTTTAGCTTTAACAATGCTGATATTGTTAGGTATTTTATTCATTTCTTCAATTTGCAATTCTGTGTTTTGAGAGTCTAAAAGGTGAACTATGTATTTTGGGCGATTTGGCATATTCTCATCTATAAGATTTATTGAATCAACCCATTTTTGTATTAAGGCATTAGCAGAACCATCACTTATATCGCCATCTATGTAAACTTCTTCAAACAAATGTGATTTTATTAGTCCCTCTAAGAAATCACTACTATTCCAATCAGTTTTAATAAATTGTGCAAGATTATGTATGTCCTGCTTTTCCAATATCGTTTTCAAATCAATTAAGTATTGACGTACCCTGAATTTATTTGAAATAGCGCTATATCTATGATTTAAAACAGCGTCAAAATTACCAGCAATCTGGTCGGTTATCGCTATCTGATTGACAGACAGATAGTTTATCAATGCATCGTCATATCTGCTACTTTTATTTGATATTTCACATTGAAGTAATATCGGAAATATTAAAAACAAAAATCGTTTTATTTTAAAATCTATTGGTCGCATTGATGTAATTTAAAATTGTTTTTGCACTATCATTATACCCTGAAAATTGCATTCTTGACAAGAAAGCACCATTGTAATATCCGGATTGAAATATCTTTATGTCAAAAAACCCTTTCCCAGTTGCAGTTCCAACTCCGTCTGTAATAACATTTCTCGAAGACAATCCTGCTATTCTTAGGAACTGTTAAAAACCTTGTTTTTCATAATTGTTTCATTTTTATATCCCAATCATTCGTCCATTCCTATATTGAGGTAAAAAGGCAAAATAAACTCTACGTAGATAATTTGCTTCAATATTTTATTATTTAATTCTTCTTTACTAAAAGAACTTAGTATTCCGTGCAAAATAATTAATGGTGATATATCTCCCGCCTCTATTTTTGAGATAATAAAATTCTTTATTTTTATATCTTTTTTTAATAGGGACCTATACAGCGCATAATAAAATTTATCAGAGTAATAAGTTGTATATCTAATACTTTCCTGAATCTCATTATTAGGTTCATGATTCATATCTCCCAGTTCTAATTCATTTGTTTGAAAATTTTCAAGATGAACTATTTCGTTAGGACCAATTGCTGTATTAAAATCTATAAAAACAATTGAATCTATCCATTTTTGAACTAAAAAAATATCTGATTCACTACCTAGACTATCATCTAAATAAACTTCTTTAAATAAATTTGATTCTTTGAGTGCCTCTAAGAAATCACTAGTATCCCAATCGTTTTTTATGAATTGTTCAAGATTATAAATATCCTCCTTTTCTAAAACCTGTTTAAAATCCATTAAATAGTGATACATGTCGGATTTATCCTTCATCATATCATATTTATCCTCTAAAATCGTATCGAATTTATCTTCGATATTAGTAAGTACCAATACCTGTTTTTTCGACAGAATATTTTTCATTTTATCCTCATTCGTATCGAAGCTATCACATTGTGATAATATTATAAATGATAAAAACAATACTCTTTTTAAGTTACTAGTCAATTCTTCCATTTATGTGATTTAAAATTTTTTGAATATTCGTTTCAAATGTTTTAATTTCAATCTTTAAATGATTGATTCTTGATTTAATTATTTTTTGTTTTATCGCCTCCGTTGGAGCATTTTTTAAAATTCTATTATTTTAAATGTAAGCGTATCCTTAAACTTTATTATTTCAAAAAAATCCGTATTCTTTTTTTTAATCAACTTGTAAGGAATGGGGATATCACAAATTGCTGGCTTGAATACATATTCGTTTGTTGTATAAATTAAATCTGGATCATTATCTATTATCCAGGAGGGGAAGTTCTTGTGATACACCAATGGACAAGAACTGGATAGCATAAATTTATTATTCATTATTAAAACTCCACGTTCGCCTTTAATTTTATTTATTACCATTGTAATTTCTCTTTCAAAATCAATTCTATCATTAACCCTATAATCGATACAAGAATAAATTAAACATATCATTGTCAATAATAAAAACCTGTTCATTTTTTGTTTAAACTCTATTTCCATCCCTTAACTGTTTTTCCATAATTTAAATTAATAACGGTTGCACTTACGCCCACTCCTAACGAATAACCATAGCCAATAACAAAATGACTAGTGTTTTTTACTTTTGAGTATAATGCCGAAGTACCTATGGAAACGCCAACATCAACACCCACATTAAACTCTCCTCTTAATCCATAAAATACATCTTTACTAAAAGATGCCCCTCCTGAATAATACAATTTCGTTGCTGCCGCAGTTGCTGATACCGATGCTCCATTAGCCCCAACACCTCTATCGGAGTATTTAAATACCGCTCCTTTATCATCACCCGATTTAACACGAAGAAATCCTCCTTCCTTTTTTATTCCTGCTCCTGTTCCCGCAGTTCCATTAATAGAATAGGCAATTGCATCAGGTGAAAAAATGTGACGCATCCGTTGGGTTACTAAAGCTACCGCTAATCCTTTTCCAAAAGCCCCCATATGTGCCGCATGATTTAAAGAACTCGAAATCAAACCATTTCTAGCACCATCCCAAAATTCGGTTTGCTATGGAACCTATCTCTATTTTATGTCAATGAACTTAGTTGTTTTCTCTTCTTATCCTACTTTTCCTAGGAACTGTTAAAAACCTTGTTTTTCATAATTGTTTCATTTTTTTTAAAATTTATTTTCATTACTGTATTTCAATTTCAACAAGATTTCTTGACACATATTTTCTTCTTTTTTTAAAAAACTTTTGTAATTCTCTTTGATCGGATATGACTAGCGTATCTTTAAACCCCTTAAATTATAAAGCTATTGGGTTTTCAATACTTAATGCTTTTAAAATACATGAAATTCTTTTCAAATCATGTATAACTGCATCCTTGCCTTCTATAACTTTTTGGACTTCGATTAAATCATCTGAAAGCTGCCCTAAAGTTAAGTTTTCTGGTTCTTTATAAGGATTGTACAATTCTTCTTCGAATATATCCCAATAATAATCATTAACAATCTCAATTGTATTTCCTTTATTGTCTCTTAATTTTTTTATTAAAAGAGTTGTGATAATCTCAAGTTCTTTAAGGTTTATAGTCATTATTTTTTGAATTTAAAATTTTTTGAATATTCGTTTCAAATGTTTTTATTTCAATCTTTAAATGATTGATTCTTGATTTAATTATTTTTTGTTTTATCGCCTCCGTTGGAGCATTTTTTAAAATTTCTTTATTGTCAAATTTATAAGGATCTTCAATGTAATCATCTAATTTCGTTTGGTGTTCATTTATTCGCTTTTTTAAAGAAGATATTGATTTCTGTTCTGACTTTGTCAAATTTTTGTTTTCATTATCTCCTTTTTGATTCTGAATATCCGCCTTCAACACGCCATACGCCGCACCCGAAACCGCCCCGGAGGTAGCTCCTTGTCTAAAGCCATCCCAAAAATCACCGCCCATAATTTCCGAAAGTACGCCTCCCGTTACCCCTCCTGCGCTTGCACCTGTAAGGGTATTGCGCAACACTTCCTGTACATAGGGGTTTTTGATGTTTTTTACAATAGGACCTACACCTACTTTTGATATTGTTGGTGTTATGGCTTTTCCTATTTGCCCGCCCACAAATGAACTCGCCCCTCCAAATAAGGCGCTTTTTACCAGATCTCCGCCTGTTTGTCCTTGAATAGCACCGTTTCCTAGCCCATTTAGAGCACCACTTCCAAAGACGGCCAATGCGCCTCCTCCGGGAATAACCGCTACAGCTCCTGAAACAGCTCCTGTTCCAAAATATTTTAACCCTTCCAACCAATTTCCATCAATATTATCCCAGTTAGCAGCAACATTTATGGAGCCTCCAATGATTGCAGCCGCAGCAAAGACTAAAAAAGGAAGCTCCCCATCCGGGTCTACCATCATAATTGGGTTGTTGCCCATAGCCATATAGGGGCTGTAGCCATAAAAACTCTCTGCCTGAGGGTTGGTGATAAGCTTAGGCATACTTTAGTCAGACCAAGTCTTGTTCTTTTTGTCCTGTACTTCTTTAAAAAAGAATCAAATAACAAAGGCTATTCTCTTATTTTTTGCATCGTACAAAACAAAAATTACGGCGACTTTTCTGACACAGCATACCTAAACTTACCACTATCACAAACCACCGTCCTATAGCGGGGTCGTACATACGAGAACCAAAATCGTATTGGTAGATGCCATTTTCGGTTTGTATTGGAATTTATCTCTATCTTATTTCAATGAACTTAATTTCTCTTTATCCTTTTATCTTGTTTTCTTAGGAACTGTCAAATAATTTGTCTTTCATAATTGTTTTGTTTTTACTCATATTTCTCTATTATTCTTCCTTTCTTTGGTATGCTGTAAAATCTAAGCGAGTTAAACCACTGAACGAACCGTTATGTTTTTTACATATCTCTTCTACATCTACAATCGAAGGAAAATCCGCACAAATCTCAGTGGTAATTACAGCCAAATTCTCAAAATCTTCTTCATTTGGTTCACGATCTAAATACACAATAATCTTTAAACAATTGTTTTTACATCCAACATCTATCCGTCTTACAGATGGGTAAATTTCTCCTAATAAAGCATCTTGCACAGATGCAATTAACTCCAATAACTTTATCTTTTCTTTATTTTTTTCCATAAAATAATCTTATACTATCTCTTTAATTATTAATTTGGTTTTGAAGGAACAATGTGCACACTTCTTTTTCCTTTGTGAATTATTCCGTTTGTCGTCTGAATTCCATCAACTGGAGTTGTTTTACTTTTATACACTCCTATAACTTCTCCAAAATCGACTTGGGTTTTTACATTATTTATTGCTCTTACCGATTTTACATTTCCTGAATGAAAATCGTCTAGTAGTGATTTGGCGCTTTTCTCTCCAAACTATTTTCATCCAATATAGATTCTAACACCTATATTGCTGCACTAATTATTTTTATAATGATATGAGTACCTATTTTCTATTTCAACTTTTAATTTATAAATCCTTCTCCCTAAATGAGGATATTTATTCAACTCATCATAAAGCTTCTTTACTTCCTTTTTATTATTCTCCCATTTAAAGTAGGCTATAAAATCAATTACATATATATCATCATAGGTTTGCAACGCAAATACTATTTCGTCTAGTGATTCTTTCCAAAAATCTGTACAAACAATACTTCTAATTCCTATATCGAAATAATAAGAATCCTCATTCAAATTTGGTTTATAAAAATCAATAATACGTTTGATAAACGCAATTGACCAAGAATTTGACAGAGATGCACAAAGTGTCAACAAAGGAGAAATACACCGCTCATCTTTTCTAAAATCTAAATCCAAAACATTTGATTTAATGACCTCTTCAAATAAATGAGCTTTCTCTAAAAATTCAATAACAGTAAGACTTCTAAATCTTATCTCCTTGGAATCGTGCAAAGTTAAAAGCTTTATTACGGACAAAAATTCTTCTCGTTCCTCGATCTTTTCTAAATTTTTAAAGATCGAAACAAGTTTAAATATACTTTCTCCTTGTAATATTGAAGACTCAATTATTTCCATAATTTCTTCTTTCATAATTTTTATTTTACTTCTATAATTTTAGTTGGAGAGACTAAATAATCAAACTTATATTGTGGAACTCCATTTGTCCAATTTGTTCTGGGGCTATAAAATACGGGTTTGGCATTTATTTTTAGTATTTTAAAACCATTATCGAATTTGGATTGATTTTTTTGCCAAAGCTCCTTACTATACAAAATCTCATTAAAATCTGACGGGTTAGAAATATTTTTTACATGTTTCCATTTAGTTACATATCCTGAAAATTCAGGATCTAACCCTTTAGATTTAATACTTTTTGCTCCTTCTGGAGTTGTTACATGTACAAAATCATCATCAGATACTTTGTTCGGCTTCACGTCCTGCTTATCCGCCTTCAACACGCCATACGCCGCACCCGAAACCGCCCCGGAGGTAGCTCCTTGTCTAAAGCCATCCCAAAAATCACCGCCCATAATTTCCGAAAGTACGCCTCCCGTTACCCCTCCTGCGCTTGCACCTGTAAGGGTATTGCGCAACACTTCCTGTACATAGAGGTTTTTGATATACCCCCATTATTTTTAGCTACGTTATTTCAATGAACTTTATTTAACTTTTACGTCTTAAACTTTGGGGTATCTACAGTTATACTCCATTTTTTCTTTACAATTTTGTCATTTTCAAAAAATGAATTTGACGCTAAACAGAATTTATCCTGTTCCCAAAAACATTTAGCGCCATAAATAAAATCTCCAAAATGTGGTAGATGCTCTAAAAGTTCTTGCCTTTTTATTTCTTGTTTATTCTTATCTAGCACCAAACCAATCGCTTTAAAACTATCCAATTCCCAAACACATTCTATTCCTCCATAATGTTTTCGATCTGGTGACCTGAAATATTTATTTTTAAACAAAAATGTATTCTCTAAATTTTTATCCAAACATGTTTGATAGGCTTCTTCTAATTTTTTAGAATCGATCTCTTCTTCCTCACTCAATTCCATCATTTTAAAATGTATTAAATCCAAAATTATTTTCTTTCGATGCCATATATCCTGTTTAAAATAATTCTCAAAATCAAATGGCTGGTAACATGTATAAAATTTTCCAAACTTTTCCGTAGGTCTTTCCTCGCCTAATGAAATCACAAATTTTCTGAAATTTTTAGATGTTAAATTTCTAATTTGCATCCAATACATCTCAACCGTACACCACGTTTCGGTATTAAATTTCTTTTGAGGTTTATTACCGAAACCGCTATGTACTGATAGCTCATTTATTCTCGTCATTGCTTAACTAGTATTTTATAATTGGTCTTCCTTGTTGCTCTGGAACAAATTCATTAATTTTTTTAAACTTTGCTACTTGATTGTATTCCCAATTCAGTGCCTTTTGTCTATTTTCAATATTTGATTCTAAAATTACTCCTTCCTATCATACGCTATAAAATCTAGATGTTCCATATCTATAAAAGCCCCCATGTATTTTTCACAATTTTCTTTTATAAGCAACAAAACTTTCAACATTTTTGAAATCCGAAAAATAAATTTCATTGAAATTTCCTCCGCCATATCTTTTACAACTTTCTTCACAATTAATAAAAGACGGAAAATCTGCACATATTTCTGCAGTAATCGTACTCAAATTGTCGAGATCGACATCGTTTGGTTCTCTATCTAAATACATTATTGCTTTAAGAGTATTATTATCATACCCAATTATTATCCCCACTATCGAGGGATAAATTTCACCCCATAAGGCTCTAAGTGTAGATGCCATTAAAAAAACGCTAAAATCTTTATCATTTGAATCCATATTTAATATTTGTTTAAATTAATTCTTATTATTTATTAGGTCTTGATGGTATTATATGTACACCTAATTTACTATTTACGATAGTCCCATTAGTTGTTGGAAAACCAGGAGAATGAGGCCCATTTTTATACACTCCAATAATATATCCAAAATCAACGCTAGTTTTTACATTATTTATTGCTCTTACTGATTTTACATTTCCTGAATGAAAATCGTCTAGTAGTGATTTGGCATCTGTTTTTAAAATACTTTTTCCTTCCGCATAATTATTGTGACCTTCAACATGTTTTCCTTGCTTTCCTTCATGAATTTTAGTGCCTACAATGATATCGGAATCGACATCTTTTTTTGTACTTTTCCGTATTGCTTCTTGCTTATCCGCCTTCAACACGCCATACGCCGCACCCGAAACCGCCCCGGAGGTAGCTCCTTGTCTAAAGCCATCCCAAAAATCACCGCCCATAATTTCCGAAAGTACGCCTCCCGTTACCCCTCCTGCGCTTGCACCTGTAAGGGTATTGCGCAACACTTCCTGTACATAGGGGTTTTTGATGTTTTTTACAATAGGACCTACACCTACTTTTGATATTGTTGGTGTTATGGCTTTTCCTATTTGCCCGCCCACAAATGAACTCGCCCCTCCAAATAAGGCGCTTTTTACCAGATCTCCGCCTGTTTGTCCTTGAATAGCACCGTTTCCTAGCCCATTTAGAGCACCACTTCCAAAGACGGCCAATGCGCCTCCTCCGGGAATAACCGCTACAGCTCCTGAAACAGCTCCTGTTCCAAAATATTTTAACCCTTCCAACCAATTTCCATCAATATTATCCCAGTTAGCAGCAACATTTATGGAGCCTCCAATGATTGCAGCCGCAGCAAAGACTAAAAAAGGAAGCTCCCCATCCGGGTCTACCATCATAATTGGGTTGTTGCCCATAGCCATATAGGGGCTGTAGCCATAAAAACTCTCTGCCTGAGGGTTGGTGGTAAGCTTAGGCATACTTTAGTCAGACCAAGTCTTGTTCTTTTTGTCCTGTACTTCTTTAAAAAAGAATCAAATAACAAAGGCTATTCTCTTATTTTTTGCATCGTACAAAACAAAAATTACGGCGACTTTTCTGACCCAGCATACCTAAACTTACCACTATAACAAACCAACGGCCAATAGCGGGGTCGTACATACGAGAACCAAAATCGTATTGGTAGAGCCCGTTTTCGGTTTGCTATGGAACCTATCTCTATTTTATGTCAATGAACTTAGTTGTTTTCTCTTCTTATCCTACTTTTCCTAGGAACTGTTAAATACCTTGGTTTTCATAATAATTACTTCTTTTTTAAATTACTTTTCCAAAAATTGATCTACACCTATATATATATTTAATTTCAGTTGTCCTTTTTTATACTCTTGATATGCTTCGAATATTTTCTCATAATTCAATTTCTCCATATTGTATCCTTCTTTTTTTATTCTATTTGATAACCATAAATCAAAAATATACTTCCTTTGATAATCAATATCTTCGTCCACATTTTCAGATTTAAGAAGTACATTTAAATTTAAATCGTTTTCCTCTTTATAATAAAGCTTTTCTTTCTTTTTATATAATATACCCCTTTCACTTTTTGCTATAATTACTATTCCCTCATTCTCTTTTTGAAATATTGTTTTAGTTAAAAAATCGTAATCCCCATATTTAGGTCCTCTAATTTCAACAATAAAGAACTCTTTGTCCATATCGATAAAAAAACGATAAATAGATTTTTTACCTGTATAAATGCTTTCTTGACTAAAACATTCCATTATCCCAAAAAACGCAATAACAATTAGCTTAAGTTTTAAATATTTCATCATTAATTTTCGTTTAATAGAAAATGCGAATAAATTATCGGCCTGACCCCTATGGATCTCAAATAAATTTGATTCTTTGAGTGCCTCTAAGAAATCACTAGTATCCCAATCGTTTTTTATGAATTGTTCAAGATTATATATATCCTCCTTTTCTAAAACTTGTTTAAAATCCATTAAATAGTGATACATGTCGGATTTATCCTTCATCATATCATATTTATCCTCTAAAATCGCATCGAATTTATCTTCGATATTAGTAAGTACCAATACTTGTTTTTTCGACAGAATATTTTTCATTTTATCCTCATTCGTATCAAAGCTATCACATTGTGATAATATTATAAATGATAAAACCAATAATACTTTTCTTTTCATTTATTCTGTTTTTTAATCTTCTATATAAAGGTTTTTATATACATCCATCTTTGACAAATGGTTCTTTGTAATTTCTATTGCATCTTTTCTATTCACTAAATTAAATCCAGTATTAGCTATCTTCATAACTGTAAACCGATAATCTACTTTATTTAAATTGTCATCTACTTCATTTTCAATAACTTCCATATCATATTTATTGTCAACAATATCAACACTAATAATGTACTCTTCCCATAAAAAACTTTTTAAAATATGTTCAGAATCAATTTGTTCATCTCCTATTTTTATATATTGGAAAACTTCATAATTCTTTAATAACAACAAATATTCTTCTTTCTTAAAGAGAAATAAATGTTCTATTGTATAATGAACCATCATGTTCCCTGAACAATTTTTCTTTCCATAGATAAAATAATGAGCTTCTTCTGTTGATGAAATTAATGGCAACTTCGAACATTTCATTTTGTTATCTAAAGAATAGATATTTGAATATATGGGTAATGCTTTAAGTGAATTTTTAAATTCTACAGGAGTTTCTTTGTTTACAATTTGAATTCCCACAATCGCCGCATCATACTTCAATTGACAAAAATGCTTTGACGCAGACATAATAAATATTAATAAAAATAATTGTTGTCTTTTTTTCATGGTGCGTAGTTTATTATCGTAAATCCATATTTACTGTAATTTTTTATTCAATCTTCATTTCAATAATGTCTTTAGCATAACTGTCATGTAATAAAAAAAGACATTTTTCTTTTAATGCAGGAGAGATTTCCTCATTAATTTTAAAATTATGTGTGGTTATTTTTAGATAGTCTTGAGGGTAAACATCTGAAAAATCCTTTACAATTCTCAGTTTTAACTCAAACTTTTCATCATACATTTCTAAATAATAGTAGGATTGCTCTTGGAGAAACATCACAAATTCATTGTGACCATCGTTATCTAAATCTTGATTTATGAATTTTGAAATATAGTCATCATAATAAGGTCCAAATATTTTAATTACTTTATTTGAAAGTAATGAATAGAGAATTGCAAAATTGTAGCCTTTCACATTCTTTATTAATGAAGGATTTATAACTACCAAATCTTTTGAAATGTTGCACCAAGGGAAGAGATCCCACTCTCCACCTTTTTCATTTTTGTTGTCATAATACCATCTTGTTTTTTCATATCCTTTTTCTTCAAGGTTTAATGACAATACCGTATCTAATTCATTCTCGAGATCGTTCCATCTTATGTATTCAATTTCTTGAGAAACTACAATACTGATATTAAAAAAATAAAACATTAATAACTTAAATTTCATATCACAATAGTTTAAAAATTTGGTTTTACAAAACCTCTATTACCGTTTACATATCTCCAAACAGAAATGTGAACATGTGTTGGATATGGTGTCCCTTTATCATCTCCATACCTATCCATTTTATAACCGGGCTGTACTGCTCCTCTTATGTACTGTCATATATTTCGTTTTTCATGATTGTTTTGTTTATGTTATTGTTTTGAAACTCATAAATCCAATTCCTTACTCCTTGATTTCAATTTAAAAATCTATCAACTTAAATGTAAGCGTGTCTCTGTTTTTTACAACTTTAAAAAAATCTGTATTCTTTTTTTTAATCAACTTATATGGAGGTTTGATATCATAAATTGTTGGTATAAAAACAGAATTTTTTGATGAAAAGACCAAATTAGAAGTGTCCTCCACTATCCAATCTGGAAAATATTTATGATACACTAAAGGACAAGAACTCGCTAACATAAATGTATTGTTTAAAATTAACACACCTCTTTCGGATTTAATTTTATGTATCCTTGTAGTAATTTCTCTTTCAAAATTAATTTGATTATTTCCATAATCAATACAAGAATGAATAAACCCTAGTAACATTAGTAATAAAAACTGCATTTTATCTTTTTTAAATCTTATTCCCATCCTTCTGTTGTTTTTCCATAATTGTTCCATTTTTATATCCCAATCATTCGTCCATTCCTATATTGAGATAAAAAGGCAAAATAAACTCTACGTAAATTATTTGCTTCAATATTTTATTATTTAATTCTTCTTTACTAAAAGAACTCAATATTTCATGCAAAATAATCAATGGTGTTATATCCCCTACTTTTATCTTTGAAATAATAAAATTCTTTATTTTTTTATCGTCTTCTGATAGCGACCTATACAGCGCATAATAAAACTTATCAGAGTAATAAACCTGGTATCTAGTACTTTCTTGAATCTCAATATTAGGTTCATCATTGATATCTCCTAGTTCTAATTCATTTAATTGAAAATCTAAAAGATGAACAATATCTTTAGGACCAATTGACATACTATCATCTATAAAAACAATTGAATCTATCCATTTTTGAACTAAAAAAATATCTGATTCACTACCTAGACTATCATCTAAATAAACTTCTTTAAATAAATTTGATTCTTTGAGTGCCTCTAAGAAATCACTAGTATCCCAATCGTTTTTTATGAATTGTTCAAGATTATAAATATCCTCCTTTTCTAAAACCTGTTTAAAATCCATTAAATAGTGATACATGTCGGATTTATCCTTCATCATAATATATTTATCCTCTAAAATCGTATCGAATTTATCTTCGATATTAGTAAGTACCAATACCTGTTTTTTCGACAGAATATTTTTCATTTTATCCTCATTCGTATCGAAGCTATCACATTGTGATAATATTATAAATGATAAAAACAATACTCCTTTTAAGTTACTAGTCAATTCTTCCATTTATGTGATTTAAAATTTTTTGAATATTCGTTTCAAATGTTTTAATTTCAATCTTTAAATGATTGATTCTTGATTTAATTATTTTTTGTTTTATCGCCTCCGTTGGAGCATTTTTTAAAATTCTATTATTTTAAATGTAAGCGTATCCTTAAACTTTATTATTTCAAAAAAATCTGTATTCTTTTTTTTAATCAACTTATATGGAGGTTTGATATCACAAATTGCTGGCTTGAATACATAATCCTTTGTTCTATAAAAAAAGGAATCATCTTCTCTTATCCAATCAGGATAAACTATTTCATAATCTAGAGGGCAGGCTCCTGATACTATATAACTTCTATTCAAAATTAATACACCTCTTTCATTTTTGGTGTCTTTTACAAAAATTTCTATTTCTGAATCTAATTGAATTAATTTATACCTGTTATCCTCTGTACATGAAAAACATACAAACAGAAAAATGATTAATAAATATTTTTTTTTAAAACACATTTTACCAAGAATTTATAAAATTAGTCTCACTGGTTTTACCGTAATTTAAGTTTGCATCTAATATTGTAGCACTAACTCCAATTCCAACAGAAACGCCCAGTCCGATAATATAATTATTTGAATTTCTTACTTTAGCATATAAGGCAGATACCCCTACTCCAAAACCTATATCTATTCCAACGTTTAATTCTCCCCTTGGGCCTAAAAACACGCCTTTATGAAGACTTCTAGAGGTTCCTGAATAATACATATCAGTAATCGCTCCTGTCAATGAACCAGAAGGCGATGAAGCACCTGTACCCGAATCTTGATACCGAACCCATTCCCCCTTGTCTTTACCTGCCAAAATATGAAAAGCTCCTTTTTCTAATTTAATTCCTGCTCCCGCTCCTGCAGCAGCGTTGACTGAATACGCTCTTGCATCAGGAGAGAAAATATGCCTAAACCTCTGTGTTACTAGTGCTACAGACAATCCTTTTCCAAAAGCCCCCATATGTGCCGCATGATTTAAAGAACTCGAAATCAAACCATTTCTAGCACCATCCCAAAATTCACCTCCAGAAATAGAACTTCCAATTCCTCCTCCAATACCACCACTAGCAATCATTGCAGAACTTCTCAATAAATTAGATGAATTTTTAA
Organism: uncultured Flavobacteriaceae bacterium; assembly: GCA_943789365.1. Taxonomy (GTDB): domain Bacteria; phylum Bacteroidota; class Bacteroidia; order Flavobacteriales; family Flavobacteriaceae; genus Flavicella. The sequence goes on along the minus strand of CALSTV010000001.1, from coordinate 2,039,925 downwards.
ATAAAGACCCCGTGCCAGAAGCAATAGAAGAACCTAAAGCCCCTGCAAGGAAACCACTTTTAAACTCACCTCCTGTTGCTAAAGACATACCTCCTCCCAAAACTCCATGCGCAGCTGATTGTACTCCTATTTTTGCCGCTCCAGTAAGACTTGTTGTAGCCATAGATGCACCTATAGCTGATGATGCTGCACCTCCAAAAAAACCGGTGGCAGCAGCTAAAGCAGCATTCTCAAAAAATCCTTCACCGTTAATAGTATTACTTACCCCATTCACGGCAACACTAATCGCCATACCTACCAACGCCGAAATTATAAACTCCCCATCCGGGTCTACCATCATAATTGGGTTATTGCCCATGGCCATATAGGGGCTGTAGCCATAAAAACTCTCTGCCTGAGGATCTATAAGCATCCACCGTCCTATAGCGGGGTCGTACATACGCGAACCAAAATCGTATTGGTAGATGCCGTTTTCGGTTTGTAGTTCTTTGCCTTGGAATTTGTAGTTGTAATAGCTGTCTGTTACCAGCTCACCTGCATGTAGCATACCCATGGGGTAATAGTTGCTGGAAGATTGTATTTCGTCAATACTTATAAAATCATCGCCGTTGGTATCGGAATAACTCAAGCGGTTGTTGCCCAGATGGTCGGAATAGATATAAACATAGTCCATCTCGTCTCCGCTCGATGTTACATATCCCTCAGGCTGTGCAAAAAACAACAGTCGGTCGTCTTGGTACTGAAATCCGGAGAGGTATAGGGTACTGGTGCTACCATTGTTGGTGGTATATATTTTTTCTAGCTTGTTTCCGGTGGCGTCGTATACTATTGCTATGTTATTGCCATCGGAAAAGGTAATATGGTCGGGCAGGTCCAGGTAATTGTATTGGATGCTGGTAATGCCCTTGTTTTGGTCCGCAATCAAACGTCCCTCGTTGTCGTAGCTGTAATTGTCTCCGGAAGGATGGGTGTCGGTATAGCCTTCTGTATTTCCGGAAGTATCTGTGATGTCATAGAGTTGGTTGGTTTCGTTGCCATCGGAGTCGCTATGGTCAAAATTCAAATTGTCTATGCTGCCTTCGGTTCCGGTGCGTTGTAAGGTTTTTATATTACCAGCGGCATCGTAGGTAAGTCCTTCCAATTTGAACTTCTCAGTATCGTTTGCCAAGGTGCTTCCGCTGCGGTACTCTGCAGCTATCAGGCGGTTGAGCTTGTCAAAACGGTAGGCATAGCTTTGTTTTTCATCGGCAATGGCAGCGCGCCAAATACTTTGAGAAATACCTCCGTTATACAAAGCTGCGGCACTTGCAGTGCCTTCAACGGCGTTGTGATAATTGAGTTTGTAGGCAAACAAATCGTTGTCGGCTGTGTTGCTCAGTGCGTTTTGTACGCTGTTTATTTCCTTAAGAGCTCCCTGTATAGTGTAGCTATAGTCTATGGTTTGTAGGGCAGTGGTTTGTCCACCCACTTTTTTCTGAATTTGAGTACCCAGCGCATCGTATTCATAGTGGGCAATGCTTTCTACGGGCAGGTCGTTTATTTGTTGTTGGTGTTGCAGCAATCGCTCCTGAGGGTCGTAACTAAATTCATCAATAATGACTATGGGGGTAGCATCGGCTTCTTTGGTATGAGTGGTGGTTGCTTTGAGCAGGTTGCCCCTGAAATCGAGTTCACTCGCAATTTCGGTGGAACCTCCCAGGTGGTTTTTAGCGATGATTTTTATTTCCCGCGCTTTTTCATCGTACACAAAGTAGTTTTTTGACCAAGAAGTTCTGCCCAGCGTTTTTACCCAGGAGGCGGTATGCAGGCCGTTGGTTCTTTGGGTTACCGTCTGTCCTTCCACCGCATCTGGTATTGCGGGTTTGTCGGTATCGGTAAAATTGTAATTGTCGTAGTAATTGACTGCGAGTACTTTGGTGACTCCGGTGGTTGGAAAAGCGGTATTGTTGTAATTAAGAGCCACTTGACCGACACCCCTGGTAACAGTACTTCTTTCTTCTGAGTTGTTGGGATTTTGGGAGTTCGTAAAATTATCTACGGTGGTCTGTAAAGTTGCTCTATCACTACTGTTGGTATAGAGCCCAGAGTAGATATCTCTGCCATAGACGTCGTATTTGGAAAAAGCCCATAGGTTGTCTGCCCTTAAGCTTCCGTCTTGTGAAAGAATGGGACGGTCGTGACTGTCATATACAATATATTCCCACTGTTTTCCGGGCAGTTTTTTTTCTATCAGTCGGTTCCAATCATCGTAGCGGTATTGGTAACATAAATTGTTGATTGCCTGCTGATTGACTGTGTTGTTTATGGTAAACAAAACGCTTTCTGATGTTTCAATGCCTTCTACATAAAATAAGTCCGGAAATACAGATGCATAGTAAAAAAGACAATCCAATTCTGTGGGAAAGTCGCTGCAAATTTGGGATAGATCTTGTTCTATTATCAATGCTCCATTGTAAATTTCAACAATAAAACACCCTTCTGTTTCTCCCCATTCTTTTTGTTGTTCTGTTCTTATTCGAAACAATTCCCTATTTGGCAAATAATCTCCATGAGGCAGATCCATCAATTTCCCCGGACGTAAATTGTTTTGGAGTTGCCTAATAGAAAAGTCAAGGTTATAATCGTAGCTATTCAAGCCCACGTCCTGAATCTCTATAGACAAATTACCAATTACAGCACCTTGGTAGGGAAAAAGTGCAGTCCCTGAAATAGTTTCCCGTGTATCTGCCGGATTATCATTTCCTCCTTCTCCAATAGAAACAACCCTGGTTTCGGCTATAGGGGGAATCACAAAAGTTAAATTTCCGAGCGGATCATAAATATAATAGGTGTTCAATTCGTTTTCTGAGTCGTCATAAACACGTTCCAATACCAGTCTTCCGTTTTTATCTTTATAGCTTTCCGAGGTTCCTCTATTGCCGTGCTCGGGCAGCCAGTTTTGGTCTTTTGTGGTTTGTACGAGTAAGGTTCCGTTTTCATAATGACTGAATGAGGACTGCAACTGGTAGTATCCGTTTAGCTTCTGAATGTCAAACTTTTTAACGCGCTTGTCGGTTTGGTTGTTGGTTTCAATGATGGTTTTATAGGTTCGTCCGTTGCTTTGGGTAAAATCTTGTCCTATTCCTACTTCTTCCGTGATTTGATGCATTGGAGAGGCCTCGAAAATGGTTTCAGTATAGGGTTTGGCATCGTTATAAGTGGATTGATAATAAGAAAGGGTGGCTGTTTTTGCATCTGGCAGCAGTGCCCCTGTAGTTTGATTGCTTGCAAAGGGCAGGTATTTCTGAGCGGTTCTTCCAAAGGCATCATATTCAATATGCTGTATGATGTCTTTTCCTGCAGGACTCATTTGTACGGCTATTTCCTGTATGGGCTTACCCAGTCCGTTAAAATAGGTTACTGTTTCCCGTGTAGTGGCGGGTTGGCTGATTTTACTATCCGGGTCAATTTTGATGATGACATTACCGGTGCTACGAAAACCGGGTTTTAAGATAACTGATTTGGTGGCAGAAATAACGCCTGAAGATACCTCGCTGTCTACTTCTAAATGGCTTATTTCCTCCTCTGTACCCGTTGAAGTATAGGTGATTTCATGAATGTAGTTTTCATTGCTCAAATGCAAATCATCACAGCCTTGCCCTGGAAACACATTGGCATCTGTATCATCACAATCCAGTCCGTTCTGTACCCAATAGGAATCTAATGAGGGAAGCATTCCATTTGGAGACAGCACTTGAGTACTTGCATCTCCAAAGCTATCCGAATCAAGATCTTTATAGTAATACGTGCTCGTAGGTAACGGATCTGATGGGTGCTCAATATCAGGTACAGGCAAGTTTGGTATAACCTGTGCATAGCCGCTGAATACACATAGGCTTGTGTACACAATAAGTTGAAGTTGCTTTTTCATAAATGTGCATTTTTTATTTTACGGAATGAAATAAAAAACATCTAAGAAGTGAGCGGCGTTGATTATAAACTACGAGCCCCCAAAACAATTGGTTTTTACAACTTTAATGAACCTATGATTCGAGGGCAACGTAGGTTATTTATTTCAATTTTTCAGACTCAAAAGTAAACATTTGTTAACACAAAACCAACCGATAGCGAAACAAACATCCGAAATTCGAAACCTAAAAGCCTTGCAGAACCTATAAACAAAGAGGATATTATTAGATGTATAGACAATGTTAAAATATGGAGAGGGGAGTGGAGTGGCTGGAAGCAGGTGGCAGGTGGCAGGAAGCAGGCAGCAGGAAGCTGAAAGCAGGCAAGCAGGAAGCTGAAAGCAGGAAGCTGAAAGCAGGAGCAGGAAGCAGGAAGCAGGAAGCTGAAAGCAGGCAGCAGGAAGCTGAAAGCAGGAAGCTGAAAGCAGGAAGCAGGAAGCGAAGCTGAAAGCAGGCAGCAGGAAGCTGAAAGCAGGAAGCTGAAAGCAGGAAGCAGGAAGCTGAAAGCAGGAAGCTGAAAGCAGGCAGCAGGAAGCTGAAAGCAGGAAGCTGAAAGCAGGAAGCAGGAAGCTGAAAGCTGAAAGCAGGAAGCTGAAGCAGGAAGCTGAAAGCAGGAAGCTGAAAGCAGGAAGCAGGAAGCTGAAAGCAGGAAGCAGGAAGCTGAAAGCAGGAAGCTGAAAGCAGGAAGCTGAAAGCAGGCAGCAGGAAGCTGAAAGCAGGAAGCTGAAAGCAGGAAGCAGGAAGCTGAAAGCAGGAAGCTGAAAGCAGGAAGCAGGAAGCTGAAAGCAGGAAGCTGAAGCAGGAAGCTGAAAGCAGGAAGCAGGAAGCAGGAGCAGGAGCAGGAAGCAGGAGCAGGAGCAGGAAGCAGGAGCAGGAAGCAGGAAGCTGGAAGCAGGAAGCAGGAAGCTGAAAGCAGGAAGCAGGTAGCAGGAAGCAGGAAGCTGAAAGCTGGAAGCTGAAAGCAGGAAGCAGGAAGCAGGAAGCAGGAAGCAGGAGCAGGAAGCTGAAAGCAGGAAGCAGGTAGCAGGCAGCAGGAAGCTGAAAGCAGGAAGCTGAAAGCAGGAAGCTGAAAGCAGGAAGCAGGTAGCAGGAAGCAGGAGCAGGCAGCAGGAAGCTGAAAGCAGGAAACTGAAAGCAGGAAGCAGGTCGCAAAATTAGAAAATCTCAAACTCCAAACACAGTATCCAGTATCCGGTACCCAGTACTCTGTACTTACTACTAAGTACGCTATACTCCCCCCTGTTAATAACATTCTTAATAACTCTTTTCCATCCCTTCCATCCCGACTTAATAATTACAATACTTTTATAAAAGATAATTTAGTCTTTTTATATTATGTATTGCCAAAATTTTCAAATCGTACATCAGGAAGTCCCAGGAGAATTGAGTTTATGCTTCTCTATTAGTGGTTGTAAACTGCGTTGTTCGGGCTGTCATTCTCCATTTTTATGGAAGGAAAAGCAGGGCCTATTACTCACGAAAGAGCGCCTGCTCAACAAATTAAAAACCTATCAAGACTATGCCAGCTGCCTCCTTTTTATGGGTGGAGAATGGCATGAATCAGAGCTCGTCGAATATTTGCGAATGGGCAAAAAAATGGGGTACAAAACCTGTTTATATACAGGGGAAGACTGTATTTCTGACACGATTCGAAAAGAATTGACCTGGTTGAAAACCGGTAGGTGGATTCCAAAGCTAGGAGGGCTAGATGCTACAACCACCAACCAGAAATTTATTGAAGTAGCCACAAACAAAACACAAAACAAACTATTTATAAAACCCAAACAAAATGATACGACTATCTGACGCCCAAGTTTCAAAAAAAATCGACTTTATAGACCAATACATCAATTCCTCAAATGCTGCCGATGGTTCTAAGGTAGACGCCAACGCCAATGTAACTTCCAAAAACATAGCCACCATGGAAGCCGAATTGAATAAAGACATCAATATTCAAGTAAACAGAGCTTTGATTCGCCGTAAAATAGCCGAACTTTTTGGAGAAGAACTGGCACAAGAATACATTCGTCAAATAGAATCGCATGAAATCTATGTACACGATGAAACCTCTTTAAAACCGTATTGTGTTTCTATTAGCATGTATCCGTTTTTATTTGATGGCCTCACAAAATTGGGTGGTGAAAGCCTCGCTCCTCAGCATTTGGAAAGTTTTTGTGGTGAGTTTGTGAACCTGGTATTTGCCATCAGCTCACAGTTTGCTGGTGCCTTAGCAACCGTTGAGTTTTTAATGTATTTCGATCATTTTGCCGCCAAGGATTATGGAGACAATTATTTGGAAACCAATACAGACACCATTAAAAACCACCTTCAACATGTGGTTTACGCCATCAATCAGCCAGCAGCAGCCAGAGGGTACCAATCCGTATTTTGGAACATTTCACTGTACGATGAAGCTTATTTTGAAAGTATGTTTGGCGATTTTGTTTTTCCTGACATGGTAAAACCGACGTGGAAAAGCGTACAAAAACTACAAGCGTTCTTTCTCAAGTGGTTTAATGAAGAACGCACCAAAGCTGTGTTAACCTTTCCTGTAGTTACTGCAGCCATGTTAACCAAAGAGGGGGTTCCGGTAGATACTTCTTTTACAGAACTCTGCGCTCAAGAGTTGAGTGAAGGGAACTCCTTCTTTATATACCAGTCCGAGAATGCTGACAGCCTGGCTTCGTGCTGTCGTTTGCGCAACGAAATTAGCGATAACACTTTTAGCTATTCTCTAGGTGCTGGTGGTGTTGCCACCGGATCTATTAATGTAATCACTTTAAATATGAACCGTTTGGTGCAAAAAAATGCAGATATCGTTAGCGAAGTTCAAAAAATACACAAATATCAGGTGGCGTATAGAACCCTGATCGAAGAATACAAAAAAGCTGGATTGCTCCCTGTTTACGATGCAGGTTATATAAGTTTAGACAAGCAATTTTTAACAATTGGAATTAATGGGATGGTAGAAGCGGCAGAAAGTCGAGGAATCACCGCCAACAATAATAGCGAATACAAAGCTTTTGTAAACCACTACCTAAAAGCAATCTATGATGAAAACAAAAAAGCCAAAACTACCTATGGCTACCTGTTTAATACCGAATTTGTACCCGCCGAAAATTTAGGAGTCAAAAACTCGAAATGGGACCAACAAGAAGGTCTTAAAGTCTCTCGAGATTGCTACAATTCTTATTTCTATGCCGTTGAAGACAATGCCATCAATTCTTTGGATAAAATTATCTTACACGGTAACGAAATGATTCAATATTTAGATGGCGGTTCAGCCCTACATCTCAACTTAGAAGAAGCTCCAAACAAAGAAGGTTTTATCAAATTGATTCACGCTACGGCAAAAGCAGGTTGTAACTACTTCTGTTTTAATATAAAAATTACGATCTGCAACAGTTGTCAGCATATCGATAAAAAAACAGCGTTTGCTTGTGAAAAATGTGGTAGTACTGATATCGATCATGCTACTCGCGTAATTGGCTACCTAAAACGTGTGGCTAGTTTTAGTTCCGACAGACAGAAAGAACATGAACTGAGACATTATCATCTTCAAGAAAAATCAATGAACAGAAGTGACAAAAAAGTAATACTAGCTTAGCTAAACAAGGAGGCTGTTATCTTTGGCCGAGAATTGACTTCTACTACGCATACCCAATGTATTCGGCCTCCTTAATACTGTATTTATATATACATCGATTTTATAACAGCCATTAAAAGAAATAGGTTCATGCCCTTTTTCCCCAATATTCGCTTTTCTAACAGACTCAAACCATAGGTCTTCGGGTATTTTTTTCCGACATTATCTTCTAGAATATTGAAGAAAACAGATTTCAACTCGGGATACTTCATTGAGAAATCAATATCAACTACCTGAATTGCAGCTACATCTACTCTCGAATTGAGGTATCGAATCCCTGCACGTATCACCACAACTTTACTTTTTTCCTTTTTTATATCAAGAATACTTACTTTGTAAGGTGCGCTATTTTTAACCGCTTCCAATATTGACAGTGTTGTGTCGGTACTTCCATTGTTAACAAAACACAAATAAAATTTTGAATGGTGTTTTAGGAAATACAGAAATGCGGCTACATTCATATGTGTAGCCTCATTATAACAGGGAAGAATCACTCCAATTTTCATACGTATTTATATAAATTATAATTCTAAATTAGATTATAGAGGAGATTTCTACACGTCAACTTCGATGAAACAACCATTTCAATAGATGAAACTCATTTTCCGTAAGACCAGTTCTGAGAAGAATCATTTAATTTTAAAAAAGAGCATTCACAGCAAGAGAAAAACACGTTTTTATGAAAAACAAATCGAATAAACATCTAGTCATTGCTTTGGTCATTGGAATTCTATTTCATGGCACTGCTATCTTCTTTACTTTGGAAAGGAGCTACGATGCTTTGATTCATTTATTTTTTGCAGAACATTATACTAACAACTGGTTCGAACCCTGGAATTACAAATGGTATACCGGCTTTACGGTAATGAGTTACCCTCCCCTGGTACATCAAGTTATTGCAATACTATCTAGCTTAGGTGGCCTGAAGTTTGGTCTTTTTACAGTTGCCCTGTGCGCAATTGTGCTTTTTATAACCGGTGTTTACCGATTTTCTCTTCTTATTACCAGTTCGAGAAAAACTGCTGGCTACGCCGCAATTCTCGCTGTATTTTCTTCTTCATTTATTGAGGCTTTGCATTTATTTGGACAGTTACCAAGTATCATCGGGGCTTCTCTATTGTTACATGCACTCCCAGAAATTTATTGTTGGTTGAAGAACGGAACATCAAAATTTAAAGCAATAGCCTTAATGGCCGTTATGGTGTGTTCGCATCATGTGACGCTTATATTTGGAATGCTCTTTTTTATTTTTCCATTGATGGGAACGGTTATACTTGACACGGCAACAGACAAAGTTAAAGAGTATAAAAAGGTAACCATACGACTGTTTGTGCAAACCTTCCTTCAATTATTCAAACGTTTCGTAAGTTTTGGTTTGGCAGCACTGGTCATAATAATTGTTTGCATTTTACCCTACTGGATCAACACCAAAAACAACCCTATCACACAAATTCCAATTCCACATGGATCGAGAGATAATTTTTTAGAAAATACTGCTTCCGGATTTATATTTTTTGTAATTCCATGGGGAATAATATTGATGGTACTCCCCTACATCTTTTACCGGTATTTTAGCAAAAGATTGCTCTTTTTTGGTTTCTCATTTACTATGCTAATCCTCTTAGGAACTGGCGGAACCACTCCGCTTCCAAAATTTATACTGGGAGAGAATGCTTTTAATATTCTCACGTTGGATCGATTTACGTTATGGGCTTCACTGATGGCACTCCCTCTTTTTGGGGAATTCATCCTTCGTTTGGTGGAAGGCGATTTAAAATTTCTTATGCAAAGAAGTATGGGTCGGATATACCATCTCATTTTTGGTGGTGTTTTTGCTGGTATCTTTATTTTTGTTACCATCTTCACCTTGAATATTGGTTACTTCCGCCCTTCGCAACCTCAAAAGATAAAAATACTGCCTATTGTAAATTTCCTAAATCAAGATCAACATTACAAATGGAGGTATTTAACTTTAGGTTTTGGCGACCAAATGGCATGGCTTTCTGCAAATACAAGGGCTTTAAGTGTGGATGGAAATTACCATTCTGCACGGAGACTTCCTGAATTGACCACCAGAGCCATCGAAAGGCTTGAAAATTCTAAGTTTAAAGGAATTGAAGGCATTGGCTCTTTGCAACAATTTTTAACCGTACCTGAGAAATACAGCTTGAAATTTATTTTTTCTAATGATAAGTTTTACGACCCCATTTTATACTACTGTGGTTGGCAACTTGTTCAACAGCTAGAAAATGGCATCATGGTATGGGAAAAATTAAATGTCCCGCCCATTGCCACTTTAATTGCCAAAGAAGATGTGGCCATTTATCAAAAAATAATGTGGGGCACTCTTCCTGTGTTAAGTTTGCTTATTGTATTGCTACTCAACATCAATCAACTGTGGATACGAACTTTAAAAAGAAAAGAAAAACGGCCCCCTATCTACCTCTATTACAATAGTTTTGCAAAAGAATTCTCTCCTAAACTTTTGAAAACTTTACAGCTTTGGATGCTGTTCGTTATTTTGGTTACCGCATCTGGAATCTACGAGTTTTACATCAAAAACAGTTCACATCACAGCCCGGAAAATGTGGTGACTGCTTATTATAATGCCTTAGATTTTAAAAATTATGAAAAAGCACACGCCCTTATAAATCCGGATAAAAAGATGAAAATAGCTCAATTTATGTTGGAATTATCTGTGGCTGATGGCGTCCTTGGTTCGTATGCAAAATTAGACTCTATAGCCGTTTCATTTACTTATAAAAATGAGACTACTGCACATGCTTGGGTAACTACCGAATGGATTACGCCCTTAGAAAAAATAATCAAAAAAACGGAACATGACCTAACTGCAAAAGAGGGGATATGGTATATTAACATGAATAAATTGGACCTCGACCTTCCACCAAACCAAATTTTTTCGAGCAACCAGACTCAATACTATAATCATGGTCGCAGAAGGGTAACTACAGAACAAACCTATCATGAAGATGTTTTAAAACCTCCCGATTTGGAAATCCTCTCAGCGAGACTCGTAAAAAATGGAAAGCAATATGCCATTGTAGGAGAAATCCAAAATATTGACAATGTGCCTGCCGATGTGGTTATCAAAGGAACGCTATACAATGATGACAACCTCGAACTGGCTTCCTACAACGCTAAGCACAGCATAAAGCACAAGCTAATGCCAAAAGAAGTGAGTAGCTTTAAAATACTTTTTGAAGGCATTGCCTGGTCAAATACGAAAGATAGTATACCCACAGGTTTCAATCCAAATGAATTTACGCCTGTTGAGTTTCACCACAAACCTACAAAATTCAACCTGAAAGCAGTGGGGAGTGTGACGGGTGCTGATTTGTATAAAAACAATGTGCTGAATGAAGTGAAGGTATCTGGCAACACCCTCACTGGGTTTTTATTCAATAATGGAATTGAAGAGATAACTGTACCTCAACTTCTAATATCCTACTACAACGAATACAAAGATATTATTTGGGTAGAGCATTTATTTATGGAAAAAGGGGTACGGCAAGAGCGAAAAGGTTATTTTAAACATGACTTGCAACAATTAAATCAATGGGTAGGTGTTAACGACGCTATGGAAAATTGTTTTGTGAATGGTTTGCCAAACAAAGACATTGCAAACGACGTGATACCCAACAGAATTGTGCATCACACTGCAGACAGGTTGCAGTGCATCGACACTAACAATTTTGCATATTATATAAAGGTTGAACTCAATAATTTTATAGGAAATCCAAAATGAAAAAGTGTATCGCCCTTTTAGTTCCTTGTTTATTCTACTTTCATCTAACTTTTGGTCAAGTGAAAGGAAACAACAAACCTGTTTTTCTGTTGACAAAAGACAGTATTTTTACTTCCGGAAATTTGCATACCCTGGCTTTTAAGAGTCTTTTAAAGGAAACGCCCAAATTGTATCTCACAAACAGCTATGGTACGACTATCTGTCCGGTAACAAAAGTGGATAAATTCTTGTTTTTTAAAATTCCTAAAGCTATCAATTCTAAAAGAGGGTTGGTGCAATGGCAACTCATTCTGAATTCAAAAACATTGTTGCAAGCAAGACTGCATATTGTAAGTGATACTTTGGTCTCAAAAATTGAAACTTATATAGGTCCACCTTCTATTATTGCTGGGAATCGAGATTTTTCTATGATTGTTATGATTCCAACAGATACTTTAGACAATCCGGTTATGGACAATTCAAAAGTAGTTTTAAAGAAACAGTTTTTGAATGTTGAAGACACAACCCACCTGTCCGTTAAAAACTTGATAAGCTATCGTCGCATTTATGCCACAAAAAAAACAGGTCGCTATTTGATTTCTTCCAAGACTTTTAACAAGTCCTCTACTGAACACACCCTACATGTATGGCCAGCTTTACCGACAGATTTTACAATTAAAGCCCAAAGAAATCACAAGTATGCCGATGGAAATCAATTAACTCAAATTAGCACATCAATCGTCAAGGATTTCTATGGAAATGTTGTTAGCGATGGCACTTTTGTGAATTTTATAATTGAAGATAAAGACGGATTTATGTTAAGCGCTAAAGGCAAGACTATAAATGGAATTGCTTCAACAAAATTAGTACATCCCGACCATGAACAGGTTTGGAAAATTAAAAGTTTTATTCAGGGAATCGCAGAAAGCAACGAAATAACCTTAACTTACAAACAAGTTGTCACCGATTTCCAAGTGGTCTTTTCAGAACATAATAGACAGATTACGGTGGGACCGTTGCGAAGCTTTATGCAACAAATGATTCCTGATGGCCTGAGGGTAACATTGGACATTCAAAAAGGACACAAAACACACAAGTATATGGTTGAGACCTCAAAAAATGGTTTTGTATCTTTTCGTATAGACCCAGATAATTACAAGAATGAAAGCTATGATTTCACCATCACAGCGGCTTCAATTCAAAAAACATTTAAAAACAAAAGGGTATGGTAAATGTAAAAAAACTTACAATTCAGTCACTCTTAATCTTATCATTTATGACTCTTAGTTCCTTTATTCTCTTTGGAATCTCATCGGTAATAACGTATTTAAACACGGGTGCCGACCGTAGTAAAATGTTTCATACTGAAATTCAAAAAGAAGCTCAGTACATCCCAAAATTATCTTGGGCTCCTTTGCAAAACGAAGGCCGAAAAATGGACAGTCAAACACTTAAAGAACTTGAGAAAAATTATCTCGATGCCTGGTATGCAAGGCACATTTGCTATGAAAAGAACACTAAAAAGGGCCTAGAAAACTATTATACAGATAGCGCAGAGAAAAACCTATTCAATTTTATCGACTTTAACAAAGCCAACAAAATTCATATAGAAGCTACTACCTTAAACCATCATCCTGAAGTCAATTTTTTTAGTGAAGACGGACAATTGGTAGTTCTAACAGATCGAAACGTTCGTGAATACAAACGAATTCACCAAGATGAATTGTTGATACACGAAACTTCAGAATATGCAGACTATAAGGTCATTTTGCTTTTGGAGAATGGATTTTGGCGCATTCGCCATTTGGTAAAACAACCGGCAAGCGCCTCCTTACAACAAGTAAGAGCTCCTATACCGTATCCAGATTTTCACATACGTGGAATTAATTACTATCCACAGGCAACACCATGGGATACTTTTGGTGGTGAATTCAATTCAGAAATCATTAGTAACGACCTTCAAATCATCAAAGATGCAAATTTAAACACGGTAAGAATCTTTGTGCAATACGAAGATTTTGGTAAGGCACAGGTACCGAAAGGAAAAATAGAAAAGTTGAAAAAATTACTAGATATTGCAGAAGAAAAGCAACTAAAAGTCATTGTCACTTTGTTCGATTTTTATGGTGACTACTCTGTACTAGACTGGACACAAACACAACGACATATTGAAACAATTTGTACCGCATTTAAGGGACACGATGCGCTGTTGGCATGGGATCTTAAAAATGAACCTGATTTAGATTTTGAATCACGTGGCAAAGAATTGGTGTTATCTTGGTTAAAAGAAAGTATTCAGCTTATTAAAAAGACGGATCCTAAACACCTTGTAACGGTGGGTTGGGCAAAGATTGAAAATGCCGTTTTGCTAAAAAACGAGTTGGATTTAATTAGTTTTCATTATTATGAAGACATCACCCATTTTGAAACTGCTTATCAAAAATTAAAACTCAAAATTCCAAACAAACCAATTGCCTTGGGCGAATACGGAATTTCTTCGTATCGTGGGTTCTGGTATCCCTTTGGAAATTCAGAGCGATCACAAGCAAAATTCCACAAAACGATGCAAACTATCCTTGAGAAGAACAATGTTCAATTTTTATCTTGGACCCTGTACGACTACAAAAAAATCCCCAAAGAAGTAGTTGGAAAACTTCCTTGGAGAAAATATCTTCAAAAACGTTATGGGTTTATCGATACGCACGGAAAGCCAAAAAAGGCGTTCTCTTACATCTCTTCTAGCGCATCTACTGAGTAATAAAATGCTTTGATTTGTTTTTTTCTATTCCAATTTTATAAAATTCTTCGATATACATTTTTGTGATTAAAGACATTGGCAATGAGGTAGCGGCTTTATAATTTGCGCGTTCTAGTATGTTTCTGTATTTGGTATCCATAGCAATCTTTTCAATAGCTCTTGCCAATCCAACTACGCTATCTGGCTCGAAAAACTGCCCTCTATATCCTTCTTTTACAACTAACATCGCAAGATCCCCTAAATTTGGCATGATCACTGCCTTCCCGTAGCTACCTGCCTGATGTAAAACTCCTGAGCTTCCCGTTGTTGAGGTGTACGGAAATACAACCATTGTACTTTCGTAAAACAAAGAAGGGACAGCGGCTTCTTCCACATAGCCAGTAAACGTCAAATTTGGCATGAACTTGTATTTCTCTGCTACGTTTTTTAAATATCCTGGTACATTAGGATTGTCTGTTCCGGCAATTACAATTTCCAAGTCTAAATGGGTTGTTTTTCTTAATAAAGCCACTGCTTCAATTAAAATTTCAACTTTTTTATACGTTCCAAACTTCCCAAAAGTCATAATTTTCATCGGTCCTTTTGGAAGTGTATAATTGGGTTCTTCAGGAATTTGAAATGTTCCATGAGGAATATGAACGATATTATTTACTTTGTATTTTGTCTCTAATAGCTCCACATAGCGTTCCATGGTAACAGCAACTCGATCTGCCTGTAAGATAAAACGGGTTAAGGTAGTTCCTACAAATTCATATATTTTTTTAAGCATGTGATTTTTTGTAAACCCCGCGCTATCCAAGTCTACTGTTTCCATAATGTTATGTAATAAAACAATGGTTGGTATGGATTTCAATTTGCATAAATATGGCAATAACAAGCCCAAAGCAGCCGGGAGTTTTTTGTCTCCAAATTTCATAAATTGAAAGTTGAAAAGTACCGCATCAGGTTGTGTTTGAGCAATGGCCTTGGAAACAGATATAATGTTTCTATAACTATTAAAACGCCAACATTCTTTAATGGTAACTCTCACTCCAACTCCCTCGAAATTAATATCTTTATCCCCTTCTGTTTTGTCTGTTAAGAGAATTAGTTCTTCGAGTTCTTGATGGGTTCTAAAATGTTTTATCAAATAGTAGGCATATTCATTCAAAGTAATTTTACTTGGTGGGTAAGAAGTAACGATGGCTAGTTTCATAAGTGTAGGTTTTAAAGTGTGTATTCATTTTTTAATGTATATCTGTTATAATTTCAGTTGCGTAACACATGGAAATCTCCCAAAGACGATGTGTATATTGATGTCATTTCGTTGTTTTTGTTTGCATTAAATAATAGAGGTATTGAACGAGCAGTAAACAGAACATTGCCAGTATTTGTACATGGACCACTTGTTCAAGGCTGCTGTGAAAAAGCACAATTAAATACACCTGTAGTGCACCTATTACTGCCAAAAATATTACAGGAATATATCTATCCAAGGACAGAAAATAATAAGCAAAGATGTTCGAAATGGCGAACAAGGAAGTTGCCAAAGCATATTTCCATAAAAGCGCTGCTATTGCTATATACTGACTTCCAAAAAGAAGCACGACAATTTTTTGAGGAAAAGCAAAACATATAAGCACAACAGCCGTTGAAGTCAGTACAATATAACCTATATATTTCCGCAATACAGGAGCGGTTGCTGCTCCCTCTTTTTTCAATTTCACAACAGTTGGTAACAAAATCATTACATATAGCCAGGCTATAAAATACACAATCCGCCCAATCAAGGCTAATGAAGCATATAAACCTGCCTCATAAGGATCGAAATAATGTTTGACTAATAAGATGTCACTGTTGTTGATAAGGATCTGTGTAAACTCGTACAGAACGGTAAGACAAAAAAACAACAGTACCTTTCTTTGTTGCGAATTCGATAGTTTAAAATTGGCTCCGGTGGTCCAAACCATTTTCTTAAAAGGATAGAGTCCAAATAAAAAGGATACGAGTATTCCACCTGCAATAAGTACGGAAGTATTGATTTCGAAAATACTTAGTAATAAAAAGGTTCCAATCAAACGACTCAACATTTCGGTTTGATACGTAACGGATAGAGATTCAAAATCTTTTTCTCCTTGAAGCACGCCTCTGTTTACACTCATTAAAAAATAAAAAGGAACACCAATTCCAAATAAAATAAACATATCAGATGATCTTGTATTCAAAAGCTGTTGTAGTTCTTCTGAGAAGAAGACTATACCAGCTCCTAACACACTACCAACAATAAAAGACATATTTGATATTTTTGCGACAAAACTCACATATACATCTGTATCCCAACTTGCCGAAAATTTGGTTGTTACCAATTGAAAAGACATGGCGATAAAAGAAATTACAAGTAAAAAAGTAATTAATATAGCTGCATCTGCAAATTGTTCAGGTCCTAAAACGCGTCCCAGTACCAAATTATAAGCATAATTTCCTGCGTTGACCAGTAGGCCACTAATCATAAAAACCTGCTCAGAACGGATTTTCCTTTTTTTAAAAATTGTAATAAGATCCATCTTCTTTGTGTTTATTTAATAGGCTTGTCTATAATGGGATGAAATTTGGAACAACTGACCAATAATGGCAAAGGAATCTTTCATTGATAATTTAGATCCTTCTTCATGCACCCATCTATTTAAAGGCTGTTCACATATCATTCTTTTTGCCTGCTCTTTGCCATACATATTTCGAATTCTCTTAAATATCTCAACATCGAAAAGCCATCTGGTAATAAACTTTTCAGCAAACACTTCTTCAACAATATCTCGATGCATTATTTTTGCTCCGCATTGGGTGTCCTTAAAATTCATTCCCAAAATCTTTCTAATGATCAAATTGATAGTTAGACTAATGATTTCTCTGGCCGATTCTTTATGAATATCAGCACCCATTCTAGCAATTCTAGAACCACTTACAATTTTGTAATTAGAACCGTCTATTGTTTTAACCAAATCTTCAAAGTCTTTAAAATCTGTAGACAAGTCTGCGTCTAAATATCCTAAATAATCAAGCTGACTGTCTTTCACTAAATGCAATATTCCTTGTCGAACTGCTTCACCTTTTCCTTTATTTTTTTTACAATGAAATACGGATATATAATCTTCCCTTCCTAGTGTAAGTTGTTTTAAGACTTCTAAGGTTTTGTCGGTACTGCCATCATTTACAAAGCACAAATGATAGCCTAAATTACTCTCAATAAAATCGGTAAACTCTTTGCTCAACAAACGAGATTCTTCGTTATAACAAGGAATGACAATTCCCACGCAAGCTTTGGATATTTTTGAATTACTGGAAACCCTTTTTTTCTTTGCATTTATAGGGGTTCCTATAAGTCGCCTTACGCGAACTGTAAGCTCACTTAACTGTGCTGGTTTTTTCACAAAATCATCAATTCCTAAATCGAAACCATTCACAATCGTTTCTTCATTTGTGTTTCCAGACATGATAATTATGGGTACTCTATTCTGCTCTTAATTTTCGCACAACTTCTAAACCAGACATGCCTTCCATATTAATATCTATGATTATCAAATCTGGCTTGAAATCATAAACCAATTCAATTCCCTTCACTCCAGTTTCTGCACATTTAACAGTATAGCCCAAACGTGAGAAGTGCTTTTCTAAGGATAAACGGACCAATTGCTGATCGTCGATAGCTACTATTTTCATCTTTATTTGATTTATTGGTTATACATCTGGCTCTTATTTCCAGGCTTACTTTTGATCATTTTTTTGCAGTATCCCTTTCTAATTCGCTATAAAACTATTGGATATTGGAGTCAAACCCCAATTGATTTCGATGAACGGCAAGAATGTGTAGATGAAATAACATAGGGTAATGCCTAACTTGTAATTGTAAGAAATCACAAAATTTACGCATCATGAAAATGTTCATCTACACAACTATATCGATTCTGTTTTTTTCCTCATTATCCTATAGTCAAAACATGCAAAAAGGATTCGACCATCTTGAGACAGGCAAGTACCAAGAGGCTACTTCTTTTTTTAAAGAGATTCTAAAAAAATATCCTGATAATAAAACTGCAAAACTATGTTATGGACGTGCCATTGGCTTGGAAGGCAACGCCATAAAGGCGGTGGCCATTTTTACAGAAATGATGGAAACGTATCCTGAGGATTACGAAATTCAATTGAATTATTCGGAAGCTCTGTTGTGGAACAAACAATACGACGCGGCAGAAAATTACTACAAGCAATTGGTAGCCACAGACTCAAAGAGTTTCCCCGCTTTATTAGGTTATGCAAATACGCTTTCGAATGTAAAAAAATACCCTGAAGCTTTGCGCTATGTAGATGCTGCGCTGGAAGTAATTCCAAAAAATCCAAATGCCATGCTTTCTAAAAAATACATTCAATTGGGCTACGCAAATCAACTTACAAAACAACAACAATATTCAGAAGCTATAGTTTTGCTTAAAAACAACTTACAATTGTTCAAAAATGACAAAGAGACCTTACAAAATTTGGCAAACACCTATATGATTGCAAAAGACTATGACAGCGCAAAAAAATTGTATTATGATATGGCAATTTCTAAAAAAGACAGCATAACTTCCATCAATGCTTTGGTCCTGATTGCTCATTTTGAAAACAAAAACAAGAGCGCCTTGAAAAAGAGTGAAACTGCCATACAAATGGTACGTACCGTTCATGACACTAAACTCATACAGCAAACGAAATCAAGGTACGCACAGGCTTTGGTTTGGAATAAAAAGTATAAAGAAGCCGAAAGTTATATCAATACACTTGTTGAAAACTACCCGAACGAAAATTGGCCCTTATCATTGCGGGCTACATTAAATATTTACAAAGGTGATTTTAAAAACACAATTGCCGATTACGATAAAATCCTCGAAAATGATGCTAATTCATTTAATGGAAATTTGGGAAAAGCAAATGCACTGAAAGCTGCCGGAAAGTATGCAGAAGCTTATACTGTAGCAGAACAAACCTTAGTCTATTATGAAAACCAGAAAGACGTTATGCAATTCATAAAAACTTTAGACAATGCATTTACACCGTATGCGGAATCTATTACCGCGTATAGTTATGACAATGGACATAACAATGCTATTTACGCTCAATTGAACCTGGTATACCCTATTTCTGTAAAAACCAAATTAAGAGGGCATTATGGCTTTAGAAAAACTAAAAATGATATTACCAAAAATAGTGCAAGTACAAACACTTTTCTAGTAGGTGCCAGCCATCAAATACGACCAAATATCCATGTGAACGGAATGCTGGGTATTATGACAACCCATACGCAAACAAACAATTACAATCAATTTCTTGCAGATGTTTCTCTCAATGCCAAACTCTTTAAATTGGATGCGTTAGACGTTGGGTACAAAAGAGAAATGGAGACTTTCAATGCCGATTTATTAGAACAAGAAATCGTCAAAGATAATTTTTATGTAAATTACAATATGGGTACCAATTTCAACCTGGGTTGGTTCAATCAGTACTATTACACAACTCAAAGTGACGGCAACCAACGCAACCTTCTGTTCTCGTCTTTGTACTACAATATTTACAACAAACCATTTATTAAAGCAGGTGTCAACTTTCAGGCCATCGCCTTTAAAGATCAGGTACCGGAAACCTATTTTAGTCCTGAGAAATTTCGAGCTTATGAAGTCTTTTTTGACATCCTAAAAGACGAATTTCAAACAAATAACAAAGGAATCTATTACCACCTAAATGGCGCCTTAGGGTACCAGTTTATTGAAAATGACCCGAAACAAAGCACCTATCGTGTACAAGCCAAATTAGGTTACCGATTTAATGAGCGACTCATTGCAAATGTGTTTGCCATGCAAAGTAATATTGCCTCTACAACGGCGGCCGGATTCAAGTATACCGAGTTTGGGATTCGAATCAAATGGAGTTTGACTAAAAGGCCTGTGTTTTCTGGGAAGTAGAAATTAATTCTCAATGTTCTTTAGAAATTCAAGTATCTCGCACATGTGCGAATGGATTCCTTTTACCCAACTTATTACTTTTTGAGCCAAAAGCCTCCTTTGAAAATCAACATGGCACGAGAATTAAAACATTGCAAAAAGTCAAAACCTAACTTCCGTTCAGCTGCTGGATTTTTAGTATTGAAACAGTATAAACAAACGACAGTTCTTAAAGAGAACCAGAGTCCCTATAGGTTTATATGCGAGAGAACTCTTTGATTCATACTATGGAATAAGTTGAGTTTTAATTGCTGATGGAAAAGAGTTCATCAAAGACAAACGCCATAGAACAATGGCAATTTACAACGAAAGCTCAAAAGACAAACCCCTTAATACACGAAGTATTAAGGGGTTTTAGCCCGGGGGAGGAAAAAAGGTTATTTGATTATTACAAAACTGCCTTTAAATTCTTTTTGTGCAGCATCTTTAATGCTATAATAGAACCTACCACGTAGGTTTGATTTAGCGGTATAGCGCACAGCGTCACTGTAGTCCGAAGTCAAGCTTTGCTGATCTAACAGTCTTCCATTGGTGTCATATACTTTGATAACCACATTACCTGTCACATTAGGTAGCTGAATTGTGGTGCTTCCTGTAAAAGGATTCGGGTAATTTATGACTTGGTTTGTTTTTGAGTTCTGTGAATTCACAGCGGCAATTCGCGCTTCTCTTAATTGCACATCTTTAATCTCTATTGAAAAGGGATTCATTGATTTATAATTTCCGGCAACAGAGAACACCAAAGATTTTACCGATTCCAGATCAAATGCATTTCCATTTCCATCCACAAAATCTTCAAAAGGAATGGTGAAATTCTTCTCATCTTCACTAGGAGTAATCGTAGTTCTTAATCTGTTGTTCCAATCTTCAATGGCATCTGTCAATAAAATAACTTCTACCGGATGCGATCCCACCATTGAAAAGCTTAAAACATTATAGGGCGTGACATCTAGTTCTTGGTCACCAGGTAATAAGTGTCGGAACATATTTGCAATACCTTTTATATTTCCTGAAACCATCATATTTCTTTCTACAAAATGTACGCCTTCTTCTTCGGCATTGTCATTTTGCGCGATATCAAAATTGGTTACCTGCACTAATTGTGGAGCATAATCAACTCCCCAAGGTCCGTCCGCCAAATACAAAACATCTTTTTGAGCAGAGTCTGTGGTACCGATTGATAAACCAACATCAAACAGGTTTCCGGTTTCAATAACTACGGACTCATTCCATGCACCAGACAATGCAATTGTTTGTTCCATATCGGTTCTATCAGAAACTTCTGTACTCGTAGCACTCGCCGAGAACACCATAGATTTTGCCCTTACTTTATTTACGATTTCAAGGGTTATTTTTCCGTTCTTATATACTCCGGATTTGACAAAAACCTGAGGTGTTTTATCTTCAATGGGGGTACTTACCAGACTTTTTTCAGCTGCTAAACTGTCAAATACATGATTGGCTATAGCGAACACCTGAGAAAATGAATTCCCCCAAATTTGAAAGTTGTAATAATCTCCTTCTGGATATTGGTCGATACCCCAAAAGCTGAGTACTTCGTTTTTTGTTGCTCCTAATTTCACCGAAAAACTCAAAGCATATTCCTTATGTCCTTCGCTTCTTATTATTTTTGAGCTGATGATTTGATGTCCTCTAACCGTTACGGGTCTTACATCTTCCAGAGTAGCGCTATTCAAGCGATCACATATTGCTTTCGAGTGGTCATAAACGCTACCTGATGTAGCTGTTGCCAAAACAGCAGAAACTCTATGCTCTCCATCATACATATCCACTGAAAATATTTCGGTTGCATTGGTCACACCAAGCAAGTCTTCCGGACTCGATATTTGAGCGACTTCGGTTTGAAACATTCCTGTTTCGGGCAAGTAGTTTTCAAGTGAAGTTCTTTTCACTTTACTGGCTTTTCTTTGAGCCTTGCTAAATTTCTTTTGAGCACTTTTCTTATTGGCAACTGAATTATTCTTACTGCGTTTGAAATTTCTCTGAGCAATCAAACTGGCCAAATTCCCATTACTTTCTAGACCGCCATCTGCAGCTGAAGAAACATCAGGGGTAGCTTCATCAACATCCACAAAATTGTTGGTAACCATTGCTTCATAAGGGTTGGCTGTTACGTAAAAAATAGCATCGTTAAAATCGTTATCACAAGACCTATAATCACGTCTGATGTCTTCAAAACCTAAAATAATACGTTCGTTTGCCGGATCTTTTAACAACACGTTATGATGTTGAAGATCTGGAGTTGGTTCAGGGTTGTAGATGGGGTTTGAAAACAAACTCCAATAACCATATCCCACTTGGTTATGTCTCCATGCATTGGCAAACAACACCCAACCTATGGCGGTTCCAGCACTAAAAGTCCCTATTTTCACTTTATCTCCCATTAGTAAACCCCCGCCACTACCCAATGCCGAAACATTAGGAAAAATAATCGTAATTTGATCGGGATTAGGTACTTCTGCAGGAGGGTTTCCAACGGGGTAGGTGAAAAATCCTAAAACGTTTCTATACCCTGCTCCCTCATCAACAAATGTTACCCATACTTCAGCATCTTCATCTAAATTTACATCGGTATCGTAACCTGAAGTAATATAATGCGGGTTGTAATCAGGAACCGGAAAACTCTCTGGTAAGGCGTTGCTAATCATCTCCTGTGTATCTACAGAAATCACATCTCTTTCTGACTCTAGGTAATACGGTGTACCGTTGGAAGAATAATCACCTAAATAATTATAATTTTGAGCACTTAATGTGCTTATTGAAAACAATATAACAAAGTGGAGTACTAAATTTCTCATAAGACATATATTTTAAATATGTCTCAAAAACACCTTCATATGAAGATCAAATTAGTGCTATTCGTTTAATTTGGCTAAAAGTATCGACCAAAGGGAATTTAATATCGATAAGGTATTAGAGAAGATTCAATCTTCTCATTAATTCGGGTCTGCACAAACGACTTACAGGAATTACATCCTTTTCAATGAGAACGCTGTTATCTTCAATATCGATAATTTTATCAATATTAATGATATAGGATCTATGTATTTTAATGAATAAACTATCGGGAAGTTTCTGTTCTATTTTTTTTAAGGTAGAGTGCACAATATAATTTTTCTCCTGTGTCTTTACATTGATATAATCACCCTTTGCTTCGATGAGATATATACTCGAAATATCAATTTTTATTAATCGACGGTCAATATTTACGTACAAATCATTTTCTACATTTTCTTGACCAGATGTTGCTTTTCTGGTTGGCTTCGTTTCAATTGCTTTTTCTACTTTTTTAATAGACTTTTCAAATCGTTCTATCTGTATGGGTTTGACTAAATAATCAACAATAAAATCATATTCAAAAGCCTCTAAGGCATAGCCTTTATCTGAGGTAGTAACTACAATATTGGTGGGTTTTTTGAGGGTTTTAATAAAATCAAACCCCGAAAAATCTGGCATATGAATATCTAAAAATATTAGATCAACCTGGTTTTCGTTTAAAAATTTGATTGCTTGCAAAGCATTAGGGAATTCATCTACAACAAGTAAATCAGGTACATTTTTACACAGTTGTGCTAAAATTGTTCTCGCCGTAGATTCGTCGTCGATGATAATACAATTCATAAAAAAAATATTAAAGTTGTTCGACAAATTTTGTCATGTTCATTAAAATTTTCTCAAAATCATCTTTCCCCATCGCATTTCCTTTTAATAGGTTTTCCTCAAACTCAACTGCTATCTGATAACTTTTCTTAAGTCCTAAAATACTAATTTTATGTTTAAGTTTATGCACAATCTCCGCGGTATCTTTGTAGTTTTTGTTTTGAAGACAAAAAAAATAAGTCTTCTGCTCTTCTGGCAACTCACTTTTTAAAATAGTAATGATCTTTTCTTCAAAGGAAATATCACCACCCGAAAGGTTTTTTATATAGGTTAAATTTGCTGTTTCCATACATCGCTATTTTTTTATAGTGAAAAAGAAAGTACTCCCAACGCCAAGTTCTGAAACAAGCCAAACTTCACCTTGGTATTGATTTACAATTTTCTTCACAATTGACAAACCTATTCCAGAGGAAACTTTACTTGGATTTAACGATTGAAAAATTTTAAATATTTTTTCATAATGGTGTTTTTCAATCCCAATACCATTGTCTTTTATCGAAAACTCATAATAAGATGGTGTTTCCTTAACGGATACTTCAATCAATCCTTTATCTTTTTCTATATATTGAATGGCATTTCCTATTACATTTTGAAACAATTGTTGTAAACGAATTGTATCACCTTTTATGACGGGTAATGGGTTTACAATTTTCATTTCAATATGTTCTGGAAAAAACAACACATGTCTTAACCCTTCGACAATAGAATTTAAATCGACATATTTAGTTTCAAAACTTTCCGCATTGATGCTCGAATAGGTTAGCACATCTGAAATTAATTGTTCCATTTTTTCCAATGTAATTTCTATTAAAGAAATATTTTCTAAACTAACGGCATCAAACTTACCTTGATTGTCTTCTTTCAGCCAACTTACCAATGCATTAATACTTCGTAACGGAGACTTCAAGTCATGGGAAACTATATGTGCATATTCTTCTAATTCAATATTACTTTTCTCTAGTTTTGCTAAAAGTAATTCTTTTTGTTTTTCAAGATTTCTAAAGTCTGAGATATCTAAATGAATACCAATCGACCCAATGACTTCTCCTTTCAAATTGTAGTTTGGCGCCCCACTAATGAGCCAGGAACGTTGTTCTCCACTCTTCGTTTTCACCAACAATTCATAAGAGTTCGACTTTCCTATCAATCGATTTGAATTTTCGTTTTCAATATTCTCAAAATGTTCCTTTGAAAGAAAAACTTCTTTTGCTATTCTGCCAATAAGATCTTCTTCTGCATAACCCGACATTTTTAAAAAACTTTGATTGGACATCATTATCCTATCCTGATTGTCAACTTCTAACAAGCCTAAGTTCATATTGGCGATAATGTTGCTGTATTTTTGTTTTTCAGCTTCAATACTTCTGCTGTATTTTCGTTGAAGCGTTACATCTCGGTAACTCCACAGATGTCCTTTGTATTTTTTATTTTCGTAAATAGGAATATAGTCTCTTTCTAGTATGGAACCGTCTTCCATTTTTAATTCATCGCCCAAGACCATTTGTTTGTGCGCAACTAACTGCTGTATCCTCTCTACAAAAGCCTGCGGATTTTCAAAAATGTTTTTATGAGCTTCAGCAAATCCAGCTATGGCCAAACCTACCATGTCTTTCGGTTCTTTAGTGATAGAAAACAATTCACAGAGTTTAGTATTAGTCAATACAATATTCTTATTCTCGTCAACCAATAACACTCCCGAATCTAAATTTAAAACCAAAGTGGACAATCTATTTTCCGAGGCAATTAATTTTTCTTGTGCACGGATGTCATTAGTAATATCTCTAACAATTCCTTGCGCTGCAATAGCAATGTTGTTTTTATCATACACAATACTGGCATTAATTTGAACAATTTTAGCAGATTGCGTTCTGGGTAGTATTTTAAGCTGAAAATTTTTGAGAAAACCGTTAACATACAACTCACGAAAAGCTTCTTTGGTTTTTTGTATTTCATCAGGATGTACAAGCTTAAACAAGTTGATTTTTTCTTCACGAAAATCGTAGTCTAACATTTGTATGGCGGCATCGTTCATTTTAAGCACAAACCCTTCCAAATCCATAACCACATAGGCATCTATGATATTGCCAAAGATCCCTTTTAATTGTGAATCTTTTTCCTGAATGGAGTGTTCTAACTGCGAGTTTGCTGCAGAAAGTTCCCGTGTCAAACGATACAGTTCTGCCGATTTATCTTCAAGGATTTTCTCAGCTTGTTTTCTCGCCGCTTTTTCACGTGCCAAAGCTCTTTCTAAAATGTCAATCTTGTTTTGACTCATCTTAGAATGGATTTATGTTTTATCAATAGTAAACTTTACAACCGTTCCATCTTCGTTTATTTTTTCAAGATTGATCTCTGCAGTTGCGTTAAAGTGTTCAAATGTTTTATTCATCAATCCCAAACCAAAATGATGCATGGCTCGACTCGATCTGTAAACCATCACCAAACTATTTTCGGATTTTTCCAACACTTCAAAAGTTGGCAACTCAGCATCGTGGTATATTTTACGAACTTCAACATGTATATGATGTTCAATTGAGGACAGCATTTCAATTGGATCCTTATAGGCAGCCAACATGTCTGGATAACTTCTTTCTATAACTGAAAAAAAATGTTCTGCATATACCAACAATAAATTATCTATTGAAATTTGTGTATTCGAACTCAAGTTTTTTAAGAGACTCCGCATTTCAGAAAAACTATAAGTACCAATCGAAGTATATACACCTCCCGAATCTAATTCAGATTGTGAAATAATCGTATCCACCATTTCCAAGCCAAATTTGGCTTCTACCAACTCTAAAAATTCTGTAAATACAATACCTTTCATTTATTCCTTATTAGTTCGTTACAACTCCAATATGCCAATACTCGTTCTATTTTGGCCACATAGTCCTCATATTTAAGCGGTTTTAACACATACCCAGCAATTCCTATTTTGTAACATTCTAACATGTCTTTACTGTTATTTGAGGTCGTTAGAATTATGGTTGGGATGTGCTGTAAATCCTGATTTTCCTTTAAAATAGTCAAAAATTCAATGCCATTGAGTTTTGGCATGTTTAAATCTAATAAAATTATATCAGGTAACTCATGTTTTCCTTTAAGAATTTCACGAGCGTCTACTCCATTATTTGTTTCAATGATAGTATGCCTTAGTTTTAACGATGAAATTGTTCTTTTTAATTTCATTATTTCAATAGCATCGTCTTCTATTAGTAATACAGTCAATAACCTATTCATGATACTCTGTGGTTAAGTTTGTGTGAATTTATAAAATTTCATCATAACTACGTACTTCAATAGGTCAAATACTTTTATCTATCGATGAATGGTTCTTTTGATTAGACGAATGAATTATAAATTGTGATGCGTTAAAAAAATAGTTCAAACTGATATCCATCATAAATCACAAACTTTACCAAAAGTACCTTTGCGAAAAACAATTTCATATGAATTTCTTAGTACCTGTAGTAGAAAAACTTCCAAAAGGACATCCTGTTCAAATATATTACAAAGAAAGTACCCTTATTCAAGAGTTACTATTCGGACTTTCCGATTGCAATGCCTCGGAAGATTTTGAAAAATACTTCAACATTTTTAATGAGCTGGCAACCATTGAAAAGCGATTTGTGCGAAAAGAAAATCAATTGTTTCCTTATTTAGAAAAACATGGGTGGACAGGTCCTTCAAAAGGGATGTGGTCTTTTCACGACACGTTACGGTCACAATTCCGACTTCTAGAGGAACACAACACCAATAAACATTATGATAAAATCACGGAAAACCTCCCCTATTTAATAGAAGGTATTCAGCGTCTGTTGACTATAGAAGACACGGTACTTTTTCCAAATGCTTTGGAGCTCCTTTTTAAAGAAGATTGGGAAGAGTTCTATGAAGGAGATGCAGAAATTGGATGGATGCTAAAAGCTACACCAAGTCCATATCCGCCTATAATAGAAGCAGCTTATATACATCCTTCCAAAGACATCGAATCACGTGAGTTGTCATTTTCCTTAGACAATACTTTTCATTATGATGAGGGTTATATGACACCGGATCAAGTAAACTTACTCCTTCGATTTTTACCTGTCGACATTACCTATGTAGATGAAAATGACAAGGTGATTTTTTACAACCGAGGAAAAAATCGCGTTTTTTCAAGAAGCAAGGGAATCATAGGACGTGAAGTAAAATTCTGCCATCCTCCAAAAAGTGTAGACATGGTAATCCGTATTGTAGAAGAGTTTAGAGCAGGAACTAAAGACCAAGCCGAGTTCTGGTTCCAAATGAAAGACAAAATGATTCACATTAGGTATTTCGCTATCCGTAACGAAAAAAGCGAGTATAAAGGTGTGGTAGAAATGTCTCAAGACATAACAAACATTCAAAAACTAACAGGTCAAAAACGTTTGTTAGATTGGGACTAATTTTGTTGAAGGGCATCAAATTCCTTTAAGGAAATAATTTTTCGAGAGTTTTTAAGCTCTTCGGTAAACACGGCAATTGTCTTGTCTTTAAAATCTGCCAGTATTTTCTTTTTAAAAGGCGCCGTTATATGATGTACCGGACAAGGATTCTTATCTTCACATCTGGCCAGTCCTAAAAAGCATTGGTCAAATTTTTCAGAACCGTCAATATTTGTAACAATATCCCAAATGGCGTTTTGTTTATTGGCAGTACTTAAAAAAAAGCCTCCATTAGGCCCTTTTGTTGAAGAAACCAAATCACTTCTAGTCAACTGTTGTAATAATTTTGCCAAAAATGGTTGGGGAGTTTCCAGCTCTTCTGCTATTTTTTTTACACCTATTTTGTTGTCTTTGTCCGAGTAAATAGATAAATAAAGAATCGAACGAATAGCATATTGGCAAGCATTTGATAACATGGGCTGGTTTTTAAAATTCAAAGATACAAAAAAGATGTTTTTATCTGTTTTCTTAGAAAAAAGTTTTTCAATCAATCCTAAATATAAGTATCTTTATATTGTTTATAACACTTAGTTCACATCTATGCTCGCAGCACTAACTTTTCATTACCAACATCTTTTTGAAGCTGAACTCTTAGACGAAATACATGCTATTGGCATTGTTAAAACCATCCCTCAAGGAAGCAGTATCATGGAAATTGGTGCACCTATTCTTCACATGCCCTTATTACTAGAAGGTGCCCTAAAAATTTTACGTGAAGATGAAAATGGCGAAGAATTATTGCTCTACTTTTTAGAACGAGGTGACACCTGTGCTATGACCTTAAGTTGCTGTCTTGGCAACAGTATTAGTGAAATAAAAGCCTTAGCAGAAACAGATGCCAAACTCATTTTAATACCCATTCAAAAAATGACAGAATGGATGCAAAAATATAGTTCTTGGCAAGAATTTATCCTACAGAGCTACCAATCGAGAATGAAAGAAATGCTCGAAGCTATTGACACCATTGCATTTTTAAAAATGGACGAGCGCCTCTTAAAATACCTCCAGGACAAAGCCATGGTTAACCAAGAGGAATTTTTAACTACCACCCATCAAGAAATTGCATACGAATTGCATACTTCTAGAGTGGTCATTTCCCGTTTGTTAAAAAAATTGGAAAATGAGCACAAAATACAATTGCACCGAAATCGTATCAAAGTCATCGCTCTATAATACACTAAGGCCTGTCATTTGTATAAAATACTGTTGTAAACAACAAGAACCAAGTGATCCAATCTATCGAGATTCGCAAGCCTAATACCTCCCCTTGCGCATATACTATTTCACTTACAAACAAGAGAAGTAGTATGCCTATATATTTAAAATAGTTCATTGCACACTAATTTTGCAACAACAGTTAGGTAGTAATGACTTCAATTCATACTGTTGGGAGGCTACAGTGCATGTCCTAAGTATGGAAAGCTTAATATTGGCCTTCATACTTAAATTCTTAATTCGATTCAACGTTACTTTTACGTGCTACTTCCATCAAATAAAAGCCGAACTTTAATGCTCAACTAAACCTGGAATCAAACGCAATCTTTGCAAAATGATTCGCAAGCAACACATCGAAAAAGACAAAAACGAAATTTGGAAACCACATCATTCTCTAATTTTGTTGTTAAGATTTAAAAATGTGGGGGAGAAAGTCATGTAAATTTACAGAAAGAATTCAAAAAAAACCTATACATACGTTAACATATTGTCGAATGCCAAGAATTCTTCGTCTAAACTCTCAACATAAATCAGAACATTGTGGAAAATAGGTAAACTATTCTCTACCTTTCATATAATAGCGCTAAACAAGTCTTAAACTATTTATATAAATACCTCATACAAAGCACTATCCTAAAACTTTTTACTAAATTTACTGCTTTACAAAAGCACCCCAATCTATATGAATAAAATAGTTTTATTGCTCGTATTTTGCGTTAGCACTAGCGTATTTTGTCAAAATTTACAACTTCATCACGATTTTGAAAGAGAACATTTTACCACTACGTTTGAACTCTTTAAAATGGACAAATATGGAAACACCTTTACCTTTATAGACTTTGATTATAACGCAGAAAATGGTATCAATCAAGGCTACTTTGAAATTGCACGTGTTTTGAAAACGGAAAAAATACCTGTTGGTTTACATGTTGAATACAATGGAGGTGTTGGTATGACTCCGAATTTTGGATATAGCATAAATGCAGCGTGGATCTTTGGGGTAAACTACTCTAAGGGGACAGCTAACTGGGGCTTTTCAACCTATGCTGGCTACAAATCGTTTAAGAATGCTGGTGAGGCAAACTACCAGATTACTGGAACTTGGTATTGGCATTTGCTAAATTCAAAACTCACCCTTACAGGCTTTGCAGATGTATGGACTGAAAATGGCGACGGTCTAAGCGGCACCACAGTTTTTCTGGCTGAACCTCAGGTTTGGTACAATTTAAACAAAACCTTCTCTATAGGAGGAGAAGTGGAATTATCGAACAATTTTGCCTACACTCCAGAATTTAAAGTAAGACCCACTTTGGGCATAAAATGGAATATTTAATTGTAACCGCTTAAACCTTGAACTTATGTTGGATAAATTCTTTAAAATCACAGAAAACAAGTCAACCCTTAAAACTGAAGTCATTGCTGGGATTACCACCTTTATGACCATGGTTTATATCTTAGCGGTAAACCCTAGTATTTTAAGTGCTACAGGAATGGATAAGGGAGCCGTTTTTACAGCCACTGCCCTATCTGCTGTAGTTGCAACGCTCGTCATGGCAATAGTTGCAAAACTACCCTTTGCATTGGCTCCAGGAATGGGATTGAATGCATTCTTCGCGTTTACTGTAGTCCTAGGTATGGGATACTCTTGGCAATTTGCACTGACTGCTGTTTTTTTAGAAGGAATTGTATTTATTCTACTTACGATATTTAATATTCGCGAGCTCATTGTAAACTCTATTCCGATGAATTTAAAACACGCCGTGTCGGTAGGTATCGGTTTATTCATTGCCTTTATCGGATTGAAAAGCACAGGGCTTATTGTCGACAACCCCGCTACTTTGGTAACCTTGGGAGACATGAAAAGCCCCTCTGTACTCGTTGGCCTTGCTGGTGTAATCATCACCGGATTCTTCTTAATCAAAAAAGTAAAAGGGGCTATATTATTGGGAATTCTAAGTGCCACAATTCTCGGTTTGTTTACAGGAGTGACCACTATTCCAGAAGATTTTCAATTGTTGAGTTTGCCCCCATCAATCAGCCCCATTTTTTTTCAATTCGACTTTTCTCAAATCTTTACATTAGACATGTTGGTAGTGCTATTTACCTTCCTGTTTGTCGATATGTTCGATACAGTAGGAACGCTCATAGGGGTTTCTTCAAAATCTGATATGCTAGACAAAGACGGAAAAATACCAAGCGTAAAACAAGCCTTATTCGCAGACTCCATCGGAACATTTATTGGTGCAATACTTGGAACCTCAACCGTTACAACTTATGTAGAAAGCGCTGCTGGTGTAGCAGAAGGTGGTCGTACTGGTATGACAGCCTTAACTACAGCGGCAATGTTTGCCATGGCCTTATTTTTTGGAGGGGTCTTTATGATCATTCCTCCTGCCGCCACAGCTTCTGCCTTGATTATTGTTGGCTTGTTTATGATTTCTCCCATTCAAAAAATAAACCTAGACGACTTTACAGAAGCCATTCCAGCATTTTTTACCATAATAATGATGCCGTTAACTTATAGTATTGCCGAAGGAATTGTTTTTGGTATGCTCTCATATGTGTTTTTAAAACTCATTGCTGGGAAGCACAAAGAAATAAAACCTATTATGTATGTCATTGTCGTTCTATTTTTGATTAAGTTTTATATATAAGTGCTTTTTAAAATAGTATACCAACTATACATCTCTTAGAACAAATAGACTCTCGAAGATAGAGCATATAGCAAGTCTATCCATTTTTCACAACGAAATCTGCAACGTTGATCGCGCCGAAAATAATAAATACTCCTTTCGTAGGAGAGCACAATATTTAGTATCTTTGAACTCTAAATTTCGAGACAATGGACGAAACACAAATAACAGATATCGGGGAAAAAATTGTTCAGGTTTTAAAAACTATTTTCGATCCTGAAATCCCTGTAGATATCTATGAATTAGGACTTATCTATGACGTGATGGTTAACGATCATAAAGAAGCAAAAATATTAATGACTTTGACTTCACCAAACTGCCCAGTAGCAGAAACCTTACCCAAAGAAGTGGAAGACAAGATTGAACAGCTAGAAGAAATTGACAGCGCAGAGGTAGAAATAACCTTTGATCCTACTTGGACACAAGACATGATGAGTGAAGAGGCAAAATTAGAACTCGGCTTTTTGTAGCTGAGTTTTTAGTAATTCTACGTGCACAATAAAACAGCAGCACAAAAAATCTTACATTCCATTGGAGTGTGAACAATCATGAAACATAAAATTTAAGTATTCAGATGGAAGAAATTGTAAATAAAGTAGCGAACAGCAAACTGGTTACAATAGACCTTGAAGATTATTATCCTGAAGGTAAACGACTGTTGTTCGATATTGAACCTTGGTTGTTTCAAGGATTGATTTTAAAGGAAAAGGATTTTAGAGAATCTGTTGCTGCCTACGATTGGAGCTCAATGCAAGACACCTATGTATCGTTGAGCTGTTCGGCAGATGCCATCATTCCTTCTTGGGCTTATTTATTGATTGCTACCAAAGCTGCTCCCTTTGCAAAAAAAATTACTGTGGGCGATTTAACACAGCTCGAAACGTCTATCTTCCAAGAGATCATACAACAATTCGATCTTTCGTTGGTGGCCAACAGACCCGTAATCATCAAGGGGTGTGCGAACAAACCCATTCCTCCAACTGCCTATACCCAATTGATCGAAAAAATAATCCCTGTGGCGAAATCTGTCATGTATGGCGAAGCCTGCTCTACCGTCCCGCTCTTTAAGAAAAAGTAATTATTTTCTAAAAAGATTAGTATATTTACGATTCTAACCCAAACCCTCCACTATGAAAAAATTAATATTCTTTTGTGTTCTACTGTGTAATTTTGTCTTGTTTTCTCAAGAAAATGACAAAAAAGGTGCCTGGAAAAAAACAGGTAAGATTTCTTTTACCATGAACCAATCCGGATTCTCCAATTGGCAACCAGGTGGAGACAATGCCTTTTCTGGAAACATCAATTTTAACTACGATTTTAACTACGAAAAGAATGGTTGGCTATTTGACAACAAAATCATTGCTGCGCTAGGAATTTCAGCCGTAGAAGATGAAGACACAAAAAAAACGGATGACCGACTAGAATTCAACTCAATCCTAGGTAGAGCTTTTACTAAAACATGGAATTTCTCATTCCTTACCAACTTTAAAACACAATTCATCGACGGACACGATTATACCGACGATTTCGACGGCGATAATTTACAATACCCAGTTTCAGGATTCTTTAAACCTGCCTACCTGAGTTTTGGTCCTGGTTTTTTCTGGAAAAAAAGTGATGATCTTTCTGTCAACTTCGCACCAATTACTTCAAAATTCACTTTCTTAAACGGTGAAGTTTGGGAGTTTAACGACGATCCTTTGCAATTTGAATCGAGTAAAGACATTGAAATGTATGGTGTTGCACCAGGAGAAGATTTACTCTATGATTTTGGTTTGAATATCCGTGCCTATTACAGAACTGAAATCATGAAAAATATTTCTATTGAGAATATTTTGACATTCTACTCAGACTACCTCGACAATCCACAAAATGTCGATGTTGATTACACCTTAAATGTGGTGATGAAAATCAACGATGTGTTTTCTACCAACTTTACTTTCCAAGGAGTGTATGACGACAATTCTTTTAGTGGACTCCAGATAAAAGAGAACTTTGGAGTAGCAATCAGTTACAACTTTTAGAACTTATTCAAAACAAAAAAAGCCGTTTTCAACAGATTGAAAACGGCTTTTTTTATGCTTGTTCTTTGTTATTATTCTTCCTCTGGCATCACATATTCTTCATACAAAAAGCTATTGTATGGAAAACGTTTGATATGAATTTTCTTCACCTCTTCATATACGCGTGCTTTAAAGTCTTCTAAATTTTCTTTGTGCAAAGCAGAAATAAATACACAGTTATTTTCCATTTTGGACATCCATGATTTTTGCAATTCTTCTAAAGTATAATGTGCTTTTGTCTTTTCAGTTACCAAATCATCAGCATCAATCGTTTCATGTTCGTAGGCATCTATCATATTAAATACCATCATCACTGGCTTGTCGGAGCTTTCAATTTCTTGTAAAATTTTATTTACCGAATCTATATGATCCTCAAAGTTCTTATGAGAAACATCTACGACGTGCAATAGAAAATCGGCCTCACGTACTTCGTCCAAAGTAGATTTAAAAGACTCTACCAATTGGGTAGGTAGTTTTCGAATAAATCCCACGGTATCCGTCAATAAAAAAGGTAAATTCTTAATTACCACTTTACGCACCGTTGTATCTAAGGTGGCAAATAGTTTGTTTTCAGCAAACACATCCGATTTGCTAATGACATTCATCAAGGTAGATTTCCCCACATTGGTATATCCTACCAAAGCCACACGGACTAGCTGACCTCTATTTTTTCGTTGAATGGCCATTTGCTTGTCGATCGTTGCTAATTTCTTTTTCAAACCAGAAATCTGATCACGAACAATACGTCTATCTGTTTCAATTTCCGTTTCACCCGGTCCACGCAATCCAATACCCCCTTTTTGCTTATCGAGGTGGGTCCATAACTTAGTCAATCTAGGTAATAAATATTGACATTGTGCCAAAGCTACTTGTGTACGCGCATAACTGGTCTGCGCTCTCTGAGCAAATATATCGAGTATCAAATTGGTTCTATCCAATATCTTACAATCGAGTACTTTTTCAATATTTCGCAATTGTGCAGGTGACAACTCATCATCAAACACTGCCGTTCCAATATGATGCGTGTCAATATATCTCTTTACCTCCTCTAATTTTCCAGTTCCGATAAAAGTCTTTGGATGTGGCTTTTCAACTTTTTGGGTGAATCGTTTTACCGAAACACCTCCAGCTGTTTTTACTAAAAACTCCAGTTCATCTAAAAATTCCGTTGCTATTTCCTCGTCTTGATGCTGCGTGACAACACCAATTAGCACCGTTTTTTCGGAGGTTACTTTTTTCTTATCAATCATGTTACAAATGTACAATAAAAGTTATTGGTTTTTTACTTTTAGCGGGTGGCTTTCGACTGACGGCTAACGGCTGACGGCTGATGGCTGAGAGCTGGTGGCAGACGGCGGACGGCGGACTGCTGAGAGCTGGTGGCTGGGAGCTGGGAGCTGAGAGCTAAAAACGAGTGACTTCTAAATTGCCAATTCTCAATTCATAAAAAAGGAAATTAACTTCTTAACGCCTTCTACTTCTTAACTTCTCAGATTTCTTTTAAATTCGTACCTTGAAAAATAAAAAGTACCCCTATGAGCGCTCCTCAAATCTCAATCGCTTTTTACAATGTTGAAAATTTGTTCGATACCGTAGATGGGGCACATACGCTAGACCACGACTATACTCCAAAAGGCAAGAAGAAATGGGGCCCTTATCGATTCAATATCAAAATTCAAAAACTGGGGAATGCCATTTCTAAAATTGGTAACGACATGCCTCCTGTATTGGTTGGACTCGCAGAGGTTGAAAACAAAACCGTACTAAACGCTTTGATCAACTCCGAGAAATTAAAAGAACATGCCTACCAATACATACATTTCGATTCTCCAGATGAACGTGGTATTGACGTTGCACTTCTCTTTAATACCAGATATTTCCAACCCATCACTTCTGAAGTAATTCCTATAGAAGTCTACAATTCAAAAAACATCCGAGATTACACCAGAGATATTCTATATGTAAAAGGGGAATTAATGGGGGAACTCATACATATATATGTAAATCATTGGCCTTCTAAACGCACTGGACACGATGAAACCCAACGCAAAAGAATACATATCGCCAAACTGATACACGATCATATGGATTCCCTCAAAGAACATAGTCCTAAAATTGTGGTTCTCGGTGACTTCAATGACAACCCAACCGATGAAAGTATTCAAAATCACCTTGCTATTAATGGCTTGAAAAACCCCATGGTCGACTTGTATACAAATGGTCTTGGATCTTTAAAATTTTACGGAAAGTGGATGCTATTCGATCAAATTTTATTATCCTCTCCATTTTTTGAACCGAAACCAAACAAACTTGTGTTTAAAGAAGCAAATATCTTTAATGCCGATTTTTTAACCAACCCTAGAGGTCGATATAAAAACACACCCTTCAGAACCTATTCTGGAAAATACTACTTGGGCGGATGTAGCGATCATTTTCCTGTGTATGTTTTGTTGGAAAGCAAAAAAGCATAAAAAAACCCAAGTAATTACTATCTTACCTGGGCTGCATAAAAAGGTGAAAAAATTAGGCTCTTTTAATCAGTTTTACAGGAATTACAAATCGGTTTCTAGTTAAAACTGTTTGGGAGGGTAGGATGGATTGATAGTTCAATCTTGTTTTAATAAAATGCTCGAGAATTGCTTCTTTTGATTTTACAGTGAGCACTACTATTTCACCATTTTCATTTAAAATAAATTCAACAACAGCTGACATTTCAATTTGGTCTACAGAAAAATCAGGCTGCGACAAAAGTTTTTCAATTGCCGTTCTTAACTTTTTGTTTAGGGGCAGATCTTTAGGAGGTTTTGCAAAACTTGATACGGCTCCTAAAATTACAATCATAATTACTAGTACTGTTTTTTTCATAATTTATTTAAATTTTACATTCCAAAACTAGTCCAAAAGGGGAAAAAAAATAACTTTTTAAGTTCAACAAAAAAACTTCTTAAGGTTAAGAAATATCTTATTTTATCGGTGTTTTAAACAAAGTTCACATTGGCTATTCTTTAATAAAGAGGTTAAATTTTTTTCACCTATTCAAGCATACCAACCAAACTGCAAGAAATCGAAAAACTACCCTGATAAAAAACGACTATTTCGTAATTACTACATGCGTAGAATGTTAGCAAATTGCTTAACGCTCAAACGGACCAAAATCTAAAGGAGCTTGCTGATCTGTAGAAAAAATAGTCCATTCCTCTATAGCAAACCTAGCAGTAGGAGTTGTAACATTATAATTCCTAACCGCCCTACCATCAGTATATTCCCAGTCTGAACCAGTGCCATCCAACCCTAATACGCCATAAACATCTTGTACAGCACCAATACTGTCTTCAAGTTCGTACATATCATCGCCATTTCCTGAAATAGTACTCGACACAAGAGTCGACTGCATTCCAAATACACTTTCAAATCCCGAATTCGAAACGACCAAAAAATTATCTGGATATAAGATGTGACCTGACAATTCGATACTTGTTTTTACCAAAGCTCCGTTCGTATATTTATTTAGTTTCCAGCCATCCAAAGCAATCGCATGAATTCCTGCATTGTACAATTCCACAAATCTTGCTCCAGTACTGTTCTCAGGATCTGCAATTTCGGTGATTATAATTTTAGGTACTATTACCGGACAAAGTTCTCTCTCGGCATCCAAAACTGCATCTTCTAAAAATCGGGGTTGCAATTGTAATTTAGTGTCTACGCGATACAAAACACCTGTTATTGTCCCTTTTCCATCAGGAAATTTAGTAGAGGCAAAAGAAGCGGTTCCTTCTGTAAAAACTGTCATTCGTTGTAAGACTCCGCAGGTTTCTACAGTTCGTACACCGTTATTTGTTCCAGAATAAAAAGCAAAGGCATTGCCTAATTCTTCTTGAATTAATTGGACTTCTTTCAGCTCTATAAGTATATTTTGACATAATGTTGCCGACAGTTCTGAAAGTGTTTTTGACAAAGGAATGATTTCAAAATTCTCGTGGGTCTGAACAACAAAGCTTTCAAAGGTTTCGTCTTCAATTGCCCCTACCGATTCTCCATCTGCAAATCCTAGGGTTAGGACTCCGTTGACGCTATCCAAATACAAGCGATTGAGTTTAACAAGTACTCTGTCTCCAATTCGAAACTGTTCAAATAAGTTTTCTTCATCATGTAAAATTTGAATCCCCCCAAGCGGATTTTCAACAGCGTCTTGAACAAACAAAGCATTTCTAAAATTCCCTTCTCGGTCAGACGATATAATATAACCTTCAATTATATATGGCACCGCTACGCCAAATTCCACCCTCGTTCCCTTATATAAATCCAATATTTGCTGAAAGGAAATTGTGGGCTGTAAAGCTGAACCAATACCGCAGTGTTGCTCAGTCAAATCTACATCTTCAATATGCCGAAGCAGCAATTGATATTGCGAATAATATTTTGTCAGAACTCCCATAATTTCGCCTCGTCCTTGAGGTAACTCATTGCTTTTAAAGTTGGAAAAACCACTATTTCTAAGTGTCATTTCGGAAAGTAATGCACAATCTTCGGAAACCTGACTTACGATACGATCGACAGAATTTGTAGTGTTGACCTCGGCATATGCTTTGCCAAAATCCTCTGTTCTGAACTGTACATTTTCGAACTGAACCAACACATCAACCAAGTCGTTATTTAGCTCCAAAATTTGCACTTTTTTGGGTACTATTTCAAAGGTTTCACAGCTGCGAATGATATGCTGACTCACTTCTGTATTTGGGATACGCACTATTTCTGCGCCCGCTGCTTTTCCTATCTCGAGTGTCCCTCCGCTATAACCTATGGCAAGTCCTTTTAACTTTACAAACACCTTTCTCCCCACCGGATATTGGGTATAAGTGTTGGTTTGATCTACGGCAATACGAATACCTGCTAAAGGGTTTTCTACTGCGTCTTGAATGGAAATGCTTTTGTAAATATTTCCAGCCGCATCACTAGAGACTACATAGCCTTCTATAACCAATTCATCCGTAAACTCAGTCAATCCAAAACCTGCCATGTCTTTGATTTGTTGTATGGTATTTGTAAGCGCTATCTCTGTCGTATCACAATGGATTTCAGGCACTGAATAATTTGCGTCCTGCACACAAGAATTCAGCAGTATTGAAAACATTATAAAAAGTAAACTTCTCTTTTTCATTTTGTAATTTTTAAAATCGCATCGATACAATCACATAGTAGCTCGTACCATTTCCCAACCAATATTTAGGCCCGAATAAAGGCGTTTTTAATGCTTTGTCTGCTTGTAATTCTTTGTAATTTGCCTTCCGAGACTGTTCAAAACCTCCTGTTTTATAGATCGTTCCTAAGACATTATTTACACTCGCAAAAAGACTTATATAGCGTTCCTGAATTTTCCAAGACTTTCCTCCAATAAGATTGATCAAAAACAAGTCTTTAAAACGTTCTTGACGCCATAGCGGCGCTACATCTTCCTGAGTAATCTGACTTCCTGTTTCAGCGTGTACGAAAGGAACACCATCTTTGTCTAAAAAAAAGTTGTTCGTTCTCAATAATGGAGAAATACTTAGATAATTATGGGTTACCATATTTCCATTAATAGCCACCCACCAATAGGCAGGGTCTCGATATTCAAGCCCAATGGAATAGGCATTTTGCGGGGTGCCTCCCAATTTATAATTTTTTAAATACGCTTTTCCAAAATCACTTTCCGAATTTATAAACGATGAAGATTGGATACTTACATTAGGATTGTTTGCATAAGAATGGTGTCCCAAGGCTACTACTGTGTATAATTTTGATGTTGCACTCAAATCATACTCCAAACCAAATTCCAATCCCCTGTGTTTTTTCTCAATATCAGTAGTTAACATGGCTACAAAATCGGCTTCATCTCCTCGTAAACCTTGGGCAAAAGCAAAAGCGTTTTCAATACCATTGGCAAAAAAACTGTAGTACACACTCAATCGTGCTTTTATACCTGGAGCACGGTATTGATAATTCACGTCTGCCGATTGTATGGTTTCGTTCGACAATTCAGGTGTGAATTCATGATGGATACGCACATTAGCATAGACATTTCGCAAACTAGGTTGTTTTGTAAAATATGCTAAATTGCCTTGTAAAAGGTGTCGCCCAGTAAACTTGTACAATAAATTCGTTTTAATTGCTAAGCTAAAAAAACGCTTTTCTTCTCCCTTTCCAAAAGAAGTTTTTGGATAGCCACCATTTCTATAGAGTCCTTCCCTTTGATACTTCGTTCGCGTAATTTGAATCGCCGAGTGCCATGTCATTTTTTTTAACTGATACCTACTTTGTCCATAACACTGCCATTGATTTGTTTTCAATCTATAGTTATAGGAAAAATGATCGCCTTCGGTTACCATTCTATTTGGGTGATTGCTATCATTTTGACTTGCTTCTCCTTGAGCATAGGTATCTATGTCTTTAAATCCATTTGCTCCTAATACATCGAGCACCTTTGCATAATTATGACTTTGGAATTGAGTGAATCCTGCGGTAAAAGCAAGCTGTAACTTAGTGTTCATTTGCCGATTTAATGCGGTACGTATTGTCCAAGTAGTATCGTCATTTCGGTCTTCATATACATAGTAATTTGCTGTTTTTGTATTGGCATTGATGGCATACATTTGTTGCCAATTCAACTGGCCATTTTCTTGAAAATCTTCTAAGGACAGGTAAGCGGTACGATAATCCTTGTATTGCAAACTATGGCTCGGCAGTTTTTTATAATAAGTAGGATCGGGATTGGGTGCATTTGAATAGCCCAATCTGCTGTTACCAATATGCCCAAACTGATAGGATACTGTGGTTTCAATATCCGTACGCTTGTTGGGTTGCCAATAATGACTAAGCATAAAAATAGGCTCGTGAATTTCTTTGATTCTCGAATTTCGTTTATCACCCATCTGAACTCCCCAATAAGCATTGTAGTTATTTCCTTTAAGGTCGTATACTTCTTGAGTATTAGGAGATGATTTTCCACGTCTATTAAAAGCCAATATACTTGTAAAATTCAAACTGTGATTTTTGTCAATGACTTTTTCAGCCGCCATAAAAAAAGAATAGGCCTTATAGGTGGTGCCTTCGACGGCACCATTTTGTGCAGATCGATTGGAACCTGAAAAAGCAAAATACCAGTCATTTTCTAGCGTTCCCGTAAAATGGGAAGCCATAATTCTACCTCTATAACTTCCGTTAGAAGCGGCAAAAGAAACAGAGGAACCCGGTCTGTATTCCGAAGCTCTTGTGCTAAAATTTGTGCTACCTAAAAGTCCACCAAACGTATGTTCGGAAGCAGCAATTCCAGCCGAAAACGTTTGATTTCTAAGTACATCGTTCAAACCTCCCCAATTGCTCCATTGAGGTCTACCATCAAAGTGCTTGTTCATTACAATGCCATTGAGCATCACATTTCCTTCCCGACTGTCATAACCCCGCACTTTAAAGCGTGCTTGTCCAAAGTTAAAAGCGGCACTTCTTAGGAATACATCTTTTGAAGATTGTAACAAACCGGTAATAACATTGGCGCCTCCAATGTCGTCTTCAGACAATTGATTCTCCGACAATTCGATACTGTTTGCATTTTCCTGACTATCAAATAATGGAACCAATGAAATGTTTCCCAAATCAATCTGAGCTTGTTCACTAAAATCGAGTTGCAAGATTTTGGAGCGAAAGCCAATCTTATTTATTTCTATCTGGCAAGTTACAGGCAATGCTTCCAAAATAAATTCACCTGTCGTAAATACCGTTCTCCCTCCGGGTCCAATAATGGCTATTTTTTGAAGTATTTGATGGCCAAGCGCATCTACCACCTTACCAATTACAAAATTCGGCTTTTGTGCTGAACATATTTCACAATAAAAAAACGCAAAACAACAACAAAAAACCTCAAAACGAATATCTATAAACATCTTTCTCATTACAATTAAATCACATAGCTTCAACAAGTTACGTAATTTTATTTTATCTTTAAATAAAAATTTTATGAAACCATATTTCACTAGTTTAATACTCCTTTTTTGGCTTTCCATTTCCTCTGCACAATCAAAAAACTATCGTATCCATTGCATGGCATTTTACAATCTGGAAAATCTGTTCGACACCATTAACAACCCTGAAACCAATGATGAGGCAAGTCCTATGTTTGAAATCAAAAAAAACAGAAGTGCGGTATATCATCAAAAATTAAAAAACATGGCACAGGTCATTTCAGAAATAGGTTTTGAAAAAACCAAAACAGCACCGTCTATTATTGGTGTTTCAGAAATCGAAAACCGGAATGTATTGGAAGACCTACTTCAAACGCCTCCACTCAACTCCTTAAATTATGGAATTGCACATTACGACTCCCCTGACTTGAGAGGGATTGACGTGGCACTACTATACCGGAAAGAACATTTCATACCCATTTCACATCATGCTTACGAATTGCGCTTTTGGTCGGAGACTGGTGTTCGAAAATACACCCGAGATCAATTGTTAGTTTCAGGCTACTTGGAAGGGGAACTCATTCATGTCATTGTAAACCATTGGCCTTCTCGAAGAGGTGGTGAAAAAAGAAGTCGACCCAACCGTGAAAAAGCTGCTTTTTTAAACCAACAAATTTGTGACAGTATTTTTACTACCAGTCCCAATTCCAAAATCATTTTGATGGGTGACCTTAACGACGACCCCATAAATTCAAGTCTTAAAAACGTATTGGGAACTAAAAAAAGCCAACAACATTTGCTGCCTATCGAATTCTACAATCCTTATGAAGTTTTGTTTGAAAAAGGATATAGTACCTTGGGGTACCGGGATAATATCAACCTCTTCGATCAAATTATCGTCAGTGGTTCTTTAGTAGACAAAGAAAAAAGATATAAGTCCTTGTCTTTTTACAAAGCCTATATCTACAATCCGGGTTACCTAAGTGTTCAATCAGGAAAGTATAAAGGCTATCCTTTTCGCAGTTTTGGCAATGGAAAATTTACAGGCGGATATAGTGATCATTATCCGGTTTACGTGTATTTGATAAAAGAAAACAAATAAACCATCAAAATTTGTACTTTTGTCACTTCAATCATTGAAAACACCTCATGCAGGCAACAAAAAAAATACTGGTTAAAATTGGGTCCAATGTGCTTACGCTTGCTTCTGGCTTGCCGGATACCGAACGTATTGCGCATATTGTAGCACAAATCATTGCCTTAAAAAAGAAGGGGTACCAGGTAGTTTTAGTTTCCTCCGGAGCCGTTGCAGCCGGTAGATCTGTGGTGAAAGACGCACAACAATTAGACACTATTAGTCAGCGACAAGTATTGGCCTCTATTGGTCAGATTGAATTGATGAAAATCTACAGTAGCCTGTTCGAGGACCACAACAGCAGATGTTCTCAAGTATTGGTAACTAAAGAATCTTTTCGAACACGTCAGCATTATTTAAATATCAAAAACTGTTTGGATGCACTGTTAAAAAGTGATATCACACCTATCATCAACGAAAATGATGTGGTCTCCATTACCGAATTGATGTTTACCGACAACGATGAATTATCGGGCTTGGTAGCATCCATGCTATCCGTTGAAAGTTTGCTATTGCTTTCCAATGTAGATGGTATTTTCACCGCGCATCCGAGTGATCCAAACGCACGTTTGATTACAAATTTCAACAAAGAAGAGGTAGACCTGGAAGATGCAGTTTCCGATACCAAATCGGAATTTGGAAGAGGAGGCATGCTGACCAAAGCAACTACTGCCATGAAAATTGCCAACTTAGGTATT
Source organism: uncultured Flavobacteriaceae bacterium (assembly GCA_943789365.1). GTDB lineage: Bacteria > Bacteroidota > Bacteroidia > Flavobacteriales > Flavobacteriaceae > Flavicella. Next base: position 1,995,933 of record CALSTV010000001.1, on the reverse strand, counting down.
GATGTGTATATTGGTAATGGAAGCAAAGACCAGATACTTAAAGCTCTGTTAAACAAAGAAACGGGTACTTTTTTTAAAGCGGTGACCTCAAAACCCTCGCCTGTTAAAAAATGGGTAGCACAGTCGGGCGACTTTTCAAAGGCTTGTATTGTAATAAATGATGGTGCAAAGGAGGCATTACTATCTGACAAGGCAAACAGCTTACTTCCCGTTGGGGTATCAGCCATCAAAGGCTCCTTTAAAAAGGGGGACGTTATCAATATCGTAGACAGCAACAACCAGCATATTGGCCTTGGAAAAGTTGCCTACGATTCAAAAGAAGCAACAAGTTATATAGGAGAAAGAGGTCATGTTCCTTTGGTACATTACAACTATCTCGTATTGAGTTAATTTACATACTATTATTGAACATTATGAATACCAATATAGAAAATACATTTAAAGCCGTACAAACCGCTAGTCGCGAATTGGTGAGTTTGTCTGCACAGAAAATTGAAGAAATTCTTAGAGAAATTGCTGCCTTGGCAATTGAGAGAACTTCAAATATATTAGAAGAAAACAAAAAGGATTTAGACCGAATGGATATAAACGATCCAAAATACGATCGTTTGTTATTGTCTGAAGAACGTATTGAAGGCATTGCACAAGACATTGTGAATGTATCTAAACTCAACAGTCCAGTTGGTGATGTTCTGACTAAAAAGGAACTGGAAAACGGTTTAAAAGTTTCAAAAGTACGTGTGCCCATGGGCGTTATTGGAATCATTTATGAAGCCAGACCAAATGTTTCTTTCGATGTGTTTTCCTTGTGTTTTAAAACCAACAATGCTTGTATTTTAAAAGGTGGAAGCGATGCTGAATTTTCTAACAATGCCATCGTAGGTATTATTCAAGAAGTGCTAAAAAAACACGGTGTAAATCAGAATGTAGTGACTTTATTACCAACCGATCGTCAGGCAACTGCCGATATGTTACAGGCAACGGAATATGTAGACATTATCATTCCAAGAGGTTCTCAAGGATTGATAAATTTTGTACGTGACAATGCCAAAGTACCTGTTATAGAAACTGGTGCAGGAATTGTACATACCTATTTAGATGCCAGTGGAGATATCGCAAAAGGGGCTGCCATTGTAAACAATGCAAAGACAAGAAGAGTGAGTGTTTGCAATGCCTTGGATTGTCTGTTATTGCACCAAGATCGATTGGAAGACTTGACTCAAATTACGGATACTTTAATTGCAAAAGAAACAGAAATTTTTGCGGATGAAAAATCCTTTGCTATACTGGATGGAAACTATCCAACAACTTTATTAAACAAGGCAGATGCCTCTCATTTTGGCACTGAGTTTTTGTCAAATAAAATGGCAATCAAAACGGTTTCAGATATAGATGAAGCCCTCAATCATATTGCAAAATACAGTTCAAAACACAGTGAGGCTATTGTTGCAGAAGACGAGGCGATTATTGAGAAATACCTCAATAGTGTAGATGCTGCCGCCGTGTATGCAAACAGCTCAACTGCCTTTACCGATGGTGCGCAATTTGGATTGGGAGCTGAAATAGGAATCAGCACACAAAAGCTACATGCTAGGGGGCCTATGGCTTTGGAAGAAATTACCACCTACAAATGGATTGTGAGAGGGACAGGGCAAATTCGGGCTTAATTGTTAGTTTTTTGAGTTTTGAGCCTGTCCGCCTTTGGCGGGTTTTGAGCCTGCTGGATTCTGGAGAATTACTGGCTGTTAGTAGCAGGAAAGTTTTATTTAAAATTGAAACTGTATGCGTTTGTCAGTTCGAGTGCCAAAGGAAACGAACAGTGCATTGAGAACTGAATCTTTTTCAAGAAGCGAAGCCCTCTCGAAGGTGTTGCACCTCTAAAGAATTTCTTGTAATTTGTAGTACCTAAAAAGAACACCTATGGATTCATCTGCTTCGTTACATATATCATTAGAAGAAAAGCACGGTGCTCATAACTACCATCCGCTACCCGTTGTGTTAAGTAAAGGGAAGGGGGTTTTTGTTTGGGATGTAAATGGTAAAAAATATTTCGATTTTCTATCTTCCTATTCCGCTGTAAACCAAGGACATTGCCATCCTGAAATTACTAAAGCGTTGACAGAGCAATCACAAACACTGAGTCTTACTTCAAGAGCTTTTTATAACGACAAGCTCGGTTTGTACGAAAAATTCGCAACCGAGTTTTTTGGTTTCGACAAGCTACTCCCAATGAATACAGGTGCAGAAGCTGTTGAAACCGCTATAAAAATTGCGCGTAAATGGGGTTATGAAAAAAAAAAAATTCCTCAGGAAAAGGCAATCATTGTGGTATGTGAAAACAATTTCCACGGAAGAACGACTACAATTATTTCGTTTTCAAATGATCCGATTGCCAAGGAAAACTTTGGTCCCTATACCCCTGGGTTTGTAAAGATTGGCTACAATGATGTTGCGGCCTTGAAAACTATATTTGAAAAAGAGAAAAACATTGTGGGCTTTTTGGTCGAGCCTATACAGGGAGAGGCCGGAATTTACACTCCTGACCCTTCTTATTTACAAAGTGTAAAAACACTTTGTAACGAACACAATGTTTTGTTTATTGCCGATGAAATTCAAACGGGTATTGCCAGAACTGGTAGCCTATTAGCAGTATGTGGCAACTGCTCTTGTGAACAACAATGTGAGCGACAAGAAAGTTACCAAAGACCTGATATTTTAATACTTGGAAAAGCATTGAGTGGGGGTACCTACCCTGTGAGTGCTGTGTTAGCAGATGATGAGATTATGAACGTTATTAAACCCGGGCAACATGGAAGCACCTTTGGAGGAAATCCCGTTGCCGCCGTTGTTGCGACCAAGGCACTGGAGATTGTAAGAGATGAAAAACTTTTTCAAAACGCTCGTAGTTTAGGCGCAATTTTTCGATCCAAGATTGAAGTATATGCCAAAAGTTCTAAACTTGTTAAGGAGGTTAGAGGCAAAGGCTTGCTCAATGCGGTAGAAGTTAACGATACCCCAGAAAGTGACACAGCATGGAATATTTGCTTGGCACTTATGGAAAATGGATTACTGGCAAAACCAACACATGGAAATATCATCCGATTTACACCACCATTAGTACTTACAGAAAGTGAAATGCATATTTGCATAGAAATTATCACTAAGACATTTAAACAATTTGAACACCGATTCTAATTCTACCCTACTAACAACTATGCTTTCTTTCGACACGCAATTTCAATCCAAGCTTCCTGATGTAAAGACCACAATCTTCACGACCATGAGCAAGCTTTCGGCAGACAACAATGCCATTAATTTATCGCAAGGCTTTCCAGATTTCGACAGTCCAAAAGCACTGTTAGAGGGTGTAAATAAGGCCATGCAAAACGGAAGTAACCAATATGCGCATATGGCAGGTGCACCAATCCTTAGAAATGCTATTTCTCAAAAAACAGAAAAATTATACGATGTACATTACTGCCCTGAGACAGAAATTACGGTCACCGCCGGAGCTACCCAGGCTTTGTATACAGCCATGGCAGCATTTGTAAACCCAGGAGACGAGGTTATTGTTATAAAACCCGCCTTTGATTGTTATGAACCCGCTATTCAGCTTCATGGAGGCATTCCAGTTTTTTACCAACTGGAAGCTCCGCACTACAAAATTGATTGGGATGCTTTTAAACAGCACATCACTTCAAAGACAAAGATGATTGTCTTGAATACACCTCACAACCCCACTGGTACGGTTTTAGGCAAAAGTGATCTTTTGAAATTGGAGCAGCTACTCACCGGAACCTCAATTCTATTGTTATGTGATGATGTTTATGAACATATTCTTTACGACAATGAAAAACACTATAGTGCCTGCCTGTTTCCAGAACTAAAAAAAAGAAGTCTAATTGCAAATTCTTTTGGTAAGACGTTTCATATCACTGGATGGAAAATAGGCTATTGTATGGCGCCAAAAGAACTTATGGAAGAATTTAGAAAAGCGCATCAATTCAACGTTTTCTGTGTAAGTCACCCTTTTCAAGTAGCTTTGGCAAATTACCTCAAGGAAGAACGACATTACATAGAGCTCGGAGGCTTCTATCAAGAAAAAAGAGATTTTTTCTTAAAGGCTATTGAAGGATCTAAGTTCAAATTCACGCCTTCAAAAGGTACTTATTTTCAACTTTTAGATTACACTGCCATCACGGATGAACACGATGTGGATTACGCACATAGAATGGTGATAGAACAAGGCATTGCCGCCATCCCAATTTCTCCGTTTAACACGGATACTATTGACCCTAAAGTCTTACGATTCTGTTTTGCCAAAAAGAACTCAACCCTAGAAAAAGCTGCCGAAATACTATGCAAAATCAGTTAAAAATAACCTTGATACAAACCGATACGGTATGGAAAGATATTGTTACAAATCTTCAAAATATTGAAGATAAAATTGCTAGTATCGAGGAAGGCACCGACCTTATTGTTTTACCAGAAATGTTCAGTACAGGATTTGTCATGCAGCCTAATTCAATAGCTGAAACCATGGAAGGTTCCGCGATTCAATGGATGAAAAAAACAGCTAGTCATTATAAAACCGCACTTGCGGGAAGTTTGATTATTGAGGAAAACGGCTTGTATTTCAATCGCTTCATTTTTGTACACCACTCTGGAGCATTGACTTATTACGACAAAAAACACTTGTTTACCCTAGCAGGAGAGGACAAAATATATACAGCAGGTAAACATCGTTTGCTTTTTGAATATAAAGGCTGGAAAATTAGTCCTTTTGTTTGCTACGATTTGCGTTTTCCTGTATGGTCTCGCAATACGGAAGGTTATGATATTGCCCTCTATTCGGCAAATTGGCCAAAACCAAGAATTAATGCATGGGATAGTTTATTAAAAGCGAGAGCCATTGAAAATATGTGCTATTGTATCGGTGTTAACCGAGTAGGAACCGATGCCAATAATTTGGAATACAACGGACATTCACAGGTCATTGATCCTCTGGGAGAAATTCTTAAACTATCTCAAGAGAATGAAGAGGCCGTTTGTACCGTTATTCTTGATAAAGAAAAGTTAGATAGCTGTCGGAGAAAATTCCAATTCTTACAAGACAGAGATGCTTTTGAATTCACAGAAAACGACGGATAATCTTATATTTACACAATTACATGTACCATTTAAAGAATCCTATTTTACAAATTTCAATTGCCAAAAAAGGGGCTGAATTGACGAGTATTCAAGCCTATAATAAGGAATATCTTTGGGAGGGTGATACACAGTTTTGGGGTGGACAAGCACCTATTCTTTTCCCTTTTGTAGGGAAGTTAAAAGATGACACCTATTTCTTTGAAGGCAAAGAGTACCATCTTCCACAGCACGGGTTTTTTAGAAGAAGCAAGGGTATTATATTAGAAAGTCAGACAGACAATTCACTTACCTTCTTATTAAAAAGCTCACCAGAAACTTTAGCGGTGTATCCTTTTCAATTCGAATTCCGAACAAGATATACATTGGTTGAAAACAGTATTCATATAACCCATTTGGTTCGAAATACTGGAAATGAAAGGCTTTATTTCTCGTTGGGAGAGCATCCGGCTTTTAAATGTTCACTTCTCAATAACAATGAAAGTTATGAACGGTGTAGATTGGAATTTGAAAAAGAAGAAACTGTGGAGACTCATTTAATTGAGAACGGACTTATCGGAAACGAAACGGAATCGGTCTTGAAAAATTCAAACACCCTCGACTTACATGCTGGTGTTTTTGACAGAGATGCTTTGGTGTTTAAAAAAATGAATTCCAAAAAAGTAACACTTCAGCATAAAACAGAAGGCAATATCGTAACACTCCGTTATACCGATTTTCCTTATTTAGGAATATGGTCAAAGCCAAAAGCTCCGTTTGTTTGTATAGAACCGTGGTTGGGAATTGCAGACAGTATAAACACTTCTCAACTGTTAGAAGAAAAGGAAGGGATCTTATCTATAGAAGCGGGAAAAACGTTTGAAGCTAGTTATTTTATTGAAATTCACCCTCCTGGCTCCCACACCTACTAGGTCTTTTAGACCTAGTAGGTGTGGTTTTATTTTACAACCAAAGGTTGCATCCATTTGAAGTTATAATCTGTATCGGGTACGACAATTCTATTCGCAATTCTTCTCATACGGTCTGGCAAGCGCATTAGGTATGATCTTGCTTTGTCTGCTTCTGGTGTAAGTCCTGTGATTTTATCAATAGCCCAAGCTTTGTTAAGTTTTTCTAGGATATCTATATAGTCAAATGCTGAATATACTCCAGCTCTTTGCGCTACATCCGAAAATTTATCGAACAAAGATGCTTTTTTACCAAAAGATTCTCTGAGATACATAGCTGGCATCTCAATCTTATGCTTCATCATATCACAAAAAGCAATCATCATTTCACTTGGGTCTACGGCAAATATCTGACGGATAAATTCTACATAAGCCAGGTGATGTCTCATTTCATCACCAGCGATGATTTTAGACATTTTTGCCAATCCTTTCATCCCAGCCTTACGCGCAATTTTTGCAACGTTGTTATGGGACACATAGGTTGCTAATTCCTGAAAGCTCGTATACACAAAAGTTTTATAAGGGTCTCTGGCTGTTCCAATATCGAAACCATCAGCTACTAAGTGTTGTGTAGTGATTTCAACTTCGCGCATGTTTACACGCCCAGATAGGTAAATATATTTGTTTAAAACGTCTCCATGTCTATTTTCTTCGGCGGTCCATCTTCGTATCCAACTCGACCATCCTTTTTCTTCTCCGTGCTGATTTACACCATCAAGATCTAACAACCATGATTCATAGGTTGGTAAGGCTTCTTCGGTAATCATATCTCCCACTAAAGAAATCCAAAAGTCATTGTCTAGCTCTTTTGAAAGCTCTCTAATTTCTTTTACTTCTTCTATAAATGTATCAGACTGGGGGTTCGGTAAAAAATCTGTAGGTTGCCAAATCTCCTCCGGAGAAATTAAGAACTTCCCAAAGGTAGTTTCAATATCCTTCTCCAGTGTCAACATTACTTCTTTACGCACATTATTTATAGACATCTATTCTTTTTTATGATTCAGGTATAAGCTACAAAGTTACTGAGTTTTTTATTGTTTCTTCCACTTTTTGAAACAAATCCTTGAATTCCATGGAATTTACGGCAATGGGTTCGTGTACTTTAAATTTTAAAGGCACACCTATCCCCAAGGGAAATGCTCCGTTCTCAACCAATTTCCATGAGTTGTTTATGGTAACTGGAACAACGTATGCCGACGGCGCATATTTTGTGAGTAACTTCAATCCATTTATTGAAAAAGTTTTTGGATGCCCATCTTTACTTCTTGTTCCTTCTGGAAATATCACAGCCGACCAGTTGTTCTTTTCGATGTTTTTCGCAAACTTAGCGAGGGCTGTCAACGACTGTTTTGGATCTTTTCTGTCAATCAAAACAGAACCTCCATATTTTAGATTGAAAGAAACACTTGGAATACCTCTTCCCAATTCAATTTTCGACACGAATTTTGGATGTGATTTTCTAAAATACCAAGATATTGGTGCTATTTCATGTGAACTTTGATGGTTTGAAACGATAATAAGCGGTACTCCTTTGGGCAATTCGTGTTCTTGTTCAAAACGAACACTTGCTCCAATTACAAACAAAGTCGAACGCAAACAATAATTCAATAGGTCTACTGTTTTCTTATGAGCTGTGTACCCAAACACTTTTAAGGTAAACCATTGCAAGGGGTGAAATAAAACGATCAGTACACCAAAAAGCAGGTAATGAACTACCGTAAGAAGATATGAAAGTATTGTTTTCATTCTTTGAATTTATTAGGTGGCTATGCGTTTACTACTGTATTATTGTATCCATTGATTCCATGGAATTCTAGACAGTACAAGTACTAAGGCCACACCGTAAAAGATGGCGAATGTTTTGAATTTACCTTGTGCTTCTTCTTGCTTTTTATGTTTGCTCCAACCTACAGTGATTAAGGCTATGGCCAATAACATGGTTATAGGGTGTTCGATTGCTAACAATCGGGAATTTTCAAATTCCATTACAGCGTCTACTCCAAATGTTTTCATGTTTTTATACACTGGTGACATAAAGTACCATCCTAATCCTATTAATAGTTGTATATGTGAAAAAATCAAGGTAAACAATCCCAATCTTAGGTCTTTGTCTTTGAATTCTTTCTTTGAGGTATAACCAACGATGGCATTTACAACGGTAATTACCAATACTGCCAATACCAAATAGGCCCAATACGAATGTACTTCTTTCATGATGTTATTATTTTATGTTTAGGTAGCGCAAATGTAATAAAAAAGAATGAGTGAAGTAGTGATGTAGTTATGTAGTTATGTGGTGAAGTAGTGAAGTAGTGAAGTAGTGAAGTAGTGAAAAAATATATTTTATTTAAATGCACAAAAAAACCTAACAAGCGTTACAGACTTGTTAGGTTTTCTAAAAGTATTAGGACGGGATACTATTTCACTGCTTCACCCTTTTCACCTATTTAAGAATATTTCTCAGCATAAATTTTATTTGCCAATACTTTTCCTAGTTCAACACCCCATTGGTCGTAGCTGTAGATATTCCAAATAATTCCTTGTACAAAAATTTTGTGTTCATACATAGAAATTAACTTTCCAAGAGAATTTGGAGTCAGTTTATCTATCAAAATAGAGTTACTCGGTTTGTTTCCTGCAAAAACTTTGAATGGCACTACACTTTCGGCAGTTTTACCTTCTGCAGCCACTTCTTCTTTGGTTTTTCCATTGCACAAAGCTTCTTGCTGTCCGTAAAAGTTCGACATCAATTTGTTATGGTGCTCTTCTTTTCCATACAAAGAGGTTTCATAACCAATAAAATCGCAAGGAATTAATTTGGTTCCTTGGTGTACCAACTGCATAAAAGCGTGTTGCATATTGGTTCCTGTACTTCCCCAAACAATGGTTCCTGTTTGGTAATCGATAGTGTCACCGTTTCTATCTACACTTTTCCCATTACTTTCCATAATGGCTTGTTGTAAATACGGTGTCAGTTTTTCTAAGTACTGAGAATACGGCAATATTGCTTCCGATTCTGCACCGTAGAAATTATTATACCAAACGCTTAACAATGCCAATACTACAGGAATATTTTCTTCAAAATCTGTAGTTTCAAAATGCGTATCCATTTCCGATGCTCCAGCTAACAAGGCTTTAAAGTTTTCAAAACCTACTGCTAAGCTAATAGAGAGCCCTACGGCACTCCACAATGAGAATCTACCGCCAACCCAGTTCCACATGGTGAAAACATTTGCAGGATCGATTCCAAAAGAGATAACAGCATCCATGTTTGTAGAAACTGCTGCAAAGTGTTTTGCAATGTCTTCTTCAGCTGCTGATTCGAGGAACCAACTTTTGATGGTTTCTGCATTGGTTATGGTTTCTTGTGTAGTAAATGTTTTTGAAACAATTAGAAATAGGGTTGTTTCAGGATTCAAAGTTTTAACGACTTCTGAAACATGGTCACCATCTACATTGCTTACGAAATGTACATCTATAGGCGTTTTATAGTATTTTAATGACTCTACCACCATTTGAGGTCCTAAATCTGAACCACCAATTCCGATATTTACAACATCCGTTATTGCTTTTCCAGTATACCCTTTCCAATCTCCTGAAAGTACTTTATTGGTAAAGCTTTCAATTTGTGACAAGGTAGCTTGCACATCATTTATGACATTTTCTCCATCTACGAGTACTTCTTTGTTTGCATTTGCTCTTAAGGCCGTATGCAATACTTCTCTTCCTTCGGTTGCGTTTATTTTCGCACCTCCAAAATAACTAGTGATTGCTCCTTTTAGGTCTACTTCATTCGCTAAATCCACCAACAAATTAAGGGTTGTGGCATCTATTCTATTTTTTGAAAAATCGAGGTGTACATCTTTAAAGTCTATTGAAAAATCTTCTTTTCTATTTGAATTTGCGGCGAACAAGTCACGCAAGTGTACATCTTTCGTTTTGTTGTAATGTTCGTTCAGCTTTTTCCAAGCTTCTGTTTTGGAGGGATTGTTATTTTTTAAATTCATCATACTAAGGTTTAATCTATTCTATTCAATCTTGCATTTCTATGGCATCCAATTCAACTTTAATGGGTTGAATGAACTCTAGGTACTGCGGTTTTATTTTTGCTTTCATGGCTTCCGCCGGCGGTAGCTTTTGCTTCAGTGGGTCTACTTGCACGCCATTTTTCCAAAATCGGTAGCAGACATGGGGTCCAGATGTACTTCCTGTCATTCCAACCCACCCTATTACTTGTCCTTGTTTTACATATTCACCTACTTTTACTTTACGCTTTTTCATGTGTAAATACTGGGTAGAATAGGTAGAGTTATGTCGTATCTTCACATAATTCCCGTTGGCTCCTTTCATTCTCGATTCGGTTACACGTCCGTTAGCCGTACTCATAATTGGACTTCCTACTGGGGCTGCAAAGTCGGTTCCTTTATGCGCTTTTACTCTTCCGTAATGGGCAATTTTTCTTTTTAGGTTGTATCTTGAAGAGATCCGACTAAATTTTAAAGGTGCTTTTAGAAATGCTCTCCGAAGGTGGTTTGCTTCTTCGTCGTAATATTCTTCGATACCTGTGATGGAATCGGACACAAATTTAAAAGCATAAAACGGACGTCCCACGTGCTCAAAATACGCTGCTTTGATTCTTCCTACTCCAGCTGGAATGGTATCTTCAATATATTTCTGTTCATATATTACTTTGAATTTATCGTTTTTCTGCAAGCGAAAGAAATCGATGGCCCATGCGTATATTTCAGAGAGATCATTGGCTACTACGGCATTTACTCCTTGCTTATCAAGTGCTTCAGACAGCGAGCTTGTAATTACACCGGAGGCTTTCTTTTGTACAATTGTAACCGCTTTTTTTCCTTTGGTAGCCGTAATGATTGAGTCTTTAAAATCAATGACTGTGTAATTGATTAAGTCGTGTTGATATATAAAAACTTGCGCCTTTTCGGTGGAATCCTTTCTGGCTAAAACGGTATACGGTTTTCCTGCTCTGATGCGCCTTACGTCGAAAGTCTTTTTTACCGTTTTAGAAATTTTTAATATTTCTGGGTACCATACATGGTGCCGGTCTAATATTTCTCCAAAACTTTCACCATGTGCAATGGTGTCTTGAATTTCGATATAGTCGTCAATCTTATATCCAAATTTATACACTGGTTTTGGCATTTGTTTTGCAGCGGTTTCGCTTTGTGAATTGGATTTGTCATCACCGCAAGAAACTGCAAGAATAGCTACTGTAAAAATGTAAATAAGAATTCTCAAAAGGGCTTCGTATTATTAAGCAGCGAATTTACAATTTTTCTTATTATTTTTCGGGAAAAGCATAGGACAATCCACTATAACTTGTCAAATCAATTTTCAAGGAACCTACCAGTAAGTCGGCCTTTATCATAAGTGGTATTTTATTCTTATCTGCAGAGATCCAAAAAGTAAGACTTTCTTTTTCTTTAAAGATTCTTCCTGTTTGTACCATGGGGCGCATTTTATAACACATGATTTTCCCAAATTTAGTAGATAGTGGCTCTTTATTTAGCAGCACTAGTTTAAAGGGAAACACTTCGAAATCTAAAAATAAATCAATGGCAACACTTTCACCTATTTTCAAAGAATCTATATCCTGATTTCTCAAATAATAAAATGCAGAGATAATATCCTGTACTTCTTCGGCGTTGTGTTCTGTGGTGGTATTTCTCTTGTGGTCTTTTACAGTTACCTTTTGGTTTTCTATATCGAAATAGAGGTCTCGGTTGATTTTATACCCCCCTTCACTCAAGTTTCTTACAAAATGCGTGGGTAATTGCTTTTCTTTATCTACATAAGATTCGTAGTTGTCTCTTACTTTAAAAAACCAGCTGGCCATTCCAACAGTCCATCCTTTAGCTATAAAATGATAGCTCGAATCTTCAGCTTTTTCATTTATTGCAAAGCTGGCATAACCTGCATTGGCAAGTCCATAATGAACTCTATATTTTAGAAATTCATTTTTCTGATAGGCTTTTTCTTGTGCACTGGTAATGATACTAGAAAAAAGGAATAATAGCGTGAAAAGTGGTCTCATAATTTCTGCCGTTTTCTACATTAAGGCAATTTCAATGCCAAAATTTACATAATGCTACTAACGTCTATTACTTTTTCAATTTGCGGTGCGTGTTTTTTTATGGAGGCTTCTACGCCATTTCTCAAAGTCATTTGATTGATAGAACACCCCACACAGGCTCCTTCTAGCTTTACTTTTACTACATTATTCTCTATGGATACTAAAGAGATATTTCCTCCATCAGAAATCAGAAAGGGACGTATTTCTTCCAGAGCTTTTTCAACTGTATTTGTCAATTCTATAATTTCCATGTTTGCCTCTTATTGTGTTAATAGTAAGTTTTTTATTTCGTTGAACAACCGCTCATAGTGGTAATTTTCACTACTTCTGTTTCTGGCAATTCTTTGTTTCTTTTCACCAATTCTCTAACGGTGTTTTTGGTGATTTCAGAAAAGGCTTTTTCTAATATGCTATTTTCTTGAAGTGCTACAGGACGACCTACGTCACCAGCTTCACGAATGCTTTGTACTAATGGCACTTCTCCTAAAAACTCGGTATTTAGGTCTGCCGCTAAGTGTTTTGCTCCGTCCTTACCAAAAATATAATATTTATTTTCTGGAAGTTCTTCTGGTGTAAAATAGCTCATGTTTTCGATAATTCCAAGTACGGGTACATTGATGTTTTTTTGTTGAAACATGGCAACCCCTTTTTTAGCATCTGCCAATGCAATGTTTTGAGGTGTACTTACAACAACTGCACCTGTAATTGGCAATGCTTGTACAATAGACAAATGAATATCACCGGTTCCAGGAGGCAAATCTATCAAGAGAAAGTCGAGTTCTCCCCAAGCGGCATCGAATATCATTTGATTCAATGCTTTGGATGCCATTGGTCCTCTCCAAATTACGGCTTCATTAGGGTTGGTAAAAAAACCAAGCGATAATAGTTTTACGCCATAGCTTTCTACGGGTTTCATTTTCGATCTTCCATCGACGTTTATTGAAATAGGTTTTTCCTGCGCTACATCAAACATCAAATGCATGGACGGTCCATATACATCTGCATCCAACACCCCCACTTTAAAACCCATTTTAGCCAAAGTAACAGCTGTATTTGCCGTAATCGTAGATTTCCCTACTCCACCTTTTCCAGAGGCTATTGCAATGATATTTTGAATCCCAGGAAGTTTGTCTCCTTTGATCTCATTTGGGTTTTTAGGTTTTTCTTTTGCAACTACTGTCACATTTGCTTTGACTACTGCATCACTAGCTACTTTTTCCTGTATAACTTTAGTGATTTCGGTTTCTATTTTCTTTTTGGCCTGAAGTGTTGGGTTGCTTATGTTAAGATCAACAACCACTTCATTTCCAAAAATCACGATATTTTTTATATTATTATTCTCAACCAAACTTTTACCTTCTCCTGGCTCTGTAATGGTTTCTAATGCACTTATTATTTGTTCTTTTTTAATACTCATTTTCATTGTATTTACGGCTACAAAGATACTAGGAATAATTTGAATTGAACTGTGTATTTATATTTATTCTCAATAAGCATAATCGCAAAATATGTTACAAAAGCTCATGAGAAGGGTCCCAAAAAACATCTGAAAAATTTTGAATTTGAGAATCAACTACCACAATACCTTCACTTTCTAAGAGTTGCTGCATGAGGTTTGTTCCCTGAAAATGATGCTTTCCGGTAAGCAACCCTTTTCTATTCACAACTCTATGTGCAGGAATTTCATCATTCCCATGAGAGGCATTCATAGCCCAGCCCACCATTCTCGCCGATCGTGCGGCTCCAAGGTATTTGGCAATGGCGCCATAGCTGGTTACCCGGCCGTACGGAATTTGTTTTGCTACGCTGTAACAACGCTCGAAAAAATTGGTTTCAGGCATAGTTGGTTTTTTGGTTTTTTGGTTTTTTGGTTTTTTGGTTTTTTGGTTTTTTGGTTTTTTGGTTTTTTGGTTTTTTGGTTTTTTGGTTTTTTGGTTTTTTGGTTTTTTGGTTTTTTTGGTTTTTTGGTTTTTTGGTTTTTAAAATAAATACTTTTGGTCGTTTCCTACAGTGTTTGTTTGCAATTTGTTTTCATTATTTTTCATCTGCGAATACGAGTTCATGTGCTTCTAGAATAGCTTCATTGTTATAGCGCAAAAACAGTTGTGCTACGGCTATAGTGTCTTTTTCGCAATACTTTGCGATACGTTCCACATCTTTTTCTTTGTAATAAACTTGCGCTACTTGACTTCCGTCGATATCTTCTTTTGGGGAGGGTATTTCAAGAATATTCGCAAGTAGTTTTAAGGAGGTATAATGCTTATAGTCTCCAAATTTCCACAATTCCATAGTATCCAAATGTGGAATTTCCCAGGGTTTTTTCCCAAAGAGTTTTAGTTTTTGAGGCAATTCAATCCGACGAATTATCATTCTTCTAGCTATGTATGGAAAGTCAAATTCTTTGGCATTATGCCCGCATAAAACATGTTTAGCGCTATTGAAATGTGTTTCTAATAGTGTTTTAAATTCAATTAACAATTCAGCCTCATTATCTCCATAAAAAGATTTCACTCGAAAGGATCGTTCATTTTTATTCGACACAAAATAGCCTACGGAAATACATACAATTTTTCCGAATTCGGCCCATATACCTGCCCTTTCATAAAATTCTTCTGTTGTAATTTCTGTATCACTTACGGTTTTTGGTTTGCGTTGGTAGGCAGTTTTAAGGGCAAACAATTCTTTTTTTACAGCCGATAACTCATCAAATGTTTCGCATTCAGGAACGGTTTCTATGTCTAGAAATAGTATATTTTCTTTGGTTACTGGTAAATTCATCGCATTATTTTTAATAAATATACAAATTTGAAAACGGTCAACACCTAAGCAATTCAAAAAAGATACAAGTGTATATGGTATTTAAATAAAGAGTACAAAAAAAGGTCTAAAAATAAATTTAGACCTTTTTTATATTGTTTAACGATTCTTATTCAGCACTTTCTATTGAACTCTGATTCGCTTCGTAATATTCTTGTAACAAGTTCATAGAGCCTCTTACAAGGTCTTTAGTCTCTAACAACAATCCAAAATATAAGGTAGTGTTCTTTGGACTTGATTCTTCTGTACGTGTACGCTCAATTTGTTTCTGAATTTTTTGAGAAAGTACTGTGAATACTTCTTTGTTTTCAAGTATATCGGCAATTTTCTCAAAAGACTTATTGTCAAATGCTTCTTGCGAATCATTAAAAATACCTGCCAACATATCTTCAACTTCTTTGAGTTCTTTGATCTGCGATATTTTTAATTTTTTGTGATTGTTATTCACGTGTTTGTTTGTCACTTTTACAATAAATTCTAACGACTGCGTCATGTCTTGTAAATAACTCAAAATATTGATATAGAAACTACTTGCGGTAACACTAGTGTCATCCAAGTTTTTGATAAAATAAAAGATGTTGTCTCTTAATTCATCAACTTCATTAGATAGTTTTTCTATACTTTTCTTGTTCTTTTTCAACAAGGCAAGGTCTTGTTTTGCTAAACCTTTGATAGCATTAGAGTATATTTTATTTCCTCTTTTTACCACTGAAGCTATATTCGCAGCACTTTCTTGAATCACCCCTTGTACAGATGTACTCTCGGCTCTGGTAAGACTGTCTTCAGCTTTTCCTTCGATTGCTTTTTTCTTGTGTGCTATAAAGTTTCTAAGCAATAAACCTATTGCCAAAACTAATAGCAATGGGAACATTAATTTTAAGTTCAAGTTCAACAAGTAAGCTACAAATGCAGCCGCAGTAAATGCACTAAAAGCGGTAAAGAACCAACCACCAATTACGTTCAACACACCAGCAACTCTATACACAGCACTTTCTGCCCCCCAAGCTCTATCTGCCAATGATGTACCCATGGCAACCATAAAAGTCACATAGGTTGTAGACAAAGGCAATTTGTATGAGGTTGCAATTGATATCAATACGGCAGCTACCATTAGGTTTACAGCAGCTCTTACCATATCAAAGGCTGGTAATTCGTGAATCTTATCTTTCGATAGCACAATTACCGGTGTTTCGAATTGTTTTTCAATTTTGTTTTGAATAGATTTTGGCATGATATACGCTGTCATTTCAGACATCCCCATCGCCACTCTTACAAATCCTCTTGATAAAAAGTTAGGTTGGAAACGTTCTTTCGTAGCTCCTTGATTGGAAAGGTCTAACGAAGTCTTAACAACATTTTTGGCTTTGCTAGAGAACCATAGTGTAACCACCATCACTAAACCTGCCAGTATCAGCAATAAGTTATTTGTTGGTACTTTTTTAGAAAGTATATCCATACTAAAATCTGTAGCAGCAATACCTGTTGATGCCCATTGAGCAGACCAAGCCGAATAAGATTCCCAAGCGGCGATTGGTACTCCAATAAAGTTTACCAAATCATTCCCTGCAAAGGCTAAAGCCAATGCAAAGGTTCCTACTACGATTACTAACTTATAAATATTTGTTTTTAGGAATTCGATCACGGCATAGGATGTTGCCGACCAAAATACGGAGCTAATGGCTACTATCATCAAAACTTCTCTTTCTAAAAAGTCTTTCATGGTTCCTCCTCCTAAGATATCAAATGATTCTTTAGCGTATGAGGTTCCTTTTAAACCTTTCATAAAAATA
The DNA here is from genome assembly GCA_943789365.1 of uncultured Flavobacteriaceae bacterium. Classification (GTDB taxonomy): domain Bacteria; phylum Bacteroidota; class Bacteroidia; order Flavobacteriales; family Flavobacteriaceae; genus Flavicella. The sequence goes on along the minus strand of CALSTV010000001.1, from coordinate 1,979,134 downwards.
AAGTAGGTAATTGCCGTTAAAGCTACACCTCCAAACAGAGCACCTACCCATGTTGCTTTTCCTTCAAAGTTATAAGACAAAAGCAATCTAGATATCCACTGCACCAGTGCACCGACAGAAAATGCGACGACTACGGAGAGTACAATTCCAAAGATAATTTTAGTAGCAGTTCCTGTATTTATGTAGTTCAAAAGATCTGAAAACTCTCCAGTTCCACCTGTATTGTATATTTTTATCAATGCCATTGCAACTGCAGCTCCTAACAATTCAAATACAATGGAAACTGTGGTTGACGTTGGCATTCCAATGGTATTGAAAAAGTCTAATAATAAGATATCTGTTATCATGACCGCCATAAATATGATCATGATTTCATTGAAATAAAATTCACCCGGATTAAAAATTCCTTTTCTAGCTACTTCCATCATACCGCTAGAAAAAACAGCCCCCACCAAAACACCTAAGCTGGCTACAATCATTATTGTTTTAAATGATATTGCTTTGGAACCTATGGCAGAATTTAAAAAGTTCACCGCATCATTACTCACTCCTACTACTAAATCTGCAATTGCTAAAAATGCAAGTGCAATAATCATTAAGATGTAAATATTATCCATAAATCTAACTTATTTTGGTCATATAAAACCAGATGAAATCATTTTGCAAATATCCCCTTTTCTAGGAGCTTCAATGTTACGCTAATGTTATCTTTTTACAGGTGTAATTCTACCTGAACTCTAAATCCTAATTGACTTAAATCGTCTGAAGCACCTACTTTTGCAATGTTTGCATAGGTAAGATCTGATTGAATTTTAAGTTTATGCCCCACTACATATCTAGAAACTCCCAACGTATATTCATCTCTCAACTCCCTATCTGTAAGATCTACACGTGTAAACCTACCTGCAACTTCCCAGTTGCTTTTAAACAAATATCCTGTTGCTAAATTCAAACCGTCACCAACACGCACCAACATATTTCCTGCATCACGTTTCGCATATTCACCCATAAATGAAAATCCGTTGTATTTAAACATAGCATCTACAAAAAAGGATTTAACATCTGTGGTAACCCCCTCATACATCTCATCTATATCCGAAAAATAAAGTCCTTGTGAACCCTTATTTTTTTGAGCATCTACGTTATAACTATAGGTAGAGCTCAGCATTAGTTTGGGTGTTTTTTCACGTTTTAAATCGCCTCCAACATAATCTCCTTTCCCTTCAAACAAACCAAATGGCAGCAATTCAATACGTCCCATATAGTGATGACCTCCTGTATTGTCGATGGCGACATTCCTTCCTTCTCCCTGTGCTATAGCAATACGCTCTCTCATGACGAACTTATCAGTAAGATTGGTATGATGTCTTAGTTGAATTCCAAATTCACGATCTAAAGTAAATTCCTTATTCACTCTAGAACGATCTACCAACTGCAAGTTTGCAGAAGAGATCACACGTTCTAAGTTACCTGGCAATTTCGTTTGCCCAAACCAAACCACAAAATTCTCAACAAAATTCCATTTTATAACGGCGTCCAACACCAACCTAGGAGCGTATTTTGTTGATTCATGTGCACCACTTAAATCGTGGTTTGACATTCCCAACTCTATCTTGTAAACTATTTTAGGATCGTATACATAACCATCGAACTTTAATCGATACCTTCTTACCAATGCTGCGGAAGTATGATCTAGCAAGTCTCCATCATCATACAACCAACTATTTGCACTTAACAACTGCATCCTAGCTCCCATTTTGATAGACCAAGAATCGTCAGCTCCTTTAAAGTTTAAAATACCGTTTCCAAATTTTGTAGGCTTAATTACATCTTCTAGCACTTGTCCACGCATCACCACACAACTTAACAGCGCAATTCCAAAAATAATTTTCTTCATAATTCTATTGAATTTTAACGGTGCAAAAAACGGTTGCCATGGTTAAAATAATTTTATTTATTCTTTTGTTATGTATATCTTAATTTTACGTAATTTTTTTTACAATAATACAACTATTTTATTACTTTTTTTTAATCCGTTTCTCAAATTAATTATTATAGATAACCACAGTAAAAGCATGACCTATCATACTCTTTTATCAAAAAAATATTGCACAAAAAAAGAGACTGCCTTTTCAGACAGTCTCTTTCAGTATTCTTATGAATGTAGCTCTTATTCAGCCCAACCTGCAGCCCAAGTTGGCAAATCGGCACCATTTCCTGCTCCAGAATTCACCCCTTCGGTCATGGTTGCTTCTGAACCTTCTTGACCTTTAACTAGTGTTGTAAAGTTTACAAATTGAATTGGATTTATCACCAAGTCACCTGCTTGAATTCTAGCTATGGCAGATACATCAGCAGATTTCACTCTTACTCCGAGATCTAAACCATCTACATAAATGTTTTCATAGGTAATAGTTCCACCTCCTTCTTTAAAGTAGATAGCTCCTTCAGAACTTCCTAAACCTCCATCTACAATAGAAACATTAGAAATTGTAGTTGTTGTTACCGGAGTTGCATCTCCGTTGGCTCCATTATTAGACCCTTCGATTCCCGCTTTTGTAACGCCTTTAATGTATACACCGTCCATAGACCCTGTAAATCCATCTGCAAAATCGATTGAATCATCCCCTGCATTTATGGAAACTAAATTTTTAGCGTTTACAGCACCTCCAAAAAATTCAATTCCGTCGTCACCTCCATTGACAGAAGAAACATATTCAAAGGTTGTACCGCTACCTACGGCAAACAATGAAACACCGTTAAATTCTTTCGAAGAGGTAAATTTAGACCCTGTATACTCTACTCTTAAATAGGTAATTGACCCTGAAGAATCTGCATTGTTAGTTCCACCATATGACAAACCTCCTACTTCAGAGATGGCATCTACTCCAACATTGGTAGCAGCATCACCGCATATTACCAATCCACCCCAAGATCCCGGGTTTTTGATGTTTGATGTCATCACTACAGGTTCAGCTGAAGTTCCGTTTACATTGATGGTCGCTCCTCTTGCAATTGCAATATAACAAGATGTTGCAGATCCGATAGATTCGATGGTAGTCCCTGCTGGGATGGTTAAGGTAGCACCTTCCGCCACAACAAGTGCTCCTGTTAGTTTATAGGTAAGACTGGGATCTAGCGTAATGGTTCCAGAACCAATGGTTCCTTTAAAGTTTGTAGCGTCTAATTCAAAACTGCTGTCTTCATTGTCAATGATATTCTCACTTTTACAAGATGTAAATACAATTGCTATTAGGGTTGCTATTGATACTAATACTTTTTTCATTTCTGTTTTAATTTGTTGTTTGTTACTTTTCGTTTATTTGTTTGTTTGTAATTACACTACAAAGAAAGCGCAACGAAGCAACTTTGGTATTATGTAAAAATTAAATCGCTGTTAAGAATGTACTGATATAAGTAAAGAGAGTGTTAACTACTAAAGCATTACCTCAAAAATGATTTCTACCGAACCTTCTTAACTGTTTTATTTATTTTAAAATTGATACGAGCATGACAAACTGAAGTCTACTCCTTTTTTATAGGAATTGATAATTACATTTTGAGTTTCTTGAATGGTCTTCAATTCAGGGTTCAATATGTTTTTTACAGCAAAACCGATGTTTAATTTTTTGTTGAATTCAGATTTTAAAACAAAGTCCAAACTACCATTACCTTGATCTACCAAGTTTCCTCTTTCTTGGGTTCCAATAACTTTCATTTTATCTGAGAAATAAGTATATGCTACAGTTGCCATCAGATTTGTGTCTTCTGAAAGTTCAGAGAAATAAGAGATATCGGCATTTGCTAACAAATCAGAAGCTCCTGTTAAACTACCTTCTTCGTAAGTAAAACTTGCAGCATAGTCGGTTTCTTCAGCTACTTTTTCTTCGTTAAAATCTTGATTGGATTGCATCAAAGACAAGTTTACACCAAGAGAGACTTTACGAGACAAGTCATTTGCATTTACAAATTCTGCCAGGTTTTTCTTCAATTCAAATTCCAAACCGTATACGGTTGCACGGTCACCTGAGTTTACATAACTAATTTCACCCGAAGAAGAGTTTATAAATACTTCGTTGATTGGGTTTTGAATCATCTTTCCAAAACCAGTTACAGAGATTAGCTCCCCTGAGCTTGGATAAATTTCCCATCCTAAATCAAAATTATAGTTGTCTGAGCTGTACAAATCGGGGTTTCCAATATAGGTTTGTGTTACTTCTTCGAAAAGCATTTTTGCTCTTTCTTTAAACTGAGGCAACGTATAGGTCTTACTTCCTGCAAACTTTATATTTTGTTTGTCAGACAGTGTCCATTTTCCAGAGATACTTGGTAAGAATTCGTTCTGCGTGGTTTCGGAAAATTCACCATCAGGAACCAAAGTACTGATATATCCAATACTTTGATAGATTGACTCAATTCTCAAACCTGCTACTGCGGTAAAGTTTTCAGAGAAACCATATTGAACACTTGAAACTAATGAATTTATAAACTGGTCTCCAAAGTACAACTGACTAATTTGCTTTATGCTATAGCTTGCGTTGTAAAAGTTATCTTCGTTGAGATAGTTGTCTACATGGTGAATGTCTTCAATCTCAAAATTAAAAATATCTTCTACGATATTGAAATCGAATTGTTCAGATTCAAAAGCTACGTTTTTAAAACGACCTGAGTATCCAATTTTAAAAAGTCCGCTATACTCATCTTCGCTATTTTCAGAAAATTTATAGGAAAATACCGCATTTGCTGACAACTCATCTTCTTTTAAGTTTTGATAATATCTGTGGTTATCAATGGCCGAGTTTGAAAAAAATGTATACAATCCTTCTGTTTCACTAGAGGGAATAAATGTATTTTGCATACGGTCTGGAACATCGTTATTCAAAGAACTAACGCCTCCTGCCCATTCGAAACTCAATTTTTCTGAAAATGTATGACTTCCTAACAATTGATTTACAAATAATTGTGTTCTATCAAAAGTTCCTCTTTGAATGATTCCGAATTCATTGTCTTCTGAAGAATCAGTTCCTCCATCAAATTCCTCGTAATTCCCTACATATTCACTATAATCCTGCTCTGTTGAGTTTAAAAACAAGGAAGTAAACCCTACTGTATTATTATCGTCAATTCTATAGTTTAGCGTAGCCATTACCGTAGTTTTGGTATCGTAACCATAAGATTCTACTTCAAAATCAGATTTTGGATCAGCTTGCGCGTCTACATCTCCTCTTTGAATTCCTTCTCTAAAACTAGTTTCAGATTTATGTGAAGCAGTAATAAAAGTGTTTAATTTCCCTTCTTCTCCCATTTCGAAAGATTTTCCTGCGGAAAGGGCAAACCCTTTGTTCATAATGTTATTGCTTCTTACACGATCCCAACTTGTCGTATAATTTAAGGGTGTTGTTGGACTTTCAGGAATTTCTAGTTCTCCAAAACCTGAAGTACTCGGTCCATCTTGTAAGTAAAAATTAGAAAGACCCGATACATTAGAATTGACACCTGCACTTGCCCCTATTTTAACATAAGGTGTTCCTCTAAAATTTTTAGCTTTTATATTGATATTTGCTCCTCCAAAATCACCGTAATTTTTAGTTTCAAAGGTTTTACTAATATCAATGGCCTCCACAACATCTGTCGAAAATACAGAAAGGTCAATATTCTTATTACTCGGATTGTTTGAAGGCAACGGCAATCCGTTTAGCGTTGTGATGTTATAACGATCTCCTAAACCACGTACAAAAACACTTCCTGAACCTTCTTGTTTAGAGACACCAGATACTTTTGTGACAGCCGCTGCTACATTGCTTACCCCTTTACGTGATAATTCTTGTGCTCCAATAGCGGCAGTCATTACAACAGCTTTCTTTTTTTCAGCCAATAGGGCCGATTCTTTTTCTCTACTAACTTGTGCTTTTACAATTACCTCATCCATAGTAATTCCTTCGCTGGCACCTAGTACTTGATTTATTGAATAATTTTGACCAGCCTCTACAGAAACTGTTACTTCTTCTGTAGCATACCCAACAAAACTAAAAACAATAACATGTTCTCCTTCTTCTAATGACAAGGTGTATTTTCCATCAAAATCGGTAGTAGCACCAACAGTCGTTCCTTTTACAAATACATTTGCAAATGGGAGTGACTCATTATTCATTTCTTTATCGGTAACAATACCTTCTACAATTCCTCGTTCCTGCCCCGTAATAACGGTTGTTAACAATAGTACGAATACAACTAATAATTTTCTCATTATATTTATAACTTATTTTGAGCTGCAAAATTCTATTTATTCGGTCAATAAAAAGTTACCCCTTCTTTATTGTAACATGAATTTTATGTTAAGATTGAGCTCCAAGATTAAATGATTGTTAACTAAAGCAACAAGATGAATTTTATGCGTAGCTTTGTGTAACCTCGAAAGCAAGTACCTATGAAAACAAATGAGATCAAAATTTTACTAGTCGATGATGAGCCTGATATTCTTGAAATTGTAGGCTACAATTTAAAAAACGAAGGTTATTCAATCCATACAGCCAATAACGGAATGAGCGCAGTTGCAGAGGCGATCAAACACAAGCCGCATTTGATTTTACTCGATATCATGATGCCTGAAATGGATGGAATTGAAGCCTGCGAAAAAATAAGGAATACAAAAGGACTAGAAAATACGGTGATTTCGTTTTTAACAGCAAGGGGTGAAGATTACTCTCAGGTAGCCGGTTTTGATGCGGGTGCTGATGATTACATCACCAAACCTGTAAAACCGAAGGTATTAGTTAGCAAAGTTAAATCCCTACTCAGAAGGGTAAAAGAGAACAATGCAGACGTCGACAAGACTACTTTGGGGAATATTGTGATAGACCGAGAGGCGTATCTGGTGATTAAAGACGGTGCGAAAATTGTATTGCCTAGAAAGGAATTTGAACTTTTTTCTCTGCTTGCTTCGAAGCCTAACAAAGTCTTTAAACGAGAAAATATTCTTGATAAGGTATGGGGAAATGAAGTTGTTGTTGGAGGAAGAACCATCGATGTTCACATTAGAAAACTTCGTGAAAAACTGGGTGACGACCATTTTAAAACAGTGAAAGGGGTGGGTTATAAATTCGTTTTGAATGAAGATTAAAAAAACCTACGCTTTTGCTTTTATCACTGCCATTATCTTCACAATTCTCATTGTAGGTACTGGGTCTCTTCTTTTCTATTTCGACTACGATTTTTTGGATTTTCAGAACATAGCTGTACTCACAACAGGTGTATTTCTGTTGATTTTTATTGTGCTCCAAAAAAGAGTAGAGCAGTTTATTTACAAACGTGTTTTAAAAATTTACGAGGATGTTTCTCTATTGGATGCGAGTAATCTAAGTAAAAAATCGATTTCTCCAGATATAGAATCACTTTCTAAGGAAATGCAAAAATTTGCAAAGGACAAGCAACTGGAAATAGAATCATTAAATGAGCGAGAATCCTATCGAAGAGAGTTTTTAGGAAATGTTTCACATGAGTTAAAAACCCCTTTATTTACAGTACAAGGCTATTTACTCACACTTATTGAAGGTGCTGCCGATGACAAAGAAATTAGAAATCGATATTTGGAAAGAGCGAATATAGGTGTAGAACGTTTGGCTTCAATTGTGAAAGATTTAGACATGATTTCAAAGCTGGAAAGCAACGATTTGAATTTAACTATTCAAGCATTCAACTGTATTGAAATGATTCAGAACGTTTTTGATCTTTTCGAAATGAAGGTTAAGAAAAAGAACATGACCTTGCGATTCGATAAATTTTATGAGTTTCCTGTGATGGCACTAGGAGATGCTGCTAAGATTGAGCAGGTGCTTATCAATTTGATTGTAAATTCTATCAAATATGGAAAATTTGGAGGTATAATTATGGTAGGTATTGAAGCTACAGGAAAAAACAAATTGGCTATAAAGGTATCTGATAACGGAGAGGGCATAAAACAGGAAAACATCAATAGAATTTTTGAACGTTTTTACCGTGTAGATCAAAGTCGATCTAGAGAGCAAGGTGGTTCCGGACTTGGACTTTCCATTGTTAAGCACATCATGGAGGCACATAAAGAGACCATTACTTTAGAAAGCGAATATGGCAAAGGTTCTACGTTTACTTTTACCTTGAAAAGGGCTTAATTCAACCACTTGACCGGTTATACATCAAACACCTGCATTCGTTCTGAATCTATTTTTGTGCTCGCATATGCACCAAAACCTTTATAAGCATCTACAGCATCCAAATGAGATGTTTTAAAATCAGTTTGCTTACAGTAAGGAGCAATGTGTTGCTTTTGTAAATATTTGGCTAAATATTCTTGTTCACCTTGTCCGGGAGTTGGCACAAAAAAGCACTTTTTCCCCAATACTGCAAGGTCCATAATGGTACTATATCCCGATCTACAAACCACCTTCTCACTGCTATTGATAGCATCTTGTAATGCCTTTCCACTCAAAAAGTTTACCAACTGAATGTTTGGATTATTAGTATGAATAGCTGTAGGTCGTAACATTCCTCTAATAAACAATACTTTTTCTGAATAATTTTCAAATTCTGTGAGTAAACGCTGCTCAAAAATAGTTCTTTGCGGCTCGGGACCCGACAGTAATATTAATACAGTGTTAACCATTGATTTTTTGGCTTTCTTAAACCTCGATAAAACACCGAGATATTTTACCGGAATTTTTGGCTGTTTTCCTTCAGCTAATCTTCCCGATAATGAGTTTAACAACGCTATATCTGGCACCCAACATTCTGAATATTTATTTATAAATTTCGCATGAATATAGGTAGTGATAAAGGTGGTTATTCCAGAAAACACTTGTAGTTGATGTGTTATATATACAGAAGGGATATCCTTGTGATACATCCCAAATCGATTGTCGGAAATAACACCAGACAATTGGTATTTTTCGGCAAGTGTTTTTAGCAATTTATGTTCATTTCGTACCGCTTTGAGGATGGAAAACATATCCAATAGTAGCTTCCACTTCAACCAACTTCCCTTTTTTGTGTATTTGATATGATAGGAAGGTAGGCTTTCAGCAAGCAAGGATGGAAATTCTTGTTTTAAAAATTCCAGTGCTACACCGTCGCTGGCAATAATAGGTTCGTAACCGTTAGCTTGTATAAAATGAATTATGGGAACACAGCGAGCTGCATGTCCTAAGCCCCAATTTAATGGGGCGATAAGAATTTTTTTAGTTTGTTTAGAAGTCGCTTTTTTTGTTGACATTGTTTTCAATTAAAGACTTCCGTTCAAGGATTACAAGTCTTTAAGATCGAAACCGATATCCTTACGATAATTCATCCCTTCAAAAGCTACTTTAGCAATATTTGAATAACATTTTTCAAGTGCTTCCTCCATGGTATCACCAAGTGAAGTAAATGTCATTACACGCCCTCCATTGGTTACAACACTGCCATCTTCCGTCAATTTGGTACCTGCATGGTAAACGGTGGTTCCTTGAACGTCATTTAAACCAGAAATTACTTTTCCTTTTTCATAGGCTTCTGGATAGCCTCCTGCAACAGTCATTACCGTTGTAGCTGTTTTTGAAGTCAATTTAAACGATTTTTCAGCTAAGGTTTGTGTTGCAACACCTTCAAAAAGTTCTAACAAATCTGACTCTATTCTTGGTAAAACTGCTTCTGTTTCCGGATCTCCCATACGCACATTGTATTCAATTACAAATGGGTTTCCATCGATATTCATCAATCCAATAAAAATAAATCCTCTATAATCTATTCCGTCTTTTTGCAAACCTTCAACGGTTGGGATTACTACTCGGTCCTCTACTTTTTTCAAGAAATCTTCATTTGCAAAAGGCACTGGAGAAATGGCTCCCATTCCACCTGTGTTCAATCCTGTATCTCCTTCACCAATTCTTTTATAGTCTTTTGCAGAAGGCAATATTTTATAACTTTTCCCGTCTGTCAATACAAACACAGACAATTCAATTCCGTCCAAAAACTCTTCAATTACTACTTTAGAAGATGCGGCTCCAAATTTTTCATTCGACAACATGTCTTCTAATTCCGCTTTCGCTTCTTCCAGCGTGTTTAATATCAACACTCCTTTACCTGCTGCTAAACCATCTGCTTTGAGTACAAAGGGTGGTTTTAACGTTTCTAAAAAAGCTTTCCCTTGATCCAAAGTCTCTTTGGTAAAGGCTTCATAAGCTGCGGTTGGAACCCCATGCTTTTTCATGAATTTTTTTGAAAATTCTTTACTCCCTTCTAGTTCGGCACCGTCTTTCTGTGGACCAATTACAGGGATATTCTTTAAGGCTTCGTCTTGTAAGAAAAAATCGTGAACACCAGCTACAAGTGGTGCTTCTGGCCCAACAATCACCATATTGATGTCATTTTCTAACACTGTATTTTTTACTGCCTGAAAATCTACAGGATCAATATGTACGTTGATTGCGCATTGTGCAGTTCCTGCATTTCCTGGAGCCACATACAATTTTGATAATTTGTTACTTTGCGAAAGTTTTAAAGCAAATGCATGCTCTCTTCCTCCAGCACCTAAAATAAGAATGTTCATTTTTAATGTATTTATTTTCCTTTACCTTTTATCACCACGAGAACTGTGTAAAGGATTATTTTAATATCAGTCCACAAAGATAAGTTATCCAAATAAATTAAATCATATCTTGCTCGTAATTTCATTTGTTCTAGACTATCCGCATAGCCGTATCGAATTTGCCCTAAAGAAGTTATTCCTGGTTTCAATTCTTGCAATAAGGCATATCTAGGAATATGGCTAATAATCAAATCTAGAAAGAACTGTCTTTCTGGTCTTGGACCAACAATACTCATTTCCCCAATGAACACATTATAGAACTGCGGAAATTCATCAATTCTATATTTTCGTAAAAAGGAGCCAAAAATTGTAATTCGTGTCGATTCTTCATTCGAAAGTAAGGGATCATTTACAGGTGGAATTCCCTTCATACTTCTAAATTTAAATATTTTAAAAACCTTTCCCCTTTTTCCCACTCTTTCTTGTTTGTAAAAAGGTCGTTCACCAGTACTCAATACAATAATAATTGCAACCAATGGGGTCATCCAAGAGAGTACAAAAATTAGTACCATGAGTGAAAATAGGATGTCAAAAATTCTTTTTAGCATGTTGCAAAAGTACTCTTTTATTCGATTAAAATTTGTTCAATTATTTTCTGGGTAATTGCATAGGTAGGACGTACCCCAGAGGTTCCCAATCCTCCAGAAGCTAATGTACTTCCTGTTTTTAATGGGTTGTCTGAAGCGTAATATGCATACCTTACTTTTACATCTTCTGAAATATTGTTTCTTATTTTTGATGCTGCTTGAATGGCTTTTTGATAATGTGCTCCTTCCATTTCCAAACCTATAACGTTCCAAGTGGACCTGTAGAAGTAGTTCAATACTTCTCTGTTTTGCAAGGAAGTTCCAAGTACGGTAATCATTGCACCTTCATATACCTGAGAGCCAAACCCTGCCAAATCATTTTTAGTAAATTCGTTCTTAAAAGGATAATTGTCGGCGGTTCCTTCAAAAACATGTGCTTTTGGAATCATGATATCTCCTTTTCCTCCTTCTAAAATTCCTGCTTTTCCCATTATTGAAATCGAAAGTACGTTTAAATAATGACTTTTGGAGCCTGAAAGGTATGGTTTTAACAATTCATCCATGGTCTCATAGGCTTGTTCACCAAAAGCATAATCCATTACAATTAGAATTGGTTTGTCATTTGGGCTCACATTGAGGTTTAAAAAGGAAATTTTTGCAGTATCAATTATCTGTACATTGATATTTGCTCCTGATTGGTCTTTTATATAACAAAGCCCATTTTGCTTTGAAAACTGTTTTACGCGGTCTCTAAGGGCTCTGTTTTCTCTAATGCTTAATTTCTCAAAAAGCTCAAACCCTTGTAAATCTTCAATTCCATTTAGCGCTTTTTCAGCGTACAAGGTGTTTAAAACAGAATGCATATTTGCACTTATGATATGGACGGGTCGTTTAATTAGTGAATTTTCTAACAGATATTCTTTTACCTTTTTAGCCCAAATTTCTCCGTAAATATGTTGACCAATTTGCTCTTTTAACAGATCACTAAAGGTTATGATTCTTTCTTTACCGTTGGTTTCCTCTTGAATAGCCGACTGCCCTAGTGCATATATAAAATAAAAAAAACGATCCGGATTTTCAATCGTAGCGAAATCCTCATAGGCTTTTTTTATTTCTTTAAAAGTTCTTCCCAACAGACTTCCTAGATGAATAAAAGTTACATCTTTTTCCTGTTCATCGAGTTTTTTGTTCTTGAGTACTATTGCTTCTAAATGGGTCCATTCTCGCTGCACATCAACGGCACCTTCTTCTTTTTTTAGAATTCGACGCATTAATTTATGTGACTCTATACATAAAAAAGTAAGATGGGTAATGCTATCATAAATGTCAGACCTTCCTCTTGTGATTTCGATATGCATTAAATCCCTATCAATACGATAACAATTTCTTCTTCTTTTTTTGGGTACGATGGTGTCAAATGACGCTTTTAAATCTCCTTCATCTGCTGTAAGGTTAATGAATTGACATTCTTCAATACCTTTTGGGAGACGCTCAGTAACGTATAGCAACCCATTCAACTCCATTTTTTTTTCACCTATCGAACCATAGATCTCAGGTTGTAACACCATAAGTGCTTCTATCAAGGCTTCTCCAGAAACCCCCATCGGTTTGTAAAAGCCTCTTGAAAACAAATGCCGCATACTTATATACAGGCGTTCAATAGCTCTAGTAGATTCTTGAGTCCGTGTTCGGATAGTGTTCTTAGCAGCCTTCATCTTACTACGAATTGGTATGTGCTAAGAATTTGACAGCTAGTTTTCTCATTTTGAGGTTCAATTCTTTTTGACTCCATTCTTTAGTATCAAGATACAAAAACATACCTATGAATTGATGCTCATTAACAGTTCCAAAATCTGCTTTATTCAGTCGATAGGCTTCTCGTAGCAATCGTTTAATTCGATTGCGATCTACGGCGTTTTTTACTTTTCTTTTTGAAACAGAAACTCCTACTTTCAAAACCGTCTTTGCCGCGTGTTCTTTTTTTAGAAAAACCAAGCGCAATGGAAAAGCCGCTACAGTTTCTCCTTCTACAAACAATTGTTCAATTGCCTTTCTGCTTTTAAGTTTCTCAAGTTTGCTGTAGCTAAGTTTCATCAAAACAAAAATAGAAATAATTGTTGGATTCCAAGAGGCTTAGCGATGCGAATTTAATATTTGTATTTGTTTGAAGACCACTAACGGAGTCAATTAAAACAAATAATTTATAGCCGCTGAAAAATTCCTTCCCGGAGCACTAATTCCAGATGCAAACTCTTTGTAGTGTCTGTCAAAAATATTTGAGGTTTTGAATTGTAACTCCACCGATGGACTTACATCGTATGTTGCAGAAAAATTAAAGATCTCCCAGCTTGGTGTTCCCGCATATTTGTCTACTTCTTCAGATGCGTTTTCATCTCGAACTGGAGATTGTTCAATATTGTCAATTCCTTCACTTGTATTGTATTTTTCTGCAGGTTTCTCCGCATTAAATTCAAAATTTAGATCCAACTCTAGTTTATGAGTTCTATAGATCAAACCAAGATTTCCAAACAGCGGAGGAATTGATGACATATACTCCTTAGTATCATAGGTTTTACCTTCTGTAAAAGTAATAGACCCTCTACTCAACCAACGTTCACTAAACTCTCCACGAAAACTAAAAGACCCACCTGTTACATAGGCTTTGTCTCGGTTTACATTTGCCAACACGCGTCCTGTTTCCCCTTCATATGTTACAGTTGACTCTCCTTCTGTATGGTTGTGAATGTCGTAGGGAGCTCTAATGATATAATTATCTAACAGCGTGTAATAAACATTCAAACCTACAGTAAACATTTTATTGTTAAAATAGCGTTGCACACCTATTTCTGAATTGTATGCGAATTCTGGTTTAAGATAAATATTTGGTACGGTTATATTCCCTCCTTTTTCACGAACTTTCCCAACATCATCTATATTTGGAGATCTAAAGCCAGAAGAGAATACGGCACTTATTTTATAAGATTTTGTAGGTTTGTACACATGTCCAATTGTTGCGGTTAGTGCCGAGTTTTTTAATGAAATTTTTGAATCAGGGAGCTGAATAAACGATTCATCAATCCATGTAGCGTTGAGTTGTGTCCCTGTAAATCTCAATCCTGTGTTTAAGGTATTTTTCTCATTTAAATCTTGACGGTACTCTGCATACACAGCTTGCGTAAAATAGTCACTTCCACCATCTGGATATCTCGATTGCACCGCAAAATTCCCAGAAACTCCTGTAATTCTATCTGTATTCGGATCAATAATCAAGTATTCGCCATAGGAATTGGAATGTACTTTATTGTATACAATTTCAAATCCGTATGATAAGTTCCTACTTTTGTCTTTTGTGAGTCCTACCGAAAAATCACCGTTTAGACTATATACATCCACATTTTCATTTCTGTAGGAACGTTCATCAATGGTATTGAATCTTCTTTGTATTCTAGATTCGCCTATGTCTTGAAATGCTAGTGTTACTGCCCCGTTATCTATCCAATCGTGTACTTCCTCCAATTTTAATTGGGTAGAAAAAAGCATTCGTTTTTGGGGTCCATACAACCATTCTGCAAACTTTAAATCTCCTGTATTTGTTTTTTCAGTAAGTTTATCAAACCGTGGTATATCGGAAGATTCTGAGTATTGAAAATTGAACATCAACTCCATATCATTAGATACTGGAAGGTAGATTTTTTGAAGTACATCTACTTGCGCATATCCTGTGTTTTTCTGTAACTCTGGTGATGTATTTGTAATTGGAGTACTGTTTGCTATTTCCTCTGAATTGTTAGAATACTCAAATACTTTCCCCCAATCGTCATAGCCATGTCTTCGGTTTGCACCCATTTTTAAATCGCCAAAGGTGCTATAGGACACACTCGTATATGACGCCCATTTTTGAAAACTGAGTTCCGTAGCTATGTTCGTTGTAAATTCATTATTAACAGAACCTACTCTGGAATACAAAGAAGAGTTCACTTGATTAAAAGCCGAAGTTCTAAGATTTTTTGTATAGTAATGAATAACACCTCCAAGCGCGTCTGACCCATAAACCACTGAGGTTGGACCAAACAATATTTCCACCCTATCTAATATAGAAGGAGCTACGGTAATTCCATTTTGCAAATGTCCTTTTCTATATATAGCATTGTTCAACCGCACCCCGTCCACCACAAGTAGGACTCTGTTAGCTTCCATACCTCTTAATACCGGACTTCCACCACCAAATTGAGATTTTTGAACTTTTACTCCAGGGGTTTTACTCAACAAATCTGCAGAGGTTTGCGGCGCAATTTTTTTTATTTCTTTTGCGGTAATAATTTCAATTTGTTCACCAATTCGATTTCTTTTTTCTTTCCCTCTAGTTACAGAAAGTACAACTTCCTGTAGGGTTTCGGTATTCTTAACTAGCTGAATAAGCTGTTCTTTGGATAGAACATCTGCCAAATGGCATTTTTGTTTTACATACAAATAATGGTATACAAAAACGGGGTCTTCACCTAGCAGTTGAGCTACTTCCACTTCCCCATTCTCATTCGTATAACGCACTATAGATTTCTCTTTATTGGAAAGGGAAACACCATCTATAGGCAATCCTGAATCACTATCTACGACACGAATAACCTGGCCCTCGCTACTAAAAACGGAGAAAATAAGAACTACTATCGCATACAGCTTCTTCATTAATTAAATAATTTCTTCAAAACATTCATTGATTTCGGCCGCTTAAAGCCCATCAAATGCATTTCAAAATACCTCAAAATAATCTCTAATAACCGTTGCCTTGATTTCACATGTAAGGCCAACTCATTAGCTGTATCAAATTTTATGCCTAATGCGTTTTTAAGCAGTAACAAATCATCTCCTTCTAGACATTCGCCTAAAAACACTTCGTTTGTAAAGCTTCCTTCTACCATGTTAAAGTAACAATCATCCTGTGTATACTCACCAGGGTAAAACCCTAAATACTTGGTTAATTTCAATAAAAAAACAAGGTGAAAATTTGCAACGTGACTGTGTAAGTCTAACCATTTTAAAGAGGTTTCAAGATATGCAAACAAGGCTTGATTTCCTTCTTCCTCTCGGACAGTATTTGCCAACATTTCGGCTATAAAAAAGGAAATAGATTGTTTGGTATAGTCGGAAAATATGGTTTCATAAGCGTGAGAGATGCGCGCCTCCTTGATACTGTGCAATTCACTTTTTCTTGAATGACTCACCACAATTTCGAGTTGTGTAAGCGGCTGGAAGTAGGCCGGCCTTAATTTTCCCTTTTTCGATTTCAACACACCTCTCAATAGATAGCTTTTGCTACCTGATTGCTCGGTATAACATCGTACAATCAGACTGGAATCTCCATACTTGATTGCCGTTAGTACAATGGCTTTTGTACTTACTTGCATTAATTTATAATTGCAATTTTGGTAGAAGCGGTTTGTTCTCCGTCTTCGTTGTACATTAACACTATATACACTCCAGAAGCCACTTTTACACCTGCAAGGTTTGTTTTATCCCAAACTATCTTGCCTCCGAAAGAAGATTGAGACTCTACAGTATTTGATTCAAAAACTAGGTTCCCTGCTACATCTACTATTTTTATATTTGTTCCTTCTGGTAAATTAACCCCATCCTTACCTACCAATGAAACCGTATTGTGTTGTTTTAATGATGGGTTTGGAAATCCGTATACCTCACTTAATCGCTCTCCATAGGGAGCGATTTCGGTATCATATGAAATGATTCCACGAGATGTCAAGAAATAGATTCTACCAGTAGATTCATCCATCTCAATTTTCAATATGTCATTGGATGGCAACGGAGAGTTTTCGGTAGTAAAGCTTGCCAATATTTTTTGACCAGATGCATTTGTTTGTACAACTCCACCAGAACTTGTAGCAAACCATTTGTTATTGGCTCCATCTACATAAATATCATTGATGGTAGCACTACCCAATAATTCTGAAGCCACACCATCTACTACTATAATAACAGGTTCTGGCCGTTGATAATTCCCTGTAAATACATTCTCGACATCGTCAAAAACTACCAATCCGAGATTGGTACCTATCCAAATTCTATTGTTCAAATCTGCAGCTACAGCATATACAACATTTGAAGGCAAGTTATCTTCTTCAAGGCTTAATCTATGCACCTTTGGAACACTTTCACCATCGGTCACAAATACACCTTCAAAATAAGTCCCTAGCCAAACATGATTATCTGCTCCAATATCCATGTCATAAATACTTGCGTATTGCTCACCTCTATCGACTACCGACGAGAAATCTATTTGGGCAACAGTAACATCATCTTCTAATTTGCTAAGTAATTTAGTGTCTTTCCCCCAAGAGTTGGCCACCCATAAATTTCCATCTACGTCAAATTTTGATTTGGTAACCAATGAAAAGTTCGATGAATGTTGCCAATAACCAAGACCATTATTTTCAGTGTTTATCATATCTACTGATTGGTCATTTTCAACTACCAACACCCCTTTATAATAGGAGCTCACATAGACGCGATTGTCATGAGTTGGATCAATCAATACATCGACCAAATCACGAGACTGAAACTCGGAACTATATGGTACATGGACCCAACTATTCCCGTCAAAATGTGAGGGGCCCATTTTGGTTCCCGTAAAATTAAAGGCTTCGTTGTATGCCCCGTATACAACCCAAAGATCATTATTCCCAGCATCTAAAGCAAATATATCATTTTGAATTGGTCCCTGAATTTCAATTTGAACAAAATCATCTACGTCAGAGAATTCGCTCCTCAATATACCCATTGAATCTGTTCCCAAATAAATTGAATTGCCATCAAGCTCGACAGATGAAATATTGGTTCCTGTAGGATTTAACGAATAGAGTTGATTGTAATTCACATCATACACTTCAGCTATATTTTCGCCACCTGCTATGAGAGACAAATTATCTGTTTCTACATCAAGAATGGTTTCAGACAAAGTAACTACCAATTCTAAACTCGACTGTGTATTTATTTGATAAATATTCTCCTCTTTTGCAACAATTACCTGATTGTTAAAAACCAACAAATTATCGAATGCTCCAGTAAAGTTCAAATTCCAGTTATTCCAATCATTTAAATTGGTATTCATATCTGCAATATACACACCCTCATTCGAGCTCGCATATATAAATCCTCCACTAATTACAACCGAGCTAACATCGATTAATGAAGAATTATTTCCTATAAAATAAGTATCTTGAAATTCTTCTTTCTCCAAGTCGTAAACTACGATTCCAAATTGCGTAGACAAATACAACTTATTATTCTGTTCATAAAGTTCGTTAATCCTTTTAATTGAAGAAATTTCTGACACTAAAATATCCACCACTTTCTTAACGCTGCCATCATCCTTTATCAATTCTAATAGTCCATTTTCATATCCAATAATCAAGGTTGAATTTTCTTCTGAATAATAGACAGAAGCGTTCACATCACCAGACAAACCATTTACTGTTGACAGCTTTTCTTTTTCCTGCGTAAGTGTATCATATGAGAAAGCCCCTGTTGCTACTGTTGCATATAGCTTTGTACTGGATAAGATAATGTTTTTTACACTTGAATAACTATAGAAGTCATCCCAACGACTCGCATCGAATGACTGAGATTGCAAGACAATTGGTATACATATGAACCATAAGGACTTCCATTTTTGGCAAATCCTATAAGAATTTAGTTGCAGCATAATTACATTTTATTTAGTTTTTCAAGTTTCCTTTCAGCAACTTCTAGAATGACTATATCTGGATTTTCTCTTTGAATTAATTTTTTGTCAAATTTATAATCGCGAATATAAACACACTCTCCAAAACTCTCGTTTAAATATTTTTTTAAATTTTGAGCAAATGAGTCTCCAAATATAAGGACTTTAAATGGAGTATCCTGTTTTTTATATCTATCTTCATAAATAGCTACAGCTCCATTGTAGTGGAAAGGTATTGATATTTCATTTTCTACCTTTCGACTCCTATTTTGGTCTACAAATGTAATATTCGGTACAAATTCACCAGTTTCTATGTTCAACATCCTCACCAAATCACCAGAATCCTTGTAAACGCTATCTAATTTTATTTGCTCATTCGACAGTGCTTTTACTTCTGGATATTCTTCAGAAATTACATTCATTAGTTGTACATAGCCTAAATAAGCACCGTAATCATTCCAGTGTGAATCATTTTTGTAATATAGCTGAACAGTATCCTTTGCTTTTAAAATTGGTTCTTTCAAGTCGATAAGCTCAAAATCATGTTTGGCATCTAGAAATTCTTTTAAAACAGAGAACTTTGTCTTCTTGTTATGTATACTAAACGGTAAATACTGTGAATAAATTGTGTGCTTATTGGGAGCCACTGCAACGAAAAAGCGAATTCCATTTTGTTCAAGCCAAGTATTGGCTGTTACTAGTTTAGAGGCAATATTGTTTAATTCTGTTTTCGAAAATTGATTTGCCCCAATAGTTTTCGAAACTACATTATTGTGTTCATCTCCTAAAAAATACCAGCCATTTTTACCTGAAACTACTTTTCTTGGCAACGGATCTTCATCAAACAAATTCTTTAAGCCCATTTTGTATAAATTAAAAAAAGCAATTCTAAATCCGAAATTATCGTTAAAATACAATTTAAACTCTCTCACAAATTGCACTGGATATGCCATTTGAAATTCGGGAAAATTTTGCATTTTTCTATTTTCATCATTTGAATAGTTCCCTTCTAGTCCTGTAAACATCACAATTGATGGGGTTAACAGCAAACCTAAAGCCAAGGTTATAAAAATTATATGTACTGTTTTCTTATACATCAAAATCTAAAATAAATAAATGGATTGTAGGCGTCTACTGCAATATACATACAAGATAATAGTAATAGTAAAATTGTCATAGCATTTTTAAGAATCAAAGTTTGTGAAGCATTTATTCTAAAAACCTTGTATTGTAATGGAAATGAGAAAGCAATCGCAAAACACAAGGCCAAACAACTTTCTGTTCTAAAATAGTACGAAAGCACTCCGTTACTTAAGTTTTCCGGTGTAAACACAAACATCTTGTGTAGGTACTGAAACGCAAGATTTAAATCTCCTGCTCTAAAAAACACCCAACCAATTAATACGACTACAACAACATACATATGTTGTAACACAGAAGGAAATTTCTTTCCTGAATCGCCAATCTTTTCTACAAGGAGAAAAAAACCATGCCAAAGTCCCCACACTATAAACTTCCATTCAGCACCATGCCAAAGCCCCGTAATAAAGAATACGATTAGTAAATTAAGTAAAATTCTTTGCTTACTAACTCGATTCCCTCCTAGAGGGATATACAGATAATCTCGAAACCAATTCGACAATGAAATATGCCATCTTCTCCAAAATTCTTTAATAGATTTTGAAATATATGGGTAGTTGAAATTTTCTGGAAATTGAAATCCAAACATTTTCCCCAGCCCTATTGCCATATCAGAATAACCTGAAAAATCGAAATATATTTGAAACATATAGGCAACAGCACCCAACCACGCGAACAAGGTAGAAAGCTGATCTCCAGGTATTCCAAAAGATCCATCGGCAACAAATGCTAGATTATTGGCAATTATCATTTTTTTGCTCAATCCAATAATAAATCTTCGCAACCCTTCTGAAAACTGAAATAAACTCGTACTCCGTTGCTTCAAATCCAATTCTATGTCTTTATATCGAACAATAGGACCAGCCACCAGTTGAGGAAATAGGGTTACATAGGTTGCAAAATCAATAAAATTCCTTGTCGACTTTACATTTCCCCTATACACATCAATCGTATACGACATTGTTTGAAACGTATAAAAACTAATCCCTAAGGGCAGGGCCACACTGGACAAAAAAGATATATTTAAATCATAAACCCCCAAATACCTACAAAGAACTTGAATGTTTTCAAAAGCAAATGACGCATACTTAAAATAGAAAAGAATTGCCAAATTAAAAAGAATCGAGATCCAGAGTCCTAGTTTTCTATTGAATTTAGTAATTATCAAGCCAGCAGAATAATCTACAATTGTCGATAAGAGAATCAATACAACCATTTTCTGCTCTCCCCAAGTATAAAACACTAAACTTGCTAACAATAAAATCAAGTTTCGTAATTTTTTTGGAGCTAAAAAATACACAATCAAGACAATTGGCAAAAAGAAAAAAAGAAAAATCGCACTACTAAAGAGCATCTTGAAAGTTAATAGTTAAAAAGCAAATATAATTCATAATATTGGTTTCATAAAAAGTATTATTTTTACTTAAAAACCAGTTAAATGAATACGGAAATAGAAAGAAAGTTTTTGGTAAAAAACATTGATTTTATAAAAGACAGTTACAAAAAGCACAACATTAAACAAGGTTTTTTAAATTCAAATAAAAATAGAGTTGTTCGCGTACGTATTCAAAATGAAAAAAGCTTTTTAACCATCAAGGGGCCTTCAAATGCTACCGGTACTACACGATTCGAATGGGAAACCGAAATTCCCTTACATGAAGGTTTGCAATTATTTTCTTTATGCGAAGAAAACCGAATTGAAAAAGTAAGATATTTAGTAAAACAAGACACGCATATATTTGAAGTAGATGTCTTTTCAGGAAAAAACAAAGGGCTAATAATTGCAGAAATAGAACTTGAATCAGAACTTGAAGTCTTTGAAAAGCCTAGTTGGATTGGAGAAGAGGTCACTGGAATCTCTATGTACTATAACACCGAATTGAGTAAAAATCCTTTCGAAAATTGGCAAAAAAAAACTTGGACTTTCAAATGAATGAAAGTCCAAGGAATAAATAAATCCTACCCCTAAGATTTATACTTTAATATTTTTATGTTCTTAAATTTACTTTTAAATTAATTCATATGCAAATCAATCACCATGAATTAAACATATGTTAAACAGCTAGAATACAGCCAATTTAAGCTATTGCAAATGTACTGAAAATATTACAATCCATACTATTAACGATAAAAATTAAAACAATTTGTCTAATTTCAATAACAAAAGGGTTTGTTTAAGCTTTTATCGGAAATTTTATCAATACTAGAGTACCTGAAGATGTATCACTTGTCGTATCTTGTATATCTATGGTTACATTTTCTTCTCCAAACATTAAGTAAATTCTTTTTTCTGTAGCAGAGGCTCCAAATGATTTTCTTCTCGATGCTATTTGTGACTTTTCTTCTAGTGCTTTTTTCAAACCTACTCCATTGTCTTCAATAGCAATATGAATAGTATCTTTCTCTTTCGTTAGTTTCAATTCTACTTTCTTCTCTCCCTTCTTTCTAGCGAGTCCATGCCAAATTGAGTTTTCAATATAAGGTTGTAAAAACAGAGGAGGCACGTTTATTTCTGTTAAACACAATTCATCATCTATTGTTACAGAAAAAGCAAAGCCTCCTTTAATTCTCTTTTGCTCAACATTGACATACATTTTTAAAACGTCCAATTCTTCTAATAGAGAAATATGCATTCTTTCCGAATTTTTTAAGACCGTACGAATTAACCGAGAAAAAGAACTGATATAATCCGAAGCCTGTTCTTTATCGTTTTTTAAAACATAATTATTTATAGAGTTCAAAGAATTAAACAAAAAATGCGGGTTCATTTGACTTTGCAAAGCAGTCATCTTCAGTTCTGCAGTCTCTTTTTGTTTTAACAAGTACTGAAGCTTTAAGTCGGTTTTTTTTTCGATAATTTGCTTGAAAATTCTTCCCATTATATAAGTAAACACAAGTGCCTCCAATAAAACGCCTAAATAAGTAAAAATCATGGGTTCAAAATCGAGTAATTCAAAACTATTCCTATACATTGGTTGACACCACGCAGGGGCCACCGGTTTGAAGAAATACAAAAAAACAAAAAACAGATAAAGACTATAGTTTAAAAATAATCGCTTTTTATTCTGAAAATAAACACTAATATTGATAATAAACAACACGAATAAAGCACCTCGTATCCATGAAAATATTTCTGAATGAAAATCGCTAAACATCTAATTCGTAAGTTGCAATTTGTTCATTAATTCAATCTTTTTATTCCTACTAACACTGGCGGTTAGTTCATTTGTTAAGACCAATTCTCCTCCCATTCTTTTCAAATAAGCTTTCACATGATCTAGGTTTATCAAATATGAATTATGTACACGATAAAAAGAATGCATCATGAATTTCTTTTCTACTTCTTTTAACGTTTTGGAAACGACTATTTTTTGATTCGATTTTAAAAAAATTGTCGTATAACTTTTATCAGCCTGAAGCATGATAACATCATGTGGTTCTATAATATAAATTTTTCCATCTGCCGAAATATTAATTTTACAAGGTGGATTATGTATTGTATTCAATAACGAATGCACCTTTGCTCCCAAGTCATCATTTTCAATGCTTAGTCTTGCTTTTTCAACAGCATGAATCAGTTCAGCCTTATCGATAGGCTTCAATAAGTAGTCTATGGCATTTTCCTTTATAGCTTTAAGAGCAAATTCGTCAAAAGCTGTAGTAAATATTAATTTAAAGTTTTTAGAAGTTAAGTTTTCTAAAAAAGAAAATCCATTCATTTCTGGCATTTGTATATCTAAAAAGACGATATCAGGTTTTAAGTCCTCACAAATTTTGAGCGCCTTGATAGCACTTGAACACATCGTAACCTCAATATTGGATACATATTTTTTTAACTTCCACTCCAACACCTCCAGCGCATCGACTTCGTCGTCAATTAATAATAATTTCAACATAGATTCAAAATGAATTTTCCACTAAAATACACATTAATTTGAAAAAGCGCTTCAACAATGTTTACAAGGGATTCAAAACAAAACAATAAATCGCAATAAAATGCGTAAAACTCCCTAACAACACCAAGACGTGAAAAATCGCATGATTGTAAGGGACTTTTGGCAACACAAAAAGAACAGCACCTATCGAATAAAAAATCCCGCCAGCCAGCAAAAGTAAAAGACCTTCTCTTCTGAAATTCTGAAGTAGTGGTTCTAATGCAAAAATAATCATCCACCCCATAAGGACATATGTAATCACCGATACAGCTCTATATCTCCCAATAAAAAACCATTTATACAAAACACCAATAATAGCAAACAGCCAAGAGAAACCAAAAACTATCCAGCCTATTCTTCCTTGCAATACAATTAATGCAACTGGCGCATACGTTCCTGCAATTAGAATATAAATAGCTGCGTGATCAAAAATATTAAAGAAAAAACGAATTCTCTTATTCACGGCACTGTGATATAAAGTTGAGGCAGTATATAATACAATCATACTCAAACCGTAAATAACAAAACTCAAAACTACCAGTGGATCATCTGTTTTCAATGATTTGCTGATTAAAAATGGAAAGGCGATCAAACTTAACACCACACCAATCCCATGAGAAAGTATATTTAATTTCTCTTCCTTATCAGAATAATATGTTACGTTAAACTCCATAATAAAACAGTAATTATGTTCTTTATAAGATACGAAAAAATAACGAAATTTGAAAATATCCTAATCGGAAATTAGACAGGTATACAGTTGTTCGTAACAGTCGTTTTTTAAATTGACCCAATCCTTTGGCTTTAGTGAATCTGTTTCTATAATTGGAAGAAATTTTACACGCAATGGCCCCGGTCCTCCACTAAAAAACGTGTATGAAAATCGAAGTTTACAATCGTAAAATACAATAGGAACAATTGGCAAATGATGTGCTATTGCCATACTAAAAGCTCCTCTGTTAAAAGCATGTAATACAATGGACTCATCATCGGGCACTAGGCCTTCAGGAAAAATACAAACACTCAACCCCATACCTACTTTCTTAGCAACCTGAGCAAAAACTTTTGCCTTACTTTTGATATCACGCCTATCTACTAAAACACATGTTCTGCTATAAAAAAAACCAAATACTGGAATCTTTGCCAATTCCTTTTTTCCCACAAAAACAAAAGGATTCTCTACAATCACTAACATAAGCATTATATCTACTATAGAGGTATGATTGGCAATAAACACGTAACTCTTGTCTTTAATAAAGGAAGGTTTACTTAGTCTTTTGATTGAGAACCCCATTCCAAATAGGATAAGCTTTGCCCAAATTCGAGCTACTTTAAAAAAAACAGGATACCACCTTTTTCGAGCTGTTACCACAATAAAAACCGGAGAAAAAACAAACAACACCACAGTGAACAGCAGGTAGAACCACACTCTCCAAAGAAGTCGTAAACTATTTAGCATTATGTTTTTCATCATTCAAAATTAAGCTATTTCTCTGGATGTAATGTCCTTTTTTCAATTCCAACACATTTCAACTATTTTTACCGGAACAACTTCTGCTATTCTGAATCACTTTGTGTATTTTTGTGAATCTAAAACAATGAAATGTCAAGAATTTTAACAGGCGTACAAAGTACTGGAACTCCGCATTTGGGGAATTTATTGGGAGCAATTATTCCCGCAATAGAAATGGCCAACAATCCAAAGAATGAATCGTTTTTATTTATTGCCGATTTGCATTCGTTAACGCAAATTAAAGATGGAGAAACCCTAAGAGCTAACACCTATAGCACTGCGGCAGCTTGGCTAGCGTTTGGCTTAAACCTTGACAGTACTGTCTTTTACAGACAAAGCGACATTCCAGAAGTTACAGAACTCTCTTGGTATTTGAGTTGTTATTACCCGTACCAAAGATTGACTTTAGCACACTCTTTTAAGGATAAGTCAGATCGTTTGGAAGACGTCAATGCAGGTTTATTTGGTTACCCTATGTTAATGGCTGCGGATATTTTATTATACGACGCTGAGATCATTCCTGTGGGGAAAGACCAATTGCAACATTTAGAAATGACTAGAGACGTGGCGAGTAGGTTTAACCATCAAATGGGAGAAACATTTGTTTTACCAGATGCAAAGATTCAAAAAGACACCATGTACGTTCCAGGTACGAATGGCGGTAAAATGAGTAAATCGCAAGGAAATATTATCGATATCTTTTTAGATGATAAGAAGTTGCGAAAACAAGTCATGAAAATCAAAACGGATAGCACTCCTATGGAAGACCCAAAGGACCCTGACACCTGTAATCTTTTTGCGCTGTACAAGTTAATTGCTTCCGAAGAACAAACAGCGGATTTACGTGCAAAATACGAAGGCGGGAATTACGGTTACGGACACGCCAAGCAAGCTTATTATGAGTTATTGCTTGAAAAATATGCTGTGCAAAGAGAAAAGTACAATTATTATATGAATAACCTTTCTGAAATAGACAAAGCACTTGCAATTGGTGCTGAAAAAGCAAAAAAAGTAGCTGCAGATGTACTGCAAAGAACACGTCAGAAATTAGGCTATTAAAGACACGCTTATTTGAATACAAAACCTCTCAAATTGAGAGGTTTTTTTGTTATTGCTGGGTATAAGTATGAACACTTGTCTGCGCCACCGGCAAATAATTGACCCCAAACCAGCACACCAACAAAACCACAAAAGCAAGTGCCAATATGGTTAGTGCTTGTTTGGTTTTATGACTGTGGAAATAGCGGTAATGAATGTACGTTAAATACCCCATCCAAGTAAGAAACGCCCAAATTTCTTTTGGATCCCAAGTCCAATAGTGCCCCCAAGCTTCTTTTGCCCACATGGCACCAAACAATAGGCCAAAAGTTAGAAAGGCAAAACCAATATATACAAGATTGTCTGCCAATTTAAGTGTTTCTATGGTAAAATTCCCTTGATATCTGTCTACTATTCCTTTTACAGCTACGATACTTGAAGCCGCCAATACGGCATAGGAAAACAAATACACCAAAACATGTGGCACAAACCACGGACTCTGTAAAGCTGGCATCAGCGTTTTTGAATAGGTCTCTGGATTCAAATAATTTATTATCAAAAACACACCGGCCAATGCAATGCTATACGCCAAAAACCATTTGTATCGCCAACGAAAATAGGTTATAAAGCCAACTAAAGGTAAAAAGGTTGCATACCATAAACGGGTTTCACCCAAGGTTCTCATGGGAGGTCGGTCTAACTCAACCCACAATTTACCAACAAAAACAAGCAATACTACCCAACCCATAAACAACACACTGTTGGCAAAATTTAGATAACCATCATTGCGATAAGACAAGCCAAGTAAAACGAGCCCTACCAACCAAAGAATGCCAACAATACTACTGTAAAAAGGAAAGTCTATCCAAGTCATTACTTTTGATTTTTATTCATTGTATTCCCCAACCAAAACATATTTAGGGCGCCTGCTATCATCATAAATATACCGGTATAAATCACAGGTAACCAAGGATCTCTTACCAATTCAATTACGCTCAAATCTGACCATTTCCCCATGGTTTCATCATAACTCAATTGATAAATATCCCAACCTTTATAAGGAAAGGATTCATTTACTTTTAATACCGCATGAATACGTTCTCCTTCTTTGGTAAGAATATCGATATCCGAACTGAATTCTTTAGGTTCAGGGATGGTCATCACAATTGAATACTCCTCATTTATTTTAAGAGATTCATAGGGATATCTAAAACTTCCACTACTAATCCAACCTTCCACCAAACTGTCATTTTTACTGTTTTTAACTGAAACAAAAGCAGCCGGGGGAGAACCCACTTCATTGACAAAGAAATACTTAGGACCATGCTTTCCTGCATTTGCTAAATAGTCTTTTATATGGACTTCAATATCTTGAAAATAATAGGTTTCACCCTTTTCAACCAGATATAAATTTTTTCCGTTATTGTGCGCTATACTTCCCGATTTGTTATCAACCAAAGCCAACTTAGGGCTGTATTCTTCTATGATAAAATCATTCAAATAAAAAGCGAAAGGCAGGTGAACTTCTTGGTTATCATCATCAAATGCCGTAAAACTCGCTTTGCCTTCATATACATTGAGAGATAACCGCTGTAAATCACCACTACCCAGAACACCAGCCACTAAGGCAATAAACAAGCCTAAATGGCTCACCACAAAACCAAAATTTGCCCAACTAAATTGCAATAGTCTTTTGACGGTTACCAAACCAAGACACGTTAAAAATTGAAATAAAATCAATAGAAAAGCCCAATGAGTAGTAATATGGTTGAGTCCAAACTTTGTAACAAAATTGTTCTCAGAAGGAATTTGCGGCACTATTCCCATGATCATCACCATAAAGGTCACCAATACTATGGAAGATATAGAAGCTGGTACTTTTGTGAGCCAGCGAATCAATTGAATATCAGAAAACCATTTGTAGACGACAAATAATATAAGCACATAACCTCCTAAAAATAGAATATTATAAGGATAGGCAATTAAAAAAGCCTCACTTGAAGGAATACTCAATTCAATAATAAAACCTGTTAGAAGCAACCCTATGCCAATGAAAAATGATTCCATATAGCTCCAAGGGTGCTCCCAAAAGGCTCTTTTATTTTTCTGAATGGTTTGCGTCATAAAGAACTTGTAAACAAAACGAAGATACTAATAATTTGCTTCTCTTTGTTTTGCCTCTTCATCCCATTTCGGCAATACATTCTTTTTAAATTTTTCTTTCTCTGCTTCCAGTTTCGCCATCGGTAATCCAATGAATTTTTGAGCAGCTGCTTTGGTCTCAATTGGAGGATACGGTACTTCACCTTTATAACCAAGAGTCATCAGCAATCTACCCAGTTTTATTCGTGTTTCCTGTGTAATATCGATTCCTTTTCCAATCACTCTACCTAACTCAACAGGGGCATGGAACGAACCTCCATGTGAAGCGGCTGCATAATCCCATCTCCATTGTCCCAGTCGGATACCGTGCAAGATGTCTTTCATTTGAGCTTCTGTTGCTCCTAAATCCCAACATTGTTTTGCTTCTACATGTGCACGCACTAACAAACGTTCTAACTGGTCTCTGTTTTCTAGAATTCTGTCTTGATTGTCATAGACATTTTTAGTCAATACATCTTTTTCTTCACGGTGACAGACTTGACAAGAATTGGCCACATTGTTTAAAGGAGATTGAATATGGTGATCGGTAAACTTCTGTCCACCTTCTGTTTTATAAGGCATGTGACAATCTGCACAAGAAACGCCACGCTGACCATGAATTCCCATTTTATATACTTCATATCCTGGATGTTGCGCCTTTAACATAGGAGCTCTACTTAACTTATGAACCCAATCTACATGTCCTACTCGGTCGTAATAGGTTTCCATATCTTCTACAGTTTGACCGTCATCCCATGGGAATACCAAATAAGGTGTCCCCTCTTTTCCAGGTAATTTTTTATTGAAATAGTATTCTACATGACACTGCGCGCACACTAGAGATCGCATTTCGTTATGTGTAGCTTTTTTGATGTCTTTTCCTTGTCTTTCAAAAGCTTCGATAAGCGCTGGTCTAGTGACTTTTAAATTCATTGTTTCAGAATCGTGGCAATCAGCACAACCAATTGGGTTGATAATCTCAGCACCTAATTTCCCCCATTTGCCCTTGTAAAATTCCTCTACACCGTGTTCGTTCATAATTCTCGGCACATCAGGAGATTTACAAGTCCAACAAGTGGAAGGCATAGGACCATCCTCTTTTCCTTCAGGTCCACCGGTTCTAAGTGTATTGCGAAGATCTTCTACTGCATATACATGTCCACGCCCTTGGTTGTAATCCTTAGAAAATCCGTAACCTGCCCAAAGCACCACCAATCGAGGATCTACTTCGAGCATGTCAATGTTTTTATTTCCATTGTGTTTGGATTGGAATGTAGAGTCAGCAGTTCTGTAGTACGACTCAAATTCTCGAGGAAAGTTTTCTCCCCAAACTTCATTTCTAGGTTCACCTGGCTTTATTTTCGTTACAGGCGTATAGGCATACTTTGCTTCTATTTTACGTTCAGTAATTGTTGAAACTAGCAGTCCTAGTAAAAAAACAACGACCATAGATGCTATAAATAGCACCCAATTTTTCCAAGGTTCTCTTTTTGCGCTCATAATTATTCTTCGTTTTTAGTGTCTAAATTTTCTATATAATTCTCTAACCAAGCGGGCACCGTTTCTTGATGTTCACTAGGCACTTTTCCATAATATTTTACGGAAGATAAGCTGTGTATTTTTCCATGGGGCACTTCTTTATGACATTCCCAACATTTGCGATCCGTCATATTACTTTTATGATTCTCAACCGTGGCGGTGAGTTTTGCATCCACTACTTGATCTTGATGGCAACGAATACAGTTGTTATGAACTACTTCCACTCCTGCTTCTCTCATTCGAATAACTTCAGGCTCTAAACCCGCGGTAAATACAGATGCATGGTATAAGCCATCCATTGCTTTAAATGCATATTTTTTAAAAACATTATCATGCGGAACATGGCAATCGTTACAGGTTGCCCATTCTCGATGTGAACTTTTTAACCAGGTTGCATATTGAGGGGTCATAACATGACAATTTACACAGGTTTTTGGATCGTCAGACAAATAGGAAACTGCCTTGGATTCTATCAAAGCGTAGGTTGTTAGACCCACAAGTGCACCTAATAAAATAATTACAGGCATTAACCATTCTTTTGGTGGTATTAAAAATCTGAATATTCTACGCATCTCTATTAAGTTTAGGTTCAATTCATAATTGGTCCTACTTCACGCTACAAAAATATACAACCTAGCCCCTCAAACTATGACAGATGTCAGTTTTGAAAAATTAAGGTGCAGGATTTGGCTGTAGCTTCTGAATCTCATCAATTTCTTGCAATACTTCTTCAGACAAAACGACATCGAAGCTTGCAATATTTTCTTTTAATTGATCCATGGTAGTAGCACCAATAATGGTCGATTTCACAAAAGGCTGTTGTTTGACAAATGCCAAGGATAAATTTGTTAAACTAATGTCGAGCTTTTTTGCCAATTCCGCATATTTCTCAGTCAAAATAACGGACTCTCTATTGGTGTACCTCGAAAACACTGGGTACAATTTCAATCGTGACTTTTCAGGTAATTTCCCTCCTAGATATTTTCCTGACAGTGCTCCAAAAGCAAGTGGAGAATAAGCAAGCAATCCCACTTGTTCACGCATTGAAATTTCAGCCAAACCTACTTCATAGGTTCTATTCAACAATGAATAAGGGTTTTGAATGGTTTGCGCACGCGACAAATCGTGCTTTTTGCTTTCTTCCAAATGACGCATCAAACCCCATGGTGTTTCGTTTGAAACGCCGTAATGACGAATTTTCCCTTGTCTTACTAGACTATCCAACTTTTCAATTACTTCGTGAAAATTATCTTCCCACTGGTCTTCAAAATCATGCTTATAGTTTAACTTACCAAAGAAATTAGCTTTGCGTTCAGGCCAGTGCAATTGGTAAATATCTATATAATCTGTACGCAATCGCTTTAGATTGTTTTCTATGGCAATATCAATAGAGTCATTTGAAAAGTTCAAAGGATTCCGAATATAAGACAAACCCGGATTAGGTCCTGTTATTTTGGTAGCAATCACAAGATCTTCCCGCTTTTGGTTTTGCATCCAAGAGCCAACTATACGTTCACTATCTCCTTGTGTTTCCTTTCTACCAGGTACCGAATACATTTCAGCAGTATCAATAAAACGCACCCCTTTTGAAAAGGCATAGTTCAATTGTTCGTGTGCTTCTTTTTCTGAGTTTTGCTCACCAAAGGTCATGGTTCCTAAACAAATATCGCCAACAGGAATATCCTTGGAAAATAGCGGGGAGTTTTTCATAGAAATAAAATTAAGCTCGGTTTTTTGAGGTTCACTAAAATAATAAAAAAAACGCTCTCAAACTAATGAGAGCGTTTTTTTAAAGTACCTCGAATGAGATCTCCTTTATCTTTATGAAATTGCTTTTACACCTGGCAATACTTTTCCTTCCATATATTCTAATAAAGCACCACCACCAGTAGATACGTAAGAAACATCTTCACCAAACCCAAGATTGTTAATGGCTGCTGCTGAATCACCTCCACCAATCAATGAAAACGCACCATTTACAGTAGCATCTTTTACAGCTTTAGCTACCGCTACAGTTCCTTTTTCAAAAGCAGGAATTTCAAATACACCCATAGGTCCGTTCCACAATACGGTCTTAGAATTTTTAATAACATCGGCAAACAACTCTTGTGTAGCTGGACCAATATCTAGACCTTCCCATCCATCAGGGATTTGACCTTTGGCAACCACTTGAGTATTGGCATCGTTAGAGAAATCGTCAGCAATCAAAGTATCCACAGGGAATATAAAGTTTACGCCTTTAGCTTTGGCCTTTTCTTGCAATTCTTTTACATATTCTAATTTGTCATCCTCACAAAGAGAATTTCCAATCTTCCCTCCTGCAGCTTTTGCAAAGGTATAAGACATTCCACCTCCAATGATGATATTATCGGCAACATCTAATAGTTTTTCGATAATCAATAACTTATCTGAAACTTTCGCTCCGCCCATGATCGAAGTAAATGGTTTATCGGCACTCTTCAATACTTTATCTGCATTTACCAATTCAGCTTCCATTACAAAACCTGCTGCTTTTTCTTCAAAAAACTGGGCTACTACAGTTGTTGAAGCATGTGCTCTATGCGCTGTTCCGAAAGCGTCGTTTACATAGATATCTCCTAGTTTCGACAACTGCTCTGAAAAGGCTAAATCTCCTGCTGTTTCCTCTTTATGAAAACGCAAGTTTTCTAGAATCAATACTTCTCCTGCCTGCAATTCTGCAACTGCCGCTTCTGCTTCAGCACCTACACAACTCGAAACAAACTTTGCTTGTACGCCTAAAACTTCACTTACTTTTTCAACAATATGACTTAATGAAAACTTAGATTCTACCCCTTTCGGACGTCCTAAATGCGACATCAATACTGCGGCTCCTCCATCTTCTAAAATTTTTATTATGGACGGTTTTGCTGCTTTTATTCTTGTGATATCTGTCACTTGAAATTCTTTGTTCAAAGGAACATTAAAATCTACACGAACTAAGGCTTTTTTACCTTCAAAATTGATGTCTTTTATTGTTTTCATTGTCTGCTAAATTAAAATTTAAAGCAAATATACTTCAAAAATCAGTTGACTGCTTTTTTTTATATGAAATCTACTACAACGTTTTTGTAATTCCATTTGGTACGTCCTTCCTAAAATTCAATACTATCTTAGCTTTTACATCACTTCTTTATAGTATATTTGTGCATGCTTTTTACAGACATCATCGGTCAGGAACATATTAAAAACCATTTAAAAACATCGGCGGATAACGGTCGGATTCCGCATGCGCAGTTGTTTATCGGAAATGAAGGCTGTGGTACCTTGACCACGGCAATTGCCTATGCACAATACCTTTTATGTGCTACCAACGGCGATGCCGCTGCTTGTAATTTAAAGTGTGAAAATTTGGCACATCCCGATTTGCATTTTGCCTTTCCTGTAGCGCCAAATGACAAGGTAAAAAAGCACCCGGTCTCTAATTTATTTTTAGACGACTGGCGGAGTTTTATAAAGGAG
Source organism: uncultured Flavobacteriaceae bacterium (assembly GCA_943789365.1). Classification (GTDB taxonomy): domain Bacteria; phylum Bacteroidota; class Bacteroidia; order Flavobacteriales; family Flavobacteriaceae; genus Flavicella. The sequence goes on along the minus strand of CALSTV010000001.1, from coordinate 1,945,491 downwards.
CAACCTTATGGAAATTTGTTCAATTGGTTCCAACATATTGGTATTGAGAACAAGCAAGGACAAATTGGGGTCGACGAGGCCGAACAAATTGTGAAATCACTACAGCTAAAATCCTATGAAGGTGGTTATAAAGTGATGCTTATCTGGATGGCAGAAAAAATGAATACCGCTGCGGCCAATAAATTGCTAAAACTTATTGAAGAACCACCGGAAAAAACAATTTTTCTTCTAGTCGCTGAAGACCAAGAACAAATTATCAATACCATTTTATCAAGATGTCAGTTGCTACACTTTCCCGTTTTGAGTGAAAATGATATCGCAAATGCCTTAATCGAACGCGAGAATTCATTTCCTGCGGAAGCTTCAAAAATTGCACATCAGGCAGAAGGAAATTTCAACAAAGCACTGCATCTGTTAAGAAACGATTCAAATGATTTGATTTTCGAAACTTGGTTTGTTCAATGGATTCGAACTGCATTTAAAGCAAAAGGTAATGCAGCTGTTATTCAGAAACTAATTGAATGGAGTGATGCTATTGCCAAATCTGGAAGAGAAACACAAAAACGTTTTCTACACTATTGTCTGCAATTTTTTAGACAAGCCTTGCTTTCCAATTACAAAGTTAAAGACCTGGTGTTTTTAGAAACTCAAACACAAGGATTTTCTCTGGATAAGTTTGCACCCTTCATTCACAGTGGTAATATTCTTGAAATTGAAAAAGAAGTGAGTGATGCGCTGTATCATATTGAACGTAATGGAAATGCCAAGGTCATTCTTTTAGATCTTTCCATCAAACTCACGCGTCTCTTACATGTTAAGGAGTCTAACTAAGGGTAGAAAGCTTTTCTGATTTCGTGTTTTTCACATATACTTTTGTTAATTATTAATATTTTGTTTACTTTTGTCGCAATATATTAAAACTCTAATCTGATGAAAACAGTATCCTATACGTGTATCTTAATTGCCTCTTTCTTAACTTTTGCTTCCTGCAAAGACGACAATCCTACCCAAGGATGCACCGACACTAACGCCTGTAATTTTGATGTTAACGCAGAAGAAAACGATGGAAGTTGTTATTCCATATGCCTTTCAGAAACGGAACGAGCCACTGTGATAGATTTTGTAAATTCTGCCATCGACTACTTAGAAAATCATGATGTTTCAGACGCCATTACAGCTTTTAGCGCACCTTCACCAGCCGCTGAATATATTACCGACGAACTCTATATTTTTTTACTCGATATTCGCAATGTCGAAAATCAAGAAGTACCTATGTTGGCACATGGCGCTAATGAAAATTTAATTGGTGAAAATCAGTATGATCAGATAGACCAATACGGCAAGTATTTTGTTCAAGAATTCCTTCAGCTTTTAGAAAGCAACGACACCGCCTGGTCTTGGTATTATTGGACGGATCCAAGTGATTCAAACATCAAAAAGAAATTCAGTTATATCGTAAAATCAGGAGATTATATTATTGGTGCCGGGATATTCGTCGACTAATATTGTCAACATCTAGATGCACCATAGCGCTCAGTTTTACTTCCTAACTTACTATCAAGTACCAAATAAAGACATCATGAATTTGAAATTATTCGTCACTTTTTCGCTATTCTTTGCTATCATTTCAACCTCCTGTAAAAACAATAATTCTATACAGGGCTGTACCGACACAAATGCTTGTAATTTTGACAATTCTGTAGAGGAAGACGATGGAAGTTGTTTTTTTATATGCCTTTCGGATTCACAAAAAACTAGAGTTATTGATTTTGTAAACGCTGCTGTTTCTTATATACAAGAACAAGGTGTTCCCGAGGCGTATTCTGGATTGAGCGCGCCAAATCCCTTACCACAATTTATTGATAACGAACTCTATATATTTGTATTAGATATTAGCAACAAAGATAATGAAGAAGCCATTATGGTTGCTCACGGATTCAGAGAAGAAGACATTGGACTTAACCGGTACAATACACAGGATATTACGGGTAAATACGCGGTTCATGATTTCATTGAACTCACAAACCAATCACCAACCACCTGGGCTTGGTATTTTTGGGAAGACCCAACCGACCTAGTTATAAAAAAGAAATTTAGTTATATTGTTAAACTCGAAAACCTACTAATTGGAGCAGGTACTTTCGTTGATTAAATTTAAGAATCGCGTCTAAATTATTTTGAATCTTTGGCCCTATTAAAATTACAGTTTTATATCTTTAAGCTGAATTTAAAACATACTTCACTATGTCATTAGAGCCCATGCATGGAGCGAGCAATCGTCTTGCTTTATTTGTAACGAACGATCCAATGAAGCGTTAATTTCATCTAGCAAAGCTTATTTCGAAAACCTCGACACCAGACGCTCGATAAGGGAATTTTCTACCTCAGATATTCCAAAGAAAGTTATTGAAAACATCATTAAATCGGCATCCACTGCACCGTCCGGAGCTCATAAACAGCCTTGGACATTTTGTGCAATTTCAAATCCAGCGCTGAAGTCTAAAATTCGAATCGCAGCAGAAAAAGAAGAAAAAGAAAACTACGACCACCGTATGAGTGAGCGCTGGAAAGATGATTTAAAACCTTTTGACACAACTTTTAGCAAACCTTTTTTAGAAGAAGCTCCGTGGTTGATTGTGGTGTTTAAAAGAGCCTACGAACTCGATGAAAACAAAGTTAAACACAACAATTACTACGTAAATGAATCGGTTGGCATTGCTAGTGGATTGTTAATCTCAGCTATTCATAACGCCGGACTTGTGACATTAACACATACACCAAGCCCTATGAACTTTTTAACAAAACTATTGAAGCGACCTACCAATGAACGCCCCTTTTTATTGCTGCCCATAGGTTTTGCCAAACAACCCACTTGGGTGCCGAACCTCAAACGCAAAGAACTCGAAGAAATGAGTGTCTTTTACGAATAAAACCTCTTTAAAAAGAGGCTCGAAACACCAAATTAGGAGTAAATCCGATTGAGAGTTGGTCGGTTTCTACTAAAATGCGCTCTTCTGGCTGGTTGGGTTCTCTGATGACCTGCGTCTCATAATAGCGGTCTAGGATGTTGGTAGTATTAAAGACATTTAACAAGGAAATCCCTATTTTTCCTTGTGATTTTCCATTTTTAGAAAGCTTGAATTTATAGGTTGCCGAAAAGTCGACTTTTTTGTAGGCTGGTAAACGGTTGGAATTGATTTCGTCTTCATAAATAATCCGGCCTCCTCCATTGGGACGTTCTTCAATTCCTATAGCTTTTGTATATGGAGTTCCGGAACGCAGCTTCCAACCCAAAGAAAAATCAAAATTTTGTAAAGTATAGGTATGCGACCATACAAAAGAATGCGGAATATCATAAGTGCCATCAAAGGAATTTCCGTTATTAATCCCATCGTAGGTAAATAGAGTTTTGGACAAGGTATAACTGATCCAAGACCGGTAATTGCCAAAGCGCTTTTTTAAGAGGAAATCCATTCCGTTGGTTCGTGAGATTCCCGATAAATATTGGGGTGCTCTAGTCACCAAATCTTCGGTTAACAGGGTAAGTCCTTCAATTTTTCTTGTATAAAAATCGATATCGACATTCCAGCCATTTTTTTGTAAAATCAATCCTCCTGAAAGTTGGTAGTTTTGCAGGGTAGGTATTTCCACATTGTTGGAAATTGCCCAAATATCATCTTCTAAGCCTAGACCGTTGTTTCTAAATTCAATAATCTGACTGACCACCTGATTTTTAACTTCAGCTGAAAATTTCAGTTGAAAGGCTTCTGACAATTGATTGGATAGCGAAAATCTTGGTTCTAAATAGGTTTGTGCGACAGCGTTAAAATAATTTACCCGTAATCCCAAATTTAAGTCCCATTTTTCATCTTTTTGATAACTGTATTCGGTAAAAAAGGCATGGGTTTGATTCTCTGAAGCATTGGTTTCCAAAAGTTGGTTTCCACCGTTTTCTCTGTTCGTGTTCTCGTAGCGGTAGTCTACTGCGCTCTGTGAAAACTGATAACCATGAGTCCATTTGGTTCTTTCCGATACATTCTGTGCTATATCATATTTTATCGAAAAGTCCCCTACTTCGTTGTATTTTACAAATTCATCTTCTACGTTGTTCTCCGGGTTTTTCCTGACTACGGTGCGTTCCCCATAGTAGTCAAATTCATAATAAGACGAGCTCACTTCAACCTGTTGCTGCCATTTCGGGCTCCATATTCTTGACCATTTTAAATTGCTACCCCTGTTTTGAATGCCAATTTGGTCATTTATTGTTTCGCGAAAGCGTTCGCTGATTGCGCTGTATTCCAAGTCGTTTTTGTTGTATAAGTTACTGAATACCAGCTTATCTTTGTCTGAAAGATCGGCAATAACTTTTAGATTGTAGTCGTGAAAAAAGAAGGTGTTATCCGCAGTTACCAAATTATTGGTGTCCAGTGTCTCCTCCGCTACAATACGTGTGTTTTGAAAAACACTTTCTGAAAAGCTTTTGTAGGTGATGGATTCGAAAAAGTCAGTTAATGAGCGACGTACCGAAAACAAAACCCCTACTTTACCGTTAAACAGCGGTGCCTTGATATAGGCGTCTGCATGCAATAGATTGACCCCAAACCCATAACTCAATTCGGGGACATTTTCTCCGGAGCTGATATCGAGCACCCCACCAATCCGGTCTCCGAATTTGGCACTGGTACCGCTTCTATAAAAGTCTATTTTTTGAGTGATATAGGGGTTAAAGGAAGAAATCAGCCCAAAGAAATGACCGCTTTCATACATTTTTATACCATCAAAAAGCACTAGGTTATGATCAGGGGTTCCTCCGCGAATATGGAGATCTGACGCGGTTTCACCAGGGCTTTGTACGCCGGGTAATAATTGTAAACTTTGTAAAATATCCGGTTCTGTAAGGCCTGGCAAAATTCCTAAACTTCTAGGCGATATCCGAATTGCTCCATCTCTATTCTTAGACATTCCTTGTGTGAGGTAATCGCTAATGAGTACTTCCTCCAGTTCTTCGTTGGTTTCTTCCATTACGATGGTTTTACATACAGATTCCTCGTTTTGTACATACGCTGCTACCAATTTATTCACTTCGGTTTTTTTGCTATAGTACCCTAAATAATCGATGCGTAAAATCCAATCCGATTGCAGTCCTTCCAATTCAAAGTAGCCTTGTGCATCTGTAGATACCCCAATGCGTTCTTTTTCCACCCAAACAGTAGCATTTGGCACGGGCATTCTGCTTATTTTATCTAGCAAATAACCACAAAGTCTAATATTTTTTTCAGGTGCTTTTTCTTTGATGATAATATAGCGTTCATCTATCTCCTCAAAATCAAGTGGGATTTCTGCGCGTAGAAAGTCTAGCTTTTCGGCTAAGGTGATTTCCTTAGTAAAAGGCGGGCAGCTGTATTTGTCTAACAGCTGGGCATCATAGGAAAAACGTACTTCAAACTCCTTTTCTAGTGCGGTTAATATTTGTTTTATGGGTTGCTTTTTATCAGAATTATTCATCTGAGGAAACCCCCAAAACAGTCCGATAAAAAAAAAGACAACAAATTTATTCCACATTCTTTGTTATGACAACAGTTGAGTTTTCACCTGCAATATAAGTCAATTGCATTGGACTACAAACTGTTTGTAAAGCCACTTCCAAATTGGAGTTGGTAAAACTACCGGTATACAAGAGTTCGGTATTGATACCTTTTGCTATTATTTTTATTTTATATTGTTTTTCCAATTCCTCAAACACTACTTTTAAAGGGGTTGTATTAAAGGAAGATTCTCCAGATAACCAGGATGGCGCTAGGCCCGAAAACGAAGTGTGTTCTGCCTGCTCTCCTGCGGCTCTTTGATACCCCATTCCAGGAGTTAGTACTACGGAGTTAAGTGGATCGATAACAGCTACACTTCCTTCGTAACAACGTACATCGATAAAGTCTTTTGTCTTTTTCACATTGAATTGGGTACCTAATACAGTTACTTCTCCTAAGGCGGTGTGTACCGTAAATTTAGATCCTTTTTCTACTTTAAAATAAGCCTCTCCGTCTAAACTAAGTAAACGTTTGCCTTGTTTCCAGTTACTATTATCAAAGCTCAACTCCGATTTGGCGTTTAACTGTACCTGAGAACCGTCTGGCAAGACTACAGCCAATTGTTCTCCAAAAGATGTAGTATATACCGTTTCGTTACCTGTAAAAAAGAAAACACCCAACAATACGGCTACGGATGCTGCTACGGCGAGAGTCCAATTCGGAATCAATTTCCTAACTTTTTGTTTTTTCTGCGTATGTTTTTGAATCTGTGTGTAAACTTTGTCTTGTTGAAATTCGGGCATTTCAAACTGTTCGGATTTTTCAGCTATTTTCGCGTACTGTTTATATTCCGGTGTTTTTTCAAAGGCCAGACGCTCTGTCTCTGACAGTTCGCCGCTGAGCCATTTTGCTAAAAAAGTTTCGTCTGTGTATTTTTGTTCCATAATTGTGTCCCTTTATATATATAACCGCCTTATATGTAAATACCCTACCCCTCAGTCTATTGACAACTACAATATCTAATTATTAATTGCATTTTTCCAGTTGTCCCTATTTAGAATTTCGCTTCTTTTCCTAGTTGTTCTCTTAATTTTACTAAAGCACCGTGCATTCTTTTTTCTATAGCTTTTACCGATACGCCTAGCAATTCCGATATTTCACGATAGGTTTTCTTATCGATTCTATTCAACAAAAACACTTCACGCTGTGCATCGGTTAAATTGGAAATGGCATGCTGCAACTTTTCCATAAATTCCTTTTCCTCCAATACAAATTCCGGATTTTCATTGGTGGTTTCCTTTACAGGAATTTGATTGTATTTTAGCACAACCTTTTTATGTGCCACCTCGTTTAAAAACAGATTATTGGCAACGGTATATAAAAATGATTTTGCTTTTTCAAAAATTACTTTAGCACAGTTATTCCACATTTTTATAAAGGCTTCTTGCACTAAGTCTTCCGCTTGCGCCTGATTGCCACACTTGTAATACACAAAATTATATAAGGTTCTGGAATGACTGGTATACAGTTGTTCGAATACATTGGATTCACATACTGATTTACTTTCTGACATATAGGGTTCGATTATGTCTCAAAAATAAGAAAAAAAGTACACAACTGAATTTGTCGTTAAAATAGTTAATTAAAGGTGTTTTGTTTAAGTCTTAATGCAAACCATTTCTCCTTTTTCAAGCTTTTCAATTATTGGTAAATATTGGTTTAAAACGACAGTGATTGCGATATTAATTGTTCTCTTAATTACTCCTTTGTCTTAAATTTAGGCACAAAATAATTCAGGCTAAAAAGCATTGCTCCATAGGTAATAATAAGGGTTGGCATATTGGTATTAAATCCTAAATCAAATTCTGGTATACTGAATAAATCTCTAAAAGATCGTGTTGCAATAAGTAACATAAAAATTATACCATAAGCGAATACAAAAATAATCCCAACTCTATTTTTAGCGGTTCGAATAATGCCCTTCTTCATTTCTTCTCTAAAGAAATACCATAGTGTTCCAACGCTAAATACAGCCTCTATAAAAATGGCTAAATATGGACTGGAAGCATACAAGCCAAGACCCGCTTTCATTGTATCTACTCCAAACAGATGATGCATATGACCTGAAAAGAAATCTAATACAAAATGAATAGAGACTAAAGCCATACTTACCAATCCTATTTGTGTGCTTTTAAACAATAATTTTCCAATTACGAATACAGAAACCAACCAAAATAATTGAGGTAACAAATCGTGACTGTATAGCATATCAACAACCATATTGCTTAAAGTTGCATCAAAGGCATCACTTGGTTCAGTAGGTTCGAGTCCTAAATAATGAAAGGTAAACCACAACAAATCTTGTAATTGTGATATAATTAAAAAATAAAGTAAGGTTCCTTTTGGGAATTTTTGTTTTGCTATTAAGCCCGTTGCGAAATGTCCTGCTAACATAATTCTAGATTAATTTTATAATTCTCAATTTCCGATTAGGTTACTGCCAAATAACATACAATATCGTGTATTGCTTCAATTACAGTTATTTGTAGTACGGATTACATTACTATTTCAGGAGCAAATCGTACTTTCCCTTAAAAAAGAAGAAAAGGTATTTATAGTTTTCCACAAAATAGGGCTTTAAATCCCTGCCAGTCTTCTTTTACGATTGTTTTGCTGCTAAGAGCGTGGCCAATTCTTTACCATAGTCTATAAAAGCGATGGTTTCATCGGTCCGCGCCAATTTGATTTTGTCAAAAATAATGAGTGACTCACCATTGCTTTCTAAGTGATATATCTGATTATTTTCGAAAAATCGGATAATATCATCGGTGAAAAAGGACCGAATTTCAGCTTCGTCATTCCCCATCAACAGGAATTTTTTAGAAAAGTCTGGATACATCGTAAAGTCAATATCCTTATAACCTGTAAATGCAATCATACGGTCAATTATTTTCTCAAATACCCCTTCTTTTTCCATGGTAAATACAGGTATTTTTTTATTTAGTTTTAAGACCATTAGCGTGGTATTAAAAGTCTCCGCCGTAAAGGCCTGCCCTTCATTAAAGGTAACATCTGTTATTTCCCAAGACACTTTCAGCTCTTTAAAATTTCCTTTTAAACAGTTGTATTTACGTTCAATAGGCCTGATTTCAAAAAAGTGAAATTTTTTCAAATAGAGCGTATTCCAATCTGCCTGACTCGTAAATTGATAGTCTTTTTCTGTGGCTAAATTTCGCAAACGCTTTTGACGGTGCGATAATTTTACACCGGATTCGATCAAACTAATCTTTAAGGCTCGGTTATGTGTAGATGAAGACATATGCGAGTCCAAACCTGTAATCAACACATTACCACCTGTTGTTCTTTGTTTCTTCAGGTATTCCACAAGGTAATCCATATAAGTCATACCTATCAAACGCGTTTCTGACAGGTCTATATTGACATCGACTCCTTCAGGAATTTGCGCCACCATTTTGTCAACTCTTAAGATGCCTAAAAAGTTCGCAATCCCTCTAATTTTTAAGTCATAGCTACCATCAGGTCTCTGCACTACTTTTGTACGTGATTTATAGACCATTTTAAAGAATTCAGGAATGGAAAGTCTTGCCAATAGCATATGGGTAACCAATGCCAATAATAATCCACCTAATAAGCCCACCAACAAATTGGTATAGAGGGTTAAAATCATGGTTCCAACAAAGAATATGAGTTGCTCAATACCTTTGTTATAGGCTTGTTTGAATACCGCGGGTGATGCCAGTTTAAATCCGGTGTATACCAGTAAAATGGCAAAAGCGCAAAGGGGAACCTTGGTCATAATAGGACTTAAAACCACAATAAAAAACAGCAACAAGATTCCCTGATACATATTCGACCATTTGGTCTTTGCTCCGTTATGGATATTGACTGTACTTCTAATGATTACCGCAATAATTGGCAATCCTCCAATCATACCAGCTACCATAGTACTCAATCCAATACCGGTTAGATCCTTGTTCAAATCGGTCTTTCGTCCATAAGGGTCAATTTTATCAACGGCTTTGGCGATGGCCAAGGATTCAATACTAGTGATGATTAAAATGGAAAATACGGTGGTCCAGAATTCAATGGTATGAATTTTCCCAAAGTTGGGGTGCATGATAGAATCCATAATAGAATCGGGAATATCTAACAAGAGTTGCGGACCTACTTCATAAGCTTTTCCGAAAAAGGAAAGTGTATGCGCGTCAAAGAAATTGAATACATAGACAAAAGGAATAGAAAGAGCTATGACCCACATAGGCGCAGGTAAAAGATGGAAAAATCGGTAACTTATTTTGGAATGAAACAACAATAAAAGCAATCCTGTCAATGCAATAATCAGCACAAAAGGATTCGCTTGTGGTAAGTATACAACGGCATCGATAAGGTTTTGCACTATACTCGAACTCTCGGAGTGTGTACCCATTGCCACATGGATCTGTTTTGCAAATATGATAATTCCAATGGCCGCCAAAATACCGTGAATCACCGAGGTATGGAAGATATCTGCCAATCGCCCTAGTTTCAATAGCCCTAATACCGTTTGCAGTGCACCAGAAACCACAACCGCCGCTAGCACATAATTAAATGCTTGGCCTGTACCATCGTCCATCAATGCAATCCCTAAAAGTATAACCCCAATGACTCCTTTGGCTGGTCCGTTTACAGATATATGTCCTCCGCGATACAGTGTAGTAACTACTCCACCCACAACGGCTGAAATAATTCCTGACATGGCGGGTGCACCTGCTGCTAGCGCAATTCCTAATGATAGGGGTAATGCAATGAGTGCTACACTGAGTGCTGCAATTAAATCACTTTGCCAATTTTCTATTAATCCCTGAATACCTTTTTTGGGTGTCGCTTCCATGTATATGTCTCCGATGGTTTATAAACTTGATCTGAATTGTCTAATATAATAAATATTCTGAATAATCGGAGATTACCAGCAAATGCTATTGTGGGAATTGAATAATTCTTTTTGTCACCATGTAAAAACACAACTTGAATCCTGTCTACTGCTAAAAATAAGATTACTTAGGATCTGAATTCTAAATTTTTCGGCGAGGAAAAAAGATCAGTGTGTTTTAACACAGGTAAGCCCAATTACAGGTTGCGTTTCCATAATATGTCGCCAATAGTCCTTTCCAAATTCTTTAATCCCTTCGGGCGCTAAATCCGTAGCATGCCATTGTACCTGAGACATGCCCGCACGTTTCAACTCCAGATCATGTGTATTTTTTTCAAGATGGTAATTGATTACATCTATATAGCTGTCATCGGTCTGAAAAAAACGAAAAACTATTTCCCCACCTTCATCATAACTTTTGTTTTCGCGTGTAAATCCGTATTTCTTCATGGGTGCTACGGCTGCTTTGTAATCTGGATTGCTGTTAATGGTGATAAAGCGGCCTCCTATGTTTAAATGTTTTGAAATCGCTCTTGCAAATTGCGCCAATTCTTTGGAGTTCTTTGCATAATTTAACAGATAAGAGGCGGTAATGAGGTCGTACTTTTTTGGTAAATCCAGATGTAATACGTCTTGTTGGTGGTAGTCGATTTTAAGCGGATTTTTGACTTCTGCTTCTTTGGCCAAATCTATCATTGCTTTGGAAATGTCTACACCTTCTACCCCCAACGCGCCTCTAATTTTTAACTGTCGGGTATAAAAACCCTCTCCACAGGCTAGGTCTAATATCTGTTTCCCAGACACGTCCCCAGCAAGTTTAAAAAATGAATAGGCCTCAATATGCTTGCGCCAAGGAGCCAATTTAGAAGCTTGATATTCTTTTGAAATTTTGTTGTAATCTGTTCTCATAGGTTCCGGTATTTAGTATCAGCACAAAATAGCAGAATATTTTCACAATCACAACCTTTGTTTATTTTTTATCTTTGTTGTGCTTTAAAATAAAAACCCCAAAACAACTTTAAAAGCTATTTTGGGGGCCAAAACTAATCTACTAATTATCAAGTGGGGGAATTATTCAGTGGTTTGTATAAACGCCACCAGTATTTTCAAATCATCTACCAGTACTACCTCTACGTCTTCACAAGGTTGTGAAAGTGTATCGAGTAAGGTATTGAGGTTTACAAAGGCTTCAGAACTAGCTCCCTTTTCTTGTAATAACGGTATCAATGCTTCTGAAAAAGCCGCCATATTTTTCGATATTGGATGAATTTTAGCAAGGGTAGGATTGCTAGCCATAGCGTAAAAATTAAGTTCATTTTGCTTCCAATTTTTAAAATAGTTAATCAAATCATCTGCAGTTGTTTTTCCATTTATATAGGATTGTGTCATCTTGTGAAACATACGTGCGTCTGTTGCATCTGCGCTACAGGCATCTGCAAATAGCGTAAAAGGAGAGTAACTCTGATATTCTGTTCCTCCTTTATTTCTCGTATACCCTTTCAGAGGTTCACAAATTTTCGTCAAATTCATCAACGGAGTAATGTCTTGATTTTTGGCAATCTTTCTTAAGATTACGGAGCGATTTTTAATATGTGTAAGGCCCAAAGCCTCCAATTGAAAACTAATAATTCCTAATCTTCTGTACATATCATCCACGTCATTTATTTCTTTAGGAGACCAAAAACGTTCTGCTATAGCAGCTGTTCTAGGCCAAATTCTTGAATCTATTGTTTGTGGAGTTACCAACTCCGTCCACATGGTAGCTTCTCCACCTAAGATACGTTTGCGCTCTTCTTCAGAAAGCGTTTCTTCTGGCAGTGGATCAACAGCATAATGTGCACTCGCCGGGTACATCAAATCGATGTAATAACCGTTGGATAAGATAGTCGTATAACCGCTTTTTACGGCATTAACTAAAGATTGTTTGGCGGGCATGCCTTCGTTTACTCCTCTCCAGGAATGGATGATCGCCGTAGTTGGCATATTAGGCGTCATGATTTCTTCCCATCCCACCAATTCTTTGTTGTATTTTTTCAATATTTTTTGAAGTTTTATATTGAAATAGGTTTGTAAGTCGTGGTTCGACTTAAAATTATTTTTCTTTTTAAACTGTGCAATTTCAGGATTTTTATCCCAATGTTTTCCTTCGTTTTCATCACCTCCAATATGGACATATTTCCCTGGAAACAGGGTGGCCAATTCTTGAAAAATAGCTTCGAGCAATTTATAGGTTTTAATATTGGTCGGGTCTAAGGTAGGATCAAATATCCCAGCATTTCTCTCTATGGTATATGTTCCTTGTTTACTTGCCAATTCGGGGTAGGCACTCAAAATGGCTGTGGCATGTCCGGGCACATCGATTTCTGGAATTACAAGTATTCCTAAAGCATCGGCATAAGCTACTATCTCTTTGATTTGTTCTTGGGTGTAATACAGCCCGTCAGAACCTAATTCGGTAAGTTTTGGGTGTTTTTTTATTTCCACCCGGAATCCTTGATCATCGGATAAATGCCAATGAAAGACATTCATTTTAACGGCTGCCATACCGTCTAAATTTCTTTTTATGACCTCCACAGGTTGAAAATGTCTGGCCACATCTATCATTAATCCTCTCCATGGAAATCTAGGTTTGTCTTGTATCTTTACTTCTGGAAAATAGTAACTTTCCGAATTGGTTTGCTGCAATTGCAATAAGGTTTCGAGTCCTCGGATGGCGCCAATGTCGGTTTTTGCCTTTAGTGAAATTCCTGAACTGTCAATATTTAAAACATAGGATTCGTCCTCGTTAATTGCTGTTTTTCCTTTATTTTCAATCGCTATTTCAAGCTGTGCATCTTTGTTAAATACCGTGGATGCATTTATAACACCTTGCTTGAAAAACAATCCAGTTTGTCCATCTAAACGTCTTAAAAAAGAATTGGCGGCTTTGTAAATCCTCGGGTGAAAATTCCCTTCTATAGACAAATTAAAGTTGCTCGTTAGCTGTAACTTTTTCGTTCCTACTGTTATTTCATGAGGCCATGGCATTAAACTTAGACGCGCCGCATCGGTTTGTCCAAAACTTAGGTTTTGAAAAACCACAGCAAACACCACAATACGTATATAAAAATTAAACTTCATAATTTTATGTTTTTATTCGGACATAAGTTTCCACAATTTCTTGTTTCACATTTTCCGAAGCTATTTCTTCTATTCCTTGCTGAATGAGTGTATCTCCTTGAATACGCACATTAAATTTAAACTCGTTGCCTTCCCAAGAACGACCAGTGCAAAACTCTAACTGTTCTATATAGATTCCTTTATCATAGGTATAGGCACCTGCTCCTGCTACAAAAACAGCACTGGAATCTTTCCCTTTGTTGAGATCATGTCGTACAAAAGAGAAATGACTGCCATTGATAATTTTTATGAGTTTTTGTCCTTTTGTATAATCTGTAAAGACGGTGTCCTTTCCTTTAATTATTTTTCCTGTAATCAATTTCCAGGTTCCTTCAATAGGCTTCTTTTTCGTACCTGTTTGACAGGAAGCTAAAAATAGTAGTGTTATGAAAAGGATACTGTTCTTCATTTTATTTTTATTATTGTTATGCAGTCTTGCTGTCATGCGGTTTCTTGCTCCTCTGTCCCTTTGAACCTTTTGCTACCAGCTACCTGCTTTTGGCAATCTATTTTCCCTACTCGCTTTTCGCTCTTCGCTTATCCCTTTGCTCCTCTGTCTCTTTGAACCTTTGTGCCTTTGCACCTCTTTACCTAAAAATAATACCTCTTAAAAGCTTCAATGGCGGCGTAATCTGCCAAGCCCAAGTCATTGTATTTTTTTGCTGTGAGTCTGTTTCTATCTTCTACGCGCACCCAAAATTCTCTCGAATCATCTCCTTGGAACATCACTCCGTCTTTTTGAGATTGATGAAAAAATATAGCATGTCTTTTCTTTAGGACCTGATCCGGACTCATTGGTACTGCCATATCAATTTCCGACGTTTCCCACTCGTGCCATGCGCCTCTATACAACCATACCCAGCAATCCTTCATATAAGGTTTTGCTTTCAGTTTTTTTAAGGCTTCAAATATAGCATCTAAACACACTTTATGTGTTCCGTGTGGATCTGCTAAATCTCCTGCAGCGTAAATCTGATGCGGTTGTATTTTATCAATAAACGCGCTTACAATTTTAATATCTTTAGTAGAGAGTTTATCTTTTTTTACTTTGCCTGTCTCGTAAAACGGCAAGTCTAAAAAATGCACATTGCTATCTGGCAAACCTAAATACCTCGTGGCTGCTCTTGATTCTCCTCTTCGTATGACTCCTTTCAATTTCCTCGTTTCTAGGCTGTCAATTTGGTTGGGTTTTTTGGTGTTGATATCGTTTATAATGGTATCGATTAAATCGGACTGTGCAAACATATCTTTAGAAACCTCAGCAAATTTTAATGCTTCATCATCTGAAACGGCAATATTTCCTGAAGTTTGATAGGCTATGTGTACATCATGACCTTGTTCTACCAAACGATCAAAAGTACCCCCCATAGAAATGACATCATCATCGGGGTGTGGACTAAAAATGACCACTCTTTTCTTAGTCGGCGTAGCTCTTTCCGGGCGGTGACTGTCGTCTGCATCGGGTTTTCCGCCTGGCCAACCTGAAATGGTATATTGAAGACTGTTAAATATTTTTATGTTCAACTCGTAAGCTGTTCCTTTCTCAGCCAAAAGGCTTGACATACCATGGTCGTTATAGTCTTTATCTGTTAATTTAAGAATCGATTTTTGCAGTAATTCACTCAACCAAACAATGGCTTTTTTCTGTAGACCTTCAGTCCAAATACACGAAGTAACTAACCAAGGTGTTTTGATTCTTGTCAATTCAGAAGAAGCTTCTTGATCTAGAATAAAGGTGGTATTTTCTTTTCCTTGCAAATAGGTTGCTGGTACCTGTTCTGTTATTTTCCCTTCAATAGTTTTTTGAATAATTCCAGCCTTGTTAAGTCCCCATGCTAAAAGTACAATACGCTTTGCTTTTCTAATGGTTCCTATTCCCATGGTAAGGGCTTTTCTAGGCACATTGTCTATGCCTAAAAATGCAGGTGCAGCATCAGACCTGGTCATATAATCGAGCGTGATACTTCTTGTACTCGAATTCAAATGCGAACCTGGTTCGTTGAATCCTATATGCCCTGTTCTACCAATTCCCAGCAATAAGAAGTCTAAACCTCCTAATTCTTTAATCTTTAATTCGTAATCGATACAATATTGATACAAATTTTCTCCTGAGACCGCTCCGTCTGGTATATTTATATTTTCGGGAACCATGTCTACATGCTTGAAGAGATGTTCCTGCATAAAATGGTAATAACTTTGAATGTCTTCAGGATCCATTGGATAGTATTCATCCAAATTGAAGGTGGTTACATTTTCAAAACTGAGTCCTTCTTCTTGATGCAATCGCACCAATTCTTCATATACTTTAATGGGTGAAGATCCCGTTGCCAAACCGAGTACACAAGGTAGTTTTTTGGCTTGTTTTGTTTTGATGAGTTCTGCAATTTCATTCGCAACCGTCACAGAAGCCTCTTTTGAATTTTCAAAGATTACATTGTGAATTTTTTCACAACGTGTTTCTTCAAATTTTCCTGCCGGACTGTATTCTATATTTATTTTGTTGTATGAATTGCGACGCATTTCTTGAAATTAAGTATTGCAGTAAATTTTTGTGATACATTTTCAAGACCATAGTAAAAACAAACGGGAGTTAAATAGGCACTCCCGTCTGAATACTACACTCTAATTTAAAATTCTAATAATCTAACCACATCCTATTAGAAGTTGCTTCCCGCAACATCCCACCAGAGACGAGTACCTCCGGTATCTGGTCCATTCAAATAACCAACTGCAATGTCTACATTGGCAGTATTGGTATTTCTTTCGCTTTCTACGAAATTGATTCTTCTCACTTGAATGTTTGTATCAATGTCTCCTCCACTGTTATTGATTACTACAGGGAAGATTCTAGGGTATCCAGTTCTTCTAAATTCCGACCAAGCTTCTTGACCGTCAGGGAACATGGCAATCCATTTTTGAGTAATGATTTGTTCTAATTGCTCTTCATTAGTTCCGGCAACATTGTATGCAATTTTTACGTCACTTTCATAGGCAATATCGTTTGTGGCATTGGTTGCGTCTACGAAATCTACAGGCGTACTTGTAGCATCTGCCAGATAGGCAGCCACACCTCCAACTTGGTGCTGTGTAAAGGAAACAGTCACCCCGTTATTGTAATGTTCGGCTGCAGTTCCAGCATTCGCCCAGCCTCTTAAAGCGGCCTCAGCTCTTAAGAAAAACACCTCAGCAGCGGTCATCCATTGCATTTGTTCTCCATCTATAACAGATCCTATTGCAGAATGTGCTCCATAGGTAGTTTTGGCTTCAATCTCAACTCCCATACGAACTCCTTTGTAAGCACCGTTCAAGTTTTCATCTACAGCTGGGTCGAAATATTTCTCCAAACGACCGTCGTTGTATCCAGTTAAGATAGATTCCATTTCTGCACCCATTCGAACGTCTCCCCAAGAGCCGCTAATTACTGAAATTGGGTGTACAAAACCTGTATTAATTTTCATGCTTTGTACTTCTAAAAACCCTGCATCGCTGGCCAAAGCCAATTCTCCTTGTGTTTGTGCTAAAGTAGGATTGATCTTAACAATTCTCATTGCCAAACGCAATCTTAGTGAGTTTGCAAAGGTTCTCCATTTCCCAATATCCCCAGCAAAAACTGACATATCAAATAATTGAAAACCGCTATCTCCAGAAAATGATGATAAACCGTCAATAGCTTCTGTTAGATCGGCGAAAAAAGCATTGTAAGCATCTTCCTGCGAATCGTATTCACCGGTAGTCTCCAAATCGTCGTATTTGGTGTAACGAATTGGCCCATAAATATCTGAAACACGATGCATAGCAGCTACTTTAATTATGTTTGCCAAGTATCTATATTTTTCACTTTCTGGGTTTTGCTCTGCTTCCAAAACATTTTTAATTTCCAGAACAAATGGCATTACACTTGTATAAGCATCTGACCAAGGAAATCCATTCCATCCATCAACCAAAGAATAGGTTTGGTTATTCACATTTCCTGCAAAAGGCGTTGGTGCTGTCATATATCCAGAGAATACATCTCCCATCAATCCTTGCTGCAATTGGTAATTCCAAGCAGGAGTTACGTTGAATACATTCAAGAACATAGGAGCAAAGTTTCCTCCAATATGATAATTCTGTTGTTTTAATTGCTCATCCGTAATTTCGTGCGGATTCGTGTTTATACTTTCAAAGTCATTTGTACATTCTACTAGCGTAAGTGCAAAAACTGAAGCAAGTGTATATTTTATTAATTTTTTCATCTTCTTAAAAGTTTACGTTAATGTTTAATCCTACACTTCTTGTGGAAGGCTGACCGTAAATGTCAACACCTTGTAGTCCATTTCCTGTACTCGAAGCAATATTTGGATCAAATGGCGCTTCTTTATAGATAAAGAAAAGGTTATTTGCTATTAATGAAAGTTTCATGTTCTTTACAAAACTATTTTCGAATTGCATGTTGTAGCCAACAGAAAACTCACGCAGACTTACGTTTGTTGCGTCGTACACGTATTCTCCCAAAATACCTGCTCTACCAGCTGTTTTTGTATAGTATTCTTGAGCCGTCATTTGCAATGCATTTCCATCAGTATCTACAACATCAACCATTCCCCCATTTGTATTTCTAGTAACTGCAGAGGCTTTTGAAACTCCATAAAAATCGTTAACCGCTTCCGTCAAACTCACAACATCTCCACCAATTTTTGCATCGATTAAGAAATTAAACACAAAGTTTTTATATTCAAAGTTGTTATTCCATCCTAAGGTAAAGTCTGGTTGTGCATGTGCAATGGTTTGGAAGTCTGAAGATTCCATTGTTAAATCACCTGTATCTGAAACTGTTACCACAGGTACTCCAGCTTCATTTCGAGTTAATGATCTTCCTTGAATAGAACCATAAGCTTCACCTTCAACAAGTGCATATCCATATCCATTTACTCCTGGTTCTGTTATATATCCAACACCATTTGTAATATTTTCATGCATTTCTTCAACCACGTTATCATTCGAGGCAAAATTGATACTCGTATTCCATGTAAAGTTATCGGTAACAATTGGTTTTCCATTGGCTACAAACTCAATTCCTTTATTAGAAATCTTTCCAGCATTTACAATATTTTGATCGTATCCTTTGTTATCAAACTCAGCGATTACAGGAATGTAAATCAATTGGTTGGTAGTGTTCGAGCTATAGTAGGTCAATTCAAAACCTAATCTATTTCCTAAGAATCTCCATTCTGTACCAATTTCAAACCCTTTTTGCTCTTCAGGTTTTAAGGATTCTCCAGGCAATGTTCCTGCCAATGGATTTACAAAGGTGTTCAAACCTAAGGGAATGAATTTATTTGGATCTGCAGTATTCACAGGTACATCTTTCCCCACTTCTGCATAAGACGCTCTCAATTTGGCAAACGAAATACTTTCTGGCAATTCAAAAATATCAGATAATACCCCTGTCAAACCAACAGATGGATAGAAGAAAGGTTCATCTAATGTCGATGACCAGTCTTGTCTACCTGTAATGTCTAAAAATAATTTATTCTGATACCCAATATTTACAGATCCGAATACAGATTGTACTTCTCTATTGCTTATTGTTTGCAGCATGTCTGCAGTTCCATTAAAGTTAGCAATGGAAAAGAAGTTAGGGTACTTTAACCCACCTTGCCCAGAATCTAGGTAAATTTTGTCACCAATACTGTATTTTGTTAAACTGGTACCTAAAATACCCGTAAACGAAATATTTTCGTTAAACTCTGTATTATAGGTTGCTAATAAGTCTAAGTATTGTTGTGTATTTTCTGTTTTTTCATTTACATATCTTCCTGTATTAGGCACGAAAGTCAAATCACTACCTGCATACATTTCCTTCTGAAAACTGAAAAATGATTTGTCATAACTTCCTCTAGATTGCAACGAAAGCTTGTCATTGATTTGATATTTTACAGAAGCACTTGCCAATACTCTTTGTGCAATGTCTTTAGACGCATTTCGTTTGACCAACCAGTAAGGATTTTGCTGAATGTTCTCATCGAAAGAAGTTGCATACTGGTCCATCATATTTAAAGATGCATTGAAATACTCAAATTTATTTTTGTAGGTATCTCTATCAATCCCTACAGGATGCAGGTACAATCCGCTCAATGGATTCGAGTATAAACCGTTGGTAGGTCTATTATTAATACGTTGATCAGACAAGTTGATACTTGCATTTACCGTTATTTTGTCATCTAAGAAATTCGCTGTTTCACGTAATGTAAAGTTGTTACGAATCATTTTATTGTCAGGAATAACTCCTTCAGCTAAGGTATTCGCATACGAGAAATAGGTCTGTGCTTTTTTAGTCCCTGCCGATAAAGACAAGGATTGGATTGCAGTATAACCAGTATCGAAGAATGCTTCCGCATCATTCGAAAGCCCACTAGTTTTTGCCCCCCAAGATTTAGGGTCAGTCACATTTCCATTTTCAGCGACAGGCTGTCCAACAGAATTCGATTGGTATTCAGACTGCAATTCTGGTAAAGACATGACATTGTCAACTGTAAAACTAGAGTTTACATTTACAGTCAATTTACCTTCTTTTCCGCTTTTTGTAGTTATCAAAACTACCCCATTAGCTCCTTGAGAACCATACAAAGCAGCTGCCGAAGCTCCTTTTAATATAGTCATACTTTCAATATCATCTGGATTGATTAAAGACAATACATCTCCACCATCTCTGTTTCCAATATGACCTCCAAAAACACTCGTTCCTGGTTCTTCTCCATTGGATCCATTACCACTATTAGACATTGGAATTCCATCTACAACGTATAGAGGGTCGTTGTTAGTAGTAGAAGAGTTTCCTCTCAATACTACTTTGGCAGCCCCCCCAACACCAGAAGAACTTCTAGTTACGGTAATACCAGCCGACTTTCCAGATAAACTGTTGATCGGATTGGTTTGTTTCACGCCTGTCAACTCAGCTCCTCCTACTTCTTGAGCAGAATAGGTCAAGGCCTTTTTTTCCTTTTTAATCCCTAAGGCGGTTACAACAACCTCATCCAATGCCGCAGCATCTTCTTCCAGTGCAATTGTGTAATTAGATTGATCCGTTACTGTAATGGTAATTGATTTCATCCCTAGGTAGGAAACCTTTATCACATCTCCTACAGAAGCCTGTAGCGAGAATATTCCATCAAAATCGGTTTCTGTACCCATTGTAGTTCCTTCCACAAATACACCTACTCCTGGTAATGGTATTCCATCAGCAGCTGTGGTTACGGTACCTGTGATACTCTTTTCCTGTGCCGAAACCTAAAGGCTAAACAGCAGTGAAAAAATCGCAATACATGCTAAGTTAATTTTTTTCATAAAAAATATAGTTAATTGGTTTATCAGGATAAATGTAAGACCGGAATCTAGTGGTTTTAAAAATTTATCTGCAAACGACATCAATTTAATGACGAACAACATTTTTTGGTAGATAAAGTCTTTTTAGTAAATTTTTAGCTATCAAAGTTGTCTTTATTTTCCTATTTTTGGAAAAGTTACCCCCTTATAAACAGGGACTTTTCATTTAAGAAACAATTATAAATGGACTCGGAATTATCGCTATTGTTCAGAATTTCAGTGCGACAATTTTGAAAGGAATCGGGGGGGACGTTTACTAGGACCCCGAAACAAGGTCTTTATTCAATAGTTGTTTCCGGTATGCTTCTAAAGATAAAACAAAATATATGATTTCTATTTTAAAAAATACCAATTTTAGAATTCCTTTAAAATATCATGTCTTATTTTGGGTTGCCTATTTTACATTGAATCTAGTACGTTGGGGAAGCTATTTTGATGATTATTGGTATTCCTTACGTTCTAATTTGGTGGAGTTCCCCTTGCACATCGTCATTGTTTATTTTACAATTTATCATTTGATTCCCAAGTACATTCTAAATAAACGTTACGCCGAGTTCTTTGTGTTTTTTATGGGAGCTCTTACGTTTATCTATTGCGTACGTACTGGATTGAACTACCTTCTAGTTACCAAAAATATTTGGCCAGAGGCTGAAGGCGTTCAAAATGCTTTTCAGTTCAATCATATTCTAGCTGTAATGTTGGGAGAGTTTTATGTGGTGGCTTTTGTTACTGCTATTAAACTAACTGTTGAATGGGTGCATGAAAAGCAAAAAGCAGACAACCTAAAGAAACTGCAATTGCGTACTGAATTGAATTTTTTAAAATCTCAAATACAACCCCACTTCTTTTTTAATACACTCAACAATTTGTATGCCTTGACACTCGAAAAGTCGGATGTAGCTTCTTCTGTAGTTCTAAAGCTTTCAGACATCATGCAATATGTTTTGTATGAGGTAAAAGCACCAAAAATAAGTTTACTCACCGAAATCAACTATATTAAAAATTTTTTAGATTTGGAGCAATTGGGTAAAGACGATGAAATTGAATCGAAAATTGAACTCAACGGAAACTTAGAAGGCGTTGAAGTACCCCCGCTACTTTTTCTTCCTTTTATAGAAAATTGCTTTAAACACGGAAGGGTAGACAACCCACATTTAAACGTACAGATCCGATTTAAAATTAAAGAAAATAAAAAACTTATATTTACCGTGGAAAACAATTTTAATAAACTGGTTAAAACTACAAAGCACGGAATTGGAAACTCAAATGTAAGAAGGCGTTTGGAGCTTTTATATGGTAATCAATACAAACTCGAGGCTAACGTAGAAAAAAACAACTATAAAGTAAAAATGAGTTTCCCTTTAGAAGGCTACTAACTGTCTTTTCAACCCCCAAACCAAACCAAGTGAATATTAAATGTATCCTTATTGACGATGAACCTTTGGCAATAAAAGTCATTGAAAATCATTTGAGTTCGTTTCAGAACTTTGAAGTTGTGGCTACTTTCAACAACCCTATTGATGCCATTTCAATTTTAAAAGAGCAGGAAATAGATGTTGTTTTTTTAGATATCAATATGTCTAAAATGAACGGACTGGAATTTGTAAGGAGCATGGAAAAGTTACCCAATATTGTCATTACAACCGCTTATCGAGAGTACGCTGTGGATAGTTATGATTTGGATGTACTCGATTATTTGGTAAAACCCATTCCTTTTACACGTTTTTTAAAAGCTATTAATAAAATTACACAAAGAGTGCATCTGCAACGAGGCCTTTCAAAAGAAGATGGTGCGAGTTCGGAAGCTTTTATCTTTTTAAAAGTTGACAAGAAACTGGTCAAAGTGAAATTCGACACAATTCTGTATATCGAGAGCCTTAAAGACTATATCAAAGTTTTCACAACTACCGGAGATTATATGGTGCATCGTTCTTTAACGAGTATCAGTGAAGAGCTACCAAAAGAGTTGTTTTTACGCATTCATCGTTCTTTTACCATTGCCATTGATAAAGTAGATAGCGTAGAAGGTAATTTGGTAGAAATAAACAGCAAAAGAGTACCTATTGGAAGGAAGTATGTTTCCATCGCCAAAAAGATAATTTTGAACCAATCATAGGCTGTTCGTCTTCGATTTTATGTTATTTAGCGTTTTTTTGAGGAAATCGTTCGTATTTCATTTAGCTTAGGACCAACTTAATAACTAATGTATGGCACAAAGAATTGAATCCGTTGATCTTTTAAGAGGCATTACGATTGCCGCAATGATTTTGGTAAACACTCCGGGAAGTTGGAGTCATGTGTATCCCCCATTACTACATGCCAATTGGCACGGTTTGACACCTACCGATCTCATTTTCCCATTCTTTCTTTTTATTGTAGGTATTTCAATTTCGTTTGCCTATAAAAATGCACAAAACAATAGGACTACGTATAAAAAGATAGCTATTCGAAGTGCTAAACTTATAGGGTTGGGCTTGTTCCTAAATGCTTTTCTACCTTATTACCCTTTTATAGATGAGCTAAGCACTTTGAGAATTCCTGGGGTGTTACAGCGTATTGGATTGGTGTTTTTTATCAGCGCTTTATTGTTTTTAAATTTCAATTGGAAAATCCTATTTGCCACTGGGATTGGAATTCTTATCGCTTATTGGCTCTTTTTAGGTTTTGTCCCATTACCAGATGGCAGTCTTCCAACTTTTGAAAGAAGTCCAAACAACTGGGCAAATTATATCGACGTTCAATTATTTGGGAAACACAATTATAAGGCTGACTACGACCCGGAAGGTTTTTTAAGTACCTTGCCTTCTATCGCTACTACAATAAGTGGTATACTCGTTGGAAAACTGCTTTCGGGAATTGACAAAAACAAAAATTTTCTTCTTCTTTTTGCCGTTGGCCTATTACTACTTATAAGCGGAGAAGCTTGGAATCTATATTTCCCAATAAACAAAGCTATTTGGAGTAGCAGCTTTGTTTTGGTAACTAGTGGTTGGGCTTGCGTCTTACTAGCACTTGTCTATTATTGCACTGATGTACAACAGATCAAATTTGGAAATATTTTTAAGTACTTGGGTACCAATGCAATTACCATCTATTTCTTATCGAGTTTGCTTTCGAAATGTTTCTATCTTATAGAGCTACATCCCAATACAAGTTTGCATGAGTATTTGTATGAAAACCTTCTTACAGTGATTCCAGATAAAAAATTAGCCTCACTGCTTTATGCACTTACCGTGATAGGATTTTATTTGTATGCAGGTTATTTTATGTACCGTAGGAAATGGATAATAAAAGTTTAGTTTCATTGCTTATCTTTGGTCAACCAAACGTAAACCACTTTTAGCATCCTATGAAAAATTCACTTTGCTTTTTCATCTTTCTTGCAACTATTAAATTATTTGCTCAGCAGGAAAAAATAGTCATTACAGGAACCTTACAAGATGAATTTGGCGATACAATTCCCTATGCTGCCATTACAATCCCTTCTAAAAACATTGGAACAACAAGCACCGAAGAAGGAACCTATTATTTGAGCATTTCTAAAGAAAATTTGTTAGACACCCTGGTAGTTTCTAGTATGGGATTTCAAACTTACAATATCTGCGTTCAAGAATATGTCGATAAAAAATTAAACACCATTGTTCTTAAAGAAAATGTTACAGCTTTGGATGTTGTTGAAGTAAGCGATGCGAAAGAAATCCTAAAAGAAAGCCTAAAATCGGCAGAAGAAAATTTTATAAGCGACACGCATCAACTAAAATTATTGTACCGACGCTCCTCTGTCGAACAAAACATATCGAAGTTTTTTGTAGAGCAATACATCTTGTTACTCTATAAAGGGCCTGGCTACTACGCTAAAAAAATTGCCGTTACAGAATCTCGAAAATCCGCTGATTATCGTTTTGTAAAAGTAAAACAAAACCAACATGCCATCAATATCATGCTTGACATTAATCCTTTGGCCGATCCTAGCTTTTTAAAACGTATGGAATGGGAAAAAATTGGAGACACCAACTACGATAATGAAGGTGTGCTTATTGTTCAGGGTACCAAAGGTCATGTTAAAATAAAAATGTACATCGGTATCGAAACCAATGCTATTTATCGTATTGAAAACTCCGATTTAAATGCCGTCTTTGTCTACAAGAAAAACGAAGCAGGAAAGCTCTATTTAAGTTATCACAACAGAGAGTGGATTAGTAGCAGAAAAATTGATCCTCAAACTCAAAAAGCACTCAAACTAAAAAGTCCTAAGGTACAAACTGCTTATCGACATGAAGTGTTTGTTACCGGTATTGAATCTGATAAAAAGAAGATGAAAATGAAATCGTTCGGAGGGCATGGACAAGATATGGGGGATATCAAAATACCTTATCACCCTGAATTTTGGGCAAACTATAGCTTACCTCCTGAAACTGCTTTTTACAAAAAAATTAAAACAGAATTAGAATCCAACTACGGAGTTCCTTTAGAAACACAATTTAAATATTCGAACTAATAGCCCGGTAAGGCTTTTTTTCTACAAGTCGAAATCGTATTTTAGCCCTTTCTACAAAGACATAAAATGCAAGTACTCGATTATATAAAATCACATACTGATATACGAGACATCAGTATCATAAACACCTTAAAATTACTTTCTGAAGATTGTACTGTTCCTTTTATTTCGCGATATCGTAAAGAAAGAACTGGAAATTTAGACGAAGTTCAAATTGGTGCCATCTTAGCACATAAAAAGAACTTCGACGAACTGGAAAAGAGAAAAAAGACCATCCTTACATCCATTCAAGAACAAGGGGCGTTGGATGCAATTTTAGAGGGAAAAATAAAAAATGCTTCCCTACTTAGCGATTTGGAAGACCTCTACCTACCTTACAAAAAAAAGCGTAAAACAAAGGCAGATACCGCTCGTGAACAAGGTTTAGAGGGCCTTGCCAAAATGATCATGGCTCAGAATGTGCAAGATTTGGAATACACAACACAAAAATTTGTAAAAGGAAGTATTGAAAATGGACTAGAAGCGCTCGAAGGCGCAAGGTATATCATGGCCGAATGGATCAGTGAACGTTTGGATGTGCGCAATCAACTGCGCTTTAATTTCCAAAGAAATGCAATCATCAACTCCAAAGAAAATAAAAAAGGTACAGAGGGCATTCAAGCTGAAAAAGCCCAAAAATTCCGCGATTATTTCGATTGGTCAGAAAGCCTGAGCCGTTGTCCTTCGCATCGCTTACTTGCCATTCTACGTGCAGAAAACGAAGGTTTTATTCGTGTAAAAATAAGTATTGACAAAGAAGAGGCTATTTCAAAAATTGAAAATAGAATCATCCGTTCTCAAAACGATTGTGCAACACACATACAGTTGGCCATAAATGACGCCTATAAACGACTCTTGGCTCCCTCACTTTCCAATGAAGCGCTTACAAAAGCCAAAGAAAAAGCAGACACCAATGCCATAGATGTATTTGCCAAAAACTTAAAACAACTACTCTTACAAGCACCTTTAGGAGAAAAGGCTATTTTGGCTTTAGACCCAGGTTTTAGAACAGGATGCAAACTGGTTTGTCTCGACACCTACGGTGCCCTACAACACAACGAAACCATTTACCTACACAAAGAGAAAGAAGCTATGGGTAAACTGAGTTCTTTGGTAAATGCCTATCAAATTGAGGCCATTGCTATCGGTAACGGAACTGCCTCCCGAGAGACTGAAGCTTTGGTAAAAAAAGTACGATTCGACCGTAAAATTCCAGTGTATGTCGTAAATGAAGCCGGTGCTTCTATTTATTCTGCCTCCAAAATTGCCCGTGATGAATTTCCCAATTACGATGTGACCGTAAGAGGTGCCGTCTCCATTGGAAGGCGTTTGGCAGATCCGTTGGCGGAGTTAGTGAAGATAGATGCAAAGTCTATTGGCGTTGGCCAATATCAGCACGATGTTGACCAATCCAAACTCAAAGAAAAACTAGATGTAGTTGTAGAAAGCTGCGTAAATAGTGTAGGTGTAAATCTTAATACTGCCAGCAGCTCTTTATTGAGTTATGTTTCAGGAATTGGGCCTAAATTAGCAGAAAACATTGTGAATTACAGAAATGAAAACGGTGGTTTTCCTAGTAGAGTTGCCATCAAAAACGTCCCTCGTTTGGGAGCCAAAGCTTATGAACAAGCGGTGGCGTTTTTGCGTATTCCCAACGCAGAAAATCCACTCGACAATTCTGCCGTACATCCGGAAAGTCATGGCGTTGTTAAAAAAATGGCGAATGCCTTACGAGTAGACCTTTCCAAACTGATTGGAAATAAGGATTTGTTAGCTTCTCTGGTGCTCGACGATTATTGTACCGACACTATTGGCTTGCCTACCTTAAAAGACATCGTCAAAGAATTGGAAAAGCCCGGGTTAGACCCTAGACAAAAAGCAGCACTGTTTCAATTCGACCCGAATATTAAAAAGATTGAAGATCTAAAAGTGGGTCAGATTGTACCGGGTATTGTAAACAACGTGACCAATTTTGGTTGTTTTGTAAACATCGGTATCAAAGAAAGTGGTTTGGTACATATTTCCAAACTTTCCAACGGATACGTGAGTAATGTAAGTGATGTAGTAGCACTTAACCAACAGGTAAAGGTACGTGTGGAAGAAGTAGACCTACAACGAAAACGCATTCAATTGGCTATGAATTTTAGGGAAGAATGATAGATTTCCTACGCGTTTTACAAGTCCCCTAGAATTCACCTTCTGTCTGCATCACTATTTTTGATGAAAAACAAATATCCCTAGATTTAGGGATTGACTTTTACGATTTTCTATCCTATATTTGTTTTTCGTGCTCGGAACTGTTCTTATTTACATTGATGAGCCTTTCCCCTCCGGTCTTTTTTACAGGACTTCCCCCCGACATTTTTAAAATATATAAACTGCTGTGATATGAAAAATATAAGTCGGTTGGTGAAATTGCGTAAAGCACACAATTTAATCAAACAAGAAAAAACAGGAATGCCCATAGAGTTTGCAAGAAGAATGCAAATCAGCGAACGCTCTTTGTTTCGTTTGCTTGACAGCTTAAAAGAAATGGAGGCTCCTCTATGTTATAGCAGGAAGTCATTTACCTATTATTATAGCACGGATTTCGATTTTCGTATGCATTTTCAAATTGAAATTTTAAAAGGCGACGAACTAATAAAAATCAATGCCGGAAGTCGTCATTTTCAAAAAAACAGCAAACTGCCAAGCTATGGCAGTGGATGCATTTATATTTGACAACTGTCAAAATCTTTTTAGGTGCACATTTGAAGGTTTTGACAAAATTTAAATGTTTAATTAAAATTTTAAGATTATGAAAAATTTAGAAAATTATGGGGTCCTGGAATTGAATCCCCAAGAAATGCGTGAAGTTGAAGGGGGAGGATGGTTTCCATGGGTAACCATATCAAGTGGATGGTTTAATACAGGAATGGCAGATTATATCATTATGGCGTGATATATTAATGAATTATGAAGAGACTGTTTTTTACAAAATGGTCTCTTTTTTGAGTTTTCGGAAGTGAATTATTCAAATCAAAGCAAAATAATTTAATCTTATTCAAATGGTAAACGACCCAATACTGACCTATAAACTCAACAGAGATCGATATGCAAACACTTTGCGAAAAATTCAAAAATATTTATTTTGGATAGGTCTACTTAGACTTGCAATTTTCTCGGCAACTCTATTTCTTGTTTATTATTATTTGACTTCTCATTATCTAATGCTACTTTCAGGAATAATTGGAACCTTCATTTTTTTTATTGTTTTCTTTATTTCACTCAATTTAAAACATAGAGAAAGAAAACTTACGGAACTAGTTAAACTTAACGATATTGAAATAAACGCGCTTCATGGAAATTTTATTCTACTTGATTCAGGCCATGAATTTTCAGATTTAATGCATTTCTATAGTAATGATATTGACTTGTTTGGAAAGGATTCCTTTTTTCAATCTATCAATAGAACTTGCACAATAGCAGGAAAATTACATCTTTCTAATTTAATAAATAAAAACAACGAAAAGGGCATTGAACATAGGCAGGAAATCATCAAAGAATTATCCACTAAAGTCACATGGAGACAAAATTTTTCAACAACAGCCAATTTAGTAAAAAACACGACACCTATTTTACTAACCTTAAAATGGATTCAGAATCATCAAGCTCTCTTGCCAAAACATATATTGAAGATTGTACTCGTTTTTTCTTCCTTTACAATTTCAATTTTCTTTGGTATCTTTTTTGACTATTTAATATTCTCACATTTAGTGGTTTGGATTTTTGTTGGACTGGGTATTTCTAGTCTTTTTGTATCTAAAGTTAATAAAATCTATGACAATTCTTCCAAATCAAGGGTTAATATAGAGCTATACTACAAGCTTTTAGAGATGATAGAAAATGAAACGTATCATTCCAGAATTTTGATCTCGATGCAAGAAAAATTAAGAAGGAATAACAAAAACGCATCTTTAATCTTTCAAAAATTCTCTAAAGCGCTAGATGCTTTGGACCAACGAAATAATTTACTCTTTGCTTTTATAGGAAACTCTTTGTTTTTATGGGATTTATGGCAAGCATACAAAATTGAAAAGTGGATTCTTTCATACAAGCATTA
Source organism: uncultured Flavobacteriaceae bacterium (assembly GCA_943789365.1). GTDB lineage: Bacteria > Bacteroidota > Bacteroidia > Flavobacteriales > Flavobacteriaceae > Flavicella. The sequence goes on along the minus strand of CALSTV010000001.1, from coordinate 1,915,873 downwards.
CGTCTCAGAGTGTTTTGAAATTGTCTCTTTCTTTGACGCACAAAACAGTTTGGCCAACTTTGCTTTCAATCATCCCAATTATACCTTTCCTGAAATTACCGACACTGACACAGTGATCCATGCAAAAGACTTAGGACACCCATTATTGGATATCGAAAAGAGAATTACAAATGACTGCCTAATAAATTCAAAAACGATTACAATTGTAACTGGCTCCAATATGGCTGGAAAGAGCACATTTTTAAGAACTGTTTCTTTGAGTATTGTAATGGCAAACATAGGATTACCGGTTTGCGCTTCCGAAATGAAATACAGTCCGGTAAAATTAATCACAAGTATGAGAACTGTTGATTCTTTAGCTAAAGACACCTCTTACTTTTTCTCTGAATTAAAGAGATTGAAATTAATTGTTGAAGCCTTACAACAAGAACATTATTTTGTTGTTTTAGACGAAATCCTAAAAGGAACGAACAGTATAGATAAAGCAGAAGGCTCTAAACAGTTTCTTGAAAAATTGTTGCTATTAAATACAACCGGATTGATTGCAACTCATGATTTAAGCCTTTGTACGCTAACAGATAAGTACGAACAAATTCAAAATGCGTATTTCGATGGCGATATTTTAGAAGATGAACTTCATTTCGATTATAAATTAAAACAAGGTATTTCAAAAAATAGAAATGCTTCCTTTTTACTAAAAAATATGAAAATTGTATAAAACTCAGAGTGACTGATTTGTCGATAGTTGTTGTAAAATGAGGAATGATAATTCAATTATGAAAACTGGAAAATTCGAAATAATAATTTTATCACAAAAAAACAGCAAACTGCCAGTGTTTGGCAGTGGGCGCATTTATATTTGATAGCTGTCAAAGTTTTTTTAGGTGCACATTTGAAGATTTTGACAAAATTTAAATGTTTAATTAAAATTTTAAGATTATGAAAAATTTAGAAAATTATGGGGTGCTGGAATTGAATCCCCAAGAAGTACGTGAGGTTGAAGGGGGAATTTTACCTTTGGCAATAGTGGTCGCATGGTATCTATTAGGTCCTATGGGAACCCATAAAGCGTATTAGCAAATAGCACTTAGAATTTCACAAGTTCTAAGTGCTAATTTTAACAGAGCAGTATGATCAAAATAATTTGGTATTTTATTTTAATTCGATTGAGAAAACTATTTGGAAAAGTAGACTTTTCTGTTTATTTGACCGTATTGCTTTTTTTAGGCATTACAGATTATCTTTTACTACAATACACAAAGGAATATCACTTTTATTTTCTTTTATTTTCTTTAGATATATTAGTCCGACACTTGAAAAGAGAAGATTGCGACTTATTGAGATACAATAAACATTATAAGCGTATCTATTATGTGGAATATTCAATTTACAGTCTACCATTTACCATACCGCTAGTCTTAGCCAGACAATGGGTTTCATTTTTATTGTATCAACTGGTACTAATGTTATACCTGAACTTACCCCGTTACAACGCTCGTATAAATAAATATCCTTTTAAATTATTCGACCCTTTTTGGGTGATTTGTTTTAGAAAATACAAACTTTTTTCAGTTTTGGTCGCGATTGCATTATTTATTATTCTTGGTTTGTTGTACGATAATAATAACCTGATATTATTCGCTATTTTGATGGTAGCCTTCACACTCAGTATCCCATCCTTTTACAGAGAGAAAATCTATTTTATTAAAGTTAACAAAAGCAAAAACTACCTTGTTGAACAATTTAAATCAGCTATTTACAATAGTCTTTTTTTATTAATTCCAACAGGAATAATAATATTTATTTCAGGGAAGTTTGCATTGTTGAAATGGATTCCATTACTAATTATTCCGGTAATGATAAATATTCTGATTAAATACTCTTTTTTTAACAGACCCCTTCAGCAGCAACTCTTATATGTTATCATTCTTGCCGGTTTTGACCACTTTTTACCTTTTGTGGCCATACCATTTTTGATTTATTCGGGAAACAAAAATTTAAAAAAACTCAAATCATGACTTTAAACCTTAGAATTGAAGAACAAAAATATGGACAACAAACCGTTATCAAAAACATAGAATATCCCTTTGAAAAAGGAAGTCTCTATGGCCTTGTGGGTAAAAACGGCCAAGGGAAAACAACTTTTTTTAAGTGCATTTTAGGATTGGTGAAATACAAAGGTAATACCGAATTTAAGGGTCACAAACTAAATATAAGTGAAGTTGCTTGGTGCCCTACAGAACCTCATGTTTATGGTGAATTGACCTCTTCTGAGTTCAAGGAATTTTATGCAGAATTATTGGAAATCGAAAAAACCGATGAAAAGGATTTATTTGAAATCCCTCAAAACAAATTGATAAAGGAATTTTCCACAGGAATGAAAAAAAAAATATACTTGAATGCCATCTTCCAAAAGGATTTTCAAATATATCTTTTAGACGAACCGTTCAATGGTTTAGATATTGAATCGAACTATAGGTTGACAAATTACCTGAAAGAAAAAGTAAAAAATGGCATTGTCATTATTTCTTCTCACATTTTGGATTCTCTATATAGTATTTGTGAATCAATTCTCCTTATTCAAGACACAAAGCTCAAAGAGTTTAAAAAAACAGAATTTGATGAAATTGAACGTATTTTATTTAAAATGGATGAAAAATAAAATTGTATAAAACTCAGAGTGAATGATTTGTCGATAATTGTTTCGAAAATTCAAAACAATAATTTTATTTCAAACTAGAAAAAATGAAAGATAAGAGAACGATAGAAATAACAAAAGTAAATCTATTAGGATTACTTTTTCTGCCAGTATTATCTATTTTTTTTATAGCCTATTTTTATATTTGGAAATTCCCAAATTTTGATGCCTATATTGACTCTCCTTTAAGATTATTCTATTTAGTCTTACTTGCCTTGTTTTCAATTTTTATTCATGAGTTAATTCATGCAATATTCTTTGCCGCATTTTCTGAAAACGGCTGGTGTGACGTGAAAATTGGAATTTTATGGAGAAAACTCACACCCTATGCACATTGTAGAAAACCATTACTAGTTTTTCAGTACAGAATTGCGTTATTAATGCCAGGTATAATATTGGGTTTAGTACCAATGATAGCTGGAATGGTATTTGGCAAATTTTTTACGTTTTTTTTTGGCGCTTTTATGTTGTTTTCTGCCGGAGGAGACATTATCATTTACTTATTGAGTTTAAAGATTCCAAAAAACAAACTGCTTTTAGACCATCCTACAGAATGTGGATTTTATATAATAGATAAAAAAGAAAATCATGATTGAAAAAGATTATTTCATCCGATTGATACAACAGTTATTTGATGCCATTCAAAGGATCGCAAATAATATTGACACCAATGAAACAGAAAAAGCCAAGCAACAGCTTACCGATAGCTACGCGCTTTTAGGAATAGATGCACAGTTTTTTAGAACCGGCACTAAAGATGAGCTGGTTACATTCATTCAATTAGAAGAGAATGGCTCTTTAAAAAAAATTCACATTGTTGCGGAACTATTATTTCTGGACGCGGAACTACAAACTGATATTGCTACAAAAATAAAAATCCTTAATGCATCTAAATCGTTGTTTGAATACTATTTAAATGAATCAAAAGAATATTCTTTTGAAACGCAAAACAAACTCACTCAAATCAACCTCGAATTAAATTTATTGACATCATGAACAAGAAAAAGAATCCATTCACTCAAAACGTTTCAATAGAACTCATCCTTCTTTTTTTAATAGGAATTCTCATTGGTTATGCCTTATTCCGGTGAAAATAGCCGTCAATTGAATAATAAAAATTTAAGCTATGAATTTTTTAATAAACAAACTGTTCCTATTTCTGAGCCTTAACTTGTTTTCCCAAGAAAAATGGACCTTAGATGATTGTATTTCATTTGCCTTTCTCAACAACCTACAAATAATGGAAGCGAACTTCCAACATCAAATTCAAGCAAAGGAATTGAAATTTCAAAAAAACAAAAGGCTGCCCGTATTATCCGCGACACTCAACAATAGTCTTTCCTATGGATTCCAACAGATGTTTTCAGGAGAATTTATCGGACAGTACAAAGAAATAAGAAGTTACAGAAATGATGCAAGAATCAATGCATCTGTCACACTGTGGAACAACAACGCTCAAAAAATCAACATCCAAAATCAGGAAATTAAATTAAAAACTACGCTGTTAACTGCCCAACAAAATAAGTTTGAATTGAAGTTGGAAATTATTGCAAAGTACTACTCTGTTTTAATTGCAAAAGAGCGACTACAGCTTGCAAAAAACATTTTCGCCAACCGAGAAAAATTTATAAAAAGTAAAGAGAAACTTTTCGAATTAGGAAACATTGCCAAAAATGAGCTAAGTGAAGAAAAATCCAATTGGATACAAGATTGGCAAACATACCAAACTGAAAAAATCAACTATAAAAGAGCCTTGTTTGAGTTGGCTGTTTTACTTCAAGTTCCTGACAAGCAACATTTTGAAATCATTGACAACTCAAATGAAACTCTAAAAAAAGAAATAAATCTAGAGGAGCTTATTTCACTTGCTCTATCTAACAGCATAAGTGTTGAAATAGCAAAACAAAAGGTAAAACTTTCAGAAAACGAAATTGCAAATTACAAAACCCAATATTTTCCAAAAATTACCTTCGATTATAGTTTAGGAACATCTGCTCAACAAATTTTTGACAACCAAAACCTGTCTTTTAACGAACAATTTCGCAACAATCTTTATCAATACGGAAGTGTCGGTTTGCAAATTCCTGTTTTCAATCAAGGAAACACCAAAACCAAAATCCACCAGTCGAAATTAAAAAGAGAACTTCAAAAAATAAAATTGGCTCAGGAAAAGCAAGACATCACAAACACAGTAGAAACCTTATACTTTGATATCATGGCTGCTAAACAAAATTATGCGGCAGCAACAAAAACAGAAAAGCAAACTAAAGAGGTTTATCAATTCTCAGCAAAACTTTATGAAATAGGAGAAATAAACACCTTTGAGTTTACCGGAAAGAAAAACGAGTATGTCTTTTCACAACTAAAAAAGACCCAAATCAAATACGAACTACTTTATAAGCAAAAAATAATTGAAAGTTACATTGTCGAATCAAAAAACGAAAACATTCCGTTTACTAATTAGGTACAGATGAATTACTCAGAAGACATAAAAAACAGCGTTTTAACTTTAGATTACAAACACAACAAATCATCAAATTTAATATACCTAATTGTGCTAGCCGTTATTGTAATATGTTTTGCTGCTTTGCCCTTTATTAACATAACTGTTGATAGTCAGGCACGGGGCATGTTAAGATCTCAAAAAGAAAATGTAATTATCTCCTCTTTAGTACAAGGAAAAGTAAGCCATGTCAATTTAAAAAACAACCTAATTGTTCAAAAAGGAGAACTGTTATTGAAAATCGATTCCACAATAGAATCTATCGAAGCCCAAACAAAAGAAAAAACACTAATCAACCTAATCGAACAGCATAACGACCTATCCTTGCTCTGCGAAGAAAAATACGAACTATTGAAGACAGACCTATATATTAAAGAGAAAATACATTTTTTAGAAAAAATCCAGGAGCTGGAAACTCAAAGAAACCAGCTTGAATACAATTACAAACGATTCGAAAAAGGCTATAAGGAAGACGTCATCTCCAAATCTGATTATGAAAAGGCAAGATATGAGCTTGAAGTTTCGAACAAAACAATTGCTACCTACAAAAATAAAACAGTCAGTTCATGGCACTCTAAAAAAGAGGAGATAGAAGAACAAATTAAGAATCAAGAAGGTGAAATTGCTCAACTTATGGAGAAAAAGAAAAATTACACAATCAGAGCCCCCATCTCCGGAACGATAATAAACTATTCGGGCGTAAAACAGGGAGTCTACCTTAAGACCAATGAAACCATTGGAGAAATTTCACCAGATGATGAAATAATTGTAGAATGCTATATACAACCAAAAGATATTGGATTTATAAAAACAGGTCAGCCGGTAAAATTGCAACTAGATGCATTCAATTACAATCAATGGGGATTTGGAAACGCAATTGTCCATGAAATTGACAGAAATATAACAATTAACGGATCGCAGAACTACTTCAAAGTACGATGCAAATTGAAAACCCATGAACTCCTATTAAAAAAAGGGTTTAAAGCCCAATTAAAAAAAGGAATGACTTGTACAGCAAGGTTCTCGTTAACTGAACGAAGTCTCTGGAATTTATTATTTGACAAAGTAGATGATTGGCTTAACCCCAAATTATTGAACGAAGAAATAACTTTAGTTAATCAATAGCAACGCTGTGAAGATTAAAATCAAACAACATGATATTCGAGACTGTGGGGCGGCATGTCTGGCATCGGTTGCGGCACACTTTAAATTAGGTGTTCCCATCGCCAAAATTCGGCAATATGCATCCACAGACAAAAGAGGAACTAATGTTTTGGGACTATTAAATGCCGCCGAAAAAATGAGTTTCAATGCCAAAGGCGTGAAAGGTAGTAGTGAATCCCTATCCCTAATTCCACTTCCGGCAATTGCCCATGTCATTATGGGTGATCAACAAAATCCATTACATCATTTTGTGGTTATATATAAAGTGAATACTACAACCATTGAAATAATGGACCCTGCAATTGGAGAGATTGTGAAATATGTCTTAGAAGATTTTCTGAAAATATGGTCAGGGGTTATTGTATTGCTGGTACCTTCTCAAAACTTCAGACCTGAAAACAAAAAAATTGCGATTGTTACACGGTTCAAAGAATTACTACTTCCGCATAAAAAAGTGCTTATACAAGCTCTATTTGGCGCTGTTATTTACACACTACTAGGCTTATCAACTTCAATATACATTGAAAAAATAACAGATTACGTATTGGTAGGTGGAAACACTAAATTGTTAAACCTTTTAAGCATTACAATGTTATTAATCCTTGTATTGCAAACATTCATAGGATCCTATAAAAGCCTTCTTATTTTACGAACAGGCCAATTGATGGATGCCAAATTAATTTTAGGGTATTACAAACATTTGTTGACATTACCTCAGCGATTTTTTGACACCATGCAAATTGGGGAGATAACTTCAAGAATTAATGATGCTGTAAAAATTCGGGCTTTTATTAATGACGTTGCTATCAACGTTGTTGTCAACACATTTATCGTAGTTTTTTCTTTTACCCTAATGTTTACCTATTTCTGGAAACTAGCCTTAATAATCTTGGCTGTAATCCCAATATATATAGTCATTTACACAATAGTAAATCGATTGAACAAAAAGAACGAACGCAAACTAATGGAAAATGCTGCCAATCTTGAAAGTCAATTGGTTGAATCATTAAACTCCATGAAAACAATCAAGCAATTCGGAATAGAGGAATACGCCAATACTAAAACAGAAAATCGATTTGTAAAATTACTGAACACCGTATTTTCTTCCGCGCTCAACGATATATTTGCCAATTCCTCAACAGGTTTTTTAGCAATGCTGTTTACTATAATATTAATGTGGACCGGAGCATATTACGTACTTGAAAATGAAATAACCCCCGGAGAACTCATGTCCTTCTATGCATTGATAGGCTATTTTACCGGGCCTGTAGCACAACTAATAGAAACCAATAAATCTATGCAAAATGCATTGATTGCCGCAGATCGTCTTTTTGAAATTATGGACTTAGAACGGGAAGAAATCAGTGAAAAAATGGAATTAACAAAAGATATGATTGGAGACATTAATTTTAAAAATGTCTCTTTTTCATATGGAACACGTACCGACATCTTTACGGATTTTAATATCACTTTTCAAAAAGGTAAAGTTTCTGCAATTGTAGGTGAAAGTGGCTCAGGCAAAAGCACTTTAGCGTCCTTATTACAAAACTTATATACAATCAACTCGGGTCGTATTAGTATCAAAAAAAATGACATCAAATACATCAACAATAAAAGTCTCAGAAATTTGGTAGCGGCTGTACCACAAAACATTGAATTATTTTCTGGTAATATCCTTGAAAATATTGCAGTCGGTGAATATAAATGTGATTTAAAGAGAGTTCTTGAACTTACAAAAGAACTAGGGTTTTTAGATCTTATTGAACAACTACCGAACGGTTTTGAAACACCAATCGGAGAAAATGGAGCCATGCTTTCCGGGGGACAAAAACAACGTATAGCCATTGCAAGAGCCTTGTACAAAAATCCTGAAATCCTTATTTTTGATGAAGCAACTTCTTCATTGGATACTGTTTCTAAGACTTTTGTTCAAAAGGCGGTGCAAAGACTTGTTTCAGAAGGAAAAACAATTTTGGTTATTGCCCATCGATTGAGTACTGTAAAAAACGCCGACAAAATTTTCGTTTTAGATAAAGGGAAAGTCACTGAACAAGGAAATCACCCGGAACTTCTAAAAAACAGCGAATTGTATAAGAAACTTTGGAAACAGCAAGGTCTTTATTAGCTCAATTCCTTTTTTAAATAAAGTAGACCTACAACGAAAACGCATTCAATTGGCTATGAATTTTCGAGAAACATAAAGGTTCAAAAATTAACGAAACTTAAATTCTATAACGCTCTAAAAAACGTATCTTGCAAACTCAAAATTTGAATACCTCATTCTATGAAATTTCGCATTTTTGCAACAGCCATTCTACTCATTCTTATTTCCTGTGGCACTTCAAAACCAATTACAGATCGTTCTGATATTGAAGCCCTTTCTGCGAAGAAAGTGGTAAGGGGACATGAAAAGAGCAATTTTAAAAACAAGACGCTCTCAACCGATTTAAAGGTAAGCTTTAAAAAATCGGGGCAATCGCAAACCTTAAATGTATCCTTGAGACTTGAAAAAGATAAAACTATTTGGATGAGCGGATCTGTATTTGGTTTTTCCGTTGCAAAAGCTATAATCACACCAACTAGAGTGAGTTATTATACCAAATTGACCAAGACTTATTACGAAGGGGACTTTTCTAAAATCAATGAAATATTGGGTGCCGACCTCAATTTCACCATGTTACAAAACTTAATCCTAGGTGATGCCCTCTACAAACTGAACCCAAAAGATTACGAAGCCAGTATCGACCAATTAGCACATTTGTTGAGCCCAAATACGCCCAACGGAATCGCGGATATTTTACTTTGGATACATCCTATTAATTATAAAATAGAAAAACAAGAAATTCGAAGCTATGATCAGGGACGCTTTTTAGCAATCAATTATTCCGATTTTAAGGAAGTGGAAAAAACCAATATTCCAGGTCGTATGGAAATTGTTGTAAAAGACAACAAAAACAATGCAAACTTGTCAATTTCTTATAAAAACATTCGGCTCGATGAACCCTTGTCTTTCCCCTATAAAATACCAAGCGGTTATAAAAACATTTCAAAAAAATAAAAATGTCTGATTTCCCTCTTTTCTCAAAAACTATGAAAACTCGTGGAGTACAACTACTCCTTCTCCTGTTTTTGACTTGTATTTCTAATACTACTTTCGGACAAAACCCTACGCAAAAATCATTGGAAGCCAAAAGAGCGCGTTTGCAACAAGAGATTAAAAAGGTAAATTCTCTTTTGTTTGCCACTAAAAAAGAAGAAACAAATATACTCTCTCAAATTAGTGATCTAAACAAAAAAATAAAAGTTCAGGCAGAACTTATTGCTGTTTTAAATCAAGAAACTCGTTTGCTGAATGGAAAAATAACTAAAAATAAAAACAAGATTAATGCACTTGAAAAAGAATTGCAACTATTGAAAGACGATTATGCCGCAATGGTTTACCAATCCTATAAAAGTAAATCCATGCAAAGTAGGATGATGTTCATCCTTTCCGCAGAAAGCTTCCAGCAGGCATACAAACGACTTCAGTATATGAGTCAGTATACAGAATACCGTAAAAAACAAGGGGAAGCGATTGCAGTACAAACGGAAAAGATAAAAATATTGAACAGTGATTTGCAGGTGCAAAAAATCCAAAAAGAAAACCTACTCGCTACACAGAAAGAAGTACAGGCCACTATTGAAATAGAAAAGAAAGAACAGGAAGCATTAGTTGCTGAAGTAAAAACACAGGAAAAGAAATACCGAGCAGAGATTAAAAAGAAACAAGAAGAGGAGCGCAAAATAGACAAGCAAATAGAAAAAATTATTCGCGACGCCATTGCTGCATCTAAAAAGAAAAGTAAAAGCACAGCAAAAGGTTTTGTGCTGACGCCAGAAGCTAAAGTCTTGGCCACAAAATTTGCACAAAACAAAGGCAAACTACCATGGCCGGTAACCAATGCTTTGGTGGTACGTAATTTTGGAAAAATCCCACATAAAACTCTAAGAGGTATCACCATACAAAGTAATGGAATTCATATTGCCACAAACAAGGGAGCTACGGCAAGAGCCATTTTTGAAGGAACAGTCCTCGCCATTCAAGTGAGTTCAAACGGAGTGAAAACCGTGTATATACAACACGGAAATTATATTTCTTTGTATAGCAATCTAGAAACCATTTCGGTTCAAAAAGGAGACAAGGTTCGTTTAAAACAAAGTATCGGTAAAATATATAGCGATAAGGTCACGGGCAAAACCATCTTAAAATTCCAGATTTGGAGAGACACCCATAAAGAAAACCCTAAGTCTTGGCTATTGCGTCTTTAATACTTTTTTAGTCAAACAAAGACCGTATTTCCGTAGCTTCTTTTGCCTCTAATTTCCCCGACAATACCAAACTTAATTGGCGCCTTCTCAAAGCTGCTCCGTAGCGTTGCTTTTCGAGTGGTGTTTCAGGAATCAGTTCAGGAACAGCTACTTTATTCCGATCCTTATCCAAAGCAACAAACGTATAAATCCCTTCATTTACCTTGGTTCTTTTACCCGATAGGCGGTCTTCTATCCAAACATCGGCATATATTTCCATCGAAGACCCAAAGGCTCTAGAAACTTTTGCTTCAATAGTCACTGTACTCCCCAAAGGAACAGGATTGGTAAAAGCGACATGATTCACGGAAACCGTAACCGCAATATGTCCCGAATGTCGTTGTGCAGCAATACAACAAATTCGATCCATCCGCGATAACAATTCACCTCCAAACATCCCATTCAAGGCATTTGTGTCACTTGGCAAGACCAAATCTGTTGCAATGGATAATGATTCTTTCGCTGTTCTAGACTTCATAAAATACAGGTTTTTAATATTCAATTATCAAGATACAAAAAAGAGAAACAACGCTTCAAATTGACAACATTTATTTATTCGATATTTTCTCAAATTGTCTTACATTCAAAAAAAAAAATTATGCCACTTAGTTGTTTAATGTTTATGCTAAAAACACCGAATGAAAAAAGATTACTTAAACGAACTCGTCGCAAAAAGCACCGCACTTGCTGAAGCTCTGCAAAAACCACAGCAGCAAGCCAAAGCTACTCTGTTTACTAGGCGTATGGGGCCGATTATTAAAGCGCCAGAGGCAAAAGTTTTTTTAATTAGAATGCTCGACACCTCCTTTCGATCCTTGAATCGAAAAAGGATTGCCAACTATATTGTAAAACTCTTAAAAACACCTTCAACCTCCCTCGCTCTTTTTACAAGTACTGAAAAAATCCTCATCAGTATATTTCAAAGCATTGGATTTCGGTTACCAAGTATAAGTATCCCCATTCTTCTAGGACAGATAAAACGTGTTACCAGTCCGGCATTGTATTTTGAAAACAGCAATCAATTCAAAAAACACTTACAAAAGAGGAAAAATGAGAACATTCAATTGAATGTAAACCCTATTGGAGAAGCCTTAATTGGTGAAAGCGCTGCCGAAGAGCGAATTGAAGCATACTGCGCACTGCTACGACAAAAAGATGTAGACTATATCTCAATAAAAATTTCTACCATTTCATCGCAGATCAAACCATTAGCCTTTGATGTGACTGTTGAACATTTAGTGACAAAACTCACCGTAATTTACAGAGAATTGCTAGTCATTGAAAAAGAAACTGGGGTTTTGAAATTTGTAAACTTAGATATGGAAGCCTATCGTGATCTAGAAATTACTGTAGCCGTCTTTATGACTACATTAGACCTTCCAGAATTTAAAAACCTACGTGCTGGTATTGTATTGCAAGCTTATTTACCAGATGCCTATGCCATATTTCAAAAACTCAAGAATTGGGCGGTTCAGCGCATTTCTAACGGTGGAGCTCCTATTAAAATTCGATTGGTAAAAGGAGCAAATTTGGAAATGGAAAAAACAGAAGCTTCCATTGAAGACTGGCCATTAACCACCTATCACTCAAAATTAGACACCGATGCTAACTACAAAAAAGTATTGCTAGAAATGCTCCATGCAGATACCGCAAAGGCAGTAAACATTGGAATTGCTTCACACAATATATTCGACTTGGCCTTTGCATTACAACGGGTACAAGAAGAAAAAATTCAAAATTTTGTCGATTTCGAAATGCTCGAAGGTATGGCCGATGAAACCGTATATGAACTTTTAAAAAGAAAAGTTTCTGTGCTGTTATACACACCTATTGTCAAAGAAGAAAATTACAATAATGCGATTGCCTATTTGGTAAGAAGACTGGATGAAGGCACCCAAGAAGGTAACTTTTTAAGAGAAGGTTTTCAACTTGAAGTTGGCAGTTTACAATGGAATAAATTACAGGAACAATTTATCAAATCTGTTGAAAGATTGGAATCCGTTCCCACAACACCAAACAGAAATCAAGACAGAACTACACAAACTTTCTCAACGCAAGATGCTTTTAAGAACGTAGCAAATACCGACTGGATTCTTCCTGCAAATCGAAGTTGGGTTTCAATGCTAAAAACCCGCTGGAATGACCCCATATCAATCCTTGGAAACACAATTCCTGTCGTTGGTGATTTGACAAAAAAAGAAAGAGAACGCATTCAACTAGATTCATGGAATGGTACACATCCATGGAACTATGAACTGGCAGATCTCGATGACTATCGCATCTTTTTAAGCTCAGATTCACCATGGACAACCTACTCCAATGAAGAAAGAGCTAAATTTCTAAAATTAGCGGCTGTTGAAATTGAAAAAAATCGAGGAGATCTCATAGGTGTTGCCGTCAGTGAACTAGGAAAAACAATTGCAGAAGTCGACGTAGAAGTTTCGGAAGCAGTTGACTTTGCGAACTACTATGCTCAAAACATCTTAGACATTGCTTTGCATGAAAACCTTGAATATAAAAATGAAGGTGTACATCTAGTATTGTCGCCATGGAATTTTCCAATTGCCATCCCCATTGGCGGTGTATTAGCCTCACTGGCGGCAGGAAAGAGAGTCATTTTAAAGCCTTCTCAAAATGCTGCGGCTTGTGGATATCTTATTTCGAAAGCACTATGGGAGGCTGGAATCCCCAAAAATGCTTTTGCATTTCTTCCGGCACATGAACACACTTTGGATCCCTTGTTGACCAAACCTAAACTATTTGATGCAATCCTATTAACAGGAAGTACAAATACGGCAAAATACCTTTTAGACAGAACACCCTATCTTCCTCTGTTTGCTGAAACTGGAGGTAAAAATGCCACGATCGTTACTGCATTATCAGACAGAGAACAAGCCATTGAAAATGTGGTACAATCTGCCTTCGGTAATGCCGGACAAAAATGCTCAGCTACTTCCTTATTGATTTTAGAAGAAGAAGTATTTAATGATGTACATTTTCGCAACCTACTAAAAGACTGTGCCGAAAGTAAAACACATGGCAACCCTTGGAATTTAGAAACAGACATTGGACCGCTAGCAGTTCCTATCAATGAAAATTTACGAACTGTGCTTGATAACACAGAAGAATCACAATGGTTACTAAAACCTAAATTAAACGGTAATTTCATGATGTCTCCAGGAATTAAATGGGGAATTGACACGGAGGATTTCGCTTTTCAAAACGAGTTATTCGGCCCCATATTATCGGTCATGAAAGCAAAAAATCTAAAAGAAGCTATTGGCCTCGTAAACAGCACGGATTATGGTCTTACCTCTGGAATTGAAACTTTAGACCCTAATGAAATAAACGTGTGGGCAGACCAAATCAAAGCAGGAAATTTATACGCCAACAGACCTACAACAGGCGCCATTGTAGAAAGACAGCCTTTTGGAGGTATGAAGGCTTCGTGTTTTGGATTTGGCATGAAGGCAGGTGGTTTCAATTATGTCCGTCAGTTTCTTAAAAGAAAAGAGAAAAAGATGGTTTTAAATAAAGTTATTGAAAACTATACCACTGCCTACAATGAACATTTTTCTCAAACGATGGATTATGCAAATCTGCGAGGGCAACACAACAAGAATCGTTACCTGAAGCCAAAACGTATTGTTGTTTGTTTCGATGCTAAAGTCTCCATAGATCACCTCACAAAGATTGAGGCAATTGGAAAAATTATCGACGTGCCCGTACATAGTTTTAGCACAGAAAACATTGCCAAACTTACAACCTACAAAAAACTAAGTTCCTGGAATGAAATTTACGATTTGATTGATCATGATACCATCGTACGTGTTTTGAACCCTAGTAGAATCGACTTCAACTTCCTAAGACATTGTCACAACAGAGCTGTAAACGTCTATTCGGAAAAACCAAGCAACCACGGATCCTATGAATGGCTTGTGTATTTATCAGAACAAAACATCTCGATTAACTACCACCGCTATGGTAATTTGATGGGCGAAACCTGGAATGAGGAAGCAACAAATGACAAAGAAATCGAATAAAAATGCTTTATAAATCCCATTACAAAGGTATTGTGTGCACTACCAATATTAATGATTACTCCAAGTCGATCAATTACAAAAGAATAGGCTCATTATTTGAATTGGGCGGTTAAGGCTTTTAGAATTTCCGCTAGTGATGTTCATGACGAGATCCAAATTTAATGACATCATAAAAAACATTGCAGATAGGGACCCAGATGTCAACACTATAGAAACATCGCGATCCGAAATGGAATTTCTCAAGTCTTTTGTTGACTTAAATATCTAAAATTAAACATTTGAGTACATCTAGATTGCAGATTAAAAACCAGAGAATGGCCTGAAACAAAAGACGCTTTAGAAAATCTAGTGAACGCTGCTGTTTCCCTTAGAGAAAAAGCCCTTCTTCTCAGCTAAATTAAATAAACGACCTTTTAAACAAAAAAACGCCAGCTTTTCAGCTGGCGTTTTACAATTGATGTTGACCCACAAGGACTCGAACCTTGACTGACGATACCAAAAACCGGAGTGCTACCATTACACCATGGGTCAATTGCTTATTGCGGGTGCAAATTTAAGGGAAAGTTTCAATTTTACAAACATTTTTATCGTTTTTTTATTCTTCCTTTATTTTGAAACTCTGGAATACAAATCCAAACCTTCATTCTGGCAAAATAGTTGACAAAACCTCAGCAAAACAAAGCCCCTTTCCATTTTTAGCAAAAATAGTTAAGAACACTTCGTTTATAATTGTTAAATTCGCACAGATATACTACGAAAAGCATATGTTCCTTACAAATTATAAAAAACTAAACATCACACTAGGATGGCTCGTATTTGCCATTGCCCTGGTTACTTATACTTTAACTTTAGAACCCACAGTGAGCTACTGGGATTGTGGAGAATATATTGCTACCTCCGTAAAACTAGAAGTAGGACATCCACCAGGAGCTCCTTTATTTCAAATGCTTGGAGCTTTCTTTGCCATGTTCACTTCAGAAGTTACTGAAATTGCCAAAATGGTAAACTTTATGTCTGGACTTGCCAGCGCATTTACTATCTTATTTATGTTTTGGACCATCACGAATTTGGCAAAAAAATTGGCGCTTAAATCAGGTGACTTTTCTGACAGCAAAGCAATAGCGGTGTTGGGAAGTGGATTGGTAGGTTCTTTGGCCTATACCTTTTCCGATAGTTTTTGGTTTTCGGCAGTAGAGGCTGAAGTATACGCTATGTCTTCCTTTTTAATGGCACTCCTCTTTTGGCTCGCCTTAAAATGGGAAAACGAAATGCACAAACCTAGGGGGCATAAATGGTTGCTGTTAATATCCTACGTGGTAGGCCTTTCTTTTGGTGTACATATTTTATCTTTATTGGTAATTCCTGCGATTGTTTTTGTTTATTTTTATAAAAACTACAGCGACATTGACCCCAAAAAATTTATTATTGCCAATGTTGTAGCCATTTCTGTGTTGGCTTTTGTTTTTAAATTTTTATTCCCTTTTACACTGAAGTTTTTTAGTATTTCTGAACTCTTCTTTATAAATACCGTAGGCATGCCCTTTAACTCGGGGAGTATTATTGCCGGACTTGTATTAGCTGCCGCATTTTATTTTGGACTCAATTACACTCGAAAAAACAAATTGTATTTGGCAAACACCTTAAGCCTATCCGTATTGTTTATCATGATTGGTTTTTCTTGCTGGCTAATGCTCCCAATAAGAGCAAATGCGAATACAACCATCAACGAAAATAACCCGTCAAGTGCTAGAGAACTGTTAGCCTATTACAATCGTGAGCAATATGGTGATGCCAATGTGTTTTACGACACGTATTACTCAATTGTATACAACAGAGAACAAAAAGTAGACAGTAAGAACAATCCTATCTACAAAGATGAAAAACCTAAATACGAAAAAGACTACAAAACAGGTAAATACATCATTGTAAACAATTACAAAAACGTAACACCTGTTTATAACGATGAACATAAAGGGTTTATTCCTAGAATGCCAAACCCAGCAGTTATCGACAACTACAAGGCCATTGCAGGCATACCTGCCGACAGTAAAAAAAGACCAACCTTCTTGGAGAACCTCACCTTTATGTTCGACTATCAATTCGGCTATATGTATGGAAGGTATTTGATGTGGAATTTTGTAGGACGTCAAAATGATGAACAAGGCAATTTAGACATTCACAACGGAAACTGGTTAAGCGGTATTGATTTTATAGATGAAATACGCTTAGGCCCTCAGTCCAATTTACCTACTGATGTAAAGAACAACAAAGGACGTAATACCTATTTTTTCTTTCCTTTAATTTTGGGGATTATTGGCCTTGTCTTTCAGCTTAAAAAAGATCAAAACAATTTCTATACACTCTTTTTGTTTTTCGCCTTTACTGGGCTTGCCATTATCTTTTATACCAATCCAAAACCATTTGAACCTAGAGAGCGCGACTATGCGGTTGTAGGTTCCTTCTATATTTTTGCCATTTGGATAGGTTTCGGTGTATATGCCTTGTATGAATATTTGAAAGCCTACGTAAACCCAAAAACCATAGCGCTTGCTATATCTGTCGTTTCCCTAATAGCAGTACCTACGCTAATGGCTGCTGAAAATTGGGACGACCATGACAGATCTGGACAATACACTGCACATTTCAATGCCAAAGCTTATTTAGATTCTTGCGACGAAAATGCCATCATGTTTACCATTGGAGACAATGACACTTTTCCGCTTTGGTACCTGCAAGAAGTAGAAAATTACAGAACCGACATCAAATTAGTCAATACCAGTTTATTTGCCACCGATTGGTATATAGACCAAATGAAGAGAGCAACCTATAAAGCACCTCCTATTCCATCTCAATTGACACATGAGCAATACAAACATGGAACCTTAGATGTTGCCTATCACTTTCCACAAACGGAATCGCGTTGGGACATCAAAGATTTTATGACATGGATTTCTTCTGATGACGATAGAACCTATTTTGAAACTGAAAACAACCACAAAGAAAAATTTTACCCTACCAATAAAATCCGATTGCAGGTTGACAAACAAAAAGTACTGGAAAGTGGTCTGGTGGCCCTTAAAGATTCTGCATTAATTGTATCTCATATCGATATAGACATTGATGCACAAGGATTGACAAAAAACAGAATATTAATGCTCGATGTATTGGCAAATAACAACTGGAAACACCCCCTATATTTTACAGGTGGTGCGAACGCAGATGAAGAGTATATCTGGTTAAAAGACTATTTACAACTCGATGGACTTTCGTATAAATTCATACCGATAAAAACAGAAAATAGAGGTAGTATGTTTGATATGGGGCGTATTGATACGGAAACCATGTATAAAAAGATTCTCAGTTGGGATTGGGACGAAATGAATTCTCGCTCAATTTACCTAGATGTAGAGTCACGAAAAAATTCTATTTCTTTCCGTAACAATATGATGCGTCTCACCGAGGTTCTTATTGCCGAAGAAAAGCTTGAAAAGGCGGAAGAAATTTTAGACTTAAGCCTTGAGGAAATGCCAATAGAGCTGTACGGCCATTATGGAATTTGTTTAGGATATACTGAATATTATTACAGAATTGGTGCTGTAGAAAAAGCAAGAGCCGTATCCGAAACACTCATCCGTATTTTTCAAGAGAAACTGGTCTACTATAGTTTGTTTGAGGAAAGAGATCTCGATTTAATTTTTGACGAAATTGAACGAACATTAAACATGTATAGAAGTGTCCTCAGAGACATAGACACCCATGAAAAAGACGAAATGTATTTGACAAACACTGAAGATGCTTTTGTAGAACATATCAAATTGTTTCAAAATTTATTGGCAGAATAAGACCTCGGAAGATGGTAAATAGTAAGCAGGTAGCAGGTAGCAAAGTTGAATACCAATACAAAGAAACAACCATAAAATTGATGCATTCATTATTTGTTCACATTCCAAAATGGTTTCAAAAATTGTTTTCTGAAGTTACCTGGTCTATCGATACAGAAAAGAAAGAATTATTTTTAACGTTTGACGACGGCCCTACACCAGAAATAACCGATTGGGTTTTAGACCAATTGGCAATGTACAACGCAAAGGCCACTTTCTTTTGTATTGGAAAAAACATTCAGGCGCATCCCGAATTATTCGAGAAAATTATTGCTGCCGGTCACCACATCGGAAACCACACATTTAATCACCTAAACGGATGGAAAGTTAGCGCACAAAATTACCTGAATAGCATCGAAAAAACACAACGCTTAATCACCACCTATAAACTCCCGAATAAAACACCAATATTTCGACCACCTTACGGTAAGATTTCACCTTTTCAAATTCGAAAACTAAATAGGCTAAATTACCAGATTGTTCTTTGGAATGTCTTAAGCGGCGATTTTGACAAGAAAATTCTTCCAAAAACTTGTACTAAAAACGTCCTTAATTATAGTGGAAAGGGATCTATTATCGTATTTCATGACAGTCTAAAAGCTGCCAAAAACATGAAGGCATCTTTACCAAAAGTATTGGCACATTTTTCACAAAAAGGCTATACGTTTAGTGGAATTCTTTAAGCGTATTTTTGAACAAGGTTAATCA
Organism: uncultured Flavobacteriaceae bacterium; assembly: GCA_943789365.1. Classification (GTDB taxonomy): domain Bacteria; phylum Bacteroidota; class Bacteroidia; order Flavobacteriales; family Flavobacteriaceae; genus Flavicella. The sequence continues at coordinate 1,896,529 of CALSTV010000001.1, read as the reverse complement.
ATGTATTGGCGTCCAAATCTCCCGATTGTCTCCATTTCATTGTACCTCCTTTGTAGATAATAAAAGTAGGGTTTGCCTTTACTTTCAAGGCATCCGCTAATATTTCATTCTTTTCAATGTCAATTTTTATCACCTTGGCCTTATCGCCCAAAGCGGCTACAACATCGCGCAAAACTTCATGTGGATTTTCACCTGTTTTATCCCATTCAAAATAGAAATCAATCAATACGGGAATATCTAAGTTTATAAGTTCACCAAATTTTGTCATAATAGAATTGCATTCATTTTATACTATTGTTAGTTTTGACACATAAAACATGAATATAAATCAAAACTTCTCTTGCAATATACTGTATTTATGTTATTTATGAAAATATTTTTTATACCCGATGTTTTAGCCTTTTTTTTATCCCATAATCTTCCAATAGTAAACCCTATATCTGCCTAAATATTGCCTTAGGATTTGACTGTATTCAGACAAATTATTAACTAATTTCAGTACATTTACAATCATCAATAAATCACTTACTATGGCAGCTCAAAAACGCGTATTTTTATTAGATGCTTTTGCATTGATTTTTAGAGGATATTATGCCTTGATAAAGAACCCAAGAATCAATTCAAAAGGCATGGACACTTCTGCGATTTTGGGATTTACTAATTCGTTGCTCGATGTGATTCGTCGTGAAAAACCAGATTTATTGGCGGTTGCTTTTGACAAAGGAGGCTCCTCGGTAAGAACGGAAGCCTTTCCTGAATACAAGGCGAATCGACAAGAAACACCTGAGGCCATAAAAATTGCTGTACCCTATATTCAAGAAATTCTAAAAGCATTGCATATTCCAATTATTGAACACCAAGGAATAGAGGCAGATGATTTAATTGGTACACTATCTAAACAAGCTGAAAAAGAAGGCTTTCAAGTGTATATGGTAACTCCTGATAAGGATTATGCGCAATTAGTGTCTGAAAATATTTTTATGTACCGCCCTGCAAGGATGGGTAACGGTATTGAAATTTGGGACGTTGAAAAAGTCAAAGAAAAATTTGAAATCCAAGACCCGCTTCAAGTAATCGATTATTTAGGAATGATGGGAGATGCCGTAGACAACATCCCTGGTCTGCCTGGAGTAGGTGATAAAACCGCCAAGAAATTTCTTAAGCAATATGGAAGCATGGAAGTACTGCTTGAAAACACCCATGAGCTGAAAGGAAAAATGAAAGAAAAAGTAGAAGCTAATAAAGAACTAGGATTACTCTCAAAGCAATTAGCAACTATTTTACTCGATTGCCCTGTTACGTTTCATGCCGAAGACTTCAAATTGTCTACACCCGATTTTCAAAAGGTTACCGATGTTTTTCAAGAACTCGAATTTAGAAGATCGCTAGATATGGTTCACAAGTTGTTCAAACAACCTGAACCCGCCACAGAAAAGAATGAAACGCCTAAACAAGAGGAAAAAACTATAAAATCCTCAACAAGCACTGCTCAATTAGATCTCTTTGCAACACCCGCTGAAGATGAAGTCCAAATTCAAACTGGATATAATACTTCAGAAAACAATGATCATCTCTATCAATTCGTAAACACCGCATTGGCTAGAAAATTTCTTATTGAAAAACTCTCACAACAAAAATCTGTTAGTTTTTCAATTACTACCGCAACAGAAAACAGCTTAGACAGCAAAGTTGTCGGTATTGCTTTCTCTTATATGGCAGGAAAAGGATACTATGTAAATTTCCCCGAAAACGAAGCGGAAACACTAGAACAATTACAAGAATTTAAAGGCTTTTTTGAAAATGAAAACATTGAAAAAATAGCTCAAAATGTAAAAACATACCTCAAAGTATTGGGGCAATTCAACATCCACATAAAAGGCCCATTATTCGACACGATGCTTGCGCATTATTTGATAAACCCCGACATGAGACACAACCTAAATGTACTGTCTGAAACCTATTTAAAACACCAACCTATTGCCGAAGAAACGGTGGTTGGAAAAGGAAGAAATCTCATTCAAATGCAAGCGGTAGCGTTGGAAAAACAAACCCAATTCATAACAGAAAAGGCAGATTTGATTTTTCAATTAAAACCCTTTTTCGAAAAAGAATTGCATGAAAATGGATTGACAAAACTTTATCAAGAAATCGAAATCCCATTGCTTAAAGTACTCGCAAAAATGGAGTTAGAAGGGATCAATTTGAACACTGAATATTTAGCGAGTCTTTCCACAACCATTACCAAGGACATTGCGGAATTGGAAAAAAATATTTACAGTCAAGCCGGTGAAGACTTTAACTTAGCTTCTCCAAAACAATTGGGAATTGTTTTATTTGAAAAAATGCAATTGGTTGAAAAACCCAAAAAGACAAAAACAGGACAATATGCAACCAATGAAGATGTGCTATCTAAATTAGCACCAAAGCATCAAATCATAAAAGAGATTTTGGAATGGAGAGGCTTGGTAAAATTAAAAAGCACCTACATCGATGCGCTGCCAAACGAAGTCAATTCAAAAACACAAAGAGTACATACTACCTATGCTCAAACTGTAGCTGCCACAGGGCGTTTGAGTTCGAACAATCCCAACCTACAAAACATTCCAATTAGAACGGAACGTGGACAACAAGTACGCGCGTCTTTTGTCCCTAGAAATGAAGAATATATATTATTAGCCGCCGACTACTCTCAAATTGAACTTCGAATTATCGCTGCTTTGAGTCAAGAAGAAAATATGATGCAGGCTTTTAAAAACGGTCAAGACATCCACGCTACGACTGCAGCCAAAGTGTATAACATCCCATTAGAGGAAGTAACTCGTGAACAAAGAGGCAATGCCAAAGCGGTAAATTTTGGAATTCTATACGGTCAGGGGGCTTTTGCACTTGCCGATCAGACGGGGCTTACAAGAAAAGAAGCTAAAGAATTGATTGCCGCATATTATGAAACCTATCCTACTTTGAAAGCCTATATGGCAAAGCAAGTAGATTTTGCTAGAGACAATGGCTATGTAGAAACGGTATTGGGCAGGAGACGTTATTTAAAGAATATCAATTCTCAAAATGGCATGGTCCGTTCTGGAGATGAGCGTAACGCGGTAAACGCACCTATTCAAGGATCTGCCGCAGACATTATAAAAATTGCCATGATCAACATCCAAAAACATTTTGATACGAATACATACAAATCAAAAATGCTATTACAGGTACACGATGAATTGGTTTTTGACATGCACAAAGATGAAATCGAAGTTTTACGACCTATTATCAAAAGTGAAATGGAAAATGCTTTCAAATTAAGCGTACCCCTAGATGTTGAAATAGACCAAGGTACTAATTGGCTAGAAGCACATTAATACACATGATAATTTAAGAAAACAAACTCGTTTTTACAGAAATTTAGTTGTGATCACTTGCAAACCATTCGGCATAGGAAGTTGCGGTTTCTTGCAATCGCAATGAGTAGAGTTGTACCGTTTTCGGAATTTTAGCGTTTATTTTTGCCGCAAAATCGACCAGCATCATTTCGCTGGTGGGTTGGTAGTCAACCAAAATTACAGAATGACCTCTAGAAGATAGTTCGTTTGCGAGTTCAACATGTGGTGTGTTTTTATTAAAAACGGTGGCATGATCAAAGACATCTACAATTTCCTCTTTTACTATAGATTTCAAATCTTTAAAATCAATCACCATTCCAAATTTTACATCATTTGAATCAGTACTCGGTGTTCCAATTACAGTCACAGATAGCTTGTAACTATGCCCATGTACATTTCTACATTTTCCATCATACCCATATAAGGCGTGCCCGGTTTCAAAATCAAACTGTTTGGTAATTCTAATTTTATTCATGCTGCAAAGATACTTTATTTCTGTATAGTTTTCTTGAATCAAAGACAAGATCCAACTTTATTTCTTCCACTTTAAAAGTGTGTTTTTCGTGAAATCGGTTAAAACCAGAGCTCCACTTATTTCTGCGCGTTCCGCTAACAGAATATCCCAGTGATCCGTGCCTTCCCAGAACACCTTTTTCATTTCAAACAATGCTTCGGGGTGATAACTCGCTAGCCTATTTGCCAAGGCATCTACTTCATCTAACATGTGTTCCTTTGTATCCGTTATTTTAGAAAATAGTCCATTACTATGTGCCCAAGTCGCCGAGTGCCATTCTGTTGCTTCTAAGGTTAAGTTACAGAAGGCCGCTTTTCCTATTTTTCTGTTTACAACAGGTTCAATCACAAAAGCACCAATACCAATAAAAAGTTCCGAGAGCTTTACGGAAGCCTCTTCGCTAGCAACTACATAATCACATGCTGCTACAAGTCCCACGCCTCCACCAACAGCTTTTCCTTGAACGGCGCCAATTATGATTTTACCACAAGTCCGCATACTGTTAATAAGATGCGCAAATCCCATAAAGAATTTTGTTCCTTGTTCACTGTTATTGATTGCCAATAATTCATCAAATGAAGCACCTGCACAAAATGCGCGATCACCATCACTCTTCAATACAATTACTTGTACCTCAGAATCTGCAGCTAAATCATTAAATGCCGAGGTCATTTTATACAATAAGTCTCCAGGAAGTGAGTTACTTGCTGGATGCGAAAAAGTAAGTGTTGCAATTCTGTTTGCTATTGCAATGTCTAAAGTTCCTGAATTCATAGTTTTCAAAGGTACATTATTTTGGATAATTTAATAGATTTTGTCAACTAGCGTTCCAACATCTTAGCAAGATTTCTCTTCAAATAGACAAATAGTATTCCGGAACGGTAACACATCCAAACACTAAAAGCAATCCATATCCCAAATAGTTTTAAATCGTAATAATCACAGATCAACAGTGCGGGTACAAATCCTAAAAAAGTTGCAACAACTACTGTGTTTCTAAGGACAATAACTTCAGCCAAGCCTTTAAATACACCATCATATACAAAAGCGATCGCGTTTAAAGGTTGAGAAACCAGCACCACCCAAAAAACGGCATAAAAAACCGAAAGCACTTCCTTGTCCGCTGTAAACAACAGTCCTATATGTTTGTAAAAAAGAAAGCAAACACACATAAGTACAAATGCCACAATTACAGCGTATCTTGTCAAATCCACGACCAACTGTTTTAAATGCAATGTGCTACCTGCTCCTTTTAGTTTTCCAGACACGATACTACCAACACTGGCAAAGCCATCGACAAAAAAGGAGAAAAACAACCAAATTTGAAAACAAATCGTTTGGGCTGCAATGTATTGCTTCCCATAATTTGTCGCGTAAGAATTCGCAAGATATAAGGCTACATGCAACGCCAATGCTCTTATAAATAAGTTAACACTCAAACCCACCAAGCGTTTTACTTCAGGGTGAATGGGAGCTCTTGAAACCAATTTGAACGGTGTTTTTTTAAGAAACAGATATAAAGCTATAATTGCCATAACAGCCTGAGACAACACACTTGCATAGGCCGCCCCTTCAACGTGCATGGCAGGAATTACATCTTCATAGCCGTAAACAAATAACACATCGAATACGACATTCAACACAAGACCAATAATACTTATCATCATGGGCCAAAATGTATTCTGAAGTCCCGCAAAAATACCATAAACGGTAAAGACAAATAACGAAAATGGCAGTCCAATGGCTCGTATTTTATAATAAGAAACGGCATAATTTAAAATTATCCCATCCGCATTGTACCATTCAAATATTTGTTCTGTAAACAAAAGGGTCAATAGGTACAGAACCAGGCTCAAGGATACGTTAATTGCAATCATTTGGGCAGGTACTTCTTGTATTATTCCCAGCGTTTTCGACCCTACGAATTGCGCAATAACAGCAGAAATCGCAGCTTTGGTTTGACCTAACACCCAAATAATTGCAGCAATAAATGACCCCGCAATTCCCACCGCAGCCAACGCTTCAATGGAATTGACTTCAACATTTCCTACAATAGCAGTATCCACAACTGAAAGTAGCGGTTCGGACACACCGGCAATAATGGAAGGAATTGCCAATGCGTTTATTTGTTTGAATCCGATACGCTTATTGGTTGTCATAGCAATTCGTTAGATTTTACAAACTCAAATGTTTTAGAAAGGACATTTTGAAAATCTGACGGTAGAAAAGGCGCTTCCCAGGGTTGTTTACTTCCAAAGCCATGATCTGCCTCTGGAAGTAATACCAATGTACTTTTTGGGTTCCACCTATGCAAGTTTTCAGCTTCCTTAACTGGAACAGAAGCATCTGCTGTTCCGTGGATTATAAGATGTGGAATGCCTAAACTTTGTACCGCCGTTTTGATGGTCAACCTTTCTTCATTGTCAACAAAATCGTTATAAAACTGAATATAATGAGGCATTTGCTGCTTGGTTCTAGCGTTTTCGATATAGGCAACACCTTCTTTTTTCCACACCTCCAATACAGGTCCTTTTGGAAATCGTATGGCAAAATCAGAAACCGATGCCCAAGTAATCAATCTAGAAATTCGAGCATCTTGGGCTGCTTTTAGCGCCACAGTCCCTCCCCCTCTTGAGTGTCCTATCAGCGTAATATCATTCAAATCAATTTCTGAGTCGAATTCCTTACGTTTAAAAACCCAGTCGATCACTGATGACAAATCGTCTTGTTCTTTACTATAATTATTTTGACCAAAAGCCTCTAAATCCGGAAAATCTATGGGTTGTTCAAAGGTTCCTCCATTATGAGAAAAATTAAATTTTAACAGCACGATATCATTTTCCACAAATGATTCAGACATCAAATCGAAAGCACCCCAATCCTTATACCCTTTATATCCATGGCAAAAAATAACCAATGGTTTTTTACGTTTCGTCTTCTCAAAACACAAATCGGCTAGGATATCTCTAGCATGTTTCCCATTAATCCTTATGTTTTTTAATTGTTCCATCATTGTAATTGTAGTTGATTATTTATTCAAAAATGTTGGACGATCAGGATTTACTATAAAAGGAATATTATGATCGAACAATTCTGAAATCAATCCTTTTACCACCTCCATAAATTCGATAATCCTGTCTTCTGTAATATTAAAATCCTTGCTATTTCCGTTTCCAAAGTTCATCTGTAAAAATCCTCCTTTTGTATTTCGGAAGGAATAAATTCCTGCATGTAATTCTGCCCCTAACACTTTTTTATTTTCATTAGCATATAGAAATGCGTATAACATGACTTGCAGGGCTTTGGTATATTTGTAATCTTGTCTTGTTTTTTCAAAATCATTCATTTTAAGTTGACTTGCAGTTACCAATCCTGTCTTATAATCTATAATCCGCACTACACCATCTAGTTTGTCAATTCTATCAACAGTTCCTTTAATTTTGATGGGGAAATCGAGACCATCAACAGCTATTGAGGCTTCTAATTGCTTCTCAGCTCCTAAATATTGTAACTCCTTTCCACTTTTTAAAAGTTGAATTTCAGCATGTAAAAAGTTTTTTACAAAACGTTCTGCTACTTTTAGAATTAGTTGATTCTTTCCCTTTAGCATACCTCCCTTACTATAATGTTTTTCAAAAAGCAATAGGGTTGTCGCTTCCGTCTTTGGAAGCATGGCTTCAATATCCTGCACCTTCAAATATTTTCCTTCCAAAGGCCTATAAAACAGATCTAGTACTTCATGAACGACTGTTCCTAATGTGTTTGCTGCAATGGTTTCCTCTACCGTGTCAATTTCTTTTATTCCCAAAACATACCTCTTATAATAGCTCATAGGATCTGTTATGTAGGTAGACAGCGCTGAAGGAGAAAACCCCCGACCAGCAATCGCCTTTAATGTATGAAGCACCTCTTTAGTTTTTGACACCTGAGTTTCTGGTAACTTTTCAGAAACCACAAGCGGTGCTATGGTTTTTTTAACCATAGGAATACCCTCTATTTCCAGTTGTGTTAAAAAACGACTCTTTTCTCCAGCCCCATACGCATCCGTTTCAGTATTGTATAAAAGGTACACTTGTTTTGCACGTTGAATCAAACGATAAAAATGATAGGCAAAAATTGCATCCTTTTCTTGATAGGTTGGCAATCCATATTCTTTTTTGACATCAAAAGGGATGAAAGAGTTTTCATTTTTTCCTGCGGGCAGTATTCCTTCATTCAAGGACGTTATAATTACGGTTTCAAAGTCTAAAACCCTTGTTTCTAACATCCCCATTAACTGAAGCCCGCTGAGTGGTTCTCCTTGAAATGACAATTTTTCAGAGCTTACTAATTGCTTGTATATCGACTGTAAGGTCTTAAGAGATTGAATGTGTTTGTATTTGCCATTCAAATTCTCAAGCTGCGAAAACAAATTGAAATAGCGATACAAACATTCGCGTTCGAAGCCTTCGAATGCATCTTTTCTGTAGGTTAAGAAATGAATACATTTTTTAGTGAATTGATCCACATTTTGGGTCATTAAAAACAAACCTGAAATTGACAATTCTCCAGTATGTATGTTTGCTAATTTCAACAATTTTTGAGAAGAAACAAAAATCTGATTGTGCTCAACAATATAGGTTTTAAGCAGCGATATTTCATCGCTACTGCCAAGTATTTTGTACAAAAAAGGATGTTCTAAAACCCGAAGCACATCTTTGTAATAAAATTCATTTCGATGTACCTTATCGAGTTTCACCTGATTGTTATACATTTCAAACAAGGCTTCAAAAAAACCAGCAATTGGCATATCTTTTAAAAAATAACCCATTGTAATGTTGAGTTTATCAACATTGTCAGGCAATGAATTCAAGGTAAGGGAAAGCAAAGATTCATCCGCTAAAACTAGTGCTGTATTGTCCAAATTTTCTTTGGAAGCGAGTAAGGCACCTACAGCTTTGATCTGAGAGACATTTTTTGAAGCGGCAATTTGCACCAACAATTTCTCCTTGGAAAAATTAGAAGCGATTGAGGAAAAGGAATGCTTTTCAAAATACGCCCATTCCGACTTGTATTTTCTTAAGAAAAATCCTGCTTCCTTCGCATTGTTCATATAATATGAATCCGTGTCCCAATATGTCTTGGCAATTCCACTGCTCAACAATTCCTTAAACAGATATTCCTCTGCTTTGTTCAGTGCATTGAAACCAATAAGTACAATGCTTTTCGTTGCATTCTCACGAATATAGTCATCTAACTGTTTAGTAGCTTCTCTGTACAATAAACCTTGATACCCTTTTTTATTCTCAAGCAAATAATTTGTAAAGGCTTTGTAATATTGACCTAGACGCTCCATAAAAGCAAAATGATTTGCCATCATATCAGTTTCAGCAATATCTGTATTGAGCTCCCAGGATTCAATTCTTTTTATATCCTTCAAATACAAAAAAAGTTCATTTGCCTTGACTAGATGACGATCAATCTCATTAAAATCTTGTAGTGCAATGGCTCCCCATTGCGCAAAGCTATCGAAGCTTTCCTTTGGTTCTGGAGCCTGCTCTAAATACACTTGATAAAACTCAAACAACAAGGGAACAGCATCTATTTTTTGCAACTTAGAAACGCGTTCGACAAAGTTTTCTATACTTAGAATTTCGGGCAAGAATGTCGTTTCAGAAACTTGCTTCTTCAGCGACTCTTTTAAAAACACACCCGCTCGTTCACTTGGGAGCACACAAATTGTTTGCGCCAATGGATGACCATTTTTCAATAAGTCCTGAACTACCTCGGTTAAAAATGTTTTCATGTGATGATAAAAAATTAGCCGTTCTCAAAAGTATTGAGAACGGCTAATCTAACTATTATATTTTTAAAGTTAAGCTTTCATTATATGAAAAACTCAAATAAACTTTTGGCACTCTTACTATTCGTCACCATTAAAACGAATCATCAATCCGATGGTGTGTTGGAAATAGTTACTTGCTTCGATAGAAGGAAATTCTTTCCCAATACCTGAACTTGTTTTAAAAGAACTCGCAAAATTCATACCTACGTTATCGTTGAACCAAGTATTAAAACCTGCTCCTGGGTTCATAGTCAATGAATCATCACCGTCTACCCAAGTCATACCTATACCAAATTTGATATAAGGATCGAACCAACCTGTTTCACCTATAAAGCCTAAAGCGTTCAAATCGTATTTACAAGCAGCATCGATAGAAAAGAAAGATAATCCATCAACTTCTCCTGCAAGAGCAGCTTGATCTATTTTATTAAGGGCCGCTCCTAATTCAACATTGAATCCGTTGTTAAGGTAACGCGTCACAGACAAATGAGAGACCGCAGGAATGGTATTCAAATCACTCAAGCCAAGGTAATCTTTCACCATACCTCCAATATCAGAAAAGCCACCATTGTTAATATCTACCATATTAACTCCAAAGCTCAATGCCCAAAGATTGTCAGCATCCTGTGCTTTAACATTGCTTACTCCAGCAAATAACATCAACGCCATTACGGCAATTTTTAATTTTTTCATTTTTCGTAATTTAGATTAGTTTGTTTTGGTACTATTGTACAGAATAATACATGTACAATAGAAACAAATCTACAAAAAAATATTAAGTATCCTCTTTTTTTTATGAATTTCTCATAAATACACTTAAAAAAAAATGATTAACAGGAATAAATGGATATGTTTTCTGATATATAAACTAGAACTCTAGCCTTTACTTGGTAACCCATGACTTGTAAAACAGCGGCATATTTGTCGATCTGTTCCTTATGAGCAGAAGATTTAGCACCCGTTTTATAGTCCATTATGACGACTGTATTTCCCTCAAAAACCAAACGATCGGGAATGAGAATTTGTCTATCTTTATTTACAATTTGTCGCTCCGTTACAATTGTCTTTCCTTCTTGGAAGTAAGACTCCAACTCGGGGTGATGCACTACCATATGTAACAACTCAAGAATATAAGGTATGTCCTCGTTTGAAATAATTCCTGCACGAAAATAGGACTGTACTACAGATTCTATTTGCTTATTTGTATGGATTTTCGACAACATCTCATGCACGAGCAATCCAAATTTTATTGCTGCTTCTTGTTTGGTTCCCCAATTTACGGAGGCGTTTGAAACTATCTCAATATTATGACTATCCCAAGGTGTAGAAATAAACTGATCCTGTATTTCGACTTCCCTCGTAAGCGTTTGTGTTTTAAGCGGTACCGTTCGCCTACTGTTTCCAAAAGCATAGGACAACCTATTCGAATCCCAACTACTTTCTTCTGGTAAAGATTTTAAAAAATTGACGAACAACCCTGAAAATAAATTTAATTTTTCATGACCATTTTTGTCTATTGAGTAGTCTGTTACCACATAAAGCTGTTCCACCGCTCTTGTCATGGCTACATACAACAAATTAAAATTATCAAGAGCCAACGCTTCTTTTCGCTCCTCGTAAAGCTCAACTCCTTTTTCACCCGTATAGGTGATTTTTTTTGAACAAGGAACCAAAGCATTTGTAAATGTTCCATAGATAGCAGGATTGAGGTCTTCATACCATACGGTAGGTTCTATTTCTGAGTTAATATCTACATCACATGGAAAAATAATCACAGGAAATTCGAGTCCTTTGGACTTGTGAATGGTCATAATTCGTACGGCATTCTCAGACTCTGGAGCCGCAATACTCAGGCTTTCTTTTTTTGCATCCCATTGCACTAAAAAAGCAGACAAATCATTGGCGTTTTTTCTTTGAAAATCCAAAACAAAATCCAAGAAAAATTGCACATAAGCATCTGCTGTTCTCAACAATTTAAATGCTCTAATTAAGGCCTCCACTCCCTCGTAAAAAGGAAGTTGTACATAGTGTTCTAAATGCAAATCAATGCCATAAGTTTTAAGAGCACTAAAAAATTCGATTTGCGAACAACCCATCATTTCTTTGTAAAAAACATGAGCGGTCTTCTCTATCTTTAAAAAATGATATAAATACGAAAGTAATTCAAATTTTGCATTGCTGTTCAACGGATTTTGAATGTATCTAAGTAGCTCTATGAGAAATTGAACTTTGGCACTGTTTTGTAATAATAGTGTTTCAGAAGAAATAATTTCTATTCCATTTTCTGATAAATAATTCGCGATGGCTACCCCGTCTTTTTTTCTTCGGACGAGCACACAAACATCACTCTTATTATAGTTTTTATCCAGATTTAAGAGCAATTCTAAAACCTTCTTCGGTTTTGAATTTTCCGCTGCTTCTTTTTCCAGTTCTTTGGTGTCTAAAAAATCTATTTGTACGTACCCTCCAATATTGGCATTCAATTGCTGCTGATTACCGACCTTATATAATTCTGCATATACTGAATTACTTAAATACTGAGCTATATGCGAAAAAAAGGCATTGTTAAATTGAATGATTTCACTAAAACTTCTATAATTGACCTCGAGCTGCTGATTTTCTTTTTGTACTACAAACGGGTTGTTCTCCTTACCACCTTTATTCAATGACAAATTGATAAATTGCTCTGCCTCTCCTCCTCTCCATCTATATATTGCCTGTTTAGCATCTCCAACCAATAGCAAACTACCTTTTTCTTGCGACAAAGCATTGTCTATCAATGGTATTAAATTTTGCCACTGTAACAAAGAGGTATCCTGCATTTCATCAATAAAATAGTGCTGAAATTTCTCTCCTAGGCGTTCATATATAAAAGGAGCCGGTTCTCGTTTTATCTTGTCGCTAATCAATTGATTGAATTCAGCACTCAAACAAATATTATTATGCTCCTTTATACTATTTAATTCACGTTGAACATGGTTCAAAACAGCCAAAGGAATCAAGCTTTTCAACACCAGATCCATCAATACATAACTGCCATAATTTTCTGTATACTTATGTTCGACATCTCTATACAATGCAATTAATTGTACCGCAACTTCGTCTATTTTCTCTTTTATTTGAGGACTTACTTTTTTACCATACAAACTTTCATTTAAAATAGCCTTAGAAAGTCTTCCTTCAAATTTCAAATCTTCAACCTTAAGGGTTTTAAAATTCATCAATTTTTTAAAGAAATTTGGAAGATCGGAATACGAAAAACTATTGTACGGTATTCCTAATCCATCGATTATAGACATTCCTTCTTTCCCTTTTTCCACAAACAGCTCGGCAATTTTTTCTTTTTGCCCTTTTAACTGTTTTTCGAGGGACTTAAAATCTTCTAATGATTTTAGCTGAAGTTTTTGCAACTGAGCGCCATCACTTTCATTCAATAACATCTTTGCAATGGTATTCAATTCTTTGGTGATATCCCAAGATTTATCTTCACTCACTTTTTGCAGTGAAAAAGCAATTAACACCTCTGTAAGCGCTGTATCTGTACCAATTTTTGAAATCAATACATCGACAGCTTCACTAATTAGCTTAGCCCCGTCCATTTCTACATCAAAATTCAACGGCAATCCCAAATCATAGGCAAATGTCCGAATCAATTTATGCGTAAAGCTATCAATAGTCGTAATGTTAAACGCCGCATAATTTTGTAAAATCGTATCCAGAATTCTCTTGGAATGCAATTGAATTTTCGCTGTCTCAATTCCAGTTTCCTCCGAAAGCATGATTAACATATCATTGTTTTCTTCGGTGGTGAAAGCGCGCAAATTTTCTAAAATTCGTTCTTTCATTTCAGCCGCAGCTTTATTCGTAAAGGTAATGGCTAGTATTTTTTGAAAATAATAGACACTATCGGCAGTCAGAACAATTTTCAAATATTCTTTGACCAATGTAAAGGTCTTCCCACTTCCTGCAGAAGCATTATAAACACTAAAAGAAGCTGCTTGATTCATAGACAATAGCTAGGTATACAATAATTCTTCCGAAAGATACAAAGAATCTAAGTATTGAGTGCCCAATGTTGAGTGTTGAGTAACAAAATAAAAAACTTAACACTAAAACTCAAAATTAAAAATTGCAAAGGCTAACCTAGAGCAACGTCCATGCTCATCATAATGATAAACCCGGCAATAAAGCCCATTGTAGCAATATCTGTATATTTATCTTGTTGAGTTTCGGGAACTACTTCTTCAATAACCACAAAAATCATAGCACCAGCGGCAAAAGCAAGAGCATAAGGCAATATCGGTTCAAAAGACAACACAGCCCATGCACCTAATACACCTGCGATTGGCTCTACAATTGCAGATAACTGTCCATACCAAAAGCTTTTTTTTCTACTTACACCTTGTCTTCTTAACGGCATTGCCACTGCAAAACCTTCCGGGAAATTCTGAAGCCCAATACCAATTGCCAAGGCAACCGCACCACCAATAGTAGCACCGTCGAAACCAGCCGCTACACCACCAAAAAGTACACCTACAGCGAGCCCTTCTGGAATATTATGCAAGGTAATTGCTAAAACTAATAATGTTGTTTTGTGCCAAGGCGTCTTGATTCCTTCTGCTTCTTTAAAGTTAATGTGTATGTGAGGTAAGACCTTATCAAGTCCAAACAAAAACAGCGCACCAAAGAAAAACCCAACGGCGGCTGGCATTACCTTTTCAAAGCCTTCTCCTCCACTCATTTCAATAGCAGGCGCTAACAAGCTCCAAAAACTCGCGGCCACCATTACTCCACCAGTAAATCCTAGCATTCCATCTAGTACAGCTCTGTTCATCGATTTAAAAAAGAAAACTAAGGAAGCTCCCAACCCTGTTAAAAACCAAGTAAACAGAGTTGCATACAAGGCAGCTAATATAGGATCTATAGATTCAAAATAGGCGATTATTTGATCAATCATTTTGTTGTTTTTTTACGAATAAGTTTTTTGAAATTTGTTGAGAAACAGACAATTCTTTCGTCCCAACCTCTATAATCATTGAATTGTCAAAATCTTCTTTATTGAGAACACGTACATCGGTGCCGAGTTTTATTCCCGAACTATCCAAGTATTTCAGAAAAGACTTTGAGGAATCTTTTACCCCTAGAACCATACAAGTATCTCCTATCTGCAGTGATGATAACATAATTTCCGTATGGTGTGCTATGTTTCCATCTGCATCTGGAATTGGGTCTCCATGAGGATCATGTGTTGGATACTCTAAATAGGCATCCAATTGTTGCGTCAGTTTTACAGATTTCACATGCTCCAATTGTTCAGCTACTTCGTGCACCTCATCCCAACTAAAATCGAGATGTTTTACTAAAAAAACTTCCCATAACCTGTGTTTTCTAATAATCCGAACGGCAATTTCTTTTCCTTCAACTGTCAATGAAACACCTTGATACTTTTTATAATCTACCAACTTCTTTTCAGATAACTTTTTTACCATATCTGTTACCGAAGACGCTTTGGTTTCCAGTTTTTGTGCTATAGAATTTGTACTAACGGCTTTACTAACAACCAAAGACAAACTAAAAATAGCTTTCAAGTAATTTTCTTCTGTTTGTGATAAATCTAAATTCATGATAGCGCAAAGATATAGACAATATTTATAATTACGAAAAATATTTTTTAGACTAATCTAAATTTTAGTTTATATTTGCAAAAATATTTAAGAGAACTCCATACAAATGAGAACGCTAATTTTCATAGTCATAAGTACACTTTGCAATGCAATACTTGCGCAAAAAACAAATATTAATGGCGTAGTTACCGCCAAAGGGACTCCCATTGTGGCTAATATTTTTGTAAAAAACACTGAGAATGGAACTTTGTCCGATTTTGACGGTGCTTATACGATTTCTGTACATCCAGAAGATCAAGTTCTCGTGGTGAGCTCTATAGGATATAAGACAAAAGAAATCGCAGTAAATCCAACTATCAGAAAAACTCAAACTTTAAACATTAAGTTAAGGGAAGATGTTTTAGGCCTGGATCAGGTAGTCGTTTCTGCAACTAGGGGTTATTTAAATCGGAAAAAAGCACCCGTAATCGTGACTGTAACGGATGCAAAGGTCTTGGAAGCTACACAAGCCATTAGTTTGTCTGAAGGCTTAAATTTCCAACCAGGATTGCGTATGGAAAACAACTGTCAGAACTGCGGTACTTCCGAGGTAAAAATGAATGGGCTAAATGGTTCTTACTCACAAATATTAATCGACAGTCGGCCTATTTATAGCGCATTGAATAGTGTCTATGGTCTGGATCAAATTCCGGCGAATATCATTAAGCAAATTGAAGTTGTGCGCGGTGGCGGATCAGCTCTTTATGGATCCAATGCCATTGCTGGAACCATCAATATCATCACCAAAGACCCTACTGAAAACGCGTTTACTATTGGAAGTAATTTTGGCTCGATTGGGGGTGAAGCACAAGACAAAACACTGTTATTTAATGGTACAATCGTTACTGAAGACTACGATTCAGGAATTGCATTATTTGGAATGAAGCGCAATCGAGATGCCTACGATGCAGACAAGGATTCCTACACTGAACTTCCAAAGCTAGAAATGACTTCTTTCGGTTTTAAAGCTTTTAATAGACCCGCCGAAAGAAAAAAGATAGTTGCAGAATTTAATACGGTTAACGAATATCGTCGCGGTGGAAATAAACTAAACGAACTTTCTTTTTTATCAGATGTCTCTGAAGAGATTACTTCAACCGTTGTCTCCGGTGGATTGACCTATGAATACCTAAGTCCAAGCCTCGCTAATGACTACAGTATCTACAGTTCTGCCTCGCTAACTAAAAACAATAATTTTTATGGTGGCTTGGCTGGAAATGAACCAACAGAAGAAAATATAGTCGAAAGCATTGAAGGTTTTGGAAAATCGAAAGACATAACATTTGTGTCTGGTGCTCAAATGACACATAAATTCAAGAAATTCTTAAACAATAAAGGAACATTTACGGGAGGTATTGAATACAGATATAATGATATAAACGACAGAAAAGAAAATCCGGATTACGAACCTATTGCACAAATTACACATATCACAGGAATCTATGCGCAACAAGAATGGGTTGTGAATACTAGGTTAAGAATTCTTGGAGGTATTAGGGGTGATATCCACAATTTGGTAGACGAATCAATTATCATAAACCCTAGGGCAAACATACTGTATAGCATTCATAAAAATTTACGTTGGAGAACTAGCTATGCTAAAGGTTTTCGAGCACCTCAAGTGTATGGCGAAGACGTACATGCTGGATTGGCAGCAGGAGAAATAAGCCGTATCAGAAATTCAGACGACTTAATCTCTGAAACATCGCATAGTTTTTTAACCTCATTGGACTGGTCACAAGAGCTAAAGGATGGTGATTTTTCCTTTGTC
The DNA here is from genome assembly GCA_943789365.1 of uncultured Flavobacteriaceae bacterium. Taxonomy (GTDB): domain Bacteria; phylum Bacteroidota; class Bacteroidia; order Flavobacteriales; family Flavobacteriaceae; genus Flavicella. The sequence goes on along the minus strand of CALSTV010000001.1, from coordinate 1,879,380 downwards.
TCAGAGTTGTTCTATACGGTTTTAAACGATGCTTTTGCCTTGGAAAAAGGGCCGGAAACAGCTCCAGAATCAGGTGTTTTTGAATGGATTCGAGTGAATTCTACAGGGGCAAATGTATATGGGGCAAATTTCGAATTAAAATACGCACCCAATGAAAAATGGCTCCTACAAACTGGAGCAACCCTGCAACGCTCTTTGTATAAAGAGGCTATTGAATGGTCTGAAGAAGCGCCAGACCAAGCCACCAAAGAATTCAACAAAACACCAAACGTGTATGGAAATTGTATCATTACCTATGCACCGACTAAAGAGTTTCAGAATAGTTTTTCAGCAGTTTACACTGGGCCTATGCATGTGCAACATTTAGCAGGTTATATACCAAGTGACACCTTGGAAAAGTCACCATCTTTTTTCGAATTGAATTGGAAAAGTGCCTACCAGTTCTATATCGACGATCACCAACATAGCTTTGTCGAGCTTGCCGGTGGTATTCAAAATATTTTTAATGCTTACCAAAGCGACTTCGACCAAGGCGCTTTAAGAGATGTTACCTATGTCTATGGACCTCAGCGCCCTCGTACTTTCTTTATGGGATTGAAATTCGGTATCTAGGAAGCAACTAATTTCCTAATCGAATTGGGTTTTTAAAACGCTTCTGATATTAGTAACTACAAAAACCTGCACCCAACCTTTTATTACTTCTAGATCCAGTTCTTGCTCCGAACAAGATAACAATGCCTCCAGAAAACTGAGTATGAGAAATAAAACTCCCTTCATACTTAGAAGGTACAAAACGGTGTGCAATTTCTGCATTCAATCCTACGGAAGGAAATAGCCAATAAGTAAGTCCGACCCCAGCATTGAAGGACAAGCCTCTTCCGTACTTGTCTTTTACCAACATCCCAAACCCAGACATCAGGTAGGGAACCCAAGTTTCTTCAGACCTTTTAAAGTCATAGCGTCCATAAATATCTATTAAAAGTAAATCGTAGGTATTTGTATAAAACCCATCTATTTGATCGATTCCTGTAGCAGTTAATTTTCCCCCAGCAGAAAATCCTTTATCTATATATCGAGTTATTGAAACGTTCGGAATTTGAAAATTAACTCCTTCCCCCTGAAATGGCGGTTTTCCGGAAAAATTAATAAAACTTCCACCTACATTCAAAGCCCAATTCGAGCTTTCAGATTGTGCAAAACTTGAATTTGTAGCCAAACTCAATACCAATATTAATAACGTACACCTAATCCTCATACAAATACACTTAGTTTTCAGCGAGCAAATATAAGATTAAGCAGTGCAATCTCAAATTTATTAGCTGATGTTCTCAAAAAATTATCACTATTGTGAGTATTTAAATCTTCTATATTATTAAAACAGTTACAACTCAAATTACCCTAGTCAAAAAATTCCTTAGCTACAATCCCAATCTAATTCTAAAAAATTATCTTTGTCAAAAACATTTCCGCATTGACGAAGCAACAAATTGTCGATAAAATTGGGCAATCTAACCTACTTAAAAAGATAACGAAACAGTTATCTGAAGAGAAGACCCATGTCCAGTTATCAAATCTCAATGGAACTTCGTTTGCCATTCAGATTGCCGAAATATTCAAACAATCAGCAAAACCTTTTCTACTCATTCTAAACGACAAAGAAGAAGCTGCCTATGTTTTAAACGATCTTGAACAAATACTCCCGAACAACCATGTTCTCTTTTACCCTGGGTCATATCGAAGACCATATCAGATAGAAGAAACGGACAATGCCAATATTTTATTGCGTGCAGAAGTATTAAATCGCATAAATTCTCAAAAAAAACCCGCTCTAATTGTCACCTATCCAACCGCCTTATTTGAAAAGGTTGTGACAAAGAAAGAACTTGAAAAAAACACTTTAAAAGTTGCCGTCAATGACAACCTTTCTTTGGAGTTTGTCAATGAGGTATTGTTTGAATACGAATTTAATCGTGTAGATTTTGTAACGGAACCTGGTGAATTTGCTGTACGCGGAGGTATTGTAGATGTTTTTTCGTTCTCAAATGACGAACCGTATAGAATTGAGTTTTTTGGAGATGATGTTGATAGCATCAGAACATTTGATATTGAAAGTCAACGCTCCACCAAGGCCCTTACGAAAGTATCCATAATACCAAATGTTGAAAACAAGGCATTACAAGAAAATAGAGAATCCTTTTTATCATACATTTCTAATAAAACGGTCATCTTTACTAAAAATACAGAATTGGCATTTGGCAAATTAGACCAGTTATTTAAAAAGTCAGAAGCTGCATTTTCTACCTTATCTTCTGCGATAAAACACGCCAGCCCTTCTCAACTATTCAGCAACGGAGATACAATAAAACAAGAATTATTAGCCTTTTCAAGAGTATCAATTGTCGCTGGAAGTCAAACCATAACTTCTGAATATACCCATAACTTCAATACACAACCTCAGCCTGCTTTTAACAAACAATTCAACCTATTAGTTGAAGACCTGCACAACAACACAAAAAATGGCATCACTAACTACCTCTGTTGCACCAATGAAAAACAGACGGAAAGGTTTCATGATATTCTTTCTTCTATTGATGCCGACAAAGAGGGACAGGTTACACAATTCAACACGCTCGTTTTTCCTATTCATGAAGGTTTTGTCGATGTAGATAATAAAATTGCATGTTATAGCGATCATCAAATATTTGAAAGATATCACAAATTTCACCTTAAAAATAATCGTGCAAAAAAACAGTCAATCACCTTAAAAGAATTGACAAATTTGGAGGTAGGAGATTATGTAACCCATATGGATCATGGCGTTGGTAAGTTTGGAGGATTGCAAAAGATCGATGTTGAAGGCAACAAACAGGAAGCGATTAAATTGGTGTATGGAGACCGAGACATTTTATATATAAGTATTCATTCTTTACACAAGATCTCAAAATTTAATGGTAAGGATGGTAAACCGCCTAAAGTGTATAAACTAGGTTCTGGCGCTTGGAAAAAACTAAAACAAAAAACCAAAACGCGTGTCAAAGAAATAGCTTTCAACCTCATCAAGTTGTATGCAAAAAGAAGGCTCGAGAAAGGTTTTCAGTACCGTCCGGATAGTTATCTGCAACATGAATTGGAGGCTAGTTTTATGTATGAAGACACACCGGATCAATTCACAGCTACACAAGCTGTTAAAAAAGATATGGAAAGTGAACAACCCATGGACCGTTTGGTTTGTGGCGATGTTGGATTTGGAAAAACGGAAGTTGCGATTCGGGCCGCCTTTAAAGCAGCCGACAATGGTAAACAAGTGGCAATTTTAGTTCCCACAACCATACTCGCTTTCCAACATTTCAAAACCTTTTCAGAACGTTTAAAAGACTTTCCAATTACGGTAGATTATTTAAATCGATTTAGAACTGCCAAGCAACGAACGCAAGTTGTTAACGAATTGAAAGAAGGTACAATTGATATTGTAGTAGGCACACATCAATTGGTCAATAAAAAAGTTGAATTTAAAGATTTGGGCTTACTGATTATTGATGAGGAACAAAAATTTGGAGTTGGGGTTAAGGACAAACTAAAGACCATTAAAGAAAATGTGGATACCTTGACTTTAACAGCAACGCCTATTCCAAGAACACTTCAATTTTCTCTGATGGCAGCACGAGACCTCTCGGTAATAAGTACCCCGCCACCTAACAGACATCCAATTGAGACTAACGTGATACGTTTTGGAGAGGAAACAATAAGAGATGCCATTAGCTATGAAATTTCCAGAGGAGGCCAGGTTTTCTTTGTCCACAATCGTGTTGATAACATCAAAGAAGTTGCAGGAATGTTGCAACGCCTTTTGCCAAATGCTAAAATTGGTGTGGGTCATGGACAAATGGAAGGTAAAAAATTAGAAGAATTGATGCTTTCTTTTATGAAAGGTGAATTTGATATTTTGGTAGCCACCACCATTATTGAAAGTGGTTTGGATGTACCCAACGCAAACACAATCTTTATCAACAATGCCAATAATTTCGGACTTTCCGACTTACATCAAATGCGTGGACGTGTAGGAAGGTCAAACAAAAAGGCATTTTGTTATTTTATAACTCCTCCCTATCATATGATGACTGATGAAGCGCGAAAACGAATCGAAGCGCTGGAGTTGTTCTCAGATTTAGGTTCGGGTATCAATATTGCCATGAAAGATTTGGAAATTCGAGGCGCTGGTGATTTGCTTGGAGGTGAGCAAAGTGGTTTTATAAATGATATTGGATTTGACACCTATCAAAAAATACTAAAAGAAGCTATTGAAGAACTGAAAGAAAACGAATTCAAAGATCTTTACACTGCAGAAAGTGACGTTCCGAAAGCATATGTAAAAGACATTCAAATTGATACCGATTTTGAGATCTTGTTTCCTGACGACTATATCAATATTGTTTCTGAACGCCTCATTCTTTACAAAGAGTTAGGAGAGCTCAAATCAGAAGAGGAACTTCAAAAATTTGAAATCATGCTTAAAGATCGTTTTGGAGAACTACCAACGCAAGTAGTTGACCTCCTCGATAGTGTTCGTATCAAATGGTTGGCAAAAGACTTAGGTATTGAGAAACTCATTCTCAAACAAAAAAGAATGATTGGTTATTTTGTTTCTGACCAACAGAGTGAATTTTACCAAACACCTGCCTTTACTGCTGTCTTAGAATTTGTGCAAAAAAATTCTAAAATGTGTGTGATGAAAGAAAAGGAAACGAAAAACGGACTCCGATTGCTCATCACTTTTATACGAATAGACAGTGTTCATAAGGCACTTCAAACAATGCAGTCAATTTCTTCCTCATCATGAAATCAAACGACCTTAAAAAACTTTTAGAATTAAACGCTTCCATTATCCTCATTAGCAGTGCTGGCGTACTTGTTCGCTATATTGAACTTTCTCCGGTGTTAATTGCTTTTTGGAGAGGCTTATTAGGAGTGTTGCTTTTAGGTGCTTTTGCTTATTTTAAAAAGTCTTCCTTTAAAATAAATAACAAAAAAGACATGCAAAGATTATTGCTGTCTTCAGCTTTATTTGGAGCTCATTGGTTCACCTATTTCTATGCTTTGCAGGTTTCTTCGGTTGCTGTAGGTATGCTTTCCTTATTTACCTACCCAGCTATTACTACCCTATTAGAACCCCTTTATTTTAAAACAAAATTCAACAAACGTCATATAATTCTGGCCCTAATTGTTCTGTTTGGACTTTATATTATGTCACCAGATATTGATTTTTCTAGTGACAATACAAAAGGAATCATCTCTGGAGTCCTATCCGCTGTCCTCTATGCGCTTCGTAATTTAACCATGAAGTCGAACACTAATAAATATGATAGTTCGGTTTTGATGTTTTACCAATTTCTGTTTATTACTGTGGTTTTTTCTCCGTTTTTATGGACACACGAGACTCATAATACGCTTTCTTTTTTTCCGTATATCCTGATCCTTGGAATTTTTACCACCGCCATAGGACACACACTATTTATTAGGAGTTTTAAGAATTTCAACATCTCTACAGCAAGCATCATCGCTAGTTCTCAACCCGTATTTGGAATTTTACTAGGTGTTCTTTTTTTGAGTGAAATACCTAATTTTAATAATATCTTAGGAGGCACTTTAATACTTTCAACTGTTTTTATAGAGAGTTTTAGCAAAAATTAAGACTGACTTTCCACCCCTTACTAATGACCAATAACTCCCCCTTATTCATTTGTGTTTTTTAGTATTTTTACCATCACAAATATATAACGTGAACCAAATTGAGTTCCGTATTTTTTAGTAACTTTACGAATTATGTTATAAACGTATTATATACATTTATAATCTCAACTTAAAAACAATTAAATGAACAATTTTCACTTTATTACAGCCCTTCTGTTAAGCGTACTTATAGGTTGTCAATCAAAACCTACAAAAGAAACAACAAACCATGTACAACCGAATATCATAGTTATTTATACCGATGATTTAGGGTACGGAGACATCAGTGCAAATGGTGCCACAGAACTTCAAACACCAAACATCGACAAATTGGCCAACGGAGGTGTAAGATTCACCAACGGATATGCAAGCTCTGCAACCTGTACGCCAAGTCGTTACGCCTTATTAACAGGAGTGTACCCTTGGAAAAATAAAAATGCTAAAATCCTTCCGGGAACGGCGCCTCTTATTATTGGCACAGACCAAATTACAATTCCTAAAATGCTAAAGTCTAAAGGCTATTATACTGGAATTGTAGGAAAATGGCATTTAGGATTAGGAACTGGAAATGTAGATTGGAATAAAACGGTTTCTCCCGGACCAAACGAGGTTGGCTTTGACTACTCATACATCATGGCTGCAACCCAAGACCGTGTTCCAACTGTATATATAGAAAATGGCGATGTTGTAGGCTTAGATCCTAATGACCCTATTGAAATAGACTATAAGAACAATTTCGAAGGACAACCAAATGGGGTAGACAATCCTGAGTTGACTACTATGAAATGGCATCACGGACACAATAGTTCTATTGTAAATGGAATTCCTAGAATTGGCTATATGAAAGGTGGAGAATCTGCTAAATGGAGCGATGTTGATATGGCTGATCATTTCCTAAAAGGAGCTCAAGATTATGTAAAAAAACACAAAAATGAGCCTTTCTTTTTATACTACGGAATGCAGCAACCACACGTGCCAAGAACGCCGCATCCACGTTTTGCAGGAAAATCTGGAATGGGACCTAGAGGTGATGTAATTTTGGAAGCTGACTGGTGCATTGGTGAATTCCTAAAAACTTTAGAGGAAGAAGGCATCCTAGAAAACACCTTGATTGTTTTCTCTAGTGACAACGGACCTGTATTAAACGACGGATATTATGACGATGCGGTTGAAAAACTTGGAAACCATACGCCTGCCGGACCTTATCGCGGTGGAAAATACAGTTTGTTTGAAGCAGGTACACATGTACCATTTGTGACTTATTGGAAAGGAACTATTCAACCTTCAGTTTCTAATGCTATGGTATGTCAAATGGATTTATTGTCATCTTTAGCAAATTTGGTAGGCTCTGACATTCGTACAAGCGACAGTGAAGAGTTATTGGATGTATTCCTTGGAAAAAGCAATGAAGGAAGAAAAGAATTGGTGATTGAAGCAACTTCAAGAACTGCATACCGCAATGGTGATTGGGCAATGATTCCACCTTATGCAGGACCTGCAAAAATAAAACAGGTAAACATCGAAATTGGTAACGCTAAAAAATACCAGTTATACAATCTTAAGGAAGACATCGGACAGCAAAACAATTTAGCGAAAAGCAATCCAGAAAAGTTAGCCGAAATGATTGCCGGTTTTGAAGCAATTCGTGGAAAAGACTACAATAATACGCAACAGATAAAACTGAAATAAGAATTTCATAAAACAATACAAACCAGCCTATTCTTAACAAGAGTAGGCTGGTTTTTTATGACATAAAGCGTATGTTTGCACACCAATCTCACTAGATGAATCAGCTCAAATGGACCAATTGGTCGCAATCTTTTCAGTCTTTTCCAGAAACTATTGAGTTTCCTTCTTCTGAAACCGACTTAGTTGCTCTTGTTAATACATCGAACAAAAACAGCAGCAAAATAAAGATAATTGGGTCTGGTCATTCGTGTTCGCTTATTGCAGAAACTCATGAAGGAACCTTAATCTCCTTACAAAATTACAACAAGATACTATCCTATGATAAAGACCGTTATCTCCTAAAAGTACAGTCTGGAATTTCTTTGAAAGCTATTGGTTTGTTCCTAGATAAGAACAATGCTGCATTGAGCAATTTAGGTACTATAGACCCACAATCTATTGCCGGAGCCATTAGTACAGGAACTCATGGGACCGGGTTGAAATTCGGCGCTATGGACCAGCAAATCGAAGCCTTAGAAATCATAACTGCGGATGGTGAAATAATGACTGCTTCAAATTCTCAAAACCGAGAACTTTTTCTGGCAGCAAGGGTTGGACTTGGCGCATTGGGAATCATTTCAACCGTTACTTTAAAAGCGGTACCCAAATACAACTTAGAAGTTCAAACTAAAACAGTTTCTTTCGATGAGATGTTAACCAGTATTCCATTGATACATACTACAGACTTTCTGCGGTTTTGGTGGGTGCCTCATACAGATAAAGTACAACTGTGGCAAGCTGATAAAACCGAGCAAACGATTACGAAAACAAACCGGTTAAAAGATTGGATTCAAGGAATCTTATTTGGAAACATTGTACATGAAATTGGCCTTTGGCTCACTTCATTTTATCCAAAAAAAATCCCAACACTTAACCGTTGGATGTACAGGCTGCTTTTTGAAAAAGAGCAACAGCTTATTGGGAATTCAAAAGACCTTTTCGTTCTTCCAATTCATGTAAAACAATCTGTAATGGAATACGGCATTCCAATTGAACATACGCAAAAAGCGATTTCAGAAATCAGAACCCTTCTACAAACTAAAAATCTAAAGGTTCATATGCCAATCGAACTACGATTCACCCCAGAAAATGATGCGTTTTTAAGCATGGCATATAAACGTACAACTTGTTATATTGGCATCATATCCTACAAGCCCTTTGGAAAAGACATTCCTCATGATTCTTATTTTGAACAAGTACATACCATTTTAAAAAAGTACGAAGGACGACCACATTGGGCAAAAAAGCATTTTTACACACCAGAAACGTTGGAAACTTGCTACCCAGAATGGCATACTTTTAAACAATTAAAAAACAACCTAGATCCAAAAGGTATGTTTGAAAATAATTTTTTAAAATCCTATTTTTCTTAACACAATTCAAACAGTTTTCCTGGTAAAGGTCGCACAACACCTTTCATTTCTAATTGAAAAAGCACAGAGGCCAATCGATATACTGGAATACTACATTCTAGAGATATTACATCCAACAGTTCATTTTTCCTTCCTGATAAATACGTACTAACTATTTCCTCTTCTTCGGTCAACTGCACAAACAATTGTGGTTGCACTTTTTTTACCTTCTTACTATTTTCCCATCCAAGCATGGCAACTAAGTCATCTGGTGAAGCGATAAGCGCCGCTTTGTTGTCTCTTATCAAAGAATTACACCCTTTACTATAGGTGTCTGAAGCCCTTCCAGGCAGGGCATAAACATCTCGAGAATACGAATTTGCAATATCTGCAGTAACCAATGCTCCACCTTTATTCGCTGACTCAATGATTACCGTTGCCTGAGCAATACCAGCCACAATTCTATTGCGTTTTAAAAAAGACTCTTTAAAAGGAACTTCATCGTACCAAAACTCAGATAAAAACCCACCTTTTTCATACATCGATGCCATGTATTTTTTATGCGCTTTAGGGTATAACGTACCAAAACCATGCGCCAATACGCCTATGGTTGTCAACTTGTTTTGTATGGCTGCTTTATGCGCACAAATATCTACACCATAAGCAAAACCACTTACAATGATTGGCTTGTATTTTGCCAATTCGGAAAGCATTTGTTCACAAAAATCCCTTCCATAATTCGTCATTCGACGGGTACCTACCACACTAATAATTTTAGAACTATTGAATGAATATTCTCCATCTTGAAACATCAAAATAGGCGCATCTACACAATTTTTTAAATTTGTGGGGTAATCGGCATCCAAAAAATACAAGGGCTTTATTCTATGTTGATTTATTAACTTCAGCTCAATGTCGGCGGCTTTTAAATAGGCACTATCGTTCAAATGCCTTAATACATATGAACCTATTCCATTTATTTTTGCGAGCAAATTTTTTTTCTCTCTAAAAACATTTTCAGCAGTACCACAGGCCGCTATCAACTTTTTTGCATTGATATCTCCTATCCCTTTGACCTTTTGCAAGGCCAAAACATAGCGCAATTCTTCTTCTTTCATTTCATAACAATTTGATAACCAAGTTACAAAATAATTGTTGATAAAATATAGGTGGGTTTCGCTACAAAAAATCAGAAAATCTATATATTTGTTTCTATGCAGTTAAACACATACATCAGCGATTTATTATACAGGTACGAATGTGTGATTGTTCCGGGCTTTGGAGGTTTTGTTTCGAATACCATTCCATCTCGAGCAAATCATTTCACGCATACATTCTATCCCCCAACAAAAAAATTAGGGTTTAATAGTCAGTTGACAAACAATGATGGCTTGCTTGCGAACTATATTGCAAGTTCGGAAAACTGCAGTTTTGAAGCAGCTGTAGACCGCATAGAAATTGCAGTTATTGAATGGAAGTCTCAACTGGAAAAAGAAGCAGTTACGCTAGAAAAAATTGGTACGCTTTCTTTGAACAGGGAACGAAAGATTATTTTTAGCCCTATAGAATCCATCAATTATTTGACCAGTTCTTATGGTTTGGCAAATGTACAATCTCCAGCGATAAAGCGCCTTGAATACAAACAAAAAACCGTTGCTCTCGAAACTACAGAGCGCAGGAGGTCTCCTCGTTATTTAAAGTATGCCGCTGCTGTAGCTGCAATGCTTACTATTGGTTCGTTGAGTTGGAATTCTCATATGCAAAATCAAGCCAATATACTTGAAAAGGAGGCTCAGGAAATTGTTTCTAAAAAAATTCAAGAAGCCACTTTTACCATTGCAAACCCTTTACCTGAAATCAATCTAGACCTGGTAAAAGCACAACCGAAAAAGAAATACCATCTTATTGCAGGCGCTTTTTCGGAAAAAGCAAATGCGGCAAAAAAAATAAAACAACTTCAAAAAAGAGGGTTTAACGCACGTGTTATTGGGATCAATAAATGGGGGTTAACACAAGTAAGTTTTGAAAGCTACGGTACACGTGAGGAAGCTGTAAAACAACTTCAAATCATTAAAAGAAATATCGATAAAGAAGCTTGGTTGTACATCAAATAAGCCGACACTCTAATTTTTGAACACGCAAGTTTTTATAAAGCTCGTCAAGACTGCTCTAAATTCCTTTTTATTTTCGATGTGAGACATATGGCCTTCCGAAAGCCTTACCACCTCGATATTGGTGTTTTCGACTTGACTCAACAAATCATTCAAGTTTAGCACTGGGTCTTTTTCTCCTATTATTAACATTTTAGGATAAGGACCAAAATGCAATAGCACTTCTCGATCTTGTCTGATTTTCATACCTTCCAATGCAGCAATTATTCCTTGTTTAGAAGTGTTTAATGCTTCTCTTTTTACTTCGTTAATTTCTTCTCGAAACAACCTTCTGTTTTTTGATCGAAATAACATCGGTATCGAGTTTCGAATAAACGCATTGTGATTTTGCTTTACAATTGCAATAGCCTTATCTCTATTTTTTTGCTTTTCAGGAGTGTCAGCTCTAGAAGTTGAATTCATCAAGCAAATTCCTTTTACATTGTCGGGATACAATTCTGCAAAAGCCAAAGCGACATAACCTCCCATAGAATGCCCTACCAATATTGACTTTCGAATTTTAAGTACATTCAATACTTCCTTTACGCATTCTGCCATTTGCACCATACCGTGTACATAGCCCATGTTTTCTGTCTTCCCATGGCCTAACAGGTCGACACATACGACTCGGTATCGCTGTGAAAGCATATCAACAGTAGTCGCCCACATCGATATATTTTCTAAAAATCCGTGTAGCAAAACAACTGTAGTTCCACTACCTTGAGCTCGGTAATGTATTTTTGTGTTTTTATAGTTTACAAAGGCCTCCATAAATTGTTTACAATTAAAGTAACTATTTATCCTGCTGTTTCGGTTTATTTACCTCCTAATTCAAAGGCTCTTGCTACACATACGGCAATTCCGTTTTTAATTTCTTCAGCAATTTTTTTCTCTTCAAAGTAATTCAAACCAGCAATGGTCGTTCCTCCTTTGGAAGAAACTCTCCCCATCCATTCCTCCAAGGAAATGTTGTTTTCTTTGTACAGCTTTACAGACCCTTCTACAGTTTGTGCAATCATTCGCTTCGCTTCATCGGGAGCAAATCCGAGGTCATGAGCTGCCTTTTCCATTGCATTCATCATATAGAAAACAAAGCCGGGACCACTTCCCGAAACACCAATTGAACGATCCAATTGATCTTCAGAAGCAACCGGAATTATTTCTCCTGTAGAAGCTAAAATGGCAGCAATGAATTCCAATTCATCTTTAGAGACTTCTGGTGAACTCACATAAGTAGTGGTTCCCAGATTTACCTGGGCAGGCAAATTTGGCATGGCACGAACTACTTTGTCTAAGCCCAAACCTTGCTGAATGGTTTCAATAGTAGTACCTGCCATGATAGACACCACCAATTGATCTTTGTGTAATAGGTGTTTAACGCTTTTAAAAACATCTGGAGCAATCTGCGGTTTTACAGCTAAAAAAACAATATCTGAATCCCTTAAAACAGCATAATCGTCTCCTGCAACAATTGTGTTTAAACTATTAATCGCATCGATGCGTTCTTTAGACTTTTCTAAAATTTGAATTTTCGCCTCTAATGGAGAATCATAAATTGACGCTGCATAGGTAAACCCCATATTTCCTCCTCCTATTACTGTAATATTTTTCATCTTAATTCTAGTGTTTTCTTCAGTTTCGTTTCTATATTTTTTACTTTTATTATTTCGAATCTTGTAGTATCGATTCTATTTCATCTGCTACTATGGGAATGTTTTTCATCAAATTCAATGGTGCACCAGATTCTTGAATGACCACATCATCCTCCAACCGAATACCAAATCCTTCCTCTGGAATATAGATCCCGGGCTCTACCGTAAAGACCATGTTTTTTTCCATAGGCTCTGTAAGTATTCCGTAATCGTGTGTGTCGAGTCCCATATGATGTGAGGTTCCGTGCATAAAATATTTTTTGTAAGCAGGCCACTCTGGGTTTTCGTTCTGAACATCACTTTTGTCTAATAGTTTTAAGCCTAAAAGTTCAGACGTCATTATTTTACCTACTTCTACCTGATATTCTGCCCATAGCGTTCCTGGAACCAACATGCTAGTGGCTTCATTCTTTACGCGATGTACGGCGTTATATACTTCTTTCTGACGTGGTGAAAATTTTCCCGAAACAGGAATTGTTCGGGTCAAATCGCTTGAATAATTGGCATATTCTGCGGCTACATCCATTAAAATCAGTTCGCCTTCTTTGCACTGTTTGTTGTTTTCTATATAATGCAAAACGTTCGCATTGTTTCCACTGGCAACAATAGGAGTATATGCAAAACCTTTTGAACGATTTCTTACAAATTCTGCAATCAACTCCGCTTCAATTTCATATTCCCACACACCTGGTTTTACAAAATCTAACACACGTCTAAATCCTTTTTCTGTGATATCGCAGGCCTGTTGAATCAAGGCTATTTCAACAGCATCTTTTACTGAACGGATTCGTTGCAATATTGGATTGCTTTTTGAAACGGTATGCGCTGGAAATTTATCTTTGAGCATTTTAGTAAAACGGTCTTCTCGAGTCTCCGTCTCTACATTTGCTCGATAATGCTCATTGGTATTGATATACATGTTTTCACACTGTGTCATCACCTCCGCCAATACTTTTGGAAGCTCTTGCAACCAATACACGGTTTGTATTCCTGAAATCTGTGTTGCTTTTTCTTTGGTTAATTTTGCACCTTCCCAGATAGCTATATGCTCATTGGTTTCTCTAACAAACAAAATTTCTTTGTGCTGTTTTTTAGGACAGTCAGGAAACAAAAATAACACGCTTTCTTCCTGATCTATTCCAGACAAATAAAATATATCCCTATGTTGTTCAAATGGCAAAGTGCTATCTGCACTTATAGGATAGATATCATTCGAATTGAAAAAAGCAATAGAATTACCCTTCATCTTTGCTGTGAAATTCCTTCGGTTTTTCACAAATAACTGATTGTCAATCTTGTCGTATTTCATAGATAGTATATTTATGTGATAACTCCAATATATGGTGCAGTAGGCCAAACAATTCAAATGCAAATGTATTTAAATGTAAACTATTCCTTGGAGATATTTCCAAAAAACCAACACATTTAGAATTTTTCTACTCAAGAATTCAATCAATCCTTGTAACACAACCAATAATTTACGACCTGAAAGACTAAAGGCTTTCTAAACAATTATTTTACAAATTATATAGATTTTCCTTAAAAATATCGTAAATTAGTGCCTGATTTGACGCTATTATTTATCCCTCCTTAGTCAGATCCCCCCCCCGAAAAAACAACATATCCCCCTCGTAACGTAATTTAACCTTTTTCACTATGAAAAATTTTAAAGTTGCCTTTGGGGGCGCATTCCTGTTTTTACAACTTTTCTCAGCAAACGCACAAAACTCAGAAAAGCCTTGGGCCGTTGGCTTTGGCTTTAATATACTCAACATCCAAACAATTACAGATTCCTATCGAGATTTAAAAGAGTCTTATATTGAAAATAACAGTAATGAAGTGCTCTTTAAAACACCTTTTTGTTTCTATGGTGAACGCTATATCGGTAACAAAACTTCTATTAAATTGATGCTTTCAGCAAATAATAGATACCGTAAATCTTTGCGGAGAGCAAGAAGTCCAGAGTCGATGTTGCAATTTCAGGCGGCAGATCTCAAAGTAAAAATACGATTGATTGACCCAGATACGTCAACCATGTCTTTCGATCCGTTTCTAGCTTTTGGTGGCGCTTACTCTAGGTTTAAAAACACGGAGACAAACATTATAACTAACAGCGGAAAGATTGGAGTTGGCTTGGGCTTTGTTATTTGGCTAGACAAGGCTATTGGAATTCATTTTCAATCCGATTACAACCACAACCCTTTAGAAAATAATTTTGACTATTTTCAACACAACTTTGGCATTACAGCGCAGTTTGGAAAATCTATAAATCATAGGAACAAACACAAATAGTTTTGCTGCTCTAATTATGAATCACTCAACAATTGTGTTACATTCGCAAGTACAGCACTACGATGTAACCCAATGAAACTATTTTGCCTGTTATCAATCACTTGGATCTTGTCAATGCCAAATATTCAAGGTCAAAATTCAAAAAAAGCATTTTCTAAACTTTCTGGTCCCGAAAAATGTTGGGTAATCTTTCATCCTTTCAAAGCAAAAAGAGCTTATAAAACTTCTTTGGAGGCCATACGTATTACCGATTCTATACAACAAACAAAGCTATTGGATGGCGATGCCAATGGCGGACAGATAGACGCTTTTCGTCACGCCTATTGGATGGCTTCCTTAGCCCAAGAAATAGGAAGAAGATCTGCTAGAAGTCTTGGAAAAGCACATGAAAAAGGAAATTACAAACAATTTAAAAAAGGCAAATTAGAAGAAGGTAGTGTTCCAGATGCACAAGCTTCAGAAATGGATCTTTTCAACAATTCAATTGGACTTGAACTATACAAAAACAATAAAAAAGCGACAAAAGAAGAATTCATAGTATTTATTCTCAAAAAAATAAATAATGGCGATTTGAGAATCCTAAAAAAAGACCAAAAAGGGAATTATTTGGATTGTAATGGTCTACCCATTTCAAAATCTACATACAAAGGTATATGGGAAACTCCAAAATGTTTGATACCTTCGAAAAAATAATAATTCAAAAAAAGTACTATAACGTATTCGCTTCTACAGGCCTAGGTTTTAATAGGGATTTAGAAGGAGAATACCTACTTGAAAACTGAAGTGACATATGTCATAAACACCCCTAACGCATTGGTATAAATTTGTCTTAACAAACCCTCAAAATTATGACAGTTACATTTATCATTTTAGCCATTACAATCGCATTATTTATCTCCGGAAAACTGCGTCCCGATGTGGTGGCACTAGCAAGTATGGCCTCCTTATATGTTTTTGGAGTCCTCACGGTAAAAGAAGCGTTTATTGGATTTAGCAACACTACGGTAGTAATGATTACCGCCCTGTTTATTGTTGGAGAAGCCATGAGCAGGACAGGAGTTACTTCATGGTTAGGAAACAAAATTGTTGCCCTTTCAAACAACAAGTCAAACCGATTATTGATTTTGTTAATCATAGGAACGGCAGTGATTTCAGGATTTATCAGCAATACTGGAACCGTAGCCTCATTAATTCCAGTTGCTATTGCAGCTGCTTGGCGCTTAAAAACGTCCGCTTCCAAAATGTTAATCCCTTTAGCTTTTGCGGCCAATACGGGTGGTTTATTAACACTTACAGGAACCCCTCCAAATATTATTGCCAACCAGGCCTTGGTCGATGCTGGATATGAAGGTTTTAATTTTTTCGAATATGCCTATATAGGAATCCCTTTGCTTATCGCTATTGTACTCTATATGCGTTTCTTTGGATTAAAAATTCTTCCCAATAACCCTTCCAATAAAATGGAAGACATCGATGAATCTATTCAAACACTTGAAGACTCCTATCAAATTTTTGAAGGCTTTTGGAAGGTGAGAATTCGCCCCAATTCGACAGCGATTGGAAAGACCATTAAAGAACTTCATATCGATTCAGAAATGGGCATTAGCTTGATTAAAATCAACCATCCTATTCCAACAGATGCAAATCTTATTCAAAAAGTTAGTTTAAAAAGCGCTGAAGAAGATCATTTTCCCGACGAGAATACTGTGCTTCATATGAATGATGAATTGATCGTTAACTGTAGTGAAAATAGAATCCAGCGTTTTATCGATAAATTCAATGTTGCCGCTCAAAAAGTAGAAGGGGATGGTGAGTTCGTCAAAGAAAACGTAATGACAGATGAGGTTGGAATTTCTGAATTGATTATTGCCCCAAGATCTTCCTACCGAGGAAAAAAAATAAATGTGGGTCGATTTGCAGCGAAATACAACGTGCAAGTAATGGCATTAAACAGATATAACAAACGTATTAGAGGTAGAGAATTCGTACTTCAAGAAGGCGACTCTTTATTGGTGAGAGCAAAATGGGAAGACATTAAAGCCATTCAAGACGAAAGCAAAGATTTCTTGATTGTTGGACACCCCGAAGAACTGGCAAAAGAAGTAGGAAAGATTAGTAAAAAAGGAATCATTTCAATTTTTGCCATGGTATTTATGGTGATTATGTTGGTGTCGGGTGTATTCTCTTCAGCAATGACAGTCTTGTTAACCGCCATGATTATGGTTGCCGGGGGATGTATCAATATGAATCAATCGTATCGTGCTATCAACTGGAATGTCGTCATAATTATTTCATGTATGATTCCTATGGGCGTTGCCTTACAAAAAACAGGAGCAGCCAAACTCATCGCCGATTCAATGGTGCAGTTCTTAGGAGACATGCATCCAACGTTTTTCTTGGCTGGTGTCTTTTTAATTACGACCACATTGAGTCAGATTATGAGTAATTCTGCAACCTCCATTTTAATGGCTCCTATTGTTATTGCAGCTGCCATGCAATTGGGGTATTCCCCAGTGCCTTTTATGATGATTTTAGCGGTAAGTGCTTCCACTGCTTTCTTAACACCTTTCGGAACCACCACAAATATGATGGTCATGAACGCCGGGAATTACAGTTTTAAAGATTATGTAAAGGTGGGCTCAGGATTGCTACTGTTATTTTTTGCCATTAGTATAATTTTGATACCTATGATTTGGCCTTATTAATAAATTTAAAAGTCTAAAATTATCATTTAGACAAAAGACCTGTTAAAACACAGGTTTACAGTATAAAATTACGTATATATACGCTATAAATAAACCTAAATGTTATCTTTGTACTTCTAAAACTTTTTTCAAAATGAGCGGATTTATATCTTCATCAATTGCTAGAAAGGTGTCTATGGCACTCTCAGCATTTTTCTTAATGTTCTTTTTATTACAACATTTTGCAATCAACCTAACTTCTGTTTTTAGCGCAGATGTATTCAACGAAATTTCTCATTTTATGGGAACCAACCCAGCAGTGCAGTTTGCATTGCAACCTGTATTAATCTTTGGTGTTGTGTTTCATTTTGTCATGGGATTCATTTTAGAAATTAAAAACAAAAAAGCAACCACGGTAAAATACGCTGTCGATAACGGTGCAGCGAATTCTACTTGGGCTTCAAGAAATATGATTTATAGCGGTTTGGCTATTTTGGCTTTTATCGTTTTGCATTTTGTCGATTTTTGGTTTCCTGAGATCAACACAAAATTTATCCAAGGCGATTGGTCAGGGATGCACGATGGTGAATTGAGATATTTCCATGAATTACAACACAAGTTTGCAAACCCAGCTAGAGTGATTGCTTACGTGGTAGCATTCTTCTTTTTAGCCTTGCATTTACTACATGGCTTTAATTCGGCTTTTCAATCGGTTGGAGCGAACAATAAGTACACCAAAGGACTTAAGACATTTGGTAAGTTGTACGCAATCTTAATACCCTTAGGATTCGTATGTATTGCAATCTTTCATCACTTAAACCATTAATATTTAGTACCTATGGCTACATTAGACGCAAAAATTCCAAAAGGTCCAATTAAAGATAAATGGACAGATTATAAAAATAAAATTGACTTGGTAAACCCAGCCAACAAACGTAACATTGATGTTATTGTTGTAGGTACTGGATTGGCAGGTGGTTCTGCTTGTGCAACACTTGCAGAATTAGGCTATAATGTAAAAGCATTTGCCTACCAAGATTCTCCGCGTAGAGCGCATTCTATTGCCGCTCAAGGAGGTATCAATGCTGCAAAGAATTATCAAGGAGATGGAGATTCTACCTACCGTTTGTTTTACGATACTGTAAAAGGAGGTGACTACCGTGCTCGTGAAGCAAACGTACACCGTTTGGCTGAAGTTTCTGCAAATATCATTGACCAATGTGTGGCTCAAGGAGTTCCTTTTGCTCGTGATTATGGTGGATTGCTAGACAACCGTTCTTTTGGAGGTGTATTGGTTTCGCGTACTTTTTATGCAAAAGGACAAACGGGACAACAATTACTTCTAGGTGCCTATTCTGCTATGAACCGTCAGATTGCACGTGGTAAAATTGAAATGCACAACCGTCATGAAATGCTCGATGTAGTGTTGGTTGATGGAAAAGCTAGAGGAATTATCGCTCGTAATATGATTACCGGTGAAATTCAACGTCATTCTGCTCATGCTGTAGTGATTGCTACTGGTGGATATGGAAATGTGTATTTCTTATCTACAAACGCCATGGGATCTAACGTAACCGCTGCCTGGAAAATTCATAAAAAAGGAGCTTTCTTTGCAAATCCTTGTTATACACAAATTCACCCAACCTGTATTCCTCGTTCTGGTGACTACCAATCGAAGTTGACCTTGATGTCAGAATCTTTACGTAACGATGGACGAATTTGGGTGCCTGCAAAAATTGAAGACGCCAAAGCGATTCAACAAGGAAAAATGAAAGCGACGGATATTGCTGAAGAAGATAGAGATTATTACTTAGAAAGAAGATATCCTGCTTTTGGAAACTTAGTACCTCGCGATGTTGCTTCTAGAGCAGCAAAAGAAAGATGTGATGCTGGGTACGGAGTAAATGCTACTGGTGAAGCTGTGTACTTAGATTTTGCCTCTGCTATTGAGCGATACGGTAAAGAACAAGCTAAATTAAAAGGAATTGAAAGTCCTTCTGATGAAAAAGTATATGAATTAGGACAAGCATTGGTCGAAGCTAAATACGGAAACTTATTCCAAATGTATGCGAAAATCATGGATGAAGATCCATATAAAATGCCAATGAAAATTTACCCTGCTACACACTATACAATGGGCGGTGTATGGGTTGATTATAATTTAATGACTACGGTTAACGGATTGTACTGTATAGGTGAAGCTAACTTCTCTGAACACGGTGCAAACAGACTGGGAGCTTCTGCCTTGATGCAAGGTTTAGCAGACGGATATTTTGTATTGCCTTACACCATTGGAGGCTACCTGTCAAAAGAAATTAGAACTGGAAAAATCCCAACAAACACACCTGAGTTTGATGCTGCTGAAAAAGAAGTAAAAGAAAAGTTAGATTTCTTTATCAACAACAAAGGAACCAACTCTGTAGATTATTACCATAAAAAATTAGGTAAAATCATGTGGGATAAAGTTGGAATGTCACGTAATGAAAAAGGATTGAAGGAAGCGATGGCTGAAATCAAAGAATTACGAGAAGATTTCTGGAAAAACGTAAAAGTCCCTGGTGATTTAAACGAGATGAATCCAGAATTAGAAAAGGCAGGTAGAGTTGCCGATTTCTTAGAATTAGGTGAATTGTTTGCTAAGGATGCCTTGGATAGAAATGAATCATGTGGAGGACACTTTAGAGAAGAATCTGTAGAATTGGACGGAGAACAAAAAGGAGAAGCAAAACGTAATGACAAAGATTATGCTTATGTGTCTGCTTGGGAATATAAAGGAGAACCTGGAGATGCAGTTTTACATAAAGAAGAATTAGAATTTAACGACATAGAACTGAAACAACGTTCTTATAAATAGGCAATAGGCAAATTCAATCTTATAAAGATTTATTGATTTGGCAAAAAGGAATTGCCATCGTAAAGTCAATATACTCTTTATGTAAAGAATTACCTAAGGATGAAATTTACAATTTGCAAGAGGTTCTTTGATGGAACTTGAAACACAAATAATAATTACAAAAGAATTGAATTTTATCAGTGATACCGTTTATACAGAAATCATTGGTTTAATCGAAGAAGAAAATAAAATGTTGAATGCCTTTATTAGGTCAATATCCAAAGAAAACTAACTCTTGGCTATTGCCTAATGGCTAAAAAACTAAAACATGGATTTAACACTAAAAATCTGGAGACAGAAAAACTCAGAAGACAAAGGACAGTTGGTAGACTATAAGGTAACCGACATTTCGGAACACATGTCGTTCTTAGAAATGATGGATGTTTTAAATGAGCAAATCATCGAAAAAGGAGAAGAACCTATCGCATTTGACCACGATTGTCGTGAAGGAATCTGCGGAATGTGTTCGATGTACATCAATGGAGAAGCACATGGTCCTGATAGAGGAATTACTACTTGTCAGTTACATATGCGTTCTTTTAAGGACGGTGACACCATCCATATTGAGCCTTTTAGAGCAGCTGCTTTTCCAGTAATCAAAGATTTGGTTGTAGACCGTACTTCGTTTGATCGTATCCAGCAATCAGGTGCGTATATTTCTGTAAACACTTCAGGAAATACGCAAGATGCAAATGCCATCCCAATTGCGAAGGCAGCGGCAGATGAAGCTATGGATGCCGCTACTTGTATTGGTTGTGGAGCTTGTGTTGCCACTTGTAAAAACTCATCAGCCATGTTATTTGTAGGTGCAAAAGTATCGCAATATGCCTTGTTACCACAAGGACAAGTTGAAGCCGCAGACCGTGTACTAAACATGGTAAAACAAATGGACGAAGAAGGTTTTGGAAACTGTACCAATACCGGCGCCTGTGAGGTGGAATGCCCGAAAGGAATTTCTTTAGAAAATATCGCACGTATGAACAGAGAGTTCTTAAAAGCATCGTTGTAACTACAACAGTAAACATCTATTTAAAGCCCATTTCATCACGAAATGGGCTTTTTCATGTCTTTGTTCCGTCTTGAATTAAAACAACCCCTAATGTTTACTTTTAACAAGTAACTAATTCAAGTACTAATCATAAAAACTTATCGACATAAAACTATTAATTCTGATTATTATTGTACGATATAACTCCCTCATTTTTTCGATTATTTTACTATTGTCTGTAAGCGATTCCTTTCTAGCTGCTTCACATCGAACGGTTATTGTAATGAAATAAGCACCCCTCCTACAACTCAATAGATTGACTGATATACACCCTTGTTTTTTAGCTCCTTATGTAAGTTATAACGAAATATCGCATAACTAAACTTACCCATAAAATAACTCTTTAAAAAAACAGGAATGTGTTTGCGTTTTATAATAAAAGCATCTTTATTAACTAGCTTACACTTCAATTCTACAAAAGAAAATATCTTTCTTTTAAAAAGAGAACTCTTGTCGTTTTTCTCGACTCCTGTTGACACAACGATTAACTCAGGATTGTTTACTAAGGTGTCTTCCATATTCATACAACGAGAAGCATTTACCTGAAATTTGCTAAAAATAATCACTTTTGACACTCGTTTTAAATAATAAAAATAACGCAACCCAGATCTCGTCAAATAAGAATCTCTATTGCCGTTTATATAACTATTCAAAACAACTAGCTTTTCGGGAAAGACTTTTTCCATTTGTTCATAGTATTTCAAACCCGTATGGTTATTTCCGACAACAATACAGAAAATAAAATGATTCGGTAAATTTTGTATCAGCTCAGTCAACCTTTCTCTTTCATAAAATTTATTCAATGTAATCGGTATAATAACCCCTGTTATTGTCTTCATGATACTATTAATTTAATCTAATAAGTCTATTTCTTATTTCTCTATAATATGTTCTGCTAACCGGAATTAAATCTGAATGAATCTTAATTACACAATCATCTATTGCCCTAATCATATCCGTATTGACTATAAATGACTTGTGTACTCTAAGAAAATTTGTTGGGAGTTTTTCTAAAATATTTTTCGCTGTACCATAGATCAAAAAGTTTTTTGCTATTGTTTTTACCAACACATAATCCCCTCTTGATTCCACTACATAAATGTCGTTTACATTTACTTGCACTAAGCTCTTATCAACATAGAGATACACGTAATTATTGACCTCCTGACTTGTCCTTGGAACATCGTTCAACGCATTCATTTTTTTCTTAACAACTTTATCTAAGGCCAATTTCATCGAATTTTTGTCAATGGGTTTTTGCAAGTATGAAATGACTGCTTCGTTAGCAAATAAATCGAATGCGAAATCTTTTTTAGAAGATATCACGACTATATCAATCATATTTATTTCTTCGATAAAATCCAATCCCGTAAAGTTGGGCATCTCAATATCGAGGAAAATCAAATCCACCCGATTATCTCGAACAAATTCTAGGGCTTCTATTCCTGAAGAAAACTCGCCTATTACATCAATAAAATTAAAATGTTTACAAATCTTTCTCACAATCAATATGGACATCTTTTCATCGTCAACAATTATTGTTCTCATAGTTCTTAATTTTGCTCGTAATAGAATCCCATAAGCGCAACCTGCAGGTTAAACTTTGAATGGCAACATCCATAGCTTCTGCCCATTTCACCTTATCACCACCACAAAGACTTCGAACCAATTGAACGGAAAAATCGCCGTGAAAATCACCATCCAACTCTTTATGCCTTTCTAGGTAAAATTTAAATTTGGGATATTGAATTAATTTGTTGTTTTTTAAAATATCATCGAAAATATAAGGCAATACGAGCTCCCTACTAAACGCAAACACAGAGGCGGTCAAATGAGATTGGTCTTTTGATAAAATTTCAAAAGTATGGGTCAAAAAATTGTGCAAATCCTTTTCCAAATCTAACATCCCTATGGCAGTTTGAAAAGAAAACTTCGGGACAAAATCCATTAATAACTCAATTTTTGAAGTTGATGCATCAACCTCTTGCATTGCGTCTAAGTACATTTCAAAATGACTTTTATAATTTCCCTCTAAATCACAATCACTTTCTTCTGTTAAAACAATTTCATTTAAAACCCTTACTGCCAATTTATTGCCTGATGGCAACCATGGTACATTGATAGGATTTAATTTTTTTTGCAAAGATTTCAGAATCGACATAAAATCCCAAACAACAAAAACATGAGACTCCATAAACATTTGAACTCCCTTGTCTAGTTGTAGTTTTTTATTTAAACGGTGGTTAATAAGTTCGCTTTGCAATAACACTATTCGAGCGTCAATCTCCATTTTTTTAGGGGCCAAAGTACTTTTTAAATGGTTTCATTTATTGAAAATTTCGATAAGTGGCAATCTTATGGCGTTGAAATGTCATTTTTAAACGTCCATATGTTTTCAATAATTGATAAAAAGAATAACACTAAAAATGCCGCTAAAATTGATTCTGTTCGAAAACAGGCTTATAAACAACCTTTTTTTATCGACATACAGCAAAATTAAAAGGCATATCATATCTAAAACATTCGTATTTTTAGAAAAAGAAGTTTTATGAAATATCACATTGGTTTTGCTTTTCTTTTGATTTGTCTCTCTTGTTCTCCTAAAAAGGAACTTCCATTGGCTCAAGAAAATACGCTATTCACACATGTAGATTCAGAACATTCACAAATACGCTTTAAAAACACGGTTAAAGAAAACCTGTATTTCAACTTTTTAAACTACGCCTATATCTATAACGGTGGTGGTGTGGCTGTGGGAGATATCAACAACGACGGACTGGAGGACCTCTATTTTTCTTCCAACCAAGAAAGCAACAAACTCTACCTCAATAAAGGAAATTTTGAATTTGATGACCATACGGAAAAAGCTATGGTTACAGATGAGAAAGGATGGACAACCGGTGTGACCATGGTCGATATCAACTGCGATGGCTGGCTCGATATCTATGTGTGTAAATCTGGCGCTTTAGACAACAATGCATTGCGTGAAAACAAACTCTTTATCAACCAAAAAAATGGCACATTCACTGAGGAAGCAAAAAAATACGGGTTGAACCACCCTGGCTTTTCCACCCAGGCCTATTTCTTCGACTTTGACAAGGACAACGACCTCGACATGTATCTGGTAAACCACCGACCCGATTTTAGAAATAACACACGGATTGAGCCTGCAACTCAAAACATTAAATTTCCTGAATTATCCGATCAACTCTTTAGAAACGATGGGAATACATTTACCAATATCACCAAACAAGCGGGCATTGAAAATAGGGCCTGGGGACTCAGTGCTGCTATTGGTGATTTTAATGGAGATACTTTCTTAGATGTTTTTGTTGCCAATGATTTCCTACAACCCGATTTTCTATATGTCAACAATGGAGATGGTACTTTTACCGACAAAGCCCTCTCCTACTTCGACCATATTTCTGCCAATAGCATGGGCTCCGATTTTGCAGATATTAACAACGATTTACTGCCCGATTTACTGGTCTTAGATATGATGGCTTCAGACCATAAACGAAGTAAGGAAAATATGGCCACCATGAGTACGGATAATTTTAACGCCATGGTCAATGCCAATTATCACCACCAATACATGGCAAATATGTTACAGCTAAACAATGGTGAAAATTCGTTTAGTGAAATTGCTCATATGTCTGGCCTTGCTAAAACGGATTGGAGCTGGGCACCGTTAATCGCCGATTTTAACAACGACGGATTTAAAGATGTATTTATTACAAACGGTATTGAAAACGATCTCTCCAACCAAGATTTTCGCATGCAAATGCAGAACAACATCCGCAACAAAAAGAAAGTGAGTTTAGAAGAAGCCATTGGTATGATGCCTTCCACAAAACTTGCGAACTACCTCTATCTAAACAATAAAGACTTCACGTTTACCAACAGTACTCAGAACACAGGGTTAGACCAAAAGATTAACTCCAACGGAACTGCTTATGCCGATTTAGACAACGACGGAGATTTGGATCTCATTGTGAATAACCAATCCGAGATCGCAACCCTATATAGAAATAACAGTCAGGGCAATTTTCTAGACATAAACCTAATCGGCCCTACACAAAATCCAAATGGCTGGGGTGCCACTGTAACCGCATACTCCAAAGGCTTACAACAAATACAAACACAAAACCCAACACGTGGATACCAATCAAGCGTTTCTAACAGACTGCATTTTGGACTGGCGAACACTTCTTTAGATAGCATTCACATTCGCTGGCCTGATGGATCCTCAGCAATCCTAAAGGAGGCTACTATAAATACTACACTGGATGTAAACTATAAAACTTCCTTAGGCAAAAAAACAGCACAACCTTCTAAAAAATCAAAAAGGCTTCATCCAGAAGATTTTGGCATCCATTACAAGCACTTTGAAAACGATTTTAATGATTATGCCTTGCAATTGTTATTGCCTCAAAAGCAATCTACTCAGGGCAGTGCTATGGCGGTAGGTGATGTGAATAATGATGGTTTAGACGATTTGTTTTTAGGGAATGGTTTTGGAAAACCTGCTGAGCTCTATTTTCAAAAAAGCAATGGAAAATTTACGCTCACAAACCAACGCGCCTTTTTAATAGATGCTAAGTACGAGGATCAAAAAGCACTTCTTTTAGATATTGACAATGACAAGGACCTCGATCTATATGTCACCAGTGGAGGCTATCAACTTTCTGAAAACAGCCCTTTATTACAAGACCGTTTATACCTCAACAATGGGAAAGGGGGCTTTACAAAAAGTGATAAGCTCCCAAAAATGCGTAGTGCTACAAAAAGTATTGCCGCTGCAGATATTGATGGCGATGGTGATTTAGACCTATTCGTTGGAGGACGCGTGGTTCCGGGTAAATATCCCGAGGCACCCAAATCATTTCTATTAAAAAATACGGGGACTAAGTTTGTAGATATCACACCTAAAAATGCTCCAGAATTGGACCGTGTTGGACTTCTTAACGAAGTCATTTTCTCTGACTACGATTTGGATGGCGACCAAGATTTAATCTTGGCTGGCGAATGGATGCCAATTACAATCTTTAGCAATGAAAAAGGCCATTTTGAGAAATTAGACTCTCCTGACTTAGAAGCCTATTCGGGTTGGCATCAAAGTATCAAAGCCATCGATTTTGACGGTGATGGAGATGAAGATTATTTTGTAGGCAACCTCGGTAAAAACAATAAATTCCATCCAACAACGACAAAACCACTCCATATCTACGCGAATAATTTCGATGGAAATAAGAGTTTTGATATTGCTTTAAGCAAGGTTAACGGCAACAAATTAGTTCCTGTACGTGGCAAGCAATGTTCGACGGAACAGACACCGCATTTGGGGAAAAAAATAAAATCGTTTGCAGAATTCGCAGATGCGTCAATGCAGGATATTTACGGAAAGAAATCCCTGGAAGCCGCACTGCACCTACAGGCCAATCATTTTGCATCTTATTATATTCGAAATGAAGGAAAGGGGCGCTTCAAGATCATAGATTTACCAAACGAAGCTCAATTTGGACCGACCTTGGATTTTTCGATTCGCAAACAAGATCACCGCATTGAGATTATGGGTATTGGGAATATCTATGAGGCCGAGGTTGAAACAGTTCGGTATGATGCTTCCAAAGGGTACACCCTTCAGCAAAGCAAGACTGGAACTCTTACGGCCCAACACAATGTTAAATCTAGTTTTTCAAAAAATGCAAAAGCAATTGCTCAAATAGAAATAAGCAACACACTTTATAGCATCGTTTTATTTAACAATGATACCCTAGGTGTTTTTGAGAATTAGCGTCCCTTTCTAAAGTTTACACTAAAACTTACAGCAAACAAAAAAGATTGGCTGCTCCAAGAACGAGATCAAATGCCATTTCGCAATCGATCTATCTAAAAGCACTCAGGATTCACTGTTTTTATCGCCTTCTTGTTGAATGTCTTTTAGCAGCAATTGCAAAGAGGTAACTCCATTCCAGTGATTCTCACCAATGGTAAAGGCGGCTTTAAAAGGAAGTCCTTTTTTTACCAAAGGAAATTTATCGCCTAAACCAAAACCAATGGCATTGTATGTTTTCGAATCTGCTCCAGACAATATATTCAGTTTCAAATGAGTTTCATCTGCTCCTACTGGTTTTCCGTAGCCATTGTCTCTCAAACCAGTTGCCATAAAAACTGGGTGCAACGCACCTGATACACCTAAAATTACATTCTGAATAGTTTCCATAAATAGTTGTTTTATTATTGATAATACAACAAAAGTAAATGGTGTTGGTGACAGCCTTATGTCAAGGGTACTTTTTATTTTTTATATATTTTTCAAAATAGGTTTTTATGGTCATCTCGTGTGGCGAGAAGGTTTCGTCACTAGCTTGTATTTTTTCAATAAAATCAATTCTAAAATGACGGAATTCTTTTCGCAATCGACAAAATGCGATGAGTAAAAAATCACCAATGAATGCTATAAATGGCAAAAGGTTCTATGTTACGAGTACTCCTTTTATTAGCGGCCGAAAGGTAGACTATTTGTAGCACCTCATATTTGGTAATAGCCGATTGTATTTGCATTAGATTGTTACTCGTTTTTTTGCTCCGAATTGTTCCCTGCAAAAATAAATTCTGTCTGCTAGTAAGTCGGCATTCCCTTTTTGAGAGAAGCGCAGAATGGCCTTTATTTTTTTCTATCCCCGTGGAGATATTATCCACAAAGGACTGGTCTTTGTTTTTCAGTGCTAATTGTTCTATGGTAATTAGAGCATTTGCCTCGTCTTCTGAAAACAATACTGGAGGTAGATGATAACCTTCCATTAAGGAGTAGCCTTTTCCTTCTTCGGTAACAATTGGAATTCCAGATTTTTCTAGGGTTCGAATGTCTCTATAGATTGTTCGTATACTCACTTGGTGTCTTTCTGCAAGTTGTTTTGCAGTAATCAAACTTTTAGACTGAAGCTGAGTAAGTATTGCGGTTAGCCTCGACAATCTCGGTTTCTCTTCTAATTCCATATGGGTTTGTTACACTTGATTTACTAAAATAAGGTTTTTGTCTGAGTTTATAAGATGTACTGTTTTATAGACTATGCCATTTCGCAATCGATCTATCTAAAAGCACTCAGGATTCACTGTTTTTATCGCCTTCTTGTTGAATGTCTTTTAGCAGCAATTGCAAAGAGGTAACTCCATTCCAGTGATTCTCACCAATGGTAAAGGCGGCTTTAAAAGGAAGTCCTTTTTTTACCAAAGGAAATTTATCGCCTAAACCAAAACCAATGGCATTGTATGTTTTCGAATCTGCTCCAGACAATATATTCAGTTTCAAATGAGTTTCATCTGCTCCTACTGGTTTTCCGTAGCCATTGTCTCTCAAACCAGTTGCCATAAAAACTGGGTGCATATTTGCCGGACCAAACGGCGCCATTTGATTGAGTATTCTAAAAAATTTTGGTGTGACTTCCGACAGGAATACTTCATTGTCGATGGCAACTTCGGGCACTCTTAAATTCTCAGGAATTCGAGCTTTCACTACTTCTTCAAACTTGGCTTTAAATTTAGAATAGTTTTCAGGCTTTAAGGTAAGTCCAGCTGCATACTTATGGCCTCCAAATTGCTCAATATAGGCGCTGCATTCTTGCAAGGCGTCATATACATCAAAACCTTTTACGGAGCGTGCAGAGGCGGCCAACTTGTCGCCGCTTTTGGTAAAAACCAAGGTGGGTCTATAATAGTTTTCTATCAATCTCGATGCTACGATTCCAATAACACCTTTGTGCCAATCTTCGCTATACACGACTGAGGTATAGTTTTGTTCTTCCTTAGTATCGCGAAGTTGTTGGAGAGCCTCTTGGGTTATTTTTTTGTCGAGTTCTTTACGATCTGCATTATAAGTCTCAATTGAAGCTGCGAATTCTATGGCGCTTTCTAAATTTGTTTCAGCCAATAGTTCAACTGCATGCAAGCCATGTCGCATTCGTCCAGCAGCATTTATTCGAGGAGCAATGACAAATACCACATCGGTAATGGTCAATTCTTTCTTTTTTAATTGTTGAATAATCGCTTTGATACCTGCTCTAGGACTTGTATTGATTACTCGCAAACCATGATAGGCTAAAATTCTGTTTTCACCCGTCATTGGAACGATATCTGCAGCAATTGCAGTTGCAACTAAGTCTAAGTATGGAACTATCTTTTGAAAGGGTTCTTCACGCTGTACTGACAGGGCTTGTATCAGTTTAAAACCCACCCCACAACCACAGAGTTCATCATAGGGATAGTTGCAATCATTCCGTTTTGGGTCCAATACGGCTATTGCCTTGGGAATCTGTTTCCCAGGTCTGTGATGGTCACAGATGATAAAATCTATTCCTTTTTCGGTGGCGTAAGCAACTTTATCTATTGCTTTGATACCACAGTCCAAGGCAATAATGAGTGTAACGTCATTGTCTGAGGCAAAGTCAATTCCTTGATAAGAGACTCCGTAGCCCTCTTTATACCTATCCGGAACATAACTCGTTACTTGTTCATAATACGATAACAGATACGTAGACATTAACGCAACAGCGGTGGTACCATCTACATCATAATCGCCATAAACCATGATATGTTCTCCGTTCTCGATAGCTCTTTCGATACGCGCTACTGCTTTGTCCATATCTTGCATCAAAAAAGGATCGTGTAGCTTATCTAAATCGGGGCGAAAAAAATCTTTCGCCAAATCATACGTATCAATGCCGCGCTGCACTAGAAGTTTGGCGAGCGTTTTTTCTACACCCAATTCTTTCGACAGTTTTGCAACTTTGTTTACATCAGGAATTTTCTTTAGGTTCCAACGCATAGCTTTTTTTGTTCAAACGCTGTTTTTCGAAGGCACAACGAATTTTTCGCTTAAGAAGTTAATAAAAATTTCTGCTGTTGCCAAGAAATAATCCATTCCGAATTACATCTAAGACAATACTACGCAACAAGTGCTAACTTTAGTCTAGTTCAAAGACAATAATTATTGTTCTATGTATTCTGTAGCTACCGTTACTTCGGCAAACTGTCGAAACATTTCCATAACACCACAGTATTTTTCAACCGAAAGTTTTACTGCTTTTTCAATTTTTGCCGTTTTAAAATCACTTCCAAAAAATTTAAAAGTCACCTGTACTTTTTTATAGAATTTAGGGTCTACATCGGTCAATTCACCAGCGACATCAATTTCAAAATGTTGCACTTCTGCACGCATCTTTTTAAGTAGGGAAGAAATGTCCATTCCTGCACAACCTGCTAACGCAGAAAGCATCATTGCTTTCGGACGCACACCTTTTCCTTCGCCTCCAAATTCTTCTGCACCATCAATCAATACCTTCCCTCCTGGTCCTTCGGATTCGAAGTGCATTTTTCCTTTCCAGTTTAAGCTTACATTGTGTATCATGATTCTCTTATTTTTTAATTTCTGTTATCCTTTTCGCTTTTCATAGTCCTCTGCAATTGTCAGTGCAGTGTTGTTGTCTTCTAACAAATGTAACTGATCTCCTGCTTTTACAAGTCCTGCTTTTAGCACTTTAAAATAGGCACCACACTTGTTCGTATTCCAAAACTGTTTTACCATTTTAGCGTTGTTAAACCGCATCCCTAATTTTACACAAGGTTCTCGCGGTTCACTCACTTCTATAATTGCCTCCCCTATGGAATAGGTGGCTCCTATATGTAGTTTTGTTTCATCAAAATTATCTATGCTCAGATTTTCACCGAACATTCCATAATCCCATTCCAAATCTGGATAGTGTTCCTTCCAATAGGCGTAATGATTGACGCCGTATGCATATACTGCCTTATTTACACCTCCGTGGTAACGTCTGTCTACAACAGCATCATTTACGGGGTCTTCCAAACCTAGGTATATGTTGTTGACAGGACTTTTAAATATTCCTGTTTCTAAGGTTTTTCCTTTCCATTCAACGGTTTTACGTGTACCTAAGTTTGTAGCAACTACTTTCATATGACTATTATTTTCTAGCTTTGTAAAAACCCTGTCAATACATCTGCTATCTTTCGATTGTCTGAGAGCTTTGGTATTTTATTTTGTCCACCAAATTTTCCAATCGACTTCATATATTCGTGAAAACCACCTACGGCTACTTTGCTCACGAGCAATGGACGCAATACTTTACCTTCAATAAGATCGGTATAATAAATATTTTGTCTTTGCATGGAAGCGTCTAATTTTTCGGCAAAGGTATTGAGGTCTTTAGGTTCCTTTTCAAATTCAATAAACCACTCATGATAAGGCAAGCCTTCTGTTGGGTTTACTTGTGGTGCTACTGTAAATTCGTTTACAAGTACATCGGTTCCTTCACAGGCATCGAGAATCGCTTGTTCTACCTCTTTTCCTATCACATGTTCTCCAAATGCGGAAATAAAGTGTTTGATTCTACCGGTTACGATGATTCTATGTGGTTTTAAACTGGTGAATTCTACCGTATCACCAATATTGTACCCCCACAGACCTGCGGTTGTATTTAGGATAATTACGTAGTTAACACCCAGTTGAACATCTTTCAATGAAATCCTTGTTGGATTCTCTTCATAAAACTCGTTGGCAGGAATAAATTCATAAAAGATGCCACCATCTATGAGTAATAACATTCCTTTTTCGGTTAAACTGTCTTGATGCGCAATAAATCCTTCTGAAGCTGGGTACAATTCTACATAATCAATTTTTTTCCCTATCAGCGTTTCAAATTTTGTTTTGTAGGGTTCAAAATTTACACCACCATATACGAAGAGGTTGAAATTAGGGAACAAGTCGGCAATGTTTTTTCCTGTTTTCTCTTGTAGTTTTTCAAAATACATTTGCACCCAAGACGGTATCCCACTAATGAGGGTCATGTCTTCTTTAAAAGTTTCTTCGACAACAGCATCAACTTTTGTATCCCAATCTTCAATACAATTTGTTTCCCAACTAGGCAGTCGATTTCTTTGAAGGTATTTAGGTACAAAATGTGCAGATATTCCACTAAGTCGTCCTAGATGAATCCCATTCTTATCTTCCAAGACTGGACTTCCTTGAAGAAAAATCATTTTTCCATCTACAAAGTCCGCATTTTTAGATTCAGCGATATACATCAATAATGCATTTCTAGCTGCTTTTATATGTGTTGGCATCGACTCTTTGGTAAGTGGTATGTATTTGGCACCTGATGTAGTCCCTGATGTTTTAGCGAAATACAAGGGTTTTCCTTTCCAAAGCACGTCACTTTCTCCCTCAATAATTCTTTCTACATATGTACGTAAGCCTTCATAGTCTACCACAGGCACATTGGCTTTAAAGTCTTCATAGCTCTGAATGTCAGCAAAGCTATGATCTCTTCCAAAAGCGGTATGCTTTGCGACATCTATTAGATTGCGAAATACTTTTTCTTGCGTTTCATTAGCTTTTAATGCTTTTCTATAAACGCTTTTTTGCACAAATTTTGCAAATGGTATTGCAAATGCTGATTTAATACTCCTCATTATTATTCGAATTCAATAAAATTTACGGGATTTATAGCATACCCTTGGTGCCACATTTCGAAATGCAAATGCGGTCCTGTACTATATTCTCCACTCGACCCAGCAATGGAAATTACTTCTCCCGATTTTACTAGGTCACCTTGATATCTAAAAATACTTTCGTTGTGTTTATAAACCGATATATACTTGTTCGTATGTTCTATGATTACCACATAGCCTGTTTCCACGGTCCATTCCGCAAATAAGACGGTACCGTCTGCAACTGCTTTTACGGCGGTTCCTTTAGCCACAGCGACATCTACTGCATAATGTTTTTCTTTGACATCATAGCCTTCTGTTATGATTCCTTTTACAGGTGCAAAGAACACGACTTCTACTTGATCGCTTTCAAAATCGAACAAACTAAAACGATCTTCTCGCTCTACATCTTCTCTAAAAATAGAATCTTTTTCCGACCTAACAAAAAGTTTTGCCTGCGACGAATCCACGGCTTTGAAAGGCATTTCATCTGCCAATTCTCCAATTTTCTTCTGCTGCTGTTGTGCTACTTTAAACAGCAGACTATCGATTTCCGCTTCTTTGGAAAATAGTAAGGCGTTCAACGATTGCAACTCCGATTGATGCTGCGCTACAAGTTGCTTTTCTTTCTGATGGTATTCCTTTCTTAAAAAGATTTGCATTTCTTCTTTGACATTTTCCGTTTTCTGCTGGTATGCCAAAGCGGCCTCCTTCTTTTCTTTAGAGAGGTCTTGTAAGTTGTGATTTGCCTCTATTTCCTTCAAGGCAATTTGTTTGTTTAAGTTTGAAATATTCTTTTCCTTCCCTAGCAATTCCAGTTTTAAGTCTTGTACTAGGTCTGTTTGGGTTTCCAAGGCTTGTTCCAATGTATCACGCATGCTTTTCAGACTGTTTTCATACAAGGTAGCTATGGCTTCTTCTGAACTGATATGTTTTTTCTGTAAGGAGTCAATCTCGCCCTTATAATACGACTGATAACTGCTGTCCAACTCTTTTCGAATGCTTGCAATTTGCATTTGTACGGAGTCGCTATCCATCATTACTTTATGGGAGTTAGAGACTTTTATGTTTTTAGTTTCATAAGGCAATTCTATCCCTACTTCTTTGTCTTCTCCTTTTAAAATGGGCCGTATGGCTTCTGTAAATTTCTCTAAGGTGTTTACGTGTACTTGTAAGGAGTCTACTTTATAAAATAAGGCAGCGGCCTGCTTTTTTAGTTTAGTGGATGAGTAGCCTGGTATGTATTCTTTAATGGGTGTAAATGCTATAATAACGGTGGTAACACCAACGAGAAGGAAGCTAAAAATACCCCCAAAAACAAAAACGTTTAAGCGTGTTAGCTTAAAAGAAAACCGCTCTTCAAAAGAGGCTTCGTTTAGCACAACCAATCGAAATTTCTTGGTCAGTTTCGCTTTTATTTTGTTTTTATTCTTTTCCATTCTAGAGGACAAATATACTAAGTAAGTACATTTAATTTTTATAAAAATTCATTTTTTCAACATACTCCCAAACTTTTGGAGCTAACAATGGTTTTATATTTTTTTTGGATTTGATTCCTTGACGAATTGCTGTAGATGAAATTTCTACAATAGGAGCATCAATCTTGTGAATAGATGCCGCTGCGACTAAAGGGTTGTCTTTGGATTCAAGGACTCTGGGGTATACATAGATGTTATAATTTTCAATTATATGTTCTGCATTTCTCCATTTGTGCAAGCTTTGCAAATTGTCTTCCCCCATAATCAGGCTAAAATTATAATTAGGATGCTTTTCTTCAAGATGTACTAAGGTCGTAGTGGTATAAGAAGGCTGTGGTAAATTAAATTCTATGTCAGACGGTTTTATTGAGGGGTACTCTTCTGTAGCCAAATACACCATTTCGTAACGTTGGTGATTGTCGAGTAAGGTAGCTTTTTTCTTGAATGGGTTGTGTGGAGTCACAACCATCCATACCTCGTCTAAATCGGAATGCTCTACCATGTGGTTAGCAATGATGAGATGCCCTACATGAATGGGATTGAATGTTCCAAAATACAGACCTATATTCATACCTATATTTGCTATTTTTTTATAAAAGTGCTCACCAGTTGCTCGGCTTCTTCTTTGGCAATTTCTAAAGAATCGTTGACCAATATCACGTCGAATTTCTCGGCAAAACGAAGTTCTTCTTCAGCTTTTGCTATGCGTTCTACGATTTTATCTTCAGCATCTGTTTGTCTTCCTCTCAAGCGTCTTTCCATCTCTTCTATGGAAGGTGGTTGTACAAAAACAGCAAGGGTTTCTTTCGGGAATTGAGACTTAATATTTAGGCCTCCAACAACATCGATATCAAACACCACGTGTTTTCCTAAATTCCAAATGCGTTCCAATTCAGATTTTAAGGTGCCATAAAAATTGTTGGCATATACTTCTTCCCATTCCACAAATTTGTCAGCATCAATATTACGCTTAAAATCCTCCAAACTGAGAAAATGATACTCTTTTCCGTCAACTTCTTCGCCTCTTGGGGCTCTTGATGTTGCAGAAATAGAAAAGTCTAATTTCAAGGCTTCTTGTTGTAACAAGTGGCGAACTATGGTTGTTTTACCAGAACCTGACGGGGCCGAAAAAACAAATAATTTACCTTTTCCCATGCGATATCTCTTTGATGTTTATAAAATATTGAGTACTTGCTCTTTGATTTTTTCCAATTCGTTTTTCATTTGAACCACGACTTGCTGCATGGTTGCAAAATTGGATTTTGATCCTGTAGTATTAATTTCTCTACCTATTTCTTGTACGATAAATCCAAGTTTTTTACCATCTGATTTGTCTTTTTCGAGCTCTGCCAAGAAATAATCTAAATGGTTTGCCAAACGTACTTTTTCTTCGTTGATATCGAGCTTTTCCAGATAGTAAATAAGTTCTTGCTCAAATCGATTTTCATCGATAGTCACTTGTAGTTCATCAATTGCTTTTCTCAAACGTGCTTTTACATGCGTCAAACGTTCTTCATCTAAAGCTTCGATTTCTTTTAAATAGTTCTGAATATTGGTGATTCGCGTTTTAAAGTCGGCCTCTAAAGAATGTGCTTCGTCTTTTCTGTATTGTACAATTTCTGCGATTGCTTTATCGATTCCATTGTCAATTACCAACCATTCTTCTTTATTAAATTCTTCACGAACTGTTTTCATCGCGTCTGGTAATTGCATCGCAATTTTTAAGAAGTGAATTTCATCACCGGAACTAATGGTTTGCAGTTCTTTTACATACTTAGCAACTACACCTTTGTTGATGGTAGATTGGGTTTCGTCTGAAGTCATCTCTACATAGATGGAGAAATCAACTTTACCACGCATCAGGTTTTTTGCCAATTTTTTACGAATTTCAATATCCTTTTCTTTGTAATAGGAAGGAATTCTCGTGTTTAAATCGAGATTTTTACTATTGAGAGATTTGATTTCTATGGTTACCTTTTTGGTGGGCAGTTGCAGTACTGCCTTTCCATAACCTGTCATTGATTGTATCATTCTTTTACATCTAAAAATTAAGCAAATTTACTGTTTTTAAATGAGACTATCGAAGATTTAAACAGCTGTATATTTGTGTAGAAAACTATGTAGTTTTGAGACATCAAGTATACAGATGGAACTAGGTTTTCTCTTATCTAAATTGTTTCGATTGTTTTTTTGACGTATTCCTTTTTGTTAAAACTTGCATGCTGTGCATACTGGATGTAACTTAGTAACCCTTTTACCTTTTTCTGGGATTGACATTTCTGTTTTTTTCAATGAATTTGTTCTCGGCGACTGGTTTGTATACTTTATCTTGTCGTGCCGGATTTTTAATTAACTCTTCTTTGGGTCTTGTAGGTCTTTTTTCAAATCCACCTCCGCAATTGGGACAAACATTGTCTAAAACGGTATGCACACATGCTATACAAAATGTACATTCATAGGTGCATATCATTGCTTCATCACTTTCGTTAGGTAGGTCTTTGTCACAATTCTCACAATTCAATCTAATTTCTAGCATGTTCTATTTACAAAATTCGGTCTGCATATGGTCCTCAAAATACACTTCCATGATTACGGGTTTTCGTTATTTATTGTCTGAAACTTCAAACGGATATATCAGTTTCCAGTCCGACTTCATATCAATAATGGTCCAACCCTTAGCCTTGGCTTCGTCGAGTCCTTTATCGAGTCTACCAATATGAGATGTTCGGTCATAAGCCCATTCCCTCGCCGCGTCTGTATGGTGAAGGTACAACATAAAACTCTTATAATGGTTTGAAGCTGTCCACTGTAACATTTGCAAATCTCCGTCAGAATTTCCGGATGCAAACACCGGTTTTTTACCAATTATCTTTTGAATATTAAGGGGTTTCCCTTCTTTATCATCAATAAAATCAAGCGCTGCCAAGCGAACAATTCTAGGTGTACCTTCCCGGAGTTCAAATTTGGTTTTTATCCTGCTTCCCAATATTTGTTCTTCAGGAATGCCGTAAATTTCAGTTACAAATGCCCGCATAAAATCTACACCACCACCCGAAACGATATAGGTTTTGAACTCATTCGCTCTTAAATACCGAAGCAATTCCAACATAGGTTGATACACCAATTTGTCGAAACCAACATGTTTTGTAGGGTGCTTTGCAGTTTTGATCCATTTTTTAACAATGGCATCGAATTCTTTTGTAGTCATACCCGCATGCGAAGCCATTACGAGCTTAATAAGTCCAGCTTCTCCCTGTTTTACCAATGCTTCCAAGTCATTGTCTAAAACGGCTTTGTAGGGCTGTTTTTCCTTCCATTCGGGATGTTCTGCTGCCAGGGATTTGATTCTATCCATGGCAAAATACAGCTGAAAATAGAGCGGTTGCTCGCTCCATAAGTTTCCATCGTTGTCAAAGGTCGCGATTCTGTCTTTTATCGGAATAAAGTTGGGGCTATCGGTTTTCGTTACCGTTTCAACATAGTTAATAATGGCTGTTTTGGTGACCCCATCATTCCAAGACGGCAATGGATCGAAAGCTACTATTTCTTTGTTTTCGGATTTTTCTGCCGCTTGCTTGCAGTTTACCAATGTCATGATTGTCAACAAGCCAAATAGAAGATAGATACTGTTTTTTGCTTTCATATTAATAGGTTTTATTTTGAAAATTCATTGCGCTCGATTTCCCATTACGCTCCAGGTTTCTAAAATTTATACTGAATCATTGCTTTCAGAAAAAAGGGTGTTCCGGGTGTAAAATGTATTTCTTCTACCGCTTCGACTTCATTTTGCAATCTCGATTCGGTAGCAAACTGGGCTTCATTCCATGCTGTATTGAACAGATTCTGAATTTGAATGCCTACACTCATATGACTCCAATTGTACCCAGCATTTATATCGGTTATGGTAAAACCTTCTGCAATTATTGAATTGTCTTCATTGGCAGGGCGATCGGCTAAATGACGAACATTAAGACCTCCATAAAACCCTGAATCAAACTTAAAATTCAAGCCACTTGCTAGAGTGAAATCGGGCGCTAGAGGAATGTAATCAGCTCCTTCAGGCGCGTCTATGGAACGTGCATAGGTATAGTTGGCATCCATATTCCAAAACAACCATTGAAAGGGTTGGTATCTAAAACTCAAATCTACTCCTTGACGTCTTGTTTTTCCACTGGGCTCCACAATTCCTGCATCGCCTACATAGACAAATTCCTGATCCAAATACAAATACCAATATGCCATATTCAGCAACATTTTTGGTTGGGGTTTCCACAGATACCCTAGATCAAACCCATAGGCAGCGGGCAGTATTTCATTTTCTTGTGCAACCACAACACGTGTGTCGTTGGAATGAAAGCCTTTCCCTGTTTTTACATATAGTTGCAAGTCGTTGGTTGGATTGTACAATATATTAAATTTTGGACTCACAATTGTTTTGACTACGCTCTGTGTTTTATAGGCAGGCATTAATTGGTCATT
This sequence comes from uncultured Flavobacteriaceae bacterium, assembly GCA_943789365.1. Classification (GTDB taxonomy): domain Bacteria; phylum Bacteroidota; class Bacteroidia; order Flavobacteriales; family Flavobacteriaceae; genus Flavicella. The sequence goes on along the minus strand of CALSTV010000001.1, from coordinate 1,840,389 downwards.
GTATTGAAAATCAAAATAATCTATTCTTAGTGACGGATTGAAAGTCCATTTGTTAAGGTTTATACTTGTGCCTATAAAAGCGCCTATATTGGCTTCGTTAATGTCTCCTAACTGAATTTGCTCCAAGGTTTCACTTCTATTGACTGTATGCGACAATTCGTTGTCCTTGCTTTGGTCATTTCTCAAACTTATTCCTGCCTGCCAGCTTCCTTCGATATGGTGGTTTGAAAATGATTGTTTGTATTCCGATTGCAGTCCATAAATGGTTCTGCTTTCTTTTTGCCTTATTTGGTCACCGTTTACGGGGTCTTCCAGAAAAAAGGTAAAGTTGGAATAGAGTTCAAAATTGTATTGATTTACATACACTTTGCTCGTAACCTTTGCATGGGCATCAATTCTTTTTTCGTGATCTATCAAGACATTGGTGCGTGAGGTGGCCCCTCCTTCTGTATCGTCTATAGCTCCATAACGAGATATCATACCACTGTCTACTGCGCGTTGCGGAATCTGCCCTGATGCGTCCCATTTACTATCAAAATAAGAGAAAGTAACCCCGAGTTTATCTTGGTTTGACAATTTCCCAGTATATTTTCCAAAAAGGTTTTTTCTGTTGAAGTTTTGAGGACTGTCGAAATAGCCATCCATCGAAATAAATTCTGTAGCGATATAGGCGTTGTGATTTTTATTGGCCACTAGGTTGAACATACCCAGTAACCTGTATGTATCAAATTGCCCAGCTTCCATGGTTATGGAGCTTTGGTTCAGTTTTTCTTTGGTGTTAAAACCTACATAGCCTGCGGTAGCAAAGTTGCCTTTGTCTTGAGAATAGGGTCCCTTGCCAAAGTCTATTTTTGCTACGGTTTCTGGAATGACAAAATGCAAATCTGCATAGCCTTGTCCATGTGCATGCGACACCATATTCACAGGCATTCCGTCTACTGTAATATTAATATCGGTACCGTGGTCTATATCGAAACCGCGTAAAAAGATTTGCTCGGCTTTTCCTCCACCGGCATGTTGCCCTATAAATAGTCCTGGAACGCTGCGTAATACTTCTTGAGATGAGCTTACAGGATGGGTTTGAATGTCGATTTCAGTAATGACATTGAGTGCATTCATTTTAGGTGCAATCACCACTTCCTCCAAAGTCACGGGCTTTGCATTGAGTTTAACCTGTAGCGATTCCTTAAGGCCTTCGATACGCACAAGTTTGGTTTGAAATCCAACACTAGACACCTGTAAGGTGTCTCCCACAGTACAATTTTCTAGGCTGAATTCGCCGTGTTCATTGGCATGTGTGTGCTGGGCTGTACGTTTGTTATAAATCCCAGCCTCTTGAATCCCCTGGTTGTATACATCTGTAATGGATCCTGAAAATGTTTGAGCGAATATAGGACTATTGATCAATAGCAGGAATAGCAATATTTTTATCTTCACTGATGTTTCTTTTTGGTCTATTATTTTTTAGGCTTACGGAACGATTACTATCAAAAGTATTAAAATAATTTCTTTAATTTTTTTTTAATCGCTTTGATTGTATGCTTAAATAAAACTTTATTACTAAATCTATATTTTAATCCAAATTCTATGGTTTGCACACAAGGATTACAACTTCCACAAGGCTGATCGTTTTTTGGTGCATGACAAAACCAAGTTTTATTCATTAAGTCAATAGTTCCATTCTTCTCAGCTATTTTTTTCATTTTTAACTTACTAAAGTTCAGTAATGGATAATGATAATTACCGAAAACTTTTATTAAATCTTTTGATGAATTTTGTTCGTTGATAAAAAAATATTCTCCTTTTATTGAATTCGTATGCTTATCTAGCGCTCCAAATGTATTTATAACATCAATAACTTTCGATCCTTTTTCTATACCTAACTCTAGATTATCAATATTTTTAGAGAATCTTGCTAACCACTCATATTGCGACCCTAACGCTGCTCCGTTACTTATTCGTTTAAATTCTTCTCGAATTTTTTCATAAGAAAGCGTTATGTCATTATCCTTTTCAATATCAGAAACGCTTAAACTTATTAATTCATTAATCTCACATTTAGTTGTATTTAATTTGAGTATTTCTTCAGTTAATATTTTTATCGTGTTTAATTCTAGTTCTTCAGATTTTCTATTATCTTTTAAATAATAGGGTTGTATTATTACTTGTTTCTCTGCTAATTGTAGCATTCTAAATGTCGAATCCCAGCCTCCAGTCCAAAAAATATTTATTCTTTCTAATTTCATTTTTTATAGTATTGTCAATGTATTTGTGCAGGATTCGTTGTGAGTTTTAAGTACTAAATTTTCGGATAAACACCGACTTTAAATTTATAAAATTCATTTTCTTTTAAGCACTTAAACTGGTATTTCTATCAACTCATAACTTGTACTTCTTCCTCCTGCTAATTCTTTCTGTAATATTCCTTTTTTAATCAGGTCGTTAATATCCCTAACTGCCGAATCCTTAGAGCAATTTGCAATTTTTGCCCATTTCGAAGATGTTAACTTTCCGTCAAAGCCATCCATTAATTTATTCAGCAATTTTCTTTGGCGGTCATTCATAGTGGTATCTATGTGTTTCTGCCAAAAATCTGCTTTGAATAATACTCTTGTAAGTATTGAATTTGTCGATTTCAAAGTATTAATTAAACAGGTTAAAAACCAAACAATCCAATCGGTTATGTCTAAATCTCCTTTTTGAATTTTTTCTAATATCTCATAATATTGCTTCCTTTCTAATCTAATTTGTGCAGACATACTATAAAAACGTTGGTTACTCTTATCGGACTGGGCAAGAAGCATATCTGTCAATGCTCTTGTTATTCTGCCGTTGCCATCTTCAAAAGGATGAATAGTAACAAACCATAAGTGTGCAATAGAAGCTTTAATAAGCAAATTAATTTTTCTGTTATTAAACCAATCTATAAATCGAATCATTTCTTTTTCTAACAAATCAGAGTCAGGAGCTTGAAAATGTACTTTTTCTTTTCCCATTGCTCCAGAGATAGCTTGCATTGGTCCTGTGGTATCTTTTCTCCAATCTGCTACTGTAATTTTGTGCATTCCACTTCTTCCTGTCGGAAATAAAGCTGCATGCCAATCAAAAAGTCTATCAGCTGTCAATGGGGCAAAACATTTTTGTGATGCATCAAGCATCATATCCACTACTCCTTCTACATTCCTGTCAGATTCTACTGCTCCCGCTATTTCTATACCTAATCTCCGAGCAATTGATGAACGCACTTGGTCAGGATTAAGAAACTCATCTTCAATCTCCGATGATTTTAATACATCGAGAGTCAATGTGTCAAGTAGCGCTTCATTTCTTAAATCAAAACCTAATGTTTCCATTTTCCCAATAAGTCTGCCCTGTAAATTTCTTGCCTCACTTAACAAATCCAAAAAATCATTACTGTTCCAAGTAAAATTTGGCCAATTGTCTTTTTGATGTATAAAAGCTTTCATTCAATGCATTATTTGCAACGAAAATAATCTTTATTCAACGCAAATCAAAATTAATCGTTGCTTATTTTGCATTAAATACCGTCTTTATTCGTTGTGTCCTTGTATTCCTTTTTTATAGGTTTCGATAGCTCTTACTCTGGCCAATTTATGATCGACCATGGGTGGTGGGTATTCTAGTGTATCTAACTCCGTCACCCATTTACGAATGTAGCTAAGTTCAGTGTCAAATTTTTTGACTTGTTCTGTAGGGTTAAACACTCTAAAATACGGAGCAGCGTCGCAGCCAGTTCCGGCCACCCATTGCCAGTTTCCATTGTTAGATGCAAGCTCATAATCAAGTAATTTACTTGCGAAATATGTCTCTCCCCAGCGCCAATCAATTAAAAGATGTTTGCATAAAAAGCTAGCGGTTATCATTCGTACTCTATTGTGCATGTAACCTGTGGCATTTAACTGTCGCATGCCTGCGTCAACTATGGGATATCCGGTGGTGCCATTTTTCCATTTTTCGAATTCACTTTGCTTGTTCCTCCATGCTACACTGTCGTACTTCGGTTTAAAGTTGGCACAAACAACTTGCGGAAAATGGTAAAGAATCTGCATAAAAAACTCTCTCCAAATAAGTTCATAAATGAATTGCTGGTTTTCCAAAGATTGTTTGAAGATTTGTCGGATACTTACGGTGCCAAATCTTAAATGTGGAGAGAGGTAGCTTGTACGGTCCTTAGCAGGATAATCTCTATTGATTTTATAATCGTTCAATCCTGTGAGACTATATGGCTGCACTTTTATAGTAGACTTCACAAACCCAACGGTTTCTATTTGTGGAAATTCAATTTGGCATTTGTAAAAAGCCTTTGTGTTTATAGGGTTTTGTTCGAGATGCAGTGAAGCTTCGAATTGATTCAACCATCTATTTCTATAGGGTGTATATATCGTATATGGAGAATTATCAGGTTTGAGAACTTCTCCTTTTGCAAAAATCACATGATCTTTGCGAAGGTGAAAATCTACATGCTTTTCTTCTAGTAATTCTTTTATTTTAGCATCTCTTTGAATCCCATAGGGTTCATAATCTTCATTGGCATAAACGGCTTCTATATCGAATTCATTAAGCAAGGCAGTCCAAACCATTTCTGGAACACCTCGATGCACATAAATCGAACTTGAAAAGCTCTTAAACACATTAGACAATCGCTCTAGCTGTTCATAGATAAATGTAATTCTTGGATCATCGGTTTCTAGTTCATCAATAATGTTTGAATCAAAAATAAATAAAGGCAACACGGGAATATTCCGTTGAAGTGCATCACTTAAAGCTTTATTGTCCTCGATTCTTAAATCTCTTCTAAACCAAAATATAATAAGTTTTCTCTTGCGCATTGATTAAATCCAAGTATGTTGTGTAAACACTAAAGTTAGCAAATAAATCACAGATAGAAATGTAAGCTTCCCTTAATTAGAACTGTTTGATTTTCCAAATATATACTTTTTTACGTTTTAAAATAAATTGGTTTATCTTCATTATAAATATTTAAACCAATCTATTTTAAAATGAGCCCAGCGGCAGCGACGCGTTTTTTTTCGGCGTACTTAATTGGTGGTATTTTACCTAAAGCATCATGTGGGCGGTAATGATTATAGTCATTCATCCAAATTTGAGTTTGCGCTCTTACTTGATCTAAATTTTCAAAAATGTATTTATTCAAAACACCTCGCCTATAACTTCCATTAAATCTTTCTATAAAAGCATTTTGAGTGGGTTTACCTGGTTGTATATATTTAAAGTCTATTTCGTGCATAGTACTCCATTGAGATGTTATGTTTGCTATGAATTCTGGTCCGTTATCCATTCTGATGCGCTTTGGCTTACCTCTTTTATGTATCAAATGATTCAGGACCCAAAGGATGCGATTACTAGGCAAAGAATAATCTATCTCTATAAAAAGGATTTCTCTATTATAATCATCAATAACATTAAAACCTCTAAAGCGTCTACTGTTGTCTAATACATCGGTAACAAAATCCATACTCCATGTATGGTTTAATTCTTTAGGAACCTCCAAAGGTTCTTTTACGCGTGCTGGCAGTCTCTTTTTTGCCTTTCTACGCAAAGACAACCCTAAGGATTTATAAACTCGGTATACTCGTTTATGATTCCATGGCTTTCCTTCATTGCGCAAACGATTATAAGCTTTCCAAAACCCTTCTTCTGAGTGTTGTTCTGCCTTTTCTTTTAAAGCCGATTCAATTTCTGAATCCTCTTTGACTAATGGCTGGTAATAATAAACACTTTTACTCAGATTTAAAATACGGCACGCCCTACTTATGCCATAATCAATAAACTCTTTGACCAGAAGCCGTTTCAGGTAGGGCTTTATAGCTTTTTTTCAATGATCTCTTTTGCTAGCTGATGATCTAAAGCCAAACTTGAATACATTTGTTTGAGTCTACGATTCTCCTCTTCTAAAGTTTTTAGCTTTTTAAGCTCTTTAGAATTCATACCTGCATACTTAGAACGCCACTTATAAAAGGTAGCAGAACTAATACCATGCGCTCTGGAAATATCTGAAATAGATTTCCCGTGATCAAACTCCTTTAGAATAGAAGCTATTTGTTGTGGACTAAATTTACTTTTTCTCATAATTACTGTTTAAAGTTAAGATTATTTTTCTACTTATAAACAGTTCGGTTTTTGGGGAAGCTTACAGAAAGACCGCAAGAACTTTAATATGCAAGCTAGAAATAGCAATTAATTTTGTACGGTATTGTACCAGATTTATAGCATCTTCACTCTATAAAAGATAAAGTACAAGAACATTTTCAAAGAGGCGTACAAAAAAAGAATTGACGGTGTTTTTGCTATTTAAAAGAATGAAAGAAAAAGATATGATGGTAATGTTATTGAAGATCATTATTTTTTTTCTAATTCCCCAATTTCAACTTGTTTATATAATTCTCACTTAATTTGATTATCCTATAATATATTGCTCCAAAAATAAATAATGAAATAAGTATTCCAGAGATAAGGAAGTATAAAATCTCGGAATATAGATATAAAAAGATGAATGAGGGAACTATTCCGATTAATAGGGAAATGACAAAGGCTTTATTTAAATCACTGTAAAGTCTAATTAATGATTTATTATTCAGTTCTTTAATTACCAATTCCGAGGGAATGTTTATATATGTTTTATGTCCTTTAATCGTTAAATGTATCCGTAAATTTATGTTTTTACGAAAAGGTTTATTGAGCAGTGTTGAATCAACCAAACCCGGCTCTTGCTGGTTCCAGTTTTTCAATATGTCATTTTTCGTACTATTGACAACTAGTATTTCTGACGTTTTAATATTCAATTTTCAGATTTTTTTCTGGATTAACGGTTTTCTTTAATTAGCTATTTATTGTTGCCAGTAGTTTTTATCTCTTAAATCGATTAATTACTTTCCTTATAAATTTCGTAATAAGATTGATGTCCTTTTTTATTGAATCTTTTTCAAATTGGCTGATGTTATTTCTTTTCGTTTTAGCCCAATTTAATCTCAAAGCAGCTATGTCTGAATTCATCGAATCTTTTTCGAATTGACTTACTTTACTTTTAAACTCATTTATGAGCTTTGATACTTGAATATTAATTTTTTCGGATTGAGGTTGTTCATTCCAAGTCTTTTTTACTTCTTGCCAAATGTTTTTCTGTTCACTATTCCACATACTATTATATTTTATTCGTTATACAATCCAATAGGATTTTTTTAATTCTTTTCATTTTTACTGCAATATGATTTTCTGTTAATCCAGTTATTTCAGCAATTTCTTTATATTTCAATTCTTCTAAATAAAGGATAATAATCGATTTATTTTCATTGTTTAATTTTGAGATACATGAGGTCAAAGCATTTTACTTTTCTTGCTGATTATCCTCATTTGGAATTTCTAAAGGAATGAATTGAATAGACTCTAATTGAAGTGTCTTGTTGTAAGTTTTCTCTGATTTTTGTTTCGAGCGAAGACAGACATTTAGTGTAATTCTGTAAATCCAGGTGTCAATACTTGAGTTCCCTTTAAAAGTTGGAAGAGACTTCCAAATTGTAAATATTACTTCTTGGAAAAGGTCTTTAGGTTCTAAAGGTGAAACAGCATAAATTTTACAAATTCTGTAAATTTTCTCTTTAGTATCCTCAAGTATTTTTTCAAATGTTTCTGTCATTCGTTTTTGTGTATTTCATTATTACTCTCTAATTATTTAGTGACAAGAGTTTTCAAAATATGACAGATTTTTAAATTTATTTACGAATTCTCAGAATTACTGGCAACGCGGGAGTTTATGAAAAGCCGCGGATTTACAGATGAACTTTTCGGTTTACTATTCGCTTTCAATTTACAAAACTAACCTTGAATTAAACACTTAAACCGCTATTTTTTATACACCGTGTTATGCTCTTTTTCTTTCCTTACTGTTATTATCAGCTTATTTTTTTTCTGATCAACTTTCACAGAATCACCTTTTTTAAATCCAAACTGTTCAAGCCATTGTCCTTCGAGTCGAATTTCAGGTACAGTATAATTGTTCCCACAACTGCGATAACGGAACTTACTATATATTTTTAAAATCCTGAATTTACTCAGCTGTCAACTATTTATATGACAAACATAAGGATTCAAATTGAATTGTCAAACTTTTATATGACAAAATTGTCGTATAATTAATTGACATTTGTTCTGTGAATAAAGAACAACTAAAAAAGAAAGTCGGTCAACGTATTGTTGAATTAAGAAGTCTGAAGGGCTGGAATCAGTCCGATTTGGCACGTGCTTGTGATAAAGATAGACAGGCGATTGAAAAAATAGAAAACGGCAAAGTTAATCCAACTATTTATTCGCTTTTGGAAATAGCAAAGGCTTTGGAAATTCCATTGAAGAAGTTGGTTGATTTTTAGAACATTTTGTAAAAGTCTTCTCTGTTTTTTCAAACGCTTTACATTCCTCTAATGTTTTGTTCAAGAATAGGGTTGCATATGTATCATATTCAGTGCCAACTCTTTCTTTTAAAAGTTTAATTATCCTTTCATAAGCATCAGGATGGTCCCTCGAGGCCGCACAAATCCTTTCGTGTGCGTATGATGACATCAATAACATTACCGAAATACAATGTAATGCTGTATACAAAGGTTATATATATGTCGGTAGCAAGTATACTATAAAAAGGAACGCGAAAGGATTCGCGCCTTTACTTTGTATTTAGGTATTTTGATTAACTTTAAAAAGAAAAGAAAAGGTAACCTATTTAAGAGAGGCATACGAACGCAATAATACAAGAATACACAGTAAACGAGGTAAGTATATGAAAGCCAAAAGGCAAAGCACGGTAGCACCCGTTTTTGGAACACTCACTCAATTTATGGGACTCAGAAAAATACCTGTGCTGAGTTTACCGAAGTAAACACTATTGGAATTCAACAAGCAAATAAAGTCATGCATATGTCTGCCATTGCCTACAATACTTCGACAAGCCTTGCCAAATGGCAGGCATGCTCAGTACAGGCCTTAAAAAATATTTAAAATTTAGTGTAAAAAATGTAATAATAGATACTCAAAATAGGTCAGTTGTTTTCTTTACTAAAAAGCTTATCTAGACCTCAAATAAGACAACAACAGCTTATTTAATTCCCATCCTAAAACCTTCGCTTCGAAAAGAAAAAGCCCCTATGAAAGGAGCTTTCGAGTGATTATTTAATGACGTTAGAGACTTGTGCAACGATTACCGGTGTTGTAAGGCGTTTTTTAATTGTTTTTTTACTAATTCAAATTCATTCTTATGTGATAATATAAATCTTTCAGAATATGCGATTTGAAGCGAATTTATATTTTCCACATTTTCAGGCTCACAGGTCAAATTCGGAATGTACTTTTTATTATATCCACTATTTTTAAATAATTTTTCACAAAATAAACAAAGAGTTAGTGAAGGTGCAAGCGGTAAATAAATTTCAATTCCGAAACTTTCTAATCCTAAAGTTCCTCTAATTTCGCTTGTATCTGTCGTGTTTTGTAATGTAACTGGATTGTCAGAGATTAGAAATGAATTATTACTTTCACTTAACATCCATACTTTAGTCATTAAAATTTCAGAGAATTTTTTAGATTGTTCTAACATTGAAAACCAGATTTTTTTATGGTCAATGTTTGGAACCTCAATATTTGCTTTTTCTTTTAATTGTTTGGATAAGGTTTCCATTGAAATTTCTGTCCGAAGAAGTTGTCCTTTTGTTCTTAAATTTTGAAGGATAATAAAAAAGGATAATGTTTTTCTTTCCTCTTCTGATAAATCTCTTATGTTTTTCGTTTCTATTATTTTCTGAATAATTGGTGCGGTTTCATTTTCGACTTTTTGCAACGCATATTCATAACTAGCAAGCGAAGAATATTTTCATTTTGGTCGTGAAAATATTCTTCGCTTGCTACTTTTTTTATTGGTCGTTCTTTGATTTGGTTCTGAACACTATACTTTTCGTTTTTGTCATATGCCCAAATGAATTTTTTTTCTCTACTTGAGAAGTTTTTCAATAGAAATTGAGGAACGTAATGTTGGTTTTTTACGTGATTATTCATTGGTCTTGGTAAATGACTTACAACGGTTTAGCTAAACGCAGTAGCGACCGAATGGGAAGCTATTGTCGTTTTAGCCTTTGTTCTCGGCTGGCTTTCTTTTTCTAATAAAATTTAAAATAGTGGTCAAAAATATAGTCGTTTAATCACTCTGTTGCTTCATTGAAGATCATTTTTAAACAGTGGCTTCTTGTAAAGACATCTACGCCAGCTAATTTTTCTCCCCATTTATCTACTACCTTTTTTTCGCAATCGCAGGCCATTTTGTTCAATCCAAAATTCACTCCAACATATTGATTAGGAATACCAGCTGCTTTTTCACCTAAACCAGCAAAATCAACAGTTGCAAAAACTTCAGCAGCACTCTTTTTTATATCAAAAACGTAGTTTCGTTGGTCTACTATATCTTGGTAAGAACCAAGGTGAGCATGACCTCCTACAAAATGGGTAAAATCATATGCCAATATTTTTTCATAAATACCGAAGTATGCTTCAAGATCTTCTGCAACTGCGAATTCATGGACAGGTACCCATTTAGGAAATGCAATATCTATCACGCATAACACCTTTTCATCAGGAAGGTAAATTGCTATGTTTCCGGGACTGTGTGCAGCGCCATAATAGGCTAATTCAATGGTTCTACCACCAATTTTTAGTATGGTGTCGTTTTCAAAAGTTATCGTTGGTATAGGTCGGTTAGGGTCCTTTGCATGAGCAAGTTTTTGAGCAGTGATATCATGTGCAATAATTTCTATATTGTCGCCAAATATATGTGCCGCTCCAATGTGGTCATTGTGATTGTGCGAATAAATTATGTGGTTAACCGGTTTATCAGTAACCGTACGTATAGCGTTAAGGTATTTTTCTCCTAAACTAGGAAGCGCGTCAATAACAATTACGCTTTCCTTGGCCTCTATAAACATCGTGTTGTGCGAATGGCTTGAAACAAAATATACCCCCTCACTCATCTTCTCTAGGTAATACCCTTTTTCTGGATCAATGGAATAAGTCGCTGCTTCTTCTGGAATAGGTAAATTATAAATCCCGGATAGGCTTAAATAGCCATTTATGGGGGTGACTAATATGACCACCCAAAGAGCAAGGATTGCGACGAGTCCAACTAATAATTTGGATAAATGTTTTTTGATAAATGACTTCATAATTAAAAGTGTTATAATGATTAGTGGTATGTAATATTTTATTGATTATTAAATGATTGCTGATTAAATAGACCAAAAAGTGATTTTATGACCTCCGTTCCTGTTTGGAGTTCGTTTTTTTCCTTTTGCTTGAGTCAAAACACCGAACAAGGTCAAATGCAATATTTCCACAATTTTTTTGGAAGCCAATTGCTGGGTAATATCCCCTTCGTTTTGTGCTTCAATTACAGTAGGTTCAATTGTGGTTAATATAGTTTCCAAGTGAATGTCAGCAGCTTTACCAATCACGGTGCTTCCATTTCCCAGTTCAGATAAAGTATTATTCAAGAGACAACCCGAGTAGTTCACTTTTGTCTGTAGTTGTAAAAAATCAACATAAAAATTTTGCAATCTTTGGATTGCTGGTAATTCCATATTTCTAGCCAGCAGGTCAGAAATTATTTTACGCCCTTTTTCAGAATATTTGGATAAGCAGAGTAATAAGAAATTTTCTTTGCTTTCAAACGCATTGTAAAACGCACCTTTTGTCATGCCCGTAGCCTTACAAATTCTATTAACGCCCAAAGCTTCATAACCTTCCTTACGAAAAAGTTCAACCCCTTTCTGAATAACTAATTCTTTGTCATGTTTTAGATTCATAAGGCAAATATAATCAAACAGACTGGTCGGTACAATTAAAATAAAAACTATTTTCCTAGAGGGTATATTCATCGGGACTTGGTTTTTGCTTGCCGAGAACGTGTTTGTGTATGGTTAGTTGCGTGTCACAGCAACTAATTTAATAAACAAAAAGGAACGCGAGAAAATTCCTTCGGAATTTTCCAAATAAGCACTTGCCAAAGCAATTAAATATACACGTTGTGCCTGTTGCACAACTTTGTTGATAAAGATACGATTCAAAAACTAAAACACGTCTTGAAATTTATTAACTTTAGTTATGCAAGGCAAAAAAGACTACCAAGAAAAACTGTTTTCTCACTTTCAGTTAAATGAGCGAATCCCGACGGACAACTTTTATCGCAGGTTAAAAGAGGTGTTGCATTTAGAGTTTTTATATCCCAAAAAGAAGGAATACAGAGGTTCGACAAGACAATGTAAAGCGTGTAATATCAAAACAGAATGTTTAGGTAAAAGCGCCAAGGAAAAGAAGTTTTCGGTAATTTATTACCGAGAAGGATACCAACGCAACAACAAACGTGTAAACAGTAAAAAAGGCAAGTGTATGAAAGCCAAAAGGCAAAGTACGGTAGCACCTGTCTTTGGAACACTCACTCAGTTTTTGGGACTCAGAAAAATACTTGTGCTGAGTTTACCGAAGTAAACACCATTGGAATTCAACAGTCAAATAAAGTCATGCATATGTCTGCTATTGCTTATAACCTTAAAAAGTACTTGAAATTCGTTACAAAAAACGCAAAAATAGGGGCCCAAGGAATACGCGTTCTATTGGGGATACTAAAAGATGTCATCAGACCTCAAATAAGACCACTACAACACCTATAATTTTCATAAATCAACCTTGCTTTAAAAAATACTTGTGCTCAGCTTGACGAAACAAAAAAAGCTAAAAAAGAGCTTTTGAGTGATTGTCGACTGATTTTAGAGGCTTGTGCAACGATTACCGGTTTTGGGTGTAGTTTTATTCAGTCAATCTATTTTTTAAATCCATTCTTTCATGCAGTATTCTAATGATTTGAATCTCATTATCGGAAACGAAAGAATAAAATATTAGGTGTTTTCCTGATTTGACTCCGAGTAAATTTCTACTAATACCATTATAAACTTTTCCTGATTTTGGTTTTTTTCCAATTTCCATGCACGCTAACTTAATAGTCTGATAGTATTTATCCGCCTGTGATTCTGACCAGGTTTCATATGTGTAATTCCAAATATTATTAAGATCTTCGTTAGCTTTTTGCCTGAAAGATATTTTAATCATTTTTTCTTCTTTCAGATTTTAATTTTTTCAGATTTTCTTCAAAATCAAAATTCTCTACAATAGGGCTGTTCAGTCCTTCCTGAATTGCATTTCGCAAAGCAATGGATTTACTTTCTTCATTCTCTAAAAGTCTCAGTCCAGCTCGTATAACTTCACTAACATTTTTATATCGACCTACTGAAACTTGCGAACTCACAAATTGATCAAAATAATTACCTAAGGATATAGATGTATTTTTCATTTCTATTAAATTTATTCAAATTTACCAATTTTAGGTAAAAATGACAAATTTTCAGTGATTTCTAATTACACCCAACTTGTTATATCGTGAACTATATTCCTTTTATCGGGGTGTCATTTCCGGATAACAGGAGCTTTTGTTCCGCTTTAGCAATTCCGCATAAATATATAAAACATTGTCCCAATAATAGTACGGTTTTCCGTAAAAAGCAGAAATAAGTAACAAAATCATGAAATTGGATACCAAGCAATGAATCCATTGTTTTCATGACTAAAAGATGTCATCAGACCTCAAATAAGCCCACTACAAGAGCTATAATTTTCATAAATCAACCTTGCTTTAAAAAATACTTGTGCTCAGCTTGACGAAACAAAAAAAGCTAAAAAAGAGCTTTGGAGTGATTGTCGACTGATTTTAGAGACTTGTGCAACGATTACCGTTGTTGTACCTAGTTATTATTCTTAACAATCAGAGTCAGATTACTGTCACATTGCTGTCATACTCAAGTCTTATTGATTGCAAGATAAAGAAAGGTTAATACTTATCTTTGCCTAATAAATAATAACATTCTATAATATAATGAATACAAATACAATTAATTTAAGAGATATTAAAAAATTGAGATTAGAACGACATTGGTCCCAAGACCAATTATCAGAAATGAGTGGATTAAGTATAAGGACAATTCAAAGAATTGAAAATGGTGAAAATGCAGGTTTAGAATCATTGAAATCTTTGGCAGCTGTTTTTGAAACGAATATTGTTGATTCTGATAAAAAGATGGAAATGGAACAAATTAAAAAAGAAGAAGAGTATGTTCAAAATCTAAAAGAGCTTTATAAATATATTGGGGTTGCCATATTTAGTTTGGTGTTTCCTTTCATAAGTGCTATTAACGATCCATCCAATTGGGGTCATTTTATATTTATGTTGATTTGTTGTGTAGTTCTATTAGTAAGTCATTATGTTAATGTTTTTGAGTTCTTTGGAGAAGAATGGAAAAGCAAAATGATTAACATGAAATTCAAAAAGAAGTAACGGGTTTTAATTAGGTACAACAAGTATATAACTACAATTAAGCTTGCCCGCCGGGGCGGGTTATTTCTCTTATCTCTGCAATGCATTTCTTTTTAACAAGTTATCCAAAGGACGCTCTACATTCTTATGGTTAATTTGAATGGTTTTCGTATACAATTCTGTTGTTTTTGGGGAACTGTGCCCCAACATATTTTGAACATGTCGTAAATTGACATTGTTTTGAATACAATGCGTAGCAAAAGAGTGCCTAAGCGTATGTACTGTTGCCCATGGGTTGCTGTTCGTTTTAGCAACGGCATTTCTATATATTGCACGTATACTCGATACCGTGTATTGCCCACCAGTTTGACCTTCAAAAAGCCAATAAGAAGGTTTATAAATCTTATAATAGCTTCGCAAAAAATCAACGCGAATAAATGAATCTCTTACACCGAAACCTGTTTGATTACGTACGTTTACATCAAAATCCCCCGAGCATCTGGTTTTAAAGATTCAGGAATTTGACTCGCTTCTACCAATTCCAACAAGTTGATTTCAATAGTGCGACACAAAGCCGTCATAGGAATGTCGGAAGGACGGTTCTGAAAAGGGTCTTGTAAATAAATCGCAATGGCCTCCAACATAAAGAAAAACAAAGACACCAAAAAGCAAATCAAAATGACAAAAGGACCTGTTGAAAGCAACATGCCAAAGGGCAACATGAGCATAAAGAAAATAAGCCCTATATGCGTATACGTTCGGTATTGTGTAGGAAAAACCGTGTTCTTAATACGTTCTGCTTTTCCCATATGGTCACACAAATGCTTTAAAGTTTGATCCAAAGCCACCATCTGGAAACTGTCTATCTTTTTGGCCGCATGCAACTCCTTTAACAAATTCCCCATCAACTTTAAAAGCTCATTGGGCTTGTTGTTTTTTGATTGTATCGTCTCCAAATCTTCGGCTGAAATATAAGCCGACAAACACTCTGTCGGATCTAATTTTCGCAAACTGTTTTTTAAAGCATAACACCAGGCAATCTGATAGTTCGTCATCTGCTTTGTCTCCTCCAAAATAGCATCGCCTCCAGTAAAAGAAAGCATTTGGCGAATCAAGGACCTGCTGTCATTGACAATGCCACCCCATATTTTTCGCGCTTCCCACCATCGGTCATACGACGCTGAAGTTCTAAAACCTACAATGATTGAAACCGCAAAACCCAACACCGTGGCTATAGACATTTTGATGTCCAGATTCTTGTAATCATAATATTCATAAGCTATAAAGATAGCCGTAACATAAATCGGATACCAAAAAAACTCTTTGGCATAATATTTAAACAAGCTCGCTACGGAATGCGTATTTCTAGTATACATTGTTCACTTCTTTTTTGAATACATTACTCGGCAGCAGGCCACACATTGTTGCTTCTGTCTATATCTGCCATCTGTAAAGAAACATCAATACTTACTTTCTTTATGTCCTTTTCTGTGGAAAAAGTATACGTTGGTGCTACCCATGACCAATCTTCCAGCTGCTTGGCTTTTGTAGGTTTTTCCCCACGCATCATCGTTAACGGAATATAAACATCCTCCACAGAACCATCCATATATTCCACTTGCACATCTATAGGCATAGGCATTCCTCCTATCCTATTCAATTGTACTTCGGTACCATTGACAACCGTTACGGCATAGTCTATGGTATGCAACGTTTGTGTCCAATAATTCATATACCAATCCAACTCAATCCCCGAAACCTTCTCTGCCGTTCTCTTGATATCATTTGGTGTTGGATGTTTGAATTTAAAATCTTCGTAATATTTTAATAAGGTTTTCTCTATATTTTCTTTCCCTATGACATAGCCCAATTGCGCTAAAAAGATGGCCCCTTTGCTATAACTCGCAATTCCGTAGGCATAGTTGTAGTGATAGGCATCTGCCTGTGTAGTCAGCGGTTCTTCAATTCCATATCCTTGCAAAGTAAAATAACCTTGATAAGATCCTTCAAGTGGATTTTCTTTCCCTTCTTCTAACACCTCATTTTCCGCCAGTGTCGATATGTAAGTGGTAAACCCTTCATCCATCCACGGGTGTTTGCTCTCGTTTGAAGCCAGGACAAACTGAAACCAAGAATGTGCCATTTCATGGGCCACAACACCTACCAAACTGCCAAACTTACGTTCCCCAGTAATCAAAGTACACATGGCATACTCCATACCGCCGTCTCCTCCTTGAATTACGGAATATTGTTTGTAGGGATACGCCCCAATATGTGTGTTGAAATAAGTTAAAAGGACTTCCGTTTTCTCGGGAAGTGCCTCCCAGTTTTTGCGGAATTCCTTTTCCAAACTCTTTTTATACAAAAAGTGCAGTGTTGTTCCCGAGTCAGTTTCCAGTACATCGTGTTTAAATTTTGGATCTGCCGCCCAAGTAAAATCGTGTACATTAGGCGCTACAAAGTGCCAGCTCAGTTTTTTACCGCGTTTTCTTTTGACCTTTACACCTTCTGCCTCGTAGCCATAACCTATCTCATCTGCATTCTGCAAATAACCAGAACCACCAACAATATAATCCTTATCGATATGCAATGTAACGTCAAAATTACCCCATACGCCGTGAAACTCTCGTCCTATATAAGAATGCGTATGCCAACCTTCAAAATCGTATTCCGCCAATTTCGGATACCACTGGGT
Source organism: uncultured Flavobacteriaceae bacterium (assembly GCA_943789365.1). GTDB lineage: Bacteria > Bacteroidota > Bacteroidia > Flavobacteriales > Flavobacteriaceae > Flavicella. Next base: position 1,823,263 of record CALSTV010000001.1, on the reverse strand, counting down.
CATAGACAAGGCAACACCCTCTTTGTTATTGCGCCCAGAACGTCTGATTTGTTCCGGAACCTGTCCTGTAAACTCCATGTCAAAAACAGCTTTAGCCCCCGGTGCAATGCCTTCGTTAAGTACTACCTCCAAAATAGTTCCGTCTACCGAATAGGGTACTGAAGCGCCATTCTGAGTCAAAGTACTTACTTTGATAAAACCAATCTCATCAGGTTGTAACTGAGAAATTCTACTCGTCACAATTGGGTTTTCCTTAGTTCCCGACTTCACAACCATTCTCCCATCGGGATCTTTGATATTTTGCAGCCGAATATCCATATCACTTCCTGGCTGAAAGGCATTGTTGTACAGATGAAAATATACCTTCTCCAATACATCCGGTGAATTATTGGTGTACGTAAGCGTCTGCTTGCCTTTGTATTGATAGGTTTTGACATCCATATCGATGTCCATAACGTAATCGACATGCTGTTGCCAATAGCCGCTGTTTTGAGCGGAAACCGTAATTGAAATACTCAGTGCTATACAGTAATAAAAAAACTTTTGCATCTATTTTAATTTTTGTCTTAGTGTTGTGCAGTCATGCAGTCTTCCTCCAACGCTAACGCTATGGCGGACAGGTGCGGTTCGCTTAAGTGTGCGGACTGGCCATTGTCCGTTCTCAATTGATCAACCATGTCAGATCGAGTCATTCACGCAGCGGAGTGAAGTGAATCGTATCGAGATCTATTTTCCTTTGTTCACCATTGCATCTGCCATTTTCACAGCATTGTATGCATTTACAATTCTACCCGTCACACACAAATCAGATAAAGCCACCAATTCAGTCTCACTACCTGGTTTCAATACTTTAAAATTGATCAAGGTTCCAGAATTCATCAAAATATGTTTCACCTGGCTCGCAGACAACTCTGGATAATAGGAACGAATCATCGCAGCCACACCTGCCGTAGACGGCGATGCCATAGAGGTTCCACTTAAAAACTTGTAATCATTGTTCGGCACAGGTGCATAAATTTGAACGCCTGGCGCAAAAATATCCACGTTTATTTTTCCATAATTTGAAAACGTAGCCAACATATTTTCTCCATAATTCGAACTCATCGCTCCTATGGTAATCATATTGTCAGACACTTCATTTACCAAATCTGCTGCGTCATTTGGATAGGTTGGCTCTTCGTCAATATTTTGTGCGTCATTCCCTGCTGCATTCACAATCAGTACATCGTGTTTTTCTGCGTATTTAATAGCATCATGTACCCAATCTGCATGCATAGAATACCCTTTTCCAAAACTGGTATTGATTACTTTGGCACCGTTATCTACTGCATATTTAAACGCCAAGGCAACATCCTTATCGTATTCATCTCCGTTTGGCACACAGCGAACCGACATCAATTTTACGTTCTTAGCCACACCATCTACCCCTTTTCCATTGTTGTTGGTTGCTAAAATAATTCCGGCAACATGGGTTCCGTGAATTTCGTCATCTTGAATATTTCTTGGGTCCCCGTTTCCATACACTTTTACACTGTAATCATTTTCATCGTCCCCCAACTCACGTCTTGGGTGAAAATCTAAATTATAATGGCTGTTTACCGAAGAAGTATAATGGTCTACTCCTCTTTGGATTTGTAGCATTTCAGCTTTAAAATTGGTGCCGCTCTTTAGCATACCAATAGCCATTTCCTTTTGCTTCATTAACTTTTCATCGGTGGTTTCAATAGCAGCAACATCTTCAGCGGTATAGTCTTCTTTACCCGTCTTTTCAATAAGAGTTTGATGTGTTTGTTCAAACATTGCGTAGTAAAAACTGTACTGTTCTTTAGAAGATTCAGCTTCCGCTAGCTTTTTATCAAAAACCTCTTTTAATTCCATATACTCATCGTACTCAGCTTTGTCTTTCGGGTCGATTTCAGCGGCTGTCTTGCCCTCAAATTTTTTCGCTTTTAGTTTAATGATACGTGTAATCTCCAAATTCTCGTCATACATCCCTCCTAAGAAATTCCAACCGTGAACATCATCTATAAAACCATTCTTATCGTCGTCTTTTCCGTTGTTTGGCACTTCTTTTTCATTGACCCATAACACGTCTTTTAAATCTTCATGATCTAAATCAATTCCAGAATCATTGACAGAAACAATAACTTCTGTAGATGGTTTTCCTTCCAAAAATGCATAGGCTTGTAAAACACTCATTCCAGGAATAGAATCTGTCGCAAGATCCTTATGTCCCCAAGTTTGTTTTTCATCTTCTGTGAGTGCCACGGTTTTAGCCGAGATATCAATAGCGTTTTGCATGGCCACTGGAACTGGAATTTTGTGAACTGATTTACAACTTACCAAGGCAACAGCCATAAGCGAAGTTAAATAGAGTGCTTTTTGAGTTTTCATATGATTTGTCTTTTGTGTAAACTTAGTAATTTTAATGGAATACTTCATTAAATTTATAGGTGTTTTGAAGCCGAATCCCTTTATCGGTCTCTCCTACAGTGCACAACTCATTTTGTGCGTCGTGTTCTAAAAACAATAAATAGTCATTAGCAGCCGCTTCCTGTAAAAAAGTAGCCTTCTCTTCCATGGTCAACAAGGGTCTTGTGTCATAGCTCATTACATAAGGTAATGGAATATGTCCAACCGTAGGCAGCAAGTCAGCCGCAAATACAATGGTTTTTCCTTTGTAGTTTAATTTTGGAAGCATTTGTTTTTCAGTATGCCCATCAACCGTGATGATCCCAAACCCTAATTCAGAACCACTTTGCAAGGCTGGTTTGGCAACATCGACAAACTGCAACTGGCCACTTTCTTGAATAGGCAGTATGTTTTCACTGAGAAAAGAAGCTTTTTCCCTAGGGTTTGGCTTTGTAGCCCAGTCCCAATGGTTTTGATTCGACCAATAGCTTGCATTTTTAAAAGCCGGTTCATAACCAGTTCTCTCTGAATTCCACTGAATACAACCTCCACAATGATCGAAATGTAAATGGGTTAAAAATACGTCTGTAATATCATCCCGATGAAAGCCTAATTTCGCTAGAGAACTGTCTAAAGAAAAATCGCCCGATAGATAGAAATACCCAAAAAAAGTATCGGATTGCTTGTTGCCAATACCCGTATCTACCAGTATCAAACGCTTGCCGTCTTCTATCAACAAACAACGCATTGTCAAATCAATCATATTATTTGCATCTGCTGGGTTGGTGCGTTGCCAGATACTTTTAGGCACCACACCAAACATGGCACCGCCATCTAATTTGATATTTCCAGTTTCGATAGGATAGATTCTCATAGCCCCGTTTTTGTGCTTTGTACGAAGGTACAATTATATCCCGAAATTTGAAATGCCGAAAAGCACAACAAAGTTTAAGAAATACAACTGAAAAGACATAAAAAAACCATCCGTCGATTGATGGATGGTTTTTGGTAGAGGCGTCGAGCGGATTCGAACCGCTGTAGATGGTTTTGCAGACCACTGCCTAGCCACTCGGCCACAACGCCATTGCGGATGCAAATTTAGTTATTTTTACTTGTTGCACAAGCATTTTTTTGAGAATGTTTTTGAAAAGCACAAGCTCCCAATAAAACAAATGGCTAACTTCTTTTTTTCGATAAAACGATTGTTACCTGTTCAACATCTCCTCCTATTGGCGGATTTATTTTTGAAACCGCTACTTTGGCTTTCTTCACGCTAACAATTTCTTTTAAAATACGATCTATGATACGCTTGGCTACATGCTCCAACAATTCCGACCGAATGGCCATTTCTTGCTTTACAATTAAATTCAAATGCACGTAATCTACAGTATCCGCAAGTTTATCAGACTTAGCAGAGGCCTTTAAATTTGCTTTTACTTCAACATCAACACGGTAGTCTGATCCAATCTTTGCCTCCTCTTCCAAACAACCGTGGTAAGCGTATACCTTAATATTTTCAACTTTTATTGTTCCCATAGTAATGAATTCTGCCGCAAAGGTAACAAATAGAAGAGCAGGATTCCTTGTTCCACTCACAAGTCTTTTGCAAAAAAAAATGTCGAAGTAAAATCTTACTTCGACATCTCCAAAAGACTAATCCAAAGATCCGTCTCTTCTTCTGTGTTTCAGTCCGCTAATATGCTGCGCAACGAAACGCTGAATGAATGACATTTTTTTAAATTCGTTTGGTCGACTCAAATCGGTTCGATAATTCTTAATCTTGCGAATCATCTTGCCAGAATAATACTGTCTTCCCCATCCATTCGGTGTTTTAATATTCCGAGGACGCTCCTCAGAAAAACTTCCATCTAGTAAATGATCTGCCATAGGTCTTGAGTTTTTTGGTTAAACATTTATTTAAATTGCCAGTTCTAGTATAGTAAAAAAAGACGACTTTTGAAACAAAAAAGTGCTTTTTCTTGACTTTTAAAAACAAAAACACCCTAAAAACTTCCTTTTTAAAATGAATTGTATTCAAGCTATTTTCAGTAAATTTGTCGCAGCTGTTTGAGCGTAGTAACACTCGTTACTGCTTCTCAAACTTTCAATTTTACAGAAGATGACTGAAGAAAAAAAGCCTTTGAATTTTATTGAACAAATCATTGAAGAAGACCTTAACAACGGATTGCCTAAAGAACAATTGCGTTTTCGTTTTCCGCCAGAACCCAACGGATATTTACATATTGGACATGCAGCCTCTATTTGCTTGAATTTTGGACTGGGACAAAAATACAAAGCGCCCGTAAATCTTCGCTTCGACGATACCAACCCTGCCAAAGAGGAGCAAGAGTATGTCGATGCCATCCGAAGAGACATTCAGTGGCTTGGCTTTCAATGGGATCGCGAGTGTTTTTCTTCCGATTACTTCCAGCAACTATACGATTGGGCAATTATCCTCATAAAAGAAGGAAAGGCCTATGTAGACAATCAGACCTCTGAAGAAATGCGTATCCAAAAAGGAACGCCTACAGAACCGGGAACCAACAGCCCGTTCAGAGACCGTTCGGTTGCTGAAAATTTAGCCCTATTCGAAAAAATGAAAAATGGAGAACTCGAAGAAGGCTCCCATATTTTAAGAGCAAAAATAGACATGCAGCATGTAAATATGCATATGCGCGATCCTATCATGTACCGTATTCTTAAAAAAGAACACCACCGAACAGGAAATGACTGGGTAATTTACCCTATGTACGACTGGACACACGGTGAATCCGATTATTTAGAGCACATTTCACACTCCATTTGTACGCTAGAGTTTAAAAGCCACCGCGATTTGTATGAGTGGTATGTAGACCAAGTTATAGACACGAAAAACTTACGTCCAAAACAACGCGAGTTTGCACGAAGAAACTTGAGCTACACTGTGATGAGCAAACGTAAATTGCTCCAGTTGGTTGAAGAAAAAGTGGTAGCTGGATGGGATGACCCAAGAATGCCGACCATTTCCGGACTTCGAAGAAGAGGCTATACACCTGCTTCTATTCGTAAATTTAGCGAAACGGCAGGTATCTCAAAACGAGACAATGTTACGGATGTTTCCCTTTTAGAGTTTTGTATCAAAGACGATTTAAACAAAACAGCGCCTAGAGTCATGGCGGTTTTAGACCCATTGAAATTGATTATTACCAATTACCCTCAAGGCAAAGAAGAATGGGTAACGGCAGAAAACAACCCTGAAGATGAAAATGCTGGGACGAGAGAAGTTCCTTTTTCTAAAGAAATTTATATCGAAAGAGAAGACTTTAGAGAGCAAGCCAATAAGAAATTCTTCCGTTTAAAATTAGGTGGTGAAGTGCGCTTGAAAAACACCTATATCATCAAAGCCAACGAGGTGGTAAAGGATGCCAACGGAACTATTACAGAAGTACATTGTACTTATGACGAAGATTCTAAAAGTGGAAGTGGTACCGAAGCAAGCAAACGACGTGTAAAAGGTACCTTGCATTGGGTTTCTATACAACATGCATTAAAAGCGGAAGTACGCTTATACGATCGTTTGTTTACAGACGAAGCTCCAGACGGTCACAAGGACAGAGATTTTAAGGAATTTATCAATAAGAACTCCTTAACCGTAGGTACAGCCTTTGTTGAGCCTAGCCTAAAAACCACCAATACAGGAGATACCTTTCAGTTCCAGCGCAAAGGGTATTTCTGTACTGATGTAGATAGTACTTCCGAAAATCTGGTGTTCAATAAAACAGTTGGCCTTACAGACTCTTGGGCAAAGCAAGAGAAAAAGTCCAATGCACCTGCACGTAATGCCTCTTTTGAAAAAGTAGGTCCACTGGCAGGAAAGTTTTTAAAAGCAAGAAACGACGAGGGTAGAGAAACCATCAAGACTGAAATTTCGGAACTGAGCAAAGACATCTCTTTTGAATTTTTAAACACGCCTTTGAGTGCCGCAAAATCAAACAAAGAAATTCTCGCATGCCTGCTGGTACTCGCAGCTGGAGTTAAAACCTCAGAAAGTGAAGCCTTTTCTGCTTTTGTAAAAACTATTTTAGGCGCAAATAATGCCACCATCAAAGTAGAGGCTATCAAATACATTTTGAGCAATGAAATTTTAAAATCTGAATACAATACAACCTTGTCAAAACTAAAAACAGAGGATAAAAATCCGTATGTTAGAAGCCTCTTAGAAACAGCTTTGTAGTTTTGAATGTTGAGTTTTGAGTTTTGAGCCTGTCCGCCCTTGTCCGCCTCTGGAGGGGCTGTTGGATGTTGAGGGCCTACTATTACGAATATATAATTAAGTTTTATACCTGATGAAACAGCTTAAAAATCAACACTTAAATTAACTAAATTATGATTCAGACGGAAGAAACTTTTATTGCTCAAACCATCCTTCATAAAGTGGGTAACAAGCACAGCGAAACAGAGAATGTTATTTCAGAAACGCTCCTAAACACGGAAGACGAAGAATTGTACAAGTTGTTATTCTCTATGAGCCTAAAGCCTTTTGGAAAAATAAACGAGTTTTATAATTTTTCGCATCTCACACACCTCTCCATGAACGAAATGTATACCTATTGTTCTGAAGTGTTTGAAGATGCCAACACCTTTGTTGCCAACAGTCAACATATTGCCAATCACCTATACAATCAATCTGCTTCTCCACAGATCAAAACCGGTGATTTGATTATTTCCTATTTCTCAGATATTTTTATCAAAGGAGAATTGGTCGATGCTATTGGAATCCTTAAAATTGAAAAGCGCAGTCCCTTTTTTCAAACTTTTAAAGACGGTAAAGAACTCTATTTAGGAATCGATAAAGGTATCAACCCTGGTAAAATAGACAAAGGCTGTCTTATTTTGAACACCGACAAAGAAAATGGGTATACGGTTTTAAGTATCGACAATAACAATTACGATGCCGCTTATTGGAAAGAACATTTTTTATCTTTGGAATATGCAGACGATGCTAATGCCCAAACCAAACATTTCTTAGATCTTTGCAAAGGCTTTTCAAATACGGTGGTAAAAGAAGAGTTGGGAAAACAGGAGCAGGCCGAGTTTTTAAGCACTACCGTTGGTTATTTTTCGGAAAATGAAACCTTAAAACCGCTAGAATTTCAAGAAACGGTCTTTTCAAACAACGATAAAATAAAACAAGCATTCATCGAATACAAAGACCTGTTTGAAGAAAAAAAACAAATTGATTTTTGGGATGAGTTCCAAGTTTCCAATTCAGTCTTTGAATCTCAAAAAAAGAAAATTAAAAACGACATCAAACTCGATACGCATATTCAAATTAAACTCGACCTAGAAAACCCCGCTAGCTCAAAAGAATACCTTGAAAAAGGATTTGACGAAGAAAAACAGATGCACTATTACAAAGTGTATTTTAACAATGAACTTTAACGACAATTACAACATGGACATTCAAGTCATCAACAAATCAAAACACGCTTTACCTCATTACGAAACTGCTGCCTCTGCGGGCATGGATTTAAAGGCAAATATCGATGCCGCTATTGTTTTAAAACCCTTGGAAAGAGCCATCATCAAAACAGGTTTGTTTATTGCGCTGCCCGTAGGTTACGAAGCCCAAGTACGCCCAAGAAGTGGTCTGGCAGCGAAAAAAGGAATCACTGTTCTGAACAGTCCTGGAACGGTGGATGCCGATTATAGAGGTGAAATTGGTGTGATCTTAGTGAACCTTAGCAACGAAGATTTTACGGTAAACGACGGTGAGCGTATTGCACAACTGGTCATCGCCAAACACGAACGCGCCGAATGGATTGCTGTTTCTGAACTCGACGAAACCAAAAGAGGGGCAGGTGGTTTTGGAAGTACCGGTGTATAAGCTTTTACAAACCCATCTTTTTTAGTAACTTAGGAGTTCATTAAACTAAATTCCTATGAAATTATTCAAAATTGTATTGCTCGCAATTGTCGTTATTCTAGCGATTGTTGTGTATTTACAGTATCCTAGATTGAATATTATTGCGGGCTATGCCGCCAAAAACATGAGTTCCAATGTTTTTTTGGCCAACCGACCTGTGGATTCAATCAATGCTATTGACAATGCGGTCCCTTCCATAAAACTTGCCAAGACTACGGTAGATTTCGATACAAAAATCACCACATCTTCCGTTTTTGGACTGCTCAAAAGAAAAGTGCTTTATCGGGAAGGTCAAGGTGCCGTGGTTATTGATGATGATTTCGATATTCATCAACAGTTTTTAGTTCCAAAACGCAGTGAGTATACAAGCGAGCTTCCATTCCCATATGGAAATGGTTCTGCCAAGGATACGGTCTTTTCTAATGTCAATTACACAGACTTACAAACGGCAGTTGACAGTGCCTTTATTGAAAACCACAGACCGTTTCTAAAAAAAACCAGATCTGTTGTAGTCATTTATAAAGATCAGATAATTGCCGAAAAATATGCTGAAGGCTTTGATCAAAACACGCGATTTTTAGGCTGGTCGATGGCAAAAAGCGTACTCGCAACAACCATTGGTGTCTTAGAAAAAAAACAAGGGTTTGATATTCACAAACCTATTTCTGAGCTTTTAGATTTGAAGGAATGGCAACAAGACAACCGAGCTTCAATTAGCACACACCACTTGTTAAAAATGACCAGCGGACTTAAATGGGAAGAAGATTATACCAAAATTTCAGATGTAACCAAAATGCTATTTTTGGAACGAGATATGACGAAAGCACAAGCGAGTAAAGCATTAGAATTTGCTCCCGGAAGTCACTTTAATTATTCTTCAGGAACCACCAACCTTATGTCAGGTGTGCTGCGTTCTCAATTCAAAACACATCAAGAATACCTCGATTTTCCTTATACAGAATTGATTGATAAAATAGGCATGCATTCTATGGTGCTAGAAACAGATATGGCAGGTAATTATGTAGGTTCGTCCTATGCCTGGGCAACTGCCAGAGATTGGGCAAAATTCGGTCTTCTTTATTTGCACAAAGGAAATTGGAATGGCACACAAGTTTTTAATGACTCTTGGGCGGAGTACACCGCGAAACCTACTGCAGCATCCAACTATAGTTACGGAAGTCAATTTCGAACGTCAACTTTAGAGGAATTCCCAAATGTTCCTAAAGACATGTACTTCGCCTATGGCTACCACGGACAATTTACAATTATTATTCCTTCAATGGACTTGGTAGTTATACGTCTTGGCCTGACGCATGAAGACAAAAAAGATATTTATACTTACGCCAATAAATTAATCAAGAATGTTATCTATTCCATTTATTAAGCTACTTGTATTGCTAATAATAAATATTCTCTAAACAAATTATTTGAAAGAAAAACATTCATAATCGAAACTCAAAAGTCATTCCAGAATTTATAAATCAGTTAAAGAAGTAGCAGTAATCTTTAAAAACGATAAAAAAGACTAGATGATTGATGCAAAAAAAAGATTTAGTATTCGCTATAAATACTCAATATATCTCTTTGTTTTATGCATTCTTTTTTCTCCAAACATTTTTTTCACTAAATGCAATGATAAATCTATACCCGCCGTAATACCCGCAGAAGTATAAATATTTTTATTACTTGAAAACCGATGGTTTCTTCTCGGGTTTCCGTTGGTTACTATTCGAGACATTTCTTCATATAAGGAATGATGAGTACAATAATCCCCGTTATCTAACACTCCTATTTTTCCAAGAATTAAGGAACCCGAACATACACTTGCAATAATCTTTGCGTTCAATATGAGCAAATTTATTAAACTAAGAATTTTTTCATTTTGAACTATTTTCCTTGTACCATCTCCTCCTGGAACGATGAGAAAATCTATTTCTAGAGGTTCGGAAATTAAAAAATCACTTTTTATATTTATTCCGTTATTTGTTTCGACCATCCAATCATCAACCGATATTGAAAAGACATTAAGATTTAAATTATTTATCCTAGAGGCCGAAGTAAACACCTCGTATGGAGCGGTGAAGTCTAAGACTTCTACCCCATCAAATAATAATACTCCAACATTTTTTATTTTCATACTTTTACCGAGGTTTATTTAAACAATCTCTTCTGTAAATTCCATCATACATATTGTAAAATAACCCACACGTTGTTTTAACGGCTTCAACAGCATCATTTTGCATCTTTCTACTACTACAGATATCTACAACTAAATCAATGCCTTCCTGAACATGATATACATCTTCGTTCTGGTGCACAGAGAAAAACAATAAATCTTTTTGATTCATATTAAACTCTTCCCTTAGTATGGTATGTCGAGCTTGATGAGCCTTAGTTTCTAAGTTTTGACCTTCACTTGCAATTTGAACTGCTGCCACTCCCATATGGTATGTCTCAATATCCTTTACAAGTCTCATTCTATACTCAATTAATTCTCTTGTTTCAGGATATGCTACTTCCTTATCACGCTCTTGTTTTGAAATACCTAAGGAATTAAGAAAGTTTTGCATAAGAGTTACATGATTGTCTGTCTTAGAAAAATATCCTGTTTCCTCCTCAAACATGTTAAACAATAGTTTTCTTTTATGAGACGGAATAGGACAGGTATAAAATAAATGTTCTATATATTCTAAAAAATATTTTGTCAACTGATAACCTTGAAGAGCCATTTTTTTTATTAAAAAATTGTCTTTTCTTGTTAATAGCTCTTCAAAAATGGGATGCTCAAGGGTAAGTTGTTTGTTAAGCTCTTCCCTTAAGGCTTTTTCAAATTCTTTTTTTGTTAAAAGTGTTTCCATATGTATTTATTGATTGTTTTATGTCATATATAATGTCTTCTACAAATTCCAAACCTATTGATAATCGCAACAAATTATCTAATATCCCATATCTCTGTTTTTCTTCTTCCAAAAGATTACAATGTGTTGTGGAGTAAGGATGAGTAATTAATGTTTTTGTGTCACCTATATTTGTACTTAGAGTAATTAAGTTCAGATTTTCAACAAAATGCCAACAACATTCTTTCGACTTTAATTCAAATGATATTACTCCACCATGTAAATTATTTTGCTGAATAAGTGAAATTTTATTTTGAGGATGAGTCTTTAATCCTGGATAATTTACTTTTAGAAAAAAATCTTCATTATTCATATATTGAGCAACCTTCAAGGCGTTTTCACAATGTTTCTCATATCTTATTTTTAAAGTTTCAACACTTTTTAAAATAAGCCAAGCATTAAAAGGACTGATACAGTTCCCTTGAATTCTTAAATTCCTTCTTAAGATAATCATAATTGACTCATTAGATGTTACAATAATACCCCCCATTACCCTTCCTTGACCATCAAGATATTTCGCTGCACTATGTAGTACTACGTCTGCCCCTAATAGAATTGGATTTGTTGATATTGGAGTAGAAAGCGTGTTATCAACAGCGATAATGATATCTTTCGAAATATTCTTACAATTTTGAGTGGTTTTTTTTATGTCAATTATTTCAAGTGTTGGATTAGTTGGTGTTTCAAAAAAAACAAGCTTTGTATTCGGTTTAATATAATTTCTAATATTTTTAAATTCTTTTGTTTCTATAAAATCTACTTTTATTCCTTTATCAATTAAGTGCTCCTTGACAAGTTTAATTGTAGATCCAAAAACACAACAACAACATATCATGTGGTCATTAATATCCAATACAGCTTGAAACAATGCATATATAGCTGACATACCTGAAGAATAGACAATTCCGAATTTCCCTTTTTCAAGACAGGAAACCCTTTCTTCCAAAGCACTCGTTGTTGGATTAGAAATCCTTGAATATATATGTCCTTCTTTTTTATTTGTAAATTTATTCATGGCGTCTTCTGGAGAATCAAACCTATAACTACTAGTCAATACCAATTGTTCACAATTGCTATCAGTTCCATTAATCTTTTCAGATTTTCTAATCGCTAATGTCTCATCACTATAATTCCTTTTAAAAAAAAGCTTATTTGGATTTATGTCCTTTACGATAGCATACATATATACTCCATCGTAATATTTACCTTCAAAATAAGAGTAGTATTTTAAACTCCCATAAACTTTAAACCCTAAATGTTTCCATACAGCAATAGCCTTATGCTCTTCTCTTATATCTAATTTTAAAATTTCAATCCCGTTCGCATATAAAAATTCGATGATGTCTTTTAAACCCAATAATAGGATTTTATGACCCCGGCTTTTCATACTAATTATAGTCTTAGATATTTCTGCAATATGTTTTTGTGTATCTAAATCATTAGTTTTTATTATTGTCATTGCTATATACTTTCTATCATATTCGATGACATATAAATATGTTCGACCCTGTAACATGTCATTTCTTAATCCCTTTAGAAACCCTGTTATATTTTCTTCACTTCTAAACCCAAGTATTCCATCAATTAAACTTTCTTTTAATAAAGAATAAAGTTTTTTTGAGTTTGTGGGGGTTATTTGTTTTAAAAATCTTTTTCTCATTACTTCATAGCAGGTTGTGGTCTGTCTTCAAATGTATGTATTTTATCTTATGTTTACATATATTCGTTTTGAATAATGTTCAATATCCTAAAAAACAAAACGTGATTGGGCGAAGTACGGATTACTGTATTTACACAAAGGTAACTGGAATGGCGTTCAGGTATTTAATGAGTCGTGGGCGTCCTATACCTCCACGCCAACCAAAGCCTCTAATAATGAATACGGCGCTCAATTTTGGACCAATACAGATGGCTATATGCCAGATGCGCCAAGAGATATGTTTTATGCCGATGGCTATCACGGGCAACGCGTCTTTATCATTCCTTCCAAAGACCTTGTGATTGTTCGTACCGGACTTACTCAAAAAAACAGAACTAACTCTTACGACATCATGAACAAATTGGTCAAAGAAATTACCGCCTCCATTGATTAACAATATTATGAAATTGACACTCTATCAGGTCGATGCATTTACCGACACGCTATTCAAAGGAAACCCAGCAGCCGTTTGTCTCTTGGATTCTTGGCTTGCGGAAGACCTCATGCAAAACATAGCCGCAGAAAATAACTTAGCAGAAACTTGTTTCTTAGTCAAAACTGAAAAACATTACGAAATTAGATGGTTCACTCCAACCGTAGAAGTAGATTTATGCGGACATGCTACTTTAGCGGCGGCTTATGTATTGGCCAATTATATTGAAGAAGACACCACCCTTTTTAATTTTCATTCATACAGAAGCGGTCCTTTGTCGGTCACCAAACAAGTCGATGGTCATTTTACACTCAATTTTCCAGCTGACAATATACACCTTGTGGCGCCTATAGATACACTTAATACAGCACTCAATACCGAAGTACTGGAAACCTGGAAAGGGACTACCGATTATATGGTGGTACTTCCTTCACAAAATGAGCTTGACTGATAGCTGGTGGCTGGTGGCTGGTGGCTGGTGGCTGGTGGCTGGTGGCTGGTGGCTAAAAAACAAAGTAACCTAAAACTAAAAGACCAATAAGAATTGTATCTTTGGCAAAACTAACAACACCTGATGAATACATTTGATATTATCATTGCCGGTTTACTGTTATTCGGATTTGTACGAGGCCTTTTTAAGGGACTATTTGTAGAAATTGCTTCATTGGTTGCCTTGATTGGTGGTGTGTATGGCGCCATGCATTTTTCCTTCTACGCTAGTGATTTTTTACACCAACAAGTAAATTGGGATGAAAATTATATTTCCTTAGCCGCTTTTGCTTTGACCTTTATCGGTATTGTAATTGTGGTATCATTGGCAGGTAAACTACTAACAAAAATAGCGAGTTTTGCGGCGCTCGGTTTTCTAAACAAACTCCTTGGCGGCGTCTTTGGATTGGTTAAAATTGCGCTAATTCTAAGCGTTATTCTGTCGTTCTTTTTAAAAATGAACAATGCCATTCCTTTTGTGAGTAAAAGTGATATGAAGGCTTCTATTTTAGTCTATCCAATTACTGAAATTGCACCCACACTTTTTCCTTCCTATTTTGAAGGTGGTTTGGCTTTTGACGAAATTATTCCCAATGAGATTTAGTATCCTAGGTTGTGGCTGGCTCGGTTTTCCACTTGGGAAGCACCTCATTGCAAATGGACATTCTGTAAAAGGGTCTTCTACCTCACCCGAAAAATTAGATTTTTTTCATTCACAAGGTATCACGCCTTTTCTACTCACTATTGAAAATGAACAAGCTATAGAAAATATCGCTGCTTTTTTAGACACTGATATTCTGATAATTTCTGTCCCTTTTGGAAGACAAAAACTGCATTTTAAGGCGTATCAGCTGTTGGCGAAACAAATTCAGGCATCTCCTGTTCAAAACGTAATTTTTATAAGTTCTACTTCGGTATATTCCAATACCAATGCTGTTGTTTTTGAAGATGCTTATTTTGATCCCAATCCAGCAAAACAAGTCTTGGTAGACCTAGAGGATTTGTTTTTACAACATGCCGGTTTTAAAACTACTGTACTCCGTTTTTCAGGTTTGATTGGCGGAAGTCGTAAGCCCGGGAACTTTTTTAAAACAGGAAGAACAGTACAAAACGGTCTGGCACCCATCAATTTGATTCATTTGGACGATTGTATCCAGATAATTGAGACCATTGTTGCTAAGGATTGCTGGGGAGAGATTCTCAATGCCGCTGCCGACAGTCATCCTACACGTAAAGAATTTTATACGGCTGCAACAGAACAACTAGGAAATACTCCTGCTGTTTTTATTGAAAACTCTGACTTTGCTTTTAAAATCATCAGCAATAAAAAACTGAAAGAAAAGCTAGATTATACATTTATTCATGGAGATTTGATGCAGTTAGTCCAGTAAATCTTGAAATGCTGGTTCCAATGTGTCGAATTCAAAACTAAAACCTGTTTCTTTAATCTTATCACCAGAAACCCGACTTCCTTCTGTTAGGATAACCGACATTTCTCCAAAAATTAGTTTTAAAAACCATTTAGGAAGGTTGGGTAAAAACAGCGGTCTGTTTAATTGTTTTGCAATTTGCTTACTCATTTGTGTATTTGTGGTTGCAAGGCCTGAAACCGCATTAAAAACACCCGAAATGTCCTGATTTTCTAATACATACACATACATCTTACACAAATCGTTGAGATGAATCCAAGGCATGTATTGTTTCCCTGTGGCCAAGACAGCTCCCATTCCAAATCGAAAGGGTGTGACCATCTTTTGTAAAGCACCTCCGTTTTTTCCTAAGACAATACCTGTCCGCAATACTACGGTACGCATGTTTAGCTTCTCCATTTTTTGCAATTCCGCTTCCCATTGTAAGCATACCTCTGCCAAAAAATCATTTCCAGAAATACTGGTTTCACTATAAATGGTTTCGCTGGTTTGACTTCCATAGATACCCGTAGCGGCAGCTCCAATAAATGTGTGTACCGAAAAGTTTTCTTTATGGGCAAACAAGGTGTCGTAAAGTAGTTTTGTTCCCTCTACTCTACTCTTTGTTATCGCTTGCTTTCTTTTTGTTGTCCACCTTCCTCCCGCCACAGAAACCCCGGCTAGATGAATGATGGTACGTACTCCTTTAAAAGCCGCAAGGTCGATTTCACCTTTCGCAATATCCCAATGAAAATAATGAATATGCTCTGTGTTTTTAAGAGGCGTTCTGCTGAGTATGGCCACACGATAGCCTTTTGACACCAATATGGCTGTCAAGGCACTACCTATAAAACCAGTTCCTCCGGTAAGTAATACAGCCTTTTGCATGGGTTAAATTTTAACAAATTTACAGTAAATACGCTAAACTCCGTCTATCAAACTTACTGTAAAAGATTAAAGTTTTAAATAAAAAAAACCTTCTACAAAGTGAACATCACCTCGTAGAAGATTTTTGTATCTCTATGATACTATACTTTTACATATGTATTCCTAAACCTAAACTTCCTCCATTATTTCCTGCTTCAAGGATAATACCAAATTTGTTGTTGAATTTGTATTCTCCACCAATATGTAAATCTAATCTTAGATCGTCATCGGCAACATAGTCTGATGCTAAACCAATTTTAAATCCAGCTGAAACACCTCCCCAAATATCCCATGGTTCATTTAATTTAATTAATGAGTCGAAGTAGTAATCCACTCTTGCTCCTGCAGCGATATAATCAAAATCAAAAGGAAGTGTTGCCTCCGGAGATATTGTGAAATTTTTTGCTAATGGAAATTCTCAATTACCTGTAATAGATGAGTTTCCTCCAAAAGTTGCAAAAAGGTTTAAAGCTTTTCCGTACGATTCTTGAGCTGCCATATTCGACGATAATCCGAATGTAAATAGGCAAAAAAGTGAAAGTGTAAGTAGTTTTTTCATGCTAGATAATTTTAAGTTAATATTAGTTATTTACGAATCTAACAAAAAATAAAGACAAGATAGCTATACATATGTTTAGCTAAAACTACAGTTGTTTTAAGTGGGATTTCTCAATCCAGCCCGTTTTTCCATCTGCCAATTTTATCTTTTTCCAAATGTCTACACTATCCAAAATGGCAATCTTTATACCTTCATGTAATTCAAACACTTCCTGACTGGTTTGCGAAGGTGCATTCTTCACACTCACTTTTTCAGAGAAAATAATGGCTTCAATTTTAGTACTACTTGTATCGTATTGTTTAAAACTAAACGTCAAGGTAACCAGTAGTAAAATCAAACTAATACTGCTAATCACAAAATACATTCGCTTTCTTGTTGGGATGTATGAAAAATAAAAAAACAGAAAAAACAAAGCCGTCAACCCTGAAAACAACACGGAAAGTCGAGCCCATTGATCATAGGTTAAAGATTGGATATAACTAATCTCTAACTTTTGAAAAAACGTTAATGGCAATTCTTCAATAGCGTCAATGGTCATCCGTTTTGCAAAGACCATGTTGGCCTGTATATCATTATTATCTGGATCAATTTGAAGTGCTTTTTCGTAGTTATAAATACTCGAAGCCACATTATTGAGCTTGTAATGTGCATTCCCTAGGTTGAAATACAATTCGCTAGACACCTGTCCGCTCTGTTCTATTGAATCGTACAAAGCTATGGCCTTCGCAAATTCACTATTTCTATACAACTCATTGGCTCTACTAAAAGTGTCTTGATGGGTTTGTGCTGTCGCTGTTTTTATAAACGCAAAGGATAGAAGGAAGTACAGCAACATTGATTTTACACCAGCCTTGCCAGTTTTCTTTATTCGGATGTATATGAGTTCTTTCATCTTTGAATCCATTTTAAAGTTGTTTGTCTAATTTGGTAATAACCTCTTTCGCCTTAGCGTATTCTTCCTTCATCATTACACTTGTTACAGGTGCATATCTAGCAAAATCACAGTCATCTAATACCGCTACAAAACTTGCTATGCTGTCAGAAGACACTCCTTTTTCACTCAACAACTCTTCAATGCGTTCCTTGCTAATTTCAGATGTTTCGATTTGTAATTTTGCTTTTAAATAATTGTGCAATGCTTTTTCAAGGGCTATGTAAAACGCCTCTTTTTTACCGAGTTGTTTTTTGGCTTGCGACAAATATTTTCTCGCCAATTTATCTGCTTTTCGTGTTCTGTTCCCTATTAAGTCTCTTGCTCTTGCCTTTTTCTTCTTTCCAATGACAATGGCAACAGGGATTGCCAACAGCGGTAATAATAACAGCAAATAGAACAGCTTAGATTTGAAAAAATCTTCTTGTTGCTCAGCAGCAAATACCGTTTTCGTTTGTATATATTTAAACGTCTCATTGGTGGCAACAACGGTTTGTTTATTGTTCCCAACTAGCTTTTCAGAATTGGTCATCAACTCTTTACCCTCAGTAACATTTACAAATAAATCATCCGAAACCAGCGTATGGTACTTTTCTTCGACTGGATTGAAGTAAGAAAAGGAAACGGGCGGTATTTTATACTTCCCTTTATACTGTGGTACCAATGTATATTGATCGTATATCTCTCCTTTTAAGCCTTTGATGCCAGAAACGGAAGTGCGCACGTTTTCTTTGTGCTCCGGTGTATATACTTCAAGTTCCTGCGGGGTTATTACCTTGGGTATTTCAAACAACTTTAAATTCCCTCTTCCAGATATTGCTACTTTAAGTTGTGTTGATTCATTTGCTTTTAAACTAGGTTTACTCGTATGTACGTCGAGTTTAAAATCACCTACTGCACCAATAAAATCGGCTGGTTTTCCTTCTAATGGCAGTGGCTTAACACGCACCGTTTTTCTAAACGTTTTAAAGGATTTGCGTATGTTTCTCGTGATAGGATTTCCAAAAAAATCACCTCTACCCGTAGGCACTCCAATAATTAAATCGGCTTTGATTGGCTCTATACTCAGTTTACCCGATTTTTGAGGAATTAACACTGTTTTTTTAAGAGTAAAATAGCGGTAATCTTCTCCTTTATACTTTCCTTGTTTTACTTCGTACTCTTCTACTTTTATCTCCTGATTCCAGAAACTCTTGTATTCTGGAAGTTCCTTAAAATCGAAATCACTGATGGCGATTTTAGTACTAAAATACAGTCGATATTCCACATATATTCCTTCGCCTACATACGGTGTTGTTTTGGAAACCAGTGCTTCTAGGTGTACATTCTGATTGGCAATATAATCTGGGTCATTCGGATTTTTTGGCAGTTCAACGGCATCGACCACGGCAACCGACACGGGGTTTGAAGTAAGTCTTTTTCCTTTGTATTCTATGGTAGCTCCACCTATGGTTAGGTTTCCTTTTCGCGTCGGACTCACAATATAGCTGTAGGACTGCGAGTAGGTAGATTTTCCATTGATCCAAGATTGATTTACGGACTGACTTGGACCTCCAAGGACCTCAAAATTCCTAAAGCTCGGTGGCGCGAAGTGATCTCCCCCTTGCTGATTGATGGTAAATTCAACCCGCAATCGCTGGTTTACCCCCAATTTGTGCTTGCTTATTTTCGTTTTGAACTCAATTTGAGCCAACAAACTTGTTGTAAACAAAGCAAATACAATATATATTAATCTAAATTTCATGCTGTGTAATCGTCCTTTTTTAATAGAATCTATGGCAACTGTCTTTTTTATGGATTGAAATTACCAATCCTTCTCTTGTGATTTTTTAGGACCTTTTACTTGTTGAGCGTTCACTTTTTTCTGTGTTTTCTGCTCTTCATTGTTCATGGTCTCCAGCAATTGTTTTATCTGTTCAGGAGTCATTTTTCCTAATTGCTGTTTCTGTCGTTCTTCTTTTTGATCCTGTTGCTCTTTCTGCTCTTGTTCTTTTTGTTCTTGTTCCTTTTGCTCCTGTTCTTTCTGCTCTTGTTCTTCCTGTTCTTTTTTCTCTTTTTCTTGCTGTTCTTGATCTTTCTTTTCTTGATCTTTCTGCTGCTGCTCTTTTTGTTGCTGCTCTTTTTTCTTTTTTTCTTCTTCTAATTTTTGACGAAGCTCCATTAGTTTTTGATCAGATGGGTATTTTTGTAGTCCCATATCTACCGTAGCGATGGCTTTTTCGAGTTTGCTATGTACAAATTCCTTAGCTCCTGTGTTGAAATAGCTTTTTGCCGAACTTTGTCCGTAGCCAACAACACTTAGCATACATACTATAAGTATTAATCCTGCTCTTTTCATTTCTTTTCTATTTCAATTACAGATTGTAAATGCTCCATATATTCTTTGTAATTAGATACTGTCATATCTTTTTCTAAGGCAGCGTCCAATAATTTAAGAGCCTCTTCAAACTTAAATTCATTCACGAATTTATCTGCTTTCTTTTTCTCTCTTTTTGCAAATTCTGATGGCGGCGGTTGTTTGTTTTGTTCATCTTGCTCTTGTTGTTTTTTCAACATTTTTTGGGCATGCGCCAAATTGTAGCGAGCTTCGTCATCTGTTGGGTTATTTCTCAAACTGTTTTTAAAAGCTTCCACTGCTTTGTCAAAATTCTTTTCAGCCATATGTGCTTTACCTATGTTGAAATAAGTCGCTCCCTTCTCTTTCTTTGTAGCCGTGCCTTTCAAAGCCAATTCGTATTGTGGTATTGCCTCTTTATAATTTTTTTGAGCGTATAAGGCATTCCCCAAATTATAAGCCCCCTTTATATAGGTTGCCGACGCTTCTACGGCTTTTTTGTAGGAAATGGCTGCCTCTGCATTTTTTTGCTGATTGTAAAGTTCATTACCGGCTCTAACAAAACTGCGGGCGGTTCGTTTTTGAACCAAGGTATCTTGCTGCCCTTGCGCAGTGATGCAAATGAGAAATAAAAATATGACTTGTATTGCCTTCATATCGTTTATTGTATAATATCTATTGTTCTATTTCAAAACAACAGATGTCCTAACTGATTCTTATTCTTTGAATTCTTTTTCTTTAAACAAATCTACTTTTTGTAGCCAATTGGTTTTCTTTTCGTGCAATAAGCTGTCCATAATAATAAACAACAGACCTAAAGCAACAAACCATTGAAATTGGTCTTTATAATCTGAAAATTGCTTGGTTTCAAATTCGTGTTTTTGCGCGTTCGACACTACATCTATCAGTGCTTCAACCGGTTTTCCGGTCAGGTTTCCATCAACATAAAACCCATCGGCTTTTCCAGCAACATCTTTGAGTATCTCAGAGTGTCGTTGTGTAATCACCACTTCACCTTGTCTGTCCTTTTTATACCCAATAAGCCTACCGTTTGTTTTCATTGGAATGGGCGCTCCTTTTTCGGTTCCTACACCAACCGTATATACTTTTATCCCTTCTGCAGCAATTTGTTCAGCAAGCTCAATGGTGTTTTCTTCATGGTCTTCTCCATCGGAAAGAATTACCAAAAACTTATTGGTTTGCTCATCATTATTATAATATGTTTTTGCTAAATCCAGTGCTTCATTTATAGCTGTTCCCTGACTCGAAACCATGTCTGGATTGGCATTTTGTAAAAACATTTTTGAAGCAGCATGATCTGTCGTGATTGGCAACAATGGATATGCATTCCCTGCATATATAATTACCCCAACTCGATCACTGCCCAATTTTTCAATTGTTTTAGAAATAATCTGCTTCGATTTTTCGAGTCTATTGGGTGCAATATCCTCCGCCAGCATACTCTTAGAGACATCCAATGCGAAAACAATATCTACCCCTTCTCTCTTTACTGTTTTTAACTTGGTCCCCATTTTTGGGTTTACCAATGAAATGATTAAGAACGAAATTCCTATAGCGAGAACTATCAGTTTCAAAAATGATTTAAAAAAAGAATAGTTAGGTGCCAATTTTGACAAAAGTCCGTACTCGGCAAACTTCTTTTGCGTTCTTTTTTTCCACCAATACACGGAGAAAAACAGCACCACTAGTAGCGGTAGTACTGCAAAAAAGTAAAAATATATCGGTTCTTCTAATTTGTACATTCTTTATCTGGGTAATGGTTCTTTAAACTAAATAAAACTCTTAAAAATAGTATTTCTCAATACATACTCTAACACTAACAATCCTAGAGCGAGCAATACGTACATTCGAAATTGCTCTGAATAGTTGTAATATTTAAATTCTTCTACTTTAGTTTTCTCCAACTTATTAATTTCCTCATAAATTGATTTTAACTTTAAGTTATTGGTTGCTCTAAAGTATTTTCCATCTGTTTCACTGGCAATATATTTTAGCAACTCTTCGTCAATTTCCACTTTTTGCCTTCTGTACTGAAGGTTCCCCAATCGGTCTTTGGCATAGGGAAATAAGGCGGTTCCATTGGTTCCAATAGCAATGGTATATACTTTTATGTTCAATTCCTTTGCAAGTTCTGTCGCGGTTCTCGGATCTACAAAACCAGAGGTGTTTACACCATCCGTTAACAAGATTATCACCTTACTTTTTGCCTTGCTATCTTTTAATCTATTTATAGAAGACCCCAAGCCCATACCAATGGCTGTACCGTCTTCAACCTGTCCGTATTGAATGTCGGCAATGGTTCGTCTTACAATTCCTTTATCGCTGGTAATGGGGGTTTGCGTATAACTTTCACCTGCATATACTACAATTCCAATTCTATCATTAGGTCGTTGTGACACAAAGTTACCAGCCACTTTTTTTAAGGCTTCAAGTCTATTTGGTTTCAAGTCTTTTGCCAACATACTTCCAGAAACGTCAATTGCCATGACAATATCAATTCCTTTGTTCGATTTGGTACGTTTACTTACTGACACATTCCTCGGTCTTGCCAAGGCAACAATTAAGAGTGCTATTCCCAACAATCGTAGCACATACAAACCTATTTTTAATTGAGGTAGTATTGATTTTTTGGTCCCAAAACCTTTTGTACTGGCAACTGTTAAAGAAGCACTGTTGTTTTTATGGCTTATAACAAACCAAAGAATCAACAGTGGTAATAGAAGTAAGCCCCACAAAAAATTAGGGTTTTCAAACTCAAAATTTGTCCAATTCAACATAATTACTCCTTTTCAATTGTTATTGATTGCACTACATTTTCCAGTAGAATTTGCGTTTCTTCATCTTCAAAATTACTCAAAGTAAACACTTGCCAAACTTTATTCCCATCAGAAAACCCAATCAATTTGAATGCTCTTTGTCTATCTTCTTGAGTATACTGTCCTGTTAAATAGGTTCCTTGCAAACCACTTTCTAGGTTTGCAGGTTGCCGTTCGTATTCAAAATTTTCTACGCCTTGTTGCGCTTGTACATTCTCAAGCGTCGTTTGTAAGACTTGCTCAATTTCTGGTTGTATTTGAGCCGTGTATTGCAAGGTTGTTATGGCTATCTGAAATTCTTCATCTTTGTCTTCATAACTGTACACATTCAAATCAGACAATACACTTTTTGCTTGTACCGGCACTTCATTGGTCTGCAAAGGAATTTTTACGGGTGCCGACAAGGTAAGCGCTGGCGACCCAAAAGATTGTGTAGTCCAATCATCATTTACCACCACTTCGGAGGTCGATCCATAGTCACGACTACCTCCATTTGAGTTTTGAACAATTCTATAAGTAATAATGGCTACAAAGAGAATTAAAAACGCAATGATACTCAAATATACCAAACTGCGTTTGCTCAGTTTTTTAGGTTGCTTTTTTATTGCTGCTAGACGCTCTTTTTCTAAGGCTTCTTCTGCCAAGGTAATTTTCTCGTTGTAGGCCTGTAAGGTAGGCTGCAACTCTTTTACAAAGGACTCAGCAACGGTTCTGTCTTGTTGTATCTCTGAGGCTTCAGGTCTTAATTTTGCAAATTTCACAAAATCTGCGTGTTTTAAGAAGTTTTCAAGCGTTTGAATGGCTTCTTTAGAGATGCCTATTGATTTTGTGTTGTTAGCCTCTTGAATTAATGCCAGTAACTCATCTGTCGTTGCTTCAAGTGTGTGTACATGTACTTCTCGACCAATATAGGTTCTTACAATTTCAGTAAGTTCTACATAAAATTCTTTTACCTGGTTTTTCTGCCATAGTTCTTTTGCGTCTAGACTATCAAATTTCTCAATTGTTTCCTGAAATGGCGGGATTTTAATTTCAGTTGCAGCTTCCGTTGCTCTTTGTTGTTTCTTTAAAAACAAATACACAAAAACAATCAATAAAATAATTCCAATGAGTAGATACGCCCAAACAAAATAAGGTGCCAAATCATCAAAAACGAATGGTTCTTCAAAAATTGGTTTTATTGGAAATGGTTTTTGCTTTAGGGTGTCTACAGCTACGGTCGCTACTTGTACCAATAGCGCCTCCGTGTTATAGGTTTTATCCAGTACCAATACACGTTGTTTGGGAATGACAAAACTACCGCTGTCAAAACCTGTCAATTTATATTTTTTTAACAAGCCTTCTCTGAGTGTGTCTATAGCTTCCGAAGAAACGACTTCTAACAAACCTAAACTATCCAGTTTTGGAAACACCACATCTTCTTTTGCAGCCACCTGAATACTGTATTCAAATTGCTCTCCAATACGAATCTGCGTTGTGTCTATACTGGCTTTTACCGCCAATTCTTCTTGAGTAAATCCTGCAAAAGCCGCAAAAAGGAATAGTGTTAATATTCTTCGCTTCATATGTTTGCTTAGTGTTATTTTATATACGTTATGAGGGGATTTTGTCATTACTTTCCTCCTTTTTGTTTAAAATAGCCCAATAGTTTTTTTACGTAGCTTTCGTCCACTCGCGTATGAATAACCCCTGCCCCGCTTTTACTAAAAGTTGATTCGTAAAAGTGTTTCCATTCTAAATAATTTGCATGGTAGGCATTTCTTACACCTTTAGACCCCGTGTTGACTACAGTTGTTTTTCCTGATTCAGCATCTAGCATCGACACCAAACCGAGATTGGGCATCTCTTGGTCGTGTTTGTCATAGACGCGTATTCCAGTTACATCGTGTTTTTTTCCAACAATTTTTAAGGTTTGCTCGTAAGACTTGTCCATAAAATCGGACAGCACAAATACAATTGCTTTCTTAGTCATTACATTCGATAAATACTTCAAGGCTTCATCGATATTTGTCTGTTTACTTTTGGGTTGAAATTCGATCAATTCACGAATGATACGCAACACATGACTTTTTCCTTTTTTTGGTGGAATAAAAAGCTCCACATTGTCTGAAAAAAGAATCAGACCTACTTTGTCGTTATTTTGTATGGCAGAAAATGCAAGCGTCGCCGCAATTTCTGTAATCGTGTCCTTTTTGTACTGTGCACTTGTTCCAAAGAGCTCAGAACCACTAATATCAACCACCAACATCATGGTTAGCTCTCTTTCTTCTTCAAAAACTTTAATAAAGGGTTGGTTGTAGCGCGCGGTAACATTCCAATCGATGTTTCGTATATCATCTCCAAACTGATACTCGCGAACCTCACTAAAGGTCATACCTCTTCCCTTAAAAGAACTGTGATATTCTCCAGAAAATATATGATCCGAAAGTCGCCGAGTCTTAATCTCTATTTTGCGAACTTTTTTTAGTATTTCTTTAGTTTCCAAGTGTTTTAGTTGTGTATATTGTTTAACTGCTTAACTGTTGGATTGTTAAAATGTTGAATTATTTCTTATGATCTTTCGCTGTACGTCTAGACGTTCCTTCTGCAATATTTGCTGCTATTGAATTGGTAGCTCTTCGAATCTGACTTGTCAACCCAAATTTCCCCTCATTTGGAAAGGTTTCTGTTGTCTTATACATATCTTTAGATAACTCAATAGCTTCTTTCCAGACCTCTAATTTCTCAAACGAAAAAACAAACATAGCAAGACCTCTTTTAAACGTTTCAACAATTCAACAGTTACAAAATTCTATGGCACTTCTATCTCATTTACAATTTTATTGATAATATCTACAGAATTGATGTTTTCGGCTTCCGCTTCATAGGTGATTCCTATTCTATGGCGCAGTATATCATAGACTACCGCTCTAACGTCTTCTGGTATTACATACCCTCTTCTCTTGATAAACGCATAGCATTTTGCTGCTTGTGCCAAACTGATACTTCCACGAGGAGAAGCCCCAAAACTAATCAAAGGCTTTAAATCAGACAGGTTATATTTTTCTGGGAAACGTGTTGCAAAAATAATATCGAGTATGTATTTTTCAATCTTTTCATCCATATATACTTCTTTTACAGAAGCTCTTGCTTTTACAATCTGTTCCAAAGAAACCACTGGGTTTACTTTAGCAAAACCGCCGTTTAGGTTTTGACGCATGATCATTTGCTCTTCTTCTAGCTTTGGGTAATCGATCACAACCTTTAGCATAAAACGATCCACCTGTGCTTCAGGTAATGTGTAGGTTCCTTCTTGTTCTACCGGGTTTTGTGTTGCCATTACCAAAAAAGGTTCTTGCAAAGGAAAAGTTTCATCACCAATAGTAACTTGTCTCTCTTGCATTGCTTCTAACAAGGCTGATTGCACTTTCGCAGGTGCACGATTGATTTCATCTGCCAATACAAAGTTTGCAAAAATAGGTCCTTTTTTAATCTCAAAATTGTTTTCTTTCATATTGTAGATCATAGTTCCTACAACATCTGCTGGCAGTAAATCTGGCGTAAACTGAATTCTACTAAAGTTTCCATCCACCGCTTTTGAAAGGGTGTTAATTGCCAAGGTTTTGGCCAAACCAGGAACTCCTTCTAATAATATATGGCCATTTCCTAGTAGCCCAATCAGCAAACGATCGACCATTTGTTTCTGCCCTACGATTACTTTATTCATTTCAGCTTTTAACAAATCTATAAAAGCGCTTTCCTTTTCTATCTTCTCATTGATGGCTCTTATGTCTACACTCGTGTTTTGATCTTCCATGTATATTGAATATTATGATGGTGGATTTCTATTTGTTGCGATTCACAAAACTAATCTTTTACTCCAATCTTATTGTTAAAATTTGGTTAAAGAAGCCTAGGGAAATACTCGTATTTCAGACCGAAAAATTAAGAAACTAATTTAGGGTGAGCATTTTATGTTAAAAAAATGTTATCATTTTTTTGTATTGTGAATAATTTTAACAATATTTGTAGCAACCAAACACAAATTAACTAAACAAACTAACATAAAAAAAGGAGCCTTTTAAAGGCTCCTTTTTTTGCTTTTATAGGTTTTTATTTCTCTTTTTCGAAAGGTTGTAGTTCCATGTTTTCACCGTCAAACACACCATAGGTAAAATAATGTATCCAATCCCCTAAATTGATATACGTAGCATCGCTGCCAAGATCTAAGGTCATAGGCAAGTGTCGGTGTCCAAAAATAAAATAATCGAAATGTTTAGATTTTAAGATTTCTTTGGAATATTGAACCAGCCATTCTTTTTCATCTCCTAAATACACGACATCCTCATCGCCAGAAATAAGCTTATTCTTAACAGATAGGTACTGGGCAAGTGCAACACCTACATCAGGATGCAACCAACGAAACAACCATTTACAAAAAGGATTGGTAAATACTTTTTTCATTCGTTTATACCCTAAATCACCAGGCCCTAAACCGTCACCATGTCCAATTAAAAAGGTTTTGTTGTGAAAAGTAAACTCTTTTGGCTTGTGGTACACAGGGATATTTAATTCCTTTTCAAAATAATCTTCCATCCACAAGTCGTGATTCCCTACAAAAAAGTAGATCGGTATGCCACTGTCACGAATTTCAGCAAGTTTCCCTAATACACGTACAAATCCTTTTGGTACCACTGTTTTGTATTCAAACCAGAAGTCAAACAAATCACCTACTAAAAAAATGCATTCGGCATCTGTTTTCACTGTGTCTAACCAACGTACAAACTTTTGCTCTCTTAATTTACTTTTTTCAGCTGTTGGGGCTCCAAAGTGCTGGTCAGAAGCAAAATATATTTTTTTGTTTTTGGTCACTAGTTTCTGTTTTGAATTACAAATATATGTTTTTACAATGTCAATCCATAAAAGCCGCTTCCAATTCCAAAATTTTCGAAATCATGACATCTTCAGTATTCGTTACTTTATAAAATGCCGTTTCTCCAAATACTTGTCTTGTAATCAATGCTTTTAAATAATGATTGAGTATGTGTTTTTGTTTGCTATTTAATTTCCACTTTTCGGTTTTAAACTTGTGTATATAGGCATTCAACACCTTGGTATTTGCATCGTATTCCCGTTCAAAAGAAGTAAAACCTTTTGTCAACAATGCTTTGCGATGCGTGTCGGCGTAAGCAAAAGTAAAGTCATTTATTTTCATAAAATACCGGTTCTCAATATACCTCGTGGTGTCCACCGCTACAAATACATCTGGAATAATGCCTCCTCCCCCATACACAACTTTTCCTTTTGCTGTGGTAAATTTTAGAGAGTCGGTTACTTTAATGCTGTCTTTGGATAACAATTCCCCATTCAAAAGCCTGTTTTGATAATCGAGCGCATAACCTTGTGCATCGTTCATTTTATAAGGTTTCTGAATACTTCTTCCGGTAGGTGTAAAATACCTAGCTATGGTCAAACGTACCGCAGAACCATCACCCAACTTCATTTCTTCCTGAACCAGTCCCTTTCCAAAGGAACGTCTTCCAACAATAGTCCCTATATCATTATCTTGCAAGGCTCCAGCAACAATTTCACTTGCAGACGCCGAGCCTTCATCAATGAGCACATATACTTTTCCTTTTTGAAACACCCCTTTATCCGTGGCATAAAATTCCTCCTTAACGCCTTTGTTGTTTTCTGTAAACACAATGAGTTTTCCTTCCGACAAAAACTGATCTGCAATTTGATTGGCGATATGTATATAACCGCCACCGTTTTGACGTAAATCCAAAATCAAATTTGTGGCTCCTTCTTTTTTGAGTGCAACCAATTGTTGTTGCAGTTCTTGAAAAGAGGTCATAGCAAAGCGATCTAATTTTACATAGCCCAGCTGATCCGTCAACATATAGGCTACCTCCGCACTTTGAATGGCCACCTTATTTCTCTCCAAATTAAATGTCAACAAAGCCTCATTGTCTTTTCTATAAACACTCAATGCTACAGGGGTATTTGCGGGTCCTTTTAGTACTTTTACTATATCTAAATTTGATAAATTTTTATTGAATAGCGTGTCTTGGTTGGCTACTAAAATTCGGTCTCCTGCAAGAATCCCAGCTCCTTCAGAAGGCCCCCCTTTCAACACATGGGTTACCACCAAAGTATCCTTATGCATTGAAAACTGAACTCCGATACCTTCAAAATTTCCTTGAAGATTTTCTTTATTGGCCAAAAACTCATCTTTTGGAAAGTACACAGAATGTGGGTCTAATTTCCCTAACAAATCAGCAATTACATTGTCTAATAACACCTCTGTATCTACTTTATCCACATACTCTTGTTCAATAAATGTCAAGAGTTTTTGAATTTTTTGATTGCTATCGGTTGTTCCAAAAACAGAGGAGTTTACATTTGGAAAATTAAAAAAACCACCAATTAAAACACCAATTGCCAATGAAAGTCCAAGATATAGCGGCAAGTTGTTTTTATTCTTCATAGCCCGGAATATGATAAACCTCAATGCCAGCTTGCTTTAAAAAATCGACACCAGACAGGTCTTTATACGCTCTGGCATATACCACACGTGTTATTCCTGCTTGTAAAATCAATTTGCTACAATCGCGACATGGAGATAAGGTAATGTACAACGTAGCTCCTTTTGAAGATTGGGTTGAGGCCGCTACTTTTAAAATTGCATTGGCTTCTGCATGCAAGACCATCCATTTGGTTTCTCCATTTTCATTTTCACAACAATTGTCAAAACCGGTAGGAGCGCCATTGAAACCATCGGAAATAATCATTCTTCCCTTTACAATCAATGCACCTACTTGCTTGCGTTTGCAATGCGACAATTTACCCCATTCAAAGGCCATATTGATGTATGCAGTATCGTATTTAAGTTGTTTTTTAGCTTGTACTTCTACCTCTTGCATGAAGCTTTTTTTAGAATTGGAAAACAAAAATCGTGAATCTTAAGGGAAATGCCAAGAAACTAAGCGACTATAAATTATAACAACTGCCGGATAAAGTCGTCATAACGTGCTACAAGCATAGGAATTGCAACACCAATGACTATGGAGGATAGTACCAACACCCAGTCGCGCTTAGAAACTTTTAGAATCGTATGAAAAAGAAAGTAGCCAGCGCTTATGAGTACCACAATTACCAATTGAGCTACTTCAATTCCTAATGAAAATTCTATCAATTGCACAAATTTACTGTCAGATCCCGACATCAGCATTTTAAAATAGTTCGAAAACCCAAGACCGTGAATCCAACCAAAACAAAAAGAAAGAAATACAATTAACTTAGAGATACCTGAAGATTTTCCTCCAGAAAACAAATTGAGTATTGCCGTGAACACAATTGTTGCCGGAATTAGAAACTCTACAATTGCAGCGTTTACTGAAATTATTTTATAGGTCGATAAAGCCAGTGTCAAGGTATGTCCTAGCGTAAAAGCAGTGACCAACCACAACAATTCTTTCCACTGTTTAAGTGTATATCCAACTACCAAAACAATCAAGAACAAAACATGATCATAGGCTTGTAAGTCCAAAACATGATTAAGCCCTAGTTTGAAGTAAAAAATAAAATCGTCCATCGCTAAAAATTTTTATCAAAAATAAAGAATCTAGAACGCTAAAAATTGCTTTTTATTGAAAAATAAAATCTTTAGGAACCGTCCACTTACAAATAAATAAATTAATATTGCAGATACAATTAATTTTACTTTCAACATCATGAAGTTACCTATTGCCATTTGCAGTCTTTTGCTCATTGTTACCGCCTGTAAAGAACCCGCTAAAAAAGCACCTAATACAACTCCTGTAAAATCAGAAAAAACCGTCGTTGTCCCAAAATCAAACAACGCAGATGTTAGTAATATGGTTCATTTTAAAGGAGGTACCATTGCTATTGGCTCCAACAAAGGAGCGCCTAACGAAGCACCTGCTTTCGAAACGGTTGTAGCCCCATTTCATTTAGATAAAAACTTAGTCTCGGTTGCCGATTTTAGAAAGTTTGTGGAAGCGACTAACTACAAAACGGAAGCCGACAATTACGGTGACTCCGGTGTGTTTATATTCGAACAAGGGCAATGGACCTTATTGAAAGGCACGAATTGGGAATACCCATTGGGAGAAACCAAACCGAAATCTCTCGATAACCACCCGGTTACCCATGTGAGTTGGAATGATGCCAAAGCCTACGCAGCATGGGCAGGAAAGCGTTTGCCTACGGAATACGAATGGGAGTTTGCCGCTAAAAACGGAGGTACAAGCACCTATCCATGGGGAGAAACTCCTTTGAAAAACGGAAAACATATGGCCAATGTTTGGCAAGGAACTTCTATAGAAAACGCAAAAGCAGAAGATGGGTTTACCCTCACTTCTCCTATCGGACATTATGGTGAAACGCCAGCAGGCTTGACCGATATGAGCGGAAATGTTTGGCAATGGTGCGAAGATGTTTATGCTTCGTATCCGGGCAACCCAGCACCAGAACCATCGGCTCCAAATGTACGCGTTACTAGAGGTGGAAGTTTTATGTTTGACCAAGCGCTAGAAAAGAGTTTTACCACAACATTCAGAGCAAAAAACTCGGTGGATACTTCCCTGTTTAATACAGGGTTTCGTTGTGCGAAATAATTCGGATTTTACTTTTGCATTGCCTATCTTTACAATCAATTCGTTCTAAAAACCAAACGTTTTTTAGAATTCAAAAAAAATGAAAAAGGAATTTTCAAATATTGTAGCACTTATCAATCACTCTAAAAATACGGCTGTAAAAGCTGTTAATAAAGAGCTGATTAATTTGTACTGGAATATTGGAGCACACCTTTCGAAACAAATCTCAAATTCGAATTGGGGAAGTAAAACTGTAGACGAACTTGCGGCATTCATTAAAACAGAACACCCTGACCTTAAGGGTTTTACCAGAAGAGGCCTGTATAGAATGAAACAATTCCATGAGGTCTATCGCGAATTGGAATTTGTGTCATCATCGATGACACAAATACAAAGCACTGATTTTCAACTTATTACATACACCTCTGACGATTTCACAAATTTAAAAATAGATGATATTCGGAGTGCTCCAATTGCGCGTTTGAGCTGGACGCATCATATCACAATTTTTACACGCTGTAAAGAAGAACTGGAAATTGAATTTTACCTAAAACAAAGCTTGAAAGAGAATTACACGGTAAAGGAACTGGACCGACAAATTTCAGCTTCACTCTTTGAACGCACTGTTTTAGAAACGGAAATAAAACCTAAATCCACACAAGAAATTTATCCTGAGTTAAGAAATACCATCAAAGACAATTATATATTTGATTTCCTGAATCTCAAAGCAGCGTATAACGAAAATGACCTGAAAAAAGGTCTTTTAAAACAAATGAAAAACTTTATTCTGGAACTGGGTAAAGATTTTCTTTTTGTTTCAGAAGAATACAAATTACAAGTTGGCAATAGTGATTTTTATATAGATTTGCTTTTTTTTCATAGAAAACTTCAATGTTTGATTGCTTTTGAATTGAAAGCAGATAAATTCAAACCTGAACACCTAGGAAAACTCAACTTTTATTTGGAAGCTCTGGACAGAGACGTTAAAAATGAAAATGAAAACCCAAGCATTGGAATTCTGCTCTGCAAAGACAAAGAGTTAGAGGTTGTAGAATATGCTTTAAGCAGAAGTCTTTCGCCAACTATGGTAGCCGACTATAAAACACAGTTGCCAGACAAAAAAATATTACAACAAAAAGTTCGGGAACTTTTTGAAAACTCATAAATACAGCGATTTGAAAACACCACCACCCAAGCTCCAACGAATAACTCTGCTAAATACAATT
Organism: uncultured Flavobacteriaceae bacterium; assembly: GCA_943789365.1. Taxonomy (GTDB): domain Bacteria; phylum Bacteroidota; class Bacteroidia; order Flavobacteriales; family Flavobacteriaceae; genus Flavicella. The sequence goes on along the minus strand of CALSTV010000001.1, from coordinate 1,790,604 downwards.
GTAATATTTTGCTTTGTTTTTATTTCCTGTAACAACAAGAAAAAAGAAACCTACAAAAAACTTCCTGCTAAAGTTCAAAAAGATGTTTTTACCTCTACCAAACAAATTCCGGATGCACATTTTTTAGGAGATCAATCCTGTAAAGAATGTCATCAAGATCAGTTTGAAAAATGGCAAGGATCGCACCATGACAAATCCATGCAAATTGCCACACGCGAAACTATTTTAGCAGATTTTAAAGGCGAAAAGTTTAAGAGCCAAGGGGTACAATCTCGCTTTTTCACAAAAGATGGCGAATTCTATGCAAACACAGAAGGCCCCGACGGAAAAAACCACGATTATAAAATTGAATATGTTTTTGGGTTGACTCCTTTGCAACAGTATATTGTAAAATTTCCAAACGGGCATTACCAATGTTTACGAACGGCTTGGGACACGAAAAAGAACAAATGGTTCGATCTCTACCCCGATTTTAAAGTGGTACATTCAGAATGGTTGCATTGGTCGCGCGGTGGTTTGAACTGGAACAATATGTGTGCCGATTGCCATTCTACCAATGTGCGAAAAAATTACACACAAGAAACCCATAGTTACGACACGAAATTTGCAATTATCAACGTGAGTTGCGAGGCTTGTCACGGCCCCGGAAAACAACATGTGGAAGATGTAAAAACGCTGGGCGACACCTATCGCGATACAGGTACCATGCAGATGACTATAGAAACAGGTCCCAAAGAATTGGTAGACCAATGCGCGCGCTGTCATATGCGTAGAGAACAGGTTACCGACAAGTTTAATTTTGAAGGTACGATGCTTGATCACTATTTTCCACAGCTTATCACCGCGAATATGTACCATGAAGACGGACAGATTTTGGATGAAGATTATGTCTATGGTTCGTTTGTTCAAAGTAAGATGTATCACAATGATGTAACCTGTACCAATTGCCATGATGCCCATACGTTGGAGCGTAAGTTTGAAGGAAATAAACTCTGTGCGCAATGTCATGTTCCTGAAACTTACGATACCGAAAAGCATCATTTTCACCCAAAAGGCTCTGAAGGAGCGCAGTGTATCAACTGCCATATGCCGGGTAAATATTATATGGGCAACGATTTCAGACGCGATCATAGTTTCCGTATTCCAAGACCCGATCTTTCGGTTAAATACGGTACACCAAATGCTTGTGTGGGTTGTCATACCGACAAAGACGATGAATGGGCAGAAAAGAAGTTTATAGAACAATATGGAAAACCTGATTATGTTCATTTTTCAGATTTATTGGCTCCGGGTCTAACACAAGCTCCCAATGCATTGGAGGCCTTGACCCAACTGGCAAAGGATGAAACCTTTCCGGAAATTGCCAGGGCATCAGCCGTTAAGGAATTGAGCAATTACAGAAATCAAATCACTGTAAACGACCTGTTGCATTTCTTAAATGATGCTTCTCCCTTGGTGAGAGCGAGTTCATTAGATGCTTTGAATGAAATGGCAAACCCAGAGTACCTCAACTATTTCTTACCGCTCTTAAACGATGAAAAACGCTCGGTACGTGTAAAAGCTTTTAACGCCTTAGGAGCCATGGATGCCGCTGCCGTACCGCAAAAATACCAGGCGTCATATGCCAAGGTGAAAAAAGAGTTTTTTACCTATCTCGATGTCATCTCTGATTTTGTAGGCGGTCGTATCAATCGTGCCAATTATACACTTAAAAAAGGAAAGCTTCAAGAAGCCATTAAAGGCTATGAAAGCGCCTTGGAAATCGATAATATCAACAATATTGTACGTACCAATCTTTCTAATTTATATTACCAAAACAAAGAGTTTGACAAGGCAGAAGCGGCTTTTAAAACCATTATTTCGCAAGAACCTCTGTATGGCGCTACCTATTATTCCTATGGACTCCTTTTGGCTGAACTCAAACGTACTCCGGAAGCAATTGTTCAAATGGAATTGGCTACGAAATACATGCCTGAAAACACGCGTGTGTACTACAATTTGAGTTTATTGTACGATGGCATTCACAAAACTGCAAAGGCTGAACAAACAATCATACGCGGATTGAAACAAGAGCCCAATAACGAAAACCTATTGTACCTTTTAGCATATCATTATGCGAATAGTGGCGCTCCTGAGAAGGCAAAAAATATCGCTCTTAAGTTGGTGGAGCTTTATCCGAATAACGGACAGTATTTTCAGTTTTTACAGCAGTTGAATGGACAGTAATTGCACTGTTTCTCTTTTTCTCTATTCTCCAGTCACTAGTTAGTTATAAGTTGTCTCTCAGCGCTGTCTGTTACCCAGCTTTCTACAATTTCTGTTTTGACTTCTTTTAAACTATTCAGTAACTTTAGGCTTCTATATAATATAAGACCTATGTGTTATCAAACCCGATTGTTAAAAAGCAAAGCTCAATTACAGGAACGCTTCAAAGGTACTATTGACGATATGGAAGGGTTCAATCCTCAAAAGATCCTAAAAGCCTTTGATTTCCCAAAAACGCCGGTCATTACCCATGACGCCCCGGATAAAATTCAATGTTTGCAATGGGGACTGATTCCCAGTTGGTCTAATGATAACAGCATTCAAAACTATACATTGAATGCGCGTATTGAAACCATCACTGAAAAACCGGCTTTTAAAGAGGCAACTCATAACAGATGTTTGGTACTGGCAGATGGTTTTTACGAATGGCAATGGTTAACGGCCAATGGTTCTAAAAAAGAAAAATACCAAATCTCTTTACCTAATGATGCCCTATTTGCTTTTGCAGGAATTTATAGCCATTGGGTCGATTCAGAAGGTATTAGCACAGGAACCTATAGCATTGTCACTACGGAAGCGAATGCCTTGATGCGCAAAATTCACAATTCCAAAAAACGCATGCCGGTGATTCTGAGCGATCGCAATGAACAGGATTGGTTACAAGGGGCACCCATAAACTCGTTTACAAGCGGATTTCAAGGGGAATTGATTGCCACAAACCTCGACCGTGATCCCGGACAATTGGGATTGTTCTAGGTTATTATAAAATGTTTTCTATTTCAGACGCTATGATCATTTATAAACCTACAAAAGCTCTAAAATTGCTTCTATCGATGATTTCTTCATTGGCATTATAGGTTTGCACAAATGTCTTAGGCAATCTTGCTTTTTTCTTAGAATTCCACTTGAATTCAAAACCTGTCAACATACCATTGTGCTCTTCCACCAAATCCACTTCTTGTTGTTGTGCTGTTCTCCAAAAATACATTTTCGTCAGCTTCTTGTGATACTGATTGTATTTGAGTCTTTCCGACATTAAAAAGTTTTCCCATAAAGCGCCTGTATCTGACCTGAGTTCTAAGGAATTAAAATTTCCCAATACCATATTACGAACACCGTTGTCGTAAAAATATATCTTTTTATTTTTTTTAATTTCATTTCTTAAATTACCGCTATAGCTGCTTAATTTAAAAATAACATATCCCTTTTGTAGTATGTCAATATAATTGGAAACTGTGTTTTTGTCAACTCCTGTTATTTGGGCCAATTCATTGTAGTTTACTTCACTTCCAACCTGGAGCGCTAAAGCCTGCATCAATTTTTCAAGAACTTCCGGCTTTCTAATATTAGAATAAGCCAAAATATCTTTGTACAAATAACTGTTTACAAGTTGTTTAAGAATTTCTTTTTCTTCACCGGGATGGTTTAACACGTCAGGATAAAAACCATACAGGAGACGATTTTCAACTTGTTGCTCAGCTGCCAGGTATCCTACTTTATTTTCAAACTCTTCCCAACTGATAGGAAACAATTCATATTCCCATTTTCTTCCCGTAAGAGGTTCGTTTATTTCTTTTGATAATTCAAATGATGAAGAACCACTCACTAACAATTGAACATCTTTAAATTGATCTGTTATAATTTTAAGTGTCAGGCCAATTCCGGGAATTCTTTGCGCCTCATCAATAAATACTATTTTATTAGAACCGATCACATTTCTTATTTGATCTGTATTCGGAGTATTGAGTATACTTCTTACAACGGGGTCATCTGCATCGAGAAACAAATGCTTTTTATTTTGAATTATATGTTGAATCAGTGTAGTCTTCCCAACTTGCCTTGGTCCAATGAGTAAAATGGCCTTACCATCTCCTATTTTTGATTTTATTTCACTTGTTAACAACCGATTATACATAACACTTCATTTAACACAAAGGTAACAAATTTATTTTGAATTCACTTTTAATTATGTTTTTTGGTGAACATATTCACTTTTGATTATGTTTTTTAGTGAAAACATTCACTTTTGGTTCTATTTTTTTGGGGTTTATTGAAATAAGGGCATTGATTAAAAAATGTGCTTTTTGTTGCTGCATTCTATGGATAAATCCAAAAATAAATCACAAAATATTTAAGCTTTTGTCTCCTCGAGCACCTCAGTAAGGCTGTCTGCTGACAAGGCTGGCTCGGCACAGGATTGTCAAGGAGCCGTGATTCTTTGAGGAGAACAGTGTTTTAAAAGCGACGAGGTCTCGACTTCGCTCGACCAGACATTTGATTGTTCTGATGGACGTTTTTAGCATTGCGGAATTTTTCACACTAGAAAAGTAATACAATTTTGAATTAACCGTATGTAGTGTCAGGTAATTTAAAAACTGTACTAATTTTTACTATGCAACAGGTTTTTAACGCATAATCAAAATATATTGAACTAAAACTGTTATTTCAGTTCCTTAGGACTCCATTCTGGAATGCCGTAGGCTTTTTCTTGTTTTTTGTATCTCAAATTAAACGGTTGGTCTTCGGGTAGCACCAAAGGCAAACCTTCATTTACTAGATTAGGCGCTAAGGAAGTCCACCATTGTTGATAGGCTTCTAGTAAATCATTGACAAGTGCACCATTTTGAGCTGCGAGGTTGTTTTCTTCTCCGGGGTCTTTGGAAATGTTGGAGAGAAATGGTTTTGACGCACCACCATCGTATACCAAACGCCATTGATCGCTTCTAATGGCTCCACCTCTATATTGGTTTTCATCTCTGGTTTTAAAGTTTTTTCTATTGTCGTTCCAACGCCCTTTGTGTACAAAAAGTTTTCTACTAGGCCATTTGGCATTTGCTTGTTTTAATAAAGGAACCAGCGACCTTCCTCTTGGAGGCATTTTACTTTTTGGAATCTCTGCTCCTGCCAAGTCACAAAAAGTACGATAAATATCTATATGTGCTGTCAAGGCATCGATATCTATACCTTCTTGGGTTTGCCCCTTCCAATACCAAAATGAAGGCACATGCGTACCTCCTTCCCAAGGGGAGTTCTTTTTACCTTTCATACCGGCATTAAACGGATCTAATGGGGTTCCGTTCTTTTTAATTTTTGGCGCGCTCATTCCGTTGTCTGTCATAAAAATGACCAGGGTGTGTTCCAACGCTTTCCATTTTTCCAACAGTTCCATCATACGACCAAAGTTGTCATCTATGTTTTCAATCATACCATAGCGTGCGGCAGTTCTTTCGTCATATCCAGCTTCTAAAAATCGTTTCTTGTATTTTTCAGGTGCAACAAAAGGACCATGAGGTGCATTTAAAGCTATATAGGTAAAGAACGGCTTGTTCAGATCTACCTGTTCTTGTGTCCATGCAAGTGCGGCATCAAAAAACAAATCGGTACAGAAACCTTTGGTTTTTACGATGGTGTCATTGTGTAATAAGACATTGTCGAAGTATACATTTTTGGAATTGGCCGGGAAGTCGCCATACTTTGTTTGACCTATACCCCCGGCACCGTGCATGAGCACTTCTCCAAAGCCACGGTTTTGAGGTAGGTATTGTTCTTCATCCCCCAAATGCCATTTTCCAAACAAACCTGTTTTGTATCCCGCCTGCTGCAAGGCTTGTGGAAAGGTAACCACCTCTAAAGCCATGCGTTCCCTTTGTAAGATGGTATGGGTTACGCCTACTTCAAATGGGCTACGACCACTCATCAGTGCAGATCGTGTTGGTGCACAAGTTGGACTTACATGAAAATTGGTAAAACGTGTGGATTTTTTATAAAAGGAATCAATATTGGGTGTTCGTACGATTGTATTTCCCATGCAAGAAAGGTCTCCCATTCCTTGATCGTCTGTGAGTACAAAAATAATATTTGGCTGTATAGCAGCGGTCTTGATTTGGGCTTGTGAAATGTGTATTACACCTGTAAAAACAAGTATTGCAATAAAATATTTGTGCATAAGATTCTAATTTTATTTTACCAATTTCTAATTGGTTTTACTTTTTTCTTACCTTCTTTTAAGGTTTTTTCTTTTTGTTGCCAAGGAAGCTCTCTATCAAAAAGGACGCCATACTTCTCATATCCGTTGTATTTCACACCTTCATTTTTCCAATGGGCAAGCTGTTTATCATATTTTATACGCATTTTCTTTAGTGCGGAATTGTATTTTTTATCGGTTGCCACATTTACCATTTCAAAGGGGTCCTTTTTAAGGTCAAACAATTCTTCTGTAGGATGTAAGTCGTTGTTTGTATCTTCAAAATACCAATATACATATTTATACTGTTGATCGACCACTGAAAAACAATGGGTAGTATCAGGTCCCCAAACCTGTGTGATTGGGACTGACGTTCTTACGGATTTTTTTGGGTTATCAAGTACTGGCAACAAACTCTTACCGTCATATTCCTTAGGGATTTCAACACCCGCAATATCGAGGATGGTTGCTGGTATGTCTACATTGGCAGATAAGGTATTTGTGTTTCCTTTTTTCGCTACCTTTTTATCCCTTGGATCAGCGATAATCAGTGGACAACGAACGGATTCTTCATAAGGCAATACTTTAGACCCTAAGCCATGAGACCCGTTAAAATAGCCGTTGTCAGAAGAGAGAATAATTACGGTATTGTCATCAATACCTAACTTTTTCAATTCGTCGAGTACCATTCCGATGGAATAGTCGACCCCATAAATCAATTGGTTGTATTTGCGCAATGCATCTTGGTAGGTTTCTTCTTCAGAATAGCCCCATTCTACAAATCGCGGGTATTGCCTTCCTGTTCTTGAATGTGCCGCCAAATGTTTGCCGGCCTCTCTTCCATAATTAGGTAATTTTCTAAATTGGGTGTCTTTGTAAATGTGGTCAAACATAGGGTCTGGTTGTACCGGTCTGTGTGGTGCTTTAAAGAAAACACTCATACAAAATGCTTGTTTATTTGCTACGGACTCCCTCATAAAATCTATGGTGGCAGCACCGTATGCTCGGGAACTGTGAGGGTATGCCTTGGCGTATTTGGCTAAGCTTTTGTTTTTTGCGGTCTTATAATGTGTTTGTGCAGGACCTCCCACCCAAAAATCAAAATCGCTTTTCGCTACTTCTCCTTCTTCTTTATGATTGTTTCTATCCTCGGCAATAGAGAAACCAAATTTTCCTCCAAAGCCCACCTTGTATCCTGCTTCTTTTAAGAGCAACGGAAAGGACTGCTTCCATTTTTCAGGTTTCATAGGGCCGTGTTCAAAATTACAACCGGTTTTGTATTCGTATTGCCCAATCATAACATTTGCGCGACTTGCCATACAAATTGCGGTGCTATTGTAATGTCTATTAAACACCATTCCATCGGCAGCCAACTTGTCCATATTCGGTGTTTTTACATCCGGGTTGCCATAGGCTTTCTGGGTATCGTATGCCTGATCATCTGTAAAGAAGAAGATGATATTAGGTCGTTGATTTTCCTCATTGGATTTTGATTGAGCAGTTCCGAGAACCGGCATAGCAGCAATTAAAACGATTAGAATGCTATTTTTCATTTGTTTTTGATTTTTATAAGTTTTTAGCGCAAGACTATAAGGAGTAGTTTATTATTGTACAATAATTTTATAGGTATGCACACCATTTATTTTTGCTATGTATACCCCTGAATCCCATCCCGCAAATGTCAAGATTACTTCTTTGGTACTGTGTTCCGTTGTGTTGACTATTTTTCCTGTAATCGAATAAATTTGAATCTCAGTAATTTTATTTTTCCCTTTGATGTGTAGTTGTCCTTTTACAGGGTTCGGAAACAGTTGAAATCCTTCCTGTTCCGAGGGTAGCTTGCCGATGTTTAAATTATTTACTGTGCTGAACTCCCATATGTCTCCTTTGGTTGTGTTTCCATGCGCATCTATGGCATCTATTCTCCAATAATAGGTGGTTTCCGAATCAAAGTGATGCTCAGTTAAATTGAGTTCAGCGGTGTTTATGATATTGCTTATGGTTTTTATCATTTTAAATTCAGGCGAGCTCGTGGTAGCGTTTGCAACAGCTTGCTTGTCGGTTCCTAGGTAAACATGAGCTTGGGTACTTTTGTAGCCATGTAAAAAGATAAGATCGCGATCTGTTGAAATTTTTGTACTTCCATTTCTAGGAATTGGAAAGCTCGCTGCAGCGGTTTGATGACCGGGAATCCAATATACGGTATCTCCATATTCGTAAGCGCCAATATCGGGTGCTGCGCCAATAAATCCATCTGTTATTCCGGCGACTTGTTTTCCTGCATCTACCATTGGTGCCGACGCTTTGGGTCTAAAATCAAAAGATTCAGGATCTTCTAGCCAATCAGATACGGCTGAGCTATTACTGTATCCATTCCAGTTAAACCCATGAGTTCCTGGCAAGGGACTTGCTGTTAGGTTTTGTGATCTATCTCCTGACATTCTATCAGCCAAATTGTTTTGGGTAATGGTAGTGCTATTTCCTCCATAGTTTGGATCTGACAGTATAATGATATCGTTTCTCTCCGGATGTCCATCAAAACAAGTGTTGTTGTATATGAAATGTCCGTCTCCTTTTACTTGTAAGGCACCTCTCACATTTTTTCCAACATTATGATGATTGGTCGCTCCTGTTCCTCCCGGAAAACCATCAAACCTACTTCCGTATTTTGGAGCGTTTAAGAACCAATTATGGTGTCGTACGGTTCCTGGCTGTCTCGCCGGGTTGACTTGTAGTCCTGCACCATCAGAGACTTGCATATATCCAAATTCTTTTATGAGGTTATAACTTTGAATTCTTGATATTTCAGGGTTTGTGTTGGTTTTTATACCACCTCGTACACCACCTGTATGATAGGTGTTTCTCCTAAAAGTATTCACAAACTCTATGGCTCCTTGTTTGCCTACACCCCACATAGATATATGATGTATATGATTGTTTTCTAACAGGGCACCTTCGCCGGAGGAAAACTTCAAACCCAATTCTGAATAGGCGTATTCACAGTTACGCATGGTAAAATATTTTCCTGTTACCAGGGTTCCATAACTGTTGACTGCATCTATACTTTCGTTAGGGAATTCGTTCAGCATTCTTCTCGAAGCGTCTGGAAATTCAATTTTAGCGTCTTCAATACTAATGTATTTACCTTCGACAATAAAGTTACATGCATACAAATTGATGCCTTTAAAGGTAACGTTGTACGCGTCATTTTCAATTCTGATTCCACGTGTCATGGTACGACCTTTTACCGTCATACTATGTATGTCCTGATCCGGTGCTACCCAAAGGTAAATTGTTTTGTCTTCTGGGGTATAAAACCATTCGTGTTTTTGATCCAATACTTGTAAGTCTTCAATGATAAAGTATTTCCCTGTGGTAGCATAGCCTTTTTTTGTTCCGGGCCCCGAATAGCCTTTGTGCATAATTAGCTTACTGCCTTCGAGGTGACTTTCAATTCTTCGTTCTTGATTTCCATCACCTCCTTGTGCCAGAAAGGAATAAATTATGCGTCCTCCGGTAAAGCTGGCTTCGGTATTGAAGATGTTGAAATGTGAGTTGACGTTTTGACAAATCGACATACCGTTTTCATCCACATTTATAGAGGTTCCATTGCCATCGGCATTTGCCCAAGTTGTGCTTTTACTCCACCAAGTTCCGGGTTTTGCTTCGTATTCGTTATTCTGAGAATGTTCTAGTGGTTCGGTGGGGTTTGTGTTCCCATTGGGCCATCTAGCAGGCACCTGCATGGTGCCATCTACAAATAATTGCCAAACTGGAGCTTGGGCTTCATCAAGGGTTAATTTGTAAATATTTGGAGCGTGCTGTTCCCAATTACCTTGAATGGTTTCTGTACCGTCAATCACGACTTTTTCGTTCTGATAATTGGTAATTACCGTCTTTTGCCCAGACACATTGTTATTTCCAATACCTCCAACTGTTATAACTTCGTGATAGTTCCCTTCTCGAATGTACAGGGTACTTCCGGTCTCCATTTGTTGTATCCCATGTTGTATGGTTTTAAATGGAGCTTCTAAGGTACCAGGATTGGTATCATTTCCATGTTTAGCTACATAAAAGTCTTGCGCCCAAAAAGGTGTATATACTGACCATAAAACAAATAAAGAGTTTCATTCTAAAAATGTCTTTTTATTTTAGGACTACTTTTAAGGAGTAACCTATTTTACTTGGAAATTTTTCTGGTAATAAAAGATGTAAGCCTTCCTCTGTTTGTTCCCATTTCACAGTGTCATTTGAACCGAGCATCTCTATTGATTTTACATCGTCTTTCCCTTTTATAATTGATGTTATGGCTACATTTCTTTCTGAATTTTCTAAAGAGATTACATAGATCGTTTTGTCTTTCTGAGTAAACCAAAAATCTTGGGGAGAAAACTCAACTTTCATCCCTTTGTGTTTTGCTCTTTCACCGGTTCCGTTCATCTCTAATTTTGTGGGGCCTTCATGTGTGACTTTCCACTTTCTCGTGTTGTAAATGGCCTCACCATTAATCGACAACCAGGCACCAACTTCTTTGAGGTTATCTACGCTTTTTTGAGGTACATCCCCTGTACCAGTTGGCCCAATATTCAGCATATAATTTCCTCCTTTTGAAACAATCTCTGTAAGCCAAAACAAGAGTTCCTTTACAGATTTCCAGTCTTCGTCATAGGATTTATATCCCCAAGAGTTGTTTGTGGTTCCAACGGTTTGCCAAGGTTTTGTTATTGACAAATGATCGGTTGGTATTTTATTATCTCCTGGAATATCAAAATCTCCTAGGTTGTTCCCTACGCGCTCGTTCACAAGCATTTTAGGTTGTAAATCATAGGCAATTTTGTAAAACTTCGCACTTTGTTCTAAGTTTAAATAATGTGGCATGTCATACCATAAGGTTTTTAAGTTTGGAAATTTTGTGAGAATTTCTTTTACTTGAGGGTAGGCTTTATTGTCTAAATATTCCTGAAAGGTGTTTGCACTTGGATCCCAAATATTAGCACCCATTTTTCGTTTTGCTTTGGCGTTTACTTCTCTACCAGAGGCCATCAAATCAGCATAGCCACAGTCATTTCCATCCATCCAATCAATATTGTGCGAATAATAGAGACCAAAGTCAATCCCATATTTTTGACAAGCGGCATACAAAGCTTCTACCACATCTTTTTTATAGGGGGTTGCATCTACAATATTATAATCACTTACTTCAGAGTCATACATGGCAAATCCATCGTGGTGTTTAGAAGTCACTACGAGGTATTTCATACCAGCGTCCTTTGCTAGTTTAGCAATTGCATCGGCATCGAAATTTACCGGGTTAAACTGAGGTGCCAATGTTGCATACTCTTTTCGAGGAATTTGAGCTGTACACTGAATCCATTCTGCTACGGCTGGTCTACCGTAGTCTTCAATTTTCTTTTCCTTCCAAACACCAGCAGGAATGGAATACAAACCCCAATGAATAAACATTCCGTATTTTGCATCATTAAATGCTTCTTTCTCTACGTTCTTAGAGGCATTCATTTCCTCCCAAGTTTTCTCTTTTTTAGTTTGTAATTTACTAAAAGAAATAAGAACTAGGGCCGAAAACAACAGGGTAAAGCCTATTTTAAGCGAGAAAATAGATGGTTTTTTCATTAGGTTTCAATTTAATATTAATAGTTTAAAGCGTTGAGCATCTACCTCAACGCCTTAAATTTTTTGCAAACTTTTATTTATTCTACTATTAGTTTACTTACCACATCGTTTACACGTACTAAATATACACCTTTTGCAAGTGCACTTGTATCTATTTGTTGTACTGCTGCTGCGTTGTTCACTTGTAATATGGTGGCGCCAGTAATGCTATAGATGGTAATGTTAGCACCTGCCTCACTTTCAACAGAGATATTGTCAGTTGCTGGATTAGGGTATAATTTATAACCTGCGTCTGCAAACTCAGCTAAGTCTTTTGTGCTTAAGATATCGTTATAGGTAACAGACACAGTCATCCCAGCTATTCCCCATTTATTTAAACTTTTGTCATTTGTAACACCTACATTAAAACTCGTTATTGTTTGAGCGCTTGGAAAAGGAAAAGCTACAGGGTCTTCTTCGTGTTCTGTTGTACCTGCAAATTGAAATTGTGTGGCGTCTCCATTAAAAGTAAAAGCTCCTGCATCGTCGGCATGTTTCGCATTTCCAATGGAAGCGGCTACAAATTTAAGATCGGAAAAATCACTTGTTTTTAAAGTACCTCCGTTATCATCGATAATGTTTACTTGTAAGTTTGAGACATTTGAAGTAACATCATTATTGGTTCCAAAAAAGAATCTACTCTTTGTTCCAGCCGCCCATACTGCGATAATGTCTCCTCCTTGAGATACACGTCTTGTTGGTCCGGGATCCACATCAAACGAAACCGTAAAGGTTCCCCCTTCCGGATGTGCGGTTACGGCAGATGCCATTGTACGTATTACGCCCACAACGCCATTCCCTCCAGAGGGCGGAATGTCTAATTCAATAGTTGTTGTTTGTGCATGACTTACTTGAAGTGCAAAAGCAAAAAACAAAAGGCTTGCGAAGCTTATTTTAGTGTTGATTTTACTCATTATTTTGGTAATTTTTTTCATGATAGTATTTAATTTAGTTGGTTAAAATTTATAGCGTATTCCTAATTTATAGTTTACTCCTCTAGAGGTAAACCCATAGAAGTTCTCTGGTTCACCTATGTATTGTCTACGTCCTTCTCCCATTACATTGGAAACTCCTAAGGAGAATTGTAGTTTTCTCTTTAAAATTGCATAACTGATTCTTGCGTCGAGTTGTCCAAAAGCATTGGAGTAGATTGTGTTGGCTCTACGTGTTGTTCCTCCGGCTCCCAAGTTTCTTAAATAGTCTGTACGATAGGTATAGGCAACACGTGCTCCTAGGCCGTCTTTGTCGTAGTAAAAGATTCCTGTAAAGCTATTTTTCGAAGTTCCCGGAAATCCACCTCCAAAGTCGCCAATTTCCTTTTCAAAATCACTTTCAACATGTGTCCAGTTTCCTTGTAACCCCATACTCTTAAATACGCCTGGGAAGAATGTAAATGGTTGGTTAAACCCAAGCTCAAATCCGTACAATATGGCATCAGAAAAGTTAACTGGTTTGATTACATCGTATAAAATATCTGGATGCGCATCGGCAGGCAATTCAACTCCATACAATGCCGGGTCATACAATTGGTCTTGCTCACTTTGCATGGCGATAAAATCGAAAATCTCTTTGTAAAATCCACTGGCAATAAATGAACCTCCGGCGCTGGTATAGTATTCAAAGGTACCGTCAAACTGAATTGCAGAATACGGTTTTAATTCAGGGTTTCCTGAGGTAATTTCTCCTCTTGGAACTGAAGGATCCGTAAGGTCCTCTCCTACATAGTCTGGCGAACTTGGGTCAAAAATTGAAGAATTGCTATTTATGGATCTAATATCATTGTTTGGTCTTAAATCTACTATTTTAGGTTGTGAAATGGCTTTTGAAGCACTCAGCCTGAAATGAAAGTCTTCTGATAGTTCTAAATTTATGTTTAAAGAAGGTAAATAATCCCATCGGTCATTCTTTACCGATGATTGCGCAGCGTCTTGAATATCACTAGGAATATTCCCCATAGGGTCAACAACTACCACTCCTGAAAAACCGCGGACATGTATTGCGGTGTTTAAAGCTCTTAAACCCACATTACCACTAAATGGAAGGTTTCCAATTTTCCCTTTGATATTTAATTGACCGTAGATTGCTGTTGTGTTTTCCTGAAGATTAAAAGATTTTGATTTTACAAAAGGCAAATCACCTTCACTGCTTTCTGCATCGAATATATCACCTTCAAAAGCTGTACCTCCTGTCATTTGATGAATCTCAGGAGTTAAGGATTCAATGAGGTCTGCGTCCATTTCAATCCATTGGTTGTAGCCAGAATTGTATTCCGGGAAAAACGGGTTTGTAAAGGAGCCGTCATATCCGTCTCTAATGGCTTGCTCTTGTTCGTCTGAATAAGGAATCAATCCGGTAGCTTCTCTTGAATCGAGTTCTGAAGCGTTGTATCGCGTACCAAAATCTATAGATACATTTTCGTTCAATTCTTTACTCACATCTAACCTGGTCGCAATATTTCTACCTAGTACCTGAACTTCTCTGTTAAACGAGGTGTTAAAGTTAAAGTTGTCTAAATTAGAAATGTCTTGGTTGCCCTGTTCTCCAAAAGAAACATAAGGCACATCCACGTTTCTAGCATCAAATACAATATTGCTTTGATCTACATCTCTCCAGCTAGAGGTAACTCTTCCGTTTTGTCTCAATACATTTAAATAATCCAAACCAGAATACGATACATCTGCGTTAATTTTCCATGTATCTTTCTCCCATACAGCATTCAATCCAGAAATCAGGTTTTCAGTACCACTGTTGTACAAACGGTTTTGAATTTGTGTATTTACTCTTGAGTTTTTAGAGCCTGCCGTATTAAAATAACTTACAAAACCATTGTCAATTTGAATGGCTTCTGGCTGAAAGATATTTTTATTTCCAAAAACTCCGTTGGTTGCTCCTGCACCATAGTTGGGTCTAAATAAGTTTCTATAGGAGTCTTTATCGTAATTTGCATAGGTTGCGTCTGCCAAAATGGTAAGATTCTCTGTTGGCTTCCATTCAATAGCCCCAACAAATCCTAATCGTTTTTGATTTTCTTCAATTGGATTCATTTCTGTTTTATCGGGTACAGTGAGGTTTGTATGCAATACATCTCCATCTGCTTCATCAAATATGCCGTCTTTGTTGTTATCTACTTTTATATCTACCCCTGTTTTTACTCTTACAAACTGCTCGTCTCTCACTCTTATGACATCACTGGCAAGAACAGAAACATAAGCTCCTAGTTTTCCATCTTTGGTTTTTCCTCCAAAAATGGCACTTATTCGGGGTTTGGGTTGAAAGGTTTCTTGATTGGTATCGTATTCAGCTCTCAGGTTAACTGCTCCAAAAAACTGACTGTCACCTTTATAGTTATTTTTAGCCAATGGTTTTAAGATTTGAAAATCGACCAATCCTCCAATTCCTGGTTCTACGACATTTGCTACTGGTGTTTTGTATATCAATGCGCCCGATGTAACTTCAGGAGGCAATACGCCAAGATTGAACTGTCTAAAATTTGTAATTCCTTCGCTACCCGCAGAAAGTGGCTGTCTTCCGTTGATGGTTACATTTACAAATTGAGGACCTACACCTCTTAAAGAGACACGGTCTCCTTCTGTTCCACTATTATCACGTTCAACTTGTACCCCAGCAACACGAGACAAGGCATCCACAATATTGTCATCTGAATAATTCCCTATGTCTTCTGGTGCTATTGCTTCTACAACACTGGCGGCTTCACTTTTAATTTTAGTGGCTCGACTTATTGCTCCTCGTATTCCTGTAATTTCAACAGCTTCCAATGCTAGGACATCATCTTCTAAAACAATTTTGTACACCTGCTCACCTGTGATGGTAACCTTTTGGCCTTTCATTCCAATCAAAGAAAAGGACAATACTTCTCCGGCAGCTGCTTTTATTTCAAACTGTCCATCAAAATTTGTCAAGACACCTCTTTCAGTTCCTACAACAACTACATTGGCTCCTGGTAATGGATTCCCATAGCTATCGAAAACGGTTCCCGTTATTTCAGTTTTCTGCTGAGCAGAAAGACCAAAACTAAAACAGATAAACAACAACAAAAACTTAATGTTTAATTTATGAAGTGTTTTTCCAGATGCCTTTTTGTTTATTCTAAAGTTCATTTTTAGGGTTAAGTTGGTTAGTTAGAGCTAAATTAGTAGCAATCACTAAATACTATTTTTCATATCTGACCAAATTATTCCTCAAAACAACTGCACGAAACAAGAAAACACAACCATCTGATATACAGGTTTTTAGCTGTATTTTTTCTCTTTTAGACCGCTAAAAATGTTTCGATATATACGTAAATTCTAATGTAGTTTGAAGCGTATGCTATATAGATGCTGTGTTTTAAGAGAAGAAATGCACTTTCCTGACCGGTTTTCAAAAACACAAGTTCCTGATATGAGAGATTTTACATATTAGTGCCGTTGTAAAACTCATAAAATTTATTGTAAGATGGTATTGCTAAAGCAAAACCGCAACACACTATTTTTCGTGAAAGTAGATGAACTTCTTTAATGGTTTCCGTCTTTAACCTCCAAAGCTTTTACTGTATTCCATAGGGGACATCCCGTGTAATTTTTTAAAAGCCGTAGAGTAATAGGAAGGCGATGAGATGCCTATATGACTCATTATTTCGAATGCTTGTAAGTTTTTATCGTTTCGTATGAGTTCAGCGGCTTTTTGCAACCTAAAGTTTCGAAGGTACGCATTGGGCGCTTGCCCTGTTAGTTGTTTTAGTCTACGGTAAAAGTTAGAAGCACTCATTCCCGCACTTTTTGCCAATTCTTCAACTCCAAAAGATACATCAGAGATATTTTCTTCCATGGTTTTAATATTCTTTTCTAAAAACTCCTGATCTCGTTTAGAGATTCCTAAATTTTCTTTTATTGGCAACAAACTGTTGTTTGAAAAATAATCAATAATTCGTTGTTTGTTTTCAATTAATTGCTTGATTCTAACTTCCAGATGTTTGATTGAGAATGGTTTTGAGATGTAATCATCTGCTCCCAATTCCAATCCTTCAATTTTATTTTTAGTATCTCCCAGTGCTGTAAGTAGGATTACAGGAATATGACAGGTTTCCTGAGTAGATTTTATTTTTGCACAAACCTGATAACCGTTTAAGTTAGGCATCATAACATCACTGATGACTATCTGAGGTTTTATCGCAGCCATTTTTTCCAGACCATCTTCTCCATCAATTGCCAAGGCTACGTTAAAAGAATTTGCAAGTGCTTTTTGTAAAAACAATCGCATGTCTTGTTCGTCATCAATGATCAATATCGTTGGCAACGAATTCGCAATTTCTTTTGATATGGTAGCAGGACTCACAGCCTCTACTTCCGCTGGTGTAAAGTCTTCGAACACTTTTTTAGCTGCGCTTTGAGCCGTTTCGTTTCCATCAATAGCTTCGTGATTTACAGGTAATACCACATTAAAAACGGTCTTTTTACCCAGGTCGCTTTCTGCCGTAATAGTACCACCCATTAATTCTACCAATGATTTTGACAAGGCCAAACCTACGCCAACACCACTCCAGTCACCTACCTCATCAACGCCTCTATAAAAACGATCAAATATTCTTTTTAAGTTTTCACGAGAAATGCCGATGCCTGTGTCTTCAATTTCAAAATAAAACAGCTTCGTATTTTCCTCAGTCTCTTTTATGCCTGCCGTAAAAGTGATTGTACTTTTCGTTCCAGAGTATTTTACAGCATTGGAGTATAAATTCAGTAGAACGCGTTCTGTTTTATGTATATCTATATGTATTTCTTCTTCCGGGTTTTCTATTTTATAGAAAAACTGAACATGTGTGTCCTTCGTGTTTTCTTCAAAGGAATCCATAAGCGGATATAGGAAGGCTCCTACAGTTGTTTTGGAGTACTTCACATCTAAATGACCTGTTTCCGCTTTTCTATAAGAGATCAACTCTTCAACCAATGTTTGCAATCTTGTGATGTTGTTCTGAATGATGGAAAAGTATTTTTTATCTTCCTTATTGGGATTGTTTTCCGCAATTTTTTCAAAAGGGCCTTTTATCAAGGCTAACGGTGTTTTAAAGTCATGAGAAATATTGGTAAAGAAACGTAATTTTGCTTCTTCCATTTCCTGATTTCTTTTCTTGTCCAGTTTCTCAATTTTCAAGTTTTGTTTCAATTTTTCAAGTCTAAACAAATACTCAAACACTAGGTATAAAACAATAATTATCAGAAGAATACATCCTGCAAGACTCCACCAAGTTAAATACCACGGTGCCAATACTTTGATATAGAGCTTCCCGGTTTGTATACTTTCTACACCATCACCGTTGGTCGCTTTGTATAAAAAAGTATAATTCCCTGTACTCAGATTTGTATAGGAAACTGTTGCTTTTCCACTTTTACTTGTTATCCATTCTTTATTAAGTCCTTGTAACTTGTAATAGAGCCTATTTTTATTGGGTGCAGCGCTGTGGTTTACTGTGACCTTAAATGAGATATTTGTGTTTTTATCATTCAAGATCAATGTATCAATTTCAGTGATTGATTTGGTACAGAGTATTTGATTGTTATATGCTTTTCCCGGCACAACCAATTCATCATTGACCTCTAATTGTGATAGGTGTAATTTGGGTGGAATTGTGTTTTCTTTTATCTGTTTTGGGTCAAATACGGTCAAGCCATTGGCTCCTGCCATGAGCATTACACCCGACTTTGTTTTTAAATAAGCAGATTGTCTATAGTTATTATTTAAGAGTCCGTCGTCTACGTTGAATGTTTGGAATTTTTCTTTGATTGGATCAAACTTACAGATTCCCATATCTGTACTTATCCAAAGTTTACTTTCATCGTCCTCCAAAATACCATACACCCCATTATCTGGCAAGCCATTTTTCTTCGTGTAATTTTTAATGTCAATCGGGTTTCTATCTTTGTCTAATTGAATTTTTATCAAACCACCCCCGTATGTCGCCAACCAAAGATTGCGGTTTTTATCTTTATAAATTGAAAAAGCAGTGTTGTGATTCAGTTTTAGTTTTTCAGAAGTCTCTGATGTGCTTAGGTGTAGTGCTACTGATAATTTTCCTTGTTCTAATTTTACTTTATACAAACCTTCGCGGGTTGCAATCCAATAAAAATTATCCTTTTCTAAAACAATATCATTGACATAGCCAAGGTTTAACAATTCACTTTTGATTTGCACGGGCTGATTGTTGAGAATGGATTCCCATGGGTTTTCTAGTAGTAAGAGCTGCCCTCCACCAATCAAAATTTGACGTTCATCTACTTGTCGAATTGATTTTATGAGTCTAAATCCAATAGCTTTGAATTCGTTTTGGATGGTCACTTTTTTTAAAACATCATTTACTTCATCATACAGGTACACATCCTTTTTTCCACCCAACCACCAGTAACCTTTCGTGTCTTGATACATACAAAAAATCAATTCACGGCTGATATCTGCAAGTTTATTCTTCATTTTTTCAAAAAGCAACGGAGCTTTTGTTAAGACTCCAAAATTGCTTTTTGTGGTACTGATTACATCCTTGTAATGTGAAAACCATATGTTACCATTTGCAGCTTGTACGATATCAGTGATGAGGTTTTCTGGAATCGAATTGGCTTCATTCGCTTTTTGAATGTAATTATGAAATGGTTTTTGATGCTTATCCAAACTGTTAAGTCCTCCTTGAATTGTACCTATCCAAAGCACGTCGAATTCATCTTCAAAAAAACAAAAAACCTGATCGCTTGAAATACTGTGTTCGTCAGTCGTACCTTTGGAGAACAGTGTGAAGTCCTTAGTATCATTATTTAATTTTAAAATCCCATTACGTTCAGTACCTATCCATAAATTCTTACTGCTATCGGAATACATTGCTAAAACATTAGGCCTCCAAGTCATTTTCCCTTTTCCAAACTCAGTATATTCTCGAACAACAATCAATTCATTGTTTTCTAAAAAAGTCTGATAGAATCCGAACTTCGTTCCTAACCAAATAGCGTTTTCTTTTCTAAGCAGTTTTGTAATTTTCTTGTTTTTAATGTTTAATTGAATTGGACTTGTTTCAAACGCAAGGGGTTCTTCTTCTTCCAAATTTACAGTCAACAACAACAATGTTTCTGCCGTAGCCACAAGGTATTGATAGTCTGACAAAAACAAAATATCTATAATCCTTTGGTTATTAAGTGCCGTATCTAATTGAAGTATCTTTGGCTGTACAATTGGAGCCTCTGAATCAATCATTGGCCTATACACATACAGTTTATCATTTTGGGCTATCCAGATATTCTGTTTTGAATCTTCTTTAATAAAGGCGTCATTTCGAATTGAATTCTCCAATGATAAAAAACGTTCTTCATCAGGAAAATAGACACAAGTACAGCCTTTTGTTCCAATCCATAGATTTCCATCAGAACTTTTTAGAATTTTATTAATGCTATTATTGAGGATTGAATAATTGTCTTCAAAATCGTGATAATAATTTTCAAAATCATAACCGTCGTATCGAATCAACCCATTAGGGGTAGAAAACCACAGATATCCATTTTTATCAGCGGTGATTGATTTTACCGTGTTTTGAAAAAAACCTTGTTCGTAATTATATTTTCGAATGCGCTGAAAACCTTCTATTGGTTTTATTTGAGCTTCTGTACAGACAATACTCATAAAGAGAAAAACTACGAAACCCAAAGTTGGAAATTTCAATAGTTTACCCTCTCTTTTTATTAATAATTCAAAAAAACGATTGACACGCATAGTCTACAAATATATATATAATAATATATGAAAAAAGGAATATTAGGTCACTTTAAATGGGAGGTTCGTTTATTTTAACCCACTCTTTATTTCTGGAACTATGGCTGCTTTCTTATATTTTTTAGCAAACTTTTCGGATTCAGAAATTGTTTTTGGGATGGCTAAACTATAAGGCAACCAGCTGCTGCCCGCAGTCCATGGGTTTTGCTCATTTGGAGCGTAGGCGCCTTGAAAAGCATCCAAACAACACAGTTCTTGTTTTTCTAGTTCCTCGGTTTGTCTTTCTCCTTCGTGTGTCTTGTTATGTAAAGGAATAAGGTTTAAGTGCTCTAAATGGTCGTTTACAAATAGCCCGTCATGTTTTCCAAAAACATTTCCTTTGATTGTACCTCTGTTAACCACATTGAAATAACTTCTTTTCTTCCGTGCCTCATGTACAATACCCTTTTTTTTGCTCTCTCTATAAGCTTGACTTTCTCTTGGCCCCACTCTATCCTGAAGGATATCAAAGATGTTGTTTTTAATATTCCAATCTGATATTGGAGGAAAAGTTAGATCGCCACTGGCATCAGTGGCGCCAGTATGGTTGAATACATTTCTGGTCACACTATTCCCAACTTCATTATGGATAGATGTATTGTTATAAATATTAAACCCTCCATAGCCTTCTATGTTGATACCTCTTTTTGATTCCCAAAAAACATTGTGATGTACACTTAGTTCTTTCCCTGCCAAATCGAGTCTTACCGCATTTCCTTTTACGTTGTGAAACCAATTGTGATGTACTTCTAAATATTTCTGAGACCTGATAGGCATATACAAACCTGAAACATCACTATTAAACAAACCGGCATTGCATACATTGTTATAAGACACTTCTGGCTTTTGAGTTCCAGTATACGCATTTATATTTATGTTAATTGCATCGGAACAGTTATTGAAAAAGGTATTTCGCGTAATTTTGTAGGTTCCCTTAGCTCGAACCGACAAGGCTCTACTTTCAAAATTGGCATGTCTATTGTTTTCTATAAAGACACAGTTTTCCACCGTTATTTGAGATCCGTTCAATTGTAAGGCTGAATTCTGAGCGCCTGCAAACAAACATTTGTCGAATGTTATCTGTTTTCCATGAACTTCAATAGGTTTTGCTTTTAAATTTCCTTTTACACGATCTTCAAAAAGTTTTTCCGGGCCAATATAAGTGAAATAGCTGTTGTGGAATGTAATATTGCTATTATCATCTTCTTCCAATTTAACAGAGGTTGCAAAGAAATCAATGCCTTCAATAGTGACATCGGATAGTGCCTTAGATTCATTAATGACATGTTCTAATGTACTTGCCATTACTTTCTTCTTAGCGAGGTCAGTTCCTTCAGGTGGATAGAAATATAAAAAATTGTCTTCGACAAACCATTCGCCCGGGGCGTCGAGTAGATCCAAATCGCCAGCCAAAAAGAATCGAGATTTGTTAGGATGCCAATTGTGGGATTCTTTCATTGTCTTTAGTGCTTCCTTGGCTCCTCTCCTACCATCTTCTCCTGTGTACTTACTCGAATAAAAATTCGTATCATTCCAGTTTAAAATAGTGCCATCGAAAGCATCAATAGGCCTGCTATAACAACTATTCCCCTTTCCGTAGCGGATAAAACAATAACCTCCTGTTAAATCTAAGTCTTTAATTTCGGAAAAAGCATTTGAGGTAAGTACCCCTGGTCCTGTTCCGTCGGTAGCTGATTTCCATTTTTTTGAAGCATCCCAATTTTCCGACCATTGTAGGTTAGGCCATTGTGCCCAGGTCATCGGTTTGTTATCAAAAAATAGTTTTTTTATTTCTTTATTTCCAATAGGAGCTCTGTATATACCCCCTTTATAATGCTCAAAAGTTGCTTCAATGATTTCTGCTCCACTAAAGGTAACTTCCCGTGGATGTACCGCTTTTATGGTAATTCCCGATTTTAGTTTGAAGAACCCAAAATAAAAACCATCCATCACCATCAGTACATCTCCGGAATGCATTTCATCTATTGCATATTGTATGGATTGAAAGGGTTGCGAATTTGAAGTGCCGGAATTCGCATCATCTCCTTTCGGAGAAACATAAAAAGTGGTTGCGAATAGACTTGTTGTACATACAAATTGGAATACAAATAGTTTGATAATTTTCATTTTTTTAAGGGCTTGTTTTAAATAATAAATATCGACAAAAATAGGACAGACACGAATCTTAATCCTTTCTCAAACTCTTCAAATATATGCGGTAATTACGCATGTTTTACAAAAGTTGCTAAAAAAGGACTTTTCCAATGGTCATATTATAAAAGTGATTGGAAAAGTCCCGTTGATAAAAATTAGTCTTTGATTACTTTTGTTGTGTATTGTTTGTTTATGGTAAAAACCTTTAGAATGTTAATTCCTTGGTCCAACACACTATTGTCTAAAAGTATAGATTTCGCATTAGTATACTGTTTTTGATATACCAATGTTCCTGTAGTGTTATAGATATAAATTGATACCGATGGTTCTTCTTGTGTAAAACGAAGTGAAAATTTGTCTTTCACCGGATTTGGCCACACACTAAATTCATCTGTACTTCCATTCTCAATAATAGCCGCTATATCTTTACCGTTTGACTTATTAGCAACTTCTGATATGGAGGGTATTAATGATACGTTTTTCATATCCTTTGCCATAAATTCAGACAAACGCATGGTTCTGGGGTTCGATAAATTATTTGGTAGCCAAGAACTACCGGCACTCCATGGGTCTGGATCATTTACAGCGTAGGCACCTCTAAAGTTATCCAAACAACATACGTTTGCTAGTGTTAATGCACTGGTTTGTGATTGTATTTGATCTACCGTTTTTGTCGATGGTGGTGGTGAACTCGTTTTCGGAACCAAATTTAGGTTGTTTAGACTTCCATTTACAAACTCATTTGAAGTATTTCCAATAAGGTTTCCTCTTACTTTGTTTCTGTTGGTTACGGTTATATCTTTTGAGTTTTTTCGAAGATTATGCACGGTTAAAGGGTCGTATAAATCGGTTTCTCTAGGTCCAATTCTATCTAAAAAGTCTTCCACGATGTTGTTTACAATATTCCATTGTGTTATTGGAGGAAAATTGTCGTCATTCGCGGCAGCGGCATCATCTGTTTTTTCTCCAAAATGTGAAATTACGTTTTGAGTTACACTACTTCCATGTGCGTCGTATACAGCTGTGTTATTGTAAATATTAAACCCAAAATAACCTTCTATATTGAGTCCTCTTCCATTTTCCCATAAGACATTGTGATGTACACTTAGTTCACTACCAGCCAGATCTAAACGTATGGCGTTTCCGTTGATGTTGTGCACCCAGTTATGATGAATGTTTGAATACCCTTGAGAAAGAATTGGCATATAGATTCCCGATACATCGCTGTTGTACAACCCTGCATTGAATATATTATTATAGGATACCTCCGGGTTCCCTCCTGCTACATATTTTTTTAATTTGATATAAATGGCGTCAGAACAGTTATTAAAAAATGTGTTTTCAGTAATTACGTACGCATCGGATGGATACATTAACAAGGCACGACTTTCAAAATTGGCGTGTCTATTATTCTCCATAAAAACACAATCTTTTACGCTCAATTGAGATCCTGATAATTTGAGGGCTGAATTTTGTGCACCGGCAAATAAACATTTTTCAAAATTAATATTGGTTCCTTTAAGTGTTATAGGTTTGTTTATGGAATCTCCATGAATCCTATCTATAAAGAGCGGTGTACTTCCAATATGAGTAAAATGTACGTCGTTAAAAGATATATTTGTGGCCTCGTCTTCGATTTTGATGGAAGTTCCGGTAAAATCAACTCCGTTAAAAGCAACATATGAAATGGCTTCCGTTTCATCAATTATATAAGCTAAGGTATTGATGACCACTTTTCCTTGTATTGGGTTTCTTCCGTCGGGTGTTTGAAAATAGATGTACCCATCTTCCACAAACCATTCTGAAGGGGCATCTAACAAATCTAAATCTCCGGCGATAAAAAAGCGCGATTTATTAGGATGCCATTCGTGATCTTCACTAAGTGTTAATAGGGCTTCTTCTGAACCTCTGGGTCCGTCTTCTCCTGTATATTCTTTTTCGTAAAAATTGTCATCGTTCCAATGTAAGGCCGTACCGTTAAATGATTTAATTTCACGACTGTAGCAACTATTCCCTTTCCCATAACGCAGAAAACAGTAGCCTCCTTCTAGGTCTAGACCACTTATTTCACTAAAAGCATCTGATTTCAGAACTCCTGGTCCCGTTCCTGTCTTTGCTGATTTCCATTTTTTTGAGGCATCCCAGTTTTCAGACCATTGCAGGTTTGGCCATTGTGCCCAGGTCATTGCATTGTTATTATAATACAATTGTTGTATTTCACGGTCTCCTATGGGCGCTTTGTACACCTTTCCTCCTGGTACCAAGCGACTAAAAGGTTCTAAAAACAATTCGCCGCTAGTAAAGACAGCTTTACGTGGGTTCACAGCTTCGATGGTTATTCCGGATTTCAAGGCAATGGCACCGTAATAAAAACCGTCCATAACCTTTAGTACATCGCCAGAAATCATCTGGTCTATGGCATGCTGTACAGATTGAAAAGGTAGTTGTTCGGAAGTACCACTATTTGTATCGTCTCCGGAAGGCGATACATAGTAGGTGGTTGCGAAAATACTTGTTGAAAACAGTAGTTGAACTACAAATAATTTGAAATATTTCATTTTCTTAAGGTTTAGTTAAATTTGGTTACCTAACAAATTTAGAACAGAAGTGCAGTAATTTACATGCTCTATTTCGTCAAATTTTTTCGTTATTCACCAATTTAGTCTAAAAACGACCTTTAAATGATTATCCGAAGTTCAATTCTTTTTAGAAAACTAGGTTTCTCCATTTGTAAAATTATTAATGTAAACTAAAAACTGCCTTAGGAAAATAGGATTCCATAGGCAGTTTATCAATTCCGGGGGGAATTTTAGTTTATTTTTTCAACCGTTACATAGAAAGCATTGGACTGTCCTCCTTTTTGCAAATCAAAATAAGCCAATAGTTCTGCTTTTCCTTTTGGTACTGTAAGTTCAAGTGTTGCGGCCTGTTTTGTGTTGTCCACAGCTACAGACACTTCTTGATCTCCTATTTTTACATAGGCTTTTTTGAATTTCATGGCTTTTCCACGAACCCTGGCATCTGTTGCTAAGGTGGCTGGTCTTTCGTCAGAAATTTCTGTTCCTAATGCCAAACCACTTTCGATGGGCCAACGCGATAAATGAAATCTGTATTTCCCAGCTTCTGTAAAATTCACAAAGAAGGTTGCTGGTTCCATCGGTTTTCCTAGTCGTATCAACCGTTGGTTCCACGGCGGGAAATAATCTATGGTTCTTGCATCGTGACAGGTAATAACTTCTTTTGAGTCTACCCCTAAATCTATGGTAGAAAAATGCGTTTCTGCTATGACACTGGACCACCATTTTTCATAGAAAGCATTCATGGCAATCACGCGTTCGGGGTGTATTTCTGCTAGGTTTATTATCTGTCCCGGGTCTTCATTTATATTGTACAATTCTGTTCCGTTTACCAAACGCCATGCTTCGTTCATGACACAGCTTTGTTTTCCTTTTATTGGCCATGGTACTCTTTGCGTATCAGTAACTAGATATCGGTCTTTTGATGTTGTTTTTCCCAATAAATAGTTACTAATGTCCATTCCGTCCATTTCTTTTTTGGGTTCAAATTCTACTTTGGCAAAGGAAGCCAAGGTTGGTAATATATCTACATGCGCTGTTAAGCCAGACAATGATTTCCCTGCTTCTAATTTCCCATCTGGCCAACGAATGATAAAAGGTACTCTGTGCCCTCCATCGTATTCGCTGGATTTTGTGCCACGCATTCCAACATTGTAGCCTAAAGTTCTTTTTGATTTTTTATCGTATTTATATCCATTTGCTGTTCCGTTATCGGTGGTAAAAATTACGATGGTATTGTCTGCAATTTTTAAGTCTTCTAATTTTGTTAAGAGTTTTGAAAAGTTGTCATCGATGTTGGTGATCATACCATAAAACCGCTTTTGTGTTTCCATAATATCGGTTTCATCTTTATAGAGATCATAGTATTTTTGAGGTACATTAAAAGGACCGTGTGGCGCATTCAAACTCAAATAACACAAGAAATTGTCGTCTTTTTTATTCTCTATGAATTTCATAGCTTCATCGAACCAAATATCGGTACAATAGCCTTCTACTTTTTCAGGGGTTCCATTTCTGAAATAAGTGTCGTCAAAATAGTCATTGTTCCAGTAGTCAGGAGTTTGCCCTATCCCTCCACCCCCGTGGTAGAACGTTTCTTGAAAACCTCGGTCTTCTGGTGCAAAAGGATGGTTGTCTCCCAAATGCCATTTTCCAAACATGGCCGTTTTATAGCCATTGTCTTGAAATACATTTGCCATGGTTACCTCTTCCCTATTCAAAATAGAAGCACCCATAATGGTATGCCAAACGCCGTTTCTGTTACAGTTTCTACCTGTTAAAAGACCTGCTCTAGTAGGAGCACAAGTGGTACCTACATGGTAATTTGTCAAATTTACAGATTGGTTTGCAAATTTATCTAGGGTTGGTGTTTTTATAATTGGGTTTCCTGTATGTCCCAGATCACCATAACCCTGATCGTCTGTGATTACGATGATTACATTTGGCTTTTTAAATTTCGTTTCTCCATTTTTCTCTTTACATGAATTCAATACGAATATCAAGATGAAAATTTGAATAATGTTAAAGGTTTTCATTCTAATTTTTTTTGTTTAAACTATTAGATAGTAACTGTTTTTTTAATTTTCAGTTAATCTGTGCTTGTCCTATGCAATGAACGCTTCACGAAGTACGTTCCTAAAATGTATAAGATAGGTTACAAATTTATTAGAAAACAGCAACTATATGTTTCTCATATCCACTAAATATGTGCTGTATTCACTCAAAAGTAGCTAGAATACATGCCTCTTTTTAAATTAATTTGTTTACTTACAAAGTCCTACTATAAAAAAACACCAAGTACGTATTAAACTATTTACTAATTTAGGAGTCTATTCATATACTAAACATTAACCTCCCTAAAATGACGACAAAAGAATTACAGCATCTGTATTGGCGAACCGGCTTTGGACTTAACCATTCAGAACTTGCCAAGCTGAA
The DNA here is from genome assembly GCA_943789365.1 of uncultured Flavobacteriaceae bacterium. Lineage (GTDB taxonomy): Bacteria > Bacteroidota > Bacteroidia > Flavobacteriales > Flavobacteriaceae > Flavicella. The sequence goes on along the minus strand of CALSTV010000001.1, from coordinate 1,762,755 downwards.
AAAAAAGTCGAAGAAAAATATCGTTGCCAATCTTTTTCAACAAACGAAAAATTACGAACCCATTTCAATAGATCTTTCTAAATACGATATACTTGTTACAGGTAATTACAAGAAATTGAAAAAAGAAATGGGAGCTGAAGCCTTAAGAGAGCTCCAGAAAGAAAGTAGAAATGAAGTCAAGACTTTAAATGTTGCCTGGATTGATAGATTGAAAAAATCGGATGCCGTTTTTTTGGAAAAAATGACTTTGTTCTGGGCCAATGTTTTTGTGTGTAAAGATCAGAATATCTGGTTTATTCAAAATTATAATAATGTACTTCGACAACATGCTTTTGGTAATTTTGGCGATTTTGTAAAAGCCATCGCGCATGAGCCTTCCATGTTGAATTACCTCAACAATAAACAAAATAGGAAAAAGAGTCCAAATGAAAATTTTGCGCGCGAGTTGATGGAACTATTTACTTTAGGGGCAGGTAATTATACTGAAAAAGATATCAAAGAATCGGCTCGTGCTTTTACTGGCTGGACCTATAAAAAAAGAGCAGGCTATTATCTAGATAAAAAAAATCACGATTTTGGAGAAAAGACGTTTTTTGGTAAAACCGGCGAATTTGACGGCAACGATATCATAGATATCATCTTAGAACAAAAACAATGTGCACGCTTTATATGTTCTAAAGTATATACTTATTTTATCAACCCTACCATAGATTCAGATCGCTTGGAAGAGCTTACAGAGGTTTTTTACAAAGATTACAATATTGAAAATTTGATGCGTTATATCTTCAAATCGAAATGGTTTTATAACGAAGAAAATATTGGCGTAAAAATAAAATCGCCTGTTGAATTATTGGTAGGTTTGGACAAAGTAGTGCCTTATCAATTGAGCAAACCAAAACAAGGAATGTATTTGCAAAAGATGATGGGACAAATTTTATTAAACCCTGTCAACGTAGCCGGTTGGAAAGGTGGAAGAAACTGGATTGACTCCAACACCTTGATGTTTCGTATGAAACTACCCTCAATTATTTTAAACAATGCTGTAATTAACTTAGATGAAAAAGGAGATATTGAAAGTACTTTTGATGAATATTACAAAAAAAATAAAAAGAAACGTAAATATTTAAAATCAGAGGTTGCCTGGGATTCTTTTGAATCTCAATATAAAAAAGCAAGTCCTGAAGATTTAAAGAATACGCTTTTATTAAGTACTATTCACCCAGATACGGAAGCATTGCTTTCAAATCTTGTTGTAAAAAACAACAGAGACTTTTGCATTCAATTAATGTCAGTACCTGAATACCAACTTTGTTAATTTATACCCATGGAAAGAAGAGAATTTTTAAAAAATAGTGCCTTGGCAAGTAGCTTGTTTATGGTACCCAGCTTTGTAAAAGCTTTTGAAGATGTTGCGATTAAGTCGATGGGTTTTAAAAAACTGGTCATTGTACAACTCGCTGGTGGTAACGATGGATTAAATACCATTGTTCCTTATAATAATGATATTTATTACCGAGAACGTCCACGTCTTGCTATTGATAAAAAAGAATTGATCAAAGCAACAGATGAGCTTGGATTTCATAAAAATTTAGCGCCTTTAAAAAACTTATACGATCAAGGGTATTTGTCAATTATCAATGGTGTAGGTTATCCAAATCCAAACCGATCGCATTTTAGATCTACCGATATTTGGCATACAGCAAGTGATTCCAACGAATTTCTACAAACAGGGTGGTTGGGAAGATATATAGATACGTATGGTAAAATGCCTTACAATGGTATTGAAGTAGACGATAGTTTATCGTTAATTATGAAAGGGGATAACGTAAATGGTATTGCCACTAAAAATCCTCAAATTCTGTTCGGAAATACCCAAACTCCGTTCTTTAAAAAAGTAGTAGAAAACAAAGAAAAAGAGCATTTAGACGAGCACAATCTAGGTTATTTATACAAAACAATGATTGAAGCAAAATCTTCAGCAAAACATATCTATCAAAAATCCAAAACCTTTGAAACAAGGTTGGATTATCCAAAAAATCCTTTCGCTTTACAGTTAAAAACAACCGCCGATTTAATCAATTCACATGTAAATTCTAAAGTTTATTATGTGTCTATGGGTGGTTTTGATACACATTACGCGCAAGAATCCAGACAACAACGTCTGTTGAGTGTCTACAGTGAATCTATGGAAGTTTTTGTGAAAGATTTAGAACAAAATGATACATTTAAGGACACTTTGATTCTTACTTTTTCTGAGTTCGGACGACGTGTAAAACAAAATGGATCTGAAGGTACCGATCACGGAACCGCAAACAATGTATTTATCATTGGAAAAAACTTGAAAAAACAAGGTTTCTATAACGAAATGCCGGATTTGGCTAATTTAGACGACAATGGCGATTTAAAATATACTGTAGATTTTAGAGAAATCTATGCTACTGTATTAGACAAATGGCTGAAGGTAGACGACGAACGAATACTCAACAAGTCTTTTAGTAAAATGGACTTTATATAATTTCAATTGCCTCACAAAAATTAATTTGTGAGGCTTCTTTTTAGTTTTTAAATCCAATCTTTTTTCTGGGTTGTTCTTTCTTCTCTAGCAATTCATCTATATACGAAAAGACAACTTCTATATTTTTAGAATTGTTTGTCAATTTTCTTTTGATTGTTTCAAAATCAGTTTTCAATTGAGCTAATTCTGCTAATTGTGCTCTCATCTGAACAAAAACCTCAATCACACGAATACTTATTTCTGTAGCCTTTTTACTGTTGATAACGTTTGATAATTGCAATACGCCGTGTTCGGTAAACACATAAGGTAGAGAACCTCCTAAATGTTTTTTAGATGGTATCGCATTTTGCGATACCATCATTTCAGTTTCTTCTTCAGTGAGTCGAAACATAAAATGTTCTGGAAATTTGGATAAGTTTCTTTTAACTTGCTCTCTTAATCTTATATTTTTCACCTCAAATAATAAAGCTAAATCACGATCTAACATTACTTTTGTTCCTCTAAGTGTATAAATTTTTTCTGTAATTATATCACTGGAAATACTTTTTTTATTTTCCATAACTTTTTCTTTTTCAATAGCTTGCAATAGTATTAAAGTTACAAAAATTTTGGTACAAACTATTCCAAACAAAAAAAACTCACAAGTATAATTTACTTGTGAGTTTTTTTTTTTCGAATACGTTGTTATTTACGAACAACTAATTTTATCAACTCTATTTTGGTGTCGTCCACCTTCAAATTCTGTATTTAAAAAAGTTTCAACCATTGCCAAAGCTTGAGGAATAGCTGTATATCTAGCCGGAATACACAATACATTGGCATTGTTGTGTTGTTTTATCAATTCAACAATCTCTTTGGTCCAACACAATCCTGCTCTTACATTTTGATATTTATTAGCCGTCATAGCTACCCCATTTGCCGATCCACAAATTAAAATACCTAAATCTACTTTTTGTGTATCCACATCTGCTGCTACTTTATGTGCAAAATCTGGAAAATCAACACTGTCTAAAGAATCTGTTCCATAATTTGTTACAGCAATTCCTTTGCTTTCTAATAGTTTTACAATTTCAAATTTGTAATCTGGTCCTGCATGATCGTTTCCGATGGCTATTTTCATTTTATATGATAGATTTGTTAAATACCGCAAAAATACAAAAATTGAATCTTAGATTTCTGTAAATAATTAAAAATTAACCGCTTAAAATCATCGCTTTATTTTAATGTGAATAAATAGTGCTTATCAACAGGCATTCTAATAACTTTTCTATGAAATACTCAAAACAAAGGACTTAGCTACAAAGCGCAATTGTTAACAAATAGCGGTGAAAAAAACATAAGTAAATTTGTGTATTCAATTAAAAAAAACAATACAAGACATAAGTCTAATTATCCAAATTTAATTTCCTTTTTTTAAGCGAGAGTTATCAACAACAAAAATAGCGGTTATGAATAGTATAAAATAAAAAATCTTTCCTCAATTGTCTATAAACAATCTAATTTTACTACTTGTTAATAAGTACCCTTTTTAAATTGATTTTGAAACCGTTAGAACGATCATAAGTTGTTTATATCCTATCAACAAAAATAGATAAGTGAGACATCCAATAAAAAATTGAAAAAGTTATGCCCTTTATCAACAGCCAATCATATACCATTATTTCTTTTTTAAAATTTTAAAATAAAATAATATATATATACTATATGTTGATAACAAGAAGGAATTAGTAATTTATGAATACTCTTAATTTTCGAAAGGTAATGTTGTTTTGTTTGGCACTACTTTTGTCATAGAGCGATTAGAAATTAAGATACTGTTAAAATTAACGTATTTTTGATCCCAAATGTAAATAGTCTACTGTTTATGACTATTTTACGAGAAATATAAAGATATAGATGTCAAAAAAGAAAAAGATATATAAAAAGAAAGGAAAGGTGCTTAAAGATTTAACACGTAATTTATTGAAAGTGTTCAGTGCTAATCCTTCAAAAAATTTCAATTACAAACAGCTAGCTACTAAATTAGGATATACAGATGCCAATGCAAGAGGACAAGTAATTAAGAAATTAGAAGATTTAAAAGGGCAAGGAAAGCTGGAAGAAGTGGATAGAGGAAAATACAGATTGGTGCCCGATAAAAACTACCATATTGGTACTTTAGATCTTACCTCAAATGGAAATGCGTATTTTATTTGCGAAGATTTTGAATCGGATGTATTTATTCCTGCTATCAATATGAATAGAGGCTTGCATCAAGATACGGTGAAAGTATATGTATATAACAAAAGACGCAGTGCTAAAAAAGAAGGCGATGTTGTAGAAATAATAGAAAGAGCAAAATCCAATTTTGTAGGCGTATTACAACTCAGTAAAAACTTTGGTTTTGTAGTACCCGATAATAATAAAATGTATGCAGATATATTTATATCTAAAGACAATTTAGACGGTGCGGTAGATGGCGATAAAGTAATAGCTACACTCACAGATTGGCCAGAGAATTCTAAAAATCCTTTTGGAAAAATAACCCAAGTACTAGGAAAACCAGGAGAACACAATACCGAAATTCACAGTATTTTAGCGGAATACGGTTTGCCCTATGAATTTCCTGCGCATGTGGAAAAAGAAGCGCAGGATTTAGATACACGAATAACTGAAGAAGAAATTGCCAAGCGAAGAGATATGCGTGGCGATCTTACCTTTACCATAGATCCTAAAGACGCAAAGGATTTTGACGATGCTTTGTCTTTTAAAATATTGGAAAATGGAAATTACGAAGTAGGCGTACATATTGCAGATGTTTCGCATTACATTCCTTTAGATTCTGAATTGGAAAGAGAAGCTTATGAACGTGCAACCTCGGTCTATTTAGTAGATAGAGTAGTACCAATGCTTCCAGAAATGCTATCCAATGGTGTTTGTTCTTTAAGACCCCATGAAGAGAAACTTACGTTTTCTGCGGTTTTTGAACTCAATGAAAAAGCACAAATTGTAAACGATTGGTATGGAAGAACCGTTACCTATTCCGATCAGCGATTTGCCTATGAAGAAGCTCAGGTAATTATCGAAGAAGGAAAAGAAAATACAAAAATTACCATTCCAGAAGAAATTTCAATTCAAAACGGTTCTTATGAGGTTTCAGAAGACATTGTGAATGCAGTCTTAAAGATGGATACGTTAGCTAAAATAATGCGTAAAAAACGCTTAAAAGACGGCGCAATCACTTTTGATAGAGTAGAAGTGAAGTTCAATTTAGACGAAGAAGCCAATCCTTTAGGCGTATTTTTTAAAGAATCGAAAGATGCTAATAAGCTTATTGAAGAATTCATGCTCCTGGCAAATAAAAAAGTATCAGAATTTATTGGGAAGAAAAAAGGAAGACCTTCCAATGACACCTTCATTTATAGAGTGCATGACGAACCGAATGTAGACAAACTACAGGCACTACAGGGTATCATTCACAAATTTGGATACAGCATCGATTTAAAATCGAGAAAATCAACTTCTGATAGTTTGAATAAATTACTGGTAGATGTACATGGAAAAGGAGAATCGAATATGATTGAAACTTTGGCAATACGCACTATGAGCAAAGCCGAATATACCACCAATAATATTGGTCACTATGGTTTGGCATTTGAATATTATTCACATTTTACCTCACCAATTCGAAGGTATCCAGATGTCATGGCACATCGCTTATTACAACATTATCTCGATGGAGGGAAGTCTCCGAAACAAGAAGAATACGAAGAAAAATGTAAGCATGCATCTGAAATGGAATACCTAGCTACCAAAGCCGAAAGAGATTCCATAAAATACATGCAAATTAAATACATGCAAGACCACCAAGATCAAGAGTTTTTAGGGGTTATTTCTGGAGTCACAGAATGGGGAATTTATGTAGAAATTATAGAAAACAAATGTGAAGGAATGGTGCGTACACGCGATATCAAAGACGATTATTATATTTTCGATGAAAAACAAATGGCTTTGGTAGGACAGTCCACAAAAAACATGTACCAATTAGGTATGGAAGTCAACGTAAAAGTAAAAAATACTGATTTAGATAGAAAACATCTAGACTTTACCCTATTAACTTAATTCGCACAATGAAGAACAAAATAATTATCGCATTTCTACTCGTTACAACTTTTGGATTCACCCAAGAAAAAGTGAATATAGAGTTAAAAACCATAGATGAATTAAAAGTATACAATGGACTTACAGTACATCTTATAAAATCTACTGAACAACGACTGGAAATTACAGGAAAAAACGCCGCTGACGTTTCCGTAAAAAACAAAAAAGGAGTACTTAAAATTGCTATGAATATTGCAAGTACATTTAGTTCAAAAAATGTACATATCAACTTGTATTACAACAGTAATATTGGAGAACTCGATGTCAATCAAGGTTCAGTAATCCGATCCGACGAAAAATTTAAACAAACTCAATTAAAAGTCAGTTCTCAAGAAGGATCTTATATAAAACTGGAGGTGGCGGTTGATTATTTGCATATAAAAGGGATTACAGGAGGAAATATTCAATTAAAAGGAAATTGTAAAACACAAAATGTAGCTATTGTATCAGGTGCAAACTATGAAGGCTTTGAGTTGAAATCGGAACAAGCAACAGTGTATGCTTCTACCGGAGGAAAAGCTGAAATTTATGTTACGGAAGCTCTGGAAGCCAAAGTAAAATTGGGAGGAACCATACTTTATGATGGAAAACCAAAATCTGTGAGTACCACAAAAGTAATGGGAGGGAACATTAACGATTATGCTAAAGGGACCCAGAAAAAGAAAGAAAAGACTTCTTACGAAACTAAAACCCCTAAGAAAGATTAAGTAAATCTAAGTATTTATAAAAGAAAATATATACAAATCCACCCGAGGCGGGAGGTCTCCTTAACTCCTCACTCCAAGAGTTCTCTATAACTCACCACTTAACGCTCAAAACTCAAAACTAACTATGTTATGTAAATCAAAGTTACTATATTTGTTTTCTAAACAGAGATGAAATGAATACACAAAGCATATTTTTAGGCATGATTGGCCCACCACAAGTAATTCTTATTGTAGTTGTAGTACTGCTGTTATTTGGAGGTAGAAAAATTCCTGAATTGATGAAAGGATTAGGAAGTGGTATCAAGGAATTTAAAAATGCTTCGAAAGACGAAGACAAACCCGATTCTAAAGAAGAAAATAAAAAATAAATTAGTTTTTTACTAATGATTAAAATCGAAGCATAACGCTTCGATTTTTTTTTAGGTATTTGTAAAAGACCCGTTATTGACGTATTTGGTACAGTTATTGTTAAGAATGCTCTGTTTTTAGAATAAAATTCACCTTATTTTTGTAGACGAAAAATCATTGATACATGAAGTCCTCCTTGTCGGTAAACGATAAAATTTCAAAAACCAGCACGATTAAAATTGCTGAGTTTAGAAAACATATTCGCAAAACAAAACCGCACAAACACAACAAATACCTAGAGTTGGTCTTTTTTGTGAAAGGAACCGGAAATCACACCATAGATATTGAACAAATACCTATTGAACCCAACCAGCTGTTTGTGGTTAGAAAAGATCAAATTCATTTTTGGGATATTACCTCAAAACCTTCAGGATATGTAATTTTGCTTAAAAACTCATTTGTAGAAGAGAGTATAGACCTTGCAATGAAACAATTACTTTATGAGATAAGTAATTATACCTACCTGTTTCCAAAAGACCCTAGGGCAATTCAAAGTTTATTTCAACTTATGGTCGAAGAATACGAAAACAACGCTGAAGAAAACCATACCATTTTGGAAGGCATGTTCAAGGCACTACTAGGTAAACTTTTGCAAACAGATCATAAAATTGTTCAAAAAAACAACTCCTTGTACGATAACTTTGTGGCTTTGTTACGTGATCAAAATACAAATCATACAAAAGTTGAACAATTTGCGGAAGCATTGCATACAAGTCCTCAAAACCTTAATGCAGTTTGCAGAAAAAAACAAGACAAATCGGCCTCCGAAGTGCTTTCGGAATATACCAATAGTGAAGCAAATCGTCTTTTGATTTACAGTGATTTAAATATCAATGAAATAGCACATGAACTCAATTTTAAAGACAATTCTCACTTTACGAAATTTTTTTAAAAGACACACAGGTCTAACCCCTAGAAACTATAGAGAAAACCATAGATAAGACCACAATATTTTCAAATAGACCATAAATATCTGAGATTATATAATACTTTTGCAAAATGAAAATGATAAACCAACCGTTTCGTATCACATTTTAAATTATAAAACATGAAACAATTAAAAAAATTGAAAGTGAGTTTGTTTAGCATCTTTTTGCTTGGACTCACAGTAGCAACTGCTCAAAAAGGAAACGTTATAGGATCCGTAGTGGATAAAAACACCAACGAACCGGTGCCTTTTGCAACGGTAGTCGTAAAATCGGCCGATAAAACAGATGGTACAAGTTCTGATTTTGACGGAAACTTTTCATTAGAAAACTTACCAGTAGGAACCTATAAAGTAGAGGTTTCTTATATTGGTTTTGAAAATACTGTGATAGATGCAGTTGTAGTAAAGAATGATGGTCAATTAGATTTAGGGAAAGTAGGTTTAGCCGTGAGTACCGAAGCTTTAAAAGAAGTTACTATTACAGGAGTTAATAAAACGCAGGTGACTAAAATTGATAGAAAGACCTATTCTACAAAAGACTTTGATACCGCTAAAGGAGGAAACGCTGCCGATGTGTTAGGTAAACTGCCTTCTGTAACCGTACAACCCGACGGAAATGTATCCGTACGTGGTACCTCAGATTTTATGGTATATCTAAACGGAAAACCTACCAATATTGACGCATCTACTTTGTTAAATCAGATTTCGAGTAACGATATAGATAAAATTGATATCATTTCTGTACCTACCGCACGTTACGACGCACAAGGAAAAGGAGGAATCATCAACATCAAAACAAAAAGTACTGGTCTGCTAGGCTTCTCAGCTACAGCAACCGGAACCATTGGAGGTGCACCATGGGCAAATGATACCGATCTATACAGCGGACATAAAATGAATGATGGTCGCTATGTAGCGGGTATCAATTTGATGTACAACACTAAAAAATACTCGTTACACGGTTCTTTTAACTATAATGAAAAGAATGTAAACGGAATGCGTATCGGTAGAGCACGCGTTTTGGTTGAAAACGATGAAACAAGCCCTTCAGCTTATTTTCATATGAACGCACAAGGGGAAAGACCAGAATGGTACAAATACTATTCTGCAAATGTTGGTGTAGATTTCCATTTGAGTGAGAACAAAGAATTGTCTTTCTCTTATTTCTACGGAAATAGAAACAATGGTAGAGCAGCATATTATGTATATGATACCTACAACGGTGGTGTAGATACAGCGGTAGAAGACGGAACAAATGTTGAATATATTTACAACCCAAATATAGATAACAGATATGGTGACTACAATACTGCCAGTGTGGATTATTCGGTAGATTTTGAAGAAGGATCTGATTTAAAATTGTCGGGTACTTACGAAAGTTCTAGCTTGAGTAGAGAATTGTCGAATACAAACTATTTCTATAATTCTAGAGAAGATCTAGATAACGATATAGGGAGTGGTTATGAAAATGGTAGTAGAGAAAGTAGCGAATATGGAATGTCGGACGATACACCTTTAAAAGGATTTCGTGTTTCAGCTGACTATGAGAAAGAATTCGACAATGGTGGTTCCATAGGAGTAGGAGCGCAATTTCAAAACATTGGAATTGAAGGAGATTTTAATTTCTATAACGATTTGGTTACAGAAGATTTAGACAATACAATTGACCTAGATAGGTCTGTATATGCAGCCTATATAGATTACGCCAGATCTGGAGAAAAATGGTCGTATAACTTCGGTTTGCGTACAGAATACGGAGATCAAAGCACATTTATTTCCAACACGTCTTACTTAGGAGATTTTGGATTATCTGAAGAAAATAACTACGAACAAACAAAACTAGACTTATTCCCTTCTGCACATATCAACTACCAGGTAAATGACAATACCAAATATATTTTAGCGGCAAGCAGAAGAATCAACAGACCGTCATTGACAAAAATGGCACCGTTTTTATACCGTCGTCACTTTGAAGTATATGTAATTGGAGATCCAACATTAGAATCAGAATACTTGAACAATGTAGAGCTTTCTTATGAAACCAATGTAGGTAAGCAAAACATCAACTTAACAGGTTTTTATAGAGGAACAGAAAATGCAGTATTTAGAGTAAATACGACCACTACAGCCGTTGAAAACCCTGAAATGCATGCAATTCTAAATGAAGATGTGTTGATTCGTTCCTATACAAATGCAGGAAACTCAACCGCTATAGGAGGGGAGTTAACAGCCAACTTATTTCTAAATTCATGGGCTAAATTTTTAGTAGGAGGATCTTTGTACAACTTTAAAATTAAAGGAGATGTCTTTGGATACGCTGTAGACCAGGAAAGCACAAACTGGAGCTTAAAAGGAAATATGAACTTAGATATTTCAGAAGAATTAAGTACTACTTTAGATTATAACTATACTTCTGGAACAGTAACATCTCAAGGTTCGAACGACTATTTCCAAATGGCAAATATTTCATTTAACTATTCACCTGAAAAATTGGAAGGTTGGGACTTTAGTTTAAGAGGATTGGATTTGTTGAGTACAAACCTACAAGGTTTAGACACCAATGCATTTAATCAACAAAATCAACAAATCTTTTATCAGGAAACAGAATACCATAGAAATGGTCCTGTTGTAGAATTAGGGGTTACCTATACATTCAACAAATTTAAAAAGAAGAAAAAAGCGAAAAAAGTAAAAGCTGAGGAGCACTTTAAGTAAAATAGCAACGTTTGTTTTAAAAACCCTTGATATATGTGTATCAAGGGTTTTTTGTTTTAATGGAAATAACTTTATTATTTACAAAGTTCGTGATATGCTCATTTGTTCCTAGCATTCATTGGTTCTCAATACACTTGATCGTTCCTCACAAGCACTGGTTCTCGATACACTTCATCGTTCCTCACAAGCACTGGTTCTCGATACACTTGTTCGTTCCTCACAAGCACTGGTTCTCGATACACTTGTTCGTTCCTCACAAGCACTCGAACTGACGTGCTTTACGACGTCACTTCGAGTGATTTTCGACGTAGGAGAAAATTGTATCGAGAAGTCGACGTAGGACAAAATTGTATCGAGAAGTGGTTTCAGTATGTTTTAATAGTGTAAATAACGGATATATAATATTTTGTAATACAGTTAAAAACAATTATTCCGTATATTTAAATTAAAAAAGCTATGAAAACGTACTATGTATACATACTGAAGTGCTCGGATAAAACCTACTATACAGGAATTACCAATAATATAAATAGACGATTATTTGAACATAAAAAAGGAAAATATCCCGGTTCTTATACGTATTTAAGAAGACCTGTGGTTTTAGTCTATTATTGTGATTTTACAAATGTAGGTTTTGCCATTGACACCGAAAAGCAAATAAAGAAATGGTCCAAAGCTAAAAAAGAAGCATTGATTTCTGGGTCCTATGACTTACTTCCTAACTTGGCGAGAAAAAAGTTTAAATAATTTTCGTTCCTCACAAGCACTGGTTCTCGATACACTTGTTCGTTCCTCACAAGCACTCGAACTGACGTGCTTTACGACGTCACTTCGAGTGATTTTCGACGAAGGAGAAAATTGTATCGAGAAGTCGACGAAGGACAAAATTGTACATTGCTTTCGCGTAGCTTCAGCGAAGCAAAGTCGAGAAGTCTTAGGCTAATTTTATTTTTTAGTCTTCTTTATTGAAGGATTTTCACTATCCTTTATTTTATTCGCTGCCACCAAACTCGTCACCATATCATTTAACATAGAACTCGCCGCATTCGGGTTGTTAGGTAATAATATCAAATTGCTATTAGTATCAGAACCAATTGATTGTAGGGTATCGTAATGTTGAGTAATCACAATCAAAGCAGAAGCTTCTTGTGAATTGATACCCGCTTTGTTCAACACATCCACAGACTCTTCCAGTCCGCGCGCAATCTCTCTTCGTTGATCCGCAATACCCATCCCTTGCAGTCGTTTACTTTCAGCTTCGGCTTTCGCACGTTCTACAATTAAAATACGTTGTGCGTCTCCTTCGAACTGTGCGGCTAATTTCTCACGTTCTGCAGCGTTGATTCTATTCATAGCCTCCTTTACCTGAGCATCGGGGTCTATATCGGTCACTAGCGCCTTTACAATATCATATCCATACCCAAGCATCGATTCTTTGAGTTCGCGCTGTATAGCCTGTGCTATGTCGTCCTTCTTTTCAAAAACATCGTCCAACTTCATTTTCGGTACTTCGGCGCGTACCGTATCAAAAATATAGGCCGTAATCTGGTCGTGTGGATTTTGCAACTTGTAAAACGCATCGTATACCTTTTCACGTAAAATTTGAAACTGTACTGAAATTTTTAACTGCACAAATACATCATCTTTGGTTTTGGTTTCTACAATCACATCCAATTGTTGAATTTTTAAACTTACACGTCCCGAAATTTTATCTATCAAAGGAATTTTAAACTGGAGGCCCGACTGGCGGATGCTCACAAATTTTCCAAAGCGTTCAACAATAGCGGTTGTTTGTTGCTTTACAATAAAAAAACCCAAAGAGGCAATGACCAATAATGGGGCTAAATAAATTAAATTTTCCATATTTTATATTTTTAAGGATACAATGTTAAATGTACAACCTTTTCAATAAAATTCTATTTAGATTAAAAAAATAGTAACTTTGAAATTAAAACAAACAGATGAAAAAATTTATTATTGGCAGTATTGCAACCATTTTAATAGCCACAACACTTTATTTTACAACGATATATTACTGGAGTTATAGTGAAGGATACCGTTCTGGTCAACTCGTAAAATTAACCTACAAAGGACTTTTGTTTAAAACCTATGAAGGAGAAGTAAGTCAAGGTGTATCGGAAGCACAGCGCTTTCATTTTTCAGTAGAAGAAAAAGAAGAAAAAGTTATTGAATTACTTCAGTTGTATCAAGGTAATAACGTGCGTTTGAAATACAAAGAACGTTTTGCTACCTTCCCTTGGTGGGGAGATACCAAGTATTTCATCATCGATGTTGAAAAAGTAGACCAACTAACGAATTAAAAACCTGAACCAACGGGTTCCCACACCTACTAGTTTATTTAAACCTAGTAGGTGTGGTTACAATTTATCAACCGCATTTTCAATGCGTTGTATACTTGCTTCCTTTCCAATCATCGCTGCAATATCGAACAGATGAGGGCCTTTTAAAGCGCCTACCAAACTTAATCGTAAAGGCTGCATAACCTTTCCAAAACCTATTTCTTTTGATGTAATCCATTCCTTTAAAATGGTTTCTACATTTTCGGAAGAAAAATCACCAATGGCGTTTAATACTTCAATTACCTCAGTCATAAGACTGCCTGTATCTGCCTTCCATTGCTTTTTAGACGCTTTGGCATCGTATTCCATTGGAGCTGTAAAAAAGAAATCACTCAAGTTCCAAAAATCAGTGACAAAGGTGGCGCGTTCTTTAATTAGACCTACAACCGTTTCAATATAGTCAGGTGTACTTTCAATCCCTTTTCCTTTTAAAATAGGAGCGTAAAGAGTTGCTAGGATACTATTTTCTTTTTGTTGTAAGTATTGTTGGTTGAACCATTTCGTTTTATCTGGGTTGAATTTTGCACCTGCTTTACTTACGCGATCCAAACTAAAACTGTTCGCCAATTCTTCCAAAGAAAACAACTCCTGTTCTGTTCCAGGATTCCAACCCAACAAAGCCAACATATTTACAAAAGCATCGTTAAAATACCCGTCCTCACGATAGCCGCGAGAAACCTCTCCTGTATTTTCATTCGTATACGCTAAAGGAAACACTGGGAAACCTAGCTTGTCGCCATCACGCTTGCTCAATTTTCCTTTCCCAACAGGTTTTAATAATAAAGGCAAATGTGCAAACTGAGGCGCATTCCAACCAAGCGCTTCATACAATGCAATATGCAATGGGAGGGAAGGTAACCATTCTTCACCGCGAATTACATGTGATATTTCCATCAAATGGTCATCCACAATATTCGCCAAATGATACGTAGGCATACCATCGCTTTTAAACAACACCTTATCATCTAGCAAAGCGCGTTTAAAAGACACATTTTTACGAATGCTGTCTTCAGCATCAATAGTAGCATCTTCACTGTGTATTTCAGGTTGGTACATCTTAAATCGCACCACATAAGCATCTCCATTAGCAATACGTTTTTCAACCTCTTCTGCAGAAAGACTTATAGAATTGGTAAGCTTGGCTCTGTTGTGCCAGTTGTAGATAAACGTTTTGCCTTTTTCCTCATGGTCTTTTCTGTGAAAATCTAACTGATCGGCAGTATCAAAAGCAATATAAGCATCTCCAGAAGCAATTAAAGCATCGGCATATTGCTTGTACAAATGCTTGCGTTCCGATTGTCGGTATGGACCAAATTTCTCATTCTTTCCAGGCGCTTCGTCAAAAGGAATACCACACCATTCCATAGCCTCCACAATATATTGTTCTGCATTGGCTACATATCTTGTTTGATCGGTGTCTTCAATACGCAATACAAAAGTACCTCCGTGTTTTTTGGCAAATAAATAGTTGTACAAAGCGGTTCTTACGCCGCCAATATGTAAAGGTCCGGTTGGACTGGGTGCAAATCGCACTCTAACGTTGTTCATAATCTGAAAATTTGAAATGCAAAGATAATGAACCCTGTGCAGATGTTAGAAGAGAAATTTCAGAATCTTAGGGTTTTCGACAACGAACAAACAGAAAAGGTGGTCGTCTTCTTTCGTCTTTCAGTTCGGGAGCATCCTTTTCAAAAGCCGGCAATGCAAATGGCTCCCCTAAATGGTCGATTAAAAAGCCATGTTTTATAAGGGTGTTGATAATATTTTCTAAAGTTCTGTGGTATTTGAGTACATCTTCCACAAACCAATCGTGTCTTCTTGCTCCTTCCTCGTGGTAATTATCTACAATCCAATGTTTTTTATCGCCGTTAGCATCCTGTTGCCAGCTTGTTTTTTCAATATTAGCCAAGGTATAAGGGTGTTCTTGTGAAAACAATAAGACACCGCCAGGTCGCAAGGTTCGTTTGATGTTTTGTATCAAAGTTTTATAGTCTTCAATATAGTGAAAACAAAGGGAGCTAACCACCACATCAAAGGCATTTTCTGGGTAATCGTATTCTTGAATGGGACTTATACAATAACTGAGGTTGGGTGCTGCATAATTTTCACGTGCGTGCTGAACCATGTTTTCAGAAATATCTACAGCAACCACTTTTTTAGCCCCTCCTTGAATGTATTCATAACTGGCTTTGCCAAACCCACAACCCAAATCCAGAATATCCTTTTCTTTTACCTCGGGAAGTAATTTTTTAAAATGGGGATTCTCTAATGCGTTGTTCAAACCATTACTTTGCTTTCGCAAAGCAATATAGTTTTCGTAAAAAGCTGTATTGTCATAAATGTTTTGGTTTGGCTCGATTCCTTCCATCTCAAAAGTGTTTTTTTGCAATTTACGTATGTTTTTATGAAGTAGGTTAGTCGGTTCATTTTTTTTATTAGCATGCACAATAGCACCATCTTTGCAAGTGATTCATGTTTGGTCTACAATCACTATCTTTGCAAAAATTTTTTATCATGATTGATTTCAATTACGAATTGGAGTTTGAATTAGCGGATGAAGCGTTGTCTAAAAAATGGATTGAGCTTTGTGTTGCGTCCTACGGGTTTAAACTTGGAGAACTAAACTATGTGTTTTGTGACGATGCGTATTTGTTGAAGTTGAATATTGAGTTTTTACAGCACGATACACTTACCGACATCATAAGTTTTGATTACACGATGGGGAAGTTGGTTGGTGGTGATATTTTTATTTCCATTGAACGGGTGCGTGAAAATGCGCAAGAATTGGAAATTCCTTTTGAAGAAGAATTGCAAAGAGTTATGATCCATGGCGTATTGCATTATATGGGGTATAAAGATAAAAGTAGAGATGATAAAAAAGAGATGCGTTTGCAAGAGGATGTATGTATTAAACAGTTAAAACATTCAAAAACAAGTAGTTAACAATAAAGTTCCACGTGGAACACAATAAAAGAAGGAATGAGTTTATTTACAGATACATATGATGTTATTGTTGTGGGTGGTGGGCATGCTGGTAGCGAAGCCGCTGCGGCAAGTGCCAACATGGGTGGTAAAACCTTGTTGATTACAATGAGTCTTCAAAATATTGCTCAGATGAGTTGTAATCCTGCAATGGGTGGAATTGCAAAAGGTCAGATAGTTCGCGAAATTGATGCGCTTGGGGGGTACAGTGGAATTGTAACTGACGAAACCGCGATTCAGTTTAAGATGTTGAATAAATCAAAAGGACCTGCAATGTGGAGTCCGCGTGCACAAAGTGACCGTATGCGTTTTGCTGAAAAATGGCGAAATATGTTGGAGCAAACCGATAACCTAGATTTTTATCAGGATATGGTTTCGGGTTTGTTGATTGAAGATAATGTTATTGTGGGTGTTCGTACTGGTTTAGGAATTGAAATCAAAGCAAAAACAGTTATTATTACGGCGGGAACCTTTTTAAATGGTTTGATTCATATAGGAGAAAAAACCTTTGGTGGTGGAAGGGCAGGGGAAGCAGCTTCAACAGGAATAACCGAAGACTTGGTAAAAGTTGGGTTTGAAGCTGGAAGAATGAAAACCGGAACACCTCCGCGTGTAGATGCGCGTTCACTTGATTTTTCTAAAATGATTGAACAACCGGGGGACGAAAAACCAGAAAAATTTTCCTACGCCTCTACTACAAAAAGGTTGAAAGAACAACGATCTTGTTATATGTCTTATACATCACAAGAAGTACATGATTTGTTGCGCTCTGGATTTGACAGGTCTCCTATGTTTAATGGAAGAATTAAAAGTACAGGGCCTAGATATTGTCCATCTATAGAAGATAAAATTGATCGATTTGCTACAAAGGATAAACATCAAATATTTGTTGAGCCCGAAGGATGGGATACCACAGAGATTTATGTAAATGGTTTTTCAACCTCATTGCCGGAAGATGTTCAAGACAAAGCTTTACGTAAAGTAGCGGGCTTTGAAAATGTAAAGTTTTTGCGTTTTGGTTATGCTATAGAATACGACTATTTTCCACCTACACAGTTGCGACATACATTGGAAACAAAGCTTGTAAAGAACTTGTATTTTGCGGGTCAGATTAATGGAACAACTGGTTATGAAGAAGCGGCATCTCAAGGTTTGATGGCGGGTATTAATGCCGTGTTAAATGTGCAGAATAAAGAACCTTTTATTTTAAGTCGTTCGGAAGCGTATATAGGTGTTTTGATTGATGATTTGATTACAAAGGGAACAGAAGAACCTTACCGTATGTTTACGTCGCGTGCAGAATATAGAACCTTGTTGCGACAAGACAATGCCGATTTGCGTTTAACACCCAAAGCTTTTGAGTTGGGAATGGTTTCTCAAGAACGCCTAGATCGTGTAAAGGAAAAACAAGAGAAAACAGATTTGTTTGTTGCTTTTTTGCGTGATACGTCTGTATTACCCAAAGATGTAAACCCGATTTTGGAAGCTAAGAATTCGGCACCAATCAATCAATCTATGAAGATGTTTAAGATTGCTGCAAGGCCTCAATTGAACTTCGAAGATGTACGAAAGTTTCCAAAGGTTTCTGAGTTTATTGGAGCTAATTCTATAGATGATGAAATTGTTGAGCAAACGGAGATTCATGTAAAATACGCAGGGTATATTGACAAAGAAAAGCGAAATGCTGATAAGTTAACACGTTTAGAAAATGTAAGTATTCCGGAAAATTTTGACTATTCAAAAGTCAAATCCTTATCCATTGAAGCACGTCAGAAGTTGTCCAAAATAAAACCTGTTTCTATCTCACAAGCAAGTAGAATTAGTGGAGTTTCTCCAAGTGATATTTCTGTCTTGTTGGTATATATGGGTAGGTAGTATTAAATAACATAAAGGTAAATAATTTGTCGATTTTTCTTTTGGTTCCACGTGGAACGTTGTATTTTTTGAATTGAATTATTTGAGGTTTTAGGAGAGGGGTTAAGGAGTTAAGAATACGTATAAAACTCTTCCTTTAGGGGTGGGGAAAAGTTTTGTGATTACGAGTAGGAGTTGAGAAGTAAGGGCGTTAAGAATAGAAAAGTTTTGTTATACAATTCAACAGTCAATTGAAATAGCTGTGTAAAAAGTAGCGCGTATTGAGTAGAAAGTTAGTTTTTAATAGTTAAACCAAACAACCAAACAACCAAACAACCAAACAACCAAACAACCGCACAACCGCACAACCAAACAACCCCACAACCAAACAACCTTTCAAAAAATCAAAAAAATGAAATACAAATGCGTCTTGTTTGATTGCGATGGCGTGCTCGTCGATACAGAAGCAATTTCTGTTCAAGTATTGGTGGAGTTAGCGGCTACTTTAGGTTTGGAATTGGAACATGAATATGCGGTGGAAGTTTTTACAGGTTTATCACTTATGGCTTGTTTTCAGTTCATTCAAAACAGAGTAGGAGTGGCGTTGCCAAAAGATTTTGAACCCCGATTTCGCAAACGTACTTTTGAATTGTTTGAAAAAGAATTGAAAGCTATCGATGGAATTCACAAGGTGGTGGATGCACTTGAAATCCCATTCTGTGTAGCGTCGAGTGGCCCTCAAAATAAAATAGCACTCAACTTAAAACTTACAGGTTTGTACCACTATTTCGAAGGGAATATCTTTAGCTGTTTTGACATTCAAAAATGGAAACCCGATCCAGCTATTTTTTTACACGCAGCAAAAACAATGGGTTTTGAACCTCATGAATGTGTGGTGATAGAAGATAGTGTGCCAGGAGTTAAAGCTGCCTTGGCTGGAGGTTTTAAAGTGTACGCTTATGCCAATGCACGTACCGAAAAAAGGTTGGGTGATTTGGGTGCAAATCTCTTTTATAAAATGGATGCGCTTTTACCGCTATTAGCCAAAGAAGATTCTTAAATTAGCAAACCAAAATAGAAAACCACATGTGCGCACGAGCTGTAAATATTCCACCAAACCCATCCACTTTTGAAACCTATCTGTCTTGTAAAGATCATTTGGTAAGCGGTGAACAATTCGACTTGTTATTAGACGACAATCTAGATTTGTTAATGACTTCCCCAAAACCAGCATTCGAAGATTTGGGTAAATACTACGAAAGCGACGCTTATATCTCACATACCGATGCTAAAATATCCATCGTTGATAAAGTGTATCAACTCGTAAAAAATTACAGTTTAAAACAAAAACTTAAACTGATAAATTCCTTCAATAATGAAAACAAAAATTTACTGGATATTGGTGCTGGTACGGGCGACTTTTTAAAAGTTTGTGAAGATAATGGATGGGAGGTTACCGGAATTGAACCCAATACCAAAGCACGTGAAATGGCAGTGTCTAAAATTGCGAATGCAAGTCTTTTTGAAAGTGTAGAGGATTTAAAAAAAGAAGAGAATGTCTTTCTCGGCTATGACGTAATTACGCTTTGGCATGTTTTAGAGCATGTACCTAATTTGGACGAAACTATTTTCAACTTAAAAAAACTGCTCAAACCAGAAGGTACCTTAGTGGTAGCGGTGCCTAATTTTAAAAGTTACGATGCAGTCTATTATAAAGCCTTTTGGGCAGCCTATGATGTGCCCAGACATCTTTGGCATTTTTCTCAAACAGCCATTCGAAGATTGTTCTTTTTTCAATCTATGGAAGTACAAGAAACCCTACCTATGAAATTCGATGCGTTTTATGTTTCCATGTTAAGTGAAAAGAATCGGCACAAAAAGAATAGATTTTTAAATGCTTTTTGGATTGGGTTGAGATCAAACCTAAAAGCAAAACGATCAAAGGAGTACTCTTCGCTAATTTATGTCATTAGAAACACCAAAAACTGGTTGTCGTAGGATTAGTTTGGTTTAAAACTAACAAAAGGTGTTCTGTGTTGGCGAATTTGTAAAAACCGCTTAGAAGGCTTTAAAACAAGTCTGTTTTTATAAAGATTATTTATGACGCTTGTGTTTTGTTATAAAAAAAGCTGATACTTCAATTATACCAAAATATACACACCAAAAACACTGATTAGAAAATACACAGCTAAAGAAGTGGCACCTTGGTAATCTTTTGCAACACGTTGTCCAATGAGCATGTATAAAATCGTATAACAGGAATATGTGCATCCAATTAAGGCATTCTCATTTTCATTCCCTCGAAACAATTGAAACAAACCTACCGTTAAAAAAAAGAGTGTGATGGTTTCTAAAAATACCAAGATCGCAAGCAAGGGTTTTATAAAAGAGCTTACAAAGGTATTTTCGAATGTCTCCCGAATATAAGCAACCGTACCTTTCCAGTCGGCAAATTTTTCAATTAGCGAAATACCATAAGTAATAATTAAAAAAGTTAAGATTAACAATTCGGTGTGGTGTGTCGTTAGAAGTCTCATTCGTTTTCGTTTTTAAATTCTATTCGTATCTCTGCTGATATAGCTTCTCCATCCGCTTCAGCTGGTTGCCAGGCTGGACTTTCGAGTACTAGTTTCTTTAATTTCTTTAAAAGTCGCTTGTTTTTCTTGTTAGTGTGTTTAAAATCAATAAGTTGCCCTTTTTTATCTACCGTAAACTCAATATGAATTTCATCTTCAATAGCTGCTTTTTTATAACGACTACTCAGTTGTTCTAGTAACCACATCTTATAGGCCTCGACTGAACCTTGAGGAGGGATAGCAGTAGCTGCATTAGTAGTGTCTTTTTGAGTAGTTTGATCTATGGCAGTTACAGCACCGGTTAAGTCCTTTTTCTGAACAGTGCCATAGCCTACAACCACAACTTCTTCAAGTGAATCTTCGCGTTCCTCCATAACAACTGTCATAGCATCATCAGAAGGACGAAATGCCTTTTCAAAACCGAGACCGTCAAAAATTAAAGTGTCGTTGGGTTCAGAATCGATGTTAAAATTCCCGTCGAAATCACTCGTTACAGAACCATCTTTTCCTTTGATGGAAATCTGAATACCAGGTAAAGGTTCTTTTGAATTGTTTGTAATCGTTCCACGTGTAGTAGTCCGTTTTGACTTCGCTATTATAAATGTTTTCACAGGTTCAGGGGTCGATGTGGTTGGAGGGGCCTGAGTTTTGCTTTGCTGCGGAGCTGCTTCGGAAACAGGAGTTTCCAAAATCGTTTCCTCCGTTTCTTCCGAAACCACAATGGCGTCACCTTCCGAAATAGTGTCGATATCAAAATCGTTTACAATAATTTGGTTGCTGTCAAATTCCCGAGCGGCGGGTATTTCTTGTACTTCCGGACTTAGTGTAAAATACAGCAATGCACCAAGTCCTACAACCAGAAGAATAGAAGCCGCCATTCTGTACTTTCTTAGGCTAACGAGCAGCCCTTTTTTTGGAATCGGTTTTGCAAAACGTTGCTGTAATTTCTGTAAATCTTTTATAAGGATTTCAGGGGCCAATGTTTCCATGCCTTCGAGAGCTTCCTCCTCAAAAGGATCACTCAGAGAGTTTTTTTCAAAGGCATGACGCTCCTTATCTGCTAAGCTATTTTGCAGATAAGCCATAAATTGCTGCCATGTATTCTTATTTGTTGCCATGGTCCTCCAAACAGATTTTTAAATTGCGTTTGCCATTTTGAATGGCACTCTTTACTTTTTTCTCTTCCAGTTTTAAACCCGCTGCAATTTCACGGTAACATTGCTCGTCATAATAAAACAACTGAACACATTCTTGCTGTACCTTTTTGAGTTTTTCCATACACTCCTGAAGTGCCACAGATTTCGTGCGTGCACGCTGACTATCTATAGGGTGCATTTCTACCTCAGTTTCCATAAAAAAATCACGTGCATAGGCTTCAACTTGCTTTTGACTGGCTTTTTCTTTGCGAAGTTGCATCAAACAAAAATTACGGGTAACACCGTAGAGCCAATTTTTAAAAATGCGAATTTCATGCTTAGGTATTTCCTTCAGCAACACTTCAAAAATTTGCAAAACAGCATCTTGACTGTCCTCACGGTTCTTTAAATACTTCAAACAAACCCCATAAATCAAATGGGTATAGCGGCTGTACAATTCGGCCAAGATGTCCATATCATGGGTGTTTCGGTAGCTTTCTATAAGCTCCGCGTCGCTTTCCTCTATGTGTTTGTTCGTTGAAAATTGCACCCCTACAATGTACACATAAAAAAAAAATTAAAAAACTTTTATGGAATATTAGGATTGGGTACATCTTATTAGAAAAATGTTTCACCAAAAAAAACACATCATGAAGAACTACATTTTAAGTATCGCCCTCTTTTTATTTTCGACAAGTTTGCTTTTGGCAACTCCCATTACCGGAATAGTAAAAGAACCCAATGGAACCCCAATCCCTGGTGTTCATGTTGAACTCAAAAGCAACCATAACATACATACGACCAGCGATTTTGACGGGAAATTTCAAATGCATGCTGCTCCCGGACAGTGGCTTGTTTTTTCCATGATTGGTTACGAAACTAAAGAAGTAAAAGTAGGTAAATCCAACCGTATCATTGTTGTTTTGAATGCTACTTTAGACGCTCTCGAAGAAGTGGTAATCATAGGCCATGGAAACCTTCATAAAAAAGAGATTTCCGGAGCCGTTAACATGGCTTCTATGCCAAGAAACAGCGCATTTAGAATTGCAAAAGATCCCATACATATGAATTCAGTATCTCGAATTGAAGACAACGAATCCTATGCAGAAATTGATGAAAACGGATTTCAAAACCCGCTTCAAAATCCGTTGTCTACCTTTTCTATAGATGTAGATGCTGCTTCTTATAGCAATGTCAGACGTTTTATTACACAAGGACAAAAACCACCGAAAGATGCCGTGCGTATTGAAGAACTCATCAACTATTTTAACTACGATTATAAACAGCCCAAAGGGAAAACGCCTTTTTCTATACACACCGAATTGGCGGCTTGTCCATGGAACACTGACAATCAATTGTTGCATATTGGTTTGCAAGGAAAAACCATTGATACCAAGGACGCACCGGCCAGTAATTTGGTGTTTTTATTAGATGTTTCGGGATCAATGCGTAGCCCCAATAAATTGCCATTGCTTAAAAAAGCCTATACTTTATTGGTGCAACAAATGAGAGCAAAAGACAAGGTAGCCATTGTGGTCTATGCCGGAAGTTCAGGCATCGTATTGCCATCGACTTCAGGAGCTGAAAAGGCAAAAATAATTGCCGCCTTAAATCAGTTACAAGCCGGAGGAGGCACCGCTGGAGCCGCCGGATTGGAATTGGCCTATCAGCTGGCACAAGAAAACTTTATCAAAGATGGGAACAACAGAATTATTTTGGCTACCGATGGCGATTTCAACTTGGGACCGTCATCAGACAAAGCCATGGAAACCCTTATTGAAGCCAAACGTAAAAAAGGAATTTTTATCTCCGTAACCGGTTTTGGAATGGGTAATTACAAAGACAGCAAAATGGAAATCATCGCCGACAAAGGCAATGGAAATTACAGTTATATAGACAATCTGTTGGAAGCACAAAAAGTGTTTATCAATGAATTTGGAGGTACGCTACATACCTTAGCAAAAGATGTAAAAATTCAGATTGAATTCAATCCCGCGCTTGTTAAGAAATACCGATTGATAGGTTATGAAAATCGTTTGTTGGCGGCAGAAGATTTTCAAAATGATGCCAAAGATGCGGGTGAGTTGGGCGCAGGTCATACGGTAACCGCCTTGTATGAAATTGTACCCACAAGTTCCAAAGTTAAGGACGATACCGATTTAAAATACCAACAAACAAAAACAAGTGTTTCCAATGATTTTGGAGATGAATTGGCCACCGTAAAATTTCGATACAAACAACCTAAAGCAACGAAAAGCAGGTTGTTAGAAAAAGTGATTGAAAACAAACCGGTAGATTTTGATAAAAGCTCTGAGAATTTTCAGTTTGCAAGCGCGGTTGCCGGTTTTGGTATGTTGCTTCGAGATTCCGATTATCAAGGAGATTTGAGTTATGAGCAATTGATACATATGGCCACCGAAGCCAAAGGAGTGGATAGTTTTGGTTATCGATCGGAGTTTATTCGTTTGTTATCGCTCGTTGAACAACTTTAAAAAGAAGGTGTTGTTGTAGCCATAGGGGATTAGACAATAGGCAGTAGTTAGATTTTTAGAGTAATTCAACCCTTCAAGACTGCATGACGGCACGACGATAAGACCAGCAGACCAGCCGACCTCTCGACTGCACGACCCAAATACAAAACAAGGTATTTGGGTTGTAAAACTAAATCTATAACAGGTTATTTGGGTTGTAAAACTAAATATATTATAGTATATTTGGGTTGTAAAACTAAATTTATGATAGATTAGCTCATGGAAAGACATGCGTTTTCAGACCTGGTTAAATGGAAGACAAAAGCAAGAAGAAAGCCATTGTTATTGAGGGGAGCAAGGCAAGTTGGAAAGACTTGGTTGGTGGAGAAATTGGCAAGAGAGCAATTTTCTTCCATGGTAAAAGTTGATTTTGAAGAAAACAGTGACTATGGTCTTTTGTTTGAAGGAGATTTGAGTCCGCTAAAAATTTGTTCCGAATTAGAGCTGAGAACAGGAATTTCTATTGTACCCGGAAAAACACTATTGTTTTTTGATGAAATTCAGGAATGCCCTCGTGCCATCCTATCACTTAGGTACTTTCTTGAAAAAATGCCTGAAATCCATGTAATTGCAACAGGTTCACTTTTAGAATTTGCTTTTAAAGAGATTTCTTTTCCAGTGGGTAGAATACAATCTTTGGAAGTTTTTCCTATGTCGTATTCTGAGTTTTTAACAGCTTTAAATTATAAAAAAGCGGCAGAAATATGCTCTGCACCAATCATTGAAGTTTCCAAACCCACGCATGAATTTCTATTAGATCAATTGCGTATCTATTGGTTGATTGGAGGGATGCCGGAATGTGTAAAAACCTATAGAGACAGTTTATCAATCAAACAAGCTGTTGAAGTTCAAAAAGAACTGATTGAGACCTATCAATTGGATTTTAACAAATACAAACCACAGACAGATATTCAATGTTTGAAATCGGTATTTTCAAAAGTTGCTGCCAGTATCGGACAGCAAACGAAATACACTAGTTTGTCAAAAGATTTTACAATTCCGACAACAAAAAAAGCCTATGAAAGTCTTTTACTAGCCAGACTGATTAAAAAAGTAAAAGCAGTTAGCAGTCCGGGTATACCTTTAGAGGCACAAGCATCGGATAAAAAATTCAAAAATGTATTTCTCGATATTGGTTTGATGAATCAATTGATGGAGTTGGACTATAATGAAGCCTTGAATCATAAAAATTTAGTAGCGATTTATAAAGGGCAGCTCGCCGAGCAATTTGTTGGTCAAGAACTTGCTGTAGCTATGCAACAACAGCACTATTATTGGGCAAGAGCGGCAAAAAGCAGCAATGCTGAAATAGATTATTTGGTCACTAGTGCTGGAAGCTTGATTCCAATAGAGGTAAAGGACGGGCCTTCTGGAAAATTGAGAAGCCTGCATCTTTATCGTTCAACTTATCACCCCGATTTCTCTGTTGTGTTTTACGCTGGTGAGATGCGTTTTTTAAACACAGAAAATCTTCTTTTTTTACCACTATATTTTGTCAATTCTTTCGCTCGATATGGCGCTCCAAAGACTTCTATGTAGCCATCGGGGAATAGGCAGGAGGCAAAAGTAGGATAAATCGAAACCCTTTGCGCCTCTGTCCCTCTGTTCCTTTTTTTATCAGTTCAAGACTGCATGACGGCACGACGATAAGACCAGCAGACCAGCAGACCAACAGACCGCACGACTGCATGACCCAAAAACACCATAGTTTACTTTTCGTTATATTTGTGTAAACCACTCATTTACCTTCAAATAACGAAACCTATGAAAAAAGCAATCCTCCTAATGCTCGGTATGGTTTGTGCAACGGCTGTACATGCACAAGACCGATTTTTAAGTTATGCTTCGAAAGACTCGGTACATGGTGCCCCTAAATTCAAAGGGAGTTTTGGCGCCAATATAAAGCTCAACGGTTATTACGATGTTTTTGGAGGATTACAAGACAGCGAGACGTTTAATATTGGAAAAATCAATGTTTTTGACACTGATGACTCCGGTAGTTTTAAGATGGATATGTATCAGACACAGCTAAAATTTGAGTCCTTTATCATGACTGATGGAGGCGAAAAGGTATATGCCGTAGTGGAGTTCGATTTTTGGGGAGGTAACGGTGCTATGCGTTTACGAAAGGCCTATGTAGAATTCGATCACTGGCAAATAGGGCAGGGATGGGCTTCTTTTGGCGACGAGGCTTTATGGCCCAATATCATGGAATGGGAAGGACCACCTTCTGGTGTATGGGTACGTTCGCCGCATATCAAATATTTCAACACCATAGCCGGCGATCCCGATTGGCGCTATATTATTGCTCTGGATGCTCCCTTGGCAGATTACAATCGTTATGGTGAAATTGAACCACTCTTGGAACAAGCACATCAAACCACGCCCGATTTGATTGTAGGAGTAAAGCATGAAGAAGGTTGGGGACATCTTAGAATGTCGACCATTTTTAGAAATATCAATTATAAATACAACGACGAATCCGGTTCGTTTCGTGGCTATGGACTCTCGTTTTCAGGAAAATTAAAAAAGAACCAAAACAACTTTCAGTTTCAGGGAACCGTTGGAAAAGGAATCACCGCCTATATTACGAGTATTGCCGGTTTTGGTTACGATGGTTTCCCTACCATAGCAGGAGATTTAGACGCAACACCATCCTATGGAGGTTGGGCTTCCTATGAACATTTTTGGACTCCCAAGCTGCACAGTAATTTTGTAGTGGGTTATACCCGTTTTTATACCGACGATGTCCAGCGGTTTTTGGTAGACGAAGGCGATCCAAACAATCCGATTGTGGTGAGTGGGGATATAGACCATGTACATACCTATGGCATCGTCAATGTCATGTACGATCACTTCAACCGGATGACCTACGGAATTGAACTCGACTACGGACAAAAAATGCTCGATTTAAATGGTACTGCGGAAGGTGTTCCCATAGTCGAATCGCAAACAAGAGACGCTATGCGAATTAGTTTTGGGTTGATGTTTTATTTTTAGCGGGGGTGTTGGTTGTTTCGTAGCGGTTTTCAAATCACTTTACGTAGGTTTTCTATTTATGTGATTGTTGTTTGATATTAGTGTTTGCTAATTCGAATTTTAAATCTTAGTTTTTTCTAGGTAGGTGGAAATACAGATTTCACTCTTTCAATTGTTACAACTTGGTTTGACTCTATTACTTTTACTGTAGGTGGTTCTTCAAACTTAAATGTTTTTAATTCTTTAACTATAAAATCATCGAATTCAGGTTTTGTAGCAACAATAACATCGTCAAGCCCAATAACATCTCCAGTTTTAATTTTTCCTTTTACACTTTTTGCTTCAGTTTCGTTTAAAGTGATTAAAAAACTTAAAGCTTTTCTATGAACATATTTCAATGCAATTGATTCTAAATCAGCTTGTTTATACCGTTCTCTTAAGCTTGTTTTTACACTCCAACATATTGGGCCTCGTTCAGTTGAATAAAACATTAAGTCGTACACTACATTCGGAACAAAAGCAACTTTTGCACTCATGTAGATAGGTAAAATATTTTCTCTAATACATAGAGAAGCCAAAATATATTCGAACATTTTACCATTTAAGTTTGAATTTCGTTCAGGATATGATTCATATCTACCCCCAAAACAATTTTATGTATTCGGAAGGGGATTCATATTCAATTTCAAAAAAATCAGAAAAAAGTTCTTCAAATAAATTACCGGCTTTTGTGTCATTTCCAATGACAATTCCTAATTGTTTAAGCATTTTTTAAATTTTCAATAATTTTTTTAGCCGTTGCTTGAATTGCAGGAACTGCCACCGAATTTCCAAATTGTTTATAGGCTTGGGCATCAGAAACAACAATTTTAAAATCTTCTGGGAATCCTTGTAATCTCGCCCATTCCCGAGGAGTCATTTTCCGAATACCTTCACGATTTACTTCTCCTGAAATATGAGTAACGGGAACGAAATTAGTTAGTTTGTCATCGAGGACTAAATTTCTTTCTCTACCCATTCCTCCACAGACAACAGCGTTTGCGGTTCCGTCATTGGGAATTATCTCGTAGCCAAACCCATTCCCTTTACTTGCGTGTCGCGCTTTGTGCTTTCTAAGCGTATCTACATAGGTAGTGGATAAATAATATTTAACCGAAACTTCTTTTTTTTCTAAAATGTCTTCAATCGCAACATTTTTATTTGTTCCAATTGGGTATTCGAAATTGTCAATACCTAAATCTTTTCTGAACCCCACAATAAATATTCTCTCCCTATTTTGAGGTACCCCGTATTCTTTCGCATTTATAATTTGTGGTTCAGGAACAAAATATCCTAAATCTTCTCTTAAAGTGTTTAGAATTGTTTTCAATGTTTTCCCTTTATCGTGATTTCTTAATCCTTTTACATTTTCTAAGAAAAAGGCTTTGGGCTGCTTATTTTTAATAATTTCAGCAACGTCAAAAAACAGGGTGCCTCTGGTATCTTCAAATCCACCTCTTTTTCCTGCTATTGAGAACGATTGACATGGGAATCCTGCACACAAGACATCAAAGTCATCAGGAATATAATCTTTAGTAGCTTTTTTTGTAATGTCTCCAAAAGGAACTTCACCAAAATTTGCGCGATAAGTTTGTTTGGAGTATTTGTCCCATTCACTTGTAAATACGCATTTCCCTTTTAGATTTTGGAATGCCAATCGAAAGCCACCGATACCTGCAAAAAGGTCGATAAACTTAAATTCTGGATTTTGAGGCGCAGTGAAAGGAATGTTTTCTTGTTGAAAGATTAAATATTGAAGCGCTTCTTCTGCCGCAGAATTGGTAATTTCTTTTTCGGGGAACTTATATTCAAATAGGTTCTTTACGTGCTGTATTGCATCCGGTTTATAAAATTGGGAAACACCATTTCTTGAATTATGTAAATAATGTGTAAAAGCAGCTTCAGTATCTTTGTTAGATTCTATGAGTCTGATTTTGAATTTTTTATCTTCAAAATTTTCAATGGATATTTTTTCTTTTACAAGCACTTATTTTGGTTTGAATTTATTCTTGCAAGTTATGAAAAAAATCTCATTCAACGCTGTAAAAGAATGGAATACTCAAATCGTAGTTTGGTTGGTTTTTAATAAGATATAGGGGGATTGGTGCATAGTATTGAAGTGTTGTTACTTTTAACCATACTGCAAAGTAAAAATGAAATAAAGATAGGTTTCAAAAGTTAATCAAGTCGTGTAGATGTTTGATAATTCGATAATCTAATAAAAGACTTAAGAAAGTCTATAATGAAACGGGGAATTATGTAAAAATGTATATTTAAGTGGTGAATTTTAACTAATCAATTAGTGTTCAATTCTAAAATTCATATCACTATGACACGCTTACTTTACATCTTGTAACCATTTTTAATTGAGCTCTTCTCTTTTGTGAAAACTAGGTTTTTAGTTGTTGTTTTTTGTTGTGTTGACTTGTACAATGGTTAACATTGTTGCGAGAGTTAAATTGTGTTTTAATCACTTTATACATTTAAGTATGCAGAATTGTATTTACTCATGGCTTTATCGTTTAGTTCGAAAATAAATGTTTTTATTTCATTTAGGTGAAATTCAACATCTTGATGAGTTAGTGAAGGAGTTGCGTCTTCGTGTATAATATTATTTCTTATTGCATTTAGGGCATTAAAATTATTGAAAAACCTAGATTTAATTTCAGTACTGAGTTCGGTATTTAACCCAAATTCCCTAAGTAGTTTTTCAATTTCCTTTTGGCCGTGTTTACCATAGTTAAATTTTGAATTAATATTAAAATTTTGAATGTCTTGAAAAGTATGACTACCACATAAGTTGATAACATTTTCAAGGTGAATGTCTCTATTCTCTTTGTTTGTAAAGTCTAATTTTAATCGTTCTATTTGATTTTTTAAGATATGTTCATAAATGTGTGTGTCCAATGTTTTATTATCAAAGGTTTTTAAGTTAATGTAGGCGTATTCTTGTAGGAAGTTTTCTAAGAACGTTTCAAACTTCGTACATAAAAGAATTATGGATGACTTATTGAACAAGGCGTATTTTGAAAATGTGTTTGTATTTTCCTTTGCATAATCTATCAACATTTCAATTTCAACAATAGCATCTGTAAAATCTGTTGTAGCTTCGAAACTATCAATCATTTAACAATTCTTTTACCTCATTAAACCATCTTTTTAAGCGATAATTGAGAACTTTGGTGTCAGACGTACCAATAGTTACAGAATCTCTAAAATCTTGGTCAACTGTTACAAGTAATTTGAAATGCTCTTTTATTTCTTCTTTTTTAGAATTCAATTCCTCAATATTTATTCGGTTAAAAACTAACATTAGAACATCCATAATTGCTCGATTTAAGGAGTTTTCATATTCACCATTTTCATTTATTCTTCTGAAAGCTTGATTACCGAATACTAGCAGAACTTTCTCTACGGTGCTATAGAATTCATTTCTATATTCTTCAGTTTTAGATTCACTAATTGATTTATTTCTATTCATGAATTCATTTAAAAAGACTTTCATTTGTCCTTTATAATTTGTTATTAGGTTTGAGTCATGGTCCCAGTTTCTGGTCAAAGCTAAAAATCTTAAAATTAATTCTGCATCAACCATTCTTTTATGTGGTGCTGTGAGGTTTAATAATTTCATGAAACTTGGATATCCACAGAATTCTTTTAACGCAGTATTGAGATTCCCTCTGTATAGACAATTTCTCAGTTCTTGTTCATTTAGCTTAACGCTCCCTGTGTTTAACCTCATGAAGACATCATATTTAATTTCTGGATGAGAATCTGCACCAACAACAATTACTCTAATTAAACCATTTTTAAGAACTCTTAAAGCTTTTGGGTTTAAAGATTTATAATCAGACTTATTTAATTCATTAAGAACTTGAAGACCACTTAGTTTAAAATCTCTTTCAAAAAATCTTTTTAAAGTATTTAGTCTTTGTAAACCATCGATAACCGTCCATGAATCATCCTCTTCTTGCGCAACATAAACGACTGGAATAGGTACATTTAGTATTATGGATTCAATTAATAAAGAGGCTTTTTTGTTGTCCCAAACATAATTTCTTTGATACTCTGGATTGAGATTAATATCACCTTCACCAATCATTCTGATTAAATCTGCTACACTTTTATCATAAGCTTGAGTTGTAATTTTTCTTAATTTCGAAGGAATTTCTATGATTTCTTCATCTAATTGTTTGTCTTCAAAATCGTCTATTTTTTCTCCCATTTAATATTTTATTTCTTACAGATAACGATTATATAAATATTACTTCATCACTACCTATAATAGTTATAATTCTAAATTACATCATAGTGTAACATTTCCTAAAAATAAAGAAAAACACCTAAACCCCCATACGGAAACCCGTAAAAATCTAAAGAAACCAGGAAATCAACCCTTGGTTTTATGTAGCAAGACTCTCACATCAACATCCAACACTTTAGCAATTTTTCGAAGTACTTCTATACTGGGCTGCTTATTATTGTTGCAATAATTGGTAACGACAACATAACTTTTCTCAATTTTTTCAGCTAGCCAAGTCTGGGTTCTCCCTTGTTCCTTAAGTACCTCTTTTATACGATTCATTTTGACTTTTTGTTGCGTCATCCAGGGGGATTTTAGACATGATATATTATCATACTAAATTATAATATAAAAATGTATTGTGAAATATTATAAAATAACATATATTTGTATTGTAATTCAATATAAAAACATGTTATGAGCAGAAGATACACCAAAGCAGATTTAGAACAAATAGTTTCCATGCAGTACCAAAACCTCAATGCTATTCACGATTTACTAAGTATCATGAGGCATCAAAACGAACTGATAACCAATGCCAATAAAAAATTAAGTGACGAGATCAAAGGCGTAAAGGAGAAATTGTATTCGGGGAAAGGACTTGGAGCGAGTTTGAGAAAAAAGGGATAGGCTAGGAGGAAAAACTCCCAAAGCTCGAATTCTTTTTCAAATGAACTTTTCCTAGCGGACCGGGATTCCTTTGTCGTACCTCCTCGGAATGACTGGGGGTATTCATCGAGAATTAAAATAGCAATTGTCAATAGTCAAAAGCCTGAGTCTACTTCAAAGTCAGCGTCTAGCATTTCTGTAATGTTAACAGCATTATAAAGCCCAGTAGGAAATATATTTCTTATAGGGCTTTTAGAATTAGTTTTATTAGAAGGTGGATTATTTTAAACACCTACGATGTTTGGAGTTAAATTTAAGACATAAGCTCTCTAACTTTCGTTTAAGAAAAAGGAATGTTACCAAAAAATAACTGTCGTTCAATGTTATAATTATTTTGTTTAGAACCTTATGAAATCATATCTTCAAGCTCTTGGTCTGAAGCATTTTTGCTAGTTGGAATATTCATTGAAAGAGCATTTTGTCTTGCTTTTTGCATGTCCCATTGTTTTCTGGCTGCGTTAATTATTACAACTATGATTAGTCGTATCGCAACATATTCAACAGATTCTGGTATGTATGGGATGTCGATATGATTATTGGCAAGTTTTGATAACCTTTTTATCAATCGTTTGGCTTCATCATCATCAATTCCATTGTCCATACTTCTTACCAAATCGTAAAACTCATTTGGTAAATTGTCATATAGAAATCGATCAATCTTAATTACAATTTTAATAAGTATTTTCTCTTCACCTGTTTCATTTATTATTGGGACATTGATTTTTTCATTCAATCTTTTTGCCAATTCTTTAACTTCTTCATCAGTCATTTTAGAACGCTTTTCTGCAGGTGCAAAATACTCGTCTAATAAACCTTTAAATTGCTCTTCCGATAATTCATTAATTGTTACCATAATTGATTGATTTTTTAATTTAATATTAGATTACTACCATTACCTTCCCAGTTCTCGTTTTGGGGGGTGATGATTATTTTATTCCTAAGCGTTTTATTATTCGTGTTAATAATTAGAATGTATTGGCTATTGACACCAAAAAATCCATTTCTTTCGGAGTAATCAAACTGAACGGAGTAATATTTGTCGCTTTGACCTTTAATTGAAAAAGGGTGACAGTAGTTCATGTCTCTATGAAAATTATTCACAGCTTTAGTGGAAAATTTTTTCCAATTAATTACTTCTTGATTTGAATTTAATAAACTAACATTTCTAATGACTCCCATGTTTTTGTAAGCTTCCCCAAAAACCGAACTGTTTATAAGTAGAAAAATAATCTTAACTTTAAACAGTAATTATGAGAAAAAGTAAATTTAGTCCACAACAAATAGCTTCTATTCTAAAGGAGTTTGATCACGGGAAATCTATTTCAGATATTTCCAGAGCGCATGGTATTAGTTCTGCTACCTTTTATAAGTGGCGTTCTAAGTATGCAGGTATGAATTCTAAAGAGCTTAAAAAGCTAAAAACTTTAGAAGAGGAGAATCGTAGACTCAAACAAATGTATTCAAGTTTGGCTTTAGATCATCAGCTAGCAAAAGAGATCATTGAAAAAAAGCTATAAAGCCCTACCTGAAACGGCTTCTGGTCAAAGAGTTTATTGATTATGGCATAAGTAGGGCGTGCCGTATTTTAAATCTGAGTAAAAGTGTTTATTATTACCAGCCATTAGTCAAAGAGGATTCAGAAATTGAATCGGCTTTAAAAGAAAAGGCAGAACAACACTCAGAAGAAGGGTTTTGGAAAGCTTATAATCGTTTGCGCAATGAAGGAAAGCCATGGAATCATAAACGAGTATACCGAGTTTATAAATCCTTAGGGTTGTCTTTGCGTAGAAAGGCAAAAAAGAGACTGCCAGCACGCGTAAAAGAACCTTTGGAGGTTCCTAAAGAATTAAACCATACATGGAGTATGGATTTTGTTACCGATGTATTAGACAACAGTAGACGCTTTAGAGGTTTTAATGTTATTGATGATTATAATAGAGAAATCCTTTTTATAGAGATAGATTATTCTTTGCCTAGTAATCGCATCCTTTGGGTCCTGAATCATTTGATACATAAAAGAGGTAAGCCAAAGCGCATCAGAATGGATAACGGACCAGAATTCATAGCAAACATAACATCTCAATGGAGTACTATGCACGAAATAGACTTTAAATATATACAACCAGGTAAACCCACTCAAAATGCTTTTATAGAAAGATTTAATGGAAGTTATAGGCGAGGTGTTTTGAATAAATACATTTTTGAAAATTTAGATCAAGTAAGAGCGCAAACTCAAATTTGGATGAATGACTATAATCATTACCGCCCACATGATGCTTTAGGTAAAATACCACCAATTAAGTACGCCGAAAAAAAACGCGTCGCTGCCGCTGGGCTCATTTTAAAATAGATTGGTTTAAATATTTATAATGAAGATAAACCAATTTATTTTAAAACGTAAAAAAGTATATATTTGGAAAATCAAACAGTTCTAATTAAGGGAAGCTTACATTTTTAGAATCGTTTGTGAATAAAATAGGAAGTGTTATACTTTCGTTAAAGGAATCATTATCATTAGGAGAGTTAAGATAGCCTATGGATTCTTTAAACTCAATATCAATATTTGCAGGCTTGTAGTCATCATAAACGGCCAGGCTAGATAATATAAGAGCTATAATTGAAATAATAATCGATATTTGTTCTTTTAATTTCATAGTTCATTTACATCAAGAAGTAATTAATTGGAGTTGCCAGAGTCCTACAAATTATTTTACATTATTGCAGAAACCTAGATTAGGTGTCTTTTAGAGTTTTTAAAAATACAAAAAAACACCTAAACAACTGTTTTTTAACAAGTTAGTTAGTGGGTGGACCCGGGAATTGAGTGAATCTATACAAAACATTAGCGAATGAGAATACTATTTAAGTAATTGTAGTAAGTTTACAATCTTATTTTGAGTGATTTGGTGAATTCATTGGATTCTTTATATCCTTCATTTGCTTTTTATCCTTTACTCAATAGATCAAAGATTTTATCTATTTATGTTCAAGGTGAGGATTGAATAGATATTTATTGTGACAATTTTATTTGGGGAGACACATAGGAAATTAAATTAGCACCATTGATAGAAAACAATAAGACCTGTTTTGCTATTGTATGACTTTGGAGTTTATAATTTCTGCAAGTACCTCTGTGGTCAATTCATAGTTTTTTAACAGAGGAAACCCTTCCCACCGTACAATACCATTCGGATCGATAAGTACACAATGCGGGACACCGGTGACCTTATAAATAGACTTCAAACGCTTTTTGGTATCGATAGCACTGTAATATTCTATTATCTGGACTTTTCATTTTATGTACAGTTCGTTTCGACTCATCGCTAATGCCGATAACAACCAATTGATCTTTAAACTGCTTTTGGAATTCGTTTAGTTCAGGAATGGCTTTACGACACGGACCACACCAGGTAGCCCAAAAATCTATAAGTACATATTTTCCTGAAGTCTCGGGTTTTTCCGAGAGCCATTTTTCAACTACCAACTCAGGTGCTTTTTTATTGAAAAAAGACTTTGCCCAAAGTTGTTTTTTAGGCATGGTCCAGTGGTTTGTAAACTCAGAGATAAAAAAGAGGTTGTATAGTTCCTTTGCGTCGGTGTGTTCGTTTAGAAAAAGAGTATACAATAACACCTTTTTATTTGCCTCGATTTCTTCCTTAAAAGATGCTTCTAACACCTTTTGAATAGGCATCCATATTTTTTGATTGCCAACTTCAAACTCATATTCGGAGTTGACAATTTCGCGTGAGATAAAATCTTTTTTTCCAAATTTAACAGCAATCACACGCGACATAGATTCGAGCCTTTCTGCACTTAGGGTACGCACATTCCCAGTAAACGTCGCTATAAAACGGTATTTCGTGGCATTCAAATAATACTGTGAATTTATGGTTTGTTGTTCTGTTTTTTGAGCATAGGTGAGCTCTTCTTTTATGATTTGACTTGGGTTTTTGAGTGGGTAATTTTTGTCCCAATCTTCAAATCCGTTTTGAGCTGATAGTCCCATACTTAAAAGAAAAACGAAAGCAAATATTTTGTTCATAGCAGAATGGTTTAGTTTCTAAAGAAAAAGAAAGCGGATCTAATATAGAAAAAATAACAAGAAGCTCGAATTCTTTTTAAGTACGATTGACCAATCTCAACGAGATTCCCATGTCTGCCGACAGGCAGGATTCGTTGTACCGCCTCGGAATTACTGGTAGTGGAGGAGGAAAGCCGTTCTCGATACGATTTTCTTCGCTACGCTACGAAAATCACTCGACCTGACACTAAAAGAACCAGAAGACATGTACACCAGCCGACTCGAAGACCAGTTAACCGCTTCACTTCCCCTTCGGAATCGCCGCAATCAACTGCTGCGTATACTCCGATTTTGGATCTGCGTAAATGGCATCCGCATCTCCGATTTCTTCGATTTTACCGGCGTTCATCACGACCAACTGGTCCGACATATATTTGACCACCGACAAATCGTGAGAAATAAAAATATAGCTAAAACCAAAGTCCTTTTTTAGGTCGTTTAACAGGTTCAGTACTTGGGCTTGTACCGAAACATCCAACGCGGAAACACTCTCGTCACAGACAATCAGTTTGGGTTGTAGCGCAATGGTTCTGGCAATACCAATACGCTGTCTTTGACCACCGGAAAACTCATGGGGATAGCGGTTGTAATGTTCTGGTAACAAGCCTACTTTTTCCAATATGGAAAGTACTTTTTCCTTGCGTTCTGACTTTGAGTTTAAAATGCCATGTACCTGCATAGGTTCCAAAATAGCCTCCCCAACCGGAATTCTTGGGTTGAGCGAAGAAAATGGATCTTGAAAGATGATTTGTATGTCCTTGCTCAGTTTTTTTACTTCCCTATTGGACAGTTTGGTGATGTCTTTGCCTTTGTAAAACACCGTTCCTGAAGTGGCCTTTTCCAAATGCAGCAAGGTTCTTCCCAAGGTAGACTTTCCACAGCCGGACTCACCTACCAAGCCCAAAGTTTCACCGTCATAGAGCTGAAAGGAAACTCCGTCTACCGCTTTAATGTATTGGTCTTTTTGAAACCACCATTTCTTGGTGCTGAGGTAGTGTTTTTTTAAATCTACAATTTCCAACAATGGTTTTTTGGCATAGAGTTCTTTGTGAAAAACAGCACGTTCCTTATCGGTATATAAAGTTTCATCTACGGTTTTTTCAATAAAATCTTTTACAGATGGTAGTTTTTTTAAGCGTTTTGAAATGCTAGGCTTCGAACGTATCAAAGCCTTGGTATAGTCTTCCTGAGGATTTTGAAATACATCTAAAGCATTGCCCTGCTCCACAATATTGCCTTGGTACATGACCACCACACGGTCGCAAATCTCTGAAATTAGGGAAAGGTCGTGTGAGATAAACAAAATGCTCATTCCCGTTTCTTGCTGCAATTCCTTAAGCAGTTTTATGATTTCTTTTTGAACGGTTACATCCAGGGCCGTCGTGGGCTCATCGGCAATCAACAATTGGGGTTTGCAGGCAATCGCCATGGCAATCATCACCCGCTGTTTTTGTCCTCCGGAAATTTGATGCGGGTATTGGTCGTACATCGCTTCGGCGCGTGGGAGCTTTACCTTTTCGAATAGAGAAATTACCTGTTGTTTCGCTTCCGATTTGGAAACTTTTTGATGTTGTAAGATAATTTCCAATACCTGATAGCCACAGCTCAGACTTGGATTTAAGGAACTCATAGGCTCCTGAAAAATCATGGAAATCTGAGCACCACGAATCTTTCGAAATTCTTTTTCTTTTAATGTTAGGAGGTCTTGGTTTTCAAACAGTGCTGAACCTTGAACTTTAGAACTTTTCGAGTCTAACAATCCCATGAGGGCAAGCGAAGAGATGGACTTTCCACTTCCAGATTCCCCTACAATTCCTAATATTTCGTTTTTGTGAATGTCAAAAGATACGCCGTGTACCATTTGGTTCTTTTGTTCTTTTGAGGGAAAAGAAATGCTGAGGTCGGTCAGTTGTATCAAAGGTGTTGTGCTCATGCTTGTGGTATTCTCCTTAGCAGCTAAGGTAACGCTTTTATTCATATAGGTATGCTTAATACGTCCTTGCCGACATAATTGTCAGTGGGTCTTACTGTCATGCAGTTGTATGGTCTTTTTCAAATGTGTTGTTGCTCAGTGAAACAATCGTTTTCCTTCAGCCACCTGCCACCTGCCGCCTGCCGCCAGTACTCAAAACACAAAACACCTCACTCCTCAAACAATTGTACTATCTTTGGCCTTCGAAAATCATTTGTATGAATTACCTATCTGTAGAAAATATCTCCAAAGCATATGGAGAGCGCGTATTGTTTGATAATATTTCCTTTGGAATTAATAAAGGGCAAAAAATTGCTTTTGTCGCAAAAAATGGTACTGGAAAAACATCCATTTTAAATATTATTACGGGTAGAGATACTTCGGATACGGGACAAGTGGTTTGTAGAAAAGATTTACAAGTTGCTTACCTGGCACAAGACGATGTTTTTGATTCGAAATTGACCATTGAAGAGGTTATCTTTAGTTCTGATAACCCTACATTAAAAGTCATTCAGCAATATGAAAAAGCACTAGAAAACCCAGAAGATGGTGATGCCTACCAAAAGGCATTTGATTTGATGGATCAGCATGATGCCTGGGATTTTGAAACGCAATACAAACAGATTTTATCAAAATTAAAGTTTGATGATATTCACCAAAAGGTAGGAGGACTTTCGGGTGGACAAAAAAAGCGTCTTGGACTGGCTACGGTGTTGATAAACAAGCCTGATTTACTGATTTTAGACGAGCCTACCAACCACTTGGATTTGGAAATGATAGAGTGGCTAGAAGCGTTTTTTCAAAAAGAGAAAATTACCTTGTTTATGGTTACACACGACCGCTATTTTTTAGAACGTGTGTGTAATGAAATTATTGAATTGGACGGCGGGGAGTTGTATAGCTACAAAGGAAACTATTCTTATTTTTTACAAAAGAAAGAAGAACGTATTGCTTTGGAACAGGTGGTGCAAGAAAAGGCAAAAAACCTGTTTAAAAAAGAGTTGGATTGGATGCGCAGACAGCCAAAAGCGAGAACCACCAAATCCAAATCGAGGATAGATGATTTTTATGAGATCAAAGAAAAAGCCCATAACAGACGTATAGAACACAAAGTGCAATTGGAAATCAATATGGAACGCTTGGGGTCTAAGATTTTAGAATTGCATAAGGTGCACAAGTCCTTTGGAGATTTAAAAATATTAGAAGGTTTTGAATATGTTTTTAAAAGAGGCGAACGTATTGGAATTATTGGGAAAAACGGAACTGGGAAGTCGAGTTTTTTAAACCTAATTACGCATAAAGAACCTGTAGACCAAGGAAAGGTGGTTTTGGGTGAAACTGTGAAATACGGTTATTATACGCAGAGTGGTATTACCGTAAAAGAAGGTCAGAAGGTTATTGAAGTCATCAAGGAATTTGGAGAGTATATACCATTGGCAAAAGGAAACAAGATTTCTGCAGGTCAGTTGTTAGAACGCTTTTTATTTAGTAGAAAACGTCAGTACGACTTTGTAGAAAAATTGAGTGGAGGCGAACGAAAACGTTTATTTCTGTGTGCTGTGTTGATTCAAAATCCTAATTTTCTGATTTTAGATGAGCCCACAAACGATTTAGATATTGTAACCCTAAATGTGTTGGAAGCCTTTTTATTGGATTTTCCAGGGAATTTGATTGTGGTGTCGCACGACCGTTACTTTATGGATAAAATTGTTGACTCTTTATTTGTCTTTAGAGGACATGGAGTGGTGGAAAATTTTCCTGGAAATTATTCAGACTATAGAGCTTATGAAGATTCAAAACCAAAAGAAGCAAAGGTTAAAAAAGTAGTTGAGGAAAAGGTACAAGAGGTTGCCAAACCGAAGGTACAACTCAGTTACAACGAAAAAAGAGAATACGGATCGCTGGAGTCCGACATTGCCAAGTTAGAAAAACAAAAGTCAAAAATTGAAGAGCAATTTTCCAATGGAGAAGTGGCAGATTCCGACATCAATGAGGTGTCTATCAAGCTTCAAAAGATCATAGATGAAATTGCACAAAAAGAGGACCGTTGGTTTGAACTCTCTTCAAAACTAGAAGGTTAAAAACTTGATATTCAGGTATTGTTAAAAGAATAAGTAGTATCTTTAGAGAGATTCCCCCCTAATTATTTATTTTTAATACCTGTCGGTTTGTGTACTAAGCAATACATTCTCTGTAGTATGCTCGTCTCTTTTATTTTGAACTGTACGTATAGTCATGCTCAAAAAAAGGGAATGGTTTCTTTTGTGCTCGATCCAAAAATGGCCATTCATGGTCCTTATGAACATAGTACAAATGGAGAATTGGATTATATCATTCGTGTTGCATGTGGTACCGATCGCTATGAAGTAGGTATATTTACAGAGCAGTTTCAGGCCATTCATTACCACGGGTATGGGATGTTTTACAACTACAAATTCTTTTTAAAAGCGAAAACAAAAGACTATATACGTTGGGAACTACCCATTGGAGCAGATGTTGGTTTTATTACTCGAACACGAAATAATCAAATATTTGAATTTAGTTTTGCGCTAAATGGTGCATTGCGATATTACTTTTCAAAACATTGGGGGGTTGAGTGCTTGTCGAGTTATCGATATAGAAGTGATTTTTATGAGATGTATGAAGCGAATAATAAGATGAAGTTTAATTTTTATACAGGTTTGCAATATCGCTGGTAAAAAGAAAGGCTGCTGCACAAACATGCAACAGCCTTTTTCGATGGACGAAAAACATTAATTTTTTTGAATGTACTCCTCCAAGTTTTCAATAATTACCTTGTAGAACCCTTCAAAAAGACCTTTCATATCGCCTTCAGCTTCCGGAGCCGAGTTGAAAGAACAGTCCCAAGTAATTTCACAATTTCCAAGATCGATTTCTTTTACGTTTACATTGCTCACATAATCAGTAATTGGAAAAGGTCCTGATAAGATTGCATATTGCAAATGTTTTTTTGAGTTGTCTAAAGTGTTCAATACTTCATTGATTTCAGCACCATCAGGCATGGTACACGTTCTTTTTGCGCCTTCACCTTCACCTTTTACGACAGATTTTGCGATAGGAGAATAGTTTTCGATACCTCCAAAAGCAGCGAGTTTAGACCATGCGTCGTTTGCGGATACGTTGATTGATTTTGTTACAGATACTGTTGCCATTTTTATAAGTTTTATAGTAGTTAATAATTTTCTACTACAAACTTAGAATGAATGGTTAACTCAAAAAAAAATACCGTTCAGAAACTATTGAATCAAGGCTAGATGTCCATCTATATATTGGAACAATTCTTCTTTGGATTTGATTTTGTAATAAATACTAATTCCAAAAATCATTCCCACGATATAGTCGGCGTATTGTTCTATTTTTTCAGGGTGTATGATTTCTCCCATGTCAACGGCTCTTTTTAAAACAGCTATATAGCTATTTCTCATATTGGAAAAATAGCGGTCATAGATATCGGAAACTTCACGGTTCTCTTTGCGCAGTTCTACTACTGTGTTTACCATGATACAACTGCGAGGAAAAGTTTTGTCAAGCAGCGCTTCAATCAACATATAGAAAAAATCTTTGAGGGATTGGAGTCCGTTTTTAGATGCTCGAATCTGGCACATGATAGGGTCTGATAAAGAAACCACATAACTGTCCAAGGCGTCGAGAAAGAGCATTTCTTTCGTGTATTTGTTATAGATGGTAGAGACACTAACATTTAGGTGTTTTGCCAAATCTTCATTTGAAACCGATTTGTAACCTTTTACCCAAAAGAGGTGTTGTGCCTTTTGAACCAATTCAGGATAGGTACTTTTAAGCGTATGTGCCATAGCTTTTAGTTTAAAATTAAATCAATACTGGTATTTAAATAATCGAGTCGTTCTTTAGGACTTTGAATTAGGCAAAAACACATGCTGCTGCAAAACAAACCGGAAAGTCGGATAGTATTGGTTTTGCTATTGTTTTCATTGTTTCTTTCGAGGAGCCCTTGAATGCCGTCTTCTATTTCTTTGATATAGTTGTCTAGCTGTTGTTTGATTACTGTGTTGTGATCTGCGAGTTCTGAAGCGGTATGAATCATAAAACATCCTGCAGGATGCTTGGAGTTTTCAATTAAGTAACTGAAATAAAATTCCTTCAGCACGTCTTTAGAAGGCTTGTCTTGATTTAAAATAGCTATTTGCTTGCTAGTGTACCTGCTGTAGTACAATTCCAAAGCTTTCAAAAGAATACCCTCTTTGTTTTCGAACTCTTTATAGAGCGAAAACCGGTTCACATTGGTTTCGGCGACAATATCTTTGATAGAACAAGCGGTAATGCCATTTCTCCAAAACAGCCCTATGACATCTTCTAATACCTTGTTTGAATTAAATTCCTTGTGTCGCATGATGGGAACTTATTTAGTTTTAATAGGATTCACCCAAAAATACTTTATTTTTTAAATGTTTTGATGAAAAGAGGCTTTAAAAATTTAATATATGCTCAAAAGCAAGCCCTTCTGAATTCATAAGTTGTAGGGCGATGTTCTTCTTTTGCCAATCAATTTGTACACATCCGAAATTTAAATCGATGAGAGGTTTACCAACACGGTATTTGTTTTCCGCATTTCCATAGGTCTCATTGATATGGGTAAGTCCGCTAGATGTCAATTCATAAATCGGTTTGTTATGGTATGTCAATGTTGAAATTTCACCAAAATGAACATTTCCGGAAAGCAAGATAGACGTACCAGAGCTGTTGGCGATATAGTTAAATAATCGATTTCGGTCGTTTGGGTAATTGCCCCATTCATCCATTCCTTTTTGGTCTGGAATGATTTGCGTACTAGAGACAATACATCTAATTTCTGCAGGTTTACGAAGTTCTTGTTCAAGCCATTTCCATTGTTGTTCTCCCAGCAAACTGGCATTTGGATTGCCAATGTATTTCCCTACTTTTCCAATCTTTTTTCTGGCTTTTGTATCTAATGTATCCAACAGAAAGGGTCCTTTAAACCAACGTGTGTCGAGTAAGATAATTTGCGCGCGTTTACCAGGAGGACCATAAATAGTTGCATCGTAAATTCCCGGTGTATATCTTCTTTCCGAGTTTTGAGGTTCTTTAAAAAAATCTAGGAATTTTCTTTTGCTGAGTTCTTTGTGTTTAAACTCGGCCCCTCCGTTGTGCTTACCATAATCGTGATTGTCCCAGGTGGCCAATATTGGAATTTTAGATCTAAAATCGGCAAATTCTGGAATGCTTTGCAGACGTGCATAATCTCTGTCTAAAGTTGCTTCCGAAATTTCAAACACATCGGTACCGTCCCAATCGCCATAGATGGCATCTCCGATAAATAAAAAGGCATCGGGTTTTTGTTGACCAATCTGTTCCCATATGGGTTGCGGTAACCACTGCTGCGCACAAGAACCAATTGCAATTTTAGAAATGGTCTGGTCTTTCGAGAGTACAGGTTGAGGTTTTTGGTTGGTACAAGATATAAAAAGTACAAGGACTAAGCTTTGAAGGACATATTTTTCCATACGATCAACTAGTAAATGAGTATTATTAGGTGTTTTGCGAAATGAAGTTAAAAAAAAAGACTGCTTATAAGCATAGGCAGTCTTTTGATGAGCGCATTGTCTCTAGTATTTTTAAGAGACATAAAAGTTTACCCCTCTTTTTTCAATAAAGCATCCCAACCTTGTGCAGTTAGTTCCATTTTTTGATTGGCTTTAGTTACGAGATTGATTCCTTCGTTTTTTGAATTGCTACTTATTTTACAAATATCATTCTTTTGTTTGAGCTATACCCATTGATTTCGAATTTGTAAAAATAGATCCCAGGCCGCAATCCAGCTCCTTTAAAGGTTACAGTATAAGTTCCGAAGTCTTTTACTTCATTCACTATTTCGTTAACCAAAAGACCCACCGTATTGTATAGATTGATTTTTACACGCCCTGTTTTTTTAATAGTGTATTCAATAACCGTGCTTTTGGTAAACGGATTCGGGAAGTTTTGCTTGACGGAGTAGAGTTGTTCTACATCAACTCCTTCAATGACGGAAGTGTATCTGAAAAAATGAACGTTTCCAGAGTTGGTTTTGTCATCTTCCGTGGC
This sequence comes from uncultured Flavobacteriaceae bacterium, assembly GCA_943789365.1. Classification (GTDB taxonomy): domain Bacteria; phylum Bacteroidota; class Bacteroidia; order Flavobacteriales; family Flavobacteriaceae; genus Flavicella. The sequence continues at coordinate 1,717,761 of CALSTV010000001.1, read as the reverse complement.
ATAAGGAGAAGCCACAATTAAATTTTCATAATCTGAAGAAATACTTGTCCCAAAATGATCATAGGTAGCACTGTCAGCAAATTTAAATTCTGTTCCGGATTTGATACTGCTGTCGTCTAAAGAGATGTTTTCATAGATATAGACCTTGCCAGAGCCTTTTAATTCGTTCTTTTTTGCGCGACTAGCACTCACAAATAGGTTTCCTTTTTTGTTATAGGAAATAGAGGTTCCAAAATGATCGTTATGTGAAGCGGTATTTTCTATCAATTCATAGTTCTCACTCCAGGTATTTTCGGATTTGTGAAATAAAAACACAGAACCTGTTTGACCATTGTCATTATTGGTTCCAGGAGCACCAATAAATAAAATATCATCGATGAGTGAACCTTCAGAGGCGCCAGAGGTTAGGCTAAATCCAAATAAGTCACTCGATTTTCCATCTGAGGCGCTTAGCACACTATTTTCTGCCCACTGGGTGTCTTTGGTGAAAACATATACTACACCAGAACGTTCTTCTTGACCGTCGGCATTATACGCACCTATAGCAAGAGTATTGGCGTCTAGGATGTGAATTTTATGTGCAAAATAATCGTTGGTTTTTCCATTTTTGGCCCAAATTTTTTGTGTTTCGGTCCAAGTATCGTTTATCTTTTCAAAAACATAAGCGGCACCTGATTTGCTGGCATTTCCATCGGCTAAATGTGTGCCTACCAGAATCAAGCCTTCATTAATAGCCACTGTTTGTCCGAATCGGTGACCTGTGGCTCCGTCAGAAGCTGTTAGTTTAGTGTCAAATTCCCAAAGGTTGCTACTATAGTTGAAATGATATATATAAGCAGCTCCAGAGAAGACGCCTTTTTCATGATCTCCTATGGCACTGATTACCGCGGTAGTTCCATCGATAGCCAGACTCATTCCAAAATTGGCAAAATTCTCAGCATTGGGCGCTATAATTTCTTGGTAATTGAGCCATCTTCCATCGGATTGTTTGTAAAAAGTTACCGATCCCATACTTTGTTTACCTTCAATATCTTTTTGGTGAGAACTAGCCAATGCCCAACCATTTGAAAGGGCCGTGCTAAATCCATGCAAAGCATGTTCTGTTGGATTGATGTCTTCTTTTTCTATAATACTTTGAGAAAAAGAAAGGTTCAAGCTAAAAAGTGCGATTGTATATATAAATAGTTGTGTCTTCATCTTAGTAAGTTTCAATTTCCAAATTTAATTCTACTGGGGTACCGTCAAAAGTTATTGAAGCGGCAGAATATCTATCCATTCCACCAACCAGTCTATAGCCTTCGGGGAGTACAATTCTTACGTTATAATTGCCAGTATCGAGGTCTCTAAAAGCAAAGCCTCCGGTGTTGTTTACAAGGTTAAAAGGTTCCAATCCACCTGTCGATTCTGTATCAAAATTTCCATCATCGTCTAGGTCGATAAATATTCGCAATCCGTCTTTTTCTAATTCTGTAATGACAGATGAAAAGTTTACCGTTCCATAAAAGTCAGGATTGTGTGTAAAAGCTTGCGAAATAGGGGAAGTCAGTGGGGGGTTTACTCCATCTTCAATAACTGAATAGAAATACAAAGTTTGTGAAGAAGTGGAATCAAAATAATGAGGTGTATAAGTAAGGCTTTCTGAACCAAAACCGTTTTCGTCAAAGTTGTTGGCAAGGATATGCTCAATCAAACGAGAGTCCTCATAACTATCAGTGTTGTTTACATAAAACGAAACATATGTTGAATCTGGTAATGCCGACCAATAGTCAATGTCTAGTTCGTATTTGTTAACATCATTTTTTACGGCTACGATACTTGAGGTAGGTTCCTGCCACATTGGTTGAAATTGGATGGTGTCTATTACTGTAGTCGCCTCAGGAAAAGAAAGAACCAATTGATAACGACCACTTAATAAATTTGGGTGAACCACGTTTTCTTGGCTGAAAGCCACTGGTGTTTTAAACAAAAAAGTAGTTACTGTGTCATTTTCAATTGTGGTCATGTTTTCTTCGTAGGTCATGGTTGGAATTTCATCTTCAGCACCATGATCTGTCACAACTGCTTTCGTAAGTTCGTAGGTTCCTTCTGGTCCCATAACAGTAACAACAGCATCCGATACTTCTCCATCCCAATCTATATCTACCAGCATGGCGTTGGGAGCAGGTTCGACCACTTCAAACGTATGCACGGTATGATTTATAGAGGTTGCATTTTTTCCTATGGCTTTTCTTTCGTCGTTATGAATGGTATTTTGAATACTGCTAATGGAGCCACTTCCAATAGATCCGATATGTCTGGAGCCAAAGTTGAATTTTGCACCTTCGTGATAGGTATGCCAAAAAGTATGAATTCGAATCCAAGCCGCACCGAAACTATCGTGTAAATAACCTTTTTTGTATCGTACGGCTCCGTCGATACTTCCATAATGTTTTCCTCCAATAAAAGGCACCCAGTGTGGTACTATAAACTCTACATCGAGCAAGGCGTCAAAGTGACCGTGATTGTCTAAATAGGCACTTACATCAGCTTCGATTAAAGGGTTTCCAGGGTATTTTGCATCGGCTTTTACTTTTACATAATGTCCGAATTTTGCATAAAAATCAATATCTCCATGTCCTAAAATGGAATGCCATGAATTGGTCCCTGTTCTATAGGCACCAACATTTACATCTCCTTTTATATCGAGAGAACTTTTCGTTACCGTGACTTCATCGGTCATTTCTATAAAAGTTGCCGATTTTCCTGCCAAGGTGAATCCACCTCCATAAATAGTTCCAATTTTTCCTCCAACTTCTAGTTTCGAAGGGTGCGTAATGTTTTTTACAGAACCTTCTAGTAAGGTCAATTGTACTCCTTCGAAAATTTCTATGGCTTCTGCCAAGTTATCAGCCCTATAGGCAATATCTATGGCATCTAATTTAGCGGGGTTTCCTGCGAATTTTAAATCGGCATCGACTTCCCATCCTTCAGGAAAAAGAACTTTTACATCCGATTCTACTATACCATGAGAGTTGAATTCAAGCTTGATTTGTTTGAGGTCAATAGCTCCTAAATTCGCATGTTCTATGTCTATGGTGAAATCTTCTAGTTTGAATTTTGGCTCACTTCCACTTACGTCAATCTCCAATCCAGACTGTCCGCTTTTTCCTAAAGTAACCCCAAGTGTAAAGACTTCTTTTACCTTTAGTTCTCCTGTAACTTCAAATATCCCATCGTATTTTATATCGAGGTCTTTGGCTTCTACTTCTAGATTTCCAAATTTCAAATCGCCGTTTATATCGACATTAAAATAATGCCAATGATCGTCTCGAATAATAAACCCAGGGTCCGATGAAGTTCCAAAATCGGCATCGATAGATTCGTTAGCGACACTTAAATCAGCATCCCCAAAAACATGATAAGTATTGCTACTTTGCCATTCCACTCCTAAATCTTTGGCCTCAATTTTTAGCCCAGACATTTTAAAAGTTTCTGTAATACCAATATTTACTTGTGTTATTTTCGAATTTTTAAAAATAAATCCAGGATCGTGAACATTTCCCATATCGGCTTCTACAATATTCCCAGAAAAAGTAATTTTGACATCTCCATACATTTCAAATTGATTTCCAGATTTTTTGTATTGGAAGGTCAAATCGTCTGCCGTGATGGTTAGGTTTTTAAGTTTGAAATTTTCGGTAACTCCGAAGTTTATTTCTTCCACAACTTTGTTTTTATAACGAAGTCCAGGTGTACTTTCTGAACCTAAATTTACATTTACGGTTTCTCCATCAAAGGTCACTTGTAAGTCGCCATACATTTTATATTGACTTGTATCGTGTTTGTATTGAAAAGTAAGATCGGTGGGCTTGAATTCAAATCCTTTCAAATGAAAATCTGCTGTAACACCCATGTTAAAATCTTCAAGAGTACCATTTTGAATCAACAGCCCTGGGTCGTTATGATTTCCAAGTGATAGAGAAATAGTATTGCCGTCAATTTCACTATCTAAGGTTCCGTAGATTTCGTAATAGTTGTTGGCTTTGTCCCAATCAAAACCAAGGGTATTCGGAGTGAAGCTAATTCCTCTCAGGTCGAAATCGGCAGAAACCGCAAAGTTTATTTTTTCAACTGTGTTGTTTTTGTAGTGTAGTCCCGCATTACTTTCGTCACCCAAAACGGCAGTAACACTTTCTCCGTCAAATGCAACTTCGAGTGTGCCATACATTTCAAATTGTGCATCAGAATGACTGTAGGCGAAAGTCAAATCTGTTGGTTTGAAAGTAATATTTTTTAAGTTGAAATCGGCAGAGACACCCATTTTAAAAGTCGTAAGGATTCCGTTTTGAATTAAAATTCCTGGCGAATTTGCATCTCCAAGTGAAAAAGAAATGGCATTGCTGTCTATTGTGCTATCTACAGATCCGTAAATTTCAAAATAGTTGTTGGAGACGTCCCAGTCAAATCCAAGAGTGTTTGGAGAGAAGGTTATTCCTTATAGATTAAAATTAGTGCTGACGTCAAAGCTTAAGGAGGTGACAACCTTGTCGACAATTTCAAAATTGATATTTGCAGCAATAGACTCTCCATCGAAGGAGGTGTTTACCAAACCTGAAATAACAAAAGTATTATCTGCTACAGTATAATCTAAGGTCAGGGAAGATGGGCCGACTTCGACACCATAGGTAATGAAATTATCAGAAATAGCAACGGAATAATCACTGTCGGTTTCTTCAAATTCAATATTTGTTACACCATCAAGGGTAAATTTTTGGGAATAAGAATTGACTACAAAACATAGTAGTACTACAGGTAAAATTGCTTTCATTAGGGGGGGGATTGAGGTCCATTAATAAAACAAATTTATGAATTTAATATCTTGAATAAGATATTACTAGGTGAAATTTTGATTCTTCTGGGTAATCCGTATAAGCGTCTTTAAGGGCGGAATATGATCGAATTCAGTAATTATTCTTTTTCTTTTTTCAATAAAGCATCCCAACCTTGCGCAGTTAGTTCCATTTTTTGACTCGCTCGGGTAATCAAATTAACGCCTTCGTTTTTGTCGGTCATATGTCCTATGATAGAAAAATTAGGATTGCCCTTTATTTTTTCAAAATCCGATTGCGCTACAGTAAACAATTGCTCGTAATCTTCACCACCATTCAAAGCCACAACCGTACTGTTCATATTAAATTCTTCACAGGTGGAAATTACCTGAGGGTCTAGTGGAAGTTTGTCTTCAAAAACATTACATCCAACCCCTGAATTTTTTGACAAATGGATAACTTCCGAAGAAAGCCCGTCCGAAATATCAATCATACTTGTTGGTTTTACATCGAGTTCTTTCAACAAACCTGAAAGGTCTTTACGTGCCTCTGGTTTTAACTGGCGTTCTACCAAATAAGTGTAAGTATCCAAATCTGGTTGTGCATTTGGGTTGGCACTAAATACCTGACGTTCTCTTTCCAAAACTTGTAAGCCTAAATAAGCGGCCCCTAAGTCACCGGTAACAACCAAAAGATCGTTTTCTTTGGCTCCATTTCGGTAGACAATATCTTCTTCATTCGCAGTGCCAATAGCAGTAATACTTAGGATGAGTCCTTTTTGAGAAGACGTCGTATCTCCTCCAATTAAATCCACTTTGTACGTATTGCATGCGAGTTGAATACCGGCATACAACTCTTCAATTGCTTCTAGCGGAAAGCGGTTAGAAAGTGCGATAGAAACGGTAATTTGATTGGCCGTACCATTCATTGCATAGATGTCAGATAAGTTTACCATTACAGCTTTATACCCCAAATGCTTTAAAGGCATATAGCTCAGGTTAAAATGAATTCCTTCCACCAACATATCTGTAGTAACTAAGGTTTTTTTATCCTTGTTGTCTATCACAGCAGCATCATCTCCTACACCAACTTCCGTTGAATCTTGTTCACATTTAAAATGTTGTGTCAAATGGTTTATCAATCCAAACTCTCCCAATTCGGCAAGGCTTGTTTTGTTCGGTGTCTTATCTTCTAACATATCTACCTAAATTTTATTTTGCAAAAATCTTGCTTTTTTTCGAGTTGACCCAATTTTATACAGCAAAAGACCAATTCAGGTTTGTATTCTCGTGAATTGGATTAAAGGTTCGATTTAATTGTGGAGAGAATTGTGTATATTTAGAATCAGAAGAAGATGCTGTGGGTCGTTGTTTTTTGTCCGTTTTATCCAACCAATTAAAATCCCCCTATGAATAGATCTTTAAGAGTAGTTGTTTTTCTAATTTTTTTTATTAGTGTAAAGAGTTTTTCGCAAAAAGAGAGCGACTTTAGAGTCGCTTTGTCGTTTGACCCTAAAATGAAAATATACGGTCCATATGACTACAGCACAAGTGGCGAATGGAATTTATTGCTACGAGGATTCTATAAGCGAAATCATTTTGAATACGGATTGTTTATTGAAGGTTTTGATGCCATTAGCTATGGAGCGGTTGGAATTAATATAAACTATGTTTTTGAGATTCTGGAAAAAAACAAACAATTCAATCGTTGGGAGTTTGCAGTGGGACCAGGTTATGGAGCTGTCATCCGGGAAGAACTGGAAGTCTATGAAGATATCATTGAGTTCAACGGAGATACGCGCTATTATTTTAACAATCACTTAGGCGTTCAGTTGATGGGGAACCTTAAGTATCGAACTGATTTAGTGGTGGAATACGAAGAGGATGACCCTTGGCGTTTGAGCGCATTCTTTGGCTTGATTTATCGATGGTAATCCAGGAACAGTAAAAAAGCTTCCTAATTTTAAAGGTTTCAATAGATGTATAAACAGGAGTTATTTATGTATAAAGAACTTCTATACTTATATAAATAAATCCAACTTAGATTTGTTCTAAATACCAATACATGTCGTATCTTTGCAGTCACTTGTCCAAAGACAGGTGACCTAATGATATGATAAAAGTTTCTGACGTAGCTAAAAAGAAAGTCATTGAATTGATGACGGAAGATGGGTATGATACCGCTGTAGACTTTGTACGAGTAGGTGTAAAGAGTGGTGGGTGTTCAGGTTTGTCTTACGATTTAGATTTTGATAAAAACACCAAAGAAGAAGATAAAGTTTTTGAAGACAATGGCGTGAGAATCGTGGTCGACAAAAAGAGTTTTCTGTATTTGGTGGGTACTACTTTAGAGTATTCTGGAGGTTTAAACGGAACCGGTTTTGTTTTTAACAATCCCAATGCAAGCAGAACATGTGGTTGTGGAGAGTCGTTTTCACTCTAAAAATTAAATGATTGTAGAATTGAATGATTGAAAAATTGTAGAGATGTCAAAATATACAGAAGACGATTTAAAAAAAGAACTAGAAACTCAAGAATATGAGTATGGTTTTTATACAGATATAGAGTCGGATACCTTTCCTAAAGGGTTGAACGAAGACATTGTACGTGCCATTTCTAAAAAGAAAAATGAGCCGGAATGGATGACTGAATGGCGCCTAGATGCTTTTCGTATTTGGGAGCAAATGGAGGAACCGGAATGGGCAAATGTAAACTATGAAAAGCCAGATTTTCAGGCAATCAGTTACTATTCTGCGCCTAAAAAAGCAGATCCTAACAAATCTTTGGACGATGTAGATCCTGAGCTTTTGGAGATGTACAAAAAACTAGGGATTTCTGTAGACGAACAAAAGAAATTACAGGGGGTTGCCGTAGATATCGTTGTCGATTCTGTTTCAGTGGCAACGACTTTTAAAAAGACCTTAGCAGAAAAAGGAATTATTTTTATGCCTATTTCTGAAGCCATACAGGAACATCCTGAATTGGTAAAAAAATATATGGGAACCGTAGTTCCTAAAACAGATAATTTCTACGCAGCATTGAATTCTGCCGTATTTACGGATGGTTCTTTTTGTTACATTCCAAAAGGCGTAAAATGCCCAATGGAACTGTCGACTTATTTTAGAATCAACGAAGGTGGTACTGGTCAGTTCGAGCGTACATTATTAATTGCTGATGAAAGCAGTTATGTAAGTTACCTTGAAGGGTGTACAGCACCAGCAAGAGATGAGAATCAGTTGCATGCAGCAGTAGTTGAGTTGATTGCCATGGATGCTGCTGAAATTAAATACTCTACCGTTCAGAACTGGTTCCCAGGAGACAAAGAGGGACAAGGAGGTGTATACAATTTTGTAACGAAAAGAGGGATCTGCGAAACCAATGCAAAAATTTCATGGACACAGGTAGAAACTGGATCGGCAGTGACTTGGAAGTATCCTTCATGTATTTTGAAAGGAAACAATTCCGTTGGAGAGTTTTATTCGATTGCCGTAACCAATAACTTCCAGCAGGCAGACACAGGTACTAAAATGATTCATCTTGGAAAGAATACCAAGAGTACGATTATTTCTAAAGGAATCTCAGCAGGTAAATCACAAAACAGCTATAGAGGATTGGTGCAAATTAACGCACGAGCAGAGAATGCACGTAATTTCTCACAATGCGATTCGCTATTGATGGGCGATCAATGTGGTGCGCATACCTTTCCATATATAGAAGCAAAAAACACAACAGCACAAATAGAACACGAAGCAACCACTAGTAAAATTGGTGAAGACCAACTGTTCTATTGTAACCAAAGAGGAATCGATACAGAAAAAGCCATTGCACTGATTGTGAATGGATTTAGTAAAGATGTATTGAATAAGTTACCAATGGAATTTGCTGTAGAAGCACAAAAATTATTAGAAATTAGTTTAGAAGGATCTGTAGGATAGAATTAGTTTCAGGTTTTGCCACCCTTGGTGGGTTTCAAGTTGTTTGTCTAATAACTAGAAACAAGAAACAATAAATCAAAAATATAAAGACAATGTTAAAGATTGAGAATTTACAAGCCCAAATTGAAGATAAAGAGATTCTAAAAGGATTGAATATTGAAGTAAAAGCAGGTGAGGTGCATGCTATCATGGGACCTAATGGAGCGGGTAAAAGTACGATGGCTTCTGTAATTGCCGGTAAGGAGGAATATGAAGTAACTGGTGGAACCATTGAATTGAACGGAGAAGATATTAGCGAATTGGCTCCAGAAGAAAGAGCACATGCAGGGGTGTTTTTATCATTCCAATACCCGGTTGAGATTCCTGGTGTAACGGTAACGAACTTTATCAAATCATCAATCAATGAATCTAGAAAAGCACAAGGTTTGGAAGAGATGCCTGCTAAAGATTTGTTAAAGAAAATTCGCGAAAAATCACAGTTGTTAGAAATTGACCGAAAGTTCTTATCACGTTCTTTAAATGAAGGTTTTTCTGGAGGAGAAAAGAAGCGAAATGAAATTTTCCAAATGGCCATGCTAGAACCTAAATTGGCAATTTTGGACGAAACAGATTCTGGCTTGGATATCGATGCCTTGAGAATTGTTGCCAATGGTGTCAATAAATTAAAATCTAAAGACAACGCGGTTATTGTTATTACGCATTACCAACGTTTGTTAGACTATATAGTTCCCGATTTTGTACATGTATTACACGACGGTAAGATTGTAAAATCTGGAACCAAAGAATTGGCGCTAGAATTAGAAGAAAAAGGATACGACTGGATTAAAGAATTGTAGTTTAGTTTCAGGTTTGTCCGCCTTTGGTGGGTTTCAAGTTTCAGGTTTCAGGTTTCAGGTTGAAAATATAGTAATATCTATGGCAACAATTCATAAGTTTGAAGATCTGGAAATTTGGCAGGAAGCAAGAAAACTATCCAATGAAATTATTTTGATTTCGAAATCTACAGATTTAAATAAAGATTTTAGGTTAAAAGATCAAATAAAAAGTGCTGCTGGTTCCGTTATGGATAATATAGCAGAAGGATTTGAGAGAGATGGGAATTTAGAATTCAGACAATTTCTATCTATTGCAAAAGGGTCGGCTGGAGAAACAAGATCCCAATTGTATAGAGTATTTGATTCTGGTTATATTTCAGAACAACAATTAAATAAATTAAAGGAAGCATACGAGCAATTGAGTAAAAGAATTGCGAGTTTTATTTTTTATCTAAATAAAAAGGATTTTAAAGGAAGTAAGTTTAAATAACCCGAAACTTTAAACCCGAAACTTTTAAAACATAACGAATTAATGGAATTAAAAGAAAAATTAGTATCCTCGTTTTTAGCCTTTGAAAACAAAGTTGATGTAGACATAGATTCGAATGTACACGATATACGTTCAAAAGCGTTTAGCGATTTTGAAAACAAAGGATTTCCAACAAGGAAAGACGAGGAATGGAAATATACCAGCTTAAACGCAGTTTTAAGTCACGATTACAATGTTTTTCCTAAGGCCGAAACCTCTTTGGCGTATAAAGACATTAAAAAGTATTTTGTCAACGAAACTGATTGCTATAATTTGGTTTTTATCGATGGTAAATTCAGTTCCTTTTTGTCGGAAACAACCCATGATGGATTGGATGTTTGTGTCATGTCATCGGCATTGACAAAACCCAAATACAAAATGGTGGTTGACGCTTATTTCAACAAATTGGCAAAAGAAAATAACAGCCTTTCCGACTTAAATACGGCCTTTTCAAATGAAGGAGCTTTTATAAATATTCCAAAGAATAAAGTCGTTCCAAAACCTATTCAAATATTGAATTTCTCTACGGGAAATGAACAAGAATTGTTGATACAGCCTCGAAATCTTGTCGTAGTTGGAGAGAATGCGCATGTTCAAATCATAGAACGTCATCAGAGTTTGACTTCCAATACTACGTTGACAAATTCGGTAACAGAAATATTTGTCAACAAAAGAGGTATTGTGGATTTTTATAAAATGCAGAACGATGTGGAAAGTGCATCATTGATAGACGGAACCTTTGTGTCTCAACAAAAAGATAGTGTTGCATCAGTACATACTTTTTCTTTTGGAGGGAAACTCACACGTAACAACTTAGAATTTTATCAAAATGGTGAGCACTGTGTATCTCATATGAATGGTATTTCCATCTTAAACGGAAAGCAACATGTAGACAATCATACCTTGGTACAACACAAAGCTCCTAACTGTGAGTCGCATGAAATGTACAAAGGAATTTACGATGAGAAATCTACCGGTGTTTTCAACGGGAAAGTAATTGTTGAGCAAGCGGCGCAGAAGATTAATGCCTACCAACAAAACAACAACGTGATTGTGGGGGATAAAGCTTCCGTAAACTCAAAACCACAATTGGAAATTTTTGCAGACGATGTAAAATGTTCACATGGTTGTACAATTGGGCAGTTAGATGAAAGTGCTTTGTTCTATATGCAACAAAGAGGAATCCCTAAAAAAGAAGCGAAAGCTTTGTTGATGTATGCGTTTTCAAATGACGCATTGAAAGATGTAAAAATTCCGGAATTGAAAACAAGAATTAACGCCATAATAGCGAAGAAATTGGACGTTAAAATAGGTTTCGATCTCTAGATTTTGTCTTAAAAGGAAATCAGCAATTAGATAAAACAAGATGTCAAGAGATATACACTTAAAAGAAGAATGGGAATCGGTTGTAAAATTTCTTTCCGACAAATTCTCAGATGGAGATCCATTGGATCTTGATTCTATTATCTATTTGATAGGTGTACAGGAGCTTGGAAAAGGTTTTCAGAGCTTTAAAAAAGACGAGAAAGTCAACCTGATGCATATTGCTATTTGTCGTTTATTGGAACCCTATGGTTATTATGAGTTCGATTTTGTAGACCCCGACGGCTGGCCACATTTTAAAGTGTTGGAAGAACTCCCCACTTTAAAACCAGGAGAACAAACTATTTTGATGAAGGAAGCCATTGTAAAGTATTTTAGCTCGGAAGAAGTGTGAAGATGAGGACTTTGTCGCTGACGTAGGCTTTGACTTTGACGCTGACTTATTCTCTGACGTAGATTTTTGACCTTTTACTTTCAAACATTTATCAGCGGTTTGGTGTTTGCTAACCGATTTTTTAATTTAGCAGGTAGCAGGTAGCAGGTAGCAGGTAGCAGGTAGCAATGGAAAATAACCCGAAAACCAAATAACCGAACAACTAAAGAACCCAACAACCCGCCTCTGGCGAATAAGTTAATAGCCAAAACATGACGTTTAAGCATTTTTTAATTTCCATCCTCTTTTTTTACGCACTGCAATTGCATGCACAATTCAGTATAGAAGGTACTTTAGAACCTGAAGACAAGAAGTTGACATGGGCCATGCTGTATCAGATTAAAGAAGGAAGGCAGCACTATATAAAGAATACAAAAATTAAAGACCAACGGTTTAAATTTGAATTGAACGATACCGCTGAGGTTGGTATGTACCGTGTTGTATATCGTTTAAAAGACGAAGGCTTTGTCGATTTTTTATTCAATAAAGAAAATGTTGTCTTTACTTTTAACCCAGATTATGCAGAGGTGACAACGGTTTACCAAACCTCCATTGAAAATAAAAACTACCAAAGCTATTTAAACGAAATTACATCAGCGCAACAAGTAGTGGACTCCTTACAGGTTGCCTATTTTAGAAATACAGATTCGGCCTCCAAAAGCTTGTATAAAGACGCAATAAGTACTTTAAATAACGTACAAGAAAAACATGAAGACTTGAACAAGGACAAATTGGCGTTGCATTTTATAAAAGCAACGAAGCGTTACAATGCGCCGGAAATAGTACCCGTACCACAAATTTATTTGAAAAATATCAAGGCCAACTTTTTTCAGCATATCAATTTTCAGGATGAAGTGTTGATAGGTTCTTCGTTTTTAGTGGACCGCGTGATAGATTATGTGTTTTATATCAATACTTCAAAAAACACGAAAATGCAACAAAGCCTATATAAAGAGGCGCTGGAAAATGTGTTTTCTATTGAGAAAAGTGACAGTTTACAAAAGGATTTGATTGAAATTCTCATCGATGAATTTGTGGTACTGGAAAACATAGAATTGGTAAACTACCTCTTAGACGAGCATTATGCGCGACTTCCTATAGATCTTCAAAAAAGCGCGTATCCGAAAGAGACAAGGGCAAAATTAAAAGTAGTTGTTGGAGCAATAGCGCCTGAGATTGTTTGGGAAGAAGAAAATACTACGAAAAAACTTTCAGAACTGAATACGCATAAAAACTATGTGGTGGTGTTCTGGAGTACGGGTTGTTCGCATTGTAAAAAACAAATGCCGGAAATGTACCAATTAATAAGTACTAAAAAGGACATTCAAGTAATAGCAGTAGCTTTAGAAAAGAATGCCAAAGAATGGAAAAAGGTAATCCCTAATTTTGAAGGATGGCATCATGTGTTAGGAGAAAAAAAATGGGAAAATGAAACTGCACGATCCTACGATGTTACTGGAACCCCCACCTATTTTGTGTTGGATGCGAATAAAGTAATCCTTGCAAAGCCAGAGAATTTTAGAGATTTGGAAAAAGCATTGCGCAAGCTATAAGCCTATTCTAAATTTAGAAAGACCGTCAATCGGTAATGTAAATCGTTGCTCGGTGTGGGAACACCGCTTTGTTTGTCATACGTTGTTAGCACTACGTTGGGTGTTAAACTCAAATATTTATACAATGGGAATTCCATTCCCACAACAAAAAAAGTAGCTTTTGCATTGGGGTCAAAAGGCAAATAGGAGATGTTGTTTCCTCTTGGGCTAGGTTCTAGAATTCTATCTACCCTTGTAATAAGATCGTACTTTTGAAATAGTTTTCGAATGTAAAAAGCAGAGAACAATTCCAGTGTAGGATCTTCCTGTCGGTCTTGATAGGAATACTGTAGTCCCCAACGTGTTTTATCCGATTTATACCCTGTGAAAAATTGTAGTGTCGATCGGTCTGTTTCCCCGGCAAGCTTTTCATAATCGGCATAAAAGTCGAAAACCAATTTGTCGGTAGGGTGATAACTTATGGCAGCCATGGTTTTTTGTCCGTCACCCACCTCGTTTCCAAACTCAATACCATTACCATACATAAAGCGATAACGGAACGTTTGTTTTTTGTTCAAAGGACCAGCTAAGGCCAAACCAAAATCGCGACTGGCAACCCCTTGTAAATCCATTGGTGTCCTCACCAAATAGCGCAAATCCCAAATCGATTCTATAAGGTCGAAAGTTTTGCTAGGAGAAAGCCCTAGCAGTATTTTATGATCATTTCGGGTATAACCAATAAACAAATCCTTTACCTCGGTTTCAAATGCATACGTTTCAAATTCGCCGCTTTGGTTCATTTCCAAACGTGCCCTACCGAACCAGTTTTTGTTTATTTTGGCATCGAAAGTAAGATAGGCCCTTCTCATAACAGCTCCTGTCGCTCCATCACCTTCCTCCAAATGGTGTTTCTGTACATGGTAAAGGTCACCAAAAAGGAGCCCTCCTAAAGTATAGGAGCTTTGCTTTTTATCTTGAGCATTCAAGGAACTAGCAATGCCGATGACCGCAATAAATAGCGTAACTATGTGTATCCATTTTTTCATACCTAACATTTAAGCAATTGTTTTTAGGTAGGTTTCTTTACTCTCTTCTAATTCAGCCACCAGTGCTGCTCGTGTGCTTTTTAATTCATCAATTATGGTTCCCTTACGCATAAAAAGAAGTAAGTATTTTAAATTGCCTCGAGTGAGATAATATTCTTTTCTGTAATTGATTGTAAACAAACCGAACGGATATAAAAACACAAAGAAAATGACACCCCAAATCGTGCTTGTATAGGCCCCAAAAAGACTGGCTTCAATAAGATAGATAAAAAGAAAGATAAACATGCCTAGTGCCAATTTTAAAGAGCCTATAAAATCTTTCCTAACAAGAATTTTGGAGCTTAGGAAAGCAGTTAATTTATAAGGAATGATGTTGGTAAGATAGCCTAGCATAAAGGAAGGAAAACCGATGATAAAATAAAGCATTCTCGACAATAGATTGAGTTTTGTTTTGGAAGATCGTACTTGCGTATCCCTAATTTTCAACTTTTTTAAATGCGCTAAATATTGGGTTATTTTTGTTTCAAAGGTGGCTAGCTTTTTTGGGTCTGTTTTAGAAAAGTAACTTACGGCCTTTACAATGTCTTTTGACAAATAGAAATCCTGAGGCGCTTTGTCGCGTTGGCTATTTTCATCGCGGAGTTTGCTACGGTACAAAATTTCAATTTGTTTGATAATCTTATCCAAACGGTCATCTTCTACAATGACCATTCTTCCCTCCAGTGCTTCCTTTACCGCATTGGTGAGTTCTAGCACTCCTTCTTTAGGATTGTTAAGATAGCTTTCTTGAAAAGAGTTGACATCAATGGGTGGGCCAAAATTCACAAACACATCGCTTTTAAAATGGTGAGTATTCGAATAATTGATGCCGATAGGAACGATGGTTGTTTTGAGTTCAAAATTGTTTTTATGTTCAGCTTCGAGTGCAATTCTTGCCACACCGGTTTTAATTTTTCGAAGCCTGCGTTCCGTTTTACTCACACCTTCCGGAAAAAGCAAAATGGTTTTTTGGTTTTCAAGATGTTCATAGCACTTTTCAAAAACCGCCTCATTTTTGTGCATGTCGTCTGGTGAAACATCAGGTTTGTACACCGGAATCATATGTAATTTGTTAAATAAAGCGCTGGCAATTTTGTTTTTAAAAACGTCACCTCTTGCTAAAAAATACAAAGATCTTTGAATGTGTACTGCCAATAAAATGGGGTCCATAAAAGCGCTGGAATGATTGGCAACAAAAAGAACGGGGCCTTTTTTGGGTACTAAGTGTTTGCCTTGAATATAAAGCGATCGAAAGTACGCTTTAGTGGTAAAGTAAAACAGCCATTTGAACAGTTTGTATAACATTGGTCAATTCCATTAGCGGTGCAATTAAAGATACAATTTATTTTTATTAGTGAATGTATTGGCAATAACTCAGTTAAAAATGTAGGAAACCATCTTCCAAATGCTCAATTTCCACGGGGGTGTTTTTTGAGAGAACCACGGCGATGATATCAAAACGAACCTCCATGGCTAAATCCCTGTTCACGACATATTCATTGGCTGCCATTACCAATAATTGTATTTGTTTGCGTTTGATAAAATCTTGAGGATCGCCAAAATCTTTGGTGGAACGTGTTTTTACCTCAACAATCACCAAGGTATTCTCAAATTGCGCAATGATATCGATTTCCGCCTTCAAATACCGCCAATTGCGTTCGCGTATTGTATAGCCTTTTTTTAAAAGAAAATCGACTGCAATTTCCTCCCCTTCTTTCCCAAGTTCGTTGTGACTAGCCATTTTTATGGAAAGTTACGAAACGGAAATAAGAAGCGCAATACTTGTCTAGACGTCTATATTAAATCACTGTTGGAATTTTACTTACCACAACACCTACTGTGTTATTCAACAGTTTTCCACCATTGTTTTTGTGGATAGTTCTCGGCAGCAATACCGAAAGTCTCACCTATTTTAGGAGTAGCAATAGGAAGGTTAACTTCCAATGCTTTTTTGGCAGCTCTTTCAATTGGGTCGGTCCAATCGTGTAATGCCAAAGTAAAGGCGCCCCAATGGATTGGGAGCACGAGTTTACTCTTCACGTCTAAAGCAGCTTGTATGGTTTCTTCTGGCATCATATGTATGGCTTTCCAATCTTCATTGTACTGTCCGCATTCCATGAGTGCGATGTCGAAAGGACCATATTTTTCTCCAATCTCCTTAAAATGACTGTCGTATCCACTATCACCACTAAAAAAGAGATTCTCTTTTTCTCCTTTGATGACCCAGGAAGACCAAAGTGTGGTAGCTCTATCGAAAAGGCCTCTTCCGGAAAAATGTCGCGCGGGGGTACAGGTGAGTTGCAAGCCTTGAAAGTTTGTTTCGTCCCACCAGTTCATTTCATGGATGTTTTCCTTTGGAATTCCCCAGGAAGTAAGATGGTTACCTACAGCCAACGGTGTAAAATACTGTCCTACCTTTCCTTTTAATTTTTGAATGGATTCATAGTCGAGGTGGTCGTAATGATCGTGAGAAATGATAACTGCATCGATAAAAGGTAATTTTTCTATGGGTATAGGCAATTCTTTTGAATAACGCTTGGTTCCCAAAGCGGGATGTGGTGCAGGTGATTCCCCAAACATTGGGTCGATTAGTATTTTTTTGCCATCGATTTCCAATAAAAATGCGGAATGTCCAAACCAAGTGAGCAACGTGTTCTCTGAGTTGTTTGCAATGGAGAGTGAATCTAACTTTTGTACTGGAATGTCTTTTTTGGGACGCCTGTTGGGTGATCCTTTAATAGTTTCTTTTAGAAATTTAATAGCGTTCACGTCAAGCACTGTTTCAGACTCGTTGACGAATATCTTATCTTTAAAATGGCCCGATTTTCGATAGGTTTTCTTTTGCTCAGCTGTGGCAGCTTTTCCAAATTGTGGACTAAGATTTAAAAATAAAGTAGTTACAAGTACAACAATTGCAAGTACTACGAGCAAAGAAATTCCGATCATTTTAAGGGCTTTTATCATGGTTTAAGAAGTCGCGTCGGGCGGAGTTAGTTTACAAATTTTACTTCCGAATTTGTTTCAGAAACAATAAGTTCAACTTGTCGCCCCATAAACAAAGCGCGGTTTTCGGGATCGTGACCTGCCGGAAAATCGAATAGCACCGGAAAATCGTAGTCTTTTACAATCTCTAAGATCAGTGCTTCAATGGATTGTCCCCAAACGGTCGTGTTTTTCTTGATATGGCTCATTCCGCCAATAATCAAACCGTTGCAATTATCGAAATAACCGTTTCTCTGAAGTGCACGCAACATACGGTCGATATGGTATTTGTATTCTCCGATTTCTTCTAGAAATAAGATTTTTCCTTCTGTTTCGAGTGCCGAATTGCTTCCCAATTGATTGGCGACCAGCGTCAGGTTTCCTCCAACTAGTAGTCCTGTTGCGTTTCCTTGTCGGTTATAGTTTGAAGAGGGAATGCTATAAACTAGCCCTTTTCCAAAAAGTGCTTTTTGTAGTGTTGCCACACTTTCTTTTCTGCTTTCTGCTGCAAATTCCATGTTGGAAGGCATCATGGCGTGTAAGGTTTCTATACCTAATCGATTTACTTTATTGTGCAATACGGTAACATCAGAATAGCCGATGATCCATTTCGGATGTTTTTGAAAAACTTCAAAATTTAAATCGTCTATGATACGTGCTGTTCCATAACCTCCTCGCGCGCACCAGATGGCTTTGACAGTGGGGTTGTCTAAAGCGGCTTGAAAATCTTCCAAACGCTGGGTGTCGGTTCCGGCAAAATGATGGTTTTTTGCAAAGACATGTTTGCCCATAATAACATGCAACCCCCAACTTTCTGCAAGTGCTTTTGCCTGGTGAATGGCTTCCTGATTCTTGATGATTCCGGCAGGGGCTAAAATGGCCAGGGTGTCTCCCTCTTGTAAAGATGTAGGTCTTTTCATAGTTGTGTGTTGTGCTGTCGTAAGAAAAGTACAACAAAAGAAGAATAAATATCTCAAGAGTTTCCTATTTTGAATGTATACAAACATACAATTTATTTTTATTGGATGTAAAGAAGAATATTTTTCTAGGTAAGGAGAAAATTAGATGCTTATATCAAGCATAAAAAAGCCGAAATATTTTAACATTTCGGTTTTTTTACCTTATTCACTTAATTAAAGCCCTTTTTATTCATTTGAATAGTAAAAAAATATTATTAACTAATTGATCGGTAGTGTTATGGTTGTTAACAACGGATGGGAATCGATGATTGCATTCATATTTGTTATATTTTGAGGATGTAACAAAACTACCTCAATTAGTTAATAGAAAACCTAGCCATTGAATTTAAAATTAAAACTTTTAGTATTATTTAATAGAAACCCTTTTATAAAACAAAAGATGTCTTTGATATACAATAATTGTGTCGTTTTCAATAGAATACCTAATTCCTTTATCTGACGGAGCTCCATTACTATAATAACCATGTTTTATAGTTTCAACTTTCCCACTTTCTCTTTCAAACTCTATAATATAGCTACCATCAGCAGTAATATTTTTCATATTTTGAAAATATTTAAATGAGTCTTTTGATTTTAATTTCCTGTAATATAATGTGTCTGATACATCAATTTTTAGTCTTTTGGACTCTTCAATTGATGAAGAGACATATATTTTGATATTCTCTATGTCAGATCTAGAATTATTTTCAACTTTAACAAATATTTCATTTGAGAATATTGGAGGTGTTATAAAAAATATACATAAAATTGATATTATTAATAATGATAAAAGTATTTTTTTCATAATGTTTTAGTTTAAGTGTTAATATTCAGTGTAATCACCTCCAGAACCATCATCTTCAGGATCATAGTCATCAAATTCTTCGGGTATAGAATCCTCATTAATTATTGATATTTCCCCAGTTGAAATAGAAGAGTTAAAAGCATGATAAAAAGAACTAAAATTAAAAGCATTATTCAAATCTGATGCCCCCCAAGTAGCTCCCCATGTATTATTATTCATATCCATGTTAAAACTAGCTGAAGAATTCACATGTGAGGTTTCATGAAGAAGCCCAAATTCTAAAGCTGAATCTTTACCATGCATTTCTGAATTTAGAGCCATCCAGTAAGCATGCCTAAAAGCATCACCGTATCCATCAGTTAATCCTGGATAGTCATCCACAGCTATCTGGGCAATTTCACCATTAATGTAAAAATCAGAAGCCATAATTGGATTTTCTAACCCCCGCTGCCGCACGAATCCCTTCGTGTGCGCAATGAACTGACCACTTATAAACGAAATTCTAAAACAATATTCGCGCTCTTCTAAAATAGTTTACATTTCTGAAGTAAAAACACAAAACCTTGACCTATATCTAATCCCGAATCAATTTAAAATGCCATTTATCCATAAGATTCCGAACCACACGAAAGGATTCGTGCGGCAGCTGGTGAATGGCTTCCTGATTCTTGATGATTCCGGCAGGAGCCATAATGGCCAGAGTGTCTCCTTTTTGTAAAGTGGCAGGTCTTTTCATGGTGGTCGTTTGTGCAAATAGTGCTTGTATACAGCAACAAAAGAGGATAAAAGTTCTCAAATTTTTACGGTTTAATTACCAAAAATACGATTTATTGCAGAAAAGAGGGGTAGTAATCAAAGCTAAACCTTATTCTAAAAATTTGTCTATTTTATAAGATAATCTTTCAATAATGTCGTGTTTGTACCCTACTTCATAGGTTTGAATATTACCCTCTGTGTCAAGGACAATATTTGTTGGATAGGAAGTTACTTCAAATTTATTAGCGATGTATCTTCCATCTGCGATCATTTGATATTCAAATGGGGTTTCTTTAAGAAAGGCATCTAGTTTGTATTCTGCATCAAGTGCAACTGCAACGAAAACAACCTCCTTGTCTTTGTATTTCTTTTGAAGCTTGTTGAGTTGAGGGATTTCTTGTCTACAAGGACTACAGCCTGTAAACCAGAAATTCATAACAATTACTTTTCCTTTTAAATTTTTCGTAGAAAGTTTATGGTTATCCATTGTTCGGGCTTTGAATGATGGTGCCTTTGTATCTATCCTTTCACGATTTTTCTTGTTTCGTTCTTCGGTTTTCTTTTTTGATGCTGCCAAAGATTCTTTGTATGCTTCACGGGTTGTTATTCTAAACCCATCTAAGGAGAAGAAGGCCTCCGGCATGCTGTGGTATTGGATATTTCTTGCAATCACTTTATAATAACCAAACTTATCGCGATCCGTATATTCCAATAAAAACCCGTCTGTATCATAATTGTCAACTTGACGCAATCCAAATTTAGGGGTGGTGTATATTTCAACTTCCTTTCCTTTAATATTTGCAAGCGTCTTATTGCAAGGAAAGCCTAGAATTTCTTTGGTTTCATCTGTCTGTAGTACAGGAGTCTTAGGATTTCGAAACTCAGAGGAAATAGCAGATTTGTAAGTTTTAGAAACTGTGCAACTGTACATTTGAAGGTTTTCATAGTCTAGCAAGAGGTACCTGTTTAATTTAAGATCGTTATAAAATCGTCGCTTTATCAATTTGTTTTTATTAAATGTGACGCTGATATCTGTTATTAAATAGGGGTCTTTCTTTTGCTCAGCAGTCAATTCTTTCTCGTAAATAACATCATAAGAAATCGTTATTTCATTGTAAATTTTGTTCGCTTTTTCTGTTTTCCATTGGGCATTTAGGGAAAAAATAAAGGTTAGATAAAAACAAAAAAATAGGTTTTCCTTGTTAAAAAAGCAGTTGTTCATAGAGATGAATTTTTTGTTTTCAAGGTACAAAATATTTAAAAACATTTACAGGTTTCGGGGTTTTATAGAATTTTGTAGTTCTAATTTTGTTTAAAATCAAGACATTATGACGTTTTTAAAAGCAAGTCACATACTCCATAAATAAACATTTTATGATTAACTTTGCCCCTGATAAAATTTTACGATGAACGATCCAAAGAGAATTACCATTACGGCAGCATTGCCTTATACCAACGGACCTGTACATATAGGACATTTGGCAGGGGTGTATGTACCAGCAGATATATATGCACGCTATTTACGAGGAAAAGGAAAAGATGTGGCTTTTGTTTGTGGTTCCGATGAGCACGGGGTGCCGATTACCATAACCGCTAAAAAAGAAGGAGTATCTCCACAAGATGTGGTTGATAAATACCACGCCATTATAAAAAAGTCCTTTGCCGATTTTGGAATTACCTTTGACAATTACTCCAGAACTTCGGCACCGATTCACCACGAAACCGCTTCTCAGTATTTCAAGGAATTGGATGCTAAAGGAGAATTTATTGAAAAAGTAGAACAGCAATTATATGACGCAGAAGCCAAACAGTTTTTGGCAGATCGTTTTGTGATAGGAACCTGTCCGAAATGTGGTAACGAAGAAAGTTATGGCGATCAATGCGAAAAATGTGGTACGTCGCATAACGCAACGGATCTTATCAATCCCAAATCGGCGATCACTGGAAATGTACCTACTTTAAAAGAAACCAAACACTGGTTTTTACCCTTAGACAAGCACGAAGCCTTTTTGAAAGAATGGATTTTAGAAGGACATAAAGACGATTGGAAATCGAATGTATACGGACAAGTAAAATCGTGGATTGACGACGGTTTACGACCCAGAGCCGTAACCCGCGATTTGGACTGGGGAATTCCAGTTCCAGCAGAAGGAGGAGAAGGAAAAGTACTCTATGTTTGGTTCGATGCGCCTATCGGTTATATTTCATCTACCAAAGAATGGGCAGCTCGTGAAGGAAAAGATTGGGAGCCCTATTGGAAAGACAAAGACACCAAACTGGTACATTTTATAGGAAAAGACAATATTGTATTTCATTGTATTATTTTTCCAGCCATGTTAAAAGCACAAGGAGAATATATATTGCCAGACAATGTACCTGCCAATGAATTTTTAAATTTGGAAGGGAACAAATTGTCTACTTCAAAAAATTGGGCGGTTTGGCTGCATGAATATTTGGAAGAATTTCCAGACAAGCAAGATGTATTGCGTTATGCTTTGACGGCTAGTGCACCTGAAACGAAAGACAACGACTTTACTTGGAAAGATTTTCAAGCCAGAAACAACAATGAGTTGGTGGCTATTTTTGGAAATTTCATCAATAGAGTGGTGGTGTTGACAAACAAATACTACGACGGAGTGGTTCCTGCTCCAGGAGAATTTACTCAGATTGACGAAGAAACATTAGAGCAACTAAGAGCGTTTCCACAAATCATTTCAAAATCGATAGAGCGTTACCGTTTTAGAGAAGCCTTGAGTGAATTGATGAACTTTGCCCGATTAGGAAACAAATACCTGGCCGATCAAGAACCGTGGAAATTGATAAAAACAGATCCTGAACGTGTACAAACAGTGATGTATGTAGCGCTTCAAATTGCCACAGGCCTTTCTGTGTTAAGTGAACCGTTTTTGCCTTTTACTTCAAAAAAATTAAAAGGAATTCTCAACGTCAGTTCGAGCACCTCGACAGGCTCGGCACAGGCTCAAGTTGTAAATAACGTCAGTTCGAGTGATGCGACGAAGGAGCATCGTATCGAGAACAGTTCGAGTGATGCAACAACAGCGCATCGTATCGAGAACAGTTGGGAAGACATTTCCTTAAAAGAAGAATTACTCCCATCGGGTCATACCATTGGAAAGGCAGAGTTATTGTTCGCAAAAATAGAAGACGCAGAAATACAAAAACAATTGGATAAATTGGAAGCGACAAAACAAGCAAACGAGGCGGAAGCAAAAGTAGCGGAACCTCAAAAAGAAACCATTTCATTTGAAGACTTTGGAAAAATGGACATCCGTACGGGAACTATAATTGAAGCGGAAAAAATGCCGAAAGCCAAAAAGCTATTGGTCTTAAAAGTCGATACAGGGATTGATGTAAGAACCATCGTTTCGGGAATTGCAGAAAGCTTTAATGCCGAGGATATCATTGGGCAACAAGTGTCTGTTTTGGTGAATTTGGCACCTCGTAAGTTGAGAGGGGTAGAAAGTCAGGGAATGATTTTGATGACCGATACCAAAGACGGAAAGTTGGCCTTTGTGCAACCATCGACAGAAAATGTAGCGAACGGATCTCAAGTGAGCTAGTCAATTTATAAAATGATTTGAAAACCCATGTTCTTTTTGAGCATGGGTTTTTTATTTCTTATAATGAGTGTATTAATTTTTGTATTTTTAAGGCATGCAGCTAATTAAATTGAAAAATCTACTGTTTTTGTGTTTTGTTTGTAGTGCTATATCACTCTATGCGCAAACCGAATCCGGAAGTTTAGAAACCTACTCGAACAATTACTTAGCGGCCATGCCGGGCGATTCGGGTAACGATTATACGAGTCCAACTACTCAGGAACTAGACGATTGGGAGCTCACTATCGGTTATTTGTTAAATGACGATCTGGTGTCGGCCAGAGCAGAGGCAGACACTTATAATTACCAAGTAAAGGAATATACAGACACAGATGCTTCTCCGGATCACGATTATTATATCTTAGAAGAAAAAGCACCACAATCAAAATATTGGGGCAGTTATGTATTCAATCCAACCCCTTGTCGTGAAACATTGATTATTCAAGCGCCACACCCCGATGAAGATTTTAATACGGGAAAACAGGGGGCCTATTGTTTTGTTCGGTTGAATGCCAAAGCACTTTTTATCTCAGGTACAAATCGCTGCAACCACAGTTCCTTTTCGAGTTGCGATGGAACAACCTCAGTATGTTCAGAAGCAACTACTGCCTATCGGATTTCAGATGTCGCACATAACGACGATACGCCATTTCAAAGGGCTACCAAAAAACTCTATACAGCAGATAATAATGCCGTTTTTGTCCAATTGCATGGATTCTCAAAAAAGAAACGGATCCCTATGTAATTATTGGGAATGGAACTCAGGATACACCTGCTAATGACCACGCGCTAGCAATAAAGACCGCATTATTTGCAGTAGACAATACGTTGACTTTTAAGCTAGGGCATATTGATTTGGCTTGGGACCGACTTTTGGGAACTACCAACACGCAAGGGAGGTATTTGAACGGAAGTGTAGATCCCTGTGATGACGCAGCGACTACTTCTGATGGAAATTTTGTGCATCTCGAACAAGAAAAATCAAAATTAAGGCAGGATGCGACGGGATGGCAGAAATTGTCGACAGCCTTAGAAAATGCTTTTAGCTGTGCTTTATTGGTCAACAATGCAAACCCCACTTCCGATTTCTATATTCATCCAAATCCTACTCGAGATGATAAAATCACAATTTCCGGAGGTAACTTTCAAAAGCTTGTGTTTTACGACTTAAGCGGAAAAATTCGTTTGCAAAAATCATTTACTACAGTAAACAGAGCAAGCTTGGATGTTTCCGGCCTTTCAAAAGGGATTTATATTTTAGGTGTTTTTTCAAAAGAGAAAGCAATACACCGTAAAATAGTACTTCAATAAGCTATTTTTCGCAATTACAAAGGATTGTTAATGATACAAATAGTATTTTTGCAATTCAAATCATTACGTATGTTAGACATCCAGAAAATAAGAGCAGATTTTCCCATTCTCAACGAAGAAGTAAATGGAAAGCCTTTGGTGTATTTCGACAATGCAGCTACCAGTCAGACCCCCCAAGTCGTGATTGATGCGATTGTTGAATATTATTCAAAATACAATGCAAATATTCATCGCGGTGTCCATACATTAAGTCAAGTGGCAACCGACGCCTATGAACAAGCGCGTTTGAAAGTTCAAAAGCATTTCAACGCCAAAAAATCATACGAGGTTATACTCACAGCTGGAACTACGCATAGCATCAATATTGTGGCAACCGGTTTTACGGCCTTGTTAAAAGAAGGAGATGAGATTATTGTTTCTGCCTTAGAACATCATTCCAATATAGTACCATGGCAAATGTTGTGTGAACGTGTAGGCGCTGTATTAAAGGTAATTCCTTTTAATGAAGCCGGTGAATTGCAGATGGATGTATATGATACCTTGCTTTCAGATAAAACGAAACTGGTATTTACCAATCATATTTCCAATGCCTTGGGTACGATCAATCCTATCAAAGAAATTATTGACAAAGCGCATGCAGTAGGCGCAGCGGTTTTGATTGATGGTGCACAGGCTTGTCCTCATATCAAACCCGATGTTCAGGAGTTGGATGTGGACTTCTACGTTGCTTCTGCGCATAAATTGTGTGGACCTACTGGTGTTGGTCTTTTATACGGAAAAGAGGAATGGCTGAACAAATTGCCTCCCTACCAAGGAGGAGGAGAGATGATTGAAACGGTAACTTTTGAAAAAACGACCTATGCAGGCTTGCCACATAAGTTTGAGGCAGGAACACCAAATATCTGTGGAGGTATTGCTTTTGGGGTTGCCTTAGATTATATGAATGGGATAGGTTTTGACAAAATCGGAGCCTATGAGCAAGAGTTATTGGACTACGGAACTGAACAATTGTCTCAAATTGAAGGGCTCCGTATCTATGGAACATCAAAAAACAAAGCATCTGTAATCTCTTTTAATATTGGCGACATTCACCCGTTTGATATTGGTTCTATTTTAGATAAGTTAGGTGTAGCTGTTCGAACAGGGCACCATTGTGCACAACCTATTATGAATACCTATGGAATTCCAGGAACCGTACGTGCTTCTTTTTCTTTTTACAACACCAAAGAGGAAATAGATGTATTGGTGGCCGCGGTTAAGAAAGCACAAATGATGTTGTCTTAAATTAGCAAAGAAACCGTATATTAGTAAAATACTAAACAGAAAAACCATCCATAGAAATTATTCTATGGATGGTTTTTTGTTCAATGAATAAAATGCCACTATGGTTTTATATGGCAACTTCGGTTACCGTAATGGTAATTGTATTACTTGTTGTGTCTCCACTGTCATCAGTTACGATTACATAATAATTGTATTCACCTACTTCTAAGTTAGCAACAGAAAGAGTTGACTCATTAGCCCCGTCAGTTATGTTCCCCTCATCCTGATACCAGGTGTAAGTGAGGTTGTCGTGTGAAGCTCCCAAAGTTGTAGCGGTAAGTGTTACTGATTCAGCTGTTGTAATTGTGAGTACATCAGCTGCTAATGTTACTTCAACTGCGTGCGTAGCTACTATTTCAATAGCTTCACTTTGAGTTTCATGGTATGCATCGCTCACAACGACATAATAAATAGAAGTACCTACATTGTCGTTGGCTATCGGAGTTGTGTAAGTAGCTTCGGTTGCTCCTTCTATTAACGTGTCTTCTGATTCTCCCACTAAATACCATTGATAAGTAAATTCAGTATTGTCACCATCTTCGGCAGTAGCTGTAAGTAGTACTTGTTCAGAACCTGAAATTTCTGTCTGATCTGCCGTGACCGTTACTATAGGTGCTTGGTTTACAATAATTTCGATAGGTTCGCTGGTAAGATCCTCTATTCCGTTATTTACGACTACATAGAAGGAAGTGGTTTCGGTGATTTCCTCGGTCGTATAGCTAACCCCATTGGCTCCATCTATAGGGGAATCGTCACCTTCTGTTACTACTTGGTACCACGAATAACTTAGCTCGGAATCGTTAGAATCGCAACCGATTGCTGTAAGTACAACCGAACCTACATCTAAAATTACAGTTTCTGAAGCCGTTACGCTTACTTCAAAATTGTGGTTTACAGTTATGGTGACTGTTCCTCTGTCAGAATATTCATGGTCACTTACCACAACTGCGTAGGTTACGTTTTCTGTCAAATCTTTTGCTTGCGGGGTTGTATAGGTAGTACCCGTCGCATCACTGATTTTTGTTTCTCCACTCTCTTCAACAAGATACCATTCATAGGTGAGTTCATCTCCGTCTTCATCTGATGCATCTGCTGTCAATATCGAAGTTTCTTCTCCAACAATGTTTTCATCAGAAGCCGTAAGATTGACAACAGGGCCATGGTTGTCGTCTTTGCACGAAGTTGTCAATACAAAAGCAAAAACCACGCTTAAGTAGCTTGCTAGTTTCATTCTTTTTCCTAATACACTCTTTTTTAAATTTTTCATTTTGGTATAATTAATTAATTAATAAATGTTTATAGTTTGCAAACATAGTAAATATTTATAAAATAACAAATGTTTAATTGTAAACATTAAAAAAATGTGTAGTGTTGTTAAATGAAAGGTTTTCAATTTATTTGCTCATAACAATAAAGAGAGAAAAGAAGCATAGGTATACAGAAGTCTCAACGAATAAGTGTGAGAAAATGTAATTTGAAGCGAGATTTCGGATATTTTAAAAACTTCGAACGAAAGAAAGTCCCAATTGTTCACCGTTGTAAAAAGGACTTAAAAAGGAAGTCGTTTTGTCCTCTTTGAAAAGTGTTTTTTGTAAATAGGGTTGCAGGAGGTATGCCGCTTTGGTACTTAAAATTCCGAAACCAGCGCCGGCAACCACATCTGAAAACCAATGCTTGTTGTTATGCATTCTCAAATAACCGGTTGTCGCTGCCACTCCATAGCCAACAATGCCATACCAAGGCGAAATATGTTTGTATTCTTGGTATAAAAACTCAGCGCCCATAAAAGAAACCGCCGTATGTCCTGAAGGAAAGGAATCTTCTGAGGCTCCGTTAGGACGTTCTCTTTTGGTGAGAGATTTCGTTGCAAAAACGGTGCTCAAAACAAGAATAGAAGCCGTTCCGAACACAATAGATCTGTCTTTTAAATTATTCTTTCCTTTAATCCCAATCATATTGAGACCATATACGGAAGCAGCAGGCAAAAACATCGTAACATCATCGATGCGCGTACTTTTAGTAGTGTCAAATGACTCTTGAATGTCAGTATCTATAGAAAATAAGGTTGGATTGTTCAGAGCCACAAAACCATACCCCACAAAGAGTGAGGGAAGAATCAAAGGTTTGAAATCGAACTTTTTCGAAGGGATACTATCTACTGCCTGATTTTGGGCTTGGAGATATAGTGTGCAAAGTACAAGTAAGAATACACATTTAATTTTCATGAATCTTTTGGTTTTTTAGGTGTTGCAAAAAATTGACGATATAATCATTAATCAAATTCGGTTTTTCCTCTTGGATAAAATGTTTAGCGTCTATGAGGTGGATGTTTTCTGGGGTAATTTGTAAATCTTTGCGCACCTTGTCTTGTTGAGGTGTCCATTGCAACATGTCATCGTGTTTGCCCCAAACAACAAGGCTTGGAATGTTACAGGTTCTTAGTGTTTCTTCATAATTAGGTAATGTATTGCAGGTATTGCTAAAGAACTGGTACATGGCACGAGTTTTCCCTTCGTTTAATGGAATCTTATATCCTGCAATTTCGTCTTTGCTCAATTCGTTCTCCTTGAGCCCTTTTTTAAAGAGTTGACTCAATAGTATATTAGTGGTGCTTTTATTTTTATAGAGCCACATACTGAATTTAGCAAAGACTCCTTCTTTCATTTTGATGGGAGGATGAAAACCTTCAGTGTAAATTATAGTATTGAGTAGGATGAGATGGCTTACACGTTCTGGATTTGTTTTTAACAACTCCCAGGTCCATAAACCACCTGCATCGTGTGTAACATGTGACCATGATTTTATATGCAACGAATCCATAAGTTCCAAAAGACGTTTTGCATGATTCTCGGGTGTGTACACTTCGTAGCCTTTAGGGTTGTCGCTACTTCCAAAACCTAACATGTCGGGGGCAATGACACGGTATCCAGCTGCGACCAATCCGGGAATCATTTTTCTATATAGCCAAGAAGAGGTGGGAATACCGTGCAATAATAAAATCACGGGGCCTTCGCCTTGGTCTATGTATGTAAGCGTACCATCTTCAGACTTAAAAGCGTGTTGTTGTTCTCTAAACGCGGGATAATTCCATTGTGAAGTTTCCATAACAGTGTTTTTGGGTGCTTTACAGGCGTTAAAAATTAGTATAAGTAGGAATACAAGCGCGTTTTTAAATATATAGTGCTGTATGGATTTCATAAGTGCTTCTTCTAAAACGATTGTTTTATGTCAAAATGAAAGTTAAAAGGTAGGAAAATAAAATTTAGAAAAGTTGCAGAGATACGCAAAATTTGAAAGGAAGCACTGTGTAATTGCACAAACAAAGGGGGATGTGAGTTTTTCAACTGAGAGAGATGCAAAAAGCAACGCGTTGCTACTTTCTTCCGAAATCTGCAGGAATTTCACCCCAAGCTTTGGTTTCCCATTTGAGTATAGGGTTTTGGAATGGGTTGTTTTTTAGCCAGAGTTCAGCTCTTTTAATAAGGTCGAAGAGTATTTCAGTTTCAGAATTGACAGGTAATTTTGTTTTGCATTTTCGCTGGCGTACCCAAGAAATAGCAATTCTCGAATCTGAATAAATTGGCAAAGTAGGTTGTTTTTTGTTTTTGAGCCAAGCGAGTCCATGAACCAAAGCTAGAAACTCACCCACGTTGTTGGTTCCAGATTTGTAAGGCCCCTGAATAAAAAGTTGTGTACTCGTACTTGTGGCAACGCCTCTATATTCCATAAGTCCTGGATTTCCACTACAAGCAGCATCGACCGCAATGCTATTCAGTATGGGTTTTCCATAGGCTTCCTTTTCTTTTGCAGTTAGTTCTTTTTTCTTTGTACTTACTCCTTTAAAATCTTCGTAATTTCCTTTAAAGGCTTTTTCGGCAATGTCCTTATCGGCAAATGATTTGTATTGGGCACCCGGATGGCCGTCAATACTTTTTTTACAAGCAGCCCAAGAAGTAAAGATGCCTCTTTTTTTTCCTTCCCAGACGACGTAGTATTTTTTTTTAGACATAAAATTCAAGTACGTTTGTTAACTCACAACTTTCTCTTTTCAGTTCTTCAAAAGAGTTTCTTCAATTACTTTAGGAAAATGTTTTTGTTCTAATTGGTGAATATTTGCGGCAATAGCATCGGGTGTATCAGAAGTGAGCACAGCAGTGCTTGCTTGGAAAATAATAGCACCTTCGTCGTAATTTTCATTTACATAATGAATAGTGATACCTGTTTCGGTTTCATTTTGCGCCTTTACAGCATTGTGAACATGCATGCCATACATCCCTTTTCCGCCAAATTTTGGGAGAAGTGCAGGGTGAATATTGATGATTTTATTTGGAAAAGCTTTGAGAATATTTTCAGGAACTTTTAATAAAAAACCGGCTAGAACGATAAAATCTGCGTTTTCCTTTAAATAATCGACTACATTTTCGGTTTCTAAGAAAGCAGATTTGCTAAAATAGCGATGCGGAATGTTTAAATTTTTTGCACGTTCCAAAACTTTGGCATTTTTTCTGTTGCTCAAAACGGCAGCAACAGATATTTTCGAATGGTTTTGAAAGTGTTTGATGATGTTTTCAGCGTTTGTGCCTGATCCAGAAGCAAAAATGGCAATTTTTATCATGTTGTATTATTGAATAATGAGCTGCAAAAGAAATAAATATTATTAATATTTGAGCAAGATAATCAAAATATTGAAGATATTTTTTTACATTAGTGAACACATTTTTGTGGTAAATCCTTTTTTTAATTGAAAGTTTGTTATTTTTGCCACGATTTAAAATTTAAAATAAGAAATTATGTCAGACATTGCATCAAGAGTAAAAGCGATCATCGTTGATAAATTAGGCGTTGACGAAAATGAAGTAACTACTGAAGCAAGCTTCACAAACGACTTAGGAGCAGATTCATTGGATACTGTTGAATTGATTATGGAATTCGAAAAAGAATTTGATATTCAAATTCCAGACGATCAAGCAGAAAACATTGGAACTGTTGGTCAAGCAGTAAGCTATATTGAAGAAGCAAAAAAGTAATACTTTTATGGAATTAAAACGGGTAGTAGTAACTGGACTTGGTGCATTAACACCAATTGGTAATAATATTGAAGAATATTGGAATGGACTGGTAAACGGTGTTAGCGGAGCTGCGCCAATTACGCATTTTGATGCCGCCAAGTTCAAAACTCGTTTTGCTTGTGAACTAAAAGACTTCAATGTCAATGATTTTATTCACAGAAAAGAGGCTAGAAAGATGGATAAGTTTACGCAGTATGCCATGGTGGCATCTGACGAAGCTATTGCAGACGCTGGTTTAACTTCTGAGAATATTGATGTTGACAGAGTGGGTGTAATTTGGGGTGCTGGAATTGGAGGAATTGATACTTTCCAACAACAGGTAATGGACTTTGCTAACGGTGACGGAACTCCAAAATTCAATCCATTTTTCATTCCTAAAATGATTGCTGATATAGCACCAGGAATGATTTCTATCAAACACGGTTATAGAGGACCTAACTTTACAACGATGTCTGCATGTGCCTCTTCGGCAAATGCAATTATTGATGCATTAAACTATATTCGTCTAGGGTATGCCGATGTTATTGTTTCAGGAGGTTCTGAAGCAGCAATTACAGAAGCAGGAATGGGTGGATTTAATGCATTGCATGCGCTATCTACTAGAAATGATGACCCACAATCTGCTTCAAGACCTTTCGATAATGATCGTGATGGTTTTGTGATGGGAGAAGGTGCTGGTGCGTTGATTTTAGAAGAATATGAGCATGCGAAAGCGCGTGGCGCAAAAATTTACGCAGAAGTAAGCGGAGCAGGACTTTCTGCTGATGCACATCATTTGACAGCACCACATCCTGATGGATTAGGGGCTAAAAACGTGATGTTGAACTGCTTAAAAGATGCTGGTGTGGAACTGGCAGATGTCGATGCTATCAATGTTCATGGAACATCTACTCCCCTCGGAGATGTCGCTGAGACAAAGGCAATTAAGGATGTGTTTGGTGAACATGCGTATGGCATTAATGTCAATTCAACAAAATCTATGACAGGACACCTTTTGGGTGCCGCTGGAGCTATTGAAGCGATTGCTTCTATTTTAGCCATGAAAAATGGTGTAATTCCTCCAACGATCAATCATGTTACTAATGATGATCTCATAGATAACAAACTAAATCTTACTTTAAACAAAGCACAAAAAAGAGATATCAAAGTCGCAATGAGTAATACATTTGGTTTTGGAGGTCACAATGCTTGTGTATTATTCAAGAAAATCGATGAAATAGCTTTTGAAATTCATCCGTAAAATAATAAAACCTCAAGACGAAGACGACGAGGTGTTTTATGGAGAATTGAAACAATTATTAGGGTTTAAACCAAAGAACCTAGACTACTATAAAACGGCGTTTATTCATCGTTCTGTAAAAGTTTTGGATGCAAAAGGAAATCGGGTGAACTACGAACGTCTAGAATTCTTAGGCGATGCCATGTTAGGTTCTATTGTGGCAGCTTTTCTCTTTAAAATGGTGCCCGACGGAAATGAAGGTTATTTGACTCAAATGCGTTCCAAGATTGTAAGTAGATCCCATTTGAATGCTTTAGGAAAAGATTTAGACCTGATTCGATTTGTAAAAAGTACCATTTCAAGAAATAGGATGGGCCCCAATATTTATGGAAATATATTTGAAGCCCTTATTGGAGCCGTATATTTAGATAGAGGCTATGTCTATTGTGAAAAATTTATAGACAAGCGAGTCATCGATAATTACGTCGATATACCTGCTTTAGAGAATAAAATTACTAGTTACAAAGGGATTATTATTGAATGGTGTCAAAAGACCAAGAAAGCCTTAAAATTTGATACCTACGAGGATTCGGGTAATGAAGCTGTTAGGCATTACAGTGTGAAATTAAGTATTGATGGTCAAGTAATCTCGAAAGGAAGAGCGACCGCTAAAAAGAAAGCGGAGGAAATTGCATCGCGGAGAGTTTACTTTATTTATCAGGAAGAAATTAAGGATATCCTCTAGTTCCCTACAACGTTTTCGTATGTTTTTTTTAGTGTACTCTAAATAATGAGTAACTTAGCCAAACTTTTGTGTATCCAAAAGAGGTGTTTTTAGTTGGACTATTTTAATGATTTTATCTTTATAAAAGATTGTATATATGCAAGTACACGCTTTAGAAATAGATGATTTTGAAGATTCGAACTTTACACTAATTAGTATACATACTAGTTTGTCTGACTACAAACTGGCGTACCTTTTGAATAGAACATTACAAACTTCGTTTAAAAGGGAGAAAGATTCATTAGTAGTAGAGGATGAGGTGCAAAATGCTACCTTTTCGGTGTACAACTATGAAGACGAGTCGCAATTTATTAATTGGTATTTGATTGCAAATAAATACCACGGTGTTTCAAAAGTGCCTATTGCAAATGGCTTATTTGGAACCATTAACGAAACAGTAAACAGAACTAGCTATTTAATCCCCGAAAAGAAAAAAACGGATTTTTTAGTGAAAATAGAAGGAGATTTTGATCCGTATTTAGTACATAAGACCATTCAATCCATAAAAGATATGGAACAAGTAATAACTTCGTATACGATCGATATTGACACCTTAAAATCTAAAGACTTTTTAATTTTATAATTATGCCAAATACTAAAAAAACTAAAATTGTTGCGACCTTAGGCCCTGCAATTAACAATAGAGAAACGCTTAGAGAATTGATGATCTCGGGTGTGAATGTGTTTAGAATTAACTTTTCTCATGCTGATTACGACAACGTAACTGAAATCGTAAAAGTAATTAGAGAATTGAATGACGAAATGGGATATCACGTTGCGTGTTTGGCCGATTTACAAGGACCTAAATTGCGTGTAGGTGTAATGGCTGAAGGTGTAGAATTAGCGCTAGGAGATGTCTTTACATTTACTACAGAGGCATTAGAGATTGGAACACAGGAAAAGGCATTTATGACCTATAAAGACTTTCCAAGAGATGTGAAAGTTGGAGAACAAATATTGGTGGATGATGGGAAGTTGCTTTTTGAGGTTACAGCAACAGACGGTGCTGCGAACGTAACAACAAAAGTATTACGTGGAGGACCTTTGAAATCCAAGAAAGGTGTAAACTTGCCTAATACTGCAATATCCTTACCTGCGTTAACGGAAAAAGATATCAAAGATGCCATTTTTGCCTTATCACTTCAGGTTGACTGGATCGCTTTATCATTCGTAAGAAACCCTCAAGATTTAGAAGATATTCACAAATTAATTCGTGAAAATTCAGATGTATCTGAATTTAGAACACCGGTTATAGCCAAGATAGAAAAACCAGAAGCTGTTGATAATATCGATGAAATCATTCCGTTTTGTGATGCCTTAATGGTGGCACGTGGAGATTTAGGTGTAGAAATTCCGATGGCCGAAGTTCCTTTGGTGCAAAAAACCTTGGTTAGAAAAGCTAAGGAAGCTAAAATTCCTGTAATTATTGCTACCCAAATGATGGAAACCATGATTGACAATCAGGTGCCTACAAGAGCTGAGGTGAACGATGTTGCCAATTCAATTATGGATGGAGCAGACGCTGTAATGCTTTCAGGTGAAACTTCTGTTGGAGCTTTTCCAAATGAAGTGATCAAGAAGATGAGAGAGATCATTCGAAGTGTAGAACACTCACCATTGATCGAAGTGCCAAGAAATGCGCCAAAAATGAAAGACCCGAAACGATTTGTTTCGGATGCAGTATGTCATCAAGCAGCAATTCTAGCAGATAATATCAATGCAAAAGTAATTTCTACATTGACGTATTCTGGTTATACTGCTTTTCAGATTTCTGCATGGCGACCTCATTCTCATATTCTTGTGTTCTCACCAAATAAAAGAGTGTTAGCTATGCTAAACTTATTTTGGGGTGTAAAGGCTACGTATTACAATAATGATGTATCTACCCGTAGAACCATAGAAGAAGTAAATGCTTTGGCAATCAAAAGAGGTGTTGTAGGGAAAGGAGAGTACATAGTAAATCTTAACTCAACTCCTGTAAAAGAAAAAGGAATGGTGAACACATTACGTGTAACTCAAGTAGATTAGAGCGCTCATACCAAATTGAATACACCCTCTTATACTTTGTATGAGAGGGTTTTTTGTAGGAGGTGGTGGGTGAATGTACCGGCTGTTTTTTGAAAAAAATAACCCTATAAAAGTTAGTCATAGAACCTTCTTTTTGGAAGATTATAACCGGAGTATGTCGAAAATTAAAAAAATTAAGTATCTTTAAAATTCTCTAAAACTTAAACTATGGCCATTAAAAACTTCAAAGCACCGGTAAATAAAGTAGAAAAGTCAGATTCCGATAAAATTCTTGTTTCGAAATATATGACTACCAAACTGATTACTTTTAAACCAGGTCAGACAGTTTTAGAGGTTATGGAAATTTTACTAAAGAACAATATTTCTGGTGGCCCGGTAATTGGTAATTCTGGTGAAGTCTTAGGTATTATATCAGAAGGTGATTGCATGAAACAGATTGCCGAAAGCAGGTATTATAATATGCCAATGAATGATGTGAAAGTGGATCATCACATGGTAAAAGATGTCGATACCATTGCTCCAGACATGACCATTTTTGAAGTTGCTCACTTGTTTTATACCTCCAAAAGAAAAAGATTTCCGGTGATGGAAAATGGAAAACTTGTGGGGCAAATTAGTCGAAGAGATATTTTAAAAGCAGCACTTTCGTTAAAGGATAAATAGATAATTAAAGCAATTTTGTAGAAGTTTCTTTTTCTATGATAAAATACATGTTGTTTTGTTTAAAGTACCCGAGATCATAGATGTAAAAACAAGCCTTTTTGTTTTCATCAATTTGAGTATGTGTGAAATAGTTTAGATAAAATCCGAGCTCAAGCAAATCATTTTTCTTTATGTTATTAATTCCTTCGGAACGTAATTCCAATAGGATGCTGTAATTTTTTCTTAGTTTTTGATTTGTTTTTCTAATCGTTTTATTGACTTCGGAATTCAATCTATTGTTTCTAGAATTTCTACACGAATCCGAACAATACTTCTTGTCTGATCTTCCGTAAATAATAGTATTGCACTCTAAGCATTTTCTTTCCATAGCTGAATACATTTAACATAAGCTAAAATATAAAAGTATATAAAGATAGTTGTTTTTAATCAATTATATTCGACAATAAATGTTTAAAACTCTGTTTTGAATTGAATTAGTTGTTGTTTTACGGTATCGTTGTGTGAGTTATGTTACACTAACGAAATAATACTAATTAAAAAAAATGTTATGAGTAATTTGAGAAACAAAGTCCAATTGATTGGGCGTTTAGGAGTCGATCCTGAGATTATTGAGTTAGATTCTGGTAAGAAATTGGCAAAATTTGCTATGGCCACAAGTGAAGCTTATACAAATGCTGCTGGGGAGAAAATAGAAGACACCCAGTGGCATAGAATTGTGGTTTGGGGTAAACTTACAGATGTTGTAGATAAGTATGTGAAGAAAGGAAAAGAAATTGCAGTTGAAGGCAAATTGACACATCAGAAATACGAAGATAAAGAAGGTATCAATCGTTATACCACCGAGATAATAGTTCACGATATTCAGCTCTTCGGAAACAAAAGTACTTGATTTTGATCTTTGTGTATTAGTTGAAAAAGGGTCACTTCTTAAGAAGTGACCTTTTTTGTGTTCTAGAGAGAATTATATAAAAAAAAGATCATTATGAGCGGCAATTATCTATATTTGTAAAAAAAAGATAAAATAGTCTTTTAAAAATTTAATTTTTGCCTATGTTGACCATAACAGAGAATAGTAGTGTTGCAGAAATCGTTTCCTATAACATCGAAACGATTGATGTGTTTAAAAAGTATGAAATTGATTTTTGTTGTGGAGGAGATGTGTCGCTCCGAAAAATATGTGACGAGAAAGGATTGATGTATAAAGAATTGCAATGGGCATTGCAAAATATTTCTCAGTTAAAAAATAAGGTTTATGACTATGTGAGCTGGGATGTGAATTTTTTGATGGATCATATTGTTCATATTCATCATGCTTATGTTACAGCCAATATTGAGAAGATCCAACAATATGCTAACAAGGTAGCCAATGTACATGGAATTCATTATCCAGAATTGCTAGAAATAAAATCTCTTTTCAGAGAAGTTTCCGAAGCGTTAGTGACGCATATGAAAGAAGAAGAACAGGTGTTGTTTCCTTATATTAAGCACTTGGTAGCGGTTCAAAAACAAAAGGAAGCACTGGTAACTACAGGTTTTGAAGCCATCGAAAATCCTATCCAATTAATGGAAGCAGCGCACGAAAATGCAGGAAATCTTTTCAAAAGAATCTCGGCTCTTGCCAAAAATTATACGCCTCCAAATACGGCTTGTACTACTTTAAAGGCGTTCTATACAGCACTCCAAGAGTTTGAAGAAGATCTGCATCTTCACATTCATTTGGAAAATAATATACTGCATCCCAAGGCTTTGAAATTAGAGGAGCAAATGGCAAAATAAACAAGGAGGAGGATGGAGGAAAGTAATTTTTTTAGGAATACCAAATACAGTGATTTGGGACAGCCGTTATAGGACTTAATGGTTTTTTGGCACAGACTTTGAATAGGTATTGCTAGCTAATCCCTATCACTATGAAGAAAACTACTTTATATTTCGTTTTTATCGGTTTATTGTCAATGGGTACTTCGTGTACAGATGTCTATGTAGAAGAAGTGTACTATCCAAAAGTAGCGGAGGCTGCTTTTGTTGAAGACTACGATCTCTGGTATGTAGATTATCACCAAACACAAGGTCAAGATGCAATTCCTTATATGAAATTAGCATTTACACTTTCTTTCGATCGGGGCGCATTATTTGCAAATAATAATATTTCCGAAATTGGCTATATAGGCAACGGTTATGGTATTCAAGTGGGTAGTTATTCATGGGCTGGAGATACTTTGGTCACCAATCATGAGTTGGATGGAATTGACTCCTATGAAATAAAGCAAATTTCGCAAAACGAAATAGAAATGTACCATCCTGCTACACGTACCTCATATTATTTAATAGGTTATGGGGTAGATGAATTTGATTATGACAAACTGTTTTACGAAAATATAGAATACCTCCTACAAGACTATGAAATCTGGACAAAGATATTTCGAAGCAACCACGGACGGTTCAATGAATTCGATAATGAAAATTTTTTAAAGTTTACACCAGAATTCGATGCTACATTTTATGCTTCTAAAAGCCTTTTTGGCACGAATATTGATTTTATAAACTGGAATTATAGTGGCGCATATGAGGTTTTTGATGTAGAAGGCTTTGAAAATTTAAAGATTTTAACATTAAGTTATGATTCCCATGATACAGAAACCTTTGAATTGGTCGTTATAAATGATAGTATTGTAGAGTTGTTTCACATAGATTCTGAAACTACCTATAGATTTGAAGGAAGTTACTTTATTCAATATTTAAAAGACGGTAGCAAAAAGAAAACAAAAAGAGACAGCAGAGAAAGAACAAAAATTAAAAGAAAAATATATAATAAGATTTCATAGTAAGTTTGGTTAGTTAATTTTGATTGGTTGTGGTTATCCAATCAAATAAAAACCGTCTCTCTCGAGACGGTTTTTTTTATACCTTTAACTAAAACTTAATCACATTGAGCAAAACAGCATTCATTACAGGAGCAACTTCAGGAATTGGAAAGGCTACAGCAGAAATTTTCGCTAAAAACAAGATCAAACTTGTTATTTGTGGAAGAAGAAAAGAGCGTCTTTTAGACTTGCAAAAAACATTAGCTAAAGATACTGATGTGCACGTGTTGGAATTTGATGTAAGAGACAAAGCAACCGTATTCTCCAAAATTCAAGGCTTACCAGAAACGTTTAGAAACATTGATATTCTTATAAACAACGCCGGTAATGCCCATGGACTAGATCCCGTTCATAAAGGAAATACCGAGGATTGGGACGCAATGATAGATATCAATATTAAAGGACTATTATATGTTACTAAAGCCATTAGCCCCAATATGGTTGAGAGGAAGCAAGGACAGATCATCAATATCGGATCCATTTCTGCAAAAGATGTATATGGAGGTGGCAATGTATATTGTGCGACCAAACACGCCGTAGACGCCCTGAATAAAGGCATGCGAATGGATTTGAGCGCCTATGGAATTCGTGTAGCCGCAGTACATCCAGGTTTGGTTGATACTGAATTTTCTACAGTTCGTTTTAAAGGAGATGTAGAAAGAGCAGATAATGTTTATAAGGGATTTACACCCCTTGCCGCCCAGGATATTGCAGAAATTATTCATTTTGTTGTGACAAGACCACAACATGTAAATGTCACAGATTTACTAGTGCTACCAACAGCGCAAGCTTCAGGTACACAGATTCATAAAGAATTTTAAAATGATCAATAAACGTCTTCTTATCAGAAACTTGCTCAATCACAACGATGAAAATAGTTTCTATGATAAAAAGTTAAAAATTGATTTGGATTCAAAAGAAGGAAAAGCAAAATTTTTAAAGCATATTTGCGCCTTGTCAAACTCCAATCCCGAAAACAATTCCTACATAGTAATTGGTGTTGAAGACAATTCAAATAGAATTGTAGGGGTCGATTTTTTTGATGATAGCAGAATTCAAGACCTGATAAACTCCTGCTTAATAAACCCGCCAAGTATTCGGTACGAAAACATTTCTTTTCCAAAATTGCAACGACACAAAGTGGTTGCATTGGTCACCATACTACCCATAAACAAACTCACTTCGCTCAAAAAGAATTATTGGAAATATACCACAGGAATGGCTTTTTTTAGGAAAGGTAGTAGTTCGAGCCCAACTCAAACCGGATTTGTACTTAAAAACAGCAACAAAGCCCTTGTCGAAAAACTCGAAAAATCTTCGAGCAATACCTTGTCGTTGACGCTCAATGGAGTTTTCGACTTTATGGAGCAACATCCTAAAAACCTAAATCCACAATACCTAGTGTTTAAAGAATCGTTCGTATTGTGTTGGGCAGGAGAAAAACAAAAAGAGCGGAATTCAATATACTACTCTAGGGTAGATATTGAATTGATAAAAGAACAAGTCCGACTGTTCTACTCTGCATTGGATCGTGTAAAGATTCAAATTAACGAAGAATCCTTTATCATTACAGAATATGTGTTTCTTGGGATTTTCGATACCTATCAATATTATCCTTTAGAAAAAACAGTTATCCATTTTAAGGACAATGGAAAATATCATATTTCCTCATTGTTTTTATTTGAATCTCCTCAGTTTGATAGTGCCCATTTGCAAGATATTTATACAACAAATAATAGCGTATTAGAAAAGTGTTTGTCCGCAAGAAAACTTTCTAAAGCAGATGAAAAAACCTTGCAAAATTTTCCAACAACCTACCTGATATGCTCTATCAATGGATTTCATAAGGCAAAGGAAAAATTGATAACAGCCAGTCCCTTTTTAAAAAACTTGATAGATAAAACGGCATATATCAAATACAAAGAAGCCTTAAGGGTACTGCGTAAAATTAAATATCAAAACAAATAAGAACCGCCTAGCTTTTGATTTTAAGCGCAGCAAGGAATTATTATTTATTAGCGATATAAATTATTCATTCACAGACCTTGAGTCACTTATAATGGCTGTTTTATTTTTCTTAAAATCATGTTTCTCAATAGACAGAAAATATGTAATTTCGCAACTCAATTGAATACAGGGTAAAATGAGTGCAAAATTTAGAGAACACAAAGGCTTAAGTTTGACGAACATAGCGGCAGAGACGTTGCAATTTTGGAAGGATAATGACATCTTTCAAAAGAGTATTCGAAGCAGAGAAGGAAAAGATCCTTATGTGTTTTTTGAAGGACCACCTTCAGCAAACGGATTGCCTGGAATTCACCATGTAATTGGACGTACCATTAAAGATATCTTTCCTCGCTATAAAACCATGAAAGGTTTTAAAGTAGAACGTAAAGCAGGATGGGATACCCATGGATTGCCAGTAGAGCTTGGCGTTGAAAAAGAACTTGGAATTACCAAAGAAGATATTGGTACAAAAATTTCGATTGAAGAGTACAATGATGCCTGTAGAAAAGCGGTGATGAAATACACCGACGTATGGAATAATCTTACCGAACGTATCGGATACTGGGTAGATATGGAAGATCCTTATGTTACCTACAAACCTAAATATATGGAATCTGTATGGTGGTTGCTTTCACAGATGTACAAGAAAAATTTATTGTACAAAGGCTACACCATTCAACCCTATTCTCCAAAAGCAGGTACTGGATTGAGCTCACATGAAATCAACCAACCCGGAGCGTATCAAGATGTAACGGATACCACCATTGTTGCGCAGTTTAAGGCTATTAAAGAAACCTTACCTGCCCGTTTGCAAGAACTTCAAGGGGATGTACATTTCTTGGCATGGACAACAACGCCTTGGACATTGCCATCGAATACAGCCTTGACAGTTGGACCTAAAATTGAATATGTAGCGGTTAAATCTTTCAACCAATATACGTTTGAGTCGATAACCGTTATTTTGGCAAAAGCTTTGGTAGGAAAGCAATTTGGGAAAAAATTCTTTGAAGTTGAAAATGAAGCTGCTCTCAAAGACTATACAGCCGGAGATAAAAAAATACCATTTATTACGGTAGATGCCTACAAAGGAACAGAATTGGTAGGTGCAAAATTTGAACAGTTGTTGCCATTTGCATTGCCTTATGAAAACCCTGAAAACGCTTTTAGAGTAATTTCTGGTGATTTTGTAACTACTGAAGATGGTACTGGAATTGTACATACGGCACCAACCTTTGGAGCCGATGATGCACAAGTTGCTAAACAAGCAGATCCAGAAGTACCGCCAATGTTGGTTTTAGACAAAAACGATAATCCAATTCCATTGGTTGACTTGCAAGGTAAATTTACGGAGCATGTGGGCCCCTATGCAGGTAAATATGTGAAAAATGAATATTACAACGAAGGCGAAGTTCCGGAAAGATCGGTTGACGTAGAGATTGCTATTCAGTTAAAAGAAGAAAACAAAGCATTTCATGTTGAGAAATACAAGCACAGTTACCCGCATTGTTGGAGAACAGATAAGCCTATTCTTTACTATCCTCTAGATTCTTGGTTTGTAAAAGTAACCGAGCAAAGAGATAAAATGTTCGACCTGAACGAATCTATCAACTGGAAGCCGAAATCTACGGGTGAAGGACGTTTTGGAAACTGGTTAAAGAATGCCAACGATTGGAACCTATCGCGTTCTCGTTACTGGGGAATCCCGCTTCCAATTTGGAGATCAGATGACGGAACTGAAGAAACAATTATTGGTTCTGTTGAGGAATTGAAAAATGAAATTCAAAAAGCTATCGAGGCTGGAGTAGCTTCAGAAGATATATTTGCCGATTTTAAAGTAGGTGATATGTCGGAAGAAAATTATGATAAAATCGATTTGCACAAAAATATTGTAGATCAGATTACCTTGGTTTCTCCTTCGGGAAAACCGATGAAACGCGAATCTGATTTGATTGATGTTTGGTTCGATTCAGGATCGATGCCTTACGCTCAATGGCATTATCCTTTTGAAAATAAAGCCTTGATTGATGATCAAAAATTCTATCCGGCCGACTTTATTGCGGAGGGAGTAGATCAAACTCGAGGGTGGTTTTATACCTTACACGCTATTAGTAGCTTGGTGTTTGATTCTGTGGCCTACAAAAATGTGGTGTCGAATGGATTGGTGCTAGACAAGCATGGTAAAAAAATGTCCAAGCGATTAGGAAATGGAATCGATCCATTTGAAACCATGGACACCTATGGTCCTGATGCTACGCGTTGGTATATGATTTCCAATGCAAATCCGTGGGATAATTTAAAGTTCGATATCGATGGAATTGACGAAGTACGTAGAAAATTCTTCGGAACGCTGTACAATACCTATTCGTTCTTTTCATTGTATGCCAACTTAGATAATTTCTGTTTTGCAGAAGAAGAAATCGCGATTGAAAAGCGCCCGGAAATTGACCGTTGGATTCTTTCTGAATTGAATACTTTGGTGAAAAATGTGGATAAATTCTATGCAGCATACGAACCTACAAAGGCAGCAAGAGGAATTCAAGATTTTGTTTCAGAGAATTTGAGTAACTGGTTTGTGCGTTTGAGTAGAAGACGTTTTTGGAAAGGAGACTATGCGGAAGATAAAATTTCTGCGTATCAAACTTTGTATACCTGTATGCTTACAGTTGCCAAATTAGGAGCCCCTATTGCACCGTTCTTTATGGATAATTTATATAAAGATTTGACAAATGCAGTATCAGATACGCACGAAGAATCTGTACATTTGACCGATTTCCCTGTTTGCGATGAAACAAGTATCGACGCTAATTTGGAACGTAAAATGCAAAAGGCGCAACAAATAGCCTCAATGGTACTATCCTTGCGAAAAAAGGAAATGATTAAAGTGAGACAACCCTTAAAACGTATCATGATTCCAATTTTAGATGAAAGAGACCGTGAAGATATATTGGCTATTCAAGACCTAATCATTTCTGAAGTAAATGTAAAAGAGATAGAGTTGCTAGACGATGCTTCAGGGATTTTAGTGAAGAATATCAAACCTAATTTTAAGGTATTAGGCCCAAGGTTTGGGAAAGAAATGCGCTTTGTTGGCGCTGCGGTGCAAAAGTTTGACCAAGAAGATATTGCAAAACTCGAAAAAGAAGGTAAAATTTCTTTAGAAATAAACGGAAAATTTGTAGATTTATCGGCAGATGAGGTAGAAATTTCTTCTCAGGATATCGAAGGTTGGCTGGTAGCAAACCAAGGCAGTTTAACGGTTGCTTTGGATGTGCATATATCAGACGCATTGAGAAAAGAAGGAATTGCAAGAGAGTTGATCAATAGAATTCAAAACATTCGTAAAGACACTGGCTTGGAAGTTACAGACCAGATTAAATTAACGATTGAAAATCAAGCAATTCTGGAGGAAGCGGTTCTTGAGAATGAGCAACATATTAAAAATGAAACATTAACCAAATCATTAGAGTTTGTCTCTGAATTGTCTGAAGAAGGTGTAGCCATTGAATTCGACGATATAAAGAGTAAAGTTCTAATCAGTAAATCATAGCACTATGGAAAATATCAAAGCACAATACGGAGAAGATGACTTAAACGAGTTTAAAGAGATTATCTTAAAAAAAATAGCGAGA
This sequence comes from uncultured Flavobacteriaceae bacterium, assembly GCA_943789365.1. Classification (GTDB taxonomy): domain Bacteria; phylum Bacteroidota; class Bacteroidia; order Flavobacteriales; family Flavobacteriaceae; genus Flavicella. The sequence continues at coordinate 1,673,286 of CALSTV010000001.1, read as the reverse complement.
GCGCAAGAGGACCTAGATATTTTGAACAGTGCCTATAAAAACGATAGCACGAACGGTACAGATGATACTTCACCGACATTCAAAGCCTTTGAAGAAGGTGCAGAAACGATGGCGAAAGAGGCGAATGTACAGTTGGCAATTCGACAAGAAAAATTCATTCGCGATTTGAAGAATGCCTTATTACGGATTGAAAATAAAACCTATGGTGTATGTAGAGTCACTGGAAACCTCATACAAAAGCAACGTCTATTATTGGTGCCGCATGCAACCTTGAGTATTGAGGCAAAAAAGAAACAATAGAACAGGGGCTTACTGTGGGAAACATAGTAGGTAACTGGTCTAGATAGAAATAAAAAATATTTGAAAAAAGCAATTCTTATTATCATTGCCGTATTGGCAATAGATCAAATTAGTAAAATATGGATAAAAACCAACTTTATGTTGGGCGAAGAAATCTATGTTTTCGATTGGTTTCGTATTCATTTTATTGAAAATAATGGTGCAGCTTGGGGAGCTGAAATTGGAGGAAGAACTGGAAAATTGATCTTAACACTTTTTCGGTTGTTTGCCATTGTAGGAATTGGTTATTGGTTGCGAACCTCACTCCAAAAGAAAGCACATCATTTACTTATAGTTTCAATAGCCCTTATTTTTGCAGGTGCTTTAGGGAATATTCTGGATTCTGTGTTTTACGGAGTTATTTTTGACCATTCAAATTACCAATTGGCAACTTTATTTTCTGAAAATCCATATGGATCGGTTTTTCACGGAAAAGTGGTAGATATGCTTTATTTTCCTATGTATAACGGGGTTTTTCCAGCATGGATGCCAAAAGTTGGAGGACAGCATTTTACCTTTTTTAATGCCATATTCAATGTTGCTGATTCCGCCATTACCATTGGAGTGATGATCTTAATATTTTTTGGAAATAAAATTTTCCCTAAAGAAAATGCTTAATATTTCGAAACCACAATGAAGGTGACTTGGTCAGTTGTTTTTTGAATTATGGTTCCTTATGAAACAAAACGTATTGCATGAATTGTTTGAAAAACAAGCAATTGTAAACCCTAACAATGACGCATTAAAATGCGGTGATGAGGTAATTACCTACCAAGAATTAGACAAGAGAAGTTCTCAATTTTCTAATTATTTGATTTCTTTAGGAGTACAGTCAGGTGATGTAGTAAAAATTTGTATTGAGCGTTCGATAGAAATGTTTATTGGTATTTTTGGGATACTGAAGTGTGGTGCCGCTTATTTGCCGATTGAAACAGAAATATCTGATGAAAGATTGTCATTTATATGCAATGATAATTCGCATCCCTTGTTTATTTCTAAATGGGCTATCTCTACTAAATACACCACCGTTATTGAAAGTCTTCAAATCGTAAATTTAGACACAGATTGGGGGCATATTGAAAAGACTTCAGCGTTAAAAAAGGAGGTAGTTTTTACAAAAGAAAGTCCTGCCGTAGTGCTTTATACCTCTGGATCTACAGGGAAACCAAAGGGTGTTCTTTTGTCGCATTTTGCATTGTCAAATCATATTTTATGGAATAAAGAAGCATATGATATATCTTCCAAAGAAGTATTTTTACAACACGCCTCATACACCTTTGACTTTTCGTTATTAGAAATTTTTCTTGCCCTAGGAAGTGGTTCTTTGCTTGTGTTATCTCGACCAAAATTCCACTATGAAAGCTTTTATCTATTAGATCTTATACAGAAAGAGCGCATTAGTATACTTTGTTCTGTGCCTTCGCTTCTTAAAACATATGTTATGTATGAAGCTTTTTCAAAGTGCACTTCTCTTACAAAGGTGATTTTAGGTGGAGAAGTACTCGACACAAAATTGGTAAGAGATTTCTTTGAAAAATCAACCGCGAAATTGATTAATACCTATGGACCTACAGAATGCTCAATAGCTGTACTTCATTGGATATGTGATAGAAATAGCCGTTCTACATCCATACCAATTGGACGTCCTGTAGCAGGAATGAAAATTCACATTCTAAATGAAAACAAAGTACCTGTTAAAAAGGGTGAGGTAGGGGAAATATATATATCGGGACCAGGTTTGGCTCAAGGGTATTATCGACGCCCAGAGTTGACTTCCAACCACTTTACAATCAATGAATTTAATGAAAGGATGTATAAGACAGGAGACCTTGGAAGTTAAAATTCTGAAGGGTTTATTAACTTTCATGGGCGTATAGATTTTCAAATAAAAATACGAGGGCAGAGAATAGAACTTAAGGAAATAGAATATCATTTAAGGAGCTATCTAGCTATCGAAGATTGCGTAGTGGTTGGGAATACGATTCAAGGGCAGGATACGAAGATAGTAGCCTATTATGTGCCCAAATCGTTAATAGACTTTGATGAGTTGACATCGTTTTTACGAACAAAATTACCTGAGTATATGATTCCTAATTTATTTATTGCTTTGAAGGAATTTCCCTTATCCCCGAACGGAAAAATTGATAGAAAAGCATTACCGAAGCCAGATAATAAAAGGTTAGATATGGGGATTTCCTATTGTGCTCCTAAGAGCGCCTTGCAAAAGGTATTGGTAGAAATTTGGGAAGACGTTTTAGGTGTTCAACCTATTGGAATTACAGATGTATATTACTTGTTGGGAGGAGATTCGTTAAGGAATGTTATGATTTTTAATCAAGTTGAGCAAAAGTTAAAACAAAAGATTAATATTACTGATTTTTTAGCATTGGATACGATAGATAAACAATCAAATTTTATAGAGAATACCTCAGGTTCTTTAGAGCCAACAAAGGTTAAATATTTGAGAAAAGAAGGAACTAAAACCCCCATATTGGTAGTTCAGTTGATACAATCGGAAGGGTATAATTTGGCCAAACAATTCGAACATTATTTAGATGATGGGCATCCGGTTTTAACAACAGTACCTTTTGGATTGGATTTTGAAAAAATACCTAATTCAATTGAAAGCGCGGCTATTATGTATGTAGATGCTTTAGAAAAGATAAGTTCGCATGAGACGTTTATACTGGTAGGGTATTCTATGTCGGGTTTGGTTGCGAATGCGATTGTAGAATTGCTTGAGAAGAAAGGAAAAAAAATACCGTTTTTATTTTTGATGGACACCTATCATCCCAAAATGATCCTTGATAAATTCAACGAGTTTTCTATCATAAACAGGTTGGCGTTTTACGGTAAGAGGTTCTTAATGTCTGATAGAAAGGAAAAGAGAGAGATTCGGCAATATGTATTTGATATGGGGACTCGAGAACTGAAAAATAGAATCAACCGATTTCGTTCTAAAAATAATAGACAAATTAGAACATCTAGTTCTAAAAGGAGAACAAGAGCTGAAGAGCATGCCCTTAACCCACAAAAATGTAATTTTAGTTTGGCGGTAAAATATAGACCAAAACAGATACATTGTAAAATGGGTTTTGTGAGTGCTATGGGAGATAAAAATTCCATCCACTATAGAAATTTCGATGCTCTCAATTCAGAGAATTTATCGCTTATAAAAAGAGATATGACTACAGATATTGTGAATTACAAATTGCCAATTACTCATAATGGAGTACTTGTGCAAGAGCATATGCAAGTAATTACACATTTATTCAATGAGTACTTACATCAAAATGAATAATACTTAGAGTGTTTGTATTCAGTTCTCTAGCGTCTGATTTATCTTGGTTAAAATTGTGTTCGGTGAAATAGTTCGCATAACGTTTTCATAGCCTTCCACTAATTTATTGCCATAGATAGAGGTTGGTAATAATGGGAATTTATTTAGGTCTGGTGTAACTGTATTATTTATGTCTTGTCCAAAAGGAGCAAAACCAGCATACGGATGCGTGGCTCCCCAGATTGTTACGACAGGCACTCCGTATAGCGCTGCAAAATGACCATTCCCAGAATCCATACTTAACATGCAATTGAGGTTGGAAATCAAAAGTAATTCTTCTCTGAGTTTTACTTTCCCTGCAAGGCAAATTACCGAGGCGTATTTGTCTGCTAAAGCACTTAAAATAGCCGTTTCTTTAGCGCCACCTCCGAACAATACTATTTTTCGATTCGCTTTTACAGAAAGTTTTTCAATAACCTCGTCCATAAGGTCTATAGGATAGGTTTTTGCCGCGTGTTGCGCAAAAGGTGCAATCCCAATTAAACGGGTTGGTTCGGATAGCTCGCCTACAATGTTTTGTAAATTTGTAGTGAGTTTTTTAGGTTTGGAAAATTCGACTTTAGACAAATCTATGGAATACCCCAAAGCTTTAAAAACATCAGCATAACGTTCATGGGTAGTTTTAAGTTGTTTAAATACCTTGTTTTTAGCGCGTGTCAATGCTTTCTTTTCAGCACGACCTTTGTCTAATGTCGCCGTTTTGGTTCCACTAAAAAATAGACTCAATATTTTAGAGCGCATCACATTGTGCAGGTCTGCAACCGCATCGATATGTAAAGTTTTTAACTCTCTATACAATGTGTAGATACCCTTAAGGCCTTTGTGTTTTCCAGTAGTATCTGCATTGTAAAAATTTACATTTGGAAGGTCTTTAAAGAGTGGTTCAAGAAAAGCTCTTGATAAAACAGTCACTTTTACATTGGGATGTTGGGCAATCAAGGCTTTGATTACTACTGCCGTCATGGCAACATCTCCCATGGCAGATAATCGAATCACCAATATATGTTTATGTGTGTCTTTCATCGAATTTCTTTTGTCCTGTAAAAATAGAAATATTATTAGGGTGTTGAAAATTGAATCCAATGTTTTTTATGATTGTCGGACTAAAAAAATACAGCATCTTTGTACTTATTAATAAAAGCATGAATTCAAGAAATATTGCCTTATTGGCTGCCTTTAGTACTGCAATTATTTATGGTGTATCTTATACCGTTGCAAAAGAACTGATGCCAAATTATATTGCGCCCTTTGCTTTGATCTTTTTTCGTGTATTTGGGGCGGCAGTGCTGTTTTGGTTTGCAGGTATTTTTATAAAAAAGCAACACATAGCACGCAAAGATTACCCTAGAATTGTATTGGCAACGGTTTTTGGCACCAGTATGAATATGTTGTGTTTTTACAAAGGCTTGAACGACACAACACCTATAACAGCGGCTGCAATAGGGGTAGCTACGCCTATCATGGCTATGTTGTTTTCTGCATTGCTGTTGAAAGAGCCTATGCATCGGAATAAAATTTTGGGTGTCATTATCGGACTTGTAGGAGCGTTTGTTTTGATTACCTATCGACAAGATCTTAGACAAGCAGAAAATGCTGTATTTGGTAACTTTTTGGTGTTTGTAAATGCCGCTTCTTATGGTTTGTATTTGGTGATTGTAAAATCACTTTTAGAAAAATACCACCCGGTTCATATCGTCAAGTGGATGTACCTTATAGGGATTCTATTTGTGCTACCCTTTTCCTATACAGAGTTGATATCAATAAAATGGCAACAAATGCCGGGAGAAATGGTAATACGCTTGTTATATGTAATTGTTTTTACTACTTTTTTAAATTATTTATTTAATTTGTTTGCGCTCACAAAACTTAAACCAACTACTGTAAGCGTTTTTGTCTACCTACAACCTGTTTTTGCTTCTATATATGCCTTATTTGTAGATAGCGACACGCTTTCCCTAGTCAAGGTATTGGCAACACTGGCCATCTTTTTTGGTGTGTATATGGTCAGTCGTCCTGAAAGAAAACCTGCGGCAAACAAAGAGGCCGTCCATCCATAAATAATTGTGTTAGTCACAGTCTAACGCTATGAATGGTGAAATTTTCAAAAAAGAAACCATAGAGAAAGACACTTCTTCTTTCCCTATGATTGTATATATTATTGCAACATCTTCTCGAATTTCTCCAAGGTTTTGGCAATGTCTTTTTCATACTGCTCGGTAGCGGCTTTGTCTTCCACTTTTAACTGCTCAAACTCCGTTTTCATACTTTGAGACACCGGGCCTTCCGAATGATCGAGAATTCCACTCATAAAAGACATTTTAAATAAAATGGTAGCCGGTAAGTTAATTACCTCTGCCAAAGTTCTTCCAGTTGAGACATAAGTACCTTCATAGGTGTTTACAATTGCTTCGATTGAGGCATATTGTTTTTCTGCCTTTGAGATGCTTCTTGATTTTGCTCCTGAAGTTTTAAAAGTTTCTAGTTTAGCTTTGGCATCATCTCTTACTTTTAAGGCTGAAATCACGTTTTGTATGGAGTTTTCTGCGGTATTGTACATATCCATCCAAAAAGCAAATTTAGCATCGGATTGCGTCTGGGAGTAATTTTCTTTGGGACTCATAAAAATTTCAAAATCCTGACTTTCTTCGGTTCCGTCAACAGTCAATTTAACAGTGTATTTGCCAGGAGTAACGATTGGAATAACTGCTGTACCGGGTCGCTTCGGTACTGAGGAAAGCTTGTTGATACGCATATCCCAAACAAATTTATTAAGTCCAGAATTTACACCTCCATCTTTTCCAAAATTAAGGGCCATTTCAGCTTTGCTATAATTGCGAAGTACTTTCCCGGAAGCATCCAAAATTTCAATGCCAATCTCTTTAGGTTCGTTTTCCAATTTCTCGTAATGGAGTGATGTCATCCATGATCCAGAATCCACGACCGTTGGTTGCAATAACTAAATCATTGTCCTTAATTTTCATATCTACAACAGGGACCGCTGGTAAATTCACTTTTAATTTGTGCCAGTTTTTTCCATCGTTTAATGAGTAGTAGGCACCAGTTTCAGTACCTGCAAACAACAAGCCTTTACGTACTTTATCTTCGCGAATGGTACGTGTAATCTCTGTTTGAGGGAAGTTGGCAGATAAATTTACCCATGACTGACCATAATCCGTGGTTTTAAAAATATAGGGTTTGTAGTCGTTATATGTGTTGAAATTCGAAAATACCACATAGGCTGTTGCAGCATCATGAGGGGAAGGGGTTATTTCGTATACCTGCGAATATTTTGGCAACGATTTGTCCTTGATTGAAATGTCTTCCCAGTTGGTTCCACCGTCTTTGGTAATATGAATTTTTCCATCATCAGAACCGGTCCAGATGACACCTTGTTTTACAGGTGATTCGTCCATTCTTTTGATAGTACTGTATATTTCCTGACCAAAATATTCTGACAACCATGGAGTACCTGTAATTTTTTGACGTTTTTTGATGTCGTTAGTTAAATCGGGACTGATTACCTCCCAGGTCAAACCTTCGTCTGTGGTTTTAAATACCACGTTTCCGCCTAAGTAAATAGTTTTAGAATCGTGTGGCGACAAGAAATAAGCCAAATCCCAATTGAATCGATATTTTAAGTCGTGACCATTCAATCCAAACAAAGGTACAGGCCAAACAGAACGCACTTCATTTTGTCCGGTTGCCAAATTGTTTACTGTAAAAGGAGCCCCGCTTCCCATAGGAGCACCTCCCGAAATATTATATACAATATTGAGGTCGTCTGGGTTTGGAATAACGTTACTGATTTCTCCATTCCCAACAATGGTGGTTTCATAACCGGAAATACCTCCCCAACGAGAAGCACTAGGAATTTTATAGGCTAATATATCTTGCCCACTACCATATACATTGTATGGAAAGTCGTTATCTACGTTGACTCTGTAGAACTGTGAATTTCTTTGTGTATGTTGGGTCGACCAGGTTTTACCTCGGGTCATACTCACCTGACATCCACCGTCGTTGGTGGCAATCATTCTATTGGGGTCTTTAGGACAAATCCAAACATCGTGAAAATCATCTTTAATACCAGGATCTAAAGTCCATGTTTTACCACCGTCTTTCGACATAAAGTTACGGTTGTTTGGACTCCATAGTTCGTCTGCATTGTGAGGGCTTGCATAAATATGGCTATAATAAAAAGGGCGACCAATGATTTGAAAGTTATTCGATACAAATTCCCAGTTTTCACCTAAATCATTGGACACATATAAGCCCGCTTTTGTTTCAGAATCAATCAAAGCGTATACTTTTTTGGCATCGGCTGCCGACATGGTAATTCCAGTTCTTCCTCTTCCTCCTTCAGGCAACCCTGAATTGTAAGTAATTTCACTCCAGGTATCACCTCCGTCTGTTGATTTGTATAAGGCAGTTTCGGGACCGCCTGTTTTTGGTCCCCAGGCTTTTCGCTCGAATTCCCAAATAGAAGCAAAGAGTTCGTTAGGGTTTGAAGGATTCAAGACAAGGTCGATACAACCTGCTTTTTCACTCCTGAACAATACTTTTTCCCATGACTTACCGCCATCTTTGGTACGATAAACACCGCGGTCTGCATTGGGGCCAAATGCATCACCAAAGGCACCTACAAATACTATATCGGGATTGGTTGGATGTACGCGAACCTGAGAAATATGTCTTACATTCTTAAGGCCAACATGTGACCAGTTTTTACCATTGTCGGTGGTTTTGTAAACACCATCTCCCCAGCTTACGTTGTTCCGCATTTGTGGTTCTCCTAGGCCTACATAAGCAATATCCGGATTGGATTCTGAAAACTCCATGGCTCCGATACTTCCAAAGTTGAAATCCGCATCACCTACAGGTTCCCAATAAGTTCCAGCATCTTCGGTTTTCCAAAGGCCGTTACTCGCACCGTGGTAAAATGTATTGGGTTCTGTTGGGTGTCCGATAACAACAGATCCACGGTTTCCAACAATAGGACCGATAAATCGCCATTCTAAAGCGTCTAACTTTAATTCTTTTTGTGCTTTTTTCTGTGCAGCAATAGGATTGCCAACTAGTAACATACCTACAATCAGTAGGAGGGACGGAATGATTGTAACTGGTTTTTTCATGTTTGATTATTTAAATTGAACTTACGCCTATTAAGGCGCCGTATCTGTTTTCAAAAATTTATTTATAGCTAGGCAATGGGGGTAAGTGTACATAAGCATCAAGACCCTACGAGCGAAGTTTTTGTACAAAACGCTCATGAGTAAATATAAGGATAATATTCTTGCGATTTTGAAGTTGCTCCAAGGTTTGCGTTAACTTAACATAAGGTGGTTTAGACTTGCGCTTAGTATGCCAACTTCCTGATAAAAAAGCGTGTTTAATTCAAACAGTGACTTTCTGAATACAAATCAAATCAGAATAGATACTTTCAAAAGAATTACTTTTTCTATTGAAGATTTTTCCATCAACACGCACAGAATGATGAGGTAATATCTGATAAAGCTTCCTGAAATTTATTTATTTTTTTATTCAGATAATAGGAAAGACTGGTGAACCGTTGGTTTTTTGTTTGCAACGCTGCATTTGAATGTTCTTTATCAATTACCTGATAGGAACTTTTTAAGCCTTTAATGTCTGAATAAACTTGTCCTTCCAGTGCGTCCGAAATAATTTGGTTATCACTGGAAAGGACAAAGTATATGTTTTCAATATGATGCTTGTAAATCAATTCTTTTAGACTTTCCATGGTTTCGCTAATCGGTAACAAAGGAATTGCCAAGCGATTCATAGAAGTAGTTTTTACCCTTAAAAATGTTATTAATAACAGGTTCCAGGTAATCGGTTGGGCATAAAAGGAAAAGGGACTTACCCATACGATTGCAGTTATGAGTTTGTATATGGAAATGAAGAATGGTGTAGGTCAATTTTTAACACACCGTTGCTTAATTTGTAACCAAAGGTATATTCTACTTTGGCTTCATTTCCGTCTTCATCGGTAAAAAAATAATTCCCCATGGCAATAGCTCGCTCTGCTTCTAAAATAAGTCCTGTGTTTTCAAAACGTACTTTTGTCCAGGGGTTGATAGCAAAACCTTTGTCCTCATTACAAGCACGATCATCTCCGGCAATAAAATAAGATAGTGCTGCTGCTTTTGTTGGTCTGAATTGTTCAAATTCACATTTGGTCGGTTTAAACAAAACGGTACCCGCTTCAAAAGCGTAGCGATGGTCTAGAAATTCGCTTGCAAAAGCCTCACATTCAGATCTGCTGTCTTTGAGTGCTCCAATTTTTACGACACCGTTGCCCCATTTTTGCTGGGCATCTACTACTTGTTCTTTTGTAATCATGGGTTTTGAAATTTAAAGTTAATATATCAGTTTATATAGCATGTGTTCTGTGAACAGGCCAATTATCTTCATACCCTTTTTCCCATTTATGGGTGGCGAGTTCTTGTGAAGTTGACAAACACGTGTCCAGTTCTTTTCGGATGATTGTTTCATTCATATGTTGGCCAATAAAGACAATTTCATTTTTGCGATCGCCATAGGTACTGTCCCAATTACTTTCTATTTCATCCTGATTTTGGAGAAATGTCGGATTCTGAAAGCGTTCGTCAAAGGACATGCTCGACCACCATACCCCAGCACTATCTGTTCGAAGTGAGCCTCCTGCTTGTCCCCAGACCATGGCTTGATCGGGTCGTGAAGCTATCCAGAACAACCCCTTGCTTCTAATTACATTGTGCGGAAACTTTTCATGGATAAAATTCCAAAAACGTGTCGGATCAAAAGGCTTTTTTGTTCGGTATACGAAGGAACTGATTCCGTATTCTTCTGTTTCAGGAAGATGTTCTTCCTTGTTTAGTTCTTCTATCCAGCCAGCACTTTGTTCCGCTTCTTCAAAATTGAATAAACCGGTATGTAAGATTTCTTTTGGGGCAATCTTGCTAAATGCAGCGTTGATGATTTTGGCATTTGGATTTAATTTTTGAAGTGTGGCGTGCAAAACCGCTAGGGCGTCTTCTGACACCAAATCTGTTTTGTTTAAAACTATGACATTCGCGAACTCTACCTGATCCGTCAACAAATTTACGATGGTACGAAAATCACCTTCTATATCTGTCAGACTTCGGTCCATTAAAGTTTCGGGACTTCCAAAATCCTTAAAGAAGTTAAAAGCGTCCACTACAGTAACCATGGTGTCTACAAAGCTAAAACGCGATAAATCAATACCTTTTTCTTCATCGGTAAAAGAAAAGGTTTGCGCTACCGGAATGGGTTCGCTTATACCGGTACTTTCAATAAGCAGGTAGTCAAAACGGTTCTCCGTTGCCAAACGTTCTACTTCGACCATTAAATCTTCCCGAAGTGTACAGCAAATACAACCATTGGTCATTTCTACCAACTTTTCTTCGGTACGTGAAAGCGTATTTTCGCTTTTTACCAAATCGGCATCTACATTGACTTCACTCATGTCATTGACAATGACAGCCACCTTTAATCCTTCTTTATTGTGAAGAATATGGTTGAGTAAGGTAGTTTTTCCTGCGCCTAAAAAGCCGCTCAACACGGTAACCGGAAGTTTTTTGTTCATATTTATTAATTGATTTTATTTCGTTTTAACACAACAATTTTCCGATTTGCATTGGCAATATTTTAAGTTGTAAAGATGTAGTCCTACTAAAGCAATAGCCGCCAAATAATTTGCAAATTCTGGGATTTCAGCCCATTGCATTTTTTCGTTAACTATCAGCATACAAAGTATTCCATAACTAGACCATAAGGTATATTTCATAAAGTACCGGGTAGTGGTTTGTACGGAGCGGTATAGTGCAAAAAATGAAACGGTTAAGAAAATAGCGTCCAAATGCGTCCACCAAACAGGAGCGGTAGCATAACTTGCGGATACAAGAAGGAATGGGGTAGCAATGCAATGGACAAGGCAAAGAGAGCTTGCCAGTGCGCCATAGGTATCAGGTTTTAGTATAAATAAATTCACAACGATAGATGTTAATGCAACTGAGTTGCAAATATAAATTTTTATTTGTTATTATAACTAAGTTGCATTAAATTTGTGTACTATTTTTTTGAAAATGAAACCAATGAATACATTATTTGTACCGCTCTTAGTTGCGTTTTTGGCAATGGGGCTCTATTCATGTAAGAAGGATGATACTTCGGATCCAGCATGTGAAAACACGTTTTGTACGGAGCAGTATGTTTCGTTTCAGGTGGTGATAAAGGATCAAAATCAAATGTCGGTTGCCTTGGATGCTTTTGAGGTAATGGATCTTGACAACGATGCGGATTATACGATTACACTGTCCAACGCGGCTTTTGAAGCGGCACAACAATCCGGAATCTATCCTTTGGTAGAAGATTTACAGTTGCAGACCATTGGATTTAATAAGGAGCGCCGAATCCGTTTTAGAGGATTTATCAACAGCCGGCAAGTAATTCAAGCGGACAACGTGGTGCAAACTGACTGCTGTCATATAGATATAACTTCCGGTAATTTAGAACTTACACTTTAGATGGGGATCATAAGAAAAACACAATCGGTAGCTTTGTTGCTAAACGAGTTTCATGACCAAACAACAGCGGTTTCTGTTATTGAACTCGTAAAGCGATTCCGTGCCAAAATAAATAAAACAACGATTTACCGTGTTTTAGATAAGCTCGAAGACGATGGTGTTTTGCATTCGTTTTTGGGGAAGGACGGTAATAAGTGGTATGCCAAATGTGCGGGCTGCTCTAAATCCAAACATACGGATCTTCATCCTCATTTCGAATGTGTGGTTTGCGGTAAAATTGACTGTATTTCTGTAGACATTCAGTTGCCTGAAATTCCAAATCGGGAAATAACCTCCTCACAGCTCTTGATTCAGGGAAAATGTGAGACCTGTCACCGATAGCCTATTTTACTTCAAGCGGTTTTTAACACTAAGATGGTTCAATTAGAATTGATGCTTTATAAAATTTCCGAATTTTTATGAGTGTAACGTTTGCGTATCATAAAATAAAATGTTACGTTTGCGTTACATTAACTTTTAAAATCATTTTATGCACAATCAAACTGAAATTTTAATACCCATTTTTGGGATGCTTACTGGAATTATAATTCCGATTGCTGTATTTATCTGGCTATATAAAGATGCAAAAGGAAAGAGAGAAACTGTTTTAGAGATCTCTAAAAATTTAGATGATGCATCTAAAGTAGAGGAATTGTTAAAAATATTTGAGGAAAGAAAAAAAGAGCCAATAGATTATAGACGAAATGGGGTGATTACAATTTTTGTTGGAATTGGGCTTTTTTTACTAGGATATATGGCGCTAGGAGTTGTCTTGAAAGGCGTTGGTGCTTTGGTTGGTCTTATTGGAATTGGAACCCTGATTGCGGGATACCTCTACCCTAATACCGGAAAAGAGCTAACGAGTGCAGTTGAAGAATTTGAAAAGAAATAAGAATGGGTAAAAACCATGAAAAGCTCTTAAATAATTTAGAACAACTTAGAAAAGGAACTGGATTCACGCAGCAAGAATTATCAATTAAAGCGGAGGTTTCAAGAAAGAGTATCAATGCTATTGAGAACGGCGTCTATGTTCCGTCAACGGTATTGGCACTAAAAATTGCAAAAACGCTGAATTGTCAGGTAGAAGATTTATTCAAATTGCCTTAATTTCATAAGTTTGCTCTGAAAATCTAAAAAACGGTTATACTAAATTGTATAACCGTTTTATTGTTTTAGTAGTGGAACAGTTTACGTCCGTCGGCTGACGGATATGAGCCCAACGCGCTATTGGTTTAAAATTTGTTTTCTGATATAGTCTCTACCTCTAGAACTTTTCAATTCTTTTTCTCTTTTCATTGCTTCTTTTTTCGTGCTGAAAAATTGAACAAATACGACTTCCCATGGCCTGTATCTTAGCGTGTATCCTTTAGTAGAGAGTAAGTTATGTGAATAGAATCGTTGTATTAAATTAGAGGTATACCCAATATATATTTTATTGTGATTTTCAGAAAAGAGTATATAGGTTACAAATTCTAATTCCATAGCAAAAGAAAAAACCCTCCATTAAATCAATAATGGAGGGTCGTAATTAGTAGCGGGAGTTGGCTGTGTCCGGTCTACTGACGGAACTCGAACCAGTGTCCGTCGGCTGACGGATATGAGCCCAACGCGCTATTGGTTTAAAATTTGTTTTCTGATATAGTCTCTACCTCTAGAACTTTTCAATTCTTTTTCTCTTTTCATTGCTTCTTTTTTCGTGCTGAAAAATTGAACAAATACGACTTCCCATGGCCTGTATCTTAGCGTGTATCCTTTAGTAGAGAGTAAGTTATGTGAATAGAATCGTTGTATTAAATTAGAGGTATACCCAATATATATTTTATTGTGATTTTCAGAAAAGAGTATATAGGTTACAAATTCTAATTCCATAGCAAAAGAAAAAACCCTCCATTAAATCAATAATGGAGGGTCGTAATTAGTAGCGGGAGTTGGCTGTGTCCGGTCTACTGACGGAACTCGAACCAGTGTCCGTCGGCTGACGGATATGAGCCCAACGCGCTATTGGTTTAAAATTTGTTTTCTGATATAGTCTCTACCTCTAGAACTTTTCAATTCTTTTTCTCTTTTCATTGCTTCTTTTTTCGTGCTGAAAAATTGAACAAATACGACTTCCCATGGCCTGTATCTTAGCGTGTATCCTTTAGTAGAGAGTAAGTTATGTGAATAGAATCGTTGTATTAAATTAGAGGTATACCCAATATATATTTTATTGTGATTTTCAGAAAAGAGTATATAGGTTACAAATTCTAATTCCATAGCAAAAGAAAAAACCCTCCATTAAATCAATAATGGAGGGTCGTAATTAGTAGCGGGAGTTGGCTGTGTCCGGTCTACTGACGGAACTCGAACCAGTGTCCGTCGGCTGACGGATATGAGCCCAACGCGCTATTGGTTTAAAATTTGTTTTCTGATATAGTCTCTACCTCTAGAACTTTTCAATTCTTTTTCTCTTTTCATTGCTTCTTTTTTCGTGCTGAAAAATTGAATAAATACGACTTCCCATGGCCTGTATCTTAGCGTGTATCCTTTAGTAGAGAGTAAGTTATGTGAATAGAATCGTTGTATTAAATTAGAGGTATACCCAATATATATTTTATTGTGATTTTCAGAAAAGAGTATATAGGTTACAAATTCTAATTCCATAGCAAAAGAAAAAACCCTCCATTAAATCAATAATGGAGGGTTGTAATTAGTAGCGGGAACTGGACTCGAACCAGTGACCTTCGGGTTATGAGCCCGACGAGCTACCTACTGCTCTATCCCGCGATATATGCTGCAAAGATACAGTAAATAAACAGTTACCACCAAATAAAATAGTTCTTTTTTTACTACAAAATCCTAAGCCTTTTTGAGACAGAACATTAGCAAAAGCAATACTTCCTAGAAAGCAGCTTTAACTTTCTTTCAAACTCAATCAAAAAACGAGTACCTTTGCGGCATAAAATAAACATCATGACACACAAAGCTGGTTTTGTAAATATTATTGGGAATCCGAATGTTGGAAAGTCGACATTGATGAATGCTTTGGTAGGAGAGCGTTTATCAATTATTACTTCAAAAGCGCAAACTACAAGACACCGAATTTTGGGAATTGTAAATGGAGAAGATTTTCAAATCATGTTTTCAGATACGCCAGGAATCATCAAACCAGCCTATGACTTACAGGCGTCAATGATGAACTTTGTAAAGTCGGCTTTTGAAGATGCCGATGTATTGGTGTATATGGTGGAAATTGGTGAGAAAGAACTCAAAGATGAGAAATTCTTTGAAAAAATTAAGAATTCCAAAGTTCCCGTTTTATTATTGATCAATAAAATTGACAAATCGAATCAAGAAGAAGTAGAAGAAAAATTGGCGTACTGGCAAGAAAAAGTACCCAATGCCAATGTATACTTAATTTCTGCTTTGGAGAATTTTGGAGTACCAGAAGTATTGAATAAGATTGTAGAAATTCTTCCAGAATCGCCCGCTTTTTATCCAAAAGATCAATTGACAGACAAACCAGAGCGTTTCTTTGTAAATGAGTGTATACGTGAAAAAATACTCATGCACTACAAAAAGGAAATTCCCTATGCGGTTGAAATTGAAACAGAAGAGTTTTTTGAAGAAGAAAAAATCATCAAGATAAGAGCGATTATCATGGTGGAACGTGAGACGCAAAAAGGAATAATTATTGGGCATAAAGGTGCCGCTTTGAAAAGAGTAGGGATGGAATCTCGTAAAGATTTAGAAAAGTTCTTCGGTAAAAAAATATTTTTGGACTTGTACGTAAAAGTCAATAAAAACTGGAGAAATGACGCGAAGCAGTTGCGACGATTTGGCTATAATGAATAAGTTGTTTTAAGCAGTGAGAATACCTGTCACAAAATCGTGCAATTCCTTGGTTTGTGTTTGCGCTTTTATTTTTCCTATGCGACCTATAATATAGAGCGCTACCCAAACAAAAGGCATGCAAAGGGCTATGACTAAAGAAACAAGCATTTCGGTTTTTAAAACCCATTGAACATAAGCTAGCGTGGCAAAACCTAAACAAGTGATGGCTACGCAAAAATGCACAACAATAAACAAGGTCCAAACTTCTGGCTTTGGGCCAAACAAACCTCTTACAATAGAGTGATTTTTATCTTTTTTCTCTATTTCTAAATGCAATTGAGGTGACCAATAACGATTCTCATGGGCAGGAAAATCGATGACGATATGATGGTCGACAATCTTACTTTTATACTTGAACGCTTCCGATTGTACTGCTTGTTTAAATTTATTGAGCAATACATCTTGTTTTTCTTCCAGTTCCAAATAAAACCGGGGACGTAAGAAAATCGGATTGTTTTGTTGTTCCTGCATGGGGGCGTTCATTTGATTTCCAAGATAGTAAAAAAAATACAGCTTAGAGATCGCGTGCGGTAAACAGACTTTTCCAATTATAAATTGTGTATTTTTGCAAAAAATTAAAGACATGAATTCAATCGTAGCCATTGTAGGAAGACCAAACGTAGGAAAATCTACCCTTTTCAATAGACTCGTTCAGCGTAGAGAAGCCATTGTAGATTCTGTAAGTGGGGTAACTCGTGACAGACATTATGGAAAGAGTGATTGGAATGGAAAGGAGTTTTCATTGATAGATACCGGTGGTTATGTAGTAGGTTCAGACGATGCTTTTGAAGGAGAAATTAGAAAGCAAGTTGCCTTGGCTTTGGAAGAATGTGATGTTATTGTGTTTGTAGTTGATGTAACCGACGGTATTACGCCTATGGATACGACCGTAGCAAAGCTTTTGCGAAAGTCGAAAAAACCCCTGTTTCTTGCGGTAAATAAGGTCGACAACGCCATGCGTGCTGCCGATGCCGTTGAGTTTTATAATTTAGGGTTGGGAGATTACCATACCATATCATCTATCAATGGTTCTGGAACAGGTGAATTATTGGATGCCTTGGTGGAAGACATGCCGTTACCCGAAGTTTTTGAAGAGGATGAAGAAAATAAAGAAGATGACTTGCCGCGTTTTGCAGTTGTAGGTCGACCAAATGCAGGAAAGTCATCCTTTATCAATGCCCTTATAGGCAAAGAGAGAAATATAGTTACCGATGTTGCTGGCACAACACGTGATGCCATTGATACAGAATATACACGTTTTGGATTTAAATTCAATTTGGTAGACACTGCCGGAATTCGTAAGAAATCGAAGGTGTCTGAAGATTTGGAATTCTATTCAGTGATGCGTGCCGTACGTGCCATTGAACATTGTGACGTTGCCATTTTAATGATCGATGCTACTCGTGGATTTGAATCACAAGACCAGAATATCTTTTGGTTGGCAGAAAAGAACCGAAAAGGAATTGTGGTTTTGGTCAACAAATGGGATTTGGTAGACAAGGAAACCAATACCATGAAAGAATTTGAGGCTTATGTAAGAAAGCAAATAGAGCCGTTTACTGATGTACCGATTATCTTTACTTCTACTGTGACGAAACAGCGATTGCTTAAGGCAATAGAAACCGCTGTAGAAGTTTACGAAAATAAAAAACGTAGAATTGCTACCAGTAAGTTTAACGAAACCATGCTAGAGGTAATTCAACAATATGGCCCACCAGCCATCAAAGGAAAGTTTGTAAAAATTAAATACTGCATGCAATTGCCAACACATACACCGCAATTTGCGTTTTTTGCAAACCTCCCGCAATATGTACGCGATCCGTATCGTAGGTATTTAGAGAATAAACTACGAGAAATCTACGATTTTAGAGGGGTGCCTATTACGATTTATTTTAGACAGAAATAGTGTTTTTTGTTGTTGAACTGTTGAATCGTTGAACTGTTGAATTGCATTTTTAAAAGGGGGTTTAGGTTTTCGGGGTTTGTCATTTCCTTCAAAACTATCCATGTATTCAACGAACAACACGAAGGGATTCGCACAGTAGCGGTGCCAAAAGGGAACCTCAATGTTTTGGGCAATTCGTATTGATACTGTCATATGATTCTGTTGAAGACATCATAATTCATCTAAAAAAGAAAACGGTTCAAGTAGTGCACTCAAACCGTTATGGGTATACATTTTTATAGTTGATTTCTCAGCTACAAAAATCAATAAATTAGATAGTTTCAAAGAGCTTGTCCAAACTCTTTCTTACTTTTTTAGCGTGTTGGGTAGCATCTTCCGTACTTCGATAACCAACGGTTAATACTACAGAAGCCTGTAATCCTTTTTCTTCTAAGCCAAGAATTTCACTGTATGCGGCAGCGTCAAAACCTTCCATGGGTGTGCTGTCAATTTTAAGTTCTGCACAGGCAGCTAAGGCATTTCCTAAGGCAATATAGGTTTGTTTTGCTGTCCAGGTTTGCTTATGTGCTACCGGAGATTTGTGTATGGTAGATTTCATAAAGTCCCCATATGCTTGAAAAGATGCGGTATCCATACCCTCTGTATCTGCTTTTAGTTGTACATATGCATCAATATGTTCATCCTTTACATCGGCATAATTACAGAATACAAGGAGGTGTGAAGCGTCTGTAATTTGAGATTGTCCCCATGAAGCAGGTTTTAATTTTTCACGAATGGCAGGGTCTGCAACATCCAATACTTTAAAAAGTTGAAGTCCATATGAAGTAGCCGCCAATTGAATCGCTTCTTTGATGAAGTTCATATCGTTTTCATTCACTTTTTTGCTTGCATCATATGCTTTTGTAGCATAACGCCATTTTAAATTTTCTATTAAATTCATATCGCTTTAGTTTACTTGTTTTAATAATGTATTTGCGGCTAGTTTTCCAAGTTCGTTGGATGCCAATGGACTCGATCCTGTTATTAGTTTTCTATCTAAACACACCGTTTTGTCCATTTTAGTATTCATTAAATTTGCTCCTAGAGCTTTTAGGTTTTCACTCAATCCATAAGGCATTTTACCGGGTAAGTAGCCAAACATAGGTGTTTTATTATCTACAGAATCCGGGAATACCGCCATATTATATCCTTTGTATATAAATTCTTGATTTTCTAAAGTGGTGGATAAAAAGGCTCCTGGTCCATGACAAAGACTAACCGTGAACAAATCATTTTCATGTGCCCATTTTAAGATTTTTGCGACGTTATTATCTTCAGGAATTCCAATCATTGCGCCATGACCCCCCGGAATAAAAACCGCTGCGTAGGCATCTGTTTGGTCGAAAGATTTCTCGATAAAATCAGAAAGGTTCATAGGTTTCTCAAATTTTGATGTAAGTTCGTTGTAAATTGAACTGACCTCATCATCTTTTTCAGGGAAGGCCCACATTTCAAAAATTGCAGGTTTTCCTGTTGGCGTAGCTATCTCAAATTCGAAGCCCGCATTTTTTAGATGTAGCATGGGTAACAAGGTTTCAACAGGGTGATTTCCAGTGGAGAATAACTTGCCGTTTTTCATTTTCAGATTCTTCTCCTCCGTGCAAATTACCAGAATCTTAGCTTTTTTTCCTGTATACTTTTGATACGGAATAGGTTCATAATCTGTTTTGGAAGGGACGCTCATTTTTAGTGCCATCTTAGAAGGACTGTAAGACCCATCTGATTCTAATTTAGGCGCAAAACCCAATATTTTTTTTAACATAACTATCTTATTTTTAGGATTCAAGACAAAGGTAATATTTGACTGTTGCATAAAAATTACCCTATGGTAATAAATCTATTTCTTAGCATTCTCAGCACGCACACGACTCAAACTTTGTTGTGTGATTCCTAAATAAGAAGCAATGTGATAGTTGGGTGTATGCTGTTCAATGTCTGGATATTGTGTAAGAAATAAATGATACCTTTCTAAGGCGGTCATTCTCAATTGGTTTAAAATTCTTTTATGCAGACTTACGACATGGCGTTCCAGGTTTTTCCTTTGGAACACTTCAAATTCTGGAAACTGGCTGTAGATCTCATTTAACTTTTTGGTGTCGAATTCGACGACGGTGGCATCCGTGATACATTGCACCGTAAGTGAAGCGCGTTCATTGCTGTAGACGGCCATAAAATCACTTATCCACCAATCTTTAATTGCAAACTGTAAAGTGTGTTCTTTGCCATCTTTATCGATACAGAAGGAACGAAGACAGCCTTGTGTTACATAATATGTTTTGGTAACCGATTGCCCTTGAAAGATGAGTATTTCGTCTTTAGAAACCACTTTTTCTTTGGCAATAGTATAGATGTATTGCTCCGCTTCCGGAGAGAGTGAAATGGTTCCTTTTATTTTATTGATTAAGTCCTGCAATAGTATGTATTTAATTAATTCCAACGTATGGCTAAACTCAGTTTTAATGTTGTTTAGGTCCTGTTGTGGAATTTTTGTTTTTTAACCGCAATGCCACTAGACCTAGTAATGGGCCTATCGCTAAAATACTATAAACAGCATTTGAATCGGTTAACGATTGAAGTTCGTTTATAGTTTGAATACTGACGATTGTAATTGCATATCCAATACAATTCACAATAGTTAGCGCGGTTCCTTTAATTGTATCTGGTGCATTTTTCGCTATCATTGTTGAAAAAAGGGGAGAGTCGGCAATAACCAACATTCCCCAAATAAGTAGAAAAGATAAGAAAAAAACTTCACTATTTGTTGTAAAAACCAATGGGGAAATGAGACAGCAAATACACGAAAAAAGCAGCGATGCAAAGGCAGTTTGTTTTGTTCCCCAACGTTGCGCTAAATAACCTCCTATGACACAAGAAATACTACCCACTCCAATGATGGCAAACGACCAAAGCGAAACATTTAAATGAGATTGGGGGTGTTTCTCTACAAAACTGGTAAGAATCACAGGTGTAAATGCCCAAAATGCATACAATTCCCACATATGACCAAAGTAGCCAAAAGCGGACAATCGGAATTCACGATTTTTAAATACCTGTGAAAAAGCGACTATATTAACCTTCTTTCCAGGCTTTCTAAATGGACCATCTGGAACAAATAGTAAAATTAAAAACCCTCCTATACAAGCAAGTGTTGAGGTGGATAGCAATACAAATTTCCAAGAGAAAGCAGCTGTTGTATTTTTAAGAAAGTGTGGTAAAGCGGTTCCAAGTACCAAAGCACCCACCAAGAAACTAAGTGACTTTCCAAGTCCTTTTTCAAAATGATCTACTGCTATTTTCATGCCAACCGGATAAATACCGGCTAGAAAAAAACCGGTGAAGAACCGAAGTAGCAGTAAGGAACTCAAACTGTTCTCATCATAGAGGACACCTAAATTAAAGGCAGCACCAATGCATGCACAGACAAAAAATACTTTTGAAGGTGAAAACAGATCTGCAATGGAGAAAACGGCGAAACACAAGGTGCCAATGATAAACCCAAATTGTACGGCGGAGGTCAAATGCGCCAATGCTGATCCTTGTAGATTGAAATTTAAAATAAGGTCGGTCACAACCCCATTACCCGCAAACCAAAGAGAGGTACAGAAGAATTGGGAAATGATAATTATTGGAAGAATAATTTTTGACTGCTGCATTCCTGTTATGGTAAGTTGTCGTTTTTGGTTTTCAAGTTTTTAGTTTTACAAAGTCGTATTTTAGACTAGTAATTTTGACCCTTATTGCCTATGATTTTATCGAATGCGAATTTCTACATCTTCATTAATTACATTTTTTAAAACCGCTCCGTCGATAGCGTCAATTTCAATGGTTTCAACGGTGTTAAGACCTTTGTTATTTGTGAATGCCTTGCCTCCATACCGATTTAATTGACCGTCACGCATTGTTTTAGTAGCATTAATTACCCAAATAATTTTATTTGAGTCAACATCATAAACCAATTTATAAATTGGCTTTTGGTGTGGGTGGATTTTAAGGTTGGACGCTGCCATTGACTTTAATTTTTCCTTGTCAATTTTAATAACATCTCGAACGGAAGTGGGTTTGTTTGCTTTGTTTAAAAACCCAATATTGGTTTGTTTGTAAAGCCTATTTTTATCTCTAACAATTAAATTGTTTGCCTTGAAAGAAACATGCTTGTGTTTTTCACTAAGATATATTGTATCCTTAATAAGCGCCTCATTTAATTTCATAGTAGGGATGTGTTCTTTATCCTGAAGAAATTTTTGCCAAAATTCATTTTTAATAGTCATTGAGATGACTCCGTAATTTTCAAAGCCATTGTAGTTTTTATTCGCTTTGCGATCTTTAATGACGTCAATCGATTCAATCATTTCTGGGGTGACTTTTATTTCGGATGAATTCGTGAATATTCTAATAGTATCAGTATTATTAATGAAGTTATAAAGGATAGGTTTTGCGTCTAATTCTTTGATATAATAACCTACGGAGACAATTTGTTCATTATAATTTTTGCAACTTCCTAAATGGAGGATCGTTATTATGAGTATAAGTGCTTTTCCTTTCATAGATTTTTCGTTGCAAATAAGTCTATTGCTTCTAACGGTTACGATGATAAAAAGTTTCGGTTACCGATTTTAAAACTACCAGAAGGTTTTAAAATTGCTTCACACGAGTTTTATGGCTTTATTGGATTGTAATTTAGGAATAATTATTTGAAGCGAATAACGATTGCAATTTATTATAGGTCGTGTACCTGTTGCACGACGGTTATTTTTATCATGGAAATCGAGGGGTTGTTTTTCAACAAGCAAGACTAGAGAATAAACGACGTTATTCTAGTACTAAAGGAACGCGAAAGGATTCGAGCACCAGCGGGGGTCGTAGCTATCCCGTAGGGTGCAATGCACTATACATTTTGTTGTGTTTTCGTGTTTTATTATTTTTCGAGTATTTCCATTAGTCTATGATTGAGATATAGTTTTTCTTTTCCAACCTTCACAGATGTAAGAAATCCCTTGTCTTCAAGTGCGATTAAATAATTCCCTACAGTTTTTGGTGTTCCAAATCCTTCATCTATTAAATTTTGTCTTTTAGTGTATGGAAGTTTAAAAATTATTTCTATTAAACCTTTTGTGTAAATCTTAGGAAGTTCCTTTCTTATTTCTTCTGACATTTTATGCATTAATTCGATTATTTCTTTTAATCGAATTAACCCTTTTTGAGCAGTACTTTCAATCATGTCTAACATGTAAACAATCCAACTTTCCCAATCTTCTTTTTCAGTTACGAATCTTAATCTTTTATAGTATTCTGATTTGTTTTGAATAATGTATTCGCTCAAATAAATTGCAGGAACATCTAATAGTTTTTCCATTTTAAGGTAGAGCAAGAGTAAAATTCGTCCTGTCCTACCATTTCCATCAGAAAACGGGTGTATTGCCTCAAATTGATAATGCATCAACGCCATTTTAATTAATGGATCAAGTGAATCATCTTCATTTATAAATTTTTCAAAATTGGATAATTTTTCACGAATGACATCTTCTCCTGATGGAGGTGTATAAATAACGTCTCCATTTGTATTAGAAAGAGTGGTTCCTGGAGTAGTTCTAACACTTGATGTGTTATCTTTAATTCGTTGCATTATATCAATGCAGAGATTTGTTGTTATAAACGGTCTTGACTCTAATTGCTTTAACCCGTGCCACAAAGCATTTTTGTAACTTATTACTTCTTTAGCAGCTGAGTTTTCAAACTTTTTGTCTGCAACAGCGGATTTGTAAAGTTCATCATTAGTGGTAACAATATTTTCAATTTCAGAGCTAGCTTTTGCTTCTTGTAAATGAATTGTGTCAAGAAATAATTGAGGGTTTGGAAGGTTTATTATTGCACCGTTTAGATTTGCTAATGCTCTACTAGCAGTTATGGTTTTTCGCAAGATGTTTGTTGTTTCCAGATTGCTTTTTGGAGGCAATAATGGTAAATCATTATACGGGATGTCTTTCTTAAAATCACTCATTTTGAACAAGGGTAAATTTTACACTCTTTGTCTTTACGAAGGTAAATATATTAAAAAATTACCTCTGTTTTAATGTTGAAGGTAAAAATTACGCTCTACAGTCTACTTTTCTCATGAAGAAGGATATTCAGAAAAGTAAATATCCATTCCAATAACTCCCATAATTTTCATTGAGCCTGAACTTAGAACTCCACCACCTCCCGTTGTATCTTTCCTGATGTCGAATCCAATGTCAGCGACATATTTACTTGGCTTTAAATATTTTCCCTTTTCAAATTCTGAAACCAGTTCTCGTTTATAATCTTCCTAAAAATGACGCTTCTTTTTAATTAATTTTAAATTTGCTTTCATATAAATTGACCTTTAAAACGGTCAACTCTAATCAGGGAAGTACATGATTGGGTTTAGAGAGCTGTTTATTCGATTTGTAACAATGAATTATGAACAGCATCGATAAGGTGTTAATTTTTAAGTTTTAGATTCTGATACACTTCTTTAAACATTACTCCAGGATCAATATCAATCGCCAAAGCGATTAAATACAACTCATCTGCTCTGAGTTTGGTGGATTCGTTTGAAGTCAGTTGAGAAAGTCGAGCCTGACTTATTCCTGTTCGTCGCGAAACCATAGCTCTATTCACAGATTTCTTAGTTAGATATAGTCCTAAAGAAGTCATAATAGTTTTGAATTTGTAGAGATAAATATATACTTCATAAATAAAAATATAGAATATCTAAAGTTATATTTTGAATTTAGATAGGTATTCATTAGATTTGTTTAGAAAATCTAAAGGTTTATATATAAATTATTTTGTTATGACAAGAAGATATACCAAAGCCGATTTAGAACAAATTGTTTCTATGCAGTATCAAAACCTAAATGCAATTCATGATTTATTAAGTATTATGAAGCATCAGAATGAATTGCTAACGAACGCAAATAAAAAGTTAAGTGACGAGATAAAAGGCGTCAAAGAAAAGTTGTATTCTGGAAAAGGATTGCAAGTGAGGAAGAGGAAGTAAAAGATGAAAGTCATGTAGTCGTGCAGTCATGAAGTTTTAAGGTCATGCGGTTATACGGTTATGGGGTTATGTGGTCATGCGGTCGTGCGGTTATGTTGTCATGCGGTTATGTTGTCATGCGGTTATGGGGTTATGCGGTTATGTGGTCAAAGTCAGTGTTTGCGTCTTCGTCAAAGTCTGTGTCTGAGTCTTCGTCAAAGTCAGTGTCTGCGTCTTCGTCAAAGTCTGTGTCTGAGTCTTCGTCAAAGTCTGTGTCTGAGTCTATGTCAAAGTCTGTGTCTGAGTCAAAGTCAGTGTTTGCGTCTTCGTCAAAGTCTGTGTCTGAGTCAAAGTCTGTGTCTGAGTCTATGTCATCATCAACACCCTTAACCCCAAAAGCCGATTACCCTTTCGATCATCCAAAAAGAGGCGATACTTCCAATGGCATAGGGTATGACTTTTTGTGACCATTTGAAGGAGATTGGTGTTTTTTTTAGTAGATAAGTCAGTGCAAACACCACCAAAACAAAGGCGAGTTGTCCTAGTTCCACCCCAAGATTAAAAAAGCCGAGGGCGAAGGGAATGGCTTGTTGTGGGATGCCTATATCTGAAAGAGCCCCCGCAAAACCAAAACCGTGTAGTAAACCAAAAGTAAAGGCCACCAACCAAGGTTTTTTACTCGTTAAGCTAGGTTTTCCCTTTTGAACGTTGAGAATC
The DNA here is from genome assembly GCA_943789365.1 of uncultured Flavobacteriaceae bacterium. Lineage (GTDB taxonomy): Bacteria > Bacteroidota > Bacteroidia > Flavobacteriales > Flavobacteriaceae > Flavicella. Next base: position 1,647,487 of record CALSTV010000001.1, on the reverse strand, counting down.
TCTGAAGCGAGGAAAACAATACTGAGCGCAATAACTGCTTCCACAGGCGCACCCGGAAAGCTTACCAACCCCAAAGTAGCCAAACTTAGCGTAATGCTATGTGCTAGGGTAAAAGCCGTAATGGTTTTAACAATCTTCCAACCTCCCTTAGAAATAAGCATAAGCGCCAAGACAAATAACAAATGGTCGAAACCAATTAAAATATGTTCAATTCCTAAAAAAGTATATACCTTAATAACTTCTAAGGTGCTTGCCTTGCCGGGGACAATTACACTGTCGTTATCCGGTTGTAGTAGAAAAGTATGCTGGGCACCGTCTTTATATTCCAAACGCACCAGAACATCGATAAGGGTCTTCTTTAAACCATCAATACGTATCTCTTGTCCTTCCAAAGACTTCTTTACGATCAAGTTAAAATTGAAATTTGCAAAGCCATCCATAAAAACGGGAGCACCTACAGAGGTGAGTTCCGTATTCGAAGGAAACACTGCCTGTAACTTCGGTGTTGAAGTACCCCGACTCGGAATTTTAAAATAGACCTGAAAGGTATTGTCTTCTAATTCGGTAAGCTGAAGATACGCAGGTCTTATTTCATGACTTCTACCAAGGAAAGAAGCACACAGAAAGAAAAAAAGGAAGATCTTTTTCAAGGCTGAAGAATTTTGGATTTCAATTTAGCGACAAAAGTTTCCGTAAACTTAGGACTTTGTATGTCGAAATTGAGGTTGTATTTTTTGATAAACTCGGTATAAATAGAAGCCTTTACTTCCTGCTGTTTTTCAAACGAATAATCGAGTAATACTTTTTCTTTAACAGTATCGTAAGAAGCTGGTTGTTGTTCCGTTTTTGCTGTGATATAGACCAAATGTGTTCCATATCCAGAATCGATAGGACCCTGCCATGCATTGGTTTTTACATTGGCAAGCGCAGCGGTAAACTCCTGTCCCATTTGACGCTCAATATGAAAGCTTGTGGTGTTGTTAAACGTTTTTGGTACAGCAATAGGATCGCCAGTGGATGCACCGGCATTGAGCGGTTTGTTTTTGAGCTTGTTTAAGGCCAATTCGGCATCCTTTCTCCAATCGTTTCTCAGGTCGGGACTAAAGAATAACTGCTGAAAAGAATAACGGGCCTCTACAAGATATTTTGTGCTGTGCTCGTTGTAGTAACTTACAAGATCCTCATTCGTAGGTTCAATGACATTGGCAATGTCTTTGGTCAAGGACTTCATTTTTTGAGCCAAACGTCGTTTTAAAATTTCGTCGTTATGGTCTAAATTCATTTTAAGTGCCTCCTTGTAAAACACTTCTTCTTCAATTTTTTTAGCAACAAGAGCAATCATTTCATCCTCAGATGGCACGCGTCCTAATTGCATTTCAAACTTAGAAACAATTTCTTCCAAATCGTTTTCATCAATAACAATTTCGTCTTTACTGCTATCATTTTCCCCTACCCAACTATAGAGTAAAAAGAAAACTGCTCCAATCAGTACGAAATGGAGCAGTGGTTCTCTGATTATTTTTTTCATAAATTCAATCGAGGTCTATTTCGGTGAATACCAAATAGGAGAGGTGTAGCCTCTTTGTGTCATGGTTAGTGGTACTTCATCTGATAATTCGGCACCATATTGTAGTTTGTCGTACAACGTCCAACGCGGTGTAGGAATTTCAAGAACTCTCACATAGTAGAAAGCTTCAAGTGCAGGGTCGAAATCTGGGTCTACCCATACCTTTGAAAGCGAAGTAGCACCAATAGAATTGTCCCAACTTCCGTCCTTTAGGTTTACGCTATTGCCAACCAGTGGCACTTTTCCTTTGCTGTTCATTTTACGATCTCCGCTCCAAGCTACATCGTATACCTTTTCTTCAAGACTTCCATCTGCTTTCATCCAACCTTTAACAATTTGCACTCTGTCTAAACTTCCAGACTCTGGATCCATAAGCGCGTGTACCAAGAACGAAGGTGTTTTGTTCAAGCCTGTGCTTAAATCACCACCCATAGGCACTCCTTTTTCGTAACCTGTTTTTACCCAGTCACCTTTTAAATCAGCATCCGAATAATCCCAACCACCAAAGAAACGAACTTGCATTCTAGAACCTGTAGTTCCATAGGTTTCTTTACGTCTCATCGCATCGAACAAAGCCGTTCTTGTATTTTCTGTTGCCCAAACGGCTGCATATCCAGAAGCGACCGTTTGCCAGGTCATGATGCTAGCTTTGTCTGAAGTAATAAATGGATGTTTCCATCTTTCCTTTGAAGGCTCTAATTTGAAGCCTTTCCAAAAAAGTTATTTTGATCGGCTGTAGCCAAAGAAGTATGCGAATCTGTACTTCCAATAAATCCAAACTTATAAGGGTTTGTTCCTGTTTTCGCTTTTAACTTTAAACCGAGTTTTAAAGCAGATCTTCCGTATTCACCTTCCAACATGTCTTTGGTTTTGGCAACGGATAAATCTAAATTACCATAATCCCAGTTTTCAAAATCTGCAAATTCATCGTTTGGAGATAAAAATGGATGCGCTTCACCGTCACCTTTGATTTGTGTAATTTCATACAAAGGTTCCCATTGAATACGTCTGTCTGTGTATGCCTTGTCGAATGCACGGCCGTCAACAGCTGTTTCCATAAACATGATTCCATTACTTAGGTTTCCATTATGAGGAATCGCCAATACGTTTCCACCTGTGTTTTTTTCGTACAACTCTAAGTTGGTCCATAAGTCTTCAGGATCTGAACTTTGTGTGTTTGTATACGGAATATGTCCACGCGTTTTATCTTCATTATCTCTATAAATAACCACACGGTGTAGGTTGTTTCCTGCAATTAAAGAAGTCCATTCATAACCGATAAAAGCGGTGAATTTTCCTGGTTCGTTGTATTTTTCCGCGGCATCTACCGTCATGTCCCAAACCGAACGCATTAAGATAGGGTCGATGGGATTCATTTCCATAGTCCCTTGAGAGAAATTCTTAATCAAGTCGATAGCTGCTTCGGCACCACGTCCCTCTTCAATCAATTTACTCCATTTTTTACCTTGTTTGTATTTCATCACCCATTCCTCTTTGTTGAAAAGGGCTTGGAAGAGTCCCATACCGTCGGAGTGATCTGCGACTACTAAGAAATCTAGAGGTCTAGACAATTTTGCAGTCAATCCTGAAGATGAAGTAATTGCCTCTCCTTTGGCAAATTTATAGGCGCCATCTAGGCTCACTCTATTTCCAAAAGCACCGGCATCCATAGACAACTCTGTGTGTAGATGGGTGTCTCCAAAATAGACATTGGTAGCATGACCAGATGAAGCGCTTGTTGAAGAAGTATTCGAACTTGTGCTTTTTTCAGCATTTCCATTTGGACTTTTACAAGCCGCCACGGCAGCTAATGCCATGATAATAAGTAAACTGTTTTTCATAATTTTTGGGGGTTAGATGAACGTAAATATACAATTTTATTTATTAGTAATTTGGATGGACTATTGGGTTCTGACGCAGACGCAGACAATGACTCAGACGTTGACGCAGACAATGATTCAGACTCAGACCTTGACGTAGACACAGATACAGACACAGACTTTGACGCTGACTTCATGACCGCACGACTGCATGACCGCATTCCTTACCCCTCGCCATTTTACGAAATCATATGCACATCTCTTTGTGGGAATGGGATGGATATATTGGCTTCGTCTAGGGCTTCTTTGCATTGTTCAATGCATTCAAAATACACATCCCAATAATCACCTGGCGTTGCCCAGGGGCGAACACCGAGGTTGACAGAACTGTCGCCTAAATCAGTTACCAAAACAACAGGTTTCGGAAATTTTAGGGTTTTAGGATGGTCATTTAATACGTTTAATAATATTTCTCTTGCCTGTTTGATGTCTGAATCGTAGCTAATTCCTATGGCGATGTCCACTCTTAGTTTTCCTTCTTCGGTGTAATTTTTTATCAAACCATTCGATAAAATTCCATTTGGAATTACGGCTACCCGGTTTCTTGGCGTGATTATTTTGGTGTTAAAAATCTGAATTTCTTTTACATCGCCTTTTTCACCTTGTGCTTCGATAAAGTCTCCTACTTTAAAAGGCTTGAATAATAAGATAAGAATCCCTCCTGCAAAATTACTAAAGGAGCCTTGTAAGGCCAAACCAACGGCTAGACCAGCAGCACCAATGATGGCTAAAAATGAACTTGTTGCTACACCTAATTGACCAAGAACACTGATAAATAATAGCACTTTTAACGTCCATTTGATTAAATTGGTTAGAAAGCTTAAAAGACTGGCTTCTAAATCTGCTTTGACCATGAGTACAGTACACATTTTGACTATTTTTTTAATAATCCAAAGCCCTACTAGGAGGGTGATGGCTGCAAGCAATAGCTTTACACCATATTCCATGGCCAAATCCATGTATTTTTCAAAATCAATTTTTGAGATGTCTTCTTTTAAATCGTCAATTTCTTCCATAGTATTTGGGGGTTAATTAGGTAATAATTAATATGAGTGCAATAATAGCAGGCATTGCCTGTATATAAAAAACCATTTTTTTATTAAGGCTTATGCTTCCGTATATGCCTGCAACAATCACACAACTTAAAAAAAAGAGGGCGATGGCTGTGTTGTCTTCTATCAATGACCAAAGCAATCCTGCTGTCAAGAAACCGTTGTACAAGCCTTGGTTTGCGGCAAGGACTTTAGTTTTTTTGGCAAAGGCTTCGTCCATCTTAAATGTTTTCAAACCCCTGGGTTTTGTCCATAAAAACATTTCTAATATCAAAAAATAGCAGTGAATGCTAGCAACAATGACAATAAGTAACATTTCTATGGTAGTCATTCAAGTGCGCTATTAAGTTGTGAAATGGCTTGCTTTGTGTCTGAAACAGGAAGCTTACAAGCTCCTTCCACACAAATATAGAACAATGTTTCGTTTTTTGAAAATCTATTTTTAAGGAGTGGTTGTTCGCTTTCGTGGTCTGCTCCGGCTATGATTTTGTTAGGGATGTAGTATTTATTCAGTTCCTTTACTTTGGTTTTTACTTCCTTACCTAGTATAGCGACTTCGTAAAAATCTGTGGATAAATCTGCTTGAAGGTGCATCCAATTTGAATAGCCAGAAGGGTAGTCTACCATGTCGCTTTTAATATTGCTAAGCATTTGCTTACTGGTGTTTTTATACTGCTTGTTTTCAAAATACAGGCCTAGTTTATATAGGTTTCTAGCAAGTATTGAATTGGAAGCGGGTATCACATTGTCACTGATTTCCATTTTACGGGCAATCAAACTTTTATCTTGATCGGAGGTAAAGTAGAACATGCTGTTTTCGGAATTGTAGAAATGGGTAAAGCAATAATCGGCTAATGCTTTCGCAGTGTCTAACCAGCTTTGATCCAGGGTGCTTTCGTAGAGCGCCAGATAGGCATCCATTACAGTTGCATAGTCTTCAAGATAACCATTGATAGTACTTTTTCCGTCTTTATAGCTGTGGTTCAATCCGCCGTCTGGCCGCAGTTGTTTTTCTTTGATAAAGTGGGCATTTTTTAGGGCGGATTGTAAAAATCGTTCTTCATCAAATACACGGTAGGCATCTAGGTATCCTTTGGTCATGAGTGCGTTCCACGACGTTAGTGTTTTGTCGTCTAAACGTGGACGTTCTCTTTTACTACGTGCTTCGAAAAGTAGTTCCTGCCATTTGCGTTCTTTTTTGTGAAACGCATTTAAAGAAAGTTTGTGCTTTGTTGCAAACGCTTTGGCGTCTAGGGTTCGAATAAGGTGGTAATTTTCGCCTTCCCATTTGCTTTTGTTGTTGATATTGTAATACTCACTAAACAACCCATAGTCATTTTTGAGCAGCGATCGTAACTCCTGTGCAGTCCATACATAAAAAGCTCCTTCTTCGAGTTCGCCAGTTTTGTTATAACTATCTGCATCGAGTGAAGAGTAAAAAGCACCTTCATCATTGGTGAGTTCTCTTTCTATAAAATCTAAGGTTCTATAGGCGGTTTCTTTATAGAGTTCATTTTTGTAAACCAAATAAGCATCCGCATACAGACTTACCAATTGAGCATTGTCGTAGAGCATTTTTTCAAAATGGGGGATATGCCATTTTTTGTCGGTTGAGTAACGCGCAAAACCACCACCTACTTGATCAAAAATACCGCCCAAAGCCATTTTTTGTAGCGTATTTTCGGTAAACTTACTCAAAGTTTGATTGTTGGTTTGTGCTGCATAGCGCAATAAGAAGTGGTAGTTATTGGGCATTGGGAATTTGGGAGCTCTGTTCAAACCACCTAGTTCGGTATCGAAACTTTCTGACCATTTCTGAACGGAGATGTCGATTTCTTTTTTTGAAAATTTGGGTGTCCTTGTGTTTAAACTGATAACTTCGGACTGCTGTATGCCTTCCGTGAGTTTTTCAGCATAGGAAATAATTTTAGCAGGGTCTTCTTTATAGAGATTTGCAATTTTAGAAAGTACGTTCATCCATTGCTCTTTTGGGAAATAAGTACCTCCCCAAAAAGGGCGACCGTCTGGTAGTGCGACACAATTCAAGGGCCAACCACCGCTGTTGGTCATTAATTGGACAGCAGTCATATAAATTTGATCGATATCGGGGCGTTCCTCACGGTCTATTTTGATATTGATAAAGTTGTCATTCATAATTTTGGCTACACTGTTGTTTTCAAAACTTTCGTGCTCCATCACATGACACCAATGACAGGCAGCATAGCCTACAGAAATTAAGATCAACTTATTTTCTCTTTTGGCTTTTGCCAGTGTTTCTTCGTTCCAAGCATGCCAGTTTACAGGGTTGTGCGCATGTTGTAACAAATACGGACTGGTTTCGTGAATCAAGTCGTTTGTGTATTTAAATGTTTCCATTTCTTTTTTCGATTGCCCTTTACAACCCGTTAAAACCAGGAAGGCAATAAAATAATAAAAACTATATTTCATTGAGCTGTTGTGTTTGTATCAAAGATAGTGAAATGAATAGGACCTTAAGGATACTAATTTTTTAGCTGTATTCTAGTTACTAGTCAATTTTAAAACACTTTCCAGAGAACCAATTGTAGATCATAAAAAGCATCACCTTCATTTTGGATTTTAGATTCTTTTTAATGATGGAGTAGGCTTTGGTAATATGGGCTTCTACCGATTTGATAGAGATGTCGAGGTGCTCTGCAATTTCAATATTTGTAAGCCCCTCTTTTTTGCTTAAAAGTAGAGTGCGTTTGCATTTTTTTGGCAGTTTTTCAATTTCTTCTGAAACCAAGGCAATCTTTTTCTCTACCAATTCTGCATTTTGTTCATCTATGGTTTCGTTCATGGCTTCTACATAGATTTTTTCTAAATTGACCAAGGCCTTTTTTCGATGATAAACGTTGACAAATTCGTTATAAGTTGATTTGTAAAGAAAGCCCTTAATAGTGTAATTTTTCTTTAACTTGCGTCGGAACTCCCAGGTGCGTATAAAGACGTTTTGTACGATGTCTTCAGACATGTCATGGTCGTTGGTTAAGCTCAAAGCATACACATAAAGCGATTTGTGATGTGTGTTTACAAGATAGATATAGGCCTTTTCATTTCCTTTGATCAATTGTTCAATTAAGTAGGTGTTATTTTGAAAAGTACTGTCCAAATTGCAACTTCCGTTTAGGGGATTCTCGTACAAATATGGTAAAAAAAACAAGATTTCTTACAAATTGGCAATTTTTTTTAAAAAAAGCTAGGGTTTTTGATTTTGGCTGTGTATTAATAAATGAAGACAAGAAAATGATATGATTTCATCAAAAATAGAAAACGCTATAATTAAGTATTTGAACCGATCGGCGAGTATGGCTGATATGGAAATGCTGGAAGCGTGGATTCAAGATCCTGAAAACGAAAAAGTTTTTAAGGACTATGTTTTAAACCACTATGCAATCAACTATAGTTTGAGTACTCCAGATGCACATGAAGCTGTTGACGCATTGCTCGATAAGATAAATATTGAAAAGTCGGTCTTTTACAGAAAACGCGTACAATCTGTTTTGAAGTATGCAGCCATTGTCATCATTTCTTTAGGTATTGGATATGTATATCAAAACGACTTTTTCAGCTTCAACACAAAAGATACTCTTGTCATTCCGGATGCTAAAATTATACTGGTGTTGGAAAATGGAGATGTTGAGCATATCGATGAGAACGTCGTTGAAGAAATTGCGGACAAAAGAGGAAATATTATTGGGTCGCAGCAAGGGAATCAATTGTCATACGCACAAAAGGAAACCAATACTCATACGGTTTATAATACGATTAATGTTCCTTACGGGAAAAAGTTTAATTTGAAGTTAACAGATGGTACGCTGGTACATCTGAACGCAGGAACACAGTTAAAATATCCGGTGGACTTTGTAGAAGGTAAAAAGCGGAAAGTGTTTTTAAAAGGGGAGGCTTATTTTGAGGTAGCCAAAGATGAAAAACACCCCTTTATTGTAAGCACCAACGAAATAGATGTACGTGTATTAGGAACGCAGTTCAATGTTTCTGCCTATGAGGAAGATAAGGAATTGAGTACGGTATTGGTAGAGGGTTCTGTACGGATGTACAATACTACCGAAAAGGAGAACGGTGTTCTGATGGCTCCAAATCAAATGGCAACCTGGCATAAGTTTGGAGAAACCATTGAGGTGGCTGAGGTTGATGTAACCAGTCATATCAGTTGGGTTAAAGGAAGACTTGTGTTTAGAAACACCATGTTTAGTGAAATCATAAAAAGGCTGGAAAGACATTACAACGTCGAGATAATCAACAATAATATTTTGCTAGACAGCCAATATTACGATGCAACCTTTGATGTTGAAAGCATTGAAGAAGTACTGGAATCGTTTAATAAAAGTTATGCGATTACCTATTCGATAGTTGATAATAAAGTAATCATAAACTAAGGAATATGCCTATGAACTAAAGGAAAAACAAAAGCTCTGTAAATAAAAAATCGAAAGATGCGGCAACACCTTTCGATCTAATATAGAGTGACTAATCAATTTATTAATCACACAAATCAATACAAAAGTATGAAAAATCTTACTAGGAATAGCAGATGGTTGGTCTGCGATTTCAAATTTTCTCTAAAAATGAAAATAACAACCCTCCTCCTGTTTGTAGCTTTGTTCAATCTGCAAGCAACAAATTACGCTCAAAATACAGAGATTTCTATCGAACTGGAAGAAGTTGCGGTCATAGAAGTTTTAAATGAAATAGAGTCTTTGACAGAATATAAATTTTTGTTCAACCGTAACGATGTAGATGTAGAACGAATTGTTTCGGTTAAGGTTGAAAAAGAAGGTGTTAAGGATGTTTTGAATCATGTTTTTTCTGATAGTGATGTCACTTTCGAAGTACTGAACAAGCAAATCATTTTAACTACAGCGAAAAAAGAAGCTTCCATAAAAATTGAGGATGCTCAGCAAAATACAATTTCGGGTACCGTCTTAGATGAAGAAGGAATGCCTATTCCAGGAGTTTCTGTCCTTATCAAAGGAAAATACATTGGAACAGAAACCGATTTTGACGGGAACTTTAGTTTGGCTGTTCAAGAAGGCGATGTTTTGATTTTTTCATACCTGGGCTATAAAACACAGGAAATAGCCTATGCCAATCAAAAAAGTTTGTCAATTGCGCTGCTTACAGATGTAACTTCATTAGACAATGTGGTGGTAGTAGGATATGGAACGCAGAAAGTAAAAGACGTTACAGGATCTTTAAGTCAAATTTCTGGTGCAGAAATAGAAGACCGTCCGATTCTTCAGGTTACAGATGCCTTGGCGGGAAAAGCAGCTGGGGTAACTGTGGTATCTCCTTCAGGAAAACCGCAGGCGGGTGGATTTATACGAATCAGAGGAACTACTTCGATAGATGCAAGTAGCGAGCCCTTGTATGTAATTGACGGAATTCCGGTACAAACCATTTTCGATTTAAACCCCAATGATATTGAAAGTATTTCTGTATTAAAAGATGCTTCTTCAGCGGCAATATTTGGAGCTTCCGGAGCCAATGGAGTTGTAATTATAAACACCAAGAGAGGGCATTCAAAAGAAGGAGTCATCAGCTTCGATAGCTATGTAGGAGTTTCTGAAGTTACCAAGACTTTAAATACATTGAATTCTAACGAATATATCGATTTGATGGATGAACTCGGTTTGTCTGCCGACTGGTCGCAGTATATGGAAGAAACCGATTGGCAAGATCAAATATATAGAACTGCTTTAAGACAAAATTATCAGGTGTCTGTTTCAGGTCAGGATGAAGGAACCAACTATTATATTTCCGGAAACTATCAGGATACTGAAGGCGTGATTCGTAGCAATGAGGCACAAAGAGTTAGTGGAAAAGTAAACTTTTCCAAGCAAGTGCGAGATTGGTTTAAAATAGGAACCAACATTTCCTATGCGCAATGGAGAGATGTAGACGTAACCGATAATGCCGGTGCCGGAAATGGCGGTGTAGTACTCGGCGCCTTAGTGACGCCTTCGGTCATTGGAATTTACAATGAAGAGGGAACCTTTACCGGTAACCCCTTACAACCTTCCTGGGAAAATCCCGTAGCCGGAACAGATGCCCCGGAAAAAGAATATAAAAGTTCTCGTTTTTTAGGAACTGTATATGCGGAAATCGATTTGTCGGAAACCATACAATACAAATCCAGGTTTTCGGTAGATGAATCCAACGGTAGATTTCAATATTTTTTAGATCCCTTTAGTACAGATTGGGGACGCGTAAATGAAGGGATTGCTTCAGAAAGTTCTAACAAGAATTTCTATTGGATTACAGAAAATATGTTGTCCTATAAAAAAACCGTCAACAAACACAGCGTTGATGTATTGGGAGGGTATATCGTTTCAAAAAGAACAGCGAGTTCGTTTTCGGCGGAAGCTATAAACTTTGCCAATGAAAGTGTAAAAACAATAGCCGGTGGATCCGTAGTTAATTATGCAACCTCTTCTGAAACCGAAAGAGCAAATCAGTCGGTAATTGCAAGATTGAATTATGCTTATGACGATAAATACCTCGCAACAGTGAATTTTAGAGCCGATGGTTCTTCAGTATTTGGTCCAAACAATCAATGGGGAACTTTTCCTTCGCTTTCATTGGGATGGAGACTTACTCAGGAAGATTTTATGAATGACGATGGCTTTTTTGACGATATTAAATTCCGATTTGGATGGGGAGAAGTAGGAAATGATCGAATTCGTCCATATGCCTGGTATGGTACCGTAGCTCCCGGATATAATTATGTGGTGGATGGCGCTATAGTACCTGGAATTGCCCCCGAAACTCTGGAGAATAAAGATTTGAAATGGGAAACGACTACCCAGACTGATATCGGGCTTGACCTTACCTTCTTAGAGAATAAATTGAATGTGATTTTAGATTACTATATAAAGAATACGGATGATCTCTTGTTGTCAATGCCTATACCAACGTCAACAGGGTTTACCTCTTCTATACAAAATGTAGGAGAAATTCAAAACAAAGGATTTGAGTTCTCTATTATAGGAAAAGCCATTGAAACGGAGGATTTTTCTTGGGATACCAATTTCAACATGTCCTTCAATAACAACGAAGTTATCAATTTGAAAGATCAGGTGATCATGACCGGAAGTATTTTCCAAAGAGGAAATGTGGTACGTACTGAAGAAGGACAACCCATGGGTAATTTTTGGGGGTTCATTGCAGAAGGTGTAGACCCAGATACGGGAGATATGATTTATAAAGACCTCGACGGTGATGGTGTCATCAACGCCGATGGCGATAAAACGGTAATTGGAAATGCCAATCCCGATTTTACTTTTGGTTTTACCAATAGTCTTCGTTACAAAGGATTTGGTTTGAACATCTTTTTACAAGGAGTTTCAGGAAACGATGTTTTCAATGCTACAAAAATTGAAACAGAGGCCATGACCGACTTTAAAAGTCAAACTTCCGACGTGCTTAACAGATGGCAGCAACCGGGTGATATTACCGATATGCCAAGAGCTGTTTTGGGAGACAAAACCAATTCTGATTTATCGACAAGATTTATTGAAGACGGCTCTTATATTCGATTGAAAACCGTTTCACTGAGTTATGATTTTTCAGGAAAATTCATTGAAAACTCATTTCTTTCAAAGTTAAGATTGTATGTGACAGCGGAGAATTTGGCGACGTTTACAAACTATACAGGATATGATCCTGAAGTAAATGCCTTTGGATCGAGCAACCTGGTGCAAGGAGTAGATTACGGAACTTATCCGCAAACAAGAAATATAATTATGGGTGTAAATGTCTCATTTTAATTTAAAAAAATAGTCAAATGAAATTACTTAAAAATATAGCGATGCTATGCGTCATAGCATTCATAAATCAAGGATGTGGAAGCGATTTCTTGGATTTGGAACCAATTTCTTCTTCTACGACAGGAAACTCTTACAAAACGGAAGACGATATAGAAGCGGCACTGGTAGCCGTATACAATTCGCTGCACAACGAATTTTATACATGGGATAACGTATTGATGGGAGATGTACGTTCGGATAATTGTTATGCAGGACCACCAGATGACGTAGATATTTGGGCATACGATCAATTGACAATTGCCTCCAATAATTCCAGAATATTCAACAATTGGAGAGACTTTTATCGAGGAATTTCAAGAGCCAATGTTGTATTGGATAAAATTGAGGGTATTGAAGAATTGTCCAATACCAGAAAGCATCAAATTATTGGAGAAGCACGATTTTTAAGAGCCTTCTATTATTTTGATTTGGTAAAACAATATGGTGGGGTTCCCATTGTAGAGCAAACAGGAACCGCAGACCCTGATAAAACACAAATTCCAAGAAACACCATAGAAGAAGTCTATGCGTTTATTACGGCCGATTTAGAGTTCGCTTCGGCAAACTTACCGGATTCCTACGGACTTGGAATGGATGTAGACAAAGGGCGTGCCACCAAAGGGGCTTCCAATGCCTTGTTGGCAAAAGTATGGGCACAGCACCCTTTACATGATTACGCCAAAGTAATCCAATATGCAGATGCTGTAATTAACAGTGCAGCTGGCTATGCACTATTGGGTGATTATCCTACTTTGTTCAACGGGAACAATTACAACAATTCAGAATCCATTTTTGAAGCACAGTATATTGGAGGTACGCCACAAGGAAACTGGGGACCGCAATTGTTCTTGCCGCCATCTATTAGTGGCGATGGTTGGAGAAAATACGCAACACCTTCCAAGAACCTGATCAATGCATATACCTCGGAATTAGATGTGGTACGAGTGAATACAAATATCATTACAGAAAGAGTACCATGGGTAGATGAATATTACAATGCCGATCTTCCTTTTACACCGGTACCGTTTGCCTACAAACAAAAAAATGCAGACGGATGGAACAGTGGCGATCAAGTGTATCTATTACGTTTGGCAGATATACTTTTGCTAAAAGCAGAAGCCATGGCGTATTTGAATGAGGGAGATTTCGGAAGAAGTTTGGTAGATCAAATCAGAAACAGAGCCGGACTTGCCAACACCGCAGCTACAAACGGAGAAATGCTCGATGCCATCCTCTTAGAAAGAAGACTGGAATTGGCCTTAGAAAACCATCGTTGGGATGATTTGGTAAGAAACGATAAAATCATCGAAACCATGAATAATTTACAAGAACTAAATCTTATAACAGATGAGTTTGTAGACTATGATATGAATGAAAACAAGATTTTATTGCCAATTCCATTGAATGAAATAGATAGAAACCCAGCATTAGAGCAAAATCCGGGTTATTAATAAAAAGTATCAAATAGTTGATTCGAATCGTATTGAAACTGTAAGAAATGAAGCAAATACTTTGTAAACATAAACAACTGCTATCCATCTTTTTGATGTTTACCATGACTTTCATGTCTTGTTCGGGAGACGATCTGGACGATTCTAATGGAGGGTCGACTTCAGTTCGGGGAACGCATGATATCGTTCCATTGCCCAACAGGGTACGGTTTCATGGAAACACTTATACGGTTTCTACCAGACTTAGTATCAGCGCTGCTGAAGAGTACAGCAAAGCTGCACAGGTCCTTAAAAAGGAACTCAATAGTTTGGGATTGAATGCGAGCATTGCAACAGCACAAACCGATTCAGAAATTTCCTTTGTAGTGGATACAAGTTTAGCAGGAGATGCCTATGAGATAACTATCGATGCCGCGGACGCAATTCAAGTATTTGTCAATAGTGAAAAAAGTGCTTTTTATGCCAGTCAGACTTTGCGACAATATATGTGGACCTCAAACCAGCGTTCCGGAGCTATTGATTTTGTAACGGCTACCATTTCAGATGCACCCAATAACGATTACCGAGGCTTTCAACTGGATGTAGCCAGACACTTTTTTCCGAAAGAATTTATCTTCAAGATCATTGACCAAATGGCACTATACAAGTTAAACAACTTGCAAATACATTTAAGTGATGATCAGGGTTGGCGTGTGGTATCGGAAAACTATCCCTTGTTGACTGAAGTAGGAGGTTTTCGTGAATTCGATGCGTATGACCTGTGGTGTATAGACAAGGCAAGAAGTGATGCAGACTACCAATTCGACCCTAATTTTGTAAATGGTAACACTTATGGTGGTTTTTATACAAAGCAAGATTTAAAAGATATTGTGGCTTATGCTGCTGAGAATTATATCAATGTGATTCCAGAAATTGATATGCCCGGGCATATGTCCGCCGCGATACGCGCCTACCCTTGGATATCTTGTAACGGCCAGGTCGATTGGGGAGCACATTTTTCTCGACCTATGTGTGTGTATGATGACCAGGTAATGCAATTTGCCAAAGATATCTGGGATGAAATGATTGATATTTTTCCGGCAACCCGAGTGCATATCGGTGCCGATGAGGTAGACAAATCCTTTTGGGAAAATGATCCGAACGGTCAACAGTTTATGCAAGACAAAAACTTTCCTCATGTCAATTATATTCAAAACTACTTTGTGAGTGAAATTACAGCATACCTTGAATCGAAAGGGAAAAAAGTGACAGCCTGGGATGACATTCTGGTGAGTAATGACGACAATATTGTAAATACTGTGAGCTCAAGTATTGATGTGATGTATTGGAGAGATTACAAACAGGATGGTGCAATTTATGCTGCTAGAAACGGGAATAACATCATTCTAACCCCGTGGTCCTGGTTTTATTTGAGCTCTGACAATAATGATCAAAATCTGATCAATATGTACAATTTTAGTGAAGCGGATGAGTTGAATCCCGCTGTGATTGCTAATAAAATAGGTTATCAGGCCTGTGTTTGGACAGAACGAATTCCGTCGGAAGCGGTTTTTGAAAAATTCGTTTTCCCAAGATTTCAAGCTTTTGCCGAAGTAGCCTGGTCAAAAGGTAGAGACTTTACTTCTTTTAAAAGAAGATTGGGTTCACACCTTAGCTATATGGATAACGCCGAAATAAATTATAAAAAGCCCCTATTTATGAATTAGGTAATTCAATAACATAGAACATTTTTTAAGAATACATTTTAAGGTCATTTAAAAAAACAGAAGTGACTTTATAGGATTTTATATGCCTGATTTTAACCAAAAGAACAGTAAAAATTGAATAAATAATAACTTTTAAAAACCATTTTCTTATGAAAACAAAATTACTAGTATTGCTTTTTGCATTGATATTGCAATTTGCCAATGCACAATTAAATTTCAAAGTTTTAAACAATGACGGCAATCCTCAGGAAGGGGTTCAAATAACCCTTTACGACGCTGGTTGGGGAGGCGTTGAAGGTTCACCGTTCACCACAGGTGCAGACGGTATTGCAGCTATAGCCGGATTGGCAGATGGCGATTATCATTATGAAATCTATTACACAGGTACCGATGGTGTAAAAGCTCAGTGGGGCTGGGGTATGAATGTAGCCGTTGCCGGTGCTACAGATTTTGAGGTATCACAAAGCTATCCTTATTTTGCATCGGACAACCTTGCTACTTTAACACCTAATATCGATTCTCCTGCTACCATTGATTTTACCGTTAAAAACGACGATATCATGGGAGACGATATTGGGGCGGTTATTGAAGTTTGGATTTCGAAGGATAAGCTAGAAACAGATTTTCATTATAGCATGCCTTATGAAGAAGCCGTAACCATTTCAAACCTCGGACAGCATACCTTTAATTTTGATTTTACACCAACATCAGATGGTGAATATTTTTGGAAAGCCATCGTACATGGGAATGCCGAAGGTAAAGTTTGGGATTCTTTTGATTGGACCAGCGTTTTTCTTGCCGGAGACGTAGATCAACTTAATTTTAAAGTGTTAAACGGAGAAGGAAACCCTCAGGAAAATGTAGAAATTACGCTGTACGATTCAGGATGGGGATTGGTAGACGGTTCTCCCTTTACAACCGCGGCTAACGGAATTTCTGGAATTACCGGCTTAGCCGATGGCAACTATCACTATGAAATTTATCATACATCAACAGACGGCGTAAAGTCACAATGGGGATGGGGAATGAATATTGCTGTGGCAGGAACCACAGATTTTGAAATTACACAAAACTATCCTCACCATTCAGAGGATAATTTAGCGAACCTTTTTCCGGAAGCAGGGGTGGCATCTACCATTGATTTTAAAGTAAAAAATACAGATGTTAATGGAGACGACCTCAATACATTGATTGAAGTTTGGATTTCAAAAGACAAAGTAGAAACAGATTTTCACTATACAATGACAGCTCAGGAATTAGTAACGATTGTAAATGGATCTGAGCATACTTTTAGCTTTGATTTTACACCAGCAGCCAATGGAGACTATTTTTGGAAAGCGATAGTTTGGGTAAATGGAGTTACAGCAACGGATTCTTTTGATTGGACATCTGCGTTTAAAGTAGGTGCAGAACCACCATTGAATTTTAAAGTGCTTAACGGAGCCGGAAGCCCGCAAGAAGGTGTTAAAGTTACCTTGTATGATGCAGGTTGGGGAGGTGTACCAGGATCTCCATTTACTACAGGAGCAGACGGTATTGCTGCTATCCCAGATTTGACCGATGGAAACTATCACTATGAATTGCACTATACGGGAACCGATGGAATTACAGCACAATGGGGCTGGGGTATGAATGTAGCCAAATCTGGAGCCACAGATTTCGAGATTGCGCAAAACTACCCTTATTATGCTGCCGATAATTTAATAAGCTTATCAGCTGATGTGAATAGTGCTGCTACAATTGATTTTACAGTTAAGAATGATGACCCTAATGGAGATGCTATTGCCGCTACTATTGAAGTTTGGATTTCAAAAGACAAAGTAGAAACAGATTTTCACTACGTACTACCTTATGAAGATGCCGTAACCATAGAAAATATGGCTCAGCATGTATTCAGTTTTGATTTTACACCAACAGAGGAAGGAGAACACTTCTGGAAAGCTATAGTACGCGGAAATGCTGAAGGAAAAGTTTGGGATTCGTTTGATTGGAAAAGTGGAATCACTGTACAAGAACTCGGTGTTGATACTATAGAATTGAGCAAAACGATAACAATATTCCCAAATCCGGTTGTAGACGCAACTGTAAACTTTGATCTGAGTACGGACGATTTTATAGGAGGAAAGGTACAATTGTTTGACTTGACAGGATGTGCATTATTGTCTGAGAATGTTGCACAAAATGTAGGAACGTTGAACCTTGCTGGTGTATCTGCTGGGCTTTATTTTGTCAAATTTACGAATGACAATAAGACCGCAACACAAAAAGTAATTATCAAATAATACAAATTAATTAAGTAGAAAGTAAAAAGAATGAAAACTAAGAAAATCAACAAGAATATATTGTCAACTATCCTTTTAGTTTTCATTCTTTTTTTTAGTTCCTGTGAGCGCAAAAACCTGTGCATAAAAGAAGTGGCCATCATTCCACAGGTGCAAAAAACAGTCATTAAAAAAGCATACTTTACCTTACACAAATCAAGTGTTTTTGTTACTGAAAATAGTGAACAATATAGGATTGCAGCATATTTGTCCGACAAAATTAACAAGGCTGCCAATTGGAAAACCACAGTGGTTGTAGGTGGGAATACAAAGGCCGATATTCAATTTGTAACCGATCAAAACCTGGCGAAAGAAGCCTATCAAATATGTATTGATAAGACACATATAAAAATCAAAGCATCCTCAAACGCTGGTTTTTTTTACGGCATGCAAAGTCTTCGCCAATTATTACCGGAAGAAATCGAAAGGGCGAATGCTTATACGAAAGACGAAATCATTCTGTCAGAACTAGAAATTACCGATGCACCTGCTTTTCAATGGAGAGGCATGATGCTCGACGTATCTAGACATTTCTTTAGTGTAGCTGAAGTAAAAGACCTTATTGATTTGATGTCTTTTCTGAAATTGAACACCTTTCATTGGCATTTGGTAGACGACCAGGGATGGCGAATTGAAATCAAAAAATACCCGAAACTTACAGAAGTCGGTGCTTGGAGAGTAAATCAAGAAGAAAAGCATTGGAACAAAAGAGACACGCCCGGGCGCGATGAAAAGGCAACTTTTGGAGGCTTTTATACCCAAAAACAAATCAAAGAAGTGGTCGCCTATGCCCAATCTAAATACATTACGGTGGTTCCGGAAATTGAAATTCCTGCCCATGTAATGAGTGCTATCGCTGCCTATCCTTTTTTATCTTGTAAAGGAGAACAAATACAAGTACCCTCAGGAGGCGTATGGCCAATTACCGAAATTTATTGCGCCGGCAAAGAGTCGACCTATACATTTATTCAAGATGTTTTGGACGAGGTAGTTGCTTTATTTCCTTCACAATACATCCATATAGGTGGTGATGAAGCCACTAAAACCAACTGGAAGCACTGTAAGCATTGTCAGTTGAAGATGAAAAATGAGAATCTTCATGATGTAGAAGCACTGCAAAGTTATATGATCAAACATTTTGCAAATTACCTGCAATCGAAAAACAAAATAATGATTGGCTGGGACGAAATCATGGAAGGAGGATTGGCAGACGGTGCAGTAGTGATGAGTTGGAGAGGTGAAAAAGGAGGAATAGAAGCAGCTGAACAAGAACACCCAGTTGTTATGAGTCCTAATACCTATGTCTATTTTGATTATTACCAGGCAGCGAAATTTTCAGAACCTTTAGCCATTGGTGGTTATTTACCCTTGAGTAAGGTATATGAATTCACTCCGATACCAAAAGAATTGGACAAAAAACACCAACACTATGTATTAGGAGGCCAGGCAAATGTTTGGACCGAATATATGCCCAATTACAAACACGTTCAATATATGGTATTCCCACGATTGTTGGCGCTTGCAGAATCGGTTTGGATAAAAGACGAACAAAAGAACTGGGCGAATTTCTCCAAAAGAGTGGAACTGATGATGCAACGTTTTGACTTTATGAATGTCAACTATGCCAAAAGTGCTTATAAATTGCGATCGGAGTTACAATTCAATCCAAACCAAAAAAAGTTGGAGCTACGTCTGTTCAATGAATTTGAAGGTACTGAAATTCGATATACGACGGATGGTAACCTACCAAATAAAGATTCGAAATATTATACAACACCCCTCTCAATTACCAGCAATACGATTGTTAAAGCGCAGGCATTTGTACAAAATGAACCAGTTGGAGCTGTATTTGCAGACAGTATACAATTGCACACCAACAAAGTTTTTGGAAAGAAGGTGACCTATACAAATCGCTATACGGAGAAATACAATTCAGGAGGCCTGTACGGACTGGTAGACCAACGTTGGGGATCCTCAGCTTTCGACGATAGAAAGTGGCAAGGCTGGTTTGATGAACCTGTTGAATTTGTGGTGGATTTAAAGGAGCAAATATCTGTAACCCAAATTTCGCTTCGCTTTTTGGTAGACAGAAAGAATCAAATTTTATTGCCCCGGAAGGTCGAAATTTTCACATCACCAAATAATATGGATTATAGCTTGTTGGCAAGTTTTGAAAATGATGCTACGCTGAATAATGAAATTGTAATTAAAACCCTTGCGAAAAAATGTGATGGGGGTCAAACAAACTATATAAAAGTTAAGGTTGCCAATGCATCCAATGAAAATACAAATGAAAAGGGGTGGACATTTATAGATGAAATTATCGTTTTGTAATACTAACTTAAACCTAATTTATTATGAAAAATGGATTATTAACTTTTTTGACATTATTATTATTTACCAATTTTTACGGACAAAATGCGCCCGCAATCAATGGTAAAATTCTGTATCATTCCTACTCCGGTTATGACAATTGGGATAGTGAATTATTTATTCTTGATTTATCCGATAACTCTGTAACCAATATTAGTTCTGGTTGGAATATCGACCATGAAATGAATGGTGTGTTCTCGCCTGACGGAACTAAGATTGTATTTATGGGAGATAAGAAAAAAGGGCAGAGAAACTGGGATATTTTTCTTTGGACAGTTGGAGGAGGAGAGCCTGTAAACCTGACCAATGGAGGTGGGCGTGATGAAGACCCAAAATTTTCGCCTGACGGGACAAAAATTGTCTTTAAATCGGACAATGATATCAAAGAGATGGATTTGACGGGAACCATTTTAAACAATGTTACCAATACGCCGAGTATAGAAGAATCAATGCCCTATTATACCACAGATGGCACCAAAATATTATACGCACCTGGAGTTGGTGCAGGGTCAGATATTTACAGCATAAATGTTGACGGAACGAATAACCAGGCTCTTGTTGCACAGGCAAACTACCAGGAATACTATCCTATTGTTAGAGATAGTCAGTCCTTCTTTTATACGGGTTGGGTAAGTACAACGAATTTGCACGATCAATTGTATTTAAAATATTTTTCAAATCCAACACCGGTTTATTTACCATTTAATGATGCCAATTCCGATTATTCGGACGCTACGCCAGTAGGTTCTCAATACGTAGTGTTGTCGAGTACCAGAAGCGGAGGAGACGGAGGCTATGACTTGTATATTGCAGATATCAATACAGGAGACATTTGGTCATTAGACGACTATAACAGCAGCGTAAATTCGAGTTGGGAAGATTTAGGTGCGCATTATTACGCAGGAGGAGGTTCCGGACCCATAAATAATAATCCTTCCGTAAGCATTGTTTCTCCCAATAACAACGCTAGTTTTAGCGAACCGGCTGTAGTAGTTATTGATGCGAACGCCTCGGATAGTGATGGAACGATTGCCAAAGTGCAATTTTATCAAAATGGAAACTTATTGGGAGAAAATACCTCTAGCCCATATAGTTATGCCTGGAATAATGTAGTGGCAGGAAGTTATACTTTGGAAGCAGTAGCCACAGATGATCAAGGGGCTATCACTACTTCCGCTTCCGTTAATATTACGGTAACAGGCACTAGTGGGTGTACAACATTTGCCATTCTGGGAACTATTGAAGCAGAAGATTATTGTACTATGAGTGGTGTTGTAACGGAGTCCTGTTATGACACGGGAGGAGGACTGGATGTAGGTGGCATTGTTAAAAATGATTGGATGGAATATGAAGTAAACGTAGGAACTGCAGGTAGCCATATTGTGACATACAGGGTGGCGACCCCTCAAAGCGGTAGTAAGATACAAATTCAGGAAGATGGTAACGTATTGGCTACTACAACTGTTCCCAACACAGGAGGTTGGCAAAGTTGGCAATCTGTTTCTGCCACAGTTGATTTATCTGTGGGAATTCATACCCTTAAAATTTTAGATACAAGAAGATCATGGAATTTGAATTGGTTTAGTTTTAGTTCTAATTTGGGGCAAAAGACTCAAAATGTTACAGGTGACTTGGATGTCAATCAGGCTACTTCTTCAACGTCGACAACAGGCGTGTTTCCTAACCCTGTTGAGCAAGGAAAGGAACTTGAAATAGTTGGGTTAGAAGATAATGTATTCACTAAAATTGAAGTGTGTAACTTACAAGGGAAAGTGCTCCGTAGAATAGAAACGAAGGACCTCCCTACTACTAAAATTAATATGCAATTTCCATCAGGAATGTATCTTGTTAAGATAATGCAGCAGGACAGGGTTCAGGTGGAAAGAGTATTTGTAAATTAAGAGAAGTGTTTTCAAATAGCAGAGAGATTGTAATCTGTTTTTGAATATCTTATAAATAGCGGATGGAGACTTGTTTTCTTTCCGCTATTTTTAATAGATATCCTTTGACAGAGTGTGTTGATTTTCTGTTTGATACAAATCGATATAATCTGTCAAAGGGTAATCTAAATAGAAAATTTTAGAGCAATTACTTTTCGAATTGATATTTACATAGAACCAAAAAGGTGTATCCTGAATGCCAAATATTTTGGAAGATGATTGATTGTTTTCAATCTTGTCTTTCTCCAAAAACCATTAAAAAAATCGGTAACCTGTAATTGTTGATGTGCAGTGGTGTCTTTTACAACCCGTTAAAACCAGGAAGGCAATAAAATAATAAAAACTATATTTCATTGAGCTGTTGTGTTTGTACCAAAGATAGTGAAATGAATAGGACCTTAAGGATACTAATTTTTTAGCTGTATTCTAGTTACTAGCCAATTTTAAAACACTTTCCAGAGAACCAATTGTAGATCATAAAAAGCATCACCTTCATTTTGGATTTTAGATTCTTTTTAATGATGGAGTAGGCTTTGGTAATATGGGTTTCTACCGATTTGATGGAGATGTCGAGGTGCTCTACTATGTATAGAATAGCTTTCTTGCGCGCCATGGGCAGCTGGTGTCTTTACTCTTTTTAGGATTCACTTTTAATGAATTTCCTTGTATTTGTTCCGTTGTCGGTAGCAATTTTGATATAGTACATGCCGGTAGGTATGTCCGCAAGGTGAATTTTTGTGTCGGAAGGTTTAAAACACTTCAACTGTTCACCGGAAATATTATGTAATGTTATTTTTTGAATGGTATCATCTGAACGATTACAGATGTGTAAATCTTGGACAACCGGATTGGGGGAAATTTCAATAGATTTCGAATAACCATCTAAATACGCTCCAGAGGCGTATATGCTGTTGTAAATTGTGTTGGGATTAAGAAGAAAATTATTTTTACCAGCAGTTGATTTCGCCAAGGGCGAAATCAATACTGATAAAAATACTATGAAAATCAAGGGGTAAATTTTTTTCATGAGTACTGCTATTAGGGGTATAAACAACTTCTGTTTGTTGTCTATACAAATGTATAAGGAAAGAATGAACCACACAATCCCCAAAATCTAGGAAATATTGTTCTCCCTATTTTTAAGGATATGAAATGAACTGGTAAAGTAAATTAGATTGGACTTTCTATGTGTAAACTACAGAGCGGAGTAATGAAGATTTATCGATCTGAGGAAAGTTTCATATGCTTATAGATGTCTTTTTTAATTTTATTGGCCCTTTTTTTCAATAGTATAATGCTAAATAGGTGCCAGAAGACAAATAAGAAGATACAGCTTACAAAAACAAGGAGCAAAATTTGAATAGAATCTAAATGGTTTGCAAAAATGGGTTCATCTATATAATTTTCTATATTGAACGCGGCTACAAAAACAAGGACAATAACACCTAATATATATGAAAACGTTTTTTTCTTTTTGCGGATTCTGTTTTTTGTTTCGTGTAAACGTGTTTCGTGTAAACGTGTTTCGTGTTCAGAAATAGTTTTGTTTTCAGGCATCTTATTAAGTGGTGTGTTCCGGGATCTTTTGTTTCAATTTTTTATAAAAGTAGTAAATTATTTATAGTTATAATAAAAATTGTGATTTGTTGATTGTAGAGACTTTTTTCTTTGATTTTTGAACAAGCGATTTTGAGTATTAGAGTATTCATGTCCTAAAGGAGTAAAAAAAATCTCATACCATTTCTGATATGAGATTTTGCGTTTTGAGTATCGAATAAATTCTTATCCAACCACCTTTTTAATATTTGCAATGGCCTCTCTAATTTGCTCTTCAGAAGCAGCATAAGACATACGGATACAATCTGGAGCTCCAAAAGCTTCTCCTGTAACAGTGGCCACATTTGCGTGTTCTAACAACAACATTGAAAAATCAGATGCGGTTTTTATTTTTTGACCTTTGATGGTTTTTCCAAAGAAGTAAGAAATATCTGGGAAAACATAAAATGCACCTTCTGGTTTGTTCAATTTAAAGCCTTTTACTTTTCCTAATAAATCTAAAACCATATCACGACGTTTATGGAACTCTTCCACCATATAACCAATTTTGGTCACAGGAGCATCTAAGGCAGTGATGGTTGCGCGTTGTGCAATACAGTTGGCACCAGAAGTAATTTGCCCTTGTAATTTATTACAAGCTTTGGCAATCCACTCAGGAGCGCCGATATAACCAATTCTCCAACCGGTCATAGCAAATGCTTTGGCAACACCATTAACCGTAATGGTTCTGTCATACATGCTTTCAATAGCAGCAAAACTAAAGTTTCCAGCCCCGTAATTGATGTGCTCGTAAATTTCGTCAGAAACCACGAAGATTTGAGGATGTTTCTCTAGTACTTTGGCTAAAGCTCTGTATTCTTCTTCTGAGTATATAGTTCCACTAGGGTTGTTAGGCGAATTGAAAAAGATCAATTTCGACTTTGGCGTGATTGCCGCTTCTAATTGCTCAGGTGTAATTTTAAAATCGGTATCAATGGAAGAAGGGATTTCAACAAAAGTAGCTTCTGATAATACAGAGATGGCAGAATAACTTACCCAGTATGGAGCAGGTAACAATACCTCATCACCAGGATTTAATAATACTTGTGCAATGTTTGCAATAGATTGTTTAGCTCCCGTAGAAACCACAATTTGATTTGGGTTGTACGAAAGATTGTTGTCTCTTTTGAATTTTTTGCAGATAGATTCGCGTAACTCTAAATATCCATTTACAGGTGTATAGGAATTGTAATTGTCGTTTACCGCTTGAATTGCAGCGTCTTTTATAAAATCAGGAGTATTGAAATCTGGCTCTCCTAAACTCAAACTAATGATGTTTTTTCCTTGTTCTTTCAATTCTCTTGCCTTTGCAGCCATGGCTAAGGTTGCAGAAGTAGGTAGACTGTTAATTCTGTTTGATAATTGTTTCATTGTTACTAATTATTGATTTGAAGAGAAAATATCAACATTGAATTTGTGCCTTGTTTTCTCAAAAAGATATTAATGATAAGCGGGATTTACGCCCAGCGTTTTTAATTGACTAAAATGTTCCACGAGTGCTTTACCCATAGTTTTGTATTCGTGGTAAGGCAGGTTAAATTCCTTGGTGGTTGCTTTCACTATTTTGGCTAGTTTTTCATAATGAATATGAGAAATATGTGGAAATATATGATGTTCGACCTGGTGGTTGAGACCGCCAGTACAAAAGGTTACAAATTTATTGTTTGGTGCAAAGTTAGACGTTGTATACAGTTGGTGTATTGCCCAAGTATGTTCTAGATTTCCGTCTTTATCTGGCAAAGGCATATCCGTATTTGGAACCACATGTGCCAATTGAAAAACCAAACTTAAAATAAGTCCAGCAGTATAATGCATCGCAAAAAAACCAATCAATACTTTCCACCAAGAAATGTCTAAAACCACTATTGGCAGCACCACCCAAAAAGAATAATACATTAGTTTTGTGATGACCAAAATAATCCATTGTACAGTTGGATTTGGAAATTCACCATACGAAAGTCCTTTTTTAAGATAACGACGCATTTGTTTTACATCTGTTGTAATTGCCCAGTTAATCGTCAGTAAGCCATATATAAAAATAGAATAATATTTTTGTAGGTGGTGAATTTTTAACCATTTGGAATGTTTGGAAAAGCGTATAATTCTTCCTGCGTCTATATCTTCATCATGGCCTTTGATATTGGTAAATGTATGGTGTAGTACATTGTGTTGTACTTTCCAATTGTATACATTTCCAGCGAGGATGTACATACTACTTCCCATCAATTTATTCACCCATTTTTTGCTTGAAAAGGATTCGTGATTGCTGTCGTGCATCACATTCATTCCAACACCTGCCATGCCAACACCACTTATAATTGCTAAAAGCAATAGGGCCCATTCGGGCAGAGAGACTGTTAAAATAACGGCAAAAGGAATAAAAAACAAGGCAAACATAAGTACCGCTTTGCTATACAATTTCCAGTTGCCTGTACGGGCAATCTTGTTGTCTTTAAAATAGCTATTGACTCTTTTGTTCAAAGTTCGGAAAAACTTTGCATTGTCAATTCTAGAAAAATTTAATTTTTTCATACGGTGTATTTCAGTTGGCAAAAATAACCATTTTTTAGGTCATAGGAATTTAAAATATCATAATTATCTAAGATATTATGTTTAAAGATGTTACTTTTGACACAGATTTATTAGAATAATGAAAATACTAAAAAAATACTTTCCTGAACTTACCGAAGATCAAATAGATAAGTTCAGTAGATTAGAAGATTTATATCGCGATTGGAATGGTAAAATTAATGTCATTTCTCGTAAAGATATAGACGCGTTGTATTTGCGTCATGTGTTGCATTCTTTGGGTATTGCAAAAGTACAGAAGTTCAATGCTGGTGCTCGAGTTTTGGACGTTGGGACCGGAGGTGGTTTCCCTGGAATCCCTTTGGCAATTCTCTTTCCTGAAACACAGTTTCAACTGGTAGATTCTATTGGTAAAAAAATAAAAGTAGTACAAGGTGTTTCCGAATCCTTAGGCTTGAAAAACTTGACAGCACATCATATGCGTGCAGAAGAGGTAAAAGGAGAATTTGATTTTGTAGTAAGTAGAGCAGTAACCACGATGCCTGCTTTTGTAAAATGGGTACGGAGCAAAGTTTCAAAAAAACAAAATCACGAATTGAGAAATGGGATTATGTATTTGAAGGGTGGCGATTTGAGTGAAGAACTGGCTACATATACAAGCGCTACGTTATATAATTTGCCGGACTATTTTGAAGAAGATTTTTTTGAAACAAAAAAAGTTGTGCATCTTCCTCTGAAGTACAAACCTTAAATTTGCAGTTTATATCCGGGTAAGCTTATTGACAATGTGTTCATGTTGCGGAAATTTTTGAGTCAGTTGCGCTCTTTTTGCGAGTTCGAAATCAGCAAAATCAAAACCTGGTGAAACGGTACAACCTACCAAACTATAACTGTCCTTTTCTAACACGGTTGCGCCAAACCAATGGCCTGCAGGAACAACATATTGAGGTCTTTCCCCTTTTTGAAGGTCGGTACCTATAAGGGTACAACTATAATTGCCTTCTAAATCTATCTCGTGAATTTCTAAAGGGCTACCGGTATAAAAATGCCATATTTCATCTTGTTTGATACGATGAAATGCCGAAAATGAATTAGAGGTCAACAAGAAATAGATACTGGTAGCTACATTTCTTGGTCCACTGTATTTGGTAGGTAAACATTCTTTTTCAAAAGTTTCAGAACTTCGATAGGTTTCTTTGAAAAATCCACCTTCTGGATGCGATTGTAGGTCGAGAGTTGTAATGAGTTCTTGTACTATTTTCATTTGGAATTATTTTTATAAAATAAAAAAACCGCAATAACTTTTGAGTCATAGCGGTTTGTGTTTGTTTTTGTATAAAGGATTATACCTTCATAATTTCCGCATCTTTAACCTCATATGCTTCGTCAATATTTTTGGTAAAAGCATCGGTTAATTCTTGTATGTCAGTTTCAGCATTCTTTTTTGCGTCATCAGAAATATCAGTTTTTTTAATCTCGTTATTGGCGTCTTTACGGGCATTTCGTACACTTACTTTTGCGTGCTCTGCTGCTGCCTTTGCAAGTTTCGATAAGTCGCGTCGTCTTTCTTCAGTAAGTACGGGAACGTTTATAATAATGCTTTCTCCATTGTTCATAGGGTTGAAACCGAGATTTGCCAATAAAATTCCTTTTTCAATTTCCGGAATCATTTGTTTTTCCCATGGTTGAACGGTCAATGTTCTACCGTCGGGTGTATTTACATTCGCCACTTGGCTCAATGGAGTTTGAGCACCGTAATAATCTACCATGACACCATTTAACATGGCTGGACTTGCTTTCCCTGCTCTAATATTTCTGAATTCTTTTCCTAAATGTTCAACAGCATGTGCCATTTGTTCTTTAGAGCTGTCTATAATAAATTCAATTTCTTCGTTCATAATGAAAATTTTGAGAATCAGTTAATAGTGTTAATCGGCAACCACAGTACCTATTTTTTCACCGGAGAGTAATTTTTGTAAATTTCCTTTAGTGTCCATGTCAAAAACAATGATAGGCAATTTATTTTCTTGACTTAAGGTAAAAGCAGTGGTATCCATTATTTTTAAACCTTTGTCCAATACAGATGTATAGGTTATATTGTCAAATTTTGTTGCAGAAGGGTCTTTTTCAGGGTCTGCGGAATAAATTCCATCAACTCTTGTTCCTTTTAAGATAACATCAGCAGAAACTTCAATAGCTCTAAGTACGGCTGCCGTGTCGGTTGTGAAATACGGATTTCCAGTTCCCGCTCCGAAAATAACAACACGCCCTTTTTCGAGATGGCGAACTGCTCTTCTTTTGATAAAAGGCTCGGCAACTTGTTCCATTTTAATAGCAGTCAGTAAGCGTGTTTTAATACCAGTAGATTCTATGGCGCTTTGCAATGCCAAACCATTAATACAGGTTGCCAGCATCCCCATATAATCTCCTTGAACTCTGTCCATCCCATTACTGGCACCAGCAACACCTCTAAAGATGTTTCCTCCTCCAATTACAATGGCAACTTCTATTCCTTTTTCAACGATGGCTTTGATTTCTTCGGCGTATTCCGACAATCGGCTAGGGTCAATTCCATATTGGTTTTTTCCCATCAACGATTCTCCACTTAATTTTAATAGTATTCTTTTGTACTGCATGCTGAGAATTATGTTTGTGCAAATATAGGAGATTTGAGATTCTTTCTATAAAAATCTTAAAAATGTTTGAAGTAATAAGCCAAAAAAAGAGGC
Source organism: uncultured Flavobacteriaceae bacterium (assembly GCA_943789365.1). Classification (GTDB taxonomy): domain Bacteria; phylum Bacteroidota; class Bacteroidia; order Flavobacteriales; family Flavobacteriaceae; genus Flavicella. The sequence continues at coordinate 1,618,493 of CALSTV010000001.1, read as the reverse complement.
TGTCTAAATAGGCAGCCTCTTTTTTGTATGAATTCGATTTAGAAAGGTAAATCGTCTGCTTCTGTGCTTGTCGCAGCAGGAGCACTTGTAGTTTCAAAACTACCTCCTGCAGCAGGAGCTTCACCTGTTGCTTGCGCTGCTTCTATTCTCCAACCTTGAATAGAATTGAAATACTTAGCTTCTCCCTGTGGATTTATCCATTCTCTTCCTCGTAAATTGATAGAAATCGTTACATCTTGACCAACACTAAAGTTGTTTAATAAGTCGCATTTGTCTTGTACAAATTCGACTAAAATCATTTGTGGGTATTGCTCGTCAGTCGTGACAACCAAGTCACGTTTTCTAAATCCGTTGCTTCCAAAAGTTTGCTCGGCATTTATCAATTTAATCTTTCCTGTTACTTGCATTTCTTATAAATTAAATTATGTTTTGTAAAAACCTAAAAATAAAGGTGATTACAAATTTATGCTTTTTATTCTTTTTTGCTGTTTTTTTTTAGTTAGCTTTCTTGAAACTTATCAACATAATGCATCAAGTTTATCCGCTATTTTGAAAAATACGTGCAATATTTTATTTTTTTACCGTTCTTGTAAAGGGGTATTACTGCTTGCCTTATTCAACTTTCCTAACGATGTTAGGTAGCTAAAACTGACTGTTATGAGTAATTTATCGGGGAAAAGATTTTCAAAATTTATTCTTGTTTTTGTTTCCTTTACTATTGTTGCTGCGATTCTTTGGAATACCTATGATTTTTCTCAAAAATTTAAAACAGACGAACGTTCTAAGATGGAGATTCTAGCAAAAGCATACGATCGTTTTGGTACATCCGACTTGGACCAAGATTTTTCCTTAGAGGCCAAGATTATTGAGAGCAACCACAATATTCCTATGATTGTGACCGATGAATTGGGTAAGATTTTAATGCGTAGAAATTTAGATTCTATAAAAGCTTTAGATTCTACCTATTTGTTGGGGCAACTAGAGGTCATGAAAAAAGAAAATGCACCTATTGTAATTAATTATTTAAAAGACAAACAATATGTTATTTACTATAGGGATTCTGATTTGTTAACTCGATTGAAATATTACCCTTTGACCTTAATCTTGATTTTAGTTTTGTTTTCAAGTATTATTTATCTCGTATTTAAGTCGAATAAAATTGCTGAGCAAAATAAATTATGGACAGGGATGGCGAAGGAGACGGCGCATCAAATAGGGACTCCTCTGTCTTCTTTACTCGGATGGGTGGAATTGATGAAAATTGAAAAAACGGCTCCAAAAATTGTTCCTGAAATTGAAAAAGATATCACGCGCTTAAATATCATTGCCGATCGCTTTTCTAAAATAGGTTCGGTTCCAGAAAGGGCTCCGAACGATGTGGTCAACATTTTAAAAAACACACTAGATTATTTTGAATCTAGAAGTTCAAAAAGTATTAAATTTCAATTTGTGAGTTCGTTGCGTACTTTGTCAATCTCAATTAATGAGCAATTGTTTACTTGGGTGTTGGAAAATTTAATCAAAAATGCAATTGATGCAATGTCGGGCAAAGGAGAACTAAAGGTTGCTTTAGAAACAGACGGTAAGTTGATGAGTATTTCAGTTGCTGATACTGGAAAAGGTATTGCAAAAAACCAATTCAAAAAAATATTTGCTCCAGGTTTTACGACTAAGAAAAGAGGTTGGGGTTTAGGTTTATCTTTGTCCAAGCGCATTGTGGAAGATTACCATGACGGAAAAATCTTCGTGCGAAAGTCAGAACTAAAAAAGGGATCGGTTTTTGAAATTCAAATGAGATTAGATGCTTAGTATTTACAATTTTACATGCTTTGAGATTTCATGAGCTAAGCTAGAAAATTCTTCTGTTGTTATTTGAATTTTTGGTTTGGAAAAACTTGCATCCTGCATGTTGTTTAATGGAATGAGATGTACGTGTGCATGTGGAACTTCTAACCCAATTACGGTTAAGCCAACGCGATTACAAGGAATGACCTTTTCTATCGCAAACGCAACTTTTCTAGAAAATAGAAAGAGCTCCGAATAGGTTTCTGCATCTAAGTCAAACAACTTGTCAACTTGTTTTTTGGGAATGACTAAGCTGTGTCCTTTCGCATTGGGATTGATGTCTAAAAAAGCAAAAAAAGAGTCGTTTTCAGCGATTTTATAAGAAGGGATTTCTCCTTTGATGATTTTGGTAAAAATACTGTCCATAGTTACATCTTTGTTGAAATTTAAAAATACTGTTTTTTATACAATTCTCAAGGGTATAAAAAAGCTGTCTAAAAATTTCTTTCTAGACAGCTTTTTATTAGGATAGTTTTGAGAATACTACAATTCTAAAGCTTTCTTAGGATTGTTATTCATTAACAGTTCAATTGGATTTTCAATAGCTTCTTTGATCGCTACTAAGAAACCTACTGATTCTTTTCCATCAATGATTCTGTGATCATAAGACAATGCAACATACATGATTGGCTGAATCACCACTTGTCCGTTTACGGCCATAGGGCGTTCAACAATGTTGTGCATACCCAAAATTGCAGATTGTGGAGGGTTGATGATAGGCGTAGAAAGCATAGAACCAAATACACCTCCGTTGGTAATGGTAAAAGTACCTCCTGTCATTTCATCTACGGTGATCTGTCCATCACGTGCTCTTAATGCTAAACGTTTAACTTCGCTTTCAACACCTCTAAACGATAAGTTTTCAGCGTTTCTAATTACAGGTACCATCAAACCTTTTGGTCCGGATACCGCAATAGATATGTCTGCAAAATCATGTTTTACCTGGAAATCACCATCGATCATAGAGTTTACATCAGGGTACAATTCCAAAGCTCTTGTAACTGCTAAGGTAAAGAATGACATAAAGCCTAAACCAACACCGTGTTTTGCTTTAAAAGCTTCTTTGTATTGTTTACGCAATTCAAATATAGGCTGCATGTTTACTTCGTTAAAAGTAGTTAACATAGCAGTGTCATTTTTTACAGAAACCAAACGCTGTGCTACTTTTCTGCGTAACATTGACATTTTTTTGCGTTCTGTTCCTCTGCTACCAGTAGAAGTACCCATAGCAGGAGTTGCATTTAATGCATCTTCCTTCGTAATTCTTCCATCTTTTCCAGTTCCTGAAACTTCAGTAGTTGCTACTCCTTTTTCATCGAGTATTTTTTGAGCAGCTGGTGACGCAGTTCCGCTAGCATATGTAGCTGGTTCACTCGGTTTTGGCGCTTCTGCTACGGGTTCAGCTTTCGGAGTTTCCACTACAGGGGCGGCAGCTTTTGATGCTTCATCAGATCCACCTTCTGGTTTTGCTGCATCCATGTCAATTAAACAAACAACAGCTCCTACTTCAACAGCATCACCTTCTTCTGCTTTTAAAGTGATAATTCCACTTTCTTCGGCAGGTAATTCTAGTGTTGCCTTGTCAGAATCTACTTCCGCAATAGGCTGATCTTTTTCAACGTAATCTCCATCCTCTACTAACCAAGATGCGATTTCTACTTCTGTAATTGATTCCCCTGGTGAAGGAACTTTCATTTCTAAAATCATTGTTACTAATTTTAAAGTTGCTCGTTTGTTGTAATGAGCAAGTTATTTGTTTTTATTGTTTTTTACTTCTGTGATTGTTTATATCCAATCTTCTTTCGTTCTTTTTGAACGTTTTCTTTTTCTTCTTTTGCTAACAAATAATCCAAAGCTTCATAAATGCTTTTAAAATGTTTGTCATACTTCATCTTTAATGCTTCTAACTCATTACTGAGGTTCGTATTTGACAGTTTTAATTGTCGTACGCGAACAAAAACTCTCATAATTGCAATATTTATTTCTATTGCTATGGGACTTCTCAAAACACTTGAAAGCATAGAGATTCCTTGTTCTGTGAATGCAAAAGGAAGGTATTTACTGTGTTTTCCTTTGTTGTTTTTCTTTAAGGTCACAAATTGTGACCTTAAAGAGTTGTATTCTTCACGAGTCATCTCAAACATAAAGTCCGGTGGAAATCTTATGATATTTCTACGAACCGCTTGTTTTAATACTTTCGTTTCAATTTGATACAATTCGGCCAGGTCAAAATCGAGCATTACTTTTTGATTTCGAATGGTGTGAATCTTATCTTGAATCACTCTTATTTCTTTCATTTTTCTTTTTCATTCAATTTTTAAAAAGTCTTTGAGCTAGCAACTCTTAGACTTTTTTTGCTTAGCTTTTTTCAGGGTTAAACACCATATCAATCACAGCACGTTGTCTTCTTTTAAATCTTGCGGAAGATCCAGCGGCTGGTACAGAGTAATATCTACGAGAAGCTACAGACAACTTTATACTGTCAAAACGTTGCAGCATATAACTCCATGCGCCCATGTTTTTAGGCTCTTCTTGTGCCCATACATATTCTTTTACATTTGGATACTTCGAAATAACTTCTTGCAGCTTTTCTTCGTGTAAAGGGAATAACTGTTCGACGCGTACCAAAGCGATATCCTCTCTTTCTGTAGTTTCTCTTTCTTCTAATAATTCATAATAGAATTTTCCAGTACAGAAAACGAGCTTGGTTACTTTTGATGGATTTACAGTGTCATCAATAACTTCTTGGAAGCTTCCGTCGGCAAAATCTTCAATTGGATTGACTGCTTTTGGATGACGTAACAAACTTTTTGGTGTAAACACAATCAAAGGTTTGCGATGTTTACGTTTCATATGACGACGTAATAAGTGGTAAAAGTTGGCAGGTGTAGAACAATTGGCAACCGTCATATTGTCGTTTGCACACAATTGTAAAAAGCGCTCTATTCTTGCAGATGAATGCTCAGAACCTTGCCCTTCATAACCATGAGGCAACAAAACCACAATTCCGTTTTGTAATTTCCATTTGTGCTCAGCAGCAGAAATGTACTGATCGAACATTATTTGGGCTCCGTTGTTGAAATCTCCAAATTGGGCTTCCCAAATAGTTAGTGTATTTGGATTTGCCATCGCATATCCATAATCAAAACCTAAAACGCCATATTCAGAAAGCAGCGAGTTGTAGATATACATCTCTCCTTTATTCTTTGGGTTTGTATTGATTAGGTTGATGCGGTCTTCCGTATTTTCATCACGTAAAATGGCATGTCTATGGCTAAAGGTACCACGTTCTACATCTTGACCAGAAATACGTACGTTGTAACCTTCTTCGAGCAAAGATCCATAGGCAAGCGTTTCTCCCATACCCCAGTCAAGCTTGTTGTTTTCAAACACCATTTTGTCGCGTCCTTTTACAATTCGCTCTGCTTTTCTTACAAATTTAACTCCGTCGGGAACAGTAGAAACTATTTTTGCAATTCCTTTCAAGTTTTCTATTGGGTAGTTCGTGTCAGTTGGCTGTAACATTTCAGGCAATTTTTCACGAACAAATTCTTTCCAAGTATGCTCCATAAATGGAACTACCTTGGAGGTGGTGTCTTCTTTTGATTTTTGAAATTCTGCTTCTAGCATGCCTTTAAAATCGTCTTTGATTTCTTTGGCATAGGCAGCATCAATGGTGTTTTCTTTGATTAATTTTTCAACATAGATGTCTTTTGGGTTGCTATGTTTAGCAATTGCCTTGTATAAATTAGGTTGCGTAAAACGAGGTTCATCACCTTCGTTATGCCCATATTTACGATATCCTAAAAGATCAATAAAAATATCTCTTTTGAATTTCATTCTAAACTCAAGCGCCAATTCTACTGCATGACACACCGCTTCTACATCATCGGCATTTACGTGTAAGACAGGAGAGAGGGTAACTTTTGCTACATCTGTACAATAGGTACTTGAACGCGCATCTAAATAGTTGGTAGTAAAACCTACTTGGTTGTTTACAACAATATGTAAAGTTCCACCGGTTTTGTAGCCTGCGAGTTTACTCATTTGAGTTACCTCATATACAATTCCCTGACCTGCAATGGCAGCATCACCATGAACGATAATCGGTAATATTTTGGAATCGTCACCATTGTATTTTCTGTCAATTTTTGCTCTGGCAATTCCTTCTGCAACGGGAGCAACAGTTTCGAGATGTGATGGATTCGGTACCAAGTTCATTTTCATGACCTCACCGTTTCTAAAGGTTTTACTCAGTGTAAGTCCCATATGGTATTTTACATCACCATCGATGTGTTCATCGTCAAAATCTTTTCCTTCAAATTCGGAAAACAAATCTCTAACTGGTTTTCTAAAGATGTTTGTCAAGGTATTTAAACGTCCTCTATGTGCCATTCCTAAAACACACTCTTTAACACCGTATTTTTCTGCAGCATCTCTTAGGGCAACAGAAATTGCAGGGATCAAAGTTTCTCCTCCTTCTAGAGAAAAACGTTTCTGACCTACATATTTTGTTTGTAAAAAATCTTCAAAACCTACCGCTTGGTTTAGTTTTGATAAAATATATTTTTTGGAATCTTCATTATAAGAAGGGTGGTTGTTGTTTTTATTCAAACGTTCTTGCCACCATTTGATTTCTTTAGGGTTACGAATATACATATATTCAACCCCAATAGAATCACAATACATTTCTTCCAAATGGGCAATTATCGTGCTTAGTTTGGTAGGTTTTAAACCTAATATTTCACTAGCACTAAATACGGTGTCCAAATCCTTTTCAGAAAGGCCAAAATTGACAATGTCTAAATTTGGTGTATACAACCTTCTTTCACGAACTGGATTGGTCTTTGTAAATAAGTGTCCACGCGATCTATAGCCATTGATCAATTCAATAACATGAAATTCTTTATGTACCTGTTCAGGAATTGCCACGGAAGTGTTTTCCTCACCGGTAAGATCATAATCTTCATTGGCCAAATCATAACCTTGAAAAAAACTTTTCCAACTAGGTTCTACTGAATCCGGGTTCACTAGGTACTGGTCGTATAGGTCGGCAATAAAGCCAGTATGTGCTGCGTTTAAGAACGAAAATTTGTCCATATATAATAGTAAATACTCAGTGTATTGTTAATATTGATGACAAAAGTACAATGTTTTCATCGAATGACCTCTTTTGCTTAGACGATTTGTAAAAAATGTAAATAAATACAACAGATTTTATTTTTTTTGTTAATTTCTTGTGTTAAAATGTAAATCGTGAATTTTTAAAGAATAAGGGGCTGAAAATTTTTATTCTTTGAAGTGAAGTAAGATTATTAATACGACAAAGAATGCCTATTACCTTTTTGAAATCAAGTGAAATTAAACTTCATTTGTGATTTCTATTTCTTTACGAGGTAATTTTTCTGTGCAAATTTTCGAAAATCAGATTTGGAAGATCCTCTATGTCTAAAGAAATTAGAATTATCTTGTTGTAATTTCAATAACACCACTTGAGCCTCTAGAACCATATATAGCCGCATCTACTCCTTTTAGGACTTGTATTTGATCAACATCTGCAGGCAATATATTATCAATGTTATTTACAACGACACCATCAACAACGAACAATGGGTCATTAGATAATTCCCATGAACTTCCTCCACGAATAATTATTTCGTTGTCGTTATTGACAGATACACCTGCAACCCTTCCTGCAATGTACTGGTATATGTTTGTGAAGAGTTCTTTGTTAACATCTTTTTGAACGTTCAAAGTGTTTAACGCTGAAGAAGATGTTTTGTTTTTTGCCATTTGATTTTCTTTTTGCACATCGCTAAACACAAAACTCAAGCGTTCTTGCTTAGCATATTTAGCAGTCAAGTAGCCGTATTTGGCAGAGAAAACACTAATAGTTTCTGTTGAGTCCGCTACTTCTATTTTAAAATATCCAACAGCATTAATTTTGGTTGCTGTCTTAATGGTATCTACATACACAATAGCGTCAATAATAGGTTTTCCTTTCTCGTCTGCAACGTTACCAATCAATGAAGTCTGTGCAAAAATTGAAATTGATAGCAGTAAAAAGGCTAGAACTAATATGGGTTTACGAAACATCATTGCAGTAATTGATAAAATTAAATTATATATAATATCTCAAAGGTATTAAATGTTATTTAAACAATGTAAGTGTTATTTGTCTTCTTTATTGATAGAGTGACATTAAATTGATGGAATCGTTTTGTAGGTTATGTTTGTTGCAGGATTAAAATTAATTTTTTCTGTTTGTGTACGTTAAAATTATCTTTATATTTGCACTCGCAAAACAGAAATGTATTGCTGGACAATTTTCCTCCTTAGCTCAGTTGGTTAGAGCATCTGACTGTTAATCAGAGGGTCCTTGGTTCGAGCCCAAGAGGAGGAGCAAAAAGAAAGACTACACGCAAGTGTAGTCTTTTTTTTTGCGGATACTCTTGGGCGAGAAGCCTGTCCTGAGCAAGCCTGCCGTTAGGCAAGGCGAAGTCGAAGGAAGCCCAAGCGCCTAGTTATATACTTGTTTATAAGATTTGTTCCCTCGTGTAGTCTTTTTTTTTGCGGATATTCTTGAAGTCGCCATTTAATTGTTTACTAGTTGATTTAGATGCGTCTGCATTGATCTTTTTACATCGCTATAATCAGGATCATCGATTAGGTTTCTTTTTTCTAAAGGATCGACCTTGTAATCATAGAGTTCAGTGGCCAACACTTTTCCATGGATATAGTCCTTTGATTTTTTGTAGTTTCCTTCGCGCCATTCGATATAGCGATATCGTTCCGATCGTGCCGCATACCCCATTTTTGGTCCTCGTGGAAATTGACTGAGTGCAATTTCTTTTACTTTTGTTTTTTCGCCTTTTACTATGGGCATCAAACTTTTGCCCTGCAAATGTGAAGGACTTGCCAAGCCTACACCCTCACAAAGTGTTGGAAACACATCGATCAATTCTGTTGGGCTAGCATTTTTCACTCCTTTTTTACCCTTTGGAGTCATCACAAATAAGGGAGTTCTTGTGGCTTGTTCGTAATTCGTGTGTTTGTTCCAAACGCCGTGGTCACCCAAATGCCATCCGTGATCACCAATAAGTACGACTACTGTGTTCTCTTGTAATCCTGAACTTTTTAGATGTTCTAATAGCAAGCCTAATTGTGCATCTATATAAGACACAGATGCGTAATAGCCATGAATAAGTTCTCTTTGTTTAGCTTCCATTACCAAGCCATCAGCACCGATGTTCTTTTTGATGTCAGAATACCCTTTTAGTTCTCCCCAGGTGTGCAAAGCGTATTGTGGCGCATCTTTAGCAGGTTTTTGATAGGCTGCTAATTCAATAGCGTCTCTATCGTATAAATCCCAATATTTTTTGGGGGCTACAAAAGGTAAGTGAGGTTTATGAAAGCCAACCGTTAAGAAAAAGGGCGTATTGTTTTTTTGAAAGGTTTTTAATAATTCTATACTTCTTAAGGCCAAAGCTCCGTCGGCATAGGCGTTATCTGGAATGTCTAGCATTTCGGTTGAGGGTCTACCTCCTGCCTTTGCCAATTCTTTACGAATTGCATTTTTTTTGGTGTTGTTGGCAAGTAATTGTCTGTATATTTTTTTGGTTTTTTTATTTTGATATTGATGGTCGACAGGCACATCAAAATTGCTGTTGAAAGGTAAAAAGTCATCTTTAATAAACGGGATACTCCAGGATTGCGGGTCGTTATTTTTAGCACCGTGTAATACCTTTCCAATACCAGCCGTTTCATAACCGTTTTGTTTAAAATATTCGGGCAATGTTAACGAATTTGGAACTTTGTCGCGCATATGGGTTTTTAAATCTAATATTTGCGTATAATCGGGGCGCATTCCAGTCATAAAGCTTACTCTGGAGGCCGCACAAACTGCTTGTTGGCATTGTGTATTAGTAAACACCACGCTTTGGTCTGCAAAAGAATCGAAATTTGGAGTAATCATCTGGGAGGCACCAAATGCGTTAATTGTGGGTTTTAAATCGTCTACTAAAATAAAGAGCACGTTTTGTTTTTGTGCAGACAGTCCTGCACATATAAAGAGTATTGTGAATGTAAATTTTATGTTTTTCATCATGATTATTTTCCTGTAATGTTTTGCTTATAATGGGTGTGCAATGCTTTGTGAAGTTGAAGTGCTATATCTGTATAGGCTTCGCTATTAACAACATTTTCATTCTCGTCTGGATCAACCTTGTGGTCGTAAAGCATTTTTGCATACGCCATATTGGTTTCACGACTTATATATTCTGTATAGCTATACTGGTTGGTCTTAATGGTGTACCCATTACTATTGTTTATAAAGATATGGTCTTTTCCCTTTGATTTGACATTCTTTAGTATGGGTAGTAAACTCTGACCTTCTAATTGGTTGGTGGGCGTATTTAGTCCACACATATCCGCTAAAGTGGGGTAAAGGTCTACCAATTCTACCAAGGCATCTGTAGTTTGGTTTTTTGTTTCGAAAGGGGAAGCGATTATAAGTGGCACTTGCATAGAGGTTCGATGGCTTGTCCATTTAGCCCATTGATGATGTTCCTGTAGGTTGTAACCATGGTCGGAAACCAAAACAACGATAGTATTTTTGTCTAATTCTAAAGAGTGTAATTGTGCTAAGATTTTTCCTATTAAGGTGTCGACATAGCTCACGGTTGCATAATATCCGTGAATCATAGAAATAGCAGTGGCATCATCAAGATCGTTTGGTTTTTTAGGAAGCCCTGTGTACTGCCTAAGCTCTCTGGATGTACTTATAGACGCTTCAGGGGCATTTTTGGCGACAAAATTGTTGTAAGGTTGTTTAATCGTTTCACGGGGGTACTTGTCCCAATGTTTTGTAGGCGCGTTAAAGGGTAAATGTGGACTTATAAAACCCGCAGTAAGGAAAAATGGTTTCTCTTCTTTTTTTAGTTTTACTAAATCTCGAAGCACCTTTTGAGTCATCAGTCCATCAATATAAGTACTATCGTGTACCGATGCGCTTTCGTAGGCGGGTCCTCTATTTGTTCTTTTGTAGAAAGCGCGGTTTTCGGGAGTTTGATAATCGCGCCATAAGCCTTGCCACCAGTTTGTTGGGGCTAAGTTTTCAGGGTTTTTATCGAATGCATATGGGCGCCAAACCTCATGCCAATCATTCATTCGATCGTCTAAATGGTGGTAAATTTTCCCATTAGAAATTGTTGTATACCCATTGTTTTTAAAAAGTTGAGGTAAGGTGATGGCTTCTGGGGTGTCGTTTTGAACAAATACTTTATAATTTCTAAAAATGTTTTTTGTAGGGCGTATTCCTGTGAGCATACTGGCTCTTGAAGCGCCACAAACGGCTACATTGCAGTATGCGTTTTTGAATAAAACACCATTTTTAGCCAAGGCATCTATTTGAGGAGATTGTATTTCAGAATACCCATAGCAATTTAATTGCGGGCGTAAATCATCCATATACAATAATAATACATTGGGTTTTTTAGCTGCTTTTTGCTGGCAAGAAATCAAACCAAAAGTGAGCAATAGGACGAAAGTAGTAAGGAGTTGTAGTTTAAATTTCATTATTGTTATTTGAATTACAAGAATAATTCAAAAAAATTGAAATTTTAGGGGTGAATGGGTTTAAAAAAAGGATGAATGGTTTTGAAGCTAGAGAACCAGAATAATTTACAAGCGTTATTGTGTACGCTTTGAATCTTTAATAGGGAAAGTAAATTTAACATTGGAAAATGTAAAATACCTAGAATAGCAAGATTCACAGCTGTACGTTTTGGCAAACGGCACATATTTTAGAAAGCCAGATCTTTTGACTCTCACTCTGTACGTTGAGCTACATTTAGGACATTTTTTCATATAGTAGAGTGGTTAATTCTTGTGGTAAAAATGTTTTGGTTAAGAACATTTACGGCTACAAATTTAACAAAATTAGATGATAACACCAAATACTCCAGTTTTTTGAAAAATTGTATAGATTGTTGTTGTGCAGCTTAAAATATTGCGTATATTTGCACTCGCAAAACAGAAATGTATTGCTGGATAATCATCCTCCTTAGCTCAGTTGGTTAGAGCATCTGACTGTTAATCAGAGGGTCCTTGGTTCGAGCCCAAGAGGAGGAGCAAAAAAAAGACTACGCGCAAGTGTAGTCTTTTTTTTTGCGGATACTCTTGGGCGAGAAGCCTACGCTGAAGCTTCGGCTTCTGAAAGAAGTTTATGGAATGAGAAGCAGAATCCTGTGCCGATCTTGCCTGCCGTTAGGCAAGGCTTGTCGAGGTGAGCCCAAGTGTCTAGATGTATTTGTGTTTTTATGTGTAGCGAATCTGTGTAGTCTTTTTTTTTGCGGATACTCTTGGGCGAGAAGCCTACGCTGAAGCTTCGGCTTCTGAAAGAAGTTTATGGAATGAGAAGCAGAATCCTGTGCCGATCTTGCCTGCCGTTAGGCAAGGCTTGTCGAGGTGAGCCCAAGTGTCTAGATGTATTTGTGTTTTTATGTGTAGCGAATCTGTGTAGTCTTTTTTTTTGCGGATACTCTTGGGCGAGAAGCCTACGCTGAAGCTTCGGCTTCTGAAAGAAGTTTATGGAATGAGAAGCAGAATCCTGTGCCGATCTTGCCTGCCGTTAGGCAAGGCTTGTCGAGGTGAGCCCAAGTGTCTAGATGTATTTGTGTTTTTATGTGTAGCGAATCTGTGTAGTCTTTTTTTTTTGCGGATACTCTTGGGCGAGAAGCCTACGCTGAAGCTTCGGCTTCTGAAAGAAGTTTATGGAATGAGAAGCAGAATCCTGTGCCGATCTTGCCTGCCGTTAGGCAAGGCTTGTCGAGGTGAGCCCAAGTGTCTAGATGTATTTGTGTTTTTATGTGTAGCGAATCTGTGTAGTCTTTTTTTTTGCGGATACTCTTGGGCGAGAAGCCTACGCTGAAGCTTCGGCTTCTGAAAGAAGTTTATGGAATGAGAAGCAGAATCCTGTGCCGATCTTGCCTGCCGTTAGGCAAGGCTTGTCGAGGTGAGCCCAAGTGTCTAGATGTATTTGTGTTTTTATGTGTAGCGAATCTGTGTAGTCTTTTTTTTTGCGGATACTCTTGGGCGAGAAGCCTACGCTGAAGCTTCGGCTTCTGAAAGAAGTTTATGGAATGAGAAGCAGAATCCTGTGCCGATCTTGCCTGCCGTTAGGCAAGGCTTGTCGAGGTGAGCCCAAGTGTCTAGATGTATTTGTGTTTTTATGTGTAGCGAATCTGTGTAGTCTTTTTTTTTGCGGATACTCTTGGGCGAGAAGCCTACGCTGAAGCTTCGGCTTCTGAAAGAAGTTTATGGAATGAGAAGCAGAATCCTGTGCCGATCTTGCCTGCCGTTAGGCAAGGCTTGTCGAGGTGAGCCCAAGTGTCTAGATGTATTTGTGTTTTTATGTGTAGCGAATCTGTGTAGTCTTTTTTTTTGCGGATACTCTTGGGCGAGAAGCCTACGCTGAAGCTTCGGCTTCTGAAAGAAGTTTATGGAATGAGAAGCAGAATCCTGTGCCGATCTTGCCTGCCGTTAGGCAAGGCTTGTCGAGGTGAGCCCAAGTGTCTAGATGTATTTGTGTTTTTATGTGTAGCGAATCTGTGTAGTCTTTTTTTTTGCGGATACTCTTGGGCGAGAAGCCTACGCTGAAGCTTCGGCTTCTGAAAGAAGTTTATGGAATGAGAAGCAGAATCCTGTGCCGATCTTGCCTGCCGTTAGGCAAGGCTTGTCGAGGTGAGCCCAAGTGTCTAGATGTATTTGTGTTTTTATGTGTAGCGAATCTGTGTAGTCTTTTTTTTTGCGGATACTCTTGGGCGAGAAGCCTACGCTGAAGCTTCGGCTTCTGAAAGAAGTTTATGGAATGAGAAGCAGAATCCTGTGCCGATCTTGCCTGCCGTTAGGCAAGGCTTGTCGAGGTGAGCCCAAGTGTCTAGATGTATTTGTGTTTTTATGTGTAGCGAATCTGTGTAGTCTTTTTTTTTGCGGATACTCTTGGGCGAGAAGCCTACGCTGAAGCTTCGGCTTCTGAAAGAAGTTTATGGAATGAGAAGCAGAATCCTGTGCCGATCTTGCCTGCCGTTAGGCAAGGCTTGTCGAGGTGAGCCCAAGTGTCTAGATGTATTTGTGTTTTTATGTGTAGCGAATCTGTGTAGTCTTTTTTTTTGCGGATACTCTTGGGCGAGAAGCCTACGCTGAAGCTTCGGCTTCTGAAAGAAGTTTATGGAATGAGAAGCAGAATCCTGTGCCGATCTTGCCTGCCGTTAGGCAAGGCTTGTCGAGGTGAGCCCAAGTGTCTAGATGTATTTGTGTTTTTATGTGTAGCGAATCTGTGTAGTCTTTTTTTTTGCGGATACTCTTGGGCGAGAAGCCTACCCTGTAACCTACGCTAAGGCTTCGGCTATTGAAGAAAGCTTCGGCTTCTGAAAGAAGTTTATGGAATGAGAAGTAGATGCCTGTACCGAGCAAGCCTGCCGTTAGGCAAGGCTTGTCGAGGCAAGTCCAAAGGTCTGTTCTGTGCTTATTTTTAAGACATACATTTTTGCGTAACCTTATTTTATTTACCAGAGATAGTCTTTTTTAGGTAACTATTGTACAATGATTTTTTTACAACTAATACCATCATTGGAATTTATTTTGATTATGTATATCCCTGGATTTAAGTGTCCTATTGGGATTTCAACTTTTTGAGCCCCTTTCTTAAGTTGATTTTCAAGATTTATAGTCATAGCAGTTTGGCCATTACTATTCAGTATAGTTATGCTTGTCTTTTTCGGTTGCATTGCTGTAAAGTCAATATATACGATTTCACTTGCTGGGTTTGGATACAGATTAATTTGGTTCCTAGTCGTTAAGTTATCAGTTGATAGTTCGTTTTCACCAATGAGTTGTATGGCATCAATACGAGTTGTTACAACACCTGTTTTTATTCGGTATAATCTGAACCAGTTAATTGCATTCAATTGTGGTTCTCCTCTTTTTTCGGCATCCTTTGTGTTGAGTTGAATGTAGTTCCATCCATTGTTTAAATTGTGAAGATTCCAGCTATATTCATCAATATCAGGTACTCCTGAACTGCTTATTTCAACTTGATTATTGGTGTCTAATAAGGTAATATCAGAAACGTAGTACCAGAATTTTAGTACGGTGCCCATTTCGGTACCATTCGGGTTGAAGGGAGTTGTGAATTTCTTTTTAAATTCTGCATTTTCTGAACCTGTGAATTCTAGACAATAGTCTCCCTGTTTTTGGTCTGTATTGTTAAGGGTAATAGAATTAGGTGTCCATCCTGTTTTTGTTTCACAATCATCTAAATATTCTCCTGTATTACCTGGTATTGGTGCATCTCCTCCCACGGTTCCATAAATTTCTAGTTCAGCCATTTGCATTAAAGATTGTGGGTCTCCGTTTAATTCTGTGATGTGCAATCGATACCCACTGTATTCATTTTGATTTTCGAAATACCAACTTTTGGGTTGTTTACGTTCTTGCCACTTGGGATTGTTGTTTACTGTATGTATTATTTCCCATGTTTCGGTGTCTGGATTCAAACCTTGAAATGTCCAAGATCTAGGGTCACGTGTGGGGGTATCAGATCCAGATGTTATGGTATAGGCATTTACGGTTGTTAATTTGGGCAGTAGTATTTCAACCCAAGAATCTACAGCACGTACAAGATATCTAGAGTTCCAATTATTATCGAACAGTTTATCTACAGTTTGTCCGTCTGGAGATCCACTTCCGTTTGCCCCATTTATCCATTCATAATTGTCGTTAGATCCTCTGATTTGTGCATTTTCTAAGTCAGTAACAGGGGCTCCTTCGGGTGTAGCTTCATAACAACTGCCAAACTCTAAAGGTTGCATAGTTATAATTGCTTCATTGGTTGTAAAGGATCTATAGCCATTGTTATTGCAAAAATTAGGGATAGTTTCATTTATTTGATTAGAATTGGACAGGTAGAAAAATCTATAATTTAAGGTGCTTCCTTTTGTTACTGGAATTGTATATTCATAAAAACCGTCTTGTTCTGATTCAGTCATTTCAAAAGCGGTATTCTCTTCTAAAACTTCAATCCAAACACTCGTTTTTGCCTCTATCTTTGACATGTCTACTTGAACAGTAACATAATTTGGTCTTACAGTACATTTTTCAAAAAGTACTTTTGATAGTATTTGATTTTGTTTACTTAAAGTAATTTCACGAAGGTTATTGTTAGAACATCCAGCATTGTTTTGTTCAATAATAGTGTTTGCTCCTTGGTTAGGACCATTTTGATAACTAAAATAGTAATTGTAAGTAGTGTTTATTGGCAGGTTCACTTTACAGGCATAGACTAAATCCATGTCGGTGTCTGTCATTACTATTGGGTTGTCCATTCCTTCAATATGAAGCCAAACTTTGTTGTTGTGGATATCTTTTTTATCTATCATGTCGACAAAAAAAGCGGCTCCTTGTTCTAGTGCTCCTTCTACAAACCACACGGGAGAATTATTTCCTTCTCTAACAAGGTAAAGGTCTGTTGCATTGGTTCCATAGCAAATAGCTTCCCCTCCACCTCTTTTGGGCATGGTGATTTGTCTTGGAGTTGTAGCGAAAGCATCGCTCCAAGTAGATCCGTGATACCTTGTAAACTCATAAGCATCATCATAAGTTAGCACAATGGCATGCTGGCCATCGTTAGAAATATCCATTGCTGTGGTACCGTTAATGGTAATTTGACCAATTAAAGAAGCGGTTGTGCTAATGTCTCCTGGCGTTATGGATAGTGGTATTTCGTACACAAATCTTTTTCCTTGACTGCTTGATTTACTGACAAGAATGATTTGTTCGTTTGCGACATCTACGGCAATTGATTCACAATCTTGCGAACCGTTTTCATATTGAAAACTGATGGTTTTAATAATTGGGTAACTATTTGCACTCGTATTTTGTGGGTCATAGGTAGGCTCCTCAATAATATATAAGAAATAGCTGCTCTTGTTTTTAGGATTGTCTCCAACATTTCCTATTAATAAATATGAAGTTCCGTTCATAACAAAAGAAGCGATGTCTTCCCAGTCACGTGAACTCGCATTTGTTACCACACCCTGAGTGAGCAGGTTTCCTTCTTTATTAATAAGATATATATTGGGTCCGTCACCAGAATCATTATGAACCCAAAATGCATCTTGAGTCTTATTTGAAGCTGCAATTCCACTGGCCTCTTTTATTGTCCCTGCAGTAATCATCCCTATTTCTGTGGCAGGTTTATAGTCGATGTCAAAAGTTTGTGAGTTTCCTGTGAGTCCGACAATTAAAAAGACAACGCAACTTAGCGTAATACAGCGATTAAATTTTGACAATAATTTCATGTTTCTACTAATTTTAGTTGATTGTATCGCAAAGAAACTGTTAGGGCCTTAATGATTGATTAATTAATGATTAAAATTAAAATTTGTTTGTTTTTGTTGGTGAAAAAGTGATTTTTATTTCAGAAATACTAAATTTAAATGCATATTTGTAGTTCTTCGTTTAAAGGTTCTAATTAAAATTTAATCAATGAAACCAAATTTCTTGAAAGAATATTTTATTTTATTCGTTTTACTGATGTTATTGGTTTCTCCTGTTATGTCTCAGGAGTTTGGACTTCAGTTTAATGGTCAGAATAAAACATTGGATGAAAGAACAGGGTTGGATTTAAGTCCGGATGGTTACCTTGTTTTTCAAGATGAATTTGAAATTTCTTTTGAAATTAAATCGCGCCAGTATTTTGGTTATGTTTTTCGTCTGGTGAATAAGAGTAACAATAATATTGATTTGTTAAGCCAATATGGTGATTCGAGAGATTTAAATGTTGTTTTTGGGGGAAGAAACACAGTGATTCCAATTGATTCGCAAGTGCCAAAGTCGCTTTGGTCTCATATAATTGTTAAAGTTGATTTGATTTCCAAAAGAATTATACTTTCTATAGATTCTAAAAATTTTTACATAGAGAATATTGAGTTTCAACGTTCAGATGCTTTTAAGTTGTTTTTTGGGGGAGTGGAATTCAATGAATTTACTACAATGGACGTACCTAAAATGTCTATTAGAAATATAAAAATCAGGACCAATGAAGCGCTTTTTCTACATTTTCCACTTAATGAAACCAAAGGAGATGTAGCAAGAGATGTAGTGCAAAATAAACAGGCAAAAGTAAATAACCCTGTCTGGATTAGCCCGCTTCATAGTTCATGGAAAGAAGTAGCTTTACGAACTGCCAAAGGGGTGCTATTAGAGGCTGCTGATGAAGAAAACAATAAACTGTATTTGCTTTCAAATGAAAAACTTTTTATTTGTAATCTGAAAAATAATAGAATTCAAGAAGTTGTTATTAAAAAGAATCATTATGATTTAACGCTAGATGATAAGATTGTTTATAATTCGAACGATGGCCTAATTTACTGTTATTCTATTGATTATAAAAGTGTTGTAGCGCTAAACCCTAAGTCAGGGATTTGGACAGATTCCATAGTGCCAAATACACTCTTTAAGAATTACCAACATCATAACAAGTACTTTTCAAAAGAAGAAAATTCAATTTATATGTTTGGGGGGTATGGGCAGCACAAATACACTAATGAGATTCAGAAGCTCGATTTGAATACAGCGCATTGGACTTCAATTAAATCTAATGATTCTATTTACACACCGAGATATTTGTCTGCTATTGGAGTATTGAATGACACCTTGTATTTATTTGGTGGCTATGGAAGCCTAACTGGTGATCAAATGATCAACCCTAAAAGTAATTATGATTTGATAGGATATTCTATAAAAGAAAACAAACTCTTTAAAAAATTTGATGTTCCTCGGGTAATCGAAGGAATGGCGGTTGCAAGTAACATGTGGATCGATAAAGAGAATAGATCCTATTACGCATTGGTGTTTGATAAACATCTTTTTAATGGGCAACTTCAGTTAGTAAAGGGTGATTTAGATTCGAATATGCTAGAGAAAGTGGGGTCTTCAATTCCTTTTAAATTTAGAGATACCAAATCCAATGAAACGTTATTTTATTTGCCCTCAGAAAGGAAATTTATAGGCTACACATCTTTTCTAAAGGACTCTATTACTACCGAGTTCTCCATACGATCTATCAATTACCCTCCCAATAAGCGATCTCAGGAAGAAGTTGTTCAAACTTCGTATTCTATTAAACAGATTGTTTTGGTTTTGAGTAGTTTTTTAATTTTGATTGTATTTTACATAATTTATAAAAAGAGAAAAAATAAACAGAAATCTGTTGTGTCTCAAATTAACGAAGAACAAAAAGTTGTTTCAGTTGATGAGTCACTTGAAACAACCCCAACAAAACCATCCTTTGAGACAAAGCCAAGAGTTACACAGTCGGTTTATGATTTTCTTTTGTTTGGAGGGTTTCAGGTGTTTGATAAAGAGTCGAAAGATATTACCAATAAGTTTTCACCTTTATTAAAAGAACTTTTTTTATTGATTTGGTTGCATACTTTGAAAAATAACAAAGGGGTTTCTTCTGAAAAAATTGTAGCTACTTTATGGTATGATAAGTCGACAAAAAGTGCACAAAATAATAGGGCGGTAAATATTGCTAAAATTCGTGGAATTTTAACAGAAATAGGAGATTATAAATTGAGCAAAGAAACGGGATATTGGAAAATTATCCATGCTGAAAACAAACCAAAAAGTGATTATTATGATTTGCTTCAGATTACCTCTTCTAAGAAAGAAGCCCTCTCTAAAGATAAAATAGATTATTTGATAGAAATAGCAAACAAAGGAGCATTTCTGTTAAATGTAACCTATGAATGGTTGGATAGTTTTAAAGCGGATGTGTCTGATGTTGTGATTGATACCTTGGTTACTTTTGCAGATAGTTTTGAGATTAAAACGGATCCAGAATTTATAATAACGCTGTCTGATTGTGTCTTTAATTTTGATTCAATAAATGAAGAAGCAATGGCGTTTAAGTGTAAAGCTCAATACATTATGGGAAAGCATAGTTTGGCAAAATCAACCTATGAAAAATTTGAAAAAGAATACGAGTTGCTATACGGGCAAAAATATGAGTTGCCTTTTACAGAAATCATCAACGAAAGAGATTAAATACATCAAAAAAAAAAGGCTCCTAATTAATTTTAGAAGCCTTTTTTATTTGGGTGTTATTTTAATTCGTTGTTAAAGGAAGCTTTTTTTCAATATCTTTTTCAGACCGAAATACCTTACCAGCTTCATTTGCTATTTGCAAATACCAATCGCTTGGCAACGTGTAGCCATCTTGATCGAGGCTTATATAGGTTCCTTCTACAGCCACTTGTTTTTGGTTTTCTGCTGTCTTGAAGATTGCAGTACCTTCATCAACTTCATCAAACATGGCAAAATACAAACATTTGGCACCTGCTTTTTTTGCTTCATATATCTGTTTCCATAGAAAATGACCTCCATTTCTTGGGATTGAATTATAGCCTTCATTTTTTAAATTCCCCCAACTAAACCCAGGAAACACTACAGGCATATATTCTTTTTTATGAAGTGCTGTTTCAATAATGTCTGGTTTCGTTACATTTTGGATGTAGTTGTCATGCGATTGGGAGTCTCTGTATCTTGCTACAGACCATGGAGAAAGCATGTCAAATGCTCTATAAATTGAATTCCATTCTGGGTTAGATTCACTATCCCGTTCTAAAGTTCTCCAATAGGAAGGAACTCCTGCAATAAGATATGTATTGTTATGGTCTTTTTTATCGGTGTTCTTAAATAGACTCAAAACTTCCTTTGCATACCTAAGACTAAAGTCTCTGTCGGAGAACCCCAATCCCCATATTGCAAGGACCGGTCTGTTATTTTCATGCATATAGCAATTTAGCTCCGTTAGTTTGTGTTTTTTATTGATGGCATCCCAGTCTTTTTGTATAAATTCACTAAAATCTTTTTGTTGTTGTTTTTGTTCTAATCGATCATAACCAGACAAATCATACATGATGGCTACTTTTCTGTCGTATTTTTTTGCTGCTTTTAAAACGTTTTTTAAGACCTTATTCCGATGAGATTTTAGTTCGGGGTTCTTTAAAGGCGCTAAAAAGCGTTGCAAGAAAACACCGTCTATTCCATATTCTTGCATCCATTTAAAATGTAAATCGATGGTAGCATAATCGTTGGATGAGAATAATTTTACTTTTTCACCATTGCTATACGTCAATGTGCTTTCGTATAAATATTTAGAATTATACTCTCTAAAATCTGGAAACATATCGACAGTAATTGTAGTGGGAGTAAGCGGTGCTCTCCCGCTTCCCCAATGGACCCATTTATCAATCCCTGAAGCGTCTCCTTTTGCAGTAAACCAGCCTTGGTATCCGGTATGGATATGATTTAATAAATCTTGCGAATACATATTTGTGCTATAAATTAATATAGAAAGTACTAATACTGTGAGTCTCATTGCTTTAATTTTCGGTTCGTATAACGAAAATAATCTAAGGTTCTAAATTTTCAATTAATTATGCATTAATTGGGTATTTTTTTTTCATTTATAAAAAATTAATAAAAAACTAATGTAGTGTTTCTATGTTTGGCAAAAGTTTAAAAAGAACTTTTAATATTTATACTAAACTTAAAATATAAACCATGAAAAAAATTACAAAAAAATTACTGTCTATTGCGTTGTTTTCTTTTAGTGTGTTACATATATATGCTGCTGATATCTATGTAAGTGCAACAGGGAATAATAATACGAATGACGGAACTACCCTAGGAACTGCATATGCAACCATCAATTACGCTTACAATATAGCGAAAGCGAATTCAGAGGATGACAATATTATTATTAGTGGTACAGTTTCTTTAACAGGACAAATAACCTTAAATGATGCTTCTGGTTTTTCAATTTCATTTTTGAGCGCAGATGATGGTTATGGAGGAACACAAGCGGTAATAAACAATGGAAATAGTGGGAATCGATTATTTTTTGCAAATGCAACTTCAAGTGCGGCCGTTAGTATTTTTACAGGACTAGAGTTTGAAAATATCTCAACAACCCTTGGAACAGGAGGTTTTTTTGGGTCTAATAATAGTTCGAGTATTACTTTTAACGACTGTAGTTTTACCAACTTATCTAGTGCACGTGCCTCTGAAGTTGATCTAACCGATGTTGCTCATGGTAATATCTCTATTATCAATACGACAATGACATTTACAAATTGTGTGTTTGACGCTAATGCTACTCTTCATGGAAATGGAGGGGTGTTTTCTGTTGGGAACAATGGCGTATTAGTGTTAACGGACTGTTTGTTTACAGGAAATTCTTCTACAAGACCCAATAATGCAGCCAATGGAGGAGCTATTTCAATTGTAGGTTCAGGAACTGCGAACATTACAGGGACTACTTTTTATAACAACTCTACGGGTAATCTGGGTGGTGCAATTTTTGCAGCTAATACTTCTGTATGTACTTTAACAAATGTTACTATGTTTGGTAATAGTATAGAAGATGCTGCTGCAGCTAAAGGGGGAGCCTTAAGAGTAGAGGGAACAACTCAACTTACAGTTCTAAACTCTTTGTTCTATGGGAATCATGCAGATGATACAGGTGCCAATACAACATCTGATATAGGCTTTGGAGGAACTGGACTTACGGCAACATTAACAAATACTTTATCAGGTAATTTGTTAAAAACAGGAGCTTTGACGATTACAGATCCTGAATCTAATTTCGCAGCAGATTTAGAAAGCTGTGCACTGAATTTTGATGCAGCTGATGGAAAAGTAAAGTATATAGTTGCAACTTCAGGAGACAGCCCAATTGATTATGGTTCTGATGGAAATGACGTTGGTGCTTGGGATTCTGGTTTAACACAGCCAGCCTTGTCTTTACTTTCAGCAAGAGCTTTGGATAACTTTTCGGTATATAATTTAGCTAACGGAAATGTGAAAATTATTTTAGATGGAACGTCCAATGCGAAAGTATATAATCTTTTAGGAAATTGTATTTCTTCTTTTACAATTAATGACGCTTACGAATTAGATACCAATTCATTTTTACCTGGCGTTTATATTTTAAATGTAACCATTGATTCAAAGAAGTACGTTCAAAAATTTATTGTACAGTAAAATGTACTGAGTACGAATAAAAGTCACTGCTTACTAGGGTGGCTTTTTTTGTTGCTTTTTGATTGGATTCCATCTTAAACCATTCACAAATAGTGGCAAAAGCATTTTTTTAGAGATATTCAGTAGAATTGTAAATTAATCTCAATTATTTAGCTATAATTAATAGTTAATTAATTGTTGACCGCTTCTTTTGTAGAAGAATCGTTTGCTTAGTTAATACGTAAACGGTATTTAAAAAACGAACCTAAACTAACCTTAAGATGAACATAAAAAAGCATATTGTATTAATGTTGTTTTTTACACAAGCCCTTATTTATTCTCAGAATAAAAATATAAGAGGTGTTGTGAAAAATGATAAAGGAGAACCAGTAATTGGAGCAACAGTAGTCTACAAAGGGTCTTCAATTGGAACAATTACTGATTTTGATGGCTTGTTTGAATTGCAAGTTGCCAAACAAGAAGCTCCTGTATTGGTTATTAGTTATGTTGGTTTCGTCACGCAGGAAATTCCAGTAGCTGGACAAAAAAAGGTAAATGTTCTGTTAGTTCCATCAGATATAGTACTGGAAGAGGTGATAGTCACGGCTCTTGGAATCAAAAGGGAAAAGAAATCATTAACCTATGCTTCGCAAACAGTGGATACTGATGATTTTTCTGAAACAAGAACCTCAAATTTTTTAAATAATCTTTCAGGGAAAGTTGCTGGGGTTCAAATTACTTCTTCTGGAAGTCCTGTTGGATCTAATAGAGTTGTTATTAGAGGAGCAACCTCGCTTACTGAAGATAATCAACCCTTATATGTTATAGACGGGATCCAAATGAGTACTCCGCAGGGAGATACAGGCTTAACTAGCAATGACGGAGGAATAGATTATGGGAATCCAATTTCACAAATAAACCCAGACGATATTGAATCCATAGAAGTTCTAAAGGGAGCTGGTGCTACCAGTTTATACGGTTCTCAAGGGGCAAATGGCGTTATATTGATTACAACCAAAACCGGTAGGAATACAAATGGTATTGGTATCTCGATCAATCAAAATCTAATGTTTACCGATATTTTAGAGTATCCGAATTATCAATATGTATATGGAGCTGGTCAAATTGGAAGACTGGCATTGAATGCAGGTCATATAGACAGTGAAACGGGATATCCAAATTCTAGCAGATGGGATAGAGCATATGGTTTACCAATGCTCGGACAAGATGTTATTAATGTGAACAAAGAACCCGGTCAATATTTTGTACAGCCAGATAATATTAAGGAAATTTATTCTACAGGTATTACCTCAAGCACAAATATTAGTCTTCAAGGAAGTTCAGAAAAAGGAAGTTATAGGCTTTCTTATGGTTTTTTAGATTCTGAGCATACCATCTCAGGCATGAACGAACAAAAAAGAAATAATATTTCTTTTAATGGAAATTATAAATTGACAAATAAAGTCGAATCACGAGTAAATGTGACATTTGTAAATGACCTTGTAAAAAATAGAATTCCAACGAATGGGAACCCTAGAAACCCAGCAAGTGCATATATTTTCATGAAGCCAAATTTTTCTAAAGATAATTTAATACCCTATAAAGATGAATTATCTGGTGTAGCCTATACTTATGAAGGTCCCTTTACAAATCCATATTGGAATATATATGAAAACACCAATCAAGATGAAACGAACAGGGTACTTTTTGGAACGGATTTAATATACAGACCGGCCAAAGGTTATATGTTTAAATTAAAGGCAACAACAGATTTTAGGAGCCGTGTATCAGAAGTGTTAAACAATAAAGGTGCGACCTATGATTTAGATGGTGAATATAGAACCGGTGATCTTACAGCGGTCACAAATAGATATACAGGATTGTTTACTGTAAATAAAAGAGTAAAAAAGGTGTCTATAGTTTCAACACTAGGAGCTTCTTTGTTTAATACGAGATTTTCTAATAGAACCATTAGAATAGATCAGCTAGCAGAATCTGGTTATGCAACGGTAGCAAATAATGCAGGGTATCCTGTTGTTGGTGAAGTCGATTCTGAGAAAGAAATACAATCCCTTTTTGCTTCAGCATCTTTAGGTTATAAAAGCACCTATTATTTAGAATTAACCGCTCGTAATGATTGGTCTTCAACATTACCAAAAGCGAACAATAGTTATTTTTATCCTTCTATAGGAACCACCGTTGTTTTTTCAAAGTTTATTCCTAAAAACGATATTTTAACATTTGGTAAACTAAGAGGTTCATATGGTGAAGTTGGTAATGATACTGCTCCAAACAGAACTTTAAACCTATACGAATATGGTGGTAATTATTTAGGAAATGCTTATTTCCAACTACCAAATACAAAGCTTAACGAAAACTTAGTACCTGAAAGATCGAAAACAATTGAATTTGGAACGGAGACTTTTTTCTTTAAACGTAGAATTAAGTTTGATTTGACTTGGTATCAAACCAGAACGGAGGATCAAATTATGGAGTTATTAACATCTCCCGGTACAGGGTATACACGACAATTCGTAAATGCAGGTGTGCTAAAGAACTCAGGTTTTGAGATTGTATTAAACGCAACTATTTTTGACGGAAAAGACAAGGGATTTCATTGGGATGCGAATATAAACTGGTCTAACAATCAAACCTATGTAGAATCGCTTCCAGAAGGTTTGGAAAGAGTAGAACTCGGTCGTTTTTTCAATGCAACCGTAGGTGCAGAAGTTGGAGAAAAATTTGGTCAAATTAGAGGTAGAGCTTATGCCAAAGACCCAGTAACGGGACACACGCTTGTTTCTAATAACGGAAGAGCTTTATTCGAAAATGATGTGTACTTAGGAAACGCTCAAGCCGATTGGATTGGAGGATTAAGAAACTCGTTCGGATATAAGGATATTACGTTTAGCTTTTTACTTGATGTTAAGATGGGGGGAGATCTTTTATCTGGAACTAGTGTAAAGGCTACAAATGCTGGAGTATACGAAAAAACCTTGTACGCAAGAGAAGACTCCTTTTTTGGAGAAGTTGTTTTAGGAGAAAACGGAAATGAACGAAGAGGTAATGGATTGTATGGAAATGATTACGCAGACACCGTAATTAAAGGAGCTTACCATGTCAATTCTGCCCTTGGGGTTAGAGACGCAGAAGGAAACTTGGTTGCAGAACGAGATGCGGAGGGGAATGTTATTGAGAATAGGAGATATATGAATAGTCAGGTCTACCATTATGATGATGCCAATAATCAAATCGGACACGTTTATGATGCCTCTTATGTGAGATTAAGAGAGGTTAATTTAGGATATACTTTGCCTCAAAATATTTTGTCTGGAACAGGAATTCAGAGTGTGAAAATAGCTGCTGTTGCAAGGAATTTATGGTTTTTGTATAAAAATACTCCTGAGGGTATTGATCCAGAGGCTCAAACAAATTCGGGTAATGGACGTGGAATTGAATATGGCTCTCCACTCCCAACTTTTAACTATGGATTGAATGTAAATGTAAAATTTTAAGAATATGAAATTGATAAATATAAAATATATAATAGTTGTCTTTTTTGTAACTATTTTGAGCGTTTCTTGTACGGATGAATTCGAACAGATGAATACCGATCCAAATAAATTTTTGAGTCCAAAACCGTCTTTAGTTTTCAATGGTGCGGTTCGAGAAACTTATTTACATTTAGGAGGGTACTTAAACAACGAAGCTTTTCTAACGTATGCCGGTTATATCGGACAAAGGGGAGGGAGTCTTGGAAACTTCTCTTATGAAGATGCAAGAGTCAATACTATGTACCAAAGATGTTATACAGACGTCATTGTGACATTGCAAACTTTTATAGATGATTATAAAGACGATCCCAAGTTTAGTAACAGAGTGGAAATGGCTAAGATCTGGAACACATATATCTATTCCGTTTTAGTAGCCACTTTTGGACCTATTCATTATTCAGATGCTATTGGAACCGAGTTAGTTGTTGCATATGACTCTGAAAAAGAGGTGTATACAGAACTTTTAGAAACCTTAAAACAAGCATCAATCAACTTAAACGTAGCAGGAGATAAGTTTGTTGTTGATCCAGTTTATAATGGTAATATTTCACAATGGATAAAATTTTGCAATAGTTTGCGATTGAAATTGGCGCTAAGAATTTCGGGCTCAAGTGATATGTCTGAACTTGCTGACAGCCATTTAAGTGATGTAATGCTCAAAGAGCAAGAAATGCTAGAAACAAATGTAGACAATGTTGTTTTGATAGGAGAGGCATCAAACGTACTCAATTGGTCGTACGCATATGATAAATTTATTTTTAATACAGGTGTAACTATCAGCCAAATTCCCATGGCGAATTTTCATTTTTTATTGAATTTAAGAACCTTTAGTGACCCACGATTGGAAGCTTACCACGATGTAGCAAAAGATTCATTGACAATTGAAGATGTATTACTAAAATCGGGATCAGCCACAGAAACGATTAATGTTTCTTATAAAATTCCATACTATGGAAAAACGATTTCAGGAACAAGCACACTTGGGGAATGGGGACTTGATAGTTCAGATAACCCATATCAAGGTTTAGCGGATGACGTTTATTCACGTCCAAATTTTGAAAAGTTTTTTGCAGAAGATGCGCAGTTTGATGTAATTACTGCTGCTGAAACCTACTTTATGAAAGCGGAGGCAAAATTATTGGGATATAGCGGTTCAGAATCTGTAGAATCCTATTATTACAAAGGTATTGAAACTTCATTTGAACACTATGGTTTGTCTAGTGATGTGGCAGCTTACAAAGAAATTGACGGGGTGAAATGGGGAACTTCTAACCCTGGAATTAGAGATATTTTTAATGTAATTGATAGTTCTATTAGTGCAGATCCTTTAGATCAAATTGTAAGACAAAGATGGTTTGCAATGTTTTATCAAGGATTGGATGGTTGGTGTTTAAACAGAAGAACTCGATTAATTCCAACACAACCTCATTACAATCCAGACAATACACAAACGGCTAGGACTACGGTGTATGCTGAGGTACCTGAAAGACTTGTGTTTCCTCCATCAGAAAAAGGAACAAATACAAGTAATTATGAAGAAGCTGTAGCATTGTTAGGAGGCATAGATGATTTAATTACTCCGCTAAAAATCAATACGTTTTATGAAAGAATTCCGTCTCCAGAAACAATTCTAGATGCAGAGTATAATTATGATTTTGCGAGTGGTTGGTATGGAGATTCTGAAGACGACTTGATAGCAAAAGGAATTAATTATGATATAATAATTTTAGAATAATATTATGAAAAACTTAAATTTAATAATCGCATTAGCGAGCTTTTTAATCTTGACCATTACTTCGTGTCAAGATGATGACCAAATGGAGCCGGAAGATACTTTTTTGGGAACCGATGTTCCAAGATTTTCTGTTGAAAACGATTACAATGTAGGTGCTTTTTATAAGTTTTCTAATTGGAGTTTATCATATGAAACCAGTCCAGTAGTTGGTACATATAATGGAGCAAGTACTGAACAATACCCTTTTCATATAAAACAAGCAAATCAAGCTGGAATAGATTTTTTCTTATTTGATTTACGATCAGCACGTACGGGTAATGCCCATACCAATGATCTTGCCATTGTAGATAGATATGATACTGCCTTAGATGCATTTCCTGTAGACTCTATTGTCAGTTATGCCTTCAATTATAATTTTGGAGCATTGGGTATTAACAATAACAACCCTGTAGATAAAATTTCAGATCCAGAAAATGGAATTTTAGATCCGAAAGAGGTGTTTTTTCAGGATGACTTTCTAGCAATTGCAGGTATAGCAGCTGCAAATCCAAATTATTATAGATTGAATGATAAGCCAGTTGTTTATATAAACGCAGCGCATAACTTGGCAGCCATAAATAGTCCGGAAGTATTCGATAGAATGAGACAAGTTGTAAGCGATCAGTTCGATGGAATGGAGCTATATATTGTAGGAGTACAGCCACAGTGGCAACCACCCCTTAGATATGATTTTAGATTTGTAGGAGCTGTAGACGCTGTTACGCATCAAACATACATGACTTTAAATAAAAACAATTCGTACGAACGAATTCTATATTTTGAAAAAATGATTTATGGGGCGTGGAGCTATTCTCAAGAGGCGTTGGGAAGACCAGAGTTCGATTTAGAATACATCCCAACGATTAGCCCTTCTATCAATTTCAAATTAACGAATGCAGGGAGTAATAATCATGTTTTTGAAAAAGACAACAACTTTTTCAGAGAGATTTGTAATTCTGCTAGAGGGGCAACTGGAGCGTCGAAGTTGGTATTGGTTGATTCTTTTAATAACTGGAATTTAGGAAGTCAAATAGAAGAGTCCGTAGAATCAAACGTGGATGATACACCTGCATATGCTGCTACTTTTTTGGATATCCTTAAACAAGAGTTTAAAGTATCTAATTAGAGCTAAGCTTTTACTATCGGATAAATAATAACATTGAATTCGGAGTGTCAATTGATGATTCTTCACATGTCTTAGTGATTAAAAAAAGTGAGACAATAGCTCTAGGAGCTCAAATATTAAAATATAGATTTATGTATATGCTAAATAAAAACACCCTATTAAACGCAGTATTAGTATTGTTTCTTACCGTTTTTTGTGGTTGTAGTAAAGAAGAAGCGTCATTAGTTTCTGGAAAAAGAATATCAACTTTTGTGAATCCTTTTATTGGAACTGGTGGTCATGGACACACATATCCGGGTCCAGTTCGTCCTTATGGAATGGTACAGTTGAGTCCGGATACCAGATTGAAGGGATGGGATGCTTGTTCAGGATATCATTTCTCAGATGATAAAATTTATGGATTTAGCCATACACATTTATCAGGTACAGGAATTGGTGATTATGGAGATATCCTAGTATTACCCACCACAGGAAAGATAACTTTTTCGGATACTAAAAGAATCACTTCAGCTTTTGATAAAAAATCTGAACAATCAGAAGTTGGTTATTACAAAGTTGGATTGAAAGATTTTAATATCAATGCAGAGCTTACTTCAACTACCAGAGTTGGAATGCATAAATACACCTTCCCAGCATCGGAAGAGGCTTCAGTAATTGTTGATTTAGGCCATAGTTTACAAATGCACGGTGCCAAAAAAATACACTTAAAAATTGTAAGTGATACAGAGGTAGTGGGGATGAAAACAACTCAAGGATGGGCTACCAATCAGCAAATATATTTCTATGCTAAGTTTTCCAAACCTTTTGATGCCTCAATTTTTGTAAATAATGAATTGAGACCTGATGTTTTAGAATGGAATCAGGACAAAGATGTAAAGGCTAAATTAAACTTTACGACTGCTGATAATGAAGAAATTATGGTGAAAGTGGCAATCTCTCCAGTGAGTGTTGCCGGAGCAAAAAATAATATGTTGGCCGAATTGCCACATTGGAATTTTAATGAAGTAGTTGCCGATAGTAAAAATGTTTGGGATAAAGAGTTGTCTAAAATTAAAGTTGCTGGAGGTACAAAAGAACAGCAAACAATTTTTTATACTTCAATGTACCACGCTATGTTGAGTCCTAATACTGCTATGGATGTAGATGGAGGTTATATGGGGATGGATCAAAAGCCAAAGAACTCCAAAGCATTTACAAATCATACTGTTTTTTCATTATGGGATACTTTTAGAGGGGTGCATCCTTTGCTAACAATTATCAACCCAGAGAAGGATAACGAATTGATTCAAACCTTACTTCAAAAAAGAAAAGAAGGCGGGATATTGCCAAAATGGGAGTTGGCTTCTAACTATACAGGAACCATGTTGGGGTACCATTCGGTATCAGTGATCTATGATGCTTATAAAAAAGGAATTTCAGGTTTTGATGCTAATGAAGCATTGGACGCAATGATCGAAGCTTCGGTGTATGATCCATCACTATTAAAAGTTACAGGTTATAACAATGCGGCTGGAAATGTAATGGAGATAGGAAAAAAATATGTAGATGAATTAGGATTTGTTCCGGGAGATAAAACAGTTGCGTCCGTAGCAAAGGCACTTGAATTTGCATATGATGATTGGTGTATTGCGCAAATGGCTAAGGACTTGGGCAGAATGGAGGTCTATGAAGTGTATAACGAACGATCTAAATACTATGAAAAGTATTACGATAAAGAGACTCAGTTTATGAGAGGTATTATGTCTGACAAATCATGGAGAACTCCTTTTAACCCTAATAATTCTTCTCACTGGAAGACTGATTATTGTGAAGGAAATGCCTGGCAATGGTCTTGGTTTGTACCACATGATGTGGAAGGACTTAAAAAAACAATGGGAGGAGAAGAAGAATTTACACAAAGATTGGAAACATTGTTTACAACAAGCTCTAAGCAAGACGGTGAACATGTTCCAGGTGACATATCAGGGTTGATAGGTCAATATGTACATGGGAATGAGCCAAGTCATCATATCATTCATTTGTTTAATAATTCTACCAAACCTTGGTTGACTCAGTTTTATACAGATAAGGTAATGCGTGAAATGTATTTTGATGGTCCAAATGGCTTGGCAGGAAATGAAGATTGTGGTCAAATGTCTGCTTGGTACGTGTTAAACGCCATGGGTGTTTATCCAGTTTGTCCTGGAAAGCCATTTTATTCTATTGGAAGACCCATTTTTGATAGTGTAGCGCTTCAATTTCCAAATCAAAAAACAACGAAAATTATTGCGAAAAACAATTCGGAGCAAAACAAATACATACAATCTGTAACCGTGAATGGAAAGAAGTTGGATGCTCCAGTCATTTCGCATGCAGATTTAGTTTCTGGAGGAACCATTGTCTTTGAAATGGGTGCTGTCGAAAATAAAGAGCTTTTTTTTGCAAAGAGGAGTTTGACTCAGAAAGACCAGGTAGTTATACAATTAGGGAATAAATAATAAACTTAAAATAAATCAATTTAATTATGAGAAAATTAGTAGCAACTTTAGTATTTGTATTAGGAGTAGTTTTTGTGAATGGAGTACATGCGCAGGATTTAAAACCTAACTATGTAAAACAATCGAAGCGGATTGTTGAAGAGAGAACCCGTGTGATGGAACTTGATGAAGCACAAGAAAAAAAATTAGTAATAGCAACAAATGAAATGTTAGCTGGTGCACAAAAAGTTGCAGAAAAGCACGAACCAGGTTCTAAGAAATTTAAAGAAGAAATTCGACCATATCAAAAAACGTTTAACCAAGCTCTTGTGGCTTTGTCTACCGTAGAACAAAGAAAAAAATGGGAAGCTTATAAAAAGAAATAGTATAAAAAGAAATATTTTATTTCAACCCAAACAATTTTTACTGTTTGGGTTTTTTTATGCAAAAGAGACAAAACTGGTGTTTAACGTAAATTTTTACTCTTTTTTTGACGAGATGGTTTACTGTTAATCCAATATTAAGCTATTATTAATTACTAGGTAGTTTATTAGCAACATATTATAAAATGTAAAAAATGAATATTCAGAAACATATAACTACCCTTTATGCATTGTGCATGTTGCTTTTTTCTGCACAAGATATGTTTTCTCAGAAAGAAAATTCGGGGTTTATAGATCCTAGAATAGGAAATGTTTCTAAATTTTTAGTACCTACCTATCCAACCATGCAGTTGCCTAACCAAATGTTACGCATGTTTCCTGATAAATATGATTATATATCAGATCAGGTGAAATCATTTCCTTTACAAGTTCATTCTCATAGAAGAGTTGGTGTATTTAAATTAAAGGTGATACAAGGAGAATTGTCTTCAGGTTTTAAGAATCATAAAATGAATATTGACCATGATTTAGAACAGGTAAAACCATGGTATTATTCAACGTATTTAATAGACCAAGACATAACCGTAGAATTTGCGCCCAATAAAAAATCGGCGCTGTATAGATTTGATTTTAAGAAAAAAGCGGGTGCAAACAATATCATTGTTATGGGGTCTTCAGCAATGGTTGCAGAAGAAAGAACACCTAGTTCTTTCGGGCTTAAAGAAAAAATAAGCTACACAACAAGAGGTACCTCTCCTCTAACACGTGAAATGCATGTATTTGCCTACATGACATTTGTAAACGAAAATAATAAACAGCTAAAACCATCAAAAGTCAACTTGTCTAACGGGTGTTCTGTGTTTTCTTTTGATGAGAACACAGTAACTGTTAAATACGGGATATCCTATATTAGTATTGCGCAGGCAAAAATTAATTTTGAAAACGAAATTGAAAATAAAACATATAAAGATGTAGTCAAATCGGGAAAAGAATCATGGGATGCTGTAATGGATCAGATAAAAGTTAAAGGAGGGACTTTAGCCCAGAAAAGAACTTTTTACACTTCTTTGTATCGGACGTATGAGCGCATGGTGGATATCAATGAATATGGAAGCTATTATAGCGGATACGATCAAAAAGTACATCATTCCGATAGGTCTTTTTATGTAGATGATTGGGTTTGGGATACCTATAGAGCTCAACATCCATTGCGAACAATTTTAAGTCCTAAAGTAGAAGAAGATATGCTGCATTCGTATGTAGAAATGTACAAGCATAGTGGTTGGTTACCAACATTTCCACAAGTTCATGGAAATCACATGTGCATGAATTCCTATCATTCATCGGCAATTTTTATAGACGCTTATCGAAAAGGTTTGAAAAATTATGATGTTGAAAGTGCTTATGAAGGAATTAAAAAAAATTTAACCGAAGGTACTTTTATACCTTGGCGTCAAGGTTTGTCAAGATTAAAAATAGATGACTTTTTTCATGAAAACGGCTATTTTCCATCATTAGCAGTCGGTGAAGAAGAAACAAATCCTATGGTGGATTCATTTGAGAAAAGACAACCTGTAGCTGTTACCCTAGGGTTGAGTTACGATTTTTGGACCATGTCAGAATTGGCAAAAGAATTAGGCAAAACAGCCGATTACGAGAAATATCTATCCTATGGAAATAATTATAAAAAATTATGGCATCCAGAGCAGAGGTTGTTTATGCCAAAGGACAGTGAAGGGCAGTTTTTGGATATAAATCCGAAATCTGCTGGTGGTTTAGGGTATAGAGATTATTATGATGAGAATAATGGATGGACCTATGCCTGGGATGTGCAACATGATATACAAGGTCTGATAGAGTTATTAGGTGGACAAAAAGCAGCTGAGGAAAGACTCGATCAATTGTTTAGAGAACCTTTAGGGAAACGAAAAAGTCAATTTTTTATAGACGGATCTAATTCAACGGGAATGGTTGGACAGTTTTCTATGGGGAATGAACCTTCTTTTCATATTCCTTATTTGTACAATTCATTCGGTGCTCCTTGGAAAACACAAAAAAAGACTCGTTTTTTATTAGATGTTTTCTTTAAAGATGATATTCATGGAATTCCAGGTGATGAAGATGGAGGAGGAATGACAGCCTTTGTTGTTTTTACTTCCCTGGGAATTTATCCTGTAACTCCGGGACTTCCTTTTTATGATATCACCAGTCCTGTTTTTGAGAAATCAACCATTGCTTTAGAAAATGGTAAGCAATTTACAATTATAGCAAAAGGAGCAAGTAAGAAGAATAAGTACATTCAAAAAGCCTATATAAATGGAAAAGAAATTTCAACACCATTTATTACACACCAACAGATTATGGGTGGAGGTGAATTGAAATTAGTACTTGCAGAAAAACCGAATAAAACATGGGGCAAAACAGTCCTAAAACCAAATAAATAAAGAAACAATGAATCGAATACTGTTAATCTTAGTTTGTGTAGTATTATATGCTTGTAAAACAAGGAATCATACCTCTAAAACACTCCCTCCTAAAAATGTACTTTTTATTGTTGTGGACGATTTGACAAAGAGTTTAAATACCTATGGGAATGAAAAAGTGATTAGTCCAAATATAGATGCATTGGCCTTTGATGGCATTCAATTTAACAATGCCTACTGTAACTATGCAGTATGTAATCCTAGTCGTTCCTCTTTCTTAACCGGTTTAAAACCAGAGACACTTGGAATTCTAGACAATGTAAAACCGCTTCAGTCTGTTTTAGGAAAGCGTGTAACAATGCCCGCTTTGTTTAAAAAAAATGGATACGAAACAGTTAGTTTTGGGAAGATTTTTCATAAACCAGACGCTGCACATAACGATTTGGAAAGTTGGGATATTGTAAAAGAATATAAAACAACAGCATTGGGCGAAAAAGGACTATCGAGAAACATGACCAATGGCCTTTTGAAATGGTGTAGTTGGTTAGAGGCAGAAGGTACTGATGAAGACCAAGAAGACGGGATGATTGCAAGAGATGCAGTAGCTTATTTATCCGCTAAGAAAAAGAAACCTTTCTTCTTAGCCGTAGGATTAAAAAAGCCACACGACCCTTTTAATGCGCCAAAAAAATATTTTGAGATGTATCCGATGGCAAGCATTAAAGTACCAGAAATACCAGAGGGTTGGTCTCCAGCATACAATCATACCTTACCACATGAAACAAGTATTTTTAATGCATTTTCTGAAAAAGACAAAAAGGAATTCTTAAGAGCGTATTATGCTTGTACTAGTTTTATGGATGCACAGGTGGGTAAAATTATTAAAGCCTTGAAAGATTCTGGTGAATATGAGAATACTTTAATCGTGTTCTTAGGAGATCATGGGTATCACTTGGGAGAGCACAATTGGTGGAATAAAGTAACCTTGTTTGAAAGAGGAACAAGTGCCCCGTTTATTGTTTCAGGAAATTTGATAAAGCATAAAAATACAGAATCGAATGCTATGTTTGAATACATAGATATTTATCCAATGTTAGCAGATTTTTGTGACCTAAAAAACATACCGAAACATCTAGAAGGAGAGAGTTTTACAAAGGTTTTGGAGAATCCTAATTTGTCGTTTAGATCAGAAGTAAGAGCCGTGATTCAAAGAGGTGATATACTAGGAAAGTCTGTTAAAAACAGTGAATGGAGATACGTTGAATGGGATAATGGAAACAAAGGTTCAGAGCTGTATAATCAATACAACGACCCTATGGAATACCATAATTTATCTCAAGATGTTGGAAACGTTCCGGTAATAGCTAAAATGAAAAAGTTATTGCACAAGTAGTTATTTGGAGATGGACTGTTTTTAACTCTAATCCATATTTCTAAAGAAATTTGAGATTAGAGAACACAAAATGAAATTTCAAGGCAATTTAAAATGCCAGTAAGATAAAGTATGCACTCGCCTCACCCCATTTCTGCTTTTTTAGGTCTCTTTAGAACAGGGCCGCTAAAGCTACTTTTTTGCTTATTAATTAGTAGTTTTTTAATAAAATATTAACCAAACAATTTAATATTGTCACAACGTAACAAAACCATTCATGAAAAAAGACATTAAAATACCAGTAGTAGCAAAAAAAGATATAATTCCATTTGTATTAGTCACCTCTTTATTCGGATTGTGGGGATTTGCAAATGCAGTTACTGACCCAATGGTTCAAGCTTTTAAAAAGGTATTGGAATTATCAAATTCGGAAGCTGCTTGGGTGCAAATGGCTTTTTATGGAGGTTATTTTTGTATGGCCTTGCCTGCAGCCATGTTTATGAGAAAATATTCCTATAAAGTTGGGATTTTAATAGGCTTGGGTCTCTATGCAACAGGAGCATTGTTATTTTACCCTGCCGCAATAACAGAAGCTTTTTGGTTTTTCTGTTTGGGTTTATATATCCTAACATTTGGATTGGCATTTTTAGAAACAGCAGCCAATCCATATGCATTGGCAATGGGAGCTAAAGAAACCGCAACTCAGAGATTGAATTTGGCTCAGGCGTTTAATCCAATAGGGCTTATTGCTGGGTTGTTTGTTGCGCAGCAGTTTGTATTGAAAAATTTACAATCAGACGATATTGAGGATTTTAGTGCCTTAGAAGAAGCATCTAAACTACTTATTAAAACTTCCGATTTAATGGTGATTCGAAATCCTTATGTGATATTAGGACTGGTTATAATTGGTGTTTTTGTACTATTTCTAATCAGTAAAATGCCACAATCAAAAGAGGCCGGTGCAATGCCTAATTTAGGCAGTACATTCACAGCTTTAAAACAAAACAAAAAGTATGTTCTAGGAGTCGTTGCTCAGGTGTTGTATGTAGGTGGGCAAATTATGTGTTGGACTTATATTTATCAATATGCTGAAGGAATAGGTATTTCAAGTGTAACAGCGGGGTATTATCAGATGGTAGCATTTATTCTATTTACAGTAGGAAGAGCCGTTGGAACCTATTTGTTGAAATTTATGAATGCAGGAAAATTACTGATGTGGTTTTCGGTATTTGCCATGATTAGTGTTGCCGGAGTGATAGTACTCGAAAATATTGCTGGATTGTACGCTTTAGTTGCCGTTTCCTTTTTTATGTCTTTAATGTTTCCTACCATTTATGGAATTGCCTTAGGAGATTTGTCAGAAGAACAATCAAAAGTAGGTTCTGCAGGTTTGGTAATGGCGATTGTTGGCGGTGCTTTGATGCCAAAACTTCAAGGTATGGTAATAGATTTAGGAGGTAATGCCGTAAACGACGTTAAGATTATGGGGCTTTCAGAAGTCAATATCTCTTTTTTACTTCCTTTATTTTGTTTCTTTTTTATCGCTTACTATG
The DNA here is from genome assembly GCA_943789365.1 of uncultured Flavobacteriaceae bacterium. Classification (GTDB taxonomy): domain Bacteria; phylum Bacteroidota; class Bacteroidia; order Flavobacteriales; family Flavobacteriaceae; genus Flavicella. The sequence continues at coordinate 1,580,914 of CALSTV010000001.1, read as the reverse complement.
GGAAGTTGATGGGGAAAAATAACGAAGTTGTTGAGGCAATTTAATTGGAAATTGATAGAAGAATTTAAAAAATAGAATAAAGTAAGTAAGATGAGTAAGTGTTTGAGATTTATAACTTTAGTGTCTTTTTTTGTGACGGTACCTCTTTTTGCGCAAAAAACGAAAAAGCCGAATATTGTTTTTATCATGACAGATGACCAAAGTGTAATCGCCATTGATAGCCCCAAAACTGGAGGGAATGAATCGCGTCCCTTTGGTTTTAACGGAGATACATATGTACATACGCCAGTCATTGATGAATTGGCGAGAAACGGAATGATTTTCACAAAAGCATCCGTTTCCACTCCTGTATGTTCGGCAAGCAGGTATTCAATTATGACAGGCCGTTATGCAGGAAGATGTGAAGGGAAATTGTTTATGAAACAACACCCTGAGGGAAAAATGACACGTGTTGAAAACACTGTTGAACTTGAAGAAAATAGAGAGAATTTAGCAAAACTGTTGCAACAAGCAGGGTATAAAACCGGGTTTGTTGGGAAGAGCCATATAATTGACCATCATTTACTAGCCAAACAGGTAAAACAAGAGGCACCTTTTATGAAATATGATAAAAAAGCCGACCCGAAAAGCCCTGAGGTAAACAAAGCAATTCATCACAATCATGAAATATGGTCGAAAAGAATCAAAGATTTTGGCTTTGATTATGCCAATGGAATTTATGCTGCAAATCTTAGGGAGTTGTTTAATGATTCTATTAATATTCATAACGTAGAATGGAAAAATAAAGCCGCTCTTGAATTTATTGAAGAAGTAAATGAAGAAGAACCTTTTTTCCTGTATTATAGTGAAACCATTCCGCACGGTCCTGCACCTTGGATAAAAAGAGGTAATAAGTACCCACATGGTTTAGACGGAAATCCCTCCTTTAATGGTGAAGGATATGACACAAATGATTATAGTTATCTGCCTAGTAGAGCGTCCATCAAACAAGAAGTGAAAAATTTGGGTAAAGATGTGGATCATGCCTGGTTGACGTGGTTTGATTATGCCGTAGGAGCCGTGGTGGAAAAACTAAAAGAAAAAGGAGTTTATGAAAATACGATAATTGTAATTACCTCTGATCATGGTAATTTTGATGATGAAAAAGCAACACTCTATGAAGGTGGATTAAAAGTACCTTTGGCAATGCATTGGCCAAATGGAATCAAACCAAATTCTTACTATAAAGAGATGGTACAGAATATTGATTTTGCACCTACTTTTTTGGATTTGGCAGGTATTAAGAAAACGAAAGAACCAATGGACGGCGTGAGTTTGAAAAAGGTATTGAAAGGATCTAAGAAAGAAGTGCATGAATTTTTGTTTTATGAAATTGGTTTTGCACGAGGTATTGAGACCAAAGAACATAAATATATTGCAGTGAGATATGATGAAAAGAGCCAAAAAAGGGTAGACGCTGGCAAATGGTTTGAAGGGTATAATGGGCATGATCACAAATTACCTCATTATGTAAGAAATGGTCATTTAGGGTATCATGGGGCAAGAAACCATCCTTTGTATTTTGAAAAAAATCAGTTGTTTGACATGGTTAAAGATCCAGAAGAAACAGAAAATATTTACAATGAAAACACAAAATTGACTAAGAAATACCAACAATTGATGTTGAAGAAATTAAAATCTTTTCCAAACAGACCTTTTGGAGAGTATATTGAAATGATAAATGATTTTTAAAATGCAAATAAGTATGATACAAAAAATAGTAATGGTTCTAGTGTTAATGCTAGGAGTGAGTGTAAAGGCGCAACAAAAGAAAAACCTATTATTTATAATAACGGATCAGCAAAGATATGATGCCCTAAGTATAGCAGGAAATCAGGTATTGGAAACGCCTAACTTAGACAGATTGGCAAAATCAGGCGCCTATTTTAAAAATGCTTACACGCCTTGTGCGGTTTGTGGTCCGGCAAGATCATCAATACTGACAGGGATGACTGTTGAGAACACTGGAGTTAATACCAATGTCAAAACATATTATTATGATAAAGAGCCTGTAATGACATCCATTACTTTTGACGAGATTTTGGACAAGCAAGGATACACCTGTGAATATTATGGAAAATGGCATGCCATGAGTTCACATGCAGAAGTGTATAAAAACCCAAAACAAGTAGCAGATAATGGAAAGTCTATGTTCGGACATGGAGGACAAAACCATATGTACCAAGATTACTTAAAAGAGGAATATCCAAGAAGAAGTCCTGGAAAAGGACAGTTGATTGATGATTTTACAAAAAGACCGTATACTCCGGATCCAATGGATGTAAATTATGGCAAGTCTCACAAAGAAGTAGTTGCAGCACAAAAACGTTTTTCTCAGCCAAATTATCATGGGAAATCAGCAATTCCAGAAGAGCATACCATGACAGCGTATTATGCCAAGAAAACAATGGATGCAATTGAGCGATTGAAAGACGGTCCTTTTAGCATTACTTGTTCTTTCCATTTTCCACATGCCCCAATGATTCCATCATTACCTTATTATGGAATGTATCCAGCAAATGAGATGACCCCTCCATTAAGTATAAATGACCCCATGTTAAATTCGCCATATTCCAATGCAAATGGAAGGAAATCTTTGACACAATTTGCAGATGTTGAGAAAATTAAATTTATGATATCTAATTATTACGGACTGGTAAAAGAATTAGATGTATGGTTAGGGAAAATCTTTGAAAAACTAGAAGAAGAAGGAGTAGCAGATAACACTTTGATTGTTTTTACAAGTGATCATGGAGAAATGTTAGGAGCTCATGGAATGCGTGAAAAAAATGTGTTTTACGAAGAGTCATCACATATCCCTTTGATACTTAAAGACCCAAAAGCTATTAAGAAAGCAAAAAGTTTTAATCAGTATGTATCTACATTAGATTTATTTGCGACAGTTTTAGATTATTTAGATGCGGGAGAATATGCATCTGATGGTCAAAGTTTACGCGGTATTATTGAGAATACAGATAAAGATCAGGGAAAATACGTTGTTACAGAGTGGGATTATAGAGGCGATATTTCTCCAAATTATATGATTGTCAAAGAGGGTTGGAAAATGTTTATTCCTAAAACAGCAACCTCAAATGTAATCGATGTTTTGTATAATCTGAATAAAGATCCTCATGAGATGAATAACCTAATAGGTTCTAATCCAGATAGGTTTCAATACAAAGAGAAAGTAGAAGAGTTAAGAGGTGATTTGTTAGAATGGTTGGCTAAAAATAAATCAGAAAATTACGAAGCAGTCAAGAATAGAAGCATTATAAAATCATAAACAATGAAGTTGATGAAACCTAGTTTCGGATTTCTATTAATTATGGTGCTGTTTGCTTGTAGTAGTACCAATAAATTACAACAGCAAGAAAAAGAAAATAACCTTTTATATGCCTATAATTTTGGAGTGCTAGAGCATTACACACCCAAAGTGCAAATACAAACATTACATGGTTTTGGGTACAGTGGAATTACATTTCCAATTGCAAATGAGAATGATATTAAAGAACTAGATGAGTATATTTCAAATGCTAATTTAATAGAGGAATTTAAAGTCTACAGTGTTTTTTTTAGATACAACTTTGAGAATTCAGAGGCGTTTAAAGAAAGCTGGAAACAGGTAATAGATAAAATAGAAGGTGAAAAGATAGATCTATGGTTTGTTTTTGGTAGAAACAAATCTAATGTAAATGAACAGTTTATTGAATCCAAATTGAGAGAAGTAGTGAGTTATGCCACTGCCAAAGGAGTTACCGTTGTTTTATATCCCCATAGTAATTGCTATTTTGATCATGCGGAACAGGCATTGCCAATAGTAAAAAAAATTTCCAGTCCTAATTTAAAACTTGCAGTACATAGTTGTCATGAAATGAGAGCAGGTAATGGTGACAGATTACATGAAGTGGTTTTAAACGTTAAAGATTATTTAGGAGCTGTCACAATTGCCGGAGCAGATAAAGTTGTAGATACTAGTACTCCTAGAACGATAGATCAAAGTACCATACAACCATTAGAGGATGGTGAATTTGACTTCGAGTCATTTTTAAAAGCATTAAAGAAAATTGATTATAAAGGTCCTGTTGGGTTTATCAATTTTAAGATAGAAAAAGAGCCGTCAGATTATTTGCCAAAATCTTTAAAGGTTTGGAACGAATGGAAAACAAAATATTTAGAGAATTAGAAAATGAAAAAAATTGTATTTGTAATAGCTTGTTTGTTTTTAACTAGCGCCAATTCACAAGCTGTTAAACATCATTATGATGCACCTGATCAAGTGGTTTGGCATGCAGAAACAAAAACTTGGTTTGTATCTAATTTAGGCGGTGGAATTTCTCTTGAAAAAGATAGTAATGGATGGATTACACAAACCGACGAACATGGAAATGTATTGCATCCTTTTTGGATCGGAATTGAAGAAAAAATGCATGCCGTTTCTGGGATGACCATTACCAAAGATTTTTTGTATGCATGTGATAGAGATGGGGTATATAAAATAAATATTGAACAAAGAAAAGTTCAAGAATTTTATAAAATTGAAGGAGGTGAATTTATAAATGATGTTGTAATAGATGAGAATGGTGATTTATACGTCTCAGATTTTTTTGGAAATAGAATTTACAAAATATCAGAACAAACAAAAAAGGCTGAGGTGTGGCTAGAAACACCAAGATTAGAATCTCCTGATGGACTTTATATGGAGAAAGGGAAATTAATTGTAGGTTCTTGGGGTGTATTGTCAAAACCAAATTCTTTTGATACTTCAAAGTTAGGGGATTTATTAAGTGTAGATTTAAAAACAAAAAAAATTACTCCATTAGTTAAAGAAGTTGGAAATATAGAAGGGATTACCAAAGTAGGGAAGTACTATTTTATCACAGATTGGGCTTCAGGGAAAATACTAAAGGTGCATCCTAAAAAAAAGAAAGTAGCCGTGTTTATGAGCGGGTTAAAGCATCCTACAGATCCTAATTATTCCAAAGAATTAGCGATGTTCGCATTTCCACAACATGGTACAAATCAAGTAATTTTTGTTAAAATAGAAAATAATAAATAATGAAATTATATCCATTAAAGTTTTCACCTATATATAAATATAGAATTTGGGGAGGAGAAAAATTAAAAGAGACGTTAGATAAAAATTATACGGACACCGATATCGGAGAGTCCTGGGAAATATCCGACGTAGAAGGCGATGAAACCTGTGTAGTTAATGGTGCATTAAAAGGGGAAACCCTTAAAGATTTGATAAAAGAACATAAGCAAAACCTAGTAGGTAGTGGCGTGTATGAAACTTTTGGAACTGAATTTCCTTTGTTAATCAAATTTATTGATGCAAAAACACCCTTATCAATTCAAGTGCATCCTAGTAACGAAGTAGCCAAACAGCGACACAATTCTTTTGGAAAAAACGAAATGTGGTATGTGATGCAAGCGGATGCAAATGCTGAGCTAATTGCTGGTTTTTCTGAAGAAATAAATAAGGACGAATATAAAAAACGAATTGACAACAATACCATTTTGGACGTAATGCACCGTGAAACTGTAAAAAGTGGAGATACATTTTATATTCCAACAGGTCGGGTTCATGCAATTGGCGCTGGGGTTTTGTTAGCCGAAATTCAACAAACTTCTGATGTAACCTATAGAATTTATGATTATGATAGAGTCGATGCCAAAACAGGAGGAAAAAGAGATCTTCATAATGATCTAGCCCTTGATGTTGTAGATTTTAAAGTACATGACACCTATAAAACTGATTATTCTTTAGAAAAAAATAGATCAAATAAATTAGTCCACTCTCCATATTTTAAAACAAATATTATAAAATTAACAGGTGAGTTAAAAGTAGATTATGCTACAACGGACTCATTTGTAATCTATATTTGTGTCGATGGCCAATTCAGTTTTAAATACGAAGATGAAACGTATAATTTAAAAAAAGGAGAAACCATTTTTATTCCCGCAGCAATTATGTCCTTAGTGCTCTTATCTACTAACGCAACTATATTAGAAGTAGCACTCTAAAATTATTATTTACAGATTACTTGCACTGTTAATTTGTTTTTAATTCTTTATTAAGGCAAGTAGCGTTTCTTTGTAAAACTTATTTACCCCATTAATTTGTTTTTATGTACATAAATACTAAAAAATTATTATCCGTAGTCTTGTTTGTTTGCATAACGATGTACTCCTATGCTGCTGATATTTATGTGAGTTCAACGGGGAATAATATAGATAATGATGGATTGAGTCTTGATTCACCATTCGCAACCATCAATCATGCATACAATATAGCGAAAGCCAATTCAGAGAATGATATTATCATCATTAATGGTGAGGTAGCTTTAACCGGACAAATAACCTTAAATGATACTTCGGGGTTTTCCATTTCATTTTTGAGTGCAGATGACGGCTATGGCGGAACACAGGCAATTATTAACAATGGAGATAATAACAATAGGTTGTTTTTTGCGAATGCAAGCTCAAGTGCTGCAATTACCATTTTTACGGGACTAGAGTTTGAAAATATCTCGAATGCTATTGGACAAGGAAGTTTTTTTGGATCTAATAATCCTTCTGATATTACTTTCAATGACTGCAAGTTTACCAACTTAACTTCTGCAATTCCAGTGACCGATCCTGTAAATATTTCAGATAATGCACATGGAAACATCTCAATAATAAACACTACAATGACATTTGAAAATTGTGTATTTGATTCCAATACTACCTTAAATGGAAGTGGAGGCGCGTTTTTTGTTGGTACTAATGGGAATTTAATAGTAACAGATTGTTTGTTTACTGGAAATAGTGCCGTTAGACCTAATGCAGGTTCGGCAAATGGTGGTGCTATCTCAATAGCAGGTACTGGAGGAACGACTATCACAAATACTACCTTTTTTAACAACTCTTCTGGTTTTCAAGGAGGCGCCGTTTTTATTGCCAATTCAGCTAGTCAAAGTCGTTTAACAAATGTTACCATGTTTGGGAACACTTGTTTCAATGACTCTGACGACAGAGGAGGAGCCTTTAGAAGTGAATCTTTAACACCCGTTTTAATCGAAAATTCTCTTTTTTATGGGAATCATATAAATGATGCAGGTGAACTAAAATCATCTGATGTTGGTTTTGGAGGTAATCTTAGTGGTGCGACATTTACAAACGTACTCGTTGGAGTGTACCGTGCCCCTGTAACTGAAAATTTTGTGAACAATGCATCTAAACTAGATGCATTTTTAGACAGTTCTGAATTGAAGTATAGCAATGTCAGTGGAAAAGTAAAATATGAGGTGGCAATATCTGGTGAAAGTCCAATTGATTTTGGCAGTGATGGGAACGATGCAGGTGCATGGGATTCAGGGTTGGTACAACCCGAGAATGATTATTATAGATGGATTAAACTTCCTGTTGAGGTTCTGGGTGCTGAAGGAGTTATTAAAGAAAGACGTTTTATAATTGATGAAGATCAGTTAGCCAATGCAGATAAAATTTGGCTTCAAGTAAATAATCTTGGTTACGAGGATAAAGCAGCACTTAAAATTAACGACAATGATTGGGTGAATTGGAATCATCAAACAGTATCAATATCAAGTCCTGAAAAAGAAAGAGGAGGTATGGCGCATGGCGGGTACAGTACAATTCGCTTTACGATTCCTGCTTCAGGTTTGAAGATAGGAGATAATAAATTGAGCTTCAAATTTAATGCATCCAACGCAATTGCTAATGGCTATAGAGTAGTTGATTTTAATTTAATCGATAATGAAGGAAATAAAATTCTCGGTTCAGATTATTTTTATGAGGATAATCCCTTAGATTGGAAATCACCGTATTATGAAGACGGAGCCGAACCTTTCGATCTAGAAACTAAAATAAACCAAGGAAAAAATCTTTGGTATTATGGAAGAAATGGAACGCCTAGTCAAGAAGGAGAACCTTTAATAAGTAATTATTTAAAAGAAGGAACTAAAGGACAGTGGTACGGATACGAGTTAGGTGGACAAGCGCCTATAAAAGCAAAATGTACGAGTTGTCATGTGCATGATGGGCGTGATTTAGAAATTTTTTCCTATTCAAACTTGTCAATTATTGAGCGATCAAAATTTCATGGATTAACCCAGGAAGAAGGAGAATTAATAGCAAGTTACATTCGCAGTTTGTCAGGCGAAGATCCAAGTTCTGGTCAAATTGGAAGATATGGAAGACCGTGGAACCCCCCATATCAGCCCGGGCCACAGCTGGCAGGTCAGCCAATTGAAAAATGGGCAGCAGGAGCTGGTTTAGAGGCCGTTTTAGAAAATGATGAAGAAATGCTTCCTTACCTATTCCCAGAAGGGACAGAACAAGAAGCTATAAATACTGTTTACGATTCTGAAATAGATGCCGATCAAACACTATTGCCTTTAGCGATTCAATTTCCAGATTGGAAACATTGGTTGCCAATGATTCATCCAATGGATGCCTTTTCGGTAGATGATTATTGGGAAGATGAATTAATCGATTACAGCCCTAAAAGAGGTTACAGAGAATTTAGAACATTTTTAGAAGCAAATAAAGAAAAATATAGCTCAGGAAATATTACTATTGAAGAAGCAAACGATTTGATGGATGCGAATACTGATTTCTGGAAAGAATATCGATTCTTTTTAGCACAAGGAGCAGAGGGTGGTATAGGAAATCATTGGAGAACTGAAGGTGGAACTGCACAAACAAAACTGGCAGATGGCGTGCCGAGAGAATTTGCGGCAACAAGTTTAGCGCGACTCATGGCAGTTCAGTTTTTCGAAATTATGAATGAATTTGAATTTCAAGACAAAGCACATTGGTTTACCGAAAACCCCGAAGAAGATCATCCTGCAGAAAGACAATGGTTTGGGCAAATGTACCAAGTGTTTGAAATACCAGCCCATTTTCAGGCAAGTGTTGATAAACCGTCAGATGGGTCTTCAGGAAATTATTTTTATGGGCAAGCAATTGAAACCGGACAATTTGAATCTACCAATTGGTATGAATTGCAATCTGTTATCAACGGAGGAAATGCAATGAATAGTCATAACTCTCCTGTAGACTATAATTATCAGCCCATGTTTATATTAAGAGCCAGCAAGTCTTCTGGGATCAAAGAGTCCCTTCGATATTACCATGCGCTAAATGAAATGTATCAAGTAAAAACATGGTCAGGTGGAAAGAATCCGAATGATGGAAAAGGTTTTAGGATTCGAGTGATGGGACCTTGGCATTTTTATGGAATGACCTTTAGAAATAATTTTGAAAAATTTCAACCAGGAGAATTTTTTGCATCTTTAGAAGATGTCGAATCAGGATTGTCAGTTAAAATATTGAATGCCCAGTTAACTCAATTTGTAGAGGAAATTGAAGATGGAGATGTAAACACAGATGACAATATGTACAACCAAGGGATAAATAAATTGTACAATTTAGACGGGTCTATTTATTGGGAAAGAGGCGATTCTAATGGTGATATGTCCAATAAATTAGACCTAAGAGAAGTGACAACGGATGATTTGTTAATTGGACAAGACTTATTGAATAATAATGAAGTCAACCACTGGGTAGATAAAATGTATTATTTAATACCAATATTTGAAGAATTGGGTGTTGATTACAATATTCTAATGCGCGTATATAACTGGTCAAAAGCTGCATGGCCATTCGTAAACTGGAGTGTGATAGAACCCGAAGATTCTCTTAGTACTGCTGTTATTGAACAATCAAAATTTAAAGTGGTTATAGATTCAAATAATAAAACACTTTCTCTCATAGGTCCTACAGATCTTATAGATGGGATTGAGATTTATACTATGACGGGAGGTCTTATTGTGAAATCAAAATCACCCAAAACCATTGATATTAGAAACCTAAAACAAGGTGTTTATGTTTTGAAGGCAATAGGAAGCATTCAGCAAACAACTATGTTTGTTTTAAATAAATAGCAATGTTATAGCTGTTTATCTAAATACTTTATAAATGAATGGAACCTTAGATGTGTTCTCTTAGAACTATGGATAAAAACATGAATCCATATCAGTATTGATTATATTTGCGTCCTAATTGAATTACATTTATGAATGAACCGGTTTCAATATGTGCAATCGCATCAGTGTCTCCTTTGGGAGATGAAAATGCTACCATCTGGGAAAACTACTGTAAAAACAATCACTATTTAAGCCTCAGGAATTTTGATAAATTCGAAGCTTATGTCGGTGAAATTCCAAATGATGTAAACTTGAATCTTGAAAAATTAAAAAATTCAGATTCCAAATATAAAAGTTTAGACAGGTCCGTCTTATTAGCAATGTATACAGCCAGAAAGGCGCTAAAACAAGTTGCTTGGAATGATGAGTTTGGGGTCAATATAGGCTCATCTAGAGGCGCTACCGAATTGTTCGAGAAATATTACGATGACTTTTTAACTGACAGCAAAGGCAAAACAGCAACACTGACTTCTCCTACAACAACGCTTGGCAATATTGCCTCTTGGGTAGCACATGACTTGCAGACGAATGGACCCGTTATAAGTCACTCCATAACCTGTTCTACGGCATTGCACTCATTACTGAATGGTATTGCATGGATTCGTTCAGGGATGTCCAAAACTTTTTTAGTAGGAGGGAGTGAAGCGGCCAATACAGACTTTACAGTAGCGCAAATGCGCGCTTTAAAGATTTACGCAGACTCAGACCCGAATCAAAAGTATCCTTGTAAAGCACTAGATTTTAATAAAGAAAAGAATACAATGGCGCTGGGTGAAGGAGCGGTTTCTATTTGTTTAGAACGAGGAATTCAAAAAAATGCACTCGCAATAATCAAAGGTATTGGCTATGCAACTGAAAAATTAAAACACAATATTTCTATATCATCCGATGCCGAATGCTTTCAAAAATCGATGAAAATGGCTTTGAAAGATGCAAATGTAGCTACTGTAGATGCTATTGTTATGCATGCTCCTGGAACCGTAAAAGGAGATAGTTCGGAGTTTATAGCAATCCAAAAAATATTTGGAGAGCAACTGCCTATGTTAACATCCAATAAATGGAAAATAGGACATACCCTAGGAACCTCAGGTATGTTAAGCCTGGAGTTGGCTATATTGATGTTGCAAAACCAAAAATTCATTTCAGTTCCTTACCTCAAAGAAGAACCTAAAAACACCCCTTTACAGACCATACTTGTCAACGCAGTAGGCTTTGGAGGCAATGCTGTAAGTATATTGATTGCTAGAAATTAATTAATTTTTCAAGTGTAAATGACGATAGTCATTTTTATCACAATATTAATCCGTACTTTTGACCACATAAATTAAGAAGAATTATGAGTGAAGTAAGACATAATTGGACCAAAGAAGAAATTCTAGAAATATACAATAAACCATTAATGGAGTTGCTCTATGAAGCTGCTCAAATCCATAGAGTTCATCACGATCCAAACGCAGTACAAGTTTCTACTTTGCTGTCCATTAAAACCGGTGGTTGTTCTGAAGACTGTGGGTATTGTCCCCAAGCAGCCAGATATCATACAGATATTGATGGGAATGACCTAATGCCTGTTCAACAAGTAAAAGCGCAGGCTTTAAGAGCCAAAGCAAGCGGATCTTCTCGTGTTTGCATGGGAGCTTCTTGGAGAAATGTAAAAGATGGACCTGAGTTTGATGAAGTGTTAGAAATGGTGCGTACCATTAACAAATTGGATATGGAAGTTTGCTGTACTTTAGGTATGGTAACAGAAAATCAGGCAAAGCGTTTGGCAGAAGCTGGTTTGTATGCATACAATCACAACCTAGATTCTTCTGAAGAATATTACAAAGAAGTAATCTCTACAAGAGGGTATCAAGATAGATTAGATACTATTGATAATGTACGTAAAACAAACGTTACTGTTTGTTCAGGTGGAATTATTGGAATGGGAGAATCTATTGAAGATAGAGCAGGAATGCTAGTTGCCTTATCAACCTTAAACCCACAACCGGAGTCTACACCAATCAATGCATTGGTTGCTGTAGAAGGAACTCCATTAGAAGAGCAAAGACCCGTTGAAATTTGGGAAATGATCAGAATGGTAGCAACTACTAGAATTGTGATGCCAGAAACACAAGTACGATTGTCTGCAGGTAGAACCCAAATGAGTCAAGAAGGACAAGCAATGTGTTTCTTTGCAGGTGCGAATTCTATTTTTGCTGGGGATAAGTTGTTAACGACTCCAAATCCAGATGTAAACGAAGACATGAAACTTTTCGAAAAACTAGGATTGAACCCAATGAAGCCGTTTACTAAAAAAGTACAGCCAAGAACAGTTGAATCTGAAGATTCTGAATTTCAAGCCAAGGGAGAAAATCCGAAATGGACTCGACCAGAGCATACGATAGATAGAAATGAGGAGTCTAAAGCGAAAGCCAAAGAAATAAGAGCTCAGTTAAAAGAGAACTAAGTAGAGCTCTTTATTTTATACAAAAAAAACAGCCCGTTTGAAACAATTCAAACGGGCTGTTTTTGGATCTAGTAATTTGAAAACTACTATAGGTTTAATCAAACAGTTTTACGACATCATTTGCATTTGCAAATAATAACAAAGCCATCAAGATTACAAATCCGGTGATTTGCGCATATTCTAAAAACTTATCTGAAGGTTTCCGTCCCGTAATCATTTCGTACAAGGTAAAAACTACATGCCCTCCATCTAGAGCAGGAATCGGAAGTAAGTTCATAAAACCTAACATGATTGACAGGAATGCCGTAATACTCCAAAATGCTTGCCAACTCCAAGTAGAAGGGAAAATACTTCCTATAGAAATAAATCCTCCCAAGCCTTTATAAGCACCTGTTTCAGGGTTGAATACTTTCTTTAGCTGTTTGATGTAATCTGTCAATGTTTTGTATCCTTTAGCCGTTCCTGCGGGGATTGCTTCCGCTAAAGTATAGGTTTTAGTCTCTAATTTATAATACCCCAAACGCTCCATATCTTCCGTTGGAAGCGTGCCAAGACCAACACCTATTTTGCTGTTTTCATCTAAAGTTACTGCTATTTTTTCTTCGGAATCTTTCCTTTTTACAGAAAGAGTAACAGTTTCGTTTTTGTAGTTAGAAAGAATAGTACCCGCTTCATCGAAGTATTTTATAGGCGTGTCATTGATCGCAACAATCAAATCTTTGACCTGTAAGCCACTTTCAATATTCGCTGAAGTTTCGCTAAACCCACCTATCACAAAAGGAATTCTGGGTAGAATAAATGGTCCTTTTCCTTTCGAAATTAATTTAGAAATAAAATCTACAGGAATTTCCTTTTCAATGGTTTGTCCATTGCGCTCAATCACAAAATTACTTCCATTTACAAATTCGCCCGTAAGGCTTGAAAATGCTTTTATTTTATTGCCGTCAATACTCAAAATTTTATCTCCTGTCTCTAGACCCAACTCAATTCCCAAAGAATCTGTAACCCAAATACCATCTTTTACATTGTCGTTTGGTAAATAACTTTCACCCCAAGTAAATAAAATAAGGATATAAATGGCAAAGCCCAATACGAAATTTACAATGACACCTCCCAACATAATGATTAAACGTTGCCATGCAGGTTTAGACCTAAATTCCCAAGGCTGCGCCGGCTGACTCATTTGCTCAGTGTCCATGCTTTCATCTATCATTCCTGAGATTTTTACATAACCTCCAAGGGGTATCCATCCGATTCCATAAACGGTATCTCCAAATTTCTTTTTAAAGAGTGAAAACTTGTAATCAAAAAACAAATAGAATTTTTCAACTCTTGTTTTGAAAAGCTTAGCAGGAATAAAATGTCCCAACTCGTGCAAAACAATGAGCAATGATAAACTTAATATAAATTGTGATGCCTTGATAAATATTTCCATGAATACTTTTTATATAAAAACGAACGCAAATGTACAATTTTAATAATAGTCATTTCGTGGAAATATAGAAAGATTGCCGTGCGAATTGTTAAAAAAGTTATAAGATTATATTTTTTTTCATTAAATGAGATTACTTACCATGGAAATTGTAATTTTGAAGACGCATTATGGAAGTAAATTATTTTAAAAAATCGATTCCAACATTATTGGTGATGACGCTGTTTAGTGTCTTGGGAATCTTTGTGTTTTACACTTTGTTGACGCCTGAAAAACGATTGCCTATTTACAGCCCTGTAGATGTAAATCCAAGACTCGTAGATCCTTCCCTACACCATATTAAAAAGAATCATAGCATCGCAGATTTTGAGTTGATTGATCAAAACGCAAAGGTGATTACACAAGAAACGTACAAGGATAAAATATACATTGCCGATTTCTTTTTTACGCGTTGCGGAACTATTTGCCCAATAATGACCACGCATATGAATGCCTTACAAGCAGCTTTTATAGAAGATCCAGAGGTGCTGTTGTTATCACACTCTGTAACTCCAATTATGGACAGTGTATCTGTGTTGAAAGACTACGCCGTTCAAAAAGGAGTAATTGATGAAAAATGGCACTTGGTTACAGGAGATAAACAACAGATTTATAACCTAGCGCGTAAAAGTTATTTTGCGGTGCTTGACGAAGGCGACGGTGGTGCTCAAGATTTTATTCATACTGAGCAATTTGTGCTTATCGATAAAAAGAAGCGCATTCGAGGCTTTTATGACGGAACAGACTTTGCTGAGGTAAAACGAATTATTGAAGATATCGCAATTTTAAAAACTGAATAAACAATTTAATTTCGCGAAGAATTAGCTTAATTATACATTATTTAAGGTCGTACACAAAATCACCAATACTTACTTTAGAATCATTCTAATTTAGTATCTTTGCCTTCTCACTTTAACAGAACATTTTCAAAAAAATATACTAGTTGATACATACAGTAGCAAATTTAGATAGAGGAGAAAAAGGAATTATCGAAGAGTTGTCTTTTGATGAAATACCTTTGGCGCTGATGGAAATGGGATGTATTCCGGGTAAAGAGGTAACATTGATTCAATTATCTCCCATGAAAGATCCCTTGTATATTCATGTAAATGGAAGCCACTTTGCAATTCGAAAAGAAACAGCCGAACGTATTGTTCTAGCAAAACGATTGTGCGATGAGCTCTAAAAAACGCATCAATATTGCCTTGGTAGGGAACCCAAACACAGGTAAAACTTCTTTGTTCAATCAACTAACCGGGATGACCCAAAAAGTGGGAAACTATCCTGGAATTACCGTCGATAAAAAGCATGGAACGTGTAAATTAAATTCAGAAATCTCTGCGAAAGTAATCGATTTACCAGGGACCTATAGTATCAATCCAACTTCGATCGACGAAAGCATTGTCTTAGAAACCTTATTAAACGCCGAACATAAAGACTATCCGGATTTGGTTGTTGTTGTTGCTGAGGTTGAAAATATCAAGCGTAACTTATTGCTGTTTACTCAGGTCAAAGATTTAAAAATACCAGCGCTATTGGTAATCAATATGGCAGACCAAATGGACCGTAAAGGAATAAGTTTGGACCTTCCTAAGTTAAAAGAAGTGTTGCAAACCGAAATTGTTTTGGTAAGCGCGCGTAAAAAAGAAGGGATAGAATCTTTAAAGAAAGCAATTCTCAACTACGAGTCATACAATACCAACCCCTTATTCAAAATTAGTGATAAAATAGATGCACCTTATTTTGAAGAAATAAAAGCAAGTCTTCGAGGATTTTCGCTCTATAAATCTTGGCTATTGATTACCCAAGACAAGCATGTCGATTTTATTTCTGAGGCATCCAAAAACATTATAGATAAATTCAAATCAGACCCGAAAAAACTAAAAAGATATCAGCATAAAGAAACCATATATAGGTATCAATATATAAATGATGTACTTAAAAAAACCTATATAATCGATCGAAGCAAAGCAAAAGATCTAAGAAGTCAATTAGATAAGGTATTGACACATAAAGTTTTTGGTTATGTCATATTTGCGACAATTCTTTTGTTGATGTTTCAGTCTGTATTTGATTGGGCCTCCGTTCCAATGGATTTTATTGATGCAACCTTTTCAAGCCTAAGTGCATGGACAAAAGGAGCACTTCCTGAAGGTGTTTTGGCAAATCTAATATCAGAAGGAATCATTCCAGGTATTGGTGGGATTGTTATTTTTATCCCTCAAATAGCCATTTTATTTCTTTTTGTAGCCGTATTGGAAGAAACTGGCTATATGAGTCGGGTTGTATTTTTAATGGACAAGGTAATGCGACGCTTTGGAATGAGTGGTAAAAGTGTCATCCCTCTTATCTCAGGGACAGCTTGTGCGATACCTGCAATTATGGCAACACGAAATATTGGTGGCTGGAAAGATAGACTTATCACAATTTTGGTAACCCCATTCACCACCTGTTCTGCTCGTTTGCCCGTATACGCAATCATCATTGCACTGATTATTCCCGATGACCGTGTTTTAGGATTGTTTAGTTTACAAGGATTGGTATTAATGGCTTTGTATGTTTTAGGATTTGGTACTGCGGTGTTCGCAGCCTATATTTTGAATAAGGTATTAAAAGTAGACAGTAAAAACTTTTTTATTGTTGAAATGCCAAATTATAAATTACCTTCTGTAAAAAATATCTTTTTTGATGTTTTTGAAAAATCGAAAGCCTTTGTACTAGGTGCGGGTAAAATAATATTGGCAATATCCATAGTATTGTGGTTTCTCGCGTCGAACGGAACTGAAAAATTTAAAAATGCAGAAGCCAATGTAACTGAGAAAATCGTAGGTACATCCATTCCTCAATCAGAAATTGAAAGCCAAATAGCTTCCTATAAATTGGAGCACTCTTATATTGGAATTATGGGGAAACTTATTGAACCTGCAATTGCGCCTCTTGGGTACGATTGGAAGATAGGAATTGCTTTGATAAGTTCATTTGCAGCTAGAGAAGTGTTTGTAGGTACCTTGTCAACAATATACAGTGTTGGTTCTGATGATGAAGGTACCATTAAACAGAGAATGGCGGCAGAAGTACATCCTGAGACTAAAGAAAAACGGTTTAATTTTCCAGCAGGAATGTCTCTACTGGTATTCTATGCCTTTGCCATGCAATGTATGGGAACACTTGCCATTGTAAAGAGAGAAACCAAGTCGTGGAAGTGGCCTATGCTGCAACTCGTTGGAATGGGAGCCTTGGCGTATGTGTCTGCACTCATAACTTTTATGCTTTTAAAATAAAGTTGTATGGTACAAGAACTCATCACATATGGATTATTAGTTATTGCCCTGTTTTACTTGCTAAAAAAATATGTTTTTAAGTTCAATAAAAAAGGCAACTGTGACACTGATTGTGGTTGTCATTAAATAATTTAGTCATTTTCTGGTCTCCTTCGGTTTGCTTTTTTTAAAGCATGTATTTTTTTCTTTTGCAAACGTTTTTGGATAGAAGCTTTGGAAGGTTTTGTAGATTTTCTTGGCTTAGAGACATGTAAAGTGTTTTTTAGTAGTGTTAAAAAACGTTTCACCACAAGGTCTTTATTTCGATGTTGACTTCTACTTTCATCACATTGTAAAATAAGTATTTGTTGCTTAGTGAGCCTCGATTGCAGTCGTTTTGTTAAAAGGTCTTTTTCAGATTCAGAAAGACCATTAGAGTTGAGAATGTCAAAACTCAACTCGACCTTAGAAGCGACTTTGTTTACATGTTGTCCTCCCGGGCCACTGCTCCGAATGCCTTTAGTGGTAATTTCAGTACAGAGTAGCGGACTGTTCATAACGAAAACTTTTTGATAAAGGTATCTCATTTAAATTCGACCTCCAAAAAATATTATTTTCTGTGGATTGGTGGTTATAACAGAAGCTAGTACTTTTGTTAGATGGACTTAAAAGAAGTACTTAGCAAATTGAATGCCTTGGCAAACCCTGATAAAGTTGTATTTAAAGCAGAAAAATTTGGGATTTCTCCAGAGAATTCTTTGGGGATTTATCATAAAGATTTAAAACAATTGGCCAAAGAAATTGGGAAAAATACCGACTTAGGTAACGCCTTGTTCGAAACTGAAATTTACGAAGCACGTATTTTGTGTAGTAAAATTTGTAACCCAAAGGAAGTCTCCGAAGGACAGCTCGACTATTGGGTAACTCAGTTTACGACTTGGGAAATATGTGATTCCTTTTGCATGGAATTGATAAAATTTCATGAATTGGTAATCCCCAAAGCTTTTCAATGGAGTCGTTCACCGGAAACCTTTGTAAAACGGGCGGGGCTTGTGCTGATGGCAGTATATGGTTTTGCCGATAGAAAGGCTGATAATACCGTTTTTGAATCTTTTTTACCTGTATTGATAAGAGAATGTAGAGACGAAAGGGTTTACGTAAAAAAAGCAGTCAATTGGGCATTGAGACAGATTGGAAAAAGAAATGTAGACCTACAACAAAAAGCAATTCAGACCGCTCAAGAAATTTTGAAAATTGAATCCAAGTCTGCACAATGGATTGCCAAAGACGCCTTAAAAGAACTGCAAAGCGAAAAGGTAAACGTACTCGACTACCCTAGAAAAATATACCGATCCAAAACGAAAAGCTCTTAACGATTAGAACGATAACGATTCCAAGATAGAGGAGTCTTCCTCAAAAGCCGTTCCTACCACCACAATATCAGCTCCTGCGTTAAATGCCGCTGTAATTCCAGCTTTCGATCGAATGCCACCGCCAACAATCAATGGGATGTCAATGGTTTGGCTTACGGTACTTATAATATCAGTACTTACCGGTGTTTTAGCACCACTACCAGCTTCTAAATACACTAACTGTTTTCCAAGATAAACGGCCGCCAGTGCTGTGTCTTGAATTCGGGTAATGTCGTTTTGAAGTATAGGTTTAGTCTTGCTAATGCGCTGAACGGCAGTTTCATTTCCTCCATCAATAAGAATATAACCCGTTGGAATAATTTCCAAACTTGATTTTTGCAATAAAGGAGCAGCTTTTATCTGCTGATGTACTAAGTATTCTGGATTGTCACCAGAAAGTAAAGAGAGAAATAAGATAGCCTCTGCAACCTCTGTGATTTGGTTTGTGTTGCCTGGAAACAACGCTACAGGCTTATTAAAATTGGCTCTTTTTAGAAATTCTTCAGTAACATTTTCCTCAACCGTACTGCCTCCAACAAAAACGAGATCTATGGAGCTTTGATTCAATTGATCAGCTAATGATTTGCAATCTTTTAGTGCAACCTTATCGGGGTCAATTAAAATGGCAATAAGTTTTCTCCCTTCTCTTTTTGAATTTTGAATGAAGTTGAGTAGGTCTTTCTTCATTTTAATAGTGTTTGAGGAAATGCATATACTAGCGTGAAGTCTTCAATTTGTTCAAAAGCAATATCATAGCATGCACGGGTATTATTATAAAGAATCCACCCTGTTGTCTTTTTGTCCTTTAAATTGAAGGCATCTATAGGCAAATGTTCTTTAAAAGACAATCCAGGAACAGAGGCAATTTTAAACATCGCTTCCTTTGCTCCCCATAAAACTGTGAGTTGCTCTTTTAAATTTGGTTCTTTGATGTAATTGTTTGACTGACAAACAAATTTATGCGCAATCGTTTTTATTTTATCTCGATTCATTTCAATATCTATTCCCACGGGATGACTCCCAATAACAATGGCTGAAAAGTGAAATGAATGCGTAATAGAAATATGTTTTCCATCCTTTAAATGCGGTTTTCCGTCTTCAGAATAATACAAATCCTTGTCGGAATAGCCCGCTTGATGCAGTAAATGTCGAATACTTACAAAGCCCTTTCGATGTACTACTGATCGCATATTGTTTAAGCGTTCTTTACTTTTGTCGTTGAGATATACAGAAAACAGCTCTTCTAAAGACTCAGTAATTTTCCATACAAAAACAGTGGCAATAGCATCAACTTGTATAGTTTTTAAGAAAGGCATTATAGTATCAAAGGGATTTCGTAAATTTGCACTCTAATTTCACAAATATAAGAACTATGAGTTCAGAAACGTCAACATACACAAAATTTAAAGTAAAAGACATCAGTCTAGCAGATTGGGGTCGTAAAGAAATTCATTTGGCAGAAGCAGAAATGCCTGGATTAATGAGTTTAAGAGAAGAGTATAAAGGAGAAAAGCCTTTGGCAGGTGCTCGTATTGCAGGATGTTTGCATATGACCATTCAGACAGCTGTTTTAATTGAAACTTTGGTTGATTTAGGTGCTGAGGTAACTTGGAGTTCTTGTAATATATTTTCTACACAAGACCAAGCTGCTGCCGCAATTGCCGCCGCAGGAATTTCTGTGTATGCATGGAAAGGATTGAGCGAAGAAGAATTTGATTGGTGTATTGAACAAACACTTTTCTTTGGTGAAGATAAAAAACCGTTGAACTTAATTTTGGACGATGGTGGTGATTTGACCAATATGGTCTTAGACCGTTATCCTGAATTGGTACCAGGGATCAAAGGATTGTCTGAAGAAACAACTACAGGTGTACATCGTTTATATGATAGAGTAAAGGCAGGAACTTTACCAATGCCAGCTATCAACGTAAATGATTCGGTAACAAAGTCTAAATTCGACAATAAATATGGTTGTAAAGAATCTGCAGTAGATGCAATTCGTAGAGCAACTGACGTAATGATGGCAGGTAAAGTAGCTGTCGTTGCAGGGTATGGAGATGTAGGAAAAGGAACTGCGGCTTCTTTAGCAGGAGCTGGAGCAAGAGTTATCGTAACTGAAATTGACCCTATCTGTGCTTTACAAGCGGCTATGGACGGGTTTGAAGTACGTAAGATGGACAATGCTATTTCAAGAGCAGATATTGTTATTACCACAACAGGAAATAAAGACATTATTGTAGGACGTCATTTCAAAGCCTTAAAAGACAAAGCTATTGTATGTAATATTGGTCACTTTGACAACGAAATTGACATGGCTTGGTTGAATGGAAATTACGGCGATTCAAAAGTTGAAATCAAACCTCAGGTAGATCAATATACCATCGATGGTAAAGAATTTTTAGTATTGGCAGAAGGACGTTTAGTAAACCTTGGATGTGCAACAGGACACCCAAGTTTTGTAATGTCTAACTCCTTTACCAACCAAACATTGGCGCAATTAGAATTGTGGTTAAATGGAGAAGCTTATAAAAACGACGTTTACATGTTACCAAAGCATTTAGATGAAAAAGTAGCACGTTTGCACTTGGCAAAAATTGGAGTGGAATTGGATGAATTAAGTCAAGAACAAGCCGATTATATCGATGTCAAAGTGGAAGGGCCTTTCAAACCTGAATATTATAGATATTAAAAAATAACATTTTTTGATAAAAAACCCCGATACGTCAGTATCGGGGTTTTTATTTGTTTCACAGGTTAAAAATTATTATCTTTCAAGTAGCTGAAATTTACTTGCTTATGAAGAGGTTTCCCCCAGGTATTTACATCCTTAAAAAAAAGATACTGTTTTTTTTGATTTTGTCATTAATGAGTTTCTCGTTTTATGGGCAAAACTGTACCGTCAATGCTGGGGTAGACCGAACCATTTGTGAAACGGAGACCTTGACATTAGATGGTGTTTTAGGAGGGGCTATCGACTCATCATTATGGGTGCAAACCGGTGGGCCTTCCGTAATTATTGAAAACCCTACAAATGCAGTAACTACAGTTGTAGGAATTCTTGGAGGCAATACCTATACCTTTATGTTGACAGCCATTTGCGGAGATACCGTAGACGCAAACCCGCAGTCTGTTTCCATAGTTGTAAATGAAATTGATACCGCTGTGGCCGGTGTTGATATAGAAGGATGTCCCGGCGCCTATTCTTTAAATGCAACGCCTGTAAACCCTGCAAATACTGATGTAACAGGTATATGGTCTATAGAAGGCGGAAACTCGGCCGGCATAAGTATAGCAGACCCATCCTCTCCAACATCAGGTATCACGCTTTCAGAAACATCTATTGGAACAACAGTCTTGAGGTGGACCATTGAGAATACAACCACACAGTGTACAACTTTTGATGAGATACAAGTCACTAATTTTGGAGGTGAGCCCATAGCAATTGCCGGAAATGACAAGACATTGTCTCAATGTTTTACCACCAGTACAGCCACCCATTTAAATGGATCTATAGGAGGTGATGGAACCGGTTCACAAATAGGTGAATGGTCGTTTGTATCAGGACCAAGCGTACCCAATATTGAAGATGTAAATGATGCAGAAACTAGAGTTTCAGGATTGATTGAAGGACAATATGTTTTTCGATGGACAGTGCACGGACCTTGTGCTTCCGGAAAGGACGAAGTGACAATTACCGTACCACCTGCGACTCAAGATATTACAGATGCTCGAATTGCAAACTCCAACCAACGCTATTGCGACCCAAATATCACTACCGTAATGCTGGAAGGAAATGTACCGACCTATGCAGGCGAAACGGTGCAATGGACACAAGTTGGCGGTCCAAGCCTTCCAAATGGATCCATAGTAAGTCCGAACAGCCCAACGACCCAAGTAATTAACCTAAATGGTGCAACCAATAAAACTTATACTTTTGAATACAAAATAATTGGCGGACCCATAAACCCGAATTGTCATAGCAAAACAGAAGCCAAAATTCATTTCAATGCACCCAATGTGTCTATTGACGTGAACTCAGGAAATAACATACTATTGGATCAGGATGAAACCAATGTGTCAATTCCCTTTACCTATTCAGGAGGAAATCGTACGCGTTATGAAATAATTGCAGCACCGGATCCTTCAGGATTGACTTCGTTACAAGGCGCAGGAAATTCGCCTTTAAACCTCGATTTATTAGCCGGCGAAGGGGTCTATACGATTCGACTAATACGTGATTCCTCAGGGAGTATTTTAACCGAATGCGATATTGCCTCAGATCAAATAAATGTAGTGGTTTCATTAACACCTACGGATGGAAATGCCGGTTCAAATTCCGTTTTGAATTGTGGACAAACGTCTACAACACTCGCAGGAAACCCTGTTACTGTGGGAACCGCAACATGGTCTCAGGTAAGCGGCCCGAATATAGCAGTTATTTCGGACGTTCACATTCCGAACCCAACTGTAACAGGAATGATTCCAGGGGAATATATTTTCAGATATCTTGTATCTGCAGGTCCAAATTCACAAGATTCTTTTTCAGATACCTACGTCACCTATGCAGTACCACCGGTTGCGGATGCTGGAACAGATGAAAGTATCTGTGCGGGAACACATGTCTTACAAGGGAATGCACTCGAACCAGGACAAACCGGACTGTGGACGGTAAGCCCAAGTGATGGAGTTTCTTTTGTAGACAATACCATCCCCGAAGCAATTGTTTTCGGTCTACAAAATGCAACAGCTTATACATTTACATGGACCATTTCAACCTTAAAATGTGGGGACAATTCAGATGACGTTGTTTTGACGACCAACTTATTAAACGCACCATCCAATGCAGATGCAGGACCAGATCAATGTTTGGCTTCCAGTGCTTCGACCGCAACTTTAACAGCAGTGGAAACCGAAAGTCCATTTAGAGGAAACGGAACATGGAGCTTTGTTTCGGGACCTACAACACCAATCATTACGCCAACAGGAGATTATACAGCAAACGTTACTGGACTTACTCAAGATGGAGATTATGAATTTAAATGGACAGTAAGCACATTGCTTTGTTCGGCTACTACAGAAGACAATGTATTGCTATCTGTAGCGCCTGATGCCGGAAATGACATCACCGCCGGACCAGATCAGACTATTTGTGGAGACCAAATTCAAATGCAGGCAAACACTCCGGTAACAGGACTTACAGGAAAATGGGAGCAAGTTGCAGGAAATGCGGGTTGGATGGTTGATGATATCAATAGCCCAACGGCCATATTTACGAACTTGGCTGATGGGAATTATACTTTTAAATGGGTGGTTTCCAAAGGAACTTGTGATTCGGCAGAAGATGAAATGTCGTTTTCCATAAGTACAGGACCCACAACTGCTTCCGCCGGTCCCCTCGCAGACCTTTGTAATGCAACTACCTTGCAATTGACGGGGAATGTCATCACAGAAGGAATAGGGACATGGACCGTAGTATCCGGACCAAACAACCCCACGATTGCAGACATACACGATCCGATTTCACAAGTAACCAATCTGGTGTCCGGTGATTATGCGTTTAAATGGACGAGCGGCAATGGTATCAACTGTCCCGATTCTGAAGCAACAACTTCAGTAAGTGTGGCTGCTGCAATCAATTTGAATGGAAAAGACCAAGACTTATGTGCAGCTTCTCAAGTTTTACTGGAAGCGAATACAGGAGCTGTTGGGGTTTGGACCCAAACTGCACCTATAAATACAACTGTAATTGGAATTACCACAACTTCAGATAATACGGCGATAGTTGAGCTAGATCCAACCGTAACGGACACTTACATATTTACATTTACTGCCACGGCGAGTGGAATTAGCTGTACCAGTTCAGATGAATTGGAAATTATCAATACCAAGTTACCAGATGCGCCAAATGCCGGACCAGACCAAAGTATTTGTACAGACGCAAATACATCAGTAACCATGGCAGCAACAGGAGAACCGGGCCAATGGATCTTGGTAAGCGGTCCGAATACGCCAACCATTTCCAGTGATACTGATAAAAATGCCAGTATTTCTAATCTGGTCGAAGGTTTGTATATCTATGAATGGAATGTGGGGAGTGCTCCTTGTGCGGAATTAAAAGATGTGATGAGAATAAACGTATACGATCCACCATTGGGAGCAGATGCAGGACCTGATCAAACCGGAGGTACGGCTGCTTGTCAAGTATTGCCGCAATTAGATGCTGAAACACCTACCAAAGGAATTGGAACTTGGACGCTTACCACGGACCCTTCAAACGGTTCCGGAATTCAAATTGACAGTCCAAATGACCCGAAATCAACATTAACCATAAGTGACCCGTTTAATTTACCCATAGGAAACTATGTATTTACTTGGACCGTATCTAACGGTAACCCGGTCTGTGCTGATATTTCTGATCAAGTTATTCTGGAATTTACCGCCCCCCCCGGCCTCTGACGCAAACGCAGGTTCTGATCAGGAATTGTGTGATGTTAATAGTACAACCCTTTTTGGAAACGCCATCAGTTTTGGAACCGGACAATGGACCCAAGATTCAGGTCCGAATACCGCAATAATTGCCAATCAATTTGCCGCCGAAACCGGAATAAGTGGATTGGTCGCAGGGACCTATATCTTTACTTGGACCATTCAAAGTGGTGGTTGTAGCACCAGCGATTCGGTTGAAATTGTAACTTTAGACGATACCACGGTAGGTCCGTTGAACGCTGGTTCTGACCAGACCGTTGCTCAGTTTGAATCTATTTTTATGACCGCCTCAGATCCTTCTCCGGCAACCGGTGTATGGCAGTTTATAAGTGGCCCGTCCGAACCCATAATTATCGATGTCAATGACCCTAACACCCAGATAACCGGTGTAATTCCTGGGGTTTATGAATTTAAATGGACCGCCAGTTTGGGTGTGTGTCCAATCAAAGAAGATACGGTCATTATAACCGTTGTTGGCGTAACTGATATTCACGTAGCAAAAAGTGTGGACATTCCAAGCCCTGTTGTTGGTTCCACAGTTTCCTATACAATAACTGTATCAAACGAAGGAATCAATACTGCCACAGGTGTCGATATTTTGGATCAATTGGGGTTAGGATTGACCTTGGTGAATGGTTCAGTGGATAAAGACGGATTGTATAACGCCGGTGATAACTCTATTTTATGGAATGATTTGGTCTTAGTTTCCGGACAGTCAATCCAATTACATTACAAGGCTTCTGTTAACAATCCAACGGCAACAACCGATGAATATAAGAATACAGCAAGCCTTACAAATATCAATGAAATTGACGATGATTCGACAAATAATGAAGACTCAGTAACACTTACTCCTTCAGTAATGGCAGATATCGTTTTAAGCAAAACGGTTTCAGATTCAAATCCAGATGAAGGCGATAAAATTTTCTATACCATTACCGTGACCAATAACTCCATCAGTGAAGTTACCAATGTGGTTGTAACCGATAACCTCCCAGCTGGGCTCACTTATATCAACGGAATTGGAACGGTAACCGCTTGGTCGCCTCCAAACTGGACACTCGGAACTATGCAGCCCGGTGCCAGTGAATCACTGGTTTTAGAAGTGGAAGTGGATCCGGGAACTTCTGGGCAAACATTGACCAATACCATTACCAATACACAAGATCAAGTAGATCAAAATATAACCTTGGACGATCCAACGGAAACCATAGTAGTGAGTAGTACAGATTTGGTAACGACTAAAACGGTAAACAAAACATTAGTTGTGGAAGATGAAACCATATGGTATACGCTAACCGTAAAAAATAATGGACCGGATTTGGCAACCAATGTGACCTTGACAGATTTGTTACCAAACGGTATGATTTACGTCTCTGATGATAGCAATGGCGCTTATAACGCAGGTACAGGAATTTGGACAATAGGAGATCTTGATAATGGGAAAACGGTTGCCTTAAAAATTTATGCAAAGGTGGCGTTAGCTACTCAAGGGCAAAAAATTATTAATATCACCACCGCAGCCATTGGCGATCAGCAAGACCCTTCTGCAGATGGAGACATTTTACAAGCAGAAGTAATAGTAGACAGTGAGACGGATGTCGTAGTTACCAAAACAGCAGACAACACAACTCCCAATGAAGGAGATACCGTAACCTATACCATTACAGTTAATAATAACGGAGGTGTAGCGATTACCAATTTGGTCCTAACAGATGTGTTACCGAGTGGATTGACACATGTCTCTGGAAATACGTCAGTAGGCACATGGACAGCTCCAGAATGGAATGTCGCAAATATAGCACCAGGTGTTACGGAGGTACTTACATTACAGGTACTCGTTGGTCCGAATACGGCTGGAATGTCATTGACCAATACGGTGACAAACCAACAAGATCAATTTGATTCCAATACAACACCGGATGATATGGAAGAAACTGTAATGGTTACTTCAACCGATTTGGTCACGGTAAAATCAGTTGACAATACAACCCCAAAAGAAGGGGAGATTATTACGTACACGATTGCAGTTACGAATAATGGTACAAGTGACGCCACCAATGTGAATTTGACAGACAACCTTCCTGCTCAGGTGACGTATGTGAGTGATGATGGCGGGGGTGATTACAATAATGGATCTGGAATTTGGACCATAGGTCCTTTGCCCAACGGCGACACTGCAAGCTTGCAAATTCAGGCAGAAGTAAACGGGGGAACCGCAGGAACTAAAATAGAGAATACAACAAGTGCAGCCACAGGAGATCAAACAGATCCGAGCTTGGTGGGAGACGACTTAACAGCTTCTGTTTTTGTTGACAACGCCACGGATATTGTACTGTCGAAAACAGTGAGCAACGGCAATCCGAATGAAGGAGAAGCCATTGTTTTTAAAATTGAGGTTACCAACAATGGAACGATAGATGCCACAAATCTAGTCATAACCGATGTGTTAGAAGCAGGATTGATTTATGTTTCCGGTGCGGCTTCTGAAGGTTTATGGACGTATCCAAATTGGACCTTAACTACCTTAGAGGCAGGTGTTACAGAAACCCTTTTGTTGCAAGTACTAGTAGCTTCTGGTACGGCAGGGCAAACCTTGACAAACACCATTAGTAACACGCAAGATCAACTAGATACGAATACTACAATCGATGACCCTACGGAGTCTGTAACGATGACTTCTACCGACTTGATGACCGTAAAAACGGTAAGCAATGCTACGCCGGAGGAGGGAGAGGTGATTTCTTATCGTTTAGAGGTAACCAACAACGGACCGGATACGGCAACAGGGGTGTTTCTTATAGATCAGTTGCCGGATGGTGTTAGCTATTTGTCTGACAACAGAGGAAGCTTATATGACCATGTAACCGGCGTTTGGATCGTAGGAGAAATTCCAAATGGAGCCAGCAGAACGTTAAATATACAAGCCACAGTAGATCAAGGAACTGCGGGGACAACTATTGAAAACAAAGCAGTTGCCGCGAAAGGAGACCAGGCAGATCCGATTGCCACAGGTGATCAACTCTCCGCTGAAATTCATATTGCTAATGAAACCGATATAGTGCTTAGCAAAACGGTAGACAACAGTAAACCGAATGAAGGCGATAAAGTAACCTATACAATTACAGTAGCAAACAATGGAAATATCAACGCCACAAATCTTACCATCACCGATATTTTCCCAGATGGATTGACCTATGTATCTAGTATTCCTAGTGCAGGTGTATACAATAACCCGAATTGGGAAATCAATTTGTTATCTCCTGGCGAAAATGAAACACTTGTCATTGAAGCACTGGTTAATGTTGGTACTTCAGGGAAGGCATTGACAAATACCATAAGCAATGCCCAAGATCAATTCGATAACAATACAACTCCTGATGATTTGGATGAGACAATTTTTGTGACATCTATTGATTTGGTAACTGAGAAAACCGTGAATAATGCGACACCTTCAGAAGGGGATGAAATTATATACACCATCGTTGTTCGAAATGATGGCCCCTCAGACGGAACCAATATTAGTTTGATAGACCATATGCCAGTTGGGGTAACCTACATGAGTGACGACTCTGGTGGTGACTATAACGAAGGAACCGGAATTTGGAACATTGGAGCACTGCGTAATGGAGCCATTGCCACACTTAATATTACCGCCTCCGTAGATTTAGGTACCGCTGGTAGCACTGTAGTAAATACAGCGACTTCAGCAACTGGAGATCAGATGGATCTCACCAATAAAGGAGATGCTTTAGAAGCAGTTATATATATAGACAACCAAATAGATATCGCAGTTTCCAAAGTGGTAAATAATGCGAGTCCAAATGAAGGAGATATTGTCACTTATACCGTTGCTGTTATGAATCACGGACCTATTGCGGCCATAAATGTGGAAATACGAGAAGTTCTGCCACCAGGGCTGTTGTTTGTATCGGCTACTCCTACGACAGGTGTTTGGAACCCTCCGTTTTGGGATATTGGAAGTATTGCCAACGGTGCGAGTGAGTCGATACTCGTTCAGGCCAAGGTAGCCGAAGGAACCGCGGGTCAAAGTATTACCAATAGAGTGCAGGTTTCACAAGATCAATTGGATACCAATGCAACTCCTGATGATTTAGAGGAGACCATTGTAGTGGCTTCGGCAGATTTGGTTACTGTTAAATCCGTGGACAATAGCAGTCCTGAAGAAGGAGATACCATTCAATTCACCATACAGGTATCGAATCAAGGACCAAATGATGCCACCGGACTGTCATTAGTCGATATTTTACCTGATGGAATTACCTACGTAAGTGACAATTCCGGAAGCTATAATAGCGGCTCAGGAATTTGGACGATTGGGTCCTTGGCAAACGGTGCATCCACAAGTATCACAATAGAAGCAACTGTTGATGCCAATACCGCAGGAACAACCATTATCAATAAAACTTCTGCAGCTACCGGAGATCAAACCGATTTAACTGCCACAGGAGATGTCTTGGAAGCAGCGGTCTATGTAAACAATGAAACGGATATCGTACTCTCGAAAACAGTAAATAATAGCAACCCTAACGAAGGTGATGTTATAAGATACACGATTGCTGTAAGCAATGAAGGTTCTATTACGGCAACCAATATTGAAATTACCGATATTTTACCTGCCGGGTTGACCTTAGTTTCAGGTATCCCTTCAACAGGAATTTGGAACAGTCCTATTTGGACCATCAACGCTATTGCTCCGGGAGGCTCAGAAATTTTATTGATTGATGCACGTGTAGACCCAGGTACAGCAGGTCAAAACATTACCAATACCATTAGCAATATCCAAGACCAATTGGATGTTAATAGTTCGCCAGATGATTTGGAAGAAACCATTGTGGTGACTTCTTCAGATTTGGTTACTGTTAAAACTGTTGACAATTCTGTGCCAAATGAAGGGGATACCATTACCTATACAATTACCGTTGCTAATAACGGATTGAGTGATGCTACAGGAATTAGTCTGATTGATAACTTGCCATTCGGACTTAGCTATGTAAGTGATGATAGTGGCGGTGCCTATTCATCTGCTACTGGGGTCTGGAATATTGGAGATTTGGCAAATGGAGACACTGCGAGTTTACAGATTGTAGCTACTGTTAATAACGGTACAGCTGGAATGACCATTGTAAACACAGCCATAGCAGCTAGTGGAGATCAATCGGATCCAGGGACAAATGGAGATGTCCTATCGGCTACTATTTATATAGATAATAAAACAGACATCGTTCTTTCTAAAGTTGCAAATGACTTGAATCCGAATGAAGGAGATGATGTACTATTCACCATTAAGGTTACAAATAACGGTGTTATTGCTGCTACAAATCTGCGTATAGAAGATCTATTACCGACCGGTTTGACATATATTTCTGCCATTCCAACCACTGGTGTATGGACAAATCCAATATGGGAAATAAACAGTTTGCCGGCAGGAGCGACCGAAACCTTGCTGCTTTCTGCAAATGTAGACGTCGGAACCGCAGGTCATGACTTGACGAACACGATAAGCAACACTCAAGACCAATTGGATACCAATGCAACCCTAGATGACGCTGAGGAAACCATAAGTGTAACTGCTTTAGATCTGGTGACAATAAAATCAGTTGACAATGCTACACCAAGTGTGGGAACCTCCGTAAATTATACTATAGAAGTTACAAACAACGGTCCGTCAAACGCCACCAATGTTTCTATAGTAGATCATTTACCTGCGGGAGTAACCTATGCAAGTGATGATGGCGCTGGCGCTTTTGATAATAACTCTGGTATATGGACAATCGGTGACTTAATACGAGGCTCAACCGTACAACTGATCATCCAAGCAACTATAGATGCAGGTACTGCTGGGACTACAATCACCAATAGAACGATTGCCGCCTTGTCCGATCAGACCGATATCACAAATACAGGTGATGTATTAGAAGCAGCTATCTTTATCGATAATGAAACAGACATAGTTCTTTCAAAAGTTGCGGATAATTTAACACCGAATGAAGGCGATAATGTTGTGTATACAATTGAGGTCGAAAATGCTGGATTGATAGATGCAACGAATGTTCAAATTACCGATGTACTTCCGGCCGGTCTCAATTATGTGTCGGCCATACCAACTACCGGAAATTGGTCGGGGTCAGTATGGACGATTTCAAAATTAGCAACTGGTACATCGGAAAGAATTCTGGTAACAGTTGTGGTGGATTCCGGAACGGCAGGTCAAATACTTACGAATACCATTAGCAATACGCAAGACCAACTAGATTCGAATGCTTCTTTAGATGATATGGAAGAAACCATTGTAGTAACTGCGTCTGATTTGGTAACTGTAAAAACAGTAGACAATCAAACACCTGAAGAAGGAGACACGATTGCCTACACGATATCTGTAACAAATAACGGTACAAGCGATGCAACAGAGGTATCTTTAGTGGATCTATTACCTTCAGGACTTACTTATATTGGAGATGATAGCTCTGGAATGTACAATAGTGGGTCCGGACTTTGGACTATTGGAAATCTCGATAATGGAGACTCAGAATCAATCACAATTCAATGTACAGTCAATGTTGGTACCGCAGGAACGTCGATTACAAATAACACAACACCGGCTTCGGGAGATCAGGCCGATCCTAGTACAAATGGGGATGTGCTAGAAGTCGTAATTCATATAAATAATGAAACTGATATTGTACTCAGCAAAACGGTCAACAACAACAACCCTGACGAAGGTGAACAGATAGAATATACCATTACGGTTTTGAACAATGGTATTATTGAAGCAACCAATATAGAAATAACAGATATATTACCGGCCGGGCTTTTATATGTTTCCGGAACGCCCACCGCAGGAAGTTGGAATGCACCTGTTTGGAAGCTAAATAGCTTAGCTCCGAGAGCTTCAGAATCATTGATTGTTAAGGTTGAAGTAGCGGCGAATACAGCGGGTCAAGCACTTACAAATACCATTAGTAATACGCAAGACCAACTGGATAACGATGCAACACAAGATGATTTGGAAGAAACGATTTCCGTTACCGTTGCTGATTTAGTTACTATAAAAACAGTTGACAATACAACTCCTGATGAAGGAGAGGTTATCACTTATAGTATCAAAGTAACAAACAATGGAACCAGTGATGCCACGAATATTTATTTGACAGATCACTTACCGCAAGGAGTTGTCTATCATAGTGATGATAGCAACGGAGCCTATAACTTTGGATCAGGAATTTGGACGGTTGGAGATCTTGCCAATGGGATGTCTAAAACCTTACTAATTGAAGCAACTGTTGAGGTCGGAACAGCAGGTAGTACCATTACAAATACGACTACAAGCGCAGTAGGTGATCAGCAAGATCCTACTACCGCAGGAGATCAATTGCAAGCAACGATTCATATAGATAATGAAACAGATATTGTATTAACCAAGGTGGTGAACAACCCAACGCCAAATGAAGGAGATACCGTTTTATACAGTATAACCGTATCCAATAATGGTACCATCAGAGCCACCAATATGACCCTAACCGATACGCTTCCTAATGGGCTGATATATGTAGCAGGGACGGTTTCTGCCGGTACATGGGCCTATCCAGATTGGACCTTGAATGAATTGGATGCAGGCGCTACAGAGACGCTTATTTTACAAGTAAATATTGCTTCTGGAACTGCCGGACAAACTCTAATCAATACGGTAGTCAATAGACAGGATCAATTGGATACCAACGCAACAATAGATGACAATGAGGAACAAGTAGTGGTATCATCAACAGATTTGATTAGTGTGAAATCGGTTGATAATTCTACACCAATTGTTGGCGAAACTATAAATTATACCTTATCTGTTAGCAATAACGGAACCAGCGATGCTACTGGTGTAAGTCTAAGAGATAACCTTCCGAATGGTGTCACGTATGTTTCCGATAACAGTGGTGGAGATTACAATCCAGGTTCTGGAATTTGGATGATAGGTGCCATTGCAAATGGTGCTTCAAAAGAACTTATTATTGAAGCAACTGTAGATGGAGGGACATCCGGATCTACAATCACCAACACCATGACGGCCGCGGAAGGGGATGAGGCAGACCCAACGGTAGTGGGAGATGTTTTAGAAGCTTCTATTTATGTAAATAATGAAACAGATATCGTTCTTGCAAAACATGTAAATAACAACCAGCCCAACGAAGGAGACCAAGTGATATACACCATAACGGTTACCAATAATGGGGCAATTGATGCTACCAATTTAATCGTAGAAGACCTGTTACCGGCCGGACTTACCTACGTGTCGGGTATTCCAACGCAGGGTCTATGGATAGCGCCGGAATGGATTGTGGGTACACTTACTGCTGGTGCATCGGAAACCTTATTGCTCAGAGTTGAGGTAGCGGCAGGAACTTCAGGGAAAAGTTATACCAATACCATTTCAAATACCCAAGATCAGTTAGATACCAATGCAACCGCAGATGATTTAAGTGAAACCATTGTGGTCACAGCAGCCGATCTTAGTGTTCAAAAAACGGTAGACAATTCTAGTCCGGTTGAATTGGGAACTGTGGTTTACACGATTTCGGTTACCAATAACGGGCCGAATGCAGCCACAGGGGTTAGTATAACAGATGTGCTGCCTCCAGAGGTAAGGTATCTTAGTGATGACGGGCAAGGTAGTTACAATAGTGGCTCTGGGCTTTGGAGTATTGGTGCAATACCAAACGGAGCAACAGAAACATTGAACATAAATGCTTCGGTAAGGTTGAATACCGTAGGACTAATAATCGAAAACAGTACCTCGAATCTCGTTGCCGATCAAAATGATTTGGACCCGTCAAACAACCAAGATAGCGCCATTATTGTACCCGTCAGAGATGTGGATTTGAGTTTGACCAAAGAGTTTAGTGACCAAACGGATGAGGCAAGTATAGGCAATCAAAAAACCTTTGAAATAAAAGTTACCAATGATGGACAATCTGTTGCCACGGGAGTGGTGGTAAGTGATTTATTGCCTTCAGGATATCAATTTGTGAAATATGCCTCAACTACAGGAGTTTATAATAGCAGCAATGGAATTTGGTCTGTTGGTGAAGTTCTGCCGAATAAAACAGTGATTTTATCTATTGATGTGATTGTTTTAGGAACTGGTGATTATGACAATTGTGCTGAAATAATTGCCATGAATGAAGATGATTTGGATTCTACACCAGGCAATGGTGCTGCGAATGAAGACGATTATGCTTGTATTGGAATTTCCTATATATCCGGATTGAATTTGGCGGTTGAAAAAACCATTTTGGACGGTGACCTGACTCCCAACGTAGGTGCTGAAATAACTTTCAGGATTGAATTGATTAATGCAGGGAAATTAGATGCCTATGGAGTACAAGTACAAGATGTTGTTCCAGACGGCTATCAATATTTGACCTACCGATCTACTTCGGGAATTTACGATGTGAATACAGGCATATGGACCATGGGGTCTGTTGTAAAAGAATCTTCAGAAGTACTATTAATTGCCGCCTTGGTTAAAGCTTCGGGTGCTTATGAAAATTGTGCAACGGTACTCGGGTCTTCAAATGTAGATGCGAACAATGCCGATGATAGCAGTTGTATTACCATAAACCCTGTTTCAATCAGTGATTTAGAATTGGAAAAACTCGTAAGTGATAATACCCCTACTTCAGGTGATGAAATAGAGTTTATAATTCGCTTAAAGAATATGGGGCCAAGTCCTGCTACCGGGGTTCAGGTGCTAGACAAGCTGCCTTCGGGTTATGAATTTGTGAGTTATGATACAGCTCAAGGTAGTTACGATGAGTTTTCGGGTATTTGGGATGTAGGTACGGTATTGGTAGGAACCGAAATTGACTTAACGATAAGAGTAAAAGTACTGTCGACAGGAGAATGGGATAATACAGCGCAAGTGCAATCGGAAAATGAGATAGATACGGATTCTACACCTGGAAATAATAATTTCGACGAAGATGACCAGGACACTGTAGAAGTCAATGTAAACATAGATTTCTTTATTCCTGAAGAATTCACACCAAACGGAGATGGTTTGAATGACACCTTTGAGATTACAAATTTAGCTGTTTTGTATCCAAATTATAGAATAGTAATTGTAAACAGATGGGGTAAAAAAGTGTTTAGTTATGCACACTCCGGAGACCCAAATACTGCACCGGTATGGTGGGATGGATTGTCAGATGGTACGGTAAATTTAGGTTCAGATGATGTTCCGGATGGCACCTATTTCTATACGATAGAATTTAACAATAATGACAGACCCCCTCAAACAGGCTGGGTATATTTAAGAAGATAAAGTACATGAGGAAATTAAAATACATACTTGTAACTGTACTCGTACTCTGTGCCGTTCGGAAGGCTTCCGGGCAGCAAGATCCTCATTATACACAATATATGTATAATATGAGTATCGTTAATCCGGCCTATGCGGGTGCCAGAGGTGTGCCCGTTATTGGTTTGCTTGGACGTACGCAATGGGTAGGTGTACAAGGTGCGGCTAGAACAGCTACATTGTCATTTGATGCGCCGGTTGGACGCGCCGTTGGTCTTGGCCTTTCTGTTATTCACGATGAGATTGGACCTGTAAAAGAGAATAATGTCTTTGGAGATTTCTCATTTACAATATTTACTGGAGAAGAAAGCAGATTGGCTTTTGGAATCAAAGCAGGGGCTACTTTTTTAGATATTGGTCTGTTGACAACCGTAACTCCCGGGGATCCATTGAATGTGCCTGTAAATCAAATCTCCCCTAATTTTGGGGCAGGAATGTATTTTTATACGAACAAATTTTATGCAGGGTTATCGGTGCCAAATCTTTTGGAAACAAAACATATTGGAGACGATAGCGCCATTGAAAGTACAGCCTCTGAAAAAGCGCCGGTTTATTTAACTTCTGGATATGTGTTTGACCTAACGGACGAATTAAAGTTAAAACCATCCACGATGATTAAAGGAAGTTTTGGCGCTCCTTTTTCAATAGACTTGTCCTTGAATTTGTTAGTGAAATCGGTATTTGAACTAGGGATATCCCATAGGTTTGAAGATTCTGTATCGGCCATGGTAGGTATTCAGGCCACACAAAAATTAAGAGTCGGATATGCCTATGACTATACAACGAGCGACTTTGGGGTTTTGAATGCCGGATCGCATGAATTGATATTGATTTATAGCTTCAATAAACGAAATATGAAAAGTCCCAGATTTTTCTAAAAATGAATATTTATGTTTAAAATAAATACTTTTTGGCTGATTTTTTTAAGTGTATGTGCTCTTGCAGCGCAGGAACAAACCTGTGTTGTGAAAAACGTAAATATCAATTCTAAGAATCAGGATTTTGGAATGATTCAGTACAATGACTCTTTGGTGCTTTTTTCTTCATCACGAAAAGAAAAGTCTATCAAACAACCGAAATGGAGTACCAATAATCAGCCTTACTTAGAATTGTATACTGCAAAATTAAAACCAGATGGGAGCTTTGATTCTGTTGCCCGATATTCGGACAAGATAAATACAAAATACCACGATGCAGATTTAGTTTATACAAAAGATAGAAACACGGTTTATTTTTCAAGAAGTAATTATTTCAACAAAAAATATGTTACCGATTCAATAGGAAGGAATTTGATACAGTTGTACAAAGCCACAAAATCTGACAACGAGGATTGGATTGTTCAAGCAATGCCGTTTAACAGTCCCAATTTCCAAACAGGACACCCGGCTTTAAGTGAAGACGAGTCCCAATTGTATTTTGTATCTGATAGGCTAGGTGGTTTTGGAAAAACAGATATCTATCGGGTTGAAATTAGACCTGATGGCAGCTATGGATCTCCAATTAATGCAGGGCCTTCTGTAAATACACAAGGAAAGGAAATGTTTCCTTATGTATGGAAAGATGAACTCTATTTTTCAAGTGATGGTCAGACATCCGGTCAAGGCGGATTGGACATTTTTAGAATACCTATAGAAGCTGGTGCGCCAGCAGGTGATTTGGAGAACTTAGGACATCCTGTCAATAGTTATAGTGATGATTTTGGCATTGCTTTTAAAAACACCAAAAACAAAGGGTATTTTTCCTCGAACAGACCTGGAGGTAAAGGAGATGACGACATTTATACTTTTGAATTTAGTTGTCGCCAAATTATCAAAGGGATTGTTTATGAATTAGAAACTGAAGTAGATACCATTACCACACTTAAACTGTATTCGCAAGAGCATGTTGAAATGGATAATGTCCTTGAAATTAATAAAGGGAATGAAACCATTATGGACAGCACTTTGGTAGTGAACAAAGACAGAGACACTATTTATAAAAAAGAAATAGCAAGTATTGTATTAGATAGCGCCCATGTATACTTGTTGGACGAAAAGAGGGCTTTTCTAGACAGTGTAATTTCCAATGCTAAGGGTGAGTTTGAATTTGTTGTTAATTGCAGTGAAGACTACATGATAAGGGCAGAAAAATTACATTTCGAACCAAACGAACGTATGATAACGACCACAGAGATCAATAACGATACACTAAACGTAGATGTGTCTCTCGCGCATTCCGATATTATTGAGACGAGAGGAGAGTTAATGCTAAAAATAAAACCAATTTATTTTGGATTTGATAAAACTGATATTCGTCCGGAATCTATCAAACATATAAAAAGAGTAATAGATATTATGAACAAATATCCGCATATCAATGTTGATATTAAAGCACATACAGACAGTAGAGGTAAGGCGTCCTATAATCTTGAACTATCAGACAGAAGGGCTAGTGTACTACGGTTGTGGGTTATTCAAAATGGAGTTCATGCAGATAGAATTACATCGAGAGGTTATGGAGAAACCAAATTGATAAATGATTGTTCTGACAGTGTTGATTGCACGGAAGAAGAACATCAAAAAAATCGAAGAATTGAATTTGTTATCACAAACCCCGACGAGCACAATGAAATGAGTTCACAAGAACTTTTGCAAAAAAAATCTGAAGAATTAGATATTGAAGTCAACGATCCAAATGAACAGTAGGGACGTCTATTAGATGTCTACACGTTCAAAAAAGCTGCTTAAAAAACCATCTATCTTAGTCTTTAAGTCATTGATAGTGATGTTTTCTTTTCTAAAAACAGTCAAATTTTCAGCAACGCGATTTCGGCTTACACTTTTCTGGACTTCCACCATACGAACTCCATTTATATTTTCCAGTAGTCCTTGTAACTCTTCGTCTAACGAAATGTCACTTAGGTATATTTTTAATGTTTGTTCTTTTGGTGAGTTTCGGATTTCGGTTCTATAAGATAACATAAGCAAAGCATTAAGAGGTGTTTGTAATAAGTAATGATGAACAACTCTTCTAAGTTAGTAGTTTCCTTTTAAAAATACAAACCCTTTTTGGCATTCTTTTGCTTTCAAAAAATTAATAATAGGTGCTGATGCCTGTAAGTGGCTTCTAATTAACAAATTATTGAAAATAATAATCTCGTGCATATTTATGATTTATAAATTGCACGAGAATTATTTTACACGCCCTAAGTGTATTGCTTATTTCATACCAACTTCTTTTTGGTACTTCAAATATGAGTGCTTTTGAATTGTTGATGAAAACATATGAGTCAATGAGTCGATTTTGTGAGTGAATACAATTTGTTATTGAGTGGTTACAGCTTCGATGAAAGAAAATTTGACGAATCTCGTTAGGGCATTCATTTATTTTTATTAGATTTATATCAGATTTTATGTACCCCTCCCATAGTTAAAATCTAAAATGGAGGGTTTTTATTAATTTTATCCCTTAATTGCTAATGAAAAATGAGATAAGCAACTCGACGCTTTCTACGAATGACATTGTATTGAATGTCCAAGAAAGTTTATTAATTGAAGCTATTACTAATTGCAACCTTGGAACTGGAACAATTTCAGAACCTATAAAAGTTGATAGCTTTACTACTATAGAAGGATCAAGACTTCCTTCTTATAAACAAGGAGAATCTATCAATTTTAAACTCGTATTTGAAAATGACGATTTTGAACCCACTTTAGTTTGTTGTTCTTTGAAAAATGTAACGAAAAACACTGACTTTAATAGTGTATTGACTAAAGGTTTGTACGATTCGGTATTTGAATGTGGAACTACAGCTTCTGCATTAGAAGATGGGTCACTATGTGTAATGCCTAATGGAGCATGTTCAGCAACCCTCAAGGTAAGAAATGCGGCAAAACGTGAAATGAAAGACTTTTACTTTTCATACAGTGTGCTTTTTTCTTTGAATGTTGGTAACAAAGAGATGTTTTTTCTTATCGATCCAATAATCAGAGTAGAGTCTCCGGATTATCCGTAACGATTATTGGTTAAAATTATGGTCCTAAGCTTAAAGAGATTTTGCTTTTTTCTAGTTCTATTTTCGAAGTTGTCTTTTTCTCAAAATTTTAAGAATATAGATAGTCTTTTGAGTGTTTATGAGAAAGAACATCTGTCAAAAGAAAGACAAGCTCAAGAATTGCGGCTCATCGCTGTCAAGCATTCCGATTTGAATCAAGCTTTACAGTTTGTTCAATTGTCTTTAGCATATGCCTTAGAGCTTAATGACCCCTTATTAGTAGCAAGAATTTGGGAATCGACGAGTAGCATTCAACGAGAATTAGGAAATAACAGTCTTTCTTTTGAGGCTTCCTTAAAAGGCTTAAAAGTATATGAGTCTTTGGGTTTGCTTGAAAATCAAGCAGCTTCTTACAATCAAATTGCTGGTAATTATTTAATTGATGAAGATTATCAAAAGGCAATAATTTATTATAAAAAAGCCAGAGAAATTTACCGAAATTCTGAGCAGAAAATAAATTTATATAGCACCTTGTTAAACCTAGGAGAAGCGTATCGCTTGTTTGGTGATTTGAATAAAGCAAAAGCAAATTTTCAAGAAGTCCTCAAATCGAAGATCGCTTCTGAACACCCTATTTTAAAAGGATATGCTTTGGGGAATTTAGGAATGGTTTATGCCACGAAATCTAAATTCAAATTTGCAAAAGAGCATTTTAATGAGGCCATACCAATATTGAAAGAAAGTCAAGATTGGTACTCGGCGTCTGTATACATTGCAGAATTGGGTGCAGTTTTTCAAAAGGAAGGTAAATTTGCGCTGGCAGAACGTCAATACTTAGAGGCATTTTCGCTTGCAGAAGCAAATGGATTAAAAGAACAAGTACGAGATATTAGTCGGATGCTCACAAGTTTGTATGAAGAAAAAAGGAGTCACGCAGAAGCCCTTAAGTTTCAAAAAATTTATCAAAAATATCAAGACAGTTTGGTAAACAAAACCAATATTCAAAAATTGGAGCAACTAAAGTCAGGGTATGAAATTGAAAAGCGTGAATCGGAAATAGGTATTTTACATATTGAGAATAGCAATCAAAAAAGGTGGGTGATTGCATTGACAATAGGTGTATTACTGTTTGTTTTCCTAGCATACTTACTTTTTAGAGGGAATAAAAAAATTAGGCAAACAAATAAAGAACTCTTTAATCAAAAAGAAATTATTAGCCATAAGGAACAAGAAAAAGCACTGTTATTGAGGGAATTGAATCACCGTGTAAAAAACAATTTACAGATGATATCCAGTTTGCTCAGTTTGCAAAGTAGTAAACTATCAGGACACCCAGCGCAGGAAGCAATTATTACAGGAAAAAATAGAGTAGAAGCACTTTCATTAGTGCATCGCAAACTATACCAAGAAGGTGTGGATACACGAATTCACGTGGATGAGTATATTAAAGAATTGGTGTTGGGTCTGTTTCATGGATACCAAGCCAATTTTGAACCAGAGTTCGATATTGCAGAAGTAAGTGTAGGTATAGATAACGCTATCCCCTTAGCTTTGATCGTAAATGAGTTGATTCTTAATGCGCTAAAGTACGCTTATTCTGGGATTGAAAACCCTTCCTTGTTAGTTCGAATAAAACCAAGGGCTGCGGGTCGGTTGGAAATCGATATACGTGATAATGGTATTGGCTTTGAAGCCGATGCTGAAGGGAAAAGCAATTCGTTGGGACTCAAAATTATCAATTCGTTGATCTTGCAATTGGACGGTACGATTGAGAAAATTAATGAGAAAGGAACCCATTGGAAACTGAATGTGAAAGCAACTTAGTTAATAGGAAACCATGCAAAACAAAAACACCAAAGTAAAAATTCTTGTAGTTGAAGATGAGGCATTATTGGCGCAAGATATATCAGAAAGGTTAAATGCAATGAACTATGAAGTAGTTGGCATCGCATTAACCTCCGATGCTGCCATAGCAATGTTGGCGGAGAATTCTGAAGTCGATTTATTAGTTCTAGATATCATTCTTAAAGGAGATAAAGACGGCATAGAACTGGCAAGAATTATAAAAACAAAATACGACATACCATTTATTTTTTTAACGTCCAATGCAGATTCACATATTGTGGAGCGGGCAAAAAGTGTTGCTCCTTATGCTTACATATTAAAACCATTTAACGATCGTCAAGTAGGAATAGCAATAGAACTGGCTTTGTTGAATTTTTCTAAGAAAATGCCAGAAGTTGACCTCTTGAAAACGAGAAAATTTGAAGATTCCGATAACCAAGTTTTACAGATTAAAGACAGTTTATTTTTAAAAAAAGACAGTCATTTTAAAAGGGTGTTGTTAGATGAAATTTTGTTTATTCAGGCAGATAGCAACTATTCAACCGTCTATACCAAAAAGGAAACTTTTTTGTATTCGATTGTTATGAAAAAAATTGAAGAACAGCTACCAAAATCAATTTTTATGAGAACACATAGAAGTTATATCGTAAATACTGATTTGATCACTGGGTTTGAGGGCAACCAATTGTTTGTAGGCTCACATAAAATACCCATTAGCAAATCCTATAAAACAGAAGTATTCAAGTTGTTTAAAACATTTTAAGATGTGCGAATACAGGATGATTTAAAAGAATAACTTTGTGCCAAATCAATTTCTTCATCAAATCTGGGTGATTTTGTGCAGTAAGCTGTTCTTTGTGTAGCTCCTCTAAAAACTGTTTTAATATATCTGTATTCAAATTTTTAAATGTATTTTATTAATTTGACGGAGTTTTTAGTTATGCCTTAAGAGGAAGGTCGATAAGTATAAAACCGTCAGATTATGATTAAGTAAAGCTTAAGTATACTACAGCTTTTTATAGATGAATATAATAGGTTCTAGATTTAGTGAATAAATCACAAATCTTTGAAGTACGACAGGAGCCCTTATTTTTAATGCGAGTGTTTTGTTTACCTGAATTTACTTTAATCTTTTATTAATTCTTGTCTTAAAAGCATATGCGTCCATTTCGAAACAAGCTCTTCCGAATAAGATGGCAGGGTTTATAAAATAATGCGAGCTTAATTCAAT
Source organism: uncultured Flavobacteriaceae bacterium (assembly GCA_943789365.1). GTDB lineage: Bacteria > Bacteroidota > Bacteroidia > Flavobacteriales > Flavobacteriaceae > Flavicella. The sequence goes on along the minus strand of CALSTV010000001.1, from coordinate 1,538,384 downwards.
GATTTTATCATCATTTAAAGGAATGTGTTTTTCAATTATTTCGTTCCAAATATCACTAGGGATTAATTTAGATTGAGCAAAATTATCTGCTTCTTTTTCAGCTGTATTTTTATTTTTTTCACGATAAAAATCTACAAATTCTGAGTTTCTGTCTTTGGATAGATGTAGCGCTATATGCCCTATTTCGTGCATTAATGTAAATGCAAAATTATCGATTCTTCCGTGTCTTAATGTTAAAGCAATTGCAGGATTATCCCCAGACCAAAATGAATATCCATCAATTGGTGTTTTTTCTAATTTAGGAATTATAATAAACTTAATTCCAAATTGGTTTAACACTCTTCTTGCGTTCTCTAATGTGTTTTCGTTCTTATAAAAAACCTCATTTAATTGGATACATAATTGATCAATATTTTCAGAATAGAATTTATTTGATTTTTGCTGACTTGCTTCATAAGTAGCTATAGAGCTCCATGCAAGTATGTTTTTATCATCGATCTGTAATTTTTCAGATTTTCTATAATAAGCAAACTTATTCTTAGCTGCGGAATCTACTAAGCCATCAATATTTGAAACATTATAGATGTTCATTATGATCCTTATATCCTCTTCAATTGAATCTGTAAAATATTTGAATTTTTTAAAATATTTAATAGGAACATATTCCTTGATTATTTCCCATATTTCAATTGATTTAATTCGTTCAATGTTTTTCTTCTTTATTCTAGCTTTGTCTATTTCGTATTGAGATTGAAATCGCATCCAATAGTCAGCAGAGATTCCTAATATTTTCTCTAATATTATTGCATAATCCGCTGTAATAGGTCTTTTACCTTTGATTATTTCATTTAAGAAAGATGCTTTTACTCCCATTTCCTTAGCTAAATCTTTTTGATTTATGTCATCTCTAACATCTAATTCATCTTTAATAAGTGATCCTGGGTGTGTAGCTTCAAACGGTATATTGTTTTTTGTTGCCATGATTTTCGGGTTTTACTTGTAATGATTACTTAATTCTACAATTGAGCAAATGGTTATGTAATTAGGTTCTTCTCCTTCGATAGACGAAATAAATTCGATACGAAATTTTTGATCAACTCTAATTGATTCTAAACCATTTTTGTCTCCTTTTAATTTTTCATAATTCAAGCTTTTTATAGGGTACAAGTCTTCAATTTGATTTGCAACTCTTAATTTGTCAATTGCGTTCTTGTATTTTTTTATTACTGTATTTTGAAAGCGATACTTTTTATTTCTAGCTTTGCCATTTTCATATAGTTGTTCTAAGTAATCTTTTTCGAATTTTATTTCCATAAATATGTCATTCTTTCATATTGCAAAATTAGTTAAATTATTTAAAAATTCACTAAATAAGTGAATTTTATTTAGAACGTCGTTGTGTCTCCAAGTCAAATATGGGTGTAAATATTTTAGCTTCCTTACCCCAACCACCCTTCTCTATCCAAACTTCTGTATTGAATAGCTTCAGAAATATGACTAGGCAATATATGTTCTTCATTGTCCAAATCGGCAATGGTTCTGCTTACTTTTAAAATTCGATCATAAGCTCTGGCAGATAAATTCAAGCGCTCCATGGCAGATTTTAGCATGTCTTTGGACGCCTTGTCTAAGTCACAAAAAGTGCGAATTTGTTTGACCGACATTTGCGCGTTGTAGTGCGTGTTTTCGCAAGCTGAAAAACGAAGGGTTTGCTTTTCCCTTGCTTTGGTTACCCTGTTTCGAATCACGGCACTGGGTTCTCCTAAACGTACTTCGGACAATTTTTCAAAAGGAACAGGGGTTACTTCAATATGAATATCGATTCGGTCTAAGAGCGGCCCTGAGATTCTTCCCATATAACGTTGCATTTCTTGTGGTGAAGAACTCATAGGGCTGTTCGGGTCGTTAAAAAAACCACTCGGACTCGGATTCATACTAGCCACCAACATAAAACTACTAGGGTAGGTAACCGTAAACCGAGCCCTTGAGATGGTTACTTCTCTATCTTCCAAAGGTTGTCGCATGACTTCCAATACGGTTCGTTTAAATTCAGGCAATTCATCTAAAAATAGCACACCGTTATGCGACATCGAAATTTCACCAGGCTGCGGGTATTGTCCTCCACCCACCAAAGCAACATCGGAAATGGTGTGATGTGGTGAACGAAATGGACGTTCGCTCATCAAGCCAAAATCTTCTTTAATTCTACCTACGACAGAATGAATTTTGGTGGTTTCCAAAGCTTCCTCCAAAGTCATAGGAGGAAGAATGGTGGGCAATCGTTTGGCGAGCATCGTTTTTCCAGATCCAGGAGGACCAATTAAGATAATATTATGCCCACCGGCAGCTGCAATCTCCATACAACGTTTGATGGATTCCTGACCTTTCACATCTGCAAAATCAAATTCGGGATTTTCTAAAGTGTCTTGAAATTGTTTTTGAATGTCGATTACCGTAGCTTCCAATGCCGATTCGCCATTAAAAAAAGAAATCGCCTCTGTGATGTTTTCTATTCCATAGACCTTGAGTCCTTCTACAATAGCCGCTTCTTTGGCATTTTGTTTGGGTAGAATAAAGCCCTTAAAACCTTCCTCCTTCGCCCTAATAGCAATAGGTAAAGCACCTTTTATGGGTTGTAGGCTCCCATCTAAGGACAGTTCGCCCATGATAATATAATCGGCAATAGCATCACTATTCATTTGATTGGAGGCGGCTAAAATACCAACGGCCAAGGTTAGGTCATAAGAAGAGCCTTCCTTCCGCATATCTGCTGGTGCCATGTTCAGGGTAATTTTTTTCCCTGGAAATTTATAACCTATATTTTTCAGTGCAGCTGAGATTCGGTAACTGCTTTCTCGAACCGCATTGTCGGGCAATCCAACCAAATGATAGCCTATTCCTTGGTCTATATTTACTTCTACTGTAATGGTGGTGGCTTCAATACCGAACACGGCAGAACCATAAACTTTGATTAACATAGCAATTATATTTAAGAAGTGTATCCAATTTGTTTTCTTGTTGTGGACTGCTCATTTTTTGAAAGTAAGGTTTCCAAGGTTTTGAAGACCAGTTCCATGTTTTTATCTTGCTTCCCTATTCGCTGTTTGATGTTTTCGATTTCAGCTTTTAGTTTTACATCCATGGCGAGAACTTCTCTCATTTTTATAAAAGTCTCAACGATGGTTATACTTGCAGCAATGGCTTTGTCACTTCTTAATACATTGGCTAACATCAAAGCCCCATGCTTAGTAAATGCATAGGGATTTCTAGAAGAGAATTTTAAATTTTCGAGGTGGTCGCATTTTGCGACCACCTCGTCCTTCTCTTTTGATGTTAATTGAAACATAAAGTTTGGAGGAAATCGATTTTGATTTCTTTTAACCTGTTCGTTCAAGCGTTTGGTAGTTGTACCATAGAGGATGGCTAGGTCTGTATCTAGCATAATTTTTTGATTTCTGATATACAGAATTTTGTCAACAATGACTTCAAGTGGTTTTGATTTTTTCGATTTCATAACAGTTTTTTTATAAGAAAACCTATCCAAGAAAAGACGGAATTCGCAATTTTTCCTTTTAAAGATACTTAAAAAAATGGCATTGAAAAACACAGAGAGACTTCTGTTTAATTTGAAGATAATAGCATTAAAAACTGACTTTTATTACGGTTTTTAAAGAGTATTTTTTGTTAAATGATTGTTTTGAAAAGAAAACTAAGAATGACTACAATGGAAGTTAGGAGATTTAGTTTGGTAGGATAGCGATAGTTAGTAAATGATTCTTCAAGAATCAAGGTTTAGGAATAGATTTCCTTAGAATTGTCTATTTTAGCAATGCCCAACTTTTTTTAGCGACCATGAGCAAAAGAATCACACTTAAACATATTGCCAACGAATTCAAGGTGTCTATTGCTACGGTTTCAAAAGCCTTGAAGGACAGCCATGATATTGGGCGTGAAACGCGCATTAAAATCAAGGCATATGCCGAAGAAAACGGGTACAAGCCGAATGTTTTTGCCTTGGGTCTAAAACGAAATAAGACCAAAACCATTGGTTTGATATTACCGAATTTATTAAACCTCTATTTTGCAAAAGTCTTTAGTGGTGTAGAAAAAATTGCCAATGAACATGGTTACCATGTAATTATATCTATTTCTCATGACAGCCATGAAAAAGAAGTAGCCGCAACTAATTATTTTTTAAGTGGAACTGTTGATGGGTTTATTGTGTCAATTGCTGAAGAGACTCAAAAATTACAAAAGTTCAATCATTTTGAAGGGTCTGAAAAATACGGAATCGGTATGGTGATGATGGACAGGGTAACTGAAGAAATTAATTGTGATAAGGTCATAGTAGATGATGTAGCCGCAGCCTATCATGCCACGTCTTATTTTATAAAAAACAAAAGAAAGCGCATTGCTTTGGTCTCAATAATTAGCCATACCAGCGTTGGGAAATTGCGTATAAAAGGGTACAAACAAGCACTTCAAGAACATCAGATAATAGTGGATGAAAACCTTATTCTTAGGATAGGCAAAAACGATGATTTGGAAACCTTATTAAAAATAGTGGTCGCTAGTAAAGAAGTAGATGCTATTCTTTGCTTGGAAGAATCGGCAACTATTGAGGCTTTAGAAATACTAAAAAATCAAGGAATAAACATTCCAGAGACCATATCTCTTATTGGTTTTACCAACGGTGAATTGGCACAACATGTTACTCCAAAAGTGACCACCGTAAGTCAACACGGTGTTTTTATGGGCGAACAATCGATGCGGTTTTTAGTAGAGCGATTGGAGGCTATGGAAGCAGAAACCACCTTAGCACCAAGAATTAAGACAGTGAAAACAAGTATCATAGAACGTGCTTCAACGCTTTAAAGAAAATTATTTCCAAAAAAAATTATGAGTAATCGCATGCCTCTTTTGATTATTTTTCAACGTTTTTGAAAACTACTTTTCCCAAAGTTTCTCCATTTCTTCTAAGGTTTTTCCTTTGGTTTCTGGCACGTACTTTAGAATGAATAGTGTAGCCAGAATACTCATAATTCCGTAAATCCAATAGGCAAATCCGTGGTTAAATTTCTCTGTTAAATAGGAATTATCGTTCATCATTGGGAAGGTAAAAGACACCAAATAATTAGAAATCCATTGCGCTGCAACAGCTACTGCCAAGGCTCTTCCTCTAATTTTATTTGGGAAAATTTCTGACAATAACACCCAAGCTACAGGTCCCCAGCTCACTGCGAAACTAGCCACATACAACATCATACAAAACAAGGCCATATATCCAGATGCGCCAGCAAAGAATACAAAACCTAACGATAGCATAGCAACTGCCATACCAAGTGCACCGATAAGCATCAATGGTTTTCTTCCGTATTTGTCGACCGTTTTTACAGCAATAATGGTAAATAAGAAATTTACAATCCCAACAATAATTGTCATTAACAAAGCACTGTCTGTACCTGATGAAATAGTTTTAAAAATTTCAGGCGCATAATACAGTACCACATTGATACCTACAAATTGTTGAAAAACAGAAATGAGTACACCAATGACAATGATCAACCAGCCAAAAGAAAATAAGTTTCCAGATACTTTTTCATTCATGGAAACAATGATTTCTTCTAGAATTTTATTTCCTTTTTCTGCCCCGTTTACTTTGGTTAAAACACGTAGCGCTTCCTCTGGCTTGTTTCTAAGTACTAGCGAACGTGGCGTGTCCGGAACAAAAAACAAGAGTCCTAAGAACAAACCTGCGGGAATAATTTCAGAGGCAAACATCCACCGCCAACCAACAGCATTGAGCCAAGCGTCTGAACCGCCGCCTTTGGCAATAAAGTAATTTACAAAGTAAACGACCATAAAACCACCCACAATGGCGAGTTGGTTAAAAGACACGAGTTTTCCTCTGCTATTTGCAGGTGCAATTTCGGCGATATATAATGGAGAAAGCATCGAGGCGAGTCCTACACCAATTCCACCAATGATTCTATATACGATAAAAACAGTTGAAAGTGTGTGGTCTCCTTTTCCAATGGGAGCAATCAACATTTCTGGCATCGCAGAACCCAAGGCGGAAATAAGAAATAAAACAGCGGCTAAAATGAGCCCTTTCTTTCGTCCTAATTTTTTACTGATAATGCCACCAAACATACCGCCAATAATACAACCAATCAAAGCACTGGAAACAATAAAACCTTTAAAGGCACTTGCAGCCGTTTCACTGAGGCCTTTTGGAATCACAAAAAAGGCATCTAAAGAACCTACAGTCCCGGAAATAACTCCGGTGTCGTATCCAAAAAGGAGCCCTCCTAAAGTGGCAACAAGTGTTAGTTTAATAAGATATTTCGAATTTGATGTTTCCATGGTTTGTTGTTTGTAGTGTTAAAAAAAAGCAGGGTGTTAATTTCATTTAACACCCTTATTTCCATTAAATATGTTGGTTAACTATATTTTCAAACAACTCTTGTTTACCACTAATACTTGGCAACTCTCCATTGTCTTTGGCGATTTTGTATAAATCTTCAAAAGATAATTTACCTTCTTCAAACTCTTTTCCTTTACCCGTATCAAAAGAACTGTAGCGTTTTTCTCTCAAGGCTTTATAGTCTGATTCTTGCATAATTTTTTCAGCAACCAACAATCCTCTAGCAAAGGTATCTGCACCTCCAATATGTGCTAAGAATACGTCTTCTAAGTCTGTTGAATTTCTACGGATTTTGGCGTCAAAGTTTACACCGCCACCTTGCAACCCACCGGCTTGTAAAAATACCAACATGGCTTCTGCGGTTTCTTGAATATTGTTAGGAAACTGATCCGTATCCCATCCGTTTTGGTAATCTCCACGGTTCGCGTCAATGCTTCCGAGCATACCTGCTTGAGCGGCTACATCCATTTCATGTTGCATGGTATGACTTGCTAAGGTAGCGTGATTTACCTCTAAGTTAATTTTAAAATCGTCTTGCAAATTGTGTTTGTTTAAGAAACCAACAACCGTTGCAGCATCAAAATCATATTGATGTTTGGTAGGTTCCATTGGCTTTGGTTCAATAAAGAAATTCCCTTTAAAACCTTTACCACGTGCATAGTCCTTTGCCAAGCCTAAAAACTGTCCCATATGGTCTAACTCACGGCCCATATCGGTATTTAGTAAAGACATATAACCTTCTCTACCTCCCCAAAACACATAGTTTTCACCGCCCAATTCCATAGTTGCATCCAAGGCTAATTTTATTTGACCCCCGGCTCTGGCAAGCACATCAAAATTAGGATTGGTAGCCGCACCATTCATATATCTTGGATTGGAGAAGCAGTTGGCAGTTCCCCATAATAATTTTACACCAGAAGCTGCTTGTTTTTCTTTTAAATAGGCCACAATTTCTTTTAAACGCGCTTCAGACACTTCAAAAGTTGCGCCTTCTTGAATCAAATCAAAATCGTGGAAACAGTAATAGTCGAATCCCATTTTGGTGATAAACTCAAAAGCGGCATCTGCCTTGTCTTTGGCTGCTTGTAATGGATCTGAATGCTGATCCCACTCAAAATTTTGTGTCCCAGGACCAAATGGATCCGACCCTTGACCACAGAAGGTATGCCAATATGCAACAGAAAATTTAAAGTGTTCACGCATCGTTTTTCCTGCAACGATTTGATCTGGATTGTAGTATTTATAGGCTAAAGGATTTTTTGAATATTTTCCTTCGAATTTAATCTCTCCAATTCCTTTGAAGTATTCTTTACTTCCGATTGTTAATTTTGACATACGATTGATTTTTTTATGTTTAACTTTCTGCTATTTGCTTTCGGCTTTCGGCTTTTTCTACTTACTTATTACTCCTAACTCTTCACTTCTCTCTTCCTGCTCCTATCAACCCTCATCATCCCAACAAGTTTTCGAGTTCTTTTTTCCATTGGGTATATGCTTCCAAATAGGGTTCCTTGTTATTTAGAGGCATATAGGTCATAACATGGTCATTTTGAGTAATATTGTCTCCAAACTTTTTAAAGTCACCGTCGGTTAAACCAGCTGCTCTGGCTGCACCGACAGATCCAGTAGTATTGTAAATTTCGATTTCATGACCGATTAGGGTAGCGACCGTATTTGAGAAAATTTCAGAACGGAAAAGATTGTCATTTCCAGCTCTGATAACATTGATAACTGCATTGTCGTTTTTCAGAATGTCCATTCCATATACAAAAGAAAAAGCGATGCCTTCTAGGGCTGCACGATACATATGTCCATCTGAATGCTTATTGAAATTAAGGTTGCAATAGTGTGAACCTACATTTTTATTATTTAAAATTCTTTCAGCTCCATTTCCAAACGGAATGATAACCAAACCATCGGATCCTACAGGAACTTCTTCGGCTTTTAGGTTCATTTCTTCATAGGTATTGGCTGCTAAATTGTCTTTCATCCATCGGTACTGAATACCCGATCCATTGATACACATCAACTTTCCAAGAATTGGATTTTCTTTGGTGTAATTCACATGTGCAAAATTATTTATTCTTGAAGACTCTTTAGATTGTAAGGAATTTGTAACTGCGTAGATTACTCCGGAAGTTCCACCGGTAGCCGCAACCTCACCATGGTTGAACACGTTCAATGAAAGTGCGTTATTGGGTTGATCACCTGCTCGGTAATTTACAGTTGCGCCTATAGGCAATCCGCTTTGAGCAGCTCCCTTTTCATTTACCGAACCTTGGTTTGTGAAATTTTCCACAATGTCTGGTGTCAAAGAAGGATCAATTCCATAATGTTCCAATAAAAAATGAGCTAAGGTGTCCGACTCATAATCCCAAAGAATCCCTTCAGATAAACCGTTTTTGGTGGTATTAAACACGCCTGTTAGTTTGTAGGCAATATAATCGCCTGGTAACATATACTTATGAATTTTTGAGTACACGTCTGGTTCATTATCGCGTACCCATTTAAGTTTTGAAGCCGTAAAGTTTCCTGGAGCGTTCAAAAGCTTACGAGCGCAAGTAGAATTTCCAATCTCGTCAAAAGCATTGTTTCCAATTTCAACAGCTCGACTGTCGCACCAAATAATAGAATCTCTAAGGGGTTTTCCTTGTTTGTCAACAACAACCAAACCGTGCATTTGATACGAAATACCGATTCCTGTAATTTTGGTCGCATCGATATTCGATTCTTTAATAGCGCGCTTTGTAGCCATACAAGTATATTGCCACCACATATCAGAATCTTGTTCTGCCCAATCGGAATGTAGGGCTGTGATAGCCATTTCTTCTTGTGGTTCATGAACTGCTGCTAGTTTTTCTCCTGTCTGCGCATGTACGATGGCAACTTTTACAGACGAACTTCCTATGTCGAATCCTATATAATACAAAAGAGGGTGTTTTAAATTGTGTAAAACAAAGATAAAGTAACCCCCATATTTGTCAATAAATTTAAAAAAAAGGGGCTTATTTTGAACTGTATTTCTTTATTTCGAATACTAGTGAAAAAAGAACAAAAAACAATATAACAACTTGAAATACAGGTATTAAAGTTGTTTTTCTGTTTTTATCGATAATCTTACTTAAAGGTTTACGTAAATTATGAGTAATTAAAAGCGTTGAAAAAATTCCCAAATGGAATCTATAATTTCAGGATGGGTCCAAAATAGGTTGTGTGCACCCTGTTCGATGCGTAAATATCGAATTTTATTTTGGGCTGTCATTTTAAAATTCCTTTTATTTTTTGTGGGGTCTTATTTCTGTGGGTAGTACGTCAAAATGTTTTTTGAAGCACTTTGTAAAATAGGAAGGAGAAGAAAACCCTACCTGATAACATACCTCACTTATGGTGTCTTCTGTAGTTTCAATCAATTGTTTTGCTTTTTCAAGGCGTACTTTTCGTAAGAATTCATTGGCAGTATCGCCCGTAAGTGCCTTAATTTTTCTGTAGAGTTTACTACGGCTCAGTAATAATTCTTCGGCTAAATTTTCGACATTCAATTTAGGATCGCTTAGGTTTTCATGGATATAATCGAGTACTTTAGTAATAAATTGTTTATCTAAAGACGTTGTGTTATCCGTTATTTTGTTTTCACTCACACCGTTAAAATACTTGGTAAATAAAACTTGTCTACTTGTAATGAGTTGTTTGAGGTGTGAACGTAGTATTTTCATATTAAAGGGCTTGTTCATATAAACATCTGCCCCCGCATCAATTCCTTTAATTCGGTCTGCTTCCATTCCTTTAGCAGTGAGCATCAGTAGTGGGATATGACTTGTTTTTAGGTCTTGTTTAATCTTCGCACAGAACTCATAGCCATCCATTATTGGCATCATGACATCGGTAATGATTAAATCTGGGATGGCTTTGTTTGCCTTGTCAAAACCTTGCTTTCCATTTTCTGCTGTAAACAGTGTGTACTCATTTTGCAATTCTTTTTTGAGGTAGTTTCTAAGTTCTGTGTTGTCTTCAACAATGAGTAAAGATTTTTTTGTCTTTTTGGGTCCCTTCTCTTCTGAGACAGGAATAGGTACTTCCGTTTTTTTGTTTTTTTGTATGCTGTGTTCTATCCCGTTTGTTACAATTTCGGTAGGGTCGAAATGCTTGTTTCCTTGTGGGAAATAGAGTATAAATTGAGTTCCAATATTTTCTTTACTGTTTACCAAAATTTTTCCTTTGTGTAAATCCACAAAACTTCTAACTACCTCAAGCCCAATTCCAGTACCGCCATAGTATTGTTTATCCATTTCTTTGGCTTGATAAAAACGTTCAAATATTTTGGACAGGTTTTCTTGTTTGATTCCCGTTCCCGTATCCTTAATAGTAATTTCAACGGCAGGTAAGGGAGTGTTTTTATCGATTAGGGGTAGTAGTACAGGTTCATTTGAAGTACTGATTTTAACAGTAACCATTCCGTTTTCTGGAGTCGCTTTAAAGGCATTAGAAAGGATGTTAAAAATGATTTTTTCCAGCATGGAAGGATCTGCCCAAAGTTCCTTCATGTGTTCATCGGGTTCCACAGAAAGAATAATGTTTCTTTGCAGTGCTTCTTCCTCAAAATAGCTCGCAACTTCTGAGACAAAGGTGTTTGTTTGAATTTTTGATGCTTTTAAAGTCATTTTATTGAACTGTAACTTTCTAAAGTCCATCAGTTCATCGATCAATCGCGATAATCTTTTGGTGTTTTTATGTATCGTTTGGTGTTTCTCTTTCACCTCGGGAGGAAGTTGTAATGTAGCATTGTCGAGGATGTCTTCCAAAGGATTTAAAATTAGCGTTAAAGGTGTTCTGAATTCATGAGAAATATTCGTAAAGAACTGTATTTTTTTAGCATTTAGAACTTCAATTTGTTTGCGTTCTTCCTGTTGATTTTTTATAATTCTCTTTTTGTTTTCGCGTTCGTTTTTAAATCGACGAACAAAATAGCTCAATCCCAAGAGCGCTAATATGTATAGTACAATAGCAATATGACTCTTCCACCAAGGAGGTAAAACCCGAATGCGAAGTGTTGTGGGGGTTTCATTCCAAACACCATCATTATTTGCAGCTTTTACTTTAAAGGTATAGGTTCCAGGACGAATATTTGTATAGGTTGCCGTTCTGTTTGAGTTTACATAATTCCATGTTTTTTCAAAACCTTCTAGATAGTATGCATAATGGTTCTGTTCTGTATGGGTATAATTGATTCCTACATACTCTATGGTAAAAACAGACTGGTCGTGTTTCAGCGTAATTTCCTGTGTTTCGGAAATGTGTTTTTCCAAAGGTGTATTTTCGGTTGTAGGTGTAACGGGTTTGTTAAATAACTTTAACCCGGTGAGGTACACTTGAGGTTTTAGTTTGTTCCGATTGCTGTTTTTGGGGTTGAAGTAGTTGATACCTCCATAGTTTCCAAAATAAAGATCTCCATTGCTGTTTTTAAAAACGGCATTGTAATTAAAATTGTTAGACAGGAGTCCGTCTTGACTATTGTAATTGATGAAGGTCTGTGTACTAGGATTTAATTCTGAAAGCCCTCTATTACCTCCAATCCAGATCGACCCATTGTCTGCCTCTGTGATACAACCAACAGTGCTGTGAATAAGGCCGTTTGTTTGATTGAACCAAGTTACATTCTCATTTTTTGCGTCGTAAACACAGAGACCATATCCATCTGTACCTAGCCATAACTTATTTTGACTGTCTTCAAAAATTGAAGTGATGATATACTGACTTCTATTTTCTTGCAAACGATTTCTAATGTTATTATTAAGAGCGCTTACCTCGTAACTCCCGTTTGTTTTTTTTATTTTGTACAAGCCTTTGCGTGTACCCAATACGATATGATCGTTGGCATCGACTAAAAGTTTGCGGACGTATCCTGAATGGATGTTTAAAGCAGCAAATGAATCAGAATTATAATGTGTAAGTTGGTTTTGTGTTGGGTTGTACGAATACACTCCGCTTCCAAAAGAGCCAATCCAAATAAGACCCTTAGAATCTTCATCAAAAGTGAGTATTCTATTCGACTTGAGACGGCTATTGCTCAAATTCCAATTTACAAATTGCTCGCTGCCATTTTTTAAGAAATAGAGACCTGAACTCCATGTACCCACCCAAATATTTTGGCGACTGTCTATAAATACAGTTTGCACATCTAAACTTTTGAGTCCTTTAGCAATCTTGTTTTTTTGGTTTACAAGATGGGTGAATGTGTTGTTTTTTAAATCGTATACATCGACACCTCCTTCAATGGTTCCAATCCAAAGTCTTTCGTTTTTGTCCTTTGCAATAGCGGTTACTGAACTTGCATTTAAAGATTGAGGCTGATTTGCAATGCTTTCAATCTGTTTAAATTTACTGTAATTTTTATCTACAACGTCCAAGCCATTGTTGTAATAACCTACCCACATTCTATCTTCGGGGTCGATAAACAGCGACCAAATGGAATTCGATTTGAGACCGTATTTATCTGAAGACTTGTACTGGTAGTTTTTTACCGTTTCACCTTCCTTTGCTATCGCAAATAATCCATCATTCTCCGTACCACAAAAGAGCAAGCCTTCTTTGTTTTGCGCCATAGTAAGGATGCGTTTGTTGGTAATTCGATGTTGTTTTAGTTGGTAGTGATTGGTGGGGTCGGTTTTTATTTCTATCAAACCTTCTGCATTTGTACCTAACCATAATTTATTTTTTATGGCAATCATACTCTCAATAGGTGCTACTATCGAATCCTTTCCTTTTAAAGTTTCAAAAATGGCGTATTTGTAGGAGTTTTCAGAAGGTATATAGGAAAACACTCCTTTGTTTGTGCCGAGTAAAATACCGCCTTTTCTCGTTTTTAAAATGGCGTTTATTTCAAAATATTGGAAAGTTTGGTTTTGTGTTGAAGAAATTTTACCAACATTTCTGTTTTCAAGATTCACAGAAAAAAGGCCGTGCATATGGGTGCCAATCAACAATTGTTTGTCATCGGTTTCTGCAATCGCATGAACCGGTACTTTCTTGTTTTTTGTGTCAAAAGGAATAGAAATAAATGCATTTGAATTCCTGTCGTAAAGATTCAGTCCTTCGTCGGTTCCCACCCACATTTGATTTTTACTATCTACAAACAAGACTTCAACTTTCGAGCTGTTTAGCGATTTAGTGTCGTTCCAATTGTAGCTGTAGTTTTCAGTGTCTATGCCATCAAATTTATACAAGCCATCGCCATAAGTTCCAATCCAAATAAAACCTTGGTCATCTCTAACAATGGTTGTTATTGCCCTAGAACTCATGTTAGAGTTTACAGCGTTAAATGTTAGCTCCTCAAATTTCTCCTGTGAAAGTAACATTGGAGAACAAACTAAAAAGCAACATAGAAAACGAAGAATTGAATTCAAATTAACTGGGGTTTGGTTTGTTTAGTAAATGTAACACAATATGAATTAGTGTCAATTTTGAATCTGGAAAAATTCTCTTAGAGTAATTTAACTAATGGTGATTCCTCCTAATTTAAGAACCAAAACACAATCAGTTAAGTGTTAAAAAGATTAATTCAGGTGTTTTGACTGAAATGTACTAGTACAATCCTCAAAAGTGTTAGTCTTTTTAGAAGTTGGAATGTAATTTTGAGTAACTTTTCTAATTTAAAAAACATGAAAAAATCAACTATGTCCTTGTGTCTAGTTATCCTGTCAACCTTTTTGTTGAGTGCAAGTGTTCAGCATACATTTGTTGTGAAATCGAACAAAAAACCTACCCCTAATTTTATTTTCTACCTAGCAGATGATCAAGATCAGCTAGACTATGGCTGCTATGGAAATCCAAAGGTATATACACCTGCAGTGGATAAACTGGCAAAAGAAGGCATGCGTTTTCAAAACGCCTATGTAGCACAATCCATCTGTGCGCCAAGTCGTTCTCAAATATATACAGGGTTGTACGCAATTAAAAATGGTTGTTTTGCAAATCATATTGGAGTAAAACCGTCCGTTTCCAGTGTGACGACTTATTTAAAAGAGGCGGGCTATGAAGTTGTGTTAGCAGGAAAAAGCCATGTAAAACCCAACGATGTTTTTGATTGGACACATTACTTTCCTTCCGTTAATCATCGTTTTTTGCCTTTAGAAGATATCGATACCTACTTAAAAGAAGCGACCAAACCGTTTTGTTTATTTATCGCTTCAGACTATCCTCATGGTCCCTATGCTAAGGAAACTGAATATACAGCAAATGACATTTTTAAATTGCCGTATACTTCGCACAAGCCTGCTGCGTATAAAACCGGTTATTACCAAAACATAAAAAATGACAATGCGCAATTGGAAAAGATAGTAGCCATGGTAGACAAGTACAAACTCGAGAAAAACAGTGTATTCGTCTATGCATCAGATCACGGTATTTCGGGAAAATGGGGTGTCTCAGAGCCAGGACTCAGAGTGCCACTTGTTGTAAAATGGCCTGGGAAAATAAAGGCGAATTCAGCCTCAAATACTTTGGTTTCCTTAATAGATATACTGCCTACCTTTTTAGACATTATAGATGTACCCATACCAGATTATTTAGATGGGAAGAGTTTTTATAGAACACTTCAGGGAGAGGAAGCATCGATTCACGATTATATTTTTGGAATTGCCACCAAACAAAACATACAACATTGTAAGGTGTTTCCTTCACGAATGGTGCGTGGCAAACAATACAAATATATTCGAAACTACAATTCGATAGAAGTGGTTGAAAACAATTTAGGAGACAATGAATTTGTCAATGCCTTTATTGAAAAAGGAGCGAAAGCTTTTCCCAAAAAACCTTTTGAAGAGCTATATGACTTAAAAACGGATCCTTATGAAAAGAAGAATTTGGCAAAAAACAAAAATTACCAAAAGGAAAAAGAACACTTAGCAGAGGTGTTGGAAGCCTGGATGATTTCACAAGACGACTTTTTAGTACATCACAAAATGCCTTTGTTAAAACCGACACTACACCCTTTAGATAGAAATTCAAAATGGAACAAGGTGCCTAGCAATTTAAAAGGCAAATTAACAGCAGACGATTATATAAAACTACACTATTAAAATGAGGATGATGAAACAGATACAACTTCTTATACTCTTATTTGTTTGCGGAGGTACAATTCAGATATCAGCACAAAAAAAGAAACCTTTGAATGTCGTCTGGTTAAGCGCAGAGGATATGGGCCCTATTTTAGGAGTCTATGGAAATCCGGTCATCAAAACGCCTAACTTAGATAAGTTAGCCGCAGAAGGAGTGCGTTATACGCATGCTTATTCTACAGTGGGTGTTTGTGCTCCGAGCAGATTCTCTATAATTACAGGCATGTATGCCACAAGATTGGGTGCACAGAATATGCGTACAGGAGACTACCATAACTACAAAACCCCTGAAGAGGTAAAGCACAATACTTATATTGGCGTACGAGATAAAACAGGGAGAAACGTTCCAGAATATGAGGTTGTTCCACCTTCAAACGTACATTGCTTTACAGAAACCTTAAGAAGAGAAGGGTATTACTGCGCCAATAATTTTAAATGTGACTATCAGTTCAATGCGCCATTTACAGCTTGGGACGAGGTGTCTTCTACTGTAAGTTATAGAGATTGCCCCAAAGATAAGCCCTTCTTTTATGTGCGTAATTTTATGGTTACTCACGAATCTCGAATTTGGATGCGCAAAGATGAACCCCTTACCGTACAACCTGAAGACGTAATTGTACCCGATTATTTTGCTGACATTCCAGAAGTGAGAAACGACATTGCCAGGAAATATTCCAATATTGAGGAAATGGATCGACAAGTTGGAGAATTGCTAAAGGAGTTGGAAGAAGATAATTTGCTAGACAATACCATCATTGTGTTTTGGAGTGATCATGGAGGTAACCTTTTACGACAGAAACGCGCCGTAGGGAACAGCGGGTTGAATGTGCCCTTAATTGTTAGGTATCCAGATAAAAAAAGGGCAGGAACCGTAGATGATAGAATTGTATCACTGATGGATTTAGGACCAACAATGCTCTCTTTATTAAATATCAAGCCAGCCGAGCATTACGATGGAAAAGCATTTTCAGGAACCTATGAACAAACCCCTAGAAACTTTGCCTTTGGTAGTGCCGATCGCTTTGATGAGGTAACCGATATGCAACGCTCTGTGCTGGATGGTCGTTATGTGTATATTAAAAATTTCTTGCCGCATTTACCATTGATTTACAGGAATAAGTACCGTGAGCAAATTACCATGAATGCAAAACTCATTGCCATGGATCGAAACAAAGAACTCTCAGGCGATGCCGCTTATATTTTTATGGACACCAAGCCAAATGAAGAATTGTACGACCTGAAAAACGATCCGTACGAAGTACACAACTTGGCAAATAATCCTAATCATGCCGAACGTATGACCAACTTTAGAAAAGCATTGGCCAATTGGCAGTTGGAAATAGGAGATAAAGGTTTTATACCAGAGCACGACCTCATTCAGTTATTTTGGCCAGAATTTTTACAACCTGTTACTTCGGAGGTAATCTTTAAAAATGAAAAAAGGGGCAAAATCGTATTAGAGAGCACTACAGAAGGAGCTTCCATAGGATATCAATTAGACAAAGAAATTGGAAGCAAACACTGGAATCTGTACCACAGTCCTATCAAACTGACAAAAAATCAGAAAATAGCGGCGAGAGCCATTAGAATTGGATTCAAAGCATCAAAAATTACATCAAAATAAAAAGAAAATGAAAATAGTTTCAACTACAAAAATAGTCCTGGGAATCTGTATTACAGCTGCAATAGTTGTGGCCTGTAAAACGGCTAAAACCAATTCGAAATCTAAGGAGGTAGAGGTCACAAATACAAATCAAAAACAAAATATCTTGTTTATTTCAGTAGACGATTTTAGACCTAAAATAAGTTCTTATGGAGAAACAAAAATGATCACGCCAAACATCGATAAACTGGCAGCAGAAGGCATTCAGTTCGACAATGCCTTTACAAATATTGCCGTTTGTGGAGCAAGTAGAGCAAGTATCATGACTGGAATTAGGCCAAGTGAAGCACGCTTTAACGATTATAGAACCCGTGCCTCAGTAGATGCTCCAAATGCCATTCCTTTAAATCAACTGTTTAAAAACAATGGCTATGAATCTATTTCCTATGGGAAAATTTACCACCATCCAGACGACCATGAACAGCATTGGACAGTTACAGATGGGGGAGCACATCAAGCCGACTATCAAGATCCGGTTGCTATTGAGCGAAAACGAACAGGAGAAAAGGGATCACACGGGAATAAGGGACCTGTTGTTGAATATCCAGATGTAGACGACTATGCTTATAACGATGGAAAAGTAACACAAAGAGCCGTTAAAAAATTGGGAGAATTAAAAGATCAAAATAAGCCGTTTTTTATGGCATTAGGCTATGTGGCTCCGCATTTGCCATTTATTCAGCCTAAAAAATATTGGGACCTCTATGATCACGATAAGATTCAGTTGGCAGACAATGCATACTATCCTAATAATGCACCGTTTATTGCTATACAGTCACAGCATTTTTCTTCAGAATTGCGGAATATGTATTTGGATATCCCAAAAACAGGAAATCTGAGTGATGAAATGTCACGCAATTTGATACATGGTTATTATGCAAGTGTAAGTTATATGGATGCCCTGATAGGAGAGGTTTTACAGTCTTTAGATGATTTAGGATTGCGAGAGAATACCACTGTGATTTTATGGAGCGATCATGGGTTTTTCCTAGGCGAGCATGGGTTTTGGTGTAAGCACAGTACATTTTATGAAGCCGTTAAAATTCCTTTGCTAATTTCTTCACCAAAACACTCAAAGAACAAAAAAGCACAGTCTTTTACAGAATTAGTAGATGTATACCCAACCTTGTGCGAGTTGACCAATATAGAGGCTCCCGAATATTTACAAGGTAAAAGTTTAGTTCCTGTCTTAGAAGACCCATCCACAATTCTAAAAACGGAAGTGTATACCCGATATAAAGAAGGAGAAGCAGTTATCGACAAAGATTATTCCTATACAGAGTTTTACAGAGGCGAAAAATATTTGGGTAACATGCTCTATGACCTTCATAAAGATGGCAAGCAAAATACAGATATATCGAAAATTGAGCGCAATGCCTCTTTGGTGAAAAAATACAAAAGTAAACTAAAGAAAATGCGTGAACATGTAAACGAGGATCCAATGAAATAAAACAAGTATCCTCAAATGTATTAGTCTTGTCTTCATTTGTGATAGAGATAAACACATCGATTCGCTAACTTCGAATCATATACCAACAATACAAGAATGAAAATGAATCTAAATTTTAGCATATATACTAGTCTTTTGGTAAGTTGTCTTTTCTCAATTGCGAGTATACATTCGCAAGCCTTGGCTATAAAAAACAGTAACTTAGAAGGTGTTAACAAAAAAACAGGCACTTTTTATTGGTGGGCAAATCAGGCGAAAAAAACAGGTAGAGCCACTTTTTCTATAGAGACAACAGATGTAAATAAGGGGAGTACCAAAGCCTTAAAAGTAACTGTAGGAAAAGTTGGAGAAAAACCCTGGTTTGTAAGTACTGCTTTTAGCAATGCATTTCCAGTAAAGCAAGGCGAAGGATACACTGTCACCTTTTTCGCTAAACGAGGACCAAAAGGAACTGGAAAACTAGGGTTGGTTTTTCAATCGGATGTCAAAGGGAGTTTTCAAAACAAACAGTTCCGATTGAGTGAAGAATGGCAGCCCTATTCACATATGTTCATGGTGCCAAATACCAGTGATAAAAACCAAATCAAATTTTGGTATTTGGAAGAGGGTACTACCTATTTTATTGATGATGTAACTGTGCTAAAAGAATAATGATAACTAGATATAATAACCTAAAATAACACAAACTATGATGAAAAATTACATTTTAAACGTACTGCTATTCTTTATGAGTATAAGCCTGTTCTCTCAGGTAACCTTCGATTTTAAAAATTCTCAAGACGCGCTTGGATGGGTGAAAGCAGGTGGTGCTAGCGATGCGAGTATAGTTTCGGATGGATTGGCTATTTCATGGAACGGAAGTGGAGATGCCAAACCAAAAATAACACATCAAAACTTGAATGTAGATGCCAGCCTCTATAAAATATTCGCCATTACAGTAATTAATGATTCCGATGAGGTAGAAAGAGTAAGAGCTCTACATTTTAAAGCAAATACAGGTACGGATCCGTTGAGTTCAGCAGGAACAAATACACGTTATACGTTTTTTAACGTAAGCAAAGGGCCGTCTAAAACCTATTATTTTGATTTGACAAATGCACAATGGAAGAACTACGATTACGGAGGGGATTCTGAAACGGATTTTGACCATATGTCTGTAGTATTAGCCGATAACAATAACGGTGGGTTTGCCATTGCTAGTTCTGAAGGTGGTTTTATCATTGAGAAAATAGAATTTTTAGAAGAAGTACCCTCTACACCACGTTCCGATTTTACATTTGACAGTGCCAGTGATACAGAAGGATTTGTAGGGGCAAATGGGGTAAGCTTATCGCAACCAGTAGCGGGAACCCTACAAGTAACTATCGATGGTAGTAATAAATATCCGAATCTTACGCAAAGTGGCTTGTATGCTGTGGATGGAACAGCAAATAAAGGTTTGAGAATTAAAATAATTAACGATTCGCCTAAAAATAAAATAACTTTTGTATCCCCATCTGGCGCTGCAGAATATGCTTCGGTGTTCAATATACCTGCTAATGACCCAATAACCGTACAAACAATAGATTTCGATTTAAGTAATTTAACCAATTGGACAGGTGAACAAAATGGTTATAAGTTGCAGTTTATAGAAGAGGCGGATAACGGGGAAGGAGGTGTTGCCATAACAGAATCTGCTGGGACGATTCACGTTCAACAAATCATGTTTACCTCTACTTACTTGGGTGTAGATGAAAATGTAGCAGCTTCTGTAGGTTTGTATCCAAATCCAGTGAGTACTACATTAAATATTACAGCTGATTCAGAAGTAGCAACAGTTGAAATCTACAATGTCGTAGGGTCAAAAGTAATTGCACAAGTAGGAGGAAACACTGTAGATGTTTCTGAACTTGCGTCAGGAGTATATATCGTGCAAGTAAAACTAATGTCTGGAGGGGTCCGAAGCGAAAAAATTTTAAAAGACTAAATCGTAGGAGTAGATGGTGAAGTGTAGGTATGTGCTTGTTGGAATTGGATGGTTAGTCTTGACCTTTTGTAAGCCAAATAATCGGGCAAGCGAAACTAGAAGTACTAAGTTTTTAAATGAACCGTTGGTTTCTGAAATCTATACAGCAGACCCGTCTGCACATGTTTTTGAAAATAGAATTTATGTATACCCTTCACACGATATAAATAGTGAACGCATACCAGGAGACTGCGGTAGTCAATACAGCATGACCGATTATACAGTATTCTCTATGGACAGTATTGGAGGACCTGTAACATTGCACGAGGTTGCTTTACCTCTCAAAGAGGTTCCTTGGGCAAAAAGAATGTTATGGGCGGCAGATGCCGCCACAAAAAATGGAAAGTATTATTTGTACTTCCCTGCAAAAGACAAAGAAGATGTTTTTAGAATTGGTGTGGCAGTTTCCAATAGACCTGAAGGGCCCTTTACAGCCCAACCAACTTTTATTGAAGGCAGTTATAGTATAGATCCTGCCGTTTTTGAAGATGAAGACGGCAGCTTCTATATGTATTTTGGAGGTATATGGGGAGGGCAAGTTCAACATTGGGATAAAAATAAATATACACCTGCAGATTGTGATAAAAAAGACAATGAACAACCTAATGCACCAGCAATTGGTCCAAGAATTGTCAAACTATCCGAGGATATGCTGGGGTTCTCTGAAGAGGTAAAAGAAATTCAAATAGTAGATTCGGACGGAAGCCCAATTCTTACAAAAGATAACGATAAGCGATTTTTTGAAGCAGCCTGGATGCACAAAAGAAACGGGCAGTATTATTTGAGTTATTCGACAGGAGATACGCACTATATCGTGTATGCCATGAGTGATAATCCATATGGGCCGTTCACCTTTAAAGGCATATTAAATCATCCAGTTAAAGGATGGACCAATCATCATTCGGTTGTCGAAATAAAAGGGAAATGGTATTTGTTTTACCACGACATTCAACTGTCAAACCAAACAAATTTAAGAAATGTAAAAGTTGCTGAAATTTTTTACAATAACGACGGGACGATGAAAGCCCTAAACACATTAATCGAATAAATAATGGGAAAACGTACTGTACGCAAGCAACTATTTAACATGAGTTTTATAGTATTTCTTTTAGTGATGCTTTCCGTGAATGCACAATGCTTAGATACTGGTGGTATTGGAAGTTTTACAAATCAACCTACTTTTGCTTCCAATTGGTTTAACGCCTCTGAAGGTAATGCTTCTTATACAGTAACTTCAGAAGGTACCTACTACGGAGACGCATCTTTGAAAGTTAACGTAACAGTCGATAGCCCGTGGGAAGTGCGTATGTTTAATTCGGCCGATTGTTATTTTAATTTGATTGGCGGTCAGGAATATACCATTTCGTTTTATGCCAAAGGAACTGTTGGAAATGAGTTTAAAGTAACGCTTATGGATGCTTTGGTAAATATTACATCGCAAACCCAACAAGTACGTTTAGACGAATGGACATTTTATACGCTGACTTTAACCTCAGATGTAACCACTTCTGAAGGAAGAATAAAATTTAATTTTTTAAAAGAAGGCATTTATGAAATTGTAGTAAAATCAGGTGGATTTACCACTTGGTATGTAGACGATAATGGCTCAGATACCAATGCCGGAAATGATATGACTACACCCTATAAATCAATCTCAAAAGCAGTGTCTTCTTGGACTACAGGGGATATTATTTATGTCATGGATGGTACCTATCGTAATTCGGGCTATGGAAATGGAGAAATTGACAATGGTGCTTTGGTAAACATAAACAAAGCAGGTACCTTAAATGGTCCGTTGGTGATACGAAATTACCCAGGACATACGCCCAAAATAGAATTCGATGGTTCGGGTGGCTTCGTTTGCGGAACCGGAATACACTTAGAGATTTCAGGATTTGAAATACAAGGACCTAGTCAGCAAATTACCAAAGAAGCAGCAGAGAGCTATCGTTTGATTCAGAACACCTATTACAAAGGAATGGGAATTACTGTTTGGGCTTCCGGTGGAGGACATCACGTGACACTGCATAGCAATAAGGTATATGACTGTCCTGGTTCTGGTGTACGGATTAACAATTCAGATTATTGCATACTCACCAATAATGAAGTGTACAACTGTACCCTTTGGACATCCTCTGGATCGAGTGCTGTGGTGTTGGCGCAATCCAAATCATTTGATAACAAGGAGAAAATAAAAATGCGGATTACCAAAAACAGGGTATATGATAACCTCAATAAGATACATTATTTTAACCATAATTACGACTGTTCTAACACAAGTGATTATGGCTGTCCTGATTTCCCAAATATCATAGATGGATCAGGATGTTATATCACAAGGAACAATGATAGAGGTACAGGTGAAAATGATGAAAACCCAAATGGACAATATACAGGGTATTTTTATTTTGCCAACAATATTGCCTACGGAAATGGCATCAATGGTTTGGTAGTGCATAAATCGGATTATTCAATTGTGGTTAACAATACCATATACAACAATGGAGCAGTTCCTTTGTCTGAAGGACGCCAAGCAGCTGGGGGGATTGCAATTAACAACTCGAAAGAAGTTCGAATTTATAACAATATTAGTTGGACTCGATTTACGACCGATTATAGCTACCGTGTATTTGGGGCTACTTCAAACATCAAAGGAAAGAATAATATTTCCTATAACGGTCAATCCAATGCAGGAGGTGTAACTAGTATGATCAATGCAAATCCAGGATTTGTAGATGAATCGAATTTTGATTTTAGACTCAGTGCTAACAGTGCGGCACTAGACACAGGAATTGCAAATTCAGGAATGTTGCTATTCAGTGGTACAACAGCCGCTGAATACACACCAACATTCGATTTTGAAAACAATCTCAGAGGCGTAACACTTATAGATATTGGTGCCTATGAATCTGTAGATTTGGATGGAAACGGTACAGCCGATCATCTAGAAAATTTGTCGGTCGATGCTTTTGAAAATACTGCTTCAACTTTTGTATATCCAAATCCTGCTAAAAGTACCATTAGTGTTCAAGGAATTTCAAGAAGTGATCAAATTACGATTTTCGATGCTAGAGGAAAACTGTATATGTCAGTTGGCAACCTAAACATACTTAATGGAAAAGGAACGCTAGAAATTGCGCATTTGCCATTAGGTCTCTATCTGATTAAAATAGATGGAGCCAGAGGTCCTAAAACAATGCGTTTTGTTAAGATGTAATGTATACTTTTACTCAATTTTGATAGTATTTGCTCATTTTGTGATAGCCAAGTACTCCTTAGATTTTTAGTTTTGTAACAACAGAGAGCATCGAATGCTCTGGTTAATAGTTGATAAAGATGAAAAAAATAATATTACTTGCCCTGGGACTGCTCGTTTTAAGTTGTGCAAAGCATATCAATCAAAGTCAGAATACAACAAAAGAGTCGAATTCATTACAGACTGTTTTTAAGAACCAGTTTTATGTGGGAGCCGCTTTAAATGAGCGTCAAATCAAGGGTTCAGATACAAAGGGGAATCGAATTCTAGAAAAAGAATTTAATACCATTTCTCCTGAAAATTGTATGAAATGGATGTTCCTGCAACCAAAACCCAATGTATTTGATTTTAAGATGGCCGACAAATATGTGGCCTTAGGAGAAAAAATCAATGCACATATAATAGGACATACATTGGTTTGGCACTCGCAATTGGCGGCATTTATGAAAGAGGAGCAGGACAGTGCCCAAATGGCAAGTTACATTCACAATCACATACAGACGGTAGTGTCGAGATACAAAGGGAAAATTGGTACTTGGGATGTAGTAAATGAAGCGTTGAAAGAAAATGGGGATTTGCGTCAATCCGTCTTTTTAAACGTACTTGGAGAGGGCTATCTTTCACAGGCTTTTAAATGGGCAGCACAGTACGACCCGAATGCCAAACTTATGTATAACGATTACAATATTTGCCATCCTAAAAAGCGAGCAGGAGTGGTGCGTTTGGTAAAACAACTACAAGCAGATGGCGCAAGGATTGACGGAGTAGGCATACAAGCACATTGGGATTTAAAAAAGCCATCAATCCAACAAATAGAAGAAACCATACTTACCTATGCCGCATTGGGTGTGCAGGTTAGTTTTACGGAACTAGACATATCAGTATTGCCAAATCCATGGGAATTGGTTGGCGCAGAGGTTAGTCAGAATTTTGAAAAATACATAGGTGATAAAACAATGGACCCGTATTCCAAAGGTTTACCAGACCAAGTTCAAGACGCATTGGCAGCACGCTACCAAGAACTATTTAAACTGTTTGTAAAACACCAAGATAAAATTGACAGAGTTACTTTTTGGGGAATATCCGATAAAAACTCATGGCTTAATGATTTTCCAATAAAGCAACGTACCAATTACCCGCTGCTATTCGATAGGAATTACCAACCAAAAAAAGCCTATTCGAGCTTGTTAGAACTGCAATAACAAACCTAATAAAAGACACTATAAAGCATGCATACGACCGCACAAAAATTATCCATTAAAGAAAAAGTAGGCTATAGTTTGGGAGACTTGGCGGCCAATTTGGTATTTCAAACCTTAATGACCTATCTGGCTTATTTTTATACAGATATCTATGGACTGGAAGCAAATCATGCTTCTGCTATCATGTTAATTGTAGGCTTGATTGCCGCTTTTGGGTTCAACCCAATTATTGGGGCAATTGCCGATAGAACAATGTCAAAATGGGGTAAATTTAGACCTTGGATTCTCTATACGGCTGTACCACTTGGTGTTATTTCGTTATTGGCTTTTAGTACTCCTGATTTTTCGTATAAAGGAAAAGTTATCTATGCAGTTGTGACCTACACATTATTATTGTTATTGTACGCAGCAAACAATTTGCCTTATTCGGCTTTGAGCGGGGTAATTACTGGAGATATGGGAGAGCGAAACAGTATCTCATCTTATCGATTTGTAGCGGTGATGTTCGCACAGTTCTTTGTGCAAGTATTTATGTTGCCTATTATTGAAACCGCTGGAGGAGGCGATAAAGCTGTTGGTATTGAAATAGTGATGACCTGGCTTGCTATTATTGGAACACTTATGTTATTAATCACATTTATCACAACTCGAGAACGAATAGTACCTACTCCTGAACAAAAATCGAGCGTAAAGGAAGACCTAGCAGATTTATTTCAAAACAAACCTTGGGTAATTATTCTTATGGTAACAACTTTAATTTTTGTGACCTTGGCTATGAAAGGTGGCTCTTATGTGTACTATTTTGAAAACTATGTAGATAAAATTGCCCTTACCCAATTCATTCAACCAATATTAGATTTCCTAGCGGGCATTGGACTTAATTTTTTTGGTGAAAACCCTGTTTCAGCAGGATTTGGATTGTTCAATGCCGGTGGTATTATTTTTATGATCGTAGGGATCACGCTGTCTAAAAAGTTAGCAGATACGTATGGCAAACGAGACGTTTTTATGGCCGCCTTGTTTATCTCAACCTTATTTATTGTTGTATTCTATTTCTTTGCTGCAACTTCAGTAGGTTTGATGTTTTCGGCTCAAATAGTACACGGGTTTTTCTACGGGCTCACCATTCCTTTGCTCTGGGCAATGATTGCCGATGTTGCCGATTATTCCGAATGGAAAACCAACAGAAGAGCCACTGCCATAATTTTTTCCGCCATGATGGTTGGTCTAAAAGGAGGGCTTAGTATAGGAAGTGCTTTGTTGACATGGATTCTCGGTCTTTATGGATATATTACAAAAGAAGCAGCTGTAGCAGGAGAAGTATTGATACAGCCGGAAAGTGCAGTACAAGGCACGAAAATGCTTGTGAGTATATATCCTGCAATTCCGTTTTTTATAAGCATTGCATTGTTGTTTTACTATGAAATTAATAAAAGCTTAGAGGTGCAAATAGAAAAAGAACTAAAAGAAAGAAGAACCAAATAATTTCAAAGAAATGCCAGAAGATAGTATTGATCATATTGATTTTGAAGATTTAAACAGACGGGCAATTTCAAAGCCTGTGGTTAGTCATATCTATACGGCCGATCCATCGGCGCATTATTTCAACGGGAAAATATATATCTATCCTTCTCACGATATTGACGTAGGAGAGGCTTTTGACGATTTAGGAAGTCATTTTGCAATGAAAGATTACCATGTGATCTCTATGGATGCTATTGGAAGCAAAGCAGTAGATCATGGCGTAGCGCTCCATGTTGACGATGTGCCTTGGGCAAAACAACAAATGTGGGCACCAGATGCCAATGAAAAGGGCGGCACTTATTATTTGTTCTTTCCTGCCAAGGCGCACGATGGTATTTTCCGTATTGGTGTAGCCACTAGCAAATCACCAACAGGCCCCTTTACGGCGCAACCAGAAGCTATAAAAGGAAGTTTCTCCATAGATCCAGCCGTGTTTAAAGATGATGATGGTAGTTATTATATGTATTTTGGTGGCTTATGGGGAGGACAATTACAAAGATGGAGAACAGGGCAATTTAATGCCGCCCAGCCTGAAAGTCCCACCGCATTTTTACCTCAAGACCATGAACCTGCGCTGCTGCCGTTGGTGGCAAAAATGACCGACGATTTATTAGCGTTTTCTGAAAAACCAAAGCAACTTGAAATTCTCGATGAAGCAGGGGATTTGTTGTTGGCAGGTGACAATGCACGTCGTTTTTTTGAGGCGGCCTGGTTGCATAAACACAATGGAAAATACTATTTTTCATACTCAACAGGTGATACGCATTTTATTTGTTACGCAATAGGAGACAATCCATATGGACCCTTTACCTATAAAGGTAGAATTTTAAATCCGGTAGTAGGTTGGACCTCACATCATTCAGTTTGTGAAATAGAAGGCAAGAGTTATTTGTTTTACCACGATGCTTCACTCTCGAAAGGAGTTACGCATTTGAGATCTGTAAAATATACGGAGATTACCTATCGAACAGATGGAACCATTGTTCCTATCAATCCATATAAAGAAAAATAAAGATTTTGATTCCCCCCGGATCAATTAGCGACTTCGCTAATTCATTGGCACCTACCATTTTTTTGGTAGGTGTTTTTATTGAGTATATATCCGTACTAAAAAAGCTTGAAATAAAATTATGATGCAATTGAATTAGTTTTTGAAAGAAATGAACACAAAAAATGAGCGTATTCGGCCGTATATTTGTTTGTAAAGGGAAAAGAATACTTCAAAAAAATAATACGAGCATTTTGAGTTGTTTAGAAATCATACCCTTGAAAAAAATATAGTACATGAAGAAGTCATATAACATCAAAATCAAAAGTTTGTTATTGTGCATTGCCATAACAATTTCATCTTGTTCATTTTTCAAATCAAAAACAAAAAATGCGCAAACGGTAGCAGAAATGGAGGCGTCCAAATCGCAAGCTATTGAAGATTTTAATGACGCAAAATATGGAATGTTTATCCATTGGGGATTGTATGCCATTCCCGGCGGTGTTTGGAAAGGGAAAAAAATTGAAGACTACGGACGTCCTCCAGTAGCAGAATGGATACAATGTACCGCTCAAATCCCGCGAGATGAGTACGCAGCATTAGCCCCCCAATTCAACCCCGAAGACTTCGATGCAGATGCTATAGCTAAATTGGCAAAAGATGCTGGAATGAAGTACTTGGTTATTACCTCAAAGCACCACGACGGTTTTGCCATGTATCATTCCAAAGTAAGCGACTATAATATTGTAGACGCTACGCCATTTAAAAGAGACGTAGTTCAAGAATTATATGATGCCTGTAAAAAATACGGGATTGATTTTGGATTGTACTATTCACACAATATTGATTGGATGGACGGGAATGATTGTGGCTATGCAGATTTGGCAGCTTCAGGAAGAGAAATGAATGCCAAAGCCAAACGTAAAATGGGTGCGAATACATGGGATCCAAGTTCAAACAGCTTTCAATCCTACCTCACAAATAAGGCCTTTCCTCAGGTAAAAGAAATATTGACGCAATTTCCCGATTTAAAAACTTTGTGGTATGATATGCCGCATTATTTAAGCCCAAAACAAAGTGCCGATTTTTACAAATTGGCGTATGAATTACAACCCAATATGTTGGTGAATTCACGTGTAGGAAATGATATGGGCGATTTTGATATTCCGGGTGACAATAAAATTCCAAAAGATCATTTGGCTATTACAAAGCCTTGGCAAACTGTAGGAACGACAAACAATTCTTGGGGCTATAAATCCTACGATCACGATTGGAAATCGGTAAAAGAACTCTTGTTTTGGCTGACAGAAATTGTAAGTAAAGGGGGGAATTATATGTTGAATATTGGTCCCAATGCTTCTGGTGAAGTTCCTCAAGAAAGTATAGACAATCTAAGAGCTGTTGGGAACTGGTTGGCAATAAACGGAGAAGCGATTTACAACACTCGAAAATGGAAAGTAACACACGAAGGTCCTACCGTGCTAGAAATGAATGGTACGCATGATAGAGCGCAGAAAAAAGACAAAACCATTTCTTTTACGCCACAAGATTTTTGGTTTACCCAAAAAGAAAATACCCTGTATGCGATTGCTTTGGAATACCCAACAACAAAAATTAGC
Source organism: uncultured Flavobacteriaceae bacterium (assembly GCA_943789365.1). Lineage (GTDB taxonomy): Bacteria > Bacteroidota > Bacteroidia > Flavobacteriales > Flavobacteriaceae > Flavicella. The sequence goes on along the minus strand of CALSTV010000001.1, from coordinate 1,509,137 downwards.
ATTAAGAGTTTTGGTAGTACTTCAGTGGGTACAATCAAATCGGTGCAAATGTTAGGTGTGACAGATCAATTAGAATGGGCCCAGACAGATGAGGGACTACAAGTACATCTAGCAAAAAACAGAGGAAATAGTCATGGCTATGCGCTGAAAATTGGGTTTTAAGGTTAGTTTTAAACATATAATTTGAACATTGGTTTGATCCTCAGCTACATTAAAAATGCTGAAATACAATGTCCTTGTATACATTTTAGGATCTTAGTTGCGATGTTAGATTGTATGCGCGTCATGGGCTGGAAACATGGTCAATTAAAAATAATCACTAGGAAATGAAAATAAAAACCATTGTTTTAGGTTTGTTTATGGTATTTATCTCTTCGAGTTTTGCCCAAAATAGAACAAAAACAAAAAGACCCAATATACTTTTTGCGATCAGCGATGATCAATCTTTTGCACATACGAGTTTTGCTGGAAGTAACTTTGTAAATACCCCTGCTTTTGATAGAATTGCAAGGGAAGGAATTTATTTTGAGAATTGCTATGCAGGATCGCCCGGCTGTGCACCTTCGAGAAGTGCTATTGTTACGGGGCGTCACCATTGGCAAAATGAACAATCGGGCCAGCACGCTTCTTCTTGGTTGAAAAAATACGTGCCTTTTATCGACCTATTGGAAAAGAACGGCTATGTTACAGGACGCAGTGGAAAAGGGGTAAGTCCGTTTCGATATGCAAGAAATGACAAGGATGCTATACGAAGAAAAACAGATGCAGGAGGTATTTCGCACAGTGAAATAAGATATACTAAAGAAGCAGACGAACGTGTAGCAAGTGGTATTGGCAAGGCTAACTATGCAGAAAATTTCAAATATTTTATTGAGAATGTAAAAAAAGACAAACCTTTCTTTTTTTGGTATGGCGCTAAGGAACCACACAGAGCTTTTGAAAAAGGTGCCTGGAAACGAATGGGGAAACAATTAAAAGATGCTGAGGTACCAGGATTCCTTCCCGATAATAATGTGATTCGTGGTGATCTTTTAGATTATGCCGTAGAAATAGAATGGTTTGATTTGCATTTGCAAAGAATGCTCAATTACCTGGAAGAAATCGGAGAATTGGAAAATACAATTGTTATTGTAACCTCCGATAATGGCATGGCTTTTCCGCTGGCCAAGGCCAATGCCTTTGAATATGGAGCCCATGTACCCATGGCAATCCGCTATCCGAAAGGCTTTCCCGGAGGGAAAATTGTAAAAGACCCCATCGGTTTTATTGAGCTCGCACCTACAATTATAGAAGTAACAGAAACAAAAACTGAAGGGATGTTACCTCTTACAGGAAAAAGTTTGCTGCCGTTACTTAGGTCGACAAGTAGAAGTGAAGTACAAACCGCTAAAAAGTATGTGTTTGTAGGAAGAGAACGACATTCTTCTTCGCGATATAAGAATTGGGGCTATCCACAACGTATGATAAGAGGAGGTGATTGTATTTTTATATGGAACCTAAAACCCGAACGTTGGCCTACTGGGGCACCCCAAAAATACAATCCAGAAAAACCGAATGAATTGCTACCTATGTTCGGTTTGGATGCAAATGGGAAATACATTAAGAAAGCTGCATTTACGGATATTGACGACAGTCCTTCAAAAATAAATATCATTGAAAACTACAATGATACGTTCATAAAACCCTATTTTGATTTAATCTACAACAAACGGCCTGAATTTGAATTGTACAATGTGGTAAAAGATCCATTTTGTTTAAACAATCTGGCAGGAAGGAGTCAGTATATTGCTACAGAGAACGAACTGAAAGCAGCATTGCTCGAGGAATTAAAGAGAACCGGAGATCCAAGAACTGTGGGGCCGGATCCGGAGATATTTGATTCCTACAAACGCTATTCATCCATGAGAGCATTTCCAAACCCCAATTAAAAACGAACTGTGAAAAGTAAAGGGCAATTCATAATTTCAACCTTTATGGGTAGCAACCTCCCAGTAAAAGGGTACTTTTTGGCTTAGTCGTTTTTAACCATTCCTAGTCGGAACCCAACTGAGAAAACTGGAGGAGCGTGAAAATATTTAATCCAGTTTATAAGTCTCGTAGTTGGTGCAATTATTGGAGAATAGGTCGGACTTGCCTCTGCCTCACTTCCTGGGCATTCAGGAGCCTATCAAAGTGTTTTTGGAATGGTTGTGAGTGTCCAAATAGGAGCTTTTATTGGAGTATTAATAGGGAAGAATATTTTTTTAAAAGAATAAATTAAGAGCTAAAATATCCTGAATAAATACAATAAATCAACTGCATGAGACCGAAAATCAACTAAGGACATTTTAGAATCCCAGTGCTACTTCTTTATTCCATTTAAAAACCTAACTAAATTTGCGCATTTGAAATATTATTTAGATATTTGTCTAAATAACTAAATAAATGAACTCTCTTTTCAAGGCACTAAATGATGAAACCAGAAGACAAATTGTCGAGCTGTTAAAAGAAAAAGATATGAATGCTGGAGAAATTGCGGATAGATTTAATATATCCAAACCAAGTATTTCACATCATCTTGATATTCTTAAAAGAGCAGATTTAATAACAAGTGAGAAAAAAGGTCAGTTTGTTGAATATTCATTAAACACAAGCATATTAGAGGATTTATTAAACTGGATACTAACGTTAAAAAAATAAATATGAATTTAAAAAAGGAATTACCGCTAATTGCAATTGTGCTTTTACCATTTATCTATTTGGTATATCTATGGAATGATTTACCAAGCAAAGTTCCTATGCATTGGGATTTAAAAGGAGATATAGATAGATACGGTGGTAAATCAGAACTTATAATCATTCCTTTTCTACTGCCATTATTAGTGTATATAATCTTTTTGGTTGTTCCTAAAATAGACCCAAAGAACAAACTGAATAAAATGGGCAACAAGCTTCAAATATTAAAATTCTTAATGACCACTTTTATGTCATTATTAGCACTATTCATAATTTATTCCGCAAAAAATCAATCTATTACGAATCCAAATTATATGGTATTGATAATAGGCTTACTTTATTTAATTCTTGGAAATTATTTTAAAACAATAAAAGCAAATTACTTCATTGGAATTAGAACACCTTGGACATTAGAAAACGAAACTGTATGGAAAGAAACACACAAATTAGGAGGAAAATTGTGGTTTATTGGAGGTCTTATACTTATACTTTCAAGTTTGTTGTTAGAAAAGCAAACTAATTTTACATTATTTATAATAGTAACTGCTATTATATCAATCATCCCTGTAGTCTATTCATACCTGAAATTTCAAAACGTTAAGAAACAAAAAAGATGAATACAAAACTTTTATACTTTATAACAACAATTATCACATTGAATTTATACGCTCAAAAGAATAGGCCACAAGAGCCTAAAGAACCTTTTGGTTATACATCCGAAAATGTTGTATTTAAAAATAACCTTGATAATATTTCTCTTGCAGGAACACTAACCTATCCAAAAAAGGGTTCTGATTTTCCTGCTGTAATTTTGATTAGTGGAAGTGGTCCACAAGACAGAAATTCCGAACTATTAAACCATAAGCCATTTTTAGTAATAGCTGATTACCTTACTAAAAGAGGTATTGCTGTGTTACGAGTTGATGATAGAGGTACTGGTGAATCAGAAGGTAATTATAATAAAACTGGACTCAAAGGGTTTGTTAATGACACTAAAAGTGCATTTGAATTTTTAAAAACCCACAAAGAGATTAATCATTCTAAAATTGGATTGATTGGTCATAGTTTGGGTGGTGTAATTGCACCAATTATAGCAAGTGAAAATACAGACGTTTCGTTTATTGTAATTCTTGCAGGCTCTGGAATAAGAGGCGATAAGCTTATGCTTTTACAAAAAGAACAAATTGAACGAAAAATGGGAGTCCCAGAAGTAGGAATTACACAAGGGCAAAATAATATGAAAGGTGCTTATGACATAATTTTAAAATCAAACAATAACAAAATCCAATTGCAAACAGCACTAAAAAATTATTTTACTAAAGTATTTGGAGCAATGTTACCTGAAAGTCAAATCCAAACCATTTCAGAGCAACTGTCAATTCCTTGGCTAACAGATTTTATAAAATTTGACCCTCAAATAGCTTTGAGCAAAACCAAATGTCCGGTTCTTGCCCTTAATGGGTCGAATGATTTACAAGTACCACCAAAAGAAAACCTTGAAACTATCGAAAAAACCCTGAAAGAAAATGGAAACGAAGATGTTGAAACAAAACAATTGGAAAATTTAAACCATTTATTTCAAGAAAGTGAAACTGGATTACCAAACGAATATGCAACTATTGAACAGACTTTCTCACCAAAAGTTTTGGAAATAATGATTGAATGGATAAAACAACGAACTGAATAAAAAAAGGCATAGAACAATCTATGTAAAAAATAGCGGTTTAGGTGCTTGAACGAAAGATGTATAATAAAATAAAGGTCAGTTATAATACGAAAAAGTAGTACTTATAAACCCGCAACAAACCATATAACTCAGGCGAACATTACCCAAATGGTCTTTGTATTGGTAAATATAGCTTAGCTCGGCAGCCTGTCCTGAGCTTGTCGAAGGACTTGCAATGACGGGCTGTACATACCCCTCTGGGGTATTGAAAAACTCCAACACACCTTCTTTATACACATAGTTTCCTGCGTATTGGGTTGTTGTGCTATGTCCGTTTTCGTTGACCACTTTTGCTAGTTTTGTGCCTGTTGCATCGTAAATACAGGAAATAGTTTCGGTTCCAAACGATACTTGTATAGGCAAGTTTAAAACTCATTTACGAGCATTTGAAACAATTAAAAGCTATATAAATTGGTATAATTACAAAAGAATACATTTATCAATTGGATATAAAACTCCAGCTGAAAAAGAACTAGAAATCAGAATTAATAATTTTATGAATGTGGCTTAATGATTTGTACCAAATTTAGTAGGTAGTCCATAGTGTTTTTAATCATGAGTAATTAATTTATAAAGCGTCTTTTACATAGACTGTCTTTTCAAAATACTTTTTATGGTTTTTTATAATCAATTCAGATGAATCTTTATTGATTTCAGTAACATATATGAGCTTTTCAATAATAGTTCCCGTTATTTTTTTTGTTCCGATTTTATGAGCAAAAACACCAAACCTTGTATTGGTAAAATCTTCTACAAAAGTATCTTTTCTAATTTCAGAATCAGAATATTGATTATCTATAATAACTTGTAAAAACTTCTCTTTTGTTTTTAGAAAATTAGAATTGTAATGTATTCTTCCTATATTTTTACCAAGTGTTATAGTATCAGGTAGTTCTATTTTGTAAAAAGAACTAACATCATTTTTGATGCTCCCTGTTTTATCGTAAAAAATAGATTGATTTTTATACGTACTATCTCTGAATATCAAATACTCTTTTTTTGATGAGATATGACCTAATGAATCATAAGTATCCCACCAGCCTAACTTTAAGTTATTCCTTACAGTTCCTGCTATTTTAGTTTGACCATTCTTATAATATGCTTCATAAAGACCATTAAGAACACCTTTATCATTTATTTGAACTTTTGATTTTAAAGTTCCATCTGAATAAAACTCTTTTTTATAGTTCTCTTTATCGCAAGAATAAAACAATACTATTGACGATATACATATAATTGAAAGTTTAATAAAATTAGTTGCCATTGTAGAAGAAATTAGCTGTTTTTCTCTGTGAATCGGAAACTTGTTTTGTGGAATCCACTTGTTTTTGAACTTTTTCGTGATCACCCGTAAATTTGACTTCTGTTTCTGTTGAATCTATTGCTGTACCGTCCATGGATGCGGTAAAATTCTTTGCTATAACAGTTTTAGTAATTGTTTGATCTTTTTCATCACTCGATTTAGTAGTGTCTCCATCTTTATTATTCGAATCTATAGTTCCATTATTAGTGCTTTTGTCATTAGAATTCATAACTTCAGTTCCTATTTGAGAAGCATCTGATACATTTTTAACTCCTTTTAAAACTTTAGATGCTGTTCCTCCATTACTTCTAGTACCTCCAAAATCATCATGATTAACATTGTGAGTAGGAGTTCCATCATTTGGTCTAGCCATATTATGACCACCACTTACTCCAGAAACACTTGGTGTAGAAGAACTATTATCAGTATAATCAAGCCCTTTAAAAAAACTAACAACTCTATTAACTATTTTGTTTACCGTTATAGCTGTTCCAGTAGGATTAATAGGACCAAAAGGCATCATCCCATCAGGATCTATAAAGTATATCGGATTATCAAATGCAAAATTATAAGGAGAGTGTCTTCTCATCATTTCAGCAAGAGGATCTAAATTCATCCACCTACCCAAAGCAGGATCATAATTTCTTGCAGACACATCATACCAATCCAAACCTAATTCTTCTTGGTATTCTTTTCCTCCAAATTTATATTTCTGTGCAGTCGCATTCCCACTAGCACTCACAATATTATTGTATCCTTTATGTTCAAGTCCAAAAGGATAATAGTTCGATTCCTCTACAATCTCCAACTCCCCTTGAACCAGACTTACGGCATCCAAGTAAAAATAGGTTTCTGTATCTGTGTAGGTGTTGTCCTTGTCAATTCGAAAAATAATGCTGTTTCCGGTAGTACTCGGGGTATAACTAAATTCTGAGGTACCCGTTTGTAAATCGTAGGTTCGGACGTTATAAGCAACATGGTTGCCATCCGGGTCTATTTCATTCAAATAGAGGCGTACATTAGATTGGGTGTTCCCCTTGTCAAAAATTACTTTTACGTTTAATACCTCACCAGCGGTGGTGGTAAAGCCATCTAAATAGTGCTTTACACCAGACCAAGCCTGCTGTACTTCCGATTTTAAACGACCATTTTCCAGAGAATTATTGGCATTCGTATTTTCCAACCAACCTTCCAGATCTTCCGTAAAACGATTGCTTAAAATACGCTGATAGACTCCTGTTGAATTCATATAGGACAAACGTACATTGCCCAAATGGTCTTTGTATTGGTAGACATACTCCACCTCGACTCCGCTCGGTGTGACAGTTGGTGTTACATAACCCTCTGGGGTGTTGAAAAACTGCAATACACCTTCTTTGTACACATAGTTGCCTGCGTATTGGGTTGTTGATAGCTATGTGCCGTTTTCGTTGACCACTTTTGCTAGTTTTGTGCCTGTTGCATCGTAAATATAGGAAATATTGTTGCGGTTCCAAACAACACTTGTCTAGGCAAGTTTAAATGATTGTAAGAAATGGCAGTGATGCCCTTGTTTTTATCCTCGGTCATATTGCCGTTGGCTTTTTTTATAGAGGACGTAGGCAACGCGGAGGGATTCGCGCCTGTAATTGGACGTTAGGAACGTGATGAAGTAAAGCCATTTATTGAGACAGCGTTTAAAATTGTTAAAGCTCTCAAAGTATCTTTGGGTTATTTTCTTGGAGAAAATGATAATGCGGAACTCTTTTAAAATCCAGAGATGTTAAAACGCTTTCAAGAAATTTCTGAGTTTAACGAACAGGATAAAAAGTATATTTTATACACGCTCGATGCCCTAATTAAAAGTGTAAAACTTAAATCTATTGCATAAAAAAACCACAACTTAGAGCTGTGGTTTTTCATTTTAAATAACTATTTATTCTTTAATTTTAAAAGCTTTACACAAAACATTTAAACTGTCTTTTTCAGAATTAATTAGGTTAACCAAATATTGCATCGTTGCTTTTTCATTTGAACTATTATACAATTTTTGATTTTCAATTTCTTTTAAAGTAAACTTTTTCCCCTTAATATATACTTGAAGTAATAATTTATAATAAAATAAGTTAAAATTATTTTCATTATATTCTAGTTTTGATAAATTATCAAAAACCCTAGACAATTCTTTATTTCCTTTATTTTTGTTTCCTGTTTTTAATTCCAGTAAACCGTATAAAGGAAATTCTTTTTTGAAGGAATTATTTATATTTTGAAGAATTATCATATCATTTTTTGCTTCTGAAATTTTATTTAGCTCTATTAAATAAGTAACTTTTTCAAACAAGTAATCTTCATTTTTTTGATTACAATCAATGGCTTTACCTATCGCAATAATTGCGTCCTTATCTTTTGATTCAACTCTTAAATCAACATAGTCATTATAATACTTTTCGCAATTTTTAGGGTTGCTACATGCAGACAATATAAAGATGAACAAGATTAAAATTTGCTTCATTATTGTAAATTAATTTTTTGATTTACTGTAAAAACTTTTTTTCTAAAACCATGTTTTGCTCCTATATTCGCTTTAACGCCAATAGACTGAGGAGGATTAGAATGGTTTCTCGTAATTTGATTATATTTTTTTAAACCAACACTAATTGAGGAAGTTCCATTTACTGCTGTTGAATTAGTTGGTTTTATTGTTGCTCCATCCGATTGAGAAATTTTTCCACTAGCTAAATCTGTCTTCCCTAATGGGGTTGTTTTTTCAAATGCAGTTGTTTCCCCTCCAATATTATCAAAAGAAATACCTGGAGCACTTGTATTTGCACCAATAGTAGTGTTAATATTTACTTCAGATACTGAAGTTTCTCCGTCGATTCGTTCTGCACCATTTTCTCCTGCATTTTCTAATGTTAAACTTGAATCAACTGTCCCGCTAACTTCTGTTAACACTAACCCTGGAGCTCCTCCTTTAGTTCCTCCGACAGCCACAAGACTAACGTCTGTTTTAGAAAACGTTTGCTCTGAAGGTAATCCCAAATGCTCTTTTACTTCTTCTGTATTGGCTCCTACATTTTTCCATTCACCTTGGTCATTTGTAAAAGATTCTGCCTTACTATCATGCCAAACAATATCTCCTTTTTCATTTTCAAACCAATCATTTGGTCCTAATGGAGCCATCCCATCAGGATCAATAAAATATATTGGATTATCAAATGCAAAATTATAAGGAGAGTGTCTTCTCATCATTTCAGCAAGAGGATCTAAATTCATCCACCTACCCAAAGCAGGGTCATAATTACGAGCAGTAACATCATACCAATCCAAATCCAATTCTTCTTGGTATTCTTTGCCACCAAATTTATATTTCTGCGCAGTACTATTCCCACTAGCACTCACAATATTATTGTATCCTTTATGAAGAAGTCCAAAAGGATAATAGTTCGATTCTTCTACAATCTCCAACTCCCCTTGAACCAGACTTACGGCATCCAAGTAAAAATAGGTTTCGGTATCCGTATGTGTATTGTCTTTGTCAATACGGAAAATGATGCTGTTTCCGGTAGTGCTCGGGGTATAACTGAATTCTGAGGTGCCTGTTTGTAAATCGTAGGTTCGGACGTTATAAGCAACATGGTTGCCATCCGGGTCTCTTTCATTCAGATAGAGGCGTATATTGGACTGTGTATTTCCTTTGTCAAAAACTACTTTGACTTTCAATGTTTTACCAGCAGTGGTTGTAAAATCCTCTAAATAGTGCTTTACACCAGACCAAGCCTGCTGTACTTCCGATTTTAAACGACCATTTTCCAGAGAATTATTGGCATTCGTATTTTCCAACCAACCTTCCAGATCTTCCGTAAAACGATTGTTTAAAATACGCTGATAGACTCCTGTTGAATTCATATAGGACAAACGTACATTGCCCAAATGGTCTTTGTATTGGTAAACGTATTCATACTGTGGGATTGCTTCGCTATCGCTCGCAATGACGGGCTGTATATAACCTTCCGCTTGATTGAAGAATTGCAACTGGTTGTTTTGATATACAAAATTACCTGCGTAATCTGTAGTGCTTATTTCAAATTTGGAGCTCACTTGTTTTGATAGTTTTGTTCCTAGCGCATCATAAATATAGCGAATATTTGAACTTCCTCCGTAACTAATGTCAATTTTTGTGGGTAGGTTTAAATAATTGTAATCTATATTAGTTATCCGTTTGTTTTTATCCTCGGTCATATTGCCGTTCAGGTCATACGAATAATCATCGCCAGTCGTGTTGTTATCTTTAAAACCGGTGTTTGTGGTACCGCTATCTGTTACGCTTAATAACTTGTTGCCAGTGTCATAAGTGTACACCAAATCATCCATCAATCCAAAATTAGAAGCCGTATTGTCGGTATGCCCTTGTCGGCTTAAGCTTAGAATATTGCCGTTCTGATCGTAGCCTATGGAATTTAAATTGTAATGTCCGGTATTGTCAACCGCAGCGGTAATTCTGTTTAGCGCATCATAAGTATAGCTGTAGCTGTTGCTAACAGGGTTGGGGGTAGTGTTTTCTGAAAGCGTACTCCAGCGGGTCTGACTGATATTCCCATTAAACAACGCCGTTCCCGATGTTGGATGGTTATACGCCAGACTAAAGTCAAACAAGTCATTGTCTGCGTTGGTGTCTTCGTTTATGTTTTTTAGCCAACCACGAATATTGTATGTATAGTCGATGGTCTGCAAACCTGCTGAATTTGCTAGCTCGGCAGAAACCGCTCCACCCACTTTTTTGCTTTGTAGCTGTCCCAGTTCATCATAGCTATTGAAACTTATCAATTCTTTGGCAACCGTATTAGGTGTCTCTGGACTTATGCTGGCATGAAAACCAGGCGTTGCTGTAAAGCCAGGTTTGAGTATTATGGAATGCGTGGCCGAAATGGGCTGGTCAGTATGGCTAGTTCCGTCCAATTCAAGGTTTTCGGGAACTGCGTTTAAAAGGCTCGTTTCTGAGTCGGCAATGGCTTGGGTATGGCTTAGCGCTCTGCCGCTGTGGTCATAGGTAAATTCGTCTTGCACCACAATGTTGTCTTGCCCTGTTTTGGAATGCATACTAATGCTTTGGTCTACTTTCCCAACAAAGTCGAGTTGGGTTTTTACGATATCGGTGGTTTCCAGATAGGCATTATGGCTGGCAGTATATATGGGACGTGCCTTTTCGTCATAGGCGTTGATTGTCGTAATCCACCCTTCGAGAGCCTCAGGGCTTGGGTTCAGTACTTTTATTTTAGAGCCCGTAGCCAGGGTTTTGGTACGGGTGGTTACGGGTTGGTCTAAGACGGAGGTAGGCAAGGTCAAGCCGACGGTATCAAAATGGTAATCGTCAAAATAATTGATGGTGAGGATTTCGATATTCGTTGTAGGAAAGTTGTCATTCGTATAATAACTATTTTCAAAGCCGGTTCCTGAAAGTACTTTTTCCTCGTACATTTTGGTAGCGTTTATGTTATAGGCATTGTACGGATCTAAGGTATTTTGTTCTGTAAAATAAGCTTGCATTTCATTTTGGTCCAATACTTCGGAATGGTTGTAGCGTCCTGTATACACCACCCTTCCAAACAAATCGTATTTGGTAAACAACCATTGATTGTTGGCTCTTAAATTGGCATCTTGTGTCAGAACAGGTCGGTCTAATTTGTCATAGATGATATACTCCCAATCTTTTCCCGGGATTTTCTTTTCAATCAATCGGTTTCGGTAATCGTATTGGTACTGGTAACACGCTTCGGCAAGCTCCGTGTTCGATATGCCATCTGACGTGTTTACTAAAGGTGGGATTACATAGCTCAGGTTTCCAAAATCGTCGTAGACATAATAGGTATCATGTGCTTCAACTTGTGCTGAGCCTGTCGAAGCATAGGTTCGTTTTAAAATGACACGTCCCTGTTTGTCTTTAAACTCCTCGATGGTATGGTTTTTTGTGCTGGTACCGTCGTGGTTTTCATCTTTGGTGATGGTTTTATAGAGTTCTCCGGAGTTGTAGAAACCTGTTTCAATAAGCGTGGGTTCGTAAGTATTGGTCAACGCTACCTCAAAAAGGCGTACTTCTTCAGTGCTGTTGGTTTGGTAGTCAAATTTTATGGTATGTCCGTTACCAACTGCCCAGTCGGTTCCCTGAGCGGCTTGTTCCAACACCCGGTTGAGGGGAGAGGCTTCCAATACTTTTTCGGAAAAAGGGTTGGAAGCGGCAATGCCTTCGGTAAAATCGTTTGGATGTAACCCACTATAATAGCTTTGCAGAACTGCTTCTTGGTCGCCTGTTCTAAATGCGCCATTGTTGGTGTCACCGGGCACATAAGGCAAATGGTCTTTGGGCTGGCGTCCAAATGCATCATACAATATTGGGGTGATGATGTCTTTTCCTGTGGGACTTTGTCCAATGGCTATTTGCTGTTTTGGGCGTCCGAGTCCGTCGAAGTACGTGATGTTTTCCAGTTTGTCGGATGCAGATATAGTTGACAATTGGGCTTCAGAAAATGCATTTAAGTAAGTAGTGGTATGTATATAATTTTCATTACCAAATGCTGAGCATCCATTATTCTCAAAGCTGGCATAATCCGGACATACATCTGAGGCATTGGAAACATAGCCATCGGGTTGTGTACATTGAGTTATTATGTCCTCTGGATTACCAAAACCATCGTGGTCACCATCGAAAAACCAGGCTCTCTCGTTATGAATATTGGAATTTGTGTCGTCGCAATCTAATTGGTTAGAAACGTAATTTTCGGGCTGTACACATTGTACGATAGATTGGTTTTCATTTCCATAGCCGTCGCCATCAAGATCTCTGTACCAGTTGGTTTGCGGATTGATATCGGAATTTGTGTCGTCACAATCAAGTCCGTTAAACACCCAATAATGAACGTAATCTGGATACATCCCTTGGGTTATACGTCTCGTGGAAGGGTCTCCATAACCGTCTCTATCTCCATCTATATAGAATATGATGTGCGGTACTCGATTTACTAAATCGCTTATTATCTGAGCATAGGAGCGTGGATAAAGTAAAATTACGACCCCACAAAATATATACAATTTTCTCATAACTACTTTTAATTTTTATAATGGTATTCGTTTTTACTCAAAACATTGCCTTCCGCATCTTTTACAACTTGTAAACGGTTGAACTCGTCGTAATGGTAATAGATGGTTTGGCCTCTGGGGTCGGTAATACTAGTTATACCTATAAGGGGATCGTAGGTATAGGTGGTTACTTTGGCTTGGGGGAAAACTATTCTAAGTGTTTCCAATTTATTGCGAAGCGCCCCTTCAGTTCCAATATAAGTGCGTACTCCATTAACTAAGAGGTCTATAGTTCTGTCGTTATCTTCGTTTGACGCCATTTGTGCATTGGGGAAAACGTCGATATTATTGCCAATGCGTGCCTCCAGATTTGTAAAAGTTTCGTTTTCTATTTTTGCAATCAGATACTGTTTATTATATCCCCACAAATAAATAACATGTGTGCCATCTGCTTTTGAAACTTCAACAGGTTTCCCTTTGCTATTATGTTTATAAAAAACAAGTTCTTCTTTCTCTTCTGTTTCGCCTTCTTTAGTAGCGTATATTCCTATGGATTTTTTTAATAAAGGAATATCTTTATTGTCAAAAGCAAATACATCTTTATTTGATTTTAAGAAAATGTCATTTTCATAGTATTTCACTATGAAAGGTATATCTATCAAGTTTTTTTCAAACAGTTTAACTATCCAGGGTTCGTTTGAATTTTTATCGGGATATTCATATTCTATTCGGACAATTTCACCGTCACTTTGATAATTTTTTTCTTCAATAATATTTCCATTTAAACTGTCATAAATAAGTTCTTGATTGTTTTCAATAATTCCATTTTTGGTATATGTTTTTGTTAAGATATTGTTCACCACAAGTTTCGAGTTGAATGTCAATTTATTAGGAGCAAAAAGGAGCATCCCGTTCCAATTTTGAAAATTCCCTTGCGAATAATTTCCAGCAGGTCTTATTCCTCTGTAAAATGTTCTATCGGCTGATGATTCTAAATACTGATGAAGTTTGTGGTAATCCCTCTTAATATTGGTCAATTTGTTATTATTAATTGAGGGTTTTTTCAAATAATCATAACTGTATTCTTTTGAAAGCAATAACTCGTCATTAGCATTAAAGAATGCTACTTTTTCTATCTTTCCAAAACTTGCATTTTCTTTGGTGTCGAAAAAGCTACGCTCCGGAAAAGGATATATTTCTTTCGCTTCTTTTTCAATAAATCCCTTAATTGTTCTTAATTCCTTATAATAAGGTACAAAATCATGACTGTTGATGTAGGGAGATAAATACTCACCCAGGGGGTAATTATATATGTCATCTGCACGAAAACCGGATGTGCCATGTACATTACCTCTGTTATCAACATATTTATAAGTAAAACATTTTTTTCCATTGTTTTTTGTTTCGTCACTATTTGTTTCTATTTCTGTTACATTTGTGTAAATAAGTTCGCGTCCATAGATGTCTGAAGTGGGACCCAAAGGATTATTTGATATATGAATCATCTTTTTCGCTATGAGTTCTTCCGATAGATTGGTTGTTTGTTCTAAAGTTTCTTTTGTGTAAAAATTATCAAACACCATTCGATCGTTGTAAGAAAACCTGTCTTCAAATTCATATACGTTCAGTTCCGGAGCGTCTTCCCAATTTTCCTTATCGTATTCATTGTCAAAACAATAATTTTTAAAGTATGCATAAGACGGTTTGTACAGCAACCGACCGCTTGAACGGTCCTCAGAATTAAAAATATGATACTTATATGTCTTTTTGTTTTTCAATACATTGTTTGCATCATTATATTTTAGTGCTTTTACCCTGACCCCCGGACCCAATGTTTTTTTTGATAATAGGCGCTCATCAAAATAGGTGTTGTTCTCATAGTCAATTATCAAGGAACCTCCCGTGTTGAAGAGAACTTTATTCATTGTTCCGTATTTTACAGCATCTGAGTCAGGCGTTCTATCTGTTCCATTGATTTCAAAATAGTTATTATGTGAAGGTTTATGATAAGATATTTTATTTCCAAATAAGTCGTTCAGACTTATATACAGTTTTGGAAAACAAGGGTAGGTGCTAGGACCAAGATACCCATTTGGATAGCCAAATAAGTCATGAAATCTTAAATCTGTTCTTCTTCTTAACAGATCTGCGTTGTAATATTCAAAATTATAAGAAAATTCTTTTTGGGAATCATTGACGCCTGTCAAAAACATTTTGTAGTCGTAATGTCCTTCGTCATCGTAAAAATAAAACTGCTTGTTGAATTCAAATGACCTAATCGTGTTGTTATTTACATCCAAAACACTAATACCAATTAGGTTTTTTCCAATTTCGTCTAATAGATCTGGTCTTTCATTTGAATAGCTAAATTTTATTTTCTGTCCATTATATTCGATTTCACGAATTGAATAATCTTCAATTTGACTTTCCAAATATTCAAATCCATAAGGAGGTTTAGCAGGTTTTAAATTATAAGGTTTATTCAGATACTCACCGTCATGACGTCTTGGCACACTTCGTAAATAACTATATTTATTTGAATCATATCTATAGGTAATGGAGTCTAAATTTGGAAGCGTTATTGAACTTAATTTCCATTTGTCTGCTCTTGTTTCAAAGCGTTTGGTTTGTACAAATCGATTGTTGTTTATGGAATTTTGAAATTGATGGTAAAAATCAGTTATATAGTCATAATCAGACAATACCAATTTATCAAAGTTGTATATAATTCCTTTTTTGTCGGTGATATTAAACTTTACAATCGCAGAAGCATTTACATATCGACCTAGTTCTTTGTTGTTGGAATAATAAAATGGGAGTGTGCCATATTCAAAATCTATTTTATAACCCAAATCATCCAAACAAACAGCTTCGAAAAGTTTAGTGTTATAAGGTGGTCTCATAGTTGACAAATGTACATGCAGATTGCCGTAAAAGTATTCATCGACTCTTTTGAGAACAAAAGTTAAATTACGACCTAAAAGATTGACCCTAAAATAATCTAACTCCGAGTCAAAAGTGAAAGGAACTCTGCTTGAAAAACCACCTTCATAATACCTCATTTCGTTCAAGCATTCAACCTCTGTATTCACTACTATAGTCGGTTCTTTATTATTTGCAGATTTCGGAAATTGATTTATATACCAGGAGCCAGCACCAGTGTTTGCAGCTCCAAAAATTGCTCTCGATTCGTTTAATTTTATTTCATATAGTTGGGCAGCCTCTCCAATATCTAAATATGTTTAAGCTATTGGTCGGAGATCCCATGAGTGAAAATCCTGCCATTTGTCTTTTCCTATCGGGATGTGTTTTGGTCTATAAACTTCGGTAATTCTATCATCAGATACAGTATTTACGATTCTGTTTATTTCTCCTCCAATGTTTAAATTCCAATTTATTCCTAATTCATTAGAAATCGCATCTAATTTTACCCCATTTGTATGATAAGTAATATTAATTGGAAAATCAGCATAAGGAGTTTTAATTGTGTGCACTGGTATATTTAAACCAAAAGCACCGGTAATATTATCTACGGAACCAATTTTGCTATAATCTTTAAAAACATAAGGTTTTGGAGCGGACATGGCCAAATCAATTGATTTATTGTAATTAAAGTAAAGGCCTGTGGCGTCTGGTTCCTGTGAAGTGCAAATATTATTTACAAAAACTAAAACGAATAGTAGGATGTGCTTTTTCATAGTATTTTTTATTTTTGAATCTAACAGTCTATTTATACAACAAAAACATCTTCTCAGACATAGATAGATATGAGCAATTGTTAATAGTTAGCAAACCTAAACATAGGTTAAGTTATATGCAAGAATATTTTCGATTTTAAACTTGTCATAACAAATGAGAAGTCCAAAAAATTCCGAAAAGGATAGGGTTTTTAGGGGGTGAGGTGACCTGCCCGCCTTTGGCGGGTAAAGGAGTGAAGGAGTGAAGGAGTGAAGGAGTAAAGGAGTAAAGGAGTGAAGTGGTGAATGCGTGAATTGGTTTTTTTATTGTTATTCTATTACTAGAAATCAGAAAGCGGCTAATAGTTTTTTAAGGTAAAGCCCATGGTTAAAAATTGATCTTGTCGTTTTTGGTTTTCGATGACAATATTTTCATAGGTGTGGCGGTAGCTTATTTTAAAACTAAAAGACGTCCAGATAGGCAATTCAAGACCTAAATCCGCTTGCCAACGATAATTATTGGCATCTTCAAGAGAGGGCTGATAGTAACTTTCATGTGTGAAGACCATTTTACCTTTAAACAGCTTGTACTTTCCATTGGCCCAGATGGTTCCACGAAGGGTATTGATGGTTTCTTGTCCATTGTACTCCGGATAGTTAAAGCTGGTCTTAGAAAAATAGGTGCGTTCATATTCACTTGAAATAGAAAACTTAAGCCAATAGTCCTCTTTGCTTAAGGCCTGAAAAGTAATACCGACACCTGTCAGATAGCGCAATTCAATTTCCCTTCGAAAATTGGTGCTCACAAAACCCAGGGCAAAAGGATATACTTTTCGGTCAGGATTCAGGTATAGAAAGTTAAGAACTAAAATATCTTCGTCTGCCTTTTCTTTTCCAAACGCCTGATAAATATAAGAGTTTTGGTTTTTGAAAACCCATTTTTTCCAGAGCGTAAAACTGAGGTCCGTTTTGGCTCTATAAATTAAAGTTTCAACATTTCCTCCCTGGTAAAATCCGGAAAGAGAAAGACCTGCTTTTATCTTAAGCGTGTCACTTTCGTTGATTTGTGCCGAGAGGATTGAGGGGAACAACAAGAAATACAATAAAAGTTTCTTCATCACAATTTGCGTAAAATTACTCCATTTTTTCTAGAAACAAAGTTACTTATTCTACGCGATTAGCAATTAAAATTAGCTATACAAGAACTTTACAAGGAGATGTTACGCTTTTTCTGTGCACTAATTTTTCGTGAAGCGGTGGGGTTGATTATAGTTCCCAATTATTGACAATCTTTTTTGCTTCTTCTGAACTATAAACACGGCCTGCTTTGATATCTGCTTCTGCCATTAATAAATCTTCCTGCATCTGTTCGGATGACAAGGTTTCCTTTGTTTACGGATTGATTGTATCATGTTTTTTACAGCTTCTACAAAAGTGGGATCATTAGATTCTGATAATGCTTTTTGTATCCAGTTAATTTCCGCTTGTAAATCCATAATGACTTGATTTTAGTATAACAAAGATAAAAATTTAGTTTCAAGATTTCTTGAATCGAGACTAGCGAAGCATTTCACCACTTCACCATATCACCATCTCACCTTGCGCAGGCCATTTCATCCACGAAAGTACGTAAAGGAGATGTTTCTATATACTCGCCTTTTCAAACAACGTCTTTGCACCTTCACAGACCGGACAAGAATAATCCTCTGGAAGTTCTTCAAAAGAAGTATTAGGAGCAATGTTTGCCTCAATATCTCCATAGGCACTGTCGTATACCGATAAACAATCCGTACATTGGTACACTTCAGACAAAACAGGGACCTCGATTTTCGTTTTCTTAGCGTCTGTTTCCTCTGCTGTGTCTCCGAGCTGGTCGAAATACATTCTACTCAACTCCATAAGTAATCCTGGGAGTTCAATTTTATCTACATCTTGTGCATAAACGATATATTTCTGTGAATTTGGATCAAAGTTTTTAGAATAAAGCACATTAAACGTAGGTCGTACAATAAAATCTTTAACAATGTCGGGTGTTTTATTTTTCTCCACCATCGCTGTCGTAAAATACGCCTTGTTGTCGCCGTGATTGCTAATGCCGAAAGTCATACCATAAGTACTGATGTCGTTTTGGTCAAAACTCTTTACAATGAATTCCTTCAATTCTAAAGCGTCCTTATCGGCCACTGGGATATGCCAGTTCAATTCCAAAGAAGAATGGCGTACGTTGATTCCTCGTTTTCCTAGAAACTTCTCCAAGGTGAGTTTGTCTTCCTTATAAATTCCTTTAACGATAAACGACTTCCAAGGAGTGATACATATTTTTCCAACCTTATGATCCAGACAGAATTCAGAAAATTCTTTTAAGAAACTCAAATCATATTTGTTATTTCTCCAATACAAGCCTAACCAATACCTGTTGTTCCCAATACTGTTCATTCCTTCATAATACGGGAAGGGCTCGTAGGTAACCTGTAGTTTTTTCTCAATAGTTCGGTTGTTGGTTTGAATGTTGGCATTGATAAGATCAAACAACTCTTCCACATCGTCGGCATCCTTGTAAATTTCTTCAATTTCCTTAGATATCTTGTGAATATCATAGCTAAAAATCAATACCGGATAGTAAACAGATTCTTTCCAGTGCGGTAGTTTTAAATTCAAATACCAATAATCTTCGTGTTCCGAAGCAATAAAATTCAGCTCACCACTAAAAAGAGGCACCAACTGCTGTTGAGGGTCGGTAATGTTGATTTTTAATTTGGGGTTGTATCTAAAATTTTCGAGTATGTATAAATACTTCACACCGTTTACCCAAGGGGTATTTTGAAAAATATCTGCCGAAACATAAGAACATACAATATTCTGATACGATTCCTCGGAAACAATATCCATCGTTAAATCTGGAAATTGTTTTAAGATGTCTCTGTCCGATTCCTTAAAAGGCAAATTGATGTCTTGTCGGGAACCAAAAAAGATTTCTTTTAACTGAAGTGCTTCCGCCAATTCAATAATTTGTTTGAGCTCACCTGGAGACAATACACCTCCCTTTATAAATATACGTTGTAAATCGTTGTTCATCGTCTTATGCATTTATACTTTCAACTTTGGTGCTTTTCAATATATCTCTAACTTCAGGCTTACAGCTTCCGCAACCAAGTCCGGCTCCTGTTGTTTTGCAAAGTGCTGTAAACTCCGTACAGCCTCCTTGAATGGCTTCCTTTAAATTTCCTTCACCAACCTGACTACAAGAGCAGATTAGTTTTCCTAAAACAGGCGTCGAATTGCTTTGTCCTCGTAGAAGCTCGTCTCGTTTGTCAGACAACTCAGTGCAGTCTTCAATCAAACTTTTGAATTCGGCAAACTCACTTTTATCGCCCATCATCACGGCACCTACCAAACGGTCATCCTTTACAATACATTTTTTGTAAAAACGCTTGCTAACATCCATCAAAAGAATTTCTTCGTAACTCGTGTCGTTTTCAGGAAATTCAATATTTCCAATACTACACAAATCTAAATCTTCAAACTTTAAGATGTTCATCAGTACAGAACCTTTATAATTACTATTGAGATCTCCTAAAATATATTTGGCAGCAATATCTGCTTGTTGTTCTGCTGCAGAAGTAATACCAAACAAATTGTTTTTAAACTCAGCAATTTCTCCCATGGCAAAAATAGCTGGGTCGCTGGTTTGTAAGTATTCGTTGACCACCACACCTCTTTGAGCTGTCAATTTCGAATTTCTTGCCAGTTCTATATTCGGAATCGTTCCAATAGCATATACGATTGCGTTTGCTGAAATGGTTTTTCCTGTTTTTAGATTGATAGAAAGACTGTTGATTTCTTCGTCCTCAAACACGGTATTTACCTCGTTGTCAAAATAGATTTGAATACCTCTTTCTTGAACGTCTTGGGCTAGCAAACGACTCGCTACTCTGTCGAGTTGACGTTCCATCAATCGCGATGCACGTTGCACAACAGTAATATTTACATTTCGTTTGTTCAAGGCCGCAGCAAGTTCTAAACCTAACAATCCGCCCCCTACAATAACTACGTGTTGTTCCTCGTGTGGCAAGCCCGTTTGTTCTAGGTAATCCTTGAGGCCGTCGGCATCGGCTTTGTTACGCATGGTAAAACGCCCTGGAAGATCGAGTTGTGCGTCTTTTGGAACAAAGGCTCTACTTCCTGTGGCCATAATAACGATGTCGTAATCGTGCAATACACCATTGCTATCCAATACCTTTTTATTTTCTCTGTCAATCTCAGTAATATATACATTGGCATGCAGGTTTACTTTGAGTTTGTCCAGTTCTCCTTTTTTAATTTTTTGCAGTTGCTCCCAGGTCAACTCCTCACTTACATATTCCGGCAATAACACACGGTTGTAAAAAGGTGTTTGTTCTTTTGAGAATACATCTATCTGATCGGTTTCGTTGTTTTCTCTATAGGTCTGAACAAAACGATAGGCGGCAGCTCCTGCACCAATGATACAGATTTTTTGCTGTTCTTTTTTGTACTTTGTTACTTCAACAGCCGCGTATTTAAAATCGGGCTCTTTTGAAATCGGATCAATTAATGTATTGGTAAGGTTGTTAGCTCTACCGTAATCCTTGTCTAGGATACGTCCAAAATGCATAGGCATAAACACCACTCCAGAACGGATGTCATAGTTTATTTTTACGGCTACCCGGGCTTCTCCTCTAGGATTTTTCACCAGTACAATGTCGCCTTCTTTAAGGTTTCTTTTATAAGCATCTACACCGTTCATTTCGACATAGGGTCCTTCAATATGGTTGAGCAATCGTTGTACTTTTCCTGTTTTTGTACGGGTATGCCATTGGTCTCGAATTCTTCCGGTGTTCAGTATTAAAGGAAATGCCTTGCTTGTTTTTTCCGACTGATTTTCTGTGTGTACTGGAAGATTAAAGGCGGCTTTCCCATTTTGTGTGTCGAACTTATGGTCGGTGTACAACCTAGGGGTTCCTTTGTGCTTGGTATCAGGAACAGGCCATTGCATGGTACCTTCTTCGATAAGACGACTGTGTGATAATCCAGAGACATCAATTTTAGTGCCTTTGGTCAATGCACAATGTTCATCGTATACCTCACTTACATTTTCGTAGTTAAAACCAGAGAAATTCATCTTTTGAGCAAATTTCCATAAGATTTCTGCATCAGGTAAGGCCTCGCCAGGCGCTTCAATTCCTTTTGGTAAATAACTTACCCTACGTTCAGAATTGGTCATGGTACCTTCTTTTTCTAACCATCCTGCCGCTGGCAACAGCAAATCGGCAAAAGCAGCAGTTTCTGAGTTGTGCGAAATATCTTGCACTACTACAAAATTAGCCTTCTTTAAAGCACGTTCTATTTTATTTGAGTCGGGTAAACTTACCACGGGGTTGGTACAGATAATCCAGATCGCTTTTAAAGAACCTTTGTCTAAAGCATCGAACATTTCGGTAGCCGTCAATCCCGGATTTGGCGAAATAGGGTTGGAACCCCAAAACTCTGCTACATCTTTTCGGTCTTTAGGATCCGCTAAGTTTTTATGCGCTGCCAATAAGTTTGCCATACCACCCACTTCTCTTCCGCCCATGGCATTGGGTTGTCCTGTTAAAGAAAAAGGTCCCGATCCCGGCTTTCCAATATGTCCGGTTAACAACGAGATGTTTAAGAGCGATACGTTTTTGTCAACACCAATCACACTTTGATTCAGTCCCATAGTCCACATGCTAATAAATCCTTTAGCATTTCCAATATATTGAGCTGCTAGTTTTAAATCTGAAAGTTCAATACCACAAATTTTTGCCGCTTCGGAAAGTGAAGTTTCAGACACTAGCTTTTTTAAGGCTTCGTAGTTGTTGGTGCTTTCTTTTATGAATTTTGTGTCTACCTTGTTTTTGTCGATTAAACGTTTGGCAATGGCGTTGTGCAAAACAACATCAGTTCCAGGTAAAATTTGTAGATGTAAATCGGCAATAGCACAGGTTTGTGTTTTTCGCGGATCTACAACAATGATTTTCGTGTTTGGATTGTCTTCTTTGTGTTTTTCCAAACGACGGAATAAAATAGGATGGCACCAAGCAGGATTTGCACCGGCAATTAAAAAGGTGTCGGCGAGTTCAATATCATCATAGGCAATAGGTACATTATCGTCTCCAATAGTCTTTTTGTAGCCTACCACCGCCGAACTCATGCAAAGTCTAGAGTTGGTGTCTATATTATTTGTGCCAATAAAACCCTTGGTTAGTTTGTTTACGAGATAATATTCTTCGGTAAGACATTGTCCGGAAACATAGAAACCAACACTATCGGGTCCGTGTTTTTTGATGATGCTTTTAAAAACTGCAGCAGCTCTGTCTAAGGCAGAATCCCAAGAAACTTTTTGCATAGGGTGATTCTTGCTCCATCTCATCTCGGGGTGCAGAATTCTGTCTGATGTATCTTGTGCTACATAATGGAGGTTCATTCCTTTTGAACACAACATCCCTTTGTTGGTTGGATGGTCTGGGTCTCCTTTAACTTTTAAGGTACCGTTGTGGTTTTTATCGACAATGATTCCACAGCCTACACCACAATAAGAACAAGTGGTTTTGTAGGATTTTGCTATTGACATAGGTATGTTTTTTCTCAGTTTTATAAAGCGATTCAGCTACTGTAAGAAATTCAGGCTACACTTTTATTGGCAGTCCTAATTGACTTTCTTGTCGCAAAGTTACAAAATTACGTAGAAATACGTAGGGTAATACGTAATTTTTATGGTTAATTTAGAATCTGACTTTTTCCTTGCCTTTTGTATGATATTTGGCAGGAATTTTAAGAAAACCCTAATTCTCGAGCTTTCGAAGAGAGTTCTATCAAGTTTTTTACGTTCAATTTCTTCATCAAATTGAAGCGATGTGTCTCTATCGTTCTTTTGCTCTTTCCAAGATTGTCTGAAATTTCAGTATTGGTTCTTCCTGATAGTATTTGTGAAAGAATTTCAAGCTCTTTTTTAGTCAATCCATGTGTTTGTTTAGGGGCAGGTGCTTTTTCTTTGGGTTGACTTGTACTACTGTTTTGTAAATAGTTGGACACGATAACATTTGAAATGTCTCCGCTGAAATATTTTCCACCTTTGTAAACGGTGTTGATTGCTTTGATAAACTCTGGCTTTCCTGTGTCTTTCAATAAATAGCCACTGGCTCCCGCTTGAATTGATTTTAAGATATATTCTTCAGAATCATGCATGGATAATACAATTGCCTTTGTGTTTGGTGCGTATTTTTTGAGATGACCAACTGCTTCAATCCCATCCATAACCGGCATACGTACATCAATAATAAGCAGGTCTGGCTGTAATTCTTTAGCCAAATCTAGTGCTTCTTGACCGTTTGAAGCTTCTCCAATAACATGTAAGGATGCATCTTCTTCGAGTAAAGATTTAATACCATTTCTTACCAATAGATGGTCGTCTGTTAACAAAATGTTGATTGTGTCTTCCAAAAGCGTAGGTTTTATGATATCACAAATATAGGAGAACTTCTGAGTATTTTAAAATATATTACGTATTAATTTAAGTAGTGATACGGACTTGTGAAGGCTTTCTCCTGAATTTTCTATGCTGAACACGGAAAAATCAAGTAGTACAATCGCTTGTTTTTAGCTTCTTATGAAGGCGAATAAAGAATTGTGCAAACAACTGTGTACTAATTGTTTGTGTTTTTTGAGTACAGGTTGTCTTTCAAGATATGTATAGAAATAAAAACCACGTATAAATACGTAGTTCCAGCTTTTAGATTAATGGTTTGAAATGTATTTTGCAATCCATTCCTTTTCGGAAAGCGCAACGAATTTTTTATTGGAGCTGTATACGTCGATGCCTCCTTCAAAATATTGTTTTAAACGAATGTTCGAGATGGTGTCTTTCATTTTATGTGGAACTTGGTATTCATGGTTTCCATGAAAGTCATGACATTGAAGACAGGTGCCCCATGCTTCATTTGCAATTAACTTGCTATGTGGCACGTCGAGAGGGTCGTTTTTTACAGTAAGGTCTTCATGACAGTGCATGCAATAATCTGTTTTTTGCAAGGTCATTCTTTTTCCGTGGTGTTCAGAGTGACAGGTATTGCAATTGGCTGTATTTATTTGTTTTACAGCTTTTTTAAATTTTGGTTCTAAAAAGCGATGTGTAGGATGTCTGTCATTGTCTCTTTCATGGCAGGCTAAACATTTTTTGGTTTCGACATCAATGGTACCAAAGTCGACTGCATTTTCTCGTAGACCTATTGCAAATTGTGAGTTAGATTGTATTTGTTGCCATAGGTTTCCTTCTGCATCGCTATGACAGGTATTGCAAGAAAAGTCTTCATGACCGCTATTCATAGGTCCGATACTAATATAGGTTTCATTCGAAGTTCGCGAAAAGAATACAAATAAAATACTGCCGACGACAATTCCCGTCAGAACGCCCATAAATTGTCTTTTTCGCAATGGATTTAATGTAAATATCGACATGCTTAATTGGGTATTTCTATGGTTATTTGTTCACTTTCAGGATAGGTCACACAGGTGAGGATAGTACCTGATTTTACTTCATCATCGGGTAGCAAATGACCTTTTGTCATTGTGGTTTTTCCTATGGTACATTGAGCTTTACACGTGCTGCACATCCCCGATCTACAAGAGTAGGGGAGCACAATATTATTGAGCATGGCTTGTTGGAGAATGGTTTTGTTTCCCGGGACTTCTATTTGGTGATCGGTTCCCTTGTGTTTAATGGTTACTTTGCTAACTAAGTCTTTGGCTGCAATTTTTATTTTTGGTGGTTTAAAGGCTTCAATCTTGATATGTCCAGGGATAATGTTGTTCGCTATTAAAATGTCTTTTGTGGTTTTCATAAAACCAGCCGGGCCGCAAATCATATATTCATGCGCTTCCGAAAAGCTGAGCTCGTGTTTTTTGAAAATCTTATGTATGATGTCTTTTGTGATAAATCCACTGTGATAGTTTAGGTTGTCGTTATGACTCAATATATGTTCCACATGAAATCTTTCTTTATATAGTTTAGACAACTGCTCTAATTCTGTTATAAATATGATGTTGTCTTCATCGAGATTGGCATAGGTTAGAATTACACGCGATTCAGGTTCTTTAAATAGCACAGACTTTAGAATTGAAAATACGGGTGTGATTCCGCTCCCAGCAGCAAAGAGCAGGTATTGCTTTCGGTTTTCGACTTTTGGGTCTACAAAAAAGCTGCCCATGGGTTTTTCAACTGCTATTTTTTGACCCACCTTCATTTTTTCGTTGACATAGGTTGAAATCAATCCGTTTTGTACCTTTTTAACGGTAATTTTTAATTCCTTATCGGTGTATGGATCACTGCTGAACGAATAAGCACGTTTTTCAACCCTACCATTTATAGGGATTTTCAAGGTTAAAAACTGACCTGGCTTGTATTTTAATTTGTTAAAGAACCTATTGTTTCGAAAGCATACCGTTACTGCTTGATTGGTTTCTTTGATGATATTTGTTACGGGTAATTTCATTCGGATGTTATTTGTAGTAAAACACAATGCCTATATGAAGGAACAATAGTAAGGTAATGGTCATGGAAAGGCCTACATGTACAATCATCCATCCTTTAAACAACCATTCTTTGGAAGATTTTAGTACGTCTAGGTTGATAGTTCCAATTAACATATTTCCTAAAAATAGATAACTGAACAGCATGAGGTAACCAAAACCAAAATGAGTACTGTGAACATATAATAGCAACGGGCTAAGGATGCCAATCCATTTATGCAGTTCGTTAATGCTTTGGGCTTTGGCTCGAAATCTTGGAATGATTCTACTAAAGGTTAATAGCCACTGGAATGCTATAAACAATCCCAATCCCAATCCCGACCATCTCTTAAAGATTTCTTTTGCTTGTAACAATTCAAGAGCTTCGAATTTAAGCTGAAAGATTTCTTGTAAGAGATAAGCAGAAAATAGTATCAGTCCAATTGCTGTTATGTAACTGTTGTTTTTCAATCGGGAATAATTTTATTTTAATAAGGTAGTCATGGTTTCGTAGGCGGCCAATTCTCTAACACTGTCTAAAAATACTGCTGGACTTGGTAAGTACAAACCTCCGTCGGATGGCCATTTGTCGCCTATTTCTGGTTTGCTACTTGTTTTAAAAGCTGCAATTTCGTGTAGGTAGTCTTGGTAAACTGCTTCGGTACCGTTTCTATAGGCTTTTAATATAGCGATGGTGTTCTTGTAACTTAGTGAATCTGTAGGATACTGCCAAGTCGTTGCACCCATTACATCACCCAGTTTCCAATCGTCTTTGGTGGTTTGTTCGTGTTTGTTGTGACAAGACACACAGGCTGCAGCTCCTGCCACATCTGCAAACATAGCTGTGTGCATTTTTTGTTCTTCGTCAAAAAAGTGTTGAGGCGCTCTGTCTTTTTTGATTTGGTGAAATAATTCAGCTTGCTTTCCTTCAAATTTGTTGGCTTTGTTAATTGGAAAATCCGATCCTAAGTACAAACCTAAAGGAACTTCGCTTTTTTGAATGTCGTTGGCAATTCCACGTAAAAACAAGGCAGGAAGAGGACCAGCTTCTACTTCTTCTTTTTGCCAGTCTTCATCGAATTTCATTCCCTGTTTTTTACCAGCGCCTACAATAGCTTTGGTGTATAAGGTTCTGGTAACGTCATTTTCTTTGGAAACCATTTCCAAGACTTCGGCTACAGAGAATACTAATTTTTCGACTGAGGTATTTGTCGATTTTTCTGGTACACCACCACAAGAGATTAGAAAGAAGGCGTACAGTGAGCTAAGAGTATAAAGTGCTTTTTTCATTTGAAATATTTTAATGTTATCAATTTATTTAATGTATACTGGGTTTAGTAAGCGGCTTCAATCATTACTTCAGCCATTACCGTATATACTTTGGCCCAGGCGGCTTTTACTTCAGCGGTAAATGCATCACCTAATCCTGTTTCTAGTGTTGCTAGCAGTGCAGCTCCTACCGTGTCGTAGTGCGATTTTTCTACTTTGTAATCGACGTGTCTTTTTCCGAGGTCTTGCAAAATAGGAATCAATTTGTCAAGGGCACTTAAACCTGCAACTGCGCTGGCCAGCATGGTCATAAGTTTGTTCCCTTGTTCTGCCATTGCCCCTTCTTTTTTTGTAGGAAACATGGGTTTTAATTTTGGATCGAGTTCGAAAAGTTTTTTATAAAAAATTTCGGCGGCCACAGGAGCAATAGGTTTTACCAATTCAAATGAATCTTGTACTAATTTGATACTTGCTGCGTCAATAGGACCTTCTTCTACGGCTACTTCTTCTGATTTTTTTACGAGGTTTTTTAAGAATTTTAACATGATGATTAATTTTAAAGTTATTGTATATAGGATGCGTTTTTTACGCTGTTTGTCAGGGTGGAATAGAATGCACACCAGGCAAGTTGAACTTCCAAGGTGAATTCGTCTTTAAGTACTTTTGAGAGCGAAGCAATAAAGGCAGTGCCTACATAGTCGAAATGCGTAGGTTTGACTTCTGTATTTTGAAAATTTGTATTTGAATGAACGAGGTTAGGGATGGTTTCCTCAGATCCTGAAATTGCGCTGGAAAGAATGTTTATAAAAGAGGCTTCTTTAGTAACGGATGTACCCGTATATAATGCGTTTACGGTTCGTTTTAATTGCGGATCGTATTCGAACAATTTTTTGTAAAAATAGCTGGCAGTTTTTTCAGCACTTGGTTTTATTTTCTTGAATGAACGTTGTACAATGTCTAAGGTTGCTTGTTCCATTTTTGTGTTGTAATTGCGGTTTGTAACCTGTTATTTTCTATGGGTAAAATTAGCTCGTTTTGTCGAGGTGTTTTATGGGGAGATACAAGTTAATACCACTTTTTACGCCGTTGTTTTCATCGTTTAAGACGATAAAAAACATGTGGAATGGCAGCTTGCTTATTGAGAAAATAACGCACAAAAAAAACTGCCCGAAGGCAGTTTTAGTTGTTTGATTTCTATGTTTGTACTTCTTACAAGAACTTAGGCGCTATGATTAGCATTAACCAAGCCCAGTTTTGAGTGTCTTTTGCATTGACTACACTTGAAGGCTCAAAGAATTGAGAGTAACCTCCTACCAATTTGAATTCTTTGAATTGTTTTGCAAGTACCAAATCTAGCTCTGTTCCAAGATCATCTCCTCCCTGAGATTGTTCAGTGAAATAGTGTCCGGTTAGCGATACGCCTATACCAGCGACCTTCGTAGAAGCAGATACTTGTAAGTCATTCAATCCTCCTCCATTGGCGTGGTTTCCTACATAAAAACGGTCCATCAAACCATTAAATGCGTGGTTGGTTCCGTACAATGGAAAGAAAGCTGCAGATTCGTCTGTTGTACCAGAAATTACTTCATATCCCGCTCCAAAGGTTGTCTTTTCAGTGGCTTTGTATTTTGCTAAAAGACTTGCTAAAAATGCGCCTTCAACGGCTACGTCTCCAAGTCTGTATCCGTCTTGAATAAAACCGTTTGCTGTTAAAGTAAGGGCATTTATAGTGTAGTCTACATGCACACCTGCAGTTAGTAAAGTTGATTTGTTGTCACCAGCAACATTTGTGTCCTGGAACGTATTTGCCAACACTAAGGCACTTAAGTTTAAGTTGCCGTATTGTTTGTTCGCTCTAGCGAATGCCATTTCTCGGTATGAGAAAGCTGCAGAGGTATCATATTCAGCTCCGTTAGGTGTGTTTAAAGCGGCTCCTAAATCCAAGGAATAGCCTCCGTTTTTGTATTTGAACACACCACCGTCGTGTGTTCTTGCTTGCTGCGCCCAGCCAAGACCACCAAGTATTCTCTGATCGTCATAGGATAAGGGTTGACGACCTAATTTTAAACGTGTAGTGCTTCCCAGTTTAATGTCGGCCCAAGCTTCTTGTACTCTAAAGTTTCCATTGTTTGCAGCCGAAATTTGTGGGCGGTCTCCATATTTAAAAACTTCTTGAAAACTTGTGTATACCGTATAGGTTTCAGCAGTGTATTTCGCTTTTAGAGCCGCTCTTACACTGGTAGATACATATCCTTCCGTTCCTTTTAGTGCTGTTTTTGATTGTCCATGCCCAAACCATTCTGTTCGGGGTCTGAATTCTCCACTTAAAGAGAATTGTGCCATGACGCCTGAAGAGACCAATGCAAGGATTCCAAATAGTAAATTTCTAATTTTCATAATTTTCTTATTTTGATTGTTGTTATTTTAATTGTTTGTTTTGTTTTGACAAATGTATAGGCAATTCTGTTTTTAGAATATGATTTATAGCAGGTTTTATTGTCTTTTTGTTACGAATTAAATGTCTGTTTTATCAGTATGAATTAGGTGTCATTTCACAGTTTGAGATGCAATTTGTTTTTTATTGAGTGGATATCTGGGTCCTACGAATTTAACCATTTTCTTTTAACTCTGTTTTTATAGAAATAGCAATGGTGATTAATGTTCTAAAAAGTCGATCAGGTGTTTTCTATATTCGTAATAATCATCATGAGCAAGGACGGTTTTTCTCGAACGGGGTCTTTCAAATTCAATAGGAAGAATGTCACCAATTTTCGCTTTAGGACCACTGGTCATCATCACCACTCTGTCCGATAAAAAGATGGCCTCATCCACATCGTGGGTAATCATTACAGCCGTAATTTTTTCTTTGTTCCAGATTTCAATCAATACATCCTGAAGTTCGCCACGTGTTAGCGAGTCTAACATTCCAAAAGGCTCGTCGAGGAGTAGTACTTTCGGTTTGATAGCAAATGCGCGGGCAATCCCAACGCGTTGCTGCATTCCTTGTGACAATTCAGAGGCTCTTTTGTGAAAAGATCCGTCTAAGCCCACTTTGCTTAAATAGTATTTGCAGATATCTGCTCGTTCTTTTTTAGTGCCATGAGGGAATACTTTTTTAACGCCGAGCATTACATTTTCATAAGCGGTCATCCATGGCATTAAACTGGGTGCCTGAAAAATAACACCTCTGTCTGGGCCTGGTCCTTTGATAGAAGCACCTAAAACGGCTATTTTTCCTCCGGAAATTTCATTGAGACCGGCAATCATTGATAGCATGGTTGTTTTACCGCAACCTGAATGTCCAATAATGGTGATAAATTCTTCTTTTTTTACTTGTAAATTCAGTCCTTCCAATACCATATAATCACCTTTTGGCGTTGGGTATACTTTTTTTAAGTCCTTGAGGTCTAACATAACCTCATTTGGAGCGAATTTTTGTTCAAGAGCTGTTGTTTCCATATCGTATGTGTTTGAATTCAATTAGTTTGATGCTTTGAATTCCCATCTTAAATCTTTAGGTTTTAATTCGGGCAGTTCGTAGATTTCGTTTGTTTCCGAAGATCTTTCATTTCCTATGTCCATTAAGTATTCGATGATAGCATTTCTTGTTTTTTTGTAAGCTGCATTGTCATTTAATGCGGTTTTGTCCCTTGGTCTGTCAATATCAATTTTAAATTCTGGACCTAAGGTCGCTTTTGGACCTGGACGCAAAGGGATGATTCTGTCTGCCATATAAATACCTTCATCTACATCATTGGTGATTAACAAAGCAGTCCGCTTGTTTTTGTTCCAGATATTTAAGATTTCATCTTGTAAATTCCCTCTAGTTAAGGCATCTAAAGCACCAAGAGGTTCATCCATAATAATCATTTCAGGATCCATGGAAAGCGCTCTAGCTACCGATACACGTTGTCGCATTCCTCCGGAGAGTTCTTTAGGTCTTTTGTGGATGGCATGTGAAAGACTTACCATTTCTACATAGGATTTGATACGGTGGTCTTTAAAAGTCTTCGTTTCATTCGGGAACGCTTCGTTTACCGCCATTTCAATGTTTTGATACACGGTAAGCCAAGGAAGTAAGGAGTAGTTTTGGAAGATTACGCCCCTTTCATGACTGGTATCTTCTATAGGTTTTCCTTTAAATAACACCTCGCCACTAGTGGGTTTTATGAGGCCATTGATAAGATTCACCAGTGTCGTTTTTCCACTCCCTGTAAAACCTACGATGGCAACAAACTCACCTTCTTCAATAGTTAAGTTGATATTGTCAAGTACTTTTGTTTCCGTGTCTCCTGATCCATAGGATTTGCACACGTTTTTTAATTCTAAATAAGCCATGTTGAATTGTCAGTTTATAATTGTGAATTGTGAGTTGTAGCTCACGCGTACTTTGTTGTGTTAAATACCTTCGTTTTTGTCAAACGAAATGAACTTTTGAATCGTCAACATAATTCGGTCTAATAGGAAACCAATGAATCCGATAACAAACATGGCAACAATAATTTTTGAATTAGAATCATTAGCTCCATTTTGGAATTCTTCCCATACGAAAGACCCGAGTCCAGGGCTTTGTGCCAAAAGTTCTATCGCAATCAATACCATCCATGCTACGGACAAAGTAATACGTAATCCTGTAAAAATTAACGGTAAGGATGCTGGTAGAATGACTTTAAATATTTTTTGAAAAGTTCCTAACTTTAATACTTTGGCAACATTGATATAGTCTTTATCTACTGAAGATACGCCCATAGCAGTGTTTACTAAAGTAGCCCACATAGAACAAAGTCCTACACTGATAAAAGAGATGATAAAAGAGGTGTCACTAGTGGAGTCTTTGGTTAGTGTTTTTACAATCATAAATACCAATAGTAACCAAACAACAGGGGAAACGGGTTTTAGAATTTGAATTAACCAGTTGAAAGAAGTTCTCAAAGTATCACTAAGACCTATAATGATTCCGATAGGCGTTGCAATCAATAAGGCGAGTAAAAATCCGGCAAACACAGTTTTGATACTTGTTTTTATTTGGTCCACAAATGAGGGTCTTCCCGTATACACAATTGGATTCTTTCCTTGAGCGATCCTTTTTTCGTTTAGGCTTGCCGTTTTTACCTTGAAAGCTTCCTTATCTTCACCTATTTTACGGTGGTCTTTTAGTAATAATTTATAGGATTCCCAAACTTGCAGAGGAGAAGGCAATGTATTGGGTTGACAACTGACATCGCCCGATGCAATACAGTCTTTCATTTTGTTTGCTTCTTCTGCTCCTTGTTCTTTGAGTACTTTTGCAATTTTATAGTTTGCTTCGGTGTTGTAAAGCGATTTTGAACCACTGTACCACACGCCCAGAAATAATAAAATGGATGCAATAGGGGCTACTATTTTTTTTAAGGTTTCAATACTGTTTTTCTTAGAATCCTCTCCAGAAATCAATCTTACAAGTGGTTCGAAAAAACCAAGCCCTATAAATCGAAGTCCTTTAATGATAGCATCTTTCATGTCGTTACTGTTTTAGTTTGATTGCACTAATGACGAAATATGTCGTGTTTTGATAGTGCACTTGCGTTCAAATCAAACGCAAGTGCTTGTTTGTTTCTATGATTGAGAATTAGTCTTTGTTTCCAATTTTAAAGCTATTGATATAGCTTACGGGGTCTTTAGCATCGTATTTTTTGCCGTCGATAAAATCGGTAGTTACCGGTTTGAATCCATCTGTACTTGGAATGTCAGATGCAGGAATTTTTCCTTCTTTCGCCAAAATTTTAGCCGCTTTTTCCCAAATGTCAGGACGGTATATTTCTTTTGCTTTTTCTGCATACCACGAAGCTGGTTTAGCGTTAGGAATTTGTCCCCATCTTCTCATTTGTGTTAAGAACCATACAGCATCGGAGTAAAAAGGATAGGTTGCGTTGTAACGGTAGAATACGTTAAAATCTGGCATTTCTCTTTTATCACCTTTTTCAAATTCGAAGGTTCCGGTCATTGAATTTGCCAATACAACTTCGTCAGCTCCTACATATTGTGACATCGATAGGATTTTTACCGCTTCTTTTCTGTTTCCTGGCGTGTCTAACCATTTTCCAGCTCTGATCAAGGCTTTGGTTACGGCTACGGCTGTATTTGGGTATTGTTCTACAAATTTCTTGGTCATCACAAATACTTTTTCCGGGTTGTTTTTCCAGATGTCGTAGTTGGTAGTAACGGGAACTCCAATTCCTTTAAATACGGCTTGTTGGTTCCATGGCTCTCCTACACAGTATCCGTAAATGGTTCCGGCCTCTAAGGTAGCTGGCATTTGTGGCGGAGGTGTTACCGATAGTAAAACTTCAGCATCCACTTGTCCTTGAATGTTTTCTTTGGTATACATTCCTGGGTGAATTCCTGCGGCAGCCAACCAATATCTGATTTCGTAGTTGTGAGTTGATACTGGGAATACCATTCCCATTTTAAAGGCTTTACCGTTGTTTTTGTAATCTGTGATTACAGGTTTCAAAGCATCTGCACTTATTGGGTGTAAAGGCTTTCCGTCGTTATCTTTAGGTACATTAGGTTTCATTTTAGACCAAACGTCATTAGAAACAGTGATTCCGTTTCCATTTAAGTCCATTGAGAAAGGGGTTACCAATTCTGCTTGACGGCCAAAGCCAGCTCCTGCCGCAATAGGTTGTCCCGCTAGCATGTGAGATCCATCCAATTGACCGTCAATCACTCTATCTAAAATGTTTTTCCAATTCGATTGAGCTTCTACAGAAACAAATAATCCCTCTTCTTCAAAAAATCCTTTTTCTTTTGCGATGGCCAATGGTGCCATGTCTGTCAATTTTATAAAACCAAAGGTTAACTGTGGTTTTTCTATTTCCAAAGTGGTTGCAGCCGTTGCTGTTGCTTTTTCCTCGGGTTTCTTTTTGTTTTCTTTGCCTCCACAAGCGACTCCTAGTAGAATACTTGCCAGCGCTGTTACTTTTAAAATTGTTGTTTTCATATTTGTTGTTTTTAAGTTGTTTTCAATAATTTATTTGTTGTAATCTTACAGGTACAAATGTATATGCTATCTCTCATTTGGATGCTGGTTATCCATAGTATAAAACAATCTTTTACACCTGTGTTTATCCGTGCTATCTCATTAGAAAAACTGATAAATAGCAGGTTTTAAAATGAAGGATATAAAAAAACCAGCATTGGGATGCTGGTTTTTTTAGGAATGGAAAGTTGGTTAACCTACTTGGCTAAATGTGTGTTTTGCAATTTCTTCGGAGAGCGCTTTGTGGTTTATGATACCTAGCTTTCTTCCTGTGGCTTTGACAACACCTTCCTTTTTAAGAGCGGAAACAATTCTTATGACTTGTTCTTCTGTAGTTCCGGAGTAGTCCGCATAATCTTTTCTGCTTAAGGTGATATTGAGTAATTGGTTTGATGATCCAAATTTAGCATCCATATATAGTAAGGTGTCAATGACTCTTTCACGCACCGACATTTGTGCTAGTTTTCTCACACGTGTTTCGCTTTCGCTTAATTCGTCTGCATAAAAAAGCATAAAATCAAAGGTGAGGTTTGGAATGCTTAGTAAGATGTCCTTGAGGTCGTCTTGTGAAAAATAACAAAGCGTGGTGTCTTCCAAGGCCTGTGCTGAGATAGAATAGTATTTAGAGGATCCAAAACCGCCTCGATGTCCAATGATTTCTCCGTCTTTTGCAAAACGAACGATTTGCTCTCGGTCGTCTACACCCGTCTTAACCACTTTTACTTTTCCTTTATATGCAAAGAAAAGTCCATGAGCAGGAGTGCCTTCCATGATAAATTGTTGCGACTTTTTACAGCGAACCGTGTGTTTTTTGTTTAGAAACGCATCAATTCTACCGTCTAGACTGTTTTTTTTGATGAGACAATTTGAGTTTTCACATTGAAAGCATGACGCCATGGCTATTATTTTGAAGTTATATTGTTACAAATTTACAGGCTTTATTGCGTTTAAAACATGACCATATAGGGGTAATGAAAACTTTTTTTTCATAAGTAAACCTGTGTTTTGACAGGTTGCTGTTCTTTGGAGAACTCGCTTTTAGGCGCATAAAAAAAGGTCTTTTGAATAATTTCAAAAGACCTTTGTGTTTAAGAGTTGTTCTGTTAAGCTGCTTTTGCCAAAGCTTCCAATCTGTTTTGTTCGTCTACAGCTGCTTTTTCATCTTCGGCAGAAAACTTTATTCCGAATCCTAACAATCCAATGGCCAATACTACGAAACCGAAATAGAAGAAACAGTCTTGTAGAGGAGAACCACTTCTCAATAAGAATTGGGCATAACAAACAGCACCTACATTTCCACCTGCACCTACAATACCTGCTACAGCTCCTAGGGACTTTTTATTGATAAAGGGTACTACAGAGTAGGTAGCACCTTCAGCCATTTGTACGAATAGAGAAAATAATATCATGGTTGCTACAGCAATTGGCAATGCGTCCATTCTAGAAAATAATAACAAGGCAAAACCTTCGATAACCATCACAATTACTAACCATTTTACACGTCCTTGCAGTCCAGATTTCTTAGAGAATTTATCTCCTAACCATCCTCCAGTAGATCTTGCAAACAAGTTCATAAGTCCAAATAAAGAAGCAATAATACCGGCAGTTGTTTCAGACAATGAAAAACGTGTTTGGTAATAGGTAGCTGCTCTTCCGTTTACAAACAATTCCATTCCAAAACATCCTGCATACATAGCGAACAGAATCCAAACTCTTTTGTCTTTTACGGCGCTCATAAATAAACTTGATTCTCCTTTAGCGGCTTGAGGACGTTCTTTTGGTAGGTCTTCGTAGTTTCCTTTTGGGCAGTCTGTAGTATATTTCCAGTATAAATAGGCAACAATTAGCATAATTACTGCAGGTACA
The DNA here is from genome assembly GCA_943789365.1 of uncultured Flavobacteriaceae bacterium. Taxonomy (GTDB): domain Bacteria; phylum Bacteroidota; class Bacteroidia; order Flavobacteriales; family Flavobacteriaceae; genus Flavicella. The sequence continues at coordinate 1,472,958 of CALSTV010000001.1, read as the reverse complement.
AACATAGCCGGTCTCCATTTAGATAAATCGGATTCTGCAAAACCAAAAGCCAACATGGCCGCTGCAATCAACGGCATAACGGCTTGTGTAACACCACCACCAAGATTTCCCCATCCAGCAGTTGTTGCATTTGCGATTCCTACAACATTAGGAGCAAACATTACTGAGGTATGGTATTGCGTGATCACAAAAGCAGCTCCAATGACACCGATGGCCATACGGGAAATTAAATATGTTTCCCAGGTGGTCGCCAAAGAAGACCCTGCAACAACGATGGAACCAAATATCAATAGGTATATATAACTCTTTCTAGGACCAATTTTATCACACCAGTTTCCTACAAAAAGGCGTGCAAAAATAGTAACACCAACTGAAGCGATAAAGGCAGTGATTTTTTGAGCTTTTGAAAGATCTAAATCTGGACCAATGGTTGAATTCATTAAAGGTGCATGTGCGAACCAACCAAAAAAGCAAAGAAAAAATGCAATCCAACTTAGGTGGAAAGTTCTCATTTGAACGGATTTGAAATCCAATAGGTTAATTTTTGTTGCTTTTTCGTTCTGTAGTTGTACTGTTTTCATCTGTCTTCTTATTTGTAAATATGAATACAGCAAAGATATTCCCTCTTTTAGGTTTGTTTTGTGTTGTAACACCACGCAAAAACAAGTTTTTATATGGGTTTTAAGTTGTGTGATGGCATTTTAAAACCTGTTATTTGGCAGGTTTTAACTGTAAAACATTGGTAGTAAGGGTCTTGTTGTTTTAAGTTTGGCTAGAACTCAGTTCTTTAATTGGAGAGATGGACTTCATGACGAGATAGAAACCTGCGAAAACATTGTTTTTATACAAGTGCTAAGAAAACATGGAATGTATTAGTTGAACTCCCAACCAAAACCACTGGAAAAGATAAAATCTATTTCGTTTCCTGCAATGGCGGGTTGGTTATCATAGTTTACCGTAAATCCGGTTTTGATGTAAAAGTCATAAGGGAGGTCGTATTTCAAACTGATGTCGAAATCGGTTCTGACCCTTCCTATTTCCGAGAGACTGGGACTTAGTTTTACATTAGCATTCAAACTAATATCGTCAAAGTTGTACATGTTCAAGGTGCTTGATACAAAACTTTCAACCGAATTTTTGTTCAGCGTTTTGTCTACATAATTCTCATTATTGAAAGCAAGTCCAACAGAAACACCAAAATAGAGTTGATGGGTACTTGCTAGTAGTTTTCCTACACCTAAGTTGGGGGTAAAACGTCCTTCTAGGGCTTGTTCTGTATTGGATAAAAAAGTAAGTTCTCCAATTAAATACCAGGTTCTGGAAAGCAAACGCCTAAGGTCTGTTTTGGCGTCGACACGTTTGATGTCTGCCACCGAATCTTGTCGGGATTGCAACCAGTTGATACTGGCATTTGACACCCATAGTTCGCCTAAATAAGCAAGTTTACCATCGAGTGTTACTTGCGATTTTCCCTGTGCCTTTGTAAAGTCATAGCCAAGATCGATGCTTCCTGAAATCCTTTTTTTCCGGTCTTCGTCGACTTCTTGTAAGCTTATCAGTTCTCGGATGTTAAAGGTTTCTACAATGTCTTTCCCTGTAGTAATTGAAATAGTACCTGGGACCATAGTTTTAATGGTTCCATAGCGACGCCTGCTACGTGTTAGGGTAATGATGCTTCTTTTGTGAACGTAAATTCCATTCACTTTATCAAATTCAATTTTAAAATCCTCGTCACTATAATCCGTACTAAATTTGAGAACCCCAGCAGCAAAAGTCTCTACAGTACCCACTAATATGTCTTTGTTTTTAAGATACAAGGTGTCTTTCTGCGCATTTGCTAAAGTGCTGAAAAGAAAAATGATAACTGAAATGTACTTAAAGAGATTCAAAGAGGGATGCTAAATTTGAGTTGAACTGTGCAAAGATAAGTTTGTTCCTCGTTTTTTGCAACCTTAATATGACGGGCAATAACTGAAATAAAAAAGCCTGTGATATACAGGCTTTTTATTAATTTAATCGGTATACCAGTCCGCCGCTAAAGCCGCCTACAAGTGTGGTGCTCGAACCCGAGACACCGCCTCCTCCTGTGCCAATATAAACACCTCCCCATTGTATTGGGAACATTAGATTTCCTTGAAGGTTCAGTCCAATTTTTTCGTTAAACATATAATTGATACCTGCTTTTAGGGAAACGGCAAAATAGAATTCAGTATCTATAGATCCTATGGTTGAAGGTGTGTTGCTAGTGTTAAAAATTGCCATACCTAAACCACCTCCAACAAAAGGTCTCAATTGCTCATTATCGACCGGAAGTATTTTTGAAGCTCCCACCAATATCCAGTCTGCGTTTAAATCAGCAATATGACTATTTTCAATATTTGGACCAGATGCAGTAATTGCTGTAGACTGATGGAAATACGAAACCTCTGTGACAATGCCTTTAAAGCCATCAACACCAATGGTTACCCCCCATTGATCGCTTTCCTGTAATTTGATATAGTTTCTTCCATAATCAATTTTAGAACCAAATTGATACCCGTAAGAAGGTGTAATTTCTACAGTTTGCGCCTTAGTAGTAATGCTAAAAAAAGCGGTGATGAATGCAAGGATAATTAGTTTGCTCAACTTTTGTGTTTTCATAATAGGAGGTGATTCTATGTGAATTTATTTATATTTTGTCCAATTCTCCAATAAATGGAACGTTTTCAAAAACAGCAGTTTTAGAAAGACTCAAGAAATAGTTTTCCATCTGCAAGAATTGACCAGCAGCTCTAGAACCTCCGTCTTTTCTTAGTTTTTTGTAGTATTTTTTGATGATTTTTCCTGTCTTTTCGTTTTGTTTAAAGCTTTCTTTGCAAAGATCGTCGATTTTTTCGTCTGAAAGGTTTGTGTAATTTTCAGCGTAGTCTGTGATTAAGGCAATTCTAAGGGCTCTCAACTCTTTTCTTTCGGCTTCATATTCTTTATAGGTTTCCCAAAACTCAGCTTCGTTTTCGGGGGCTACTTCGATAAAGTCTTTAACTATGGTGATTTTATCCACTCCAAAGATTGCTTTGAAGAAATCTTGGTCTTGGTTTTCTGTTTGAGCGAATAGCGCTGTAGAAGCGGTCATACAAGCGATGATAAATGTGCAAATGTTTTTCATGTTTTTTTCTTTTAATTCGTTAGATATACTATTTTTATTACTTGTTATTTTCTTTCTTTTTGAAAAATAAATGTGTCAAAGCACCAGTTTCCATTGAGTCTCGAATTCCAATAATGACATTATAACTTGTCAAGGAAAAAAAAGAGCTGATTAAAATGATCCAAAATTGGTTTCTATCTCTGTGTTCAAAAACAGTTTGGAAGGCACTGGATAAGGAGTCTACCTCGAGATATGCGTGTATTAAATGTTCGATGAATAAAACGACAGATAATACAATGGTGTAGACAAAAGATTTGATTAGTACATTTTTGTACAAGGCTTGTCTAATATATATTTTGCCCAAAGCAGTTTTGTCTAATAAGATGACAATTTTACTCATGATTAGCGCGCCCATCAAAACGGCAGATAAGCCATAAAACTCAACATCAACTTGTGCTAATAAAAGTTTTTTTAGCAGAATGAGTACACCAAAGCATCCTATAAAATATAGGGTCACCAATGCAATTTGGATGGCTTCTTCCTTTAATTTTTGTACAAAACTCATGTGTCTTTTTTACGGGTGTTTTAAATATAGGGATTTGAAATCAGATATTTAAAATAAACCTGATTTTTCTCCTCTTTGGTTGGACTAATTATTGTTCGCGTCTAGTTTCTTCAAAGAAATAGCGACTGCTTCTGCATAGGTGAAAATAAGTTCTTGTCCTATATGGAGGGTTTCCATAAATTTCAGGTCTGCGACAGGAACCGTCATATAATTGCCTCTAGGCCCTTTAATTGTTGCTGACTGAAAAGGTCTGTTCAAGACTTCTATGGTTACAATAGCTTTGACAATTGCACCAACTACGGCACCTGGATCCATTCCTTCGGGAGCTTTACCTGCTTCTGCAATTACAGCAACAGGTTCCGCTCTTTCTGCAAGTGTTGGTTCACGAAATTCTGCTTTCATATAGGTGTAATATTCAAAGACAATACGGTCATCGACAGCAATTTCGTCAAAACGTGCTACTTCATCTCCAGCATTTACCGTTACAAGGTTTCCTTCAGGTCCCATTAGGGTGATATCACGTGTTTCTTTATTGATAGCCGTAACGGTACCCTCCATAGATTCCAAACTCCATTTCTCTCTAGGTGCTTTTGACTCTTGGATGACCTGTGCTGTTGAAGCAAAAGCAATGCTCATAGCTATGAACATTGCATAGATTGTTTTAATTTTCATATAATTTGTTTTTTAATATTACCATTCCCAATAGGCACCAACTCCAATTCCTAAACTAGTGAGTTCATCAATTTTAAACGCGTCACTTTGGTTAGTAGCATAACTGTAAGCCGCATAAGCAGTTAATCCAAAGGTGTCTGAAAACTCGTATTGCAGTCCAACTTCAGGTTTTACCAAAAATCCCCAACTACTTTCTGAGATACCATAAATATTAAAATAGGTTGTTTGTTCAGAATATTGCGCTCCAATTCCAATACCTAAATACGGTCTTAGGTTTTGTCTGTAAATATAATAATAGGCGTTTACAGCCATTGGAAGTGTGTATAAATGTCTTACGGCATCTGAATAGATTGCTGAAGAACCATCTTCTTTTTCATAGAGTTGTTTTTCAGAATATTCATCATATGAATTCCATCCAAGTGAAACTCCCACTGCGATGCTTTCGCTCGTAAAATGTCTGTAGTCCATGCGTCCACCACTATAACTGGTTTCTTCTAAATATCCATTAGCGTATGGCATTGCCATTTCCCAGTTCAAGGTAAATTGATCGTCTGCTAAATTACTAAAGGTATATATCTGACTTCCCATATCTTTTGGAGAATACGTGGTTGTCGTTGTTTGTGCGCATACCATTTGAGTAAGTGCCAAAACGATGATAAGAATGCTATTTTTCATGTCTTTATTTTTTAGTTGTTATCAATATATGGCGATTGTTCAAAGGCTTGATCGATTCCTTTTAGCGCTCTGTTCATATTGGTTTGCGTGTAATCACTTAAAACCCCAAATATTGCTGTATTCCACATGGCATTGACTCTTCTTCCGTTGGCTGCATTTTTAATATCGCCAAATTCAAGAATCAAAGAACCTGTGTCGTACTGATAATAACTACAATAAGGGTAGTAGTAGCCGTAACCTGGATAGCCCCAGTACCATGGTGGCCAGTAACCTGGGTAGCCTCCCCACCAGCCCCAACATGTCTGTCCGGTGTTGGAAATTTCGACAACAGTACTTCCTATGGCGAAATCTACCGCTTTATTGATAACATCTAGCGGATCATCACTACGGGCATAGCCTCTAGCTGTCATGTTTTCTTCTATTTTATTTATAATAGCAGTAGACGAAGGATTTGTGTCTGGAGTTAAGATGCTATCTCCTTCAGTACGTCTGTCATTGGTAACTATGCTAATGGTGTCGGAAAGATAATAGGTTGCGTAGTCTGTAAAGTCAACTTCCAAATCGACGTCGGTTGCCACGACAAAATCTGAAGATAGTTGGCTCAAGTCTGGGGAGCTGTAACAAGCGTGCAGTAATATGGCAAGCAAAGCAAGAGCTACATTGTGAATTGTTTTTTTCATGGTGTGTTTATTTGATTGTTTTTTGGGGTTTAGTATCTATAATTAACAGAAAAGAGGAACGACTTACGATCTCCAACAAGTCCTAATTCTGTACGAATCATCCAGTTTTTATTGGGTTGGAATTGTCCTCCAATCAGGCCATTCCACGGTTCTTTTACTTTTTTGTCTATTCCATAACGAATGGTAGATTCTCCATCCGCATTGTCAATAGCATCTACGAGTGGTCCGATGGTTTGATCTGCAATGATTTTCTGAGCAGGAGTTGCTTCATTATCGTACCAATAATTGTAGTTTTCTACAATTTGATCAGCCCTTTCCCAAGTTTCAGGGGGTAACGCGTCTTTCAGTTTTAGTTCACCTACAGTTTCTGAGCTTAGATTGGCTTTCATGGCACCTATCCACAGTCCTATGTTTCTTTCAGGACGCGAGGCATGTACAAAGGTGTGTCCCATACGGAATCCATATGTAGTTACTTTAACGGCTTCATCTAATAACTCAGGTTTATTCCATGTGAAATTGGCATCTATTGCAATCCATACCGGTCCAATTCCTCCGGCAGTGGTTGCACCAAATCCGCTAGTAGTTACGCCTTGGTCTACAATAGATTTTAAACCAAAGGGTTGGTTTCCAATACGGTCTAGGTTTACCTCAGTAGTCGACGTTCCCACACCAAAAATTCCATACACATTTAAGAATGGAAATATCCAGACATCCGGACGAATCATGGCCGTTTGCGCTGTACTGTAGTTGTCTCCAAAGCCGATAAAATCAATAGGTGTAAGCGGGACATCTTTTGTGTCAGATTCAAAACCAAGCCTTAAATTGTCAATAGTTAATCCTTGTTTTACATAGAAATAGTTAGCCATAATTCCGAGTGGATACGGAATGTCAAACCCTTTTTGGTAGGCTTTTTGTCCCCATATAGGAAATAATCTGTCGTACTTCACTTGTTTTAGGCTATCTGTATACGCTTCGTGTTTAGCTTTTACTTTCGTTGATGCGTATTGAGCAGCAGTGTTTTGTAAAAATAGGATAGTAAAAAGGATTGAAACCCCTAAGATTTTTGTAGCCGTCTTTCATGATGATTTATGATTTGGTTATTCTTTTTCTTTTGTTTTTTTTGATTTTGCTCTTTCAGCTCCAATAGGAACGTTTAACTTTAAGAAAAATGCACTATTGTTAGTGCCCGACTTGTCTTTGTAAACATCTACGAGACCGTAATAGTATTTTACACCTAAGGTCATGCCATCGTCATCTCTAAGTTTGTATCCGGTTCCGAGGGTGACACCTGCATCTATTCTGTTTAAATTGTCTTTGTTGAATTCTTGAATTTGTATGTCTTTTTCGTCACTTTCGTGATTGAATTCTACGTAGGCATCTCGCATCCATCCTACTTGCGGTCCTGCTTCTACATAGATTCTATTTTTAAAGTTGTATTTCAACAAGATAGGTACAATAAAATAACTAATTTCTTGACTGTAACTTCCGGGTTCTTCTTCTTTTACAATGCCGAGATACGTCAGGTCTTCATCGCTAAGATTGTTTGTTCCTAAGGTCGATTTCACTAAGACTCCAGTGTCGAGATTCCAGTTGTTTTTGAGCCGAATGTCGAAATAGAACCCCAAATTAAAATTGGCCAAGCTTTTTGTTCCTAATTCCGATACATCTGACCAATTGACACCCCCTTCCAGTCCAAATTCTAAACCATCTGAATTTAGCTTGTCACCAAACACCAAGCTCAAAAGAACTTGAGAATTGATTGTTGCGCTTACAAAGAGGAGCGACACAATAAGATATATCTTTTTAGTAGACATAAGTGTAGGTTTTTCGGTCTATAACCAGTTTACGACAAGTGGTTGTTCCAATTGAAAAGTTCCTTCAGTACCCACCGGGAAGTGGATTACGGTACCAGGTTTTAATAGACCAGCTGCTGCACCAATAGCTGCTCCTTTTCCTGCGCCTTCACCGCCGTCAAAGGCAGCTCCAACACCTGCGCCAATGGCTGCTTTTCGCAAGGTACCTCTGGCATTTCCTTCAGTCTGTACCATTTTGGCTTCGGTTTTACAGAGTTGTACAAAATTGTCAATGATAAATCCACCAACGGTAATTCCAAATTTGCTGGCGCGACGCTTGCTGTTCTCGGACACCAGCACCTCCATTTGCACCAAAGTTCCTTTAGGAATCAATACTTTTCCTTTCGATGTAATATCTCTTGAAAGTTCTACAAAGAAATGGTCACCCGCTTTAAAATTTGGAGCATAGACATCTTTGGTCACTTTTAAAAACAAAATGGTTCCAATAGGTAATGTTGGGTGTTCTACGGTAGCTGGTGTTGGGGTTGCAGCGGCTGTAGTGTCTGCAGGCGTTGTCTGTGCAAATGTGCTTACACTGAAAATAAGTCCGAAAAATGTGTAGATAAGTGTTTTCATTGGATTAGTTTTTAGCTAAAATTTTAGTAATTTTCTTTACGTATTCTTTCGCCGCTTTGTGTGCGTCTTTTGGGTCGTTAACAGCCGAGGTTACTACGGCAATAAGTTGTTCGTTTTCAGGGAGGTCTAGGTTGTAAATTACGGTTTCTAAAACATAGTGTTTTTCTGTAATTACCTCTGTGGTGGAGGGAACATAGTTTCCATAAGTAGGATGTGAGTTAGGATGGTTGTAGTATCCGTAAAAACCTCCATAATATTGTGGGTAAATTGTACTATAGGAACCACCGGAATAGTAATCTCCATGTTTAACCGTTTTGGATAATTCATTTCTTTGTTTTACAACAGTCACAATAATGGCGTTGAATCCCATCTTGTTTATTTTTGCAACAAATTCTTTTTTATCTTCTTTGCTCAACGTCCGTTTAGCATTTAAAATAGGGAATTTCATATAGCTCGTACTTGCTTCTACATGTTTCTTTGTCAATTGTCTTGTGATTTCTTCCTCAAATGCAGATCGCCCTTCGTTGCTCTCCGACACGGCAATGACTAAAATCTTTTTATCTCTAAGGGTGTCTGCTTTGTTCGATTTCCACGCATCCAGAACCGTTACCGTTGAAACACAAGAAGAGAGTGTATACAGTGCAACGATATTTATATAAAGTAAGAATTGTTTTTTCATAAATGTTATTTTGGAAATAATAATACTAGTTGAAATCGGAACTGTGAATCGGCACCATTTTCTGGTTTTACCACATTTTGATAATAGCCAATTTGTCCGTTTATTGGGAGCTTACCAACTCTAAACAAGCGTCCTGCGCCAATGCCGAGTGGAACGGTCCATTCATTTCCCTTGCTGGCATTCCAATTTGCGGTAATGATGGGTGCAGAGTTTAGATACCATCCTTTGTTTAAATTTTTAACTGCAAAAATTTGAGAATAGAAAAAGTTTACTTCGGGTCCAGAGGTCGACCAAGTATTTTGTACAAGTCCACCAATGGTCCATGACTCAGGTTGTATCATTGCTAAAAAAGAGGGGCCAACGGTCCATTTCCCTGCGCCTAAAGCAGAGTTTGTAGCGGTTGGAAGCCCTACGACCAGCCCATAACCAGTAATTACTTTTTTTGGTTTTGCTGCGGTTAAAAAAAGACTTGTATTGATGTCACCTATTCCAAATTCTGACGTGTCCGGAGAAAGTGGCTGTGAGATAACAGGTACAATGGTTCGCACAATTAAATTGATGTCTTCGGTAAGGGAAAAAGGCAAGACAGGTTGGATGTTCAGTGTATTTCTCGTCAGATTGTCCGGTCCAATCCCAAAATCCGTGTTGTTTTGAAAAGGTACACTTATCAAACTCGCAATAGGATTTTGAATCTTTTTTTCCAGTCCTTCATTTTCTTGAGCAAAGACAAGAGAACTCATTAGAGCAGCAGCAAAATAGATAAAGCGTTTTTTCATAGGAGCTGGGGGTTAAGTAAGCAAATGTATCTATTAGTTTGAGAACACAAGGTTAAAAAATGTTTATCATTTGTGTTTTATTGTGTGGTTTTAATTGTCGAATTTTAAATTGATTTATTACTAAGGTATTAATTTTTTTTGAAATTAATCATTGTAAGGACTATATGAGGGGTTACTTGATTTTTAGGATTTGTCATCTGTTTCTTGTTGAGGGCTGTTCTTTTTCTTTTTTTTAGGAGCGCCAATAGGAATGTTGAGTTTTGCAAAAATAGAGTTGTTATGCGTTCCAGGGTTGTTTTTGTAAACGTTGGTAAGCCCGTGGTAATATTTAACACCCAAGGTCATACTGTTTCTTTTTTTTGTCAATTTGTACCCGGTTCCAAAAGTGATTCCAGCGTCGATAGTATTGATTTGGTCTTTGTTGTGAAATTTTACTCGAGCTTCCGTATCTTCTACTTCAGCCTCGTATCGTACATAAGCACTTAGTAAAAGGCCGCCTTGAGGTCCTGCCTCAACGTACATTCTGTTTTTAAAATTGTATTTAAACAAAATGGGTAAGATAAAATAATTGGTGATTTGTGTGTAGGTTCCTGCTTGTTCAGCTAGTGGAATTTCTAGAAAAGAAAGGTCTTTGGCCGTCAATCCTTTTTCACCTAAAGTTGCTTTTACAAGCACTCCAGTATTTAAATACCATTGATTTTTTAGTTTGATGTCAAAATAATAGCCCAAATTAAATGAAGCATGTCTTTGGTCGGCTTCTGTTTGTGTTATGGTCGACCAATTTACGCCTCCTTCTAAACCAAATTGAATGTTTTCTGAGCTTAATTTATCTCCAAAAATAAGGGTTAATAAGACCTGTGATTGCGCATGGTAGCACAAAAAAAGCAGAAAAATTAGAAGCCAATACTTTCTCATGACTAACTGTTTGGGGGTTCAGTTAGAAAGGTATTAAAAATATTTGTTTTTAAGTGATTTAGCTGTCTAAAAAGTAATTATGTTCTGAAATTTCTTTTTTGAGTAGATTGGTGTCAACGATGCCTAGTTTTTTCCCTTTAGATTTTAATAAATTTTCTTTCTTTAAACTAGAGATAGTTCGAATGACTTGTTCTTCTGTGGTTCCAGCAAAATCCGCATAATCTTTTCTTGGTAACTGAATATTGAAGAACCCTTCTTCTGTTTGACCAAATTTTCTGTAGATGTATAAAAATGCATCAATTACCTTTTCTCGAACGGTCATTTGTGCAAATTTTCTAACTTTTGTTTCCGATCGGTTTAATTCCTCGGAGTAAAAAAGCATGAGGTCGAATGTTAGGTCTGGGACTTCATGTAGCATTTTCTGCAAAACATCGTTAGTAAAATTACATAAGATGGTCTCGTTGATTGCCAAAGCGCCAATTGGGTATTGTTTGCGAGTTCCAAAACCTCGATGTCCTATGATTTCTCCATCGTGTGCAAATCTCAAAATTTGCTCCCTACCATAGATTCCTGTTTTCACAACTTTTATCTGTCCTTTTTTTACAAAGAATAATCCGTGTACAGGAGCGCCTTCTAATATGAATTGTTGTGATTTTTTACATTTTACCGTATGTCTTTCCGCTAGGAATTTCTCCATTAGAGGGTTGGTGCTGTTTTTCTTTATCAGGCAATTTTTGTTTTCACAAGTAATACACGCTTCCATATTCATTTCAGTATTTGTATGTTGCAAAAGTACGTATTTTTTATCAACTACGTATAAATACTTATTTTTATTTTACTTGGTTGTGTGGTTTTTGCATAGGCGGTACCGTATAAAAACACAGTTGCTTAACTGTGCTATTGCAGGAAAACATTATTGTATTGTCAATATAAAGCCTGTTAAGTTGATATATTACTAACGTAGCACCTGTTTTTTTTATGACAAATAATATTATAAGTATTTTAAAAAAAACAAAACAAAAACTACGTATAGTTACGTAAAATTACGTAGTTTTGCAGGGTAAATCTTAAAGTAGAAATATATGAAGACGATTTTGGTTATTGGAAACGGTATGGTAGGTTATAAATTTTGTGAAAAATTTGTAGCGCAAGCAACTGCATCTGAATTCAAATTGACAGTGTTTGGAGAAGAGCCAAGACCTGCGTATGACAGAGTACATTTAAGCGAGTATTTTGGAGATCAAGATGCAGAACGATTGAGTATGGCTCCACGATCTTGGTATGAAGAGAATGGTGTAGAGCTGATTACAAATGAACGTGTTACGGATATTCACAGAGCGAATAAAACCATTACTACGATTAGTGATGCTACTTATAGTTATGACTATTTGGTGTTAGCGACAGGTTCATCGGCATTTGTACCTCCAATTCCTGGTGTGGAGAAAGAAGGTGTTTTTGTATATAGAACTATTGAGGATTTGGATGCTACCCTAGCGTATGCTGCAAAATTGAAAGCAGAAGGTGGGACTAAGAAAGCCGCTATTTTAGGTGGTGGTCTTTTAGGCCTGGAAGCAGGAAAAGCTATTTTGGATATGGACTTAGAAGCTGCTGTAGTAGAATTTGCTCCGCGGCTAATGCCGAGACAATTAGACGGTGATGCGAGTAAAGTGTTGCAAGGGAAACTTGAAGATTTAGGAATAGATATTTTATTAAATAAAGGAACGCAACAAATCGTTGGAGAGGGTGCTATTTCTGGAATGGATTTTGGAAATGGAGATGTGCTAGATGTTGGGATGCTCTTGGTTTCTGCTGGAATTCGTCCAAGAGATGAATTGGCAAAAACTTGCGGTTTAGAAGTGGGAACTCGTGGAGGTATTGTTGTAACCAACGATATGAAAACTTCAGATGAAGCAATTTTCGCCATTGGAGAATGTGCTTTGTTAAATCAAATGATTTATGGTTTGGTTGCGCCTGGTTATGATATGGCTGGGGTAGCGGTGGCTCAAATTATGGAAGAAGAAGCGATGATGCCAACGGCTATTGATATGTCTACTAAATTGAAATTGAGTGGAATCGATGTGGCTAGTTTTGGAGATGCTTTGAATGAAAAAAGTGAAGGAGAAAGCATCGTTTATGAAAATAAATTTCAAGGAATTTATAAGAAGATTATCGTATCGAACGATGGGAAGTCGCTCTTAGGTGGAATTCTTGTAGGTGATGCAAGTGATTACAATATGTTGCATCAGATATATTTGAATGGAATGGCAATTCCTGAAAACCCTGAAGATTTGATTTTGGGGTCTAGAGGAGGAGAATCTGCAAGCATGGGGTCTGTATTAGATTTGCCTGATGCTGCAGTGGTCTGTTCTTGTGAGTCCATAACAAAAGGGCAAATTTGTTGCAAGGTTGAAGAAGGAATCGATAACTTAAAAGATTTGGCAGCCGATACGAAAGCAACTACAGGCTGTGGAGGATGTAAGCCAATGGTGACAGATATTTTGAATGAAAGTTTAAAAGCTTCAGGAAAAGTAGTCAAAGAAACTATCTGTGAGCATTTTGATTATTCAAGACAAGAGTTGTTCGATTTGATTACGATGAAAGGCTATACATCCTATGACGAAGTGTTGGATGGACATGGGAAAGGAAATGGATGTGAAATATGCAAGCCAGCCTTAGCTTCCTTATTCGCAAGCATATATAACGAAACGGCAAATAAACAAGAGGTAATTCAAGATTCAAACGATCGCTTCTTAGCAAATATTCAAAGAAACGGGACCTATTCTGTAGTACCTCGAGTTGCTGGTGGAGAGATTACACCAAAACAATTAATCGCTATTGGGGAAATTGCTGCGAAATACGATTTGTATACTAAAATTACAGGTGGACAACGTATCGATATGTTTGGAGCACGTTTGGATGAATTGCCAAAAATATGGAAAGATTTAATTGAGGAAGGTTTTGAAAGTGGTCATGCTTACGGAAAATCATTGCGTACCGTAAAAAGTTGTGTTGGTTCTACATGGTGTCGTTATGGAATGGATGAAAGTGTAAGTTTTGCCATAGAGGTTGAAAACCGATACAAAGGAATTCGTTCTCCTCATAAATTTAAAGGAGGGGTCTCTGGGTGTATTCGAGAATGTGCAGAAGCAAGATGTAAAGATTTCGGAATGATTGCTGTAGATGGAGGTTGGAACTTGTATGTTGCCGGAAATGGAGGTGCAAATCCTAAACACGCCGAATTGTTAGCAGAACAGATAGACAACGAAACCGTTGTAAAATATATTGATAGATTCCTTATGTATTACATTAAAACCGCTTTGCCATTGCAACGAACTGCAGCTTGGTTGGATAAATTAGAAGGAGGAATTGAATATCTTAAAGATGTAGTAATCAATGACAGTTTAGGTATTTGTGAAGATTTAGATAAAGAGATGGCGGGTCTAATCAATACCTATAAATGTGAATGGAAGGAAGCAATTGAAAATATTGAAATTCAAAATAGGTACAGTCATTTTGTGAATTCAGATGAGATTGATAAAAATTTGAATTTCGTGCCATTACGAGAACAAAAAATGCCTGAGTTATGGGAGGCCTAGGTCTGCCTAAATGAGATTAATTATAGAATAAAAAAGGAGTGTAAACAAAATCCTTTATAAAGATAGTTTGATTTCTATGATTGAGGAGCACAAGATAAAACGGAAGTTTTGATAATTTACGACCGTTTTTAATTGTGTTCCTCTTAGAAATCAGAAAATAAAACGACAAAAAACAAGTAGCATGTCAGCAATTTTGGAAAAATATTTCACAACAGAAGTAGATAATGTAAAAGTATGGTTTAAAGCAGCACCTGTGGCTAAGTTTCCTGAAAATGGAGGAGCCTGTGTAAAGTATAAAGACAAGCAAATTGCAGTCTTTAATTTTACTAGAGAAGGAAAATGGTATGCTTGTCAAAATTTATGTCCTCATAAAATGGAGATGGTGTTGTCTAGAGGAATGATTGGTGACGATTGTGGAACCCCAAAAGTGGCTTGTCCACTGCATAAGAAAACTTTTTCACTAGATAGTGGAGAAAATTTGAATGGCGACCTAGATGCCATTGCTGTCTATCCTGTAAAGATAGAAGACGGTTTTGTGTTTCTTGGCTTTGCGGAGTAAGTTAGAATTTTTAGTTGTGAGTTGTGAGTTACATGATAAACCTAAAACTCAACACTCAAAAACGGATCTTTCTTTGTATTTTTGTTGTATAATGTCCAACTAAAATAACAACTTAATGACTACAGGTAAGTTTCAACAAGCAATAGCACTCTTTGATAAAGCAAACAGCCAAGATCCAAATTCAGAAGTTTTTGAAGGGGTTTCATACCCAAAAGAACTATTGTATGCGCAACGTATGACTGAAGTGCTAGCGAAATTTGCGCCCGATGCATCAGAAGCTGTTCAATTGGCTGCTAGATGTCAACATATTTGTCGTTGGGAAAGTCCGCGTGACTCCTATGAGATGAACCGTACGGGGTATCTGTTATGGAGGCAAGACTTGAAAAAATTTCACGCCCAAAAAGCATCAGAAATACTTACGGAGGTTGGTTATGATCAAGACACCATTGAGAAGGTTGCCTTTCTTTTGTTAAAGAAACAACTCAAAAGAAATGAAGAAACACAATTGTTGGAAGATGTTGTCTGCTTGGTGTTTTTACAATATTACTTCGAGCCGTTTGCAAAAAAATACGAAGAAGAGAAACTTATTGATATAGTTCAAAAAACCTGGAGAAAAATGTCTGAAAGTGGACATGCAGCCGCCCTAAAATTGTCTTATTCTGATAGTTCACTTGCCCTAATTCAAAAGGCATTGGCTTCGTAATCTGCACTGTTATTGTAAATCTGTAAATTTGCAATTCCTTCAAAGAGGTTTATGTGTCTTGTGCCTACGCGGTTTTTTTATACTTTTGCAAGATGAACTCGCCTAAAGAATATGCCAATATACCGCTGCTTTTAAAAAAGCTCTTGATTAGAACTTTTTTGTTACTTGCCGGATTACCTGTGTTTTTTTATATTTTGTTGAGCTCTTTTCAGGTCGAATTTTCACTTTCTTTATTAGCGGTTTTGACCTTCGTCATAGTCCTCCTAGTTTTTATCAAGAAATATTTTCAGAAGATCATTCAGATATTGATCAAATCAAACATTTATAATAAAGCACAAATTGCGGAATTAAAGGAGCAATACGAATTAAAGGAAACTGCTTATCAAGAGTTGGAGAGTTTGAATTTTGTGGTAGACAATGCTGCTTTTTTTGCTAGTACCAAACTCGATGGGACGGTTTTAAATATGAGTAAAAAATTGCGTGATTTGTTGGGCTTGGAACAAAAAGACATTCGAGGATCCATAGAACGCTTGCTCACCACCAAGGAAGGACAGCAACAAAATATAAAAGATCTCTTTGCAACGACGCGACATAAAATATGGACTGGTGAAATAGAATTGTTTACTAAGAAAGGCCGACAAGTATGGATGGAAATTTCTATCATTCCAATGAATAAGTCCATAGGAAAACAAAGTCTTTTTTTAATTGGTACAGATGTTACTGAGCGTAAAGAATCGCAAGAAGAAATTGATAGAATCAAACAAATTGAATACGAGAACAAAGTTCAGTTACAGAAAGACCAAGCCAGTCAGATAGTAGAAGCGCAAGAAGAAGAACGCAAGCGTATTGCGAAAGACATTCACGATGGGATTGGTCAAATTTTAACCGCGCTTAAATTTAGTGTAGAGTCTATTAATATTGACAATCCGGAAAAAGCAAAAGTCAAGTTAGAAGATTTAAAAGAAGTGTTTGGTCAACTCATAAAAGATGTACGCGCTGTAACCTTTAGCCTAACACCTCCCGAGCTTATAGATCATGGAATTGCTCCGGCACTAAAGAAAATGACTGATGAAATTTCCAAATTATCGGGGGTAAACATACTTTTTGAAAACAAAACCGACTTTCAAGGGAGGTTCGAATCTTTGGTAGAAACCAATTTGTACAGAGTGGCACAAGAGGCCATAAATAATTCATTGAAATACGCTGCTTCGAGTTATGTGCTTGTCAGTGTTAGTCATACTGAAGACTTATTGAGTATTATGATAGACGACAACGGAAATGGTTTTGACGTCAGTGCTGTGGAAGATTCTGAAAAAGGTCTGGGTATGGGCTTGTTTTTTATGAAAGAACGCGTCAATTATGTAAACGGACGTTTGTTTATCAATTCTGAAAAAGGACAAGGAACCCGGATCACCATAAATATTCCAATTTTGTAGTTTTTAGCCACCAGCCACCAGCCACCAGCCACCAGCCACCAGCCACCAGCCACCAGCCACCAGCCACCAGCCACCAGCCACCAGCAATTTTGAAGCCTTTGCTCTATAGTATTTATGCTATTGAATGTTCAAAATGTGCTATTCATTAGTTAATAGCGAAATGCTTTTTTTTTGTTTTTTAGCGGCTTAATTATAAAGAGCTATTGCTATGCGAATCCCCCTAAACTATTACATCCTAATTTTTGCCGTTTTTATTTTTACTTCTTGTTCTGAAGATGAGGCCATGTTGCCGCCGGTTGAATTGGACAATGTAGAACTATCTTCCATGACCACCTATATTGAAGAGCCAATTTCTATTACGGTTAAAGGTTCGGGTTATTCCTCAATTGATGTGAAATCCGTCATTCCTTCTAATGCGTTAATTATTGAAGAAGTTTCTAAGAATATTGTGGAAATTACCGCGACCAGAGCTGTAAAAGGCAGAATATATATATCCCTTGTCAATGAGAATGGAGATCTTTCTGAAACTGAGACTTTTGATGTTGAATTTTATGAGCATGGGATACTTGATTTTAAAACAATTGAAGGGATTGAGATCGATGTGGATAAAAAAGCAAAGGCATTAGCATTGCTAGGTGCTCCTGAAGGAGTCTTAGAAAGTTCGGATGGAAAATATGAATTTTTGTATTATTTCTCTAAAGGATTCTCACTTTATGTAAATAAGGGAACTGACGTTATATTTGCTTCTAGAATTTACGGAATTTCTTGGAGTAGAAATATCGATGGAGTGGACGTGATCGGGGACGAATATCCGTACTCTTTAAGTGGTATTGGTAACTTTACTGATCAGGACGGGCTAAATATGGATACCGTTATTTCCAGTTTAGGACAGCCTGGCTCAGGTAGAAAGTATGCAAGCACTACACAGAACAGCACATTGAAGTGGTATGTCTATGACAGTTTAAATAATATGGGTACCGTAATCTTCTATTTTTGGGCAGATTCTTTAGATGCCTATCAAGGAGAAAGAGTTCCTTATTTGAATTTGGATTGATTTTTGTATGAAGAAATACCTATGAGGCAATATTTTTTAAAGTTTCGATTACCGAATTACCCAACATAGTTTTGCGTTCTATATGGTTCAGAATTTCAACCACCGTTGCATTGCTGTCAAAATCACCTCGTACACTGGCAAAGTCTAAGGCTCGTTCTTTAACATTTCCATCCACTCCAAAACCGACTTGGGTAGAAAGAGAGAATTCTTTTTTGGCATCTAAATAGAGCATATTGTCCAGGGCAACTACAGATTCTTTCCATTGTTCTACTATGGAAATGACTTGTTTTACTGAGATTTTAGCGAGGTCGATTTCGAAATACTTTTCTAACAAAGCCGCAGCCCAATTCCATTCGTATTCATAGTAGTTGTTATGAATGGTTTTGAGCGCTTCTTGTACTTCGTGAAGGTTCTTCAATTCTCGATTCTCAACGCTTTCATTGAAATCTTTAAAGGCTTCTAATGGACAAATAAGTCCGCTTACATCTAACCATTTTCCTTGTCCGTATTTAGAGTTTGGGAGCAAGGCTTTCCTAAGGTCGTTACTGTTATTTATATCTTCATTGAGGATACGACTGATAATTGAATTTCCTAAAAATTTATGAATGACGATTTCATATATACGAATTCCCTTGTTTAACGCAGAGGCATTTATTTTCATACCGCCATAAGAATACTCTTTAGTGTTCAACCCAGAAAGTGCTCGCAAATCTTTTAATATTTTCAGACCTTCTACCACTTTGTGAATTGTAAAAGGACTCAATAGGTTGAAGTTGATAATGTCGGTTCTGTGTGCCTTGTGTCTTTTGTCTCGTTTTACCCATTTTTGAGCATCTCGTACCGTCCCAACACTTCGTAAGTTGATACCAGGGATAAGGATACTCTCATCTTTAGATTCTACCAAATATGAAAAAGGAAGGCTCGACGAGTCCACGTTTTTATAGTGTCTACCTGAAACCAAAGTAAATGCTCCAACTTTAGAAGGCCAAAGGACGTAGGAGTTACTCGTTGTTTTTGCACCACGTTCCAAAATCCCTTGATGAATAGGTCCTAGTTTGTACATATGATTGCTCTGGTTGGAGCCACTACCTGCATTCATAAAAGAAAACATTCCGGCAATCAATAAGGTAGATTTGTGATGGGTAACCGTATACGGACCTGCAAAAATAGAACAGGCTTCACCGTTAAACCCTTGACTGTTTGCAAAAAACACAGAGTGTTCAGCAGAATAATGTTTGTCTAGTGTACAACCTTGTCCCACAAAACTATTGGTAATAATACAGGCATTGTCTACCACAGCGTCGCTTGAAATGATAAAGTTTTCTGCCATTACCTCCGAACCAACATAAATTGGAGCGTCTTTATAGGAGTTTAAACTTCCGTTTTTTAAACTCGATACACCATCTAAAACAGCAGAATTTCCAATGTTTACATTTTTGATGGACTGACAATTGCATATTTTCACATCATCGCCAATAGTTCCTCTGTCCGATTTTATAGACTCACTATATGCGCTAATCATTCCCTTTAGGTTGGAAATAAGTGCATCTCTATGTCGGTATAATGAAAGGATGTATGCAACTTGAGCCGAGAGGTTGTCGTAGATAGGTATTTCTCGTCCTCCGCCTTCGTTAATAGCTTCTACCAAAGTTCCATTTCCAAAAGTAGAAACGCCTTCTACGGCAATCATACTAATATTTTCGATGACAACATTGTTTCCAATCGTGTAATTGGCAATATAGTTTTTGGTGTTTTGAATAAAAGGATGATCTCCTATTTCACAATTGTGCAGATGTGCATTGTAAATTCCATTTGCTCTGCTTACCCCTCCATAAGAAACATTACATCCAGTAATAGCGCCAAGCTTTACCTTTCCGGAAAATTGTGTATTTCTAATTTTACTGAGGTCGGTTAAAGCAGTAATCGAAATCTGACTCCAGTCGGAGCAGTAACAGCCTTGGGCTGTAAGTTGTTCGATGTTTTCTTGAGTAAGTGGTTGGTGCTGGCTCATTGGAAATCTTTAAAGAGGTAATTTTTGATAAAAATAGTACAATAAAATAAAAGTAGACCTTTTTGAAAGGCAAAATTCTATTTGCTTCTAAAAAAGTCATGACAAATATCATATTTCCCATAGCATTGTCGGGGTACTTTTGTACTTTTAAACACTGTTTATGGAAACCCAACTCATACGAAAATACAATATTCCGGGACCTCGATACACCAGTTATCCGACCGTTCCTTTCTGGAATTCAGAGGGGATTTCGAAAGAAAACTGGCTGCAAAGTGCCAAAATATCATTTGATGAGTCCAATGATAGCGAAGGAGTCAGTGTGTATATACATCTTCCTTTTTGTGAGAGTTTGTGTACTTTTTGTGCCTGCCACAAACATATTACCAAACGACATGATGTGGAGGATGATTATATAGATTCCGTAATTAAAGAATGGCAATTGTATGTCTCTCATTTTGGCAAAACGCCACAAATAAGAGAATTACATCTTGGTGGAGGAACGCCTACTTTTTTTTCAGCCAATAACTTACAGCGTTTGATGGATGGAATTTTTGAGTCGGCTACCAAACATCCTCAGCACGAATTTAGTTTTGAAGGACATCCAAACAATACCACTAGAGAACATTTACAAACCCTTTACGACGCAGGTTTTAGAAGGGTGAGTTATGGAGTACAAGATTACAACACCAAAGTTCAAAAAGCAATTCATAGGTTGCAGCCTCGTGAAAATGTGGCGAATGTTACGAAATGGGCGAGAGAAATTGGGTATACATCCATAAGTCATGACCTCGTATTTGGTTTGCCGTTTCAATCCTTAGAAGATGTGTTATTTACCATTGAAAAGACGAACGAATTGCGTCCCGATCGGATTGCCTTTTACAGTTATGCGCATGTACCTTGGGTAAAAGGTGTTGGGCAACGTGGTTTTCAAGAAAAAGACTTGCCGAGTAATGAAACGAAGAGAGCTCTGTATGAAACAGGTAAACAACTTCTAGAAGATTGTGGATATATAGAAATTGGTATGGATCATTTTGCTTTGAGAACAGATAGCTTATACAAGGCGACGGTTCATAAGACCCTACATCGTAATTTTATGGGGTATTCAGCCAATAAAACACAGTTAATGGTGGGCTTGGGAATGTCATCAATCGCCGATTCATGGTATGCCTTTGCACAAAATGTGAAAACAGTAAAAGAATATCAATCTTTAGTTGGAGAAGGAAAGTTTCCACTGCTTAGAGGACATGAACTCTCATCAGAAGATTTGGTAATTCGCAAGCATATATTAAACATCATGTGTCATTTTGAAACCTCTTGGGAAGATGATGCGCTTCAATTTCCTGAATTACCAGCTTCCTTAACACGTTTAGAAGAGTTGGAAAAAGACGGCTTGGTGCATATTTCAGACACAGATCTAAAAGTACCGGAAGTAGCGAGACCTTTTGTGCGAAATATCTGTATGGCCTTTGATCTTCGTTTGCAAAAAAATAAACCTACAACACAACTTTTTTCTTCTGTTGTATAGCCTTGAAGTAACTTTATTATTCTGTTAACTTGTTGTAAAATAATGTTTAGGGATTTACGTGAGTGGATTTAAGTGTTCGTTTTTTTTTATCTTGAGGATGATACTACCTAAACTTACAGAGATGAAAAAGATAATTATACTTGTTTTGCTGCTTTCTGTTGCTATGCAAGCACAAGAATTAGACATTGATTCTGGGGCATCTATAACCCTAGGTATTGGCACCAAGTTGAATGTGGTAGGTTTGGAGTTGAATACAGCTGTTGCGGATTTTGAATTGACAGGTCCTTATTCCATCACAAATTCTTCCACTCCAATAGATTTTGGTGGCTATTCAGGAATCTCATTTGTTTTTGATAACAGTTTGATGACAGGGTATAAAGGTACCATTGTTTTAAATTATGACGATGCCGATTTAAACGGATTGGATGAGTCGGGTCTTATTTTGGAATTAAAAGACGGATCAGGAGATTGGCAACCCTATGAATCCACAACCCGTGATGAGGTAAATAATACCCTCACCATGGTTTTCGACAACTCGAGTCCGTTACCTTTCAAGGAGTAACCGCTGCGGAGACACAGGTTTCCTTAGAGGCACTAGATGCCGAATTAGGACTGCTCGAAATGTATCCGAATCCAACAAAAGGAAAAATTCACCTAAGTACTACAGGAGCTGTACATAAAGAAGTGTACAGTGTACTCGGAGAAAAGCTGTTGGAAACAGCGCTGGAAACGGTAGATATTTCAAACTTGCCACAAGCTATATATATCCTCAAACTTACGAATTCAGAAACAGGAGTTTCTAAAACCTATAAAATTGTAAAACATTAAATCCCTCGCTTTATGAAAAAACAGTACGCTTTATTTGTAATGCTGTGTAGTGCAGTATACACACATGCCCAAGATATTGACTTAGAAGCAACCACCATTCGAAATACCATGGGAACTGATGGTAAGTTTTTGGTAGCCAATACCGAGGAATCCAACAGTCTGAAATTAATGATTACCGAAGACGGTGAAGTGAATTGGTATTTGGATAAACAAAATCTTTTTATCAGAGATGGAGCATTTACACCTTATCAGGGAGGAGACGATACGCAGTATGATTTTTTGTATATAGATGGCGCAACAGGTAGAATTGGCTTTAATATTTTGTCGGATACAGAAACGTATGACGAGCTGCCATTGACAAGCTCGATTCATTTACATGGGAGTATTGCGACCAGAATAAGAACTCTTGTGGTGCCGGATGGCGCAGATACTACTGATGATTTACGTCAAGATGACCATACAGTTATTGTGAATATTCAAGGAGACAACAAGGTAGATTTAAATTTACCCTTGGCGAATACCTGTAAAGGAAGACAATATCGCTTTAAGAGAGATGCCGATGCCGGAAAAAAAGGAGAGGTGATATTGAAAGCCTCAGGAAGTGATCTGATAGATGAAGACGATGAGTACAAAATTAAAGAAACTTTGGGTGTATGTGAAATTGTATCAGACGGGACACAATGGTGGATTTTATCTATTGAAGATGAATTATCACGATATGTAGTGGATCAATCGATAACATTGAGCGGAGACAAAGGGTTGGTAACTGTAAATTTTGATAGTAACGATGATGACTATACCATAACCCTACCGGCTGCAGCCGATTATGATGGCATAAAGTTTCAAATAAAACGAAATGCAGATGGAAATGTTTACACCGGTAATATCTTGAGTTTAAAGCCTGCTTCTGGAGAATATTTGGACAATATAGACAATTCGGGTTCCTATGATATGGACAGCGATTTTGAAGCGGTCACTATTATTAGCGATGGTTCTCGTTGGCTTATCTTGTCTGCCTATAACAATTGATTTCGGAATCAGAACCTATTTAGACAAATGAATGGTTGCCTGTTTTATAAGTAGCGCAACCACCATTTGTTTTTATTGTTGGCTTTATAGTACATAAATCGCTTGCATAAAGGGTATAGAAGCATAACTACAAATATCCATACCGCATAGCTAACCCATAAATCAAATCCCTTATCGCTTAAAAAACCACTGTTGAGGCGTTCGTTTGTGAAAATCAATTCTTTCCAATTTCCTCCGAGTAGTGTTAGCCCGATAAAACCTAGGATATGTGCAAGGTATAAGTGCAATATATAATAGAAAAAAGGAACCCTACCTATCACCGTTAAAAACTTTGTAAAGACATTTTTAACAGGTTCAATGATATATAAAAATAACAGAGCAGGGCCAACAGTCATCAATGTATAGAGTAGGGAAGGAGGGTATTTTGTGGTGTTTAGAAACGACATCACACTAAAACCAATTGATTTTTGAGTACTCCATGGCGCTAAATCGCCATAACTATTGAAATACCGCACAAGTATAAATAAGAGAACCGACCCAAAGCCAAAACGAAGTAACCATTTTTTTCTAATTTCAGCAGCCGTTTCTCTTTTGTAAAAATAACCAAAACAATACCCCAGTATCATAATGCCTAACCAAGGTAAAACAGGGTATCCAATAAACAAAGAACCAGCCCCGTCTTGAAGCGTTACCGTCTGTTGTTGATGAATAAAATACCAAACTACTGACAACGAATCATTGCCTTCCATGACAATGGTGTCCAATAGATTATGCCCAAATAAGATGGCGAGACCTATAATTAAAAGTAGTTTTTTTGGAAGATATACCAAGAATCCTAACAGCACCATGCAAACTCCAATAGCCCAAATCACCTGAAAAATATGAATTTCGAGCTTGGGATCGAAGGTCCAAGCAAAATTTACAACCGTCAATTCAATAAAAATAAGCCATAGTCCACGCGTCCATAGAAAAGTTGATAGTGCTCGTGTATTCAGTTGTTTGCTGCCAAATAAAAAAGCCGATGTTCCGGCCAAAAACACAAAAACAGGTGCGCAAAAATGGGTTATCCAACGTGTAAAGAACAAAAAACCTGTGGTAGTTTCTAAATCGGTAGGGTTGCCGTACCAATAGCCTATGTGAGTGTAATCTCGAACGTGGTCTAGTGCCATGAGTAACATCACAAGTCCTCTTAAGATGTCTAACGATTCGATTCGTTTCTGTGCGGTTTGCATTTTTTGAGATTTATGGGTTATGAATTCGGGTAGCGTGTGGTCAATACTTTTGCTCTGTAATCAAAGATTTGATTGAGTTTCCTTTTGATAATAATACGATTGGCAAGTGCACCTAAGAATCCAAATGGAGGTTGGTAACTGATGATATCTGTCATAAGAGTTCCTGTCCCCGAAGGTTCTATAAAATGTTGGTGGTGCCATATTTTATAAGGGCCCATTCGCTGCTCATCTATAAAATACCGATTTTCCTCTAGTTGCGTAATCTCCGTCACCCAAGTAGTTTTTATCCCTAGCAGTGGAGCTACCGTGTAGCTTATTATCATACCTCTGTACATTTTTTCAGGAATTTCCCCTGAAGTAATATCAAAGCCCATTTCTTTAGGTGTAATTTTCTTAAGATTTGTGGGATTTGAAATAAAGGCCCACAATTCGGATGTTGGGCACTCTAAATATTGTGTTCTTTTGAACTGGTAAAAGCCCATAGAGTCAGGTTTTAGTGTTTAATTGTAGTGTTTTTTTAGCGAATTTGAGGTAGTCTTGTAAAAATACGGTATTCTAAGTAGAATAAAAAGTGCTAGGTTTTGTATCTTTAAATCTTATGACACATTTAGACTTAAAGATACCGAAGGCAGCCAGTTCCATCCAAAAAGGAGTACCGTTGAAATTGGTGCTCGATAAAGAGGTAGTTCATCAATTAGCAATCAACCTTCAGCTCGTGCATCCCTCATTTCAAAAATCAAATTTTGTAAAAGATTGTATGGAGGAAATAGACCCTTTAACGCTTACAGAAAGAGGGAAACACATTGCAGATGTGCTTAGCAATTATTTACCTAAAAGGTATAGTAATGCGATTGCAATCCTGCTAAAATCTTTAACACCACCCTTAGAAGCTACGGAAGGAAATGGATTGGCCCCCATGTTTTATATGCCGCATTGCAATTTCATTTCCAAATATGGCTTAGACAGTGCTCACAATAATGGAGAAGATCCCTTTGAAATATCCATGCAGGCGCAGTATGAATTTACAAAACGTTTTACCTGTGAGTTTTCCATTCGGAGTTTTATTGTAGATCAACAAGAACGAACCATGGAAGTCTTGTATAGTTGGATGAAAGATCCAAACCCGCATGTACGTAGGTTATGTTCT
Organism: uncultured Flavobacteriaceae bacterium; assembly: GCA_943789365.1. GTDB lineage: Bacteria > Bacteroidota > Bacteroidia > Flavobacteriales > Flavobacteriaceae > Flavicella. The sequence goes on along the minus strand of CALSTV010000001.1, from coordinate 1,447,323 downwards.
GAAGGCACGCGGCCACGTTTACCATGGGCTACCAAAATAGATGCCTTTGTAAAAGACCCGACTCCTTCTTTAAAAATACTGGAAGAACTCAAAAACGATCCCGATTTGTATGTGCGAAGAAGTGTCGCCAATCATGTAGGAGACATTGCCAAAGATCATATCGAATTGGCATTAGAATTATGTGAAAGTTGGTTAAAAGACGCTTCCAAAGAACTCAAATGGGTGATACGGCATGCCTTGAGAAACCCTGCAAAGAAAGGGAACGAAAAGGCGATTGCAGTTAGAAAAAAAGCGGTATAGTGTTGAATTGGGATTTAGTGTTGCGTTTTTAGTGCTTAGTTTTGATACCAGCAACCAGCAACCAGCCACCAGCAACCAGCCACCAGCCACCAGCCACCAGCCACCAGCCACCAGCTTCCACCAACCACCAACCACCAACCAGCCACAAGCTGCCAGCCACCAGCAACCAGCCACCAGCCAACAGCCACCAGCAACCAGCCACCAGCTTCCAGCAACCAACAACCAACAACCACCAACCACCAACCAACAATCAACCAACAATCAACAATTCATTTTTTATTATCGTATCTTTGCCGCATGCAAGAATTGAGACTGTCAGATTGGTTGCCTACCACAAACAAAGAGGTGAAATTACGAGGATGGGAAGCGTTGGATGTTATTCTCTTTAGTGGAGATGCCTATGTAGACCACCCTTCTTTTGGACCAGCCGTGATTGGACGATTGTTGGAAAGTTATGGATTAAAAGTAGCCATTATTCCACAACCATCTGTACATGATAATTTGCAGGACTTTACAAAGTTAGGGAAACCACGTTTGTTTTTTGGAGTTACCTCAGGAGTGATGGATTCCATGGTAAGCAATTATACAGCTAGCAAAAGACAGCGTGATAAGGACGCCTATACACCAAACGGAGACAAGGGGTTTCGACCCGATTATGCAGCCACCGTTTACTCAAAAATTCTGAAAGAAAAATTCCCGGATGTTCCAGTGTTAGTAGGAGGGATTGAAGCCTCGCTGCGAAGAGTAACACACTATGACTATTGGTCGGATGCACTAAAACCTTCCATGTTGATAGAGTCCGGAGCCGATATGTTGGTGTATGGAATGGGAGAGCAGCCTCTAAAGGAAATCGTCACATTAATGCAGAAAGGAGTGCCGTTCGAATCTCTTACAACGGTCAAACAAACATCAATAGCCCGTCCGAAATCAGATAATTTGCCAGTCAATAAAAACTGGAAAGACAAAATATTGAGTTCTCACGAGGCTTGTTTAAAAGATAAAAAGACCTTTGCAGCCAATTTTAAAACCATAGAGCAAGAATCGAACAAAACATTTGGTGCACGTATCTTACAAGATGCAGGAGAGCAAACTTTAATTATCAATCCGCCCTATCCAACCATGATGGAAAAGGAAATTGATGCTGCCTTCGATTTGCCTTATACGCGTTTACCACATCCAAAATATAACAAGCGTGGTCCGATTCCCGCTTTTGAAATGATTAAATTTTCCATCAATACACATAGAGGGTGTTTTGGTGGCTGTAGTTTTTGTACCATATCAGCACATCAAGGTAAATTTATTGCCAGTAGAAGTAAAGAATCCATATTAAAAGAAGTTGATAAGGTAGCCAATATGCCAGATTTTAAAGGTTACTTGTCCGATATTGGTGGGCCTTCCGCAAATATGTATCAGATGAAAGGAAAGGTACAAGAAATTTGTGATAAATGTGTAGCGCCCTCTTGTATCAACCCAGTGATTTGTTCGAATTTGGATACTTCACATGCGGCTATGACCGACTTGTATCAGTCGGTAGACAAACATCCAAAAGTTAAAAAATCATTTATCGGTTCAGGAATTCGCTACGATATGTTGGTACCTGAATTCAACAAAAATGCAGATGCAAAAGAACTAGATTCTTATACAGAGGAGGTAATTACCAATCATGTATCTGGTCGATTGAAAGTAGCACCAGAACACACGTCAGACCCAGTTTTGAAATTGATGCGTAAACCCTCTTTTTCGAATTTTCATCAATTCAAAAAACGCTTTGACAAAATCAATCTGCGAAAAAAATTGAACTTGCAATTGATTCCTTATTTTATTTCGAGTCATCCTGCTAGTGAATTGGAAGACATGGCAAACTTGGCAGCCGAAACCAAAGATATGGGGTTTAAGTTAGAGCAGGTACAAGGCTTTACGCCAACGCCCATGACAGTGGCAACCGTTATCTATTATAGTGGATATCATCCTTATACCTTGGAGAAAATGAAAACTCCTAAAACAAAAAAAGAAAAAGATGAACAACACCGTTTCTTCTTCTGGTATAAAAAAGAAAATCAAGATTGGATACGTAAAACCTTGTCGAAAGTTGGACGACAAGATTTGATTTCTCGCTTGTTGCCAGATGCCAAATATTCCAAAAATAAGAAAGACTTTAAAGTGAAAAACACGTATGATGATGCTGTAGATGTTCCTAAAGGAAGTAGACGTGGAAAGTCAAAGGCAAAACGAAATCATGGAGATAAAGAATTCGTAAGTGTTTTCGACAAAAGGAAAAAGACGAACAAAGACAACGATAATCAAAACAAAAGAAGAAAACCAAAACGAAGAAGACGCTAGTCGTTATTGTATAAGTTTTGCTTAATAGGTGTTTTTATTTCCTAGTTCAAAGCTGTTTTCAAATGATATTTATTCGGTATATTTACAATTGATGTAAGTTGTGATTTCATGATTTTATTGAAATCGATCAAAGCTTATTTTAAGAACCCCCTATTTTCTCAAGTTTATGAAAAAATTATGTCTCTTGTTGTTTTTTATTTCCATTGCTGTAATTGGGCAAGGAACAAAGAAGAAAACTAAGAAAGTTTCTGGTGAAAAAGTAAAGTTAGAATCCCCTTTTTCTACCATATATATGCATTTGTATTATTTGGAAGAAGACAACTATGATGTAACACGCTCTTCCTATGCGGTATACGGTCAGAAAAGGAAGGATGCTGAAGCGATAGCTATAAAAATTAAACAAGTTCTGGTTGGTAAAGGGATAAAATTCGACTTTGATGAAGTGCCGAAAGACCCCAATTATTTAGATACAATTTCGGGCATTGAAGACGAGCATAAATATATATTGTTCCCAGATGAAGTCCCAGAAATATATGTAGTGAAAAATAAGGCAGACGGGCGGTGGTATTACAGTGAAGAGACCAATGAAGAGATTGTTCGTTTGTACCGAGAAATGTACCCTGAAGGTGCGGATTATCTGAAAAGCTTGATTCCTGAGGCAGGACATGAAAAATATTTCGAATTAAAACTATGGCAATACATTGGCATTCTGCTTTATTTATTGATTTCTATTGGTTTGTTTTATGTCTTAAAAGGGACGCTCTTTTGGTTGTTAAAGCGTTTGGAAGGCATAACGATTAAATATTCGCATTATTCCCTCAACGAATCCTTAAAGAAATTGTCCAGGCCCTTGGCTTTGATAATGGTGTTTATGTTTATTGAACACTATTTGGCTTTGTTAGAATTTAATATCAAGGTAAACCTGTTCTTATTCTCTGGAATTCGTATTGCACAAACAGTATTATGGATTTTTGTAGCATTGAATTTAATTCAGGTAGCCATTGCCATTTCCAAATCGTTTACCTCAAAATCGAACAGCAAATTAGACCAGCAATTGATGCCGGTGATAAGAAAGTTGTTAAGAGGATTTGTGATCTTTTTAGGGATACTGAAAATGCTTACCATATTGGGAGCGGATATCAAAACCGTATTGGCAGGAGCTTCTATTGGAGGTATTGCGGTGGCTTTAGCAGCTCAAGACACCGTTAAAAACCTGATAGGCACCTTTATGATTTTCTTTGATAAACCTTTCCAAATTGGCGATTGGATTGATGGAGGAGGCTTAGTAGGAACCGTCGAAGAGGTTGGCTTTCGCTCCAGTAGAATTCGTTCAGCGGACACCTCTATATTCACCATACCGAATAGTAAACTTTCTGAAATTGTCATTGAAAATAAAGGCTTGCTTGTCAATAGAAGATACAAAGCACATTTAGGCCTGCGTTACGATACACCGCCAGAACTAATCGATGCTTTTGTAAAAGGAGTGCGACAACTCATAGAAGCACATCCGGAGGCGCGAAGCGACACCTACAATGTAGAATTTGTCGAATTAGGTGACTTTTCATTAAAAATACTATTGGTGGTTTATTTTATAAATCCAGGTTGGAGTAATGAACAAGCTTCCAGACATACGCTAAATCTTGGAATATTAAAATTAGCGAAAGACTTAGGAGTGCATTTTGCCTTCCCAACTCAAACGCTCGCCATGGAATCGTTTCCAGAGAAAAATAGCTTGGCACCCGAATTTAATACAGATCTTACCAAAGCCGAAAATGCAATCAATGACTCAGTAATGGCCTTTAAAGAAAAATTTAATCAGGAAGATTGAACGTAAAGAATGTATTTGAAACATATCTCCCTATGAAATATCTGTTTGTTTCGATAGGACGGTAACAGGCACTTAACTTTGTCCTTGCATTTAAAACGCATGTGATATGAGTAAAAGATTCTGGGTTAGTTTTTTGGTTTTTGTAGTGTCCATAGGAACGAATTATGGACAGGTGACGACTGCTACAGCTCCAAATATTATTTTCTTTATCGTAGATGATTTAGGGTATAAGGACCTGTCCTGTTATGGTTCAACCTTTTATGAAACCCCCAATATTGATGCCTTGGCATTGGAAGGAATCCGTTTTACGCATGGGTACGAAGCAGCGCCGAGATGTGTAGCTTCAAGAACCTCCATCATGACTGGTAAATTTGAATCGAGACCCTCCGTTTCACTAGGAATCTATTTGCCAGAAGACAATCACGAAAAAAGATATGCTGAAACTACGTGGGCACAGGCCTTAAAAGACCAAGGCTATAAAACCTTTTTTATAGGAAAATGGCATTTGGGGCACGACGAAGATCACTATCCAGATAGTTTTGGATTTGATATCAATATTGCAGGATGCGACTTTGGAGCACCGCCTACCTATTGGTATCCGTATTCCGATGAAGATAGGATTATGCCAGACCTTTCCACTGGAGGTTTTGAAGGAGAATATTTGACAGATCGTATCACGGAGGAAGTAGAAGATTTTATAGATGATCATGTGTCAAGCAGTCCATCAGTACCTTTTATAGCTATGGTATCGCATTATGCCGTGCACACACCTTTGGAAGCTCCTGCAGATGATGTGGCGTATTTTCAAGCCAAAGCAGATGCACAAAATTATACAGGTCCTGAAACAGAAAACCAACTAACAGCCGAAGCAAAATTGAATCAGGACCATGCCATCTATGCAGCGACCATTAAAAGTGTAGATGAAAGCTTAGGGGCGTTGCGTCAAAACCTAATAGACAACAACATCGCCGATAACACCATAATTATTGTCACTTCAGATAACGGAGGTTTGTCGACGACCGAAATTGGAGGTACACGTGAATTGGTGACTTCAAACAAACCACTGCGGGGTGGGAAAACCTGGTTGTATGAAGGTGGAATACGCTTACCATTAATTGTCTATGGACCAAATTATCGAGAAGGCATCATTGAAGATACACCAGTCGTAGGAACCGATTTTTATCCTACATTTTTAGACATGGCAGGTGTACCTCATTTACCCAATCAACATTTAGATGGGGAGAGTTTTCAGGATTTGTTGTTGACTGCCGAAGCAGGAGGAGATGCTAGTTTTACAAGAAATAAATCCATTATTTGGGACTATAATTATGCGAGTAAGGGCACTGCCAATGTGAGTATGGCTGCTGTTCGTTCTGGAAATTATAAATTAATCGAGCATAAATATGACAATCGATTTGAATTGTTTGATGTGGTTAATGATATCGGTGAGAACAATGACTTGAGTTCTGCAAATCCTGTATTAACACAACAATTACGAGACACTATGTTTACCTACCGTTCCACAGCTGGAATTCCGCATAGAGTGCTGAATAGCGGCTTTAGAGAAATGAATACCTATTTGTACGAAAATATGAATACCGAGACAGGTAGCTCAATAACCGAATCTTTTGGATGCGCAGCACCCCAAAATGCAGATGGAATTATTTTTAACGAAGGACATGAATGTTGGTATGATTTGGATTGGACCTTAAGTGTAGATCCTTCACACGAGGCCACCTTGCTAGACGCTAAGAACGAAGCAAACTCCGGAGCTTCCGGTGCACATGTTAAAGTAACAGGTGGCGGTTCTTTAGGAAAAGTAAAACTTTTAAATACACCTTTTTACTACAATTTTAACGGCGCAACCATCACAGTAGGCGCCCAAATAAAATCGCCAAATGCCGCACGCTTTAAATTCCAAATAAAGGTGTTTTATGAAGACGGTACCAATGAGACGATGATATCTTCAACGAAATACACAGCCACGTCGACATACAGTTATTTTTCGGATGACTTTTCAATACCGTCTAAGAATACAGAGTCTGTAGAGGTTCGATTGCATTGTGGACAAACCGTAGGAGATATTTATATCGATGATTGGTACAGTAAAGTTACAGGTACTGAATTAAGTGTGCCATTAAAAGAAGAAAAGCTGATAACTCTATATCCTAATCCTACCCTTGATTTTGTGCAAATTGGCGGCCCGTTTATTGTTGACAAGGTCGTGGTCATTGATAAAAATGGACAGCTTGTAAAAGTTGAAAAGGCAGATGTAGAAAAAGTAGACCTTACTGAAGTCCCTTCAGGCGTTTATGTGTTGAAAATATTCTTTGAAAACAATACGCACCTTTTCAAACAGATTGTTAAATACTAATATTAGAAAGATTTCAACTGTATTAGGATTGTTCTGCAACTACTTGACGTAGAATATATTACACCCCTCTTTCGTCATTGTTTAACGTCTCAAAATTGGCAACTGCTTTTACATTGGGATGCGCATTTTGCATGGCAAAACTAAAGTCGGCTTGGGCCAGCATTTTTAAATCGTTGTTGTAATCACCAAAAGCCATTGTTTCGGCTTTGGTAACTCCCAATAATTCTTGCAGTTTTTGAACAGCCACGCCTTTATTGATCTCTTTTCCAGAAATATCAACCCAGTTTTTACCAGAAACTACCACCTGAAAATCTTCTTCTAAATGTTGCACCTTTGGTAAAATATGGGTTTCAGAACACACCGGGTGAAAAATGGCGATTTTAAAGAAAACGTCATTGGTTATTGAAGCAAAATCATCTACAATTTTATAATTCGAATAATATTGCAAAATGTTGTCTGCAAAATGCATTTTGCACTTTTCAAAATAGGCATGGTTTTTTGCACAAAGCACGATGGCAACGTCAGAGACTTTTTTAACTTCCGAAACAGCCTTTAACAAAGTAGGAAGTGCTATTCCCATTGTATGAAACTCTTTTTCACCCTGTCTGCCGGAAGCACCGTTGTCTGAAATGATACTAATTGCATCCTTCACAGGAAACAGTTTTTCCTCAATGCTGTGATGTTGTCGACCACTTGCCGCTGCAAAATGAATGCCCTTTGCTTGTAAGGAAGTGAATAGACTAAAAAATTCCGTACTCATCTCGTGATTTGAATTGAGCAAGGTGCCGTCCATATCCGTAACAACCAACTTTACTTTTGAAAAATCCATATGTTTTTTTGCAAAAATAAAACTCTTTAAGCAAAATTGCTGTTAACTTTCCGTAAACTTACGAAAACGATTGGGACCCAAGTGCAGCTGTGTCAATTGATAATAAAGTTGTATCTTTGTACCCGATGAAAAATAATAGTGTAAATAGAAATCAAAGGAATGTACGCCGTAACAGGCGCTTTCGCTCTGTGCGCATGGCTCGCTAATACCCCTTTTTTTGGGTGAGCAACTTCAATGAAATCCTTTTATTTACCCTTTTTTATCAATTTCTAAATGCAAGTCCTTATACGTTTTTTTAACAACAATTTTCAGCTTATCTTTGCTGCGATTTTATCGATTGCTGTTGTCCTGTTTTTCCGCCGCCCTTGGGGCGCTTAGAATCATAAAGATAGGTGAGTCCATCTTAGCAGTACGGAAAAACAAACAGTAATAATACAAATAAGTCAGATCAGTAAAGTGAGAATAATAACAACAAATAGTTCCCATAACAAGTATGCAGATGTCATCTGTGATACCATCGCAGATTCTGCCAAAGTAAGAGGAACAGGAATCGCAAAAAGATCACCGGAATACATCATTTCCAAAATAGAAAGTGGCAATGCAGTAATTGCCCTAGAAGGAGACAAATTTGCTGGTTTTTGCTATATAGAAACCTGGAGTAATAAAACTTATGTGGTACATTCGGGCCTTATTGTGCATCCCGATTTCAGAAAACTAGGCTTGGCGAAAAAGATCAAAAAGAAAATTTTTGACTATTCTAAAAAGATCTACCCAGACGCCAAAATATTTGGAATAACAACCGGTTTGGCGGTCATGAAAATAAATTACGAACTGGGATATAAACCAGTTACATTTTCAGAATTGACCACAGACGAAGCCTTTTGGAACGGCTGTAAAGCCTGTAGAAATTACGACATATTGACCAGGAATGATAGGAATATGTGTCTGTGTACAGGAATGTTACACGATCCTAAAGCAGATCAAGAGAAGAAAGTATTCAATTCAAAAGTGTCAAAACGATTGAAAAGAATCAAAGAAGCCTTGTTTTTAAAAAAGAAGAAAAATAAATAGGGATGCAGCGAAACGGTGATGCCGTGGAGCAGTCATTTCGAAAACTTATAGAAAATGGATAAAGTAGTATTGGCATATAGTGGTGGATTGGATACTTCCTATTGCGTAAAGTATTTGATCAACGAATTAAACCTGGAAGTACATGGGATTTTAGTGAATACTGGTGGCTTTAGTGAAGAAGAATTGGAGGTGGTAACCAAGAAAGCCTACGATATGGGAATTACTTCTCATACCAACAAGAATATTTTAGAAGACTATTACAGCAAGGCCATTAAATACATGGTGTATGGGAATGTGTTGAAAAATAACACCTACCCATTATCAGTAAGTGCTGAACGTGTTTTTCAATCTATAGAAGTAGTGAAATACGCAAAGAGTATCGGTGCTAAATACATCGCTCATGGAAGTACTGGCGCAGGAAATGACCAAGTGCGTTTCGATATGATTTTTCAAACCATCGCACCTGAAATCGAAATCATTACACCGATTCGTGATTTAAAGCTGTCACGTCAGGTAGAAATTGATTATTTGAAAAGTCACGGTGTAGATATGAACTGGGAAAAATCTAAATACTCTATCAACAAAGGTATTTGGGGAACCTCAGTAGGAGGAGTAGAGACTTTGTCTTCTCAAAAGGCATTGCCAGAATCTGCTTATCCAAGTCAACTAAAAAGAAATGACGAAGAAGCAGTTACCCTAACTTTTGAAAAAGGGGAATTGGTAGGGTTTAACGGCGTAAAAGACACACCAGTAAACAATATCTTAAAACTAGAAGCCATTGCCTCAGAATTTGCCATCGGTAGAGATACCCATGTTGGAGATACCATTGTAGGAATCAAAGGACGTGTTGGTTTTGAAGCAGCGGCAGCCACCGTAATCATCAAAGCACATCACTTATTAGAAAAACATACTTTGTCGAAAGCACAGCAGTTGACAAAAGAACCTTTGGCAAACACCTATGGTACTTATTTTCATGACGGTCAATATCTAGAACCTGTGATGCGTAATATTGAGAAATTCTTGGAAGATTCTCAAAAAACGGTAACAGGAGATGTATATGTGACCCTTCGCCCTTACCATTTTATGGTTACAGGAATCGATTCAAAATACGACCTAATGGCATCAGGATTTGCCGATTACGGAGAAGAAAACAATGCGTGGAGCTCTGACGATGCCAAAGGATTTATCAAAATTTACGGGATGCAAAACAAGATTTTCTACCACGTAAATAAAGATTTATTAGACGCATAAAACGAAGTTTAGAAAGTTTAAAAGTCACAGGTCTGAAAGTTTTTAGTCGATGTGTTTATTGAACGGATTTCACAAAATTAGAATTGCATAAAACGGAAAAGTTAAAAAATAAAATCTACGAAGACTTTATAACTTTCAACTTTTCAACATTAAAACTAAAGTAATGATCAAAGCAGGAATAGTAGGAGGAGCGGGATATACCGCTGGAGAATTGATTCGATTGATTCTAAATCATCCAAAAGTAAGTTTGGACTTTGTGTACAGTACCTCTAACGCGGGAAATAAACTGTATGCAGTACATACCGATTTATTGGGCGATACCGAGCAGTCTTTTACGAACAAAATCAACCCTGAAGTAGATGTGTTGTTTTTGTGTTTAGGACACGGAAATTCAACCGCTTTTTTACAAAACAACAGCTTTTCAGAAACTACAAAAATTATCGATCTATCCAACGATTTTCGATTGAATTCCGACGCTAATTTTGAAGGAAAAGAGTTTGTCTACGGATTGCCAGAAGTGAGCAAAACCGAAATCAAAGCTGCGAATTACATCGCAAATCCTGGCTGTTTTGCAACCTGTATTCAATTTGGATTGTTGCCCCTAGCCAAAGCAAAGAAATTAGGTAACGACATTCATATCAATGCTACCACTGGAGCTACCGGAGCAGGTGTATCTCCAAGTGCAACCTCTCATTTTCCATGGAGAGACAATAACTTTTCAGTATACAAACCTTTTACACACCAACATTTGGGAGAAATAGGTGAAACCTTGGAATTTTTGCAAGAAGGAAAAACAGGTGAGTTGTTGTTCATTCCAAATAGAGGAAATTTTAGCCGTGGAATCTTTGCTTCCATCTATACCAAATTTGAAGGAAGCCTGGAAGAAGCCGTACAATTGTATAAGGAGTTTTATGCGGGCCAGCCGTTTGTGCATATCACAGACGCTCCGGTAAACATGAAACAAGTAGTGAACACAAACAAATGTGCCATCTCCTTAATCAAACACGGAGATAACTTGTTGATTTATTCAGCGATAGATAACCTGTTAAAAGGAGCCTCAGGACAAGCAGTTCAAAATATGAACCTGATGTTTGGTTTTGAAGAAACAGAAGGCCTGCATTTAAAAGGAAGCGCATTTTAGAAAGTTGAATCGTATTCGCTTCGTCGATTAAACCTTTCAACCCATAAACAATTAAACAATAAGAAGATGAAATTATTCGACGTATACCCATTATACAACGTAACTCCTGTAAAAGCAGAAGGTTCTTATGTTTGGGACAATAACAATGAGAAGTATTTAGACCTTTACGGAGGACATGGCGTGATTTCCATAGGTCACAAACACCCGCATTATGTAAAAGCACTTACCGAGCAGTTAAACAATATTGGTTTTTATTCCAATGCCATTCAAAACCCTTTGCAAAAAGAATTGGCGGAAAAATTAGGTAAACTTTCCGGTTGTGAAGACTACAACCTATTTTTGGTAAGTTCAGGAGCCGAAGCCAACGAAAACGCCTTAAAAGTAGCTTCATTTTACACTAAAAAATCCAGAGTGATTTCCTTTTCAAGTGGATTTCACGGAAGAACATCGGCAGCAGTTGCCGTAACAGACAATAAAAACATCATTGCACCGATCAATGCGCACAACCCGGTAACCATATTGCCATTAAACGATGTGGCTGCTTTGGAAGCCGAATTGCAAAAAGGAGATGTATCTTCTGTGATCATTGAAGGAATTCAGGGTGTTGGCGGATTGGACGAAGGGACTCCTGAGTTTTTTAAAGCCTTAGAAAGCTTAAGTAAACAATACGAAGCTTTGTTGATTCTAGACGAAATCCAATCGGGTTACGGACGATCCGGGAAATTCTTTGCCTTTCAACACCACGGCATCCAACCAGATATCATTACCACTGCCAAAGGAATGGGGAACGGTTTCCCTATTGGAGGTGTGCTGATTGGTGAGCATATCGAAGCCAAATACGGTATGTTGGGTACTACCTTTGGAGGAAGTCACCTCGCCTGTGCAGCCGCCATTTCGGTATTGGAGGTACTCGAAGAAGAAAACTTGATGGCCAACGTAAATGAGGTGTACGAACATTTCAAAAACGAAGTAGCCAGCCTTCCGGGTATAAAACAAATCAAAGGAAAAGGATTGATGTTAGGATTGGAATTTGATTTTGAAGTAGGAGAATTGCGTAAAGAATTGATTTATAATGAGAAAATATTTACCGGAGGTGCCATGAATAAAAAATTGCTGCGTATATTGCCACCGTTAAATGTAACCAAACAAGATATCGAGATCTTTGTAGATGCCTTGAAAAAAGTACTGTAATCTATTTAATCCATTATTTTAGATAGATAAAAAATAAAGCAAACCCCCGTTGCAAAAGCATTGGGGGTTTTTCATTTTAAAAATTGATAATCCTCAAAAAAGAGGAAGCCGAAAATCTAAAGAGTAGGTTTATTTTTAAATTTTTAAAATGAAAAAGTTAGTATGTAGTGTGCTGTTATGTTTGTCGCTTTCGACCTTTGGGCAAATAAAAAAGAAAAGCATAGGGTTTAAGATTGGTGTAAATATTTCCACGGTGGTTGGAGAAAATCTTTTGGATGAAGTCGAAAGTAAAGGAGGTCTGAATCTGGGAGTTTTATATGAAATCCCCTTCACTGAAAAATTTTCAATTCAGCCGGAAGTAAATTATTCGAGCCAAGGAGGAAAGCTTGTTTTAGATGGATTCATTAATTCCTTTGGAAGTGAACCCAACTATCATCAAGTTTCTAAAAATTATTTGAAATATATAAATATTCCTGTGATGCTCAAATATTGTATGAATGAAGCTTTTAGCTTGTGTCTTGGTCCGCAGTTAGGAATTCTTATTTCGGCAAAGAATGAAACAGAAGATACTTATTCAAGCTTTGGAGAAGAGCCAAGTGTTACAAAAGAAACCTTTGAGAAGGATGTTAAAGGACTTTATAATGATATAGATTTTGGGTTAAATTTTGGACTCGGATATGAATTTAAAAAGCATTATTTACTAGATGCTCGCTATAATTTAGGCTTAACATCAATTAATGCATTAGGAAATGGGTCTATTAGAAACTCGGTGTTTCAAATATCTGCTGGATATAGATTCTGATATGGAGGATGTTTTTATAATGGGAAATTGTTGTAAAAGTGCTTTTAAGTTTTAAAATTATGACAATTCCAAGTTGAAATAGCTTTGGGCTTTTTTATATTTTACCGGTCAAGATGCTAATTTTTCAAATTCCTAACAGGAATTTAAATCAAGTTAGGTTTTAGAAATGAATATTAGTAATTTTACAGCGCCTTCAAGCTTACGCGTTTTGGAGGAGTTTTAAATTAAGACAATGAAACAGTATCTATCTATACACGACTTACCTAATATTAAGGAAACAGCACTTGAAGCAATTGAATTAAAGAAAAACCCCTTACAATTTCAAGAACTAGGCAAAAATAAAACCATCGGACTCTTATTTTTTAATAACAGTTTACGTACGCGTTTGAGTACCCAAAAAGCGGCTTTGAATTTAGGGATGGAACCCATTGTAATGAACTTTGGTGCCGAAGGCTGGCAACTAGAATTTGAAGATGGAACCGTGATGGATCAAGGTAAATCGGAACATGTAAAAGAAGCGGCTCAGGTAATCTCGCAATACTGCGATATCATTGCCATTCGGGCCTTTGCAGGTTTAGAAGACAAAGCAAAAGACGAAGCAGAAGAAGTATTGGAAGCTTTTAAAAAATATGCAACCGTGCCTGTCCTTAACATGGAATCTTCTGTAGGACATCCTTTACAAGCTTTAGCGGATGCGATTACGATAGAAGAGCACAAACCAGCAAAAAAGAAACTAAAAGTAGTATTGTCGTGGGCACCACATCCAAGAGCCTTGCCACATGCCGTAGGAAATTCCTTTGCAGAAATGGCATTGGCGCATGAAGACGGTTTTGAAGTGGTCATCACACATCCGAAAGGCTATGAGTTGAATCCAGAAAAAACCAAAGGAGCTACCATAGAATACGATCAGGATAAGGCCTTTAAAGACGCAGACTTTATCTATACCAAAAACTGGTCATCCTATAAAGAATATGGGAAAGTTGCAAATACGGATACTGATTGGACCATCTCAAATCGACAAATGGCAGAAACAGACAATGCGAAATTTATGCACTGTTTGCCTGTACGTAGAAATGTGGTAGTGGCTGATGAAGTAATCGACTCGGAAAACTCAATTGTAATTCAGCAGGCAAATAATAGAACCTATTCGGCACAAATAGTATTGAAAAAGATATTGGAAAATTTGTAGATTTAGTAACAGGTAACAGGTAGCCGAACGGTTTATAACGGTCCAGTTTTGAAGTCTAAGCAATTAGCTTTTGGGGCTGACCGAAGGAAGGAAATAGAGCAAGATATCAAAAAGACGCCATCGGAGTCAAATCTTATTAATAATGAAAGAAGCATTAAACATTGTAAAAGTAGGCGGAAACGTAATTAACAACCCCGAAGCTCTAGAAAGTTTTTTGACCGATTTTGCAGCTATGGAAGGCAATAAAATCTTGGTTCATGGTGGAGGAAAAAGAGCCACTCAACTCGCAGCCGACTTAGGTATAGAAGCCACTATGATTGGAGGTAGAAGGGTGACCGATGAAAAGACGCTCGAAATTGTTACCATGGTCTACGCAGGTCTATTAAATAAAAATATCACAGCCACACTTCAAAAATTTAATTGCAATGCAATTGGATTGTCTGGTGCAGATGGAAACACCATTCAAGCACACAAACGTATTGTAAAAGATATTGATTATGGTTTTGCCGGAGATGTTGATGGAATCAATGCAAAGAACATTATGACCTTTATAGAAGGTGGAATGACACCTGTATTTTGTGCTATTACACATGATACAAAAGGACAACTGTTAAATACAAATGCTGATACCATTGCATCAACAATTGCAGTAGGGATGTCTGATAAATATGAGGTTTCTTTAATTTATACCTTTGAGAAAAATGGGGTATTAACTTCCATAGATGACGACAACTCTGTAATAACAAACATCAATTCTGAAAAATACGAAGTGTTAAAAGCAGATGGAATCATTGCCGATGGGATGCTTCCTAAAATGGAAAATTGCTTTGACGCTTTGCAAAAAGGAGTAGCCGAAGTAATTATTGGAAACCCAACGGTAATTGCTAATAAAGAACAGTTATACACATCGTTAACCTTATGATTGCTCAACTACAAGAAGAAGCCTTAGAGCTGTTAAAAAACTTAATTCAAACCGAATCCTTTTCTAAGGAAGAAGATGAAACCGCTGTTTTATTATTCCAATGGTTAGAAGGAAATGGAATTCAAGTCAAAAGAGATTTGAATAATGTTTGGGCAGTGAATAAATACTTCGATGCATCCAAACCAACCATACTATTAAACTCTCATCACGACACCGTAAAACCGAATGCCGCTTATACAAGAAATCCTTTTAGTCCTGAAATTGAGGATGGGAAATTGTTCGGGCTGGGTTCAAACGATGCTGGTGGTTGTTTGGTAGGACTGATTGCAACGTTTACTTATTTCTACGATAAAAAAGACTTGAAATACAACTTTGTGCTCGCGGCAACAGCGGAAGAAGAAAACTCAGGTGAAAACGGTATCGCTTTTATGCTGCCTATTCTTCCAAAAATAGACTTTGCCATAGTAGGAGAACCAACACTTTTAGATTTGGCAATTGCTGAAAAAGGCTTGGTTGTTTTTGATGGAACAGTCACAGGAACTCCTGGGCATGCGGCACATATTAAAAACAGTGAAAACCCTATATTTAAAGCCTTAAAAGATCTGGAATGGCTGAATACATACAAGTTTCCAAAAATTTCTGACGCATTGGGTGAAGTAAAAATGACCGTAAGTCAAATCAATGCTGGAAAACAGCACAACGTTGTGCCTTCTGAATTAAAGTTTGTAGTAGATTGTAGGGTGACCGATTCATATACAAATAAAGAAATAGCCGAAATTATAGCTAAAAATACCGACTGCGATATACAGCCGAGATCATTGCGATTGAATTCTTCTTCGATCGACCCAAATCATGAAATTGTAAAAGCAGGAATTCGTATGGGTAAAAAAACCTATGGCTCCCCAACGCTTTCAGATCAATCTAGATTGACTTGCCAGTCCCTTAAATTAGGTCCTGGTAATTCATTGCGTTCCCATTCTGCAGATGAGTTTATTTATGTAGAGGAGGTGAAAGAAGGTGTGCAGTTCTATATTTCGCTTTTAGAAGAAATCGTGTAGCGTTGAATAGATATGTCATCCCTTCGGGATGAGTTCTTGTAACACTGTATCTGACAGAATCCGAAGGATTCATTGTCTTTACAACGTTAAATTGAATCCTATGGATTCAAATATCACTAGACTTTCGTACAGTCATTCTGCAATGAGCAATGTAATTCGATATGTTGAACGTAAAAAGGAACACCACCGTAAAACGAGTTTCAAAGAGGAGTATGTTGATTTCTTGAAAACCTATGCGGTAGCATATCTAGATCAGTATTTGTTTGATTGGATTGAATAGTTGTATAGTGCGACTGTGATAACAAGGTTTTCTAGAAATTTTATAATATCTTCGCAGCGTAAACAAAAGAACTGTAAAAGGTACTTGTAAAAGTAAAATAGAACGATGAAACTTTGGGATAAAGGCTACGCCACAGATAAAAAAATAGACATTTTTACCGTTGGGAATGACCGCGTATTGGACCTAGAATTAGCGAAGTACGATGTGTTAGGGAACATCGCTCAAACCAAAATGTTAAATTCAATTGGTACCATTTCAGATACTGAGTTGGATGGGCTTGTTAAAGAACTCAATAACATTTTAAAAACGGTTGAGGATGGAACTTTTACCATTGAAGATTCTTTTGAAGACGTGCATTCTAAAGTAGAATGGTTGCTGACTGAAAAGTTAGGAGATGCAGGAAAAAAAATTCACACAGCACGATCTAGAAACGATCAAGTTTTACTAGATGTACACTTATATAGCAAAGACGCCATTAAAGAATTAAAAGACTGGGTAAAAACCTTGTTTGATTTGTTAATGACCTTGGCAGAAAAGTACAAAAACCATTTATTACCGGGATATACGCACCTGCAGGTTGCGATGCCTTCGTCATTTGGGATGTGGTTTTCAGCCTATGCAGAAAGTTTGATCGATGATGTACATTTCTTAGATGCAGCCTATAATGTAGCCGATCAAAACCCATTAGGTTCTGCCGCTGGTTATGGTTCTTCTTTTCCAATAGATCGTGAGATGACTACAGAATTACTCGGTTTTGATACCTTAAAAGTAAACTCCGTAGCCGCACAAATGGGAAGAGGGAAATTAGAAAAATCTATTTCATTTGCCATCTCTAGTGTGGCTGCAACGCTCTCTAAAATGAGTATGGATATATGTCTGTATATGAGTCAAAACTTTGGATTTGTTTCCTTTCCAGATGAATTAACAACAGGTTCTAGTATCATGCCACATAAGAAAAATCCTGATGTTTTTGAGTTGATTCGTGGGAAGTGTAACAAATTACAAGCCTTGCCTTACGAATTAACTTTGATAACAAACAATTTGCCAAGTGGTTACCATAGAGATTTACAGCTGGTAAAAGAAGGGTTGATTCCTTCTGTGTCTACCTTAAAATCTTGTTTGGATATGATGGTGTTTTCTTTGGAGAGTATAATAATCACAGAGAATATAGTTGCTGATGATAAATACAAATACATTTTTAGCGTAGAGGAAGTTAATGCCTTGGTGCAAGCGGGAACACCGTTTAGAGATGCTTATAAAATAGTAGGTGCTAAAATAGAAGCAGGTGAATTCAAACCAGATTTAGAAGTAAACCATACACATATTGGAAGTGTAGGTAACTTGGCATTGGATAAAATAAAAGAAAAAATGGAAGCGATGTATTAATATAGTTTCTTTTAAAAAATAAAAAAAGCACCTGTAAAGGTGCTTTTTTTGTTAATTGTTGTGAGATCCATCACAATAAGGTTTATTACTGCTTTTTCCACAGCCGCAAAGGGCAACATCTCCAGAACTTTCACCTTTAAATCGCAATGGGCGACCGCCTCCTTTTTCAGCATGAGAACCATCGCAAAACGGAGTAGTTTCAGAATGACCACAAGTACAATAAGCATAATTTTTTCCTTCTTCTATTTTTACTACTGGCATATTTTATACATTTTATTTTTTTATAAAAGTAGCCAAAAAAGAGTTTAGAGTTTTTCTAAATTAATGCGAGCCGTCGCAGTATGGTTTGTTCTGACTATTTCCACAAGTACATAGAAAGGTCTTGGTGTTTTCTGCAACTTTGAACAATAGTGGTTTTTTATTCGTTTTTTTATGACTTCCGTCGCAGTATGGAATACTACCTGAATTTTCACAAGTGCAATAAGCATAGGCTTTGTCTTTGAGCAGATAGGCTGCTATAGGAGTTGGGATTGGTTTTTTCATACAAGTTAGAATTTATAACTGAGTATTGCTCCTAAGTTAAAATTTGATAAGGATATCAAGTTTTCTGTATCAAGTGAAATGTTTTCTGTGATTTGTCCATCACTTATTGTATAATCTTTTAGATTTCCCATAAAAACTCCAAGATTCATCCCGATGCCAAATTTTTCAGAAACATACCTTTTGTAACCAATATTAAAATCAAGTCCCAAATTGCCACCTTTCACTGTCAAATCCGTATCGATACCTGAAACCTCTTTGTATGAAAAATATCCGAAAGAGGCATCCATTAAAAATTCATTTTTCTGGTTGCCAAACCCGTAGTTGGAATAGAGGTTCAAACCAAAAAAATGGACTGCTGTATCAATATCGTATACACCGTATTCAGTTGGTCTATGATTAAATGTAAGCGTAACATTATCGATTGAACCACCATAGGTAGCATAGCTGTATTTGAAACCAAAACCGCTAGTTTTATTGTATTTGTATAATCCGCTAAAAGAAAGTTGTGTACCTCGATTTACAGCATCACCTACGGCTTTTGTAAATTCTGAACTGTTATCTCTCTTTCCTAATTTAAAAGCAACACCTGCTGTAAAATTTAGTAAGAACTTGTGTTTTACCGTATCTTTTACTTTGACATAGAAATTATCTTTAATGGTGTCATGTTTGTTTACTAAAGTATCCGTGTTTAATGTAGAGCGCTTTAAAATATCAGCATCGAATTGATGACACGATGACCCTAAAATATTGGGTTCGACATGTGCTTTTAAACCAATGATATTTCCACCATTTTTTCGGGCTGTATCTTTTACGATTTGCAACATCCTATCATAACCACAGTTAGTTGTAAAACCGCCATCCCTAACTACAATTGATCCTAAAACTTCATCCTTATAAATATCGATAGAACGATATTGGTCGGGGGAATACACTTGTATAGAGTCGGAGGCATTTAATGCTGGATATCGCTTTGTGAAAGTACTATTGATTTTTGGGCTGCAAGAGTACAAGGCACAAAGCATAAGTACTAGCAGTATTGATTTATTATTCATGGTGTTTTTTTCAGGTAGTGATAATAAAAAAGACCAATATTGCTATTGGTCTTTTCGTTTTTTGAATTTATTTTACATGTGTATGGCTCTATCCTCGGTAGCTGCCAAACAAGCTTCTTTAATAGCTTCCGTATAGGTTGGATGTGCATGGGACATTCTAGAAACATCTTCTGCAGACGCTCTAAACTCCATGGCAACCACCGCTTCTGCAATCATATCTGCGGCACGTGCACCAATCATATGTACGCCTAAAATTTCATCAGTAGTAGCATCGGCAAGCACCTTTACTTGTCCATCGATATCCATACTTGCTCTTGCTCTACCCAGGGCTCTCATGGAGAAACTACCGGCTTTGTATGCAATGCCTTCTTCTTTAAGTTGTTCCTCTGTTTTTCCAACAGCGGCTACCTCTGGCCAAGTATAGACCACACCAGGAATAAGATTGTAGTTGATATGTGGTTTTTCACCAGCGATATATTCAGCCACCATTGTACCTTCCTCTTCCGCCTTATGTGCTAACATAGCGCCTTTTACCACATCTCCAATAGCATAAATATTAGGGATATTCGTCTGCAGGTGCTCATTGGTTTCAATCTGACCTCTATCTGTAGTTTGAATACCAACAGCATCCAAACCTAATCCATCCGTATAAGGTCTTCTACCCACTGAAATCAATGAATAATCTCCTTTAAACTCAACAGGGTTTCCTTTCTTGTCATCGGCAACAACAACAACCTCATCACCTGTATTGGTTACAGAAGTAACTTTATGTCCAGTATAAAACTTAAGACCTTGTTTTTTTAATGATTTTTGCAATTCCTTTGAAAGCATAGCATCCATACCAGGAATAATTTTAGGCATAAACTCAATCACTGAAACTTCAGCACCAAGACGAGCATATACCTGTCCTAATTCAAGACCAATCACACCACCTCCAATTACAATTAGGTGTTTAGGAACTTCTTTTAATTTTAAAGCTTCGGTAGAGGTAATCACTCGCTCTTTGTCTATAGAAATAAAAGGTAACGTAGAAGGTTTAGAACCCGTAGCAATAATTGTCTTTGCTGCTTCGATTTTTTCTACAGAACCATCAGGCTTTGCAATGTTTATATGCGTAGTGTCGAAAAAAGTACCCGTACCTTCGTATAAATCAATCTTGTTCTTGTCCATCAAATAATTGATACCACTAGATGTCTGACTTACCACTTCCCCTTTTCGAGCAATCATTTGTTCAAAATCCAACGTCAAACCTTCTACGCCAATACCGTGTTTTTCAAAATGCTTTTTAGCATCGTGGTAGTGGTGAGAAGAATCTAATAAGGCTTTAGATGGAATACATCCTACATTCAAACAAGTACCTCCCAAAGTACTGTACTTTTCTATAATGGCAGTCTTCAATCCTAGTTGTGCACAACGAATGGCAGCAACGTACCCTCCAGGTCCTGATCCAATAACAGCTACGTCATATTTAGTCATAATATTTGTCTTATATTTAGTAAGCAAATTTAGCGAAAACGTTTTAAGAGGCGACAGGTTATTGTGTAATATTTCTATAGTGATTTTGCAAATCTGTTAGAAATTACAGTGTTTTTTTTCTTTGTTGGTAGCGCCTCGCTTTTTTGTAGTCTCAATTAACTTGTCTACTTTTATCGAATAATGGAAAAAATCAATTGATGAATCATAAGTGGTTTTAGCTCCCGGATATTTCAAATCGGATTCCACATGAAGTGCGTCCATCTTTTCTTTTAGAACGGTTCCAAAATCTACGTGATGTACCACCCAACCTCTAGCTTTTCTTGGGTTTTCTGGCACTTTAGCATTTGGAGCCATTCCATATTGCATAAAAACAGGAGGGTCGTCGGCAGTTATCAAATCAAGGGCAGAAATTGTCTTTGCTATTTCATTGGCTTCCTCTAAAGTTTTAGCTCCAAAGGTATTTAGACGGTCTTTTCCGTTAAAGGCCTTCTCTTGACCAGGCGCAAATTTGGCTATATGTTTCAGCCAGAAGGAAGACTCCATTGTTGTTTGCCCGCCTTTTGTAGCGACACAGGTAACACGGGTAGATTCTCTTTCTACTGCATTGGCACTTTCGGGTTTGGCCATTTCGTCGCTAAAAGCCAGCCACATACATATCTGGGCACCGGCAGAGCCCCCAAACACACCTATCCTGTTTTTATCAATGTTCCATTCGTTCGCTTTTGAACGTATGAACTGTAAAGCAAGTTTTGCATCCATATGTGCCGCAGGTAAGGGGTCTGTTGTTTTAAAGCGGTAACTGATGGACGCAACCGAAATACCGGCTTCTAACAATCCAACGAGTTCTTTGCTGTTCACTCTTTCTTTGCTACCCGACTGAAAACCGCCTCCATGAATGTATATGGCTAATGGTGTTGTTTTGCCTTTATCGGCAAACCAAACATCCAATACATGACGTTCATTTTCGCCATAGTGTACATTGACTAAATCAGGTGCCGGTTTGCTTTTTTGCGCATACGAAACATAGGATACAACTAACAATAGCGCAATGATAATGGTTTTCAGACTTTTCATTTTAGAAGTAATATAGGGGTGTTAATGCATGCTTTGACACTTTCAATTGTATTTGGTTTAATCAGTTCTTATCAAAAATTAATAGCCTGGATTGTTCGGTAGCAAATTCTGATTTGCTGAAATTTGTTCAATTGGTATAGGGTACAATAAGTACTTATCATCCCAAGGTGCGCCTGGTGCTCTCCATGCTCTTGTAGGATGGTTTAAAAAGACTTCTTCGGCAGTTCCCCATCGTCTCATGTCAAACAGCTCATGATATTCTCCATACAATTCTAAATAGCGTTCTGTTCTAACAATTTCTCTTAATGCTGCCTGATCTGTCTCTGTTACGGTACTTGCATTTACCCTTGCTCTCGCAATATTTAAGTAGTTTAAAGCGTCTGCCGGCCTATTGCTTTCTACATAGGCCTCTGCCAGCATTAAAAAAGTATCTACATACCTGTAAATAATGACGTCTTTTTCGTGTACGTTATTCCCATTCCCTACAACGTCCTGATATTTTGTACCACAGATACCATTACGACCCGCGTATGTAGCTCCTCTTGGGTTCGCTGTATTAGGATTGTAGGTGATTGTATTCCCATTACCCGTATGTGTATAAGTAAAAGTAAATCCATCTTGCTTTCTTACATCTTCATCTTCATAGAGCTCTACAAGACCATAATCATAAGACCAGGCGTAATTGGGGCCGGTACCCCCTCCAAAACTACTCCTTGAAGGATTTGTAAAAAATGGCAATATAGCCCCATACCCAGATTCGTAGGTATTGCTAAGTGCGAAAACAATTTCCTGATTCCCCAACTCGTTGTCTTTATCAAATATAGATTTCCAGTCATTCAACAAGGCCATATTATAGTCCCCTGGATTGTTAGCAATGGGTAAAAGAATGTCTATCGCATCTTGATAATGCGCTGTTTTTTGTAGCGGTAATCCTGCCATGGTAAGATAGACTTTTCCCAATAAGAAATTCCCGGCACCTTTGGTCACCCTACCAGAAGGCGTATTTTCCCAAATAACCGGAAGGTTATCTGCTGCGAATTTCAAATCTTCAACAATAAGCGCATAGATTTCTTCAGCTGTTACGCGTGGTTTGAATAACACATTAGTATCTGGCGTTTCTACCGGCTCACTGTATAAGGGCACCCCTCCAAACATTTGCACCAATGTAAAATACGTATACGCCCTTAACCATTTTGCTTCAGCAATGTATTGATCTACCAATGCTTTATCACTTTCATACAAGGGCGAAGTAGTCGCATATTTTATCACTATATTTGCTCTGTTTATAGCATTATAAGCAAACGTCCAAATAGAATTGAATTGATTTGCATTTTGAGTTTCATGTATACCGTAAATGGGTGCCTTCCACCATACATCACCGGCTAATCTTGTTGTAGAATAACGACCAGGCATACTGAGGAACTGATAATTATAGCGCTCCCATTGCACATGTTTAAATGTGTTATAAATACCTAAGTTTTGAGTTTGAAATTGTTCTTCAGTTTGGTAAAAATTTGAGGAAAGAAAGCTTGAGTACACTTCTTCTTCTAAATCATTACAGCTTACAAAGAGTCCAAATACGATTAATAGTACTTTATATGTTTTCATCTTATCAATGTATATTTTAATTATTTCGTTTTCATACGCGCCTATGGCGTTTTATTTTGTTTGATGCTTCAATTAAAAATTGAAATTGACACCCAAGGTATAGGATTGTGGTCTTGGATATGCGCTATAATCAATTCCTCTTAACAACGGACTGTTGTTTCGTGCTGTGTTCACCTCAGGATCTTGCCCTGTGTATTTCGTAATCGTAATAAGGTTTGTTCCTGTTAGAAAAAGATCGATACTTCTAAAGCCTTTCACTTCAGGTAAGGTATATTTTAAAGTCAGGTTTTTCAATCTTGCGTAACTTCCGTCCTCAACAGAGATTGATGTTGGAACGTTTGTGATTACCGGACTTCCTGATGCCGGCCAATTTGGATCGTTATGTTGATTTTCGAGGGTCCACCTCTTGTTGTACCAATCCTCCGTTCCATTACTTCCGTTCCATCCAGAACCCGTAAAAGCCTTATTGAGGTTTAATACATCATTTCCAATACTTCCTTGCCAAAACATGGAGAGGGCAAAATTTCCATAGGAAAATGTATTGTTCCATCCAAAGAAGAAATCGGGGTTTGGATTTCCTATAACTGTTCTGTCCTGGATGTTTATTACTCCATCTCCATTCACATCTTCAAATCGCCACTTTCCAGGAGCGTTATTAGCTTCTCCAGTCCCTGTGGTTGCGTATAATGGCAGACCATCTTCTCCGTTTCTTATGGTATAATCTCCATTTTGAAAATCTACCAAATCATCGGGCTGAATCAATCCAACCACTTTGTAACCAAAATACAATCCTATTTCCTCACCAGGATAATTTCTTGACGCATTGACTCCAAAGAAGTTGGTACCTATTGTTGGACTGTCAATATATTCGTTAAGCCCCACATCTTTTAAAGTGGTAACATTTCTGGTCCAATTAAAATTTGTTGTCCATTTAAACTTTGAATTGCGGATAATATCTCCGGCGATAGAAACTTCAACTCCTGTATTGTCAATCGTTCCGGCATTTACAGGTGCTGAAGCATACCCGGTTTGTGCAGGAATTTGCAAGTTTGTCAACAGATCTTCTGTGCTTCGTTTGTACCATTCCAACGTGGTTCTAAATCTGTTTTTCATGAAATTCATATCCACCCCAAGATTGAGTGTTGTACTTGTTTCCCAGGTTAATTCAGGATTAGAAACTCCGGCCGGATAGGTCGCCGTGTACTGCGTATCGTCTCCCAGAGGAATTCTATCCAACGCATAAATCCCTTGGGTAGCTAAAGGTCCTACACCACTCTGACTCCCTGTTTCTCCAAAAGAAACACGGAATTTTAGCAAACTAAAAACATTTAATTGTCTTATGAATTTCTCTCTACTAGCATTCCATGCAAATGCGGCAGAAGGGAAAAATCCCCAAGGCGTACCGTTGATAAATTTAGAAGTTCCATCAGCTCTACCATTGATATCAAAAACATATTTTTTGTTGAGTGCATAGGATATTCTAAAAAAGGCAGAATGAATGGTATAGTTTGTTTTTGAATTGTCATAAACCCCTAATCTTTGTCCTAATTGAATGGCATTTCTCCCCAATTCATCAAAGGTAAAATCTGTGTACTCGTCACGACGTCTTTTAATAACAAAATCTTCGTATGCAACTCCCAGTACGGCATTCAGCTCGTTCTTTTTATTTATTTTTTTGTCGTAGTTTAAAAAGGCCTCCGATGTTAACGAAGTTGTTTCTGCCGTAGACCACATCATACGTCCATTGGTTTGTTTTCCTCTTGAGGTTTCTTTATTGGCAAAAAAGATGTTTTCACTATTTCTATGCGTAAGCCCTAATCTTGTTGTAAAATTAAGGTCATCAGTGATTTTGTACACCCCTGTAAACCCACCAATTAAATCTTTGTTTAGAATGGACGAGTCCATCTCAGTAGCATCTATGATTGGGTTTGATATTGGATTTCCATTCTCATCAACAGTATTATAATCTCCTTCAGCATCTGTTGCCGGTGTATTAGGATTTAATCTGAATGCCAAAAAGGTAACGCCTGCAAGTCCAGTTCTTGCACTGGTTTGTACTCTTCTATTTTCTAGCACGTTGAATTGTACATTGGCACGAATAGAAAGTTTGTCATTCACGGCTAATTTACCATTGTATCTAAAATTCCCTCTTTGCATTCCCGAACCGAGAATAACACCTTCCGTATTATCGAAATTGGCCGATAATAATTGAGAAACTCCCTCAGTTCCTCCTGAAATACTTAATTGATAATTTTGAGAGTACGCTTGTCTATATAACAAATCAATAAAATCGGTGCCTTCTCCGCTATCTTCAGGAAGTGGTCTACTAACGCCATCATAGGGTAAATCACCATTTGCCAGGAGCTCTTCATAGGTTTTGTCCGGGTTTTGCAATTGCACAAAATAATTTCTTGTTTCATTATACTGTGCTGCATTCATTAAATTCATCGGATTTGCCACTTGGCTAATGGTAGATCTTACGGTGGCTTTTACTCTTGCGTTCCCTGCTCTTGCCGATTTTGTGGTGATTAAAATCACACCATTGGATGCTCTAGAACCATAAATGGCGGTAGCACTTGCATCTTTTAAAACTTCGATGGATTCTACATCGTTAGGATTCAAAGAAGCCAATGGGTTTGTGGTATCAAAAAAATCGCCATCTTCTGCTTGAACCCCTAAACTTAAAGGAATGCCATCAATGACATATAAAGGTTGCCCGGGGGTTAAAGAGTTTGTTCCCCGAATCCTAATATTCAATCCGGATCCCGGTTCACCTGAACTTTCTATGACCTGTACTCCGGCCGCTCTACCTTGCAAGGTCTCGGAAATTGAAGTAAACACATTGTCTTGTAGCTCTTCACTTTTAATGGAGCTAATGGCTCCTGTAGTCACACTTCGCTTTTGTTGTCCATATCCGACCACTACCACTTCATCCAAGGCCCGAACGTCCTCTTTTAGACTGATATTAATTTAGGATTGAGTGGCTACTTTCACTTCTTCGGTTTGAAAACCCAAATAGGAAATCACAAGAAGATCTTCACCAGCGCTTAACGTTAGTTCATAAACACCATCAAAATCGGTAACAGTACCGTTTAATACGCCCTTTTGAATGACACTTACTCCAGGTAAAGGCAATCCTTTTTCGGAAGTAACCGTACCTGTTACTTTCTGCTGTGCAAAAGCAGATATACCTCCAATCATACATAGCCATAAAAGGAGATTTCTAAAATTCAAATAGTAATCCATAAATTGTATTCGTTAAGTTTATGTTAGTTAGAATGTCCCAATATTAGAATAAAATAAAAACAAAAGTATCCTGCTAATTACTGCATGGGTTTCATTTTTACACAAACGAACTGCATTATTTGCAAATAAAAACATTTTAAATACAAATTATTCTCTTTTTTAAATACAACTGTTTACATGGTCAAACAGGTCGAACTTTAGCGTCCTTTTATAAAGGTGTATTCAAACAATCTAAAGAACAGCCTATAGTCCATCCAATTGATTATCTACATGAATTTAGATCGATACATCCGTTCTTTCAATTAAAAAAACTAGATTACCTGTGCCTAAAAACCTATAATTTATGCACTTAACCACACCATACCGTCCTTTAAAACAAGTCTAGCAGTATTTTACAGGATAATTTTCAATTCAATAATCCTTTATTTTGAACCAATCATACAATTTGGAGAATTGTATATATATACTAAATAGTTTCTTTATTACTAGAAAGACATACAATGAAATACCTCATCAGGAAATACCTTTTAACAATTGCACTTAGTCTTTGCCTTTTCAATGCGAACAGTCAGGAAAAAATGAATGTCGTATTTATTTTTGCCGATGACCTTGGCTGGAGTGACGTTACGCTCTACGGCAACACGAGTTATTATGAGACGCCAAATCTTGAACGACTTGCTGCCAGAGGTATGACGTTTAACCGAGCGTATGCCGCTAGCCCACTTTGTTCTCCAACGAGAGCGAGTGTTTTAACAGGGCAAACCCCTGCCAGAAATGGTATTACGGCTCCTACCGCACATATGAAGGAAGCGCAATTAAAAGCATCACTTCCAGAGAAATCTCCTCCGGGGAATAAAGCACTCATCGCAATTTCGGCCTCACGACTCGACAATACCTTACCTACCTTAGGGAAAATGATAAAATCTGATGGTTATGCTACGGCTCATTTTGGAAAATGGCATTTAGGAAAAGAACCGTATAGCCCCTTAGAACATGGATTTGATGTGGATATACCCCATTGGCCGGGACCGGGGCCTGCCGGAAGTTTTGTAGCGCCCTGGAAGTTTCCAAATTTCAAAGAAAACTACCCTAATGAACACCTAGAAGATCGTATGACCGATGAGGCCATCGCATGGCTTAGAAACAGAGACACCTCAAAACCTTTTTTTATGAATTATTGGCAATTCTCGGTACATGCACCGTTTGATGCCAAAAAAAGTCTTGTTGATTATTATAGAACCAAAACCGATTTGACAAACCCACAACATTCTCCCACCTATGCCGCAATGGTGCATTCTCTGGATCAATCGGTAGGAAGATTGTTAGACGAAATAGATCGACTCGGCTTAAAAGACAATACTGCGATTGTATTTTATAGTGATAATGGAGGTAATATGTACAATACGATTACAGATTCCCTTCCCTCAGGAGAAAAGTTCATTTCTGCACCTACCGACAACACCCCTTTAAAGGGAGGGAAAGCGAGTATCTATGAAGGTGGAATACGTGTACCCTGCATCATTGCTTGGCCAGGCGTTACAACACCAGGGACAACTTCTGATGCTTTGATTCAGTCTACAGATTTATACCCAACCATCTTAAGCCAATTGAACATAGCGCTTCCAAAAAAGCATCAAATTGATGGAAAAGATATTACACCCGCATTAAAAGGGGAGGCCTTTAAAAGAGAAGGAATTGTGACCTATTTCCCGCACCAACCCAAAGTACCACATTGGTTACCTCCTTGTGCGTCCGTACATGCCGGCGATTGGAAACTCATTCGAATTTTTCACGAAGGAAAAAACAACAAGCATCAGTATAAATTGTACAATTTAAAATGGGACATTAGTGAAGATTACAATATAGCATCGGTTTACCCCGACAAGGTGAAAGAACTCGATGCTTTAATTGAAGCACATCTCAAAGAAACAAATGCCGTAGTACCAGGTCCTAATCCAGATTTTGACCCAAGTAAATACCATCCTGAATTGCATGGCATTCAATTTGCAAACCAGTTAAAAGCAAAAAAAATAGACATCAATTAACACGATACAACTCATGACAATTCGATTTAAAATTGCACTTCTGGCATTCGGCTTCGCGTTGGCAAGCTGTCAGGCTCAACACAATGAAAACAAACCGGCCTTAGATGTTGGTTCAGAGGAATTCAACAAACCCAATATTATCGTCATTTATACGGATGATCATGGTTACGCAGATATGGGAGTTCAAAATATTTTTGATGATTTGATTACCCCAAATGTTGATGCGCTTGCGCTATCTGGGGTCAGAGCTACCAGCGGGTATAGTTCTGCACCGCAATGTATCCCCTCTCGTGCCGGTCTCTTGGCAGGTAGATCTCAAAATAGATTTGGTGTAGAAAGCAATGGTTTGGATAATATGGACGAAGTTATGGGTGCCCAAAAGCTATTACCGGAACGTTTAAAGGAAGCTGGCTATGCAACTGCTCAATTTGGAAAATGGCATTTGGGAGATAAAGAAAGAATTGTGGAACACGGTTTTGATTATATCTACCCTCAAAACAGCCAGGGATCCTTTCCTGCAAATATTGACAAAAATGGAAATGACCGTACACTAAACATGTACAATTCCGGAGAAAACCACCTCATAGGATGTACCATGGCTGCTACGGCTATGATTAAAAGATTGAAGGACGATCCTTTCTTTTTATATGTGGCGTATAGAGCACCGCACGTACCGCTGGATCCTCCGCAATCGTATGTAGATAAAATACAAGGGGAAATGCCTACAAGAAGAAGATTGGCATTGGCAATGTTAGCCTGCGTTGATGACGGTGTAGGGCAAATTGTGGCCACCTTAGAGGAAGAAAAACTATTGGAAAACACGATTATCTTTTACATCGGTGACAATGGCGCTCCTTTAAAAATTCACAAGGAGGATGCACCGGGAATTGGTGCTGGATGGGATGGTTCTTTAAACGATCCGTTGAATGGTGAAAAAGGAACCTTGATTGAAGGAGGGATGCGTGTGCCATTTGTGGTGTCTTGGAAAGGACAAATTCCTGCTGGGCAGGTATACGACCAACCCATTTGGTCGCTGGATGTTGCCGCTACGGCTGTAAAGCTCGCCGGACTTCCGGACGACCCGGAATTGTTAGATGGTGTAGACCTGATGCCTTACCTTACCGGTGTAAATACAGAACCACCACACGAAGAATTGCTATGGAGATGGACGGCTCAATCTGCCATACGAGAGGGTAAATTTAAATTCATTAAAATGGCCGACCGTGAATATCTCTTCAATTTAGATACCGATATTTCGGAAACCAACAATATTATTTCTGAAAGAGTCAATGTTGCTGACCGTCTTAGAGACAAACTTCAAAACTGGTCGAATGATTTGATACCGGCTGGTTTAGATATTGCACCTCCTACCACTGCCGCAACTCGATATTTTGATGTGTATTTAGACGGACAACCCGCAAACAAGCAAGGAAACCCAAAGAGAAAGCGAAAAAAGAAAAAATAGCAGGTTACCATAGCCTGTACGAAAAGTAGTAAGCAGAGGGACGCCTAAACAGATCCATTCGTTTTCGGAGATGGGAATGAAACGATGGATCTTAAGGGCTTATCCTTCACATAGGGTACCGCAGACCCGCTCTCTATTTATTGCACTTGCCATTTATAAAGCGCGACGACATATGCAAACTTCCTGTAAAATTGCAACCTATATTCATTGACATACGCATAAAATAGTTTGACCGAAACGCTACTTATATCGCAAAACAAATGCAATTGACCACTGATAATCCATTAATAACGTGAACACCAACTTTAGGCAAAGCCCGTGCTTTGACCCAACACAAAAAAAATGAGTATTATGATAAAAAAAATTACATGTAAAACCGCTTTAGTAGGTCTGATTTCTTTTTGTAGCCTCTCTTTTTATGGACAAAATTTTGAAGTCGTTGCTGACAATTCTTCCGATCGAAGAATGGTTACAGACACCATTAATTCCGACGGTTTTATCTTAGGTGTCAATTACAATGGCGGGGGATATATTACCGAAGTAACCCTTCCGGGATTGGGAAACACCATGGGTATACATGCGCAAAAATACGGACGCGGAGGGCAGTCTTCAATCCGTGATGGCGCGCGTGGCGGACAATACAACCCAACACAGGCGGGGTTTAGCGACAATGGAGGTACCATTTGTGAAGTGGTAAAAACTCCAGGGAAAATTGTGGTGCCTACCAGAGGATGTGCCCTATTTAATGGCGATGGTAAGTTTGATTATACCCGTTGGGAAAATATTGTGCCCGACCCCATTGCACTTCCCGACAACAACAATAGTGACGAAGACAATATCGAAGAAGAAAACCTGTCTGTTGTGATTGATGGAAGAACATTTACAAAACAAGCTGCGGAAGTACACAGTGATTTCGATTTTTATTGCGAATACGAAAACATAAAAACAGCGGCCAATTTAAGCACACCTGCCATTCGTCATTATTTTGATTATCGTTTTGTTCGTTCTTCCACCTTACCCAATGCCGCCATGAAGCAATTCAATATGACGGCCTTAAATGCGGTGGATGAGTGGCATCCTGAGAATTTGTCCAGTGATATTTCTACCGTGTTTCCTACAGGTACACACCCGGGAAACACGACGAATTTAAATGACATCAGCTTGTCCTGGAGTATCAGAACCGATGTCGATTTATGGGATCCCCCGTATCGATATGTACAACAAAATAACGGCAACTGGATCACCGGTGAACGCGACGGGGTTTTTAGAGGCCGAAGCAGCTCGTACAAGCTTCGGTTTATCATCGCCGATTCCAACAATGAAAATACGGGACATGCTTTGGGCTTTTACCTTCCTGAATCCCAAATCAACACCTATAATATTGTAGGTATAAATGAGTCCAATGGCTCGGAGGTCTACCGGGATAACCGAACTACAGACAGTTATTATATAGACAACCCACGTCGTATTGAAACCATGTCATGGATAGGGTTTAGAAGTGCTTTGACAGGTCTTATTGACCGTTCTATTTTAGCGCCAAACAACCCAGGTGTGTATGAAAAAATACGGGAAGAGGCGGTCATGGTATACGGTACGCCTGCAGAAATTAAGACAGCCTTTGATCAACTTGACAATTACTATGCAACCTTGTCAAGACCAAAGCGGGTGGTCAATACTAAAAATGAATTTGAAATGTATCCCAATCCGGCAAATGACACCGTGCATATTGCTTTGAGAGCACCCAATGCTACGGTGAATATTTACAATTCCTTTGGCATCAAATTACTGTCGTTTGAAAATGTAAACAAAGAAATTATTTCCATACCGGTTGCAGATATTGGCCCTGCAGGCGTATACTTTGTACAGGTGAACAATAGCATTAAAAAACTGATTTTTGATTAACTACAAGAAATTATGAAAAAAGGCAAGAGGCTGTCTGCAAAGTATTAAAGGATAAAAATTGTCTTATCGAGCGGAGTCGAAATGTCTTAACAATCAAGACATTGATAAGTTCTCGACTCCGCTCGAACGGACACCTAGGTACTTTTCAGACCGTCTCTTTTTTTGTGCTATATACAGCATAAAATAATATAGATACAACAGGTTAACTAGCTTGGGGTAATTTTTTTAGGCTGACATTGGATTCACTTGAATTTGTCCTCCGATTGCTTTTAACACTTTCATAATTGTCGCAAATTGAGGTTTGGCTCCAACGGATAGTGCTTTGTACAAACTCGGCCTGCTCAAACCAGTTTCCTCTGCAATTTTTGTCATTCCGATTGCTTTTGCAATATGTCCGATTGCATTAATTACATCATCATTATTTCCTTTTTCTAAAACCGTATTGAGGTATTCTGCAATCATTTCTTTGCTATCCAAATAATCCGCTATTTCAAATCTTGAAGTCTCCATTTCTCTACTTATTTAATTTTTTCCAAATTTCTTTCGCTCTCATAATGTCCTTTTGTTGCCTTGATTTATCTCCTCCAATAAGAAGAACGATTATTTTACCGTCTTTTTCCTTGAAGTAAACCCGGTATCCTTTTGCAAAATGTATTCGCATTTCTCGAATTCCGTCACC
This sequence comes from uncultured Flavobacteriaceae bacterium, assembly GCA_943789365.1. Lineage (GTDB taxonomy): Bacteria > Bacteroidota > Bacteroidia > Flavobacteriales > Flavobacteriaceae > Flavicella. The sequence goes on along the minus strand of CALSTV010000001.1, from coordinate 1,414,271 downwards.
AACAGTTTTGCAATCACCAAAATGTTCGTCAGATTCTAATTTTTGAATTCTGAATAATATTTTTGCCTTTGCCTTAACGTCTTTTAGCTTTCTTAGCCACTTATCAAATTCAGGTGTTTTTTCAATAAAGAACATAAATATTGTATCTACTTGGATACAAAAATAACGAATAATTTTGAATAAATATCGTTTTGTTTGCCTTTTCATAGGACTGAGTTTGTACTCAAGTTACCACCCGAATCCCTACCTGCCGGCCTTCTATTGTTTGTAAAAACAGCAAACACAAACCCCATTCTCAACTGAAACTCTCAAAATGTGCGCTCCTTCAAAAAGAAACACGAAGAAGTATTATTATCCCGAAATAGACACCCAAAAATGAACCTTTTTGGTATTGTTATAACAAGTAGTACTACATTTGGAGAAAATAGAATATTTGTCGAACTTTACACAAATTTAGGATATTATGGCAGCAATTGATATTATAAAAAATAATCTGATAGACAGAATTCTTGCTACAAAAAATGAGAAGTTATTGACAGCAATTAGTAATATCTTTGAATCTACACAATCGACAAATGAAACGGTTGCGCTGTCTTCCGAGCAAATTGAAATGCTTTTAATGAGTGAAAAAGATATTAAAAACGGAGCTATTATTTCAGAATCTGACTTAAACAATTCTGATTTAGAATGGCTGAAATAACTATATTTTGGACAAAAACTGCTGTTAAACAGAGAAATAAAACTTTTAGCTACTGGAACAAAAGGAATAAAAGTACCGAATATTCTAAAAAATTAAATAAGAACATTAAGGAAAGAATTATTCTTTTAAAATCAAACCCAAAACTTGGAAAACAAACTGATTTTAAACGAACTCGAATGATTTCTTTAGGACATTATAGTATTCTCTATAAGGTGAATAATAACCAATTATTTATTACAGGATTTTGGGACAATAGACAAGATCCTAAGAAACTATTAACGTTCTTGAAACTAAAATAAAATGTTGCACAAGAAAGAACTAAATTAAAAACCAACCCTGTTCCGCGAACTACTCTTCGAATCCTTACAGCCTTCTCGCTTTTTGTAAAAAAAGCAAACACAAACCCGTTCCCAACTGAAACCCTCAAAATAGCTACTCCTTCAAAAAGAAACATGCAAAACTTCCTTAGTATGGATAGTAAAGATTTATGGGAAATGAAACAAACATTTGAATTTTTCGTACCTTTGATATAAAGCTGATTAAAATGGATTTACAATCACGAAAAATAGAATTTGTTCAGGAGTTTTTAAAACTTCAAAGTGAGGAAGTCATTTCCAGCTTTGAGAAATTATTGGAAAAACAGACAGCGCCTTCCGAAAAAGAGTTCGAACCCATGTCTGTTGAAGAATTGAACGATCGAATTGATCAGTCTGAAAATGATTTTAAAAACGGTCGTTTTAAAACACACTCCGAAATAATTGCTAAATATCGATAATGAACTATCAAATAATTTGGTCTGATTTTTCACACAAACAATTGGATGCCATTTTTGATTACTACTCGAAAAAAGTAAATAAAAAAACTGCTACAAAAATCATTAAAAAGATTTTATCCGAAGTTACTGTTTTACGGCAAACCCCATTTGCTGGTCAAATTGAGAATACTTTGACGGATAGGAAAATCTCTTACAGATATTTGGTTTGTACTAATTACAAGATTATTTATTCTATTATCGAAGATGCGCAGGTGATAAAAATTGCTGACGTTTTTGACACTCGGCAAAATCCAACTAAAATTGAAAGAGAAAAATAAGTATTGAAAAGCCAGTGCCTAATAAATAACTGAGTATCTATACAGTAGACCCAACCCCGTTCCTTGCTAAAACCATCAAAAATGCGCTCGCCTTCAAAAACACACAAAACTTCCTAAGAATCCATAGCAAACATTTATTGAATATAGAAAGCTCTTTTGCTATTATTTTTTATCTTTAAGCAAAATTAAAAGTCTACGTTTAAATGCTTTATTTACGAGATAAGGAAACTATTGTAGGGGACATAACTTGTTGACTTACATTTAAAATTGCAAAATGGATAACGAAAAGGAATTTAAATATATCCAATACTATAGATCAAAGCGAGAAATTAATTTTAGAGAAAAACCGTCAATTAACTCTAAAATAATTGAAGTCTTAAATCCAAACGATACATTAAAGCTAATTGACTCGACAAAGAGTTGGTTTCAAATAAAAAACTTGAAAAATGGAAATTTAGGTTACGCTTCAAAAAAGTATATCGAAAAGGTAATAATAAAGAAAGAGTTAATTCCTCCTATAAAAAATGAGTTTAAAAATGAAATTTTTATAGGTGCCATTTTCTTCTTTATCCTTGTTGTCTCTAAATTTCTTTCTAATAAAAAAATAAAAGGTCTAAATTCAAAAATATCTCAATTTAGACCCGTATCATCCTTGGACAAGGAAATAGAAGAGCTTCAGAAAAGCTTAAAGACTTTAAAAGAAAAGTATAAAGATAATTCTCAGAAATTAGAATCAGAATTCGTTAACAAAAAGGAGAAACTTGAAAACGAATATAATAGCGCTAGAGGAGTTTATGAAAAATTAATTGAAAATATAAATTTTTATACAAGTCAAAACCATATAATTGAGAGTGGACTTTATGAGCCAATTTTTGAATACCAAACTAGTGAGGCTTACAAAGTTAAGTTGATATCAATTATAGATTTACAGAAACGACTTATAAAGGATAAAAAGGCTTGTGTTTGTGAATCCGAGTGGACTATAAATGGTTCTAAAAGAGAGGGAACTAAAAGCACTAATAGAATAATAAGACTATCTCTAAGAGCATTTAATGGAGAATGCTCCTCTTTAATTTCAAAGGTTCGTTGGAATAATATAAATAACTTGGAAGAAAGAATTAGAAAAAGTTTTTCAGCTATAAATAAATTTAACGAAGTAAATGTAATTAGATTAACTGATGAATATTTAGAGTTGAAGATTAAAGAATTAAAGATCTCACATGAATACAATCTAAAAAAACACGAAGAAAAAGAGGAGTTAAAAAGTCAAAGAGCAGAAATAAGAGAAGAAGAAAGAGCAAAAAGAGAATATGAAAAAGTTCAAAAAGAAGCTGAACTACAAAAGAAAGTATATGAAAAAGCTCTTGAAGAAGCCAGGAAAGAATTAGGCTTAATTTCTGAGGAGGATCAATCTAATTTACTTAATAAAATTTCGAATCTTGAAAATGAACTCCTTTTAGTAAAAGAAAAATCTGAAAGAGCATTATCTATGGCTCAACAAACTAAAAGAGGTCATGTTTATGTTGTTTCAAACTTGGGTTCTTTTGGAGAAAATATTTATAAAATTGGGATGACTAGAAGGTTGGACCCTTATGATAGAGTTAAAGAACTTGGAGACGCCTCAGTTCCATTTTTGTTTGACACACATGCAATGATATACACCGAAGACGCCCCTAAATTAGAGAAAATATTACATCAAAAATTTGAGAATAAAAGATTAAACAAGGTCAATAGCAGAAAGGAATATTTCAATGTTACAATTGAAGAAATTGAAGATTGTATCAAAGAAAATTTTGAATCTGAATTTGAACTTTATAAAAACGCCGAAGCATCTGAGTATAAAAGAACACTTGAATTATTAAAAAAAGAAAGAAATACTGAAATTCAGACAGAACAGGATTTAAATAAACCACCAATTGACGAAAAAGAATTTCCCGAAAAATTATTCTAAAAAAGATAGAACAAGAAAACAAGACGATAATATCGAATTCGTTTTTTATACGAAATTAGTGCTTTTATTCAAAATCGTGTTATCTTATAATTGGTTTTCCAATTTCCCTAGGCAATCATTATACAAACCGTTGTGGTAATTTAGAATGATAGATAATTTATATAAAATATAAGAGAATAAAACAATCTTCTTTTGAGAGAACTTTCTGCAAAATTGAAAATTGATGGTTTCTTGTTGAGTAAAATAGAGACGAAGAACAAAATATCAAAAGACAAGAAATGGGAAATCCTAAACTAATGGATTATCATCTATTTTTAGATGAAGCCGGTGATACTACTTTTTACGGAAAAGGAAAGAAAAACATCATTGGAACAAATGGTGTTTCAAATGTTTTCATTCTTGGTATGATACAAGTAAAAGACCCATTAGATGAGGTAAGAGATAAAATAAATTCTCTTCAAGAGAAAATTACTAAAGATGAATATTATCACGTTCCGAGTGTCTTAAAAAAAATCAACAAAAGTGGTTATTATTTACACGCAACTGACGATTTACCTGAAATTAGAAAAGAGATGTTTGATTTAATGAAAACAATCAATTGTAGCTTCGAAGCTGTTGTGGGAAGAAAAAATATCGAACGCTATGAAACGAAACATAAAGGAAAGGAAGAATACTTTTATGCCGATTTACTCTCTCATTTACTTAAAAATAAACTTACTAAGCACGATAAACTCGTAATGCATATTTCCGAAAGGGGAAAAAGTACTAAAAATCATAATTTAGCATTAGCTTTTTTAAAAGCAAAACAAAGATTTGCTAAAATAAATGGCAATAAAGAAATGAGAACCAACGTAGTTTTTAATGTGAATTATCCAACTAAAGATCCTTTATTAAATTTAGCAGACTATTTCTGTTGGACGATCCAAAGAGTATTTGAAAAAGGAGAAATTAGATATTACAATTTTATTAAAGAACAAGTAAAACTAGTCTTAGATCTATACGATACTGAAAAATATGATGATTGGAAAAACTATTATGACAATAAAAAGAATCCTTTAACGGCTGAAAATAAAATAAGCCCACTAAAACACTAATTTCAAACTGAATTTAAAATAACGACTTGGAGTCGACTTTCGTGTTCCGCAGACTTAACTAGTGCAAATATACAAAATATTTATGAACTCATAAAGAATGTATCCCAACAAAAAACCAAGTCAAAAAAACACCTCACCTCATCAACCCTAATCATCCCCAATCCTTTCAACCCCCTCCACAGCCTCTTTCGTAGGCACCCCATCCATCCCTTGAAACAACGCCTTTTGTTCCAATAGTGACAAAGTAATACCAGTCATAGTATTGGCATAGGTTTTTCCATTATTGACAGTTTCCGGATAAAATGCAAACGCAGGATTATACGTCACTGGCATGAGCACAACCTGATTGCTTCTTAAAAAATCGGGTCCCATAAAATCGACACCCAACCATCGTACCCATAAGCGCACCTGTTGAATTGCTGTGGGGCCTGTTGCTGTTTCTTTTAAAGAACTCACAGGTACCTGGAATACCAATGGTTTGTGTTTGGTTTTTTCGTGGGACCATAACCATTTTAACAACTCTTGTCTTTTGCCTTTGTTTAGGTACCATTTATCCGGATTTCCTTCCAGCACAATACCGTCTACCAAATGGTGAGCACACCAGTCTTTCGATGCTTTTGAAAAATTTCTGGCATTCCAATAGAGGATTACATGGGGTCTGTTTGCATCCAACCAAGCTCTCATTCTTTGCACCTCCTCTTCGGTCCAGGAATACACCACACCCTTAGAGGCTTTGGCGTTACTTCCAATAAAATTATCGAAGAATAGAATTCCTTTAACGGTATAGCCTCCGGCATCGATCGTTTTGAATTTTTTCTCAAGAAAACCCTCCAAATGACGTCGGTCTGGAAAGGCATCGCACTTCCATGCTGTTCTGCCTGCCTCCACAATTCCATTGGTACCTCCTGCTTCAAAAAGGTGAATAAACTGATTGAAATCTTTTGTGTTAAGCGACTCTTTCTTATCAATTTTATTATTGGCAAATTTGACAGGCGTTTTATGGATGTTTAAACCTTCCACCAGTCTTGCCGTGCATTTCCATGCGTCCTTGTTGTCCAGCGCACTTTTAGGACTTGCATGGGTGCCTAACCAAACTTTATAACCGGTAGTATCGCTCTCCTTTTTTTCCTGAGCATGGCTGCTCCATATAAAAAGCCCCAACATTAAAACCAGCCATTGGACTGTATTCACTTTATTTTGCATTCTTTAAAATTGCTTCGTTCCTATTTATTTTGTCCTTCTCTTCGCTTTTCAACGGCAGTATACAGCAAAAACCGATTTTTATTTTTTAAAAATACTCATTTCTACACAAGTCAACCCTCGCTTCGTTTTATAAAATCAATTATATAAGCAAAAGTAAGGCACTCTATTTAAAAAGCTATCCTGTATTCTACCGCTAACAATTGCATAAAAAACAACTTTAGACCCTGAAAAACAGCATAAACCCAGCACTTTAAAACGGATGTACTTTGTGCTAAAAACAGCAATCCTTAACAACACATAGGGCATCAGTAGTTCACAGGATAGTTAAGTGGAATATTTTATTTTTTTTTACATAATTATTAATAGTATCAAATGAGGACCTACAAACTAACGCTTCTTTTCGTATTGCAACTGCTAATTTGTTGCAATGCTCCATCTCAAAACGACGCCAAGCCGAACATCATTCTGATTGTCGCTGATGATCTCGGTTATAGCGATTTAGGCTGTTATGGAGGCGAAATGAACACGCCTGCCTTAGACAAACTTGCCGATGAAGGGGTACGCTTTCCAAATATGTTCAATGCTGGAATGTGTGTGCTTTCCCGTAGCTCCTTACTAACAGGGCAATGGTGGCCGCATGTAGGTTATGGAATTGAAAGAGGAGACAATATTGCACAAAACTTACAAGAAACTGGCTACCGTACAGGTTTGGTCGGCAAATGGCATTTGAGCGGAGTTCCCAACGACAAAGGTTTTGATTACTTTTTTGGTTTTGTGGGAGGATTCTCGAGCTATTTTCACGGAAGTAGAGGTGAAAATGGGTATCATTTAAACAAAGAACCATTTACAGATTTTGGTAAAAACTTTTACAGCACAGATGCGTTTACCAAACATGCCATCGATTTTATAGCTCCCAAAACAGCAAACGACACCGAACCTTTCTTTTTGTATTTAAGCTACCAAGCACCACACAACCCTTTGCAAGCACCTAAAGAAGACATTCTAAAACAAAGAGGCAAGTACTTAAAAGGATGGCAAGCCATTCGAGAAGCACGTATAAAAAAACAAATCGAATTGGGAATCATCGCTCCGGATACGCCTTTGCCTGACTACCCTGAAAACTTGCCCGACTGGGGATCCTTAAGTCCGGAACAAAAAGACCTAGAAGATTTAAGAATGTCTGTGTATGCCGCCATGATTGAACGTATGGATGCAGGTATTGGTCAACTATTAGCAGCCCTTGAAAACAACGGTCAGCTCGACAATACGCTCATTCTTTTTATGAGTGACAATGGCACCGATTCTTTTTCCGTAATGGACGCAAAGCTATTGGAAAAAGGTTTGTTGCCCGGTGATGCGGGTTCTAATTACCAACCGGGAACGGGTTGGGCCTATGCCAGCGTAACGCCTAACAGGCTGTACAAAATAAGTCAACACAACGGCGGGGTAAAAACAGGAGCCATTGCCTATTGGCCAAAAGGCATTCAAAAGCAAGGAACCATCCATCAAGAGCCGGTACATATGGTAGATATTGTACCTACTTTGTTAGAAGTCTCAAAACATCCTAAAGCATCAGGTCCTATAGATGTCTACGCTGGGCAATCTATGTCTTCATTATTTTCAGGAAAAAAATTCGAAAGAAAGTCGCCCTTATTTTTTCAATTTATGGACAACAGAGCCATTAGAACTGAAAAATGGAGTTTGGTGGAAGTAGATGGTTCCGGGTGGGAATTGTACAACCTTCAAAAAGACCCCTTAGAAACCAACGACCTGTCAAATAAACAAAAACACAAGGTTCATAGTTTAAATGAGAGCTGGTTCTCTTGGTGGACAAAGGAAAGCAACGAAGCCGACTACATCCCGGAAAGCACCGCAACGAGTACACATTACGAACCACAAGGTGACCGGGGAACAGGGAAAAAATACATTCCTACCGCCATGCCGAAGGCGCTTAAATCGAGGTATCAAAAAAAATAAAAACGATTAAATTTTATACATGAAAGCAAGTACGCATTCAATGAAAACACTACACATCTTTAAAAGCATCGCAATCCTATGCTTAGCTTTGCTACTGGCATGTAATTCGCAAGACACTGCACAAAAAGCAGACATGAATGCTGTTCAAGCTGATTTTATAGTTCCCTCTAACGACAATACGCTTTGGTGTTACTGGTACTGGATTGGTGATGATATTTCTAAAGACGGTATTACCAAAGATTTAGAAGCCATGAAAGCGGCCGGAATTGGAGGGGCGCTTATCGGAAATATAAACCCTGATGAAATAGACGGCAATGTTCCCATGCTTAGCGATGCCTGGTGGGAGCATATGGTACATGCCATCAATGAAGGGAAACGTATTGGTGTGGATATTGGTGTTTTTAATTGTCCAGGATGGAGTCAGTCCGGAGGTCCCTGGGTAAAAGCAGACATGGCGATGCGCTACCTAACCTACGAAGAAACCAAAATAACCGGTGGAGCAAAAGTAAAAGTGAACTTAGCAAAGCCTACCCTTGAATTTCAAGACACCTATGTATTGGCCTTTCCTTCGATTGCAGCAGAAAGCAACACACTTTCAACAAAAAATGCAAGCCTAACTATACAGCCAACAGTAGCAAACAGCAAGCAATTGATGGATGGCGACAAAAACACTTTGGTCGGCTTTTCAAAAGCAGTAAAAAAATACAAACTAAAAATTAACGGTACAAAAGAAATCACTGCTAAAAGCATAAAAATCACACCTTCCACAAATGCTTTTACAGTACAATGCAAGGTATTTGCAACAATACAAGGAACAGAAACATTGGTAAAGACCTTTGTCATAGACAGAAGCAACTTGAATCCAAATGTTGGGCCCGACAAATATGCCCCCATTGTAATGGCCTTACCAAATGTAACATCCAATCGCTTTACTATTGAATTTGTCGCAATGGCAGGCACCTTTAACCCAAAGGCAAAAAGACAAAATTACCACCTAGCCGAAATTGAAATTTCCGAAGCTGCCGGATTGGAGAAATTCCCGGAAAAAACTTTAGGAAAAATGCACCCTACACCTTTCCCTGCCTGGGACAGCTATTTATGGGAACCTCAAGAGGCTATCGACAATGCGGAACTAAAAATCACAAAAAACGCGGTCGTTGACATCAGCGACAAACTAGATAAAAATGGCACTATTGTATGGAACGCACCCAAAGGGGAATGGACAATACAACGCTATGGAATGACGCCTACAGGCACCAAAAACTCGCCTGCTGCCCCACAGGGAAAAGGCTATGAAATTGATAAAATGGATGAAGAACTGATCCGTTTTCATTTCGATCAATTTGTAGGAAAACTATTGGCTAAGGTACCCGAAGCAAACAGAGATGCCTTTAAATATGTCATTGGAGACAGTTACGAAATGGGCTCTCAAAACTGGTCGGATAATTTTCAAAAGGAATTTAAAACCACTTACGGTTACGACCCAAAACCTTTCCTGCCAACCTATTCAGGTAGAATTGTTGAAAGTGTGGAAGCATCTGAGCGTTTTTTATGGGATATGCGACGCTTTGTGGCAGACCAAGTAGCCTATCAATATGTGGGTGGATTGAGAAAAATAAGCAATGAGCACAATTTACAACTGTGGTTAGAGAATTATGGGCATTGGGGATTCCCTTCTGAATTTTTAAAATACGGAGGGCAATCGGATTTGGTGTCCGGTGAATTCTGGAATGAAGGAACTTTAGGAGATATTGAATGCAAATCTGCGGCTTCTGCAGCACATATTTATGGAAAAAACAGAGTATCCGCCGAAGCATTTACAGCGGCTCATAGAACCTATGTACGCCATCCGGCATTGCTTAAAAAACGGGGAGATTGGTCATTTACAGAAGGCATCAACCACTTTGTATTGCATTTGTACGTACATCAACCAGACGACAATAGAGTTCCCGGTGTCAACGCCTGGTTTAGTACGGAGTTTAACAGACACAACACCTGGTTTCAAAAGTCGAAAACCTATTTTGATTATATAAGAAGATGTCAGCACCTATTACAACAAGGGAATTATGCGGCAGATGTCTGTTATTTTATCGGAGAAGATGCACCCATTATGACAGGTGTACGGAATCCTGAATTGCCCAATGGCTATTCGTATGATTATATCAATGCGGAAGTGATTTTAAACAGACTCTCCGTAAAAGACGGAAAATTTGTATTGCCCGATGGCATGACCTATAACCTAATGGTCTTGCCACCATTTAACAGCATGCGACCAGAATTACTCGAAAAAATTGAGTCTTTGGTGGCCCAAGGAGGAAAAATATTTGGACAGGCGCCGGAAAAATCGCCTAGTTTGCAAAACTTCCCGGAGAGTGATACACGAGTAAAAGCATTGGCAGCCAACATGTGGGGAGCGGGTACAGAAAAAATCAAACCCTACCAAAAAGGATTTGTAGCTGATGGCTTGGAATTGCAAGATGCCTTAAACCAATTGGGTATTGCCAAAGATGTTCAATTTGATACTGATGTACCGGTATTATGGACACACCGTACCTTACCAAATATGGAAATTTACTTTTTAACCAATCAAAGTGATCAGGAAATTAGTTTTACACCATCCTTTAGAGTGCAAGGGAAAAAACCGCAGCTTTGGGATGCCATTACAGGAGAGGTAAGAGCTTTGCATGAGTTCAAAGAACACAATGGAAACATGGAAGTTCCTATCACCATGAAGCCGTTGCAAAGTTGGTTTGTCGTGTTTTCTAATGACACACCCGCAAACATGCATGCCGGCTATGCGACCAACTTTCCAAAAGCAACACAAATCAAAACCCTCGATAAAGCCTGGAAAGTAGATTTTCACAATAAAAATATCGGCCCAAAAGAAGCCGTCAATTTCTCGAAGTTGACAGATTGGTCGTCGCATGAAAATGAGAAAATTAAGTATTACTCGGGAACGGCAACCTATACCTCTAGTTTTGAGTACTCAGCTAAAAACGACACGGATGCCATTTTTATAGACTTAGGTAAAGTGGGCGTGATGGCAACAGTTGCTATCAACGGAAAAGAGGTTGGAACGACTTGGATCGCCCCATACAAACTGAACATTTCTGATGCACTGAAAGAAGGAAACAATACGATTAAAATTGAAGTGGTCAATGTATTCCGCAACCGTATCACAGGAGACAAACAACTTCCAAAAGAAGCCCGTAGTACCTGGTTATTGGTAGACAGCGTTACCCCTCAAGAAGAACTCGTTCCGTCCGGATTATTAGGTCCTGTAAGCCTTCAAAAAATAACCAAATAAGATGCATTTGATGTACCGTATTCAAATACTAATATTCGTTGTTTTATCCTCTATGGGGTGTAAAAGTACTCAAAAGCAAAACGGAGATAAAGTAGTGAAGCTAGTTCCAACTACTCAGACACTTGAAGTTCGTAATGATGTATTACTTGTAAAATTAGATCTCACCCGAGGCGGTGCCATCAATTATATTTCATTGTCTGACACCACAAGAAATCTTGTCAATATACATGATGAGGGACGTTATATCCAACAGTCTTATTATGCCGGACAAAACCGAGACAGAACTCATGAAGGACAAAATTCCAATTGGTCTCCTTGGGCATGGAATCCAATTCAGGTAGGAGATTCCTACAACAACAGAGCAAAAATTCTAGAATACCGTAAAAAGGAGCAGGAACTCTATGTAAAATGCATCCCCATGCTTTGGGATATGAACAACGAACCTGCCGAAGCTGTTATGGAACAGTGGCTGACCCTAACAGGGAACGTTATCAAAGTGCACAACAAGCTGACCTGTAATCGTACAGACATTATGTATGGGAACAAGCGGTTGTGCAACCAAGAACTTCCTGCTGTTTATCCCATTTCTGTACTTAAAAATTTGTACAGTTATTTTGGCGATGCACCCTTTACCAACAAACCACTAAGCACCCCTAAAGTAAAAAAACTAAGAGATGGATTTTGGGGAAAATACAAAGACGACATGGTTACAGAACATTGGATGGCCTTTGTTGATGACAACAAATGGGGCATGGGTGTTTACACGCCTATCAGCTCAAATTTCCTGGCGGGTATGGCCGGCAATCCGGGTTATGAAACTTTAGACAGTCACACCTCTTATATAGCTCCCGTGAAAATGGTTGCTTTAGAAAAAAACGACAGTTTTGAATATGACTATTACATCATTATAGGATCGGTAGATGAGATCCGTTCAACAATATATACCCTCAATAACACACTTAAAAAAACTAAAAAATGATTAAAAATATAATAAGCCTAACGATTCTTTTATGTGGAATAAGCGCCTATGCACAACTGCCTCCTGTCTTTGGAGCGAAGTATGACAACAAGGTGAGTCATTCCGAGATGACCAAAACATACCTAACACCCCAACGTATCGTTTGGCAATCGGATACTACAGGAACCTTTCTTAAAAACTCAGAAGCACTACTGAAAAAAGGGAATGGACAAGTGGCTGTAAACGACACAGGTCTCTTTCAATTGGTGAGTACTGCTGAAAACAAACCTGGTATTTTGTTGGATTATGGGATGGAAATTCACGGAGGTGTCAAAATTTCTATGGGCATACGTCAAAACAAAAACCCACTAAAACTAAGAGTCCGTTTTGGTGAATCTGTAAGTGAAACTATGTCTACCGTAGGAGGAGATACAAACGCAACCAATGAGCATTCTTTAAGAGATTTTATTGTGGAAGTGCCTTGGCTAGGAAGTATTGAAGTAGGAGAAACAGGCTTTCGTTTTGTACGTATCGATGTTGTAGACGAAAATGAACAAGCGCCGATTAAATCCATTGATGCTGCTTTTGTGTATCGAGACATCCCATACATCGGATCTTTTGAATCGAATGATGAACGTTTGAACAACATCTGGAGTACGGGTGCTTATACGGTCCATTTAAACATGCAAAATTATTTATGGGACGGTGTAAAACGTGACCGCTTGGTATGGGTTGGAGACATGCATCCCGAAGTAATGACCATCAATACCGTATTTGGAAATCATGAAGTGGTTACCAAGAGTTTGGATTTGGCACGAGACCAACATCCCTTACCGCAATGGATGAATGGTATCAGTTCCTACTCTATGTGGTGGATTTTAATTCACAAAAACGTGTATGACTATCATGGAGATCTCGCGTATTTAAAAGAACAAGAAGCCTATATGATTGCCTTGTTAGATCAATTGAGCACCTTTATAGATGAAGAAAACAAAGAAGTGCTGAATGGAGGCCGTTTTATGGATTGGCCTACCAGTGAAATTCCTGAAGCGGTACATGCAGGGTTGCAAGCCATGATGATCATGACCTTTGAAGCGGGCAGTGAAATTATGTCGGCATACGACAACAAAAAACTAAGCAAAAAATACAAAAAGATTGCCAAGCAATTGAGAAAACACAAACCCAAAGGAAATACGACAAAACAAGCAGCCGCTCTTATGGCCTTAACAGGTTTGGAAGATGCTGAAAAAATCAACAAAGAAATATTGACAAAAGACGGTGTGGAACGTATGTCAACCTTTTATGGCTATTATATTTTGGAAGCCATGGCAAAAGCCAAAGACTATGACGGAGCTTTAACTGTGATTCGTGACTATTGGGGAGCGATGCTAGACCTTGGTGCAACTACTTTTTGGGAGGACTTTGATATTTTGGACACCGCTAATACCAGTCGAATTGACGAAATGATTCCTCCAAACAAAACGGACATTCATGGTGATTTTGGAGAATACTGTTATGTTGGTTTCAGACACAGTTTGTGCCACGGTTGGGCAAGTGGGCCAACGGCTTGGTTAAGTCAATACGTACTAGGTATCAACATCTCAAATGCAGGTAACTCGGTAAAAATAGCTCCGAACCTGGGCGATTTACAATGGGCAAAAGGAAGTTTTCCAACCAAATAAGGGGTGCTAAAAGTAAGCCATATAAAACAAGCAGACGGAACCATTGCAACCGAAATCGATGCTCCGGAAGGATTGAAAATACTAAAATAGAACATTCCTCTGCCCCAGGAAAGGACAACTATAATCGTGATATTATTAAAATGAAACTGTCAGAACACCACATCCTCTTTTACGCTTTTGCTTGTGTAAGTATGTGTTTTTTTATGTTTGCGTTTACAGTTCCAGCCAAAGAATACAAGATTTTTCAGTTTCCTAAAAATCAGATTCCCCGAATTGATGGTGACTTTAGTGATTGGGACATGGTTCCTAATTCCTACGCAATTGGATTGGAAGAGCTCAAAGATACTCGAAAAGACTCCCTCGAAAAATTAAATCCAAAAGACTACGATATAACCGTGAAAGTGGGCTGGGTAAAAAACCTAAACAGACTGTACTTTTATGTGGAAGCTTCGGATGATTATTGGAGTTTTGAGGATTCCAAACTTGCTCAGGATATTTTTGAATTGGTTGTGGACGGCAATTTATCAGGAGGTCCGTTTATTAAAAAAAGCAATGGCAATACAAAGCACTTTCCCTACCAGGCACTCCATTTTAAAGGACATGGTGCCCATGCACAAAACTATCATATCTTTACGCCTGTACAAGACAAAGATGAGGCAATGGTATGGGGAAATACACCTTGGATCAAAGAATTCCCCTATTTCAATGCAGCCTATGAGTATGATTTTAAGCATGGAGAATCTGGCACTTTGAAAATGGAATTTTGGATTACGCCTTTTGACCATGCCGATGTAGCAGGTATCGATCGTTCCACCGTAACGCAATTAAAAGAAAACAACCTGATTGGCATGTCCTGGTGTGTTCTTGATTATGATACTTCTAAAAAATTTGAGTCCTTTTTAAATTTGGCTGATGATACAAAGATGATTTTTGATGCTTCGTATTTAAATCTATTTCGACAGATGCCTCTTGAAGCAGCGTATAATAAACCCATTGATGCGCAGTGGTCTTTTATCGAAATGGATCGAAAACAACGATGGTTTCAGTTTAAAGATGACTCCAGTGGCATAATCAATAAGTGGCATTGGGATTTTGGAGATGGTACCACGTCCACTAAGCAGAACCCAACTCACAAATATAATGAAGCCAACGAATGGACCGTAATTTTAACTGTGGAAGGACCTGAAGGTAAATCTATTCGCTCCAAGGTTTGGGATGTTGTTACAGAATAAATACTATGAAAATGATACGAAAAGGATTTAAAATGTTTGTTTACCCTGATAAAATTGAAGCCTATACGAAAAGGCACAATCCTATTTGGGCGGAACTTCAAGAAACCTTAAAACAACACGGTGTCAACAATTATAGTATTTTTATAGACAAAGAAACCAATACCCTATTTGGATATGCCGAAGTTGAAACAGAAGCACAATGGAAGGCCATTGCCAACACAGAAGTTTGTAAAAAATGGTGGGCTTATATGGCTGACTTGATGGAAACTAATAAAGACAACAGTCCTGTATCCCATGATCTAGAATCCGTTTTTTATATGTCCTAAAATCAAAAAAGCATGTTCAATCCAACCCTTTTACTAGCTTGCAGTGTCATGACTAAATTCAACAAAAAAAGTACAATGCTAAAAAAAATCATCCCTATTTTCATGCTGTTATTAGCATGCTATTCCTGTAAAAGCAATGCATCCCATTCCGATAAAAAATCAAAACCCGCAGGTCCTAATGTGCTCATTATTTTAACCGACCAATGGCGGGCACAGGCCACAGGTTATGCGGGTGACCCCAATGTACAAACACCTCATATAGATCATTTGGCTTCTATAAGTGTCAACTTTCAGAATGCGGTTTCCGGTATGCCCGTTTGTTCTCCTTTTAGGGCATCGCTATTAACAGGACAAAGGCCTTTAACACATGGTGTCTTTATGAATGATGTGCAACTAGACACAAGCGCCGTAACCCTGGCAAAGGTATTTTCTAAAGCAGGTTATGACACCGGGTATATTGGTAAATGGCACTTGGACGGTCATGGTAGGTTACAACTGATTCCGCCCGGACCAAGGAGACAAGGCTTTGCATTTTGGAAAGCGAATGAATGTAGCCATAATTACAATCACTCTGTTTATTATGAGAATGACGACCCCTCCAAAAAAGTTTGGGAAGGCTACGACACTTTTAAACAAACGGATGAAGCTCTTGATTATATAAGTAAACGAACGGAAGCCAGCCATCCGTTTTTAATGGTACTTTCCTACGGCACACCACATGCGCCTTACCATTCAGCGCCTCTTGCATACAGAAAGCGTTTTGATCCAGATAAAATGATCCTCCGTGAAAATGTTCCAGAAGACATGGAAAAAAGAGTAAAAAAAGACCTCTCGGGCTATTATGCCCATATTGCGGTACTGGACGATATGGTGGGAAAAATAATGAATAATTTAAAGGAAAATGGCAGCTTAGAGAATACGATTGTTGTCTTTACCTCAGATCATGGAGATTTATTAGGATCGCAAGGAGCCTATAAAAAACAACAACCTTATGAAGAGTCTGCGAGGGTTCCCATGTTGTATTACATTCCGGAAAAGCTACGTATTGATAAAGGGACGAGAGCTGCACTTATGAATTCTGAAGATATCATGCCTACACTTTTAGGTTTGTGCAACATCCCAATTCCCGATACGGTTGAGGGCATCAATTACAGACCTTATTTAGAAGGCAAACAAGCTATAGGCGACGCAACCCTGCTGACCTGTGTACAACCCTTTGGACAATGGAATAAATTTAAGCACGATGGCAGAGAATATCGGGCCCTTAAAACAGCACAATATACCTATGCCAGAGATTTAAACGGACCCTGGCTCTTGTTTGACAATACGAATGACCCTTACCAACTCAACAATCTTGTGGGTAATGATGCCTACAAACAACTACAAGATAATTTAGACAAACAACTCTCTGAAATGCTTCATAAGAATGGAGATGCATTTCTACCAGGATTGCAGTACGTTAAAAAATGGGGGTATCCCTTAGATGAAACGGAAACCGTGCCTTATACACAATAAGGCATGTGCTAATACCTCTTTACAGAAGGTCTAATAGCCTTCAACAAACCTCTTGAAAACACTTGATTATGTAGTTAATCAGGTGTTTTTTTATAGGTAATTTCTGCATATTTTAAAAGTCTAAGGTCCGGGTGTTACGTGCGTAATGGTCAGGCATACAGGAGAATACAGGATGATAAACTATGTTGTTTTAAATAGATTTACGAAACTAACCTTTAAAACCAATTTTAATGAAAACAACTTTTCAATTTTTAAGTGCATTTTTGATTGCTTTTGGCGTGCAAAAAAGTACAGCCCAAACACCAAGTCTTGTGCAACCCTCCGATGCGGGCGTAACAACCCACCATGTAAGATCTGTCAATAACGGTAGAGAATTCAGGATCGGGATTACCTCCAATGCAGGAGGCGTTATCAACGAAATTGTATTGCCCGATATTGGAGATATCACTGATTTTCACGCCGATCGTTACGGGAGGTGTACCCAAACATCTATACGGGATGAAGCGCATCAAGGCAAATACAACCCTACGCAAGCCGGATTTAATGAAACACTCGGAACGGTAATTTCGGTGAAAAGAACCAATAACCAAGGAAATATTGTCAATGCAGGGGAAGGTGTCATTTCGAACAGGAAATTAATTGTCGGTCCGTTTAGGCTGGCTTTATGGAAAGCAGATGGACAGTACGATTATACTGAAAATGAAACAGGATTTGACAATAATGGAAATCCCACCGTTTTATCTGATTCTTATGACGAATCTCAAAACATCATTCCGGGAGCCGCTGATATTGACCTAATTTCAGAACCGGCAGCTCAAATTACGCATACAGATGAGGTAGGAACACCTTTTGAATTTTACGCAGAATATGAAAACTTTTTGCTGTCTTCTAACGTTCCAAGTACTTTACAACAACAAGGTGCGTCAGTCATAAGACATTATACAGAAATTCAATATAAAAATGCACCAGACCATAGCCTTGAACAATTCCGATTTGGGGAGTTTATAGACAAAAAAACCTTAGATACTTTGCCTATTTTAGATCAGAATGTGTTGGGTGTGCCTATCGTTGATGTGATGCCTAGACACAAAAAGAACAATCAATATGCAACAACTTATGAAGATTTAACAGATGCATTGACTCCTTTTAACTTAAGATTTGACAGAGCCTTATGGGATCCAACGTATCGATATATCAATATTGGTACCTGGGACAGAGAGCATAGAACGGACGATAAAGCCTACAGAGAACAAATTAACGGGAGTCGTGCCCTTATAATTACAGATGAAGATAGTATCAACGCTACCACAGGAAAGGCATTAGGTTTATACAAACCCTTTTCTGAGATAAATGAGTATTCCATTATTGGGAGAATGAAGGCAACCGATTCTATTGTATACAGTAAGAACAGATCTACTTTAAGTGAAGCCAATGACAATAGATCAAGAACCGTTCATATGTCTTTACTTGGATTTACAGATAGATTGAGCTATCTAATTAATCCGACGGCTTTAAAAGAAAGACAAGACATCAATGAAGTATTTGAAACCTATCGATCCGAAGTATACCTTGTCTATGGAACCCCAAAAGAATGTGCAGATGCCATTGCAGATCTTGAATTGAGTTTAGTAACCAATCAGTCTAGTCAGGCTAAAGTAGGGGATGCTAAAAAAGCAGCTCAAGAGACAGAAGCCAAAGCAGCTGTATATCCAAACCCAAGTTATTCCGGATTGTTTTATTTAAACAGTGCAGAACCTTGGCAGGTATATTCCACAACAGGAATTCTAATTAAACAAGGAACTGGAAAAACCATCAATCTTCAAAATGCCGAAAATGGTTTTTATATCATCAAACAAGGATCAAATACCTTTAAGGTTATGAAACAATAAAGATGGATCACTCATGTTATCTCTGACATGCTAGTTACAACTAAAAATGTGTTGGCTTTCTTAAATAGCCAGCACATTTTATTTACAGCCCTGTAAAAATCAAAGGCTGATAGTTCTTCATTCTATATCCGCAGCTCTCTTACAGGTTTATACAGGTTAGTTTTACGATTTAAAACCCTTAATTTCACTTATCTAAACACAGATTCAATATTTAAAAAATCCAAATGAAAAAAATAATGTTCCAGCATTTTATCGTGTTTCTATTTATAACTGCTTGTAGCACAAAAGATGATTTGCATGCAAGTCCTGAACCAAAGAACCCTACCGATGCGCATCCTGTCGTAAAGGCCGATGCAACCTATAACGTACTTGTCAAAGGAAATATAACCTATGGAGAAGGTCTTGCTCACGACGGGCAGAGTTCAAGCACTACACCCATTCCTTTGAAGTTAGATCTTTACGAACCTGACAATGCTTTAGGAAATAGGCCTGTTTTTATGTTTATGCATGGCGGAAGTTTTAGGGGAGGGTCTCGAAAAAAAGCGGAAATTGTAGCCATGGGGAACTATTTCGCTTCCCGAGGCTGGGTATTCCTTTCAATTGATTATCGAGCTTCATTGGTTTTGGGAAACATATATACAGGTGTAGCGCCACAGGAGTGGATTGATGAATCCAATAACAACGCACAAATGGTTGCGATGTATACGGCGCCAAGAGATGCAAAAGCTGCCTTGCGCTGGATTGTTGCCAATGCCGCAACCTACCATATTAATACAGATTATATCACAATAGGAGGTGGTTCAGCCGGCGCTATCACAGCCGTTGGTGTGGGGGTATCAGCGGATGAAGATTTTAGAGACGAAATGAGCACTACTGAAGACCCAACTTTGCTTTCGACAAACTTAACAGCAACATACAACATTCGTACTATTGTTGACTTTTGGGGAAGTGACAGTGTTTTGAGTGTACATGAAAGTGTCTATGGACACAATCGCTTTGACAGTAATGATCCCGAACTATTTATTATTCATGGTACAGAAGACAAGAGACTTGTACCCTATAGTGGCTCTCTTGATCTTATAGATATCTATGAATCAATTGGCGTATACGCCAAATTGGCACCAATAGAAGGGCGCGCACATGGCCCCTGGGATGCCACAGTAGACGGTAAAAGCTTATCCGACTTGACTTTTGATTTTCTGGTAGAACGACAAAAGTTGACTGTTGAAAACTAGGATTTTATATAAAGGTTGGTGAAGATTCTATTTTGATGTCTTACAAGCACACTGTATATTGAGTTGCTCGTTGTTCACCAAATTATTCGGTGGACGGTAAACGACCGCACGACCTCACTTGTCCGCCGTAGCGTAGCGAAGGAGGAAGACTCCATGACTCCTAAACACCAAAACAAAAAACGGATTGATTTTGATAACAGACAGTATCTAGTGTTTTAGATAGTTGGAGAACAAGTCTTTAAAAGGAATTTCACGAACTTCTTTTTGCGCATTGTAGTCTTCATTGATGACGGGCCAATACCTGGGTTCAATATTGTTTTTAATCCAGCCCATTAACTTAGCGAACAAAACATTGGATAATTCCTTGTTTTGAATTGAGAGGTCATGCTTTTCAAAAGGGTCTTCTTCAATGTTGTACAAACGAATTCTTCCGTACCAATCAAAGATTAATTTATAATCCCCATCACGTATGGCAGAATGGGGAGTTAGGGCATAAGGCTCATAAGGGCTATTGTAGATAACATTAAAAGGGTAATGCCAATAGTGCGTTTTTTTTGTGTAGCTTTTCGCTACATTTTGGTTGTCCGTTAAAAGTGTTAAGATACTTTGACCATCTAGCTTGTTTTCTGAAATCATAGCGTTAAAGTCGTAACCTGCTGCCTCGAGAATTGTAGGATAAATATCTGTGCAATCTATCGGTACATCTACCCAATTTCCCCCTTTTATTTTTCCTTTCCATTTGAAGATTAGAGGAACTCGGATACCGCCTTCTGTCAAACAAGCTTTACCACCTAAAAAAGGACGGTTATCAGTACCGTCACCTCTTGGAGTGATTTTAGAATCAATACCACCGTTGTCTGACATAAAAACTACCAAAGTGTTTTCTTCAATCCCTGTTTCTTTTAGCTTGTTTAGTATTTGACCAACAGAACGGTCCATGCTTTTTATCATGGAAGCATAAATTGGGTCTTTATGTCCATTCCAACCTTTCGTTTTCTTGTTGTTAAAATAGGCGACTTCTTTTTCTTTACCCTGATAGGGTGCGTGTACCGCAAAGTGCGAGAAATACAGGAAAAAAGGCTGGTCTTTTAGTTTAGATCGTTTTTCAATATAATTCAATGCTTGTATTGTTAAATCATCGGTAAGGTAGGTTTCTCCAGTATCTTGTCCTGAGTTACCCATTTCAGAAGTTGTTTGCGGCATTTTAGGAAAACGTGTTTTTTTCTTGTCGTTCCAAGCGGCTTTCCAATTGTAGTAAGGAGAACCGCCTGCATCAAACCATGCTAAGGGTTCAAAACCTTGGTCTTTTGGTTGGTAACCTTGAGCTCCAAATCCACCTACATGCCATTTTCCAATAAATGCAGAGTGATAATCTGTCAATGCTTCAGCAATAGAAATTTCATTATGTCCATTGTCCATTTGGGTTCCTGCCGGAATCGCAGCGTTCGAAATACCGTTATCAAGTGCTTGTTCTATGGTAATGGCATCTTTATGTTCCAAAACATCATTCGGGTAAAATCCGTTTGGAACCGGAATGTTCTGATTGTAATAGGTTTTTCGAGGAGGCATTGCTGTAGTAAATCCAAGACGCCCAGCATATTTTCCGGTTAAGAGGCTTGCTCTGGTAGGAGAGCATAGTTGATTGGCATAGGCTTGAGAAAAAGAAACCCCTTCCTCCATCAATTTATTGAGGTTCGGTGTTTCGTAGAACATACTGCCTTTTGAAATGCCTGTTATTTTTTCCGCATAACCTTGGGTATCTACAATACCGAAATCATCGGCTAGAATAAAGATGATGTTGGGTTTGGTGTTCTGTGCTTTTATCTGTTTAGGTTCTTTACACGCAGTTAAACAAATAATCGTTACTAGAAATAATTTTAAATGCTTCATGTTTTTTATTTAGCGTTTATGAGGTGTTAGGCGAATTGTATCGATAAACGATTTCAGTCCCATTAGGTATCAAGGGTTTTTTAAAACCTTTAGATTAATGAGAATCAGTCTGTTTTTACTCATTTCAGGAATCACAACTATTCCTTTTTCTGTATCTATTCCTAAGTCGGCAAATTGATTAAATCCAGTTGCAATTTCCGTGACTTCCCCCGCTTCCGAAATCTGAAGAAGACGTCCGCCAGTCCAATCTGTACAGTAGTAATAATCACCATATTTTACAACTCCATCGAAGTTTGCGATAGGCAATCCTTTTCCAATAGGGGAGATTTCTTTGGTGCTCAAATTGACTTTCAATAAAGTACCTTTTTTACTGGTTGCAAAAGTAGTACGCTCTGTAATTGAACCCCAAGTAGCAACAATTAATTGATCTTCATCGAGCCAAAGACCATTAGGGAAATTTAGTTTGTTACTTTCTAGGAAAACTTCAATTTCTCCACCCAGATTCATACGATATATTCTATTTTTAAATGTATCAGAGATATATACCTCTCCGTTGGGTGAAATTGCAACATCATTGATAAATTCGGCACCTGGTAGGGGGATTCTTCTTATGATTTCTCCTTTTGAAATGTCAATTTCGACCAAAACGCCTCTATCTCCAACGTATAGTTTATTTTTAAATACTGACATTCCTGTTGGAGCATCAAGTCCTTCAATCCATCTTTTTGAGATCACTTTTCTGTTTTTATCTAAGCGGGTAATCCATCCGTAACCATCTTTTTCAAGAGTAACTTTACCACCTCCCAGACTAGAAACAAACCAAGATTGTGTAGCAGGGTCATAAAAAGTACTTTCTGGCGCATCTAAAATAGTTGTAATATCAGATGTGTTCTCATTTACTTGTTCCGAATGCATCTCATTCCACTTTTCTATAGACCTTTTAAGGTGTACTTTGGGGTCTTGTTTTATGCCAAAAGTATGGAGCATTACCTCATCATCATATCCTATTTTATGGAGAGCAGAAAAGAACTTAGTCATGTCATAATCTCCCTCATCCAAAGGTTTGATGGCGTCTCCCCATGCTCCAATACCTTCAGAATACATTGTAACATCTGATCCTGCTATCGACACAAATTTCAAGTATGGAGCTGCTTTGATGGCCACTTCAAGCATTCGGTCGCCATTGCCTGCTCTTAGCTCGTGGCACGAATGCATGCTGAGGTAAATGTTAGGTCTCTTCAAGTCCTGAATATAGGGTATGGCCTCTTCTACTGATTCGATGAGGCAATTATCGTGTGGGTAAATCACAATGTCTTTACCTAGTTTTTCTGCTGCATCTGCCATGCTACCCAGAAGTTCTCTTCCTTGTTCGGGGGTGGCATTTGAACCTCTGTTTACAAGGACCACCCATAAGGATTTTAATGATGGTGTTTTCAGCACTTCTTTCCAAAGTTTATCTTCTTTGACTGGATCATTTTTAAAATGATAAGGAAAATAAACAATTGGGATAGAAAACTGGCCAGCATTAGCTTCAGGTGTTGCCATGTATTGCTTATACTTTTCTATCTGGTCTTTATTCTTCATGGCAAAGGTTACTCCTGAATAACCCAAATCTACCAGCATACTAGTTCTTTTAGGAATGGGTATTTGATCCAATTCGAAGTCAAAAACGAAGAGTGGTTTGCTCTGTTGTGCGATGGAAAAAAGAGAACTAAATAGGAGTGATATAATTAAAAGGGTGCTTTGTTTATATGAATACATCTTTTTGGTTTTAAATGTTTGCTAACTAGGATATACGCTTTTGGTATACGGGTTGTATTGGCCACTGCTATCACATTAATTGTTTAGTTGCAATGTGTTATTTTGAGTTTTAATAGTTTCTTTATAATGTATGTCTTCCCAGTTTTCAATGCCAATTATGCTTTTGTATGGGTCAAAAACTGCATTTTCTTTGTCTGTTCCAAAAGCCTGATACACTTTCCAAACCGGTTTGATACCGCCAGGGTCTTTTTCGTCATCTGGAAACTTTCTCAAACCAATGCGCAAGCCTCCTTCTTTTCTATTGTCTTGCCAATTGTGATATTGAAATCCATCAATACCATCTAGAAAGTTTAGTTTTTTCATAGCATAAGCCATACCTGCAGCTTGCTCCTTTAAATCCTGATCACTATAAGACATTGCGTTTGTGCCATTTTCAGAAAGGTAAACCAACCGTTTTGTTTTTCCTTTATAAAGCACTTCCGGCTTTTTCACCCATGCATCTAAAACTTCTAGGTTTTTAAAAGTGATTAATTCTGAATCAAAACTAAAACTAACTTTTTTGTCTAGCCAGGTTTTAGGTTCAAATAAAGACTCTGGATAGGGGTGGTGCGCAATAGCCCAATCAAAATCACCTTCCGCTTTTGAGAATTGTAATAGTTGTTCTAAGATTGTTTTTGAAAGATAAAATTTTGGATTTGATGTCCAATTCCAATAGTGTGTTAAGGAGATAAAAACTTTAGAATTGACGTTGTATTTACGGGCGATATTGTAGGAAATTCGCATAGATTTATGGTAGAGATCCATGTACACTAAATCGCTTTTAGTACCGGCATTGGTCCATACCCAGCCAACATCTACTTCATTGTGAATAATATAATGGTGAATTCTACCGTATTTTTTATCAGGTCTGCTGTATCTGGCCGCTATAAAATCTAAAACAGCAGCATAATATTGGATACCTTCCGGGGTCGTTAAATTTGGCATGCTATAAATTCCTGCAGGGTCACAATCTGGATGTTGTAATAATTTGCCAATTTTAGGGTCTTTCGCTTTTGAAGCCTTGTCTACCAGTAAAATTGCAGATACTTCTATGTTTCGTTCAGAAGTCGTTCGGAAGGTTTTGTCATAGTTTTCAATAAGTTTTCGGTTCACATAATAGGTTTTCCCCATATATTCAAAAGGAATGTTTTGAGGAGCGGGGTCATGTCTAAAAAAACTGGCAATCAATATGTTTACGGTAACACTACTAATGCCTAAATCATCCAAGTCAGAAATCGGTGATTTTCGGTTGGCACTGTAGCCTCCTAATCCTTTTTTTGTGGCGGGTTTTATAAATGGATAGGTGTATTTCGGAGCAATTGTGTCGGCATACCGTGCATGTGATATAGGCTCATAAGCTCCCTTATTGTTTTTTTGAACAAGCACCCATTTGGATAGGACACGGTCTTGTTTAAAACCATGTCTCTTTATGCTTCGTTTTACCGTTATTTCAAATTCCTTTTGATCTGTTTTTATAGGTGTTAGAAACTCAAAAGAGTGCATTTCCGTTAGGTGTTCGTAAGGACTTACTTCTGCCAGGTATACGTTTTTAGAAACCACAAGATCGCCTGTAATCTGAATCTTTTTCGGCCCCACTGCAACATGGCGAATGTGATTTGGGTAGGTTTTATTTAAGTAGGAATGTAAGTTTTTATGAAGTAAAGCCTCCTTTTGCAGTTTTTCTTCTTTGTTTTTTTCTAGTTCAGCTTCTCGTAAAGTTTGTGGTCTTAGGACTAGGTTTCTGATTTGTAGATTCACGCCTGGTACCGAACCAAAATCCAAACGGAGAAAGTCTCCTTTTGCACCCCATTTAGTAAGGGCTTTCTCCAAATCAATTGTAAAGCTTACCCAACCTTCGGTGGCACCAACGTCCTTAACTAATTTTGGTTTTAGGTTTTTTCTCATCGGGTAAAAATGGACTTCGATAAAGTCCAATCCTTGAGGACAGAAATACTCAAAAGCTAATTTTGTGTTTTGTTTATCTAATTGTGTTTTCAGCGCATTTGTAAACAAGTAAGGATCTGTGCCTAAGGTTGCAATCGTATAAGTCTTGTCTGAGGTCTCTAGTGTAACATCGTGTGCATGCTTCGAATTGAGGGCCAACTGTATTTCAGCGTTCTGGGCGTATAGGTTGAGAGAAAAAATAAAAAGTAAGAAGCCTACTGTTTTCATAAAAGATATTGAAAATAAAAGTAAAGGTATTCCGCAGTTTTTAGAAAACAATCCTGTTATGTGCTGTATCACTAGGTTATTTAATTTCATAGAAATCAATACATGATTTTACAGGATAATTTTATTAGTGACTATTGAATAGATTCGATGCGATGAAATTTGCGAAAGATAGAATTATGAAAACAATGAGGACTGTTATGGTCTTATTGTACGCCATCTGTATTTCATGTACAGACGTTGAAGAAGGGATTCTATTGGCTGCAGGAAACCAGTTGATAGAGGTGAATCGTGATGGTGAGGTGCTGGATATCATCAAATTTCCAGATCAAGACGGGATTTACGACGCCTGGCGTTTACCTGATGGAGGTGTCGTTTATGTGCATCGATTGGGGTTGGTGTTGTTAGATGCGGAAAACAATATTTTGATGGAGCATAAAGCCGTTAAAGGACGGGAAGGTGCTGAAATAAACAGTGTTGAAGTACTAGATGGAGGAGAGAAATTTGCGGTCATGGAAAGCGGGATTAATAAGATTCTTATTATCGATCGAAATGACAAAGTGTTGAATTCTATAGCATTGCCAGACTTAACGAAAGAACATCCGCATTTTCGATACAGAATGATTCGAAAAGTAAATGGGGAAGACGCATTTTGGGTCGCACAGAAAAGGCGGAAAACACTTGTGAAAGTAAATTACAATTCCGGCAGGATTCATAAAGAAATTTATTTGGATTCCTATCTGAAACCTTCTGCTCAAAAAGACCAATGTTCTGCAGTCGTTCAAGCGCCTGATGGCTCTCTTTATACCACCACATCAGACGGCCGTAGGATCGTACATATTGGTAAAGATGGAAAATTAATCAGTCGTTGGACATCTGAAGACTTAGGTATTTCGACACGTCAATTTGAAGGCATGCAATTGCTTGAAAATGGAAATATAATGGTTACCTGTAGCGATTTTCATTTGAAATCTGCCGATGAGAATAAAGATCTTTTGGCGGAGATTACACCCAAAGGCAAAGTGGTTTGGCGTCTGTCACGTGAAGAAATAATTGACCAAATTGTTGGCTATGTGCAACCGACAGCACAAATTGAAGAAACTCGCATAACAAATGTACATGTGTACGATAAATTGAAAATAGAAGATTGCTTAAATGTAAATAGGTAAGAGTGATGAGGCTTATCCATCAGGCGACGAGTGCCTATTTATTGCAGTCCAAATTAAGCAGGATTATGCAGGATGTTTTTGCGTTTTGTAAAGCATAGTTTTGTTTTAATTACTCAAAATAGGAAAGCTTACAATGATTCGAATTTTATGTTGCTTGGTGTTTGTCTCCTTGTTTTCTTGGTCATACGGTCAAGAAAAGCCCAATATTATTGTCATATATACCGATGATCAGGGCTATGCCGATATTGGAGCGAACGGTCAGGTTACAGATATAAAAACGCCAAATATCGATGCCTTGGCTAATGAAGGGGTTCGTCTAACGTCTGGTTATGCAACAGCACCTCAATGCATGCCTTCTCGTGCAGGTTTGTTAACAGGACGCTATCAACAACGTTTTGGTTTGGATCATAATGGTTTGATTCCTTTGCCTTTGGATGAGATTTTGATATCGCAACGTTTACAAAAACAAGGATACACAACAGGTATGGCTGGGAAGTGGCATTTAGAACCGAACCATCAATCCAGAGAATGGATTGTAGAGAATCTACCTAGTTTGGGTGTAAAAAACACCTACAAAGCAAGCGATATTCCTTTTGAGAAAAAGGTACCCTATATGAGTTCTAACAGAGGTTTTGATAAAACCTTTCAGGGCTATATGACGAACTATTGGGCTACCTATACCTTAGACGGAGAAGATTTGAAAGCGCAGTGGATCAAGCAGGAAGGGTATCGATTGGATGTGCAAACAGAAGCTGCAGTCGAATTTATCAAAAGAAATAAAGAAGCGCCATTTTTCTTTTACCTGTCTTATTACGGTCCTCATGTACCTTTGGCAGCTACAAAAAAGTATATGGATCGGTTTCCGGAAGATATGCCGATGCGCAGAAGGTATTGTTTGGCCATGATGTCGGCTATTGATGATGGGGTAGGAAGGCTGCGAGCAACATTGAAAGAAGTAGGAAAACTAGACAATACAATCCTGTTTTTTATCAGCGATAATGGCGCGCCTCTTAAGTTGCATATGGAAGATGCTCCAGGAGTGGGGCCCGGTTGGGATGGCTCATTAAACACGCCATGGATAGGAGAAAAAGGGATGATTTCGGAAGGAGGAATACGGGTTCCGTATATCGTAAACTGGCCGGCAGGTTTGCCACAGGGTAAGGTGTATGACAGACCTGTAAGTACTTTGGATGTGGCCGCTACCTGTTTGGAAGTAGCAGGAGCAAAACGATCAAAAGACTTAGATGGGGTGAATCTAATTCCCTATTTAAATGGTGAAAAGGACGCAGATCCCCACGAAGTTCTTTTCTGGAGATTTTGGGGACAGCACGCTGCTCGTGTAGGGAATTTAAAGTATTTAAAGGCCGGAGATAGGGAGTATCTTTTTGATGTGTCTACCGAAGTACATGAGCGTAAAAACATCATAAAGGAGCATCCTAAAACCGTAAAAAAGATAAAGAAGTTATTGGCAAAATGGGACAGAACGTTGAAAAATCCAGTGCTCGAATTTGGTCAATTAGGCAATGAAAAACCGTGGTACGAATATTATTTCCCCAAGCAAATCTAAGGTTTGAGTTAGGAAGTTAATTAGAAGAGAAAAAATGAAAATCAGAAGTATTCATATGGTCTTTGCGCTTATCCTGTTTTACGGGATGACAACAAACGCCCAAGAACTTGTTGCTCATTACAAGTTTGACGGTACTTTGATGGATGAAACCATGAATGGGTACGATTTAATTGCATCTTCAGAGTTTACCCCCGTTTTTGTAAGCGGGAAAAATCAAGAGGCCAATACTGCGATTGCAGGATTTGGAATTTCGGACTTCTTAAGTACCACAGAAAATTTATCCATTTCCGGAAATGATGAAAGAACATTTTCAGCTTGGGTAAAAACAGGGGTAGATGATAACGATATGGTAACTCCAAGAGGCATTATAGCGCACGGAGAGAATAGAGTTAAAGCGAAGTTTAATGTATTGATTTCAGGAGCAATAACCCGAAGCGATCCAAGGCCCATTTCATCAATAGGTGCTAGTGTGTTAAATACAGCTGATTGGAAGCATATAGTGGTTACCTACACAAATAATATAGCAACACTTTATGTAGATGGCGAAAAGGAGGTGCTAAGTACAGGTTCTAATGATTTTGGAGTTGACGGAATTAATACAACGGCATCGGCATTGCGAATTGGAAACGATATGCATTTTTCGGGAGAAAGAGGTTTTGAAGGGGCTATTGACGATGTTCGAATTTATGACAAGGGCTTGACAGCCGATCAAGTACGCAATCTATACAATGGAATCCCTTTGTCTCTTAACAAATTACAGCGCAGTAAAACTCAAATCAATGCCTACCCGAATCCGGTGAAAACCCTACTTAGTTTTAATGCAAACGGTGTTG
Organism: uncultured Flavobacteriaceae bacterium; assembly: GCA_943789365.1. Taxonomy (GTDB): domain Bacteria; phylum Bacteroidota; class Bacteroidia; order Flavobacteriales; family Flavobacteriaceae; genus Flavicella. The sequence goes on along the minus strand of CALSTV010000001.1, from coordinate 1,384,682 downwards.
CGTTTGTTTCGGTTTATGATGTGACAGGAAAAAAAATGTACGAAAAAAAAGCTGTTGAGAATAGCATAAATATAGCCTCACTTAGTAGAAATGTATACATAGTAAAATACTTTAATAATGATAAAGAACTATTAGGGATTTCTAAAATAGTGAAGGAATAAACTTAAAAAATTTATAATAAATATCAGGATGTTTCCTGGTGAACTTAACCATTTAAAACGAATAACATGAAAAAAATTACCCTTTTACTAATAGCGACATTAGTAGTTATGACTGCTGGAAATCTAAGTGCTCAAGCACCTATAGCACATTTTAAATTTGATGGCAATTTAGTTGATTTCAGAGGAAATTTCACGATCAATACTACTACGAACACGAACCATCCGGCTTCATTCACATACGTTACCGGGCACGACGGAACCCTTAATGGGGCTGTTATGGGCATAGGGGTTTCTGAATATTTTGAGACGAACGAAAATGTGAACATAACAGGCGCTGCCGATAGAACGGTATCAGCTTGGATAAAAACGAGTGCAGGTACGAATGGTACGCGTACACAGCGTGGAATTGTTAAATGGGGTAATGAGGCGGCACAGCAAAAGTTTACTTTGATGCTAATAAATAACAGATTGAGAAATGAGATTCAAACTGGAGGTGTTTCAGCTCCAGCTAATGGAACATTAATCAATGGTGTTTGGCGCCATGTGGCTGCTGTTTATGATAATGCAACTAATACTTCTACTGTATATATGGATGGAGTTGAGGTAGTGGACAAGGCTTGGGGTGCAACTACTCTAGTTACAGTTGCTGCTCCGTTATGGATTGGTAATGATTCAGGAAACTCAGGTGAACGAGGTTTTGAAGGCGCTATTGATGATGTTGAAATTTATAGTGCTGCTTTAACCCTTGCTCAAATCCAAACTTTATTTACTGGCGGTACGTTGTCAAATAAAAAAGTTTCTTCAACCTCTGTAAAGGTCTACCCAAACCCGGTACAAGACCAATTGGTTATCGACAATGACGAGGTGGCGACCGTTGAAATCTGTGATATTATGGGTCGAAAATTAAGCACGAATACTGTAATAAACGGCAGGTTATCTTTAGGAAACTTAAGCAAAGGTATCTATGTACTTACATGTAAAGACGATCAAGATAATTATATGACCAGTATAGAAGTAATTAAGGAATAGACTTAATTTCTGCCTTAAATTTTAAATAAAATTTCAGGAAAATCCTGATAGTATTAACTAAATACAAACGAATAATATGAAAAAAACTACTTTCTTAACAATAGCTGCATTGGGCTTACTAGCAATTCCCGGCCTGACTGCACAAACACTTGAAGCGCATTTTAAATTTGATGCTAATTTAACCGATGAAACAGGAAATTACACACTAAGTACTGCAAATGCACCATCGATTTCCTATGTTGAAGGCGCCGACGGAACCGCTAATGGTGCCATTACGGGTCTCGGGATTGCTGAATATTTACAAACGAACGAAAATTTTGCCATCACAGGAGCTGCTGATAGAACGGTAACGGCTTGGATAAAAACAAGCACAGGTACGAATGGAGCTAACAAAACACAACGCGGATTGGTTAACATGGGGCATAAGGCCGCATCCAGAAGGTTTACTTTGATGCTCATTGATAATAAAGTGAGAAATGATATTCAAGCGGGTGGAGGTACCACCGCAAGTCTACCAATAACAAATGATAATTGGAAACTTTTGGCTGTCGTTTTTGACGGTACAGCAAATACTTCTACCATATATGTAGATGGAGCAGAGCAATTGGTCATAGATTGGAATGGTTTTGATCCTGTTAGAACACTAGACACATCTATAAGGCCCTTATTGATAGGTAATGATTTAAATTCCCTTACCGACCGAGGATTTGAAGGGGCTATTGATGACGTTCGCGTATATAATGGTACGTTAATACAGGCGGATGTTCAAGCTTTATATGATGCCGCTAATTTGTCAAGTGATGGAATTTCAGTACAATCAGTAAACGTCTATCCAAACCCGGTACAAGATCAATTGGTTATTGACAGCGATGATGTAGCAACCGTTGAAATATATGATATAGTGGGTCGTAAAGTAAGTATCAAAACTTTGGTCAATAGAAGTTTGTCTTTAGGCGGCTTGAGCAAAGGGATTTATATACTTAATCTTAAAGATTATCAAAATAACTACCTTACAAGTATAGAAGTGGTTAAGGAGTAGACGTAATTTTTCTATTAAATTTCTAAAACAACGCATCAATAGGAATACCTGTTGATGCGTTTTTTATGGTTCTGTGTTTATAAAGTAAGGAGCTTTTTCTTACGAGGCATCTTGAATTTATTTTACAATCCCATTATTACTAATAAAAACGCTTTTCCGAATTTGTATACTTCAAGTTAGGTTGTTGCTATCTTTTAAATAGAAGTAATACAATGTAAGATTGAGCGGATAATTGTACTTCAAAAGGTGTTTTAAAAAAAACTTTTTTTTGTTTTAAAATATAGAATCAATGGTTTGATGTGTTTTTAAAGTATTGTAGGACAAGTTTTTGTGTGGTTTTAATAACCTGAGAACCGACTGTAAATTGTCAACATATTCCCCTAAACTATACACGTGCTACCCCTATTTCATCTTTTTTTTAGTGCTACGTTTGTATCAACCAGTGAAAGAAGACATGCATTATTCTCTTTACTAATTCTAACGTACTGCTGTCGGTTCTTTTGCGAAATACTTGGCTAATACTTAGAAGAAACGATTTAAAATTTAATGTTATGATGGCAATATCAGAGTACGTAAAAATTAACGAGGAATCATCAGAGGCTAAATATCAGCAAATTGTTAGATCGATAATACACAATGTGGTTACTGGGAATTTAGTTGTGAATCAAAAAATTCCTTCCATAAATGATATTAGTGAAGAGCTGTATGTTTCTCGGGATACTGTTGAAAGAGCTTATAATATTTTAAAGAAAAAGCGCATTATAACTTCCATTAGAGGAAAAGGTAGTTTTGTTACCCGAACGAAATTAATTTCAAAAACCAACATTTTATTTTTAACGAATAAGTACAGCGCCTATAAATTAGAAATATACAATGCTTTTATCAATACCCTGGACGAAAATTACCATACAGATTTACGCGTGTATCATTGTGATGAGGCCTTGTTTTTAAATATTTTAGAAAAGGAAGCCAATGCCTATGATTACTATGTTGTCATGCCACATTTTAAAACAGAAAACCAAGAACATATAAGTATGACAGACGGAGTTTCTGAGGCGCTTAACAAAATACCAAAGGACAAATTAATTTTAATGGACAATGCTTTGGGAGCCGATTTCAATCAATCGATTACGGTTTATCAAGATTTTGAAAAGGACGTTTATGGGGCACTGAAGAAGGTAAAACATAAAGTAGATAAGTATACTAAAATAAACCTTGTTTACCCCGCTAAGAAGGTGTTGCCCTACCCAAAAAGAATTCTCAATGGCGTGAAGAGGTTTTGTCTTGAATGCAATTTTGAATTTGAAGTTATGGAGGAGATTGACGACGATTTGAAGCTTCAAAAAGGAGAATTATTCATTATCATTGAAGACTCCGAATTGGTTCGTTTTATCAAACAAACAAAAAAGCACAAAAATAGTTTAGGAGCGGGTGTCGGTATTCTTTCCTATAATGATACACCGTTAAAAGATGTTTATGGTATTTCTGTTATTTCGACGGATTTCAAAATAATGGGAGAAACCGGGGCGAACATGCTTTTGAATAAAGAACAAGGAGCGTTTAAAGTGCCTTTTAATTTTATTGATAGAGGCTCTTTTTAATATACATCTTAAAATCCCTGTTTTCGTAATTGTTAAAGAAGAATAACAACGTTGTTGTTTATGACCACTTCTTCAGTGATACAAGTGATTTATGTAAATTTTAAAACAGTCTCCTATATAGATTTTTATCTATATATTTAGAAAAAATTTAGTAAAAACCTTTTTCACGGAAATGATAAAAATTCTTAAGAATTGTTACTTTATTAGTTTCTTTTGTTTACTTCTGTCCTTAAGTACGTATGCACAATGGCGTTTAAATCATATAGGCGGAGATGAAGGTTTATCTCATAACCGAGTTTCGAGTATTATCCAAGACAGACAAGGCTATTTATGGTTTGGTACCTATAATGGGGTAAACCAATATGATGGTTATTCCATGAAAGAATATAACTATGCGGTGAATTCCGTAGGATTGACGAGTAATATTGTATTAGGACTTTTTGAGGATAAAGACGGTTTTATATGGGTGTCTACACGATCCGGTCTCAATAGAATAGATACCGGTACAGACAAAATAATCAACTATTTTAAGGGGGGTAATGGAGAGAAACCATTGCGAATACATAATATCCACCAATCGAAATCCGGCACTTTTGTTATCAATACACCTAAGAGTATAAAGCTTTTTGAAGTAGATAAACAAGGGCAACTGGAATACGATGCCGTTTTGGAAAAGAATAAGGATTTAGGAATTAATATAAAAAGATTGGCTCCAGGATTGAATGGGGAATTTTGGGCTGTTACCTCTTCAGGAAGGGTAAAACTACACCAGTTAGATATTGCTAAAGAAGAGGGGAAACCCAAGGTAAAAATAACGCCAACCAATTTTACAGTACCCTTATTTAGAAAGGGATTGGCGGTCTTGGATATTGTAGAATATCCAAAGAATACCCTTTGGATGGTGAATAATCGCCTGGAATTATTGAAGCTAAAACTAAACAATGACTTAAAGGTCGTTGCCTCTGAAAAAATAGATTTGGGTAAAAGTGTCAATGAAGAGACCCGAAGTGCGCAGCGGCTTATAGATATGGTTGTCGACGACAAGAACAGGTTATGGTTTGGGGGTAATAAGATGTTGCTGAGTTATGATATGGAATCTGGTGAGATTGTTAATTTTACAAGAGATACCGAAGTAAAGAAAGCTATCGGAGATACCTATAATCAGCGTTTGTTTATTGACAACTCTAATGTTTTATGGGTGTGTACTGCGAATCATGGTTTGTATAAATTGGATTTAGACAGTCATACTTTTTACAATTCAAATGAATTTCTAAACGATAAAGAAGTATCCAATCTATTTAAATCGTCTGTCATAACGATGTGTGAAGGGCAAAACGGAGCCGTTTGGTTTGGAACCCAAGATGGTGCTATTATAGCCTTGCGCGATATTAAATTAGAAAACAATTTGAATAGCAGCTCAAATGCAACTTTGGTCTATAGTTATTCTCAAAAAGAAAACAATACACAAGCACCCAAAATCACAGGTGAAATAACACGTTTGAAAAAAGGTAAAAATGGAACTGTTTGGGTTGGGACCACAAGTGGTTTGCGAAAGATTCAGTATCATGATGCATCTTCAACTTACAAAATAACCCCCTTAGATGCGTTGAGAAAGAGCCCAACAAATGGTATTAACAACCGTGTGTTTGCCATAGAAGAAGATAGGTATGGCAATGTTTGGTATGGTTCCTGGGGAGCCGGTTTGGTAAAAATGACTTTCGATACGGATAAAGAAAGCTACCAAACTTCGAAGTATAGCACATCGAGTACTGAATTTTCGCGTATATCCAACAACAATATTCGTGACATCGTAGAGGATGAACATGGCGATCTATGGATAGGTACGAGCAATGGCTTAAACAGAATAAAATACACGGAAAGTGACATCCTTAGTATTGAAAAATTTTATAGCAGTGAGGAAGACACCAAGTCATTGAGTAATGATCATATTTTAGACATCTATGAAGCCAAAAATGGCGTATTGTATGTTGGAACTTCTGGCGGCGGATTGAATCGCCTGAATTACAATGATTCAGGGAATATAGGATTCATGCATTATACCGTTGAAAATGGCTTGCCAAGCAATGTAATTTATCAAATAAGAGAAGATGCTGAAGGCAATATTTGGCTGATGCATGCCCGTAAAATTTCAAAATTAATCCCTAGTACAGGAGAGATTATTTATTTTGAGAAAGGAGACGGCTTTGATGTTGATGAGTTTAGAGACAGTGCCATGACCTTTACGTCTTCCGGGATTTTATTTTGTGGGGGCGTAAATGGATTTACCTTTTTTCAGCCAAACAATATTCAGGTAAATAAACGAGAACCTCAGGTGACCATCAGCGATTTTAAATTGTTTAATGAGTCGATCAAGGTAGGCGAAAAAACAGCGGATAGGGTCATTCTTGAAAAAGAGATAAACGATAAAGAAGAAATTGAGTTGCCACATGATTTAAATTCTTTTGAGTTTGTATTTTCTAGCATGCATTTTTCAAACCCCGAAAAGAACAAGTATAAATTTATTTTAGAAGGTTTTGAAGAAAAGCCTCAAATATCGGTAGGAAAAGAGCGTAGGTTTGCTTCCTATACAAACATTCCTCCCGGTAAGTATGTCTTTAAGGTTTCAGGCTCTAACAGTTCGGGGGTATGGAGTGCTGTTCCCAAAGAAATAAAAATTACGATTACACCACCATGGTACCTGACACCCCTCGCCATTCTGTTTTTTATCTTGACAGTCATTCTTATTGTTTATATCGGGTATAGAATTAGATGGCATCAAATAAAGCTGAAAAATGATTTAAGACTAGAAAGTGCGCTGCATGAAAAGTCTATTGAAATTAATCAGATGAAATTGCGTTTTTTTACGAATATTTCTCATGAGTTAAGAACCCCGCTAACCCTAATTATTGGACCACTTCAGCAGATATTGGAAGGCAGTAATGATGCGGAGTATTTGAAACGCCTGAATGGTATCATGTATAAAAACTCTACACGTTTATTGCGTTTGATAAACCAATTGCTAGACTTTAGAAAGGTAGAATCGGGGACGGTGAGTTTAATTGTTGAAGAAGGTGATTTGGCGGACTTTATAAAAGAGATTTACAATGCTTTTAAAGAAATCGCTGACGAAAGGCAGATTGAATTCAAATTTGGAGCTAACCAAAACGCTATTCGTGGGTGGTTCGACAATGATAAAATAGAAAAGATTATATACAATCTTCTATCTAATGCCTTTAAGTTTACACCGGCCAATCGCAAAATTGAAATAGTACTGGAACAAAAGAAGATTGACAATAAGGAACATGCCATTATCAAAGTTATGGATGAAGGTATTGGTATAGAAAGTGACGACTTACCAAGTATTTTTGAAAGGTTTTACCAATCGAAGAATGAAAACGATACCCTACAAACAGGAACAGGTTTGGGATTGGCGTATACAAGGCGTTTGGTTGAAATGCATAACGGAACTATTGAAATCGCGAGTGTGCTAAATGAAGGTACGGTCTTTACCATTTCTATACCCCTTTCTAAAACAGCCTATGAAGATACCGCCATATTGGAAGTGCAACCGAAACAATATCCTTTTAATTTTGTCAAAAAAGAAGTAAAAGGGCTAAAAGATACTACGCTATTGTTCCCTAAAACCGCAGTAAATATGGAGCACTCTTCTGACACCCCTACGGTTTTAATAGTGGAAGACAATGTAGATTTACAAGAATATTTATCTAATTATTTTAAGAAATACTACCATGTGCTTAATGCTCCGGATGGAGAGGAAGGACTTAGGATTGCTTTAGAAAAAAACCCAGACCTTATTATTTCCGATTTAATGATGAAAAAAATGGGAGGTATTGAAATGTGTAAAATCATTAAAAACGATATAAAAACAAGTCATATACCGGTACTCATACTTACGGCAAAGTCGGGGCTAGAAAACGAAAAAGAAGGCCTGGAAACAGGTGCTGATGAGTTTGTTTTAAAACCCTTTAATATTGAACTTTTAAGGCTTCGTGTTGCAAATATTTTAAAAACGAAAAAGCAATGGGCAGAAAAATTTAAAACCAAACCCACGGCATCGGCATGGAAAGAATTGTCGAGCAAACTGGACAAAGATTTTCTAAAGAAATCTTTAAAAATCATTAAAAAAAATATTGATAATACGGAGTATTCCGTAGAGCAATTTGCCTTAGATATTGGTATGAGTCGTTCCGCATTGCATAAAAAATTCAAAGCGATAACCGGGCAATCTACCACTGAGTTTATAAGAGCGATAAGAGTAAAACGTGCCGCAACCCTCATGAAAACCGGTAAATATTCAATAACAGAAATTGTTTTTATGGTAGGCTTTTCTGATCCTAAACATTTTAGAAGTTGTTTTAAAAAGCAATTCGGACAAACACCAACTCAGTTTATTAAAAATTATAAGGAGATGGGTTGATGGAAGCATTAACGTTTTTGCACCGTGAGTCGTAAAAGTATTTATGACCACTCGCAATCATAACCCCTTCCATAACACCAATGATGTCGGTGTCAACATGTAATCTACATCGACGCTCTATCGATAAAATTAAATGGATTTTTCACCTTCCCTTTCTTTTTGTTCAAAATCATTTGAGCAGCAGTGGATCCCATGGTATTAAAATCAGTTGAAATTACAGAAATACCCAAGAGTTCTTTCAGTGGTGTGTCGTTATAAGAAAGTACGCCAATCTCTTTGCCTAAATCGAACTCTTGCTCGCGGATTTGTCGAATGAGATTTACCAAATCGTCTTCGCCAATGGTGATAAACAAATCTCCTTTTTTGAGAACAATTTCATCAAATATTTCATCGATAATTTCAAATTCGAGGGATTTTTGAATACAGAATTTTTTAAAACCCTGAACAATTCTTTTCGGATAGGGATAGACCGACTTTTCCGGATACACCAAAACCAACTTGTCATAATTCGCTATTTTTTGAAAACCTTCTAATAAGGCATTGTAAATATCATTTTCAAAATCTTGATAGATTTCTACAATAGCACCATCAATACCCGAATTAAGATCGTCTAAAATGACCAATTTGTCTTTTGGGATTTTTTGAATGGCTTTGACTACCTTTTCTGGTGTGGCAACATGTTTAAAATCGTCACTTTTAAAATGAGACATAATAACATAGTAGTCATAAGCACCTTTGTTTTTTTCCAATAAGTTTAAAAACAATGACTCATCGCAGTGATAGATTTGCAAATCGGTGTGCGAATTGGCGCCAATATGGTTGTTAAATGAATTGTAAATATTCAGTTTATAAGAGCTGAGTTTGTTGACAAGAAACAAGATATTAGTTTTCGAAATTAATTTTGTATTCGAAATATAATAGCCCTTGCCGCGTACAGAAATAATAATTTTTCTGTCTTTCAAAATCTTATAGGCTTTTTCAACCGTATCCCTCGACAAATAGAATTCCTCACTCATAGCATTGATGGAAGGCATTTTGGCATTCATTTCAAAATTACCGGATGATATATTGCTAGTCACCGCATCTACAATTTGCAAATACTTTGGTTTCCGAGAATTTTCATCAATTTCGATATAACTGAGCATGTCCATAGTTGGGGAGCTTTAGATTTAGAGCAAAGTACAGGTATTTTAAAGAAACATCAAAATTAATATTCAAAACTTAGGGGAATTGATGTCCAATGTTTTGAGTTGTTTTTCAATCAGCGAAAATTAGAGCGTTCAACTGTTTGTCTATTGAGATTCGTAAACTTTAAAGTTTTTATAGCGAGCAGATCTTGTATACATATGTCGAAGTCCAATTCTCCCTTCTGTGACCTCTTTGATTTTTGGAGAAGTCCAGTAAAATAATTTTTCGACGTCAGAACCAATAACTTTAAAAAACACCTCATCGTCGTTTTTGATAACGGTAATATGATAGGTTTCTCCAGGTTTGTACAAGCCTGTTTGGAAATATGCCGAAGGGATTTCGGTTGATTTTTGAAAATTTTCTCCTTCTTTTCGAGGATATTTTCTCATTCGCATATAATCATCTTCAGGATCTGTATTATCACCTGTAAAAGCGGCATAACTAACTTGGAGTGTGTTCATATTATTGAAATAGTTCCGCATTGATGGAATGATGCGCATTTCGTTCCATTCAGTAATATCTTTAGAGTAGGGAGGCTTTCCGTGTCCAGTTGCCTGAATATATAGAATATTAACCCATACATTTCTAGCATCAGTTCTTGTGTAGTCAAATTCAATCTTAACAGCTCCTTTAAAAGCGTTTTTTGTCCAGAGTACGGCATGGCAGGCATCATCTTTGTTTACGGTTCCTGCGCTATAAATCATGCCGTCTTTGGTGTTTTTTAGCGTAGCTCTTAAACCGTCTAAAAACCAATGTGACTGCCAATCTTTAGTGCATGAATCATCAAATGACAAACGCCAATTGTCGGACTTATTTAATTCTTGAAAACTTGATTTTTGCTGTGCTACTGAAGAAATAGTAAGTAGCCCTAAAAGCAACAATGGAAGCGCGTGTTTATTCATAAGGTGTAAGATATAAAAAGTGAACTAGTTTACCGGTACACATTATAAAATTTTGTCAATTCTATTTTTCCTGACCATCCATGTCATAGCTAAAGGCACCCAAATAAAAAATTGGGTCGACAAAAAACGCCTGCCGTTGTACCTGCTTGTACTAGAGCAATCAACTTCTTCTTCTTCTTAAATTAAGCCAAGCAACGAGCCTTACGATGTACCCATTCTAAAGGAGGTGTTTGTTGAATAATCTATAAAAATTTTAAAAAAAAGTGAACAGCACAGTACAGTACAGGATAGAATAAATAAAAACAGAAAGTACATTTGTCGAATATATTTATAAAATACCCATTTCTAACGGGGAATTATATCATAAAAACAAACAAAATGAAACAAGCAATTGCAGAATTCAAACACGTAGATTATTTATGGGACGAAGAAAAAGTCGCAGCAATAGGAGATGATCAAGTAGAATTATTTTTATACCGTTCTAATATCTTAGGAGCGGACTTAAGAATCACCAACTACGGTGGAGGAAACACAAGTTGTAAAACCATTGAAAAAGATCCGTTGACAAATGAAGAGGTAGAAGTAATGTGGGTAAAAGGATCTGGTGGTGACATCGGTACTTTGAACAGAGCTGGAATTGCTGGTTTATATACCAATAGATTGCGTGATTTGAAAAATGTATACGGAGGTATGGCAGATGAAGACCGTATGGTAGGTTTGTTTAACCATTGTATTTATGACTTAGATAGTAAAGCACCGTCTATCGATACACCATTACACGGTTTGTTACCCTTTGCACATATCGATCACTTGCATCCAGATGCCTTGATTGCTGTTGCTGCTGCAAAAGATAGTGAGCAAGTAACCAAAGAAATTTGGGGAGACACGATGGGATGGGTGCCATGGCAACGTCCAGGTTTCGACTTAGGATTGCAATTGGAGAAATGCTTGGCTGAAAACCCAGGAATCAGAGGGATCGTATTAGGTTCTCATGGATTGTTTACTTGGGGAGACACCTCATACGAATGTTATATGAACAGTTTGGAAGTTATTGAAATGGCTTCTGAATACATAGAAAATAAAATTGCTGAAAACGGTAGTGTTTTTGGAGGACAAAAAATAACAAGTCTTCCTAAAGAAGAAAGAACTGAAAAAGCAGCACAAATCATGCCTTTATTAAGAGGGTTGTGTTCTTCTGAAAACAGAATGATTGGGCACTTCTCTGATACTGATGTTGTGATGGAATTCATCAATAGTAATGACTTGGAAAGATTGGCGCCTATGGGAACTTCTTGTCCAGACCATTTCTTAAGAACAAAAATTCAACCGTTGGTATTGACTTTGGATAAAAATGAAGATTTGTCTGACAGCGAAGCTATTTTGAAAAAGTTAACACCTGCGTTTGAAGCGTATAGAGCGGAATATGTAGACTATTACAATACCTGTAAAAAAGACAACAGTCCAGCCGTACGTGATGCAAACCCAGTAATCATCATTTTCCCAGGAATAGGAATGTTTAGTTTTGCAAAAAACAAACAAACGACACGTGTAGCGAATGAATTTTATATCAATGCCATCAACGTAATGCGTGGTGCAGAAGCAATAACTGAATATACTTCATTGCCAAGACAAGAAGCTTTTGATATTGAGTACTGGTTGTTGGAAGAAGCAAAACTACAACGTATGCCAAAAGAACAACCTTTATCTAGAAAAGTAGCCTTGGTTACTGGTGCAGGTGGAGGAATTGGAAAAGCCATTGCCGATAAATTAGCAGCAGAAGGTGCGGTTGTAGTATTGACAGATATCAACGAAGAAAGCTTGATCGAAGCCAATGCAACCTACAAAAGAGATGTGTCTACTTATGCAGTATGTGATGTAACAGATACTGAATCTATTGCAAGCGCTTATAAAAAAGCCTGTGTAGAATTTGGAGGTATTGACATTGTTGTACACAGTGCTGGATTGGCAATCTCTAAGCCTTTAGAAGATACCACTGATAAAGATTGGAACATTCTACAAAACATCCTAGTAAAAGGACAGTTCGATTTGGCAAAGCAATTCTCAGCCATTACACGTCAACAAGGATTGGGAGGAGACTATATCTCAATTGCCAGTAAAAACGGATTGGTAGCAGGACCCAACAATGTAGCCTACGGAACCGCAAAAGCGGCACAACAACATATGGTACGTTTGTTAGCTGCTGAATTGGCAAAAGACAAAGTAAGAGTAAACACCGTAAACCCTGATGGTGTCATTGTAGGAAGTAAAATTTGGGAAGGTGCTTGGGCAGAAGGAAGAGCCAAAGCCAACGGTATTACCGTAGAAGAACTCCCTGCTTTTTATGCAAAAAGAAATTTATTGAATGAAATCATCACCCCTGCCGATATTGCAAACGGAGTGTTCTCTTTTGTTGGAGTTACCGACAAATCAACAGGAAACATCCTAAATGTAGACGGTGGAATGGCGAATGCATTCGTAAGATAGTAGTTTAATTTCAAAAACTTCCATATATTGGCATTGCCAGGACTATGGAAGTTTTTATACAAAAAAAATAACAACATGAAGATACAAGCAGAAAACATACAAGATGCAAACAAAAACCTTTTGGATGCACATAATGAAAACTTTGATTTTTTAGCGAATAAACTCACTAAAAACGGTCATAAAGTTGAGGATATTCTGAACAAATTAGCGGAATTTCAAGTAGCCATTCCTAGTTGGGCCTTGGGTGCCGGAGGTACGCGTTTTGGGCGTTTTTCTTTTTATGGAGAACCTTCTTCCTTAGAACAAAAAATTGAAGATGTTGGAATTTTACATTCACTTACACAAACTGCAGGAGCGGTTTCTTTACACATTCCATGGGATGTGCCGGAAGATTACAATGCAGTTAAAGAGTTGGCCAGTTCATTAGACATCAAATTTGATGCAGTGAACTCCAATACCTTTCAAGATCAAAAAGACGCAGCGGAAACCTACAAATACGGTTCTTTGAGCAATACGAGTCAAGCCGTACGCGAACAAGCCATTCAACACAATCTGGATGTGATCAATATTGGAAACAAACTAGGATCTAAAGCATTGACCGTTTGGTTGGCAGACGGTTCTTGTTTTCCGGGACAAAACAACTTCCAAACCGCTTTCCAAAACACACAAGACAGCTTAAAAGACATTTACAAAGGATTGCCGGACGATTGGAAAATGTTGGTAGAATACAAGCCTTATGAGCCAAACTTTTACAGCACAGTTATCCAAGATTGGGGTGCTTCGTTGATGTTGGCTAACGAATGTGGTGAAAAAGCGTATACACTTGTAGATTTAGGACACCATCTTCCAAATAGCAACATCGAACAAATTGTTTCAATATTACAATTGAAAGGAAAGTTGGGTGGATTCCACTTCAACGATAGTAAATATGGTGATGACGATTTAACGGTTGGAAGCATCAAGCCTTATGCTTTGTTCTTAATTTTTAACGAACTGGTATATGGAATGGAAAACAATCCTCAGAATCCAGACCTAGCTTGGATGATTGATGCAAGTCATAACGTAAAAGATCCATTAGAAGATTTGATCCAATCTTTAGAAGCAATTCAAGAGGCCTTTGCAAAAGCCTTATTGATAGATCAAGACGAGTTAAAAGCGGCTCAGTTGGACAACGATGTTGTGAAATGTCAAGAGATATTGCAAACAGCGTATAGAACCGATGTGCGTCCGCTAATTGAAAAAGCGCGTTTGAATAGAGGAGGCGCTATCAGTCCAATCAAAGCCTACCGCGAATTGGATTTGAGAAACCACCTTATCGATTCCAGAGGAAAGCACACGATTGCAACAGGTTTGTAATCCCTTTTGTCACCACAACAATGTGTTCACATCGTTGTGGTGATATTTTAATTGCAGAACCGAGACCACAACTACAAAATTTCCCCTTTGAAAAAACTAAAAGTAACCGCTGTTTTCGACATCGGAAAAACCAATAAAAAATTCTTTCTTTTCGATAAAAACTTCAAAGAAGTCTATCGAGAATATACGCGTTTTGAAGAAATTGAAGACGAAGATGGCTATCCGACAGAAAACTTAGCTGCCTTGCAAAATTGGCTTAAGGACTTATTTCATCGCATATTAGAAGCAGAAGAATACAATGTAAAAGCCATTAATTTTTCTACCTATGGCGCAAGTTTTGTCCATCTCGACGAGAATGGACAGGTACTAACACCATTGTACAATTACCTCAAAGATATTGACGAAGCATTTGTAGATGACTTTTATAAAAAATATGGACCGGAGATAGAATTGTCCACAAAAACAGGTTCTCCAAAATCGGGGATGTTGAATTCTGGTTTGCAACTCTATTGGTTGAAACACAAACAGCCAGAAGTATACAAGAAAATTAAATATTCCTTACACCTACCCCAATATTTAAGCTATGTATTTACCGGGATTCCTTTGAGTGAGTATACCAGTATTGGATGTCATACCGCCTTGTGGGACTACGAAAAGAAAGACTACCACCAATGGGTATATGCTGAAGAAATCAATAAGATTTTGCCTCCTTTAGTTTCAACAGAGACAAGTATCAATATGAACTACAACGGAAAGCGCATCAAAATAGGTGTGGGAATTCACGACAGTTCATCTGCTTTGATTCCGTACATCCGAGGTTCAAAAAAACCTTTTGTGTTGGTTTCAACAGGTACTTGGAGTGTTTCGCTAAATCCTTATTCAAAATCCTTATTGACCGAGCAGGAAATGCAGGAAGATTGCATCAACTACATGCGCATCAATGGAAAAGCAGTCAAATCCTCAAAACTGTTGTTAGGAAACGAATACAAACATCAGGTAACTTTCTTAAGCGAATATTTTAAAGTTCCTTATGAACAACACGTATCCGTAAAATTTGACTACGATACCTATCAAAAATTAGAGTCTGATTTTACACCTTGTTTCCAATGGAAGTACTTATCAAATAAGAATGCGCCAAAGGAAACAGTTCTTACCCATACAACGTATGAAGCGGCTTACCATCAGTTGATGATAGAATTAACACATCTACAAGTAAAGAATATCGAAGCGGCAAAAGGAGGTGATGAAAGCATCAAACGTTTGTTTTTAGATGGAGGGTTTAGTGACAATGATGTGTTTATAAAACTTTTATCGCATTATTTAAGAGATATGAAGCTACGCTCTACCAGTTCCTCTTTAGGATCTGCCTTAGGCGCTGCGATCGTGATATCTGACAGTAAATTAAATTCCAAATTTTTAAAAGAGAACTATGCTTTAAAAAAGCATGTTCCTTTTATAATTACGTAAGGCTACTGGCTACCGGCTACCGGCTACCGGCCACCAGCCACCAGCCGATAGCCAAAAGCCGAAAGTCGAAAGTCGAAAGCCGAAAGCCACCAGCCGATAGCCAAAAGTCGAAAGCTAAAAACTAATAACAAAAAACCAAACAATAATGAGTCAAGCACATTTAGAAGAAGTAACAGTAGCACAAGAATCCGGAGAATTTGAAAGAGAACCCGTTCCTCAGTCCAAACTAAAAGGTTGGAAGAGTTTTATTGGAATGTATGCCGGAGAACATGCCGCAGGAACCGAATTTATGATTGGTCCCTTATTTTTAACTGCAGGTGTTAGTGCTTTTGATTTGATCATAGGGCTTATTTTTGGAAACCTATTGGCAGTGTTAAGCTGGCGTTATCTAACGGCTGAAATTGCTGTAAAAAACAGGTTGACTTTGTATTTTCAACTCGAAAAGATATGTGGTAAAAAATTGGTAACCGGATACAACCTTGCCAATGGAGTTTTGTTTTGCTTTTTAGCGGGATCTATGATTACCGTATCGGCAACAGCGGTTGGAATTCCTTTCGATATGCCCATGCCAAAATTGGATGATACCCTTCCTAACGGAATGACTTGGGTAATCATCGTAATTCTTTTGGGCGCAGTAATCTCATTGATAGCAGCCCGTGGATATGACACCGTTACCAAAGCGGCCAACTGGATGTCGCCCATTATTGTACTCGCCTTTGTAGCTTGTGGAGTTGTCGCATTGGGGCAATTAGGAGTAGGAAGCTTTGCAGAATTTTGGGATATCTGGGGAACAGGCGCAGAACCCTTTCCTGGGCAAATAAAATTTACCTTTTGGCATGTAGTCATCTGGTCGTGGTTTGCGAATGGAGCCATGCATGTTGGAATGTCTGATTTGTCGGTATTCCGTTTTGCCAAAGAAGCCAAAGCTGGTTGGGCAACCGCAGCCGGAATGTATGTAGGTCATTATATGGCTTGGATTGCAGCCGCCTTATTGTATGCAGTATATATTCAATCTCCTGAAGCATTGTCTTATTTAAATAACGGACAAGCACCTCCGGTAGCACCCGGACCTATGGCCTACAATGCCATTGGGGTTTTTGGAATCATCGCCGTAGTATTGGCAGGTTGGACTACAGCAAACCCAACCATTTACAGAGCCGGATTGGCATTTCAGGCAATTTTGCCAAAACTGTCTACTTTTTGGGTTACCATATTGGCGGGAGCCATTGCTACCATCGCTGGTTTGTTCCCTGCATTTGCCATGAAACTATTAGGTTTTGTCGCTTTATACGGATTTATCTTATCTCCTTTTGGAGCCATTATAGCATTCGAGCACTTCTTTCATAAAGACTGGGGCATTACCAAAAATTACGCAGAAGTCGCAGGATTGCAAGTAAACAAAGCAGTACTTTTTGCTTGGGCAATCAGTTTTGGTTTATTTTACTTTATCTCAGTAAAGTTCGATGTGTTCTTGTCCTTCGTAACCTTACCATCTTGGTTGTTATGCGGGTTCCTGTTTATGGTATTCAGCAAGCGCTTGCAAAAGAAAACGAATTAAAAATAATAACCTCTCCAAATTCCAACAAACCCTTATTCATCTGAGTAGGGGTTTGTTTTTTTGACTTAAAAAGAAGCGTAGAGGAAGCATCGAATACCTATTGAAATAGTGGAATTTCTATGTTTATAGCACCCTACGAACTAGGTATGGGTTTTTGTTTGTTATGGCCATTTTGACGCTTTAAAAAAGGTGTAATATACAGAAAATCAATGATTTTAGCACGAGTCGTTTTTAACGGTTATGATACGGCTAACTGGTATTTGTATTGGATGTTTGGTTTATTTTAAATAACTTAGTTGAAACATGCACTGTAGGGTCACAAAGCGTTTGGTTTCTTGTAGGCGGATGGCATAGCCAAATAGACGCTTTGAAAACAGAAAAAAACCTGTAATGGTAATTGGTCTTTGTGTATTTTGTTAAAGAAATACATTGCAGAGATAAGAGAAATAACTGTAATTGAGCTTGCCGGTCAGGACGGGTTGTCTACTTGTTGTACTTCATTATAAAATTTCACTTATTTCTTTCGAATTTAGTTATTATAATTAATGCGAATGCTGCTATTTTTATTAGAGAAAAGATCAACTTAAAACCCTAATTAGAGCCAACATACGATCAAATCGGATATAGAGCCGATATGTAATAAAATCGGATATAGAGCCGATATGTTGTAAAATCGGACAGAGAGCCGATATTTTTGGATGTAATGATTAAATACAATATATTTGTGAAAAACAAGGAATGACAGCAATAATAACTGGTGACATAATAGATTCGCGAAAAGGAGAAGTCGAAACATGGTTACCACTTCTTAAAGAGGTTTTAAATCAATATGGACAAGAGCCCACGGACTGGGAAATATTCAGAGGTGATAGTTTTCAATTATCAGTCGCTCCTAAAAAAGCAATATTAGCGGCTTTTCATATTAAGTCAGCAATTAGACAAACAAAAAAACATGACGTTCGAATGGGAATAGGTATTGGAGAAGTTAGATATAACTCCAATAAAACTACAGAATCAAATGGCTCTGCCTACATAAGGTCCGGCGAATGTTTCGAATCATTAAAAAAACAAACCCTCGCCATAAAAACCAATAATTTAGAACTAGATAACACGATTAATATAATGCTAAGCCTAGCATTACTCACGTCAAACAGCTGGAGCAGTACAGTCTCTAAAGTAATTAAAAAAAACATAGAACACTCCGAGACCAAGCAAATAGAAATTGCAAATCTTCTGAACAAATCTCAAAGTAGCATTAGCGAAGCTCTTAAAAGAGGTGGTTTTGAAGAAATAATGAACATGAACAATTATTATGAAGAACAAATAAATAAGTTATGATAACTCTAATAATTCAATTACTCATTGCACACGTAATTGGTGATTTTGTCTTACAACCTAGCAAATGGGTTGAAGATAAAAACATAAAAAAACATAAATCAAAATACTTATACTTTCACGGCTTAATTCATTTATTGGCCTTAATCATATTGCTAAAATTTAACTGGTCATACTGGCCATATATAGCCTTTATTATTTTCAGTCATATGATCATTGATGTGATCAAACTAAACCTAATTAATAAAATAAATAACAGAATATTATTTACTTTGGATCAAGTATTACACATGATCATTATAAGCATTGTTGTCTATTTAGAATACCCATACAAATTAGATATAGAAAAAATATACTCAAAAGAATCATTATTTTTAATACTAGCGATACTTACAGTAACTTCTGTTTCATCAATTATAATGAAAATGATTATGAGTAAATGGGAGTTAGAAGAAGATAATTCAAATGACTCTCTCAAAAGTGCAGGTTTGTACATCGGAATTTTAGAACGCCTATTTGTTTTTGGATTTATAATATTAAATCAATGGGGAGCTATCGGACTACTTATTGCAGCTAAATCTGTATTTAGATTTGGTGACCTTTCCAGAGCTAAAGACCGAAAATTAACAGAATATATGCTTATTGGATCTTTAATTAGTTTTGGTCTATCAATACTAGTAGGTATAGCATATATGTATTTTATGTCATAACTAGAAAATATCGAAAGTACAACAAAGAACTGAGTTAAAAAACATAGGGCATTTGTGTTAACTCCAAAGATCTGCTTAATTTTTAAAGCAGGTTTTTTTATGGAGAAAAGTTAAAAATTACATTCGTACTTTTTATGCTAGTTATTGCAGACTTTGTGCTAAGCTGTGGTACGATTCTTTTGTAGTTTTGAATTTGAAAAGCATCGAATCAACAATTGAATCTTTAAAGTACTTAAAACGCCTGATGGGAGAGAAATACACAAAACGAATAGCAGTAATGGCAGCCTTTGTTTTTAGCAGTCTTGTTGCAAACGCTGAGGTGCGAATAGCAGATGTCTTTTCTACTAATATGGTATTGCAGCGTAATAGCGACATAAAAGTATGGGGGAAAGCCGATCCTAGAGAAAAAGTATGGGTCTATTTTAACGGGCAGAAACAAATTACGAGAACGGACAAAAACGGAAAATGGTCGGTAATGCTCAAACCAATGAAAGCAGTTAGTGAACCATTGGAAATGAAGATCATTGGTAAAAATGAAATCGTCCTTAAAAATATTTTAATAGGAGATGTATGGGTATGTTCTGGACAATCAAACATGCAAATGAAAGTTTCAGAAACAAGCAATGCACAAAAAGAAATAAGCAATGCTAATTTTTCCGAAATAAGGTTATTTACGGTTCCAACCACGGTTAGCACTACTCCACTTGAAACCGTCTCAAATGCCTCCTGGGAAATCTGTTCACCAGAAACTGTAAAGTATTTTTCCGCTGTTGGGTACTATTTCGGAAGAGATGTATACAAAGAAATAAATGTCCCTATTGGATTAATTCACAGCTCATGGGGTGGCACTTGTGTGGAAACATGGACCTCAAAAGCATCTATTACCAAATTGCCCAACTATGAGAACATGGGTGAAAGAATTGATAATTACGATCCAGAAAAATTAAAAGCGCAAAAAAAAGAATCACTTGCAAAAGCCATTGGTAGCTTTCCAGAAAAGGAAAGAGGAATGAATGAAAAATGGATGATTGCGGATACAGATCGTAGTGACTGGAAAACCATGGACTTACCCACGTTATGGGGAGATGCTGGCTATAAACACCTCAACGGGGTGGTTTGGTACAGTCTAGACGTTCATTTGGATAGTACTGACTTAAAAAATGATGCCTTCCTTCATTTAGGAAAGATCGATGATTCGGATATTACTTGGGTAAACGGGAAAAAAGTAGGAGAAATGAAATGGGGTTATGATGTGGAACGATTGTACACTGTACCTAAGAATCTTTTAAAAATCGGAAAAAACAACATTTCCATACGAGTTGAATCTCCGGGATATGAGGGTGGTTTTGGAAGTAAGTCCGATAGAATGTTTCTTCAATTGAAAAACCAAAACATTGCCCTCAGTGGAAGCTGGAAATATAAGATTGACAAGGTATTGGTGAAATTTAAAGATTCACCCAACGATGTGCCTAGCCTATTGTACAACGGTATGATACACCCTATTATCCCCTATGGAATCAAAGGTGTCATTTGGTATCAAGGAGAATCGAATACACCCAGATCAAAAGAATATGAAATCACCTTTCCAAACATGATTCAAAATTGGAGAGAAGACTGGCAACAAGGAGATTTTCCATTCCTATTTGTTCAGCTGGCCAATTTCATGCGTCCAAGTACCAATCCTCAAGATGATAATTGGGCGGAACTTCGTGAAACCCAAACCAAATCACTGTCTGTAAAAAAAACAGGAATGGCGGTTGCTATTGACATAGGTGATGCCTCTAATATACATCCTCTTAACAAACAAGACGTTGGAAATAGGCTGATGCTATCTGCTCTAAAAGTGGCCTATGGAAAAGACATTGTACATTCTGGTCCTATTTATAAGTCTATGAAGATTGAAGAAAACAAAGCCATTATCAGTTTTGATTATATCGGTTCGGGATTACTTACTAAAAGCAAACATGGCTACGTCAATGAGTTCGAAATGGCAGGAGCCGATAAAAAATTCTACTGGGCAAAAGCAAAATTAGAAGGAGATAAAATAGTGCTTTGGTCGGATAATGTAAAAAACCCAGTTGCAGTACGTTTTGCATGGTCAGCAAATCCTGCTGAGTTGAATTTGTACAATAAAGAAGGACTACCGGCCTCCCCGTTTAGAACGGACGACTGGGAAGGAATTACTGATGGGAAATCATTTGATGACTAGAAAAGTATTGTAGAGAGTAGTTTTAAATAGAAAGATTCCCCTTGATAAATACAGGAAGCGTTTCTCGCAATAAAGGGTATGAGGAGGCGCCAAAGTTGGCTTAGTCAATTTTATGTTAAGATTGGTGTACTTTGTGTCATTGAACAGCTGTATTCTTTTTTAGTTTTGTTGAAAAAGAGAAACAGGTTTAATTTAAAACGGTCCACACACGAAATTAGTCGGTCGTTCTAAGAGATAAACCATAAGGCAACAAAATAATTGAATTGAGATACCTCCAGTAAAGCATGAGAAAAACAAACATCTTAGCAGTACTGTTTTTATTGTCCATAGGCGAAAGTTTTGCGCAGTACAACACAAGTCATGAATCCATAGCTTCCTATGATGTTCCCACATGGTACAGTCAAGGGAAATTAGGAATCTTTATGCATTTAAGTGCTTTCTCTGTACCAGCGTTCAAAAACGAATGGTACCCTCACAATATGTATTATGATCCAACGACTCCGAATACTGAGTATAATGAATATCGTAATTCTTTTAGGGAGTATCATGAGCAAACATATGGTCCATTAGACGCGTTTGGTTATAAGGATTTTATTCCCATGTTCACCCTAGATAACTTTGATGCAGATTACTATGCCGATTTGGTAAAAAAATCGGGAGCAACTTATTTCGCAGCTCCTGCTGTGCATCACGATGGTTTTGCCATGTGGGATTCTAACGAGATTCAATGGAATGCAAAACAAATGGGGCCAGAGCGTGATGTAGTTGGAGAATTGACGATTGCGATGCGTGAAAAAGGAATCAAAACAGGCGTCTCAACACATTACGGACGCCATTGGAAATACTATACTTTTCGCCCTGAGTTTGATACTTGGGATCCTGCATTCGAAGGGATTTACGGGAAACGTCGTGAAGACAACGATCCTCCTCTTCCAGAAGACGCTCTTCAATGGGAGCGCGTAATGAATGAATTGATAGACGGTTACCAACCAGATTATATCTTCGTAGATGGCGGTGTTTGTGATGCACATGGCGAATATCAAAAAGAATATTTTAGAGAGGCTATGTACCGCGTTGTATCTAGATACTATAATAAAAGTGTAGATTGGAACAAAGAGGTGGTGCTTTCGTGGAAGCGAGACATTATGCAAAAAGGAGAAGCCGTATACGATACAGAAGGAAGCTTAGAAAAAGACATTCCAACACGTCCTTGGCAAGCACATTTTACCATAAACGGGAAATGGGGGTATGCAGGGGAGCGTCCAGCTACTTCTATGGAACCTATTCTACGATGTTTTATAGATGTGGTCAGTAGAAACGGAAATGTTTTGCTTAACATAGGTCTGCGTCCCGACGGAAGTTTGGATGCTAACCAAGAAGAGGTATTGTTAGAACTGGGGGATTGGTTGGAAATCAATGGAGAAGGAATTAATGGGTCAGAACCATGGGAAATATGGGGAGAAGGTAAATTAAATTCAATTGCAGGAGGTCAAAATATCAATGATTTTGAGACCAATGCAATACGCTATACTCAAAAAGGCGGTTTTCTTTATGCCTGGTTTGTAACCTGGCCGGATGATGGGAAAGTAGTATTGCCTATGGCAAGTGGATTCAATGCCAAATCAATTATTCCTTTAGGCGGCACAGGAACCTTGGAATTCTCAGAGGAGGGAGATGATCTTGTTGTTAATCTACCTGAAAATCAGTTTGGAAAGTATGTTTGGGGATTGAAATTATCAAAAGAATTTGTGGTCAACGTACTTAATGGAGATTTTGAAGATGGGTTGAATAATTGGCTAACTTCCAATAATCCAGTAAATAGTGATGATGCTTACGAAGGCAGTTCGGCCGTACGAATCTATAATAAAGGAGCAGTGAACCAATGGGTGACTGTTGAAGCCAATACCGACTATGAGGTTTCGGGATTTTTTAAAACAAGCAACACCGCTAAAAGAGTTGTGTTTGGAGTGTACGATTCAGATGATGCATTAATTAAATCTTCAAGTATTTACGATGCAGCGTACACTCGTCATACTTTATCTTTTAACTCTGGGAGTTCCACTTCGGTTAAAATATTCGTTTGGCAACCACCGAGTGACAATGCCTATGCCTATGCAGATGGGATTCAAATAATGGAAGCAGATATAATGGGGGTTTCTAAGCACATAGAAGTGGAAAAAGTGAAAATATACCCGAACCCAGTTATAGGAAATGCAACAATCAGTGTCCCTGGAGTAAGTTCAGGAATCGTAGAAATCTATTCAATTCTTGGACAAAAAGTATTGAAAGTGCTACTTACTGACAATAGAGCAGAATTCCATACTAAAAACTTACAACCAGGTCTCTACATTGCAAAACTAATAGTTGGAAACCAAAAAAGATTCAAACGATTTGTCATAGCAAACTAATACCCTGAGTTCGATCTCGTTTTATATTATAATGAAGAGTATTTATGGTTTCGTGCCTTTATGTATATAGATTTTTTCCTTTTTAACGGATATTAAAAGACATAGATAGTGTTTAAGAAAGCATAAAATCTACCCTGGTCAAATTTATGTTAAGAATGCTTTACTATGTGCTATAAGGCAGCTTCATTCTTCTGTAGTTTTGTCTAAGGAAAAAGAAAACAAACTTTATTTAAAACTTCAGGTTTTTTTCAAAACGGTACGAGTACTAAATTAGTAAGTTTTCTAAGAGATATACTATAAGACAACCAAAACATTTAAAATCAAATATCCCGGTAAATGATGAAAAAAACAACAATCTTAGCAGTAGGTATTTTACTGTCCGTACTGCAAAGTTTTGCTCAGTACAAACCAAATCACAAATCCATAGCTTCCTATGACGTACCTGCATGGTATAGCGAAGGAAAGTTAGGAGTATTCATGCATCTAAGTGCTTTTTCAGTACCGGCATTTAAAAATGAGTGGTACACCACGAACATGTATTTTGCAGATGACAACCCAAATATAATCCATAAAGAATATAGCAAGTCATTTAGAGATTATCATGAAAAAACCTACGGGAACTTAAAAGACTTTGGTTACAAAGACTTTATCCCCATGCTCACCCTGGAAAAATTTGATGCAGATTATTATGCTGATTTGGTACAAAAATCGGGGGCCGCATATTTCGCTGCACCGGCAGTGCACCACGACGGTTTTGCGATGTGGGATTCCAAAGAAATTGAATGGAATGCGAAAGAAATGGGGCCAAAACGCGATGTCGTTGGAGAACTGACCGAGGCTATGCGTGCCAAAGGAATCAAAACCGGCGTGTCTACGCATTACGGACGCCATTGGAAATACTACACCTTTCGTCCCGAATTCGATACTTGGGACAAAGCAAACGAAGGCTTGTACGGGAAACGTCGTGGAGATACTGATCCTCCACGTAAAGAAGACGCACGTCAATGGGAACGCGTCATGAACGAATTGGTAGACACGTATGAACCCGATTATATCTTCGTAGATGGCGGTGTTTGTGATGCACATACCGAATACAAAAAAGAATATTTCCGAGATGCGATGTATCGAGTTGTTGCAGATTATTACAACAAGAGTGTAGATTGGAAAAAAGAAGTGGCGATTTCATGGAAACGAGATGCCATGAAAAAAGGGGAAGGAATTTATGATACCGAAGGTAATTTAGAAAAAGGGATACCGAATCGCCCTTGGCAAGCACATTATACCGTAAATGGCAAATGGGGCTATGCTGGAGAACGCCCTGCAACCTCTGTAGATGCCATACTTCGTTGTTTTGTAGATGTCGTAAGTAGAAACGGAAATTTACTATTGAATATTGGACCAAGACCCGATGGAAGTTTAGATAAAAATCAGGAGAATGTATTACTCCAAATTGGGGAATGGATGAAAATAAATGGAGAAGGAATTCATGAATCTAAACCATGGAATACATGGGGGGCAGGTAGATTAAATACAATCGCTGGAGGAAAAGATATCAATGATTACGAAAGAAATGCAGTTCGTTACACTCAGAAAGATGGTGTACTCTATGCTTGGTTTGTTAACTGGCCAAAAAACGGCAAAATAACATTACCTAAGGCAGGAAATTTTCAAACAAAATATGTATTGCCACTTGGAGGTAAAGAATCTTTGAATTTTACCAAACAAGGGAATGACCTTGTTGTAACCCTACCAAAGGAGCAATTTGGTAACTATGTTTGGGGATTAAAACTCACACAAGAGGCAGATGCAGAACAAAACGAACTGGCAGAAGTTGCAGCAGCAGCTGTTGCCATGAGCGGAGGAGATAAAAAAGGAAAATTACCAACACGATATAGAAGGGTAAATCCACTTCCATTTCCAAAAGGAGGCGACTGGTTTAAAAAAGCAGGTTTGGGTTTGTTTATTCACTGGGGGCCTGCTTCAGTTCCAGATATTGAAGATCTTTGGCGAATCCGTCAACCTAAAAAAGGGAGCCAACCATTAGAACCGAAAGTAACACCTGAATACTATTACGAAAACGCTCCAAAAGGATTTACGGCAAAACACTACGATGCAGAAAAATGGATAAATGCAGCTTCAAAAGCGGGTTTCAAGTATTCTGTATTAACCTCAAAACACCATGATGGATATGCATTGTGGCCAAGTAAACTTTCTAACTTGGGAGTAAGCAACTATCTGGATGGGCGCGATTTGCTAAGGCCTTATGTAGACGCCTTGCGCAAACATGAAATGAAAGTAGGTTTTTATTTTTCAGGAGTAGACTGGTGGCAAGACCGAGACTATATGAACTACTATTTTAGCAAAGGAAAAGAAGGTTGGGACTTTAAAGGAAACCCCTATCCGCAAAGCGCCGTAAAAACCTTGCCTATGAGGGTGGTTGAAAACAAGAAAAAAATGGCCGCTGAAGTTATGGAACGCTACCGTCCTGATTTATGGTGGTGGGATTCAGGTTTGCCAGTTACACTTGAAGAAACTTCACTAAAATACAATTATAGTTTCGACAATTGGGGCGGTTTTATGTTGGTTTGTAACAAAGGACAAGATCTTGGGAAACCACATAATATAGGTACCAAAGACACAAAAATTCAATACAATTTAAGTGTCAATGATGGCTTGCGTCCGTACAAGGCACATAACAAACGTTTCTTTTCTCCTGTTTTCCATATTACCGGACCAACGGAAAACACAAGTATTCAAAAGAATATTATTGTAATTCCTAAAAAACCCAGTTCAGATATTGAAAATACCTTGCTGGAATTTGGAAACTGGGGAGGTCCCTATCCAAAGCAAACAGATTTCTCCAATAACATCATTAGAAATGAGGAAACTGCAGAATATATTATGGGGAAAACAACAGGATATACAGCCACAGGAAATGATACTCAAACAGACTTTGATTACATCCAACGGAATCCAGTAAAAATATTGGAACAACTCAAATCGAATCCTTTGTATAAAGTTGATAAAAATTTTAGAACCTTGTATAAGTTTTTAAAATACAGGTTGAAACATCCTGATCCTCGTTTTGGAGAGGAAGACGTTTCAGTTGTCGGAGAAATATTTGATTCGTATTAAAATAAAAACTTGTAATTCTAGCACAAAATGAAACTACCAAAAGAATTAAAAATTTTCATACTACTTGTTTTTGTGAGCAACGTTGTTTTTGCAACAGATTATTTTGTTAATACAGTGGAAGGAAATGACAAAAACGACGGTAAAAGTGAAGCGAACGCATGGAAGTCACTTAAAAAAGTATCGAAAAAAAACTTTCAATCTGGCGATAGAATCCTCTTGGCAACCGGACAAGAGTTTTTTGGTTCCATTGTGTTGGAATCTGAATCTGGAAAAAAGTCGAAACCCATTGAAATTAGCAGTTATGTCTACAACAATGCCACCGAGAAACCAATTATCAATGCAAAAGGTTTTTTGAATGGTATAAAGCTAACCAATTGTAGTCATATCAAAATTAGCAACCTAAGCATCAAAGCCAACGGAGGGAAAAGACCCAAAAAAGGGATGCGTTGTGGGGTGTTTTATACGACTACCAAATCGGGGAAGTATCAGAATATCACCATTGAAAATGTATCTGTGTCTGATGTGTATTTCGAGGATCAAGGATTTGCCAGAGGAGCCAAAGAAGTAAAAACTGCCAACGGAACACAAAGTTATGGTTGGGGAATACGTTTTATCGTTCCTAATAAATCTGGTGCAACAATGAAAGATGTAACCATTCGCGACTGCGATGTGAGAAACGTGGCACATACGGGTATCAAACTGAATGGTGTGATTGTCAATTTAAAAATTCACGACAATACGATTTATAAAGTAGGAGGTCCGGGTATGCAGTTTAGTTTTATTGAGAATGGCCATATCAAAGGAAACATTGTGAATAACTCAGGTGCCAATGATGATTCTAGAAAATGGGGACGGGGAAGTGGTATGTGGACCTGGGGTTGCGACACCATGCTCATAGAACACAACGAGTTTAGAAATGCCAACGGTCCTGCAGATTCAGCGGGTTGCCATATCGACTTTAACTGTAAAAACATTGTCGTACAATACAATATAAGCGAAAACAATGCCGGTGGTTTTTGTGAAATTCTTGGGAACAATTGGAACTGTGCATATCGATATAATATCAGTATCAATGACGGACACCGTGTGAAAAAGAAAGGAGTAGCCTTTCAGGAAGGGAAAATCTACTGGTTGAGTGGTTTCGTCGGAAAAGACAGAGAAAGACATGGACCTTATAACTCCTATTTCTATAACAATACCATTTATGTAAAAAGCGATGTGCTGGCAAAAATGGCCGTGGCAAAAGTTGCTAAAGGCGCACTTTTGGCAAACAATATTTTTTATATAGAAGGAAAGAGCAAGGCCGTTTTAGGAGATCAATACCAGCCTCAAGAGGCAGGCGAAGCTAAGATACCAAATGTGGTTTTTAAAAACAACCTATTTCTAAAGTCGGAAAACTGGCCAAATGATGTTTTAATTCAAGACGAAGCACCGCTATTTGGAAATCCTGAGTTTGTCAATGCAGGTGGAAAAGAAAGCAAAGATTATATGCCTACAAACATACCTTTGGTACAAAATAAGGGAATCGTCATTGAAAAAATTCCTAACGATAAAAAGGGTTTGTTTGTTGGGTTGAAAGTAAAAAAAGATATCTTGGGCAATGCTATTCAGGGAAAACCAGATATGGGAGCCATTGAGCTGCAATAAGCAGCTGTGTTTTTTAGTCTAAATGTAAAATGCAGGTAATTCTTCCACCGTAATTCTATTGGCTTATATTCTCCCTTTGGCTACATTGTTTGATCCGGCTGCCAATTAGTTAATTACTATTCAGTAACTTGTAAACTATCAATATTGGCTAAAACATCTTTTGTTTTTGGATCTAAATCTAAAAAACCAGCATCGGTAATGATCATATCAGGTGTTTGCAAATCACATAATTTCACAGAATCTCGTTTCCCTATTTTCGTATGATCTGCCAATACAACAAATTTCTCGCTGCGATGAATCATTTCTTTTTCTGTATCGACCACCAGCGAATTTGAATTAAAAAAACCATCGTTACTAATACCTCCTACAGACATAATAAACCAATTAGAATAAAAGTCTTTTATAGAATTTGAAACTTGCGCGCCTACTAACATCCCTGAACGCGGATATACAAAACCACCCGTCACAAACAATTCAAAATCAAACCCTTCAGAAATTTGATCGATTCGTTGAGCAATGAGTATGGAGTTGGTAATGATTCTAATCTTCTTGTTTTTTAAGAATGGAATCATTTGAAGTGTTGTAGTACCTCCATCTAAAATAACAACATCCCCATCTTTTATCAAACTAGCAGCATAGCTCGCAATGGATATTTTTGCCTCCAGCCTTTCCATATCTTTTTCCTGAGGACTAATAGGCAATTCACTTGAAGAGTCCTCAGGCAATGAAGCAATTCCTCCCCAAGTTTTTTGAACCTTTTCTTTGCCAAACAAATAACTAAAATCTCTACGAATCGTAGCCGCAGAACTATTAAAAAGAGCACATGCCTCTTCTACAGACAATTCCTTATGACTTTTTAGATAGTCTAAAATCTCAGTCAAACGTTCGTGTTTATTCATACTCCAATATTATGAAAAAAATAGAAAACTTAATCCCAATTGATGATTATTTTTAGACTATCTCTATCATCCGCTCTTTTAATAGCCTCTAGCAATTGATCCGGTTTGAATTGTTCCGTCTCATTTGTCATTTTACTCAGCAAAGGCAATTTGTTATTGGCAATCAATTCATGTGCTAAATTTATACCATGCATGGAAGAACCATGCGTAGCTTGAAAGCACTGCAATTTATAGTGAACATCGTTATTTAAATCCAACTCGTGTTTGATGACCGGTTTTCCTTCAGGGCCTTTTACACCGGCATGCGCATCCAATACCGTATTGTATCCTACCAATTTAGTCGCCAATTCATACCCTGCTTGGTGAGGCACATTCATCATCACAAAATGAGGTTCATTAAAAGGCTTGCATTCCTTAAATACGTTTTCAACCACGTTTTCATCCCAGAGTATTCCCACTGTATTTTCGTCACCAAAATCTTCTAATACTCGGTTCAAACGTTCTTTTCCTCGATTCACCATAATGATTTTTCTTGCTCCCATGGCACGTGCAGCTTGTAATGCATAGGTACTTTGAGAACCCGCACCTATCAAAACTACAACTCTATTTTCAATACAATTGTTTACTCGGGTCATCCCTTCCAAACCACAAGCCAAAGGCTCTAACTGGCAAGCCAAATCTAAATCAACATCCTTTGGAAACTTTTTTACAGGCCCCAAATCTACAAACCAATCCGGAAGTATTGCATATTCTCTTGAGAAACCAGGAAATTCATGTCCTGTAGCCCAAGTATCTGGACAACTGGTCCAATCTCCTGTACCCTCGTCTCCACAGTAGAGACATTCTCTATCTCCACAAGGAATATCACAACCAATTCCTACGATATCTCCATTTGAAAATTTCGTGACCCCCTCGCCTAATCCTACAACCTCACAGCATACTTCATGAAGTACTACTGCCGGCCATTCTTTAATTCTTGGCAGTCCGTGCTTGTAGATCACTACATCTGACTGACATACAGAAGTACGTCGTGTCTTTACTAAAATTTCCCCTTTTTGAGGAGTAGGAATTTCAACTTCTTTTACAGTAAAAGTCCCACCTGGTTTGTCTAAATAATATATTTTGTTCATTGTTTTTTTTTATAAAGATGTTTGAATGGTTTTTCGTAATCGTTCGTAAGAATCGTGTCTTGATTCCTTTTTGTTAAAAACAGAAGACGTACCTAATACCAATACATCAGATCCAACACGAATCATTTTAGGAACATTTTCCCAACTCACATTTCCATCTACTTCTATTAAGAAATCTGCCTCATGAAGTGTTCGCCACGCTTTTAATTCTTCTATTTTATCCAAACAAAAAGGAATGAGCGCTTGTCCTGCATATCCAGGGTTCACAGTCATTACACATACCATATCCACAAGCGGCAATAGGTGCTTGATGGTTTCTATAGAAATGGCGGGGTCAATAGCAATACTCGGCTTGCACCCTTTGTCTCTAATTTTCTGAATGGTTCGTACAGGATGTTTACTCGTTTCTGGATGAAAGGTTACATAAGAACCTGGTATCTCCGTAAACAATTCGATGGTATCATCTACCTGCTCTACCATAAGATGGTAATCTAAGGTGATACCACTAAAATCATACATCGTTTTTGCCAAATCGGTTCCCAAAGTGAAATTTGGAACATACTGCCCGTCCATAATATCTATATGAAGCATGTCAACTCCTTCCGACTTTAATACACGCAATTCCTCTTCTAAATGCAAAAAATCTGCACACATCATAGAAGGAGACAATAAGGTTTTTTTTGGTTTACTCATTTTTAGTATTGTATTTAAAATTTTATCCTATACTCGTTAAAACAATCATTTATTGATTGATTTATCGTAAAACAGAATAATTTCATTCATTATTTGACAAAAGTAATCAATATATTTGTTTTAACAATCAATTTTAGATTATATTTGCAATCGAAACAATCATAAAATGCAATTAATGAAAGCACTCGTATTAGAAAATGATCAGAATTTAGTCTTACATAGCAATGCTGCTATCCCAGATGCCGTGACAGAAAACTCCATTCTTGTAAAAGTAGCAGCCTGCGGTATTTGCGGATCTGATATAAAAAGAGGTTTTGGAAACGGAGCCTACCACTACCCTTTAGTAATGGGGCATGAGTTCAGTGCCTATGTTGCTGAAGATGCTCCAGATGGATCTTATAAAAAAGGAGACCGCGTTGCCGTCTTTCCTTTGGTTCCAACAAACACCAAGGAACCCGCTTTTCAAACAGGAGACTATGCACAACTAAAAGAATACAATTATTTTGGTTCGAGATGCGATGGAGCCTTTGCAGAATTCCTAAGAGTTCCTATTAAAAACTTATTCCCTGTACCAGACCATGTAGATATGACACATGCTTCCATGACAGAACCTGCAGCTGTAGCCTTACATGGGGTAAGAAAAATGCACATCACAGCAGGCGATTTTGGCGTGGTAATCGGAGCCGGACCTATAGGAAATATGACCGCACAATGGTTAAAAATACACGGCTGTAAAGATGTAGCCATCGTAGATATAGATGAGAAAAAGTTGAAAATAGCAGAAGAAATGGGATTCATCCCTATCAATAGCATGCAAACAGATGCCGTAGAAGCCGTTTTTAAACTAACCAACAATCAAGGTGCAAACCGCGTGGTAGAAGCCTGTGGACTTCCTCAAACTTTTTTACAAGCCCTAAATATGGCAAGCCGAAATGGCGAGGTTGTTTTTATGGGTAATATAATCGGTGAATTTAAAATTGGAGAAAAAGATTTTTCTAGTTTACTACGAAGAGAAATTACCATTTATGGGACGTGGAATTCAAAAACAGTACCTGTTGGAAATGATGACTGGTCTACAGTCTTGAATTATATGGATAAAGAGTTACAAGTAGCTCCATTGATTTCAGACATCGTTCCAATTGAACAAGGAAAAGAAATATTTAATAGTGTGGTAGAAAAAAGAAAATTCCACAACAAAGTAATTATTAAACTAGCAGATACATTATGATAGAATTAGGAATTAAATCTGATGCAATTGAATACAGATATAGCTATGAATGGCTTTTCGATTTGATGGCAGAGCACAATATTAAAAATTTACAAATGGGTTCTACTTTTGAAATGTACTCCCTCGAAGACGACTACTTTCACAAGCTAAAAGAAAAAGCAGACCAAAGAGACATCAACATCAAAAGTACGTTTACAGCACATAGAGAACTCGGTGGTTTTTTTATAGGCGACCCTTATATGGAAAAAGTCGCACGCAAAAATTTTGAACGATTTATCCAAGTGTCCTCAATCCTAGGAGCCGACTATTGTGGATCCAACCCGGGAGCTGTGCTACGTGATCAATTCCACTTAAAAGAAGCAGGAATTGAATGCTATTTGAGTCACATGAAAGAATTGCAACAGCTTGCCTTTGAAAGTGGATTAAAGGCATTGAACATGGAACCTATGTCTTGTATGGCAGAACCTCCAACCACTCCCCAAGAAATGAATTATATGATAGGCACATTAAACGACTATCATAAAAAAAACAAGACCAATACAGTTCCTGTTTTTCTTTGTGGAGACATTAGCCATGGTTTGGCGAATGAAACAGAACAAATAATTCACTCCAACACGGAACTGTTTGAACACGGCATCCCAATGATGGCAGAATTTCATTTTAAAAACACGGATGCTATTTTCTCAAGCACTTTTGGTTTCTCTAAAGAAGAACAACAAAAAGGGATTGTTGACCTTCAAGAGTTGAAAAATTGTATCGATACTAACATGGAATTATTCCCTGTAAATGACCTTGTGGGGTATTTAGAAATAAGCGGCCCTAAAACCGGACGTGATTATAGCGATATCCTTTTAAGGAAAAACCTGTCGGAATCTCTAATCGCCATAAAAAATGTGTTTGAAAAATAATAATATCAAATGAATTTTAGAATGATTGATCATAAATTTGAATTATATTTTCTTTAGATGAAAATAGAAATGAATTTAATCAGTCATTTAGAAGTTTATTTGGTATCACTCTTAACTATTCATGAAAATCGGGGAGCTAACTGTTTACCTCCCCATCTAAAACCAGAGACAAAATGAATATTTCAATTCTCGAAAATTCCCAAAAACCAAAGTATGTGCAAATAGTTGATTGTGTTACAACGAACATTTCTCTTGGCAATTTTGCGATAAACGATAAAATACCTTCCATAAATATGCTCAGTGAAGAGCTTTATTTATCGAGAGATACTGTTGAAAAGGCGTATAAGATTTTAAAAGAACGTAAGCTTATTAATTCTGTTAGGCGTCAAGGCTTTTATATAGCACGGACCAATTTAAAATAATAATACTTTATTAGGGAAACTCCGTTTTGAATAGTTGCGGTGCAATGCCTTCAAAATAGATAGTTGAACCTGCCTGACCGGCAGGCAGGCTAATCCCGCTTTTTCAGCGGGATTTTTGGGTTTCATTTTTATAGTTGAACCCTATTTCCTCTTCAAAACCTACATTCTCTTCCCAAACTAGATAAAACACACCTCCACCACCTAAAACTCCTAATCTAATTCTCTCACTCATCCATATCATTTGATAAGGCTACTTGTATAAGTTCATTAATTATTTTTATACTTAGTTTTTGTATTGAAATAGTTGCGGCTTTGAGTAACGGCTGAGTCTATTGTTTTTATCCCAGATTCTTACTTTCCAGTAATACTTTTGATCAGGAATAAGTGTACTTCCTGAAAAGCTCACATTGATGGAAGTGCTGCCCCAATGCGTTTCGTAACCAAAAATTACGGATAGGTAACATGGATGTAAAAATTATGCAGAACTCTCAGAGCTAGATGTTGTAAAAGAAAAAAGACAGAGCAGGATAGTCATTTTCTTTTTTTTACTTTTTTTTGAGTCAAAATTCACCAAAATGAAGAAAATCAAAACAGCAACACTCGTCCTATTTACAATACTCATATCATTGAGAAGTGCTGCACAAGACCGTCCAAACATCATCATGATTATGGCCGATGATTTGGGAGGAAGAGACTTAGCAGTCTATGGAAACAACTTCAACGAATCTCCAAATATTGATAAATTAAAATCGCAGGGAATGCTGTTTCACAATGCCTATGCAGCACCAGTATGTTCAGCCACAAGAGCGAGTATACAGTCTGGTCAATATCCAGCTCGTGTAGGGATTTTTGATTTTATTCCGGGACATTGGCGTCCATATGAAGAAGTAACAGTTCCAATTCATAAAACACAGCACTTACCCGAAAATAGTACTACTATTGGAGATGCTATGCAATCTGCTGGATATAAAACGGGATATTTTGGCAAGTGGCACCTAGGTAATGAATCGCATCTTTTACCAAATGCTCGCGGCTATGATACGGCTCATATGTATGCAGGTGGAGGTTTTTACAATCCCAAATTTTTGCCCGAATTTAAAGCTCCAGAAAACAAACGATTGAGCGATGTGCTCACCGACATGGGAGTTGACTTTATCAAAGAGAATAAAGAAAAACCTTTCTTTTTATTTGTTTCTCACTACGATGTCCATGTACAACTAGACGCCGACAAAGACTTGATTAAAAAATACAAAAACAAAGAAAAGGATCCAGATTATCCTGGCAATGCAGTGTACGCAGCAATGATAGAACATATTGATAGAAGTGTTGGTACTATTATGCAGGTTATAGAAGATGAAGGATTAGCAGAAAACACGATTTAATAGTTAGCGATATAATGATGCCTAATATGGATGGGATTGAATTTTGCAAACAGATAAAAACCAATATAAAAACAAGCCATATCCCAGTGATTTTGTTGACTGCCCGGATCGATAAAAAAACAAAATATGAGGGTATTGAAACCGGTGCCGATGATTATATTTCGAAACCTTTTGAAATGGACTATTTGGTTCTTAGGATAAAAAATCTGCTTAAAATACGTGAACAACTCCGCAAAATTTTCCAGAAAACGAACCGCTTAGATCCTGCGGTGGTAACAGTTACTTCACTCGACGAGAAATTTATTACAACTGTCATGGATTCAATTGAAAAAGGAATTCCGAATCCTGAATTTAATATAAACTCACTGGAAGTAGAAATGGGAATGAGCCATGCCAATTTTTACACGAAAATTAAAAGCTTAACGAGCCAATCGGGTAAAGAGTTACTTCAGGATATGCGAATGAAACGAGCACATCAGCTTTTATCTGATACTAAAGGTATGCGTGTGTCAGATATAGCATACTTGGTTGGATTTAGCAATCCCAAATATTTTGGTAAATGTTTTAAAGAAAAATATGGAGTGGTTCCTTCAGAATTAAAAAAAGATGGGCGATAGGGGAATATAAGGTCATTGGTCACAAACAAAATGGGCTTGATCCCTGAATCAGAAAGAACAGCAACGTTCTCGGTTCTTAAAACATCGTTGGTCAATTTGTTGTTTTTATTAAATTGCAGGAATTATTTGTACAACATATCATTCTAAATCGGAATACGTTTCTGAGCACATTTTTGAAAATTTATAGCCCGGGAGCCCAGTAAAACGGTTGCGAAAAATGGAGTTTAAGAACTAATAACCGGAAGGCTTAATCTTTGTTTCATAAAGTTTTTTAATGAGTGAACTAGGACTAAAATTTAAAACTGTGGGATGGTTTATGATAATTTACAAAGAGAAGTTTTGAATTATTAAGAAAAACACCTTGACACTTAGTGTAATGAGTTGATTGTCAGTTGTCATATTATGGAGCGCTTTTTTAAATAAAAAAGTAAACAATTTTGTTTACTAATTAATTATGAGTAATTTTGCATCATAATCAATAACAATGCTACCACAATTATCTAAAATAAAAGGAATACACCCAGGCCTTATATTAAAGCGTGAATTAAAGCGTAAAAATATAAGGAGTAACGACTTGGCTATTGATATTGGTGTGCATAAGCAAACCATCAGTGCTATTCTAAATCAAAGAAGAGGTATTAATCCAAGTATATCAATAAAACTTGCTAATAAGTTTGACATAGATGAAGATTACTTTATGCTGCTCCAAGCAAGTCATGATGTCAAAAAAGCCTTAATACCTAAAACTAAAAGAATACCGAATATAGAAAATTTTAGAAAGGTACTATTTTGGGATACTTCTATAGATAAAATTGATTGGGCTAAAAATAAAAGAGCCATTATTAAAAGGGTTTTGGAAAGAGGTAATGAGAATGAGTTAAATGAAATTATTGTATTCTATGGTAAAGAAGAAATTTCTAATGAGATAAAAACGATTGAGAACAGTCGTATGCCTTCATTCAAAAATAATGCTCAAGCCTTTAACTTAATTTGAGTTATTAATGGCATTATACTTAAATACAGTTTCTGATTTGCTTTGGGATTCGCTAAATACTTTAATGGATATTGAAGATTTTAATGATTTCAGAATAGTTGGTGGTACTTCACTAAGTTTGCAATTAGGTCATAGAGAGTCAGTGGATATAGATTTATTTACAGATGCTGAATATGGTAGCATAGATTTTGATGACCTTGAAGTAATTTTAAAAAAAACCTTCCTTTATGTTGATTCACACAATATTGGGGGAGTAGCCAATGGTAGGTCCTACTTTGTTGGAAATAACGAAGATGAGTTGGTGAAGTTAGATTTGTATTATACAGATCCTTTTGTATTTCCCTTATTAGTTGAGGATGGTGTCCGTTTTGCGAGTCTTGAAGAAATTGCAGCAATGAAATTTGAAGTTATAGCCAATGGTGGTCGTAAAAAAGATTTTTGGGACGTACATGAACTGTTAGAAAATTTCACTTTAGATCAAATGATGGTTTTTTATTCGCAAAGGAACCCTTATGGTGCTACAAGGGAAGAATTAATAGACAAACTAATAGACTTTGAAGTTGCAGAGGGTGAATTTACACCTAATTGCTATAAAGAGAAAGATTGGGATATCATTAAGTTAGACTTCATAGATTTGCATCAAAATTTATAGTAATAACGATATCTTATATTATAAAACCTCCCCACAACTCTCAATCCAATTTATTGCCTTGCAACAAGCCTTTGTATTGTTCGTTGTTCCGTTTTCTTCACTGGTTTAACCTTTTAACGTTCTATTGGTTATTGCACTTTATAGGTTGTTCAATCGTGAACTCATTCACAACTATAAAAAGCAATCCCTTGTTATTTATTCATAAAACCCAAAACCTCCCAAGCTATATTAACATAATGCGCAGTTATAAGCGCATTCATTCACTTTCTGGCTCATAACGCCATTATGCTAAATAGCGGCTCCCCAACGCTCAAATTCTAACTACCAATTTTATTAGCCGCTATTCATGAGCTCCTAAATAAAACAATAATAAGGCGTGAACTAAATGGCCGCTTCCTGCCCCGTAACTTAAACTTCATTTTTAAAAATGGTTATCTGTGAGTATGTAAATTATAAGACGTCTAAAACTATAATTTACCTCATTCAAGCTTCGCAAAACCATCACTAAGCGGAAAGCGCTTATCTCAAGTGTTTGCTTGTTTCATTTCGCTAAGTCATAGTTTTTAAAGCATTCGTGTTAATCCTACTTTCGATAAACAACGTTTTACCCGAGCCAGTAAAGTCAATTGTTGAGGTATCATGTGTCTGCGGTAGGTGGTGGCTATGTCTTCATCTCCTTCCAGGAATTCATCCATACAACCACCAACCTCAACACCGCTCATAAAAAAAGCGCAACAACTACTGCGTACGTTGCACCCTTTATTTATTTTTCCTCTGCTGTACCTCAGCAATTAGCTTACCTACAACTCGGATTTATATTAACTGAATCAAAAGATCTAGAATCATTTTGAAACGAAGGTAAATAAGTCTAGAAATTACCCTCGTTGTTTCAATAGAGGTAAAAGTTACCTCTGTAAAAAAAATAAAAAAGATAGCAAATCTATGTGGCTCCCTCCGGCCATCTCTTTTAGGCTATAAAGTTCAAGCCCTCTGGGTTTTGAAAAAAATCTCCACCTCACAAACTTTCATTTATTATTTAAGCATTTCTCACAGGTAGTGTTTTTCTCAAAAAACTTGACAGCCGCCACCACGCCACAAATGAGATTGCTTTCTTTTTTCTTTTTCAAAAAAATTATGTGCGCGAAGCGCAGCAAAGCAATATTAATTGGAGAGCTATGCAAAATTTTGAAATCAAAACGCACCAGATGGGAAGAACCTATTCCAAACCTCATTTTTTTATCCTAAACAAAGGGTTGAATAGTGGAAAACCACTAGATCAACCTTGTCCAAACTGTTTTGTGATTACAACACTATCGAGCGCATCCCGGGAGTCACTTTTTTACCTATGTCTGTCGCTTAAAATAGGCAAGCACTTTGGGTTCTATCTCAAAGGAAGTGTGATACCATTCATTTGTATTTCGGATGCAAGATCAGTGATAAAAACAGCCTTGCAAAATAACAAGGAGCGCCAATGGGAGCAAAAGATAGAAAAATTGAAGAAGATCACTGCTTTTGAAGAGAATCTAAAGTTACAGTTAAAAACAATATCAAATTTAAAAATAGCCTTGTTGAGGTCCTAAACTATGAAAGTAATAATAGCCGGAGGTCGATATTTTGACAATTACAATGAACTATGTCTTTATTGTGATAAGGTACTCCAGAATCAAATCAATATTGAAATTGTAAGCGGTGGAGCCAGAGGAACTGATTCACTTGGAGAAAAGTACGCAAAGAAGCGAAATTATGGACTGAAACAATTTCCTGCAGCATGGAGCAAATTTGGAAGGGGCGCTGGAGTCATCCGAAATGCAGAAATGGCAAAATATGCAACTATTTTAATAGCCTTTTGGGATGGAAAAAGTAGAGGAACCATGAACATGATAAACTTGGCAGAAAAAGAGGGGTTGAAAGTTTATGTATTCTATTATTAATCGGCATTCAATAAGAAAGCATCTCGTGTTGAGATGCTTTCCAATTACTTTTTTGAAAACAATTTCCGCAATATATAGGAGACCAAAAAACTAACCACCGCTCCGATAACAGCCATGATGATTGTAAATAAAACATCATGAAATGTAATATTGATGATGGTGGATAGGAGTGTACCTCCAATAACTCCAGATTTTAATTGGATATCATTTAGGATCATCGTTTTACTCATTTTTTGGATCTGACACTACGGCCTGACTTACAGTGGTTGCAACTGCTCCAGCAACTGCCAAATAACCACCAATGGTGATAACAATGGCAGGAAGTGAAATAGGAGCGGTAATGATAACAGCCCCAACAGAAGCCAAGGTAATTCCAATATTTCGTAACAATTTGAAAAATTTGGGAGTTGGTTTTCTATAACGTTCAATAAGTTTCATAATTAAGATTTAATGGTTAGTGTAACGGTTTCTTTTCGTTCAAATGCTTGGTAGCATATCGAGATTATTTTTTGGAATAGAAGTCTTGAATACGATCCTTTTCCTATTCCGGTTAAAGAAGTTACAGGAGCCAAGCATCCTTGTAATTCCAGAAGATAAAGCATACAGATTAGACCAGTGGGAGGCAAAATCGTTGAACGAACTGATGGCATATCCTGATAAACGCTTCCCATCGTTTGATGATGCTCCTCAAAACAGTGTGATTGATGCCGATAAAATAAAGGTCATTACTCAAAAAATGGACAAGGATGGAACGCTGCACTGGAATGTCCCGAAAGGGAATTGGACAGTGCTTAGAATAGGGTACACAACAACTGCTGTCACCAATAAACCATTAACAAAAAAAGGTGGATTGGGTCTTGAAATTGATAAACTTAGTAGAAAGGCTGCTGATATTCACTGGAATGAACTGCTAAACCAAATCATTGCCGATGCCGAAGAAAAAAAGGCGTTTACCACCATTTTAATTGACAGCTACGAAGTGGGGCATCAAAACTGGACGGATGATTTTCCAAAGCAGTTTAATAATTTACGCCACTACGATATTATTCCAAATCTTGTGTGCATGACAGGTAGAATTGTAGAAAGTACCGAATACACCGAAAGAGTACTG
Source organism: uncultured Flavobacteriaceae bacterium (assembly GCA_943789365.1). Taxonomy (GTDB): domain Bacteria; phylum Bacteroidota; class Bacteroidia; order Flavobacteriales; family Flavobacteriaceae; genus Flavicella. The sequence continues at coordinate 1,344,048 of CALSTV010000001.1, read as the reverse complement.
TGGGATATGCGGACAACAGTGGCTGATTTAATGCACAAGAATTACTTTCAGTATTTCAAAGACAAATGCCACGAACAAGGATTTAAATTAGCCATCGAACCCTACGGAACAGGTTCATTTGATGCGCCAACGGTAGCTAAGATATCCGATTTGGCATTGACTGAGTTTTGGATAAGAGATGATCCTAAGAGTAGAAGAAATCTATGGGATTGGACCAGTCAAATAGTGCCGTCTGCTGTGCGCTTAAAAGGTGAAAAAATTGTTGGTGCCGAATCTTTTACTCGTATGCAAGGCGATTGGACAGCCCACCCCTACCGCATGAAGATACGTGGAGACAGAGCCTTTGCTGCGGGTGTAAATCGGTACTATTTTCACACTTCTGTACACCAACCATGGAATGACAATGTAAAACCCGGGTTTACCATGGGTCAGTTTGGGACGCAGTTTCATCGAAACAACACCTGGTTCTACAAATCTAAAGCCTGGCTCAAATACATTGCACGTTGTCAATACATTATGCAAACTGGAAGATATGTATCTGATTTACTTGTACTTAATGGTGAAGAGCAAGGGGCTATCAGTTTTATTGGTCAAGATGAACAGCCGCTTGATGATTATTTATCAGGATTGAAATTTGACCTGAGTAATATTGAAACACTCAATACGCTCTCGGTAGATGAAACCGGAAATATTCGCGTGACTTACAACGGTACGTTATTAGAGAATACATACAAATTGCTCTTAATTGAACGTGCAGATTTAATGACCGTTGAAACTGCGGAAAAGATAGCAAACCTGGTAGCACAAGGCGCGACAATATTTGCACCTAAACCCTTGCGAACACCAGGGCTTTCCGATTTTAAAAGAAATGATAAAAAATTACAACGGTTGGTGGCGAAATATTGGGATTCGGGTAAAATAAAAGCTCCAGAACAATTCAATTCGGCACTCTTAACGATACAAAACGATTGCGAAATACCGGAACAAACAGAGTATAGCCATCACATCATTGATGGAAATGATTACTACTTTGTTTCTAATCAGTTGAATGAAGAAAGGGAACTGAATTGCAAGTTTCGTGTGGCAAGTAAGCTGCCTGAGATTTGGAATCCCGAAACGGGAGAAATTGCTCCTGCCGAAAATTGGAAAATTACTGCCGATGGTAGAACAGAGGTGGCCTTGAATATGTCTGAAGCAGCATCCGTTTTTGTAGTATTCCGAAAAAACACAAATAAAAAAGGCAATGCAACAGCAAAACCTGTATACAAAGAGATCGCTCAACTGGATAATGCCTGGAAGGTGTCTTTTGATAAGCATTATGTGCCAAAAGGCCAAATCACGCTCGATAAACTCATTCCACTGAATGAACACAGCGATTTTGATGTCCGTCACTTTTCAGGAACAGCAACCTATCTTACCAAATTTGAACTTAAAAAGGAGAAGGAAGCCATATTTCTCGACTTAGGCGATGTTCAGGTGATTGCCGAAATCAAGTTAAACGGAAAAGCGTTTAAGACCTTGTGGAAACCACCATTCAGGATTGATATTTCTGATGTTGTAAAATCGGGTGAAAATGAATTGGAAGTGAAAGTAACCAATTTATGGGTCAACAGATTGATTGGAGATGAGCACTTTCCAGCTTGGGAAGGAAGAGCAAATGGTGATAAAGAGAAACGCGGAAGGAATTACAGCTCATTCCCTGAATGGCTGCGCAATGGAGCATCCATTCCTGAGGATGATAAAAAAGCTTTTTCGGCATGGTGCCATTGGACCAAAAATGACAAATTGCTGAATTCAGGACTGATTGGACCAGTGAAAATACTTTCGACTGATGCAAAATAATAGTAACAATCCTATAGAAAAATACAAATGGAACTGAAAAAACAACACTTACCGTTTTTGCACTATGATTTGTAATTTTAAATATTCATTTTTCAATCTACTCCATTCTGCTAATGAATTCGGCTTTTTCCTTGTTTACGACTATTGCGAACTTTCTTCAGGGAATTTTGCTTCCGAAGTATGGATACGCGTGCGATTCACCTGAATCAACTTACTGATCTTCCAACCTTCCTAGGTTCTCTCGAATCAAAATTCATAACGACCGAAAAGCAGATAGTTATCCGTGGGTTCGCCTGTTTCGTCGTAGTGCCGCTCGTTCAGAGAAGCTGTGGCGTAGGCGGCGTCGCCCTCTATTTGAATCATGAGCGGGAATCCCATATGCTGTGTACTAGTGAAACGCTGGAGAAACTTGTCCACCTTCTTGAGTCGCTCCCGGTTTTGGGTAACCCGTCCACCTTCCTCAAACGACTCCTTGAAAAGCTCCCCATGCAAGAGGGGGGGCTTATCACCTTCGCTAATCTTGACCCAAACCTGTTAGTTTTTTTTTAGTCTTTGTCTTCGTTTAAGAGAGAGCAAAAAAAGTCACTTTCGAAACCCAGATACCCTCTAAAATCTTGAGCGAATGGTCTTCAGACTCGTCTCTATGGTTTTTATTGAAATTTTGGAAACGCCATACAATTCAGCATACCTTTTCCAATCATCGATGATGCCCTTTATTTCATCTATGGTTACTTTTGGCTTGTTGATCGATAGCGCACTTGCCAATTCTAGTAATTCTTTGCTTCCTGGATCTACATAATTTCCAGCACAAGCAGTACTATGATATCCCTGAGAAGATGCAGAGAATGTCAAGTCATATGCTGGTGCAAGTGACCATACCCCTTTAGCATCCATTAGGAACGCAAAGTTTTTAGAATGATCATCACGGTTATGCGCCAACACATTGAAAACAGCTCTACGGAACATTTGTTCAGCAGCTTGTGCATTATTTGTTAGCTTCTTTGCCTGGAAGATTAAATTTCCATAGTCAAGGGTACTGTGCTCATAGTCGTCATGAAGAAGTCCTGCGGCTGAGAGCATATGCAGCCGATCATTCCCAATACGGTCAAATCGTTTGGTGCCAAAATAGCTATTTCCAGTGTCACTGGTAAATACACGACACTCAGACATTTCAATTCCTGAATCTAAGGCCATTTTATAATAAGCCAGTTCTATATTGGCGCTGTCTTTCGAATCTTCATCTGCTGCAAATTTGACAATCCAATGTTCATATTCTTCCGGAAGATGAGCGATGCCACTGATGAGTGAGTCTGTCTTCGGATTGTAACCTGCATAAATTTTTGGACCTGCTCCACCAGGACTACCTCCTCTTCTAAATAGCGCATCAATTACGACACTGCTTTCGCCACTAATTACTTTGGAAATAGTGTTGTTTAGTGTATCCAGATTAATTTCTATAGCCTCCTGCTCTAACTCGACACTCGGCCTGTACTTTAGTACTCCCAAACTATTCTTTCCGGCAAATGTCAAATGATCCAAGGCATTTAGAGATTCAATGGCAATCCGATCAGCACTAAGACGTTTCTTAATCAACAGGTATCCCAAGCATCTGGCAAAGAGTCCGCGAACACGCCAAAGAGGCCATTGAATGCTTTTTCTTTTGTAGTCTGAGGAATATCGTTAAACGTCAATTGATTAGGTGAGAGGTTATTTCCCGTTTCTAAATAAGCATCACTATATTTAAACAGTATAGACCGACCATCTATAATAAGCTGACCTATGCGTTCTTCTTGTTTAGAAAATTGTATAAATACGTCGAGTTTAGTTACTGCCATAATTAATAATTAAACAATTCCTTTTTCCGTTTCATATCGCTTGGTAGCAATATGGATTCAAAGTCTGTCAGCCGCTTGAGCGCTTCACAAATCATATATATGATTCGTTTCTTTTTAAAAAATTCTTCTAAAACTTTAATGCTTTTTTAATAGATGAGACAAAACTCACAACTCACCCTTCCCTTACAATTCCTGTCTAATTTTTATTTTAATAGATTTACTCGTCGGTGTATTGCTTTTATTTGCCGTTTGACTCAAAGGAATCAAAGGATTGCACTCAGGGAAATAAGTTGCCACACAAGAAACAGGAATGTCATAAGGAACCAAAGTCAGTCCTTTTACTTCTCTGTGTACTCCATCGTAATCATTGTACAAAGTAACCGTCTTAGCAGTGTTCAATCCCAGTTTCTGAATATCTTCTTTGTTGATAAGCACTACAGTTCTAGTACCATAAATTCCACGATAGCGATCGTCCAAACCATAAATAGTGGTATTGAACTGGTCGTGACTTCTAATGGTCATCATCATCAGTTCTTCTGTTTCTACCGTATGTGCTGAAAGTGCATTGCTCGTAAAACGTGCCTTGCCGATATCAGTTGTAAATTTCCCGACTCTTGGGCCGTTGGGCAATTCAAAAATTTTATCTGTTTTTAGTTTTTCATTAAACGCTTCAAATCCTGCTACCGATTTGGAAATCAAATCCCGGATTCGGTCGTAATCTTCAATCAAACTTGTCCAATCAACTTTGCTATCTCCTACTGTTTTGGAGGCGATTTGTGCAATGATATGTGGTTCACTCAACAAGTACTCAGAACGAGATTCTATATTCCCTCGGGTGCTGTGTACAATTCCCATAGAATTTTCAACGGTGAGTTTTTGTTCTCCTGAACGTTCATTTATTTTATCGGTTCTTCCCAAACAGGGCAGTATCAAACCTTCTGTTCCGTGGTGTAGATGAGAACGATTGAGCTTGGTAGAAATATGTACGGTAAGTCCACAATTTTCCAATGCCTTTGCAGTAAATGGTGTGTCTGGAGCGGCAGATAAAAAGTTCCCTCCTAGTGCCACAAACACTTTGTCATTTTTTGTATGCATCAATTTGATCGCTTCAACCACATCTACACCCTCTTTACGAGGCGGTTCAAAATTAAAGGTGCTTGCCAAGGTGTCTAGAAATTCTTTGCTTGGTTTTTCATAAATCCCCATGGTTCTGTCTCCTTGTACATTGCTATGTCCACGAACAGGACAAGTTCCTGCTCCGGGCTTTCCAATACTTCCTTTTAACAACAATAAATTTACAAGCTCTTGAATGTTATCAACCCCATTTTCGTGTTGGGTTAACCCCATAGACCAACAGGCAATAATTTTATCTCGTTTTGCTAAAAGTTGCACCAAAGTGTCTACATCTTCAAGGTTGAGACCTGTTCTTTCCAATAATTCGGATTCATCAACAGCAAGAATCTCTTTTTGAAAAGCTTCGAATCCAACCGTCTTTTTATCTATAAAACCTTTGTCAATAATCTCAGGATTTTTCTCCGAAAGCAGCAACAGGCGTTTTAGTACTATTTTTAACAGAGAAGTATCTTCATTGATTTTTATTTGAAGGTACAGGTCGGCAATATCTTCTCCTATTCCCAGCATTCCTTTTAGCTGCTGTGGGTTTTTAAAATTGAGCAATCCGGCTTCTTTTAGCGGATTGACAACTACTACTTTGGCACCATTTTTCTTGGCCGTTTCTAAAGCGGAAAGCATTCTAGGATGGTTGGTGCCCGGATTTTGACCAAAAATCAAAATCAGTTCTGAATCGTAAAAATCTTCTAGTTTTACAGAACCTTTTCCGATTCCCAAGGTGTGATTCAGTGCCACTCCACTCGATTCATGACACATATTGGAACAGTCAGGAAGGTTGTTGGTGCCAAACATTCTGATAAATAATTGGTACAGAAAAGCAGCTTCGTTACTTGTACGTCCTGAGGTATAAAAAACTGTATCGTCAGGTTTTGCTACGTTGTTTAATCTTTTAGCAACCAGTTCAAAGGCTTTTTCCCAAGTAATGGGTTTGTAATGGGTGTCTCCTTTTTGAATGTACATCGGTTGGGTCAACCTACCTTGTTGTCCTAGCCAATAATCAGATTTCCCACGCATTTCTTCGATGTCATGTTTGGAAAAAAAAGTGGCATCTGCATTGGCATTCATCGCTTCTTCAGCAATAGCTTTGACGCCGTTTTCACAGAACTCCCCTAGTTTTGAACGATGGTCAGGATCCGGCCATGCGCAACCTGGACAGTCGATTCCATTCTTTTGGTTGAGCGACTTAAGAATTTTTACCGTTTTAAATGGAGCGACTGTTTTCAATGCAATTTTTAGCGCATAATACACCCCTTTTAATCCTGCTGCACTTTTGGCTGGTTTGGTGAATTTCATAAAATAGTGAGTTCGTAATGAATTGTATAAGGCAGACAAATATAGCCCAAATACTTTTTATAAAAACTGGTTTTAATTCTTTGTTTTATTTTTCAAAAGTTTTTAAGAACAAAATGGGCTACGCGCTAGGGCAGAGTCGGAGAAAGTAGCGCTGCTTCCTGTAAGCGAATTGTGTCAAGAAATAATTGAGGATTAGGAAGGTTTATTAATGCACCATTTAGATTTTCTAATGCTCTATTCGCAAGATGTTAGTTGTTTTCAGAGTGCTTTCAGAAGAAAAATTAATCAACCTCGAATGCCACACAGACCCCTAGAATAATCGAAACTCGGTCTCAAAACTGCCCGTAACCGGTAGCATACGTTCCGGGTTTTTCTTTAAAAAACTGTTGAGGATACGATGGATATCTCGGTTGTCTTGTTGTGGAGTCAAGTAAGGGGTGTACTCTGTAATTTGGTCTATTACTTTCTTTTTTGGAACATAGCCAAAACCTTTATATACATTGTTTACCACCAAAACAAAAGCTTGTTGATTGGGCTGTAGTCCTTTCTCTAAAATCACAAAACTCTCCGCTTCGAAACGTATAGAATCCAGCGCAACATGTACCCGTTGGTTATAGTCGGAAATGGATTCTTCTCCTTTGCAAATACCCTTACACTGTTTGATCTGGTAATGAAAACAAGCGGACACATTCGATTGTAAATGGCAGTACTTCGGACAAAGCTCAAAAGATTCGCAGAGTTTTTCTACAAAAACGCGTGCCTCCGTAGCATTGTAAAATTTAAGAATGGGTTTGTTTACCAAACGTAGCTTGTTAAAAGCAATATGTAAAATACCATTGCGGTCCTCATAAGAAAACAACCCGATATTTTCGCCTGTACGACGCTGTGCACGGTTAAACTTCGGATAAATGCGTTTGATTTCGGAAGACTCCAACAATAGGGCCAACAACTCACTGCCTGTTTCCGTATAGGTAATATTTGCCGTTTCCATACAGAGCGACACCTCCTTTTTTGCCTTGTCGTAAATATGGCTAGCAACCCGCTGCTTGATATTGTTTGCCTTGCCTACATAAATCACCTCGTTTTGCGCATTTCTAAAATAATACACCCCTTCCTTTTCAGGCAAGCCATCGAACACCTCTTTGGGTAGGAGTGGTGGTAAAGTACCCTGTCTTGAATTGCCTTTAAGAAACGCATCAAAAACACCCTCGGTATCCAATTGCAGCAACTTTTCAAAGAGAATTACTGTAGCTGCGGCATCGCCACGGGCGCGGTGTCGGTCTTCAAGCGGAATACCCTGAGAAGCACAGAGCTTGCCCAGGCTATACGACTTCAAACCCGGAATCAGCTTACGAGACAAACGGACGGTACACAATTTTTTACGTTTAAAAGTCGCCCCCAAAGCCGCAAACTCCTTTTGAATGATGCCGTAGTCAAAATTGACATTATGCGCCACAAACACTGTGTCCTTGGTGAGCTCCACCAGTTGCTTGGCAATCTCGTAAAACTTCGGTGCGCCGCGAACCGTACTATTGCTAATCCCCGTAAGCTTCGTGATAAACGCCGGAATATGGCACTCCGGGTCTACCAAAGAAGTAAACTCATCAATGGTTTGTGTGCCGTCGTGAATAAAAACGGAAATCTCCGTAATCTTATTCCCTCCTGTAGTTTCTATGTCGATGATGGCATACCTCACGAGACCATTTTTTCAAGCGCCTTCAACTCTACTCCAAACTGATTCAACATCAGGGCAATGCTACTAATCTTTAACTCGTGCTCGTCATACTCCTGGGTGTTGATACAACAGGTAAACTGCCAAATCTCCAATACCTCTTCCAAAGGCACCTCATAAGGGGTGTACCGCTTATTGTCGGACACCAATAGCAAGTTGTTGTGTTCTTCAATTTGGCTGTATACACGTTTGTACACCAAACCGTCGTTTTGCGTAAGTACAATATAAGTTTTGCCATTTTTTAGATCGCGTACATCCTCTAAAAACTGTGCCACCACATAAGAACCGTCTTTGGTAGGCAGCATAGAATCTCCCTTGATAGGAAAAGCACGATGCTTGCCTGTAGGCAAAAAAGGGAGCTTGATATTCTTTAAATCGGCCACATACTCCGGATCGGCATAACCGCTTAAATAACCTGCAGACGCCGTAGTTGGAATGATTTCAATCAAATCTTCATCCGTGCCATCTACCGTAATCGGAAACAAAATCCGGCGGTCGCCAATCTCTATAAAAGAAGACTCTTCAGACTGACTCAAATCGTTTTTTACCAAAACGTCCAGCGGAATCTTAAAATAATCCGACAAGTCAATTAAAAAATCAATCGGAGGAATGGCACGGTGCTCCTCATAAGAAGAAATTCGCGAACGAGAAACCTTAAGGTCTTCCCCAAATTGTTCCTGAGTCAAGCCCTTTAAGACACGTATGTGCTTGATGTTTTTAGCTAGATTTTTCATAATGCTTATAGGTTGAGCAATCAATGTTTAAAATATGAGCTAATTTAGCAAAATAATTTTAAGTTGTATATACAAACGTCAAAAAATGTATTTGAACAATCACACTTATTACAGTTTACGCTATGGGACAATTGCTCCCAAAGACTTGGTTTTACTGGTGAAAAACTGTAGTTTGAAACAGTTGGTGATTACAGATATTAATAGTACGACGGCTTGTGTAAATGTGGCTAAAATGGCACTCAAAAACGAGATAAAACCCATTTTGGGCGTCGATTTTAGGCAGGGAGCGGTGCAAAAATTCATTGCATTGGCAAAAAACAACAACGGATTTGTACAGATCAACGAATACCTCTCTTCTTTTTTACATACCGAAAATTATAAGATGCCCGATAAGCCGAAAGAACTGCCGGATTGTTATATTATCTATCCTTATACAAAGGCGTATTATCCTTTAAAAGTAAATGAGTTTATTGGTGTAAAAGTTTCTGATTTGAATCATTTGAAATTTTCGGAATGGCGTTTTCATTTGGACAAGCTGGTGGTCTTGCAAACCGTTTCCTTTCAGGATAAAAAAGGATTCAATACCCATCGTTTGCTCCGTGCCATTGATAACAATACCCTGTTGAGCAAGTTGCCAAAAACAGAAGAAGGCAACCCTTCCGATATGCTATTGCCCTTGCCCGTTTTAGAAGGCATGTATGCCGCCTATCCCGAATTGTTGGCAAACACACAAAAATTGCTCGACAGTTGCCAATTGGAGACTTCCTTTTTAGACAATCGCCCTAAAAACCAAGATAGCTATACCAACTCGGTAGACTTAGACTTTAAACTGTTGCAAAAATTGGCTTATGAAGGCTTGCAATATCGTTATGAAAAAATAGGCGAACGTATTTTTAAACGCCTCGAAAAAGAGTTGAACATCATTCGAGAAAAGCAATTTGTCTCCTATTTCCTCATCAACTGGAAAATTCTGAAATACGCCCGTAGCAAACAGTATTATTACGTGGGAAGGGGAAGTGGTGCCAACAGCATTGTAGCCTATCTTTTGAGAATTACCGATGTAGACCCTATTGAACTGGATTTGTATTTTGAGCGTTTTATCAATCTCTACCGAAGCAATGCCCCCGATTTTGATCTAGATTTCTCCTGGCGAGATCGCGATGACATCATGCAGTATATTTTTAATCGCTTTCCAAACACTTCGCTGATTGCCGTATACAACACGTTTAAATACAGAGCTTCCGTACGCGAACTGGGCAAGGTCTTTGGACTGCCCAAAAGTGATATCGACAAACTATCCACCGGTGCCTATAACCCGGAACAACTCGATCAGTTGGCACAGTTGGTACTGGTATACAGTGAGTATATTCAGGGATTTCCCAATTACCTGGGCATTCATCCCGGCGGTATTTTGATTGCTGAAAAGGCCCTTGTCGCATTACAGCGCAACCTATATGCCGCCCAAAGGTTTTGCAACGGTGATGTTCGATATGATTATTGCCGAAGATATCGGTTTGTACAAATTCGACATCTTGAGTCAGCGCGGTTTGGGAAAAATTCGAGAAGCAGTAGACATTGTTCGTTACAACCGCCCCGAATTACCTCCCATTGATGTTCATGATATCAAACGCTTTAAAGAAGATAAAAACATCAAACAGCTCTTAAAAAACGCCAAAGCCATCGGTTGTTTTTATGTTGAATCGCCTGCCATGCGTATGCTGTTAAAAAAATTACAGGTACAGGATTATCTGGGCTTGGTAGCTGCCAGCTCTGTCATTCGTCCGGGGGTGGCAAAATCGGGAATGATGCGTACCTATATTCAACGCTACCGACATCCTGAAAAGCGCAAAGACGCCCATCCGATATTGCTCAACATCATGCCCGAAACCTATGGGGTGATGGTCTATCAAGAAGACGTAATCAAAGTAGCGCATTATTTTGGAGGTTTGAACCTAGGGGAAGCCGATATGCTACGCCGTGGAATGAGCGGAAAACTGCGTTCTAAAGACTCCTTTTTAAAAGTAAAACAGTCCTTTTTCGATAACTGCGTTACAAAAGGACATAGCTTGGAACTGACCCAAGAGATATGGCGACAAATAGAAAGTTTTGCAGGCTATGCCTTTGCTAAAGGACATTCTGCTTCTTATGCTGTAGAAAGTTATCAAAGTCTCTTTTTAAAAGCGTATTTCCCTTTAGAATATATGGTGGCAACGCTGAACAATCACGGTGGTTTTTACCGTCCCGAATACTATGTGCACGAAGCCAGAATGCACGGTGCCAGGATTCATTCGGTGGAGGTAAACCATTCATTTTACAGGCATTATATCTATGGCAATGCGATTTATATCGGGTTTATGCTACTGCACTCTTTTGAATCGGCAAACGCAAAGAAAATTGTCTCCGAACGTTTGGCAAACGGTCCTTATAAAGACTTGGACGATTTTATCAATCGCGTGCCCATATCGCTCGAGCAAATTGCCATATTGATCAAAGTAAATGCCTTTCGGTTTACAGGAAGAAACAAACGCGAACTGCTGTGGGAAGCCCATATGAAAGTACACAAAGTTTCTATGGAAACCGCCGTAAACACCCTGTTTGTTTCCGAAACAAAAAGCTATCAAACACCGGAGTTGACCTCGCACCCGTTGGAAGATGCTTTTGACGAACTGGAGTATTTTGGTTTTCCGCTCTGCAGTCCTTTCGATCTTTTGGAAACACCGCTGCAACCTAAATTGTTTGCCAAAGACTTGTTGGTTTATGAAGGGAAGGAGGTTACCGTATACGGCTATTATGTCACCGTAAAAAAAACGAGCACTGCCAAAGGAGACTTGATGTATTTCGGAACTTTTGTTGACACCAAAGGCGCTCATATCGATACGGTACATTTTCCTCAGGTTGCGTATAAATACCCTTTTCGGGGACGTGGTATCTATAAAATCACAGGAAAGGTAACTCAAGAGTTCGACTGTGTAAGTATAGAGGTCAGTGCCTTGGAAAAGTTAGATATCATTCAAGATCCAAGATATTCAGATGTCCCTTCGAGCGGAGTCGAGAAGTCGTCTCCGCTCGAAGAGACAAGTAATAGTTTAAAATAACCACTTAAATACAATGGAACGTTCAATAGTACATATGGATTTGGATACTTTTTTTGTGTCCTGCGAGCGTCTAATCGACAGTCGGCTAAAAGATCGTCCGGTCTTGATAGGAGGAACCTCAGACCGAGGCGTGGTGGCTTCCTGTAGTTATGAAGCGCGAAAATTTGGCGTGCATTCTGCCATGCCTATGCGTATGGCAAAGCAACTCTGTCCGGAGGCTATAGTCTTGCGCGGCAATTCTGGCATCTATACCAAATACTCAAAACTCGTCACAGAAGTAGTAGCCTCCGAAGTACCGCTCTATGAAAAATCGTCTATCGATGAGTTTTATATCGATCTAACAGGTATGGATCAGTTTTTTGGTTGTCATCAGCTGGCTTCAGAATTGCGGCAAAAAATTATTAGCGAAACGGGATTGCCCATTTCTTTCGGTTTGTCGGTCAATAAAACCGTTTCTAAAATTGCCACTGGAGAAGCAAAGCCCAACAATGAAATTAAAATACACAGTGGTGCTGAGAAGTTTTTTTTGGCGCCTTTGTCGGTTCGGAAAATTCCTATGGTAGGGCAAAAAACCTATAACTCTTTGTGCGATTTGGGCATTCGGAAAATAAAAACTGTACAGGAAATGCCCATAGATATGATGACCAAGGTGTTTGGGAAACACGGCAGTACACTGTGGAAAAAAGCCAATGGTATTGATAATAACCCCGTGATAAAACACCAAGAACGCAAGTCTATTTCCACAGAGCGTACTTTCGACAAGGATACCATAGATGTGCAAAAACTAAGAACCATTTTGATTGCCATGACCGAGAACCTGATTTTTCAATTGCGACGTGGCAACAAACTCACCGCCTGTGTTTCGGTAAAAATCCGCTATTCCGATTTTCAGACCTATACCAAGCAAAAAAGCATTCCATACAGCGCCTCAGACGATGCCATATTACCCATTGTCAAAGAGCTCTACAACAGTCTGTATCAAAGACGTTTGTTGGTACGTTTGATTGGGGTGAAGTTCAGCAATTTAGTCAATGGCGGACACCAGGTAAATCTCTTTGAAGACAATGAAAAAATGCTGAACCTTTATCAGGCGATGGATAAAATGCGCGAAAAACACGGAGATCGTGCTGTTATCCGCGCTGCCGGATTGGGAGCCAAAAGCATCAGCCGGTGGAACCCCTTTAATGGAGAACCACCGCCTTTGTTGGCGAATCGGAGGAGCTGAGGGGGCATTGTTTAATCGTCCTCCTTCGCTTCGCTACGGCGGATAAATTGAACTGTTGAAGTGTTTAATTGAAAGAGGTTCAGAGGGACAAAGTTTCAGAGAGGCAGAGACTTTCAAAATATTTCTCTTGCCTTTTGCCCAATGCCTATTGCCTCATTTGCGGTTGAATTGTTTAATCGTCCTCCTTCGCTTCGCTACGGCGGATAAATTGAACTGTTGAAGGGTTTAATTGAAAGAGGTTCAGAGGGATAAAGTTTCAGAGAGGCAGAGACTTTCAAAATATTTCTCTTGCCTTTTGCCCAATGCCTATTGCCTCATTTGCGGTTGAATTGTTTAATCGTCCTCCTTCGCTTCGCTACGGCGGATAAATTGAACTGTTGAAGGGTTTAATTGAAAGAGGTTCAGAGGGATAAAGTTTCAGAGAGGCAGAGACTTTCAAAATATTTCTCTTGCCTTTTGCCCAATGTCTATTGCCTCATTTGCGGTTGAATTGTTTAATCGTCCTTCTTCGCTTCGCTACGGCGGATAAATTGAACTGTTGAAGCGTTTAATTGAAAGAGGTTCAGAGGGATAAAGTTTCAGAGAGGCAGAGACTTTCAAAATATTTCTCTTGCCTTTTGCCCAATGCCTATTGCCTCATTTGCGGTTGAATTGTTTAATCGTCCTCCTTCGCTTCGCTACGGCGGATAAATTGAACTGTTGAAGGGTTTAATTGGAAGAGGTTCAGAGTTTCAGTAGGCAGAGGCTTTTAAAATATTCCTACTCTTGCTTTTTGCCTAATGCCTCATTTGAGGTTGCTGTGATGGGTTTTGGAGCAATGGTTTTATTAAAATACGTATACCAATGTGTATCACTGCTTTAAAATGTGAGTTCATATGCGTTTTACTTTTTTATGTAAAGTGTTTTTTTTGAAAAACAGAAAAAAAATTGTCTATAAAAAGTCAAAAAGCATCTTATATGAATATAAAGTGTTTTGAATATTACCCAAAAACATTTTTAAACCAACCAACTAACCAAACCAATAACCAATGAAAAATCTATTTTTAGCTATAAGCTTATTTTTTTGCTTTCAAATTGTTTTAGCCGATACCATTCAACCAATATCAAACGGTAGTTGGCAAAGTACAGCCATTTGGCCCGGGGGTCAATTACCCGGAGAGTCAGACGATGTGATCATTCCTGAGGGGTACGTAGTTTTTCTTGGCGAATTGTGTACCTGAATATCAGATAAAGAAAAATAATTCCAAGGACTCCAAAACCTAATAAGCTCCACCATTTTAAGTACCAAGGAGGGAATACGTGAATAATAAGTTCATTGGTTTCGGTAGTCCAGATACCGTCTCCATTGGTGCCCTTGTATTTAAGAGTGTAGGTTCCAGGGCTTAAGTTGGTATACGTTGCAGTCGCTTTTCCGTGTTCGTTTTCTACCCATTCCTCATTGATGCCTTCTAACTTATATAGTACATTATTGTTTTTTGGTGTGGCATAATGTTGTACAATAATGTCCAAGGAAATGTTTCTATTGGCGTACTCAAGGTTAAGCTTTTTGGTTTCAGCGATTGATTTTTCGATAATCAAATTTCCCTGATGTAATTTTTTTGCTTTAACGACTTGGTTGTTTATTTTTAAATTAGAAAGAATAATTTTTGGAGGAATTTGGTTTTTCTTAATTTTTTTAGGGTCGAATACAGTAAGTCCATTAATACCACCAATACATATTAAGCCGGATTTAGTCATTAGATAAGAGGACTGTCGGTAATTTTCACTTGAAAGACCGTCATTTACGTTATAAACATCAAAGGTTTCATTTGAAGTGTCAAATTTACAAATACCTCGGTCAGTACTTATCCATAACATTCCTTCGCTATCTTCGAGAATACCATAAATTGCTTCATTAGGTAGTCCGTCTTTCATGTGATAACTCTTTATTTTTTTGGGTAGAGCTGCAGCGTCGAGCTCAAGCTTCATGATTCCGCCTCCAAAAGAACCCAGCCAAAGGATGTCACTGTTTTTTTCTTGATGAATTGAGAAGATGTTATTATGACTAAGCTTGATATTTTGATTGTTAGGAGTTGTTGATAAATGCTCTTGAATTATTAGGTTATTGTTTTTTAAAGCGATTTTAAAAATCCCTTTACGAGTAGCAAACCAGTAGTTATTCTTGTCTAGGACAATAAAGTCATTTACATAACCAATGTCCAGTGTATTGTACGTTACAGAAACTGGCTGATGTTTTAGTATGTTCTTCCATGGGTTTTCCAAGAGTGTTACATTTGAGCCTCCTATAAGTATGTGGTCTTCATCTGGTTGGTCTATTTTCCAATTTTGAGTTGTTGTAATTAATGTTTTGTTTTTTTTGAGTTTCACCAGATGTAGAAAATTCTTCTTTTTATCGTATAAAAAGACATTATTGGCAGTTCCAATCCATCGGTACCCTTTAGTGTCGGTAAAACTTGTGAGAACTGCAAGGTTTTCTGTCTTTTGTAATTTGTTTTGCGTTTTTCTAAACTTTATAGAGTTGAGGTTTGACGGAGTTATTACCTGTTCAGTTTGGCAAATAGCACTTTTGAAAAATGCAAATGAGATTTTACCGTCTTTTTCTTCGGTAATATCAGTAATTAAATTACCAGAGATTGAACTGTCATCGTAAGGGTTGTATGCGTAATTATAAAAGGGCTTTTGATTCTTGTCTAATTTGTTTATACCGCCTTGTACGGTTCCTGTCCATAGTACTCCAAAACTGTCTTCGTAAAAGCAAAAAATACGATTACTGCTCAACTTGGTTTTGTTTTTTATGCCATTGAAGCGATAAGAAATGAAGTTGTCTTTTTTAGCGTTGTATCGTAGCATTCCGTTGTCAAAAGTTCCTATCCATAATTGTTTTTCTGAATCCAGGAACAAAGAAGTTATGTAGTATTTAGGAATCGAAGGTTTTTGAATATTGGTGAAATATGATTTCACAATTGTTAAGTGGTCGTGCTCGATAATTGCACGGTGTAGCCCATTAAATGTTCCTATCCAAAAAGAATTTTCGCTTTGGAGGATGTTTTTTATTCCTCTAAATTTATAATTAAATGTAATTGGTTTAATTTTAAAGGTGTACTTGCTCTTGTCGGTAAGTTCAACTTTGTAGATTTTTGTATTTGTCACAAGAAGAAACTCAGAAGAAGAAATAAATAAAATGTCTTTTATGGATCTTCCTTTTAAAACAGATGTAAAGTCAATACTGTTATATTTGTCTTCGAATTGAACTTTTTCTGATTCGTAAACATGGAGTTTTGAATCTTTTCCAATCCAAATATTACCGATATGATCCTCCTTAATAAATGTTTCGTTTCGAATGGTGTTATCGAGGCGTAAAAATCGTTCTTCATCGGAGAAATATAGGCAGAGGCCCTCCTTAGTTCCAATCCATAATCTACCCATTTTATCCCGTAATAAATTGATGATAAAATTGTCAGGTAGAGAGCTTGGGTCTTTAGGGTCATGACTGAAATTGTCAAACGAATACCCATCGTAGCGAATCAATCCATTCGGAGTAGCAAACCATAGATGCCCTTTGTTGTCGGAAGATATAGCACTAATAGTATTTTGTAAAAACCCCTGTTCATTTCCAAAGGTTTCAATTCGTTGATTCCCATCGATCAGTTGAGAATATAATGGGGAGAAAGTTAAAATAGACCAAAGAAATAACGTTACGTAGGATGTTTTCATTAGGAAGGATATTGTCATGCAATTTATGAAAATTTGATGTTAAATAATTTTTTTTGAGAAAATTATTGCCCAATTTTTAAATAGGATGACAGAAAGAGAAAGGAGTTGTTTATACAGGTAGGGGGGTGAGTTTTAATTAGAATACAACTTGCGAAGAGAAGGGTAGTCTTAAAAAACAAAAATTTGCCACCACTAAATTTTTTGTCAGACACAAATGAATTTCCAAATCTATACTCAGTCTGCTAAGCTGTTGTTGCTTATGTTTTTTAGTGAAATTATTCTTGACAAAAGTGATATCATAGTTGTTTTTATTTATTAGAAAGCATTAGTAAATGTGGTTTTTTGTCTCTTAAAATATTTTTACAACTTATCAAATATATAAAATGAGATTTGTTTTAAATAAATTGGAAAGCAGTAAATCAAGCTGTTAGGCTTGTCTTTTGTTTCGTGGTATTCGTCTTCTTTTGATGAATTTGTGGGTTTTACGTCCGTATTTTGTTTTTTTGTAAATAATATTAAAAAAACGAAAAACACTATTATATTTAATACAGGGCAAAAATAGTATCGTTATATGCAATGAATTAGGTTGGTTAACTATCAGAAATGATGAAATTTTGCAGTGTACAATAATTGATCAATTTTTTAAAACTATTTTTTTTTCATCTTACGAAATCGATTTCGTAAAAGTAAACCAAAGAAAAACATCATGAAACAAACACAAGTATTCATTAAAAAGTTAAATGAAGTAGGCATTGAGGATTTACCAACTGTTGGAGGTAAAAATGCTTCCTTAGGAGAGATGCTTCAGAATTTAACCGCTCAGAACATCCGTGTTCCTAACGGTTTTGCTGTAACTGTAGATGCATTTGACGCTTTTATTGAAGAGAATCATCTCAAGGATAAAATCAATGAGATTTTAGAGGGTCTTGATCCTACAGACATTATTCAATTGAGAAAAACAGGTTCTGAAATTAGAAAATTGATTTCCAATGGAAAGTTTCCTGTCACTGTCGAGAAAGCTATTTTGGAGTCTTATTACGAATTGTCCGAAGCTTATGAGCAAGAAGCTACGGATATTGCAGTACGTTCCTCTGCAACAGCAGAGGATTTACCCGACGCTTCTTTTGCAGGTCAGCAATCTACCTATTTGAACATACGAGGAGGTGAAATGTTATTGACAGCTATACGAAGTTGTTTTGCTTCTTTGTATACAGACCGTGCCATTTCTTACCGTTCGTCAAGAGGCTTTGATCATTTTATGGTAAAGCTTTCTGTGTGTATTCAAAAAATGGTCCGCTCCGATTTAGGTGCATCTGGTGTTGCATTTTCTTTGGATACCGAAAGTGGTTTTAAAGATGTGGTACTTATCAATGGAGCGTATGGCTTGGGTGAATTGGTTGTAGGGGGGGAAATTTCTCCAGATGAGTTTTTGGTCTATAAACCAACCTTAAAACAAGGGTTTCCTGCAATTATCGATAAGAAAATGGGAAGAAAAACGCACAAAATGGTTTATGGAAATAAACCCTTTGAAACCGTAAAAACCATTCCTGTAAATACCACGATGCAAGGTACTTTTTGTTTGAATGATAAACAGATTGTGCAATTGGCAGAATGGGTACAGAAAATTGAAGATTATTATAGCGAAAAGAGAGGCGGATGGTGTCCAATGGACATTGAATGGGCAATTGACGGACTTTCTAATGAACTGTTTATAGTGCAAGCGCGTCCTGAAACCATTCACTCTCAAGAAGAAACCAACAGTATTAAAGAGTATGCAATTGAAGATGCTGGTAATTTGGAAGACAAGCTGATCCTAGAAGGGGTTGCTGTAGGTGATAAAATTGGTACAGGAAAAGTGTATCGTATCTATTCTTTGGATGGAAGAGATGGGAGTTCAGACGAGACGGAATTCAAAGAGGGGGATGTACTGGTAACCGAGATGACGGACCCTGATTGGGAACCGCTCATGAAGAAGGCATCTGCCATCATTACCGAGAAAGGCGGGAGAACTTGCCATGCCGCTATTGTAGCGAGAGAAATAGGAGTACCTGCTATTGTGGGAGCTCAAAAGGCAACTTCCATCCTGAAAAATGGACAAGAGATTACGGTTTCTTGTGCGGAAGGAAGCGTTGGAAAAGTGTACGAAGGAAAAGTAAAGTTTAGCTTGCAAGAAACAGCTTACGATGCCTTTCCAAAAACGAAGACACCAATCCTAATGAATATTGGTTCTCCAGAACTCGCATTTCAATATCGAAAAATTCCAAATGCTGGTGTTGGACTTGCTCGTGAAGAGTTTATCATAAACAATTATATAAAAGTACACCCCTTAGCCTTGTTAAATCATCGAAGTTTGAATGATGCGCCACTTACCAAGACTATTGAAGCACTTATCAAAGGGTATGCATCTGAAGAGGATTTCTTTATCAATAAATTGGCACAAGGAGTAGCCAAGATTGGTGCTGCTTTTTATCCGAATAGAGTAATCACGCGATTGTCTGATTTTAAATCAAATGAATATTTCAATTTGTTAGGAGGAAATCATTACGAACCCAAAGAAGAAAACCCAATGATTGGGTGGAGAGGGGCTTCTCGTTATTATGCAGAAACTTTTAAGGAAGCGTTTGTGTTGGAATGCAAAGCTTTGAAAAAAGTACGTGATGAATACGGACTTGAGAATATTACCATTATGGTGCCGTTTTGTAGAACACCACAAGAGCTCATAAAAGTGTTGGCAATCATGGAAGAAAATGGACTTAAGAGAGGAGAACGCGGCCTAGAGGTGTATATTATGGCAGAGCTACCTTCGAACATAATTTTAGCCGACGAGTTTGCTCCTTTGGTAGATGGTTTCTCTATCGGTTCTAACGATTTGACGCAGCTAACTTTAGGATTGGATCGCGATTCTAGTTTGGTGGCACATTTGTATGACGAACGAAATGAAGCTGTAAAATCAATGATAAAAATGCTGTTGAAAACAGCTAAGAAGCACAAGACTAAGGTGGGGATTTGCGGGCAAGGACCTTCAGATTTTCCAGATTTTTCACAGTTTTTGGTGGAAGAAGGTATCGATACTATATCGGTAACTCCAGACTCTATGTTGAAAACCTTAAAAGTAATTCACGAAATCGAAAACTAAGACTATGAGTAATACAATTGAAGATCTCCTGTATAGTGCGCATGTGCATAGCAAAAGAGAAGATTTGTTGCGATACGTTACCTCAATACGTGAAGCAAATCCAAATACCGAATTGGTAGATTTGTATCAAATGGCATACGAACATGTGATGAATGCTTAAAGCAAATTAGTACTGTACTCAATGTAAATGCAAAAAGCACGCAAACTTAATTGTTTGCGTGCTTTTTTAATGCTACTAATTATTAGGTGGTTTATTTTTTTACAAAGACAGTTAAACTCAATGCACCATGTGCACCAATAACCAACGACTGTTCAATATCCGCTGTTTTTGAAGGTCCCGAGATAAAAACACCGAAGCCAAAATCATCAATATTGGCATAGGCTTCATGCATATAACCCAAAATTGATTTTTCTTCCAGTACAAAAACTAGGTGCTTGGTAATAAAAGGCAATACACGCATTGGGATTTTAGAATCGTCCAACCAGACAGCCCCGTTTTCCGCAACTGCAATATCGCTTTTTAAAATCAAGATATCCAAATCTTCCAAGTCATGTGGTTTCTGAATGGCTTCTATTGACAGGGTGTTAAAGGCTTCAGTTTCGTCAAGTGTGCTGTATTTTACCTTAGCATCTGGAAATAACTCAGTCATTTTTGCCTGTACTTCGTTTTCTGAAGCTATTTGAATAACGTTTCCGCCTACGACTTCTACTTTTTTGGTAAACTCTTGAAGTAAGTCTAATCCTTCGTCAAAAAGACCGAGGTCTATTGCTGGTAATTCAAGCGATTCTGGTTTATTCGCTTTTATCTGTCCTAATATTTTTTCTCTACTTCCCATATAGATATATCACCCGTCAACCGACGGGTTGTTTTTTTCTGCTCCTTTTAGAGCTGGTTATGATATGTCACCCGTCTTCTGACTGGGTATGTTTTTTACTCTTTTTATGTAACTATTTGTCCTTTTGTGATAGGTGTTTTTTTATATTGCTACCTGCTACCTGCTACCTGCTACCTGCTACCTGCTACCTGCTACCTGCTACCTGCTACCTGCTACCAGTTCATTACTCTTGTTTCCTTTTTTCTGCATACCACTCATCAAAACTCTGTTTAGGGCCTTTTGGAAGATCTCTCTCCTTACCCCAAGTGTTTGGTTTTGCATTGATGACCGATTTGGGTAAAGTTCTCAATGACCAGCGTGCTAGTTTTCCTACGCGTTCAAATTGTGAGGGTTTGGAGAACATAGTCCCCATCATTTTCATACTTGCCTTTTTAACAAATGGTTGCGGGGTTTCTTTCGTGATAATTTGCCTCCATTTGTACAGCTGTGAGTGTATGTCGATTTTTACAGGACAGACATTCGAACAGGAACCACAAAGCGTAGATGCAAATGGCAAACTACTGTGCTTGGTTAAATCTTTTCCAGGTGAAAGTATAGAACCAATAGGTCCTGGAATTGTCGCATCATAACTATGTCCGCCACTACGTCTGTAAATTGGGCAGGTGTTCATACAAGCTCCACAACGAATACAATGTAGCGAAGCCCTAAAATCAGGTCGGCTCAATTGTTCTGATCTTCCATTGTCTACAATGACAATATGCATTTTTCTACCGTCTTTAGGTTTTCTAAAGTGTGACGAATAGGTAGTAATCGGTTGTCCCGTTGCTGATCTGGCAAGCAGTCTCAAAAACACTCCTAAATGTTCTTGTTTTGGGATTATTTTTTCAACTCCCATACATGCAATATGTACCGGTGCTAAATGTGCGCCCATATCGGCATTTCCTTCATTGGTACAGACTACAAAACCGCCTGTTTCTGCAATGGCAAAGTTTACGCCTGTAATGGCAGCATCTGCGGTGATGAATTTTTCTCTGAGGTGTTTTCTTGCTTCATGGGTTAAATACTGAGGGTCGCCATCACAAGGTTCAGTACCGAGGTGTTCTTGAAATAATTCATCTACCTCGTGTTTGTTTTTGTGAATTGCCGGCAGTACAATATGACTCGGTGGTTCTTTCGCTAATTGCACAATGCGTTCTCCTAAATCGGTGTCTATGACTTCCATGCCATCGGCTTCCAAATACGGGTTCAAATGACACTCTTCGGTCAACATCGACTTGCTCTTTACAATCTTTTTGGCGTTGTTTTCCTTAAGGATTTTATGCACAATCTGATTGTGTTCTTCGCCGTTTGCCGCCCAGTGTACTTCGACACCGTTTGCTTGTGCGTTTTTTTCAAACTCTTGCAAGTAGCTGTCTAAGTTTGACAACATATGTGCTTTGATGCCGTGTCCCAAATCTCGCAAAGATTCCCATCCTTTTACCTGATGTACAGATAGGTCTCTTTTATGACGAACAAACCAAAGGGCCTTGTCGTGCCAATCTACTTTTTTTTCGTCTTTGTTGAATATGGAGGCTAATTTTGAATGGCTCATATCTTTATAAATATAACACCCTATAGAGTGCGTTTTCCTCCTTCGCTGTGCTCCGGTGGATAAATTAGTGTTGAGATCTTAGTTTTATTACTTCTACTAACAGTTAACTACAACTGACTGTTCAAAATCTCCGCTACGTGGAGTATTTTTAAGGGCTGTTTGTTTCTGTTTACCAGTCCTTCCAAATGCATTAAGCAAGAGGTGTCTGTTGCGGTAATAACTTCCACACCGCTGTCTAAATGGTCTTGAATTTTGTCTTTTCCCATTTTTACAGAAACGGCTTCTTCGGTTACGGCAAAAGTTCCTCCGAAGCCACAGCACTCATCTTTTCTTTTGAGTTCCATAAGCTCTACTCCTTTTACCTCTTTTAGCAGGTCATCAATAGAAGAGAAGTAAGGTCCTACAACCTCCGAGCAAGAACCGAGACGCAAGCCTCTTAAGCCATGACAACTTTTATGTACCCCTACTTTGGCAGGAAATGAAGCGCCCAAATCTTTGATTTTTAAAACATTTACAATAAAGTCACATAGTTCATAGACATTGTCTCTTACTTTTACAACTTCTGGTGTTTGTTCTAAGATATTGTAATGTTTTTTCACATGGTATGCGCAGCTTCCAGAGGGGGTAACGATATAGTCGAATTCTTTAAAATTCTGCACAAAATTGTTGCAAGCTCCAACAGATTCATTTTCATAGCCTGAATTCGCCATGGGTTGCCCACAACAGGTTTGCCCTGTGGGGTATACAATTTCTACATTGAGTTTTTCTAAAACTTCAACAGTGGCAATTCCAACCTGTGGGTACAATTGGTTGATATAACAAGGAATAAATAATCCTACTTTCATACTTTTTTGTTTATTGTTGTCGCTATAGATTCATTGAAACCATAACGGCCGCAAATTAATATTTTTAGGATAGTAAACTGTCCTGTACTATACGGTACTTTGCTTTTTACAAAGCTCTGTCTAGATGTGTATAGCCACCATCTACAAATAGCAATTGCCCAGTGGTATGACTCGATTTTGGAGATAACAAGAAGGCAACTGTGTCTGCAATTTCTTCAGCTGTAGTCATTCTTTTTTCCAACGGGATATTTTTCGTAATTGCTGCTAATTTTTCTTCTTTGTTAGGAAAAGTGCTGATCCATTTTTCGTACAAAGGGGTGTAGCACTCTGCAACAATCAACGCGTTTACACGAACACTGTAGGGTAATAATTCTAAGGCCCATTCGCGTGTCAGTGCATTTCTACCGCCATTCGCTGCGGCGTAACCAGAAGTGCCTCCTTGACCGGTCACTGAAGTTTTGGAGCCAATATTTACAATGGCTCCTTTACTTTTCTTTAACTCGGGCAACGCATAGTGGGCCATCATATAATAATGCACCAAATTACGTTGTAAGGATTGCATAAAATCTTCGTAGTTTCCATTTTCGAGTCCTACTCCATCATTTACACCTGCGTTGTTTACCAGTCCGTCAATCCTGCCGTATTTTTCAATCACGGCATCGACAGCAGCTTTACATTGTTTAGGGTCTGAAAGTTCGGCAAAGGCATGAAAGACTTCTTTGTCCTCTTTTTCAAAACGAGCAACCACTTCCAATATGCTTTCTTTGTTTCTTCCAATAATTACAGGAATGGCATGCTCTTCAATCAACGATTCAACAATACCAAGTCCAATTCCCTTGGAACCGCCTGTAACAATGATTATTTTTTTTTGCAGTTGTAAATCCATTCTTGTTATTTAGAATACGCTACCACATTTTGTTGAGAAGTACCTAAACCTTCAATACCTAATTCAACGACATCTCCTGGTTTTAAGTACAATTCTGGTCGCAATCCAAAGCCAACACCAAACGGCGTACCTGTTGAAATGATATCTCCTGGTAATAAGGTCATAAACTGACTGATATGGCTTACTACTTCTTGGACATTAAAAATAAAGTCGGAAGTAGAACTGTTTTGCATGATGTTTCCATTCAATTTCAACCAAAGGTTCAAGTTGTTTGGGTCTTTGATTTCATCTTTGGTAGCAATAAAAGGACCTACAGGTGCGAATGTGTCACAGCTCTTTCCTTTTACCCATTGTCCAGATCTTTCCAACTGAAAGGCTCTTTCACTTACATCGTTGTGTAGTACATATCCGGCAATATGATCAAAAGCATCTGCTTCTTCAACATAAGATGCTTTTTTACCAATTACAATAGATAATTCTACTTCCCAGTCCGTTTTTGTACTTCCTTTAGGAATTACGATATTGTCATTTGGACCAACCAATGCTGAGGTTGCTTTGAAAAATAATACAGGTTCTTTTGGTACGTCCATTCCGCTTTCTGCTGCGTGTTGCGCGTAGTTCAAACCTACACAAACAATTTTAGAAGGACGTGTTAAAGGGGCTCCTAACCGAACAGAATCTCCAATCTCTGGACAGCTGTCTTGATTTTCTTCCAACCATGCACTTAATTTTTCAATACCTCCGTTTCCGAAAAATTCTTCGTTGTAATCTGTTCCAAAAGCCGAAACGTCAATTTTTGTTCCGTTTGCTAATTGTACTCCTGGTTTTTCTTGCCCTTCGGCTCCAAATCTAATTAATTTCATTAGATACTTTTTTTGTTGTTCTATTTTTTGTTGTTTTGCTATCGGCTATCGGCTATCGGCTATCGGCTATCGGCTATCGGCTATCGGTTACCTGCTGTCTGCTTTTTGCTATGAACTTTTACTTTCCATTTAATTTTACAAATCCACCATCGATTGGGTATTCAGAACCAGTAATGAATCCGGCTTCATCAGAACATAAGAACAGCACCAAGTCGGCTATTTCTTGAGTGGTACCCATACGTCCAATAGGTTGTGTTTTGGAAAGATTTTCGAACATTTCATCTTCTCTTCCTGGATAGTTCTTTTTGATAAAACCATCCACAAAGGGTGTGTGAACTCTACCCGGAGAGATACAATTACAACGGATACCGTCACTTATGTAATCTTTGGCTACAGAATAGGTCATGGTCAATACCGCACCTTTTGTCATAGAGTAAGCGAAACGATCGTTGAGTCCTACAGACGATCCTATAGATGCTAGGTTTAAGATAACGCCACCTCCATTTTCTTTTAACGAAGGGATACTTGCTTTGATACAGTTGTAAACACCTTTGATGTTTACATTGTATAAGCGGTCTAAATCTGCTTCCTCAACAGCCTCAACATTTCCCACATGTGCAATTCCTGCATTGTTTACCAATATGTCGATGCTTTCATTTTTAGTGATTTTTGCAATGATGTCATTTACATTTTGTTGGTTGGCAACATCGCATTGGTGCGCTTCTGCAGCTGCTCCCAAGGCATTGATTTCTGCTACAGTTTCTTGAGCACCTTCAAGATTGAAATCTAAAATGTGAACTTTGGCTTCTTGTGCACCAAAGGTTAAGGAAATGGATTTTCCAATTCCACTTCCACCGCCGGTAACGATGGCTACTTTGTTTTTTAGGCTGAATTTTGTCATTTTATAAGAGTGTAATTTCGAGTACGGTGTCGATGTCGTTTTGTTCCGCTTCGGGGATTTTTATGAGTATGTTCTTTTTTGTTTGTTGAAAATCTATTTCGTTTTCAGAGCCTAATGCTTTCATCGATTTAATCCGACCTTCAAAAGAAGGAATGATTAGCATTTCCTCGTAGGGTTTTGTAAATATGTGTAAGTAAATGGTGTTTTCTTTTTCCGTAGATACCCAATCCTTATTTGGCGCAATACGTCCGGCACGTGTTCCATAGATACTCTTTCCGTTTGCTTGTAGCCATTCGCCCACTTCTGCCAAGGAAGCAATATGTTCTGCTTGGATTTTTCCGTTAGGCATAGGTCCAACATTGAGCAAAAGATTACTGCCATGTGCGGCCGATTTGACAAGTAGGTGTACCAGTTGTTTTTTACTTTTGTGTTTGTTGTCTTTTAATTTGAATCCCCATGAGCCATTGATAGTTTCACAAACTTCTTTTGGCAAATCACCAATATCTTCTTTTTTACTGGCGAAGCCTTGGGTAGATTTTCCTGGTAGGTCCTTTTCAAACATTTGAAAATCTTCGTCTGGCATTACCGCTTCGTGATGGTTGTTCCCAATAAGACATTGCGGTTGTAGGTCGTGAATGGTTTTGTATAATTCATCGAAATGCCAGTTGGCAGTCTTACGGTCCCATTTTCCATCAAACCAAATTCCAGCGACTTCTCCATAATTGGTTAAAAGTTCGGTAAGTTGGGCTTTCATAAAAGCAATATAATTGCTCCAGTTTCCTTGGCCTCTTCCAGCGATTCCTTTTCCTGTTTTTCCTCGAGGGAAATAGTCATCTCTATGCCAATCTAGTAAAGAGTAATAGAAGAATAGTTTTATGTCGTGCTTATGACAGGCGTCTGCCAAGTCTTTAAGGATGTCTTTTTTATAAGGTGTTTTTTGAACGATATTGTAATCTGTAGCCTTTGAGTCGAACATGGAAAAGCCATCGTGATGACGACTGGTGATGGTGATGTATTGCATGCCTGCATTTTTTGCCATCAAGACCCATTCTTCTGCGTTGTATTGGGTGGGGTTGAAGAAGGAGGGTAACTTATTATAGGCATCGATTGCAATGTTTTTTCGTTGCATGACCCATTCGCCATCGGCCAAAATACTATAGACTCCCCAATGGATAAACAGACCGAATTTGGCATCTTCAAACCATTGTCTTGCCGCAAGGTTTGATTCGCTAGGTATGTAGATGCTATCTTGTACAATCGTATCGTTTCTAACTTCGATAGTTTCTTGGGCAATGCTCTGTTGCATTACTAGCATACATATTAAAAGGCTTCCAATTCGTTTCATTTTTACTTTCTTTATAAGGTTATTCATTCATTTATGGCGCTAACCACAATGAATGGTTAGCTTATAGTGACATTCCTCTTTTCCAAGGAATAAAGTCGTCTTGTCTTAATTTTCTCGCTTTGGTTTGTTTTCCACTTGCCACAGCGATTACATGTTCTAACAAAGCTTCGCCAGTTTCGGCAATACTTGCGGTTCCTTCGATAATTGCGCCTGTATTAAAATCGATGATGTCATTCATCTTTTTGTACAGTTTAGTGTTTGATGACACTTTTACAACAGGTGTAATAGGGTTTCCTGTAGGAGTTCCCAAACCGGTTGTAAATAGAATTACATTCGCACCGGAACCTGCTAGTCCGGTCGTGGATTCCACATCGTTTCCAGGGGTGCACAAAAGACTTAGACCTGGTTTCGTAACCTGTTCAGTATAGTCGAGTACATCTTCTACTGGAGAACTTCCGCCTTTTTTAGCCGCTCCTGCCGATTTTATAGCGTCGGTAATCAATCCATCTTTGATGTTTCCTGGCGAAGGGTTTGCGTAAAAACCTGAACCCAATGCATCTGCTTTTGCATTGTAGGTAGACATGATGTGTGAGAACTTTTCAGCTTTTTCAGTACTTGTACATCGGTTGATCAATTCCTGTTCTACACCATTCAACTCTGGAAATTCAGAGAGTACGGTTGCACCTCCTAGTCCAACGATTAAGTCAGATACATAGCCCAGTGTTGGATTTGCAGAAATTCCAGAAAAACCATCCGATCCACCACATTCCAAACCGATGACTAATTTAGACAATTTTGCGGGTTTTCTTTCAATTTTATTTGCTTCCATTAAACCTACAAAAGTCTGTTTTACGGCTTGAGCTAAGAGTTCTTTTTCTGAAGTACTCTGTTGTTGTTCTAATACGTAAACTGGTTTCTGTATGTCTGGTGACATGCTTTGTAGCGCGGTTTGTAGGATGCTAGACTGTGCGTGTTGACATCCTAAGCTCAATACGGTTGCGCCAGCTACGTTTGGGTTGTTAATATATCCAGCTAGTAAATTGCAAAGCGCAACTGAGTCGGATGTAGCACCGCCACAACCGCCTTCATGCGTTAAAAAACGAATACCGTCTACATTGGGAAACAAGGGGTTTTTAGCAATGGTTTCGCTTTCCTGTACGATGTCTTTGGCTAAGATGTTTTCAGCAGAAGCTCCTGATTTGAAATCGTCAATTAAGCTGTCAACATCCAGTCCAAGATGCTGTTTTTTACCGAAACCTAGTTTTTCAACCAAGGCTTGTTGTAGGACTTCTACATTTCGATTCTGACAGAAAACAAGTGGAATTACGAGCCAATTGTTTTCAGTACCTACTTTACCGTCGGCTCTGTGGTATCCGTCAAAAGTCTTGTTTGTAAATTTAGAAATGTCGGGTGCATTCCAAACGGTTTGTGCTTCTGAACTATCGGTTCCATAGGTTTCCGTATCGTGTTCTAAATTGGTGGTGCTGATAAGTCCTCCTTTTAGTATTTCTTTTTTTGCTTTTCCTACCAAAACTCCGTACATATAAACTTTTTCGTCTTTTGAGAGGTTTTCAGTTACAAATTTATGTTTGGCAGCAATGTCGTTTTGAAGTTCGTAGGTTACGTTTTCAAAGGCAACTTTCATTCCCTTTTTTAAATCCGTCAAGGCGACAAGGACATTGTCTTTGCCATGTATTCTAAGTACTTTTTGTTGGTTTTTCATGTATGTATTTCTACTAATAAAACAGAACTACAATATTATAGTGAATAACAAACTGAGTCTTCCTAATATTTGACTTATTGTGATACTTTATTTGCTGTTTAAGTATGTAATGATTCTTTTAATGCAATTTATTGGTTGTTTTTGTAAGACTTAAGAGAAAGGAGATAGGAGATAGGAGTGAGTAATGATGACTCGAGTGACGGATGATTTTTTTACTATAGTGTTGGAATTATCAACTTGAGTTTGAATTTGCAATATTTTTTATGGCAGTCTTTTCTTAATCTATATTGTTTTTGTTATCTTTAATCGGTTTTTGCATAGGTAAGTTTTTATGTTGTAAATCCATTTTTTTTCGTTGCAGAACCTTCTTAAAATATGTGTCAATTAAAGCTGTATTTTCTAATTTTGTATGTACTGTCTATTGCTAAAATGGATGGTCAAATAGCGGTTGCTAAAGAAGGAGGAAATTGGGGGTTATTTGTAGCTGGTGAACCTTATGAGATTAAAGGAGTTACTTTTGGATACGATAGCGATATCGCAAAGTATGAGGACTATTGCAAAGAATTGAGTTTTTTAGGTGTAAATACCATTCGCACCTGGGCAACAGGTGAAAATACGATGGCGTTATTAGATGCTGCTCACAAACATGGTATTCGAGTGATGCTTGGAATATGGATGCGTCACGGACGTCCCGGTATGGAGGATGATGATCGTTTTGATTATCTAAAGGATGCAAAGGGAAAAGAGGAGATGTTTCGGAATGCCTTAAAAGTGGTGAATATGTACAAGGATCATCCAGCTGTGCTCATGTGGGGTGTCGGCAATGAGGTGTATCTGAATACTGCTAAAGATGAAGAGAAAGTTGTCTATTCTCAATTGCTAGAACGCGTTTGCAGCGCTATTAAGAAGGAGGATGTAAAGCATCCAATTGTTTCTGTTGAAGCATGGACTTTTGGTATGGATTGGTGGCAAAAGTATGTGCCGTCTTTAGATGTTTATGGATTGAATAGTTACGGACCGGGTGCGAATTTACTAGCCGAAGAACTTCAGAAAAGAGGGATTGACAAACCCTATATAATCACTGAATTTGGGGTCACTGGAGAATGGGATGTCAATCAACAGAAGAACGGCGTAATCGTTGCTCCTAATGATGCCCAAAAATATGAGGCCATTGCAAAAGGATATCCCAATTGGATTCGTAACAAGTCGGCTAATTTAGGTGTGTTTGTGTTTCATTATGCTTCGGGGACTGATTTTATGGCACCTTGGTTGTTTACACATTATAACGGAATGAAACGTCCTCAGTATTGGGCAATTCGTGAGGCGTTTACCGGAGAACAGGCTATAAATAAGGTTCCTGAAATTAAAAGGTTTTTATTGTCAGCCAACGCTTTAGAAAGCAATGTTTGGGTGCCAGTTCATTTAGAGGTTAAGGATGTAGAAGAGGATTCATTAACCATAAGTTTTGCCTACAATCAAAGAACTGGGAGTCGGAAACGACGTGATCAATTAATTGTTTTGGAGCATCGCTGGAATGCTGAGGCGGGTTACGAAATAAAGTTGCCTGAAGTGGACGGACCAGTAAAAGTGTATGCTTTGGTAGAGGATAGCTATGGGAATATGGGAATTGAGAGTACGGGTATTGTGGTTAACGATGAGGAAGCGAAAAAAATAAAATACTTGGTGCCAAAAGTAGCATTGCCATTTTATGTGTATAAAGACGGTGAAAATGAACCGTATGCCGCAAGTGCATATATGGGGAATTACAAAGCTATGAAAGTAGTTACTCGGTGTGAAGAGGATGTTTATTCGGGTACAGCGGCCCTAAAAATTGCTTACAATCAAGATCACAATTGGTATGGTTTAGGGTTGGTAGACCCTGCTAATGTCTGGGGTGATGTTTTAGGAGGTTATGATATTTCTGGTGCGAAAAAGTTTTCTTTTTGGGCAAAAGCGAGTAAAAAGAATGTAAAGGTGAGTATAGGTTTTGGTTTGATTGGTAAGAACAAGCCTTTTCCAGATACGGCAAAAAAGGCAATCGAAATTAAGCTAACGACCAAATGGAAGAAATATACGATAAAGACTAAGAATCTTGATTTGAGCTGTATACGTTCTGGGTTCACATTCTTTTCCAGTAGTTATGGAAGTGGCCAAGATGTTTTTATAGATGAAGTGGTTTTTGAGTAATAGAATTCTATTTCTTATGCTCTTTTACATAAGAAGAAGGCGTACAATTCATTATCATTTTGAATTGTCGATTAAAGTTCGAAATGTTGTGGAAACCAGATTCGTAACAGACAGCGGCAATATTGTATTTGTCTTCAAGCAGTAGTTTACAGGCATAGCCAATTCGAATCTCAGACACATATCTTGAAAATGTTTTACGGTTTACACGTTTAAAAAAACGGCTGAAAGCGGAGGGGTTCATATGGGCAATTTCTGCCACCTCTTCTAGTGTAATGGTCTTGTTGAAGTTGTTAAAAATATAGGCGTGAATCTTGTCGAGTTTTTTGTTTTCTGTAATTTTAAAAGAATTTATAAAGCCTTGACTCGCCAGTAATTTGTGATTTTTATGTTTCGCTAGTTTGTTTAGGATGTTTAGAAATGCCATGGTTTTTTCAAAACCGTCGTGTTCGAGCATTTCTTGAATTTCTGCGATTAATGCTGTAGGAATGTTTTCAAATTTGACTCCAAATCGCGCTCTTTTAAACAGTTCCAAGAGGTGAATCATTTCAGGGGTCTCAAAGAAATCAGTACCGAGATAGTCTTCTTTAAAATGTATGGCAATTGCCTTGGCGGAGAGGTTTGAATTGTCTTGAAAATAGTCGTCGTCGTTCAACCACATATGCGGTACGTTTTTTCCTATAAGTACGATTTCTCCCGATTGAAATTTTTCAATGCTATCGCCTACAAAACAAGTCCCCTCACTTTTTAAAACGATGACTAATTCCAGTTCAGGATGGTAGTGCCATATTTTTAGGAAATAAGGGTACTCGTTTATTTTGGTTGTAAATGAGCTGTTGTTAAGGCTGCTTCTGTCGACTAAATGGAGTTTCATAGAATGCTGATGATACTTAATTTACAAAACTAGCAATAATAATTAGATAATTGTAAAGATAACATAATTGATTACACCTGTCTTTGGTAGCCCATAACGATGTTTATATTTTTTCTATGTACAAATAGTATACAGGGTAGATATAATCTTCAGTATCAAAAAAGCTCGCTTCAAGGTCGAACTTACCTTTGGGAAGATTCATAGTAAAAGTAACTTCATCGGTGCTTTGTTCAAATTCTTGGGTTTTTTGAAAGTCGGCTACATAGAGGTACGCCTTGTTGAAATTTGCCTTTTTGGAGGCCGGCATATCTTGTTCTATTTCAAATCGTTTTTCAACAGCAGGAAACTTAGAGTTAATTGCTAGTCCGCTTTCGCGTGGGAACCTTCTAAGGCTTATTTTATAGTCGCCTTCTTCTACAAATTCTATTTTCCAACGACCGTTGGCTTTTGAAGCAGTTGCGGCTCCGTATTGATGCCATGCTTTGTTGAGACGACCTGTAAGCATGTCATGGGCGCTAATTCGAGAAGGGTTTTCATATTTGGTACCAACTTTGATATAAGCATAGGTGCTGTTTAAATAATCGACATCAAAAGAGTTCCACCATTTTTCATAGCCAACAGCCAGTCGTTTTGCAACTTCTGGATGCTCAGCAATGATGTTGTTTTTCTGAGCTAAGTCTTCCGTTACATTGTACAGTTCTTTTCCGTCTACCAAACGCCAGTCATTATCTATAACGGTATATTTACGTCCCTTTACCAAATTTTGTAGGCGTTGGGTGTCCATATATAGAATTCGGTTTTTCCATGCATCGGATGTGCCAGTAAGCAGACCTGCAAAGCTTTTCCCATCCTGAGGTTTTGTGTGTACATCGCGTAGTTCAAGCAAGTCTATAAAAGTGGGTAGCACGTCGTAGTGTGCTAATAAGGCATCGATATCTTTTCCGCCTGTTAAATTACCAGCTGGCCAGTTCATGATAAAAGGAACACGATGTCCTCCTTCATATTGACTTCCTTTATGTCCTCTAAGTCCACCTCCATGACCGTAATTGATTCCGTTTGCAGTTTGGGGACGTCCAGCACCTGTCCCGTTATCAGTCATAAAAATCAACAAGGTGTTTTGGTCAATTTTAAGTTTTTTTAGCGTTTTTTGAAGGGCCTTAATATTGTCATCAATATTAGTAACCATACCATAAAAACGTTTTTGTTTTTCTTTGAGCTTTGGTTCGTCTTTGTAAATGTCGTAATATTTCTGAGGTACATTAAGGGGGCCATGTGGCGCATTTGGAGAAATATAAGCAAAGAAAGGTTGGTCTTTGTTCTCTTTAATAAACGCTTGCGCCTCATCAAAAAATACATCGGTACAATACCCTTCGAATTTTTTTGTTTTTGTGCTGGTTTCTTCTGGTTTTCTTACCCAGTATGTATCGTCAAAATAATCATTGCCCCAAAAGTCTGGCCCTTGTGTAATTCCGCCACCTCCATGTCTTGTGACTGTTTGAAATCCTCTATCTTCTGGTCTATATGGGTAGTTGTCTCCCAAGTGCCATTTCCCAAACATTGCTGTGGCATAGCCGTTTTGAGCTAAGATTTCAGGTAGTAATACTTCGTCTTCAAACAGCAAGGAACGTCCTGCTATGGTGTGAAAACAATTAAGTCGGTTTGTGTGTCTCCCAGTCATTAGTGAAGCTCTGGAAGGAGCACAAGTTGTGGAGACATGAAAATTGTTTAAACGAACACCTGTATGGTGCAGTTTGTCAATAGTAGGAGTTTTGATTACGGTATTGCCATAACAGCCCAAATCACCTCTTCCTTGATCATCGGTAATGACGATAATAACATTTGGTTTTTGTTTTGTTTTCTGTGCAGCTATATTTATGCATGCTGAAAACAGTATGATTTGTAGGATTTTAGTTGTTGTTTTCATTTGGAGGTTGAAGGTGTTTTTATAAAATGTTATAGGGTTTGTTTTGTTGATTGGGTTTGTAAATATACTGTTTGTTAGAGCAAAAAAGTTGTAAGAAAGTTTTTTTACTTTTTAACGGAGGTTTGTTTTGTTCAGGAACAACTGCTGGGAATGTTGTACGATTTTTATTTTGTCCTTTAGTAGATAGATTTCCAATTGAAAAAACAACTAAGTATAAAATAAGAATATAAATTTTCTTCATCTTTTCTATGAAGATTAATTAATGTTTAAGTTTCTTAAAATTAACATCATAGCGAATGATAAAGGCTTCTCTAGAGCCCAAACGGTAGCTATGTGAAAGCCCCCATGTTGGTAGTTTAGCAGGGTATTTGTCAATGTCTTTGAATTTTCCTTGTCTAAAAAATGTACCTGCATGTGGAACATCAGTAACATGCGATACCATTTCAAAATTCAATCCATCTTTGGCATATTGCATGCTGTACAATTCTGGACCTTGTCTTAGCATTCCACAAACACCACTTTTGTAAGGGAAAATAACCACTTCATGTCCACCTGCTACTACAGGGTTCAATTCAGATTTTACAAAAGGCCCTTCAGGATTGTCCGCAACGGCAACACCCCATCCAATGTAAAAAGGTTCTCCAAATTGCTTTCGATTTTCATGATCTCCATCACCCTTATAATAGAGGTAGTATTTTCCACCTTTTACAATGATGCTAGGGTCGTGCACTTTTTTGGAGTCAAAATGCCCTGGTTCACTAGGGGTTAAGATTGGTTTTTTAGATTTGTGCCAAGGTCCATTTGGGTTGTCTGCCCATGCCATGGCAATGCTATGGGGACCTTCTCTGTATACATGAGGCGATTTTGCTACTTGGTAGTAGAGGTAGTATTTACCGTTGGCTACAAGAATGTCGGGCGTAAAAACACAGCGATCATCAAAGGAGTCTGTAGGTCCTGGTTCTAGTGCCATGCCTTCTTCTTTCCAGTTGTAAGTGTCTTTTGAGGTGGCATGCCAGATGGATACGAAATCCCATGAATAGATGCGTTTCCAGTTGTTTTTTATGTCTTGGTAGGATTCCTGTGATCCATTTTTTTGTCCAACTGGGGGCACGCCCCAAGATTTACTATACCATATATGGTAGGTGTCACCAATTTTTATAGGGCTGGTAACATCTCTATAGGTGGTGTTTTCTTCAAAACCTTCTAGCGCATGACGTAAATAGTAGGCTGCTCTTAAGGGTTGTTGTTGCTTTCTAAGGCGCACTAGTTGCGGTACGTTAGATGGCCCTGTATAGGCGGTGAGTTTTTTTGAAATGAGTGCGTCGTCTTCAGTTGTTGTTTTATACCCGAGTCCCGTAGTTATTGCATAGCTGAACATTGGGAAAAATGGGTTTTCTGCCTCAAAGTTTAGGTTGCTAGTTTGGTATCTTTGGAAGGCTAAGCTGCGTTTTATAGTTGCGTTGTTGTCTTTTTTTTGGGCATGAATTTGAGTTAATGTACAACAGAGAAATAATGCAATTAAAGGTAATTTAAGTTTGGCGTTCATGGGATCGAAGTAAAAATGTGTTTAACCATCAATTTGTATTGGGGCTCTTTTGAGAACTATATTTTCTGTGGTCATGGTTTTCCATCCGTTTTCAGTTTCTATTTTAAAGACCAACGCTTTTTTGTTGGATGCTTTAAAAGGAGTTTTTACGATAAGTCCCTGATCGTTTAGTTCCCATGAAATAGTTTCTGACGAATCCAATACTGAAACGTTTTTAATTTTAGTTTTCCCTATTTTGTCTTTGGCAAAGGCAGTAAGAAGTACTTCTTTTTGGCTGCCCGCCCATCCCATTTGAATGGCGTAGATGTCATTTTCTTTGGTAGTGTAGCGAATGTTTTCTTTGTCATAAGGTTTTGTCATGGCTACAAAATGACCACTTCCTTGCAGTCTTTTAGGTCCCTCGCCATAGGTTATAAAAGGTCTTGTGCCGTAAATAGCTTCGCCATTAGCACGTAGCCAAGTACCCATTTCTAGAAGACTTTTTTGCTGTGCATCAGGAATAATACCGTCTGCAGTAGGGGAGATGTTCAATAAGAAGTTTCCGTTTTTACTGACAATATCAATCAAAATATGTAAAAGGGTCTTTGAGTCTTTGATATCGAGTTCTTCTGTGTAGGACCAGCTTCCGGTGGTTGCCCATGAGCCGTCGCTAATGGTACCATCGGTGAGCCATGTGTAATCTGTGAGCTCATCCATACGCCCTTTTTCAAAATCAAGGACACCAACATTTTGGGGTAGGTCGTTTTGTTTGTAGGTGATGACAACTTCTTTGTCCCATTTTTTAGCTTGGTTAAGATAATAAGCTGCAAATTCTTGTCTGTTTTTTTGAGGAAGTCGATCTAGCCAAGAGTCGAACCATATCATGTCAGGTTGGTAGTTGTCAATAACTTCCTTTAGCAGTCCATTCCAGTTGGTGCAAAATTTATCCCAAGGCATGGTTCCGTACAATAATTGTAAGGCTTCAGTATCGTTGTTTACTCTTTTAGGAGCTTCTCTTTCTAAGTATTTTTCACGTCCAAGGTAGTGCCATCTGTGTTGGGTTCTGGCGTCGGCGTCTTCTGGGTATCTTCCTACTTTTGCGTGGTGGAATGTAGTAATGACTTTAAGGTTTCTTTTTCGAAGTGCTTTGGATAAGGTGCCAACAATATCTGTTTTAGGTCCTGTTTGTGCGGCGTTCCAAGGGGTGATTTTTGAATCCCACATGGCATAGCCGTCGTGGTGCATTGCAACAGGTCCTGCAAATTTAGCACCTGCCAACAGGAAAAGATCTGCCCATTGCTCAGCGTTGTAATTGGTGCCCTTAAACATAGGGATAAGGTCGTGGTATTCAAAGTCTTT
The DNA here is from genome assembly GCA_943789365.1 of uncultured Flavobacteriaceae bacterium. Classification (GTDB taxonomy): domain Bacteria; phylum Bacteroidota; class Bacteroidia; order Flavobacteriales; family Flavobacteriaceae; genus Flavicella. The sequence continues at coordinate 1,307,455 of CALSTV010000001.1, read as the reverse complement.
AGGAGCCCCAAAGTTTTCTTTGTGAAATTCATGTTCTCTATAGGTTTGAAATCCAACACCAACACCTTCTTCTTTTTTTGTTTTTTGAACAGGTTTTTTACCGCTCTTATGTCCGTACATAGTTCTTGGGTAGTGTTCGTTTCCAAAAGCAGGAACGGAATAAGGACCCCAATGGAAGTAAATGCCAAATTTCGCATCTTGAAACCATTCAGGTGATTCGTTGTGTTTTGATAAGCTCTTCCAGTCGGCTTTGTATTTTTTTTGTCCATATGCCATTGTGCTAAGACAAAAGGCAGTGATAAGTAGTATTCTGATTTTCATGAAATATAATTCTTTACGAATGTGCAATTTCACTTTTTTATACGAATTTGTTTACGGTATATAGCACAATAAGTATAACGGATGTTCGCTTTTTAATAAAAAAACAAACTCCCACAGACTTTTACCTCTGTAGGAGTTCTCCCTAAAAAAATACTAACTACTTAATTTTAGCCATTAACCATTGGCTACTTTCTTTAAATATTTTCGTTGTTTTGATACAACGATTTTATTGTTTTGTTTGCTTGTTGCGTTGTTGTTTACAAATTTCATATTGTTTTTTGTTAAAAATCTTTTTTGCATCACAATCACTTCGCCTTGGGTGTTTACGACATATATGATGCCGTTGTTTTGTTTTAAAAACTTTCCTTTAAACGATTTTTGTGTTTTTGGATGTGTCCAAATTCTTACCGATGTTTTGTCAATTTTTCTAGTTTTCTTTTGTGCTATACTCGTTGTGTGTATACCAAGACATACGATGAGTGCTATGTAGAATAGAGTTGTTTTCATGACGACGGTTTTTAGTTGGTAAAGTTCTTCTCTAGAAGGAAGCTAGAGAAGAACTAGATAGTGGTAGGATGTTATTTCTTTTTTCCTTTTTTAGGAAACAAGGCTTTTAATTCATCTTCATCATTTACAGTGAATTCCTCACTGTCAATAAGCACCGTAATTGGGAATACAAATTCTGGACGTGTTCCTTCTTCTAAAGTTTCTTTGTAAGCTTGCATCGCTTCTTTGTCTTCAATTTCGAGGTTTCCATCTTCCGTAACAACGCTTACAGGGAATACCAATTCAGGACGTTTAGGACCGTGGTTGGGCTTAGCGTCTTTTAATTCTTCTTCACTATTAATAACAATAGTTTCTTCGTTGACAATGATTGAGATAGGGTATACGAATTCAGGTCGTGTTCCTTCTTCCAAAGTTTCTTTGTAGGCTTTCATCGCTTCTTTGTCTGCGATTTCAAGGTCTCCATCTGGAGTAACTACAGAAAGAGGAAATACAAATTCAGGATGTTTGTGTCTTGGTTTGTGATCTGGCTTTAGGTCTTTCAATTCTTCTTCGCTGTTGATAACGATAGTTTCGTCGTCCATAATTACAGTGATAGGGAATACAAATGCTGGATGTGTTCCTTCTTCTAATGATTCTCTATAAGCTTTAAAAGCTTCTTTGTCTGTAATTTCTAAATCACCAGAATCTGTGCTTACAGTAACAGGGAATACGAATTCAAATGGAGGAGGTCTGTGTCCTCTTTTCTTTTTACCAATCAATTCTTTCATTTCTTCTTTGCTGCTTACAGTGATAATCTCTCCGTCTACTGTTACTTCAATAGGGTACACAATACGAGGTCTTTTCTGTTTTTTTTCCATAGGAGTCTAATTCTTCATCACTAGAGATGGTCACTTCGGTATCGTCGTCTGATAATGCCGTGATGTCATAGGCGATAGACATGGTTTCAATTGCGGAAGCAATTTCTTCTGAAGATAATTCTGTCAAAGCTTCGTTTGTAGCAAGGTCTTCTGTTAAATTCTGTTCACAAGATGTGAAAAGGAACATAGATGCTGTTAGTGCAGTAAATAGTTGTGTAACTCGTTTCATAAGTGTTTTATTTAAAAGTTTATATTTTCGGTTTCTATATATAAAAACAGGCTAGTATTTGTTTACCCTACCTTCATTTCGAAATTTTTTATGTTTTTTTTGTTTTTGTAGTTGTGTAGGCTCTTGTTTGTTGTGTTTACATTAGAAAAAATTGTATTTTTAGAACTGTGTTTGTGACAGGTTATTGTCAGTGTTAAGCATTTTAAAGGGCGTTTTTGGGAAAAATGAATCTAAAAAAAATGGGATGAAAAGAAAACAGTGTCTACATAGCTACGAGTATCGATGGTTATATTGCTGATGCCAATGGGAGTATAGATTGGCTGCATAGCGTTCCTAATCCGGACAATTCAGATATGGGTTATGGAGCTTTTACTTCAGAAATTGATGCTATCGTTATGGGGCGTAATACCTTCGATACCGTTCATGGGTTTGATATGGATTGGCCTTATGAAAAGCCGGTGTTTGTATTGAGTAATACGATGACTTTGATTCCTGAATCTTTGAAGGGGAAGGTCTTTCTTGTAAAAGGAGGTCTTAAGGCAGTGCTGTCTGAAATCCACGCTTTGGGTTTTGAACGGCTTTATGTAGATGGAGGAGCAACCATTCAAAATTTTTTAAAAGAAGATTTAATCGATGATCTTTATCTTACAACCATTCCTATTTTGTTAGGAGGGGGGGGATTCCATTTGTTTGCGAAGTTGACAGCTGTGCAAGCTTTTGAATTAAAGAGTTCAAAGGTTTTGATAAAACAATTTGGTGCAAAGTCATTTTGTTCGAAATTAGGAAGAAAATAGATTCACTTATTAAATTGGGGTTTATAATTTATCATTTCAACGGTTATGAATAAGCAAATATTTTTCGCTCGAATTCTTTTTTTTAGGCTTGGTAATTAATGTTGCCTCAAACGTTACATGCACAAGAAGCTGATGAATCGGTGTATTTTACAGATTTCAGAAATCGGAAATTGGCTTATTGAGTTGCCTTTATGGATTCCTGGTTTTTCAAGGGAAAACTAGTGTATGGTAGTTTTGATTCCTCTTCTTCCGGAGATGATGAGGAAAAGAGAGTTTTGAACGACTAAACAGGGAAATCCCGATTTGGAGTTTTTATGTAGTGGGAAGGATTGTGGCAAACTATGATAAATGGTGGTTTCAGGCCGATTTGTTTTCTGGTAAAGTGAGTACTGTTTTTACTTATGAAGCTTTGGTTGGTGCTGGAGAAAAAGAATTTTTTAGGCTTGCGGTGCAGGGAACCGTGCCTAGGTTAATTGCTGGTTATACGGTTTGGGAGCAACAAACAGCGAATCATTTTGCGGTGGCTATAGTACCTTATACGGGTATTCGATATGCCTATATTGATCTTGAATCACAGTTTTTAGATTCTTCGTTGGCTATTGATACGGAGCCAAATTGGTTTGAACCTGTTTTTGGCTTGTATGTGCCCTTGGATTACAAGCGGTTTCGTTTTGAAGGTCAAGGCGATTTTGGAATTAATAAAGCGAAACAGTCTTGGCAGGTAAATACAAGATTGCGCTATCGGCTTTCTAAACTAGTCGATGTGCAGTTGGGTTGGACTTATTTGAATCTTAGTCATGAAACTTCCATAGAGTCTAAGGAGTTTGATTTGGATTTGATACTGGCAGGACCTACTGCTGGTGTTGGTTTTCGGTTTTAATTGAATGAGTAGATGAAAAAATGAAGTCTTGTTTTGATTCCAGAAATTGAGTTGTTTTTAATAGGGGGCAGTTAACTTGTCAAAGTGTCACTATCTTTTATTGCAAAAATGTTAAAAACTAAGCAAAATATGTTAATAAATGAGTATGTATGTGTTGTATTGAGTGTTTAGGTATACGTTATTTTTGCTGCAACCAAACTATGTTCATCTTGAAATTTTTTTAACTAACTATTCAAAAAAGCATTTTCATGGAAAAAAGACACATCACCCTTGGTGAATTTATCATCGACAACCAAAAACATTTTAAGTATTCTTCGGGAGAGCTTTCTAGATTGATAAATTCGATCCGACTGGCGGCTAAAATTGTGAATCACGAAGTAAATAAAGCCGGATTGGTGGATATTCTGGGGGAAGCCGGTGATACCAATATTCAGGGCGAAGATCAGCAAAAATTAGATGTGTATGCCAACGATGTATTTAAGTCGGCACTTATCAATAGAGAAATTGTATGTGGAATTGCCAGTGAGGAGGAAGATGATTTCATTACGATTCAAGGAAAAGAAAACTGCAACTCGAACAAGTATGTTGTATTGATTGATCCTTTGGACGGTTCTTCAAATATTGATGTCAATGTGTCCGTAGGAACTATTTTTTCCATTTATAGAAGGATTACACCAGAAGGCACACCAGTACAACCTGAAGATTTTTTACAAAAAGGAAATGAACAGGTAGCGGCGGGTTATATTGTTTATGGAACATCGACCATGTTGGTGTATACGACAGGACACGGTGTAAATGGATTTACCCTAAACCCTGCTTTGGGAACCTTTTATCTTTCGCATCCCGATATGCAATTTCCAGAAACGGGTAAAATCTATTCTATCAATGAAGGCTATTATGCACACTTTCCGCAAGGGGTAAAAGATTACTTAAAATACTGTCAGGCAGAAGAAGAGGACAGACCGTATACTTCACGATATATAGGTTCGTTGGTTTCGGATTTTCATAGGAACATGATAAAGGGAGGTATTTATATATACCCAACCAGTTCTAAAGCGCCACAGGGGAAGTTACGTTTGTTGTATGAGTGCAATCCCATTGCTTTCTTGGCAGAACAAGCCAATGGAAAGGCAACCGATGGTTACCAGAGAATTTTGGATTTGAAGCCTACTGAGTTGCATCAAAGAGTGCCTATTTTTTGCGGAAGTTCAATAATGGTGGGAAAAAGCAGAAGCCTTTATGGCGAAATACCCTGAAGATAAAAACTATAAATAAGTCAAGAAGGTTTTCGTTATTTTCGATAAGAGCATAAGCCGTAGATACGCTTTTTTTCTAGTGAGATGAGCTCAATTCAGAAATAATGTTTTACTTTTGCGTTTTTCTATGTAATTTAAAACAATGGGTTTAAGTAAAAAGTTTGGTAAGCATTTAGCTGCATTCGTGCTTGTATTAGCACTGATGTTGCCTACGGCTGTCCAGCTTTTTCATGTTTTGGAGGGGCATGAGCACGTAGCTTGTACCGACCAGAAAACTCATGTACATGCGACAAAAGAAAAATGTGAAATATGTAGTTTTCATTTTACTTCTTTTAATTTCGAAGCGGAAAAAATTTCGGATGTAGTAGTGCAAAAACAGTTTGTTGAGCGTGCTATTGACTTCACTTCTTTATTATTCCATTCCTTTAAAATAACCAATGCTCAGTTACGAGCACCACCTGTATTTTCTTAATCAACAAAACTAGTTTATTATGTTAATTAAGAATTTATATGCACAAGTATATCTTATGGATACTGCTATGTAGCAGTATTTCAGCTATTTCACAAAATTGTGACAGTAGTCTTTCTGGCGCTGTGATTGATCTTCACGATGATTCAAATCTTGGTGGAGCAACCATTATCGTTACGGATACCGGACAAGCCGTTGTGACTGATTTTGACGGTAATTTTATTATTTCCAATTTATGTGACGCGACTTATATAGTTGAGGTGTCGCATCCCTACTGTGAGACCACGGCTTTCAAAGTGAAAGTAAGTGGTAACACGCGTAAGAATCTAAAATTGGAACACCATTTAGAAGAATTGAATCAAATTACGGTGTTGGGTAAAGCGTATAGTGTGAAATCCAAAACAATTTTAGAAAACACCCTTACACAACAAGAATTGGAGCGCTATAGTAGCGGAACTCTTGGTGATGCGCTCAATAGTTTGAGTGGTGTTTCATCCCTAAATACCGGAAATACGGTGGTGAAGCCTATGATTAATGGTTTGCATAGCAGCCGTGTAGCGATTATCAATAATGGTGTTCGTATGCAAGATCAGGAATGGGGGTCTGAACACGCACCGAATATCGATATAAATTCTGTGAGCAATCTTACCGTAATTAAAGGAGCTGCGGCTCTTCAATATAGTGGTGATGCCGTAGGAGGGGTGATTGTTGCTGAAGCATTAAAGGTGCCTGTAAAAGACAGTCTCTATGGAAAAACATTGTTCACCGGAGCCTCGAATGGTAGAGGTACTTCAACCACTTCTCAATTGACTAAAAGCTATCAGACCGGTTGGTTTACCACAGTTCAAGGAACGTTAAAGCGCTTTGGAGATTTTGAAGCGCCCGATTACAATTTGAGCAATACAGGGATGTTTGAACGAAGTATGTCAATAAATGTAGGGTTCAATCGCTTTTCTTATGGATTTGAAGCCTATTATTCGCTTTTTAAAAATGAGATTGGCATATTAAGGGCGTCCCATCTCGGTGGTGTATGGGATCTGGTAAGGGCTATTGAAAGTGATAAGCCTTTAATAATTAAAGATTTTACTTACACTATTAATGTTCCCAGACAAGATGTTACACACCACCTTGCCAGGTTGAAAGGGTTTAAAAACTTTGAAGGTGTTGGAAAGTTGAGTTTGCAATATGACTATCAACAGAACGAACGATTGGAATATGATGTAAGGAGAGGAGATGATAAGTACAAACCGGCAATGGATTTGCAATTGGACACGCACAGTCTGTTGCTTGACTTAGATACTCAGCCAAATGATGAACTCAACGTAAAGAGCGGTATAACTGCTAACTATCAAAAGAACTTTCCAGATCCTAATACAGGGGTAAGAAGGTTGATTCCGGATTACAAAAAGTACGGATTAGGAACGTATCTCATTGCAACCTACAAATGGAATGATGCATTGCTTCTAGAAGCAGGAGGAAGGTATGATTTTACTTATATGGATGTGTATAAGTATTATCGTACTTCATTTTGGGAATCGCGAAACTACGATGAACGCTACCCCGAATTAGTAATTGAGGAAGGTAGTTATGAAGTGCTCACACATCCTGAGCTTTATTTTAACAATGTTTCAGCAACTGTTGGTGCCACTTATGCTTTGGGTGAAAAGCACAAAGTGTATTTCAATTATTCTATGGCATCAAGAGCTCCCAATCCTGCCGAGCTTTTTAGTGAAGGTTTACACCATTCTGCTGCCCGAATTGAATTGGGGGATTTGAGCTTCCATTCAGAAATAGGTCATAAAATTTCAATGACATTGGAGCGCCATCATGAAAAATTCAGTTTTTCAATTCAGCCTTTTGTAAATAAAGTTGACGGTTTTATTGTTTTGGAGCCTGTAGATGTAAACTTTACACTTAGCGGTAGTTTTTCGGTTTGGGAATACAGACAGACCGATGCGCAATTACTAGGTGTGGATGTGGATGCTTCCTATGCTTTTTCAAGCGATTTCCGTTTCAACCACCAGTTCTCATTGGTAAAAGGCTATGATCGTACTTTGGATATCCCATTGATACATATGCCTCCGGTGAACACAACGAATGAAATTGTATATCAAAGTCAGGAACCCAATAAGCTGCGCTTGTCCTTGCAAAGTGTGTATGCATTCCGTCAAAATGAATATCCCAACAATAACTTTGAAGTCTATGTTCCCGAATTAGGCGAGACAAAAGTAGTAGATGTGAGTACACCACCAGACGCGTATCACCTACTCAACTTTAATTCAAGTATAGCAGTAAAAGCTACAGAAAAATCGACACTTACCGTAGGTGTTTCCGTTACCAACGTTATGGATACATCCTACAGAAATTACCTGAATCGTTTGCGATATTATGCCGATGATTTAGGGAGAAACTTTTTATTAAATCTAAAACTCAATTATTAATTATTTAAAATCAAAAACAAATGAAAACAGGAAAATTATTAGCAACAGCAATTCTTTCAGCAGCATTACTTATGTCATGTTCAGATGACGATGACATACCGGAAGAAGTACATGAAGAAGAAGTGATTACCACTTTAATTGCAACACTTACGCCTCAAGGGCAAGGAACTGAAATTACTTTAGAGAGTCAGGATTTAGATGGCGATGGGCCAAACGATCCTGTAGTTACCGTTTCTGGGCCTTTAGCAGCAGGTGTTGTTTATGATGGAAGCATCAAATTATGGAATGAAACTGAAGACCCTGCAGAAGACATTACTGAAGAGGTTGAAGAAGAAGACTTGGAACACCAATTTTTCTATACAGTTGGTTCAGGATTAGATGTATCCGTAGCCTACGCTAATTTCGATACTGCAGGAGATAACCTTGGTACCGAATTTACACTTACTGCTGGAGCGGCAAGTTCAGGTGCGTTGACTTTTACCTTACGTCATGAGCCTACAAAGCCAAACACAGGATTGGAAGATGCAGGTGGTGGTACTGACATCACAGTAACTTTTGATGTGTCTGTTGAATAAGTAAGGAGCTTATTTGCCGTATCAAATACCCTTTAAGATTCAATTCTTAAAGGGTATTTTAATGAAGTGAATAACTTAATGTATTTTTCGAAAGATCGTTATTAACGAAGTTTATTCTTTACATTTTATATGCTATTGTAAGGAAATATGTCAATTTTTGAAAAGATTGAACCTTGAATATTAAAAGAAAAGAAAGACCTTTGAGGGAGAAATTGAAAACAGACAAGTTTATGAAACGGCAACTACGACTACTATTTTTGTTAATTCTTTGTATGTCAAATAGTGGATATGCACAAAATTTAATGCCAGAGATTTATACAAAAGGAGGAGGTTTTGACCCGGATAAAATAAAAACCTACAAGCATACAGATGCCTTGCGACTTGAGTTTTTTATGTTTTACCCCGAAGATTTTAAGCAAGGAGATACCCGACCTGCTGTGTTGTTTTTCTTTGGAGGGGGCTGGAAAGGCGGGCATGCCAATCAGTTTTACCCTCAAAGTGCTTATTTAAAATCTCGAGGTATCATCGCTATTTGTGCGAACTACCGAACTGAGAAGGATGGAGCATTGCCCTATACCTGTGTGCAAGATGCCAAATCTGCAGTTCGTTTTATCCGTGAAAATGCTAAAGCTATTGGTGTAAATCCTAATAAACTTGCTGTAGGAGGTGGTTCTGCTGGTGGACATTTGGCAGCTGCAACTGCAACCATTAAAAAATTTGATAGCGAAGAAGATAACCTTTCATTTTCCGCAGTACCCAATGCACTGGTTTTGTTCAATCCTGTATATGACAATGGACCCAACGGCTACGGATATGAACGTGTACAGGGCTATTACAAAGATTTTTCTCCCATTGATAACCTGCAAGGTAAGTTACCTCCAACGATTGTTTTCATGGGAGATAATGATAAGCATACGCCAGTTGCAACAACCGTACTTTATGAAAAAAGAATGAAGGCTAATGGGAATCGCTGTGAAACGTATATTTACGAAAACCAAAAACACGGATTTTTCAATCTTCACAACACCAAAGAATCTACCTATTTTATTGATACCGTTGAAAAAATGGATGCGTTTTTGGTGTCACTTGGCTATCTTTCAGGACCTTCAACCGTAAAAGACTGGTTTGCAGTACAAGAAAAACGACTTATTCTTGTTGAACCAAAGAAAAAAAAGAAAAATAAGAAGCATAAAGTAAAACAGCAATAAGCGATAGGAACCGAATGTTAATAATTTAGCAAAAAACGGGAAAACACGGCTGGGAAACTTATTATGAAAGGGGTATATTCGTCGTCGCATAAAAAAAATGCATGCACAAGTGATTCCCCATGAATAACAAAAACAGCTGGCTTCAATATTATAGAAACAGTCTTTCCGATAGTGAAAACCTAGCGGTTGACATTGCGAGAATAAAAAACTTATTTCATCAAAACTCTTGTGATTTAAGCACGGCTAGTATTCATGCTAAAAATGCATCCGACCTAATTGATGCTGAAGAGCGTCGTATCAATAGACTTAAAGGTATTGCAAAAAAAGACAGCCCAAATTGGCATCAGGTTACCGAAACCGAATTGTTAATTGCGCCTTTTCAATTGGAATACCAGTCGAGTACTTCTGAATTTAAACAAGGACCTATTTACCCTTTTTGGGTCAAAGCAAAAGTAAATCGCTCGGGACAGCTGTCGGCACCCAAAGACCTGTTTCCTTTGATTGTACGTAATTATTTAGATCCAATGGCCGATGCTGGAAACGATTTTGTGTTTTCTTCACTAGATACAGTTACAGAAGCAAAAGAGATTGCTCAGCCTATTTCTGAAGTGGAAGTGGAGGGAGAAGCAGTTGGTTGGAACGCCTATTGGGCATACCTGAATGAAGTGTTTTCTGAAATTGCCCTAAGTACTCTGGATGCTTATCGTGCCGAAGGCTATACAACTGTATATAAGGTTACTTATTTTGCAACAAGTTCAAAAATAGCAACTGCAAAGAGCATCCTTTTTCTATACCAAAACTTGTTGAAAGAAACGGAGGAATTGCCCTTGCTTTCAAAAATTGTAAACCCAGTCGATAGAAGTCGAAAAGACCCCATTACCGATCAAGGGTTTTTAAATTACAATCATTTGCATTTAGGGCAGATGTCTAATGAATTTCCATTGTCTATAAGTCAGCGGAAAACCTTATTGTCTTTTTTAACAGCAGAAGAAAATGCCATCACCGCAGTGAACGGTCCACCGGGCACTGGAAAAACAACCCTGTTGCAAAGTTTGGTGGCTACTGAAGTAGTGCGTGCTGCTATCAAAGGAGAGGAAGCTCCTCTAATTTTAGCATGCTCCACAAACAACCAAGCCGTTACCAATATCATAGATAGCTTTATCAATTCAGAAAGTAGTATGGGAGCACTTGCAGAGCGTTGGATTCCCAATTTTCAGGGGTATGCTACCTATCTTCCTTCGAATTCGAAAAGTGCAAATCCTTGGAAAACATCAACTTTCTGAAAGGCAATATGTTTGGATATGAAGGAACCTTATGTGATTTAGAAAGTGATCGTTACCTGTTTGAAGCAGAAGACTACTTTTTTGAAAAATACAATGATTATTTCGGTTTTGAAGCTGAGTCTCTGAATGATGCTTGCGATCATTTGCAAGAAGAAATTTCACTGATTGAAGACAAACTTATTAATGGGGTGCGCATTTCTAGAGACTACTTGAGTAGCATTGAAAAAGTGAATGACTTGTTATTGCATTCTTCAGATAAAATTCAGAAGAACACCATTCAGATTGTAAAACTTCAAGAATGGAGAGCTATCCTAAGCACTTTAAAATCTATACATAAGGGCGCAAATTTCACCGAAGAAATACAACGTTATTTTAGTGTAGAAGGAAAGGAGGGAGAACGGTCAACACATGTTTTTAAAATGGATGTGGATGTTTATAAAAGACCAGAAAGTACTTTGGCGTTCATCAAAGAACATATTGCCAATCTAAATATTGCTCTGAACGCAAACTTAAAATTGAACGATTGGAAGCTGCAAAACAAGATCAAAGGGTATCCTTTTGTTTCCGAAGCGCAGATGTGGGATTTTGAATATGAGAAAATGGGATCGCAGGATATAAATCATCGTTTTTTTTATGACGAAATAGATCTAACTCTGCGACATAAAGCATTTTTATTGGCAATCCATTACTGGGAAGCACGTTGGTTATTGGCCACAGAAGATGCATTGACCAATGAAACTGAAAAAGGAACCGGAGAAAGTGTTATTCAAGCCAAATGGAAGCGTAGAGCTATGCTTACCCCATGTTTTGTAGCCACTTTTTATATGGCTCCTACACATTTTGTATACAGTCAGTACCAAGGCGAAAACGAAGACGGGAATCCTGTTTTCGAATACCTTCCTCTGTATAACTTTTTAGACCTATTGATAATTGATGAAGCCGGACAAGTAACACCAGAAGTGAGTATCCCCGTATTTGCATTGGCTAAAAAAGCCATTGTTGTTGGCGATTTGAAACAGATTGAGCCGATCTGGTCAATTCCAACTAAAATAGATTATGGAAATCTAAGTAACGAGCAATTGGTGAATAGCACTGCACAAAGTGAATACTTGGAGGGACTTGGTTTTTTGGCTTCAAGTGGTAGTATCATGAAAATGGCGCAAAATGCCTGCGAATTTGAAACTCCCTTGTCAAATACACGAGAAAACGGATTGATCTTATTGGAGCACAGAAGGTGCAATGATGAGATTATTGGGTTTTGTAATGAATTGGCCTATGGAGGGGAACTCAAACCTATGAAAGGAATTGCGAGTGAAGCACAACTATTTCCTTCAATGATGGCCTACCATATCGAAGGTGTCAGTGAGAGAAAATACAACAGTCGTTATAACCTCAATGAAGTAAAAGCCATTATTTCTTGGCTGGTAAATAACAAAGAAGCTATTCAAAACGCCTATGATGTCGAGGCTATAGAAAGTATTTTAGGTATCATCACTCCTTTTACAAGTCAGAAAGGAGAATTGTCAAAAGCGTTGGCTACTGCGGGTTTTAAAGTAAACGACATAAAACTGGGTACCGTTCATGCATTGCAAGGTGCAGAACGCACTATTGTTTTATTTAGCTCGGTTTACAGTTATGAAGATGAAGGCACCTTGTTTTTTGATAAAGACAACAAACCCAACATGTTAAATGTGGCCGTATCCAGAGCACGCGATAGTTTTATTCTTTTTGGTGATACCCGTGTTTTTGATGAGACAAAAGACACCCCTTCTGGTGTGTTAAAAAAGCATTTGAATTTGATGGAACTTGAAAGTTAAAATGGTTTTGTCACAATTTTAAGAATTGAACAATCTATCTTTCGAATTGCAAAACCGCATAAAAAGAAATACATTGCAAAACAAAATGTGCCCCGGACATATAGCAATTTAAAAATCTATAGAATCTTACGAACGTGAAAAACAGTCTTTCAAAACTGCCCGATGTAAAACAAATAGAATTAATGCTGATTACCGAGCTCTTGCAAAAAAGCCGTGGGGTTGAAATGGTGCTGTTGTTTGGGAGTTATGCTCGAGGTAATTTTGTTGAAGATCGCTATGTTGAAGATGGTACTTTTTATGAGTATATGAGCGACTTTGATATTCTGGTAATTACGGCCTATGAGGATGCCAAGAATAATTTTGGAATTGAAAAAAAAATAGAGAAAAAGTTGAAGGGAAGAATAAAAACCCGTGTCAGCCTAATTTTTCATAGCATCAAACAAATTAATGAAATGCTGGAAATGGGAAATTACTTTTTTCAGGAAATCAAAAGAGAAGGGATTTTATTGTTCGATACTAAAAAATACAGCCTTAAAAAACCGAAGCGCTTAAGTAGAAAAGAAGCACAAGAAAAAGCACAAGATTATTTTGATTATTGGTTCAGCTCTGCATATGGATTCTTCTCCGCTTTTCAATTTGGGATGGAGCGTTTGGATTATCTTAACGCGGCTTTTCAACTGCATCAGGCCACCGAACGCTATTATACTACCATTCTTTTGGTGTATACGGATTACCGCCCAAAAGAGCACGATTTGTATAAATTAGAAGAACAAGTAGGTCGTTGCGATGTTCGTTTTAATGTGTTTCCTAGGGTTACAGAAGAGGAGAAAAATCGTTTCGAATTACTTAGAAGAGCCTATATAGATGCTCGTTACAAAATGAAAGAATACGTGATTACCAAAGAAGATCTTATCTATTTAGCAACGAAAGTTGAAGTACTCAAAGAGCGCACGGCAATCATTTGTAAAGCACATATTTAAACAAGGTTTGTAAGTTGTTGCTTTTGAGACGCTTTTTTACTAAATAAACACAATAAAACAACGGTATAGGCCTACTGAGAAATTGGTGAAAAATAAGAATGGTGTCGACTAGCTCATTTTCGTCTGAAAAGCCAAGGCATATAATTTAATCTGTTTGATCATAGAAACCAGCCCATTCGCTCTTGTAGGAGATAAATGTTCTTTAAGTTCTATTTTATCGATAAAAGACATTTCGGCAGCTATGATGCTGGCTGGGTCTTGTTCGTTGAAGACCCTCAGCAATAAAGCAACAATTCCTTTCGTTAGAATAGCGTCACTGTCGGCTGTAAAAATTAGTTTACCATCTTGCAATTCAGAATGTAGCCAAACTTTAGACTGGCATCCTTTGATTAAGTTTTGATCTATTTTATAGGTTGTGTCAATTAAAGGTAACGATTTGCCGAGGTCAATAATATACTCATAGCGCTCCATCCAGTCTTCGAACATCGAAAACTCATCAATAATTTCTTCCTGTAATTCTTTAATAGTCATATTTAAAACTTATTTTTGCAAAGTTATTGAATCACATTGAAGTTTGAACTGTTTTATTTAAAATATTCAGACTTTTTAACAGACTAAAAATCAGTATGAGTAAACTATTAATTGTTGGGACTGTTGCCTTTGATGCAATTGAAACCCCATTTGGAAAAACAGATAAGATTTTGGGAGGTGCAGCAACTTATATTGGTTTGTCGGCATCAAATTATAATGTGAAGTCAGGAATTGTGTCTGTGGTAGGAGGTGATTTCCCTGAGGAGTACCTTACTATGTTGCAAAACAAAGGAGTATCTACAGAGGGTGTAGAGGTTGTAAAAGACGGAAAGACGTTTTTCTGGTCGGGTAAATACCACAACGATATGAATACTCGAGATACCTTGGCAACAGAGCTAAATGTATTGGAACATTTCAACCCTGTGGTACCTCAAGATATTAAAAATACTGAAATTGTAATGTTGGGAAACCTGCATCCTTTGGTACAAAATGCCGTGCTTGAACAATTGACTGAAAAGCCGAAATTGGTGGTGTTAGACACCATGAATTTTTGGATGGATATTGCGTTGAGCGAGTTAAAAGAAGTGATTAAAAAGGTGGATGTTATTACAATTAACGATGAAGAAGCACGTCAGTTAAGTGGAGAGTATTCTTTATTGGTTGCCGCTAAAAAAATTCAAGCAATGGGACCGCGATATGTGGTAATTAAAAAAGGAGAGCACGGTGCATTTTTGTTTCATAAAGAACAAGCGTTTTTTGCACCCGCCTTGCCACTTGAAGAAGTTTTTGACCCAACTGGGGCAGGTGATACCTTTGCAGGTGGATTTACTGGTTATCTAGCAAAAACGGAAGATGTTTCTTTTGAAAACATGAAAAATGCCGTGGTACACGGCTCAAACTTAGCTTCTTTTTGTGTTGAGAAATTTGGAACCGAGCGTATGCAGTCTTTGACGGAATCGGAAATTAATGACCGATTGTCACATTTTAGAGAATTGACACAATACGAGATGAACATTACGAAATAGTGTACCTTTGCAAAGAAGGAACATAGAAATTTATAGATACAACTCTTAAACGAGAAACTATATTATGAGTGACGCTATTAAGCACGAATGTGGAATTGCAATGGTTCGATTGCTAAAACCCCTTGAGTATTACAAAGAAAAATACGGATCTGCATTCTACGGAATCAACAAAATGTATTTGTTGATGGAAAAGCAACACAACCGCGGTCAGGATGGTGCAGGTTTTGCAAGTTTGAAGTTTAATGCTGCTCCTGGTTCTAGGTATATTAGCAGGGTGAGAAGTAATCAATCGCAGCCAATTCAAGATATATTTGCTCAAATCAACGAACGTTTGAATAAAGGGTTAGAAGAAAACCCAGACAAGAAAAACGATGTTGCTTGGCAAGAAGAAAACTTACCATACATTGGAAACCTGTTCTTAGGTCATGTGCGTTATGGTACTTCAGGAGGAAATAGTATAGAAAATGTGCATCCTTTTTTAAGACAGTCAAACTGGAAGCATAAAAACCTTATTGTTGCAGGGAATTTCAATATGACAAATTCTTCTCAACTATTAGAAGAGTTGATTGAATTGGGACAGCACCCAAAAGAAAATACAGATACCGTTACGGTGATGGAAAAAATAGGTCATTTCTTAGATGACCAAGTTGAAAGTTTGTACCAAGAAGTAAAAGGAGAGGTGAGTAAAAAAGATGCTTCCCCTTTAATTGCTGAAAGAGTAGATGTGCAAAATTTATTACAAAGAGCTGCGAAAAGTTTTGACGGTGGTTATGCAATGGCTGGACTTTTAGGACATGGAGATGCATTTGTGTTGAGAGATCCTGCAGGGATTCGCCCCACCTTTTATTACCAAGATGATGAAGTAGTGGTTGTGGCATCGGAAAGACCTGTCATTCAAACTGTTTTCAATGTTTCCTTAGAAGCTGTAAAAGAATTGGAGCGCGGACATGCTTTGATCATGAAGAAATCAGGTGCTGTCTCAGTAAAACCAGTATTAGAACAGTTGCCAAAGAAATCCTGTTCTTTTGAGCGTATTTATTTCTCTCGAGGAAGTGATGCAGATATCTATAAGGAACGTAAAAACCTTGGGAAATTTGTATTTCCAGAAGTGCTAAAGAAAATAGATAATGATGTTACTAATTCAGTATTCTCATTTATTCCGAATACGGCGGAAACCTCATTTTATGGAATGCGTGAAGCGGCTGAAGATTTCTTGAATCAACAAAAACTATCGAAAATCTTAAAAGGCAAAAGAGAGATTTCAGCAGAAAAGTTGAACGAAATCTTATCGGAAAGAGCGCGTGTAGAAAAAATTGCAATCAAAGATGTAAAACTAAGAACTTTTATTGCAGATGATAACAGCAGAGACGATTTGGTAGAGCACGTATACGATATCACGTATGGTGTTGTAAAACCTACTGACAATTTGGTGATCATTGATGATAGTATTGTAAGAGGAACTACTTTAAAGAAAAGTATCATCAAAATTTTAGACCGATTGCAACCAAAGAAAATTGTCATTGTTTCTTCCGCTCCTCAAATCAGATACCCAGATTGCTATGGTATCGATATGGCAAAGATTGGTGATTTTATCGCTTTTAGAGCTGCTATTGAATTGTTAAAAGATACAGATCAATACCACATTGTAACCGATGTATATAAAAAATGTATCAAGCAGCGGGTAAAAGAGGATGCAGGTATTGAAAACTTTGTCAAAGAGATATATGCGCCTTTTACAGCGGTTCAAATTTCTGATAAGATTGCAGAAATGCTCAAAACTTCTGAAATCAATGCCGATGTTGAAGTGATTTTTCAGACTATTGAAGGTTTACACAAAGCTTGTCCAGATCATTTAGGAGATTGGTATTTTAGTGGGGATTATCCAACCAATGGAGGGAAACGTGTGGTAAATGAGGCGTTTATCAACTTTTATGAAGGGAAGAATAAAAGAGCATATTAAAAATAATCAACTTTTAACGTAAATCTAAACCTTTGCATCAATTATGATGTAAAGGTTTTTTTTTGACAAGATGCAAACTTTTAAAGAGCTATATCTGGTAAACTGGTGAGGCTTCGATATGTTTGTGTCTAGTTTTGTGCGCTTTTTTTATCGGAAATTGTTAAACCATCTCGTTAAGAGATCATAAGATCACAAGACACAATAATCTAATGAAAAAGGGTGTATTTACATCGTAAATACACCCTTCTCTTATCGTCTAACAAAATCTTATTTACTTGCTGCATATTTCGCAGAAACTTCCTCCCAGTTGATTACTTCAAAGAAAGCATTGATATAATCTGGTCTTCTGTTTTGGTAATTTAAGTAGTATGCGTGTTCCCATACGTCCAATCCTAAAATTGGTTGGTTTCCACAAGTAACACCAGGCATTAATGGGTTGTCTTGGTTTGGTGTAGAACAAACGTTTACTGCACCTCCTTTGGCAACACATAGCCAAGCCCATCCAGAGCCAAACTGAGTAGCAGCTGCTTTAGAAAAAGCATCTTTAAAGGCGTCGAATGATCCAAAAGCAGTGTCAATAGCAGTAGCTAATTCTCCTGTTGGTTGTCCACCTCCATTTGGAGAAAGGATTTCCCAAAATAATCTGTGGTTGTAAAATCCACCTCCGTTATTTCTAACAGCACCGTTGCTCATGTCTAAATTAGCAAGAATATCTTCGATAGACTTTCCTTCGTTGTCTGTACCTGCAATAGCAGCGTTTAAGTTGTTTGTATATCCTTGATGGTGTTTTCCATGGTGTATTTCCATAGTTTTTGCATCAATATGTGGTTCTAGCGCATCGTGTGCATATCCGAGTTGTGGTAATTCAAATGCCATAATATAATTTTTTTGAGTTATTAATTGTGAACCCAAAGATACTAAACTGAATTCAATCATAGAAATTGTATCTTTTTATATTGGTATAAGCAAATACTATCCATGCTTAGGAGGAATGAAGGAGTTAAGAAGTTAAGAAGTGCAGGTGTTAAGAAGGTAGAGCGCAAGACTCCATGACGCTAAGACCAGTAGACCAGTAGTGAGTACAAAGAAACAAGTATTGAGTGCCAAGTTAGGCGGGGTCAAAAATTTTATTTTGGGTAATCCAACCATCCAACCATCCAACCATCCAACCATCCAACCATCCAACCATCCAACCATCCAAAACTAGTTTGTAAGCATAAAAATGTTTTTTGTAGTTTTGACTGCGTCTTCGATACGACGGAAAGGAATAAAAGAAGCACACTAAATCTGACAAACGATGGAATACACAATTCGAAAAGGAAAAGTAAAAGACATGCCAGCTGTTTTGTCTTTGATAAAAGAGTTGGCAGCATTTGAAAAAGAAGCCAATGCAGTGGTGGTTACGGTTGCCGATTTAGAGCGTGACGGCTTTTCAGACCATCCGCTGTTTGAAGTCTTTGTAGCAGAAATAGAACGTAAGATTGTGGGTATTGCCCTCTTTTATTACCGGTATTCTACTTGGAAAGGGAAAACCATTCACCTTGAAGATTTGATTGTTCAAGAAGACAAAAGAGGTATGGGTATTGGTAAAGCGTTGTATACCGAAGTACTGAACTATGCACACCAACTCGGTTTAAAACGCGTAGAATGGAATGTGCTCGACTGGAACACGCCAGCCGTCGACTTTTACAAAAGTACAGGTGCTAGAATTTTAGAGGATTGGCAGGTGGTACAGATGGATTCAGAGGGATTGCGCAATTTCGTTGAGAATAGAGAATAATGATTATAATTCGCTATCTATCGGCTCCCATAGTTCAATCTTGTTGCCGTCTACATCTAATATCCAAGCAAACTTACCATAGCTAAACGACTCCGGTTTGTCAATAAGAGTTACACCTTCTGCTTTTAAATCTTTTAAAAGTTGATCCAGATCTTTAACCCTGTAGTTGAACATAAAGTCTTTTGTAGATGGAGCGAAATAATTACTTTCCTGCTTAAATGGTGACCATTGCGTACTTGCCTTTTGTCCGTTTTGGTCTTGCCACCAAAAGGTACTTCCGTAGCTATCCACATCAAAGCCCAAGTGCTTTTTATACCAGGCTTTGGTTTTTTCGGGGGATGGGCATTTAAAAAACACCCCGCCAATACCAGTTACTTTTGCAAGGGTAGTAGTGTTTTCAGTAGGTTTTAAATGAATATCAAAAAAATGTGCAGCAACCTTATCTACACAAGTTTGGGCGAGTTTTATTTTAGACTCCACTGTCCATCCTGCCACATGAGGAGACAGAAGTACATTTTCCGATTGTGTCAAATAGGAAAAAGAAGTAGGTAGATTTTCGTTTTCAAAAAGATTTTCAAAAGATCCCTTTTCGTATTCCAAGACATCCAAACAAGCACCTTTGATTTTACCCATTTCCATGGCTTCCATTAGGTGGTCGGTTACCACGGCCGAACCTCTTGCGGTATTGATAAGGTAAAAAGGCTTTTTAAACAAGGAAATCAAATCGCGGTTGATCATCTTGTCAGATAGTTCGTTATAAGGGGTGTGAATACTTAAAACATCTGCCTTTTCTTGGATTTCAGATAAAGTTGTTTGTCGGCAATTTTCGTCACCTACATTTTCTTTGATATCATAACAGAGTACTTCTACATCAAAACCTCTTAGTTTTTTTGCAAAAGATTTACCCATGTTTCCGTAGCCAATAAGTCCAACGGTTTTCCCATCTAATTCGAGACCTCTATTTTCTTCGCGCAACCATCGTCCATTTCGAATTTGACTATCGGCCTGTTTGAGTTTGTTGAATAAAGAAAGTAACATACCCAATGCGTGTTCACCTACCGCATTTCTGTTACCTTCAGGAGCGGAAATAAGTTTGATTCCTTTCTTTTCGGCGTAAGCAACATCAATACTTTCCAAACCAGCACCTACGCGTGCAATAAACTTTACGTTTGTAGCCTTGTCGAGAAATGTTTTGTCAATTGTAAAACGACTGCGAATCACAACACCTTCGTATTTATGGATAATCGCTTCGATCTCTTCTTTGCTTGAAGTGTAATCTTCATCGTTGCTACAGCCTAATTTTTTTAGACCCAAAAGCAATACTGGATGATTTGTGTCGAGATGTAGTACTTTCATGTTTCTGGTAACTGGTTTCGGGTTTCTGGCTTATTTTACATTATTATCCAACATTTTAACAAACCGTCATTACGAGGAGACACGACGAAGTAATCTCAAACTTCCGAATGCATCATCCAACAATCTAATATTGCTCATGCTCATTAGGGAAATCCTTCGATTTTACATCTTTGCTATATTGTTGAAATGCATTTGACATGTCTTCAAACAAGTTCAAATATCTTCTTAAAAACCTTGGGTGAAACTCATGTGTCATGCCAAGCATATCGTGTGTTACGAGCACCTGTCCGTCAACACCAGCACCAGCGCCAATACCAATGATAGGCACTGAAATTTGGTCGGCAACTTTTTTGGCCAGCTCGGCAGGTACTTTTTCTAGTACTATAGAAAAACAGCCTAGTTTTTCGAGAGTTTTAGCATCTTCAATAAGTTTTTTAGCCTCGGCTTCTTCTTTAGCTCGTACCGTATAGGTGCCAAATTTATAGATAGATTGTGGTGTGAGTCCTAAATGTCCCATCACCGGAATTCCGGCGTTTAAAATACGTTTGATAGAAGGTTTTATCTCTTTTCCGCCTTCCATTTTTATAGCATGTCCGCCTGATTCTTTCATAATGCGAATGGCCGACCGCAAAGCCTTTTTTGGGTCGGACTGGTAACTACCAAAAGGAAGATCTACCACGACCAAACTTCTATGACAAGCTCGAACAACAGAACTTGCATGATAAATCATTTCGTCTAAAGTAATAGGTAGGGTAGTTTCGTGACCAGCCATAACGTTGGAAGCTGAATCTCCAACTAGGATGGCATCGACACCTGCCGCATCCACAATTTTTGCCATGGTATAATCATAAGCGGTAAGCATAGAGATCTTTTCACCATTTTTTTTCATCTCAATCAATGAATTAGTAGTCACTCTTTTGTACTCTTTTTTAGCTGTAGACATGTGGGTCGTTTCAAAATTGTAGCAACAAAAATACGTAAAGATTTTAATAATGAACTACAAAGCAAATTAGATTGTATATTCAATTTATCTGAACTAACTCAAAAGTGCAGTTATGACATGTGTTGAAAAAAACAAGGTGGAAATCACAAGATAATATTCTATTTGATTATATTTATTGCCGATTGGAAAAATTGACTTCATTAATGGATATTGAAAACAAACACATATTAAGCCCTGATAAATGGATTGATTTGCATGCAGATTACCTTTTCAACTATACCATTGCAAGGGTGAGTAAATCGGAGATTGCAAAAGATTTGGTTCAAGAAACCTTTTTAGCCGGTCTGAAGGCCATGAAAAACTTCGAAGGAAAAGCAAGCGAAAGAACATGGTTGATTGCTATTTTGAAGCGGAAAATAATTGATTACTATCGCAAAATAAATTCGACCAAAGGAAAGGCTGAGGTGCGAATGAATTTTTATAGCGATGGTGAAAACGAAGGCGATTGGCTAGAAGAACGCGTACCACAGACTTGGGGGAGTGATGCTGATAAAGGTATAGAAAACGAAGAGTTGGGGGCTGCTCTCGAAGCTTGTATAGAGAAACTTCCCGAAAAATACAGTTTGGTGTTTCGTATGAAAACACTTCAAGACTTTGAAACAGATGAAATCTGTAAGGAGCTAGAAATCACGCCGTCTAACCTTTGGGTGATTATTCATAGAGCGCGAACACAATTGAGAAAATGTATGGAGGATAATTGGTTTATTAAATAGAGATGTTGAAGAAATTTAAAATAAATTGCGACGAAGCAACTACTATTTGCGACAAATCGCAGTACGGTAAAGCCACTTTAAGAGAAGTGTTGAAGCTCAGAATTCATTTTCTGTCCTGTAGGATATGTGCCTTATATACAAAGCAAAATAATTTGCTTTCAAAAATTTTGAACAAGAGCAAAAATGGTAAGACCATTTGTAGTATGACGGAAGCAGAAAAAGAATTAATGCGTAAAGAATTAGAATCGCACAAGGGAGAATAGAATGACGAATTTAGGTTTTAGGCAATAGGTATTTGGTAATATTTTTAAAAACTCAAAACTCAAAACTCAAAACTCAAAACTCAAAACTCAAAACTCAAAACTCAAAACCAACACCCATTATCAATTATAAAGCATGAATTTTTTACCCGAAAAAATAGACGAATACGTTGTATCACACTCGCAAAAAGAGCCTGAATTATTACAACAACTCAATAGAGAAACTTGGCAAAAGGTTTTGAATCCGCGTATGTTGAGTGGTGATTTTCAGGGAAGAGTATTGTCTATGATTTCTAAACTAGTACGACCTACCCATATTTTAGAAATTGGAACCTATACAGGCTATTCTGCACTTTGTATGGCAGAAGGGATGAACGCTGGGGGAAGTTTGCATACCATAGATAGGAACGAAGAGTTGTATGATTTGCAACGTACCTATTTCGACAAATCAGAATATGGTGGACAGATACAACAATATATTGGCAATGCGCTAGAGATTATTCCTCAGATCGATGTCAAATTAGATTTGGTGTTTATCGATGCCGATAAATCGAACTACAGCAATTATTTTCACTTGATTATTGAAAAAATGAATTCGGGTGGGGTTATTTTGTCTGACAATGTATTGTGGAGTGGAAAGGTAACGGAGCCATTACAGCCTAAAGATGTTGATACTGCTGCGTTACTTCAATACAACAAATTGATAAATGAAGACCCTAGAGTAGAAACAGTATTATTGCCAATACGAGATGGGTTGACAATTACACGCGTTTTGTAAACTTGAACTGAGTTATTTTTGTTTTTGCTTCTTTTTGCGGTTTTTTGTTAAAACAGCTAACAATTTTGGTTGCTTTTGCGAGTCAAAATTAATAGCTAGTTCCTTAGTGTTAACAATGGTGTTTGGTTTTTTGGAGGAATCTTCAAATACGTCAACAAATGTTTTTCTAAGTTCAGTTTTTTTATAGTCGACAGATTTATGTAGTGTTGGTGGTGGAATTTGTGCACTCACGATACTAGTAACTGTAAATACAAAAGAGAACAAAGCGACTCTTATTTTTGTGTCCATTGATATATACTTTTAGTTTGACGAGCTGCTTTTTGCAAACCCAATGCAAACATAGTGATAAACATTTGTTAATGACTAGTAAATGTTTGATTTTAACATTGTTGTGACAACTATTTAGTGTTTAGGACTTGCGTGAGTATCTGGATCTTATGACCTTTCTACACCCTGTAGCATACCACAGCGAGGGCTTTTTCAATTACCGAAGTTTTAGCGCAAGTATCAATGGTGTGCCTTCTGGTTTTCTAACCATTTGTAATCCTTTGCAACTTTGTTCGTTTAAAACGCAACGCTTAAAAAGTTCGTTTAATAGGTCCTGTCATATCATCGAGGTTTTCTTTTACATCGTCGATTTCTTTTTTAATGTCTTTGGTGACATTTAGGTCCAAATCATTCTTTTCTGCAGTCGTATTGATTTCTCTTTTGATGTCATTGGTAGCATCTTTTATTTGACGCATCCCTTTTCCTAGTCCTCTTGCAATTTCAGGTATTTTATCTGCACCAAATAGCATTACTACAAGTAGTAAGACAATCATTACTTCGGGAGCTCCAATAAACAATACCATAATAAAAAATAGATTTGAGACAAAGATAAGCAATCGTATGGAATTCAAAGTGAATTCGACATTAATAAAATATGGTAGGTTTGTTAGAAAACCTTGGCACGTCTATCATACATCACGATACTACCGGCAACGGAGACATTCAAACTCAAAGGGGTGTCGAATTTCACTAAATGGTGCGAGCTTTCAATGGCTTTTTTAGACAATCCGTTGTCTTCAGCACCTAACAAATAAACGCAACGTCTAGGGTGCTCAAAAGTTTCTAGAGGAACCGCTTTAGCATCGAGTTCCACACCAACTAACATTGCGCTTTTGGGCATGTGTTTGTAGAATTCTTCAAAAGTATCATAGTGAAAATAGGGCATGGCACCAACCGCTTTGTGGGTGTCAGATGCTTGTCGTGCATAGCGATTACCAATGGTAAAAATAAAACTAGCACCCATGTTCTGAGCCGAACGCCAAAGCACGCCTAAATTTTCAGGTGTTTTTCCGTTTTGAATACCGATACCGAAAAATCCTTGTTCTAAATTGTCAATCATACTTCTTTTTTATAGAGAGAGGGTAGCGATACTTTATAGGTCACTGCAATAATTCTGGCGAATATAATAAATACAATAGGCGCTATTTGTAAATACGGGTAGCTAATTTCAAGTTGTACCAATAGCAAATACAAAGCGCCACCAGCAATACTGATAGTTGCATAAATTTCTTTTTTAAAAATAACCGGAATTTCATTGACAATCACATCTCTTAGGATACCTCCAAAAACACCAGTAACGGTTCCTAAGAGGATACAGATAGAAGGCGCTAACTGAGCATCAATTCCAATTTGTACTCCGGTAATAGTGAACAAACCTAGGCCTACAGCATCGTAAAAGAAAATAGGTTTGTTGAAAAAGTGAAGTTTACTTTTAAAGAGCATGGCAATCACAGCCCCCACCAGAATGGCGTAAATTACAGTGATATCGAACAACCAAAAGACATTGCGCTCTGCCAGTAACATATCGCGAATGGTACCACCGCCAACAGCTGTAATAAAGGCAACAATCAAAACACCAAAAGGATCTAGCTTTTTTTTCATGGCAGTAAGCGCACCAGAAATAGCAAAAACAAAAGAACCCATAATGTTGATATGATCAATAATGATTTCCATAGGCTTTGTGTGTCAAAATTACCGTAGCGTTTTACTTTTTAATGAGCATTCTTTTAATTTCATTTAATTTCATTAGTGCTTCAATAGGTGTTAAAGCATCGATATTTGTCTCTAATATTTCTTCTTTTATTTCCTCTAAAAGAGGATCGTCTAATTGGAAAAAACTCAATTGTAAATCTTCTTCTTGACTGCTAGTTTTCAGCGTGTCCCTGATTTCTTCATTGGTATGATTTTTCTCCAGTTGTTTGAGCATTTTATTAGCTCTGTGAATCACCTGATTGGGCATTCCTGCTAATTTGGCAACATGAATACCAAAGCTGTGTTCACTACCACCGGGAACCAATTTACGCAAAAAGATAACATTGTCTTTCAATTCTTTTACAGAGACATTGAAATTTTTAACCCTGTCAAAAATGGTAGTCATATCGTTTAACTCGTGGTAATGTGTTGCGAATAAGGTTTTTGCTTTGGTAGGGTGTTCGTGTATATATTCGGCAATGGCCCAGGCAATGGAGATTCCGTCATAGGTACTCGTTCCGCGTCCAATTTCATCTAGTAAAATCAAACTTCTGTTGGAGACATTGTTAAGAATACTAGCCGTTTCATTCATCTCAACCATAAAAGTAGATTCCCCCATAGAAATATTATCACTGGCGCCTACGCGTGTAAATATTTTATCTACAATACCAATACGGGCATTTTGAGCAGGTACATAACTTCCCATCTGTGCCAATAAAACAATCAAAGCAGTTTGTCTTAAAATGGCCGACTTACCCGACATATTTGGACCAGTAATCATAATGATTTGCTGCGAAGTTCTATTGAGAACCACATCGTTGGCAATATAACTTTCTCCAATAGGCAGTTGTTTTTCGATTACGGGATGCCTACCGTTTTTAATTTCCAAATCAGTACTGTCGTCCAGTACTGGTCGCACATAACTGTTCTCTGAAGCGGTGGTTGCGAATGAACGTAAACAATCGAGCTGTGCAACTAACTGAGCATTCACTTGCATTTCTTTGATTGATTGACCAAGGTACTGAATTAGCCCTGTGTAAATTTCCAATTCCAGACTCGCTATTTTTTCTTCAGCGCCTAAAATTTTAGACTCGTATTCTTTGAGTTCTTCAGTGATGTAGCGTTCTGCATTAACCAAAGTTTGTTTGCGAATCCATTCCTCAGGAACTTTGTCTTTATGAGTGTTACGAACTTCTATATAGTAACCGAATACATTATTAAACGCAATTTTAAGCGAAGAGATGCCAGTACGTTCTGTTTCTCTTTGCAACATATTGTCGAGGTAATCCTTTCCTGAATTAGCAATACTTCTCAGATCGTCCAATTCTTGTGAAACACCTGTGGCGATACTATTTCCTTTGTTGATGTTTACGGGTGCTTCTTCAAACAATGTATTGACAATTTTTTCACGAAGCTCTGTACAGCTTTGTAATTGCTGCCCCATTTGTTGTAGAGAAGCATTGCTGCTTTTTTCGGCCGCTTCTTTTATTGGGATGATTGCATGCAGCGAATTTTTTAAATTCACCACTTCTCTTGGGTGAATTTTTCCAGTAGCTACCTTTGATACTAAACGTTCGATGTCACTAATTTGTTTGATTTGGTAGTTCACCATTTCAAAGAAATCTGGCGTGTCCATTAAGTATTTAACGACTTCCTGACGTTTTTGAATCTGATCAATATCTTTCAAAGGCAATGCCAGCCATCTGCGTAACAATCGTCCTCCCATAGGAGAAATTGTTTGGTCTATGACTTTTAACAAAGTAACAGCATTGGCTTCGGTAGAAGCGTATAGTTCTAGATTTCGAATGGTAAATCGATCCATCCAAACATAGCGATCTTCTTGGATCCTTTGAATGGCAGCAATATGAGCTAGCTTGTTGTGTTGTGTTTCAGAAAGGTAGTAAAGGATAGCCCCTGATGAAATAATACCTTCTTGAAGGTCGTCGATTCCATACCCTTTTAAGGAATTTACCTTAAAGTGTTCTTTGAGACTGTCATTGGCAAAATCATCCTGAAAAATCCAATCGTCAAGATAGAAACTGTGAAAACTAGTTCCGAAAATGTCCGTAAACTTTTGACGGTGCTGCTTTTGAAGCAATACTTCGCTCGGTTGAAAATTTTGCAACAACTTATCAATGTATTCATCCGATCCTTGTGCGGTTAAAAACTCACCTGTCGAAACATCCAAAAAAGAAACACCTAATTGTTTTTTTCCAAAATGAACCGCCGCTAAAAAATTGTTGGTGTTGGACTGTAAAACTTCATCGTTAAAAGATACACCAGGGGTAACCAATTCAGTCACGCCTCTTTTGACAATTTTTTTAGTCATTTTAGGGTCTTCCAGCTGGTCACAAATCGCTACACGAAGTCCGGATTTTACCAACTTGGGCATATAGGTGTTGATGGAATGATGTGGAAAACCAGCCAAGGCCGTTTCCGTTTCACTACCAGCCCCTCTTTTTGTCAACGTAATATTTAAGATACGAGCACATGCCACAGCATCTTCACCAAAAGTCTCGTAAAAATCACCCACTCGAAACAGTAACATCGCATCTGGATACTTACTTTTGATACTGTTGTATTGCTTCATTAAAGGCGTCTCTTTCTTTGCTTTTGTCTTTGCCAAAGTTTTAAGGTTTAGGAGTAAAATGCGAATTTACGTTTTTTGGACTTAGGTGCAAAAAAGATAATTCAATTAATGATTGTTGGAACAAGAATCTAAATACCTCTTTCCTTCTTAATTTGCTCGTAAGCCTCCTGGATTTTTAAGAATTTATCTTGGGCGCCTTTGAGGTGTTCCTCTCCCAAGTGGCGAACCTTGTCTGGATGGTGTTTTTTAACCAATTTCCTATAAGCGGCTTTCAATTCGTTATCGCTTGCAGATTTATCGATTTCCAGAATTTTATAAGCACTTTCCGCATCCTTATAGAACATGGCTTTGATAGAGGTAAAATCGTGCGGATTGATATTCAAATACCCCGATATTTTGTGTAGCATGTCCATTTCATCGGGAGTAATCACTTCGTCTGCCTTTGCTAGGGCAAACAAGTAATGCATTAATTGCAAACGTGAGGCATGTTGCATTTGCTGACGAATCTGTAGGCTGATTTGTCGTACCGAAACTTGTTCCGTTTTAATAATTCCTTTAAACAAACGAAATGCGTGATTGGCACGCTCTTTTCCATACATTTTTATAAAGTATGCACGGACAAAATCGAGTTCTCTAGGGTCTATTTTTCCATCTGCTTTGATCACAAAAGAAGAGAGTATCAAAAGACTAATTTCAAAATCACCCGATTGCGTGCCGTTTGAATAGTTTTCAGCTTGTCTTCTAAAACCTTGTATGTCTTTTTTTGTAAACCCGTCAATCGCATTTCCAATTGCATATCCTAAAATAGCTCCAATTGGACCTCCAAAAGACCATCCCAACCCTGCGCCTAACCACTTTGTAAAACTCGCCATAATTATCTTTAAAAATTTAAAAACCAAAGATACCTTTAATCTTTAATTCGACATTGTTGTAAAAGTTAAGATAGTCTTAATTAGTAGGAGAGTGGGGGCGTTTAATTGTTGTCTTTCTACTTTGCTACCGGCTACCGGCTACCGGCTACCGGCAAAACCGCTGCCTCTTTTCTCCACTCTCTCCTAACTCCTTTCTCCTGACTATATAAGAAACAATTACAACCATAAACGAAATCTATACTTTCCTATAACTAATTAGACAATCAATGCGTATCTTTGCAGTTCAAAAGTTTAACAATAAAGAATCAGAATCATATGTATCCACAAGAATTAACAGCGCCTATGGAAGCGCAGCTAGTACAAGCAGGATTTTCAGCTTTGCACTCGGCATCGGAAGTAGAAAACACATTAAAATTAGAAGGGACTACTTTGGTAGTGGTAAATTCTGTATGCGGTTGTGCAGCAGGAACGGCACGTCCGGGAGTAATTGCTTCTTTAGAAGGAGCCGCAAAACCTAACAATTTGGCAACAGTATTTGCAGGGGTTGACGGTGAAGCAGTTTCAAAAGCAAGAGAATTTATGGTGCCTTTTCCTCCTTCTTCGCCAGCAGTTGCTTTGTTTAAGGATGGTCAGTTGGTACATATGTTAGAGCGTCATCATATTGAAGGACGTTCTGCGGAAATGATTTCAGCACATTTGTCTGAAGCATATAACGAGTTTTGCAAATAAGAACTTCATTCATATAAAGAAAAGCTGTCTAGAAATTGACAGCTTTTTTTATGCGCTAATAGGTTCTTTAAGAGACATACAAAAGTTAGTATACCTAACAATAGTTCAATCTTTGTATGTAATTTACATCCTTATTTATAGTGAGTTTTAAAAATCATTATTTATAGGGATTGTATTAAAAAAAATTATCTTCGATATTTACAAAGTGTAAAAATCTCGAAGAGAATACACCTTCCCCCCGTTTTTTTTTAACAAATAAATTGTATAACTAGCTGGTAAACAGGTGGTTATGTGTTTGGTTTTGGCTTATATTTGAATAGTCTAATTTAAAAACCAAACATTATGAAGAATTTATTTTATCTCGTTGCAATAATATGTATTGCAGCTGTATGTATAACGAGTTGTACAAACGAAGAAGCTACAAATGAAGAAATATTTGAGCAATATGAAAAGTCAAACAAAAAAGGAACAAATATTAAAGGGAAAATCGACCCAGACGAAGACGGGACTGTTCACCCAAGTGATCATAGGGAATAGTATTCTAGGATTTAGTAAAGGCATCGTTGCTTTTTTTTTGGTGACGATGTCGTTATTTCATGTTTTTTTTTCTTCCCAAATCAGCTGACTTAGATGCTGAACCTCTTCAATATAGAAAAATCATAGTTCAGCGTGATAGTACAAAATTGTCACATCGAGCCCTTTTGAATTCGGGACATATTTCCATACCTGTTTTTGTAAAACGAGAAACTGAATCGGACAAAAATTTTAAATATTTATTTGAAAGGCAGAGAGAAATAAAATTTAAGCTAGAGGAGGAGCATTCATTTAGAGGAAGGTCTTCTTTTATGTTTTGGATATACTTATTTGGTCTTGTTACTCTTGGAATATACAATGCAATTGCAAATCTTGTCTATGAGTTTCAAAGAGGGTCTACTTTTAAGCATCAAATAATATCTTTGGTCAGTATTTCCGTCTGTTTTTTTTGGTTAATACACTTAATCTTTTTTACCCAAAACGATTTTCAAACAGGAGTCTATAAGTTGCTGATTTTTATGTTGGCAGTTGCTTTTACAATACCAACATATTTTATTATAAAGTATTATTCATACAAAGACAATATAATAAATTCTCTTTTAGGATTGCTTCTAAGAAACAAATACATACACATACCTAATTTTGCATCAAAAGCGATGTATGCAGAAATATATGACAAAGCTTTAGAAGACAGAACAACAGTCGAGGAAGACCTGGAAAGGTTTGATAAGGATTATAACGAAACGATTAAATCTGTTAAGCTGTGAGAAAGATAAAAGCTTTGTTATGTCGATTGTTTTCAAAAAAGAATTATAACACGCAAAAAATTGTTGATTCAGAGTCGAGCTTGTTAGTTTGTTCAAAAGAGCTGGCAAAAAAGATTGAAAAGCTAAATAAAGAATCAGAAGATATTGAATTAGCTTATCAGCAGATGATAGAATCGTTGCTTTAATTAAGTCTATCTTTCTAGTCTAATCATTAATGCGTCAAGTTCTCGTTGAAGTTTCATAATTCCTGCACTATCCAAATTCAATTTGTAGTCTCTAATAATCCCAGATACGAAAACTTTGTAACTCGTTAAATTTTCGAATAATTCCGGGTTTTCTATTATATAGAGAATAATTTGATCTGGTGAAAACCTTTCTAATACACCGACAGGATTTGGGTAGTATGTGTTTTTTTCCGTTAAGTCTTTATTTATCAATTCATCGATGCTAACTTTATATCTTTCAGATATTTTCTGTAAAGTTTCCAATTTGGGTTTGGAGTTGTTGTCGATATAACTTCCAATAGTCCCTCTGTTAAGTCCAAATAGTTTGCCAAAAGCATCCTTTCCAATGTTTTCAGATTGAAGTAGGTGCTTAATATTTAGTGATAAATAGTTTTTTTTCATTTGTATGTATTGAAAACAACATATAAAATCTGAATATTCAGAAAAAATATGTATATTTGTAATATCTTGTTCCAAAGTAAGTAAAAAGAATTCAGTAAACAAAGGCTGTGTTGTAAAATACTTGTATGATAGAAAAAAGAGGGATAGCAGGCTTGGGTGCAATTTAGAATAGAATTAATAGTAACTAAAAAATAAGACAATGAGGAAAGAACTAAAAATTTTATGGGATCGAATGCAACCCATAACAAAAACAAGAGCTGTAAGCGCTATTGTTGCCAATCCTGAATTTTCGGTAACAAGTATTGAATATGTAAAACAGGTTTGGATTTGGGGAGGAAAAATGCCTAAAGAAAAAGAAAGGATGGTACAAAAGGTTTTTCAAAGGGCTTTGTACGAAGAGTTGGAAGAAACAAAAAGAATAATCACTTCAAGAACATTCGTTTGAACACTTACAAAGGCAGTAGTATGGCACAGCAACTATAGAGAAAAACAAGGAAAATTATTGAACAACTACGAAATCGCAACTTTTCCTGGTTAGCTATTATAAAATTCTTCGACAAGATGGTGAAAACATCATAGGAATAATAGTAAAGCGTTTTAAGTAATTTATAGCTAGTTATTTATAGGGTTATTGAAATTTCACTATAAATAGGGATTTCATAGTTTTTAATTTAGCCGTATATTTGGAATAGGTAAAGTTGAAAAACTTTACTCCCCCCCTTTAATGGGGCTGTCTTCTAGGAGGCAGCCTTTTTTTTTGTTAAAATTGTTTTCCTAAGGCTATTCCTACACGGGGAACTACTTCTGGAGATGGGTTTGTGTTGAATAAATTTCGCCCCACTCCAATATGGAAGTCGGCTACAAATCCACTACTCGAAACATATTTACCTCCAAAACTTAAGCCCAAGGCAAAATCGGTATAGGTGTCGTCATCTCCAATTTCTAAATCCTCAATAGGTACTTTTCCTGTGTTAATGGCGCCAAAAAACTCGCCAAAATAATCTATATTACCTCGAGAGAACAAAACTTGTCTATAATAGGGGGTTAGAACAAATTCCTCATTGTATCGAAAACTCGAAGATTCCTTTTCAAAATTAAAGAGTATAGAAACGCCAACAGAAGATTCGAAATTTATGATGCGTTCAAAAGTAGCGTCGACAGATTTTAAAGCGATGACATCGAAAACATCTATTTTGATTTCATTTTTTTGTGCTGCAATTGGAAGTGTCAATGCAAACAAAAGGAGCGTAGCTATTTTTTTCATTAGAAGTGTACTATTTTCAATATTGTCTAACACAAATGTAGGTATATTAATTGAATAATATTAGAAAGAATAATTTTCATAATAAACTATAGGGTTTTTCTAAAACAGAGCCCTCACTTGAATATTTCCCGTGTGCACTGTTGTTGCTGTTTCACTGTTTCTTCCAGAATAATTTAAATTTAAATGCAGATAACTCGTTAGTTTTTTTTGTAGGATAAGATTCCAAACAAAATTATTTCCAGGCTGTAAACCTTCTAGCATTTGATAGGCAATTGGGGAATTTATGGCACCTGTAAATGTGTTTTTGTACAAATTGAAATCGGCAAAAACAGCACCTTTTTTTGGCGCGGCATATTGATAAGATGCTCCTAGTTTGTGCAGTTCTAAAGTAGTAGTACCTACGGCGTCATCTTTATCTTTAAATTCATAATTTATAGAGAAATTATTGTTTTGTTTAAAGGTGTATGTAAGCAGTGGTTTTAGCTCGTTACTGTGTATCTGATAATTTCGGTCGCTGTAATTTTCTGAAATAGTTTCAGATTCAAGGCGACTCGCCGTAAGGTCAATCAACCAAACATGTCCAATTTTGTGTTGAAATAAAAGCTGACGTAATTTGTTTTTGTTTTCCTGAAACCCAATACCCAAATTACTCTTGTTTTGAAGATTTGAATAACTATAGGTGGTAGAATAGCGTTGCTGACCCCTTCTAAAAAAGAAACTGTTTTTAAAAGATTGTGTTAAGCCCAAAACATCAGAATTTTCTGTGTCAAACGGATTTAACTCAATACGATCACCTTCTTTTTTCTTTTGAGTGTCGACTAAGATAAAAGATTGATTGTAGAACTGTGAGACTATTTTTTTGAAACCAGTAGCATTGCTCCATTTTTGCGGATTGATGTGGAATGCCTGACTAAATTTTGTTTGGTTTACTTTTATATAGTTTACAGAAGGGAGTACTACACGAAGGTAATCGGCCTGATCAGCAAATTTCGCAACTTCAAACTCGTCAAACTCTTGAATTCCATTATTGTTGTAATCAATCCAAGTATAATATCCCTGACCGGGTTCTGTTTTGATATACGCAAACTCTTGTTGTGGTGAGGTTCCTGAAGAAGTTTCATAAACCGTAGTCCACCTTATAAAATTTTCAAAGAGTTTCTGGCTGTAGTTTAGTCTTGAATTTAAAACATTGTTGTCTTCAAAGTAAACATTGTCTACCGTTCTATAATTTGCAAAGAGGTTAATTTGTGCATTTTTGTTTTGCGCTAGTTTCGAATGGATATAATAATTTTTAGTGTTGTTAACACGGGTGAGAGCATCGTTGTGAATACTGTCGTTTTCTCGAAACTCAACACCAAACTTCGCATGTACTTTCGTGCTGTCACCAACGCCAAAATAGGCTCCATATTGGGTGTACTTCTGGCTTAGGATAGAAAGTTTTTGAGTAGGGGTGTTTGTTCTTTCATTGTCTTCTGTATTGAAATATGCGCCTATCCAAGTTTTTTCAAAATGTTGTTTTAAGAGGGCGTCGACTTTTACGAAACTTCCACTTTCCAGTTCGCTTTTGTTTTTAAGAAAGCTGGCAGCCCCAGAAAACGTAGTGTTTTTATAAGTAGTATTGGTAGAAATATTGTGTTTAGTTCCGTTAAAAGAATCTCCAAAACGAAGCGATTCAAATTGGTAGGAGGCGTGGGTGTATTTTTTGTTAGATAGCAAAAGTTCTGTTCTAATGAACTCTTGGTTGCCGGTGGTGTTTTGCAAATTCCAATCTCGTGTGAATTCAACATTATAGATACGTTGAATGCTTTTAAAATCTTCCTCGAGGTAATCGAAATTTACCTTGCTTTTTAAGAGCCATTTTTTATCAGTGTATACTTGGGTCCAACCTATCTTGGCAGCAATTCCAGTATTGTTTTCGTCATCGATAGCGGAAAATAAATTGCTGTCGTTATCACTAAAAGCAATTTCAGAATCGAAGGAGGTCTTTTCCGAAGGTTTGTATTTAATATTACTTACTGCCACTTGTAATTTTGTGGGGGCTACCAATTGAATAATGGGTGCATAAGCTCCTGTGTTCGGTCCCAGATATTCGTATATCTTTCCAATGGCAGCGGTCTCTTTTAAAACATATCCTCCGTTGTTTTCTCCTACAAAACTAAAAGATACAGAGTACAGTGCTTCCGTTTCATCTTGTGAAAAGATGTAGATATCTTGTCCATCTTGTTGTGTTTTTCGATACAGTATTCGGTTTTCATCATAACTTTCTGGATAGGCGCTTTCAGAAACCATTTTTAAAGGATCGTTTCCAGCTTCTGCGAGTACTTGCTTTTGCACATCGCTAAGGTTTTGTTGTAAAGGCTGGTCTTTTGCATCACTTTCCGTGTAGAAATAGCCAGCTACTTCAAGTTTTTCTCCTTTATGAGACGCTTTATTGTAACTTACAAAACGAGTGTAATTTCGGTCAGAATACTGAAACTCTGCAGTAATCCGCATATTAGAAGTCATCGGAAAGGTGGTTGTAAATGTTAGCTCTGAAGTGTTGTAGTCGATGGTGTAGTCGTTTTGGTCACCTCTTTTTAAAGCACGACCATTAACATAAATAGTTTCGCTACCAGAGAGAATCACAATATAAGTCTCGCCATTTGGACCTAAAAGTTTATAGGGGCCTTGATTGCCATCGATTCCTGTAAATTGATGTCTGGTAAATCGTCCTCGTACCAATGCGCCAGATGCTTTAAAGTGGTTTTCAGATTCGGGCTTTGTTGGTGTAACGTCGACCGACAGTCCTGCCACCTTTTTATCGAAACGCATAAAGTTGGTTTCATTGTTTGATAAGAGAATATCTCCTGCTTTTAGTGCCCATTGCGAAGTATACAGTTCAATAAAAACACGGTCAAATTCTTCAATTTGTTGAGAGTATCCATTTTTTTGAATAGGAATATTACTATCTGAAATAGACGCTCGAATATTGACATCTTTCGAGAGTTTTCCCGAAATCTGTAAATCCAAACTCGAAGTAGTTACAGCATCCTGGTTGTTTCCAACAGTAACCCCTCTTGCCAAACTACCTTGTGTATTCAAACCTTTAAAAGGAGCATAATCTTCTTTTGTTTTATTGCTAATGCGAAACATGCGAGAACTGTTTGTACTGCTAGGTACAATAAGCTGCTTGTCTAAATTGCTGTAGGTTTGCGTTAGAAAATCGGGATATGCAGTATAATGAACCGTCAAAACATCGTAATTTTTTGATGATACAATGAGTACCGCTTTTTCAAAGTCGATTGTGAATATACTAGGACTGAGTAGTTTTTCCTTATGGTATACTTTAAAGCCAACTGGACTGATGCTGACAGGTGAAATCTGAACGCTGTCATTCTCAATTTGAAACGTTTTTATTTTTGAATTGGAGAACCGCGTTTGAGCCGAAAGGGCAGAAACAAATAAAAGTAAAAAAAGCAGTCCAAATTTATACATCTAAGGAGATAACGTTCAAAAAACAAAAATAGTAAAACCGAGCTACATCGAAACCGGTCTTATTCAATACTAGTGTTGCTGTCGAATAAATTGTATTGTTTGTTTTTAGACTCATAATCGAGTAGCCATTTTTTACGATAGCGTCCTCCAGAATAACCAGTAAGTTCTCCATTTGATCCAATAATTCTATGGCATGGAATTACAATGAGTAGCGGGTTTTTAGCGTTGGCGTTGGCAATCGCTCTAATAGCTTTAGTAGTGTCTAGGACACTACTTTGTTCTTTGTAGCTCGTCGTTTTTCCAAAAGGTATATTTTGAATACTATTCCAAACCTTTTTCTGAAAATTAGTACCTGTTGGTTGCAGTACTAAGGAAAACGTATTGCGCTGTCCTGAAAAATATTCTTGTAACTGCCGTACACAATCTTTAAGGCAATTTGGGATGTCTGACGAAACAATTTCGGTTGCATCTGTAAAAGCAATAGAGACAATTCCTTCATCGTTTCCAGTAATTTCCAAATTACCAATAGGGGTATTTAGGAAGGCAGTTTTCATTCGATAGCAAAAACTTTTTTGGCATTTTCTGTAGTGATACGAGCTATTTCTTTTTCCGAAATTCCATAAATGTCTACGAGTTTGTCAATGACATTGGTCAAATAACTACTTTCGTTTCGTTTGCCTCTATAGGGAGTAGGTGCTAAATAGGGAGCATCTGTTTCTAAGACAATTTCAGAAAGTGGAATTTCGTTTAAAAACTTGTCAATCTTTCCATTTTTAAAAGTAACCACACCACCAATGCCTAACTTCATATTGTATGAAATAGCTTTTTTGGCCTGCGCTAAATCTCCCGTAAAACAATGGAAAATACCAAATAAATCAGGACCTTTTTGTTCTTCAAGTATTTCAAACACTTCATCAAAAGCCTCTCTGCAATGTATATTAATAGGCATTTTTCTTTCTTTTGCCCATTGAATTTGCGTTCTAAAGGCGTGTTGTTGTTCCTTTAAAAAGGTTTTGTCCCAATACAAATCAATACCAATTTCTCCAATAGCAGCAAACTTTCGCTTGTCAATCCACTCCTTTACTATTGCCAACTCTTCAGCTACATTCTCCTTTACATAGGTAGGGTGTAGGCCCATCATCAAAAAAATGTTTTCCGGGTAATTTGCTTCCAAGTCGAGCATTTTTTGAGTGTAGGTACTGTCGATTGCTGGGATGACAAAATGGGAAACCCCTACTTCGATAGCGCGTTGCACTACCGCGTCTCTGTCTTCGTTAAATTGTGAACTGTATAAATGGGTGTGGGTGTCTATAATTTGCATTGCGGCAGAACTTCATAAGGAGTAACAACAGATAGTACGTTTTTAGGCACCGCGTTACTTTCAATTAATAGCGTTATCTTTGACTACAAAAATACGCTAAAATGGCAAGTCTCAAAAAAACATTGAATAAAAAAGGATATGCCTGTATCCCTTTAAAAATGACCAAAACCAATCATTTTGTAGTAAAGATGGCTGTAAATGGTAAAAAGGGACGATTTATTTTAGATACAGGGGCCTCAAATTCTTGCGTGGGTTTTGATCAGGTGGACTACTTTGAAATGAAAACTAGTGCCTCTGAAACCAAAGCTGCTGGAGCAGGAGCCGTTGGAATGGAAACCTTAAAATCCGAAGCGAACAAAATCTTGATCGGTGACTATAAAATAAAGAATGTCGATTTGGTGGTCTTCGATTTGTCACATGTAAACGAGGCACTCGAAGCATACAAAGCAAAAAAGGTACACGGTATTCTCGGTGCAGATTTGTTAAGAAGGCGTAAGGCTATCGTCGATTATCAGAAAAATTGTCTTTACTTAAAGTAAGAGAGAATAATGCTTTCCAAAGATACAGTTCAAATCTCGCTGTTTCATTTTCTTTTTGTAGTGTACTAATTTTTTTTGTGCCTTTTAAGTCCCCGACTCAAAAGACTTACCACGGATGCCTTGGGTGGGGAGTTGTTTGCTGATTGTAATTGCTGCTGCAAACTGAATTTATTGCTTTTTACTAATTTTTACAAGCATGACAATTGTCATAGAAATACCTGCGTTTATGTCGGTTATTTATCCTTGTATTAAAAAAACCATCAAAATGCCAATAAAGAGTTATTTAGCACATCCTCACCATGGAAAAAAAATGGAATTGTACCAAACATTGAGCGCACTTTCGAAATGCGAAGTCATTCCAGCAGAAAACAAAGACTTGTTGATTTTAGTTACAGACACAGATTCTTCTTCTGAAGAAGATCGTCTGCAAGAAAAATTACAAGCAATAGATAGCATGAAATTATTAGCCATGGTTTCTGGCTTTAACACTACAAAAAACTAGTATTCTATGTACACCTCTACTTTGACTAACCGAAGAAGTTTTATTAAGAAAATGGCTGTACTGTCTGCAATGACGGCTGCAGCAACCATGTTTCCTGGAATTATGTTTGCTGACGAACAGGAACGGAACTTGCCTAAATCTGGAAATTTAGACTGGAAGAAAGCACCTTGCCGATTTTGCGGTGTAGGTTGTGGCGTATTGGTTGGTGTAGAAAAAGGCAAAGCAGTTGCAGTAAAAGGAGATCCTAAATCTACGGTAAATAAAGGACTGTGCTGCGTAAAAGGATATCACTCCGTGATGGCCATGTATGGAAAAGATCGTTTAAAGCACCCTTTGGTAAAAAAGAATGGGAAATACGTAAAAACTTCGATGAAAGAAGCGTTGGATTTAATCGCTTCAAAAATGCAAGAGACTATAAAAGATTACGGTAAAAACGCAGTGTCTATTTATGGGTCTGGACAATGGACTATTCCAGATGGT
Source organism: uncultured Flavobacteriaceae bacterium (assembly GCA_943789365.1). GTDB lineage: Bacteria > Bacteroidota > Bacteroidia > Flavobacteriales > Flavobacteriaceae > Flavicella. The sequence continues at coordinate 1,268,715 of CALSTV010000001.1, read as the reverse complement.
TATGTAGCTTCAAAATTGTTTAAAGGTTGTATAGGCACCAACAATGTAGAAGCCAATGCGCGTTTGTGTATGGCAAGTGCAGTTACCGGATTTTTAACCTCCTTTGGTTCAGATGAACCCATGGGATGTTATGAAGACATCGATCATGCCGATGTATTTGTCCTATGGGGAAATAATATGGCAGAAATGCACCCGGTATTGTTTTCAAGATTGTTAGACCAACGTTTGAAACGAGGTGTAAAAATAATTGATTTCGCAACCCGAACCACCAGAACAAGTATGGCGGCCGATAAGTCGATCTTGTTTAAGCCAAATACAGATTTGGCCGTAGCCAATGCTATTTGTTATGAAATTATTCGCAACGGTTGGGTGAACACTTCTTTTGTAGAAAAACATTGTAGCTTGAGTAAAGGACTCACCAATATGGGCTATGGTTTGGAAGACAAATACAGTTTTAAAGACAAACCAGAAAAAATTGATTTTGAAGCGTATAAAAAATTCTTAGAAGATTATACACCCGAAAAAGTAGAGAAAATTGCAGGTGTGTCCGCAAAGGATATCAAATATATGGCTTCCTATTATGGCGATCCAAATACCAAGGTGATGTCGCTTTGGTGTATGGGTATGAACCAACACACACGAGGTACATGGATTAATAACCTAGTCTATAATATTCATTTGCTTACCGGGAAAATTTCAACGCCAGGAAACAGTCCATTCTCCTTAACGGGGCAACCAAGTGCTTGTGGAACGGTAAGGGAAGTAGGTACCTTGACGCATAAATTACCACATGGAGTTGTGATGAACAAAGCCCATAGGGAACACGCTGCTAAAATTTGGGATGTGCCTGTAGAGAACATCGACCCAAAACCATCCTTGCATACGGTTGAAATGTTCCGTGCATTGGATCGTGGCGATCTTCGATTTATGTGGATTCAAGTCACGAATCCAATGGTGACAATGCCAAAACTTAAACGCTATAGAGACGCGACGAAGAAAGAAGGACGTTTTATTGTGGTCTCCGATATTTACCCAACCCCAACAACGGATATTGCCGATGTGATATTGCCGTCTGCCATGTGGATTGAGAGGGAAGGAATGTATGGGAATTCCGAAAGGCGCACCCAATATTTTGAACAAATGGTGCAACCACCAGGGGAGGCTATGAGTGATACCTGGCAATTGATTGAGGTAGCACGTCGAATGGGCTTTGAAAAGCAATTTGCTTACAAAGAAGAAACACATATAGAAGAAATTTACAACGAATATAGAAGGCATCACGAAGGAAAGAAACACGGAATGGCTCCATTGGAAGTCTTGAAGTCACAACCCGGAGCCATGTGGCCTTATGTAGACGGAAAATCTACGCAATGGCGTTTTAATTCAACCTATGATCCGGCCTGTAGTAACGGAGAAGATTTCCATTTTTATGGAAAACCAGACGGAAAGGCTGTGATTTGGCAACGACCTTATGAGCCAGCCCCAGAAGAACCCGATGCAGAATTCGATTTTTGGCTCTGTACGGGGCGTGTTGTAGAACATTGGCATTCAGGTTCGATGACGCGTAGAATTCCTGTATTGCACCGAGCCATGCCAGAGGGGTATGTAGAACTGCATCCTGCCGATGCAAAGCGTATGCAAATTCGTACCGGTGATCTGGTGAAATTGACGACCCGAAGAGGTTCTATGAAAATACCTGCAGCTGTCAACCAGCGAGGGGTACCAGTAAAAGGACAGGTTTTTGTTCCGTTTTTCGATGAGAATATCTTGATAAATGATTTGACCTTGGATGCATTTTGTCCAATATCAAAACAACCGGATTATAAGAAATGTGCCGTAAAAGTTGAAAAAGCATAAAAGATGAAAAGACTCGGAATCGTATCATTATTTGTTTTGCTATTGGTAGCTTTTCTCTCTGTTTGGAATTACAGTTATCAAGCTGGTTTAGAAGAGGCTTATGTTCCTTTAGAGAAGAAGGAACCTTATCCTGAAATTCCTTCGGAGAAAGGGGTTTTTCAACGGTCTGAATTTGCATTGGACTACGCGGCTATGCCAATAGATGCTACACATCAAAGAAGCTTGAAAGACTATTATGACAATCGGGCGTATCACGGTGCCCCTCCAAGCATTCCTCATGAGGTATCGAGCGAGCGAAATATGGGAGGGAACGCCTGCTTAAAATGTCATGAAAATGGTGGTTTTGTAAGTAAGTATGACGCGTATGCCCCCGTAACACCGCATCCCGACAAGATAAACTGTAGGCAATGCCATGTGCCTCAGAAAACACAAAGTTTATTTAAGATAACCAACTTTGAAAAAGTAGCAGCACCTAAGGCGGGTATCAACAATGCCTTGCCAGGAAGTCCTCCGGTAATTCCACATCAATTGCAGCTGCGAGAAAACTGTTTGTCGTGCCATGCAGGACCAAGTGCTCCTAAAGAAATTAGAGTGTCGCATCCAGAACGTGTCAATTGTAGACAATGTCATGTCATCAACAATAAGGAGGTAACAGATATTGGTAATTTTATAAGAAAATAATGGATACATCAAATAAAAATAGTGTGTTATACAGTGTTTCCAATTTTATGGAACGGGTTAGAGAAACCAAAAGGAGAAGAGCGGCTATGAAAATGCGTAAAGGTATTCATAAGAAGTATTTGCAAAAAATGCTATTATTAATGGGGGTTATCTTTCTAGGCTCTTGTGGGCATCACAAAGATGAATACCACAGCGTGGTCGATAAATTTGAAGACTTAGGAAAGGACTATCAAGGAACAACGCTATCCTCAGACCCCTTTCTTGAAGAATACAATACCATTGAAATTACGGAGGGCGGACATACTTTTTTGATTCCAGAACGGAAAAGTGAATTGCAATCCTATAAATGTTCTGAATGCCATAGCAAACCAGTAGCACAACTCAAAGGGAAAGAATTTCAAAAGGCACATTGGAATATTAAATTGCAACATGCAAACCAAGATGCGATGAATTGTTTGACCTGTCACAATGCACAAGATATGGATCATTTAATAAGTTTGACAGGAAGTCAAATTGATTTCAATTATAGTTACAAAGTATGCAACCAATGTCACTCCAAACAATTTGAAGACTGGAAGGGAGGTGCGCATGGTAAACGAATTGAAAGCTGGGCAGCTCCTAGAGCTTCTTTTACCTGTGTGAACTGTCACAATCCTCATAAACCAGGGTTTGAATCCAAATGGCCTGCAAAATTCAATACGCAAAAACGACAAGATAGAGATTGAGAGCTCCTCCTTATAAAACGAGTGGCATGTAAAATCAAGTACGAACCAACCAAAACTGAAATGAAAATATGAGCACGAACAATAAAAAGTGGTTTTCTCTAAACCTTACAAATAAGAAAAAACAAGCTCCTTCGAGCGGATGTGGTTGTGGAAAAAGTGAAGGAGGATGTGGTTCTCATGGACAACAAACTCAGCAGAGAAAAGATGGTTTTGATCAAGTATTGGGTGCCAATATGGATCGTAGAAATGCATTCAAACAACTCACAGCAAGTTTGTTGGCAGGAGCAGGGGCTGTTTCTACGGCATGTTCAGTTTCATCTAGTGACACCGCCAAAGAAAAAGCACAAATCGATTGGGAAGAACAATTCAAAGGGAACTATAAATTAATGACCGAAGAAGAAAAGAAATCGACTGTGGATAGATTGGTGCGTAAACATCAGTTGAAAACAGAAGATACTTTGAATATGTCTTCAAAATCGGCAGAAGAAGATGTGCTTTTTGGTTATGCCTTTAATATTTCGAAATGTCAAGGATATATGGATTGTGTGAGCGCCTGTGTTGAAGAAAACAATCAGGATAGAGACTCTCAAATGGAATACATACGCATCCATGAAATGAAAGACGGAAAAGGGCTTAATTTTGGTGAGGCAGATGATAACTACTACCATGAAGTTCCTGCAGATGGTCATTTTTATATGGGAACTCAATGTTTTCATTGCGATAATCCACCTTGTGTTGAGGTGTGTCCAGTTCAAGCTACTTGGAAAGAACCGGATGGTATTGTGGTTGTAGATTATGATTGGTGCGTTGGCTGTCGATATTGTATGGCGGCTTGCCCATATGACGGTAGACGTTTCAATTGGAAAACACCAGAAGTACCACAAGAAGAAGTGAATAAAAATCAACATTATTTAGGGAATCGTCTGCGTAAAAAAGGGGTAATGGAAAAATGTACCTTTTGTATTCAGCGCTCAAGAAAAGGTGAAAACCCAGCTTGTGTTGAAGCGTGTCCGACTGGAGCTCGAATTTTTGGAAACCTCTTAGACCCTAATAGTACTTTGCGTTGGGTCTTGGAAAACAAAAAAGTATTCCGTCTCAAAGAAGATTTAGGAACCGATCCTAAGTTCTGGTATTTTATGGATTAATTAGGTGCGACTAAAAAATAATTTCGTTTAAAAGATAGAAATGGGAAGATTAAAAGTGTTCAAAAAACTGGTAAAAGACAGTATTGATATTAGTACACATGGTACACGTAAGTATCATTTATGGATGGCATTTCTCACAGCTGTTATGCTTGCAGGAATGTATTGCTACGCCATTCAACTTAAAGAAGGTTTGGTGGTGACAGGAATGACAGATCGTGTAAGTTGGGGCCTGTATATTTCAAACTTTACTTTTTTGGTAGGGGTGGCGGCTGCAGCAGTCATGCTCGTAATGCCGACTTATGTTTTGCATGATGTAGATTTTAAACAAGCCGTATTGATTGGTGAAGGTGTTGCAGTGGCAGCGTTATTGATGTGTCTTGCCTTTGTAGTGGCAGATATGGGAGGCCCTTCTGTACTCTGGCATATGATTCCGGGATTAGGAGTTTTTAACTTTCCAAACTCCATGCTTACTTGGGATGTTTTGGTGCTCAACGGCTATTTGTTTATAAATATAACGATACCTTTCTATATATTATTTCGACATTATCAAGGTAAAGAAGCCTTGTCAAGAGTCTATGTACCTGGGGCTTTTTTATCTGTGTTTTGGGCTGTAGGAATTCATTTGGTTACTGCGTTTTTATACCAAGGCTTACAAGCAAGACCTTTTTGGAATAATGCACTCTTAGGACCTCGTTTTCTAGCTTCTGCATTTGCTGCCGGGCCTGCTTTGATTATTTTGGTGTTATCGGTCATCCGAAAACATACGGATTTTCCTTTACCAGATAAAACCATTAAGAAGATTGCTTTGGTGGTTACTGTGGCTGCTCAGATAAATTTAATCATGCTTGGTTCAGAGTTGTTTAAGGAATTTTATGCACCTACACATCATAGTGAAAGTGCTTATTATTTGTATTTTGGTTTGCATGGTAAACATGCTTTAATGCCTTGGATTTGGACAGCAATTCCACTAAATATAATTGCTACGATTACGCTTACATTTCACAAGTTTCGAAACAATTTAACCATATTGTATATCTGTTGTTTTTTGCTTTTTGTTGCTATATGGATAGAAAAAGGATTTGGACTGATAGTGCCAGGGTTTATTCCTGGGCCTTATGGGAAGATTGTGGAGTATTTGCCAACGGGTATTGAAATAGGAGTAACACTTGGTATTTGGGCGATGGGTGCTTTTGTGTTTACTATTTTGGCAAGAACGGCAATTGGTATTGAGACAGGGAAATTGCGTTTGAAATCTTAATCTAAGTTGATTTTTTTTTGGTAACTATATAATTTTAAGTATATTTGCTTCCCACAAAAAAGAAACTATGATTGCTAGCAACGAATATTTTGATGCAAAGGTGAAGTCTTTAGGATATACTTCTGCTGCTGGAAATTCAACAATTGGAGTAATGGAGCCTGGAGATTATGAGTTTGGAACTTCCTCTCATGAAACGATGCGTGTTATTGAAGGTGAATTGGTAGCCTTGTTACCAGGAAGTACTGAATGGAAATCTTTTGGCGCAGGAACTTCTTTTGAAGTAGACGCGAATAGTTCTTTTAAAGTGAAATCTATTGGACAAACTTCTTATTTGTGTCAATACAAATAAGAATCAAGATAATATGTAAATCTTAGGGGTAGGATTTATTTATACTCGGACTTTCATTTAGTTGAAAGTCCGAGTTTTTTTTAAAACCTGTTTGAACCCTACAAAATTACTACGATTATGTTTGCTTTTCTACATACGACTAAGGTGCTCAAAGAGCGTTTTGAAAATTTGGTAAGAAAGTTTAATGCTGATATTCCAATACAACATTTTGTCAATGAAGATTTGCTAAGTTATGCACTAGACAAAGGTGAAGTTGATATGATAACTTTTAAGAAAGAAGTTACGGACATTCAACGCTTACAGCCAACTATTTTAGTTTGTACCTGTTCTACGTATGGAGAAGCGGCAGATAGTTTGCAAGGAGTTTTTAGAATAGATATGCCAATTGCAAAGTATCTAGTTGAAAATTATACAAAAATTGCACTTGTGTATGCCGCAACTTCTACCAAGGAAGTCAGTGAAAATATTTTGGAAAAATTTGCCGTCAGTTTAAATAAAAACATTCAAATACAATTGGTAGATTGTGTTGCGTCGTGGGAGTACTTCAAAGAAGGGAATACACAGGCTTACGAAGAATCTATAGCAAAGGAAATACTAAAGATAGAAAACGATGTGGAAGTTGTTTTCTTGGCTCAAGCGTCTATGGAAGGAGCGATAAAGTTACTTCAAACATTTTCAAAAAAAATATATTCGAGTCCTGAATTTGGTGTTGAGTACTATGTGAAGCGTTGTTAACCGTGGTTTTGAGTTGACTTTCCTATTCGGTGTGCAAGCTATTATAGCTTGTGTTTTTTTTGTATTTTAGACAGGATTCAATTTGAAGAAATCAGTTACACTTTATACAAAGACGATTAATTATGCATACTAGAAAGAATTACACGGCCTATCAGATGGCTTGGTGGACACGATTTGAAACACTTTTGTTTTTAATAATCATTTTGTTTTGGGTTGCACTCTATTACTTTTTTCAATTAGATTGGTTTCGAGTTCCTTGGACTCCATTGGCACTTATTGGTACTGCGGTAGCTTTTGTTATTGGTTTTCAGAACAATGCCGCGTACGGTAGGATTTGGGAAGCACGAAAAATATGGGGAGGTATCGTAAATACCTCTAGAACTTTAGGGATGTTTTTACAAGATATGATATCTAATGAGCACATGGAAACACCCATAGATGAGCAAGAACTGCAAAAAGAAATAAAAACTTTAACCTATAGACATATTGCTTGGATGACGGCTTTGCGACATGCAATGCGACAGCCAAAATCATGGGAAACCAATGTACATCATAAAACCAATCAAGAATGGGGCTTGCGACCTCCCGAAAAGGATTCAGATGTTGAAACGGATCTAACACCTTATATTTCAAAAGAGGATATGGATTATGTGATTTCTAAGGGGAATAAGCAAACAGCCTTGTTGTATTTACAATCACATCATTTAAAAGTCTTAAAAGACAAAGGGGTTATTTGGGAGTTTGCGTTTTTACAGTTAGAAGGTGTCTTAGAAGAGCTTTTTACCTTGCAAGGGAAAAGTGAACGTATCAAGAACTTTCCATATCCACGACATTTCGCTACTCTAAACCACTTTTTTATGTGGATTTTTGTATTGCTGTTACCGTTGGCATTGGTGCCTCAATTTGCAGAGATTGGTAGTCAAATAGGAGATAAAAGCCCTTTGGTAGGGAAATTGTTTGTTTGGTTTACCATTCCGTTTTATCTTATTGTTGCGTGGGTTTTTCATACCATGGAGCGTATTGGCCGCACCGGTGAAAATCCTTTCGAGGGAACTGCAAATGATGTGCCGATTTCTACAATTGCTAGGGGTATTGAAATTGACTTAAGACAAAACTTAGGAGAATCCAATGAGGAAATACCTAAACAGTTTGAGGAGAGAATCAATACACAGTTTTAAAGAAATTATCAAAAGCGATAAAAGGAGGACATTCAAAAGCCAAGAATGTATAGATACCTGCGCTCTGAGAAAGAAGTAATATTTAGCTATTAGGTTACTGGAATTTGTTGTTGAGCCTAGGTTTTCTGTTGGAGATGAGGGCTACTAACATGTGCTGTATTAAGCGTAGTTATTGTTAGGTTTCTGCTGTCTTGTGCTTCTTTTGTAGTAATTATTGCAATACCTCGACTCTTGAACTTCTATTAATCAATATACTTTTGTACGAAAATATATTGTATGCATAGTTTGAAATCTAAATGGATTGTATGGGTAGTTGTATTATTTGTTTCTACACAAATATACGCGCAAAACGAAAGACCAAATATTATTTTAATGATGGCCGACGATCTGGGGTTTGGCGATGTCGGTTTTACAGCAAACAACACCCCAAATCATACCACTCCTATTCAAACACCTAATCTTGATATGTTGGCCGGGGAGAGTATGGAGTTGTTGAACTTTTATTCCATAGGACCCGTTTGTTCACCAACGAGAGGCTCGTTTTTGACGGGAAGGCACTATGCTAGATTTGGTATTTTTGCGGCCAATGAAGGCGTGTTTCCTTCAGAAGAAATTTCATTAGCTCGTATTTGTAAAGAAAAAGGATATGCCACCGGGCATTTTGGAAAATGGCATATTGGAACTTTAGACCCTAATCATTCGCCAAAGCCAGACAGGGCATTTCCTCAGTTTTTTGCGCCACCATGGGAGCGAGATTATGATGTGTCTTTTGTAACAGAGTCTTCTATTTCGACATGGGACCCCATAAGTTCTAAAAATCCCTATTACGAAAATGGAGTGGTAGTTACAGATAACAATACTTTGTTAGGAGACGACTCAAAAGTAATGATGGATAGAGTAGTTCCTTTTATTGAAAATGCTGTCAATAACGATACACCATTTTTGTCGGTGGTTTGGTTTCATGCGCCACACGAACCATTTGTTGCGGGACCTTCATATAAGGAAATGTATAGCGCTTATAGTGAAGATGAACAAAATTACTTTGGATGTATCACTGCTATGGACGATCAAGTAGGAAGATTACAAGACAAACTTGAGGAGCTTGGAATTGATGACAATACTATTTTGCTTTTTTGTAGTGATAATGGTCCTGAAAAAAACAAGCCCGGTGAGACAGGAGGTTTGAGAGATAGAAAACGAAGCCTGTATAATGGAGGTGTGCTAGTACCTGCTTTTATAAAATGGCCTGGAAAGACAGATACGCCTTCCGAATCTACATATCAGACAAGTGTACTAGACTTGTTTCCAACCGTGATGGATATTATTGATTATGATATGCCTGATGATCGCCCCATAGATGGAACTTCATTAATACCGATGTTAAATGGGGACATTGCGCAGCGTGAAAATGCAATTCCATTTTTACATAGTAAAAAAATGGCTTGGATAGATGGAGATTATAAATTTCGACTCAATGTACATGGAGAGCCAACAGAGGCATATAATATGATACTCGATAGAAATGAAACGACAAACCTTATCGGGTCTTTTGATGCAGCTCAAAAAGAGGCCATTGAAGTAGCGGCAATAGAATGGAATTGCTCGTCCAATTGGAGTTATTGGGGATATGACTTTCTCCCAGATGAATACACACCTGTAGATAATGAATGGAAAGGCTTACGCGAAGTGACTTGCGATGAAGTTCCAACAAATCCAATGTCTTTGATTGAATACCAAAACAGTGGTTCAGTTCTTTTCGAAGTATTTCCCAACCCAACCAAAAATCGATTTGTGGTAAAAGGGATATTAGAGGACTATAAAATTCATGTTTTTGACGCTAAAGGAAATAATTTGTTGTCGACCGCCAGTAAAGACACAGAGTTGTCAATAGATATTTCTAGTTACCCAAAAGGATTTTATTTAATTACATTAGAGGATAAAAAAAATGGAGCTATTGCGTTTCAAAGGATAGTTATCAAACAATAGTGCAACTTTAAGATTTATAGTATCTTTGGAATCTCACCCAAATGTATGACTCGAAAATAGATTCGAGTGAAATAAATTGTATTGTGATGATGAAAGCTATTACTCGAAAAACGTATGGAGGTCCGAATGTTTTAACCCTTCAATCTGTTCCAAAACCGGTACCCAAAGCAAACGAATTGCTCGTGCGTGTGAGGTATACCACTGTCAACAGGACTGATTGCGGAATCTTAACAGGAAAGCCTTTTCTAATTCGTTTTTTTACAGGTTTGCCAAAACCATCATCGCCCATTCCAGGAACAGATTTTTCGGGAGAAGTTGTAGGGGTTGGTGAAAAAGTTAAGCGGTTTTCCGTTGGTGATAGGGTGTGGGGACTTAACGATGAAGGTTTGGCCTCTCATGCTGAGTTTATGGTGATAAAAGAAACAAAAGCAGTCGATCTGATTCCAGAAGGGGTTTCTTATGATCAAGCCGTCGCATGTGCAGAAGGCGGACATTATGCCTATAATTTTATAAACAAGGTAGCGCTTTCAAAAGGAGATAAAGTGTTGGTAAATGGTGCTACGGGAGCAATTGGCTCTGCGGCCCTGCAAATTTTAAAAAGCAGAGGGGTTTTTGTCACGGCTGTTGGAAACACCAAAAACATGACATTGCTAAAAAAATTAGGTGCAGATAAAGTATACAATTATGAAAAGGAGGATTTTACCGAGCTAGATGAACTTCAATATAATTGTGTGTTTGATGCAGTAGGGAAAAGTTCTTTTAAGAAATGTAAGCGACTGTTACTTCCGAAAGGGATTTATATTTCTTCTGAATTGGGACCGAATGCTGAGAATCTATACTTACCAATCCTAACCTATATAAAGGGAGGAAAAAGAGTGATTTTTCCGATTCCTAAAAACTGTAAAGAAAGTATTGAATACCTTAATAATTTATTAGAAGCGAAGAAATATGTGCCAGTTATCGATAGGAATTATGCACCAGAAGAAATTAAAAGTGCCTATGAATATGTTCAAAGTGCACAAAAAACAGGAAATGTACTGATCGATTTTACGGCGAGTGAATCTTAAGTGGTAACAAGTACGATTTTAAATAGGAAGGCTTTGAGTCTTAAAGCTTATCAAACATCGTCAAAATCAATGGCTATTTTTTCTGTAACTGGGTGTGCTTGACAGGTTAGTATGAGACCTTCCGCAATCTCGTCATCCGTTAAAATACTGTTCGAACTCATAACCGCTTTCCCTTCAGTGACTTTGGCCATACAGCTACTACAAACACCTCCTTGGCATGAATATGGAGCGTCTAGGTTGTGACGTAAAGAGGCTGCCAAAATCGTATCCTTTTGATCCATAGAAAATGTGGTCTCTTCATCATCTACTAGTACGGTAATTTCTGAAATACCTTCAGCAATGCTTACCTCTTTGGAGTCTGCGGAAGAGACGAACAATTCGTAATTGATACTTTCTTTTAAGAATCCATCCTCAGTTAATGTGTCGGACACGGTATGGATCATTTCTTCAGGTCCACAGATAAAGACATCATCAAAACTCAGGTGTTTGAACTTGTTTTTAACAATATAATTAACCACGGACTTATCTATACGTCCAAAAATACTCGCATCTGTTTCTTCTTGACTGTATACATATTTTAAATTGAATCTAGCAATGTGTTTTTTTGCAAAAGCATCCAATTCGTTTTTAAAAATAGTGTCTTCTGCCGTTTTGTTTCCGTACACCAAGGTAAAGGTTGACTTTGGTTCCGTGTTTAATACCGTTTTAATCATGGATAGAATTGGTGTAATTCCACTTCCTGCCGCAAAACCGAGGTAATTTTTTAATTGACTACTATCCGTATGTAGTTTGAAGTTTCCTTCTGGTGGAGCTACCTCCAGGAAATCACCAGATATTAGGTTGTTGAAAGCATGGTTTGAAAACAAACCATTTTTAATAACTTTTACCGCTACTCGAAGTTCTCCGCTGTCTTCGGAAGAACAAATAGAATACGCCCTTCTTACTTCTTCCTCGTTTATACGTGTTCGTAAGGTTACATATTGCCCCGCTGTAAAGGAAAAAGTTTGAGCTAAGTCTTCTGGGATTTCAAATAAAATAGAAACAGAAGCACTTGTTTCTTTTATGATTTCTTTGATAGCTAACGCGTGAAATTGAGGCATAATTGTTCGGTATTGAATCTGAATGCAAAAGTAAGAAACTTCTTAAAAGGCTGGGTGAATTTGTTGAGAAATTATTCATTTTTATATTTTTATAGCTGTACATAGAGCAGTGTGTAAAAAATGCGTATATTTATTCTCATTATAACAAATTGCATGTCTATAAAACCCAAAAACTTACAAGAACTACTTGGAATAGAGCATCCAATAATTGTAGCGCCTATGTTCCTAGTATCAAATGTTGCGATGGTGAAGGCTGCGATGAATAATAATGTTGCTGCTTGTATTCCTGCATTGAATTATAGGACGGTCCAAGAATTACGGAGCGCTATCCTAGAAATGCAAGGGGCAAAAACAGAAAAAGGTGCGTTTGGGATCAATATTATTGTCAATAAATCCAATTTAAAATACAAAGAGCAACTTAAAATTTGTTGTGAACTAGGGGTCGACTTTATAATAACATCCTTAGGAAACCCTTCTGAAGTTATAAAAAAAGCGCATCAGAAAGGTATTAAAGTGTTTTGTGATGTCGTTAACTTAGAACATGGTAAAAAGGTCGCCTCTTTAGGGTGTGATGCTTTGATTGCTGTAAATAGTAAAGCTGGAGGACACCGTGGAGAAATGCAGCCTGAAGATTTGATTGTTCAGTTGTCTCATTACTGCGATATCCCAGTGATATCTGCTGGAGGTGTTGGGAATAAAGAAGAAATGATGCAAATGCTTTCTTTTGGAGCTGTAGGCGTTTCAATAGGAAGTCCTTTTATAGCCTCACACGAGGCTTCCGTTTCTGATGCCTATAAAAAGGCTTGTGTAACCTATGGTGCTCATGATATAGTCGTAACACAAAAAATTTCTGGAACACCTTGTACGGTTATAAATACACCGTATATGCAAAAAATTAGCACCAAAGAATCCGCATTGGAACGTATACTGAATAGAAATGTACTGCTGAAGAAATGGGTCAAATATTTAAGATATCGCAAAGGGTCTTCTGATGTGATTTTAGCAGCAAAAAAAGCCACATATAAAACCGTATGGGTGGCAGGTCCTAGTATTGAACATACGCATAAGGTAGAGTCGGTTGAAGCTATTTTAAATCGGTTTATTCAACCTTAAAATTTTACTTCATATAAGTTAAGGTCGACATGAATAAATTTAGCTTTTGATGCACTGTTTTCTCATAGCATTCATAATATAATTTGTAATTTTGCGTTTGATATGCGTATCTTAAAAATAGAACCACCTAAAAATAGGTGCTGTTAATACCTAATAGAATTGGCCAAATTTCATTTTTATAAACTTACTTGTTTCGTGCTTTTCATTGTTGCGAGCTGTAGTACTAAAAAAGATACTTTCTTGAATAGAGAGTATCATGCAATGGTTACAGAGTACAATGTGATGTACAATGGTGAGTTGGCCTTTCAAAAAGGGCTTACTGAAATTAATGAAAAGTACGAGGATAATTATTGGAAAGTATTGCCAATAGAGCCATTAACAATTTACGATGATGTTTTAGAAGTGCCAGATTATTCATCGATTCAAAAAGGGACGGATAAAACTAAGAAAGGAAAAGAGAAAAAAAAGCCAGTGACTCCTTTTGATATTGCCGAGGCCAAAGCGGTAAAAGCAGTTCAAAAGCACAGTATGAATATTGGAGGCGTAGAACGCAATCGGAAAATTGATGATGCGTATTTGCTCCTTGGAAAATCTAGGTATTATACCAGTAGGTTTGTCCCTGCAATGGAAGCCTTTAACTATGTAATTAAACATTATCCGGAAGCAAATCTAATTGATGAAACCATGCTATGGAAGGCAAAAACAGATATTCGCTTACAGAATGAAGATGTTGCGATAGTTATGTTAAATGAATTGCTCGAAAAAGAAAAATTGTCTGATGAATTGCGTGAAGATTCCTATACTACATTGGCATTAGCCTATAGTCAGTTGGACAGTATTGTGCCTTTGATTAACAGTTTGCAAAAAGCCATTTCGGTGAGTAAAGACCCGTATCAAAAATCGAGAAATCTTTTTATTTTAGGACAATTGTATCGTCAAGAAAATTACATGAATAGGTCTCAGGAGACTTTTCAAGAATTGATTGATTACAGAAAAGCGCCTTATAAATTAAAGGTCTATGCTGAAATTGAAAAGGTTAAAAACCACCCAGAAGGTAGTGATGCTACAACGGTCATTAAGAGATTAAATAAATTGATAAGTATACGAGAGAATAGACCCTATTTAGATGCATTGTATTACCAATTGGCGGAAGTAGAAAAGCAACAAGGAAATGAAGAAAACGCTATTGCAGCCTATCAGATGTCCGTACATACAAAACAAGCTAAGGATTTTCAGAAAGGAATGTCTTACGAGGGGATAGGGAATATTTATTTTGATAATTCCAATTATGCGAAGGCAGGTGCATACTATGATAGTGTGCTTCAGTTGTCTGGTAAATTGAATACAAAACGGATACGAAGATTACACAAGAAAAGACAGAGTTTGGAAACCGTTTTGGTGTTTGAAGAGATTATCATAAGAAACGATAGTATTTGGGAGGTGATGTCTATGGATAAAGATGAACAAATACTGTATTTCAATGCTTATATTGACACCCTGAAAGAAAAAGAAAAAGAAGCCAAAGAAAAAGAAGCGTTTTTAAAAGATTTGGAAAAGTATGAAGATACAGGATTGGCAAGTGTGAATGTGCAGACGAACGCCGGAAGTGGAAAATGGTACTTTTATAACAGCCAAACAAAAGGCTATGGAAGTCAGGAGTTTAGACAGCAATGGGGAAAGCGAAAACTAGAAGACAATTGGAGGTGGTCTGATAAGTCGGTGTTGAAGAGAGATTTGGAAGAAGATGAAGAACAAGGCAGCGTTGCTAGCGTAGAAGAAACAACCGAACGACCAGAATATAAAGCCTCCTACTACTTAGATCAATTACCAAGTACTTTAGAAGAATTGGATAGTATTTCTGCATTGAGAAGTAGTACCTATTATCAACTAGGACTTATTTATAAAGAACAATTTAAAGAATATGAATTGGCAGCGGAAAAACTAGAACGATTGTTGGTGATTTTCCCTGAAGATAAATTAGTTTTAGGAACGAATTATCACTTGTATAAAATTTATTCAGAATTGGAAAATGATCCAAAAGCCGGATACTATAGTAATGTGGTAGTCAATAGTTATCCTAATTCTGTATTTGCAAAAATGATTTTAAATCCAGAAGAAATTTTAAAAGAGCGCGCAACAGGTGTGAGTTCAGAAAGTAGGTATAAGGAAGTCTATTTGCTCTACGATGCTGGCGACTATATTCAGGCAGTTTATGATATATCAGATGCGTTACGTATCTTTGAAGGAGATCCACTAGTTCCAAAGTTTGAATTGTTAAAGGCCTATTGTATCGCCAAAATAAAAGGAAAAGAGGCTTTTGAGAAAGCTTTGGACTATATTGTGTTGAATTATGCAAACACAGTAGAAGGTAAAAAAGCCAAAGAATTGTTGAAAATGTTGAAGTAAAGATTTGCTGAATATGTTTAAAGAAAATAAAATGAAAGAAAATCAAGTATTAGAAAGAAATGTCATCGGTAAGAAAACCGAAATTGTGGGAGATATTCATTCCGAAGGCGATTTTAGAATTGACGGTACCGTAGAAGGCAGTATACGTGCTGAAGGAAGGGTAATCATAGGAAAAGAAGGGATAGTTAAAGGTTTGGTTGAGTGTAAAAATGCAGATATTGAAGGAGATGTCTCTGGTAACATATCTGTGAGTGATATGCTTACTTTGAAATCGACAGCAGTAATTCATGGAGATGTGGTCATAGGAAAGTTGACTGTTGAACCAGGAGCTTGTTTTAACGCAACCTGTAGTATGAAAGGTATGATCAAAGAACTCAATTCAAATGACGATCAAAAAGCCTCCGATAAAACCGCTTAATAAATTTATCCGTCTTTCTGGGACTGGAGTACAAATGGGGGTAACCATTTATGTGGCTGCTTATTTTGGTAAAAAATTGGATGCTTACTTTGGGTATCATAACGCCATTACACTCTCGCTTGTATTGATAGCATTTATTGTCTCCATTTATAGTCTGTTGCAGCAACTTAAAAAGATACAAGAGAAAGAATAGCTTATGATTCGACTGATTGTATTGTTTTTTTTACGGCTAATTGTTTTTATAGTATTCGTTTTTGGTGGGCATCTCATGGTGCTAAAACATTTTGGCAATCCCATGTTTGAAAATAGTATTGTGCTAAGTTATTCTGTAAATGTAATTTTAGCAGCATTTATTTTTTTATCACTCTATAAGTTGCGAAAAAAATACAACGATCAACTCGGCTTTTTGTTTATGTTTGGGAGTATGTTGAAGTTTGCGGTATTTTTTATTTTCTTTTATCCTGATTTTCGGGCAGATGGTGAAATGAGTCGGTTAGAATTCTTTTCTTTCTTTGTGCCATATGTAGTCTGCTTATTTACAGAGACTTTGTCTGTAATTGAATTGGTAAATTCACCTCAAAAATCAAATTAAAAAACTTTCTTAAATCCTTTTGAAAATAATCCAAAAAATTATTTTTCAGTTGGATTTAAAAATATATCTTTGCAGCGGTTTTTAAGACACGATTATTACTATCATATGCGAAGAGAATTTTTAATCCAAAAGATTACGTTTATATTACTTTTAGTATCGTTTGTTTCGTTTGCGCAGCATCACGACGCTGATCATGGCGCGGCGGCTGTTGAAACTTCTTCAGAAACGTCATTAAAGGAAGAAATTAAAGAGTTTATTGGTCATCACTTGTTGGATTCTTACGACTTTAGTTTGTTTTCTTATGAAGATGAACACGGTAAGGATGTGCATGTAGGTGCGCCATTGCCAGTTATTTTGTGGGATTCGGAAACAGGATTGAATGTGTTTTCTTCATCGAACTTTCACCACGGTGAAACACCTGCAGAAAGCAAAGGGAATTTTTACAAAGTTTACCATAGTAAAATATACAAAACGGATGCAGCAGGTACGATTCATTTAGATGATCACCACCATGCAACGAATGAAAAGCCATTGGATTTTTCAATCACTAAAAACGTTGCAGTCATCTTTTTAGTGAGCTTGTTGATGTTCTTTATCTTTAGTCGTATGGCAAAGAGCTATAAGACAAGTGCATTGCCTACCGGTTTTGGACGTTTGTTAGAGCCAATCATCTTGTATATTAGAGACGATATTGCTATTCCTAATATTGGAAAGAAGAAATACAAGAAGTACATGAGTTACTTGTTAACGGTGTTTTTCTTTGTATGGATCATCAACTTGTTAGGTTTAACGCCTTTAGGAGTAAATGTAACCAATAATATTGCAGTGACATTGGCGTTGTCTTTAATGACTTACTTTATCACTACTTTCTCGGGGAACAAAGATTACTGGAAACACATCTTTTGGATGCCAGGTGTACCAACGCCAATGAAAATTATCTTGGCACCTATCGAATTGTTAGGTACTATAATCAAACCGTTTTCGTTGATGATTCGTTTGTATGCGAATATCACAGCAGGACATATTGTTTTGATGAGTATCATTGGTTTGATGTTTATTTTCAAAAATTGGATTGGTAGTCCATTGTCATTTGGATTGGCCTTTGCACTTTCACTATTAGAATTATTAGTAGCCGCGCTACAAGCTTATATTTTCACGATGTTATCAGCACTTTATTTCGGTTCAGCCGTTGAAGAGCACGACCATCACTAAAAATTGAATGTTTAATTAATTAATAAATATATATTATGACAGGTTTAAATTTCGTAGGAGCAGGATTGATCGTAATCGGTGCTGGATTAGGTATCGGTAGAATTGGTGGTTCAGCAATGGATGCAATCGCACGTCAACCAGAAGCTTCAGGAAAAATTCAAACGGCTATGCTTATTGCTGCTGCCCTTATTGAAGGAATTGGATTTGCTGCATTATTTGCTGCATAACAAGGACAAAACAAATAGCTACAACGGTTGGTTGTAGCTATTGTTTCATCAAACATTAATTAAATAAGACACCTATACTATGGACAAATTAATAGAACAGTTTTCATTAGGATTGTTTTTCTGGCAATCACTATTATTTATTGGTTTAGTATTATTATTAAAAAAATTCGCTTGGAAACCAATTTTAGATGCGGTTAACGAAAGAGAAGAAGGGATTCAAAATGCTTTAGATTCTGCAGAAGAAGCTAAAAAAGAAATGCAATCTTTGAATGCTGATAACGAACGTATCCTTAAAGAAGCAAGAGCTGAAAGAGATAGCTTGTTAAAAGATGCACGTGAGGTAAAAGATAAACTAATTTCTGACGCTAAAGAAGATGCTCAGGAACAAGCAAAAACAATTATTGAAAACGCAAAAGCTGCTATTGAAGTAGAAAAGAAAGCGGCGATTTCTGAATTGAAAACACAAGTAGCTGGATTGTCTATCGAAATTGCTGAAAAAGTAGTAAAAAGTGAATTGGCATCGAAAGATGATCAATTGGCATTGGTAGATAAAATTTTAGGAGACGTTACTTTAAAATAAAAGTATGAAAGGAACTAGAGCAGCATTACGTTATGCAAAAGCAGTCTTAAACTTATCTAAAGAAACTGGAAAAGAAGCTGAGGTAAACAAATCTATGCTTGTAATTGCAGATTCTATTGCTGAAAGTAAAGAGTTGGCTGTGGTATTAAATAGTCCTATTATTAAGGCAGAAGACAAAGTAAATGCATTGAAAGCTATCTTTGCCGATAGCATCGATCAAATCTCTTTGGGAGTCATTGCCTTATTAGGAGAAAATAAAAGATTGCCTTTGTTGAGTATGGTAGCAAAACAATATTCAATATTGTTTGACCATGATAAACTTATCGAAACTGCGAAAGTAACTACTGCAGTGCCTTTAACAAAGGTCTTGGAAAAGAAAGTATTGGCTAAAATTGAAGAATTGACTGGAAATAAAGCATCTATCGAGAATGTGGTAAATCCAGACATTATTGGAGGTTTTGTATTGCGTGTGGGAGACCTTCAATACGACGCTAGTATTTCTAATAACTTTAACGAATTGAAAAGACAATTTGACCACGGTCATTTTGTTGCAAAAATTTAATTATACATCAAAATAAACGAAGATGGCAACAATTAAAGCAGCTGAAGTTTCAGCAATTTTAAAACAACAATTATCAAATTTTGAAGCGTCTGCTTCTCTAAATGAAGTTGGAACTGTTTTACAAGTAGGTGATGGTATTGCTCGTGTATACGGTTTAGAAAACGTACAATACGGAGAATTGGTTCAGTTTGAATCTGGTTTGGAAGGTATTGTATTGAACCTTGAAGAAGACAATGTAGGTGTTGTACTTTTAGGTTCCTCTACTTCTGTAGTAGAAGGTTCTACTGTAAAACGTACAGAGCGTATTGCTTCTTTGCAAGTTGGAGAAGGAATCGTTGGACGTGTTGTTGACACTTTAGGAAATCCTATCGATGGAAAAGGTCCAATAGTTGGCGAAACTTTTGAAATGCCATTGGAGCGTAAAGCGCCAGGGGTAATCTTTAGAGAGCCTGTAACAGAACCTTTACAAACAGGTATCAAATCTATCGATGCAATGATCCCAGTAGGTCGTGGTCAACGTGAGTTGATTATTGGTGACCGTCAAACAGGGAAATCTACGGTTGCGTTAGATACCATCTTAAATCAAAAAGAATTTTACGATGCTGGTAATCCAGTATACTGTATTTATGTAGCGATTGGCCAAAAGGCTTCAACAGTTGCAGGAATCGTAAACTTATTAGAAGAAAGAGGTGCGTTAGCGTATACTACTGTAGTTGCTGCTAGTGCTTCTGAGCCTGCACCAATGCAGGTATATGCTCCGTTTGCAGGTGCTGCAATTGGTGAGTACTTTAGAGATACGGGTAGACCAGCTTTGATTATCTATGATGATTTATCAAAACAAGCAGTTGCTTACCGTGAGGTATCTTTGTTATTGAGAAGACCACCGGGACGTGAGGCATACCCTGGAGATGTATTCTTCTTGCACTCTAGATTGTTAGAGCGTGCGGCAAAAGTAATCAACAACGATGCGATTGCTCAAAAAATGAATGATGTACCACCATCATTAGAAGGTAAAATTAAAGGAGGAGGTTCTCTAACGGCATTGCCAATTATTGAAACGCAAGCAGGTGATGTATCGGCTTATATCCCTACAAACGTAATTTCGATTACTGACGGACAAATTTTCTTGGATGGTGATTTGTTTAACTCAGGGGTGCGTCCAGCAATTAACGTAGGTATTTCTGTATCACGTGTTGGAGGATCTGCACAGATCAAATCGATGAAAAAAGTATCTGGTACTTTGAAATTGGATCAAGCACAATACCGTGAATTGGAAGCATTTGCTAAATTTGGTTCTGATTTGGATGCTGCTACCATGAATGTAATTTCAAAAGGTGAGCGTAATGTTGAAATCTTAAAGCAAGGACAAAATGATCCTTATACAGTAGAAGATCAAGTTGCAATCATTTATGCAGGTTCTAAAAACTTGTTGAAGGATGTTCCTGTAAACAAAGTAAAAGAATTTGAAGCGGCTTATATTTCTTTCCTAAATGCAAAACATAGAGATGTGTTAGACTCATTAAAAGGAGGAAAATTGGAAAAAGCTTCTTTGGAAGTATTGGAAGCTGCTGCTGCTGAAATTTCAGCGAACTATTAATAAACAGTATTCAGTAGAAAGTATCAAGTAAATGGTATTTGGTACTTTCTGCTAAAATCTTAATACTTTAAGATACATGGCAAACTTAAAAGAAATAAGAAACAGAATTACCTCTATAGGTTCGACGATGAAAATCACGAAAGCTATGAAGATGGTTTCTGCTGCAAAACTTAAGAAAGCACAGGATGCAATTACTGCAATGCGTCCGTATTCGAATAAACTATCTGAGTTGTTGCAAAATTTAAGTGCAACTTTAGATGCCGATACTGGCGGTGTATATTCTGAACAAAGAAACGTTTCTAAAGTATTGTTGGTGGTTGTTACCTCAAACAGAGGATTGTGTGGTGGTTTTAATTCTTCAGTAATTAAAGAAACTAGAAACGTAGCCAAACAATACCAGGGTAAAGAGGTTAGCATTCTTACCATAGGTAAAAAAGGAAACGATTTATTAGGGAAAGAATTCAAAGTAGTAGACAATCAAAGTGGTGTTTTCGACGATTTAAGTTTTGAGAACGTTGCTGGAATTGCTGAGAACCTTATGGAACTGTTTGTTTCTGGAGCGTTTGATAAAATTGAAATTGTGTACAATGGTTTCAAAAACGCTGCAACTCAGGTGTTGAATGTAGAGCAGTTTTTACCGATCAAACCTGTGGAATCTACTGCAAATGTAAGTGCTGATTATATTTTTGAACCTGCGAAAGAAGAAATTATTTCGGCTTTGATTCCAAAATCATTAAAAACACAATTGTTCAAAGCATTACGTGACTCGTTTGCTGCTGAGCATGGTGCTCGTATGACGGCAATGCACAAAGCGACAGACAACGCAAATGCCTTAAGAGATGAGTTGTTGTTGACATACAACAAAGCACGTCAGGCGGCAATTACAAATGAAATATTAGAAATTGTTGGTGGAGCAGAAGCTCTAAATGCCTAACGAATAACACAACAGTTCAATTACAATATAACTGTCTAAAGAAGTAATTCTTTAGACAGTTTTTTTATGTGTTCTTTTGAACGTCTGATCATATGTAGTTCTTAGCTTTGAAAGGCTTTTATAGAAAGGCTTTGGAGAAATGTAAAATACGAAAAAATTTACCTAAGCCCATCCTAAAGATGGAATAGATTTGTATCGAATGCTCAAGGAATATTTTAACTATTATAACAACAAAAGAAGACATCAAGCTATTAAATATCAAAAACCTGTGGATATATTTAAACAGGTCGCTTAATTATATTATTTTTAACCTAAAGTTGTCCTAAAAAGTGGGGAATCTTCAGAGTCACTATTGATTTTTTACTTGGTGGTGATGATATGATAATGGATAAAGAACTTTTGCGAAAAATTAAAGACATTGAAAGTTTTACCCTCAAGAAGAAAAAACTAAAAAGCTTATTCTTAATTTAAATAAATCGCTATGAAATCTACAACTCTCCATTTTCACCTTATTATTTTTCCCTATACTATTTTAGGACAAATAAAAAAAACAAAATTTAGAATATGATAAACTTGTCAATGAAGGATTAGAGCTCCTTATTCAACAAAATATTCTTGGTGCTATAAATAAATATAAACAAGCTTACAAAATAGACTCTATTAGGGTAGAAGCTAATTATGGGTTAGGAGTAGCTTATTTGTACGATTGTCAAAATAAAGGAGCAAATTGTTTTTGTCTCTCTATCTTATTTAGACCAACCGTTATTTCAATCGATGATACTTACAGAAATTGTTATTACAATAGAGGTAACCTTAAAAACATGATGTTAGATTACAAAGGAGCCATCGAAGACCTTAATATTGCTATAATCAGGAAGCCAAACGATGCTAGTCGCTATATTAATCGTGCTTTTTCTTATAAAAATTTAAATAATCATTCTAAAGAATGTGAAGATTTAAAAAAAGCAGCAAAACTGAATAATTCTGTTGCACAAAAAAAAATACTCGAAAAT
The DNA here is from genome assembly GCA_943789365.1 of uncultured Flavobacteriaceae bacterium. GTDB lineage: Bacteria > Bacteroidota > Bacteroidia > Flavobacteriales > Flavobacteriaceae > Flavicella. The sequence goes on along the minus strand of CALSTV010000001.1, from coordinate 1,245,980 downwards.
AATTGTAATTAAAATAGTTGAGTTATATCCACTCAGTAAAATAAATTTTAAACGACTTCCTTTTACGTCTTTATTTCACATACTCTCTAAGAGATAAAGTTCGTTATTCAAATATTTTAGCCCTATTATAATTTGCTATTAAAATAAAAGAAATAACCATTATTAAAAGAAACAATACAATTAAAACACCTCCCTTAAAATCTTTTTTAAAATCATAATCTAAAAATTTCTTTGGACGAACTAGCAAATAATAATTTACAACTCCCAATAAAACCATAATTAAGATTACATAATTTTTACTAGAAACCATAGGTAATAAATCTATGTAGTTCAAAAATAGATAAAGTGTAAACAAAGGAAGGTAAACAACTATAGTACTTATTGCTGAAACATTGAAAAGAATTATACTTTTTTCTTTTGGCTTAGTAATGTAAAATTGATAAACACGGAATAACAAATAGTAATAAGCTCTCATTTAATTAATAATTAAGGTTGTATGGTTGATGGCTTCTCAAATAGTGTGTCTCCAGTAGAGTATTCATATAGTGCTTTTCCTCCAAAATAAACCAAACTAACAGCGGTACCACCTCCTGGGATAAATGCAACACCTCCAAAAATAGCATCTACACTTGCTTCCATTCCAGATATTTGACCAGTACCATATTGATAAAAAGTAAACTCCTACTCCAAAACCCACCAGCTACTCTACCCCGCTATCTTAAATGATCCTGCCGCTTTAAATGCTCCTGATCGACTTGCTGTAGCACCATTCCCTCCCCATGTTATAGAGTAATACTTACCGTTTCCTTGCCTAACCATCTTCCTCCATTAGCCATTGTTTTTTCTAATCCGTAATAAGCAGCTCCACCAACAGTGGCAGCGCTTCCTGCTCTTGAAGAAAAACCATTCTCAGAGGCAGCTCCAATAACTACTTCATCTAATACGTTAACCACATTATCTCCATATAGCTGCTCCAGCCCCCACTATAAGAATGGGTTGGTGGGTCTCCCCGGGTCCACTATTTTCCCGAACTACTTCCTTGAGAATTTCCAGCCTCACCATAAAACTCCGTGATCTTGATTAGGATCATAGAAAGGATTATTTTCTCGCATGTAATGCGCCTCTTCAGAATTTCTTGGCATGTGATTATCATCAAAATCATCTATACCACTAAAAGGCATCATCCCATCAGGATCAATAAAATATATTGGATTATCAAATGCAAAATTATAAGGACGAGTGTCTTCTCATCATTTCAGCCAAGAGGATCTAAATTCATCCACCTACCCAAAGCAGGGTCGTAATTTCTTGCAGTTACGTCGTACCAATCCAAACCTAATTCTTCTTGGTATTCTTTTCCTCCAAATTTATATTTCTGCGCAGTCGCATTCCCACTAGGAACTCACAATATTATTGTATCCTTTATGAAGAAGTCCAAAAGGATAATAGTTCGATTCTTCTACAATCTCCAACTCCCCTTGAACCAGACTTACGGCATCCAAGTAAAAATAGGTTTCGGTATCCGTATGTGTATTGTCTTTGTCAATACGGAAAATGATGCTGTTTCCGGTAGTGCTCGGGGTATAACTGAATTCTGAGGTGCCTGTTTGTAAATCGTAGGTTCGGACGTTATAAGCAACATGGTTGCCATCCGGGTCTCTTTCATTCAGATAGAGGCGTATATTGGACTGTGTATTTCCTTTGTCAAAAACTACTTTGACTTTCAATGTTTTACCAGCAGTGGTTGTAAAATCCTCTAAATAGTGCTTTACACCAGACCAAGCCTGCTGTACTTCCGATTTTAAACGACCATTTTCCAGAGAATTATTGGCATTCGTATTTTCCAACCAACCTTCCAGATCTTCCGTAAAACGATTGTTTAAAATACGCTGATAGACTCCTGTTGAATTCATATAGGACAAACGTACATTACCCAAATGGTCTTTGTATTGGTAAACGTATTCATACTGTGGGATTGCTTCGCTATCGCTCGCAATGACGGGCTGTATATAACCTTCCGCTTGATTGAAGAATTGCAACTGGTTGTTTTGATATACAAAATTACCTGCGTAATCTGTAGTGCTTATTTCAAATTTGGAGCTCACTTGTTTTGATAGTTTTGTTCCTAGCGCATCATAAATATAGCGAATATTTGAACTTCCTCCGTAACTAATGTCAATTTTTGTGGGTAGGTTTAAATAATTGTAATCTATATTAGTTATCCGTTTGTTTTTATCCTCGGTCATATTGCCGTTCAGGTCATACGAATAATCATCGCCAGTCGTGTTGTTATCTTTAAAACCGGTGTTTGTGGTACCGCTATCTGTTACGCTTAATAACTTGTTGCCAGTGTCATAAGTGTACACCAAATCATCCATCAACCCAAAATTAGAAGCCGTATTGTCGGTATGCCCTTGGCGGCTCAGCCCCAGAATATTTCCGTTTTTGTCATAACTTACGGCATTAAGGTTGTAGTTACCTGTATTGTCAATAGCAGCGGTAATTCTGTTTAGCGCATCATAAGTATAGCTGTAGCTGTTGCTAACAGGGTTGGGGTAGTGTTTTCTGAAAGCGTACTCCAGCGGGTCTGACTGATATTCCCATTAAACAACGCCGTTCCCGATGTTGGGTTGTTATACGCCAGACTAAAGTCAAACAAGTCATTGTCTGCGTTGGTGTCTTCATTGATGTTTTTTAGCCAACCACGTATGTTGTATTTATAATCCACGGTTTGCAAACCTGCTGAATTTGCTAGCTCGGCAGCTACCGCTCCACCCACTTTTTTGCTTTGTAGCTGTCCCAGTTCATCATAACTGTTTAGGCTAATCAATTCTTTGGCTAGGGTAGTGGGCGCATCGGGTGTTATTTGGGCATGAAAGCCCGGCTTTCCGGTAAAGCCGGGTTTGAGTACGATGGAACGTGTGGCTGTTATTATTTGATTCGTATTTGCTGTTCCATCTAGTTCAATGGTTTGGGGAATTCCTGTGGTCAAGGCAGTTTCTGAGTCGGCAATGGCTTGGGTATGGCTTAGCGCTCTGCCGCTGTGGTCATAGGTAAATTCGTCTTGCACCACAATGTCGTCTTGCCCTGTTTTGGAATGCATACTAATGCTTTGATCCACTTTCCCTACAAAGTCGAGTTGGGTTTTTACGATATCGGTGGTTTGCAGATAGGCATTATGGCTGGCAGTATATATGGGACGTGCCTTTTCGTCATAGGCGGTGATTGTCGTAATCCACCCTTCGAGAGCCTCAGGGCTTGGGTTCAGAACTTTTATTTTAGAGCCCGTAGCCAGGGTTTTGGTACGGGTGGTTACAGAGATATCCAAAACATTTAAGGGCACCGAAAGTCCTGCCGTGTTAAAATTATAGTCGTCGTAATAATTAACGGTTAGGATTTCTATGTTCTCATATGGAAACTGCATAGTTGAATAATAATGGCTTACGTAGGTACTAGCAAATTCTATTGTTCTCTTTTCCTCATAGGGTAAGCGCGCACTATAAGCGTTGGTGGGAGCGCTGTGGTAATGGGCTTGCATTTCACTTTGGTTCAAGGTTTCAGCATGCGTATAGATTCCTGTATAAATGACCCTTCCAAACACATCGTATTTGGTAAACAGCCATTGGTTGTTGGCTCTTAAATTGGCATCCTGTGTCAGAACAGGTCGGTCTAGTTTGTCATAGATTATATATTCCCAAGCCTTGCCCGGGATTTTCTTTTGTGCCAGTCGGTTGCGGTGGTCGTATTGGTATTGATAGGCATTTTTATCGAGCGTCTCTGTGTCATAGGCAAGTGTTTTAGTAAAACTTCCTGAAATCCCGGTAATAAAGGCTGTATAGGAGGCTTCTACGATCAAATGTCCATCTACTATTGAGGCATTGAGTAAATCACTCAAGGGCTCTGGTGTTGTCAAACTGCCCAAATCCATATCAGGCAGATGGCAATTGGTATCTAAGAGAATAGTATTTGGATTTAATTGATGTCTGTAAAATGTCATTGAAAAGTCTATTTCTATTTGCTGGTTTACAATAGATACTTGAATACCGCCGCCTCCTAACATTGTGCTAGTCAAATCGGATTGTTCAAAATACGCCGAATAGTTTTCAGTACATTCCTCTGTATCCTGCGCCTTTGGAGGCAATACGTAGGTTAAATTTCCAAAATCGTCGTAGACATAATAGGTGTCATGTGGTACTTCTAAACTCACCGAACCATCGTCATTGGTGCTATCGGCAAAAGTTCTTTTTAAGACCACGCGCCCTTGTTTGTCTTTAAACTCCTCGGTGGTATGGTTTTTTGTGCTGGTACCGTCGTGGTTTTCATCTTTGGTGATGGTTTTATAGAGTTCTCCGGAGTTGTAGAAACCTGTTTCAATAAGCGTGGGTTCGTAAGTATCGGTCAATGCTACCTCAAAAAGGCGTACTTCTTCAGTACTGTTGGTTTGGTAGTCAAATTGTATGGTATGTCCGTTACCAACTGCCCAGTCGGTTCCCGGAGCGGCTTGTTCTAAAACCCGGTTGAGGGGAGAGGCTTCCAATACTTTTTCGGAAAAAGGGTTGGAAGCGGCAATGCCTTCGGTAAAATCGTTTGGATGTAACCCACTATAATAGCTTTGCAAGATTGCTTCCTGATCGCCTGTTCTAAATGTGCCATTGTTGGTATCACCGGGAACATAGGGCAAATGTTCTTTGGGCTGGCGTCCAAATGCATCATACAATATTGGGGTAACAATGTCTTTTCCTGTGGGACTTTGTCCAATGGCTATTTGCTGTTTGGGGCGTCCGAGTCCGTCGAAGTACGTGATGTTTTCTATTTTATCGGTAGCCGTTGCGTTGTGTTTGGTGCTTCTGCTAAACGCTTTGGTAAAGCTGGTTGTTTTGATATAGTTTTCTGTGGTGGTCTGTGCCATGGTAGCGGCGCTTACAAACAATACTACCCAAATAAATTGTTTTGTCTTCATGGTTTATGGTTTGTAGTTGTATTCGTTTTCGCTTAATAGGTTTCCATTGGTATTGGTTACAGCTTCTAGGCGGTTGAATTCGTCATAATGATAATAACTGGTTTCTCCTCTGGGGTTGGTGATACTGGTAATGCCTATTAGGGGGTCGTAGGTGTAATAAGTCATTTGAGAAGCCTGTAAAGCGAGGGTTGTTTGTAAATTGGATAAGGCAACTCGTAGTTGTTGTTCTTTACAGCTGCTGTCTGTACAGTTGTCGGTATCAGCATCAGAGGCTAAGATGATGGCGTTTATCAACAGTTGTATTTCGGGTGTTATTTGTTCGGATTTAAAATTTTCGATTTTGGCAATGGGGTTGCCATTGTTATATCCCCAGATGTAGTAAATATGCTGTCCTTCTGATTCCGAGACTTCTTGGGGGTTGGCATGTTGGTCGTATGCATGGTAAAGTATTCTTGGCACTAGTGCATCCTCTGCCTTTGCTGATTCTATATTTTTGGGAGCAATGATGTTGGAGGTTCCTTGCGGATTGGTTCCCCAATTTTTATAATTGGTACGTTCCCTGCTTATCAGAATGTCATTTTTATAGGTTTCAATTTGAATGGGAGTGTTGATACGGTGTAGATTATTTGACTTTAGTTGATCTATAGCATCCATTTCATTTGTTGAAAGCATTTTGCCCGGTAAAGAAGAAGTGTCTGCGATGTCATCCGGGTAGTAGGTTTTTGTTTTGATTCTATTGGATTGACTGTCTGCTGTTTCGGTTTCTGTGCTTAAAAAGTGACTGTTGTCATACTGGTAATTTTCAATGGTTACTACTGGATTTTCACCATTTAAGTCATATTGAGTTTGAGTTGAGGAACGAAGTGCTTTTTTTCCTAGCGAGAAAAAACCTTGTGCGTAGATAAATTTACTGGAGTTGTTGCTGCAGAGCCGCCAATCATTTTCACCAGAATGCTCTAAATTTGTGATGGTAAGTACCCTGTTTACCGGAATTTCCGTTTCCATTAAGGTTTCGTACGAATTTTCAATTTTGGAAACTAAGAGCGTGTCTGTAGGTGTGAATTTGTAGGTTTCTTCTTTTCTTACGAGACCACTACTCCATGTTGAAATTTTAAAATCTGTCCAGTTGAGGGGACCTTGCATGGCGAGCAGTAAGGTTTGATATGGGTAGCAACGGCTGTCCAGATTGTCATGTGCTCGATAGCCGAAGTTTGTCCATCTGTTGTCTAAATTTCGAATCACCGGAGTTGCGTGGTAGTATGTTATTATTTTGCCGTTCTGATTTCCTTGTTCGTCAATTTGAATTTCTTCAACTTCCAAATATTCAGTACTGGCGCCCATGTCAACAGAAGAATTAACTATTTCGGAAGAAGCTATTGTGGAGCGTAGGGAGATTGGAGTAAACGCTGTACTGTGTCTTATTCTCGTATCTTTGTTTACTGCCAGAATTTCATGCAAGCTCTTGTAGTTGTATAGTTTTTTGGTAGCTAAATTTGTGTCAGATGTAAAACCGGAAATTGATTTTATTCTCAATCCTCCCGTGTATTTTTTTACCGTTTTCTCTTCAAATCCAATAATCTCTTTCCAAGAAACCCTAATAGACGCATAGGGGCAGGAAGAAGCTCTGTATGCAAAACCTTCTCCAAATTCTTGAGCTTCTATTGTTACTCCGTTATAGAAATTGTTACTATAACCGCTACCGAACAAAACGTTACTACTAAAGTCGTAGGAAGGGTAATAATCCAAACCTATTGAACTGGGTCTTAGATGTCTAGTTTTTAACACTTCAGGAAGCTCCAAATACATTCCATCAATATTTACATAGGAGCTGGAAGCGGCACTTCTTTCGGCTGATGCATCGGAAAGATTGATACGTATGTTGGCGTCGAAAGCGGAAGGTCCCGGAAGAAAGGATTTCGTAACTTTCACCCCCGAATTGGGACTGCAATAGTCATTGTTGGGGTCACCAGTATAACCTACTGCCGATATTGACTCAGAAAAAGATTGGGTAATCGGGATTTGTTCAACGGTTTCATAGTAGTTTGGTTCGTATTCAAATTCTGTATAACCTCCGGTAGGGTAATCTATACGAATCAAAGTTGCTGCTTTCATTCTTTCTTCGTCTGCTTCTTTAGTTCCTGCTCCTATTGTTTCTTCCTTAGGTGTAATAGAGCCCGCTACTATGGGATCTCCTTGATTATACAATGTAACAGTCTGTTCAGGTATAAAACTTGTGTTCGTGTTTGCATTGGAATAGCCCCAATAATCTTGAGCGGTAGAACCTCTGATTGAAAGGGGAGTGTTGTTATATGTAAAAGTGTGGACTTTTGGGTTTGCTATTCCTTGTTCTATATATTCTAATTTTATTGATTTATCTATCGAATAATCTTCGTGATATTGGCAGGTTTTTGCATACCCGGAGCTTCTATCGAAATAGCTGTAGTTGAATTTAATTTTGTCAACTAATCTGTTATTTATATCGTAGATGTAAATACAATTTAGCCTTGAGCTGCCTGAATCTTCTCTGTCAGTGTCCGATTCGAAAACAATTTTACCTGAGTTAAATACAATTTCTTCAAGAATTTTTTCTGTAAGGGTGACTACCGGTGTGTAGGAATCATTAATGCGTACTTCTTCTGTGAAATTATACACTATGGATTGTCCGGAAAGATAAGAGGTTGGCTGATGTGCATTATCTCTATAGTTAAAATGTATCGTGTCGGTAGCATTGCTATTGATTATTTTAGTTAATTTTTTGGAAGATATTTCGGTGTCGTGCAGCTCCTGATAGGTGGGGTTGCTCTTGCTTATGTTACAGGTTAAATGCGGGAATATTTTTGTAGTTTCAAAACCTTCTTCTTCAAAAAGGTAATTGCTTCCATTATCTGTTGTAATTGTTATTGTCTCATCGGCTGTATTTATTCTTAATGGTTCATATTTGTTGAAGAGAAAGCCTTCGGGATTTTTTATATATTTACCCGTAAAGTGACCGAAATTATAATAATATTCATCGGGACTGGTATCAGAAGCCCCTTGAATAACATCAAAAAAATAATTGTAGAACAGGGCATTAAATTCTAAAGTGTCGAAGTTGGGAATTACTCCTATTTTATTGAGGATGTCTCCGTTGTTTGGGGCAAATTCATCGGGAATCCCATTTACTTTTCTGGTAATGTCGCCACCAGCATTTAGACTCCATCCCAAACCGACCCAAGATCCAATTTCATTTATCCGAATCCCGGAAGCGTGGTATTGTAATGTGATAGGTACAGATAAATCGCCTTGCGATATTTCAAACAAAGGGATGGAAATTTTAGGAACGCCTTTATTTTTATTTACAGGATAACTACCATATTTGGACAAACTGGCAGCATTCGGTGAAATCGGAACATAGGAAGCTAATTCTTGCGCCTTTCCTGCTGAAAAAAAAAATAGGATACTAACAATACTACAGATACATTTATTCACAACCATTTTTAGTTATTTAAAGTGTTAATAGAAATTCCTTTAATCTCAAAAAACTGACTGTCAAATCCTTGTTTTGATGTTTTAACTTCTTTTCTTGGGGATTGATTTTTAAGTTTGAATTTTTGCTTCTTTTAGAAGGTTTCATTTTGTGTTTTTTATTGGTTAAACAGCCATTCACTCCTTAAAAAAGTTTTAAACAAGTGGGGGAGTGCTGTTTAGCGGAAATGAATCCATACTTTTTCTATAGCAGCGATATTTGCGCCCCGAAGATATGCACAGTATTAAAAATAAACAAGTATTTATAAAATATATAGTGAATTTTCGCCTGTATATCGTCTAGAAGCCTTTGCTTATCTAGTATCTGCACACTGTTTTCTATACAGTTATTTAGGGTAATAAAACGAAGTTTTGCTTGTAAATAACACGGGTGTCACACTAAGATGTAGGAGGATATGGAGAAATAAGGCTGTATGGAAAAGTAGTTTGTATTGGAAAAGAAGCAAAAGGAATGATCTAAGGGGGCAGCATAAAGTCGAAAGTCTGACTTAACAGAACAAGTAAGGGCATAATCGCAAGGCACCGGTCAAAAGTATAAAGCCAAAAAAACTGCCTAGAAATTTCTTTCTAGGCAGTCTGCAATTATTTTGGAACCAGTAGGTGCTTGTAAGAACTAATCTACTAGTATAATTACTTTGTTATCTTTCATTTCAATTGTACCGCTATTGATGGCCAACACAAACTTGTCGCTTTCTTTTTTGAAAGTACTTTGGTGTTCCTTATCAATTTCAATGGCATCTCCTTGAATTTTCACGGTACCTTGTCCTAAAACAGAAACAATAGCAGCGTGGTTGTTCAACATTTGAAATTCACCATTGATTCCAGGTACTGAAACAGAAACAACTTCATTGCTGAATAATGTTGCTTCGGGTGATACAATTTCTAAAAACATAGTTGTATAGTTTTTAGTTTTTAGTTTTAAGTGTTAAGTTTTAGTTGTTGTCAACTCAAAACTCATAACTCAAAACTCAAAACTAGTTTTAAGCTTCTGCTAACATTTTCTCTCCTGCGTCGATAGCATCTTGGATAGAACCTCTCAAGTTGAAGGCAGCCTCAGGATACTTATCCAACTCACCGTCCATAATCATGTTAAATCCTTTGATCGTATCTTTAATGTCTACCAATACACCAGGTATACCCGTAAACTGCTCTGCTACGTGGAAAGGTTGTGATAAGAAACGTTGTGCTCTACGTGCTCTGTGAACGACTAACTTGTCTTCTTCACTCAACTCTTCCATACCTAGAATCGCAATAATATCTTGTAACTCTTTGTAACGTTGTAACAACTCTTTTACATCTTGAGCACATTTATAGTGATCTTTTCCTAAAATTTCTTCTGTCAAAATACGAGAAGTAGAATCCAAAGGATCTACCGCTGGGTAAATACCAAGCTCAGAAATTTTTCGAGACAATACGGTTGTTGCATCCAAGTGGGCAAAAGTAGTTGCCGGTGCAGGATCCGTTAAATCATCCGCAGGTACATAAACCGCTTGTACAGAAGTAATAGAACCTGTTTTAGTAGAAGTAATACGCTCTTGCATAGCTCCCATTTCAGTTGCCAATGTTGGTTGGTAACCTACGGCAGAAGGCATACGACCTAACAAGGCAGATACTTCAGAACCAGCTTGTGTAAATCTAAAGATATTGTCAACGAAGAACAATACATCTTTTCCTTGTGTAGGATCTCCAGCACCATCACGGAAGTACTCAGCAATAGTCAAACCAGATAAGGCAACACGTGCACGCGCTCCAGGAGGTTCGTTCATTTGTCCGAATACAAACGTTACTTTTGAATCTTTCATTTTTTCGTGGTCGATCTTTTCAAGATCCCATCCACCTGCTTCCATTGAATGCTCAAACTCTTCTCCGTATTGGATAATTCCAGCTTCAATCATTTCACGCATCAAGTCATTTCCTTCACGAGTTCTTTCACCTACTCCTGCGAATACTGAAAGACCACCATGACCTTTTGCAATATTGTTGATCAACTCTTGAATCAAAACGGTTTTACCAACTCCGGCACCACCAAATAATCCAATTTTACCTCCTTTTGAATAAGGCTCAATCAAGTCGATTACTTTTATTCCTGTAAATAAAACTTCAGTAGAAACTGACAATTCTTCAAATTTAGGAGCATCACGGTGAATTGACATTCCTTTATCTCCGTCTTTTGGTAACGATGCCAATCCATCGATAGGATCTCCATTTACGTTAAACAAACGACCGTAGATGTTATCTCCCACGGGAACTTTAATTGGAGCTCCAGTCGCTACTGCTTCTGTACCTCTACTCAATCCATCTGTTGAATCCATCGCGATACATCTTACGGTATCTTCCCCAATGTGTTGTTCTACTTCAAGTACCAAGCGAGAACCATTCTCTCTTGTAATTTCCAAAGAATCGAAAATTTGTGGAAGACCTTCGCCTGTTGCAAATGCAACATCGATTACGGGTCCAATAATTTGTGCAACTTTACCTGTTAATTTAGACATTGTCGTAACTATTAATTGTTAGTTCTATTATATTGTGAGTTTTACCTCTTTTTTCAGGGTGCAAATATAGAAGTTTTAATTTGAAATAGAAACCAATTTTTTAGTTTTTTACGTATCTCTTTTTTAAGCAGGAAAGTGCTAACGTTATAAAGTATGTATTTGCTTTATTTTATACGTTATGCCAACCATGTTGTCTATACAATAAAGCATAAAAAAACTACCTAACTGTGTTAGGTAGTTTTTTGATAATTACTATTTTTTAGGATTAAAAACTATTCACTGTAAATGCAAAGTAATACTGCGATCCAATATATCCAGTTCCAAAAGCTGTGAAGTATTCATCACCTAATAAATTGGTAGCACCTACTTTTAGTGTCGATTTTAAGGCAGGTAAATTAAAGTTAACCTGAGCGTCCACTACATGAAAGGCAGGCACTTGACCGTTTCCAAAAGTAGCTTCCCATAAATAAGACTCACTCCATCTCCAAGCAACATTAAATCCTAAATTCTTTACAATTTGAGGATGTCCAAACGTAGTTTTTACCTTGTGCTCTGGCGTGTTAAAATTTGTTTGAAAATTTGGGTTGGCCTCTTGGTCAAATTCGAGTTTTGCATAGGTGTAGTTGATACCTAAGTCATAGCCACCAAATATTTTGGTATTCACAGAAGCCGCTGCTCCATAAGAGCTTACATCCGCATCGGTGTTGGTGTACACTTGATATGCTTGAAAATCATCTTCACTTAGTGCAGCCAAAATCATTTGTGTGTCTGGATTTAAACCTCCAATCGATGCTGGATTTTGAGGGTCGTAACCTGTTAGATCAAAATTTGAAGTATTTCCATAATAGGTAGCTACAACTGTTTCATTCGATAAAAAATCTTGGTAATTGTTGTGGTAAGCACTGATGTCAATAATTACCTTGTTTAATTTTCCGCGATAACCAATTTCTATAGAAGTTACTTGTTCAGGTTTTACGAAGTCGGGATTTGCAACTTGGTCTTTCCCGTCGTCTAAAGGATTGTGTCCCCCTAAATACTCGCCTATTTTTGAATTCAAAGATCCGTTATAAGCGCTTTCTCCAGTTTGAGTTATTACTGCAGGTTGTCCTAAGTTATCTTGCGCAAACCTACTAACAGTGTAGTCATCCTCATATCGAGAAGGGTTACTTTCTTCACCTCCCACCAAGACTGCTCTTCCTGCATTCAGGCCTATGAATAAATCTTGTGTGGTTGGGTTTCTAAATCCTGTCTGGAACGAGGCCCGTATGTTGTGATTTTTCTCTGCTCCCATGGAATATCCTAAGGAAACTCTGGGAGAAAAGAAGCCATCAAACAACTCCGATTTGTCGTAACGAACAGAAGCCGTTAATTTCAAGCGCTCATCTTTTAGCATCCCTTTTTGCAATTGTGCATAGAAACCCATTTCTTGATAATTGATGGCTCCATCTGTATCTGTATAGATGGTACCTGAAGAGTTTAAGCTGTATCTTCTAAAAGAACCTCCCAGTTGGATTTCGGCAAAATCAAAATACTCCGATAGGTTTCCATTAAAATCACCGTGATAAATCTTTGAGTTGTCTTGAAATTTTGAACCAACGGATAAATCGGGGTTTGTGATAGATGCATCGAAAGCTTCTTTAAATTCTGGTGTTCCAGGTTCAAAGCGAGCAGGTCCATTAGTAGTTGCTCCGTCTGCAACTGTTCTTCCTGTGGCATGTGCGACATCTTCGATTCCACCTGGGACGCCTGGAATATTACCATCGAAAGCTTGTTTGTATGCTCCGATGTACTCAGCGTACCAAATTTGATCTGATTTTTGCGCTCTATTGATGTTGATTCCCGTAAAAACCATGTCATAGGAGTCTCCTGCATTATCTTCTGTGACGTAGGCTCTGACAAAGAAATGGTCGTTTTTGATTTCGAATTTGTGCTGGGTTAACCAGAAATTATCAATGGAGTAGCGGTTAACACCTTGGTAAATGGTAGAACCTGAACCGTATTTACCTACATAGGAGAACTCCAGTCCATTTTCATTAGGCCTATAGTATACGCCCCAATCTGCTTTGATACTTTCTGCTTTGTAATCTGTTAGGTCAGATTCGTCATACCCTGTTCTGCTTACCTTGACATCTGGAATTTCGTCTTCTAAACCGGGATTGAATCCAGGAACTCCTGCCTTGATCAATTTCTCAGTAACAGATTTGATGTTTTCACTTACCTCATCACCGTACACATTGACACCGTCGTAGTCAATGTCTGCTCTAGTAGCACCAGTCCCTGCTTTACCATCACGATTGTTAGCAGCCCAATCCGTACCTCTTAGGTATCCAAAGTTTACTTTTGCGGCCCATTTGTCGCTAAACTTATGTGCAACACGCACACCTACATCGGTATATGAGTTGTTTCCGGCAGCTTCTTGAGAAGTAATACCAATTTTAGAATAGCCAGAAATTCCTGGGCTGTCGAATGGATTTTTACTGGTCATAAATAAGATACCATTAAAAGCATTGGCACCATATAGGGCAGAAGAAGCTCCTGGGAGGAGTTCTACGCTGTTTACATCCGTTTCAATCATACCTAATAAATTACCTAAGGGGAAATTTAAGGCAGGCGCCGAATTGTCCATACCATCTACCAACTGCATAAATCGCGTATTGGCAAAAGTTGCAAAACCTCTGGTGTTAATCGCTTTAAACGTCAAACTGTTGGTATTGATATCAACACCTTTTAGGTTTTCAAGTCCGTCGTAAAAATCAATGGAAGCCGTGTTTTGAATTTCTTTGATACCGAAGCGTTCAACGGTTACCGGTGATTCAAAGATACGTTCTGGTGTTCTAGAGGCAGACACAACAACCTCGTCTAATAAGGTTCCTTCTTTTAAAGTAAATGAAAGTGATTGGTTGTTTTGAGTTACTTGTAATGTACTAGACTCAAAACCAATACTACTCGCTTTTAACTCAAAAGGTGGACTTTGGTCTGTTTCAAAGCTAAACTTTCCGTCGAAGTCCGTAGCGGTACCATCAGAAGCAGCAGATATAGTGATGTTGACTCCCGGAATAGGGGTGCCCGTACTAGAATCTACAACAGTTCCTGTGACTTTTGTTTGTGCATAAGTGGTGAATCCTATTGCCATAAGCAATAAGGATAATGCTAGATTTTTCATAATTTTTGTGAGTTAGTTTGGTATGAAAATACAATATTTTTTTCGAAGAGCATTGCGTTTGTATTAAAAAAAAGCATTGTTTGTACAATATTAAGACCTTAGTACTTAATGTACAACCAACCATTTTGATGCGTAAAGTCAGGGTTTTCTGAAGTAATTTCGTAAATATAACTGCCTACTTGTAATTTTTCTCCACGTGTGGAAGTGCCATCAAATAGATTGTCATAATGCTCAGAAATATAGATCAATTCTCCTGTAGGTTTGTAAATACGTACCTGAACAATTGGAAACGCTTCTGTTGCGCTGTCATTGGGAATATTGATATTACTCAATATCCATGTTTCGTTTACGCCATCATTATTAGGTGAAAAACCTTTGGGAGCTATCGTAAGAGGTAGATCACAACGCTGTTTGCTAGCATCAATACCTTCTATTTGTATACTCCAATCTAATAAATGTCCTTCGTCATTGGCGGCAGTATCTTCAATAAACAATGTCCAAGTGCCGTTGCTCATGGAGAAATTGTAATTGGACAAAGGTTCAGCGGGTTTAAAGCTGCCTGTATATGGAGGACTTCCTTGTGGAATACTGAGATTGGCTGCATCGTCAAAAATCGTTTCGGTATAATTAGCGCCTTCATGATTTCGATCGTATGCCAGGGTAATGACTTCTCCATTGGGGTTTGTCAAACTCAGAAATAAATCAGAAACATAAGGATGTTCAATGTTAATAAGGATGTTTATATCTGAAATTTCAACCATAGCATCAATCGTAAGATCAGATGAAAGTCCGTTCGGATCGTTGTCTGGAATCAAGGCCGGAACAGTTTCAGCGTCGAAATTAAAGGATTCGATACTACCTGTTTGGAAGGTGTTTGTTGGCGAAAAATTGCCTGTTTCACATAGGTTTTCTCCTTGTACTCTCCAGTAGTATGTAGTTTCTGTTTCCAAGGCACTTGAAATATAGGTAGCTTCTGAAGTCTCTACAAAATCAATAATGTCCATAAAAGATGGGTCGCTCGAAATTTCGAGTAAATAGCTTCGGATATTGCTGTCCGGTGCCCAATGGAATTCTGTAAATAGTGGCGTGTTGATGCTGTTGTTAGCTGGGCAAATGAGACTTGGAACACCTGAGATTTCTTCAAAGATGTCTAGTCTAACTTCAGTGTTTTTTTCGTCTGTCGCAGAAGTTCCAGTAATCATTAGATCATATACCCCTTGATGTATGTTTGCTATATTAGAAATAGTAATGCTCACAGCTGTGTTGTCTGCAATTGCGGTTTCAGGAGAAATTACAGCGCTAACACCTTCTGGAAGCCCAGAGATTTGGAATGTTGTTTCTTCAGAAAATCCACTATAGGTGTTGTAATCGAAATTAATTATTGCCGAGTTTGGAGCACATACTGAAACAGGGTTTTCTTCAGGCGTCATTGAGAAATTGGTAGCAATAATCTCAAAATCCGAAGTATTTATGTTGTAGAAAATGTTGTTGGAACCGGCTACTTTTATTCTCGCTGTAGTGGTTGGGTTGTTTGGAATGGTTATCTGTTCGCTACCATCATTTGGCACATCAGTCGCTACAACGATGGGGAACGTTTGACCGCCATCTGTAGATAAAAAGATGTCGACAGTTGTTGCATTAACGGGCGCTAAGTTGGTGTTGGCAATATCCCAAGTAACGGTCTGAAAACTTTGCGCGATAAGGGTTTCGAATTCGTTCTGAGAGGTTACCAAAAAAGGACCTGCAGTTTCGGTTACCGTAACCGTCATTTTGTCTCTAGCGACTTGCCCTGCAGGAAGCTCATTGTCTCTTACAGTATAGGAGAAATTCATATTTCTATTTACAGAGGGGAGTTGTTCCCATTGGCTGCCAGTTTCTCCTGCTAAAACAGTTTCTTTCTTAGGGAAAAATCGTTTCATGTCTGTTGTGGGTGGCAAAGAACGGAAGGAGGGACCACCGCTATTGTTAGGTAAGGGAGGCATGTTAGCAATTTGCGTATCGGTTTGCTCCCAGCAATGTGTGAGGTTTCCAGAGGTGTCTGTGGCTGAACCAGAAAGTACAAATGGGGTTGATTTAGGGATGGTATAATCTAAACCAGCATTGGCAGTGGGTGGCGTATTGCCAGTGCCAGTAATAGTTGCACAAGTACTCGCACCAACAGTAATTGTTCTATACATCTGTTCAACGTTAACCGTGTGAAAATAAGCATCACTAAACTCTTGAATATTTGGGGAGCAAAAGCCTGCGTACCCCATAATGGTGCTTCCGCTTCCTGGTTCTACTGCTGTTGCGTTGGTTCGGTTGCTCCTGCACGAATTGTTAAAGCTATGTGTGGCTCCAAACTGGTGCCCAATTTCATGTGCTACAAAGTCAATATCAAATGCATCTCTAAGCGGAGGGTCGGTACCTGTAAAACCTTTTCCTTTTATGGAAGTACACACGGAACTAAGCGCTGCATACCCGGCGCCTCCAATTTTAAATAAGTGTCCCATATCATAATTGGCTGTGCCAATTTGAGTGTCACAAACAGTTTGTATTTCGTTTAATGTTGCAATATGGTCTTCTACGGCAACATAGGGGTCGGTGTTTCCGTCTAAGTAAATAATTGTTTCATTGTTTGCAACTAATTGCATGGTAAGCGCTACATCTCTCTCAAAGATTCCGTTTACGCGTGTCATGCTTGTGTTCATTGCAGACAACACTGCTGCTTTTTTTTCTGCTTCAGTAGCAGATTCAGGAATGTTTTGATCCGTTAAATGGAATTGCGCATATTGACCTGTGCAGGACAATGCCAATCTGAACGTTCGAAGCTTGCCATCTCCAACGATCGCTTCAAGAGCACGGTTGCTTTTAGCTTGTGTGCTGTTTTCCTTAACAAGACATACTTTTGAACGGTCTCTTTGTGGCAATTCATTTTTTGAATAAACTGTATAGCTCAATCCGTCTTTGGTATAAGGATCTATAAACTCAGTGTCTCCTGTTAGGGTGAAATTCATTACATGCAAACCTGTTGTTCCTAAACTAAATCGAATGGTGTTATACGGCGGACTAAGTTTTTTTCCAATATAGGAACGGACGTTTGGGAATTTTTCTTGAAGTTCAGAACTTAATAAAGGAAGTTCCCATACCTCGAAATTATGCAGTTTTCCGTTTTTGTCTGGAAATGGAATGGAAACAAGGGAAGCTTTTTTTTGCTGTTTTCCTCCAATAGGTTGTACTTTGTTTAGTCTGCTCTTTAGTAGATCGAGATTTAACCGAAAGATACGCTCTTGTTGTGGGGTGGTTTTTCGCGTGTTTTTTTGAAAAAGTAATAACTTGTCTTCAGACGATTGGGTCCAAAGCTGATTTGTTTGTGCAGAAGCTTCCATATACACGCCCATGCAGAACAGCAATGCGAAAACAATCTTTAGTTGGGTTTGTGTCATATCGGTAATACTTCTTAGTCACAAACTTATTTAAAAATAATTAAAATTGCTTGCTTAATTGTAAGAACTTAAGGTTTATGCTTATAGAAAGGTGTTGTTTTTTTTATTTTAAATAGAAATCTTTTATAGAATGGAGTCAATAAATAAAAAATGGGTGTAAATTTGCAAACATTATACAGCGTTAATTTTTTCCGTTTGAAAGTAATTGAGAATTACAAAAATTTTGAAGAATCAAAGAAATCCATAGTTACCATTGGAACTTTTGATGGTGTGCATCTTGGGCATCAAAAAATTATTGAGCAATTGGTGTCGACTGCCAAGAAAGAAAGCTGCAATTCAGTGCTGCTTACCTTTTTTCCGCATCCAAGAATGGTCATTCAAAAAGACAATTCCATTCAGTTAATTCATAGTATTCAAGAACGTATTGAAGTTTTGGAAAAGACAGGGTTGGATTATTTGATTATTCATCCGTTCGATGCGGATTTTTCGCGACTTAGCGCTTTTGACTTTGTGCGAGACGTATTGGTAAATCATTTGAATACTGCCGAATTGGTGGTGGGTTATGACCATAGGTTTGGAAAAAATAGAGAAGGGAATTTTGAACAGTTAGAGGAATACAGTCATATGTATGATTTTAGAGTGAATGAAATTCCTGCACTAGATGTCAATGATATATCGGTGAGTTCTACAAAAATTAGGAAGGCACTATATGAAGGAGATGTTAAAAAGGCGAATAGATACTTAGGACATGCTTTCGTGATTTCTGGAACGGTAGTGAGAGGTGAGCGCTTAGGGAATACGATTGGTTTTCCTACGGCAAATTTAGAGGTGGCAGAATCTTATAAACTGATTCCCAAAAAGGGAGCCTATTTAGTACGTGCTTTGTTAAGCGGTACATGGGTGTATGGTATGATGAATATTGGAGTACGACCCACTGTGAAGGGAGATTCTCAAACCATTGAAACTTATTTTTTTAATTTTGACGGTGATTTGTATGGCGAGACGTTGCAATTACAGTTGCTAGACTTTTTACGCGAAGAGCAAAAATTTGATTCTGTAGATAGTCTCAAAGCACAACTGTCAAAAGATCGCTCAAAATCTATGGCATTACTGAGTGAAATGAGCATGTCGTAATACGGCTAAAACTAGTTGTTTACAGCTTATAATACTTCACAGCTTTCCTCGAAACAATTCTAGAATTTATACCCCATTAGAAAATCTATTTTTATAAATTTGCCTTTTTAAATATTCAGACAAATGTTACAAGTTCAGTATATAAAAGACAACAGAGAAATCGTTTTGAACGGTTTAGAAAAGCGGAATTTTAAGAATGCCCTAGAAACGATTGATACCGTGATAGCGCATGATGAAAACCGTAAAGCAACCCAAGCGAAATTAGACGCAACTTTGGCGGAATCTAATAAGTTGTCGAAGGAGATTGGTATGTTGTTTAAGTCTGGAGAGCCTCAAAAAGCGGGCTTGTTAAAAGAAAAAACAGCCGTATTGAAAGAGGAGTCCAAACTGCTTTCTGAGCAATTGACGAATGCAGCCACTAGCCTGCAAGAACTTTTGTATACCATTCCAAATATACCGAATGAATTGGTGCCTGCTGGAACTTCTGAAGAAGATAACGAAGTTGTGTTTGAGCACGGAACCATTCCTGAATTATACGAAGGTGCGGAGCCACATTGGGAATTGGTAAAGAAATATGATATCATCGATTTTGAATTGGGGAATAAAATTAGTGCTGCCGGTTTCCCTGTGTATAAAGGAAAAGGAGCGCGCTTACAACGTGCGTTGATCAATTTCTTTTTGGATCAAAATACAGCTGCTGGTTATAACGAGGTGCAACCGCCCTATTTGGTAAACGAAGCTTCTGGTGTTGCAACAGGACAGCTGCCAGATAAAGAAGGTCAGATGTATCATGATGCTAAAGATGATTTGTATTTGATTCCTACAGCTGAAGTTCCTGTGACAAATATGTATAGAAATGTAGTGCAAAAGGAATCTGATTTTCCAATTTGTAACACCGCATATACCCCGTGCTTTCGAAGAGAAGCTGGGTCTTATGGAGCACATGTACGAGGGTTGAATCGCTTGCATCAGTTCGATAAAGTTGAAATTGTACGTCTAGAGCTTCCTGAAAATTCCTACGAAGCGCTAGATGGAATGGTAGCACATGTTAAAAATATTTTGGAAGCACTTGGTTTGCCATATAGAATTTTAAAGTTATGTGCAGGCGACTTAGGATTTACTTCCGCTTTGACATACGATTTCGAAATTTATTCTACAGCACAGCAAAAATGGTTGGAAGTGAGTTCAGTTTCTAATTTTGAAACCTTTCAGGCAAATCGATTGAAACTTCGTTATAAGAACAGTGACGGAAAAAATCAATTGGCGCATACTTTGAACGGAAGCGCTTTGGCCTTACCGAGAATATTGGCTGGGTTGCTTGAGAATTTTCAAACCGAAGACGGTATTGCAATTCCTGAGGTACTTGTTCCTTATACAGGATTTGATAAGATTGACTAATTGCAAATAGAGCGTTCCGATTTTTCGCTGCAATGCAATGGCTATTGGTTGTAAATCAAAATGGCCTCTTTGATGTGGTCTGTCTTTTTTCTTGAGATTACATAGGTGGTAATAATGGTTGCAAAGCCTAAAATACCAATGGTAAGATTGACGGGTCTAATTTCAGTAGACTCCACAGTTTCAAGTCTACCGGTATCAAAATTGTAGGATTGAGTTGTTTCACCGGTACCTTTTGTAGCTGTTAAAATACCTCCTACCATCGCAATTCCTCCAATCACATACCATAAAGTACGTTTGTTTCTGTTTTTTTGATACCGCGCTAACGAAGCAATGCTATTTTCGTTATCTTTCATATCAATCATTAAATTTTTGTAATTCGCGACTTTAGCATCTTCAAAACCAAAATTATAATACCTGCTTGTATGTGAGGTAGTTGAGGTCATTCCTACACTAAACCCTGCAGGCGACGGTCCCCACATGGGAGCCGCATTCATAGTTGTTTGTTCGTATAAATTAATTTTTCCTTCAATTATTCTTCTTGCAAATCCTTTTCCGACAGGTTTTAGATTGATGTAATAGTCGTCCAAGATTTGGTAAAATTTAACTTCACTTGCGTCAATTTTATCATTGCCGTATGCGAGATAGCTTTTTTTGAATAAGGGGGTTTTGTATTCAATTGTCGGAGCATAAATGATATCGCCGTTGTTTTTTTGAATAAAAATTTTTGAAGTAGTTTCCGAAGACTGTGCGTTTACTGAGATCTGAAATCCTATGAAGAACCCTACCCATACCATTGTTTTTTTCATTGTATTAAATACCTTTTTTAACCTGCAATACTTAAAAGAACACAGGCCTCTTAGCAACTTGTCGGAATCATTCGACAGATGCTAATAGTGTTTGTAAATAATGGGGGAATAGATGGCTGGGAAATCCAAAGCCATTCGTAATTGTCACCAATATATAAATAAATAAATAAATTGGCAAGGTGTACAGCTGAAATGGGTGAGTTTTTCTATTTTATTTCCCATTCATTCTCCTTATCTTTGGTTCCTACGATTTGAATAAAATTTGCTAATTATGTATATCTACAATGTTACAACTAACATAGACGAATCTGTTGAACAAGAATGGTTGTCTTGGATGCAAGACACTCATATTCCTGATATGTTGGAAACAGGTAAGTTTCTTTCAGCAAAACTGTGCAAAGTAATGGTAGAAGAAGAGATGGGGGGAGTTACATATAGTGTACAGTATATGGTTGAAACGATAGAGGCTTTAAAGGCTTTTTATAGAGAAAATGCTTCCTTGTTAAAAAATAGAGCCAATGCGAAGTTTGGGAATAAATTTGTTTTTTTTGAAACTGAAATGCAGTTGATAGATGAACAGTTTACAGCAAACAACTAAGTGCATTAACCTCCAGTAATTTACTACAATGACGGTACGAGCAAAAAAACATTTAGGACAACATTTTTTAAAGGATGAACATATCGCAAAATCTATTGCTGATACGTTGACTGAGACGAATTATAATACCGTTTTAGAAATTGGTCCTGGAATGGGGGTGCTCACGAAATATTTGCTAAAGAAACCATTTACGACGCACGTAATTGAAATAGATTCAGAGTCTGTTGAATTTTTAAAGAATACCTATTTGAATTTGTCTTCAAGAATTATTTCTGAAGACTTTTTGAAAATAAATATTTCCGATTTTTTTAAAGAGGAACCTTTTGCGATCATAGGAAACTTTCCATACAATATCTCAACGCAAATTGTTTTTAAGACCCTGGAAAACAGACATCAGATTCCTGAGTTTTCTGGGATGTTTCAAAAAGAAGTAGCACAACGAATTGCAGAAAAAGAGGGGTCAAAGGCATATGGAATTCTTTCGGTTCTGGCACAAGCATTTTACGATGTTGAGTATTTATTTACAGTACCACCCACTGTTTTTGATCCACCTCCAAAAGTGGATTCTGGTGTGATTCGAATGATTCGTAAAGAGAATTACAGCTTGCCGGTCGATGAGAAATTGTTTTTTAAAGTGGTGAAGACGGCCTTCGGGCAGCGCAGAAAAATGTTGAGAAGTAGTTTGAAAAGCTTATTTTTATCAGATGAATTGCGTCAAAGTGATTTATTTACCAAGCGCCCAGAACAATTATCGGTAGCTCAATTTATTAACCTGACCTCATTAATAGAACAAGATGCAAGTTGAAATTACACCTGAATTTATAGCAAATATAAAGCAGTTGATTACGGACGGAAATAATACGGCCGTGTCGCAGTTGTTTTTCGAAGTGCATCATGCTGATATTGCGGAGGTTTTGGAAGACTTGAATTTCGACGATGCCTTGTATATTATCAAACTGCTCGATGCTGAGAAAACCTCTGATATTCTAACAGAACTCGATGACGATACACGTGAGAAAATTTTAAAAGAACTCTCCTCAGAAGAGATAGCCAAAGAAATAGATGAGTTGAATTCGGATGATGCCGCAGATATCATTGGTGAGTTGCCTGAAGAACAAAAGAAGGAGGTTATTTCGCAAATCGAAGATGTAGAGCATGCGAAGGATATTGTTGATCTATTGCGTTATGAAGAAGATACTGCAGGTGGATTGATGGGGAAAGAGCTTATCAAAGTCAATGAAAATTGGACAAATCTTCGCTGTGTAAAAGAAATGCGAATTCAAGCTGCAGATTACGATAAAGTGCATACGATCTATGTCGTTGATGATAATGATGTGTTGAAAGGAAGGCTTTCTTTAAAAAGCCTGTTAACAACTTCTACTAGAACTCCCGTAAGAGAAGTCTATAACCCGAAAATTACGTCTGTACGAGCCGATGAACAAGATGAAGATGTAGCGAGAACCATGCAGAAATACGACTTGTTTGTGGTGCCAGTGGTTGACGAGATGGATCGATTGCTCGGGCAAATTACGATTGATGACATTGTAGATGTAATCCGTGATGAGGCAGATAAAGATTACCAGATGGCTGCTGGTATTACTGATGATGTTGAGGCGGATGATAGTATCATTCAACTGACAAAGGCAAGACTGCCTTGGTTAGTGCTTGGTTTGTTTGGTGGTTTAGGTGCTGCTTATATTATGGGAGGCTTTGAAGAAGCTTTGGAAAAACATAAAATGTTGTTTTTCTTTACGCCGCTAATTGCTGCAATGGCAGGAAATGTAGGTGTGCAATCGAGCGCAATTATTGTGCAGGGATTGGCGAACGACAATATCAAAGGAAGTATGTGGAATCGTTTGATGAAGGAGGTTGGACTGAGTTTGGTGAACGGAATTGTGCTCGGTTTGTTGGTGTTAGGTTATGGTCTTGTTCAGGGGTTTGATTTGACAGTGAATTATGTAATTGCTTGTTCTTTGGTTGTTGTTATTATTATTGCAGCGTTGGTGGGAACCTTTATTCCAATTCTATTAGATAAGAAAGGAATTGATCCTGCTTTGGCTACAGGACCATTCATTACTACAAGCAATGATATTTTTGGAATCTTGATTTATTTTTTAATTGCCGAAATGATGCTTGGGTTTTAAAGTAAGTGGGGAGTTAGGAGTTGTGTTTTGGGTTTGCTCGAAGTAAGCTTGTTAGGTTCTGAAAAGTATGATCTCTTTTTTAGGATTGCTGTATCGTTGATTCTAAAGCTCAAAGCGAGTAAAACACTTAGTATTTCCCAGTCACTTTTAGCATGTACTTTATAAAAGAGATTTGTGTTAGCTGATAACGGATTTATCAATAAGGATAGCACTAAAAACTTCAAAAAAAGCATAAAATAAAATTCTTTAAAAAGTAGTTTTGTTTTTTTTTCAATTCGCTATTGTTCAGGCAGATAATTAATAGTATATTTGCAGCCCTGTAAAAAGGGAAAAATATTTTATTAATCTATACAAAAACTAATAGTGTATGAACACATTAAGTTACAAAACAGTATCGGCAAACAAAGCTACTGCAAACAAAGAGTGGTTAGTTGTTGATGCGGACGGACAAACATTGGGTCGTTTTGCTTCTAAAGTAGCAATGCTAATTAGAGGTAAGTACAAGACGAACTTCACACCTCACGTAGATTGTGGAGACAACGTGGTTGTAATCAATGCAGACAAAATTATTTTAACTGGAAAGAAATGGACTGACAAGTCTTACATCCGTCATACGGGATATCCAGGAGGTCAGAGATCTTTATCGGCAACAGAAATGTTCGAAAAAGACCCTACTCGTTTAGTAGAGAAGGCTGTAAAAGGAATGTTGCCTAAGAACAAATTAGGAGCAGCATTATTTAGAAACCTATATGTATACGCTGGAGCTGAGCACCAACAGTCTGCTCAAGAGCCTAAAGCATTTAACATTAACGACCTTAGATAATTATGGAAACAGTTCACAAAATAGGAAGAAGAAAAACGGCTGTAGCCCGTGTCTACTTATCAGAAGGAAAAGGAAATATCACAGTTAACAAAAGAAGCTTTGAAGATTACTTCAGTACTTCTACGTTGAGATATAAAGTTCAACAACCATTGTTATTGACTGAAAACATCGAGTCTTTCGATATTACAGTAAATGTATTTGGTGGTGGTGTAACAGGTCAGGCAGAAGCAATTCGTTTGGCAATCTCTAGAGCATTGTGTGAAATCGATGCTGAAAACAGAGGTGTGTTGAAACCAGAAGGATTACTTACTAGAGACCCAAGAATGGTTGAACGTAAGAAATTTGGACAAAAGAAAGCAAGAAAGAAATTCCAATTCTCGAAACGTTAATCCGTTTTATTGGATTTTTTTGGGCCCCTCAAAAGGTCAAAAAAACAATAATTTTAATCAAGTTATCGAAGCCCTGTTCATTCAGGGCTTGTTTAGCATCTAAATGTGTAAGACCATTTTAATATCAATGCTACTTACACATTGCTATTCTCAGAGAACGTAAACAAAAACAAAAATGTCAAACATCGAAATTAAAGAATTATTAGACGCTGGTGTGCACTTCGGACACCTTACAAGAAAGTGGAATCCAAACATGGCTCCTTTTATTTATACAGAGCGTAATGGAGTACATATTATTGATCTTTACAAAACAGCAGCTAAAATAGAAGAATCTGCAGCAGCTTTAGAAAAAATTGCTGCTTCAGGAAGAAAAATTTTATTTGTAGCTACTAAGAAACAAGCAAAAGATATTGTTGCTGATAAAGCAGCATCTGTGAACATGCCTTACATTACTGAAAGATGGCCTGGAGGAATGTTGACAAACTTTGTAACTATCAGAAAAGCAGTTAAAAAAATGGCTCAAATTGATAGAATGAAAGTAGATGGGTCTTTCAACGCTTTGTCAAAAAGAGAGCAATTGCAAATTGATCGTCAAAGAGCAAAATTAGACAAGAACTTAGGTTCTATTGCTGATATGACGCGTTTGCCAGGAGCAATTTTTGTAGTAGATGTAAAGAAAGAGCATATTGCGGTTTCTGAAGCTCAAAAGTTAAACATTCCAGTTTTTGCTTTGGTAGATACAAACTCTGATCCAAGACCAGTTGATTTTGTAATTCCTGCAAATGACGATGCTTCTAAGTCTATCGATAAAGTATTAGGTTACTTGGTTGAGGCTGTAGCAGATGGTTTGAACAACAGAAAAGCTTCTAAAGAAAATGCTGAAGCGGCTAAAAAGGAAGCAGCAGCTCCAGAAGCGGCACCAGCAAAAGAAGCACCAGCAGCAAAAGAAGCACCAGCAGCAAAAGAAGCACCAGCAGCAAAAGAAGTTGTAGCTGAAGCTCCAGAAGCAAAAGAAGAAAAATAATTATTTATTGTTGTTTGTAACAACAAGTATAACTCAACAAAAAAAATAGATCATGGCAGAAATTAAAGCTGCAGACGTTATGAAGTTGCGTAAAGCAACCGGGTCTGGAATGATGGATTGTAAAAAAGCTTTGGTAGAAGCTGGAGGTGATTTTGATAAAGCAATTGAAGTTCTTAGAAAAAAAGGACAGAAAGTTGCTGCAAAAAGAGCCGATAGAGATTCTTCTGAAGGGGCTGCAATCGCAAAAGTAAATGGAGACAATACCGTTGGTGTATCAATCGTATTAGGTTGTGAAACTGACTTCGTTGGTAAAAATGATGATTTTGTTAACTTGGCAAAGAGCTTAGCAGAGCAAGCATTGAACTATTCAAACAAAGAAGACTTTTTAGCTTCTGACTTTGGAGGAATCACCGTTGCTGAAAAATTAATTGAGCAAACAGGTGTTATCGGTGAAAAAATCGATATCAATGACTTTACTAGAGTAGAAGCACCTTTCGTAGGTTCTTATATCCACGTTGGAAATAAGATCGCTTCTTTGGTTGGTCTTTCAGCGAATGTTGAAGGTGCTGATGTAGTGGCTAAAGATTTGGCAATGCAAGCAGCATCAATGGGTGCTACTTCTTTGTCTTATAAAGATTTTGACCCAGCTTATGTTGCCGCAGAAACTGAAGCGCGTATTGCAGTTATTGAAAAAGACAATATCGAATTGGGAAGATTGGGTAAAACATTGAAGAATGTTCCTGAATATATCTCAATGTCACAATTGACTGAAGAGGTGTTGGCTGCTGCTGAAGAAGCTGCAAAAGCAGAATTGAAAGCAGAAGGAAAACCAGAGAAAATCTGGGATAGAATCTTACCAGGTAAAATGGAGAGATTTGTTTCTGACAATACAACTTTAGATAAAGAACAATGTCTTTTAGATCAAAACTTTATCAAAGACGAAAAGAAAACGGTTGCTCAATATGTTCAAACTTTAGGAGATGTTTCAGTAGTGAACTTCTCAAGAGTTTCTCTAGGGTAATTTTTTCAATTTTATACATTATAAAAGGCTGTTTGTTTACAAACAGCCTTTTTTTTGCTTCTTAGGAAATAAAAGGTTCAAATAGCAGTATGGGAATACGTGTTATTATTGTGTTAAAGACAATCATTAGTGTATAGACAGTAATGTAATCCTGTATTTACTTGGTGGCTTATATTTAAAAACATACATTTGCATATAAATAAACAAAATATAAGTTAATGAGAACACAGGTACAGGATTACAACAATTTAATTTTAAAATTTAATCAGTATTCGCGTAAGCTACAGCGTTTAGAGACTGTGGGGACGAACTTTCAACGACAGTTGATATTAAAAAAACGGATACTAAAACTAAAAAAACAAATTCAGCGAGCATATGCGCTTCTGACAAAAAAGAAACAACTCAGTATAACGGTAGGAGCTTTCTTGCTAGGGTTGGCAATTGGACAGGCACAAATGCCTACCTATAAACTATTGGAAGTAGATGGTAGCGCAGCAAACCCGTTTGAAGGACTTACAGACGTCGGAGCCTATAGTGCGGTTGCATTGGGTGATTTGGATGGTGATGGAGATTTGGATTTGCTGGCTGGGGACTTTTATGGAAATTTTCATTATTTCGAGAATTTAGATATTAATGGAGAGGATAACACAATTGATTTTGCCCACTTTGGGACACCTGTAACTATCGATGATCTTTCTGCAGGTAACTATTTGAGTACGCCGTGTTTGGTTGATTTAGATGGTGATGGAGATTTGGATTTATTGTCCGGATCAAGTGCTACCCGGTTTTATTACTTTGAAAATACGGACATTAGTGGCAGTGATATCACTTTGGACGGAGCGTCTTTTGTTGCTAGCGATCTAAATGGTTCTTTTGAAGAATATCGTCAATATACTTCTTGTGCCTTGACTGATCTGGATGGTGATGGAGATATCGATTTATTAGAAGGTGAATTCGGTGGCGGATTTTTCTATTATAGCAATGAAGGGAATGCGACAGCTGCCAGCTTTCCTGAAAATGAAGTCTTAACGACCTTGAATGATGTAGATGCAAGTGTGGGGAATTCATCTTTTCCTGCTTTTGCAGATTTGGATGCAGACGGTGACCAAGACTTGTTATCAGGAGACGCTTTAGGGGGATATTATTATTTTAAAAATATAGGAGATTATACAGCCCCGCTATTTGATAATAGGGTTGACATGTTTTTTAATGGCTTAGAAAGCACGAGTAATATTACGACTCCTGTATTTGGTGATCTAGATGGTGATGGTGATTTGGATTTGTTCTCGGGTGGCATTGATGGTAATTTTTATTATTATGAAAACGTAGACCAAGATTTAGATAACGACGGTATTTTAGATATACGTGAAGTTACTTTTTGGGAAAATGGTCAAAATGTTACTTATGATATTTGGGGCGATGAAGATGGCGATGGCATTCTCAATTACCGAGATGTAATTGATGATGGCGATGGAGATGGAAGCAATACCAACTATACAGACAGCAATAACGATCGTATAGCCGATATTTTTGATACCGACGGAGATGGCAAACCCAACTATGTAGACTTAGACTCCGACAACGACGGTATCCCCGATGTTATCGAAGCCCAAACTACAGAGGATTTTATCGCTCCAAGTCGTTCCTATGGCGCAGAGAACGGTGTAGATATCGCTTTCTCAGATAGGCTAACACCGGTAGATACCGATAGTGATAACATTCCGGATTTCTTAGATACCGATACTGATAATGACAGTACACCAGATGCTGTCGAAAGCGGAATTGAGTTGCATGGATCTTATTTTGATAATGGATTGGATACCGCCTTAGATTTCGATACTTATGCCTCCTCTAGCGCAGGTAAATTTCCATATCATTATTCCAGCACCGGTGGAGTTGTAACAGAAGCAGATTATAGAAATAGTGATGTAAGACTAACGGTATCACCATCCGTAAAAACGACAACGGTTGCCTTATTGACAAATTTGGTGCGTACCAATTTTGAAGTTGTAGGGCTTACAACAGAGGCAAGTATAAAAATATTTGACAGCCGCGGTAGCTTAGTACAAATAGAGGACAACTACCAATCGGGAACCATAGCTATTGATTTGGAAATGGGTATTTATTTTGTATATGTTGAAGAGAAAACCACTGTGAGCAAGTTTACCTTAGTCGTAGTGGAATAAAATAGTAGAGTGAGTATCTAAGTAGGGGTTTAGAGGATAAGTTTACCTTAGACTGCAGTTGAAGGTGGCCGACTCCCAAGCTTTCGCTCGTGTGGCAATGCCTTCGGTTATTAAATAAATCGCTTTTGTCAATATCCAAAGTAGGCCTTGCGCTCGTGTATGAGTTAACTTTTACCGGGTACTCCTCTTTTTATATGCTTACACTAGCTCGAGTTGTTATTCTAGTTTTGAGCTTGCAGATTATGGAGGTCATACAGACAAAATAAATACGAAACAATCTAAAACAATAGTTGTATTTTTGCCAACCTATGCATTGGCTATCTAAAAACAATTTTTCATTTCCGTCTCTTGAAGAAGTGTCTTCTGAAGGGGTGATTGCCTTGGGAGGAGATCTATCAATAGAGCGGTTGAAAGCAGCTTACTCCAAAGGGGTTTTCCCATGGTATTGTGAAGGTGAGCCAATCATATGGTATTGCCCTGATCCTAGGATGGTTTTGTTTTTAGATAAACTTAAAGTTTCCAAAAGTATGAGAAGTCTACTCAAAAAGGAAACCTATAAAGTAACCTATAATATTGCATTTGAAGCTGTTCTACAGCAATGTAAATCAATAGAAAGAGGTGATGACCTCGGAACCTGGATAACTGACGATATGCAGGAAGCCTATATCCAATTACATAAAAATGGAATTGCAAAATCGGTGGAGGTATGGAGAGGTACTGATTTGGTAGGTGGCTTATACGGTGTCGATCTTGGAACTGTGTTTTGTGGAGAAAGCATGTTTAGTAAAGAGAGCAACACCTCCAAAATAGCTTTTATTCATTTGGTTAGAAAATTGCAAAAAGAAAACTATAAACTTCTGGATTGTCAGGTTTATAATTCTCATCTTGCGAGTTTGGGTGCAGAAGAAATCTCTAGAGAAGAATTTTTAAAAATTCTTCAATCTTAGCTCAAAAATTAAGGGAAATTGTATAGAAATTGAGTTTTGTATAGGTTGCGTATAGGCGAAAAACTGAATGGAACACATTGAATATCCTATTTTAGCAAGCTAAACTTATAACATTTCTTAATGAGACTATTTTACGTAAGAATCCTATTTAGTTTTGTGATGCTTCCTCTTTCAGGTCAAACAGTACCTAAAAAACAAAGCGCACAGCAAAAGACCTCTGATGTTTTGCTATGGTCAGATGAATTTGATACAGATGGAGTGATTGATGACACCAAATGGTTTCATCAGACAAAACTGCCAGCAGGAGGAAGTTGGTATAACGGAGAGATACAACACTACACAGATCGGCTAGACAATACATATGTAAGTAACGGTATCTTGTATCTTGTTGCTAAGAAAGAAAGCTTTAACGATCAAGGGTATACGAAACAATATACCTCGGCCAGATTGAATTCGAAATATGTCTTGCAATATGGAAGAATTGCTATAAGGGCAAAACTACCAACTGGAATTGGTACTTGGCCTGCGCTCTGGATGCTAGGTCAAAATATTACGGAAGATGGTGGGTATTGGGCGAATAGTCACGGTACAACACCTTGGCCTGCTTGTGGTGAAATCGACATTATGGAACACTGGGGAACCAATCAAAATTATGTGCAGAGTGCTATGCATACACCTTCGAGTTTTGGTGGGACCGTTAATCATGGAGGACAATCAATTCCTACAGTTTCTACAGAGTTTCATACCTATGAATTGGATTGGAATGCTGAACGCATGATCTTTAGTGTAGATGGTGTGGTGCATTATACCTATAATCCAGAAATAAAAGATGCCAATACATGGCCTTACGATGCGCCGCAATACTTTTTATTTAATATAGCAATTCAACCGAGTATAGCGGCTTCATTTACAGAAGATGCTATGGAAATCGATTATATACGTGTATATGAAGCCACTGCGACAGAGGTTACACCTCCGGAAACAGCAACAAATATTCACGACGATTTTGAAGGAAATGGAACCATAACAACATGGGCTGAGGATGCTTGTGAAATGGATACAGCGTTTGCAAATCCATACAAAGAAACCATGAATACGTCGAATACAGTATTAAAATATGACGATACAGGAGGAGCCTACGCAAATATTCGATTTGATACGTCTGCCAATTTCGATTTAACTGCAAATAATACATTTTCCTTACAGGTGTATGTGCCTTCGAATGGAATTACAGGAACGCAGCCCAATCAACTGTCCTTAAAACTTCAAGATGGAAGTCAGGGTTCGCCATGGCTTACCCAATGTGAAATTATAAAACCGCTAGTGCTAGATCAATGGCAAGAAATTGTATTTGATTTTGAAAATGACAATTATATCAATTTAAATGAAAACTCACCAGATCCAATAACTAGAAGTGATTTTAACAGAGTAGTGCTACAATTTAATTCTGAAAACAATGCAGATAAGGTGGTTGCCTATATCGATGCATTTGTTTATGATGATATTCTTAGTGTTGGTAAATTACAAACACAAAACATTCCTAGTTTTTATCCGAATCCAACAAAAGGGAAACTTACTATTGAAGGGCCTATGGAAAAAGTTGAATTGCTATCGGTTGGAGGTCAAAAAATACTAGAAAGTAAAACAAATGAATTAGATATTTCTTTTTTGCCCAAAGGGGTATATCTGTTGAGAGTTGTTACTTCATCTTCAGCTGAAACGTTTAGGGTTTTGAAAAGTTAAATAGCTAGCCAAGAGTGCTACTACTACTACTACTACTACTACTACTACTACTACTACTACTACTGCTACTGCTACTGCTACTACTTTTTTGGTGTACTAATGAGCAGTTCGTTCTGTAATTTTTTCATTATTGTGTTATAACAAGTTAGTCTTAATGGATTTCTTAGACTTTCTTAAAAGACTTGCTTATATTTGCCAAGCCTAAACAGGAAGGGATTATGGATATTAAAAATGCACAATTGGCAGTCGATTCTTGGATCAAAGAACACGGTGTTCGTTATTTTAACGAATTGACCAATATGGCGCAACTCACCGAGGAGGTTGGAGAGGTTGCCCGTATCATTGCCAGAAGATATGGTGAGCAAAGCGAAAAAGAAAGTGATAAAAACAAAGATTTAGGTGAGGAACTTGCCGATGTTGTTTTTGTAGTGCTTTGTTTGGCAAATCAGACTGGAATCGATTTGCAAGCCGCTTTTGATAAAAAACTAGACCTTAAAACAAAACGTGATCATGAGCGTCATCACAACAATTCTAAACTAAAATAAAATGGCGAAAAATA
Organism: uncultured Flavobacteriaceae bacterium; assembly: GCA_943789365.1. Taxonomy (GTDB): domain Bacteria; phylum Bacteroidota; class Bacteroidia; order Flavobacteriales; family Flavobacteriaceae; genus Flavicella. The sequence goes on along the minus strand of CALSTV010000001.1, from coordinate 1,213,643 downwards.
TTCTCGAAGTACCGTTTTGGAAATTAGCAATACGCTTTTCAATCATTTTTTTATTAGTAATAAGTTTCATATTGACATTGTTGACCTTTATGAAAAATGAAAACCTACATGCAATTCCACAAAGTATTGAGGATGGTTCTTGGTTTACATACGTTTTAAATAGAGTGCTGTTAGCCATTATTTATGGTGTGTCGATGGCCTATTTTACAAGAAGAAAGGAAAGACAAAATCTGCGTCCTAGAAAATAATCGATAGGACAGATATTATAAAAATAATTCATGTCTATTGGCATGAAGCACAGAAAATATAGCAATGGAGCAAATTAAATTAAATCACTATACTGGAGAAATCAATCAAGAAATTCGAATTACCGGTTCGAAGAGCGAATCGAATCGCTTGTTGATATTACAGCAACGCTATCCAAATCTAAAAATAGAAAACCTTTCAAATTCTGACGATTCGAATTTGATGCTAAAAGCATTGGCTTCTAAAGAAGGAGTTATTAATATTGGACATGCAGGAACTACTATGCGTTTTCTTACCAGTCTGTTGGCTACTAAAGAAGGTTCAGATGTAATATTAACTGGTTCTGGAAGAATGAAGGAACGACCTATTGGTATTTTGGTGGATGCGTTAAGAACCTTAGGAGCGGATATTACGTATGTTGAGAATGACGGTTTTGCTCCATTGCGTATCAAAGGAACCAAATTAAAAGGAGGCGCAGTGCGTATTAACGGGAATGTTAGTAGTCAATATATTTCTTCTTTGCTGTTAGTAGCACCTAGTTTGGAGCAAGGCATCACACTAACCTTTGAAGGCGCCATTACTTCTGTACCTTATATTCAAATGACATTGGGCTTACTGAATGAACTAGGGATTGAAAGCTCTTTTGAAGGGCAGGTTATTCGCGTACAGCCAAAAGAGCGTATTGCGGATACGTTGGTTACTGTGGAGTCAGATTGGAGTTCCGCTTCTTATTATTACAGTTTGGTAGCGTTGAGTGAAAGCGGTAAAATATCGCTTTCAGCATACAAAGAGAAAAGTTTACAAGGAGATGCTGTATTGGAACTGTTGTATCGCCAATTTGGTGTAAAAAGTACCTTTGTGAACAATACACTTACTTTGGAGAAAGAGACAGGTTTCGAAAATCCTAGCTTGGTTGAGTTCGATTTAATAAAAGCTCCAGATATTGCACAAACAATTGCTGTTACTTGTTTTGGAATGGGAATAGCTTGTAATTTAACTGGCTTACATACTTTAAAAATAAAGGAGACGGATAGATTGGTGGCATTAGAACAAGAACTTACAAAATTGGGTGCGGACATTCGTGTTACTAATGAAAGTTTGCATTTGGAAGCCGCTACAAAAATAAATAAGGATGTTGTGATAGCTACCTATCAAGATCATAGAATGGCAATGGCTTTTGCTCCGTTATTACTTAAGACCTCCATACTTATTGATGAATATAAGGTGGTTTCGAAATCATATCCGACCTTCTGGGACGACTTTTCTAACTTTCAAACTAACTAGGTCTAAAAATAAATTGGCAATCACTTGACAACCCCTATCTCGATGTCGTATATTTGCCCACATTTTCTAAAACATACAAATGAAATTATCTGCATTTAACTTTGAATTGCCTGACGAATTATTAGCTGAATATCCTTCTGAAAACAGAGATGAAGCTCGTTTAATGGTATTAAACAGAAAAGAACAAACAATTGAACACCGATTGTTCAAAGATGTCATTGACTATTTTGACGATGGTGATTTGATGTTGCTGAACGATACAAAAGTATTTCCAGCTAGACTTTTTGGAAACAAAGAAAAAACAGGAGCTAGAATTGAAGTGTTCCTTTTGAGAGAATTGAATGCCGAAAATAGATTGTGGGATGTATTGGTAGATCCTGCTCGTAAAATAAGAATTGGAAATAAATTATTTTTTGGTGACGACGAGAGTTTGGTTGCTGAAGTTATTGACAATACAACATCTAGAGGAAGAACTTTACGTTTTTTGTTTGATGGTTCTTATGAAGCGTTTAGAGAAAAATTAACGGCATTGGGAGAAACACCCATTCCTAAATATATTCGTAGAGACGTAGAAGAAAGTGATGCAGAGCGTTACCAAACTATTTATGCAAAACACGAAGGAGCTGTAGCTGCGCCAACGGCAGGTTTGCATTTCTCAAAACACTTAATGAAGCGTTTGGAGATTAAAGGTGTAGACTTTGAGGCTTTAACACTGCATGTTGGATTGGGGACTTTTAGTCCTGTTGAAGTAGAAGACTTGTCGAAACATAAAATGGATTCTGAGCAGGTGTTTATTTCAGAAGGTACTGCGGCTAAAGTTAATGCTGCTTTAGATGAAAAAAGAAGAGTATGTGCTGTGGGTACTACTGCCATGCGTTCTATTGAATCTTCTGTTTCAGCAAATTCAAGATTGAACCCGTATGATGGATGGACACATAAGTTTATTTTTCCTCCTCATAATTTTAGTATCGCCAATTCGATGATTACAAATTTCCATACGCCAAAGTCGACATTGATGATGATGACTGCTGCGTTTGCTGGTTATGACTTCTTAATGAAAGCATATGAAGAGGCTGTGAAAGAGAAGTACAAATTTTACTCTTATGGAGATGCAATGTTGATTCTTTAAGAATCTATGTAGTTATAAAATATGGAAAACCTCTATCTGTCTAATGGATAGAGGTTTTTTTAAGACACAGAATATGAGCGTACAAAAGAAGGACATTCGAGCATTGACAAAAGAACAGTTAAGAGCGTTTTTTGTAAGCAATGGAGACAAAGCATTTCGAGGCAATCAAGTCTACGAGTGGTTGTGGAGTAAATCTGCACATTCTTTTGATACCATGACAAACATTTCTTTGGCAACACGAACGATGTTGGAGGCACATTTTGTTATCAACCATATTGAAGTTGATAACATGCAACGAAGTAGTGACGGTACGGTGAAAAATGCTGTAAAATTGCATGATGGACTCATTGTTGAATCCGTGCTAATTCCAACTGAGAAAAGAACAACGGCCTGTGTGTCAAGTCAAGTAGGCTGTAGCTTGGATTGTAAATTCTGCGCAACGGCTCGCTTAAAACGTATGCGTAATTTAAATCCAGATGAAATATACGATCAAGTAGCTGCAATCAATCAAGAGAGTTTGTTATATTTCAATCACAAGCTTAGCAATATAGTTTTTATGGGAATGGGAGAACCGTTGATGAATTATAAAAACGTGCTCGCATCTATCGATAAAATTACCTCCCCAGAAGGTTTAGGGATGTCACCAAGAAGAATTACGGTGTCTACTTCTGGTGTTCCAAAAATGATTAAAAAGCTAGCCGATGACAATGTGAAATTTAATTTGGCAGTATCACTGCATTCTGCAATTGATGAGGTAAGGACTAAAATTATGCCTTTCAACGTGAATTTTCCATTGGCAGACTTAAAAGAGGCTTTGATATATTGGTATCAAAAAACCCAAAGAGCGGTTACTTATGAATATGTCGTTTGGGATGGTATAAATGACAATAAGGAAGCTATTAGAGCCTTGGTGAAATTCTGTAAATACATTCCTTCAAAAGTAAATATTATTGAATACAACCCTATTGATGACGGGATGTTTCAACAAGCAAGTGCTAAGGCTATCTCTGATTATGTAAGTGTTTTGGAAATGAATGATATTGTAGTGAACGTTAGAAGAAGTAGAGGTAAAGACATTGATGCAGCCTGTGGTCAGTTGGCAAATAAAAGTACAAAAGAATAGATGGTATGTATTAAATTCTTATGTTTACAATTAATTATATCTTGAATCATCAGATACTTTCATAAATGAAAGCTGTAGCGAAAATTAGACTTCCTATCTCCAAAGAAATGGAACTTTTTGAAACTAAGTTCAAAGAGTCTATGCTTACAAAGGTTCCTCTTTTGAACCGAATCACCTACTATATTGTTAAGCGGAAAGGGAAGCAAATGCGACCCATGTTTGTGTTTTTAGTTGCTAAAATGGTTTCTGAAGGTGGTTTTAGTGATCGAACCTATCGAGGAGCTTCTGTAATTGAGTTGATTCATACAGCTACGTTAGTACACGATGATGTAGTAGATGATAGCAACAGAAGACGTGGTTTCTTTTCGATAAACGCATTGTGGAAAAATAAAATAGCTGTTTTGGTTGGTGATTTTTTACTTTCCAAAGGACTATTATTGTCCATTGATAATGATGATTTTGATATTTTAAAATTAATTTCGGTTGCGGTACGAGAAATGAGTGAAGGTGAGTTGCTTCAGATTGAAAAAGCACGTCGACTCGATATCACCGAAGAAGTGTATTTTGAAATCATTCGTCAAAAAACGGCAACTTTAATAGCTGCATGTTGTGCTATAGGTGCTGCTTCTGTGGCGGCAAATGAAGCCGAAATTGAGAGGATGCATAAGTTTGGAGAGCTCATTGGAATTGCATTTCAAATAAAAGACGATCTTTTTGATTATACGGAGGACAAAATTGGGAAGCCTACTGGTATTGATATCAAAGAGCAGAAAATGACATTGCCTCTAATTTACACGTTAAATAACTGTTCTGAAAAGGATAAAAAATGGATTATAAATTCCATAAAAAAACACAATACAGACAAAAAGAGGGTGAAAGAAGTTATTGCTTTCGTGAAAGAAAATGGAGGGATTGAATACACCGTAAGAAAAATGAAAGAATATCAATCTAAAGCATTGGGTATTTTAGCATCTTACCCAGATTCTGATTATAAAGAATCGCTCAAGGCTATGATTAATTATGTAGTGGATAGAAAGATTTAATTTTTGTTTAAGACAAGCAATTCTTCCAATAAACTTCTGCTGTTCGATAAACGAGGTACTTTGTGTTGCCCACCAAGCTTTTCTTTAGATTTTAACCAGTCGTAAAATAAGTTTTTCCTAGAGATATGGATTTTTGGAAAAGAGAGCGTCATGTCCTTATAACGTTTTGCTTCGTAGTCAGAATTTATGTCTTGTAAGGCTTTATCGAGATAGTTGGTAAAGGTAACGGCACATTCAGGTTCTTTTTTAAACTCAATAATCCATTCATGTGAACCGCTTTCTTTTTGCTCCATAAAGACGGGAGCAACCGTGTATTCTAAGATTTCTGCTTTGCTTTTTTCACAAGCGACTTTTAAGGCATGTTCGGCATTTTCAATAATCAACTCTTCTCCAAAGACATTTATAAAATGTTTGGTCCTGCCGGTAATTTGTATGCGGTAAGGTTTGAGTGAAGTGAATCGAACGGTGTCGCCAATAAGATATCGCCATAAGCCAGAATTGGTGGTGATGACCAAAGCGTAATTTGTGTTCAATTTTACTTCTTCTAAAGGAATTGCAGTAGAATCTTCTCCATGATATTGATCCATGGGGATAAATTCATAAAAAATACCATAATCGAGCATTAGTAAAAGTTCGTTGGAGTCATTCTGGTCTTGGATGGCAAAAAATCCTTCTGAAGCATTGTAAGTCTCGTAGTACTTAAAGCGTTTGCTAGGAATTAGTTTTTTATATTGATCTCTATAAGGAGTGAAGTTTACACCACCGTGAAAATACACCTGTAAATTTGGCCAAACCTCTAAGACGTTGTCTTTGCCTGTCACCTCCAATACTTTATTAAGTAATACTAACATCCATGACGGTACACCTGCCAAGCTAGTGATGTCTTTATGGATGGTTTCTCTTACAATCGCATCCATTTTAGCTTCCCACTCTGTCATCAAGGCTGTTTTTTGACTTGGTGCACTGCTAAAATCAGCCCAGAAGGGCATGTTTTCTATGATAATTGCAGAGAGGTCTCCAAAATAAGTGTTGTTGTCTTCATATATTGCGCTACTACCTCCAAGTCGAAGACTTTTTCCTGAAAACAAATCGGCGGAAGGATTGTTGTTAAAGAACAAAGACAGCATGTCCTTTCCAACATTGAAATGACAGTATTCAATAGCTTCATCACTAACAGGGATAAATTTACTTTTAGAGTTGGTAGTACCGCTCGATTTGGCAAACCATTTTATGTTTGAAGGCCAAAATATATTTTGTTCTCCTGTACGAGTTCGTTCAAGCATAGGAGCTAAGCTTTCATACTTTTGAAGCGGTACTTTTTTTGCGAATTCGCGGTAGTTTCTAATTTCTTTAAAAGCATAGCGTTTTCCTATTTCGGTATTCTTGGCTGTCTTTAATAAATTAAATAACAGCTCCTGCTGCACCTCAACGGGGTATTTACAAAACAAATCTATTTGGTGCTTTCTCTTTTTTAAAAACCAAGAGAGAATTGAATTAACAAATAAGAATTTCATAGTAGAAATTGTAGATAACGTTTAAACTAGTAGTGGTCAATACTATATTTTGTTGTCTTTGGATACTTCCTAGGACAATACATACACTTCTTTCGCAAACTTCATTCTGCCATATTCGAGTCCAATGTACTGATTTTTTTTCAAAAAAGCATGAATAAAATAGATGTATAGAAAAGATTGGGGACTCTTAAATTTTATAAAAGAAGGATTGTTTGCTTTCTATAAACGCATATAGTATTTTTACAAAACTATAGGAGTATCTTTATTGAAAAGGTAAAACACAATACAAATCAATATATGGAATTTAAAGGAGTTTTAAGAAAAATGAATACTGAATTTGCCGAAACGATTCAGTATTACTTAGAGATAGGGGATGACTTTTTAAATTTCAATCAACTACTGGATAAAAAACTGTCCATTGTGTTTGAAAAGTATCAGTGTATGAGCTGTAGTAAAGAGAAAAAGATTTTTAGACAGGGTTTTTGTTATGATTGTTTTTACGAGCAGCCCCAAGCAGGTGAATGGATATTAAAACCAGAATTGAGTACTGCTCATTTAGGAATTGAGGATAGAGACTTGGCGTACGAAAAATCTGTGCAATTAAAACCGCATATTGTGTATTTAGCGCTTTCGAGTGAAATAAAAGTTGGAGTAACTAGAAAAACACAGGTGCCAACACGTTGGATAGATCAAGGTGCTACCCAAGCTTTGGCCATATTAGAAGTGCCGAATAGATACTTAGCTGGCGTGGCTGAAGTTGCGCTCAAAAAATTTGTGAGCGACAAAACAAGTTGGCAAAAAATGTTAAAAAATGAACTATCTCCAGATGATTTATTACTAAAGAAGAAGGAACTTATTGCATATTTGCCGCAAGAAGTACATCCATATATATTAGAGGATTCCGAAGAAATTTATGAATTAAATTATCCAGTAGCTCAATACCCTACGAAAGTAAAAAGTTTGAATCTCCAAAAATCTCAACATTATGAAGGAGTGTTTAAAGGGGTTAAGGGACAGTATTTAATCTTTGAAGATGGAACTGTATTCAATGTAAGAAACAATGAAGGTTTTGTGGTTTCGATGGGGGTTAACTAATGTGCTTCGTAAACCTTAATTATTTGATAACTGAATCAATACACTATGGAATCCACAGCTTTTAGAACCCAAATCGGATCAGTGCCACATGGAAAACAAATAGATTACCATTCGAAGCTCGTATTGTTTGGTTCTTGTTTTTCCGAAAATATAGGAAACAAGCTTTCTTACTATAAATTCGACACGCATACGAATCCTTATGGAGTGTTGTTTAATCCCGTATCCATAGCAAACGCACTTCAAGATTGTATTCAAAAAAGAGTGTTCACGGAAGATGATTTGTTTTTTCACAATGAATTGTGGCATAGTTATGTACATCATTCTGATTTTTCGAATTCAGACAAAGGAAAGGTGTTGCAGGCGATGAATCGAACCATTGAAACCACACATGAAAAACTGAAAACAGCATCACATCTTTTTATAACACTTGGAACATCATGGGTTTATAAGGAACGGAGCAAGGGGAAGGTAGTTGCCAATTGTCATAAAGTATCCCAACGAGAATTTGATAAAGTGTTACTGGGTGTGCCAGAGATAGTTGAAGGGTTACGATACTTACAAAAGGAACTATTAAAGTTAAACCCAGAACTCACAATCATTTATACGGTAAGTCCTGTCCGACACTTAAAGGATGGGTTTATGGAAAACACCCTAAGTAAGTCGCATCTGTTGACTGCCATTCATCAGGTAAAGGATGAATTTAATTGGTACTTTCCTTCCTATGAAATTATGATGGATGATCTGCGTGAGTATCGTTTTTATAAAAGAGATATGTTACATCCGAATGACTTGGCAATCGATTATATTTGGTCTGTTTTTAGTGAGTTTTGGATGACTTCATCTGTGATTTCAGTTCAGAAAGAAGTTGAAAATATACAAAAAGGACTTGCGCATAAGCCATTTCATTCAAATTCAGCGGCCCATCTAAAATTTAGAAAACAGCTACAAGAAAAGATAGAAGCGCTAGAGATAAAACTTGGGATAAAGTTTTAATTAGAAAATTGATAAAATAAAATAGTATATTTACGTACTCAACTCACTCAAGAAATGAAAAAAATAAGTATAGGTTTAATCTCAGGAGCAATTGTTGGAATTCTAATCAGCGCTTATTTTGTAAATGCTTATACTTTTGATAAAGTTATTTATACTAAGATTACTTTAAGTGCGTCCATTACAGGAATATTATGTGGACTTTATGCAAATGTGTCTAAAAAAGAATTCAATTTGTTTATAGGTTGTTTGGTTATTGGAGCCGCCGTATTTTATATAAAATATTTAATTACAGGGCACGATTTTGATCCTGTAAATATGGGTACCCTTACCGGAGCGATTGTTGGATTTGTACTTTATGCCGTAAAAAAGTTAATAGACACACCAAAAAATAATTATAGATTATAAAAAACGACTTAACAGTAAAGTGTTAAGTCGTTTTCTTTTTGTCCTATAGGTATTGGTCTACATTTTCCCATGGTCCACCGTTGATAATGTCTATACCATGTTGTTTTAAAAAGTCGGTAGCTTGTCCGCTTCTAGCGCCACTTCTACATACCGCGATTACCTTCTTGTCGTAGTTTTTTATCTTTGCGATATTGCCAGGAATGGTGTCTAGCACAATATGTTCTGATCCAGCACTATGCCCTTCCTCATATTCGGCTACTGTTCGTACGTCTAAAACAACTGCGCCTTCTTTTAAATATTCTTGAATTTTTTGATTGTCAAAATTTCCCATGATCGATATATAAGTTTTTAGAAAGACAAAAATAATGATTATTTGTGAAATCTATCTGTATTGAGGAATGCAAAATAGAATATGTTCTTTGGTAAGCTCGCTATAGTTGGTGTACGAAAAGGTATGCGTAATTATTAATGAATAGAGTGTAAAAAATACGGTATAAGTGAGTATCTTTGTGCAATTAAAAATTTTCAAACCATGAACAAGAAAGTAATCTTAATGATATTAGACGGTTGGGGTGTTACACAAGACCCTAAAGTGTCAGCGGTTTTTAATGCAAAAACTTCTTATATCGATAATCTATATACACAATATCCAAACGCTACCTTAAGAACAGATGGTGAACATGTAGGGCTTCCAGAAGGACAAATGGGAAACTCAGAAGTTGGACATATGAATTTGGGTGCAGGAAGAATTGTGTACCAAAATTTGGCTAGAATCAATAAAGCAGTCAAGGAAAAAACTTTAGGTAAAGAACAAGCGCTTTTGGATACTTTTCAATATGCAAAAGATAATAATAAAGATGTTCATTTGTTAGGATTGGTTTCAAATGGAGGTATTCATGCACATATAGACCATTTGAAGGGGTTGTTAGATGTTGCCAAGGAAAATGAAGTTGACAATGTGTATTTACACGCATTTACAGATGGTAGAGATTGTGATCCGAAATCAGGAACCTTTTTTATTAAGGATGTTCAGGAGTATATGAAGGAATCGACTGGTCAGTTGGCCAGTGTAACTGGGCGCTATTACGCTATGGATAGAGACAATCGTTGGGAGCGTGTAAAAGAAGCGTATGACGGTGTTGTGAACGCTGAAGGAACTAAAACAAACGATATAATTGCTTCTATGGAAAGTAATTATAAAGAAGGAATTACCGATGAATTCCACAAGCCATTTATAGTGACAGATACTGACGGAAACCCAACTACTCAAATAAAAGAAGGCGATGTAGTGTTGTTTTTTAACTACAGAACTGATAGAGGAAGAGAATTGACCAATGCTTTGTCTCAAACTGATTTCCCGGATTTTGGCATGAAGAAATTAGATTTGTATTACACGACAATAACTATGTACGATGAGAGTTTTGAGGGAATCAATGTGATATACAACAATGATAATATCAAAAACACATTAGGAGAAGTGCTGTCGAATGCTGGTAAAAAACAAATTAGAATAGCAGAGACTGAGAAATATCCTCATGTTACCTTTTTCTTTTCAGGAGGGCAAGAAGCGCCATTCGAAGGAGAGTCACGTATTTTGAGAAACTCACCAAAAGTTGCTACCTACGACTTGCAGCCAGAAATGAGCGCTTATGAGTTGAAAGAAGCACTTTGTGCAGGCCTAGAAAAAGAAGATGCTGATTTTGTATGTCTAAATTTTGCCAATGGTGATATGGTTGGGCATACGGGTGTAATGGAAGCTGCAATCAAAGCATGTGAAGCTGTTGATGCCTGTGCAAAAGCGGTTATTGAAACAGGATTAGAGCATGGGTATAGTACATTGCTCATTGCTGATCATGGGAACTGTGAAACGATGATGAATCCAGACGGAAGCCCTCATACAGCGCATACGACCAATCCTGTACCAATGATTTTGATCGATAAAGATTTAAAAGAAATCAAAGACGGTGTCCTTGGAGATGTAGCACCAACAATTTTAAAATTGATGGGGGTCGATCAACCTGCTGAAATGACAAGACACGCCTTAGTTTAATAGAAGAATTACGTGTGCAATGGAAACTGTTTCATTGCGCACGATTTTACTGTATGATTTCCTTGTTTTTTTGTATTTTAGAAGAAAACAAATCAATACCCATGATTCCACATAAAAATGTAATAATTGCCATAGATTTCGACGGTACAATTGTTGTAGATGCTTATCCTAAAATAGGGAATCCGCAGCTGTTTGCTTTTGAAACCATGAAAAAATTGCAAGCACATGGGCATCGTCTGATACTTTGGACGGTTAGATCGGGTAGAAGTTTGGAAGAAGCTGTTGCTTTTTGTAAAGAGAATGGAATTGAATTTTATGCAGTGAATAAGAATTACGAAGATGAAATTATAGAAGATACTACAGGAAGAAAAATCCTCGCAGATATATTTATTGATGATAGAAATGTTGGAGGTTTTATAGGTTGGGGACAAATTCATCAGCACTTCTTTGGTGAAGAAGGAATTGTTGAACAAAAACCAAAAGGCTTCTTTTCTTTTTTTAAAAGATGATGCAAACAGTGCTATCTGTTTGAATTTTGCACAATGTCATCAAAAAGTACAGGAATTTTAAAGTACATTTGCCTTTTCAAAAGAGACCTTTATGATTACAGTTAAAAGTTTAGAGGAAATTGAATTGATGCGTGAAAGTGCGCTCATTGTTTCAAAAACCCTCGGAATGCTTGCCAAAGAGGTAAAGCCTGGTGTTAGTACCTTGCACTTAGATGCACTTGCGGAAGCCTTTATTAGGGATCATGGTGCAACTCCCGGATTTTTAGGTTTGTATGATTTCCCAAATACACTTTGTATGAGTCCCAATGCACAAGTAGTTCATGGAATTCCAAATAAAGAGCCGCTTGTAGAAGGAGATATTATCTCAATAGACTGTGGTGCGCTAAAAAATGGGTTTTATGGAGATCATGCCTATACGTTCGAAGTAGGAGAGGTGGCTGCTGAAACTAAAAAATTATTAGAAGTAACCAAGCAGAGTTTGTATGAAGGGATTCGACAATTTAAGGCAGGAAATCGTGTCGGAGATGTCGGATATGCCATTCAGAAATATGCAGAAGATCACGGTTATGGAGTGGTGAGAGAATTGGTAGGACATGGATTAGGACGCGTGATGCACGAAGACCCTGAAATGCCAAACTACGGAAAACGAGGAAGAGGTAAAAAATTCACAGAGGGAATGGTAGTTGCTATTGAGCCTATGATAAATATGGGGACAAAAAGCATCAATCAACTCAATGACGGTTGGACTATTTTAACAAAAGACGGAAAGCCTTCTGCGCATTTTGAGCACGATGTAGCACTCGTCAATGGAAAACCAGAACTCTTATCTACGTTTAAATATATAGATGAGGCCTTAGGTATTGTTACAAATGCTGAAGATGAGTTCAGACAAAATCCTTAAATAATATTGAAAGTGTTTTCATACATTTTAAATACAATTCCGAGACCTTTCCTTATTAAAATGAGTTATTGGGCGGCGCCTTTTGTGAGTATGTATTTAAAAGGGAGCCGTTATACAGATCCTATTGATGGGAAATCATTTCGGAAATTTCTACCCTATGGTTATCAGTCGCAGCGAGCAAATGCTTTAGCGCCTGGAACCATGTCTTTAGAACGTCATCGCTTGTTGTGGTTGTTTTTGCAATCGAAAACAGATTTTTTTAAAGCAGACAAGAAAGTGCTACATGTTGCGCCAGAACAATGTTTTTACAGACGGTTTAAAAAACTTAAAAACGTAGAATATCTTACCACAGATTTGTTTTCTCCTTTGGCTGATGTCAAAGCAGATATCTGTAATTTACCATTTGAAGACAATAGTTATGATGTTGTCTTTTGCAATCATGTTTTAGAACATATAGATGATGATGCCAAAGCCATGAAGGAGTTGTACAGGGTGATGAAGCCTGGTGGTTTAGGTGTCTTTCAAGTGCCGCAAGATACAGCTAGAAAAGAAACCTATGAGGATTCTAATATAACCTCTTCTGAAGAAAGAAAGGTTCATTTTGGACAATATGATCATGTACGTGTTTATGGTATGGACTATTTCGACCGACTGAGAGCAGTGGGTTTTGAAGTTGAAGAAATGGCATGTATTGAAATAGCTTCTCAAAAAGAAATTGATAGCTATTGTTTGTCTGCGGATGAAATTCTTCCTGTTTGCAGGAAACCCTATTCATAATGTAATTAATTTAACTTCTGAAGTGAGAGGTTTGGTGAGGTGTAATCTTTTGTGTTTCCTTTTTGGTCTGTGTAAATTAAATAAGCCCTTAGTTCTGGGTGTTTTTCCAAAAACAGCAAAGTACTTTCAAAGCCCATAGCCATAAAAGCAGTCGCATATCCATCCACATCGGCACAATCTAATGATGAAATTACGGAGGCACTTAATAAATTTCGTTTGGCTGTAAAGCCTGTTTTGGAGTCAATGGTATGAACATATTTTTCACCAGTGATAGAGTCTATTTTAAATTTTCGGTAATTTCCAGAAGTTGCCATGGACATGTTTTCTAAAGAGACCACGGCTTGCAAAGAACGAGAGCCGTCGAAATTTGGTTTCTCAATACCGACTCTCCATAATTTATTTTCTGAATTTTTGCCGCGAACTCTTAACTCACCGCCAATCTCTACCATATAATTTTCAATGCCTTTACTTTCTAAGAATCTGCCAACCACATCAACACCATAGCCCTTTGCAATAGCGTTAAAGTCGAGGTAGGTTTCAGGATGTTGTTTTATAACCTTACTGTCTTTTAGGTGTACCTTCTCAAAACCAACAAATTTCATCAGTTCTTTTACACGTGTAGCATCTATAGGATCAGAAGTGGACGACGGACCAAATCCCCATGCATTTGCTAGAATTCCAATAGTTGGATCAAAAACCCCATCAGTTTCAATAAAAATTCGATTCGATTTTTCAAAGACTTCCTTAAAATAAAAATCAATAACGATGGTGCTATCGCCTTTGTTTATTAAAGATATATCTGAAGATGGTTGGTAGGTAGAGAGTGAATTGTTGATTAAGTGGAATAGACTATCGATTGATTTTTCCAAAATAAATTCTCTTTTATGGATATATGTGATGTGAAAGCTAGTTCCAAAGACATTTCCCTGAATTTTTTGAGGGTTTGGCTCGGTTTTTGTGCATGAGGAAATGATTAATAAACTAACAACTAATAATCTAACATTCATCGTTTTGTGTACTATAGGTTAATTCTTATATATAAAACTTTTTAAATTCAACAAGTTTCATATATATTTTAATATATTTGTGCAAAACTAAATTATTTTAACATTATCATGAAAAAACTTATTGCATTATTTTCAGTTTCCGTATTGCTTTTAACATCTTGTGTATCTAAAAAACAATACACAGAATTACAAAACGAAAGTTCAAATACAAAAGAAGAATTAAACACCACTCAATCTGACTTATCTAAAACTTCAAGTGATTTAGAAAAAGAAAAAGCTAAGAATGCTGCTTTGGAAGACAAGATAGATTACTTGTTGAAAGGAAATGAAAAGACATTAGAGTTCGTAGATAACTTAACTGTAATTTCTCAATCAGCTTCAGAAAATGTAAAAGAGACGTTGAGTCAATTGAGCAAAAAGGATGAGTACATAAAGCACATTCAAAATGTAAACTCTAAAAGAGACTCAATCAATTTAGCAGTAGCTTTCAACCTAAAGAAAGTATTGGATGATGGTTTGAACGACGAAGATATCCAAGTTAATATTGAAAAGACTGTAGTTTATATTTCTATCAATGACAAGTTGTTATTCAACAGTGGTTCATTTAGAGTATCTAACAGAGCTGATAAAATCTTAAAGAAAGTAGCTGATGTAATCAATGGACAACCAAATATGGATGTTATGGTTGAAGGACATACAGACAACAAAACAATTAAAACAGAGGTTTTAGATGATAACTGGGATTTGTCTGTTAAGCGTGCAACGTCTATCGTAAGAGTATTGCAAAACAAGCACGATGTTGCTCCTGAAAGATTGATTGCTGCTGGTAGAAGTAGCTATGTTCCTTTAGTGGAGAACAATTCTGATGCAAACAGATCGAAAAACAGAAGAACAAAGATTATCATCATGCCTAAGCTTGATCAATTCTTTGAGCTTTTAGAGTCTGAAAACTAAGAGAAAGTATCAATTACATATTAAAAAATCCTTCATCTTAGATGAAGGATTTTTTTTGTTTAATAATGTATCTAATCATGTGCTCATATTTACTAGCCGTGAATAGATCCATCTTTGCCGTAATTTGCAATGATTTTATGTTCAAATTGCAACCACTCTTGCCAGCGTTTGTAAACTTTTTCCCGTCCACCATACCTTCTAGCATGTCCAATAAAAAGTGTATAATGACCAGCTTCACTGATCATCAGTTCTTTGTAGAAGCAGGCTAATTCTTTATCTTTTAAATTTTCTGAAAGCACGCGAAAGCGTTCACAACTTCTGGCTTCAATAAGCGCAGAAAACAAAAGTCGGTCTACAAGAGCTTCTTCTCGGGAGCCTCCTTTTTTCATAAACTGAAAAAGTTCTCCTACATAAGGATCCTTTCGTTCTCTTCCTAAGGTGCTTCCCCGTTTTACAATGAGTTCGTGAACACGTTCAAAATGTTCTAATTCTTCCTTAGCTAACGAGAGCATGTCTGTCACCAAGTCGCTAAGATTCGGGTTAAAGGTTATAATAGTAATGGCATTGGTCGCCGCTTTTTGCTCACACCATGCATGGTCAGTTAATATTTCATCGATATTCGAAGCTACGAGTTTTACCCATCGTGGGTCGGTTGGGAGTTCTAAGTGTAGCATTTTTCCGTCTTTCATAGGTGTAAATATAGGGATGTTTTTATACATCTTCGGCACGTCCACACCTACTAGGTTTTTTTAAACCTAGTAGGTGTGGATGAATTATCTCCCCTTGGAGAGGTAATTAAATAAAAAAAACCGTCCTTTTGGACGGTTTTAAATATTCGATGGAAATCGGAAATTAGATATTTTTTGCTAACCAATCTCCAACTTCTGTAGTTCCATAAGATGTACCACCTTCGGCTAAGTCTTCTGTAACTATTCCTTCAGCTAAAGCTTTGTTTACAGCAGCTCTAATGGCTTTACCTTCTTCTTGTAATCCAAAGTTTTCGAACATCATAGCAGCAGACAATACGGTTGCCATAGGGTTCGCGATATTCAAACCTGTGGCTTGAGGATAAGAACCGTGAATAGGTTCAAATAAAGCAATGTCAGCTCCCATAGAGGCAGATGGCATCAATCCCATAGATCCTGAGATTACTGAAGCTTCATCTGTAAGGATATCTCCAAATAAATTTTCTGTAATCAATACATCATAAGAATTTGGCCATTGTACCAAACGCATGGCTACAGCATCTACAAATTCGTAACTTACTTCTACTTCTGGATAGTCTTTTTCCATAGCTTGTACTGTTTCTCTCCATAGGCGAGATGTTTCCAATACATTTGCTTTGTCTACACAACACAATTTCTTAGAACGTGTCATTGCCAATTCGAAACCTTTTTTAGCCAAACGTTGTACTTCTTCTCTTGTGTAAACACAGTTGTCAAAAGCAGTTTCACCTTCGTTTCTTCTTCCTTTTTCCCCAAAATAGATACCTCCAGTTAACTCTCTTAAGAAAACTAGGTCAGTACCTTCAATACGTTCTCTTTTTAGAGGAGATTTGTCTAGTAATGATGGGAAAGTAAAAGTAGGTCGAACATTCGCAAACAGGCCTAATTTTTTACGCATTTTCAACAAACCTTGCTCTGGACGAACTGGCGCAGAAGGATCGTTATCAAATTTGGGATGTCCGATAGCACCAAAAAGTACCGCATCTGCATTTGCGCAAACTTCATGTGTTTCATCTGGGTAAGGTTCACCTACAGCATCAATGGCAGCCGCACCTGTCAATGCAGGTTTCCATGTGATTTCATGTCCAAATTTACTTGCAATTGCATCTGAAACTTTTACAGCTTGATCAATTACTTCAGGTCCGATTCCGTCTCCGGCTAAAAGGGCAATGTTTAATTTCATTTTTGTTTGTTTTAATATTCAGCAACGCAAAATATGAGTTGCCATTTTTAATTTACTCTTGTTTTAAATCTTTTAAAAACATTACATTTCAATAATGTTTAACATTTTTATAGTTGCTTTGATGGCTGAAACAGTTTGGTCTGAGTCCAATCCTCGACTCACAAATTCTTTTGTTTCGCTTTTCCATGTAATGACTGTTTCACAAAGGGCATCGGAGTTAGATCCTGGTGGGATTCTAACTGCGTAGTCAATCAATGTTGGAATTGTTTTATTCGTATGTTCTGCATATACCTTTCTCAATGCATTCATAAAAGCATCGAACTGTCCATCGCCACTTGCATTGGCTTCGAATAATTTACCATCTATCCGAACTGAAACAGTTGTTGAGGGTTTTAAACCTTTGGCATGCGTTAAAACATAGCTTTCAACTACTACTTTTTCTTCCAGACTACTACTATCGAGTACATCTGAGATGATATAAGGGAGGTCGTCTTGTGTAACCAGTTCTTTTTTGTCTCCCAGTTCAATGATTCGTTGGGTTACTTTTTTAAGATCTTCGTCATTCAATTGTAAACCTAAATCTTGTAAGTTTTTTTGAATGTTTGCTTTTCCAGAAGTTTTCCCGAGCGCATATTTACGTTTTCTTCCGAATCGTTCTGGTAACAGGTCGTTGAAATACAGGTTCTTTTTATTGTCACCGTCGGCATGAATACCGGCAGTTTGTGTAAACACGTTGGCACCTACCACGGGTTTATTTACAGGAATTCTAAAGCCAGAAAAGTTTTCGACTAATTTACTTACTTTGTTTAAAGAAGATTCGTTGACATTGATTTCAATTGCTGGTAGGAAATCGTTGATTACGGCAATAACACTTGCCAATGGTGCATTTCCAGCTCTCTCTCCCATGCCGTTAATTGTCAAATGCAGACCATTTGCTCCTGCCTTTATGGCTTCCATAACATTGGCTACACTTAAGTCGTAATCGTTATGCGCATGAAAGTCGAAATGAAGACTTGGGTATTTTTCAGTCAAACTAGCGATAAAGTCGTAAGACTCTTTTGGTGTTAACACACCTAAAGTATCTGGTAATAGCACGCGTTTTATATCTTGCGTGCTCAAGAAGTCTAAAAACTGGATAACGTACTCCTGTGAATTACGCATGCCATTGCTCCAATCTTCGAGATAAACATTGGTTTCAATATCTTTTGCTTTGGCATTTTCAATGGTAGTAGAAATTTCGGCAAAATGTTGTTCTGGTGTTTTCTTTAATTGATGGGTAAGATGGTTTAAAGATCCTTTTGTCAAAAGATTTTGAACTTTAGCACCGGCTTCTTGCATCCAGTTGATAGATTTTCCACCGTCTACAAAAGTCAAAACCTCGACTTTGTTTAAATAATCGTTTTCATCAGCCCAAGAAGTAATGCTTTTTACGGCAGCGAGTTCTCCTTCAGAAACTCTAGCGGAAGCGATTTCGATACGGTCGACGTGCAGTTCTTCGAGTAATAATTTTGCAATGGTTAATTTTTCAGAAACCGAAAATGATACTCCAGATGTTTGTTCTCCATCTCGAAGTGTAGTGTCCATTATTTCAATTCTCTTTTTACTCATATTTTGAAGGCTAATTCTCGATCGTTAATACTTGATATACAACTAGTTTTGCTCAATTTTGTTTTGTTGAAAATCAGAAGGAGCAAAGATAAAAAAAGCGTTTCACATATTGGTGAAACGCTTTCTATTATTTACTGTAAATTCTCTATTGTTAGAAAGGGCGTGTTTCAGCAAATGCTGAAATTTCACCTTCGATGTTTTTTAAATAGTCAATATCATCGAATCCGTTCAACATGTTTCCTTTTTTGTATCCGTTTATAACAAAAGATTCAGAGGAACCAGTAGCGTCTAAAGTTACTGTTTGTTTAGGTAAGTCAACAGTGATTTGTGCATTCGGGTCTGCTTCAATTGCAGCGAATAAGCTATCTGCAAATGCTGCTGAAACCTGAACAGGCAATACACCTACATTCAAACAGTTATTTTTAAAGATATCTGCGAATTCAGAAGAGATAACGCATCTCAATCCAAAATCATAAACAGACCATGCTGCATGTTCTCTAGATGAACCTGAACCAAAGTTTCTTCCTCCTACTAGTATTTTAGAACCAGCGTATTTTTCTTGGTTCAAAGGGAAGTCTGCTTTTGGCGTTCCATCTGCATTGTATCTCCAGTCACGGAAAAAATTGATATCAAAATCTTTACGCTCAGTTGCTTTTAAGAAACGAGCAGGAATGATTTGATCTGTATCCACATTCTCTGTAGGTAATGGATAAGCTGTACTTGTTAATACTTCAAATTTATCGTAAGCCATTTTATTCTATTTTTAAGCGTTTAAGATTGTTCTTGGATCTGTTACTACACCTTCTACAGCTGATGCTGCAGCTACTAAAGGAGAAGCTAATAATGTTCTTGATCCTGGTCCTTGACGACCTTCAAAGTTTCTATTTGAAGTTGAAACAGATAATTTTCCGGCTGGAATTTTATCATCATTCATTGCCAAACAAGCAGAACATCCAGGTTCTCTAAGCACAAATCCTGCTTCTGTAATGATTTTATCTAGCCCTTCTTGTTTTATTTGGTCTACAACTTTATGTGATCCTGGAACCAACCAAGCCGTAACATTGTCTGCTTTTTTACGTCCTTCAACAATAGAACAGAAAGCTCTAAAATCTTCGATACGTCCATTTGTACAAGAACCTAAGAATACAAAATCGATCTTTTTACCAATCATAGAATCTCCTTCGTTGAAATCCATATAACCTAAAGATTTTTTGTAGGTCTCCACACCACCTTTTACATTTTCGGCAGTTGGAATGTCTTTGGTAACCCCAATACCCATTCCTGGATTGGTACCATAGGTAATCATTGGTTCGATATCGGCTGCGTCATAATTGAATTCTACATCAAATTCGGCACCTTCTTCGGTGTATAAAGTTTCCCAATATTGCATTGCTTTGTCCCAATCTGCTCCTTTAGGAGTTTGAGCACGTCCTGCAATATAGTCATATGTCTTTTGGTCTGGAGCAATCATTCCACCACGTGCTCCCATCTCAATAGATAAGTTACACACAGTCATACGACCTTCCATAGTCATGTCTTCAAAAACACCTCCTGCATATTCAACAAAATATCCGGTAGCTCCAGAAGTTGTTTGTTTTGCAATGATATATAAAGCCACATCTTTAGGTGTTACACCCAAACCTAATTTTCCATTTACGTTGATACGCATTTTTTTAGGTTTTGGCTGCATGATACATTGTGTAGACAATACCATTTCTACCTCAGAAGTACCAATACCAAAAGCAATGGCACCAAAAGCACCGTGTGTTGAGGTATGTGAATCTCCACATACGATGGTAGCACCTGGCAATGTAATTCCATTTTCAGGACCTACTACGTGTACGATTCCATTGTTTACGTCACCCAATCCCCAGTGAGAAATACCATGTTTTTTTGCGTTAGCTTCCAATGCATTTAGCTGGTTTGCAGACAATGCGTCTTCCACGGGTAAATGTTGATTGATAGTTGGCGTATTGTGATCTGCAGTAGCGAAGGTACGCTCTGGATATACAACACTATTTCCTCTACTTTCTAATCCTAAAAAGGCTACAGGACTTGTAACTTCATGGATAAAATGACGGTCGATAAAAAATACATCGGGTCCATCTTGTACTTGACGGACAACGTGTGAATCCCATACTTTGTCAAACAATGTTTTTGCCATTTCTTTGCGATTTAATTATTTAGTATTTAATCAGTCGACAAAAATAGTTGAATTCAGTATAAAAAACTAGTGTTTTTAGAACTTCTTTACTGTGTTCAGTCTTTTTTTTTAAACGTGTAAGAGTCTGTTTAGTAGAAAGATAAAGCTTTTATTATTACGACGGCTACACTTGTAAAGTAGTTGTTTCTCGACAGTATAACTTCTGTTCACATTTAAGTAAACAAAATTGTCAATTCTGTCTGGTATGAATCAAAGATAGAAGATTACTTATTTTGGGTGTTCCACAGCAGTGACTAAACTCTGCTCAGTCGAATCAGTTATTTCATTAAAAGTTCTGTTTTCTTGAAATTTTAACAAAACAAGCAGAAACAATAAAACAAAGGTTACCAATACTGCTATATGATTCTCTGTTACTTTTTTTAAAAACGGAATATTCATATTCTAATATTTTACAATTCACACTTAATTTGAGGGGTATTCTCAATTACAATCGTCATAAAACTTCAACATAAAGTGCCGTATTATAACGTTACTGAATAGTAAGCAACATTTTAGGGAACCACAATATACGAAAAATAAAAGTTTATCCTTAAAATAAGAGTAGGTTTTGGAGGAAGTAAATTGTATAGACAATAATTGACACGGTTTTAGGAACCAATGGTATGGACATTATTTTATACACATGAATTCGTTTAGTTTCTTCCTTTTTCGTTTGGATACAATAGATGGACCGGGTCACTTTGCCAAAACGCTTTCGAGTCTACGTTTAAGATAGTCAAAGGGTTTTTGTGCGCAGCACCAGTGTCAATATTCCATACATTAGCAGCGTTTTTAGGGGTGCTTTCGCCTATTCTAGTTAGGGAAGTATGTCCAATATAAATTTCAGAATAGTGCGTTAATCGTTTGGGGTAAAACTTGCTTTCTCTATGAAGTGTAGGGTCCATTGCCAAAACGAGTTCCCATAGAGAACGATCCCAATAAAACATTTTTTCAAAATATTCTTTTTCCACTCCGTTGTGATTTGTGAATCCGGCATGAATAAATAACCGGTTTTGAGAATCGATATAATAATTTTGAAGGTTTTCTAAAAAGTGGATATGAATATTTCTCAAGTTTAGGGGGACATTTGCGTATGCGTTAACGGTAGCTTGTCCACCGTGCATGAGCCATGTGTCATTGCACTCTTCGTATTTCAACCAGCGATAACAAAGGTCGTCATGGTTACCTCTCATAAAAATACAATGGTGCGTTTCTTTTAATTGAATTAAAAAGTTAATTACCTCGGGAGATTGACTCCAACCATCTACGTAATCACCTAAGAAAATTAAGGTGTCTTTTTGTGTAACATTGGCACGTTCTAATACCTGTGTCAAAGCTTTTAAAGCGCCATGAATGTCTCCAATGACAAAAGTTCTTGGTGTTGTGTTCATACAATGTCAAAGCTAATAGAATTCTATTGAATACCAATATAGATTTTAAAAAAACACTTGAGTTTAATTCTTATCGTAAAAATTTGTCAAGCTTCAGAATTCGCATTAATTTTGATGTGGATAAATAAGCGACATGCGAAAATTAAAAAACAGTGAATTAGGGAGATTGGAAGTTTCTGAATTTAAGGAAGTAGAAAAAATTCCCTTAATTGTAATTCTCGATAACATTAGAAGTTTGAACAATATTGGTTCTGTGTTTAGAACCAGTGATGCTTTTGTGGTGGAGAAAATTTACCTCTGTGGAATTACAGCTACCCCACCTAACAAAGACATTCACAAAACGGCTTTGGGTGCAACAGATACAGTGGCATGGGAATATGTTGAAGACACCCTGACACTTGTAAAAAAGCTACAAAAGGAAGGGGTTGCAGTCGCTTCTATTGAACAAGCTGACAATGCAACCTTGCTTCAGGATTTTGAGATTTTAAAAGACAAACGCTATGCAATTGTCATGGGAAATGAAGTGAAAGGAGTACAACAAGAAGTGGTGAGTGCTTCAGATGCTTGTATTGAGATCCCTCAATTTGGCACCAAACATTCATTAAACATATCTGTGACTACCGGTATTGTACTCTGGTCTTTTCTTCAGCAATTGAAATTATAAGTACTGCGTTTATAGCTATGCTTCTAAGGGGCCATTAAATTTATTCATAGTGTTGCCAATACCTTCGGTTCCAAAAGCTTTGACAAGATTGGCGCCTTTAAATAACAACTCTGGCAAGTAACGATTTTCCTCCTTGGACCATTCTCCCAATACATAATTCGATTGTCTGCCTGTTGAAAAATTAGCGCTTACACCAAAGCGAAAGCGTGGGTAGCTCTGATTGTTTAATTTTGCATTGATGTCTTTGAGTCCATTGTGTCCACCTGGGCTTCCTTTTGCTTTTAAGCGAAAAGTTCCAAAGTCCAAATTCAAATCATCAGAAATGACTAAAATGTTTTCTAGGGCAATTTTTTCCTTGTCCATCCAGTACTTCACAGCCTTACCACTTAGATTCATGTAGGTGGAAGGTTTGAGTAGTATAAAGGTACGTCCTTTAAATCGGAAGCTAGCCAAGTCTCCGAGTTTATCTGTTTCAAAGCGAACCTTTTGCTCATCGGCCAAAGTGTCCAAAATTTTAAAACCGATATTGTGACGGGTATTTTCGTATTCGGCGCCTATATTTCCCAGTCCGACAATTAAGAATTTTTTCATAAAACAAATCTGTATAGTGATGACAAAAATACAAAAGTCATTGTATAAGTACTGTCAAAAAAAAAGGTTCATTTCGACATGTGTCAAAATGAACCTTTATAATCGTTTGTTTGAGCTTATTCAGCAGCAGCTTCTTCAGTTGCAGCTTCTTCTCCTTCAACAGCTTCTTCTTCAGTAGGGTCTACAGCAGCACGCGACATTCTCACCTGAGCAACCACTGTGTTCTCTGGGTGTAAAATTTCACAGTTAGGAATCTCCAATTCGCGAACGAATATTTTATCCCCGATCTCTAATGCAGCAATGCTTGCTTCAATAGTATCTGGTAAGTTCGCTGGCAAAGCTTTGATTCTTAGTTTACGTTTTGGGAAACGCAAAGATCCACCAATCTGTACCCCTGGAGAGTTTCCTGTCAATTTAACTGGAATTTCCATAGTCACTGCTTTATCGTCGAACAATTGATAGAAATCAATGTGTAAGATTTTGTCAGTAACTGGGTGAAATTGGATGTCTTGTAGGATAGAAGTAAACTTTTCTCCGTCAAGTTCAATCGTTGCAGTATATACATTTGGAGTGTATACCAAGTTTTTAAAAGCTTTCTCTTCAGCTGAAAAATGAATGGCATTTTCTCCTCCGTATAATACGCAAGGTACCTTCTCAGCATTACGTAGTGCTTTAGTAGCAGCTTTTCCTACGCTTTCTCTTTTCGATCCTTTGATTGTAATAGATTTCATTATATATATATTTATTAGTATTCTCTTAGATTATAAATTGATCACTTATCGACTTGTTATCCTGTACCTTATGCATGATATCGGCGAATAAGGGCGCGCAAGTTACAACTTTTATTTTAGAACTCTTCTTTCTCAATGGAATAGAATCGGAAACAATCAATTCTAGCAGTCTTGAGTTCTCTATTTTTTCATAAGCATTCCCTGATAATAAAGGGTGTGTGATGATGGCACGTACACTTAATGCACCTCTTTCCATCATAACATCGGCAGCTTTTACTAAGGTACCTCCAGTATCGATCATATCATCAACCAAGATCACATGTTTTCCTTCTACCTGACCAATCAACTCCATAGTGTCAATAACGTTTGCTTTTAAACGTTGTTTGTAGCAGATAACAACTTCACTCTGTAGGTGTTTAGAATAGGCATATGCTCTTTTTGAACCTCCCATATCTGGCGATGCCATGGTGATATTGTCCAAACCTAAACTTTTGATATACGGCATAAAAATAGTAGAGCCAAATAGGTGATCTACTGGTTTTTCAAAGAACCCTTGAATTTGATCTGCGTGCAAGTCCATCGTCATAATTCTTGTAGCACCAGCTGTTTGTAATAAATTGGCAACCAATTTTGCACCAATAGCCACACGTGGTCGGTCTTTACGATCCTGACGTGCCCAACCAAAATAAGGCATTACAGCAGTAATATGTCTTGCAGAAGCTCTTTTGGCAGCATCTAATATTAATAACATTTCCATCAGGTTGTCTGAATTAGGAAACGTTGAGCCTATAATAAATACACGTCTTCCACGCACCGATTCTTCAAAAGCAGGTTGGAATTCTCCGTCGCTAAATCTTGAGATGTTTATCTTTCCTAACTCAGTTCCGTAATGTTTGGCAATACTTTCTGCCAATTCAAAACTTTGGGAGCAGGCAAATACTTTTGGTGCTAATTTGCTGGTAGACATAGGTGTAAAATAGATATGTTAATACTCGTTGTTATTTGAGTGTGCAAAAATAGAAATTATTTTATCTATTGCCGTATATTTTTTAAGAAATATGCTTGGATTTCAATTTTTTTTATACATTTGCAGTCCAATTGCGAAAAGCCTTGGTGGCGGAATTGGTAGACGCG
This sequence comes from uncultured Flavobacteriaceae bacterium, assembly GCA_943789365.1. Taxonomy (GTDB): domain Bacteria; phylum Bacteroidota; class Bacteroidia; order Flavobacteriales; family Flavobacteriaceae; genus Flavicella. The sequence goes on along the minus strand of CALSTV010000001.1, from coordinate 1,188,383 downwards.
CTGGATTCAAAATCCAGTTCTTTCGAGAGTGCGGGTTCGATTCCCGCCCAAGGTACAAAAGAAAACCTCAACAATCTGAATTTCAGAAAGTTGAGGTTTTTTTGTTTTGGGATTTGTACGGTTTTTGTATTGTAATAGTTGTTTTACGGTTTCGAGTTATTAGTTTAAATATTTAAAAGTACTTTGTTTTAGGTCGATTTATAATTAGTTTTGGAGTAAAAATGCTTTTTGTTTAAATTGTTATGCTATGAATTATAAAAACTGTCCGAATTGTAATGCAAAGATTGGTAAATCATTAATGGGAAAACCTAATGAATTGGTTTCTCAAGATTTTTATCAAAAGTTAAAAGATTTTCTGCCTGATGATTTTATAAAAAGTGGGTATTGTGGAAAGTGTGTAGAAGATTTAGAAACGGTTTATTTTGAAGCTACAAATTTGTATGGAAGGTATCATAATTACTTGATTGGTAACAATGTTAATATTCATTTAAATGAGAAAAAAGTATTAGAAGGTACTCTAAAGAATAGAGAACAGTGTTTTGAGGCTGAAAAAAAGAAGTTGGTTGAAGCTTTTTCGAAAGATATAGTGATATATTCAAATACACCTAAAGACATTGATCTTGTTGGTTATGTTGAAAGTTTTCAAGTAGTTAATAGTGGTATGTGGTCTACGGCATCAGATAATTTCAATCCTTTGATTTCAGTTGTTCACGACCAATTGGCAAGTGCTGGTTCTAAATCTGATGAATTGCTTACTAAGGGTTTTGAAGATTCTAAAAAGTATATTAGATACAACACTTGTTTGAAAAAATGTAATACCATTGTTGATTTTAAACATAGTTTTTCTGAATTAGCTGGTAATGGTAAAATCCTTATTTACAGTCAAGGAACTGCTGGTATAGATAAAAATAGACCTGTAATAAGTTTCACTGCTATAGAGGAAAGTAATAAGAAGAAAACGGAGTCTATCAAAACCCAGATTAAGGAAATAGAGGATTATTTTGCATCAAGAACTTTAACAGATTTAAAAGCCTTAATAGAGTCTGAGTTGAAGGCTGTTTGATAGTGTCATTAAATAAAATCACTAAATTAATAGTATTTTGTTTTATAGTTAGTTTTGATTTAAATATATTATTTTTGATAAAATATCATGTTATGAAAAAATTACTTACTTACATCGTCGTTCTTGTGTCATTAATTTCAACTGCACAGACGATTAATTCCGAAGGAAACGGTTTTACATCTGTCAGCGAAGCAGAAGGAATGTCAAAATCGGATATTTACCAAAAAGCAAAAGAATGGGTTGCTTTAAACTACAATTCAGCAAAAAATGTTATACAGTTAGATACTGAAAATAAAATCATAATTAAAGGAGCAGGAAAGGTTAATTCGGTCCAATGTAATCACACCTTTACAATCTCGATTAAAGATGGTAAATTTAAATCTGATTATGTTTATAATTCAATTCAAACTGATGGTTATTCACTTCCAAATGGCGGATATGTGAAATCTTCATTGCTGAATTTTGAAAAAAATTTTTTAGTTAATATGACCTTGGATTATGATGATTTTAGTCAAAAAGTAAAAGATAGCCTTTTTCTTAGTTATAAAAATGAATCAGTAACGGAAATGATGAAATCTGGAATTTCTGAAAAGAAAGCATTAAAGTCATTTGATAAGTATTATGATGAATTTACAATTAGAGATGCATATTCTGTTAATAATGCTTATTATTATGAGTATGAAAAAAGAGCTTCTTCTTCAATAAACAATTTACGGGAGTTTATTTTAAACGGAAAATCAAATGATGATTGGTAGCGTTAATATAGACCTATTTAATTAATTTTTTTGTCAGTTGGGATAGTTTTGTTTATAAGGGTTTTAGGTGTATAGTACAAGAATTAAATTAATTTACCGAGAGTCCAATGGTTAATTATTTGGGCGATATATTTAATTCTTATTTAATTTATTTTATCTGATTTTATCTTTTATTTTTTAGTATTCTCTTATTTATTCTTCTCTTATAGCATTGCGAACGTAATGCGAACGCATAAAAAAAGGGTAACTATTAAGTTACCCAAGTTCTATCCTTTTAAATTGGAGTTATACATTGAAACCTTTTGAATGTCTTACTTGGGCACTTCTTCGAGCTTTCTCAGACTTTTCTGTAATGCCTTGTAGTTGTCTTGTGACTCTATCATTACTAATTGTGTTGTCTTCTATCTGAAATAGATTAAAGTCCTTTAAAACAGCCTCTAGTGCTTTTGTGTCTTTACATTTAATCTGATAAGCTAACATATCTAAGTCGTATTCGATTTTACCGTTGTTAAGCATTAAAACCTCAACCAGCTTAAAGAAAATAGCATAACCTATTAAGCCATGTTTAAATTCTAATTTCTGTATTTTGTTATCGTTTGAAGCTGTTATGTCGTGCTTAAACCAATGATTTTCTAATTTTACCATATTAAAATAATTTAAGTTGATTTGTTTTTAGCAGTAAATCAAACCTGTCGGGATTTGTAGTTAATTTCTTTGCTTTGTGGTCTGTAATAGCACAAAAGAAATTTTCTGTCGATTCCACTAGCTTGCCTTTTATTTCTAAACTTCTTTTATATCTACATGCGTTATCAATGCCAATTTTTAAAGCTTTGCAGATTGCTTTCTTTGTGGTGGTAACATGGTGTAGTCCTTTGAGGAATTGTTCTTCTTCTGGGTATTTTTCTTTGAATTCTTTTAGGGTTAAACCTTCTGCTTTTAGTACTTGGTGCTGGATATCTAATACAACGATATTTTTATTTACTTTTCTTCCTTTCATCTTTCCTTATTTTACAATTGTTAAACATTCTAATAATTCATTTTTCTTGTAATATCTTCGGTTTGCTATTCCGTAAGATTTTATCTTAGACTTTTTAGTCCAATGATGTAAGGTTGAAAGATTGATTTTAAGGAATTCTGAAGCTTCTTTTCTTGTGAGAAGTTCATCTGTGTTTGTAGGTTTAGAAAAGTCTTTTTTAAGGCTTTCTAGTTCTTGCTGTAGAGTTCTTGAAATGGCTTCTTGAAGCTCTTGGGTGTTTGTTTGTACTACGTGTATTCTATTCATATTGAGTTGTTTAAAGAGTAGCTTAATTGCTCTCTTATCACAAATATAGTTCGAATAGCAGTTGAAAAATAGTGGTACGCGTACTGGAATCGTACCGTTTTCGTACAGTTAGTTTTTTTAAAACTCTTGGTTTTTTGAAGCTCTATCTATTTCTTCTAGGAATCTTTTATCAATGTTTTCATTTTTGTAATGTTTCTTTATTATTTTGGCTTTATTAGGAAGGCAAATATTTTTGTCGTTCTTCGGTTTTGAGAAGTTGTTGTAGTATGTTTCACTTACGTATGGTCTTAGCTTTTCTGCATCGTCCTTTGACTTGCTAAGGCTTTCTTCAATGATTTTAGTAAATGAAGTTTGTGGGTTTTTGTTGCGTTCATCGTAAACTGTTCCCTTAACGAAAAGTGGTATTATTTTCATCCAATTGGGTTGGTTTGAATCAGGTTTATTTTTGGTGGTATTTTCTAATTCAAACTCTTCCAATGTTTCAAGGATCATTTTAAAATGTAATTCCAGTTGGGTTGCATTCTTTTCTGATAATAGAAGTGTGTCAGACTTACTGGCTCTATCTAATTCTGTTTGAATTTGGAATAAATATAAATCTCCAAGTTTCCCTTGGTGTTTAGAGTTAGGTATCAATTTAAGGTTTTCGGTAATATCGAATCTAATAACATCTATTTCTTCTCGTTTGAAAATTATGAAATCAAAAACATGATTAGTTTCTATGAATTGTTCTTTTGTTTCTTTTAGTTTTGTTGTGAATTGTTCTTTTGTGAAATTGTTTATTCTTGTTATTGGATTGTATTTATAAGTTAGGCTTAAAGTTTTTTTGGGTGTGAGTTTTAGGTTGTTTATGAAATACTCGTAGCCAACACTTGTTGTTATGAATTCTTTTAATTTATCCATGTCTTAAAAATATTTTGTTAACTCAATAGCAAGGTCTTTATTGCTTTTGCCAATATAGTTTAAAAACATGGATTCTGTGCTATGTCCTGTAACGTATATTAAGAAGGTTGTAGGGGTTTTTCCGTAGTAGTTGGTGGCAAAAGATCTTCTTCCAATATGAGAGGTTACAAGCTCGTATTTTGGGTATATTCCGTTTTCTTTTCTGTATTGTTTGTTTTTTACTTCCTTCATAATGCTACCGTTTGTAGGTGTGTCAATACCAGCTATTTTACATACAACTTTAATATAGTCATTGTAGCGTTGGTCTGAGATAGCTCTAGGGAAGTCTCCATTTCTTTTTTTAAGAATCTCTAGTACTTTTTCATGTACTGGTATGGTCATGTTTTTGCCAGTTTTCTTTTGAGTGAATTCAAGTAAAGACTTGTTTTCTTCCATTCTTATTTGTTCTTTGTTAAAGTGCATAAAGTCAGATATTCTTTGACCTGTATAACAGCTTATAATAAGCCAGTCTCTTGCGTTTTCAAGTGATTCTGATAGTTCTGTTCGGTTGAGGTTTTCAATGGCTTCTAGTTCCTTTAAATTCAGCCAAATTTTTTCAATCTTATGGCTTTTTATTTTAATGCTATTTAATTGTCGGTGTGTTTCTATTCCGTTAAACGCTGCGTGTTTACATACAGTTTTAATAGTTCTAAGTCCTTTTGCAATTGTGTTTGGGGAATAGTTGTTTTGCTTACAGAATTTTTCAAAATCTTGGCTAAAATTGTAGTCAATATCTTTTATAAGTATCTTTTTGCTTTTAGTGGCTTGGTATCTTTCAAGCTGTTTTAAAACAACTTTGTAATTTTTGATAGTCCTTTCAACAACTTCACTTTGTTTTTTTTCGATGAAGTAATTAAAATACTCTAAAACCTCATCAGATACTTCTTTTTCTGCTTTTGGAGGGTTGTAGTAGTGTTCAATAAGTATTTTAAGCCATTCTTTGTTTACTTCGTTAATATCTGTGTTGTTGAAGTTTGTAAGGATGTAACTTTCGATTTTTGAAAGCTCTTGGTTTATCTTGTTTTGCTTATTGATAATATCAATATCTCTTGACTTCTTTTGGTGTTCTTTATTCCAGTAGGTTTCACTTACATCTAGTTTTATTTTAGAGCTTAAAACAAAGTCTTTTTGTTTGTGTCTAAATAAAAGTCGAGCGGTCAAAGGTGCATTGTTTCGAGTAGAGCGGTATAAAAAATTTACAGTTGCCATAGTATACATATTGTGTAATACAAATATACTTTATTTGTACGGTATTTGTACGGTAAATTCCAATTAAAAACAATTTAATACAATGTTATACAATTAGTTTAACTAAATTAATTACTTTTATACGTTGAAAATACTGGTGTTCGTGTTGTTTTTGCTATAGCGATTGAATGTAGTTAAATTGCAGGGTTGTAGTTCCGCCCAAGGTACAAAAGAAAACCTCAACAATCTGAATTTCAGAAAGTTGAGGTTTTTTTGTTGTTTCTTTGTCCCGCATCTTATAAAGTATACCTATTTATTGAGAAATCGTCTTAGTCTATTTCTTTATGTCTTTAGTGTTTTGATGTTGATGTTCATCTTGATATGTTTTTAATGCAAAATTGGAAAACTCTGGGGATATGTTGTAGAATCTGAAAATAGTTGATTTTGTTGTTTTTGGATCGAAAAACATGTCTTATATTTTCTTAGAAAAATTTAGGGGGCTAGTTTTGCTAATGCAAAGAGTTCATGTTGTTTTTCAATTTTTATTGATGTTTAATTCGGAAATAATATTAAAATTATGATATTGTTAATATCTTATTTTATAATTAACGTTATATTTGTCGGATAAAATAAAAAGCTAGTGTTCGGATTTACAGAAGTTGCACATAAGAATTATGAAAATAATTTTTTAAGGTCAGTTGTTTTTCAGGTTTCGTTTGATAAAAATGATCAGTTTGTTGGTAAGGCTAATCAAATTAAAGATTTGTTTAAAGAAGACTTTCCTAGATTTAATGTTTCTAAGGAGCAAGGTATTGAGCTTTCTTTTAATAAAGGAACTTCAAATGTTAAGTCTGTAAATGAAGGAAGTATCATAAATCTTAAATCAGAGGATGGTCAGAAATCCATCCAAATAAGTGATACAAGATTGAATTTTACAGTAAGTGGTAAAGCTTATAAGTGCTTTAGTGACTTAAATTCTGAATTGGTTAAGATTGGAGAGTTTCTTGAGTTATGTTCTATTAAAAATGTTGTCAGATTAGCTATAAGGAAAATAAATATAGTTGAATTCAAGATAAATGATACTCCGACAGATGTTTTGAGTTTTTTGTTAAATTCTGAGTTAGTGTCTTATTTAAATGCATTCCCTAATAAGGAGCATATAAATCATAGTCTTCAGGTTTTAAATTATAAGGACAATAACAATTATTTAAACCTAAAATATGGTTTAGTAATTCCTCAAAACCCGAACACAACTCATGGTCAGTTGGTTATTGATATTGATATGTATAAACAAGAATCAATAAAAAAAGAAGATATAGTTTCTGAATCCAAGATAATAAATTCAGAAATTTTTAATATATTTAGTTGGTTGATTAACGATAATACTAAAAAATTGTTACAGGATGGATAATAATTTCGAATTACTGAGCTTCGAAGGAAGTTTAAATGATGTGTTTGAGTTGTCTAATTTTATAGAAGAGAAAACAAATGTTGAAGTTGCTGATTCCTCAGTGAATAATAAGATGCTTACTTCTTTGTTGATTGGAGCCGCTCTTGTAACTGTTTCTCATGATGCGGAAGCAAAAGGTATCGAATTAGTTAATACAACTACTGAAAAAAGCTTAACAATTACAGCTGAGTATAATAAAAATATTGAAATTCCTTTCGCTAAGTATATTGATGATATTGGTGTAATTTCTTGTTCTGCATTAAGTAAACGTTCTGTAGTTAAAGATATTTTGTCATTTAAGTCTTTAAATGAGAGCTGGGATGGGTTTGATTCTATTCCCTTGGAAGTTGAGAGTGCATCTAATGCTATTGAGTTAATAGATTTAGTGGGAGAAAAAACTTTCTGTAGTATCGATGATTATTACCCAAACCCTAATGGAACTATTTCTTTGGAATGGGAGAATGAACTAGATGAGAAAATTTCAGTAGAAGTAGGGAATAATAGTTTTTCTTACTATGTTGATTTTACAGGAGCAGATGTTAAATTTTTTAATAATCAAAATATTGATTTCTCAAATGCTAAAAGACTTTCTGAATTTATTCAAGTCCTCTAAAAAGTTACAACTTCTTTCGTCTGAATTTAGTGATACCGAAAAAATTGCAAGATCGGTTTTTTCTCCTGTAAATGTTAATAAATCTGATGAGTTAAGAACTAACGTATATAAGTCACCAGCTGAGATGGATGAGGTGTCAGTGAATCGGTTAGATTATACTAATGCTGATAATTTAAAAAATCTTAGTAAAAAAATAGAGAATCCATCGAGTAAAAGAAATTATTTCGGATTTGCAATATTAAATGTTTTAGAAATTAAGGAGTGTGAAGCCAATGTTGTCTATAGTCCAATTATAGAGCCTGTTGAGAATGTTAATGTTTGTCATTCGGACATAAAGGTCGGTTACGTTAAAGAAAGAGGAAAGGAGTTTCCTGCAGAAATAAACTACAAAATAAGTCAGTTAATTAAAAAATCAAGATTTTATAAAGATCCAGCTCCACATGATATTAAATGGGGAGGAAGTGATCTTGAATAATAATGTTTTCTACCCTCTTTAAAATGTATGTGAATTTTCACAGATTGTCCTTTTCCTCTAAGAATAGGTTTGATTGTTGCCAATTCCATTTAAAAGCAGTCATGAGCTGTAAAAACTTTAAATATAGCTCAAATATAATCATTTTTTGAGCTATATTTAAAGTTTTTATAGCTAAAACTAAAATGTACGTAGCTGTTTTACTCTTTTGGCTAAACTTAAGAGCAGTAATTTAGTGTTGTCTTTTTTAATGATTACCGTATAAAATTAGATCATGCCAAAACAGTTGAGTAGTTTTTGTCATTTGGTTGAGCTCTCAAAATCAAAAATAGTTGATAGTTTTACGTCTAAAGCCGCACTTAGTATGGCTATAGTGGTTAAAGTAACATTTGTTCTTCCATTTTCAATTCTGGAAATACTTGTCTTTTCTAGATTGGATAAACTTGCCAAATCCAATTGAGACAGCCCCTTAGCTTCTCTTATGCTTTTGATGCTAAGTCCAAAAGCTTTTTTTAATTTTATGTTATTTTTTTCTTTCGTTGACATTATTGTCAATATTAATCTTTATATTAGCTTTATAGGTAAACATATGTGTCAATAGTAGTTAAAATGTATGCCATCAAATAATTAAAAAAATATTTTATGAAAACAGAAAAACAAACAATCACAGAATTGATAACTGCCTGCTTAGCACAGGAGCAGCAAATAGCATATTATAAGAACCTATTGGGAAAAGAAATAAGCCTAAAAAATGGTTTGTATTATTATGTGCTAACCAAAGGGTTGTTGGATGACTATTCATTGTTTTCTGCTGCTTTAAAAATGAATCCAACAAACAAATCATGTATTGTGTTTGGAATGGTTTACACAGGAGCTTAAAAAGTAAAAGCCGTCGTAAAAGCACTTAGTTGCGAATACAGGACTAAAAACTAAAATACTTCGCAGGTGTATATTTATATTCTTTATTCAAATTAATGATTAACTGAATATTAAAAATACCAATATTGTTATAATCGTTTGTTTTCTGGTTGACAGCACCGTAAAAATACCCGATGTTCATCGAGTGTACGTCGTTAAAAATATAGGCACCGCTCAACCCACCTCGAAATCCGAGAAACCCACTCCAGTCGGGCCCTATTTCAAACAAGCCTCCTGCAAGGGCGGTCAGAATAATTTTTTCGGAAAATAGGTAGTTGTAAAAAGCGGCATATCGCATTCCGTGTGAATTGCTGATGCCGTTCTTAATGTCGTATTGGTATTTCACCTGATGCACCAATTGCGATTTTGAAAATAAGTTTTTGTATACTACACCAATTCCAGGGCGGTATTCTGTTCGTGTAGGTTTTCTTGTAAACCTAAAATCTGGAACTATTTCCCATTTTTTTGAAACAAAAAAGGAAGTTGCGGCTTCTAAATGCCATTGTTCCAGCTCGCTGAAATCGTTGTTGTATCGTGTCTGGAATTCAAAAGAGTTTTTCCGTTGATCTTTTCGGTAATTAAACTTATTACTAGCATACATGGTATTGTCCCAGTCGCTAATACTCGTCGCTTCTTGCGCATAACCTGAATACTGTAAAAAAGGAAAACAGCAGATAATAAGTAGTTTTTTCATAGTAGGGGAGTGTGTGACACTAAGATACCTTTTTTTTGTGGATTAGTTTGGTTTTAGTGGGTTTTCAGTGCCTAAAACAAAACAGAAACCCCTAATAAAGGTCCTAAAACACTTACTTTGGTGTTAAGGTCTTCTCCATCTTGAATATCGGTTCTTTTGTACATAAAGGATCTAAATCCGGCATTAACAAGCACCATATTGTGCACCTTAAAAGAGTTGATGTATGAAAAATCTTGGGCAAATTTCGAAGAATTTCCAATGCCAAAACCACCGGCATTGTAGGCTACGCTAACAAGAAATTTTGGACTTACAATAAATTTGGTATTTACACCAACCATTAAATCCTACCATTCTTGTTTTTCATCTAAACTGCCATCTATCAAAGGTGTGTCATTCCAAATTAGCGCGTAGTTCACTCCAATATCGTTAAGCCAATATTTAGCCCCAATATCAAAATCCAAGGACCAACCATCAATAGCTTTTTGATCATCTAGTTTAAAGTAATCCAATAGACGATATCCCAATTTGAAATCGAAGATGTTTTGTCTGATGGTAACATCGACTTCTAGTGGACCTTGTGATTCATCGACACCTAAGGTTGCGAAAGTTCCGTCAAAAGAAAACGAAAAGCGATCGTATCGTACCGTCGAGATAAATTGAAAACCTGCATTGGTTATAGAGGAAAGGTCGCTAAAAGATTGGCGTAATTGTTCACCACCGACATCAGTAGACTGAGCAGCTAATAGGGCATAAGCTACCATTGCCTCATGGAGTCATGGTCAATTCTATTTACAACAAACAAAATATCCTCATCGAAAATTTTGAAATGGCCATTAATGATGGCGATTTTAAGGATTTAAGTGATATTATCGTTTTTGGTCCGTCATCGGCAGATGTAAAGACAGCAAATGCACGTTTCGATACATGGATTTTACCTTTTTTGTCGGTAGGTGGTTTTTATGGACAGTATACAGGAACTACCACTGTAAATTTAGTGGCGCCCATAGAATTTGGTGCAACTTCAAATGCTGGTGGTGCCTATTGGGGGTTTAATACGGTGGGAGTTTTTCCTGCAGGGCCCTGTTGTGATTTCCGCAGATTATAGTTGGACTTGGTCACAGAATGATTTGTTAAACAAGCCGATTCGTGTAGATGTAAGTGGTGTTCGAGTTATAAAGAACTTTGCGGTCAATAAAAACAAACCGGATATGTTTGTTGGACTTTGGGCAGGTGCTCAATTTCAAAAGTTAGGAGCGCAAACTGATGGAGAAATCAATTTAGGAGATTTGGTAGATCCAGACAATAGCAAGTTGGATGAAATAGATCAGGATTGGGCGGATTATATGGCATCTCCTGAGTATGCTGAATTATCTCCGGTAGGGAAACAACTGGCAGAGGATCTTTACAATGGTGTTAGGGGGTTCTATGACGAAGCGCTCGATACCACCATCAAATACAAATTCAACAAACAACTAGAATACAATTGGAATATGTTGTTAGGAGGTCAATGGCAAATAGACAGACGTTGGCAATTTAGAGCTGAATATGGATTTTTGAAATCCAAACAGAGCTTTATGGCATCGCTAAACTATCGTTTTGGGATTTAGAAAATTTACTCGATATAATGGAAAACGTTGTTTCTGTTAGTAAAGTTTTTTGTTTTGATTAGGCAATAGGGCTTTGAAAATGAGAGGCGAATAGAAAACCGAAACTAAGCAATTCAACGCTTCAACTCTTAAATATTTCAACGAAAAACTATTTCCTAAGATCCCAGATTTTAAAAAATTTGACTTGTAGAGAATTAAAGCCGTAGTCCAGGTCTGCATCAGGGATTGCTCGTGATGAGTGCCAATTATACGTCATTTGTAATTTCCAGTCTGTACCTTTATGACCGATTCCGCCACCGATTCTCGATTTATTGCTGAAAAATCCATCCAATTCATCAAAAACAGGAAAAAACAATTCCCCATAAAAAGGAAGGTACCAGTTTTTATAAGTCTTATTGTTTGAAAAGCTCAATTTTCCAGATAATTTATAACGCAAACGAAATTCAAAATAATAAGCTTCATTTACTTGAGGAAAATTTGAAAAACGCTCTTCAGCTCTAATAAGATGTTTTAGCGTCAATATTCCTAATTTTGGCCCATTGTATTGCACACCTTGCCAAGGTCTAATTTCAAACTTATTCAGAATGGCTTCCTTACTCTCTGTATAGAAAAAACCAATACCTCCGTGAAAAGTCCAACGTTTGTTTGTGTGGTAACTCCATGATGGGCGAATATACATACTAAAGATATCTTGCCTTGAAGCAAAAGTTCGATATCTTATATCTCCTGTAAAATCTAATTTGTCATTCAATACAATATGTGGGTAGAAATAGGTCCAGATTTGTTGGTTATCAAGCTTGTTGGTAGTTTGGGCTTGTAGCTTATTGTAATTTGAAAAAGCAAACCATACAATGACTAATATAATAGTGTGTTGGGTACTAAAGATATTCAATTTCATACAGGTAATTTGCTTTCCGTTTTCGGGGCAAATTTATTAATAAATAATAGAAAAAAACAAGTGGAAGCTAAAATTGATGTACTCGGCTAAACTGTAATTAGGAAAGCATAGGTTGTCTGTAAGAATTTTGAAGGATTGTTACGTAGTAGGTGTCTATTATGAAAGGGAAACTTCTCTTTCAAAATGATATTGACTACCCTCATTATAAGCTAAATTTTCTTTCGTTAATATGTCGATTGGCAAGTATACTTTTTTAACAGGTGTTTTCTTCGCGGTTAAATAGTCAGCCAACAAACGAATCGCTTCAAGCCCTTGGTCAAAAGTTTTTTGAGAAATTAAAAAAGGAATCGTCCCTTCTTTTAAACATTGTGTATTCTGTGGAGTGGTATCAAACCCAATAATGGAAAGTTTTTCTATGACTGTTTTGGGTAAACTGGTTACAATGGCAGAGGCCCGGCTCGAGGGAACAAATATTCCTTCAATTGCTGGTGTGTTTGACAATTGTGTACGTATGGATTGTTCTGTTCCTTTTTTATCGTCTAGGTTTTCAATCTTTAAGATAATAGATGGCGCTTTGCTGTATACATCTTTGAAATAGGAAGTAAATCCTTCTATTCTTTTAGAAATAGTAGTGTTGTTGTCAATGTTGTCCCTCGTCTGAATAAGTAATATTTTAGACTGTGGCTTTAAGCTTAACGCACTTAATTTACCTGCAAGATAGCCTGCCGTATAAGAATCTTGTCCAATAAAAAAGAGGTTGTTAAACCCGTCCATGTTGACATTTAAAAAAGCATAAGGTATGTCCAGTTTATCTAATTCTTGAACAAATTGATTGGTTTCTTTTCGGAATAGCGGTACCAATAAAACTGCCGTTGGGTTTGTTTTATAAACTTTTTGTGATGCCTGCTCATAGGACTGTGCCTTGTATTGATTAAAATGAATAATGTGCACAGTAACCCCTAAATTTTGCAATTCATTTGTGGCTTTCAGAATTCCCAGATAGGGTGATTTCCAAAAGGCATCTTCCTCCGAGAATTCGGGCATAAGAACCGTAATGGTGTATTTGTTTTTCATGGCCAGGGCACTTGCAACAGGGTTGATGCTGAATTTTTTATCGCTGATGATTTTTTTTATTCTAGCTTCTGTTGTTTTTGAAACACCTCCTCTGTTATGTAAAACCCTGTCGACAGTTCCTTCAGATACCTTTGCTTCTTTTGCGATGTCTTTTATCCTAACCATTTTTTAATATTAACGGATTTTAGTGTCACAAAATAGGCATTAAAGTTGAATTTGAATGGGGTTTTTGAAAAAATAACATAAAAAGTGTGCGCACACGAAGAATGTTTTTGTACATTTGTGTGCGCACACGGGCAGTGTGTGTTGTAATTAAAATGATAAAACTTATGAGTAAAGTAGTTGTGTTAACAGGAGCAGGAGGCGTTCTTTGCAGTACCTTGGCTAAAGCATTGGCAAAGCAAGGGCATAGAATTGCTGTATTAGATTTAAATTTAGAAGCTGCAGTCGCTGTGGCTGATGCAATAACTAATGTTGGGGGTACTGCCATAGGAGTACAGGCAAATGTACTGGAGAAAGCGTCTTTAGAAGAAGCAAAATTAGAAGTCAATTCGAAATTGGGAAAGGTCTCTATTTTGGTCAATGGAGCAGGAGGGAATCATCCGCTTGGAACAACTTCTAATCCTTATTTGAAGCTCGAAGACCTTCAGAATACAACCGAAGGATTCAAAACCTTTTTTGATTTGGATTCTGATGGAATTCAGTTTACGTTTAACCTAAATTTTATTGGTACATTATTACCAACTCAGGTGTTTGCTAAAGACATGGTTGGAGAAAAAGGTTGTAGTATTTTAAATATTTCTTCAATGAATGCTTTTACACCGTTGACCAAAATCCCTGCATATAGTGGAGCCAAGGCTGCAGTTTCTAATTTTACACAGTGGCTGGCTGTTCATTTCTCTAAAGTGGGTGTTCGTGTGAATGCATTGGCGCCAGGTTTTTTCTTGACAGATCAGAATAGAGCCTTGTTAACTACGGAAAATGGTGACTTAACAGATAGAGGAAATACGATTATTGCCCAAACTCCTATGGGTAGGTTTGGTGAAGTGGATGACCTTATTAGTACCACGCTTTATTTATGTGATGAGGCTTCATCATTTGTTACTGGAGTTGTCATTCCAATAGATGGAGGGTTTAGCGCATTTAGTGGCGTATAAAAAGGATAATGAATTAACAAAATATTGAATAGATGGAACAAACATGGAGATGGTACGGACCAAATGACCCCGTATCTTTATCAGATATTAGACAGTCTGGGGCTACAGGAGTGGTTTCTGCCTTGCATCATATTCCAAACGGAACGGTTTGGAGTATTGACGAGATTCAAAAGAGAAAACAGGAAATCGAAAGTAAGGGACTTACTTGGTCGGTGGTAGAAAGTATACCCGTACACGAACAAATAAAAACGCGTTCTGGGAATTTTCAAGACTACATCGAAAACTACAAACAAAGTATTGCAAATCTTGCAAGCTGTGGTATTGGAATTGTGTGTTATAACTTTATGCCTGTATTGGATTGGACACGTACCGATTTAAGTTTTGAGGTGGAAGATGGTTCAAAAGCTTTGCGCTTTGATGTGATTGCATTTGCCGCTTTCGAATTGTTTTTATTGAAAAGACCAGAAGCAGAGGCGGAATATTCTGATGTGCAAATTGCCGCGGCAAAAACATATATGGAAGGACTTTCCGAAGTAGCAAAAGAAACCTTGATTCGCAATATAATTGCAGGATTGCCTGGGGCTGAGGAAGGATATACCTTAGAGCAATTTCAAGAAATTTTGGATACCTATGCTGACATAGATGCCCAAAAACTACAAGAAAATTTAGTGGCCTTCCTAAAGGAAATTATTCCAGTGGCTTCTCAAAATGAGGTTTTGATGTGTATGCATCCTGATGATCCTCCCTATCAAATTTTAGGGCTGCCAAGGGTTGTTTCTACCGAAGAAGATTATGCATATATGTTCGAACAAGTACCCGATAGAGCCAACGGTATTACCTTTTGTACAGGTTCGTTAGGCGTAAGAGCAGACAATGATCTGGTGCAAATTTTTAAACGTTTTGCAGATCGTGTACACTTTTTACACTTTAGAAGTACGCAAAGAGACGCGGAAGGAAACTTTTATGAAGCCAATCATTTGGAAGGAGATGTCGATATGTATAGCGTAGTCAAAGAAGTTGTGTTGGAAGAAAAACGACGCAAATCATTGGGTATGAAAGATGCCTTAATTCCGGTGAGACCCGATCACGGTCATCAAATGCTCGACGACCTTAAGAAAAAGACAAACCCCGGATATTCCGGAATCGGAAGGCTAAGAGGCCTGGCAGAATTGAGAGGTTTGGAATTTGGAATTGCAAAAAGTATGGCTTAATGAAAACGATTTCATCAAAACCCTTAATAACAGCTAATTTTTTACTGCAATCAGAGATAGCTGAAACCTTGTATCACAAATATGCAAAGGACATGCCTATTATTGATTACCACAATCACCTTTGTCCTAAGACTATTGCTGAAAACAAGCCAATGAACAATATCACTGATGCTTGGTTGGATGGTGATCATTACAAATGGCGTGGGATGCGGGCTAATGGAATAGATGAAAAGTACATTACAGGCGATGCTTCTTTAGAAGTGCGATTTCAAAAGTGGGCAGAAACGGTTCCTTATACCATGAGAAATCCCTTGTTCCATTGGACGCAGTTGGAGTTGAAACGCTACTTCAATGTCGATACAGTTTTACAACCGAGTACGGCTTCAGAAATTTATAAGCAAGCAAATGCTGTTTTAAAAGAGAAGACACCTGCGCGGTTGCTCGAAGATATGAAAGTAGAAGTAGCCTGTACAACGGATGATCCAACGGATGATCTGAGGTATCATAAGCAAATTGCAGAAAAGGGATTTTATACAAAAGTGTATCCCACTTTTAGAGTAGATAATTTGTTTTTTATCGGTAAACACTCATTTGTATCATATCTTGAAAAGCTCTCCGAAGTTTCGGGTATTCAGATAACTTCTCATGCCGATTTTTTAGCGGCAATTGAGGCTAGAGTAGTGTACTTTAATGAAAGGGGCTGTCGACTTTCTGACTTTGGAATAGGAGAAGCACTGGTGTTTGAAGAGGCTAAGAACGATGAAGTGGCTGCAATTTTCAACAGAAATTTGAAAGGTGAATTGCTAAGCACCATAGAAATAAATAAGTTCAGATCGCATTTGTTCGTGTATTTGGGTAAACAATATCACAAGCACAATTGGACGCAGCAATACCATCTTGGCGTTATTCGTAACAATAATTCACGTTTAATCGAACAGGTTGGCGCCGATGCAGGTTGCGATTCTATAGGAGATTATCCGGTAGCCGAATTTATGTCAAAACTATTCAATACCTTGAACAGTACCGATCAACTGGCTAAAACCATTACCTATAACCTCAATCCATCACAAAATGAAGTGTTTGCAACCATGATGGGTAACTTTCAGACTGGAGGGGTTCCCGGAAAAATGCAATTTGGAACCGGATGGTGGTTTAACGACCAAAAGGACGGTATGGAGAAGCAAATAAATACACTCTCCAATATGGGGCTTTTGAGTAGGTTTGTTGGAATGCTTACGGACAGTAGAAGCTTTTTGTCTTTTCCTAGGCATGAATACTTTAGGAGAATTCTGTGTAATATTATTGCAAATGATGTAGCAGAAGGCTTGCTGCCAGATGATATTGAGTTTTTGGGAGGAATGGTACAAGATATCTGCTATAACAATGCCTTGCATTATTTTGAATTTCAAATATAATAGCAGCTGAAGTAAAAGACTAAAATTTTCTTTTTGTTACTGCTTTATGATTTTTACGAGCCCCACATCTTTGTGGGTTTCTTCATTAAATACCCGAAGGACATAGATGCTTTTTTGCAATGAATGTATGTCGAGGGTTCGCGTAAGAACTCCCTGTTTTACCATCTTTCCTTGCAGGTCTGTAATTTGATAGATGCTTTTTTTGCTTGGGAAATTTTGATTTGAATTTTACCCTGAGTTGGATTTGGGTATGCCTCAATACAAGGTGGTTTTGAGACTGTTGGGTTCTGAATAAGCAGAGCATCTTCATTGTATAATGATAGAATTTCTTGGGGGTTTAGGATTTTTGACGCTTTGTTGAGGGCAGAAATATCGCCCACGCCCATATCATCAGCCAAGATAAAGATGATATTCGGATTTTGAGCAGTCAAGCTTCTTTAAATCACAATCATACAGATGAAATAGAAAATTTTTGAATTATTCATAAGTGTTGTTTTTGTACGTATTCAGGATTTGGCGTTGGTGCTGGAAGCTTGGTTTCGTTTTTCCAGTTTTCCAGTTTTTCTTGAAGATCTTTCGCGATGTCCTTTTTCTTTTTGAAAATGTTTTTTGTTTCTAAAGGGTCTTTTTTTAGATCGTATAGCGCAAAGACACCTGAGTCTACATCTTCCATTAATTTATATCCGTTTTCTTGTATGATATTGGTCCACTTGGATTTAAATTGTTTGGTTGCAGAATTGAATCCACCATAGTTCGTATAGAACCAAATTAGAGGTTCTTCTTCTGTAGTTTCCTGGGTGCCTAATAAAATGTTTTTTAGGCTTTTTCCATCTAGTATATGGTCTTTGGAGATTTTTAGGTCCATTAGTTCTGCAAAAGTGGGGTATAGGTCTACATGAATTGTAGGGAGGTCGCTCACCGTATTGGGGGCAATTTTTCCTTTCCATTTAAAAATATAAGGAACTCGAATTCCGCCTTCCCAAGGATCTCCTTTGTTTCCCTTGTAAGGCAATGCAAATAGATTGTTTCCTTTTACCTTGTAATGACCGTTGTCTGAAGTGAACACAATTAGTGTGTTTTCTTCAAGTCCTAGGTCATTGAGTGCTTTTAAAAGTTCTCCAACACTGTCGTCTAATGATTTCAGCATAGATACCACCTCAATTACATGCTTATGATCGTAGTCTGTTCCTTTTAATTTTTTGGAAAAGTAATCTACATATTTCTTTTTGGGATGAAAAGGTGCATGTACCAAGTAATAAGGCATGTATAAAAAGAAAGGTTTGTCTTCTTGGACACTGCGTTTTATGAAGTCGATGCCTTTTGCAGTGCAATAGTCTGCATTGTAAGTTTGATCGTCGTAATCACTTTGTTGTGGGTGACTTGTAAATTTATAATGTTTTTGAGTTTCAATCGCTTCGTCAAAACCAATTTCGTGCATGCTGGAAGTTCCTTTTCCTAAATGCCATTTTCCAAAGGCTGCCGTTGAATATCCATTGCTTCGAAAGGCTTGAGCGATGTTAAAATTGGCAGGGTCTAAACCATTGTCTTTTGAATACAGATGATTGGTAGGAGGCGGAATGTATTTCATGTACTTGCGCATCTCCTCAGCGTTTTTTGCTGTTTTGTAACGGTTTACAACCCTGTATATATTTGTTCTGGGAGCATATTGTCCCGTCATAATTGAGGCTCTAGAAGGAGCACAGGTTGGGTCGTTGGAATAACCATTTGTAAAGTGCATTCCAGCTGCATATAATTTATCAATGTTGGGAGTTTCTACAATGTCGTTTCCATAACAATGGAGTGCATTGATACCTAAATCATCTGCCAATATAAAAAGTACATTGGGTTGTTTTTGCTGTGCGTAGGAATGAAGCGAGATACATAGTCCTAAGATAAATGTTTTAATATTCATTATTCTTCGTAAATTAATACTTTGTTGATTTCAAGACCTTTGTCATAGTCTAAAAATTGAATCTTTAGTTTGGTAGTTTGAATCGTTTTGGCAAAGTGCACACCAAAAAATGAACCTACATCCGTACCTTTAAAAATAGTTTTCCATTTCTTGTTTTTCCAAGTCTTGATTTCAAATTCACGAACTTTTGATACATCTAGTTTTTTGCCTTCTTTGATGCCTATTTGTTTGATGTTTTGAGGAGTTTTCCATTCGTATTCCAAGCTGGCTTTTTTGTCTTCATCTGCAGGTCTCCAAGATTTTTTCACACGGATTCCTTCTGAAAAATCTTGTCCCGCCCCTGGAAGTAAATTTTCAGAAGAGAAACTAGAAGATTTATCGGATGAGGCAGTCAATTTAGCATCCTTCAGGAGTATATGTCCAGCCGTTTTGATGGGGGGTATATGCTTTGCGTCCTTGTCAATGGTGATTTCTACGATGGTGTTAATAGGGTCTAAATTACCTGTGTAACTTAGTATAAGTCCTGTCTTGCTATGCTTTAGTTTGAGTTTTGTGTCAGGTGTTAAGGTCTTGTAAGAAAGCAGATTTGCTGGCAGTGCTGGAAGCGTCAATTGTTTTCCTGATAGTTTTCCCATCAAGTGCAAGTATATCTTATTTCCTTTGTACGTTGAAGAACCCCAAGGAGCAGAAATATATGGCCCTCCCTGTGTTTCGTATATGCTGCTTCCGAAGGCTTCGAGATAATCACCTAAATCTTTAAGTCGTGCAATATGTTTGTCGACTACGGTTCCATCGGGTCGCGGTCCGGTACCTAGTAATAGATTTCCTCCGTTTCCGGCGATTTTAGTCATTACTCTTAAGACGTCATTTTTAGAACCCGGTTCGGATTCGCCGTTGTAGGCCCAAGCACCTCCAATAACATCACAAGTTTCCCAGGGTCTGTTGGTTTGAAAACGACCAATACCTCTTTCAGGACCATCAAAATCGCCCATATGCCATTGCGGAGATCCATGGCGGTGGTTTACAATTGCTTTCGGGTTTACCTCTCTAATTATCTTTAAGATTTTAGGTGAATTCCAACGAGCGGGAGGTAGACCCAGCCCGTCAAACCATATGCCGTCTACTCCGGGATAAGTCATCAATTCCTTTATTTGGGGAATCAAGATTTGTTCATTGTATGCTAAATGAGGAATGTCCTCTCTGTAAAGCGGATGTGTCCAGTCGGGTTGTGAATAATACCACATTAATTTCATGTCGAGTTTCTCACAGGCAACTGCAATGTCCATCATGACATCTTTCCCATAAGGCGTATTCATAATGTTGAAGTCTGTTGTTTTTGTATCCCACATGCAAAACCCATAATGATGTTTGGCTGTAAAAACAAAATATTTGGCTCCGGAATCTTTCCATATTTTTACCCATTCTTCCGCATCAAATTTTTCAGGGTTGAACATTTTGTAGGTGTCGTTGTATTCTTGTTCAGGAACCCCCTTAGTCACCATTCCATCAGTGGGATGGTGTGGTCTGGGACCAAGTCTACCCCAACTCAGGGCCGCTTCTGTAACTGCAGCCGGTGCCCAATGAACGAAGATTCCTAACTTGGCATCTTTCCACCATCGCATATCTTCTTCTGATGCAAACATATACGGAAGGTACGCTGGATCGATAGATTTTAAATAATTTTTAAAGCCTTCAGGATGGTAATAGGGTTCTATGCCATCGGTATGAAGTTTGTGCTGTGATTGCACCACTGTAGTACAAATAAATAGGCCTATACATGTAATGAAAGTCTTGATTGCTTTGGTCATCATTTTTAAGATTGCAGTTTTCAATTTATACAAATCGTATTTTGTTCATGTAAATTAAGTCAAATTAAATGAGTTCGATGACCTACATATGTCTTAAAATGTTTAATGATTGTTATAATGAGACAGTTTCAAAAAAAAACGCTTGGTTTTTGGAGGTAGCAAAGAGAGCGACAATGATTATATTGGTTTATGATATTGAGTTTTGACAATTATTAGAGCCTAGTGATACCCATATCACCCTATTGGGACGATGAGGTTTGCGCTTGAGTGTGCTATTTGGAAACTTCAGACTCTATTTGAGTTGCTTCACTTATAGAATTAAATTTTGAGTGTTTTGTTATTCTACATTTGAAGAGTCAAAAGACAAAACATTAAAATTTATGACTATGAGCACAAAAGTTATCACGAACGAACAACTACAAGAAGTTGAGCAAATAATAATAAAAGGATACAGGAATATTGACACCCGACAATTGGAATCACATTTGTATGCCATGTTGTTGTCAAACAAATACAAACCTGTCAAAGCGGTAGCTGAAATGCTTATCGGTCGCATGCATCATTATCTTCTAACGGCCGATGAACCTGTTGTTCATTTAGATTATAAGAAAGGAATGGGAGATTTGAAGTTTTGGGCAAAACAACTAATAAACAGTCTTGTGTTACATGAGGACGAAGAAACGCAAGTAATGTCGAAATTACTAAGACGCTTACTATCGGATATTGCCATAAGTGAAGACCATTTGTCAACAAACCTTTCCCAATTAAAATGGTCGGCTTAGTCAAAAAGATGCTTCATTTATAAATGCAGTCAACTCACCTTATTAAATCACAAGCCATCAATATTCAGAGTTACATTTGACGTATAAATAAAAACCTAAACATTAAAACATATCAAGATGAATAAAGGAATCATAACCAGCGCAGAATCACAGGTAATCGACATTATCATAGCACAATGCTATCGAAGAGTTCAAACCCATCAATTAGAATCTCATTTGTATGCTATGTTCGATACAAAAAAGTATGAAGACTTAAGATCAACGGCGGAAGAGTTGTTGGGCTGTATAAATGAATACTTGTATACCACTAACGAACCCGAAGTGAATATTGAGTTTAAAAAAGGAATGGATGAACTCAACTATTGGTGTAAAAGATTGAATAACAGACTTGGAGAACGCGAAGGGTCTGATTCACAAATTGCTTCAGAGCTCTTGGGCGATTTAATTGAAGAAATCAACAGATCTGAAATGAAGATGAAAGACAACCTGATGCGTTTGGGACTTTCGGCATAAATGTGGTTGCGCAATATCGTTTCAGAGACCGAATAGATAGGACAAAAGTATCCAGTGCTAAGGTCCTGCAAAAAAAATCCCTTCACAAAACTGTGAAGGGATTTATTAATTTTCTACGAACCTCCCACATACATGCAGGTTCCGATACTCTTAACCCTCCTACGGCGGGCAGGCTCCTTAACTTGTTACACCAAGTCGTTAGCCACCAAGTATTCTGCAATTTGAATCGTGTTGGTTGCAGCTCCTTTACGAAGGTTGTCTGCTACAATCCACATATTTAATGTGTTTGGTAACGACTCATCTCGACGAATTCTTCCTACAAACACTTCGTCCTTCTCATGGGCATAGGCCGGCATCGGATAGGTGTTGGTATCTAGGTTGTCTTGAACAACAACTCCTGGGAAGTCGTGTAATAATTGACGTACTTCTGCTTCGTCAAAATCGTTTACAAACTCTACGTTTACAGACTCAGAATGCCCACCAGCTGTTGGTATACGTACAGCAGTAGCCGTAACAGCAAAAGAATCATCACGTAAAATTTTCTTAGGCTCTTTTACCAATTTCATTTCTTCTTTGGTATAACCGTTTTCCATAAAAATGTCACAATGAGGAATCGCATTTCTGTTGATAGGATAGTGGTAAGCCATTTCTCCTTCAATTCCTTGCGTTTCATTCTCCAACTGTCTAACAGCAGCAACACCTGTTCCAGAAACCGACTGGTAGGTAGAAACAATCAAACGTCTCATTTGGTATTTTTCGTGCAAAGGAGCCAAAGCCATCACCAATTGAATGGTTGAACAGTTTGGGTTTGCAATAATTTTATCTTCTTTGGTCAATACATCTCCGTTGATTTCTGGCACCACTAATTTTTTAGTAGGATCCATTCTCCATGCAGAAGAATTGTCAACCACGGTAGTTCCAGCTGCTGCAAATTTAGGAGCCCATTCTAAAGAAGTATCTCCGCCTGCAGAGAACAAAGCGATGTCTGCATTCATTTGAACCGCATCTTCCAAGGTAACAACAGTATAGTCGTTTCCTTTAAAAGCTAATTTCTTACCAGCAGAACGTGCAGAAGCAACAGGTATCAATTCTGTTACAGGGAAATTGCGTTCTTCTAAAACTTTTAACATTACCGTTCCTACCATTCCGGTAGCTCCAACTACAGCTATTTTCATGACTCTATTATTTAATTTTAATATTTGAGACTGCAAAGATTGCACTTTTCTTCCTTATATAAATATGAGATGTATAAAAATTACTTTGATTGTTTAATTTTTATCAAATTTATTAGAAATGTGAATTATTTTACAAGAGGTGCATTGCGAATCGTTTTTTATCATCTCCCCCAATTACTCCCAAAAGTCAATTGCCATGCCCAGGTTTCGGGTCCCTTAGCAATATCTACTCCGGCGTGCAATCCATAATCTTTGGCTAGAAAATAACGAAAGCCGCCTCCACCAGCTACTTTAATATTTTTTCCTAAGTCTTTGTAGCTATCCATAGCATCACCGCCTCCTATAAATCCAACCAAGCTCCAACGTTTGTCCATTTGAAAACGCCATTCAGTTTCTAAGGTCATCACATTCTTGTTTTGATACCTAAGCACTGGGATTCCTCTTAAAGAGATAAAAGGCTGGGCATAAAATGGAACATCCTCAAACGTCGAGGCAATATGAACACGATAACCAGAATATAATTTCTCCTGAATTATTGGAATATGAAAATAATTGCGAGATTCAATATTCCAATAGTCATTATCTCCACCCAAAGCACTTGAAAATTTCCCTACGTTAAGAACTGTCTTAATTCCTTTTGTAGGTGTTAAAGTATTGTTTCGACTGTCCCATTCTACCACACTGTTGATTCCGGCATTTTTTATCGCGCCTTCTATCACATCTAACCCAGGAACGTCTATACCTGTCTTAAAGCTGATATTGTTATTAAAGTATAGATAATTAAACCCAACAAATAAGGGAGTTTTCTTTGAGACTTTGAATAAAAGTTCTTGTAAAGTAACAAAACCCTTCATGTTGAAAACATATTCTTTCTCCGCAATGTCTCCCAGACCCGGTCCATAAAAGGATAAATTAGGAGACACATAACCTGCAAATCCCAAATAGCGAATCTTATCTTTATTATAGGAGCCTTGATGTCCTAAAAAACCGGCCCATGTGCCGTTTTGTGTATAAGCACCTCCTCCAAAAGTTATGGTGGGTGAAAGCCCTAAAGGACGTTTGTCTCCTATCTTTTTTTTGTGAAAATAAGTAAGAACCGCTCCTCCTCCGTAGCCAACGGCGGGTTCGGTGATAATAATAGGTATTGGTAAAAATCCAGCTGTGGAGCTTAAAAAATTACTCACATCAAACTTGTGGTCGCTGGCGTGTTTAAACAAGTCTTTTTTTTCTTCTTGCCTCTGTGATGACATGGAGGCAACATCAAAAATAATAACAAGGGATACAAAAATGCCTTTTAAATTCATTTGCATACAACAGGGAATAATATTCTAAAAAATTCTAAAAATGACGTGTAAAAATACAACCTTCCTCAGAAATAAAGAATTGTTTTTGAAAAGAACTTTATATGAAAACGCTTGATACCTTGTTGAAAAAATGTAATTTTGCAGAAATTTTAAGTTTAACCTAAATTCGTATAGCATGCAACTGTACAATAAGTTAAGCGCAAAAGAACGCGCGCAATTAATCGATGATGCCGGTAAAGACCGTATCACAATTTCTTTCTATCAGTATCACAAAATAGAAGATCCACAAGTTTTTAGAGATCAGCTCTTTTTAGAGTGGGAACAATTAGATGTATTGGGTAGAACCTATGTTTCCTATGAAGGGATCAATGCTCAAATCTCTGTGCCAGCAGATGCTTTTTTAGAATTAAAATCGCAATTAGATACAATCTCTTTTTTAAAGGATATTCGCTTGAATGTTGCTGTGGAACATGAAAATAAATCTTTTCTAAAGTTAAAGATAAAGGTAAGAGATAAAATTGTAGCCGATGGTCTTTCTGATGCTACTTTCGATGTTACAGATATCGGGGTGCATTTAAAAGCGGATGAGTTTAATAAAATGTTAGAAGATCCAAATACGGTTTGTGTAGACATGCGTAATCACTATGAAAGTGAAATTGGTCATTTTGACGGGGCAGTAACTCCAGATGTCGATACATTTAGAGACTCCTTAGATATCATAGAAGAAGACTTAAAAGAGCACAAAGAAGATAAAAATTTATTGATGTATTGTACTGGAGGAATTCGCTGCGAGAAAGCCAGTGCGTATTACAAGCATAAGGGCTTTAAAAATGTATTTCAATTAGAAGGTGGAATCATCAACTATGTCCGTCAAGTTGAAGCGTCTGGCATAGAAAATAAATTCAAAGGAAAGAATTTTGTGTTTGATCACCGTAGGTCAGAACGTATCTCTGAGGATGTTGTTTCAAACTGTCATCAATGTGG
Source organism: uncultured Flavobacteriaceae bacterium (assembly GCA_943789365.1). Classification (GTDB taxonomy): domain Bacteria; phylum Bacteroidota; class Bacteroidia; order Flavobacteriales; family Flavobacteriaceae; genus Flavicella. Next base: position 1,163,169 of record CALSTV010000001.1, on the reverse strand, counting down.
TGAACCCAGTGATGTTCACGTAAACTGTGAAAATCAAGCCTGTCATTTGTTGTTTATTCAATGTGCTTCTTGTCAGGAAAAAATGAATACTTGTTGTTCTAAGGAATGTAAGGAGATTGCAGCGCTTCCTTATGAGGAGCAAAAGGAGCTGAGAAAAGGAAAAGGAAATAGCAATAAAGTTTTCAAAAAAGGAAGGTCTGAAGCGTTGAAATATAAAAAATGATTGCAGTGCGGTAAATTCGAAAGTATTTGCTCTGTTGGTTTCTAGTGATTTACCAAAATTACGCTCTTTTTAGTATTGTAAAAAGAGCGTTTTTTAGTTTTTATTTTTATAGTATCTTTACGAATTGATAAAATATGCAAACACATTTTTTAGGACTTGTTTTTAAAAATGTAATTTGCTTTCTATATGAACTTTATATGCTATTTTATTAGCATTCAAACATACACTACTCTATGGGCTGTAATTCTTGCTCTACTGATAAATCTGGGAAACCAAACGGCTGTAAAAGCAACGGAAGTTGTAGCACAGGAAGCTGTGATAAATTAACCGTATTTGACTGGTTGTCGAATATGGCCTTGCCAAGTGGTCAGACACCTTTAAACATTGTCGAGGTTCGTTTTAAGAACGGACGTAAACATTTTTATAGAAATACAAACAATTTTCAATTGTCTATTGGCGAAATTGTAGCTGTAGAAGGAGCTCCTGGACACGATATAGGCACCGTATCTCTTACAGGAGAATTGATTCGCGTTCAGATGAAGAAAAAGAAAATAGCTGAAGATAGCGATGAGGTTAAGAAAATATACCGAAAAGCCACGGTAAGAGATATTGAGATCTGGCAAAAAGCGAGAGATAAAGAAGTTGAAACGCAACGCAGAGGTCGTGAGATTTTGGGGAGGTTGAATTTAAAAATGAAACTTTCAGACGTAGAATATCAAGGTGATGGAAACAAAGCTACTTTCTATTATACGGCAGAAGATCGCGTTGATTTTAGACAGCTTATTAAAGATTTGGCAAGTGCATTTAGTGTGCGAATTGAAATGAAGCAGGTAGGACTTCGTCAAGAAGCAGCACGTTTAGGTGGTGTAGGGTCTTGTGGTCGTGAGCTGTGTTGTTCAACTTGGTTGACAGATTTTAGAAAAGTAAATACCGCTTCTGCTCGTTATCAACAATTGTCTTTAAATCCACAAAAACTGGCAGGGCAATGTGGCAAGCTAAAATGCTGTTTAAATTTTGAATTGGACAGTTATTTAGACGCGCTAAAAGGATTTCCAAAGCAAGATGTTGTCTTAGATACTGAAAAGGGAAAAGCAACTTTTGTGAAAATGGATATTTTCAAAGGCTTGTTGTGGTATAACTCAAAAGAAGAAGGTTTTAAATGGTACAAGTTAACACTCGAACAAGTTAATGAGGTTATTGCCATGAATAAACGTGGTGAAAAAGCACCGAGTTTAGAAGAGTTAGAGTCTGAAACTGCAGTGGCAACGAAAATTGATTTTGAGAATGTTGTTGGACAAGATAGCTTAACGCGTTTTGACAAACCAAAAACAAACAACAGAAGAAGGAATAAAAGGAAAAATTCTGGTGCTAAGAAAAGAGGAAACACCAGCCAGAAAAACACGGAAAACAAGCAGAACGTAACTCAAAATCCTAACAAACAAAACCAAGGGAATTCTCAAGAGAATAAACCAGGGAAACCAAAAAGGAGAAGACCTCAAAACAAGCATAAACAGCAAGGTGGAAATCCTCAAGGGAACAACAAGAACGAGGGAAACAAACAAAAGCCTAGAAGGAATAATAGAAGAAAAAAACCAAGTGGTAATTCCGATGCAAACACAAATAAAGATGCATAAATTAGGAAGGTGTTTTTTGCTATGGTTCCTATGTACTGCTTGTGATGGCAATCGCGTATTTGATGCCTATCAATCCATAGAGAATGGGCAATGGGGTAAGGATGAACTTGTAAGTTTTGAATTTGAAATTCGTGATACACTTGTAGAAAACGATCTTTATATTCAAATTCGAAATACGGAAGCTTTTGCTTTTAACAATCTGTTTATCATTGCAAGCTTACAGTTTCCAAATGGAGAACAAAGCATTGACACCCTCGAGTATAAGATGACAGATCGTTTTGGTAATTGGTTGGGCAATGGTTTTACGGATATCAAAGAAAATAAATTGTATTACAAAGAGTCATTTGTGTTTCCAGTTACTGGGAATTACACAATTCATTTCGAGCAAGCCATGCGCAAAAGAAATCAGGTTGAAGGAATTGAGTTCTTGGAAGGGATTTCCGATGTGGGCTTCAGAATAGAAAAAAAATAACCGAAAGTTAACAATTAGCATGTCTCTAGATGTAGTATGAGACGTAAATTTGAAAACTTCTATGACAAATAAAAAAACAAACAAATCTTCCGAAAAAACGAACACTTCGTTTAGAAAATATACCCTGTGGTTTTGGTCCCTAATTTGTGTTGGAATCCTCTCTGTAGTACTACTCTTTAGTCTTGCTTCTCATGAAGTTTTTGGTGAATTGCCAACCTTTGAGGAGTTGGAAAATCCTGAAAAGAACTTTGCTACAGAAATTATTTCTATTGATGGTAAAACATTGGGGAAGTATTATAATGAGAATAGAACTCCTGTAAAGTTTGTAGACCTTCCTCAGAATTTAATAGACGCTTTGGTTTCCACTGAAGACGAGCGGTTTTATGATCACACAGGTATCGATTTTAGAGGAACCTTAAGAGCCGTTGTCAAACTTGGAAAAGGTGGAGGGGCAAGTACCATAACACAGCAATTGGCAAAATTGCTTTTTACTGAAGGCGCAGGTACAAGTAACAAGCTTAAAAGAGTTTTTCAAAAAATAAACGAATGGGTAATTGCCATTCGATTGGAGGAAAGATATACCAAACATGAGATTATTACCATGTATCTTAATAAGTTCGATTTTCTTTACAATGCCATAGGGATCCGTTCGGCATCACGTATTTATTTTGGAAAAGAACCCATCGATTTAAAAATGGAAGAGTCGGCGGTGTTGGTAGCCATGCTTAAGAACCCAAGGCAGTTCAATCCGAACAGAGAAATTTCTAAAAAGAAATCATTAGGGAGACGAAATCAAGTGCTTTTTCAATTGGCAAGGAATGAAAAAATAAGTTTGGCCGAAAAAGATTCATTGCAACAACTGCCTATGCAAATCGAATTTTCTCCGGAAGGACATAGTGATGGATATGCAACTTATTTTAGAGAGTATTTACGAGATTATATGAAACAATGGATCAAGCAAAACCCTAAAGCTGATGGCTCTTATCACAATCTGTATCGCGACGGATTAAAAATATATGTGACTATAGATTCGCGCATGCAAAAATATGCAGAAGAAGCTATACAGGAACATGTTTCCAACTTACAACGTGTGTTTTTTAAAGAACAAAAAAATAACCCTACCGCTCCGTTTTACGATTTAGAACCTGAAGAAATTGATGCAATTTTAGAACGGGCAATGAAAAATACAGACAGGTATCGTTTGCTCAAAAAAGCAGGAAAATCTAAAAAGGAAATTAAGACAGCCTTTGACACCAAGAGGAAAATGAAAGTTTTTACTTGGAAAGGAAGTAAAGATACAATCATGAGTCCCTATGATTCTATTGTGTATTATAAGCACTTCTTGCACAGCGGACTTTTGTCAATTGAGCCTCAAACAGGGCATGTAAAAGCATGGGTTGGCGGTATCAATAACAAGTATTTTCAATACGATCATGTAAAACAAGGAAAGCGACAAGTAGGGTCTACATTCAAACCTTTTGTATATGCATCTGCCATAGATCAGTTACAGCTATCTCCTTGTGAAAAATATCCGAACACCCTGTATACAGTTCCAAAAGAAGCCTATGGTATGGATGAAGACTGGACACCAAAAAACTCAGGAGATTCATATGGAGGTGAGCTATCTCTAAAAAGAGCACTTGCAAAATCGGTCAATGTAATTACAGCAAGATTGATTCATATGGTGGGACCTAAAACGGTTTCACGATTGGCAAAAAGAGCTGGGATTGAATCTCATATTCCTCCTTATCCATCTATCGCATTAGGAACTGTTGATGCCAGTTTATTTGAAATGGTGGGTGCCTATTCAATGTTCGCAAACAAAGGATTGCGCATTGGACAAATGATGGTGCTTAAAATTGAAGACAAAAACGGAACCTTATTGCAACAATTTACACCAACCACAGATCAAGTATTAAGCGAGGAATCTGCCTATGTAGTAATAGATCTTTTAAAAGGGGTAACCGAAGATGGTTCTGGTGTGCGTTTAAGAGGAACTTGGGGGAAATATCCAGACAGTATTTCAACAGGATATCCGTATGATTTTAAAAACCCTATTGCAGGAAAAACGGGAACCACGCAGAATCAATCCGATGGTTGGTTTATGGGAGTAGTGCCAAATTTAGCAACAGGGGTATGGACAGGAGCAGATGATCGATCAACCCATTTTGAAGATATCGTTCAGGGGCAAGGAGCCACGATGTCGTTGCCTACTTGGGCCATCTACATGCGTAAATGTTATGCAGATCCCGATTTGAATATCAGTCAGGAAGATTTTGAAAAACCTAGGGTGGTATCTATACAACTCGATTGTGAGTCGGCACCCGTATTGGATGAAGAAGGGGTTGCTATCCCAGTGCAAACTGTGGAAGAAGAAACAGATTTTTAGTGAGTATTCCCTATTGATAGAGTTCTAAAGTATATTACTTTTCGAAGATAACAGCTTATATGAATTGAAATGAGCAAGTATTGGTTTCCATCAAAAGAAATTATTGAGTCGAGTAACATTCATGCAATGATGCAAAACTTGGCAATAACTTCCTATGAAGAATTTTGGAAATGGTCTGTTGCAAATAAAAAGGTGTTTTGGGAACAAACCGTAGCCAACTTGGATATTCATTTTGAAAAACCTTATTCCAAAATTGTAGATGTTTCCAACGGTATCGAAAATGCAGAATGGTTGGCAGGAGCAAATCTGAATATCGTAGATTCTTGTTTTCAAAATACCGATACGGCAACGGCTATTGTGTTTCAAAAAGAAGGTGGTGAACTGGAGAAAGTTTCGCAGCTTGCACTAGAGACTTTGGTAAATAAAATTGCAAATGGACTTGTAGATTTTGGTTTGAAACCAAAAGATGTTGTTGCTATCTATATGTCGATGAACTTAGAGGCTGTAGCCATGTATTTGGCAGCTATAAAAGCAGGTTGTGTTGTAGCTACAATTGCGGATAGTTTTTCTGAAGAAGAAATAGCACTGCGATTGCAATTGACGAATCCTAAATTGATAGTGACACAAGATGCTTTTGTGAGATCAGGAAGAACGCATCTCCTATATAAAAAATGCAAAGAAATTGCAAGGGCTCCAATTGTGGTTGTAAAAACCATAGCAGACGAAATACCTTTGCGAAAAACGGATGTATGGTTTGGTGAGTTCTTAAGTACTCAGGGCGAATTTCAATCCGTAAAATGCAATCCACAAGATGCGATTACTATTTTGTTTTCTTCGGGTACAACAGGTGCGCCAAAAGCAATTCCTTGGGATCATACAACACCGGTAAAATCGGCCTCAGATGCCTATTATCATCACAATATTCAGAAAGAAGATGTTCTTTGCTGGCCCACCAATTTAGGGTGGATGATGGGGCCTTGGTTGGTGTTTTCAGCATTGATAAACAAAGCGACTATAGGGCTGTATTACGGCGCGCCCCTAGGGGAAGGCTTTGGAAACTTTGTAGAAAAGGCGGAAGTGACGATGTTAGGACTCGTGCCTAGTATTGTAAAATCTTGGAAGCAATCCAAGGTAATGGAGTCGATGAATTGGAGTTCAATAAAATGTTTTAGCTCTACGGGAGAAGTGTCTAATTCCGAAGAAATGTACTATTTGATGCAATTGGGAGGTGCCAAACCCATAATTGAATACTGTGGAGGGACTGAAGTTGGAGGTGGTTATATTGCCAGTACATTCGTACAAGAAAATAAACCCAGTCAGTTTTCTACCCAAACCTTAGGAGGTAGTTTTGTGTTGCTCAATGAAGAAGGAAAGCCGTGCGAAACAGGAGAAGTATTTCTTGTACCTCCAATTATGGGACTGTCTACAAGATTGTTACACAAAGATCATCATGCCATCTATTATACGAATACACCTTTGTTCGAAGGGAAAATATTGAGAAAGCACGGTGATGAATTACAAACTTTAGAAAATGGTTATTACAGGGCAAATGGGCGCGTAGACGATGCTATGAATTTGGGAGGCATAAAAGTAGGGTCGGTACAATTAGAAACCGTGGTGAATACCCTTGATTTTGTTGAGGAATCTGCCGCCATTGGGGTGGTGCCTCAAGGAGGAGGGCCAAGTAGTTTGGTGGTCTATATAGTTCCTTCTAACAATATAGCTACTAGTGAAGCGTTTACAAGAGTGCAAGGAATTATAAAAGAAAAGTTAAATCCATTGTTTAAACTAATAGATTTGGTGAAAATTGATAACTTGCCACGAACCGCTTCGAATAAGATAAAACGAAAGCAACTAAGAGGGCACTATCAAAAATAATGTCAGAAAATGAACCCTCTAAGCTAGTGTTTGTAATGAACTAAATGTGTACTGGAACTTTGCGTACCTTGCGGTTGAAAAAAGAATGAGTAAATAGTCAAGTATAGAAAAAGAAAATAAGCATGAAAATAATATCTTATAATGTAAATGGAATTCGGGCAGCTTTAAAAAAAGGCTTTATAGAATGGCTGACAGCTGCAAATCCCGATGTAATTTGCTTGCAAGAAATAAAAGCACAAAAAGAACAATTGGATTTGACATTGTTTGAGAATGCTGGTTATGCATATAATTACTGGTATTCTGCCCAGAAAAAAGGCTATAGTGGTGTTGCAGTTCTGTGCAAAATAGAACCTAAAAACGTAGTATACGGAACGGGGATTGAAAGTATGGATTTTGAAGGTAGAAATTTACGTGTCGATTTTGATACCGTATCTGTAATGAGTATGTATTTGCCTTCAGGAACGAACGATGCACGTTTGGAATTCAAACTTAACTATATGGCAGAAATCCAAGAATATGCGACTGCCTTAAAAAAGGAAATTCCAAATTTAATCATATGTGGAGATTATAATATTTGCCATGAAGAAATTGATATTCATAACCCTAAAATGAAAGGTGTTTCTGGGTTTTTACCCGTAGAAAGAGAATGGATTGGAAACTTTATCAAAAGTGGGTTTATCGATAGTTTTAGAGTGTTGAATAAAGAACCACATCATTACAGTTGGTGGAGTTATAGAGCCAATGCTAGAAATAATAACAAAGGTTGGAGAATCGATTATCATATGCTTTCAGAAGCCTTAAAGGACCGTCTCCAAAGAGCTTATATTTTGCCTGAAGCCAAGCATTCCGACCATTGTCCAATTGTTGTAGAAATAGAAGATTAAAAAAAGTATAAAATCAACCCCTAATAAACACAAAACAAACATGATAAAAAGAATTGCCTTAGGAATTATTGTTGCCAGTTTGGCAACAGCCTGTGTATCGAAAAAAGTATTTGTAGACTTGGAAGACAAGTACAATAAATTGAAAGAAGAAAAATCAGAATTGTTACAGCAGAACGATGAGTTGATCACCGATAAACATAAATACGACGATCATATTGCCAATTTAGAAGAACAACAACGCAATACATTACAGCAAAAGAAAGCCTTAGAAAGAGAAACCGACGCTTTGAGGAAATCGTATATCGATTTGAAAAAGACGTATGATATGTTGGCATCGAACAGCTCTTCAGCTTTGGAAAAAAATGCTGTTGAAAATAGAAAACTTCTAAGTCAGCTCGAAGAGAAAGAAACCAAATTGATGGAAGAAGGAGCGCGTTTGAGAAAGATGGAAGGTGAATTGACAGCACGTTCGCAGAAGATTAATGAGCTAGAAAGTCTGATCGCAGAGAAAGAAAGTGCGATGTTGAAATTAAAAAGTGCAGTTTCCAATGCTCTGAAAGGGTTTGAAGGGAAAGGCTTAACCGTTGTCAATAAAAATGGAAATGTCTATGTTTCTATGGAAAACAAACTTTTGTTTAGTTCTGGAAGTTGGGCAGTTGGAGCTACCGGAACGCAAGCCGTTCAGAAGTTAGCAAAAGTATTGGCGGTAAATCCAGATATCAAGGTGTTGATTGAAGGTCATACGGATAACGATCCTTACAAAGGACCTGTTATTAAAGACAACTGGGATTTGTCCGTAAAAAGAGCCACAGCGATTGTTAGAATTTTGCAAAATGCAAATGTAGATGCAAACCAAATCACCGCGGCTGGTAGAGGAGAATATGTTCCCGTGGCGAGTAATAGTTCTAAAGCAGGAAAATCTAAAAATAGAAGAATTGAAATCATCCTCTCTCCAAATCTAGATGAGGTAGCCAAGCTGTTAAGTGAATAGTATGTAAATTCGACAGGAATGATTTATAAATATTACTGGGCAATTTTAGCCAGTGTTGTTTTTGAAATTGGTTTGGCGCAAAAACCTATTTTGGAAATACCATCACTAGATACAGTACCGCCAGTTGAGGATACTTTTGTCAAAACGGAAATTACTGCTATCTCTGTAAAAGAGATGGAAAGCATGTGGTTGGAAACCCTCTATAGCTCTCCCTTGTTTCAAGGGATTGAAATGGATGTAGAAGGGGAACAAATTGGTGAATTTGATGCTGAAATACCTACTTCTTTGTTAAAAGAACGATTGGAAGTGTTGAATGCGCAAACCCCCTTCAATTTAGAGTACAATCCCGAATTGGAGCGTTTGATTAGGTATTATTTAAAAACCCGGTCAAAGTATTACCCGAAAATGATGGCAAGGGCGCTGTATTATTTCCCGATGTTTGAGAAATACTTAGATGCTTACAATATTCCACTAGAGATTAAATATTTGGCTGTGGTAGAATCGGGGTTGAACCCAAGAGCACAATCGAGGGTAGGTGCTACAGGTATTTGGCAATTTATGTATCAAACTGGGAAACAGTTCAACCTGCAAGTTAGTTCTTATGTAGATGAACGCCAAGACCCAGTAAAATCTGTACAGGCAGCATGTAAGTATTTAGAAAGTTTATACAGAACATTTAACGATTGGGATTTGGCATTGGCCGCTTATAATTCTGGTCCAGGAAATGTAAATAAAGCCATCCGTAGGTCTGGTGGATATCGTAATTACTGGAATATTCGTCCATTTTTACCTCGTGAGACCGCTGGGTATCTGCCTGCTTTTTATGCCAATTACTATATTTTTGAATATGCTTCTGAACACAAGATTGTTCCTTTAGCTCCAAAAGCATTTTATTTTGCAACCGATACGGTAAGAGTTAAGCAATTATTGACATTTGACTTGCTAAGCAAACATTTACATATTTCTAATGAACTATTACAGTTTTTAAATCCAGAATATAAATTAGATATTGTTCCCTATGTGAAACACAAAGGCTATACACTTCGATTGCCATCTGAATTCGTAACGAAATTTGTACAAAAAGAGGATTCCATTTATAGTTTGGCGAAAAAAGAAGAGGCAGCTAGAGAAAAGCCAATTCCGAAGTATTTTGAAATGAATCAAAGAATTCGGTATACAGTAAAGAGTGGTGATTATTTGGGGAAAATTGCTGAACGATACGGTGTAGGTGTCTCAGAAATTAAAAAATGGAACGGTATGCGAACTACCAATTTAAAAGTTGGTCAGCGATTGACAATTTACCCGAAACGTCTCAATTATTCAGTTGCAAAACCCATTGTAAGATCAAAGAAACCAGGTGTAAAAGAAATACCAAAAGGAGAAAAAATACAATATATCATACAAAAAGGAGATTCTCTTTGGAGTATCTCAAAACAATACCCGAATGTTTCTGTACAACAAATCAAAGATTGGAATGAAATTAGCGATGCGAACAGTCTTATTCCTGGCAAGATAATTGTACTTTACAAGCGTTCTTAAAAAACACCATAGCAATGAAAAACATCGTACTATTTTTTGTTTTATTAATTACAACACTTTCTTGTAAAGATGAAAAACGAATATACCTGGATTCCAATGGAAGAATGAATCACCTTTTATTGGTGATAGATAATAGTGACTGGAATGGTGAGGTTGGTGATAAGTTAAAAGAGGTTATGAAAACACCTGTTTTGGGAATGCCACAAGAAGAATTCCAATTTGATGTTTCCCAAGTAGCAGAAACCTCTTTTGGGAAAATGTTTAAAGCGAGTAGGAGTGTGCTTATCATAAGAGAGGATAGTATTCGTTCGTTTCAAACTCAAAGAAATGTTTACGCCAAGCCTCAACAAATGGTAAAGATTACTGGAACTGATAAAGCCGATGTCATTTCGATGTTAGAGGAAAATAAACAAAAAATAATTGCCACGTTTAAAGATTTTGATATTCAAAACATACAAGAAACACATATTGGGAATTCTTATGAAGAAGGTTATTTTAATACGTTGACGAATTTGGGAATTACACTAAACATTCCTAAGTTTTTTAAGAAAGTAGATGATACCGGTGATTTTTTATGGTTGCGACAACATTTGTCGGGAGGTATTGCCAAAGGAGATGGCTCCTCAAATATTTTGGTGTATTCTGTACCTATACCAGAAGACAAAAGTGATTTGGTTATGACCATTTCTAATATGCGGGATACCATAGGGAAAAAATACATTCCTGGGAGAAAAGAAAATATGTTTATGATTACTGAAAAGGCAGTGACTCCGGTTGTTACAGAAACAGAGCTCGATAATAAAATTGCCTATGGTACCTATGGGAAATGGGAGGTGCTCAATGATTTTATGGCAGGACCTTTTTTAAATTATGCCATCGAAGATGTAAAAAACAACCGATGGATTGTGTTGGAAGCTTTTGTGTATGCACCTTCCGTAGATAAAAGGGATTATATGTTTGAGGTTGAGGCCGTATTGAAAACAATTAATATCAAAAATTAAACTAAATAGCGTACTAACATAGGTTAGATTTATTTGCATTTAATGCGTTTTATTAACAACTCATAAATATATGGTATTTCGAAATTATCTACTCGTTTTCTCAATTGTATCCTTAAGTATTGGTTCTTGTTCAAAGAAAGAAGTTCCGGTGTATTCAGATAAAATTGAGGTCATAACTTTGGCTGAAACTTCAAAAATGTGGAACGGAGAGGCCTTGCCAAATTATCACGAAGGAACTCCTAAGGTTACAATATTAAAAGTAATAATTCCACCTAAATCTAAACTCGAATTACACAAACATTTGGTCATCAACGCAGGTGTTTTGATCAAAGGAAATCTCACGGTGGTCGACGAACACGGAAACACAAAGGAGCTCAAGGAAGGAGAGGGCTTAGTAGAGTTGGTCAACACATATCACTATGGAGAAAATAAAGGTGATGTTCCTGCTGAGATTATTGTAGTATATGCTGGTACAGTGGGAGTACCTATTACGGTATTAAAACATTCTGAAGAATAGTTTAAAACTATTAAGGTTCCTTTCTTAGCAAAACCAGGAGTTCCTTTTTTTCTTTAAAATAGACAGCTATTAAAAACACAAAAATCAATAGACAATTGACAATAAAATTGCCGTTAAACTGTAAAAAGGACAAGCTGCTCAACCCAATTGCTAATAGCAAATAAAAAGCTATATCTTTAATATTGTATGGTATGGGAAAATGTTTTTGGCCAATGAAGTAGGAGGTGACGAGCATACTAAAATAAGCAGCTAAGGTTGCCCAAGCAGCACCCATAAAACCAATCCTTGGGATCAACAGAAACAAAAGACCTACAGTTACTAGGGCACCGAGAATAGAGAAATACATACCGAACTTTGTCTTGTCGGTTAGTTTATACCAAATCGCAAGATTGTTGTAGATGCCCAAAAATAAATTAGCAATCACAATGATGGGTACAATAGAAATAGCTGTGTAGTATTCCTTACTCCCTAAAAACAGTTGTGCGATGATATTTACCTGACTCACAATTAGCAATGTGAAAAAGGCCCCTACAATAACAAACCATTTTAAAATCAAAGCATATGTAGCAGGTGCATTTTTGTCTTTAGCATGATTGAAGAAAAACGGTTCGGCACCCAAACGGAAAGCCATGATAAAGAGCGACATGATGACACCAATTTTATAAGCACCGGCATAAGCACCCATAATACTTTTGCCCAACCAATCTTCAAGAATTAATTTGTCTAAATTTTCGTTGGTCGTATAGGCAATTCCAGCTACTAAAATTGGCCATGAGTAGCTCAACATTTTCTTAAGGAGCGCAAAGTCAAAGCGGAAATTAAATTTGAATAGAATAGGGAGTACACATAAAAATGTAAGGCTACTAGCAATCAAATTCGATACAAAAATATAGCCTTCTTTGAATTGAGTATCATATTGAACGCCGATTATCTTTTGGTAGTTGGTTTGCATCCATTCCGAATTTGGAAGATACCAAAGTAAAAAGATGTTAAAGATAGCATAGATACTAATGTTTAAAACCCGAAATAAAGTATATTTTTTTGACTTTCCTGTTACCCGTAAATATGCGAACGGAATCACAACCAGGGTGTCTAAAATTGAAATCCAAACCAATAAATTGAAATATAAGGGGTTTGAAAACCCTAGCAATGCTACCAATTCATTTCTAAATGCAAGTAAAGTGATAAGTGCAAATAGTGTTGAGGAAAATAGACTTACAAAAGCCGTAGAAATTACTTTTCCTTTGTCTTTTTCATTACTAAAAAATCGAAAAAAAGCGGTTTCCATTCCATAGGTAAGTACGACGTTGAAATAGGCTGCCCAAACATAGAATGAGGTGTTGACGCTATATTCGCTAGTACTTAAGGAACTCGTATGTAATTTTACTAGAAGTACATTGATAGCTTTAGGTAGTACTGCAGCAAAGCCGTATATAAGGGTGTCTTCAAGAAAACGTTTTAATGTACTCAATTGTCTGAAATGATTTTGACAAATATATGTATATTTTCTAGTGAAATATTTTTTGGAGTCATAAAAAATGCTAATAAAGAACTGAGTCTAGGGCAAGGAGCAAAAACAAAATATCCTGTTGGTGTATCCATTTTAATCCTTATTTTTGAAGAATAGAATTTATATATGAATAATACATTAAAAGTAGCCGTATTTGGAGGCGGTAGTTGGGCTACCGCAATTGTAAAAATGTTGTGTGAAAATGTCACGACTGTGGGTTGGTATATGCGCTCTGAATCTTCGGTTGAATATATCAAAGAGAACAAGCACAATCCCAATTATTTGCCATCTGCGGAATTTAATGTCGCGCAATTATTTTTGTCGAGTGATATCGACGAAATGGTGGCCTATGCAGATATAATCATTTTTGCAATACCTTCTGCATTTTTCAATACTGAGCTTTCAAAAATTTCTTTGTCAATGAAGGATAAAACAATTTTTTCTGCCATCAAAGGAATTGTTCCAGAAACAGGATTGATTGTAGGAGAACACTTGCATAAAGAATTAGGGATACCCTTTGAAAACATTGGAGTCATCACCGGACCCTGTCATGCAGAAGAAGTGGCTATGGAACGTCTTTCGTATCTAACCATAGCTTGTCAGGATGAAAGTAAGGCCGTTTTGTTGAGTGAAGTGATTTCTGGAGATTATATCAAATGTAAAATTTCGGATGATATTATTGGTACCGAATATGCTGCCATGTTAAAAAATATTTATGCCATCGCCGCTGGAATTGCACATGGACTTGGATATGGCGATAACTTTCAAGCCGTACTCATGTCGAATGCCGTACGTGAAATGAAACGCTATATTAAAAAGGTACATAAGATGAAACGAAATATTAACAATTCTGCTTATTTGGGCGATTTGTTGGTTACCGGTTATTCTACCTTTAGTAGAAATCGTATGTTCGGAAATATGTTAGGAAAAGGCTATACTGTGAAATCGGCAATGATGGAAATGAGTATGGTAGCTGAAGGTTATTACGCTCTAAAAAGCGCTTATGAACTCAACCAAGAAAATGGAGCCACAACACCAATCATCGATTGCGTATATAATATTGTCTATCTAAAACGAAGTCCAAAACGACAATTTAAATTGTTGACTGAATATTTGAATTAATATTTAGTTTTCTGGTTTTCTGGTTTTCTGGTTTTCTCGTTCTCGGGTTTTTTGGTTTTCTGGTTTTTTGGTTTTCTCGTACTTCCTTGAATAGCGTTGCCTATTTCCTTTTAGAGGTGCTTAATTGCGCATTGAATCACTAATTAGTTATAATTAAAAACTCAAACAAGTAGGGCTATCACTCTCAATATCGTAGATAAAAGTAATTTTCCCCGTTTTTTTGTCAATCATAAAAACAGCTATATTATTTGACTTTTGATTGGCTACCAATAAAAAAGTTCCGGACGGATCAATCGTAAAATTACGCGGCCAATTACCATGGCAACTGATATTTTGTATTTTTTCCAATGCGCCATTTTTTTTATTTCTTTTAAAAACAACAATGGTGTTTTCTCCTCGGTTTGACCCATATAAAAAGTCTTCGTCTTCAGATAAGTGAATGTCTGCGCAAAAACTTTTCACAACGGCACTGTCTCTCAAAGTAGAAATGTCATTTGTTTTTAGGTAACTTTCTTTGCTTTTTTCGAGGGTACTTACTGTGTTTGCGTATTCGTTAATCACATACATAAATTCTCTAGATTTGGTCATCGCAAAATGCCTTGGACCACTCTTAGGATTCATCGAAATACTTTTTGTAGTCTTATATAGCGTATCTGATAGCGAAAAATGTTCAAGGGTGTTGATTCCCAGATCAGCTACAAAAAGCTCATCTTTGTAAAATTGAGCAGAATGTGTATGTGCTACAATTGAATCTTTGTTGAGGTTTACTATCTGTGAAACAGGTTTGATTGCTCCTGTCTCAAGAACGTCGAATAAACTAAAGGTACCACCGCTATAATTTGAAACTACAAGTTTATTGGCTTTTTCATTCAACGCCAAATGACAGGGATGTTTTCCTTCAGAACTCAGTTCTGATATTTTCTCGAGTGTGCCGTCTTTTTTTACTTTATAGGAACTGATAGCACCACTCGGTGTGTTTTTATATTGACTAAGTTCACTTACGGCAAACACAAAATCTTTAGTAGGACTCACAACCAGATAAGAAGGATTGTTGGATTCGGCTACTAGCTTCTTGTCTTTTAAAGAGCCAGTTTCACTGTTAAAAATGAATTGGTATATACCTTCACTTTTCCCTTTGGTATAGCTCCCTACATACATAGGATGCGATTGAGAATATACAATTGAACTTAATAAAAGTAAGGATAAAGTAAATAACAGACGATTCATAGATAGATGGAATAAACCTCGGTTGAGGGGGTTGTGTTCCTAAAGATACAGATTAATACGAACGAATCGAAATTTATTTGATCACAACGCCTTCCTTGTTCAATTGTGGAATCATTCGAAGTGTTCCATCTTTAACGGTTCCTTTCTTAAAAGTATACGTTTTGTCGAACATTTGGTTGCCTTCAAAAAAACTAACTTCAAAACTATTGTTCAACCGTAAAACTGCAGGATTAATGTATTCCACTTTGGCAAAGGAATTGGCAGGAAGCTTGTCGAGCTTTTTTCTGAGTACCGAAGTTTTTAGTTGTGTAACTTCTTCATCTCCCTTAGAAACAATCAATACCATTTCAAGATCAACCGATTTGTTATTGATAATATAGGCATTCCAATCATCACACTTAAAATCTTCGTTGTATTCTTTTACAATCGCCATAAATACATCGGATACTATCGGAATTTGAATGTCTTTTTTCATAAATTAAGAATTCAGTTGTGCATAAAATCGTGCTTTCACCACATAGAAGTTTCAAGATATTCCTATAAAACCGATTTAAATTGTTCTAAGAATCGAACATCGTTTTCGTAAAACATACGGATATCAGGAATTTGATATAACAACATAGCAATACGTTCAATTCCCATCCCAAAAGCATATCCTGTATATTTAGTAGGATCGATATTGGCATTTTTCAATACGTTTGGATCTACCATACCACAGCCCATAATTTCGAGCCAGCCAGTACCTTTGGTGATTTTATAATCGGTTTCCGTTTCCAGTCCCCAGTAAATATCAACTTCAGCACTCGGCTCAGTAAAAGGGAAATAAGAAGGGCGCAATCTGATTTTAGATTTTCCAAACATCTCTTTGGTAAAATAAAGCAGTGTTTGTTTTAGATCGGCAAAAGAAACATCTGTATCTATATACAAACCTTCTATTTGATGAAATATACAATGGGCACGTGCCGAAATATCTTCATTTCGAAAAACACGCCCAGGTGACAACGTGCGAATAGGCGGTTCGTTGTTTTCCATATACCGTGTCTGTACCGAAGAAGTATGTGTTCTCAATAATAAATCTGGGTCTTTTTCAATAAAAAAAGTATCCTGCATATCACGTGCCGGATGGTATTCTGGCAAATTCAATGCTGTGAAATTATGCCAATCATCTTCAATTTCAGGACCTTCTGATACCGTAAAACCAATACGGTCAAAAACTTCTACGATTCGATTTCTTACAATAGAAATAGGGTGTCTAGCTCCAAGATTAATTGGTTCTGCAGGTCTAGTTAAATCGCCGTATGAACTTTTAGATGCAGTTTTGTCTTCTAAAGTATCTTTAAGTGCATTTACTTTGTCAGTAGCTGCACCTCTTAATTGATTCAACGCCTGTCCGATGTCTTTCTTTAAATGATTTTCTACATTCTTAAAGTCGTTAAACAATTCTTTTAAAACCCCTTTACTACCTAGGAATTTTATTCTAAACTGTTCCACTTCTTCTTGAGTACTTGCATTGAATGCCTTTACATCTCCAATCAGCTCTTTTACTTTATCTAACATGGTCTATGAAATTAGGCTGCAAATTTAAAAAAAGAAAAAGACCTGTGCTATTTTTTTAAGTGAATAGTAAACTTGGAATTTGTGTAATAAAAAGAAGTTTCATTTTCGAAATTTGGATAGGGTTTGAGTCTGTTCTCAAGATAAGAGAAATTTTGTGTGATAATATAGTCGTAGTCCCATTGTAATGCCTTTGACATTTCGTAAAAGTAGAAAGAAATACTTTTTTTATTAGAAACAGAACAAGACAACTTTTTTAAAATTATTTAAATAATTGTTTTATCTTACATAAGAATAAATTGTTACCAAGTAATTATTTTATAGATATGAAAAAAATCATCGATCAATTTATGGATCAGGTCAAAGCAAGAAATGGCCATGAACCTGAGTTTTTGCAAGCAGTACAAGAAGTGGCAGATGCCGTAATTCCTTATATAGTACAGCATGAAATATATTATGGGAAAAATATATTGTTGCGAATGGTAGAGCCAGAACGGGTAATTATGTTCCGTGTTTCATGGGTTGACGATGCGGGAGAAGTACACGTGAATAGAGGTTTCAGAGTACAAATGAACTCAGCTATTGGCCCTTATAAAGGAGGTTTGCGTTTTCATTCATCTGTAAATTTAAGCATTTTAAAATTTTTGGCTTTTGAACAAGTCTTTAAAAATTCTTTAACCACCTTACCAATGGGAGGAGGTAAAGGAGGTTCCGATTTTGACCCCAAAGGAAAGTCGGATGACGAAATTATGCGCTTTTGCCATGCCTTTATGAGTGAATTGTTTCGTCATATAGGTCCCAATACAGATATTCCTGCCGGAGATATAGGCGTAGGTGCTCGTGAAATTGGTTTTCTGTTTGGGAAATACAAACAGCTTCGAAATGAGTTTACCGGCGTGTTAACAGGTAAAGGACTAACCTGGGGAGGCTCTTTGATACGTCCAGAAGCAACCGGATATGGAAATGTCTATTTTGCCCAAGATATGCTCAAAACAAAAGGCGATTCGTTTCAAGGGAAAAATGTGGTCATATCAGGTTCAGGAAATGTAGCGCAATTTGCTGCTGAAAAAGCCATACAGCTTGGTGCCAAAGTATTGACCTTATCGGATTCTTCAGGAAGTATTTACGACGAGGAGGGCATCGATGCAGAAAAACTGGCCTATGTCATGGACTTGAAAAATATAAAAAGAGCAAGGATTTCAGAATACATTCAAAAATATCCCAAAGCAAAATTTTTAAAAGGAGAACATCCTTGGAACATTCCCTGCGATATTGCACTGCCTTGTGCTACCCAAAATGAATTGGATGGAGATGAGGCTAAAACACTTATTAAAAATGGATGTATCTGCGTTAGTGAAGGTGCTAATATGCCTTCAACTCCAGAAGCGATTCACGAATTTCACAAAGCAAAAATATTGTTTGCCCCAGGAAAAGCATCCAATGCTGGGGGGGTGGCAACTTCTGGTTTAGAGATGACGCAAAATTCATTACGATTTAATTGGTCACGTGAAGAAGTAGATAAAAAATTACAGGAAATTATGGAAGACATTCATAATGCCTGTATGGAATATGGAACCGATGAAGATGGCTATGTCGATTATGTAAAAGGTGCAAATATTGCAGGATTTGTAAAAGTGGCCGATGCCATGTTAGCACAAGGAATCATTTAAAGGATGGGTAAAACCGCAATCATACTTGGCGCAACGGGCTTAACTGGAAGTATTTTGCTGGAAATCTTGCTGGAAGATGAACGTTATGAAACTGTAAAATTATTTTCCCGACGTAGTGTTCATAAAAAGCATCCTAAAATTAAGGAATACCTGGGTGATGTACTTGAACTTAGAGATTTTAAAAAAGAATTTTATGCTGATGAGGTTTTCTGTTGTGTAGGAACGACTCAAAAGAAAACTCCAGATAAGAAGCTCTATAGGAAAATTGATTTTGGAATTCCTACCATAGCTGCAAGTTTGGCGAAGGAAAATGACATTCAAACGTTTATTGTTATTTCAGCGCTCGGCGCCAATGCTAAGAGTTCGATTTTTTACAACAGAACCAAAGGCTAAATGGAACAAGCTGTGCTTTCAGAAAACATAGAGCAGACCTATATATTGAGACCTTCAATCATTGGTGGCAATCGAACAGAAAGCCGTATGTTGGAGAAGTTAGGTATTGCTATTTTTAAAAGCATAGCCATTTTACTGGTTGGAACATTGCGAAAATACAGACTAATAGAAGCAGCTGTGATTTCCCGAGCAATGCATAACTTGGCAAACAACAAAATTCGAGTAGGGCATAGAATCGAATCAAATGAAATTGAAAGAATTGGATGTAACTAAATAAGCTTAGGTGATAAATTGGGTTATTGCGGCAGAATCTACAAAATAGGTGGTGTCCGTTTTAGAAAAATAGAAACATATATATAGCAAAGTAAAGGGCTTGTCAATTATTGGCAAGCCCTATGTTTTTTAGCACTGTTAAGTTCGTGTATATGGTAATGTAAAGGTGCTGTATAGTTCTTTTTTATGGCAAACAATGAGAAGTCGCTTAACTTGCAGTCTCGATAAGTGTACCCTTAGATTTTCGGGAATTACACCATTAAAACGAACAAAAACGATATTGACCAACTACAAATACGAAACTTAGATAATTATGTCATTTAAAACAGAAAATGTTCTATCCTTACAAGGAATAGACTACGCTAACAAATCCAAAGAAGAATTAGAAGTACTTTTTAATAAAGTATTGAATCAAGGGATGCACGGTTTGTGTTTTAGTCCCTATGAAGAAGGACAACAACCCGGAGATCAAATTACAGAAGCACAGATACGAAGAAGAATGGAAATCATTCAGCCCTATACCAAATGGATTCGTTCGTTTTCATGTACCGATGGAAATGAGTTGATACCTCAAATAGCACACGAATATGGAATCAAAACCATGGTAGGTGCTTGGTTAGGTGATGATGATGAAATTAACAAGAAAGAAGTGGCTAATTTGATAAAAATTGCAAAAGAAGGACATGTTGATTTGGCTGCTGTTGGTAATGAAGTGCTGTACAGAGGCGATTTAACAGAAGATGAATTGCTTGGGTTTATCAATGAAGTAAAAGAGGCCTTGCCCGAAATTGAAGTCGGTTATGTAGATGCTTATTATGAATTTGTAGACCATCCCAGAATTACAGATGCTTGTGATGTTATTTTTGCTAACTGCTACCCATATTGGGAAGGTTGTAGTATGGAATATTCTCTGATATATATGAAGCAAATGTATGGTAAAGCCGTGGGAGCTGCTAAAGGGAAGAAAGTAATTGTTTCGGAAACAGGATGGACGGACAAAGGAGAAACCTTACACGGAGCAGTACCGTCGTACGAAAATGCCATCAAATACTTTATAAACGCGCAAGCATGGTCTGCAGAAGAAGACATAGAATTGTTCTATTTCTCATCATTCGACGAGTCGTGGAAAGTTGGAGCCGAAGGCGATGTTGGCGCCAGCTGGGGATTATGGGACGCAAACGAAAAATTGAAGTTTTAGTTTCCACTTAAGAATACAATACAAAC
The DNA here is from genome assembly GCA_943789365.1 of uncultured Flavobacteriaceae bacterium. Classification (GTDB taxonomy): domain Bacteria; phylum Bacteroidota; class Bacteroidia; order Flavobacteriales; family Flavobacteriaceae; genus Flavicella. The sequence continues at coordinate 1,142,668 of CALSTV010000001.1, read as the reverse complement.
CCGCTAGGAGTATGCTCCTAGCGGGTTTTTTGATGGTTTACAGTAAGAATACACTTCCCATTATTTATGGTTGTATAAAAATATCACTAATAATAGGGATTGACTTTTTAATTATAATAGGTTAATTTAGTAGCATATGAATATTAAAATTTACAGTTATGAAAAGCATCAAAAATTATTTCCTTCCATGGCTAATGCTAGCCATTGGGTTTTTAATCCTGTCCTGCGAAAAGATTGAAGAGGATGTAAACATTCCGTCACAGACACCTGAACTGGAAACTGAGATTATTGATTTTAAAGGTCTCACCGTAAAACACCGCTTCAGAACACCTGCAAAAGATTTGACCATTGAACTATCGGAACCGGGAGTGAAGAAAATGTTTACCGCAATAAAAAAAGAAAATGGAGCTTTACAAAAAACAGGTAGCAGTCAAACCGTACTAGAGCTTCCAGACAATGCACTTCTTATTGAAGCCACTAAAGAAATAGCCGAACAGTTTCCTTATGATTTTGAAAAAGAACCGCTTTTGGAACGCAGCGAACTGCAAAAGCTGTTGGATACGATTCCATTAGAACTAAAAATATTTTTGTACCAAAACAACCTGATAGATTTTTCTGAGGACGCAAAAAGGCAAGAAGCACATGAAATCTATATTCGTGAATTAAATGAAGAAAAAGAGCAAAAGTTTGTAGAAATGATTCAAAACGATTTTTACCAGTTGTCAGAGGAAGAAATAGCCACCCATATTGAGTTGATTGATGAATATTATAAAAAGAATATGAACTATGAGATTTTACTGACAGCAGACAACAAAAAAACAGAACTGGCTTTAAAAGTGGCTAAATCGAGAACAGCATCAAAAGTCAATTACGACGTTTTGAATGCTATATGTGTCGCAACGAGCAGTGGAACTTTGGCAAATTTACTAAGCATACAAAATGCCTCAGAAGATGCAGAACGTATTGCCGATGAGAATTTCCCAGGCATGGATCCCGATGATACCAGACGCGATGCCATGCGACATATTATGTGGAATGTACTTTTGGCTAAATATTATGTCACCTTGAGTTCTGCTAGAAGTACGCGTATTGATTTTGCAAAACGTGTAACCGATGCGCATGAAGATTGTAGTACAACAAATTCTGTAGCCGCCAAAGAAATGGATTTGCATAACAACGCTATAGGTAGGTATGTGTATGGAGACAATACAGGTACCAGAAAATTCTTAGGCATGACCTATGGGGTAAGCGAAGCACCTACGTATACCTATATGAATGATGCCTTAAACAGGGTTCAGAATAGCAGCTGCTATATTGTTAAGGAATACAATGACAAATCATATCCTGAGAAATTATTATCAGTCGATATAAAAACCGATGAACAAATAAAACAACAAATCGTAGAAACCGATCATAATACGGTGGTCTATTTCAAAGGGCCGGTTGCTAATGAACATAATCTGGACGTTGTAACCGATCTGTACGATTTTTCCTCCTGTACCGAAGAAGATCGGCCCTGGATGACAACAATGTATTTCACTTTTAATAGAAACCACAAGTGGTATTCCATGAATCCAGAATTTTATGACCAGTACTATGACCCTGATACAGACACCTATATTGTCCCTTTTACATGGCCTGCCAATCCCTGTGTATATTTTGTGCCTGTTAAATGCTATCGATTATGACAACACATATTTTAAAATTTTTTTTAGTATTGATTTTTTTGCCGTCATGCGACCTACCCACCATGGGCTATGGAAACCACGGAATTAAATTTGAAATTTACAACAGAACAGGAGCGCAAATCGAGGATGCTAAAGTAATTATTGGCGGGATTGATGCATCGAACGAATTTATCCCGGTAGATACGTTTACCCTACCTTCATTAAAGGTAGGTGTACAGTTTATTCCCGACAATATTGAAGAAAAAAGATGGAGGCCTGACCTTGAAAAAATTGAACAAATAGGAAATGGTAACGCTTATTTTAAATTGCAATTTGAAAACAAGGAAGCCCGGTTTATTACTTCCTATGGAGATACTACAGAAAAGATTTTTATTGATTTAAAAAAACACGACGGACAAATAATAGGGATGTTTGGAAATGTAGAAATAACAATAGGACGTTTTGATGATTCCAATAATTTAGACAGCGATTATTTAGGAGGTTCCATATACGGGATGGATTTTTAACATGTGAGCGCTTTTACTTTTTGAATTTAATTATAAAAAACATGAAATACTATACGAACTTCTCCATAATTTTAATCGTACTTCTATCGGCATGTAATATTGCAAACAACAGCTTTATAGAACCTAGGCAGTACGGAATAAAATTTGAGATTAGCAATAGAACCGACCAAGAGTTTGAGCATACCCAAATGATTATTGGAGGGATAAATGAAAATAATGAGTTTATTGAAATTGATAGTTATGCCTTGCCAAAAATAAAAATAGGACTCCAACAAGTTTTGAGCGGTTATGATGATATAAGATGGAAGCCTGATTTTGAGACGATAAGAACAATAGGAGAAGGGAAAGCTTTTTTCAATTTTCAGTTCATGGATAAAGATGCCAATTTTATAGAATTTGTCAATAACCCCGATGAATATCTCCATATAGATTTACATAGACATCAGGAAGTATATGATGAAAATGGTAATGTAAAACTCTATTTTGAGGATGATGATGACGAATATGATATAAATGGTGATTTGGTCACAGGTTGGATCGCAGCAATGCTATTTACTAAGGAAGAATCAGATTTAAGTGAAAAAAGCGAGGAATAAATTTTTTAAAAATTAACAGGTGCCTTTTTTGCTGCTATTTAAAACTAAACGATTGCCAAATCTATTAGCTCATTGTGATGAAATATTATTATAGCTTCTTGTCAATACTAGTCGTCTTGTTATTGGGCTGTGACCTGAGAAGCTACTACTTCATAGAACCAACCCAATACGGGATTATGTTTAGGATAGATAATTACAACGATAGTTCATTTGAAAACGCAAAAATAATCATAGGTGGAATTGATCAAAACAATGAGTTTATAGCTATTGACGCCTTTAATTTACCTCTTTTATCAGGTAAAGAATCATCTGATGGAAACGAGTTCTTTCGACTGCTTTTATTGGAAGGATTTGACAACAAAAGGTGGCAACCTGACTTTAATTTGATAAAAGAAATAGGAGATGGAAAAGCGTAATTTCAATTTCAATTTGAAAATGAAGTCTCTGTTTTTATTGAACACGTTATTGAAAAGCAGGGAAATTTATTTTTGGACTTAATCAAATATCCTGAAGTAAAAGACAACTTTGGACAACTCAAAATTCGAATAGGGAATAACTCTGTAGACATGAATAAAACGGTTAAGGGATATATTTATACCGTCGACTTTAATTAGGAAAACATGAAATACTATACGAACTTCTCCAAAATTTTAATCGTACTTCTATCGGCATGTAATATTGCAAACAACAGCTTTATAGAACCTAGGCAGTACGGAATAAAATTTGAGATTATCAATAGAACCGACCAAGAGTTTGAGCATACCCAGGTAATTATTGGGGGTATTGATGAAAATAACGAGTTCATTGTTGTAGATAGTTATGCTTTACCTAAAATAAAAATAGGGCTACAACAAGTTTTGAGCGGTTATGATGATATAAGATGGAAACCCGATTTTGAGACGATAAGAAATATAGGCGAAGGGAAAGCGTATTTTAAATTTCAGTTTGAAGGTGAAGAAGCTAATTTTATTGAGTATGTAAACGATACTTCTAAAAATATTTATATTGATTTAATCAAATATGAGGAAATATTTGATGATAAAGGAGATATAAAAATACGTATTGATAAAGACAGTGAATTTGATAGAAATGGAGATATGATTTTTGGTTCAATTTATGGAATTGTTTTGTAAGAATGAATTTTTTCTAGTTAAACGAATTACCTTTTAAAAACTTCTATCAATATGGAAAATTCTAATAGATACCTACATATCCTAACCGTACTTCTTTCAGCATGTAATATTGCAAACAACAATTTTATAGAACCCAGGCAGTACGGAATAAAATTTGAGATTATCAATAGAACCGACCAAGAGTTTGAGCATACCCAAGTCATTATTGGAGGTATTGATGAAAATAATGAGTTTATTGAAATTGATAGTTATGCCTTGCCAAAAATAAAAATAGGGCTGCAACAAGTTTTGAGCGGTTATGATGATATAAGATGGAAATAAAAAAGAGGCTACCCGTAAAGGTAGCCTCTTGATTATCGGGGGGATGCTAAATTAATTTTTTATAAGCTTTTTACTTACTGTTCCTATGTCTGTTGTAATTTTAGACATATAGATACCGGTAGGTAAATTTGAAGCATCTACGTCTGCAGAAAGTGCGTTTGGCTGTATAGAGATTACTTTTGCGCCTAATACATTATATACTTCAATAGCAGTAATTTCTTGGCTTTCTGTTGAAATTGTCCAAGTTCCTTTTGTAGGGTTTGGATACGTTTTTAATCCTTCAATTTCAATGCCATTAACACTTAAATCGTCTCCTTTATGAAAGTAAAGGTTGTCGTAAAAGATAGTTCCTAAATCGGAGCTAATAATAAACTGTGCTAAATCATTTCTATCGTCATTATTAGAAGCAACGGTAAAATCATCCAAAGGAATATCAATAGAAATCCAAGTTCCCGGATTAGGATTTGTCAAGAAATTTGAATTGTTTAAAGAGTATTCTATTGCGTTGGCTTCTGCTCCTCCATTGTTCCAGTTTGATAGTTTAAGATTTAAACTTTTATCTAAGGTTTCACTATCCGTGTATACATCTATGTGGAAACTCGTAAAGTCTGTTGCGTCAAATCTTCCAGATACGAATTCAACACCCTCACAACCAAGATTTGTTGTTTTTTTAGTAGCATTTCCATCAATTAAAACCTCTGTAGTTGTTCCAGGACACCAACCTGTGTCAAAAGTATCAACACTGATATCGCTATAAGCATCGCTAAATATGGAAGCGACATCAGATGCATTTCTATTTGGCGGAGTTGGAGCGGCTGTTGGAGGACCAGATGAGAAAAATGAAACGGTGTATGTTAATTGTGTTGTTCCGTCTTCTGCGGTAACCAATACGGTACCATTACTAGGAATTCCTGAGCCTTGAGTAATTACAGCGTTTGCTGCTCCATTTGTGGTAGTCGCAAGTGTTATTTGAGGAGCTATGGTTGTACCTTGTGGAACCTCGTAATCATAAGAAGTTGTTCCTCCAGAGAAACCACTGATAGTTTGATTATCTATTTGTAAATCGCTTAATGTTGCATCTGTAGTAGGATCAGCAGCAGCTTTCCAGAAATAGAGATTGTCTAAATAGATGGTTCCATCTCCTACCGTTTTAAATTGTGCAGCACTTGTCAAGTCACGATCAGGAAATGCAGTTGCTAATGGAATGTCTATACTCACCCATTGCCCTGTTGTAATACCCAACTCCGTATCAATGTCATAAGCATTTTCTCCTCCTGCAATCAAGAAGAAGTCAAAATTTGTTGCATTATCCGTATAGTAGTCAAGGTGAATGTATTCCATTGAGGATACATTCGTACTTGTATAATCTAAACCTTGGTAGTTTAGATTTTCATATTTAAGTGTATTGTTGCCGTCAACCTGAATTTCAGATGCCGTTGTACTTTGGCCCCAATTAGGGTTCAGGTTTGTATAGATACTCGAATAAGTATCGCTATATACGGAAATGACATCCGCACTGTTTTTTGTTGGAGTTGGAGCCGGAGTTGTAATCTCTGTAGGCGGTGCAACTACGGTACCATTCGGTAGCTGAAAATTGTCAAAATAAATAATATTATCCGTGTCTCTGTCCTGGAAATCAGGAATCAACACAATTTTATTGTAGGTATTTCCAATTTGACCCGAAAAGTCAAAAGTTAGTTCCTCCCATTGGTTGATTAATGTGTTCGCAACTTTTAATTCTATGGCTGGACTTGAACCTTCAAATTTGACTGCAAAATCACTAATTTCTGGTTTGTATACCATTATTTTTACGGTAGCATTTGAACCGTCAAAAGTAAATTCGCCGTCATCAGTTGTGATACACAGGGCCCATGCAGCGCCATTTTGTTTCGCTGTAAATTTGGTGACAGTGGCAGAGGTATTTATTCCACCGCTTACCGGATTTGCAATAAAATCCAAAGCGGGGTTGCTATCGTTTTGATCCATGATCCAGTTCCAATCAGCACCTACTCCCGCAGGTTCGAAATCAATAGTGTGTGTTGCTTGCGCGAAGCCTAATGACACCGTCATAAGGCATAATAGTAAGAGTGTAATTTTTTTCATAATAGAATAGTTTTGAGTTGTAAATAAAAGTAATGATATGTTTTAATGTTTGTAAAAAAACGAACTGTATAATAACTTAACAAGATGGTAATTTTTGATTCCCTATTGTTTATTGAGGAAACTAAGGGTTGCTTCCGTATGGACTGTATTGTTGTATAGGTTATGTAAAGTTTTGTAAAGGTGTGGAGTGTATGGTTTTTATTTTTGCAAGTCTGTTTATGTAGGTTACAGCTTGCAACGCATATTGAGGTGTATAATAAGAATGTTTAGATGAGAATTAAGAAACAATGCTAGTTTGATCATCGCTTTTGAAACCTCTGTGAATTAGTTTAAGTTGGGGGATTGGGGGTTGTAAAAGCGATGGTCGAGCTATATTGTATATGTTGGAAAAGCCTCTTTGTAGAATAAAAAAAGAGGCTTGTGACGTTGTTTTTTCTTAGAGTTCACCTCTACGTTCTACTAAAGTTTCTTTAATCTCTTTGGCTCTTTTTTCACTGAGGCTGTAGTTCCACATGATCCATATGGCCAATCCAGCAGTAACAGCTGGGATTACAATATCTGCAATACGCAAATTGGTCATAGTTTCCACAGATTGTGTAGGCGCGTCGGAAATAAATCCAACAAATTTTAAGACAAATCCTTGTAACACTAAAGCCAAGGCCTGTCCCATTTTTACCATCCACCAATAGATAGCACCAAAAGTCCCTTCCTTACGCGGCATTCCGTTTTCTAATTCGTCTAGATCGCAAACATCTGCGGTCATACTCATCATCAAAGTAAATAATCCACCCAGTCCAAATGCCATAAATGGAATTGGCATAAACATTAACCATGGGTTTCCAGGGTCGAATCCCCACCATTTTAATATATAACCTACAATAGAAATAACCGTAGAAATTATAAAAGCTCGTCTTTTACCGTATTTATTTGCAATTTTTGAAATGATAGGGATAACGGCAAAGGCAGTAACTACTGCTGTAATGGTCGAGAACCAAGCAGGCCAATTTCCGGCAGCGCCAAAATCGCCATCAAACATATAATAGACAATAATAAAAAAGCTGAAGGAGGCAACCAATTGAAATCCATTAAAAACGAGGAAGGTAGCACCACAAAGTCGCATAAAAGGTCGACTTTTTGAAACTTCAACAATACCCCTGAATAAATCAACCATATTACTTCCAAGTGATTTAAAGTTGATTTCTTTTCTGTTTTCCATATTGGCGGAATCGATTCCTCTACAGAAAAGAGCGGGTAAAATTCCCAATACCATACAAACAACTCCTACGATGATAGATAGTTTTCTAACCCCAATAGCTTGTGTAGGAAATAAATCTGGATCTGCGATTAATACCCAAAACCACGGTACGATCATCCAGGCAATTTGACCAATGGTTTGTGAGAATGCCATTAGACGTGTACGTTCGTTATAATCTGATGTCATTTCATATCCCAAACCAACTAATGGCGTCGCAAACATCGTGTTTCCGATTAAGAATATCATTGAAAAAATTAAGAAATACCAGAAATTAAAAGCCTGTGAGTTTTCTGGGTCTAATTGCCACAATACAGCAAACAATACACCACTTAAAATGGCACCAACAAAAATATAAGGCCGTCTACGTCCCCATCTCGATTTCGTATTGTCTGATATAAAGCCCATGATTGGGTCCGTAATTGCATCGAAAATTCTAGGGAGACCTCCTAGTAAACCTGCTAGAACAGGATCCATTCCGAAAGCAGTAAGTAAAAAAAACATAAATATTCCTAGGGCTCCTGGTAGTAAGTTTAGTACTAGGTGTCCTGCCCCGAAGGCTGCTTTTTGCCCAAAAGGGACTTTTCCTCTTGCTGGTGTGTTGATGTCTGACATATTAGTTAAGTTTTAAGTTATCCTCCTATGCTATGCTTCGGTGGATAAATTAGGTTTTAGTTTATAGTTGAGTTGGTATTACGATAGTTTGAATTGATTGTCCGTTAATTGTGATGGGAACAGATTTATTACCTAGTTGTAGTTGTATGCGTTTAGTTGTAGTCCCTTCGTTAAAAAACACGACGGCAATGCTTCCATCTGGGTTTTTGGCTGCGGTTGCCATCAGTTCTTTGTCCGAATTATCGAGGCCAATTACTTTAGCCTCAGGACGGATGTATTTACTGAAATGAGCCATCGTGTAGTAGAGGGGAGTAAAGTATACTTCGTCCTGATCAGGATCTACAATAACCGGAGCAACACACCAGTTTTTAAACCAGTTAGGTCCTCCTTGTTTATCGAGTACCATGTTCCAATCGACCCAACCGTCTACCCAATTGTTTAGGCATCCAATGATATCTCTTGCATACCGATTTACGGGTGCATATTTTGGATGTAAGTGCTTGTCTTTTTCAGACGCCCAGTCCCATCCCCAATCTGTTGCATTTTTTTGCCAGTACCACGCATCGTCTTTCCATACAGGGATTTGAGAATCAACACAACCTTCCGTTTCAATTAAGTATTTATTGGGCGCTTTGTGATGTGCGTATTGAAGTGCTTCAGGAAAATAGTCGTAGGTACTCTCATACCAGTGAATGGCAGTTCCGTGAAAATATTTTGAAGAAGCTTCATCTCTATACATTTCATCTACCCATTCATTTAAACCCGCTCTATTTTGATCGTATCCTAAAATTATTTTGTCACCTTTTCCATCTGCTTCTAGTTTAGGTCCTAAATGAAACTGCACGAAGTCTGTCATTTCTTTTGGAGAAAAATGCATGCTTTCCCAGTTGTTACCATTCCCATGAGGTTCATTCTCTACGGTAAATCCCCAGATGTCGATGCCTTCTTTTTTATAGGCATCGATGTATTTTGAGAAGAACAAAGCCCAAGTGTCGTAATATTCAGGAAGCAGTTTTCCGCCAACCCAATGATTGTTGTCTTTCATCCAAGGAGCAGCTGTCCAAGGTGAAGCAAAAATTTTAAAACCATCCTTAGAGGCTTTCATAGCGTCTTTAATCATTGGGATTAGGTCGTCCAAATCTTCTTCAATCGTAAAATGTTTCAAATCCTTATCTCCAGGAACTGGGCTATACGAATATTGATTTAATGAAAAATCACAAGAGTTCATATGCGTTCTTGTCAACGAATAGTTGGCGCCATTTTCACCGAAATAAGCTTCAATAATTCGAGTTCGGTTTGTTTTACTCAATTTATTTAACAAATAGGCTGAAGATTCCGTAAAAGCGCCTCCAAAACCGGTGATGGTTTGAAAGGTTTTTTCTGGATGCAGGCTAATGGTATTTGATGCTTCCTCGACTGGATTCGTTGCTGGTTGTATTTTGGTTAAATTGTTACCAGCGGCTGAAGTTTCATAAATTTCTACCGAGAGTATGCTGTCTTCTTTTTTTGTGCAACTAGCCATCATTAATAGGGAAAGGGTAAATAGTTGAATTGTTTTCATTTGGTTTATTTTTAGTTTGGTTAGCAATGTCTAATGTCCGGCGAAAATCACTTCCATAGGAGGTTCCATAGTTGTTTCCTTTAACAGATTTATGTCGCCATTGTTGGTTTTAGTAATTTGCTTTCCATTTCTAGTCAATCCTCTAAAAGTTCCGTTATCAACTAAATCCCACAACGCGAATTTTGCTTCTCCTTTTAAATTGATCAATCCGAAATGGTTTTCAGACCCGGAAACATTTCCAGCATCTTTCCAATTTTCATCAAATGCTTCGAAATAAAAACACGAGATATTTACTTTGTTGGTCCATTCACGCATCATTTTATAATACAAGCCTTCTTTGTATTCGTCAGCGGCTCTTGAACTGTTCGGACCATAATGTCCATTTGACAACGTTGCCCAACCGGTTTCTCCTATATGGATAGGTTTGTTTACTCCTAGGCTTTTTACATAATCGGATACTGCTTTGTATTGATTTTGCGCAAACCCTAAAGCTCTATTCATGGCATGGTCAATTTTTTCTTTCTTTGACAGTGCTGTTTCATTTTCTGGAACTACCCAGAAATCTGGGTGATAATAGGTGTTGTGCATTGGGTAGGTATGCATAGAAACATAATCAACTGCTTTGATTAGGTTTTCTAAATCTGGAGTATGGTAAGCAGGGTCACCTCCTCCCCAAGATGAAAAATCATCGGAGCTGGTAATCCAAAGGTCTTTATCTAATTTACTATCTGCCTTTAGTCCTTGTAAGTGATTTACCCACTTTAATATTACATTGGGTTGTACATAATAACTTGTAGCCCATTTTACCATAGCTTCGTTACCCACAGCAATGATTTTTACGATGTCTGGATATTTGTTGGCAAGTGCAATAGCTCTGTCTATTTCCGCTGCGTTCGCCTCGCTTTCAATGTCGTGGTTTGGAGCCAAATCAGTCCAAGCATTTTGACAATCAATCCATGCCCCCAACATCACATACATTTCAAACTTAGGGTCTTCTTGTTTTAATTGGTCAATGGCAGCTAATAAATTAGGTGCCTGTTGTAGTTGCACATTGTAGGTTCTGAGTATTTTTACCCCCATAGCAGCTAAGATTTTCATATCATCTTTAAGTTCTTCAATGGTGGGCTGTACCGCTCTTGTATTTGTTCTATAACCACCATACGAAATCGCTAAGTATTTTGGGTTTCCTAATATTTCTGAAGCTGTTTTATTCATTTCGTTTTTTTTTGATATACATCCGAATAGAGAAATCAATACTAAGGTTGTTACTAATTTGTGTAGTGTTGTTTTCATTTGCTATTCGTTTTTTTTGTTTTTTAATTTTTATACTGCAATCCAAACCCATATGGAAACAATGGTTTGATACTGTTGTTCCAGTTATTTGGTCCGTATTTTTTTTGACAATCTTTTATGAATTTAGGCCATGAATGAGGTAGTTTTCCTACGAAATTAGATTCGCCGAAAAGTACTTCAGCAATACCATCTCCTTCAGAACCAGGTAGCCAAGCAGCTACAAATGCATCGGAAAGATTTATTTGTGTTGTCGTGACTAAGGGTCTTCCTGAAATGAGAAGCACTACTATTTTTTTGACCTTGTTTTTATATGTTTTTATGTATTCCTTATGTTGTTTTGAAAGGTTTAATTTATAGGTTCCTTTTCCGTTACCTATGTCACCAAAAAACTCTGCATAGGGGGTTTCTCCCACTACAATAATGGCAATGTCTGCATCAAAATGTTGTGCAGAGGCATCCTTGTCATACACAACAGTTCCTTCACTCTGCTTTCGAATGCCGTCCAAAATACTTGTAGCACCTTTGTAGTTTTCTTTCGTTCCTTGCCAGTTTACTGTCCAACCACCAGATTGTAAACCAGTATTGTTAGCATGTTCTCCAACAACCACAATCTTTGATGTTATTTTGGATATGGGAAGCGTTTGTTTTTTATTTTTGAGCAATACCAACGACTCTCTTACGGCTTGTTTTGCGATAGCTCTATGTTGTGGAGATCCAATTTGTTTTCTCAAGCTTTTTAGGGCATACGGATTGTCGAAAAGATTCAATCTAAATTTTTGTCTTAGAATTCTTCGAACGGCATCATCAATACGATCTATGGAAACTTTTCCACTTTCAACTCCGGCCTTTAAACCGTTTTGAAAATCATCTAAATCCCCATCTACTGCCATCACCATGTCTACACCTGCATTGATAATTTTGTTTTCTCCAAAACGAGAGTACCCCTTCCAGTCAGTAAGCACAATCCCATCAAAACCCATATCATTTTTGAGTGTATCAGTTATCAGTTGCTTATGCGCATGCATTGGTTTTTTAGACAGCGTATTAAAAGAGGCCATTACAGAACCTACACCAGCTGCAACAGCTGCTTGGTAGGGTGGAAGCAGATGTTGGTTTAGTTCTTTTGTACTCAGTGTACAATCGCCACCTTCTATTCCGAAGTCTGTAGCACCGTCACCTATAAAATGTTTTGCCGTCGCTAGTACAGTGGTTGGGTCAGACAACGTACCTTGATGCCCCTTAATAGAGGCAGTTGTAAGTTCTGATGTCAAGTTTGTGTTTTCTGAAAAAGCTTCGTATACACGTCCCCATTTTTCATTATAAGGGATAGCGACGCAAGGAGAAAACACCCAATTAAAGCCGGTGGCTTGGGCTTCTAAGGCTGTTATCTTTCCAGCGGCTTCTACCAAAGATGGATTTCTTGTAGCTCCCATACCAATATTGTGAGGGAAAATAGTAGCACCTTCAAATGTGTTTTGACCGTGTATGGCATCTACGCCAAAAAGTAATGGAATACCAAGCCTTGTTTTAAGCGCCTTTTTTTGAAGTGACTTAAAAAGCTTTTGCCATTTTTTGGCAGAAGTACCAGGTTTTCCTCCTTGGGTATGAATAACCGAACCTATATGTTTGTTTTTAATGTCTTTTGGCTTAATGTCATCGAAGTGGCGTACTTGTGTCATTTGACCTATTTTTTCTTCCAAGGTCATTAAAGAAACTAACGCGTCTATTTTCGCTTCCAAAGCAATTGTCACCGCATGTGGCGGTACAGACTTTTCAGCAGAACGATAAGTCAATTGACTTAACATGAAAATAGATGCGTTAGACTTCATTTAAGGTTAATTTATTTTTGAATTGATACTATGATATGACTGATCTGATCTTTTCTTTCGAACAGAGATTTACTGATTTCACTGTCGAGTTCAAGGCTTTCACTTTTTTGACAAGCGCCATTTTTAAAATATACCTCTAAACTTGCCTGTTCACTACGTTTGTATACAATGGGGACTTGGCAATAGGTGAAACACAAACTGTCTTTATCTAATTTGAGTTGTTTGGTTTCGTTGTTTAGGTTTGTATAGTGGAAGCTTTTTGCTTCTTTTAAAAATTCATCCGTTCGCAACAAACTAGGATTAAATCTGATTTTCCCTGCTTTTACGAATACACCCAACTCGCCAAAACGACTTAAAATATCTTCTTTTACTTGTCCAGTCATTCCTGGTTGTTGCGCCCCTTTGCCTTCGGGAGTATGTGAATAAGGGTCTGTTGGAAAAGCACCATAAAGTTCTGGTGACTTGTGTACACCAATACCTTCGTTGGCTTCGTAGTAATGTTCAAATAACCTTCCTATAGTTGTGTCATCCGCTCCTTTGTTTACTGCGTTGATACAAGTTTCTTGGATGCTAACCACAAGTTTTGATACCATATGCCAGTAGATTGAACCCAAACCTTCATAACCGAAAAACGTTCCTGATCTTCCGGTGAAGGATTTATGATCGAAAATTTCTTCAAAGGTATTGAGTAGTAGTTCTTTATCTTGTGCAATCAAATTGCCGTACTTGTCTTGCGGTAGCGCAATCAGTGCCTCTTTTAAGCTTTCAGCATTGTTAAAGTTTCCGTTGAAATGGTAGTTTCCAAGAACGTCTTTCTCCATGATTTGAGAATTGCCGTCTGCCAGCAATTGTTGTAACAATTCAGAAGCTATAACTTTTTTAGATGGGATGTTGTTTTTCTCTGAGAATCTGCCAAGATCTTTATTGGGATATAAAATATAGCTGTATTGATCTTCCCTAAATAGAGAACTGCTTTTTAAAGCATCGAGTAGTTCTAAAGAATGATTTGCGGAAATATACCCCGAACTTAATACAGCTACTTGCCCTTCTAGCATTTCTGGCAGATAAGATATTTCAACCTCATTATTGTTCTTAACGGTCATTAAGTTGTAGGAATGGTAGAGTTTGTCGGCTCTTTTATTTGCATCTATTGTGTGTTCTAAATGCTCTTTTGCTACAGCTAAAAAGGTTAATAAGTCTCCTTTTCTAAGGTCTTTTTTATGTGTCGAAAATCCATTTTCATAAATTTTCAATCTATATTCGCTTCCTGCTTCACCTAATCCGTCAAGAATTTTTTTTCTGTCTAGATCGGATATTTTGTCGTTCAGAATGTTGCGGTTTTCAACGAGTGTTTGTTTAATGTTGTTAAAGAACGTGAACAATTCTTCAGAAACCTCATGACTATCTTGGTTGCTGTTTTCTACAACTTTTTCGAAGAAATGTAAGAATCGTCTAAGGTAAAATAGTGTTACCATAGAAACGCCATTTCCAACAAGTGCGTTGTTCGCGTCATTCCATTCAGGTCGTTGCGTATTCATCCAAATACCTCCTTCTGGAATAAAATTCGATACTTTTGCCAGTACTGTTGCCAATAATTTTTCAATTAAATTGACCTTATAGATCGACGATACTTGATCTGCAAGTAGTGCGCCATCGGCTCCGAGTTGGGTTCTTTTTTCTCTAATTTGTATATCTAGTTCTTCATCGAATACAATCGTGTCTTTGGGGTTTGCTAAGGTGTCTTGATAGCTTTTTATCTTATATGGTACATTGGCATATACAAAAACTTCTTGGTCAAATAAGGTGGCCAGTTTGTTTGGGTAATGTTTTTCGATAAACTCTAAGAATTTCAACAAATAGATAATTTGATGATCTCCCCAGTAACCAATATAGGACCAAGGGTCGTTTGGTTCAATGATTTCCCAATCAAAACCGCCTTTGGTAACACGATATGGGTTGTAGCCGTCAAAAGTAGTCGCATTCAAAAATTTGTGAATCATACTTTCTATAAATTCTGGATACGCATGTGCAAGGGCTTCCCAGTTTTGGAAAATATCTCTCCAGTTTCCTTCGTAATCTAGTATTTTTGAACCGTCTTCACTTGTGGTGTTGATAGAGAATTTGTTCCAAGGTCTACTTGGATCTCCATGCCTTCTACTAAACTTTAGTGGCATGTATTCAAATGCCAGACGGATAAAGTTTCTGTCACGGTCATTTTTAGCAAAATCTTTTAGGAAATTTAATGTGAATATTTCAGGAAGTTCCTGCAGTACTTCTTCCCTTTTTTTGAAGACTTTCGTATTGGCTGCAGCAATATAGTGTATAAAATCATCTTTTTCAATTTGGTAGTTTTCGTCAAAAATTCCACCACGCATGATGTTGAAAAGTGTATTTGAAAAATGACGTGTATTTCTCAATTTATCAGCACTTAGTTGCATTCCGTCCGAGGCCGCTGTAAGCGCAATCAATTGTTTGGTTCCCAATTCAATGTCTTCTTGAATTTCAGCAACAATATTAGTTGTGTTTTTAATTTTTTCTGAAATCTCACTAATGTGTACCATTGTCTGGTTTACATTGGCGAGGGTCATCCAAGTCCTGTTGGCTTGTGGTTCTAAAACCATTTTTGCATGTATAAAGTAGGCACCTTTTTCGGCTTTGATGTCTGTTTCTTGCACGATGTCGTTTCCTCTTCTAAAATTGTCGAGTTGTAAGGAAGACACTAAGTAAGTAGCATTTTCAATACCAGCCGACCAGACAATATTAGCTTTCAAGGCTTCACTTGGTTCCGCTTTGTCAACAATTACAGCACTCAAAGCGTATATACCTAAACCGACTTCAGTTTGCAATTCACTTTTTTTGTAGGCATCTACCAAGTTACTTCTACTGTTTTGTAAATCAGTAGTAACGCTTGCCGGTAAAATATTTTGAATACCGTCTAATACTTTTACCTCTATAGCCGCATCTGTATTGTTTTGTAAGGTTGATTTTTTTACAAAACCAAAGCGATCACTAGAATTCCACTGGTATCTAAAGGTAAGCCCTAAATCTTCATTGATTTCTTCAAAAACAACTTTGTTTCCCCAACTGTTTTTATACAAGTTGATCGTCGTTTTATATAAGCCTATTTGTCTGTTGGAAAAAGGTTCCCACAAAAATTGTTTTCCGTTTTTTTGAACCTGAAGGATGGTTTTACTTCCTGTAATGTCAGCAGATTCCGTGATTTTGTCATCTGTATAATATGGAAATAATGAATATTCCGAATTTTTTCTTCCAGCAGAAAGCCCCCCGTTACTAGAGATAAACATCCAGTGATTAGAATGACTCACGATACTCATAAAAAATGGTCGCATGGTGTCGCTATTCGAAATTTTGTAATAGCTCTCATTTTCGAATTGAATTATTTTTCCTTTTTTCATGTTTGAGGGATTAGTGGTTGTTCTTTCTTTTGTAGAAATTGTCTCTATAGTGTTCATTTAACTTAATTTTAATAGGTCAAATTTGCTTAAGTATGCATGAAGGAAAATTTTTGAATATCGGTATTACTTTCCTTAACAGCTAACATGAATAGTTAGTGTTTTATTTCGCACGATTAGAAACTTGAGCGAGGATCAACTCGCTCAAGTAATTGGTTTGTTAATTGTTTGTTAGGGTGTTACTTTTACAACTACGTTGTCAATATTAAGTTTGGCGGTACTGTTTACCAATTCAACTAAGAAAGAAAGACCACCTTCAACCTGATTTGCATTGCTAGGAGTTATAAATGTAAAAGTCATCGTCTCCCAAGAGGTTGCTATTGATGTTGTGCTATCGGTAAGAACATGTAGCGTAGCAGGAACGCTTCCTCCGTCTGCCCCTTCAGAAAAGGTAAATGCTTTCATAAGACCTCCAACGCCGAATTCTCCATCAGCAATGATGTCGAATGTAACTGTATAGGAGGTGTTTGGAAGTACGGTTCCAGCTCCAAATCGTTCCATTTTTAAAGTCCTAGCAACACTAGGAGCTCCTTGTATTTCACCAGAGTTGCTGCCACCATTGTTGGTTGTTGTAGATAATGAAGTACCGTCTAAAAATTGCCAACATACATCTCCAGATTCAAAATCACCATTGGAAAGTAATTCTCCATTTGGTGGCGCAGGACAGTTGCTAGGTTCTGGATCTGTACCACCATCACTTTCTCCAGAAAGCATAACGTCTGTAAGATAGAGCGTTGATCCTCCCGATCCCCATATTGCAAATTCAGTTGCTGCATCGACTGCTGAGGAACCAAAAGTTGATAGTGGGATACTCATTTGAACCCATCCGCCTTCCAATGCGGTACCATCGGCAATGTTGAATTCTTTTTCTACTTCAGGTACTTTTACTTTAACGGTAGCATCAGATGTATTTATCTTGAATTGGAGGGTTTCATACCCAGACAAGGTTCCTGCTGGCATTTGAGTGAAAGCTAGTAATGAGCCCCAGCTACCTCCTGATAACTTTATACTTGGATTGTATGTTGGGTCTTGATCATAAGCTCCGTCTAGAGTTGTACCAGTTCCCCATTCACCCCATACTGTTACAATGTCTACAGTACCTTCTGTTGAATATATATAAGCTCCCGTAGTTGGAGTGGTGCCGTCGTCTGTTTTATAGAAATATAAGTTGTCTATAAAAATGATTGCTGGATTTACTCCTTTGGTAGCATCGAATTTAAATTGTAAAACTTTTGTAAAGTCTACCCCTGTAAAATCGGTAACTGGAATATCAAAACTTTTCCACTCTCCTTGTTCCAGTCCGCTCAAGTCAACCAGGTTTTCATTTGGTGGACTAATTGGTGTTGCTTCAATAACAGTTGCATCAGGTGTCCAAATATCAACATGCATGAATTCCATTGTTGATAGATCTGTATCTCCAGAAAGTTGCATACCTATAAACTTAGCATTGCTATATTTCATGGCTGCGTTACCGTCAATAGTTACCAATTCAGAAACAATATCTCCCTGCCAATTGGTGTCTAGGTTTGTGCCGTCTAAATCGGTATAAGTGTCACTAAAAATTGAAATTACATTAGATGCGTCTTGTGTTGGAACTGGTGCACCTACAGTTGGGTCTGTTGCTTCTGCAGCAACGATTACGGTTCTTGTAACTTCAGTAGCGGCATTACCGTATGAGTCGGTTACATTGTAAGTTACGATATAGGTGTCTTCTATATTAACATCTACAGGGTTTACAACGACAATGTTAGCTGTGATATCTCCATCAACATCGTCTGTGGCTGTTGCACCAGCATCTGTATAGGTTTCTCCAACAATAACATTTACAGTAGCATCGCCTAGTAATGTGATTACTGGTGTTCCAGCATCAACAATAATAATTTCTAGCGCTTCTTCCAGACTGTCCGTTCCTCCGGCTGTGTTAGAAGCAGTCAATGTTACTGTGTAAGATCCGGTTGTAAAGGTTTGTATCGGGTCCTTTTCCGTAGAAGTTTCTCCATTCCCAAATGTCCAACTATATTTTGTTGCGTTTTCTGAAATATTGAGAAAAGAAACGGTACCCGTTTCCATATTGGCTAAATAGGTAAATCCTGCAACTACTTCAGGTAAATCAGCTGCAATGTCGTCTTCCTCACAGCCAGTAAAAGGTATTAAAAGGCATAGGAAGAATATTTGTTTGAATAGGATGTTTAGTTTTTTCATAATAGAATATGTTTTTGGTTTTAAGGTCTTATTTATATACTCGAATGTAGTCTACTAACATGGTTTGTGGGAATACGGTTTCCTCACTAGGAGGTCCTGGAAATGTTCCTCCTACGGCCAAATTAATGATGATGTAAAATGGGTG
Source organism: uncultured Flavobacteriaceae bacterium (assembly GCA_943789365.1). Taxonomy (GTDB): domain Bacteria; phylum Bacteroidota; class Bacteroidia; order Flavobacteriales; family Flavobacteriaceae; genus Flavicella. The sequence continues at coordinate 1,123,951 of CALSTV010000001.1, read as the reverse complement.
ATCAAAAACCCATTCTCCTTCTGCGTCGTCTGGAGTGATTTGATTATAGAGAACATCGTCTACATAATAGTTGATGTAGTCTGGTCCCCATTCGATACCGAATATGTGAAAACCAGTATCAAATCGATCACTCATGAGTTCATAGGTTTTTGTAACTGGGTTACCACCAGAATATCCTGGTCCGTGTACACTTCCGTGTAAGATGGTTGGTTTGTCTCCTGTATATTCCATAATGTCTATCTCACCGCATTGTGGCCAAGTAACTTCATCAATATCGTTTCCTAACAACCAGAAAGCTGGCCACATACCTTGTCCGTAAGGCACTCTTATTCGTGCCTCAAATCTTCCGTAGGTATGTTCAACCTTAGTTTTGGTTTGGATTTTTGCAGAAGTATACGCCGATCCTTGGTAGTCTTCTTTTTGAGCTGTGATTAACAGGTATCCGTTTTGAACTGTTAGGTTGGAAGTTCTATTTGTATAATGTTGCAACTCGCCATTTCCCCAACCATCATTGTTAGGTCCTGTTCCCTCATCGATATTCCAATACTCTGGGTTTGGAGCTCCGTTAGTGTCGAATTCATCTTGCATTACTAAGGTCGATAATTTGGCAACGGTTTGGGTCGTATCCAGATCACAACTCGTCATAAGCAACAGACCCAAAGCAAACATAATCGCTGATGAAAGGGCTGTTTTTATTTTGTATGTGTTTCTTTTATTCATCTTTATATTTTTAAGTTTCGAACTTTATTATTTATGATAGTATACATTGTCTATATATAGATCGTTTATACCTACGGACTCGAAAATGATAGATCCAATATTAGATTTGTTTGTCAATCCAACAAAATTAGAAAGGGGAATGTCTAGGACTGCCCATTCATCGGAAGTGATTTGACTACTTGGAACTGTATAAGCGACCTCTTGATCATCACCACCACCATCAACACCATCGTCACCAAAATCTTTTATTTTGACAATAAAATTTGCAGGCGCATCAGCAGTTAATAGATCGAAATGAATATGTGTCATATCAGTGGCATCAATAAGTTCTGTTGCCGTTAAAATTGCAACATAGTTTAAAGAGGTATAATGCAATATGTCTTGTCCACTAATAACTGTTTGTTCCCCTTGTGTAGTTGAAGTATCCCAATATGGATTGTAAGTGTCTACCAATACATCTGTATAGGCGTTACTAAAAATGGAGATCACATCTGATTGAGGAAGTGTAGGATCTGGTGCGAATTCAAAATCTTCACCAACTTGGAGTGTTAAAGACCCCGTTGCTTTTACTCCATCTAAGGTTGCTGTTATGGTAGCTGAACCTTCCTTTAGAATAGAAACAATTCCCAATTCATTTACTCTTGCCACTTCTATATCTGAGGAGACAAAATTGAAATAAGAAGGTGCTGCCGTTACGGTTTGGTTGATTCCAGAACCTAAATTGTATGTTTGTGTAAGGTTGCGACCAGCTAGATCTATTGCACTTCCTGAAAAACCTTGTTCTTCAACATCTTCACCACCTAAGATAGCTGGTTTTGGTTGTGCAATCGTGCCTAGTTTTTCAAATTTCACCTCGTCAATCCAAAACGTATAGCCAGTTTCAAAGCCAGGTTCTCCAATTCCCGCAGCGGCATATCTTAGCATACCACGTTCTTGAATAAGTTTAGAAGGATCTGGAATAGGGATGATGAATTGCGTCCAATTTGTAGTTAGATCTACATTAGTAAGATTTGCTACATATTTATTTTCGCCAAAGTCTTCCCCAAAACCGATTTCACCAATAGTTACAGCTTGTGAGGCCTTTGCGTAAAAAGTCAATGCATCAAATCCGGAAAGATCTCTTCCTGAACCTTCTCCGTCTACTCTAAAGATAGCACCCGCATAGTTTCCTTCCGGGTCATTCGCATTGGGAACATCTACTCTCATTGAGGCGCTCCCCATATAACTTACGTTATTATCAACTGACCATGCAGTTGGTTTTGAACCATCATAAGGGAAATAAAAGTCACTTCCCATTGCTACAGGTGTGTCGTTAAAGATTTCACCTATGGCCGGAAAGGTTGCAAAGGCAACGTCTTCTGAATAATCGCGTTCACAACTTACTGTACTGATACCTAGTAAGCCTGAAAGCATTATTATTTTTACGTATATATAATTTCTGTTTTTCATCTTTCTAAAGTTTTTTATTTACCAATATTGATATGTACATAGGTTCTAATTTCCCATTCGCTTCCATCAGGGAACCCAACTGGGCTCACTGTAGGTTCTAATGAAAATTCAGAGGAAGTTGCATTTGGGCTGTACCTAGGAGAGTATTGGTTTAATGATCTCCAAGTTCCTCGGATTCCAATTTGTGTATTTGGTAAAATGAACCAATCTGGTTTCCCTAAGGTTGTAGAAATATCCAACATAGTTTGCAAAGGGTATGTAAGGTTGAAATCACGATGGTAATCATAAGGTCCCCAATCGTTGATTTTAACAGAATGTGTAAATTTAATTTTGTTGTAAATTACTTTGAAATCAGCTCCGGCACGTTGTACTAGTCTTTCACTATCACCGTTTGCTTGTCCATTACCTACATAAAGGTCAGCAATTAATCCCAAGTCAGGGTTTAGTTTGGAAATTAGTCTTGAATTAATTTCCCATAAATCTTCAGCGGGAGCCGAGTTAGGGAATGCAAATGCGGTACGATTTGGAGAAATACCAATACCAGCATCCATTGTTGTAGGATGGTGGCGATATACAAAGCCTAGGTTCATGGCAAATTTAGCGTCTTCCGCTCTGGCATTATCCCACTCATACATCCAAGTTCCAGGTGTTGGGTCGAAGGTAAATAAGATTTCTCCAGCGGTTGTTTCTCTGTTAGAACGAACGGCAAAAGGATCATCCATTATATTTCTCAGCCTTCCAGGAGCTTCTACGTCATTCGGCATAGCACCTACGATAGGTTTTTGCCATAAGAAGTTTGGTGCAATTTGGAAGTCACCTAATAAATATGTGAACCCGGTTAAGAAGTTGGTCTGGTTTCCACTACCAGTGTCTTTCAGTCTCCAACCTGTAAAGGTTTGAGTTGGGTCGGCACCTCCATTTGCAACGAGTCCCATAGCAGCTCCTTGTGCATACCAGTTAATGGCTCCTTTTTGGAAGGTGATTTTTGCCTTGGCTCCCCAGTTGTCGTTTTTGTTAATTCTATCGGTGTAAACTACATAGTCACCTGGACCTCCTTCTGTGAATTGGAATTCTCTTCCGTTTAATGGTTGTCCTGCCCAAATACCTCCAAGCTCAACGCCTAGGTTTCCAAACTTTCTTTTGACATGTAAGGCTACTTTTCGGGTTTGTGGTAAAGGTACCGCAATAGAACTCACTGCGTCTGGCGCGTCGTCAAGATCTTCGTGATACATTGCAGTAATATCAAATTTCCCAACGGTTTTGGAGTATTTAAAAAGTAAGGCCGGGTTGGCTCCCCACCATAGTTGAGGACCAAAGGCTACTTTCAATCCTTCCAGTTCTTTTTTTCCTTCAAACTCAATTCCGCTGATTTCACCATTATAAGTGTCCAGATTAGGACCGTAGTTTGCTTCTGGGTACAAGCCAAAGAAGTCACCTTCATAACCCCAGTGGTAGTGCCCCGTTCTGTAGAATCCTTTGATGTCTGCATATTCGGTTTTCCATGAATATTCTGCGTTGTATATTTGCACACGGTTCAGATCATTCAATGTAACATTTTCATTAACTGTGCTGACATCTATAGGTCTTCCTCTATTTTCGTAGAAGATTTCATTGATTGGATTTCTCGCTACATTTCCAAGAATATTTACATTTACATTGGCACTCATATTAGGTGCTGGATTTGCGCCAATTCCAACAAAATAAGATTGCATATGATCAAATCCAAGTTGATCCGGATACACTACTTCATCAGGATCAGGTGAATCTGGGGTTGTAATCAATGATCCTCCTGTGCTAAATGTGGTAAATTTTGCTTCTAGTTTAGATACAAACAGTTTTTCTGAACTTCCTCCCGATAAGGCTGCTTTGTCTCCTCTCGCTCTTAATACGGCATCCATCAAATTGATATTCTTGAAGAAGTTTTCCGTAAACTCTGGGTTTACACCTTCTTCATAAGGATTTAAAGTGTGTACTTCTTTTAAAGCATAGTAAGCTGCACGAGGATATAAATCATACAAACCTCGGTCATTGGTAGGTCCTTTGGCACAAATTCCAAACCACTCTTCATTCATGTTGTTTTGACCTTCTTCCATGTCTAAATAGTAACCACCATTAGCCCAGGAAGCGTTGTTGTCATGAACATCTAAGTTTTTAGTTTGTCCATATTTCCACCAACCGTCGCTAAATTGAAAGGTAAATCCTCCAATAGCGTTACCTGCTTTGCCCATTCCAGCAGTATTCAGGTAGATGTCTTTCCAGTTTTCTACCATATAGAAAGCTTGTGATTTTTGATCTTCAGCGTTTTCAATGGCGTTGAAAGCATCGGCTCCGAATTCAGTTAGAAGCACTGGTTTGTTTAATTTTTCTTTGATAACATCGAAGGCATTTGTAAAGGTAGTTCCACGGTACATATTGGTTCCATAGATATCGACGTCTTTACATTCTTCCGCTACAATATCAATAAACAGCACATCTCCGTTACAAATAGCAACAGGAACAGAAGTACTGATGTTTTTCATGGCAATTGCGGCGTCATTCATCAATCGATACATGGGTCTTCCGCGTTTTTCACCAATAAAGGCCTTTTCTTCTTCATCATCTGGGAAGTCTTCAGTTTCAGCTCCCGCCCAAAACAGACCATAATTGTTTTCGTTTCCTAATAAATACAATAAAAGACCTGGCGTGCCTTGATAGTCCTGTGCCATTTTGGTTACTTCACTAAGAAGTAATTTTTGTGCATCTGGGTTTCGGTAATCAGTTACCTCTTCCCAAGCACCATTAATGGTTAAGCCGTACCTTCCAAAAGAATGGTTTAACATGGTGTAAATTCCATATTTTTCATAGATGTATTGGATCCATTTGGCTTGAACTCCGGTATACATTCTAATGGTGTTTACGCCCATATTTTTAAGCAATCCCATTTCGGCATCCAGTGCTGCTTTGATGGTAGCATCGGATTGTTTCCAAAGGCTGTACGAATAATTTGTGCCAATAGGAAAGTAATCCCAGTTCATTCCGTTGACGATAAAATCCTTTCCGTCTACGACTAGTTTCGCTCCTTCGTTTGAATTTACAACGGATACTTTTGACTGAGCAAAAGTTGTGAGTGCAAATAAAAACAGTACGAATCTTAGAAAATAGTGTTTCATAATTTGATTTGTTTAGATTGGTTTTGGGTTAGATAATATTTTTGTTTTAATGTTTAGTTTTTAGAAATTAACGATGGGGCAAAGTGTATAATGAGTTTTCAACACAAGGATTGAAATGCTTTTTCAAGATACAACAGCTACTAGTTAAAAACTAAAAATGCGCCTATACAAGAACTCTACAAGTTAAATTTCTTAAGGGGTTTAGACGTGCAGGCTCATGTGTTTAGTAAGTTTAATGGGAGGGTGTTTGGTTTTTGCTAACATAGGTTAATTGTTTTTTTGGTTTGTAATTAGTTGTTTTTTTTTATTGATGTAGAGGGGTTGTAAAAGCTAAATTCTAATTACTGCCCTTCACGTTTTTTGGTGTTATTGGTAAACACGCACATAATCTACTTCCATACTGCTTTCTTGGAATGAATTTTCTATGGGACCACCTAAAACACCTCCCATGGCGATGTTCAATATGATAAATTGGTTACCAGTGTACGGCCAGGTACTTGTCGTTTTTACGTTGGGATTGTAGGTGTAAAAAGAATGATCATCTACGAAAAATTCTATTTTTTCTGGAGACCATTCCATGGTATAAACATGAAAGGCTGTTGTAGTATCACTAATGAAAGTAGACCCATGGTTTACGGTTGCTCCATGACTCGAAGGCGTATGCATAGCACTTTGTACGCTGCCTAGGTTTTTACCAACGTGTTCCATAATGTCTATTTCGCCACAAGCTGGCCATCCTACAGTAGTAATATTATCTCCAAGCATCCAAATGGCAGGCCATGTTCCAATTCCTGAAGGTAATTTGGCGCGTACCTCGATTCGTCCATAGGTAAAACTAAATTTCCCTTGTGTTTTTAGACGTGTTGATGTGAAATCATAGCCTTGGTAATTTTCTCTTTTGGCTGTGATTCTTAAAATACCATCTTTTACTTCTACATTTTCTGTTCTATCAGTGTAGTATTGAGCTTCGCCATTTCCCCAATTACAAACGTTCGGGCAGCCATCTCCAAGATCATACGTCCATTTACTAGTATCTGGAGCTCCCGGTGAATCGAACTCATCAGACCAGATTAATTGGGTTCCTGGACCAGCCTCATTTGAGTCGCCTTTGTAGACCGTTATTTGTCTAAAATGACTTACTGAATTTCCAGTTTCAGAAAGGGCAGTCACCGTTACGGTATAACTGTTTTTTCCTATCGCTGTATATTGGTAGGAAGCAATTCCTGTTGTGTTTTCTATACTTACATTTTCGTCAAATTCAAATATATAAGAACTTGCATTTGTTGCCGAGGCCGTAATGTTTACATTTCCAGATCCATCACCATTTGGATATAAGACTCCTTGTCCTGCAATATTGATATCGATAATTAGGTTAGAAGGAACGATTTCATTTTGAGTTCCCTCAACAGTATCGTCGTCATCTGAAGCACATGCTATTAATAAGAATGAAAAAGTAGTCAATAAAAATAAATATCGGTTCGCTGTATGCATTGAAATTGGTTTTTGGTTTAATTGTTTTTTAAAATTAATACAGTTGAAAAGATTGAAGAAATTTATGACCTGTACACAACCGCTACACAATTGTTAAATTGTATTAGGTTGATGATTTCCCTTGTTATTACTGCTGTTTAGAGGTGTTTTTTGAAATGTTTTCTGCAAGTTTCTATTCAATAACATGAGAGCGATGTATAGTTGTTGTAGTGATAAAATCGCTCATAAGTTGTTAGGATGGAAAACAGGAGGCACTTCTTTTTTCATTTGAAACGGCAATTTCAATGATTCTTGTTTTTTTTCGATTAAACTATTAGTTTTTTTTGGTGATAATCACCTTTTATCTCATTGCATCTGATAAATGTATTGGCATCATTATGTAACATGAAATCATTGAAACAAGAATTATGTTTTTATTCTGTTACTCGAAACGGGATGTTTGCAGTAGCTTCGTGTGAATGTCCATCATTAGCATAGCCAAACAGTCTGTAATTTCCTTTTTTCGGTGCCTTGAATTCGAGTGTTCCTTTTGATATTTTGATGGTTTTTATCTTTAAGTTTTTAGGTCGTTCTTCATAATCCCCACCTTCTTGTACACTTGTGCTTTCTTTTAAAAGTTCCCATCTGTAATGAATGTCATCCTTTTCAAGATCTGTGATTTCTAATGCTGCAGAAACGATACTTCCTTCTTTTACTACCACATTGTCGTAGGCCGTTTTGTTATTGAGTGTAAAGGAAGTGATTTGTGGTGTTTTGTTTTCGGGCCATGCATCATTCCATATATAATGCATAACATCTACAGATTCTGTTTCTTTCCCGTTTTCCAAAAACAGTCCGTACCAGGTAGGTGTTCTTTCTTGTTTCTGTCCCCATAAAAAGACATAGGACCCTAGGCATTGTTTGGTGTCAATGGCAATTCCTGTTTTGTATCGTTGAAGATAGTTTGCCGCTTTTAAACTTGAGTGCTCTTCAATGGGAGCACCCCATGAAGTTTTTGGAACTTCCCAATGTCCGGTCGCTCCCCATTCTGTAACCATATAAGGGCCTCTCCAATTGTACTTTTTGAGAAGCTTTGGTAGCTCGGGTAGTTCTCCGTACATCTGAATGGATAACAAATCGAGATCTGTACAGCGTTCTTTGATATAATTGATTTCTTTTTGAGAGATGCCTGCTAGGGTTGTGGTGGTGAGATGATTCGGGTCTATTTCATGTATCATTTTCGAGATTTCATTGACGGCATTCCACACCTTAGGGTTGCTATAGTGCAAATTCAATTCATTACCAATAGCCCAAATCATTAAAGAAGGATGGTCTTTTAGTGCTAGTACCTCTTTTTTTATGTTTTCCAATTGTTTTTGAACTACTTCAGGATTGTCATAGTCAAATCCATGGCGTTCTCTTCCAACTTCAATTCCCATGGTGACCATTAATCCGTATTTTTTAGCTTCATCTAATATTTGTTTTCCGCTTTGTTTTCCATTGGATGTTCTCCAGGTTCTAAATGAGTTTCCATTGTGCTTAGCCAAACTTGCTATTTCTCCAAATTCTAAGCCAGCTCCTTTTATGTAGAAGGGCTTTCCGTTGACCAACAATTGGTATTTTCCTTGTAGGTTGTTGAGTGTTACTTTGACAGGGCTTTCGATAGGCATGACAGATTTTTTCTTTATGTTCAGTATAGTACCAAGTGCAATGACAAACCCAAGAAGTAATGTGAGAAATGTTTTCATTTGATTGCGTTTTATGGTTGGCTACTTTACGAATTCACTTTCTATTTGTTCTAATGATTTTCCCTTGGTTTCAGGTAATATTTTTAATAGGATAAAGAATCCAAGCAAGGCAATGGTTCCAAATATTAGAAAACTCATCGCGTTTCCTAAGTTTGAAAGTTCCCATGGGAATACTTGCTGTACACACCAGCTGGCGAAAGAGTTTACAAAACCAATAACACCAATAGCTAATCCTCTGTATTTTAGTGGATACAATTCTGAGAGTAATACCCACATTACAGGGCCTAACGAAAAGGCAAAACAGGCAATAAACCCCAGAATACCAATGAGTACTAATGTTGCGTTTATATTTGTTGCAGCTTCTAATATAGCGCCTTCGTTTTTTGCATAAACTTGGGTGCCTAAGGCTGTTTTCATGTCATTTTTAAAATCTAGATCGTTGTCGTACAGTTTGTTTTCAAAAGGAGTCAACTGATCTGATTCGATGTTTTCGAAAGCAGCAATTTCGGCTGAGGTTAGTTCATAGCTAGCTTGGTTAAACCCATAGGCACATAGCAATAAACTTAGGGCAATTCCTGAGATACCAACAAGCAACAATGGCCTTCTTCCCATTCTGTCAATAAGGAAAATAGCTACAAAAGTAAATACTACAGTTACCGAACTCAACAACACTCCGGAGGAAAAGGAAGCATCGGTACCAATTCCTGTTTGTTTAAAAATAGAAGTTGCGTAAAAGTATACGGCATTGATTCCTGTAACTTGTTGTAAGACGCCAATCGTTAAACCAATCATCATTATATAACGCAATGCCGGTTGTAGTAATTCTTTCAGGTGTACCTTGGAAGTCACTGACTTTTCTTTGAGGTTTTGTTCTATACTTTGGAGTTCTTGCGCTGCTATTTCATTTCCGTGAATTTGGTTCAAAACCCTTTTGGCTTCTGTTATTTTGTTTTGAGCATATAGCCATCGCGGACTTTTAGGTACGAAGAACAGTAAACTGAAATAGAGGACAGCGGGAATCAATTCCAATCCGAGCATCCATCTCCAAACATTTTCGTCGGTAAAAAAAGAAGCTCCATCACTGTTATATTTGTTTAGGTAGTAATTGCTTAAGAAGGCAGCAAAGAAACCAAGTACAATATTTAATTGCTGAATGGATACGAGTTTTCCTCTGTTTTCAGCAGTTGATATTTCAGCAATATATGTAGGTGCAAGTATGAGTGCTGCACCAAAAGCCAGCCCACCAATCATTCTTGCGATGTAGAGCATTTCGTAGGAATTGGCATCTGCGGAAAGTAATGCGGACAAAGCATATAAAAAGGCAACGACAATTAATATTTTTTTTCGCCCAATAAGGTCGCTCAACCTACCAGAGAATAGCATGGCAATCATTGCGGCAAAGGAGGGAGAGCTTACAACCCATCCAGATTGCATATCGTTTAAATCAAATTCGGGACCTGCGTAGGACATGACACCCGAAATAATTCCGGCATCAAAACCGAATAGAAATCCTCCTAAGGAGACGACAAATGCTATGAGGGTAAGTTTTTTTGACATAGGTTTGTTGCTTAATTGTTTTGTTCAAAATTTAATAGATATACAGTCTTTTGAGAACAACAAGAATAGTGAAAGAAACTTTATGTCAATACTTGTGTTATTTTTTGAGACTCATACCCGTTTTTTTATTAAAAAAGGGGAGGTGGCGCCTCCCCCTTTTCTTCCTACTAACCAATTTTCAGGTCTAAAAACCTAACTACTAACTGTCTTATGACTATCTCTTGAGATAGCTTTGGAATTGTAGAACAATTCTCGTTTTTTATGTTTCCTAAAAACGAATTATTCGATTGGTTCTTCGTCGGTGATAATAAACCACCAATCGAATTCTGCAATATCATCGGTTGTTTTTATCACTAATTCGCCTGGAGTTCCTCTGTCCATAATCATATATTGGTGATTTCCACCGCTATAGTATCCGATAAATCCGTAGCCAGTTAAACTGATGGTTTCAATACCTCCTGGTGCTGATATGGTCATGGTTTCCGTATAATCATTATATGGGTAATTTTCAATGTCTGCTCCGTTCGGTGCTTCGTCGGTTGGACCAAGATCGGCTTCTAAAGGACGCTCTCTACCGAAAATAGTACCTGTGTTATCGCCGTTTACACTGTTTGTAATATGTGTAAAGGTTCCATCGATATTAAAGATATAGCGATCGTCATACATTCCTGTTTCCGATTTTTCACCAGGTGCAGCCCTCCACCAAATATTGTCGAAGTCGTTGCCATTAACTTCACCCAGTCCGAAATGACTTTGCGCTTCTGACTTAACTCTCCATGTTTTTTCTCCGTTACCAAATAACTTTTCTAGGAGATCTGCTGGTGGTTCGTAGGTAACGAGTACTTCTGTATTGATAGCAACACTAGAGGTAACACCTCCGGTTCCAATAGCGACAGCAGTTACCGTATATGTATCTACTCCAGTATTGGAGAACAAATAGGTGTGTTCCCCTGATGGTGCTACTGTTTCACTTTCGTTAAAAATAAATTTGTAAGAAATGGCGTCTTCTCCTGAAGCGGTATAGCTAACAATACCACTACCATCTCCATAAGGATTTGCTTCATCTGCTCCCTGAATTACCGCAGTAACGGCGATGTCTGAAGGAGGTGTTATTTCTCCAAATTCATAAGTTTCTTCTTCGCAGCCAACCACCAAAAAGGCGATTGCTACAAATAGTGTTTTAAATATATTTAGACTATTTTTCATCTTTTTAGTTTTTAGTTGGCGTTGTTAATATCATCTATATACAAGGTGTAATTGTCAGTTCCGTCACCTTGTGTTCCGTTGTCCATAATCAATACTATATTGGTATATGAAACCGTAGGGTCTACACCAGAAAGGGTAAAGGTTAATTCTTCCCACTCGTTTGCACTAGAAGTAGTGGCAATTGCTTCTCCTGTTTCTTTATTGTTTGGCCAAGGTGTCGCATCCTCGAATTTCATCAATAATACTAACCCTGCTCGTGGTGACCATACCTTCATGGTAATTTGATCGCCGTTCTTTACAGGATAGGGGGTGTCATAGGTGATTTTAGAACCTGCCCATACAGCACCTGCACCTTTTACAAGCTTGACCACATTGGAAGAACTGTTTCCTGTCGTTTGTGGATTTGAAATGATGCTTATTTCCCCACCGTCAAAACTGCTCAATGTTTCGGCTGGTTCTGAATCTAGGAAGGAGGCAATTGAGAAGTCATCTAAGTAAACGGTATAATTGGCAGAGCCGTCTCCTGCTGTTCCGTTGTCCATAATCAATACCAAGTTGTGGTAGTCTATGGCCGTATCTATACCAGCAAAAGAAAAGGTAATTTCCTCCCAGGCATTTCCTGTTGTTGTTGTTGCAATGGCGTCTGCTGTAGCCACCGTATTAGGCCAAGGTGTTGCATCTTCAAATTTCATCAAAAGATTCAACCCTGCTCTAGGCGACCAAATTTTTGCAGTAACCGTAGTGCTTGTTGCCATTTCATAGGGAGTGTCAACAGTTATTTTAGAACCTGCCCATACGGCACCAGCTCCTTTTACCAATTCAATTACATTGGCAGAACTATTTCCTGTAGTTTCCGGATTTGCAATAACTTTAATTTCTCCTCCATCAAATGAACTCAAATTAAAAGGCAATTCAAAGTCCATTGGGAATACTTCTGGGTCAGAACTAATAGAGGTTGCTTGTTTGATGTCGTCAACATAGAAGGTAAAATCACTTGAACCATCTCCCATCGTACCATTGTCAAAAATCAATATTATTTTTTGGTATTCGTTGGTATCGTTGATTCCTGAATAATCAAATGCAATTTCTTCCCAAGCATTTGCTGTTGTTGTCGCTACTTCTTGTTCGTAGTTGATAGAGCTTTCAGTTAAATTTTCGACCTTAAACAATACATTTGCACCTACTCTTGGCGACCAAACTTTCATTTTTATTACTTTTTTCTCAGAAAAGTCAATCGGTGCGGATAAGGTAATGAGGCTTCCTCCCCAAGTTTGTCCTGCCTTTTTTACCATTTGTCCTACTTTTGAAGAACCGTTTCCATCGGAAACATCTGGGTTGTCAGTTACGGTCAGCTCTCCACCATCGAAATCAGTAATAACTGTGGTGTCGAAAATTTCGAAATCGATAGGTAAATTTGTTGGTTTAGAAACCTTAACTTCCTTTGTTTCTTCCGAAGTTTGTGTTCCTCCACTTAAGGCAACCACTCTAACGGTATAGTCTCCAACCATCGGATATTCATGTGAAACCATTCCTTCTAGCGCTAGTGCTGTGGGTGCTTCATTGTCACCATCACCAAAATACACTTGAAAAGAAGCGGCGTAGTCCGCCGTTGCAGATACGTTTATTTGGAAAGGGTTTGAACCGTCAACTTCGGCAGTGATCTCTATATTTTCTGGTGCTCTAAAGGAAAGCATCAAAGGAATAATGGCGGTTGTTTTTTGATTACCGATACCTGAAGCCATTACTTGAATGTCGTAATTCCCTTCCGTATAGATGTGTTCTGTACTTTGTCCTGTGGTTAAAGTAACTGTTTCTTCGGTGCCATCTCCATAGTTAATTTCGAATTCAGAAGCGTTTTCTCCCGAGGGTGTAATGGAAACGGTCCCTGAATTGTCTTGAGACACGTTTAGTGTTGCTGAGACATTTGCTGGAGCAGGAAGATTGTCTGCATCTGCATAGCTAAGGTCTACCACATCGTCGGAGCAACCAATGCTCAAAAGAAGCATGCAAATGGCGCTGTATATATAATTTATTTTTTTCATCTTGTTAGGTATTTAAGATTAGTATTGTGGGTTTTGTTCCCATCGGCTTCCTGCCAATTCAATTTCAATAGAAGGGATTGGAAATACTTCGTGTTTACCAGCTTCAAATCCAGGAATAGTTCCTTCAGCGTTTCCAGTTCGGACTAAGTCAAAGAAACGGTGTCCTTCTCCTACGAGTTCCAATCTTCTTTCGTTTAAGATAGCCGTTGTCAATGTGCTTCCGCTAGCCGAGCTGTTGTGATCTGCATTTCCAAAGGCTCTTTCAATTACTTGATTCAAATAACCTCTTGCTTTGGCATCATCAGGTGTTGTCTTTCTGTTGTTTGCTTCTGCCGCCATCAATAATACATCAGCAAGGCGAATTGCTCTGTAGTTGTTTGGGTTTGTAAGGTTGGCATCTCCTGTGTTGAGGTCTCCCTTTCTTGGGAGGTATTTACGGTTAAAATACCCAGTGTGTTCATGTCCTTCACCTGAAGTGGATCCGTTTGCAGTGTTCCAAGCTTCAATATCTAGAATCGCGATATCTCTTCTTAAGTCATTAGCTTCAAAAGCTTCGTAGGCTTCTTGAGTCGGTACGTTAAAACTATGTCCTGTGTCAAAAGTTGGACCTTTGTACGCTCTAATTCCGCTAAAACCTACCAGTACATTTCCTTCACTACATTGAAGACATTCGTAATCAGCACCTTCTTTGTCTGTGTACTGAATTTCAAAAACAGCTTCACTATTGTTTTCACCTGCTGGTTCGAAAATGGTACTGTAATCAGTTACTAAACTGTATGGACCTGTAACAATATTTTCTAAAACAGTAGCGGCTTCGTCGAATTTGTCTTGGTATAAATAGATTTTACCTAATAGGGCTTGTGCAGCACCTTTCGTAGCATAACCAACAATTTCTTGGGTTGCCAGTAAATCTGGGATGGCTTCCGTAAGGTCTTTTTCGAGCTGTGCATATACTTCCGCTTTGGGGGTTCTGTCTACTGTAAATTGATCTCCAAACTGCAAGCGCTTATCCACAGACATCGGTACATCTCCAAACCATTTTACTAATTCGAAATAATAGTAAGCTCTTAAAAACTTAGCTTGAGCGATAATATTTGCTTTACCTGTAAACTCTGTTTTGTTTTGGAATTCTAGAATGTAATTGGCTCTGTTTGCTCCAGCATACATCCAGCTCCAGATATCTCTTAAGATAGCGTTTGAAGGTGTGTGTATCATGTCGTCGATTTCCTGAATACCTGGTGTGTCGGTAGCACTTTCACCACCTGCCAGGGTATTGTCAGAGGCAATTTCTCCAACCATTACATTGAGATATGAGGATTGCAAAAGATCATAGGCTCCAATGAGCGCGTCTTCATAGTCTTCTTGACTGTTGAAAAAATCTTCTGAGTTTTCATTTTTTGAAGGAACGTCGATAAAATCGTCGCTGCATGCAATGGTTACAGCGAATATTCCTACTAGTGCGATGTTTTTTAAACTAAATATTTTCATGATTCGCTATATTAAAATTTAACATTTAGACCCAACATATAAGTTCTCGGTACTGGGTAAAACCCTTGGTCAATTCCGGCGCCAATAGGCTCTCCTACCGAAGCAGACGGGTCGTAACCTTTATAGTCTGTAAAAGTGTACAAATTGTTTACAGAAAAGTAGATACGCAGTTTGTCTAATCCCGCTGTTGTAACAATGTTTTCCGGAAGCGTATACCCTAATTGCACGTTTTGTATGCGCAGATATGAACCGTCTTCAACAAAATAGTCAGAGAAAAAGGCATTGGGAGAGGTTCCTGCCGTAACTCTTGGAATTTCGTTGGTAGAGCCTTCTCCTGTCCATCTACCCAAATTTTGGTTGGTACGGTTTACTTGTGGTTGATTTCTTTCATAGTTACGAACGATGTCGTTTCCTATGGAGGCAAATGCAGAGGCATTGAAATCAAAGTTTTTATAATTCATTCCAATATTTAATCCCATAGTAAGGTCTGCAATTGGGTCTCCAATATCTACACGATCATCGAGATCGATCACTCCGTCGTTATTTTGATCTACGAATTTTAGATCTCCTGGAGCTGTAGAAGTGCTTGTTATGGCACTGGCATCTATTTCAGCTTGGTTTTGGAAGATGCCATCGGTTTGGTATCCGTAGAAATATCCAATAGGTTTTCCAGCTTCCATTCGTGATGGGGGCTCAAGACCTACACCAAAGTTTCCTCCTTGTTCGAATCCGTTTTCACTGGCTACAAACAATACTTCATTTTCTAAGGTGGTAAAATTATAACTTACATTAAATCTAAAGTCTTCGCTTACTGCTTTGTTGTAGCTCACGGCAAATTCAAATCCTCTGTTTTCTACCGTACCCGCGTTGACGGTTGGAGCAGAAGAACCAGGAGCTGCGGCACCTAAAATTCCAGATACTTGAGCGCTTAAAAGTAAGTCTTCTGTTTTCTTAGAGAAGGCATCCATAGAGATGCTCAAAGAATTGTCCAAGAATTTGGCATCAATACCAATGTTGGATGTTACTTGCTCTTCCCATTTGATGTCTGGATTGGAGAGGTCACCTTCTGCTTTTCCGTAGAGAAGTTCTCCTTCAGATACATATCGTGCTTGTCCCGAAAGAGTAGATATATATCTATAATCTCCAATCTTATCACTACCAATGATACCGTAACTCAATCTTAGTTTTAAAAAGTTTAACCAAGAACTGTCGACTAAAAAGTCTTCTTCAGAAATGTTCCACCCTAAAGAGGCAGATGGGAAGTATCCAAAACGGTTGTTTGGCCCAAATCGCGTAGAACCATCTCTACGAATCAAACCAGAAAATAAATACTTTCCTTTGTAGTCATACTGAATTCTAGTAAAGTAAGACAATAGACGTACATCAAAGGTGTTGGCACCCAATATTTTCTCTTGTTCTTTGTTGTCTATTACCTCTGTTGCATTTGCTAAGTTTGCATAGTCAGGAGAGTTCGTTGGATTTCCGTTTTCATCTAAAAGTTCGTATCCAGTATAGCTTTCAAAGGTACCTATCGTTTTGAAGACAGACATCCCTAATAACACTTTTAAATTGTGATCGTCATTGATAGTTTTGTTATAGGTGATAAAGTTATCCCAAGTATAATCTTGGTAGTTTGTATCGTCATCGTTTACAGCGTTTCTGTCAATGTTAAATACTTTACCACTTCCGTAATATACTTCAGGACTGAATATATCGAGCGCTACATCTGAGTGGTTGTATTGAAATTTAGAGTCTATGGTGAAATCAGATAAAAATGAATATTTTAATCCTAAAGTTGCACTGATTTTGTCAATTTGAGTTTCGTTGTATGTATTGGCAATTTGTGCTACTGGATTGATTACTTCACCTCCTAGACCTTCTGCCAAAGAATAGGTGCCATCGTCTTCTTTTACAGGTTGTGTAGGGTTCATGTTTAAGGCGTTAAATAAAACAGAACCTAATTCGTTTTCTTTAAAATTATTATTGTTGGAGTGAGTGTAAATTGCTGTTGAGTTCAATTTTAAATTTTCCAAAATGTCGTATTGAAAATTGGCACGTGCAGTTAACCTGTTAAAATTAGCAGCAGAACCTCCTACAATTCCATCTTGGTCTAAATACCCAATTCCAAAAGAATAAGCTGCTTTTTCAGTACCTCCGTTGGCGGTGAAGTCGATGTTCGAAATAGGAGCTACTGTAAATACTTGATCTTGCCAATTGGTTCCATAACCTAAGGAAGGAATATCTGTATATATTGGGCCGTTTCCCCCAGCAACAGCAGCTTCGTTTGTGATTAATCCATATTCAGTGGCATTCAATACGTTAATTTCTCTTGTGGTTTGTTGAAATCCTGTGTAAGAGTCTAATGAGAATTTTAAATCACTGTTTTTTCTACCCGTTTTTGTTACGATTAAGATAACTCCATTGGCAGCACGTACACCGTAAATACCGGCGGTTGCATCTTTTAAAACATTGATGCTTTTTATGTCATTTGGGTTGATTACTGATAAGTCTTCAATAACGTTTCCATCTACTAAAATCAATGGATTGTTGTCTCCATTTGTAGAAATACCACGAATTCGAATGTTAGAACTGCTACCAGGAGAACCTGATGATGAGGTAACGCTCACACCAGAGATTTGACCTTGTAATGCTTGTTCTACACGTTGTGGGTTTAGTTTTGCAATTGATTTTGCATCTACTACAGCCACTGCACCTGTTACCTCTTTTTTCTTTTGAGTACCGTATCCTACGACAACGACTTCATCTAGGGCAGCTGTATCGGCGCCTAAGGTAATGTTAATTGTTTGTTGGTCGCCTATGGTGACGGTTTGGGTTTCGAATCCCACATAGCTGAAAGACAATATGTCTCCCTTGTTGACAGAAAGTGAAAAGTTTCCATCGAAATCTGTGGTTGTACCTGTGTTCTTTCCTTGAATGAGTACGTTGGCTCCTACAATAGGGAAATCATCCTCAGAGGAGATGACTGTTCCCGTCACTTGCGTTTGTTGCGAGTACAGAGCTGAAGCCGTACAGACAAACAAAATTAGTAATAGTCTAATTTTCATTGGTTTTGGTTTTTGATTGTTTGAATACTTAATAAGTATCCTTTGTTAATTTGGTTTTTTAAATCGAAGTCTCGAGTTTTCGATTTAATGTCGAATACCTTCAAGTGTAACTTGTCTATAACGACAATTATAAATGTAGTTAAGTGCCTGATGGAAATTCGGGTTTGAATTCTACTGTAAATTACAAATGATTGTTTTTATTTCTTGCAAAAGCACCTATACAAGAGCACTACACAAATGTGATTTTGCTTTTAAAACCTGTGATTAGAGATGTTTCTTTGTGGTTTTTAGCGGGGTTTGGATAGGTGTGTACAAATGTTTATAGTCGTATGAAGAAAAAGAAAAAAGGTGCAGTTTTGTGTTATGTAGAGGTGATGTATGTAGAATGTAGTTCTTAAATTTCTAGAATATGGTGGGTTAAATTGTCTTTGGTGGTCAATCCCATCTTTTTTCTAAGTCGGTAACGCTTTATTTCAACACTTTTGTAGCTGATATTTAATAATGGAGCTATTTCTTTTGAGGATAAATTAAGACGTAAATAAGCACACAATCGCAAATCGTTTGGTGTTAAGTTTGGATGTTTATCTTTTACTTTTTTCAAGAAGTCTTTATCGGCATTGTTAAAAGCCTCCTGGAAGAGTTCCCAGTCACTATGGTTGTTAAGGTTTTTATCTATAATTTTAATTACTGGGTTAACCGCGTTCGTTCCTTTGGTGTCTTGTAATTCTTTTTTAATGGTGTTTAAAAATTCATTCTTTTTAATAATGCTCATAGTAGAGGCCGCCAGTTCTCTGTTTTTGTTTTCAATGTCGCTTCTAAGCTTATCGTTTCTAAGCTTCATAATTTCTTTTTCTTTTTCTAACTGACTTCTTTCAAATTCGCGTTGCTTCTTATACAGTAATTTTTGCTTTTGTCTTTTGTAGTATTGTTTGTAGACGGTATGGATGCTGAAAAACAACAAGATTAGGATACAGATATACGTACCTATCATTTGATTAGATAAATACCAAGGCCTGTCAATGCTAAAACTATACCTAACTTCATTAGACGAAATTGTGTTGCCTGTTTTTGCCCTTACAATAAATGTATAGTCTCCAAAAGGGAGGTTTTTAAAAGCGGTTCTTGGGTTTAATGTCCATGTGCTCCACTCGTCGTACAGTCCAATTAATTTATGCTGATATTTCACTTCTGTGAATCGATCATAGTTAGGAACGGTATATCTAATGTCTATATTGTTTTCAATATAGGGTATTGTACTTACTGTGTTTAGGGGTACTTTTGATTTACTGCCGTTTAAGGAGCCTTTTGTAATTTGCTGTAATTGTAAAGTATGCGCTTTTGTGTCAATTTTATCTAAATCTAAAAGGATGTAGCCATGTGCATTTCCAATTAAATATGTTTCATCTTTAATATGTGTTACGTTTTCGTAGCCTGAAATGTCTCTACGGATGTCGGACGGTAATGCAATTTTTGTGATTTTCGGTGTGTTGTTTATTTTGTCAGATGAAAAATAGACAATATTGTTTTGGGTAAATCCCCAAAGTTTATCATTGGTAGTGTGGATAATTTTACCTGAG
Organism: uncultured Flavobacteriaceae bacterium; assembly: GCA_943789365.1. GTDB lineage: Bacteria > Bacteroidota > Bacteroidia > Flavobacteriales > Flavobacteriaceae > Flavicella. Next base: position 1,104,480 of record CALSTV010000001.1, on the reverse strand, counting down.
ATGTATTTTTCTAAAGGCGTAAATACTTCGTCAGAAAAAATAGACTTCACAAAGTTTTTTTGAATGGAATCATAGATGTATATCCCTTCATTGTAACCGTATATGATTTCTCCTTTGTACTTTGTTAGTCCTGACTTATTTCCCTTTTTAGAAATGTCTATGTTTACATTCGTAATTTTTGTAAAATCTTCGTTGGTTTGTAACCTAAAGATTCCTTTGTATTCATGGTTTACAAAAATTTCATTATTTGTGTAGATTTCAAAAAATCTACTGGAGTTGTCAAATCCTTCAATTTTGTTTCGCAATTGCCATTTCCCATTTGTACGATGTAATACGTATAAGCCATTGTAATTACCCTGCAGTAATAAGTTTTTATTAGTTGGAATTTTTTTGATTTCCCAAGTACCTGGTGTATCTGTGATTTTTATCGCTTTGTTCTTTTTTATAAGATAGGCCCCTTTATTATGTCCGCAAAAAATTTCATTGTCAATTATGGATAAACACCATACCTGTCCTTTTGTACCTTGAATAAGTTGAAATGGGCTTGAACTGTTTGATTTCTTGTAAAATAATCCCTGATTGGTTCCGAGATATAAATAGTCCTCGAAAATAGTAGCAGTGTATACGGCTCCAAAATTGGTATTGATATCACTGTATACCTTATAGACATCGTTGTAATTCAATACACTAATACCGTTGTCTAATGCTAACCATATGTTATGATCGCGATCTTCGAATACATCCAATACTGTATTATTGTTAAGCCCTTTCTTTTGATTTATGTTTGAAACAATTGCTCCGTCCTTATTTAGTATGTAAATTCCATTTGAAATGGTACCCAATATATAAGAACCGTCAAACATTTTACAGCTGCTGTAAACACTTATTTCCTCTAATAAAGATTCGTTTTTTGTCTTCCATTTGTTTAGCGTTCCGTTTTTTGAGAGATGAAAGAATCCTTTTTCTTGCGTTAACAATAAGAGTCCCTCTTTGTCACTATATATATTGACTAAAATGTTTTTTTTGAGTACCAGGTCTTTAGAGATTGCAATTTCTTCACCGTTTTCAATTTTATAAAGTCCGTCGTTCGTTTTTTGGAAAAAGATACTTTTATTTATTTTAAATATTTTTTGCAAAACCGTTTCAGATTTGATGATTTTGAAAGAAGTATCCTCTGTATTGTATATGTAAATTCTATGCAATGATTGGAACAGTACCCATTTGTCATATTCTATAATATTCCAGATGTCTTCATCTTCCACCAAAGGCACTTTTAGCTGATTGCTAATAGACGTGTACGTCAAATCTCCGTAAACGCTTCTCTTCCATACACCAAATTCCATATGAGCACCCGTGTATACAAGGTCACCTATGGTAGTTACCGATCTTAATATAGTGTTGTTGGGTGAAGGATATAACTTCCATTTTGCGCCTCTAAATTCCAAAAGTCCTTCGTTATTGGCACTATATATATGCTTGCTGTTGTTTTGTGAGAGTTTCCAGTTCTGATTTCCTCCTTTGTAGGAATTAGGAGTGTAATTTTTTAAAGGAGGTATTTCTTGTCCAATAATTTGACTTAGAGAAATGGAAATAACCGTGATAAGCGTATAAATTAGTTTCTTCAATTGGTAGGGGTTAAGTTATAGCGTATGTATTTGGTACTAGTATGTCTAAAGTAGACAATTTATTTTGTTTTAGGAATAATCTTGCGATAATTGTTCTAAGAAGAGGCTTTTTATCATAGCTTTGTGGTTGTTTTATTTGTTATAATGGACCTAATAAACACCGTTTCACGAAAAATTATTCACATTGACATGGATGCTTTTTTTGCATCTGTGGAGCAATATGACAACCCAGAATTGAGAGGGAGACCCGTTGCGGTAAGTGGAGGTGAAATTCGTGGGGTAGTATCAGCAGCAAGTTACGAGGCACGTAAATTTGGTGTGCGTTCGGCGATGTCTGGTGTCTTAGCCAAGAAGTTATGCCCAGAATTGGTGTTTGTACCTGCGCGTTTTGAACGTTACAAAGAAATATCTCAAGAAATAAGACGTGTTTTTTTCGATTATACCGATTTGGTAGAGCCGTTGTCCTTGGATGAAGCCTATTTAGATGTTACTCAGAATAAAAAAGGAAATCCTTCTGCTACGCTAATCGCCACTGAAATTCGTGAACGTATTTTTAAGGAGACAGGGTTGCGGGCTTCTGCAGGAATATCTGTAAACAAATTTATAGCGAAAGTTGCCTCAGATATCAATAAACCCAACGGACAAAAAACCATCGCTCAGGATGAGGTATTGCCTTTTTTAGAGGCACTTCCCATAGAAAATTTTTATGGAATAGGGGAAGTAACCCAACAAAAAATGTATAAATTGGGTATTTTTACGGGGAAAGATTTAAAAAGTAAAACGGAAGAATTTTTAATAGAACATTTTCGTAAATCAGGTACATATTACTATCACATTGTAAGAGGTATTCATAACAGTGAAGTAAAAACCAATCGTATTAGAAAGTCGATAGCGGCAGAGCACACTTTTAGTAAAAACCTTACGTCAGAGGTTTTTATGCTGCAAAAACTTGAAAAGATATCTGAGGAATTGGAGAAACGTTTATTGAAGTCGGAGGTTTCTGGAAAAACGGTAACTTTAAAAATAAAGTATAGCGACTTTTCACAACAGACCAGAAGTAAGACACTGCCTTATTTTATAAAAGACAAGTCAGTTTTGTTAGCGACGGTAAAAGATTTGTTGTTTCAAGAAAAAATGAAGGACTCTGTACGTTTGTTAGGAATTTCAGTATCTAACTTAAATGTAAATACAAAGGAGAAAGAAGCGGTGCTCGATATACAATTAAAATTGGAGTTTTAAATGAAAGTAGAAGAAATAAAAAGGGAATTGTTACAGCAATGTAATAATTTTGTAAATCAAAAACTGCAAACTATTGAAGCTACTATCAGGTCAAATCAACAGGCATTGCATTCGGAAACTAAGAGTTCAGCAGGTGACAAACATGAAACAGGGAGAGCTATGTTGCAGTTGGAAATGGAGAAAGCTGGGCAACAGTGGAAAGACGCCAATGAAATGCATGTTTTACTATCCAAGGTAACCATAGAAGGTGTGTCTGAATTTGTGCGTTTGGGAAGTTTGGTAGCAACGTCTATGGGTTCTTATTTTATTGCGGTTAGCGCAGGAGTTATTTCCGTAGCAGGGGAATCCTATTTTGCAATTTCTCCGAGTTCACCCATTGGAAAGTTGTTGTTAGGGAAAATAGCGCAGCAATCTATTTTGTTACATGGGAAAGAAATTCAAATAAAAGAAGTATTGTAACTTGGGTTATAATACCAACTGTAAGGCTTTTGTAAATTGCCGTCCAAAACAAAGAATGTAAATTATTGAAATTATGACAGAGTTATTGACGAAAGAAACGTTTTTTAAAAAAGTGTTTAATTACGAAGAAAATAAAGATTGGAAGTTTGAAGGAGAGTTGCCTTGTATTATCGATTTTTATGCTGATTGGTGTGGCCCGTGTAAGTCCCTGGCGCCGGTTTTGGAAACGCTAAATGAAGAATACAAAGGCAAGATTAATATTTATAAAGTGGATACGGAAGCAGAACAAGAACTGTCCGGTGCTTTTGGAATTCGAAGCATTCCTTCTATGTTGTTTTGCCCAAGAGAAGGTCAGCCTCAAATGGCGCAAGGAGCATTGCCAAAGCAAGAATTAGAACGTGTTATTAAAGAAGTATTGGGTGTAGAGAAATAATAGGTGTTTTTCTGTTTGTTCAGTTGTTTTAGTGAAAAAAGACCGTTTTTGAAACATTAGCGTTAGTATTTGAATAAATTGAGTAAGTAGATTGAGTACTGTTGTGTTATTTTTGTGTCTATAATTTAAAAGATAGATGAAAAATATAACATTAGGATTGCTTTCGCTCATTGCACTTGGATGTAGCGGAACAAAATCAAAAGAGCAGACAAAAACAAAACCCAATATCGTTTTTATTTTTACAGACGATCAAACCTACACTTCCATTCATGCATTAGGGAATAATGAAATAAGTACCCCTGCGTTGAATTCTTTTGTTGAAGAAGGAACCACCTTTACACATGCCTATAATATGGGGGCATGGAATGGGGCTGTATGTGCTGCTTCAAGAGCCATGATGAATTCCGGAAGAACGGTTTGGAGGGTGAATAAATTCCGTAAGAATTGGACCAAAAAAGATTCTTTAGATATGTCTTGGGCGAAATTGATGGAGTCTGCAGGCTATGAAACCTATATGACCGGTAAATGGCATGTAGATGCGAAAGCTGAAGATTTGTTTAATAATGTGGTGCATGTACGTCCGGGAATGCCGCACGATGCCTGGGGAGGTCATAAGAAGAAAACAAAATTAAAAGAAGGCGCACCCCTGCCTGTTGGTTATGGTCGTCCCGTCGACGAGAACGACAAATCATGGTCGCCAACAGATAAGAAATTTGGTGGTTTTTGGGAAGGTGGAACGCATTGGAGTGAAGTTGTAAGAGACGACGCCATTGGATTTATCAATCAAGCAAAAACAAAAGAAACACCGTTCTTTATGTACTTAGCATTTAATGCACCGCACGATCCAAGACAGGCACCTCAGGAATATGTAGACATGTATCCTTTGGAAAATATTTCTATTCCTAAAAGCTATGCTACCGAGTATCCATACAGACATGATATCAGAAACGGAAATTATTTGCGTGACGAAATGTTGGCGCCAATGCCACGTACTGAATATGCAGTGAAGGTACACAGACAAGAATATTATGCCGCAATCTCTCATGTAGATGCGCAAATAGGAATGATTGTAGACGCCTTAAAGAAGTCAGGGAAAATGGATAACACCTATATTTTGATGACTTCGGATCACGGTTTGGCTATGGGACGTCATGGTTTTATGGGGAAACAAAACTTGTACGATCACAGTATTCGTCCACCAATGCTAATTTTAGGCCCGGATATTCCTAAAAACAAAAAAGTAGATGCGGATGTTTATTTGCAAGATGTTATGGCAACGGCTTTGGAATTAGGAGGGGTGGGTAAACCTGCTTATGTTGAATTCAACAGTTTCTTGAGTTTAGCTAAAGGAGCTCAAAAAGAAAGTCATTACGATGCTATCTATGGAGCTTACCTTCAGGTACAACGAATGATTCGTAAGGATGGATTTAAATTGTTGGTGTATCCTGAAATCAATAAAGTGCGTTTGTACAATTTGAATGAAGACCCAGAAGAAATGAATGATTTGGCTGATTTGCCCGAAAATAAAGAAAAAATTAAAAGCCTTTTTAGAGACTTGATGGAGTTGCAAGCTGATTTGGAGGATACACTGGACTTGAAAAAGGTGTACGAAACCTTGTAGACTAACTCTAGTTTGTACAGAAAAACCAGTAAAGGAGACGTACTTCTTTTACTGGTTTTTGTTTTTATAGCGTTTGTCATATTTTGAAAATAGCTGTATTTTTGACGCAACTTATGAAACAGACAGACCGCAGTATTTTTGCAATTAAGAACCATGATGCGTTCGTGGTAAAGGCCTTGGAAGTTTTTCGGTTTCAAGCGCAGCATTGTGATGTGTATAAAGAATTTATTGCTTATTTAAAGGTGAAGCCAGAAGAGATCTTACGAATTGAGGATATTCCTTTCTTACCCATTCAGTTTTTTAAATCACACAAGATTCTTTCCAATACCAATGAGATTGTGCAAACTTTTTTGAGTAGTGGAACCACGGGAATGGCGCAAAGTAAACATCTTGTAACGGATCTGTCTTTGTATGAGAAAAGCTATTTGCAAGGTTTTACTCATTTCTACGGTGCTATTGAAGATTATGTGGTTTTGGCATTGCTTCCTTCTTATCTGGAGCGAGAGGGGTCTTCTCTGATTTATATGGTGGACGATTTGATTAGGAAATCGAACCATCAGGATAGTGGGTTTTACCTGAATGATTTGGATGCATTGAAAGCTACGTTGCTTCAACTTGATAGCGAAGGGAAGAAAGTTTTGTTGATTGGGGTGTCTTTTGCGTTGTTGGATTTGGTCGAAAAACACCAATTTCAACTCGAGCATACGATGGTAATGGAGACAGGTGGTATGAAAGGTAGACGCAAAGAAATGATTCGTGAAGAATTACACGAAGAATTAAAAAAAGGTTTTGGTCTTTCAGAAATACATTCAGAATACGGTATGACGGAGTTGTTGAGTCAGGCCTATTCTAAAGGTCAGGGTACTTTTAGTACACCGCCATGGATGAAGGTACTGGTTAGAGATACTGAAGACCCGTTGACGTTGCTTCCTAAAGGTAAAGTAGGAGGGATCAACGTAATTGATCTCGCCAATATAAATTCCTGTTCATTTATTGCCACACAAGATTTGGGGAAAATCCAAACGAATGGTGATTTTGAAATATTGGGAAGGTTTGATAATTCAGATATTCGAGGCTGCAATTTGATGATTTCTTAGATTTCTTGAGTTTTAGTCATGTGGTCTTGTAATACTTTTTGAATTTTTCGACTATAAAATCAAAATAAAATCAGATGAGAAACTTACTATTATTATTTGTGGTACTTACCGGTACAATGGGCATGGCCCAGCAAAAAATCAATACCGATAGAAAAGGAGTGGCTGCAGAAGGTTATGATGTGGTGGCCTATTTTGACAATTTGGCTGTAAAAGGAAAATCGGAGTTAAAATTTACGATTGATGGTGTTCATTATCTTTTTTCTGCAAAGGAGAATCTTGAGAAATTTGAAAAGAACTCAGAGAAGTATATCCCTCAATACGGAGGTTGGTGTGCCTATGCCATGGGGTCCAAAAACGAATTGGTTGCCATAGATCCTAAAACCTTTGAAATTCGAAACGACAAACTGTATCTGTTTTACAATTCATGGGGAATCAATACCTTGGATTTGTGGATTGAAGAAGGCGCTGAGGGGCTGAAAAGTAAGGCAGATTCAAATTGGAATAACAGATAAAAAAAGCGGCAATATTTTCTATTGCCGCTTTTTTGATTAGAATTTATACGTTCTATTTTACTTTCAGCAAGAAATAACGCTTTTTTCCTCTTTGTAACAATACGTACTTGTCTGCAATTAAATCATTCGAACCAATCGCATAATCGTCTTGCACTTTTTCTTTGTTTACAGAGATTGAGTTTTCTTTTAAAGCTCTTCTTACTTCACCATTCGATTTTAGAAACCCGGTTTCAGCAAAAGCAGCAACAATATCAAGACCTTCATCAATTTGAGATTTTTCAACCTCGGCCTGAGGAACTCCCGAAAATACATCTAAAAAGGTTTGTTCGTCCAAAGACTTTAAATCGTCGGCCGTTGACTTTCCAAATAGAATATTGGAAGCTTTGAGGGCATTTTCATAATCCTCTTCGGAATGTACCAAAATGGTTACCTCTTTGGCGATTGTTTTTTGTAACAAACGTGTATGTGGGGCTTCCTGGTGTTCTGCGATAAGTTGATCGATGGTTGCTTTGTCTAAAAAGGTGAACTTCTTAATAAAATCTACCGAATCCTCATCTGACGAGTTCAACCAATACTGGTAGAATTTGTATACAGAAGTTCTATCTTTGTCTAGCCAGATATTACCTCCTTCTGACTTTCCAAATTTACTCCCATCTGCCTTTGTAATTAATGGGCAGGTCATTGCGTAAGCTTTACCTTGTGCTTTTCTACGCACCAATTCAGTACCCGTAGTGATGTTTCCCCATTGATCGGATCCACCCATTTGCAATTTGCAATTTTTGTTTTCATACAAATGTAGGAAGTCATACCCTTGAAATAATTGGTAGGTAAACTCAGTGAAAGACATACCGTCACCTTCGCCACTTACACGTTTTTTTACGGATTCTTTAGCCATCATATAATTAACGGTCAAATGCTTTCCGATATCTCTGACAAAATCGATCAAAGAAAAAGATTTCATCCAGTCGTAATTATTAACCAATTCGGCAGCATTGGCAGCATTGCTGTTGAAATCTAAAAAGCGTTCTAGTTGCGCTTTTACACCTGCGATATTTTTGTTTAAAGAAGCCTCGTCTAGCAAATTTCTTTCAGCAGATTTTCCCGATGGATCTCCAATCATTCCAGTTGCTCCACCCACCAATGCAATAGGCTTGTGTCCAGCTTTCTGAAAATGCATTAATATGATGATAGGGATTAAACTTCCAATATGTAAAGAATCTGCAGTAGGGTCAAAACCAATATAACCAGCAGTAACTTCCTTGTTTAATTGTTCTTCCGTGCCGGGCATAATGTCGTGCAACATCCCTCTCCATTTCAATTCTTCGACGAAATTTGTTGTCATGGTATTCTGTTTTTTTTGCAAATATAGTAATTAGGTTTTTTGTTTCTTGTTTCTTGTTTCTTGTTTTTGGTTTTTTGTTTCAAGCTGTTGCTAAAGCGTACGGGTATTTGATAGGTTTTAGAATGTAAGAGTAATAAATATTTACACAGACTCCATGTTTATCTATGTCAAAGTCTGCATCATTGTCTGTGTAAAAGTTTATGTCTGGGTTTTCGTCTTCGTTTTAGCCTTTCCAAGAAACATTTTATAGCATGATTATTTTAATTACTTTCGTAGCATGATATTAGTTACCGGAGGTACTGGAATGCTCGGAGCACATTTGCTTTTTAAATTGGTTAAAGCAAATGAACAGGTACGTGCTACCTATCGTTCTGAGAAATCTCTTGAAAAGGTAAAAACGGTTTTTGCATACTATACCCAAGAAGTTTCAGAGCAGTTTTCGAAGATTGACTGGGTAAAAGCTGATATAACAGATGTGCCTTCGCTTGAAGTGGCTTTTGTGGGTGTTCAAAAAGTATTTCATGTGGCTGCTTTAGTTTCTTTTGACGATCGAAACTATAAAGAAATGAGGTCCGTTAATATCAAGGGGACCGCCAATATTGTGAATTTATGTCTTGATTTTTCGATAGAGAAGCTATGCTTTGTAAGTTCTATAGCGACGCTTTCAAAAACGGTTGGTAAATCATATGTAGATGAAGAAGATGAGTTTAATTTAGAATTGAGTAACTATGGGTATGCCATCACCAAACACGGAGCCGAAATGGAAGTGTGGAGGGGCTCTCAAGAAGGACTTCCAGTTGTAGTTGTAAATCCGGGTATAATCCTTGGTCCTGGCTTTTGGAATGAAAATTCCGGAACCTTGTTTTCAATGGTGCATCGAGGTTTTTCTTTTTACACGCTTGGAGTAACAGGGTTTGTTGGTGTAGATGATGTGGTTGATATAATGCTTACTTCCATGAAGCATTCTGTGGTAAATGAGCGTTTTGTATTGGTTTCTGAAAACCTAAATTTTAAAGTAGTAATGGATATGATTGCCAAAAACTTTGGAATTAAAGGACCGTCATTTAAAGTGAGCTTATTTATGGCTGAAGTTGGGTGGCGCTTGTCTTGGTTGAAATCTAAACTCACCGGGCTGCCAAATACATTTTCAAAACACACTGCAAAATCAGCAAATAAAAACAGTTATTATTCTTCAGGAAAAGTTAAAAACACCTTTGATTATTGTTTTGAAAGCATAGAAAGTGTCATCACTAAAATTTGTCAAAAATTTCTTGATTAACGTATTGGTTTGAGGTCGTCTTTACCTAAAAGGCTGTCTAGATTTGCTTTGTCTTTTTTTGCCAATTCCAAAGAGTCCTTTTTAAATTTTTTAATAGAATCAAAATGTTTTCTGATTCGGGTAACACTGTCTTTTCGAATGGAATCCTTTATTTTTTTTAAGCCTTTATACCTCTCGTTTATGGCACTTATGTTCTCCTGAACTTTTTTATAAATCTTTTCGTATTCGTCAATTTTAGTGGTGTAGTAGTAATTGCTTCTTCTGAACTGTGCACTGTCTATTCCGTATTTTTCAAATACAATAAAGGTGTAATCCTCATTTCGTTTTTTGTCGAGGTTTCTAGAGGATTTGGCAGCCGTAGCAATGTACAAATCTGTGAGTAGGGCTACCATTTCTTCTTTGGGAATTAAGTCGTCTGGCTTTTTAAAAATGGTATTACTCGTACAAGCACCAATGAGGATAACGATAAGAAATAAAAGTCCCTTTTTCATAAATTAACGATTAAATTCCAGTCGTTTCCCGTGAAGTGTTTCTTTAAAAGTTCCTTGGTTGTATACCAATTCGCCATTGACAAAAGTATGCGTAATTGTCGATTTAAATTCAGTACCTTCAAAAGGAGTCCATCCACATTTGTACAAAGTATTTTCTTTAGTAGCAACCCACGATTTGTTCGTGTCTACCAAAACAAGGTCGGCATAATACCCTTCTCGAATGTAACCTCTTTTCTTAACTTCAAACAGGATGGCCGGATTATGGCACATTTTTTCTACAATCTTTTCAAGTGAGATTTTGCCTTCTTTAGATGCGTTTATCATTGCAGGTAAGGCATGTTGTACCAAGGGGCCGCCACTAGGAGCTTTGGTGTATACCTGTTGTTTTTCCTCAAGTGTATGGGGTGCATGGTCTGTTGCGATCACGTCGATTCTATCATCGAGAAGTGCTTCCCATAAGCCGTCTTGATCCGTTTTGGTTTTTACAGCAGGATTCCATTTGATGAAGGTTCCTTTGGTCTCGTAATCACTGTCATTAAAGTTTAGGTGATGTACGCAAACTTCAGCCGTGATTTTTTTATCTTTTAAAGGAATGTCATTTCGGAATAAATTGGTCTCTTTCGCGGTTGAAAGGTGAAAAATATGTAATCTCGCACCTGTTTCCTTGGCAAGTTCAATTGCTTTTGAAGAGGATAGGTAACAAGCCTCTTCACTTCTTATGATTGGATGCAATTTGATAGGGATATCCTCGCCGTATTGATCCAGGTGTTCTTGGAAGTTTTTACGAATGGTAGCTTCGTCTTCACAGTGCACAGAAATCAACATATCTGTTGATGAGAATATTTTTTTAAGTACCTCTTCGTTGTCTACCAGCATATTTCCTGTAGATGAACCTAGAAACAACTTAATTCCGGCTACCGTATTTGGATCCGTTTTCAATAATTCTTCTAAATTGTCGTTCGTTCCACCAAACATAAAAGAATAATTGGCAAAAGAAGTTTTTCTTGCCGTTTCAAACTTTTTTTCCAGTTCTTCCTGTGTGGTCGCTTGCGGAACCGTATTTGGCATTTCGATAAAGGAAGTGATTCCACCGGCAATAGCGGCTCTGCTTTCTGTGGCGATATTCGCCTTATGTGTTAAACCTGGCTCTCTAAAATGTACCTGGTCATCAATTGCTCCTGGTAATAAATGCGCTCCATTTGCGTCTATGATAGTGGCATCTTTAGGAGCTTCTAGCCCAGTGCCAATTGTTTTAATATAATTGCCTTCAATAAGAACATCTCCTAAAATTGTTGTTCCTTCGTTGACGATATATGCGTTTTTTACTAAAGTAATATTCATGATTCTGTATTTAGGAAAGTCCTTTTAATCTTAATTTTATCACTCCAAAAATGGCTTCGGTTACAATAGAGCCACTCATTTTTGAAGTTCCTTTTGTTCTATCGGTGAAAACAATGCCAACTTCCTTGATAGGAAATTTATGTTTCCAGGTTTTGAATTTCATTTCAATTTGAAAAGCATATCCAACAAATTGAATCTTGTCCAATTCAATCGTTTCAAGAACAGTTCTATGATAACATACAAAACCTGCAGTGGTGTCATATAAACGAATTCCAGTTATAATTTGAACATATTTCGAAGCGAAGTAGGAGAGCAGTAGTCTCTTAATATTCCAGTTCACTACATTAACATTGTTATTGATGTATCGAGAGCCTACAGATAGTTTTGCGCCCTCTTTGCTGCAAGCATTATACAGTTTGATAAGGTCTTTTGGGTTGTGCGAAAAATCAGCATCCATTTCAATGATGTATTCGTATTCCCGTTGTAAAGCCCATTTAAATCCGTGGATATAAGCACTTCCCAATCCTTTTTTTCCAATTCTTTTTTCTAAGAAAAGTCGGTCGGGATATTGATCCATTAAATTCGTAACCGCTGCAGGTGTCCCGTCTTGCGAATTGTCATCAACCACAAGAATATGAAACTTTTTTTTCTCTTTAAAAACAGCCGCAATAATGGCTTCGATGTTTTCAATTTCATTGAGTGTTGGTATGATGACAAGTGTATCCGACATAGTAGCAAATTGAATACAAATGTATGATTTTTTATTACTAATTTTGCGTTAAAATAAAATTGAACCAAACTTTTATTTTCAAAGACCTTGTATATGAATATTGGAATTGAACGGGTATTTCAAAATCAGGATATCATTATAGGTGTGTATGTGTTGATTTTTGGTTTATTGACTTTAGTGAAGTTTTTATATCCGAAACGGTTTATATCACTTTCAAACTGTTTGTTTTCAAAAAATTATTTTCTAGATTATGCTAATGTGTTGTCTGAATCCTTTAGTATATTTCATGTGCTTCTATTCATTATTCAGAATTTGATATTTACACTTTTATTTTATAATTATTTTCATTTACAAGGTGTTGGTAATTGGTTTTCTTCAGATTTCATGGGGATTCTTAGGGTATTTGCTGGACTGTCTTTGTATTTTATTTTTCAATTAGCCTTTGGGAAAAGTGTTTCCATTCTATTTCGGTTTGAAGAAATGTATGCGGCCATTCGCGTGTATAAGTTTAGCTATTTGAAAATTGCAGCGTTTGCTTTGTTGCCAATATTGTTACTTCAAAATTTCACCTTTCACGAATCTAAAGATATCATGGTGGTTTGGACGGCATTCGTTTTTGTTAGTGTGTTGTTTCTTAGAGTAGTTTTAATTGTGGTGAAGAATAATAAGTTGATTATTGACAGGTTGTTTTATTTTATTTTGTACCTTTGCACACTTGAAATAGCTCCGTTGTTGATTATTTATAAATTAACAACAGTTAATTAAAAAAAGAATCCATTATGAAAGTGAAAACTATTTTGGTATCCCAGCCTGAGCCTAAAGAGAACTCTCCATATTTTGATTTGTCTGAAAAGCAAAAGGTGAAAATAGATTTTAGATCCTTTATTCATGTTGAAGGTGTGTCAGTTAAGGAAGTGAGAACGCAAAAAATTGACTTAAATGACTACACTGCAGTTATTTTGACAAGTAGAAATGCGGTTGATCATTTTTTTAGAATTGCTGAAGAAATGCGTTATACAGTTTCTCCTGACTTGAAGTATTTCTGTCAGTCTGAAGCAGTTGCTTATTATTTGCAGAAGTATGTAGTATACAGAAAGCGTAAAATTTATGTAGGTCAGCGAACTTTTCCTGAATTGGGTAAATTGATTAAGAAACACAAGACAGAATCTTTTTTATTGCCTTCTTCTGATAAATTGAAAGATTTGGTACCTGCTACGCTCGACGAATTAAAAGTAAAATGGACGCGTGTGAATTTGTACAGAACCGTTGTAAGTGATTTGTCAAATTTAGAGAATGTGTTTTATGATGTACTGGTATTCTTTAGTCCTTCTGGAATTGATTCTTTATTTAAGAACTTTCCAAATTTTAAACAGAATGAAACTAGAATAGCTGTTTTTGGAAACACTACTGTAAAAGCCGCTACTGAAGCTGGTTTGAAAATAAATATTTTGGCACCAACACCGGAAACACCATCTATGACTATGGCGCTGGAAAAATATATTAAAGAAGTGAATAAGAAATAGTAGCTTTTTTGCTTTTAAATAATAGGAATCGGTTTGTACGTTGTATAAGCCGATTTTTTTATTTGTATAGTATACTATATTTTGAGAAAAGGGCAAAAAAATCAAAAAATACTTAAAATGAGTATTGTGTGTAGTTTATTTCTCTTTTAATTTTACAGAGGTATTTTAACAATTAACGTTTTAGTTAAAATATGATGGAACTGTTGTTCTTTTGAGTTGGTTAGATGCCTGTCAGATTTCTGATGGGCATTTTATTTGTTTTGAAAACGTTGAAACAAGTTAAAAAAGCAATTGATATATTTCTTCAATTTTAGAAACAGCAATAATTTCGATGCCAAAATCTTTATTCGTGAATTTGTTAAATTTTGAAATAAATACTTTATCGAAACCAAGTTTTTCGGCTTCAGAAATACGCTGTTCTATTCTGCTTACGGGGCGTACTTCTCCAGCAAGCCCTATTTCTGCAGCGAAGCAATAGTTTTGCGGAATGGCTTCATCATTGTTAGAAGAAAGTATAGCACAAACTACGGCTAAATCAATAGCAGGGTCGTCTACATGAATACCTCCGGTAATATTTAAGAATACATCTTTAGATCCTAGGTGGAAACCGGCTCTTTTTTCAAGCACGGCAAGAATCATGTTGAGACGTTTTAAATTATACCCCGTGGCAGAACGTTGTGGAGTACCGTATACAGCGGTGCTTACCAGTGCTTGTATTTCAATCATTAGTGGGCGCATGCCTTCTTGAGTGGCTGCAATGGCAGTTCCGCTGAGGTCGCTGTCTTTTTCGCTGATTAAGATTTCTGAAGGATTTGTAACTTCTCGTAAGCCGTTACTTAGCATTTCGTATATTCCTAATTCTGCTGTTGATCCAAATCTGTTTTTTTGTGAACGTAGAATTCTATAGGTGTGATTTCTGTCTCCTTCAAATTGAAGCACCACGTCTACCATGTGTTCTAATATTTTTGGGCCAGCGATACTTCCCTCTTTGTTGATGTGTCCAATTACTAAGACGGGAGTAGCGGTTTCTTTAGCATATTTTATCAATTCAGCGGTTGTCTCTTTTATTTGAGAAACGGTTCCTGGGGAAGCTTCAATATGGCTTGTGTAGAGCGTTTGAATCGAATCGATGACCAAAATATCGGGCTCCGATTCTTGAATGGTTTTAAAAATGTTTTGAGTGTTCGTTTCTGTGAGAATTAAACAATTTGAATGACTATTACTCAATCGTTCAGCTCGCATTTTTATTTGGGATTGACTTTCTTCTCCAGAAACATATAAGACTTTGTGTTTCATTTCTAATGCAACCTGAAGCAATAAGGTTGACTTTCCAATACCTGGTTCGCCACCCAGTAAAATAACTGAGCCAGGGACCAAGCCACCACCAAGAACTGTGTTTAGTTCGTTGTTGTGTGTGTCTAATACGAATTTCCTTGTTGATTTCAATCGCTGAAATGGCTAAGGCTTTGTTTGTTTTCCGATCAGAAGTGTCTTGTTTCCAACTGCGCTTTTCTTCTTTTTGAATAAGTTCTTCAACAATAGTATTCCATTCGTTGCAAGTCGTACACTGTCCCATCCATTTCGCGTGTTGGGCTCCGCAGTTTTGACAGAAAAAAGATGTTTTTACTTTTGCCATTGGTTTTAGTTTTGTTTTTTTGCTACCTGCTACCTGCTACCTGCTACCTGCTACCTGCTACCTGCTACCTGCTACTGCTACCTGCTACCTGCTACCTGCTACCTGCTACCTGTTACTTACTACCTGCTTTTTTTTGAAATCTTTCTGTTGTACAAAGGCAGGAATAGAAATGAAAGGCCACCAAAAACCAAGACCATTAAGGTTTGAGAGGTCCACATAATCCATCCAAAACTAGCACCTCCACTTTCAGAAATACCATATAATAGTAACGCTTGTTGAATTGCAATTGGGTAGGCTCCAATACCGCCATTGGTGGCAGCATAGCTAAACGTTCCAATCACAAAGCTTATCAGTACCGCATTCATCGAGAGTGATGCAGTTTCTGGGATAGCAAACTTTGCAACATACAACATCATTATATACATCACCCAAATAAAAAGTGTGTGGAAAATAAAAGGCCATTTTTTCTTCATGGTCAAAATACTTTTTACTCCAGTGATAAGGCCAGAAATAAACGTTTTGAGTTTTATGAAAAACGGTTTCTCCGATTTTTTTATCAATTTAATAAACAAATAACCAAGTAAAACCATTATTCCAACAGCGAAAACGGAATAAATAGGGTTTTCGGGGAGTTTGTCTGCTAGCGTCATTTTGATAAGGTCGTACTGTGCAAAAAATGCAAGGGCTACAAAAAGAATCAACATAAGAACATCGGCAACACGTTCTGCTACAATGGTGCCAAAACCTTTTTCAAAAGGTACGTCTTCGTATTCTGTAAGAGCAGCGGCTCTTGAAAATTCTCCTGCTCGAGGAATTCCAAGGTTTACAAGATAGGCAATAATAACCGCCATGGCGCTATTTAGGAATTTAGGTTTGTAACCTAGAGGTTCTAGCATAAACTGCCAACGATATGCTCTTGAAAAATGGCTGATAACACCCAGCAAAAGGGATAAGGCTACCCACCAATAATTTGCAGTTTGGAAAGCGATTTTTATCTTGTCGATCTCGGTATCTGTCATTCTTGACAGCGAAATCCAAATAAGAAAAATACCCAAGCCTAAGGGTAGTGTATTTTTAAGAATTTTCTTTACGTTGATAGCCAAGATTAGGAGAGTGAGTTGTCTTTTTTGTTAGGGAATACAAGTGCTGGCTTGAAATTTTTTGCGGCTTCAAAATCGAGCGTTGCATAGGAAATTATGATAACGATGTCTCCTTTTGCTACCTTTCGCGCAGCGGGACCGTTTAAAGTGATTTCACCACTCTTTCGAGGTCCTGGAATAACATATGTTTCTAGTCTTTCGCCGTTATTTATATTGACAATTTGAACCTTTTCTCCTTCAATAAGATTCGATGCATCCATGAGGTCTTTGTCAATAGTTACACTCCCGATGTACTGTAGGTCAGCCCCGGTTACTGTAACTCTATGTATTTTAGATTTTACTACTTCTATATTCATGCTGCAAAATTAATCAATTTGACTTGAATATAAATACCGATAATTGAAAAAATGATATTTTTCAGTTTTTCACGGTTTGTTTGGTTGTTGTTGAAGTGAAATATTGTCTATAAGCCTCACGGAACCTGCGAAAACAGCTATAAAAGCTCGGTATTTTGTATTTGTATTCTTTGATGTGTTAGGTTTTAAAGTGTTTTCGTTTGCTATTTCGAAATACTCTAGGTCAAGACTCGTGTTTTTTGCAAAGACAGAACTTACCCATTGCGAAATGCTAGCAATGTCTTCGGTTTCAAATTTCTTGACAGCCGTTTTTAGGGTTTGGTAAATGAAAGGAGCTTCTGCTCTTTGTGTCTTAGTTAATCTTATGTTTCTCGAACTCATGGCAAGACCATCAGATTCTCTAAAAATGGGGCATCCTATAATTTCAATACCAAGATTCTCATTGCTGTTCAGTTTTTTTACAATTTGTAGCTGTTGGAAGTCTTTTTCTCCAAAATATGCCCGCGTGGGTTGGGCGAGTTCGAATAGTTTTTTTACAATGGTTCCGACGCCATCAAAATGACCGCTTCTGTGCTTTCCTTCCATTTCATTTTCGAGTCCATCAAATGAAAACTCTTCTGAAATAATAGCGTTGTTGTAAATTGCTTCGGCGTCTGGAATAAATACTATTTGACAAGTTGTTTTTTTCAAGACCTCAAGATCATTAGTGAGGGTGTTGGGGTAATTAATCAGGTCTTCTTTCTTGTCGAATTGTGTTGGGTTTACAAATATACTAACAATACATACGTCATTTTCTTGACCAGATTTCTCCACTAAAGAAATATGGCCTTGGTGTAGCGCTCCCATAGTTGGAACCAATCCAATACTTTTATGAGATGATTTTAAGGCGCTTGTAATCGATCTGATTTCAGCAATGTTTCTAACTACTTTCATATGAAGTTGAGCTTAAATGTGTGCAAACTTAGTATTTTAACATGAATTTTGCATAAAAAGTTGTACTTTTGCAAGAATAAATAAATTTAAGTGTTTTGACCATGAAAGATAAGAGAGTTCTGTACGTTTCGTCTGAAGTATTACCCTATTTACCCGAGACAGAAATGTCATCAATGTCGTTTGAAGCAGCACGAAAAGCCCATCACAAAGGGGTTCAAACGAGAATTTTCATGCCACGCTATGGTCTGATTAACGAAAGAAGATATCAATTGCACGAGGTAATTCGTTTGTCTGGAATGAATTTAATTGTCAATGACATGGATATGCCTCTAATTATCAAAGTAGCTTCTATTCCAAAAGAGAGAATGCAGGTTTATTTTATAGATAATGAAGAGTACTTTAAAAGAAAGGCTACCTTTAAAGATGAAAATAGTGAATTGTTTTCTGATAATGATGAACGTGCTATTTTCTTTGCAAAAGGAGTTGTTGAAACGGTTAAGAAATTAAATTGGGCACCTGATATTATACATGTACATGGATGGATGGCTTCTTTATTGCCATTATATCTAAAAGAATACTATAAAGACGATCCGTTATTTAGTGAAAGTAAAATAGTAACTTCCTTATATAGCTCTGATTTTGAAGGAGCATTGAATTCTAATTTAATAGACAAAGTTAAATTTGATAATATTTCAGAAGAGAAAGCTGAAATATTGAAAGATCCAAGCCATGTGAATATCATGAAAAGTGCTATCGAGAATTCTGATGGTGTAATTAAAGCAAGTGAAGATTTGTCGAATGAATTGACTGAGTTTATCGATGCCCAAGATAAGCCTTCTTTAGATTTCTTATCTGAAGATACGTTCGCAGATGCATACTTGGATTTCTACTCAAACGAAGTACTTAACTAATATTTTTCTTTAGAAGATTATGACAATAAAAGTTATGAATGCTATGAAAAAGGGAGGCCTTTTTTTATGGCTGTTATTGTTAATTGTAAGCTGTAGTGATGACGATTTAAATAGTGTTAATGTTGTTATCATAGACAAGGAGGCTTTTATTACGGACGAAATCACCAGATTTATCGAGGTGAGTAATGAAGAGGTCTTGCGCGTGGCATCTACTGCTAATGGGCAATATTTATTCGGTGTATTCAACGATTCGGAATTTGGGACGTTACAGGGCTCTTTTGTGAGTCAAATAGCGTTGCCAAGTAATGTTTACTTGTATGATTTTGAAAAGGAGCCAGATTCGATTATTACAAGTACCTTAGATGATGTGGTGTTGTATATTCCCTATCAAGCTACAGTAAAAGATATCAGTAGTGAAGGAGACTATACCTATACTTTAGATTCTATATTTGGAGTAAAAGATATTGAGGCAGATCCCATCGTTTATGGTGATTTCGATTTTGAGGTACGTGAACTTGAGAAGTTTTTAAATACGCTCGATCCTCAAGATCCATCTACTGCCAAAATGTACTATACAGATGAAGACTATAATTTGCCTTCTGAAGGTGCATTGTTGGCTTCTGGAACGTATGCTTTTTCAGCAAATGACCAAGTAACCTATATTTCTCGTGAAATTGACGGTGCTCCTTATCAAGACGATGACGAAATCTCTTTACCCAATCAGGCACCTCGAATAGCCATTCACTTGGATAAAACTTTTTTTACGACCGAGTTCTTAGAAAAATTTCTGATACCTGGAGAGACACCTCCTACGGATGATTTTTCTTCTTATGAGGACTTTATTCGCTATTTTAAAGGTTTGTACGTAAAAGCAACTTCTACTGAGCCTGCTGCCATTGCATCATTGTTGTTGTCAGATGCCTATTTGGAAATATACTATACAAATAAAATAGAGCTTGTATCTAATGGTGAAACAGTTGATGTGGAAGCAAAAACGAAACGTTTTTCCTTTGGAGGGGTTAAAGCAAGTCAATACCTATACCCTGAACGAACTGTAAAAACAGGAGACAAATTGTATATTCAAGGGGCAGCCGGATCTATTGGGAATATCAAGTTGTTTGGCTATGATGAAGCAAATCCAGAGATCGTTACTGATGATTTATTGGATTTAAGAGAGCAGTCAAATAATCAAAACAACGTGCCTATTTGGTTAATCAATGAGGCAAGTATTCGTTTTTATGTAGATGAAAGCTTGACGTCGGTCACAGATAAAGTCCACAAATTATTTTTGTATAAAAAAGTGCCCGAGATTGATGGGTACCCAGCTTATAATTCTCAATTATTAGATTATTTAGCTTCGTCTACTGCAGTTGTTTCTGAAGGGAATTTGACGAGCGATAGTGATGGGGTATATTACAATTTTAGAATTACAGACTATGTTACCGAGCTGCTTGATGGTAGGAATACGAAGAATGTCGATAATCTTGGCTTAAAACTATTCAATTCAAGTGACTTTGTGACGAGTGCTACGGATACGATTGTCAATAGTATGAATTGGGATCCTAGAGGAGTTGTCTTGTATAGTGGAACTAACGCAACACCAATTGAAAATAGAGCCGTTTTAAAAATTAACTATTCGGTTCAAGATAAAAATAACCTAGAAGAAGAATAAAAATATGTGTGGAATTACTGGCTATATAGGAAGCAGAGATGCATATCCTATAGTTATCAAAGGTTTACAACGTTTAGAGTATAGAGGCTATGACAGTGCCGGCGTACTATTGTACGATGGTAGTAATGCTCAAGTATATAAAACAAAAGGAAAAGTTGCTGATTTACAGGCGGTAGTGCCTGATTTGCAACAAAAAGGAACTATATGTATAGGACATACACGATGGGCAACACATGGTGTTCCAAATGATGTAAATTCACATCCACATGTATCCAACTCTGGTGATTTAGCAATTGTTCATAATGGAATTATTGAAAATTATGACACCATAAAAGCGGAGTTGACGCAAAGAGGTTATACCTTTAAAAGTGATACCGACACAGAGGTATTGGTGAATTTAATTGAAGAAGTTCAAAAAGTGAACCAATGTAAACTAGGAAAGGCTGTGCAATTGGCTTTAAACGAAGTGATTGGTGCCTATGCGATAGCAGTTTTTGATCAAAAAAAACCGGATGAGTTGGTGGTTGCCAAATTAGGTTCTCCACTAGCGATTGGGATTGGTGAAAATAATTCTGAGTTTTTTGTAGCCTCAGACGCTTCACCTTTTATAGAATACACTAAAAACGCAGTGTATTTAGATGATGAAGAATTGGCAATTATAAAGGTTGGTAGAGATATCCGTATTCGTAAGATACACGATGACTCACAAGTGTCACCTGAAGTACAAGCTTTGCAATTGAACTTGTCTCAAATTGAAAAAGAAGGTTTCGATCACTTCATGTTGAAAGAAATTTACGAACAGCCCAAAGCCATAAAAGACACCTATCGAGGTCGATTGCTTCCAAACGAAGGAATTATACGAATGGCGGGTGTAGAAGAATATATAGAGCGCTTTAAAAGTGCAGATAGAATCATTATCATTGCGTGCGGAACTTCTTGGCATGCAGGTTTGGTGGCGGAATATTTGTTTGAAGAAATTGCACGTATTCCTGTGGAGGTAGAATATGCTTCAGAGTTTAGATATAGAAATCCTATTATAACAGAAAAAGATGTAGTCATTGCGATTTCTCAGTCTGGAGAAACTGCAGACTCCTTAGCAGCCATTAAAATGGCCAAGGCCCAAGGGGCTTATGTTTTTGGTGTCTGTAATGTAGTAGGCTCGTCTATTGCACGAGAATCTCATTCAGGAGCTTATACTCATGCTGGACCAGAAATTGGAGTGGCTTCAACAAAAGCATTTACAACACAAATCACTTTGTTGACACTTATTGCGTTGAAATTAGGAAAAGAAAAAGGAAACTTAGCTAACTCCGATTTTCATGCGCATTTGCAAAATATGGAGTTAATTCCGTCTAAAGTTGAAAAGATATTAAAACAAGATGCTGCTATCAAGGAAATAGCAAGCGAGTTTTTAGAAACGCCGAGTTGTCTGTATTTAGGACGAGGTTATAATTTTCCAGTGGCTTTAGAAGGGGCTTTGAAATTGAAGGAAATTTCTTACATCCACGCTGAAGGGTATCCTGCTGCCGAAATGAAACACGGCCCAATTGCACTTATTGAAGATGGTTATCCGGTTATTGTGATTGCAATAAATAAAGGACATTATGAAAAGGTGGTGAGCAATATTCAAGAAATTAAATCGCGTAAAGGAAAAATCATTGCTGTTGTAACCGAAGGAGATGTCACTGTCAAAGAAATGGCAGATCATGTCATCGAAATACCGGAAGTAGAAGAAGCTTTGAGTCCATTGCTTACAACCATTCCATTACAATTGTTGTCTTATCATGTAGCGGTAGCAAGAGGTTGTAACGTTGATCAGCCAAGGAATTTGGCGAAGTCAGTTACCGTTGAGTAAGTTATGTAGTCTTAAGCTTGTCGGTCGGCTAGAGGCGGACAAACTTAAGGCTCAACAGTCAAAAGAGCTGCTTAATATTTGCTGTAAACAGTTTAATAGCTATGGCGAGCAAGATAACCCCAAATATTTTTCGAATAATCTTGATTCCGTTGGGACCAATCAGTTTTTCAATTTTGGATGAGGATTTGAGTACTATATAGATAAGGATTACATTCAATAATACCGCAATTATTATGTTTTCTAAACTGAATTCCGCTCGGAGTGATAGTAATGTTGTCAAACTACCAGGTCCAGCAATAAGAGGGAATGCCAATGGGAAAACAGAAGCGGTAATTGCTGCTTCATCATCGTCCTTATAAAGGGTAATACCTAAGATCATTTCCAAAGCGATAAAGAACAGAATAAAAGACCCTGCTACGGCGAAAGAATTCACATCAATCCCAATAAATGTCAGTAAGTTTTTTCCTAAAAACAAGAAAACGATCATAATCAGACCTGCGATAATTGCTGCTTTTTCCGATTGAATCTTGCCTGCTTTTTTACGTAAGTCAATGATTACAGGAATGTTGCCAATAACATCAATTACAGCAAATAAGACCATAAATGCTGTAACAATCTCCTTTAAGTTTAAATTCATGTCGTGTAAGTTGGTTGTTCTGTAAAAATAAGAAAGAAATTTGAATAATAAGAGTTTAAGCATTTAGTCATGTGTCGTATGATTGGGAAATGTGTTTATTTCTTAAAATCGACTTGCAGGCTTTAAAAAATATGTATTTTTGCAGCATGTTTCAACTTGGAAAAACCATAGTCTCAGAAGAGATACTCGAAAAAGATTTTGTATGTAATTTATCGGCATGTAAAGGAGCTTGCTGTATTGCAGGTGATGCTGGTGCGCCGCTTGAAGAAAGCGAATTGCAACTAATGAAGGATGTGTACCCTGAGGTAAAACCGTTTTTACGCAAAGAAGGAATAGAAGCTATTGAGCAGCAAGGGATTTATACTACCAATGAATTTGGAGAGCATGAAACACCGCTTATCGACAATGCAGACTGTGCTTATGTGATTTTTGATGAAAAGAATACTGCGTTGTGTGCAATAGAAGAAGCTTATAACAGTGGGTTGATTTCGTGGAAGAAACCGGTTTCTTGTCATTTGTATCCGATTCGTATTCGCGAATATTCTGAATTCTCTGGCGTGAATTATGATAAATGGGAAATCTGTGATGATGCCTGTTCGCTGGGAAAAGAATTGGCTGTTCCTGTGTATAAATTTGTGAAGCAAGCTTTGATACGTAAATTTGGTGAAGACTGGTATATGGAGCTCGAAAAAGTAGCCGAAGATTATCAGAAAAATCAAAATAGTTAGATTTCTTTTTATTTTTCTCTGTTTTAACTTTCCAGGCGCAGCGCCTTGTTTTTCACTGTTAAAAAACAGTAGAATTTCTTTGTTAATTAGGTGTTTTTTTGAGTGAAATTTCGTATTTTATAAGCATTTAAATAGTTGAGTGAATGTGAAAAATAAAACAGAAAGTCTGTTTTAGGAATTTTTATCTAATCACCTGTAGAATCAGTGTTTTAGAAAAATATGGAGTCTTAGAAGGTTGTTTTTCAAGGATTTGAGGATTGGTGGATTTTTTAAAAACTTGCAAAATGCAGGTCTATTGTTAAGAACTTCGCCCTTTTGTGAATAAGTATGACTTTCATTTAGCAGCAATTTTTACAATCTTTGTAAAGCAAATAATACGAATAGAGAACCCACTTAAAAATACATCCTTAGAATGTCAAAAATAGAGCCAATTTTAGAACCAAATGAGAACAGATTTGTGATTTTTCCTATCCAACACCAAGATATTTGGGAGTGGTATAAAAAACAGGAAGCAAGTATCTGGACAGCGGAAGAAATTGACCTACATCAGGATGTTATTGACTGGGAGACGAAGTTGAGTGACGACGAACGTTATTTTATAAAACACATTTTAGCATTTTTTGCAGCTTCTGATGGAATTGTTAATGAAAATTTAGCTGAGAATTTTGTAACTGAAGTACAGTATTCAGAGGCGAAGTTTTTCTATGGCTTTCAAATAATGATGGAGAATATCCATTCAGAAGTATATTCTTTATTGATTGATACGTATGTAAAGAATGAAGCAGAAAAAGATAAGTTGTTTAGAGCTATTGAAGTATTTCCTGCGATTAAACTAAAAGCAGAATGGGCTTTGAAATGGATTGAATCCGATTCTTTTGCAGAACGATTGATTGCTTTTGCAGCGGTCGAAGGAATCTTTTTCTCTGGAAGTTTCTGTTCTATCTTTTGGTTGAAAAAAAGAGGGTTGTTACCAGGATTGGCCTTTTCAAATGAATTGATTTCTAGAGATGAAGGTTTGCACTGTGACTTTGCTGTGCATTTGCATAACAACCATATAGTAAATAAAGTTCCAAAAGAACGTATTACAGAGATTATTGTAGACGCATTGGATATAGAACGCGTATTTATCACAGAATCTTTACCTGTGAGTTTGATAGGTATGAATGCAAAATTGATGACTCAATATTTGGAATTCGTTACCGATAGATTGTTGTCCGAATTTGGATGTGAGAAAGTTTACAACGCTTCCAATCCATTTGATTTCATGGACATGATTTCTCTAGAAGGAAAAACAAACTTCTTTGAGAAAAGAGTTTCTGAGTACCAAAAAGCCGGAGTGAAATCTGGAGGTACAGGAGCAATCAGTTTCGATGCTGATTTTTAAGAATACCAAACCGCTTTAGTGTTAACTAAAGTTATTTTAAAATAGTCAAGAATACACGTTCACTTTAAAAGTCGAAGGTGTTTGCTCGACCGCCTAAATTAATATATAACCACAAAATCAGATAGCATATGTTTGTAGTAAAAAGAGATGGAAAGAAAGAGCCTGTGATGTTCGACAAGATTACTGCCAGGGTAAGAAAAATCTGTTATGGATTAAATCCTTTAGTAGACCCTGTAAAAGTTGCAATGCGTGTCATTGAAGGCTTGTATGATGGAGTTACTACATCGGAATTGGATAACTTGGCTTCTGAAATTGCAGCTACAATGACTACAGCGCATCCAGATTATGCGCGTCTTGCAGCACGTATTTCTGTGTCTAACCTACATAAGAATACAAAGAAAACCTTCTCAGACGTAATGGAAGATTTGTATACCTATGTAAATCCAAGAACAGGAAAAAAAGCACCTTTGTTGTCAGATGAAGTATATAAAATAATTAAAGACAATGCAGATCTTTTAGATTCTACATTGATTTATAGTAGAGATTTTAATTATGACTATTTTGGGTTTAAAACCTTAGAACGTTCTTATTTACTAAAGTTAAATGGAGAAATAGCAGAACGTCCTCAGCACATGTTGATGCGTGTAGCTATTGGTATTCATAAAGATGATATTAAGGAAGCAATAGAAACTTATGAGTTGATGAGTAAAAAATACTTTACCCATGCAACACCAACTCTGTTTAACTCAGGAACCCCAAAACCACAAATGTCTTCTTGTTTCCTTTTACAGATGCAAGACGATAGTATTGATGGAATCTACGATACATTAAAACAAACAGCTAAAATATCGCAGTCGGCTGGTGGAATTGGATTGTCTGCTCACAATATTCGTGCTACTGGTTCGTATATTCGTGGAACAAATGGTACATCAAATGGGATTATTCCTATGTTGAAAGTATACAATGACACTGCACGTTACGTAGATCAAGGAGGAGGGAAACGTAAAGGTTCTTTTGCTATTTACTTAGAGCCATGGCATGCAGATGTGGTAGATTTCTTAGACTTGAGAAAAAATACAGGAGCCGAAGAAAAACGTGCTCGTGATTTGTTCTTGGCACTTTGGATTCCAGACTTGTTTATGAAACGCGTTGAGGAAGATGGAGAGTGGACCTTAATGTGTCCTAACGAATGCCCTCATTTGTACGACTCATATGGAGAAGAATTTGAAAGATTGTATGAAGGGTATGAAAAAGCAAATAAGGGACGTAAAACGGTTAGAGCACGTGAACTTTGGGAGAAAATATTAGAATCTCAAATCGAAACAGGAAACCCTTATATGTTGTACAAAGATGCGGCAAATAGAAAATCGAATCAAAAAAATCTAGGAACCATTCGCTCTTCGAATCTGTGTACAGAAATCATGGAGTATACGGCAAAAGATGAAGTAGCTGTTTGTAATTTAGCGTCTATTTCGATCCCTATGTTTGTTTCCGAAGGTGCAGATGGTAAAAAATATTTTAACCATAAAAAATTATACGATGTCACCAAAAAGGTAATTCGTAACCTAGATACTGTAATCGATAGAAACTATTACCCTGTAAAAGAAGCAGAAAATTCAAATATGCGCCATAGACCAGTGGGGCTTGGAATTCAAGGTTTGGCAGATGCGTTTATCATGTTGCGTATGCCGTTTACTTCAGATGAAGCTAAAAAATTGAATCAAGACATCTTTGAAACATTGTATTTTGCTTCTGTAACATCCTCTATGGAAATTGCAAAAGCACATGAACCCTACTCTACCTTTAAAGGATCTCCAATTTCTGAAGGAGAATTCCAATTTAATATGTGGGGCGTAAAAGAAGAAGAGTTAAGTGGTAATTGGGATTGGGTAAAATTACGTAAAGATGTAATGAAACATGGAGTCCGTAATTCATTATTGATGGCGCCAATGCCAACAGCTTCAACTTCTCAAATTCTTGGAAACAATGAGGCTTTTGAGCCGTATACTTCAAACATCTATACGAGAAGAGTACTTTCAGGTGAATTTATTGTTGTAAACAAGCATTTACTAGAAGACCTGGTTGGACTTGGACTTTGGGATAACGCCATGAAAGAAGACATCATGAGAGCCAATGGTTCTATTCAGCACATAGAAGTCATTCCACAAGAAATCAAAGACTTGTATAAAACGGTATGGGAATTGAGTATGAAAGATATCATCGACATGTCTCGACAAAGAGGTTACTTTATCGATCAATCACAATCATTGAACTTGTTTATGGAAGATCCTGATTATTCTAAACTGACATCTATGCACTTCTATGCTTGGAAATCAGGTTTGAAAACAGGAATGTACTATTTGAGAACAAAATCTGCAGTAAATGCGATTAAATTCTCACTTACAGACAACAAAAAACAAGCGGATAAAGACAAAGTTGAAGACGCTCCTTTAACCGCCGATGAATTGAAACAAATGATATTACAGTCTCAGAACAATCCTGATGATTGTGAAATGTGCGGTTCTTAATTCTTAAGAAATTGAACATGAAAAAAGCTGTCCTAATGTATTTGGGACAGCTTTTTTAGTTATTACTATGAACTCTTTAATCTACAAAAAAATACGGAAACTCCTCACATCTCTCCTGTCACAAGTACTTACGCTATAGCTCGAGCATCAGTATAAGGAAAAACACCAAACTCCTGATTCCTAAACCCACGCCACTTAAAAAGCAACTTGAAAACGCACTTGAAAAATACGGGCTTTGCCATAATCTGCAATGTCTGCCCAAATATGATCAAACATAATTCTAGTAGCAGGGTTTAAATACCAATTCACTGCCGCCGTAATATTCGTTTCTTCTCCACCTTATATGTCTTTATCATTCAAATCTGCATTCGAGTATTTTAATGCGACCTCCCAAGCGCCATATTGTTTGTTTTTTTAAGAGAAATTTTCTTTAGGAGAAATAGCTCCGTAGAAATACATGTTTTTATTAAAACGTTTTTCTTCACCAGTTACAAAACAGCTCACTTGTGCATAATAACTTGAGAATTGTAGGTTTTCGCTCAGATTTCTGTTGAGCTGTGAACTCAAATATTCGGCTTGTAATTGCCAGTTTCTATAGTTATATGCGGTTTCACCTGCGAAATAATTGATATGCGACACGTCGGTAATTAACCCGGTGTTTAAATATTTTACAGGACTTAAGTGTGCTTCAGGGTCTGAAGAGATTTTGTATATGTGCTCCGTGTCAGTTCTGTATCGATGTGAAACACCAATGTGCCATACATGATTGTTTTCGAGCTTTGAAATAACATGTCCAGTCATTCTTGAGGTTATAGAAGATTCATTTGTGACCACATTGTCATAGCTTGAATTTCCTTTGAAATAACTTGTTTGTACATGTAACCTGTTATTGAAGAAAGAATTGAATACCATTGCACCTTCATTAAAAATAGGAAAGAAACTTATAGGTAAAGAACGTTCCAAAAAAGTCAGGTGTTTTCTAGAAGTCAATGCCTCAATACGCATAGGCTCGCGAATCTTTCCAATTCTAAAATTCCCAATAACAGGAAGTTCTTTAAGTGTTACATAGGCTTCAATGACATTGGCTTTGTCTGTGTAGAAACCTGTGAACAGCTTAAAATCAATATTTTCATATAAATTACCGGACATGTGAAAAGCAGCGAGTCTTACCTCATATCCACCAGAGTTTTGCAAAGTTCCGAATTGAGTGTCCAGACCTTCATCTTGATTGAAATTTGCCGCATCCAAACACAAAAAACCACCAAGTTTTATGTTTCTGTTTTCTGTAATGCTTTTAAATTGAGAAAAACTTGTATTGATAAGACCTACAAATAATAATACTGTGAGAAGCGTGTTTTTACGTGTCATATGATGAATATTTATATGACAAAGGTATTTTATAACCGTTTTTGAGAACTTGATACTTGTCATGTTTTGTAAGAACTTAAGAAATCGTTTTAGTACGATATTTGGTGTAATTTGTATGTAAAAATAATATTCATAATTGTATATTGCAATCACTTTACAATAAATTTAAACTAGCGAGAAAAGTATGAATTGGGAACAATTACTTTCATTGAAAAGAGTAGGAGATGTAGCGAAAAGATTGCGAATAGATCAAGATGAAACACGATTGGGATTCGATGTAGATTTTGATCGAATCATTTTTTCTTCATCTTTTCGAAGTTTACAAGACAAAACACAAGTCATACCGGTTTCCAAAACAGATTTTGTTCATACACGTCTTACCCATAGTATGGAAGTTTCTGTAGTGGGGAGGTCATTAGGAAGAATTGTTGGGAAACAACTTATTGAAAAATATCCGAATTTAAAATCGTTAGGGTATACTTTTAACGATTTTGGAGCTATAGTTGCGGCAGCAGCCTTATCACATGACATTGGAAACCCTCCATTTGGACATAGTGGTGAAAAGGCCATAGGAGAGTATTTTATATCTGGAAAGGGACAGCAATATAAAAATCAACTGACTGAAGGACAATGGCAAGATTTGATTGATTTTGAGGGGAACGCTAATGGATTTAGAATATTGACCGAAGGCAGTGATGGTGCAGCAACTGGATTACGATTGTCATATGCCACGCTTGGTGCGTTTATGAAGTATCCAAAAGAATCTTTGCCTAAAAAAGCAACAGCACATATTGTAGATAAGAAATATGGTTTTTTTCAGGCTCAAAAGTCCGCGTTTATTGATGTAGCTGATGAACTTGGCTTAAAAGCTATGAGAACAGGTGACAAGACAGCTTATTATAGACATCCTTTGGCATACCTAGTTGAAGCAGCTGACGATATCTGTTACACAATTATTGATTTTGAGGACGGTATCAATTTAGGACTGATTGAAGAGGAGTTTGCACTAGAGTACTTGATTAAATTGGTAAAAAACACCATAGATACTAAGAAATACCATTCCCTCAAATACAAGAAAGAACGCTTGAGCTATTTGAGAGCTCTGGCTATCAATACACTTATTCAAGAGGCGGCAAAAGTGTTTTTTGAAAATGAAGAAGCCATTCTCAGTGGTGATTTTGGAATTTCATTGCTCGATAAATGTGCTTATGAGGCTCAGATAAACGATATATTGAAGATCAGTATTGACAAAATATACAACAGTCATAACGTAATAGAAAAAGAAGTAGCAGGTTATAAAATTATTGCAGATCTGTTGCATGTCTTTATCAACGCGGTCAACAATACTTTTGATGGTAAAGAATCGAACTACGATAAACTGGTCATTAAGTTACTGCCGGAAGACTTGCGACATGTGTCTGATAATCTTTCCGATCGAATAATGAATGTATGCAGCTTTATCGCAGGAATGTCTGATGGATATGCCATACTTATCCATAAAAAAATTAGTGGTGGATTGATTTAATTTAACTAGATATCATTTGTGTATACAGGTTTATATGTCTTAAAATCTTTTGTAGCTGTGCGTGTGTGAAGTATATTGCTCCCTGACTAAATTTACAAAAGGGGATGAAGTATTTTTCGACTAAACCAAATGTGCTGGGGTGCGTTATCGTAGCAATTTTCATTAGTTTTATTTTTTTAGACAATTCTAATAGCAACTCAATTAAGAGGAAAAAAAATAAACACAACTATTTTTTAGCCAACAGTCCATTTAAAAAAACCTTACAACTATCAAAGTCAGAAAGGCAAGTATTGGGAATTCCTCCCAACAAGTACTACGAAAGAGAATGGGAGTTAACCATGAATCCTGAAACAGGAATGCCGGAGCCCGGAAAGACGCTCGAATTACAGTCAGAATTGAATAACGGAAATCTCAGACAGAAAACACCAGGGAATGGAGTAAATAATAGTTGGGTAGAACGTGGTCCAAATAATGTGGGAGGACGCACAAGAGTCGTCCTGTTTGATCCAAATGACACAACGCATAAAAGAGTTTTTGCGGGCGGAGTGAGTGGTGGTCTCTGGAAGAATGACGATATCACCGATCCTAGCAGTTCATGGACCGAAGTATCTGGTGTGCCTAGTAATATGAATATTTCTTGCATCACAGTTGATCCGAATAACGCTAATATTTGGTATTTGGGAACAGGAGAACAATATACCTCTGGTGCGGCCGTTGGAAATGGTGTATATAAAACAATTGATGGTGGGCTTAACTGGACATCTATTTCTGTGGATTATATTGTAGGAGATTTAAGTAAAGATATTATTTCAGTTCTTGCGGGTGTGTTCTATATCAATGATATCATTGCATGGGATACTAATGGGAGTACCGAAATTTTTCTTGGGGTAGGAGCCGGTGGTTATGCAGACGCTGGTCCCTTAAATTGGTTGGGCTTAGACACAGCAGGTTTATATAAATCTACTGATGGAGGCGCTTCGTGGACGCGTGATGAAGCTGCCAATATGGCGTATTATTTAGAGCTTGGTGAAACTTCATACCCATTGTATTATATTCCAAATGATTTTAAAATCGGTGCAGACAATTCCCTTTGGATGGGTACTATCTCTACTTTTGGTGTAAGTTATGAAGGAGGAGGTAGAATCTTTCATTCTACAGATGGAATTTCCTGGACGCAAAAAACACTTTTGGCTAACTCCAATCGTGTAGAGTTGGCAGTTTCTTCTTCAAATAAAGACAAACTATATGCCTTGACAGAAGGAACTGATAACGTGCCTCATATTTATGCAACTACAAATGCCTTTACTTCTGTTTTAGAACTGGCAAAACCTATTGATGTTGATGAAGGGATTCCTGAAGATGATTTTGCCAGATATCAAGATTTTTACAATTTAATGATTGAAGTAGATCCAACCGATGATGCAATTTTATATGTTGGTGGTATTGACTTATTTCGAACCACCCAAGGTACCGATGCGGATGAGAGTTCAGATTGGCAACAGATTTCGAAATGGTCAAATAACAACCTTCTAGATGATTTGACCTGTTCTCTTGTACATGCAGACCAGCATGCGATGGTATTCAGACCTGGAGATTCCAATCAGGCAGTATTTGGAAATGACGGTGGGGTGTATTTTACTACAAGTCTATCGACGGCAGCGACTTCAGATGTATTCGGCGCTAGAAACGTCAATTATAACGTCACTCAATTCTACTATGGAGGCTATGGGCAAGATTTAGCTTACGAAATCGCCGTTGCTGGGGCGCAAGATAATGGGACACAATTCATTGAATTCAACTCGTCTACTGTCAATCCAGGGACAATTGCTTTAGGTGGAGATGGCGCTTTTTGTGCTATTGATAAAGAAGGGGAATATATGGTAGTTTCTTATGTTCATAATAACTATGCCTATCTAGAAATACCTTACACGGGATATGGGTACCATATAAATGAAGATGAACATAATGAAGAAGGTGATTTTATCAATCAGGCTGCGCTAGATTCTAATAAAGATATTTTATTTGCCAATGGCTCGATATATGATGAGGCTATACGAATTAACAGATATATGCTTGGAACCGACACAGCTGAAAAGAAAGTACTTACAAACGAATTGTTAACGGGATGGCCAACTGCTTTTAAAGTGTCACCTTTTACTACAAAAAGTACCACATTGTTGGTCGGAACTGAAAATGGTAAATTGTTAAAAATTTCTAAGGCAAATGAACTCAATACAAGCCTTATTTGTTGGGAAGATATGAACGGACCTTTTACTTTTGGTGATGATGGTTTTTTTATTGGAAGTATCTCAGATATCGAATTTGGAAACTCTGAAGATGAAATTATTGTAACACTTCATAATTATAACGTCACCAATATTTGGATGACTACAAACGCTGGGGTTTCATGGAGCTCTAAAGAAGGAGATTTGCCCGACTTTCCGGTCAAATGCATTCTGCCAAATCCATTGGCGGAAAATGAAGCTATCATAGGTACCGATCTGGGTGTGTGGACAACTTCGAATTTTCAGGAGCCGAATCCAAACTGGACACGTTCCCATAATGGAATGCGTGATGTTAAAGTGGTTGATTTAGATAGAAGGGAAACAGACAATAGTGTTTTGGCAACTACCTTTGGAAGAGGTTTGTTTACAGGTGATTTTAGAGCTGAGACCGAATCGAATGCCTATTTTATAGTGCTCAATAATAGTATAGTCTCAACATGTGGTAATGAAGCAGTCTTCAATTTTTCAGTCATCGGAGATTATAGCAACTTAACAAATTTATTTATTGGTTTTCCAGAAAGTTTATCGGGTAAGGTTAGTGGTTCCTTTAATTTTTCGGCGTTTCCCGATTGTTCATTAACTATTTCAGGAATTCAAGATAACTCCGTAGCACTCGGAGCACATTTTTTTCGGATATATGCCTATGAACAATCCACAGAAAGAATGTATACAGACTTTGTTATACAAGTTCAGGAACCGGTTGGGATGTTCAGTTCATTGGAGCCTGCAGACAATGAGATTACACCTCCTGGTGTTTTCTCATTCGAATGGGACATCGTGGAAGGTGCTACCTCTTATACCATTGAAATTTCCGAATCAGCTCAATTTTCAACGTTGTTTGATACTGCCACTACATTCAATAACTTCTATACCAATGAGAATGACTTTGTAGTTGATACCCAATATTATTGGAGAGTTCTAGCTGAGAATCATTGCGATGCAACCTATTGTCCAACTAAAACATTTAGAACCTCAAGTCTTTTAGGGAGCGAACAACTCAATGATATCAATGGAAAAATGGTTGTTTATCCTACCATTTCTTCAGGGGTGTTTTATATTAGTGCAACAGCCAATTTCGGAAACACCCATATTGAAGTCTTTACTTCTTCAGGTAATAGCGTTTATCAAGATACGGTTTTTTTAAACGGAACAACTAAATTGTTTATTGATCTAAGTCATTTATCGACGGGACTTTACCGAATGAAATGTAGAAGTAATTCAGGAACAGAGATTATTGAAGTAATAATAAAATAGTAAGCATACCTATAAAATAGTTTATATTTAGATAAATAATTGTCTATACAGGTTATTGGAATTGCCACTGATATTGTATATTTGAGTTTAGCTATTTATATGAAAAAAACTATAGGTGTTGTCG
Source organism: uncultured Flavobacteriaceae bacterium (assembly GCA_943789365.1). Lineage (GTDB taxonomy): Bacteria > Bacteroidota > Bacteroidia > Flavobacteriales > Flavobacteriaceae > Flavicella. The sequence continues at coordinate 1,070,492 of CALSTV010000001.1, read as the reverse complement.
TTGTTTTTACCGTTGTTCTATTTTTAACATGGATCAATATGGGTACGAGTTCTATTAATGAACTTAAGAAAAGTCATCAAATGTTTTTAGATAACAGCCCTTTTCAAAAAACCTTAAAAATTTCTAAAAAAGAGCGAAAATCCAAAGGGTTGCCTCCAAATAAATATTTTGAACGCGAATGGGAGTTAACTATGAATCCCGCAACTGGGAGGCCCGAACCTCAAAAAGTTTTAGCACTTCAAAATCGCTTATTATCGAATACTATTCAGAATAAAACGCCGGGAGATGGCTTAGACAATCCTTGGGTAGAAAGGGGGCCGAACAATGTAGGTGGAAGAACACGTGTTGTAATGTTCGAACCAAATGACCTTACCAACAAACGTGTGTTTGCCGGTGGTGTAAGTGGTGGTTTGTGGGTAAATGACGATATTACAAATAGCAGTTCACCTTGGAGTAGAGTCACAAATGTACCTGGAAACATGGCTGTAAACTGTATGACTTATGATCCTAACAATTCAAATATTATGTATTTAGGTACTGGCGAATTGTATACTGCTGGAGCAGTCACTGGAAACGGTGTATATAAATCTTCCGATGGCGGTATCAGTTGGCAATTAATTTTTGGAGGAAATGACGGTCCTACTTTTATTGGAAGTCAACGAGTAGTGCCAGGTGAGTACTTTGTGCAAGATATTATTGCTTGGGATCATAGTGGATCTACTGAAGTATTTGTTGCTGTGGGTGCTAGTTACTGGAGATATGGTGGTGAATTGACAACCTTTTTAGGAGCAGGATCAGATTATGGAGTTTTTAAATCGGTTGATGGCGGTGTGAATTGGTCAAAGCCTATAGTACCTACTATCAATGGGCATACACAACAGCCCAATGATTTCGAAATAGCATCAGATAATAGTCTTTGGATGTCAACAACTGGAAATTATTATGGCGATTTAGGTGGCGCCATTCTAAAATCTACAGATGGAAATACATTTGTTAGCCAAAAGGTGATTCCTAATACCTTAAGGACAGAAATTGAGCTATCTACTACAGACCCGAATTTGGTATATGCTTTGACGAGAAATAGTTCAGGGCTACCAAAAATATACAAAACTACAGATGCATTCGTTTCTAATTTTGAAGAAGTTCCGCTGCCTAATGATGCCGATACTGATATTGATGCGAATGATTTTACAAGAGGACAGGCTTATTACGATTTAATGATTGAAATAGATCCGACCAACGATGCAATCCTGTATGTTGGAGGTATTGATTTGTTCCGTTCCTCCAATGGAGGCGATACATGGAGCCAAATTTCGAAATGGTCTAATAATAACAATCTTAATAACTTGTCATGTTCTCTTGTACATGCAGATCAGCATGCTATGACATTCCGTCCAGGAAACTCAAATCAGGCAGTTTTTGGGAATGATGGCGGTGTGTACTATGCTAGTTCTTTGAGTACAGCAACAAATACCGCAACAATCGCTGCTGTAAATTCAAGTTTTAACGTAACACAATTTTACCATGCAGCCATTGCACCTACAGCTTCAGATGAATATCTTATAGCGGGCTCTCAAGATAATGGAACACAGTTATTAAATAATCCAAATCCTAGTGGGCCAGATGAAAGTATAGAAATCTTTGGAGGAGATGGTGCCGCATGTTTTATCGATCAAAAGGGAGAGGATTATTTGATTGTAAATTATGTCTATCATGAAGCAGTTTATTTGTTCGATTTCAATGCAAACGGTTGGCGAAAAATAATAGATGATAATGGAGATGGTGATTTTATCAATCAGGCTGATTTGGATAGTAATTTAGATATTTTATATACCAATGGTACCGATAGAAGTACTAGTAGTTACCGATTGCATCGATTTTCTGATTTGACTTCTATTCCGGCTTCCGGAACGGCTACGATGAATTCTATCTCAGATAATCTATTGTCGAGTTCACCAACGTCAATTAAAGTATCACCACATACAATGGCGAGTACGACCTTGTTGGTAGGTACTGAAAATGGAACCCTGCTACGCGTTCAAAATGCTGATACAGACGCAGTATGGACAGATATTACAGGGACTAATTTTTTAGGTAGTATATCAGATATTGAATTTGGTGCTAGTGAAAATGAAATTATGGTTACTTTTCATAATTATGGAGTGGAAAACATTTGGTACTCAGATGATGCAGGTCTTTCATGGTCTGAGAAAGAAGGTGATTTTCCTGATATTCCCGTGAAAGCAATTCTTCAGAATCCAATAGCCAAAAATGAGGTGATAATTGGAACAGAATTGGGGGTTTGGAAGACTGGAAATTGGCAGGATGCTGCTCCTAATTGGACACAAACTTACAATGGGATGAGCGATGTGAAAGTAACTGATTTACAATATAGAAAAGAAGGACATGCTGTATTGGCAGCGACTTATGGAAGAGGTGTTTTTACAGGTGTATTTAGTTCTGAAACCCCTACTTTTGTGTTGTCATCTGAGAACAGTGTAGTTGAAACTTCTCCTGGTTCTAATGTTGTGTTTTCTGTGGATTACGAAGTGCTACTGGGCTTTGATGAAGAGGTCTCCTTAAGTATGTTACATATGCCAACTGGAGCAACAGCAACCTTTGACCCATTGTCACCAATTCAGGTCAATGCAAATGGAAGTTTCGATATAACCTTGAGCTTTCCAGTTGATATTGCTCTAGGAAATTATCAAGTAGCATTAATGGCATCTGCTCCTCTCGAAACCAAATCTCTGAGTTTTCAGGTGCAAATAGTTCAGGACGCCGATAACGACGGAGTTTTAGATCAAGATGATAACTGTCCTACAGTCTCAAATCCAGGACAAGAGGATTTTGATAATGATGGGGATGGAGATGCATGTGATACTGACGACGACAATGATGGTATTCTTGATGAAAACGATAATTGTCCTTATCTTGCCAGTGAAAATCAAGATGATAACGACGGAGACGGAGAAGGTGATGTTTGCGATATTGATGACGATAATGATGGTGTTCTCGATTTTTTAGACAATGCTCCTTTTGACTACAATCCAGGTCAACTTGATACTGATAATGATGGGGAAGGTGATGTATCCGATTTAGACGATGACAACGACGGTGTTCTTGATGAAGACGACAATTGTCCACTTATAGAAAATCCGCTGCAATACGATGTGGATGATGACGATATAGGGGATATTTGTGATGAGAATATTGTCATTAATTCTGATGTGCCAAAAGGCTTTTCGCCAAATGGTGATGGTTTGAATGAATTTTGGATACTTGAAGATATAGATGTAATGTTTCCTAACAATAGCGTGAAAATTTACAATAGATCGGGGGAATTGGTCTTTGAACAAAGTCCTTATTTAAATGAATTTAATGGGGTGTCAAATGTGGGTTCAAGTCAAAAATTACCTGTAGGAGCGTATTCCTATATAATCATATCAGGACCTCGAAGTGCGTCCTATTATCCAGCGTCCTATGTGAAAAAAGGATGGATTTATATAAAATATTAAAAAAATGAATCATATGAAAATTAGTACTCTGTTTTCAATACTTCTGTTTTTTTCTTTTGTCTCAAAAGCTCAAGAAACGTCCCCGAGTTTTTTGTTGTATTCCTATAACATGAATATGCTCAATCCTGCCTACGCGGGTACCACAGAAAAGAGTGAATTAAATATTGGATTTCGAAGACAATCATTGGAATTACAAGATGATCCTGTTACGCAGTTCCTATCGTATTCTAAAGCATTAAAAAATAACATCGGAATAGGAATATCACTGATCAATGATAAAATATTTATATCTCGGCAAACAGATGTCGCTATCGATGTTTCGTATAAACTACAAATAGCACGAAATTCTCATTTGTATTTTGGGTTAAAAGCTGGTGGTGCGATTTATGAAATTGATTTTAATTCATTAGGAGTCGATGACCCTTTGTTTAGTGGGAATGAAAATACTTTCAATCCCCTGCTTGGTGTTGGTGCTTATTTGAAAGGAGAGCGTTATTTTTTAAATGTGTCAGTACCAAATTTATTGTTAAGTGAGGTGCAAAAACCTAGGTTAGGGACAAATGATATTTATTCAGAAAGTGTAGTTGAAAAGTTACATCTATACTTTGGCGGTGGTTATCGTTTCTCAATTAATGAATCGATCGATCTTACACCATCTGTTTTCTCTAGGGTGGTAACCGATGAACAAATGCTACTTGATGTGAGTGCAATGGCCGATTTTTCAAACAAAGTAGAAGCTTCGCTCACCTATAGATTAGATACTTCAATAATTGCATCGGTAATGTTGAAACTAATCGATACTACTTATTTTGGGTATGGTTATGAAGCGCCATCCTCAGACTATAGCGCTATTGCGGTAGGAACACATGAATTCATGGTGCGGTTTAAATTCTAAAAGTCATAAAACATACCAACACCTAGAAGTTGTTTTAACTGGATTTTAGGAGTGTTTGTTTCCTTATCGACAACATCATCGTCATAGATGATATGTGTGCCAATATTCGCTTTTACATGTTTATTTACTTTTAGTTGTAATTTCAGTTCCCAGTCAAAATCAATATTCCCAAAAGAATTTAGAAAATCAGAATATAAAATCAACTTATTGTTCATCATGATATTTTCCATGAGTTGATGTTCCCATTCTCCAGTTAGTAGGGTGCCAAATTCAATTTTTGAATTTTCTCCCTCGGTTATTATATTGCCATCTTCATCGTATTCTGCTTTTTTTACACCAAAATCGCCGTCGTTAGCCAATCTTTGATTTAGGACGATCGTAGTTTTGTTAGTCAAAGGAGAGATGTAAAACTTATAGTCCTTTTTCTTCGATGTATATTGAGATCCTACTCCTAAAAACACATAAGCAGGAGCAAAAAATTCAGAAATGGTAGTTTCCCTGTCTGGATATTTATAACCATGTGCAAATTGAGATCTAAAATTAAAACGGGCCGAGTTGTACCAATTAGAATCTTCTGTCTTTCGATATCCAAAGTTAGAATTGATTTCTATAACATCATCCGTTTTTCTCGGCTTTTCACCTTCTTCACTATTGATTCCAAATCGCCCTTTAAACTTATTATTCCAAAAAAGACGATTCTTTTTATAGTTGTATTCAACGTCCAAAAGAGCGGTTCCTGCTACCGAATTTGCCCCTCCTGCACTCCAGTTCACAAAGGAAGTTTGGGTGAGTAATATTCCTGCAGTTCGTTTATGAGACCAAAGTGGAGTGTTTACCGAATCTTTTGCAATTGTAATTGAGTCTTTGCTGATATTTCCATAGCCTAGGGAGCTAATGGAAAAAAATAAGAAAGAAAGATATCGTAGTTTCATAATTTAAAAAAATACTAGTCATCAAAAAAAGTGCCAAAATCGTTCATAATTTTGACTGTAATCTTTTTTTTATGGATGCTATATCTAATGAGATGCTTTTATTCAATTCAGAAACAGTTCCATGGTCGATGAAATTATCTGGGATACCAACAATATCAATGTGCTTGTTTTGATAATTTTTATCAGCTGCAAATTCTAGAATAGTACTCCCAAAACCTCCGGTTACAGCGTGGTCTTCGAAAGTAAGTATCGTGTCATAATTATCGAAAATATGGGCTAATAATACGGCGTCTAAAGGTTTGATAAATAACATGTTGTAATGTGCTATCATTTCCTGCTCTATAAGGTCAAGCGAATTGATTGCAGCTTTTACACTGTTACCTATTGTACCTATAGTTAGCACGGCAATTTTACTTCCCTTTTTCAAAGTATTTCCTTTGCCAATTTGTATTTTTTCAAAAGGAAGTTTCCAATCTTCTCGTGTACTTTGTCCTCTAGGGTAGCGAATGGCAATAGGATGTTCCAGGCCTTTTAACTGAGCAGTATATAGTAAGTTTCTCAATTCAATTTCGTTCATAGGTGCACAGACAATTAAATTGGGAATACATCTCAAATAGCTGATGTCAAATACACCGTGATGTGTGGCGCCATCTTCGCCTACCAAACCAGCCCTGTCTAAGCAAAACACAACCGGTAAGTTTTGAATAGCTACGTCGTGTATGATTTGGTCGTATGCTCGCTGTAGAAAGGTTGAATAAATAGCGCAATAGGGAACCAAACCTTGAGCAGCCATTCCTGCAGCTAATGTCACCGCATGTTGCTCAGCAATACCAACGTCAAAAGCGCGTTCAGGAAAGGCCTCAATCATGTATTTCAAAGAGCTTCCAGTTGGCATGGCAGGTGTAATCCCAACGATTTTTTTATTGGTTGTTGCCAGTTCTACCAAAGTATGTCCAAATACATCTTGATATTTCGGCGCTTTGTTTGGAGTTGATGCTATTTGAATTTCACCGGTGTCTTTGTCAAATTTCCCGGGTGCGTGGTACTTAATTTGGTCTTGTTCTGCTTTTTTAAGTCCCTTACCTTTTGTGGTAACAATGTGTAAGAACTTAGGGCCTTCAATTTGTTGAAGTCGCTTTAATTCTTTTAAAAGCGATGGGAGGTTATGACCATCAATGGGGCCAGCGTAATTGAAGTTTAAGGCTTCAATCATGTTGCTTCCATTGGATTTTTGTCCAATATTAGCTTTTAATAAATAGTCTTTTAAGGCGCCTACACTTGGGTCAATCCCCATGGAATTATCATTGAGGATAACCAACAGATTGGCTTTACTAACACCTGCATGATTGAGACCTTCAAAAGCCATTCCAGAAGCAATAGAAGCATCGCCAATTACAGCAATATGTTGTTTATGAGTGTCTCCATTTATTTGAGAAGCCATTGCCATTCCTAAGGCGGCAGAAATTGAAGTAGATGAATGACCTGTGCCAAAAGCATCGTACTTACTTTCAGCTCTTTTAGGAAAACCACTGATTCCATTTAGCTGTCTATGGGTGTGGAATTTTTCTTTTCTACCAGTGATTATTTTGTGTGCATAAGCCTGGTGGCCTACATCCCAAATAAGAACGTCATTAGGGGTGTTAAAAACATAATGTATGGCGAGAGTTAATTCTACAACACCAAGACTTGCGCCTAGATGGCCTGCTTTAGTAGCTAGTACAGAAATAATGAATGTTCTCAATTCTTCTGCTACCTGTGGTAATTTTTCTACAGGGATTTTTTTTAGGTCCTGAGGTTCGTATATATGTTTTAATAGGTTTTCCTTCACACGGCAAAATTACAATTTTAAGTTGAGGTAGCAAGAAATCAAAAAGGTCTGTTTTAAAGCATTTTCATAATAGGGATTCCGGTTATATCTTTTATTTAAATTCTCATAAGGGTTTCGTTTTTTAGAATATATTTGTAAAATGATACAACCGTTCGACGATACATATTTTATGAAACGAGCCTTGGTAGAAGCTGAAAACGCTTTTGACAAAGGTGAAGTTCCTGTTGGGGCTGTAATTGTAAGTGGAGATAAAATCATTGCTAGAGGTCATAATTTAACTGAAGCATTAAATGATGTAACAGCACATGCCGAAATGCAGGCATTCACAGCTGCTGCTGATTTTCTAGGAGGAAAGTATCTAAAAGATTGTACTTTATATGTTACTTTAGAACCATGTCAAATGTGTGCAGGTGCTAGTTATTGGACACAAATAGGCAGAATAGTATATGGGGCGTCTGATACCCTAAGAGGGTTTGAAAAGTGTAAAACAGTATTACACCCTAAGACTGTGATTACTGGGGGCGTTATGAAAGAAGAATGCTCGAAAATACTTAAGAGGTTTTTTATTGAAAAAAGAAACCTAAACTAGTATCATAGCATAACAATTATGACTATTTCTTAGGCTGTTCTGACTCTTGCATGTTTTTAAATGAATACTTCGTAAGGTCTTTTCCTTTATAACGGTGGTAAACAAACAATGGCATAAGTGCAAATGCTAGGATAAGTACGCCAATACCTATAATAAATTCACCTTGTGGAGCTTGTGTGCTTTTCAAGTAAATTCCAGTTCCTAAAATAGATACATCAATGATCAACAATATTTTTAACAATAGTTTCATGTTTTTGCTTCTAGTTATTTGGTAATTAGTAAATCAATCAAATTAATAGTTTGTACTCTTTAAAACTAGTTCGTTACCTCAATTAACTTTCTACGATAGGCGGTAAGCAGGCGAGATTTGGAAATAAACCCTATATATTTCCCTTCCTTAACTACAGGGAGATTCCAAGCACTACTGTCTTGAAACTTTTTCATAATCAACTTCATATTATCTTTCTCATAAAAAAGAATTTCAGCTGCATTGTGCATTAGGTCTCTTACAGATACAGTTTCATAGAGTGACTGATCGAACATAATACCACGGATATCATCTAGTAATAATACACCTAAAAACTCATTTTCTTTATTGACCACAGGGAAATTATTTCTCGAGGATTTTGCCACGGCATGTTTTGCTACATACCCTAATTTCATTTCGGGCTGAAGTGAAATAAAGTTCGTTTCAATAACCTTATCAATATCCATCAACATCAATACATTTTTGTCTTTGTCATGGGTCATCAATTCTCCTTTTTTCGCCAATTCAGCTGCGTAGATATTGAAAGGGATATACCTTTTGGTAATTAAAAAAGAGATAGATGCTGTAATCATTAAGGGAATGAATAACTCATGACCGCTAGTAATTTCTGCAATCAAGAAAATAGCAGTAAGTGGGGCGTGTAAGACACCTGCCATTAAACCTGCCATTCCAACGAGTGAAAAATTACTTAGAGACAATGGGGTTTCAGAAAACTTCAGTGTGTTAAAAAATAGGGCAAAAACAAAACCAGTAACACTTCCAGTAAACAAGGTTGGAGCGAAAACACCTCCAACACCACCAGCACCAAATGTAATAGAAGTGGCTACTACTTTAAATAAAACGAGTCCTATTAAAAAGAGAATAATCAACCAATTGTTTTCACTTACCACATGAAAGATGTTTTGATTAAACACTTCGCTAACATTTTCGTTCAATAAATCATTAATCGTATCGAATCCTTCACCGAATAAGGGAGGAATAAAATAGACAAGGACTCCAAGTCCAAGACCACCTATCAAAAGGCGCTTATAAGGGTTTGCAAATTTTTCAAAAAAGCTGCTAACCGCAAAATACACTTTACTGAAATAGACAGATATTGCGCCACAGGCAACACCTAATACGGCATAGAAGGCTGTATCCGCAAGTGTAAACTTATCACCGAGTTCAAAATGCAACACCGAATCATCACCTAAAAAGAAATAAGAAGTCAGTATGGCTGAAACCGAAGAAAGTAACAGCGGAATAAGAGATACCAAAGTCAGGTCTAAACTGAAAATTTCAACGGCAAATACAATCGCTGCAATAGGGGCTTTAAATATGGAGGACATGGCAGCCGCAGCGGCGGCACCAATTAATAAGGTTCTTGAATTTTGATTGAGATGAAACAATCTTGAAACATTCGATCCAATAGCAGCACTTGTCGCTACGGTAGGTCCTTCCAGTCCAACAGACCCCCCAAAACCAACTGTTAATGGTGCCGTTAAGACAGAACTGTACATTTTGTAGCGTTTCATCAATCCTTTTCTTTTGGAAATGGCATGTAAAGTGGCAGGAATGCCATGGGAAACTTTTCGTTTGATGACATATTTAATTACCAATAAGGTCAATAGAATACCAATCAAAGGAAAAATAAAATAGAAAGCTTCATGGTAATTTCGAATCAATTCACCTTCTAAAAGTTGTTGGATTAAATGCGTTAAATTTTTTATCGTTACGGCAGCCAATCCAGAGAGCAATCCGATAAGGATACTTACCATATAAATAAATTGTTGATTGGTAATATGCTTGTATTTCCAAATCAAAAATTTTGTAATGAGGTTTTTCTTTTGTGGCATTTTTTGTGTGCGTTACAACTTTTATTCCAGGTAAAAAAAATCCCACCGTGAGTGGGATTCCATATTATTCTATTTCTTGTACGATGTCTAATTGTAAATTTAATTCTTTTAATTGTGCCTCGTCTAATGCAGATGGAGCATCAATCATTACGTCTCTTCCGGCGTTGTTTTTTGGAAAAGCAATAAAATCGCGAATGGTTTCCTTACCTGCCAAAATAGCCACCAATCTGTCTAGACCAAATGCGAGTCCACCATGTGGAGGCGCTCCATATTCGAAAGCATCCATTAAAAAGCCGAACTGTGCTTTTGCCTCTTCTTCCGAAAAGCCTAAATGTTTAAGCATGGTTGCTTGTATTTCCTTGTCGTGAATTCTAATGGAACCCCCGCCAATTTCATTTCCGTTTAATACCAGGTCATATGCGTTTGCTTTCACTTCTCCTGGTTTACTGTCTAGCAACTCTAATTGTCCAGGTTTTGGAGAAGTGAACGGGTGGTGCATAGCGTGATAGTGTCCAGTTTCCTCATCCAATTCCAAAAGCGGAAAATCAATTACCCAAAGTGGTGCAAATTCGTTTGGCTTTCTCAAGCCTAATCGTTCTGCTAATTCCATTCGCAAAGCACTCATTTGAGCTCTTACTTTATTGGTGATTCCAGACAATACACAAATAAGGTCGCCAGGTTTTGCACCTGTTTTTTCAGCCCAATTTGCTAGGTCTTCTTGGTTGTAAAACTTGTCTACAGAAGATTTGAAAGTACCATCTTCATTACACTTAACATAGATCATTCCGAGCGCACCAATTTGTGGTCGTTTTACCCAGTTAATTAGTTTGTCTATTTCTTTACGAGTATAAGAAGCAGCTCCTGGTACCGCAATACCAACAACTAACTCAGCGTCATCAAAAACCTTAAAATTGCGGTGTTTGGTCACCTCGTTTAACTCGCCAAACTCCATTCCAAAACGAATGTCAGGCTTGTCATTACCATACGTTTTCATGGCATGGTCAAAAGTCATTCTTGGGAAGTCACCAATTTCTACATTGTTTACCTTTTTTAGCAAATGACGTGTCAATCCCTCAAAAATGTTTAGAATGTCTTCTTGTTCTACAAACGCCATTTCACAGTCTATCTGTGTAAATTCGGGTTGTCTGTCAGCTCGTAAATCTTCATCTCTAAAACATTTTACGATTTGAAAATACTTGTCCATTCCTCCAACCATCAATAACTGCTTGAAGGTTTGTGGTGATTGTGGTAGGGCATAAAACTGACCTTCGTTCATTCGCGAAGGAACTACAAAATCACGCGCTCCTTCAGGAGTAGATTTGATAAGATAAGGAGTTTCCACTTCGATAAAATCTTCGTTAGAAAGAAAGTTGCGAACTTCTTGAGTTACCTTTGAACGAAAAATTAAACTGTCTTTAACTGGGTTGCGTCGAATGTCTAGGTAGCGGTATTTCATACGTAGCTCTTCGCCTCCGTCCGTTTCGTCTTCAATGGTGAATGGAGGTAGTTTTGCCTCGTTTAAAATGGTTAAATCTGTAACTAAAATTTCAATTTCTCCAGTTGGAATTTTGGTGTTTTTAGATTGACGTTCAATCACAGTTCCTCGTACTTGGATGACAAACTCACGTCCTAAAGTCTTTGCTTGTTCTATAAGCGCTTTTTCTGTACGTTCTTCGTCAAAAATTAATTGTGTAATTCCGTAGCGATCTCTTAGATCCACCCAAATCATAAAACCTTTGTCACGAATTTTCTGAACCCATCCCGACAGGGTTACTTCTTGTCCAGTATTTGATAGATTCAGTGCTCCATTGTTATGACTTCTGTACATTTGCTTGTGCTTTTATTTAGGTTGTCTTAAACAGACAACCCTGTATTGTTTTTATTCTCTGTTATCAATGTGCAAATTTACTATTAAATTGTTAAAAGTGGAGTGGTGTAGCATATTATTTGTGTATATTTAAAAAGAGATTCTTTTTCTGGAAAATTTATAGAGTATGGCATAAAAGGATTTCTTATTTTTGACCTCAAACACACAACTTTTGGAAGTAAAACTGTATTTGGTGCCTACACCTATAGGGAATTTAGAAGACATGACATTTAGGGCGATTCGCACCTTGAAAGAGGTCGATTTGATATTGGCGGAAGATACACGCACTACTGGTAAGCTTTTAAAGCATTTTGAGATTGGTACACAGATGATGAGTCATCACATGCATAATGAGCACAAAATGGTTGACCGTATTGTTGAACGCATACAGAGTGGTGAATCTGTAGCTTTGGTTTCGGACGCGGGTACACCTGCTATTTCTGATCCTGGTTTTTTGTTGTCACGTGCTTGTGTACAGGCGGATATAGCTATTGAGTGTTTACCCGGAGCTACTGCATTTGTCCCAGCTTTGGTAAACAGTGGTTTGCCCAATGATAAATTTGTATTTGAAGGTTTTTTACCGGTGAAAAAGGGTAGACAAACACGTTTACTTTTATTAGCCGAAGAAACAAGAACCATGATATTTTATGAATCTCCACATAAACTGCTTAAAACTTTGAGGCATTTTGCTGAGTATTTTGGTGAAGATAGAAGGGTTTCTGTATCCAGAGAGCTAACCAAAATGTTCGAAGAAACCAAAAGAGGAACTTTAAAAGAGGTAATTGCTTATTATACTACAAACACTTTAAAAGGAGAGATTGTTGTGGTTGTGGAAGGAAAATAAGGACATATAAGTAGCTTAACCTAATTAGGTGTTATTATAGATAACAACTTATGCATTAGCTTACTATTTTTCTAGCAATTCGTTGTGAAATACCCGTAAGGATTTCATAGGAAATAGTACCAGATTTACGAGCCAATTCGTTTAACATTTCCTGACTGTCAAAAAGGACTACTTCATCTCCTTCATTACAATTAATATTTGTGACATCTACCATGAGCATGTCCATACATACGTTTCCAACAATGGGGCACATATGGCCATTGATTTTAACAGAGCCATTGCCATTTCCAAGTCTTCTTGAAATTCCATCGGCATGTCCAATTGGAATGGTTGCTGTTTTGGTGCGTTTTTTTGCGATATAAGCTCTATTGTATCCTGAGGATTCTCCAGGACGAACTTCATGAATTTGTGAAATGATTGTTTTTAAAGTCCCTATGTTTTTGAGTTGTGCCGTTTCAGCCGTTTCGTTTCCAAAGCCATACATGCCAATGCCTAGACGAACCATATCAAAATGTGCTTCTGGATAGTTGATGATTCCAGAAGTGTTTGACAGGTGAAGGTCTATTTTATAAGGAAATTCTTTTGTGACTTTTTCGATAATATTTTTGAATTTGTCAATTTGTGTATGTGTAAAATCACGTTCGTTTGCATCTTCACTTGCTGCCAAATGGGAAAAGATGGAATTAATATGAACCTGTTCGTTTTCTTTAAGGATATCGGTGATATATTCGACATCAGTTTTGGTAAAGCCAAGTCGATTGAGCCCTGTATTAAATTTGAGATGAATAGGGTAGTGTGAACACTGCTTTTCCTTGGCCGACTTGAGAAATGAATTTAAGGTCTTTTTTGAGTAAATATTTGGTTCTAAATTATGCTCAATAAGAAGTTCGTAATTTTGAATTTGTGCATGCAGTACCAGAATGGGAAGGGTGATTCCATTTTCTCTTAAATAGATTCCTTCCTCAGTATAAGCAACAGCTAAGTAGTCTATAGTTGCAGATTGCAGCGTTTTAGAAACGGCAAGGGCATCATGTCCATATGAAAACGCTTTCACAACCCCCAACAGTTTTGTTTCCTTACTCAGTTTATTTCTAAAATATTGGACGTTGTATTGAAGTGCATTTAAATCTAGCTCTAAAATACTTACATGTGAATTATTCATTTATATTATTTTTCTCGAAATAAATTTACCGTTTTTTTTTGCTATCGGCTATCGGCTATCGGCTATCGGCTATCGGCTATCGGCTATCGGCTATCGGCTACCAGCTGCCTGTCACTTTCTCACTTTTCCTCGCTCTTTTCATTCATAGCTTTAAAATACGCCGCTCTGCTAAGGGGCTCATATGCTTCAGTTTCACCTAGAACTACGAGTTTGTTGTCGTCGTTAATTCTGTGGCTATAGTGCGCGAGGTTTCCTGTTTTTGTGCATACCGCATGCACCTTGGTAACATATTCTGCCGTTGCCATAAGAGCAGGCATAGGTCCAAATGGTTTACCTTTAAAATCCATATCGAGTCCGGCGACAATAACACGTACGCCTCTGTTGGCTAAATCGTTGCAGACGCTTACGATTTCATCGTCAAAAAACTGTGCCTCATCAATGCCTACTACATCGACATCATCTGCTAGTAAAGGTATGTTCGTAGCTGAGGGTACAGGTGTAGAACGAATTTCATTTGCGTCGTGAGAAACCACCATTTCGGGGTCGTATCGGTTTTCCATCTTTGGTTTAAAGATCTCTACCTTTTGCTTGGCGATTTTTGCCCGTTTTAGCCTTCTAATCAGTTCTTCTGTTTTGCCAGAAAACATGGAGCCAGAAATAACTTCAATCCAACCAAATTGTTCTGTGTGATTTACGGTATTTTCAAGAAACATTTTGTAATTTTAAAACTTGAATGAATATAGGCCAATTTTTTCGGTCTATCTCGACAAATTTATCAAAATAATATTTAGGACACCTAGTCTAAACTCATCAAGTTATGCACAAAAAAATAGAATCGGAATTAGTGAGTCTTGCTCATAGTATATTGCAAATGAAGAATAGAGACGATATTCTCGCCTTAAAAGAAAAAGCACATACCATCTACGAAAAACTCTCCGTACTCGCTTTTGTAGATCGCTATTTAGAAGCTACTCCAAGTGCATCACGAGAAGAGATTGAAAAGAAGATGGAGGCTTTGGATGCTATTATTGTTGAAGAGGTGATTTCCGATATGACTACCGAAAAGCCACTGCCTAAAAAAGAAGTATCAAAAGGCAAAAAAGAAAAAAAGCAAAAGAAGGCAAAAAAAGAAAAATCGAAGTCTGTTGAGAAAAAAGAGAAGATGACCGAGGCTTCCATTGTGGCAACGAATGAACAAAATGAGACGCCGAAAAAAAAGAAGGTTGAGGAGAAAAAAGAAGCAAAAGAAGTTGAACCTGTAGCGAATCTTTTTACTACCAGTTCAACGACGTCTTCAAAAAACAGTTTGGAAGAAGAACTTGGAGATACCATTCCCTTGGATGTTGCAACCGATATATTTGAAAAAGCCGTACGAGTAGAAACGACCAAAAAGTCGTTAAACGATACCTTGGTTCATAAAAACCTTCAAATTGGTTTGAATGATCGAATTGCTTTTGTGAAACACTTGTTTGAAGGAAGTCAGGAAGATTTTAACAGGGTTGTTTCTCAGTTAAATTCGCTAAAAACAGAGAAGGAAGCGGTCGACTTTGTATCCAAGATGGTAAAGCTAGATTATGATTGGAATGGAAAAGAAGAATACGAAGAGCGATTTATTTCGTTAATATCTCGTAAGTTTGCATAAATATAAATCCTAGAACTAAATAGATGAAAGCAAAAGATTTCAACCAAATATTTGACAAAGTAATTGAGACTTATCATGTTATTGATAAGGTAGATCAACCGTTTAGTAATCCGCATGATTCGGCTACGTTGGAGCATTTATTGTATAGAAAAAGTTGGATTGATACGGTGCAATGGCATTATGAAGATATCATTCGTCTTCCCGATATTGACCCTGTGGAAGCTTTGGAGTTGAAACGAAAAATTGATGCCTCAAATCAGGATAGAACGGATATGGTGGAGTATGTTGATAGTTATTTTTTAAAGAAATATGAAAATGTTGTTACTAAAGATTCGGCGAAAATCAATTCTGAAAGTCCTGCATGGGCTATTGATCGTTTGTCAATCTTGGCTTTAAAAATATATCATATGCGAGAAGAAGCGACACGTAATTCGGCATCTGCTGAACACAAAGCAGCTTGTCAAGTAAAACTAAATGTCTTACTTGAGCAACGCATTGATTTGTCTACAGCAATTGATGATCTGGTTGTGGATATTGAGAACGGAGATAAGTATATGAAAGTGTACAAGCAAATGAAAATGTATAATGACGACGATTTGAATCCAATGTTGTACGCCAAAAAATAAATTGAAGAGAATTTGATACGGTATTGTGAAAGCAATGCCGTTTTTTTTTTGCTTACAATTCTTTAAGTGATTTGCCTTTAGTGTAATTTAAACTGTCACTTTTTGCACTTCCAATGATTTGCGAAGAGTAAATCCCTGTATTTCCTGAAAACAAATAAGCGGTTACACAAGCAATTGCAATAAAGACACCTGCCTCTATGCCAAACAATTCTATTCCCATAACGGTACAGGCGATTGGGGTGTTGGTTGCTCCTGAGAACACAGCAACAAAGCCCATTCCGGCGAGCAATGCCATAGGTAGTGGTAAGAATAGCGCCAAGGCGTTTCCAAGTGTTGCGCCAATAAAAAACAAGGGCGTGACTTCTCCACCTTTAAAACCTACGCCTATAGTAAATGTTGTCAATACTATTTTTATGAAAAAATCATAAGAAGGTAAGGGGGTTTCAAATGCTTCTACGATGGTAGGGATTCCCAAACCTATATATTTTGTAGTGCCCATTAAATAAACGGCTACAGCAAGGATAAGTCCCCCAAAGAAAGGACGTAGCGGTGCGTATTTAATTTTATTCGCTAGATCTTGAAATCGATGTATTCCTTTCGAGAAAAAAGTGCTTACAACTCCAAAAATAACTCCGCTCACAATAGCCGTGAAAAATCCGATAGTCGACATAAGTGGTACAACATCGATGTGGTAATGCGTATGAGGAACTCCCCATGCCGTACAAGTGAAATCTGCTACTACGGCAGCTAAAAAGCTTGGAACTATAGCGTCGTATCTCATACGCCCTATGATCAAAACTTCTAGGGCGAAAATTGCCCCTGCCAATGGTGTGCCAAAAACAGATGCAAAACCAGCCGAAATTCCCATGATGATAAGAATCTTTCTGTCGTCTTTATTTAGTTTTAATAATTTTGAAAATTGATCTACAATGGCACCTCCCATCTGCACTGCGGTACCCTCTCGTCCGGCAGACCCACCAAATAAATGCGTGATGACGGTTCCTATATAAATCAAAGGAGCCATTTTAAAAGGGATGATGTTTTTTGGACTGTGTAGTTCGTCAATTAATTGATTGTTTCCTTTGACTACAGATTTTCCCCAGTACTGATACATCAGTCCTACCGCAAGGCCTCCTAATGGAAGCAGCCAGATAATCCAAGTATTGCTTTCTCTAGTATTGGTAGCCCATACTAGCGAGACTAATAAAAGCGCTGATGCCGAACCTACAAGAATACCTGAAACAATTGCTAAACTCAACCATTTGAATAAGTATTTTGTCAGCTTGGAATAGTCAGAAAGAGCAATGCGTTTTTTTAGGGCATTCATAAAATTGGCTTTGTTTGGCAAATATACTATATTTGAAATATTCTTTCTGGTACGATTGTATGAATTAAAAAGGGTTGTATACTTCCTTTTTTATCAATTCAAAAATAATTTTTGCCTCCATAATTGAGTCGTCCAGTCCTCTGTGTTTTTCTATTTTGTGAACATCAGGAAATAGGATGTCCCATGCTTCTTGTGCTTTCGGCCATTTGTAGCCTCTAGCGCCTGGAATTTTAAAATAATCGGTACTTGCTTTCATCGGGCAGCTCATGGCAAGGCCTAAATCAAACCCTTCTTGCTGTAAAAAGGCATTGTCAAAATCTCGATTCCAAGCAGTTATTTTTCCTTTAAAAGGGGTTAGAATATGTTGAATCTCTGCTCGGTAGTTGTCCAGAGGTTTTGCGTTTCTGACTTCGTCAATGTGCATGTAGCCATTTTGAAAGATCCAAGCGTTTCTGTGTTTGGCAGTTAATTTTGGGGCTTTAAATATCTTGTCGAATAAGTTTGTAATTTCGCCTGTTCCAATATTGAGCTTGACAATACCGAGTTCTAAAATGAAATCAAATTTTGGACTCAGTCCAGTGGTTTCAATATCTAATACGAGTATTTCTTTGGGACTCATGTATGTTTTATTTTTAAGTAAGCTAATTGCTGCTGCAAAATACATAAATACATGGAAATGACAAGAAATTATGAAATAAGCATTGGAAGTTATGGCAAACAAAAAAACCGTAAAGAAATGAATCTTTACGGTTTTGTACTATATAGCACTTTATTTAAACATCTTAATTCTTAGTGAAAACGTCTTAATGTACTGTTTTTGTTGAGTTTTTGTTGTTTTTTAGAAAAGAAATAAATAAGAGTGTATTATATAAATAAGCTCTTATTAGCACCCTAATTAGCACCCTTTTTTAGTATCTTTGAATATAAGATAATGTGTTATGGGTAAAGGGATTGAAAGAGCAAAAGGTACGATAAGATTTTCATTTAAAGAGTCAAAATCGAAATTAGAAGCAAATAAAAGTCTTCAAAGTTTAATATTTCTGTTTTTTAGTTACGGAAATAAGCGATTTAAATATTCAACTGGATATAAGGCTTGTTTGAATGATTGGGATGTAAAAAAGCAACGTATAAAAAATAAAGTTGGTATAAAAGATAAAGACAAGATTAACGAAGAATTAAGCGAGTTAGAGAGTTTTTTGTATAACGAATATGCTATGATTTCAAAAGAAGCTAAGAACGCCTCTAATGAGCTTTTAAAGTATAGGTTAGACGTGTTTACCAAGAAGATTATACCCAATCAAGAAATAAATGCGAATCTTACTTTTTTTCAAGTCATTGATAAGTATATTTCGGAAAAAGAAAATCAAATTTCTATCATTACAATTAGGTCGTATAAGCAAACTAAAAAACGATTAGAAGAGTATGAAAAGCATTATAATAAGAAATTGATGTATGATTATATTGATATCAATTTTTATAATGAGTTTAAGGCTTTTATGGAGTTGAATAAATATTCTTTAAATACAATTGGTAAGCATATCAAAACAATTAAAACTTTTTTAGGCTATGCTTTAAGCGAAGGATATACAAACAATCAAAAATTCAAAAGCAAAGACTTTAAAGTTGTAAAAGAAATTACTACAGAAATTTATTTAACAGATAAAGAGATCAAAAAAATGCATGATAAGGATTTATCCAAGTATCCAGTACTAGAGCATGCCAGAGACGTTTTTTTAATTGGTTGTTATACAGGGCAGAGGATTAGTGACTATAATAACTTATCAGGGAATGATATTGTAAAAAATAACGAAATTGAGTTTTTTAAAATAAGGCAAAAGAAAAACCGTAAATACAATAGAGAGGTTCTGTGTCCGATAACAAAAGAAATTAAAGATATTATGAACTCTAGGCATGACGGAAAACCACCAAGAACAATTGCAGAAAGTATTCTAAATGATTCAATAAAACAAGTAGGGCAAATGCTTGAATGGGATGAGTTAATTAAATGCGAGTATACAAGAGGAGGTAAAGTTGTTGTAGAAATGGTTGAAAAATATAATTTAATAAAATCTCATACAGCAAGAAGAAGCTTTTGTACAAATAAATACAAAGCAGGTATGTCGGTCTATGATATTATGTTGTTTTCTGGGCATACTACAGAAAAAGAATTTTATAAATACATTCGTATCAAAGATGAAGAAAGAGCTTCACATATAGCGAGTTCTGGATTTTTCAATGTTTAATTGTGTTTTTTTATATAAAAGTATATTTTTAGCTAAAAAAAAATGGCTAAAGAATTGAACGATACAATTACTGCAATTGTATCAAATATTGAAACTCTAGAATCAAAACAGTTAGCGTATAATGATAAACGCAAAGTTCTGCAAAATGAAGATGATGAATTAGGTATACACTTTTTAGATTTTGCAAGTGAAGTTGAAGCAGCTGAGTATTCTGAAAAGATAAAAACAGACTTAATTGAGCTGTATAAGTTGTCTGGTAAACACAATTATTTCTTCCCTGATTGTCCTTTGGAGGTTTACAAAAATAATTTCCAAGAAAAATACCAAATATTTAAAGAAGAATATGTTGATGTTGGGATGTACGAATTTATAGAGAAAGAAGTTAGCTTTTTTGATTTATTAAATAATAATAGATTTATTTCTGATGTAGATTCTGAAAAAAAGCTGAACTACAGTCATTACACCACAGATATTAAGCATTTTGAGTATTCTAAGAAAAGTAAGATTCAATTTTTAACAGAAGAGCTGAATAAATTAGGGTTTGGTTTAGAAGTTTGTGAATCTGATGGATACTATGATGAAATTTATAATTACCATGTAGAGAGTAGTACTACACTTACTATTGTACCGATTGAAAATAAAGAAGTGCATACAATTGAAGAAGTAGATTTTAAAAAACTTACAACAAATCAAATTGTGGTACTCTTAGATAAATTAGGTTTTTTTACACATCCAAATATAGAAGAAGCCCCTAAAGTAAAACAAGCAGAACTGATTAGTTTAATTACAGGTTTAAATTCAAAGAATATTAAAACTAGTATTCAAAAGCTTGACAAAAAACCATCTGAAATTAGTGTTAGTTATCAAAAAGATATTGATAAAATAGATAAAATCCTAGACGGTTTGGTATAGTGTTGGAGTACCCTGTGGAGTTACTCCAGTGCTATAAACACTCATGTTTAAGCATATCTTTGTCATTGTAATCTTAAAATAAATTATAATGGAAAGGAACAGAATCACAGAAGTACACGGAGTAACTCCTCAAGAATTACAAGCAAGTATAATTGAAGATTTAAAATCAGAAATTAATACAATTGTAAACAGTTTTAAACCTCAAAAAAACGCTGAGTATCTTACTAGAAAAGAGGTAGCGGCTATCTTAAAAGTATCTTTAGTCACTTTAACAGACTGGAATAAAAAAGGAGTTTTAAAACCATATCGTTTAGGGAATCTTATTAGGTATAAAAGAGCTGAAATAGATCAAGCTTTGATTTCAATTAACTCTAAAAACAAATAAGATGAAAAATTTTCAACACCCGTTTAATGACACTTTATTAGAGGTAAATAAAAGACTAGACATATTGTTAAAAAAGTTAGATTCAAAATATGAGAATCCTAAATATGTAATTCTTGACAAGGCCGATATTTTAAAAATTTTTAAAATCAGTGATAGAACAGCTGCAAACTGGCGTAAAGATGGTACTCTATCATACGCAACCATAAAAGGGAAAATTTATTACAGATTGTCTGATGTACATAAATTGTTAGATGATAATATAGTCTCTAAAAAAAAAGAGTAGCATATAGAGTTAATGCACCTTTAGAAATGTGCAATTGGGTTACAGCCAATAATACAGAAAATCAATTTGCATTTTTTATGTATTTAAAACTCACCTATTCGTCTGGTAAAGTCCAGTGGAACAAGAGCGATAAAAATTTAGCGAGTTTAACATTGCTTAAAAATGAGAAAACGGTCATTAGTAATTTTGACAAATGTGTAGATTTAGGATGGATAGAATATGATACAGAATACAATTTTTATAGAATTATTTCTTTTGAGAAAATTAGAGTACAAAATAATTGGGAATTACGCAGGGCTTTCCCATTCAGTTATGAACACTTAGTTGATATAAGAGCAGTTTTAGGAGCGGTTATTTTTACACAACTTTACAAATCCTATCTAAAAAAATATTTTCCAAAACGCAGGAGCAACGTGCTATTAAGAGAAAGCGCCAGTAAGTCTCCTGCGTTTTTTTATGATAAAAAAAGATATGCAGAGATTTCGGTATTGAGTGTAAAAAGGTTTTTTAATTTGACGTTAAACAAAGCTACACGTATAAAAAAACTAGCTGCTGATTTGGGGTTAATTGAAGTAAAAAAGCAATACTATAAATTAAATCCTGATCAAGTGTATGCCGCTAAAAAAGGTGCAGAGTTTAGCGGTGCTAAGCAAAATATTATTTTTCGCAACGGAAATTGCTATTTGCAGCTAATTGACAAGATTTACACTGAATTGTACTTCAAAAGAAGGAAAAAATTAGAAACATTATAAGAGAATATAGAACTTTTAATAGTACTACCTTAATTAGTATAGATAATAGCAATATATAAGATGGGTTCTATCTCTAAAACTATATCTACAAATAAACAGTTTAATCAAGATATATTTGTATTTTTATAGGTTAATATAAGAGTTATAGTAAATCATAGATGAACGCAGTAGAAATAGAAGAAGCAGTATCGGAATTGGCATTAAAGCCTTTTGAAGCAGAGGAATTTCCTTTTTCTTTTTTAGAGGCTTTTGGTAATAAAAGTACAACTATTAAAAAGTTGCGTAGTGGTATTTCCAATAAAACAGATGTTGAGGGTGCAATTCTACAGCGTAATAATATCCATATACTTACTAGTAAAAAAGGGAAAGTAACAGAATCTTTAGAGATACTACGTAATAGTGCTTCAACACAGAAGAGCAAAGTTGAATTTATCCTAGCTACAGATGGTTTAGATTTTCAAGCCGAAAACATAATAACAGGTGAAACAGTAGCGTGTGAGTATAAAGACTTTCATAATTATTTCGGTTTTTTCCTTTCGTTAGCAAATATTACAACAGTAAAACAAATACGTGAAAGCGCATTTGATATTAAAGCAACAAGTCGTTTAAATAAACTTTATGTAGAGTTATTACAACACAATCCAGATTGGGCAAGTATAGAACGACGTCCAGATATGAATCACTTTTTAGCAAGATTGATTTTTTGCTTTTTTGCTGAGGATACTGATATTTTTAAAGAGGATAATCTTTTTACAGATACCGTTCAAAAAATAAGTGATTCTGATGCTTCAAACACTCATGATGTAATAAGTGAGATTTTTAGAGCAATGGACACAAAGCTCGAAAATCGAGAAAAAGAAAACATCAAAGTTTGGGGTAAAAAATTTCCTTATGTTAACGGTGAGCTTTTTTCAGGCTCTACCGAAGTTCCTAAGTTCACTAAAATAGCACGTTCTTATTTATTACACGTAGGTAGTTTAGATTGGAAGCAAATTAACCCAGATATATTTGGGTCAATGATACAGGCGGTTGCAGACGAAGATGAACGAGGTTCATTAGGGATGCATTATACATCCGTTCCAAATATTTTAAAGGTATTAAACCCTTTATTTTTAGATGATTTACGAGAGCAATTAGAAAAAGCAGAAGATAACAGCCGTAAACTACTTAACCTACGCAATCGTATGGCACGAATACGTGTATTCGACCCAGCTTGTGGTTCTGGTAATTTCCTCGTTATTGCGTATAAAGAAATGCGTAAAATTGAAAATGAAATTAACACAAAACGAGGAGAAACTAATAAAGCAAGCGAAATACCTTTAACCAACTTTAGGGGTATAGAACTAAAAGATTTTTCGGCAGAGGTAGCACGTTTAGCGTTAATTATTGCCGAATACCAGTGTGATGTTTTATACAGAGGGCAAAGTCTTGCACTTGCAGAGTTTTTACCTTTAGATGCTCAAAATTGGATCGTCAAAGGGAACGCGTTAACAATTAATTGGTTGTCAGTTTGTCCACCAACAGGTACAGGTGTTAAGTTACAAGGGGATGATTTATTTTCTACACCATTAAATCAGGCTCAGATAGACTTTGATAACGAAGGAGGTGAAACATACATATGTGGGAATCCACCTTATATTGGTAGAAAAAAACAAACAGATGAGCAGAAAAGGGAACTGAAACAAATATTCGGAAAAAGAACAAAAGATACTTTGTCACTAGACTACGTTTCTGGTTGGTTTATGAAAGCTGTTGATTATATGAATTCTACCGACTCTGATGCTGCATTTGTAAGTACAAATTCAATATCTCAAGGAATACAGGTCTCCGCACTTTGGCCTACTATATTTAACGAAAAAGTAAAAATATCATTTGCATATCAGTCTTTTAAATGGTCAAATCTTGCAAGTTATAATGCTGGAGTAACAGTTTCAATTATTGGTCTAACCAAGAGAACTAAAAAAAGAATTTTGTATACAATTAATGCAAAGAATGAACTTGAAGCAAAGAATGTAAATAACATAAACGCGTATTTAGTTCCTGGAAATAATGTATACATAGCTAAAAAAAACAAGCCTGATGCTGATAAGTCTCCTATGCAATTTGGTAATCACCCATATTATGCAAACGAACTTATGTTAAATACTGTTGAAGCAAGATTTATTAAAAATAAAATTCCAGATAGTAGTTCTTTTATTCGTCCGCTTTATGGTTCAAAAGAATGTATTACAGATAGGCCTAGATTCTGTGTTTGGATAACAGATGATACATTAGAAAGTATTTCTAAATATCCTGAAATACAAAAAAGGTTAGATAACGTAAAAGAGGCCAGGAAAGCTAAAACTAATGATAAACAAGCCCAAAAATTAGTGAGTTATCCTTATAAATTTCGTGACCAACACGAAGCAGAAGAAAAGTTGCTTGTAATTCCAATCGTTAGTTCAGAAAATCGTAATTATTTACCAGTTAATATAAAGACTTCTGATGCTATTATTCATAATAAAGCTTTTGCTATCTATGATGCACCTCTATGGAATATGGCTTTAATTGCTTCACGTTTACACTTAATTTGGATTGGTACTGTTTGCGTAAGAATGCGAACTGATTTTTCATACTCAAACACTTTGGGTTGGAATACTTTTCCAGTTCCAACTTTAACAAAAAAGAACAAAGAAGATTTAACTATTTGTGCGGAAGAAATATTAATTGCTCGTGAGAGACATTTTCCCGCAAGTATTGCAGATTTATACGCCCCAGAAAAAATGCCAGAAGATTTAAGGTTAGCGCACGAACGTAATGATGAAGTTTTGGAGCGTGTTTATATAGGACGTAAATTTAAAAATGATACAGAACGTTTAGAGAAACTATTTGAACTCTATACCAAAATGACTACCAAAAAATAATAGAATGAGTAAAGAAAAAAATATACCTACAATTACAGTAAATTATAATAACAACGGTAGTTCTTTCACCTCTAATGAGTTAGGTATGCGTGCTATGCAAGAGCTTGCATATGAAAAGCGTGGTGAACAATATTTATTAATTAAATCGCCACCAGCATCTGGTAAAAGTAGAGCTTTGATGTTTATAGCTTTAGATAAACTAAACAATCAAGGCGTTAAACAAGCAATTATAGCAGTACCAGAACAGTCTATTGGTTCTAGTTTTAATAACGAACTATTATCTAAGTATGGGTATTATTATGATTGGGAAGTGACACCTAAATGGAATTTATGCAACTCACCAGGGGAAGATGGAAGTAAAGTAAATTCTGTCAAAGCATTTTTTGAGAGTGACGCTAAAGTTTTAGTTTGTACTCATGCTTTATTTCGTAGTGCAGTAGAGCGTTTTGGTATAGAAGCTTTTGATGATAAATTAATTGCAATAGATGAATTCCATCATGTAAGTTCAAACGAAAATAATGTTCTTGGGTCACAACTTAAAGAATTTATTGAGAGAGATAAAGTTCATATTGTAGCAATGACAGGTTCTTATTTTAGAGGGGATGCAAATCCTGTTTTAATGCCAGGTGATGAGTTAAAATTTGAGCCAGTTACTTATACTTATTATGAACAATTAAGTGGTTACGAGCATTTAAAAACACTAAATATTGGATATTATTTTTATAGTGGTGCTTATACAGACGACTTAACAAAGGTTTTAAATCCAGACGAAAAAACAATCATTCATATTCCAAATGTCAATTCTAGAGAAAGTATTGGCGGTACTAGATTTAAACACCAAGAGGTAGATAATATTTTAAATGAATTAGGAGAATGGCAAGGCATTGAAGAAGCTACTGGTTTTCATATTGTAAAAACAAGTTCAGGTAAAATCATAAAAATAGCAGACCTTGTAAATGATGATGCTTCAAAACGACCTTTAGTGCAAGCAGCATTAAAAATGCCAGAAATTAAAACGAATCGAGACCACGTAGATATTATTATTGCTTTAGGTATGGCAAAAGAAGGTTTTGATTGGATTTGGTGTGAACACGCTCTAACAATTGGGTATCGTTCTAGTTTAACAGAAATCGTTCAAATAATAGGTAGAGCTACCCGTGATGCTCCAAATAAGACACAAGCAAGATTTACTAATTTAATAGCAGAAGTAGATGCTTCTGAAGATTCTGTAACAGATGCTGTAAATGATACATTAAAAGCGATTTCAGCGAGTTTGTTAATGGAACAAGTTTTAGCACCAAAATTCAATTTTACACCTAAAAATTCTCAAAGTAAGAAATTGGATGGCTATGATTATGGTGAAGAGGGATACGATCCAAATACAGAAAACATTGGTTTTAATGAGGAAAAAGGTGAATATCAAATAGAGATAAAAGGTTTAACCATGCCTGAAAGCGAAGATGCTAAACGTATATGTAAGGAAGATTTAAACGAAGTAATTGCAGCTTTTGCACAAGATAAAGAAATCATTGGTAGAGGCTTGTTTGATGAAGAGTTAGTACCTCAAGAATTAACACAAGTCCGATTAGGTAAAATCATCAAAGAAAAGTACCCAGATATAGATGATGAAGATATTGAGGCTATTAGACAGCATGCAGTAGCAGCTCTTAATATTACGCAAATGGCTAAACAGTCTATAAACAATGACGATGACACTAGTTTAAAAGCAAATACTGCTTTACTAGATGGTATTAGAAAATTTGCAATGGACGTTAGAGATTTAGATGTAGACTGGATAGATAGTATCAATCCGTTTAGTGAAGCATATTCAGTACTTTCTAAGGCAATGACTGAAAAAAGTTTGAAAGCTATGGCAGAAGTTATTTCTGGTAGAAATCCAAACATTACTTTAGAAGAAGCTAGAGAATTGGCTAAACGAGCTTTAAAGTTTAAAAACGAACGAGGTAGATTACCAGATATAAAGTCAGCAGACCCTTGGGAGCAGCGTATGGCACAAGGTATTGCGTATTTAGCAAGAAAAAAATCAGAAAATCATAATGGCTAAAAAAGACACATATACAACAGAAGATGATGAGCTGCTAGCTGCTTTAGGTGTAGAAGTAGATGTAAAAAAGAAAACTACATTTACAGCTTTAGAGGAGCGTGTTATTGCAGGTTTTGAAGAAATTCAAAAATTTGTTGAGGAACATAATCGCCTACCACTTCACGGTGAGGAAAATGATATTTTTGAAAGATTATATGCTGTTAGATTAGAAAAAATTAAAGAAAAACTAGAGTTTATAGATTTACTCAAAGCGTTTGATAATCAGAACATATTATCTGGAGAAATAAAAAACAAAGTTGATATCCCAGAGGATTTAGATGATGATGAATTATTAAATCTTCTTGGTGTTGAAGAAGAAGAAAATTCAATAACGAATCTTAAGCACGTTAAAACGAGAGCAGAAAAAAGAGCTGTAGAAGAATTTGCGAACAGAACTATTTGTGAAGATTTTGAGAAGTTTAAACCATTATTTGAAAAGACAAAAAAAGAAATAGAAAATGGTTTTAGAGAAACAATACGTTTTAGAAAAGAATCAGGATTTACAAAAACATTAATTCAAGAAAAACTTTTTGTTATAATAAAAGGGCAAATGGCTTATATAGCTCATAAAGGAGAAATATTCAAAGCTCCCAATGGAGAGGAAGATGCTCGTTTAAGAGTTATTTATGATAATGGTACAGAGAATGACCTATTACAGCGTTCACTTATAAGAGCTATGTATAAAGATGAATCAAGTCGTTTCGTTACAACACCAGGTTTGGGGCCTTTGTTTTCAGACGAGTTAGAAAGTGATGATTTAGAAAGCGGTACTATTTACGTATTACGTTCAAACTCTAAGAATCCTTTAATTCTTCAAAATAGAGAAGTATTTCATAAAATAGGTGTAACAGGTAATGATGTGAATAAACGTATTGTAAATGCAAAGAATGACCCTACTTTTCTGATGGCAGAAGTGGAAATTGTTGCAACTTATAAATTAGCAAATATCAAACGGCATAAATTGGAAAGTT
Source organism: uncultured Flavobacteriaceae bacterium (assembly GCA_943789365.1). GTDB lineage: Bacteria > Bacteroidota > Bacteroidia > Flavobacteriales > Flavobacteriaceae > Flavicella. Next base: position 1,042,606 of record CALSTV010000001.1, on the reverse strand, counting down.
TAATACAGTCATTTTTTAAAAATGCAAAGTTAGATATTGATATTAAAGACCGTTTTGGGAAACCTGTAAATCCAAAAGAATGGTTTTTAGTTCCAATATTTATAATCGATGAAGTTGTAGAAAAAATAAAAGATGGTACAATTGAAGATTATTATTATGATGTTAAGTCTGCTAGCTTAAAAAGCTATTTATAAACTTGTCTAAATGAAAACTAGAAGTCTAAAAAATCTAATGGGTGATTTGTCTAGTTCATGGCATTGGGGTAATGGAGATTATGAAGTGATAATAACAAATAACACTTTGAAATATATTTTATACTTGATTAAACAGGTTGTATAATTTTAAATATTTTTATGATAAATAGAATTCGAATTGAAAATTTAAAAAATGGTTCACCAGAATATGATAAGGCGATTGATGATGTATTAGCATTGTTTGATTTGATGAAAAAGTCATGCCGTATCATTCATACAAAAACTGGACTTTATTACAATGGCTACGAAAAGGATTCAGATCGTTACAAAACTTCAAAGGGTAAGAACACTTTATCCCCATCTTCCTGGTCACAGTTTATGGTGTTAGGGCGTGATGATAAAAAAATATTAGAAGCATCTTTTAAAAAATATTTGAAAGAAGAAAATGGTGTAAAATTTATGAAGAATCATATCGTTTATGCAGGGAGTGTTATTCATGACCACTTAAAAAAACATTATTTAAACTATGAATATTTGCCTCTTGAAGATTTTCATGTAGAGATTTTGTAACATTAATATCTGCAGCATACGTCTTAATAAAGTAAACAATTTTGTTTACTAAGCGCAAATTAATATCTTTGTACCATATTAAAACACACTATGTTACCAGATTTATCTAAAATAAAAGGAATACATCCTGGTCTTATATTGAAAAGAGAACTTTCAAAAAACAATATAAGAAGCAACGATTTAGCTATTGCCATTGATGAGCATAAGCAAACCCTTAGTGCTGTTTTAAATCAGAAAAGAGGTATCAACCCCAAGCTATCTATTAAGCTTGCGAATCGTTTTGATGTTGCAGATGATTATTTTATGTTGTTACAAGCTAGCTACGATGTTCAAAAAGCAGCTGACTCAATAACCAAACCAAAACCAAATTTAGAGAAGTTTAGAAAGGTGTTGTTTTGGGATACGTCTTTTGATAAGCTAGACTGGTTGAAACACAAAAAAGCAATCATTAAAAGAGTTCTTGAAAGAGGGAATGAATCTGAGATAAAGGAAATCATATCTTTTTATGGCAAGCAGACAATTAAAAATGAAGCACGTACAATTAAAAACAGTCGTATTGCATCATTTAAAACCAATGCCGAAACCTTTCTTGAATTAAGCTTATAATGAAATTACATTTAAATACAGTTTCTAATTTATTGTGGGTTTCTTTAAAAACCTTAATGAATACCAAAGAATTTGAAACCTTTAGGATTGTTGGTGGTACTTCACTTAGCTTACAATTAGGGCATAGAGAATCTATTGATATTGATTTATTTACCGATGCTGAATACGGTAGTCTAGATTTTGATATACTGGAAACTAAACTTCAAGAACTATTCCCTTATGTGGATGCTGCAACGGATACTGAAGTAGGGATGGGGAAATCTTATTTTATTGGGAATAATCCAAGTGATTTAGTAAAACTAGATTTGTTTTATACAGATCCATTTGTTTTCCCTGTTTTAATTGTAGATGAGGTACGTTTTGCCAGTATTGAAGAGGTGGCAGCAATGAAACTTGAGGTTGTTGCTAGTAATGGCAGAAAAAAAGATTTTTGGGACATACATGAATTATTAGAGAAGTTTGAAATAAATACATTGTTTGAGTATTATTTAAAGCGTTACCCATACAGTGCTTCAAGAGAAGATTTAATTGAAAAATTAGTTGATTTTGAACTTGCAGATGATGAATTTACTCCTAACTGTTACAAGGATAAAGATTGGGATATTATTAAATTAGATTTTATAGACTTACACGAGTCATTAACAAAATAACGTTTCTTTTCCCCACACCATAAAACCCAGTTTTTTCATACTTCAAAATCCTCCGTGTTTCATGTTGTTCAGCTCACCTAACAAGTTTAGCGTTTTAAGGTCTGTAGGTATTAGCATATTGCAGCTTTGTTTTTCATGCTTCAAACAAACTACAAAAAGCTAATGCTAATTATTTATTCAAAAACCCTAAACTCTCCAAAGCTATATTAACATAATTGGCATTATAATACTTTTTTGTGTCATTTTATTTTGGCTAAAAATACTCGTCTAAAAAAAGATAAGTTATAATGTAAATTATGTAAAATAGCCGCTTTCCCAACGCTTGCATTCTCATTCGATACAGTCTTGTTTATCTCATTAAAGCTGCACAGAATCATCGCCAAAGCCTGTGCTGAGCGTTGTCGGAATATCTAAGTATACCTTATCTCAAATGTTTGTTTCATTTATTTAACCTCTTTTAGAGTATGTTTAGAGTGTTAGCAAATTAAAACCATAAATTATGACAATCAAGCAAATTGAAGTTACTGAGGTCTCTGTGAGTGAATTAACCGAACAAATTTCCGATAAACTCCTTGGTGAAATTAAATCCTATTTAAAAGATAAACAATTTGAAGAGTCAGATGTTTTTGTAACTCGTCAAGAAGCAGCCGATTTCTTTAGCATTAATTTGTCTACACTTTGGAACTGGACAAGAAAGGGTAAAGTTAAATGCTATGCAATAGGATGTCGTCGCTATTACAATAAAAAAGAATTGATACAAGTTTTAAAACAGAACGTTCTAGTTTTTAAATAAAAAAGTCAGCAAATTTAAGTGGTTTCCATCAGCCAACGCTTTATTCTATAAAGGTCAGGCACTCCGTGTTTTGAATAAATCTTTTTTAAATGTTGTTGGTTCTTTAAGTTATGTTTTCGTCTCAAAAAAGTTTTATCCAAAAACCTTGACAGAATTATCCACTCCACTAAGTGCATGAGCATCTTTTTATTTCAAAAAATTTAAAATGCTATTTGATGCATCATGATGTAAAATGCTGAAAAGCTTTGATCACTATTAATAATTGGGCAACAATTGATGTTTTTATAGTTATTTTAGAGAGTAAGGTCTTTAACTCGTTTAAAGTCCGTACCAAGTCCGAGCGAGTATTAATTTTAAATAAAAAGAGTAATGGGAAAAATTTCACAAGGAATACTAGGAGGAATTTCTGGTAAAGTAGGAAATGTAATTGGAGGTAGTTGGAAAGGTATTGATTATATAAGGGTCAAACCTTCAAGTGTAGCCAATCCACGTACAGAAGGTCAGATCAATCAAAGAAATAAGTTTACTGCAGTATTGGAGTTTTTGCAGCCTAACTTAGGTTTTCTAAAAGTTGGTTTTAAGAATTCAGCGATTAAACAGACAGAGTTTAATGCAGCGATGTCTTATAATTTAAGAAATGCAATTACAGGTTCAGCGCCAAACTTTTCTGTAGATTATGCAAATACATTATTATCAAAAGGTAATCTGAGTAAACCACAAGAAGCTACTGCAGTTTATTCTACTGCTGGACATGTAGATTTCAGCTGGAGAGAGAATACAGGTGAAGGAGATGCAAAAGAAGAAGATGTAATGATGATGCTGGTGTATAATCCATCAAAAAAAGAATCTGTATCTGTTTTAAAGGGAATTGTTAGAGGGGAAGAAGAATTTAGTGTGTCAGTTCCTACTTCATTTGTTGGTGATGTAGTGCATAGTTATATAGCTATTATAAATGAAGAAGGCACAATAACGTCAGATAGCGTTTATTTAGGATCTGGTACGGTTGCTTAAAAGAATAATCTTGACTACATGTTTTAAAAATCATCACATTAATTTGTGGTGATTTTTTATTAGCACCCTATTTAGCACCCTAAATTAAAAAAGCCTTATAAACATTGAGTTTATAAGGCTTTTAAGTGGTGCCTCCAGGAATCGAACCAGGGACACATGGATTTTCAGTCCATTGCTCTACCAACTGAGCTAAGGCACCATGCTTACTTTGTTAAGAGTAGAACTCTTTGCTTAAGCGGTTGCAAATATAGAAGTATTTTTTCTATTAATCCAAACTATTTTTAAAAAAATGTATTCGTATATTTGACGTTCGATTTATTTATATGAAATATCTTATAATTGATGCTGGTAATACGCGTGTAAAAGTAGTTGTTTTTGAAGAAGATAGCCTCCTAGAGGAGCAAATATGTACTGGTGATTCACTTCAAGAAACTTTTTCAGATTTTTTTTTGAGGCACCACTTTTCTAGAGCTATTTTGTCTTCAGTGGGAGGGTTAACTTCAGAAATCCAAGCATTGTTACCAAAAGATTTACCTTTATTATTGCTGTCGAATACAACGAAAGTTCCTTTTAAGAACTTCTATAGAACTCCTAAAACGTTGGGTGTAGATCGTATTGCGCTGGTAAGTGCGGCAAGTACGCAATTTGCGCGTCGCAATGTATTGGTCATTGACGCGGGTACCTGTGTAACCTTTGAGTTTATAAATGCAGACAACGAATATCTTGGAGGGGCCATATCACCAGGACTTGAAATGCGTTATGCGGCTTTAGGTAGGTTTACAGAAAAATTACCAAAATTAGCATTTGAATCGCCAAAAGAACTTATTGGCAATGATACAGAATCATGTATGCATTCGGGGGTGGTTAATGGCTTAGTTTTTGAAATAGAGGGTATAATTGACAGTTATCAAGAACAATTTTCAGATTTAACAATTGTTTTAACAGGTGGAGACACGAATTACTTGTCTAAACGATTAAAAAATAGCATATTTGCGAATCCAAATTTTCTGCTTGAAGGTTTGAATGCAATATTGAAACACAATACACACGAATGATACAAAAAACAATTTTGTTTTTTGCTTTACTTTTTACGGTGACTCTAGTCGCTCAAAAGCAACAAGCATCTCCTTATTCTTTCTTTGGAATTGGAAATAATTTTCTCAGTAAGACTGTTGAGGAATCTATGATGGGTGGTGTTGGAGCCGCAATTTCGGATCCGGTGCATTTGAATTTTAGCAATCCGGCTGCGCAGTCAAAACTGCGTTTTACTACCTATGCACTAGGTGTTGTAAATACCCTAACTCAAGTTAGTGATGGTGCTAATGAACAGCGTTCATCCATTTTTTCGCTTTCCTATTTGGCGATTGGTGTTCCTATGGGGACAAAAGGAGGGTTTACTGCTGGATTGAGAGCCAGGACTGGAGTGGGGTATAATTTATTTGGAAACGGAGAAGATGAACTAGGCGAGGTAGATCCAACAGTTGATTATACTTTCGAGGGCTCTGGCGGTGCAAGTAGCCTTTTTGTAGGAGGAGGGTATGAATTGTTTAAAGGTTTTTCTTTAGGTGCTGAAGCCGCCTTTATTTTTGGAGAAATTGAAAATGTAGTGACGGAAGAGCAAGCGTCTATTGTTTATGATACAAGGGAAAAATCTTCTGCAGATCTAAGAGGTTTTGAAACCAAATTGGGAATGTATTACGAAGGAACCTTAAAAGAATCAAAGGTGTTTAGTTTAGGTTTAACCGTTGGGATGAACAGTGATATTGATATTACGGAAACCAGTACTTTTTACAAAGGTGTTTTTTCTTCGTCGTTAGAAAATATAAAAAACACATTGGAACCTGCTGTTTATTATGGGACTGCAAATACACCCTTGCAAACAACTTTTGCAATAGGCTATGGGAAAACTAGTGTTTGGCAGTCTAGTGTGGAAGTTAGCTTTCACAAGCCTCAGTCTTTTGAAGGGGATGCTTTAAAGAATAATACCGAAGGAATTGTGTACGGAAATTACCAGCGTTTATCTGCTGGAGGTTATTACATTCCTAAGTACAATTCCCTTACTAGTTACTTTCATAGAATCATTTATAGAGCCGGAGTTAAGTATGAAAATACAGGATTGGTATTAAATGGTACAGAAATAACAGACATTGGCATATCTTTTGGTGTAGGATTACCGCTAGGGAAAGGTTTAACAGATTTGAATATTGGTGCTGAATATGGAGTGAAAGGTGAGGTGGTTGGAAACCTTGTCGAAGAAGAGTATTTCAATGTTCGGCTCAGTTTGTCTTTAGGAGACAAATGGTTTAGAAAGAGAAAAATAGATTAACTACTTAAACATAGAGAATAAGAAGATGAGAAAATTAGGATTTTTAATAGTATGCTTGCTATTTAGTTACTCAGTTGTATCGGCACAAGAACCGGTGAACGAAGAAGCGATGATAAAATACAACCTATTTAAAGGAGATTATAAGTCAAAAAACTACGAAGCTGCGTACGAAAACTGGTTGTGGTGTTTAGACAATGCTCCAAAGTTATCGGTTAACATTTATAAGTTGGGGATAACGATTGCTAAGGATAGATTAAAGAAGGCTTCGGAAGCCGATAAACCTGCTGCTATTGCATTGGTTCAGCGTGTATATGACCAACGAATCTTACATTACCCAAAAGATTTGGCTAAGGTATATAGCGACTATGCATCTTTTATGGTTGCTAATAATTTTTCAAGTGAAGAGATTTTCGCTACCTTAAAGAAGTCATACGACATTGATCCTTCTAAAATGGGAGTGAAGTCTATGTACCGTTTTTTCCAAATGGTGACTGAGCAAAATAAAGACGAAAACGTTCAATTTATTTTTGACACCTATGATGTATTGGTAAAAGGAGTTGAAAATAAATTGAATTATTACAGTACAAAATTAGATAAATATTCAGCAAAAGAAGAAGCTGGAAATGTATTGTCTTCTAAAGAAAAATCATTAAAGAAAGCCTATGAGAACAACTCTAGAGCTATGGCTCAAGTTGTTGTTGGTTTAGATAAAACCATTATGGATCTTTCTACTTGTGATCGATTGATTCCTTTGTATACGAAAGATATGCCGGCTAACGTAGGAAATGCGGCTTGGTTAAAAAGTGCTGTGAATATGATGTACAAGAAAAAATGTACAGAAGACCCATTATATGATAAATTGGTAGAAGCCTATGTTGCCGCAGAGCCATCGCCAGAAGCATCTGTGTTCTATGCAGGTATGTTGGTGAAGAATAACAATATTGAAAAGGCAAAAGAATATTTTTGGAAGGCCGTAGAACAAGAACAAGACCCATTTAAGAAAGCCGGATATTTATATAAAATTGCACAGATCCTTAAAAAGAATGGGCACAAAGATAAGGCTAGAAAAGCAGCGCTAGAGGCAATTAAGAATAAGCGTAGTATGGGAGAGGCGTATTTATTAATTGCTAGTTTATATGCATCTAGTGCGAACAGCTGTGGATCGTCAGAATTCGAAAAAAGAATGGTATATGTTGCTGCTTTAGATATGGCGAAAACGGCAGCTGCTGTAGATCCAATTAATAGAAAGAGAGCTGAAAAGTATATCAAGAGTTACAAGGCTTCTGCGCCAGATAAAAAAGCAATCTTTACTGAAGGATTGGAATCTGGAAGCCCTCATAAAATTGGATGTTGGATAGGAGTTACCGTTAAAATTCCCTAATTTTAGAACATTCAAACCGTATTAGGTAACCAAGTGTTGAAAAAAAATAAAAATAAAATAAAAAGCATTGTTGTCATTTTTATGACTGCAATGCTTTTTTCTTGTGTCAACAGTGTCAAAGAGGTAAATGATTTTTTAGCCGACAAGAACCTGCCTATTGGAGAGTCTGAGCATGTATTTCATGTGTATAAAGACTCAGGGAATGTAGTATTCAGAATGAATGCGCCTTTATTGTTAGATTTTTCTAATAGAGAAATACATCCATATTCTGAATTTCCTAAAGGGATTGAATTGGTAACCATTAGCAAGGATGGCAAAGATTCTACTACAATTACCGGGAATTATGCGATTTCATATAATAAAACTTCAGTTTCTGAAATCATTGGCGATGTTGTGGTTTATAATCATACAGAAAAATCCAAATTAGAAACACCTCAATTGTATTGGGATCAGAAGACCAATTATATTTTTACAGAAAGAGAATTTACACTAGCTGTAGAAGAAGATACAATTCGTGGAAAAGGTTTTGAATCGAAGCAAGATTTATCGGGTTGGATACTTAAAAAGATTACAGGTGATTTACACATTAAAGAAGAATAAAATTATGAATACGTTCGGAAAATATATAGAATTTGCATATTTAATTATTGGTGTGGTTTTTTTAGTTGAAGGCATTGTAGGGTGGTCAGCAGAACCTGAAAAGGCCTATTTATCGTTAGGATTTGGACTGCTCGCAGTGTTTATGTTTTTCTTTAAACGAAGATTTCGAAAGAAGCGATCGAAAAACCAATAAATTATGCAGTTAGACATCGTCATCATTGTTGTTTCAATATTGTTGTCCGCTTTTTTTTCAGGAATGGAAATTGCGTTTGTCTCTGCGAATAAATTGCATATTGAGTTAGAGAAAAAACGAGACGGCTTGTCCTATGCTCTCTTGGGAAAACTCACTCAAAATGCATCTAAATTTATTACAACCATGTTGGTGGGGAATAACATCGCTCTTGTGATTTATAGCTACTATATGGGAACATTGCTGGTGGCGAGTATAATACCTATGTTTCCATCTTTTGTGTTGAATGACTTTTCGGTATTATTGGTGCAAACCTGTATATCAACATTGGTGATTTTGGTGAGTGCAGAGTTTTTGCCAAAGGCTATCTTTAGGATTTATGCAAACGAGACCTTAAAAATATTTGTATTTCCTGCTTACTTTTTTTACTTGCTTTTTTATGTGATAACGGATTTTATTAATCTTATTTCTAATTTCTTTTTGAAAAGGTTTTTTAAAACAGATGAAAAAGAATTTCAAAAAGAATTCAGTAAAGAAGAACTGGGTGACTATATTACAGAACAATTGGATACTAATGAAGACAAAAACCAGTTGGACTCTGAAATTCAAATATTTCAAAATGCCTTGGATTTTCACAAAGTGAAAGCACGTGAAATTATGGTGCCAAGAATTGAAATAACGGCCGTAGAAATTCATGAATCTGTAAGCAATCTAAAGAGGTTATTTGTTGAAACTGGACTTTCTAAAATTATTGTTTACAAATCATCCTTAGATGAGGTAGTAGGGTATGTGCGTGTTTTTGATATGTTTTTAAAACCTAAAAGCATCAAGTCTGTTTTGATGCCAGTCGAGATTGTTCCCGAATCAATAGGTATAAATGACCTCTTGTCGGTACTTACCAAAAAAAGGAAGAGTATTGCACTAGTGCTGGATGAATATGGCGGCACATCAGGTATGATAACTGTGGAAGATATGATCGAAGAAATATTTGGTGAAATAGAAGACGAACACGATTCTGTAGCTTTGGTCGACGAACAACTTACTGAAGATACATTTCGTTTTTCTGCAAGAATAGAAATAGACTATCTCAATGAAAATTATGAATTGAATTTCCCAAAAGATGAAGGCTATGAAACTTTGGGTGGTTTTATTTTAGAGCATACGGAAAGTATTCCGAATAAAGGAGATTTGTTGACAATAGGTTCTTTTGAAATTGAAGTGCTGAAAGTCAGTAGTTCAAAAATTGAGGAGGTTACAATGAAGGTTATTGAAAACGAATAATTAGTGCTCGTTTTTGATGACTGTAATTGAAAATAAATGGAAAATTTTAAACCGTGAAAAAAACTTACTAATTTATAATCTTTCACCTTTTATTATTAACTAGGAAGTTGTATTTTCGCACACTATCAATAAATTATAATACAATAAATCATGGCAATATTATCAAAAATTAGAGAGCGCTCAATGTTTTTAATCGTAATTATCGGTTTAGCGCTGTTTGCTTTTGTTGCAAGTCCAAAAGATATTTTAGACTTTTTTAATTCGAGTAAAGTAAATGCAGTCGGAGTAATTAATGGAGAATCTATCAGCCGAAAAGAATTTGCAATTCAGGTAGAAGCTTATAAAGCAAATGTAGGAAACAATGTTTCAGAAACACAGGCTGTAAATGCAGTTTGGAACAGTGTTTTAAGTGAGCAGATTTTTCAAGATCAATTAGAAGAAGCGGGTGTCGTTGTTGGAGAGAAGGACGTTTGGGATGCATTGATCGAAAACCCATCTATAAAAAATGCTGATTTGTTTAAAAACGAAATAGGACTTTTTGATGAAGAGAAATTTAAAAATTATTTGGCAGATTTGAAAGCTAATTCAGACAAGCAAGCAAATAGTGCTTGGTTGAACTGGTTGCAGAATGAACGAAATGTAAAATCAAATTTAGAGAGAGCTGCTTATACAAAACTTGTACAGTTAGGTGTGGGGGCATCTTTAAAAGAGGGAGAACGAAATTATTTTGAAAATCAAACAAAACTGAAAGGTTCGTATGTGTATGTGCCATATAGCTCAATAAACGATAGTTTGGTGGATGTTTCAGCTTCTGAAGTTGCTGATTATGTTAAAAATCATGAGTCGGAGTTTACAACAGAAGCAACTAGGGATATTAAGTTTGTTACTTTTGATATTAAAGCGTCTCAATCGGATGAGGATGAATTGAAAGATGATCTTACTTATTTGGTACCAGCATTTGTGAAGACAAAAGATGCAGCTGACTTTATTGAAGAGAATGGTACTGATATTGCAGTAGATAATAATTTTGTTTACAAAAATAATTTACCGACGGTAGTTGCCGATGAAATTTTCAAAGCAAATGTTGGGAATGTAGTTGGACCTTATAAATTTCAAAATCACCTTAGATTATCTAAGGTCGTTGCCGCTTCTAAAATTCCAGATTCTGTAAAAGCAAGTCATATTTTGATTTCTTATGTTGGTTCTAGATCAGCAGATGCTACTGTTGTTAGAACTGAAGAGCAAGCTTCAAAATTAGCTGACAGTATCTTGAAAGTGGTGAAGAGAAATACATCTAAATTTTCTGGACTTGCGAAAAAGATCTCTGCCGATAAATCAAATGCTTCTAAAGGAGGAGAATTGGATTGGTTTACGTATGCTCAAATGGTTCCAGAGTTTAGAGATTACGCATTCAATAACAAGAAAGGATCTATTGGTATTGTAAAAACTATTTTTGGTTTTCACGTTGTTAAAATTGACAATCAAAAGAACGTTCAAAAAGTAGTTCAATTGGCGACAATAGCAAAAAAGATAGAAGCATCAGAAGCTACAGAAAATGAAATATTCGAAAAAGCTGAAACTTTAGCTTATGAAATATCTACAGGAAAAGACTTGGATGACTTAGTAAAAGAGAATAACTATTTTGCAAGGCCTTTAGTAGGTATCAAAGCGATGGAAGAGGGCATTACGGGCTTAGGAAGCAGCCGTCGTATTGTGAGATGGACTTTTTCAGACGATACTAACGTAAACGATGTAAAAAGGTTTGATCTTGATAAAGGATATGCAGTTGTAGTTTTAACAAGTAAAAAGAAAAAAGGCCTTATGTCGGCTGCAGCAGCGTCGAGCAAGGTGAAGCCTATCTTATTAAAAGAGAAAAAAGCAGCTGTAATTGCTAGTAAAATGAATGGTGCAAATTTGGCTGCTGTAGCAGAGGAGTTGGATTCAAGTGTTTCAGCTTTTGGAAATGTTACTATGGGAGCACCAACCTTATCTGGGGTAGGAACAGAGCCTGGTGTAGTTGGCGCTATGTATGCGGCCGAGCTCAATACATTTATATCAAAAATTACTGGTGAAAAAGGTGTGTTTGCAATTAAAGTAGCAGGAAAAGAGCTGCCAGTAGAATTACCAAGTTATGAAGGGTCTAGAAATGCATTGGCAAAAGAAAACAAAACAAAGGTTTCTAGTAAATTATTTGACGCGTTGAAAGATTTGTCCTCAATTGAAGATAATAGAGCGGCTATTTATTAGGGAAAAGTACTAGAGATATAAAAAAAGTCGAACTGTTTGGTTCGACTTTTTTTGTGGAATTCCGTTGGTAATTAAGGTGTTTATAAGTTTTTTTTGGTAAATATAGTTGTATATACAGGGTTATAATTGGTAAAAAAGTAAACATAAGTATAAAAATAAACTATATTTGTATTGTTGAATGATTCTCTGCTTAGATGTTGATTTTAACAATAAGACTTATTATAGCATCTGGGGGGATTATAATAAGTGCAAAGCTCTCGCTTTTAGCGGGAGTTTTTTGTTTTATGATAGTGCGTAACTATTTCGCATAAAAAAGGCTGTTTAAATTTAAACAGCCTTTTTGTGTGTTAGAGAATAAATTGCTTCTTAGCTTTTGTTTTCTCTAGGTTTTCTATCGTCTCTTCTGCGATTATCACGTCCTCTAGAGTTGTCTCTAGGAGGTCTTGCTACATAGCCTTCAGGCTTTTCTAATAATGCCTTACGCGAAACTTTTTCTTTACGCGTTTTAGGATCCGTTCCAAAGTATTTAACTTCAAATTCGTCACCCATATTTACGACGTCAGATACGTTTTCAGTGCGTTCCCAAGCCAATTCGCTTACGTGCAATAACACTTCGTTACCAGGTGCGTCCAAATATTCAACAACGGCTCCAAAATCTAACATTTTTATTACTTTTACTTTATAGGTGTCTCCTTTTACAGGTTTAAAAGTAATAGAGTCAATTTTTGCAAGTACAGCATCAATTCCTTCGCTTCCAGTACCTAGTATTTCAACAATACCTTCTTCAGTAACTGGGTCTTCGTTAATCACGATTGTACAACCTGTTTCTTTTTGTAACTCTTGAATTACTTTACCTCCTGGACCAATCAAAGCACCAATAAATTCATTGGCAATTCTTTTTGTAATCATTTTTGGTGAATGCGATTTTACATCTGCATTTGGTTGATCAATCGTATCTGTAATCTTTTCTAGGATATGTAAACGACCGTCTCTAGCTTGTTTCAATGCGTTTACTAGAATTTCGTAAGAAAGTCCTTTTACTTTAATATCCATTTGACAAGCTGTAATTCCATCTGCTGTTCCGGTTACTTTAAAGTCCATGTCTCCTAAGTGATCTTCATCACCTAATATGTCAGACAAAACAGCGTATCGGTCTCCGTCAGAAATCAATCCCATTGCAATACCAGAAACTGGTTTTGTCATTTGAACACCGGCATCCATAAGTGCCATAGTACCTGCACAAACAGTAGCCATTGAAGACGATCCATTAGATTCTAAAACTTCAGAAACAACTCTAACAGTATAAGGACAAGTTTCTGGTACCATACCTTTCAAAGCGCGTTGTGCCAAGTTTCCGTGACCAACTTCTCTTCGAGAAGTACCTCTCAACGGTCTAGCTTCTCCCGTACAGAATGGAGGGAAGTTATAATGCAAGTAGAATCTTTCTTCTCCTTCATTGGTTGGAGAGTCTATAATGTTTGCATCTCTTGAAGTTCCTAATGTAACAGTAGCCAATGCTTGCGTTTCTCCTCTTGTAAATATAGAAGAACCATGCGTAGATGGTAAATAATCTACTTCACACCAGATAGGTCTGATATCAGTAGTTTTTCTACCGTCTAATCGTAAACCTTCCGATAAAGTCAATTCACGTACAGCATTTTTCTGCGCTTTGTTGAAATATTTTCCAATCAAATCACCATATTCTTCAGTTTCTTCTTCAGTGAAAGAGGCTACTAAAGCTTCTTTAACTTCAGCAAAGGCATCAGTTCTTTCTACTTTAGAAGTTCCTTTTTTAGCAATGTCATAACATTTTTGGTAAACTGCTTCGTTAATTCTTGCTGCTAATGCTTCATTTTCGTCAGCAACTGCATATTCTCGAGTTTCTTTTTTACCAAAAGCTTCAGCTAAACGAACTTGAGCAGCACATTGTACTTTAATGGCTTCATGCGCAAACTTAATTGCATCAGCCATTTCTTCTTCTGAAATTTCGTCCATTTCTCCTTCAACCATCATAACAGAATCTGCAGAAGCTCCAATCATCATATCGATGTCTGCCGCCTCTAATTGTGTTCTGTTTGGGTTGATAATAAATTCACCTTCTACTCTTGCTACGCGCACTTCAGAAATTGCTGTTTCAAAAGGAATGTCACTCAATTGAATAACTGTAGATGCTGCCAATCCTGCTAAGGCGTCTGGCATTACATTTTCATCATGAGACATTAATTGAATCATTACTTGAGTTTCTGCATGGTAATCTTTTGGGAAAAGTGGACGCAATACGCGGTCTACCAGTCTCATTGTTAATACCTCTGCATCGCTAGGTCTTGCTTCTCTTTTGAAAAATCCACCGGGATATTTTCCTGCAGCTGCAAATTTCTCTCTATAATCTACCGTTAACGGTAAAAAGTCTACATCGCTTTGTTTGTAGTTTGATACTACGGTACACAATAACATTGCGTTCCCCATTCTTACAACAACTGAACCGTGAGCTTGCTTGGCAAGTTTCCCGGTTTCTAATGAGATAGTTCTTCCATCTCCGAGGTCAATGACCTCACTAAATACTTTTGGAATCATACGTTTTAATTCTAGATTAATACTAAATTTATGTGTGTGTTGTTCGGGGTTGTTGAATTCCCTGTGGAGTAAAATTGGATACTAAAAAAAAAGAGGCAATATAAATTGCCTCTTTTAAGAGTTTTATTTTCTCAAGCCTAATTCCTTGATAATTGCACGGTATCTTACGATGTCCGTTTTTGTTAAATAGTCTAGTAAACTTCTACGTTTACCTACTAGCTTTACCAAAGAACGTTCCGTGTTGTAATCTTTACGGTTTGTTTTTAAGTGTTCCGTTAGGTGGTTAATGCGGTGTGTGAACAGTGCAATTTGACCTTCTGTTGATCCTGTGTTACTTTCAGAACCTCCGTGCTTTTTGAAAATTTCTTTTTTTACTTCGTTTGTTAAATACATGCTAACATTAAATTTAATTATTAATAATTTTTATGTATTGATAATGTTTTATCAAGGCTGCAAAGATACTATTATTTTTTAATTGAACAATTCTTTATGAGCTATAATTGTGCTAATTAAACCTTTTGGTATTTTGTGAGTCTTACTAGCATTATTCAAACTAAAACCAATTTTATTATGAAATATTATACCGTACTTAGTCCTGTGTTTTTACTTCGTTTATTTTGTGTGTTTTTCTTGATATCTTGTGAAGAAGAACAGGTTGTTAGTGAGTCTTTTAATGAACAAAACATACTTGCTTTGGAAGAGATTGAAGATGTGTTGTTAGAAGTCTCAAGTGTTATTGATGAAGTGTACGTAAATGAAGAAGCTACAGTTGAAATGAAAACTGCTGAAAAAGGAAATCGTTATGTGCCTGAATGTGCTGTTAAAACGGTAATTAGCTCTGATGGAATTAAGCAAGTTACTATTGATTTTGGTGATGGCTGTACGGGTAAAAATGACAAAGTATTTAAAGGTAAATTAATTCTGACTTATGAAAAGGATAGAACCTTAAAGACAAAAGAGATAACGCATACTTTTGAGAATTTTTATGTCAATGATAAAAATATTTCTGGTTTTAGCAGTTCGATAAAAGAGAAATCGAATGCAAATGGAAACCGTCAATCTACATTTACCGAAGATATCGCTATAAATTGGGAGTCTGGGGATTTTGCTTCACGCCAAGGCACTCGAGTTTCTGAAATGATTGAAGGTGATGGAGATAGAGTTTGGTCGAATAATGTATATGAGCTGTCTGGTAGTTCGATATCAACATTAAAAAATGGAACCGTACACACAGTTGAAATTACGGAAAAATTACGTAAAGAATTGGCCTGTCGCTTTATAGTGATTGGCACAAAAGAAATTTCAAAAGGCAGTAAATCTGGAGTGTTAGATTTTGGAGATGGATCCTGTGATGCAGTTGCTACTTTTACAGGTATGGATGGTGTGGTTACACAAATCTCTTTGGAAAAAAAGAAAAGAAAGTAAAGCAAGAAATTCAGTATTAGAAGCATAAAAAAAAAGCCCCAAATTGGGGCTTTTTTTTAGGATCTTATTTTTTGATTTAAAATCAAATCAATATAGAGGTTGATTTGTTTTTTAAGTTCTTTTCTTTCGTAGATAGCGTCTAAGAAACCGTGTTCTAATAAGAATTCAGATCGTTGGAATCCTTTTGGTAAATCCTTTCCTGTAGTATCTTTTACAACTCTAGGGCCAGCAAAGGCAATCAATGCATTTGGTTCTGCAATGTTGATGTCTCCAAGCATGGCAAAAGAAGCTGTGATACCACCAGTAGTTGGATCTGTACACAGAGAAATATAAGGAACTTTTGCTTTTGCAAGCAAGGCTAATTTAGCAGAAGTTTTTACCATTTGCATTAGCGATAGTGGAGCTTCTTGCATTCTGGCACCACCAGATTTAGAAATCATTAGAAATGGAATTTTATGCTTTATGGAATAATCAATGGCTCTCGCTATTTTTTCACCAACAACACTTCCCATAGAACCTCCAATAAAGGCGAAATCCATACAGGCGATTACCAAATCTTGTCCAAGGGATTTTCCGACAGCCGTACGAACAGCGTCTTTAAGTTTTGTTTTCTTTTGAGCATCTTTTAAGCGATCTGGATATGCTTTTGTGTCTGAAAATTTTAAAGGGTCACCCGCTTCTAAGGAAGGGTTTAATTCTTTAAATTTCGTGTTGTCGAATAAAATTTCAAAATATTCGGCACTTCCAATTCTTACATGATACCCATCTTCTCTACTTACATAGAGGTTTTGTCTTAAGTCTTCAGTATCTACAATTTTACCGCTAGGTGTTTTGTACCAAAGTCCTTTAGGGACATCTTTTTTAGCTTCCGTCGGGGTATGAATTCCCTTTTCATTTCTCTTAAACCAAGATGACATATGTATACTGTTTTAGGGGGCTAATTTACTAAAAAAATAAAGAGAAACTGAATTATTTTTCAGTTTCTCTTTGTGTGTTTAACTTCTATGTAATAGCGCTTAGAGCGTGTTCACATTGTTAAGGTCTTCAAAAGCAGCTTTTAAGCGCTCTTTAAAAGTAACTTCCCCTTTTCTGATCCAACCTCTTGGGTCATAATATTTTTTATTTGGGGCATCATCTCCAGTTGGATTTCCAATTTGAGATTGTAAATAATCTGTATTGTCTGCAAAGTAATCTCTAATACCTTCCATAAATGCATACTGTAAATCAGTATCAATGTTCATTTTGATAACACCGTATGAGATACCTTCTCTTATTTCTTCAACAGTAGAACCTGAACCACCATGGAATACAAAATCAACTGGGTTGTTTGATAATCCGTGTTTCTTTTCGATATATTTTTGAGAGTTGTCTAAAATTTTCGGAGTTAATTTAACGTTTCCAGGTTTGTATACCCCATGTACGTTTCCGAAAGAAGCTGCGATTGTAAATCTAGGTGAAACTTCTGATAATTGTTCAAAAGCATAATCAACTTCTTCAGGTTGTGTGTATAATTTTGAAACATCAACATCAGAATTGTCAACACCGTCTTCTTCTCCACCAGTAATTCCTAATTCAATCTCTAAAGTCATACCCATTTTTGACATACGTCCTAAATATTCTTTACAGATAGCAATATTTTCTTCAAGAGGTTCTTCAGACAAATCGATCATATGAGAACTAAACAAAGGAGCTCCTGTTTCTTCGAAGTGTTTTTCACTAGCATCTAACAAACCGTCAATCCAAGGCAATAATTTTTTTGCTGCGTGATCTGTATGTAAGATTACAGGTACTCCATAAGCCAAAGCCATTTCATGAACATGTTTAGCACCGGCTACACCGCCTGCAATTGCAGCAGCTTGTCCTTCATTTGAAAGTCCTTTTCCAGCATTAAACTGAGCACCTCCATTTGAAAATTGAATGATAACTGGTGAGTTCAATTCTTTAGCAGTTTCTAAAACTCCATTAATAGTACTTGATCCAATTACGTTAACAGCTGGCAACGCGAATCCCTTTTCCTTTGCGTATTTAAAAATTTCTTGAACGGCATCGCCTGTAGCAACTCCTGGTTTGATATTGTGACTCATGGTTTCTATGTTTTTTTGATAAAAATTTATACAAAAGTAAGGTTTTTTAATCAGTAATAATCATGTTTTTATGTAGATACGCTGAAAAATAAACGAAATCGTTGTAGAAAAATTGAAGTTTATACAAGCCATATAGAGCTGCTTTTTGCCTTAAAACGGGTAGTTGATACCTATATTAAATACACTGCTTCTCAATTCGAAGTTCTTAAACCAACGCTCCCCTTCTAAATAAGGTTCGTAGGTTTTAATTCCGAGATCCATTCTTAATACAAAAAAGTTAAAGTCGTATCGAATACCAAAACCGGTACCGATAGCACTGTTTTCAAGCGATTTAAAACTTGTGAATTTTTCTCCCTCCGTTGTCAATTCAGAATCAGTTATATCCCAGATATTTCCAGCATCGACGAAAAGTGCTCCTTTAACACTACTTGTGATGTCAAAACGATATTCAAGATTTGCGATCAGTTTTAGACTTCCTACGTTGAACTCCAAGCCCGTACTGTTCGTACCTGGACCTAATTCATAGGTTTTCCATGCTCTTATGTCACTAGATCCTCCAATGAAATAACTACTTGTAAAAGGAATTTCATTTGAGTTTCCATATGGAATTGCCACCCCTATGAAATTTCTGTAAACTAGGACTGAAGATTTAGAAAGATTCCAGAATTTTTTAAATTCAAAATCCGTTCTTACAAACTGTGCAATTGGAATATCTGCAAACGTTTTTATACCTTCAGGGGTTTCGGTATTTGTAATTGCCGTCATAATATTTCCTGAAGTGGCGACTTTTGCACGAAAAAAGACATAGTCGGTATCTTTAAAGTCGTGTTGACTGCTATAGGTAAAAGCATAAGATATTGAGGGTATAACAACATCAGTGGTTAAGATTTCATGTCGTTTCTCAATGTTTTTGGCAGTTTGATATTCTTCTGGATTGCTGTTTTGAAAATCTTCATCTATGTTTTCGTCAATAAACTCAAGTGCATTTTCAGGTGTTAAAGGGTATGATGGGAAGAATTCTTCCTGAATGGTCTCCAAATCATCATACTCGGAACTGTAAATGTAGAAATAAGATTCCTTATTTAGGTTTTTTACATACTGTGCATTTATCAATTCAACAGTGTGCTTTGTTCTTTTGGAAGGTGTCCATGAATAATCTATAATTCCGGTGAGTTTTTGTTTGTCAAGACCTATGTTTTTTTGAAAACTACTTCCCACCGAAAACATGGTTTTTGGTGCCATTCTCTTGTCAATGATGTTTTCGGCCTTGAAAGGGAACATAAACCGAGGAACCTCCAAAGAGGCTTCAGCACTTAGTTCCCATGAACTAAAAGCACTTTCGTCTCCACCAATATTTTTCGCCACGTCGAAAATTGAACCTTGGAAAGAAAGTTTAAAGATTTCCGCATTTTTAAAAGTGTTTCTGTTTACAAAAGAAAAACCTCCTGAAAACCCAAGTTGTTTAATATTTGAATGGATGACCTCGGTATTGAGTCCAATAGAATATTTTTTTAGAGGCGTAAGCACAATCGTTGCTGCGAGTTCTTCGTCATTAATTTCGTTGTATTTGATTTTTACAAGTTTGAAGTTTTTTAAAAGCCTAAGGTGTCTACGTGTTAAATTGGTCGTACTGTCTTTGTATATTTTGCCTGGTTCAATGAATATGGCGTTTAATAGGGAGTTCGGACGGTATTTTAATTTGTCATGTGAATAAAAAGTAAAGCCTTTATGGAAAACGGTGTCTTTAAATAAATCGTCTTTACGTGCGTAGCTATAATCTGTAAATATGCCAATTTTAGTTACTTTTTGTTGTTTAAGGGGGTGACTCGTAACGATACCATTTTGTTCGGTCAATCTATCGGTTATTTTTAATATTACGTCTGTTTTTAAGTCGGTCGCTGTAGTGTCGATATCATAAAAGCCTATTTGATTTTCTGAAAAATGATAAATCCCCGAGTTTCTAAACACATTGGTCAATCGCTTCGATTCTTTACGGAAATTTGAGTCGTCATAGACTTCGCCCGATTTTATAAATGAATTTTCTATCGTTTTTCTGTAGATAGAGTCGATTGTTTTGGAGTCAATTACAGTATAGATGCTATCCAATCGGTATGGATTGTTTTTGATGATGTTGTAATTTATTTCAGCTTTTTTTACCTTTAAAGTTACTGAGTGATTTACTTCAGCATCGAAATATCCTTTATTGAAATAATAAGTCCTAAGTTTTTTAGAAGTTATTTTTGCTTTTTCTTCATCGAGTATAACAGGTCCTTCACCACCGTTTAGAAACCAACGGTTTAACGATTTATAGGTTTCGCCCATTTTTATCGTTTGTTTCTGTGAAAAAATAGACCTTAATTTTTCATTGGTTTTCGGGTTTTCTTGTAGCCATTCGCTATGTCTTTCTTCGTAGTTTTCGTTTCCAATATTGTAAAAGTATAAGGAAAAAGGAACGCCAATAAATTTAGTGTTAGGGCGTTGTATGATGTAGTCTTTAACTTCTGAATCAAGTTTAGTTTTGTCGTCGATTACAACTTTGTTTTTGTGCAGTAAATAGTCTCCTTGTGGAACGTATTTTGTAGACTTACACGAACTGATACCTAGGAGTAATCCCACTGAGCATATAAAAGATGTCGTAAAATTCTTGTGCAACAAAATTGGGTTTAATTGAGATTCAAAAATAGCACTTTTGAATGGTAAAACCATTGTATGTACTAACGGATTAATTCTTATTTTACAAATACCGTGCAAAATGTGTATTTTTGCTGGTGTTAATAGGTGAATGCTAATTTTCTCAGGTTGGGATTCTTACTTCTTAATTATTTTATGAGCCTAATAAATTAGCAAAAATCAGTTATGAGTTTGTCAAAGAATCAAATAAAACTTATTCAAAGTTTACGTCAGAAAAAACAACGTACTAAGCAACAGTTGTTTGTAGCAGAGGGCGTAAAGGTTGTAAAAGAACTCTTGAATTCTACCTTTACTTTAGAAGCTTTGTTCATGACTGAGGAAGTTCAAAATGAATTTGCACGCTGGCCTTTCCAGATCATTTCTAGCTTAGAATTGAAAAAGGTAAGTTCTTTAAAAACTCCGAATGCTGTGTTGGCTTTGTTTCGTATTCCTGAACAGCAAGCTATAAAAACTGAAGGTTTGATCGTAGCTTTGGATGCTTTAAATGACCCTGGGAACTTAGGAACGATTATCCGTTTATGCGATTGGTTTGGTGCAGAGCAGTTAGTATGTTCTATAAATACGGTTGATTGTTTTAATGAAAAGGTAGTACAAGCCACTATGGGGTCATTGTCGCGTGTACAAATTCATTATGTCGACCTCGAACCGTTTTTAAAAGGAACAAAGTTGCCTGTTTACTGTGCAGATATGGTTGGAGAAAACGTATATACGAGTACTTTGCCTGAAGCTGGAGTTTTGGTTATGGGGAATGAAGCCAATGGAGTTTCTGAAAAGATTAGAAACAGCTGTACGCATCAATTAAGTATTCCAAGGTTTGGAAACAGTCAAGAAACAGAAAGTTTAAACGTAGCCACGGCTACAGCAATTCTGTTAAGTGAATTCAGGCGTTCATAAAAAGTAAAATGTTTATTCGAATGCGAGTTTGATGAAAAAACTTCGTGATCCCATGAAATTAATCGGGTCTGTCCATGGACTAGGACCATTAGAAGCTTCGTCGTAATAAATCTCATTGGTCATAGCGAATTGCCCACGGATTGAAGGAGAGAATTTGAAATAGTGGAAATAGATGTCCATTCCCAATCCAATTTCGTACATGAAATTATGTGTTTGCATTCTGAATTGACCGCTAAAATTGTCATCACCACTGTCTTGGTTACTTGAAAAATTGTAGTCGTAAGAAAAACCTCCGATAATATAGGGTTTGATATTGTTCAGTCTTAGCGCACTTGCTTTAATAAGTACGGGTACGTGTAGATATGTCGATGCGATTTCGGTAGAAGTGTGAGGTTCAAAAACATTTGTAGGGCTATTGCCGTCCTCAAAATTTTTGTCGACAAAGGTTAATGTACTTGCATTGCTCAACAGACCAGGTTCAATGCGTAAATTGAAATTTTCATTTATTTTCATATCCGCTATTAACCCAACATTGAATCCTGTTTTATGGTCAAAATGAAGGTTCGTGTTTGGAAAATCACTCTCCTTATAGGTAACTTTATAGTCGGTGTTGTTCCATCCTAAATAAAACCCCCAATGAATTTCTTTTTTGTCAAAATTGGGTAATTGATTCACCTTTCTTCTTTGTCCGTTCACGCTAGTGCAAATACATAGAAGAAATATACTAATGCTGGCAATGTTGTTTTTCATCGGTTCGTATTCAAGTCTCGTTTAATTCAATTTATTCTTTGGTTGCTGTATAGATGGAAGCGACACCAAAAGTGACGGGAATGTCTTTACTATTACTAAACCCATTTTTCTCTAAAATATTGTTAAATGTTTTTCCATAAGGAAATGCATTGGCAGATTCAGATAAGTATGAATAGGCTGTTTTGTCTTTAGAGAACAACCTTCCTACTAGTGGGAGAATGTATTTAGAATGAATTTGGTACCCTTGTTTGTAAGGGGTTTTTGTAGGTACGGCGGTTTCGAGTACGCTAAAAACGCCACCAGGCTTCAAGACTCTAAAAATTTCTTTTAAGCCTTTGTCTAAATTTTCAAAATTGCGAACACCAAAAGAAACGGTTATTGCATCAAAATAATTGTCTTCAAAAGGAATGTTTTCAGAATCACCTAAGACCATTTCAATTAAATTTCCGAGCTTTTTGTCGGCTATTTTTTGTTTTCCAACTTCTAGCATTCCTTCTGAAATATCCAACCCAATAATTTTATCAGGATTTAATTGGGCCATCATAATGGCTAAATCTCCTGTTCCTGTTGCGATATCGAGAATTGTTTTCGGTTTGTTTTTGCCGATTAGCTGGATTACTTTCTTTCTCCATTTAACATCTATTCCAAATGAAATAACTCGGTTCAAACCGTCATAATTTTTTGAGATGTTATCGAACATTTGAGCGACTTGCTCTTTTTTTCCTAGCTTCGAATCTTTGTAAGGTGTAATTTTTTTGGACATGAGGTCTAGTGTAGTTTGTTATCCGTTTACAGCAACAACAGCGCTAATTTTATTCGGAAGCATTTCTTTTAGCATGGTTTCGATGCCGTTTTTTAAAGTTACCGTTGAAGATGGACAACCGCTACAAGCTCCTTGTAGAATCACATTTACTATTTGTGTGTCTTCTTCATAAGATTGAAAAACAATATTACCACCATCTGAAGCGACAGCAGGTTTTACGTACTCTTCTAGAATTCCTGCGATGTCAAGAGAGGTTCCTTCGAGCTCTTTGATGTCGACAGCTGGAATTTCAACCTTAGGTTGTGCTATAGTTTCGTCAATAATTAGTTTATTGTCTTCAATATAAGATTTGATGAAATTTCGTAAATCATTGATAATGTCTGAAGTCCATGCTACCGTTTCATTTTTTGCAATAGAAACATAATTTTCAGCAATGTACACTTCTTTTACAAAAACGTAACCAAATAATTCTTTGGCTAAAGGAGAGTTTGTTGTTTCTGAAAGATTCTTGTATTCAAAATCTTTTTCAGTCAACAATCTGTTGCTACCAAATTTCATTACTTCTGGATTTGGCGTGCTTTCTGCGTAAATTTCAATCGCTATTTTTTTTGGTTGAGCAGCGCTGGTAACCACCTTGTTTCCTTGGTTGAGGTATATTTCAATTAATTCTCTAATTTCTTCTTGTATATCATTCCATTCCACAATGTCGAACTTTTCAATAGCAATAAAATTGGCACTTATAAATACCTTGCTAACAAAGGGAAGATGAAATAATTGATTTGATAATGGCGATTCATGTGTCTCGTCGACATTATTATATTGGTAACTACCTCCTTGCGTTAAAAGTTGGTTGCTCATGAATTTAACAATGCTCGGATTGTTCGTGATTTCTGATGTGATGACGTGCTTACTCATTCGAAATAGAATATTTTATGCAAAAATAAACTAATTCCGCTAAATACATCTCTTGTATTTAGGTAAAGTTCAATCTAAAAGAGTTGCGTCCGTTTCGAGTAGAATGCATGGGGTGTCTAGAACGAAAACGAAAGGGTAGAACTAATTCTAGAGTTTGTATATTCCAATTCGGCAGGATTTACGGCTTCCAGTTCATTGTAAATGTCGTAATTTCTATTGTATTGATTTCTTTGATAGGCGAAATCTAAGTTGATGTTTTTTAATTGAAAACCGACTCCTAAAGAGATGCCTTTGTTGTAATTTACGTTTTCGTCTACCAAGAAAGGACTTTCACTCACAAATGCACCACCTCGCAGACTCAATTGATTGAATCTTAATTCCGAGCCTACTCGCAAGGTTCTTACTTTAGAAAGGGTGTTTAGGATCTGTTCGTTTTCGTCCACGAAATCATAGGTTTCTTTTAAAAGAATATTGCCATAGTGTTGTTGCGAAAAATCAACACTAATTAAACCATGTTGGTTGAAAGTTAACGCAAAACTTCCCGTGAATTTTTCAGGTGTGTTCATGGCATATTGGTATGCTAACAACTCTGGGTAATCATAGGGAGTGTTGAAATACAAACCTTCCTCATCAGAATAGATCGTCAATTCTCCTTGTTCTTTAAAGTCGGAATAGGTGTTGCTTTGATCGTAATCAATAGCATTAGATTCTTCAAAGATGTCGTAGTTCCAAACAGGACTTTGGTATACAAGTCCAATTCGTACATTTTTTATAGGTTTCATAATAACACCAACGCCTAAAGATACACCAGTGCTAATCTCTGAAAGATATTGGTAGTAATCTGTGTTTAAGACAAAATCTTGATCATCGGTATTTTGTTCTGTGAAATATGCGTTTTGAAAGAACCTAGTTTCGTGAAAATTCAATGCAGCACCAATATAAAATGAGTTTTCATAAGAAGACGAAAGTGTAAAGGTGTACACCTCTTGTTTGCCTTCCAGTTCATTGGTAAAGGTTTGGTACTCTGGGTTGTTGTACGGGATTTGTGGGTCGTTCTGGTCTAGTGGATGGATGTTATACCGAGCATACGTACCGTTGTTACCTTGTATTCTGTAATTATTAGTATAGTCGTTTGTCATATTGTAATTAAAACCAAAGGCGAACTTTGACCAGGATGCGTTTGCCGGACTATCAAATACAATGACCATACCTACTTGAGGTACTCTAAATGAATCCGTTTCGTTGGCAGTAGTAGTGTTGTAATAAGTAGCATTTGTATTGAATTTAGAGAATGACATGGTACCAGAAGCTTTACTCTTGTTGAAGACAGCTCCTGAAGCCGGGTTTAAGTATTGAGCACTTACGTCTCCTCCTAAAGCACCGAATGCTCCGCTCATGGCGTTAAAACGAGCCGTTCCATTGTAGTCTTCTTCAGAAAACAAAATTCCAAGATCTCTATATCCTAAGCTCTGTCCAAACATTGTGGCACTAGTAATGAATACGAATAAAAATAAATGTATTTTTTTCATGATGTTTGTTTTAAGATGTAAAAAATTAAAATCAACTAACGTCTTCTCGAGGCACTAGATCTAGATGAGCTACTTCTGCTAGGAGAATAACTCGAACTGGATCGTGACGAACTACTTCTGCTGGGGGTGTAACTCGAACTGGATCGTGATGAACTGCTTCTGCTCGGTGTGTAGTTCGAACTAGATCTTGAAACACTACTTTTACTAGGCGTGTATTTAGAGTTAGTACTGCTATTTGAATTTTGTTGACGGCCGTAGCTAGTTCTTTTTTTGTAGTTCGTAGTTTTCGAATTACTGCTGTTTTGAACACGGCTTGACTGGCTTCTTTTTGAAGACGCATTTGTGTAGGTAGTTCTCGATTTCGAACTTGTAGGTCTCATGTTACCAGATGTGTATCTTTTGTTGCTCGCAGATGAATAAGTGCTCGCATAACTTCTTTTTGAATTCGAGTAGACATTGTTTCTAGAGTTTCTACTGTTCCTGGCGTAGCTTGCATTGTATGACGAGCGTTTTCCGTAAGTGATATTGTTTGGGGGGTAATGGTGGTATACCGGTGGATAGTAATTATGGTAATACGCAGGATAGTAGTTGAATCCCCAATAGTTATATGAGAATATGGGGTATCCGTAATAAAAAGGAGCGTAATAATTATTCCAGAACGGTTCGAAACCATTATTTACGTATACCGTATAGTTGTTTTGCTGAATAGGAGCATCGTCTTGATAGGTGATTTCTGGAGTTTGATTCTCAGATTCATCATAATAGATATCAGCGTCTAAATCGGCAATCCCATTCGAAAAGGTGCGATTCGTGTCTTGAATCGTCGCGGTACTTTGAATAGCTTGTTTTTTAGGGCTGTCGTATATTCCATCTCCATTGGCAGTGTAGTATTCCGATGAGCCACAAGACTGAAGAACAATAATTGACAATACGATACCGGCTATACGGCTGAAATTACTTAAGTGTGTAGTGTTAGGTTTCATAATCATCGAATTTTTATTGTTGAACAATCTAAATTTAGTTAGTTTTGCGGAACGAACGCAATCAGTGGTTGTTATGTTCAATTTACAATATTTATGCCAAACTTTTTTAGATGAGCAAAAAATTAACAAAACGAAGCGAGGATTACTCGAAGTGGTACAATGAATTGGTGGTTAAAGCTGACTTAGCAGAAAACTCTGCAGTTAGAGGTTGTATGGTTATCAAACCTTATGGATACGCGATATGGGAAAAGATGCAAAAAGCATTGGATGAGATGTTTAAAGAAACAGGTCATGAAAATGCATATTTCCCGTTGTTGGTACCTAAGAGCTTGTTTGAGGCAGAGGAGAAAAATGCAGAAGGATTTGCAAAAGAATGTGCTGTTGTTACCCATTATAGATTGAAGAACAATCCTGAAAAGGAAGGCAAATTGATGGTAGATCCACATGCGAAGTTGGAAGAAGAACTGGTAATTCGACCTACCAGTGAGGCAATCATATGGAACACTTATAAAGGATGGATTCAATCTTATAGAGATTTACCTCTATTAATTAATCAATGGGCAAATGTAATGCGATGGGAAATGCGAACACGTTTATTTTTGCGAACAGCTGAGTTTTTATGGCAAGAAGGACATACAGCGCATGCAACAAAGGCAGAAGCGGTTACTGAAGCAACAAAAATGCAAGAAGTATATGCCGATTTTGCTGAAAACTTCATGGCAATGCCCGTAGTAAAAGGAGTTAAAACTGAAAGTGAGCGCTTTGCAGGAGCTTTAGATACTTATACAATTGAGGCTTTAATGCAAGATGGTAAAGCATTGCAAGCAGGAACTTCTCATTTTTTAGGACAGAATTTTGCGGAAGCTTTTGATGTGAAATTTGCCAATAAAGAAGGGAAGCAGGAGCATGTATGGGCAACTTCATGGGGGGTTTCAACACGTTTGATAGGAGGTTTAATCATGACGCATTCCGACGATCATGGGTTGGTGTTACCACCAAAATTAGCGCCTATTCAGGTAGTAATTGTTCCAATCTATAGAGGGCAAGAGCAATTAGAGGTTATTTCTGAAAAAGCTAGAGAGATTGTAAAAGAATTGAAATCAAAAGGAATTTCAGTTAAGTTTGACAATAGAGATACTCATAAACCAGGATGGAAATTTGCTGAGTACGAATTGAAAGGGGTTCCGTTACGAATTGCTATGGGGCCAAGAGATTTAGAGAATGGAACTTTAGAATTGGCGAGACGTGATACTTTAGAGAAAAACAGTGTGCCTCAAGAAGGAATTTCAGATAGAATAGCAACATTGTTAGAGGAAATTCAGGAGAACTTATTTGTCAAAGCAAAGAATTACAGAGATGAGCATATTACCTCTGTGGATACATTTGATGCCTTTAAAGAAGCCCTAGACACTAAAGGAGGGTTTGTATTAGCGCATTGGGACGGTACTGAAGAAACAGAAGACAGGATTAAAGAAATCACCAAAGCTACCATTCGTTGTATCGCCTTAGATGCTGAAAATGAAGAAGGTGTTTGTGTGTTTTCTGGAAAGCCATCTTCTAAAAGAGTGCTCTTTGCAAAAGCATATTAAAAAAAATAAAAAAAAACAAAAAAACGCTTGCAGAATCTGAAATCTAATGTATCTTTGCAACCGCAAATCGAAAGAGATGCAAGCGTTTTTTTAAATAGTGTCTGGTATTAAAATAAATCTAAAATAAAATTGCAAAAAGTTTTGCTGGTTTTAAAAAAGTTTATATTTTTGCCTCGCTTTAAAAAGCAACATACTGGTCCGTTCGTCTAGGGGTTAGGACGCATGGTTTTCATCCATGTAACAGGGGTTCGATTCCCCTACGGACTACAAAAAATTATATTTTTAAAATATTGAGTTATGGCAAATCACAAGTCAGCATTAAAAAGAATTAGAAGCGACCGCGAAAAGCAGTTGAGAAACAAGTACCAGCACAAAACAACAAGAAATGCTGTGAGAGCTTTAAAAGCACTTACTGATAAGAAAGAGGCTGAGGAAAAACTTCCTTCTGTGGTTTCGATGTTACAAAAGTTGGCTAAGAACAACATTATTCACAAGAATAAAGCTGGTAACTTACAGTCTAAATTAACGAAGCACGTAGCGGCATTGTAATTTAAGATTTTAAAAAAGAATATAAAGGGTCTCAATTTATTGAGACCCTTTTTTTGTGTTTGAAAACAAAAAAAATTTACCAGGTCAATTGTAATCGAGCTATCTAAGGA
The DNA here is from genome assembly GCA_943789365.1 of uncultured Flavobacteriaceae bacterium. Classification (GTDB taxonomy): domain Bacteria; phylum Bacteroidota; class Bacteroidia; order Flavobacteriales; family Flavobacteriaceae; genus Flavicella. Next base: position 1,013,901 of record CALSTV010000001.1, on the reverse strand, counting down.
AAAGAGAGCAGTTGTTGTAGGTCTAACCTTGTTTTACTCTAATACTTTTCTTTATTAGAGTTCATAGGATTTACTGGCATCTAACTTTATAAAGATAAAGAGCAAGATGGTGAAGCCCCAAAGACCAGAACCTCCATAGCTAAAAAATGGAAGAGGGATACCGATAGTTGGGAATAAACCAATCACCATACCTATATTTATGAGGTAGTGGAAAAAGAAAACCGTAGCAATACCATATCCATAAACTCGACTAAAGGTGGTTTTTTGTCGCTCTGCCAATTGTAAGATACGTAGTACAAAAAGAGTAAAGATAAGTACGACTAAAGAAGTGCCTATAAATCCCCATTCTTCACCAATAGTGCTAAAAATATAGTCGGTATCTTGTTCTGGTACGAAATCACCCTGTGTACGATCTCCTTGTAGGTATCCTTTCCCTGAAAACCCTCCTGATTTTATAGTCAAAACAGATTGATTGGTATTGTAGCCTACGCCTCTTGTGTCCGTGTTTTTTCCAAGTAAAATATTAAAACGATCGCGATGTCTCTGTTCGAAAATATTGTTGTATATATAGTCTACGCTAAAGACGAAAAGACCGATAATGGCGAAGAGTCCCATGATTTTTAACCAATGAAACTTAAGTGATATTTTCCTGTAATACCTCAGGTATAAAATAAATAACGTTAGTACTACATAGCAACAAAGTAAAACAGTGTTAAAGCCAAAAGCGAGCGTAAGTATAAACAATGCAATTGCGACCAACCCAACCGCAATATAGTAGATAGGCAATCCTTCACGGTATAATACAAAGAAAAAAGCTGTATAGACCAATCCAGATCCGGGATCAGGTTGCAATGTGATGAAGATGGCTGGCAAGAATATAATAATAAAAGCCTTTATTTGGTTCTTTAGTAACTTTAGGTCGTATTGTCGGTCACTTAATAAGCGTGCTAAGGCAAGGACGGCTGCAAATTTTGCAAATTCAGAAGGTTGAATACTGAATCCTCCAAAATCGTACCATGAAGTAGCCCCGTTTATTTTTTTTCCAAATAAGAACAAGCACATGAGTGATAGTAACGATATCATATAAATGATAGAAGCAAATTTCTCATAGGTTTTTGCGTCTATCAATAGAATAAGAACAGTAAGAAAGAAACTCATACCTATCCAAAGTAATTGCTTGCCATATTTGGTTCCAAAATCAAAGAGATCCGACTGTAAATCGGAGTGAGAAGCGGCATAAATATTCATCCAACCAAATAAAACAAGTAGCACATATAAAAACACAAGTGTGAAATCAATTCCAAAAAATATATTATTTCGCTGTGCTCTCATTGGTGTTTTTTAGTTTTGGTATTTATGTTTTTCGATTTTTTCTTTCTTTCTTTCTTTCTTTCTTTCTTTCTTGTGTGTTATATGGCTACCTGCTTCCTGCTACCTGCTATTGGCTACCAGCTTTCTGGTTTCAGTCTTCAGTCATTTTATTTTTCATTCCTCACTAGTTTCAACGAATTGCAGCTGCTTTTCGTATTCATGCTTTAGATTGGTGTCTAGCATTTTTTGTTCCCACCATTTATTTGTTATGGTGCCTGTTAGGTATTTTTCAATCATCAGACTTGTTATTGGTGCAGCAATCATGGACCCAAAACCTCCATTTTCAATATAGACAACTAGTGCTATTTTAGGTTTGTCTTTAGGTGCGAATGCGACAAAAATTGAATGGTCTTCGAATTGTACTTTTTGTCCATTTATACGTTTGAAATTTTCAGCTGTTCCAGTTTTCCCGCATATTTCTATGTCTTTAAGTCGAACGTGTTTCGCAGTGCCCGATTTAAAAACATCGTGCATTCCTTCAATAATGGGAGCAAAATGATTTTTGTCTATAGTTGTTTGGTGTTTGGTGGTGTATTTTGAAGAAAGGGGTTGACCGTCATTACTATCTTTCAGGATATGCGGAGTGTAATAAAATCCTCGATTCGCAATCGCTGCCGTCATATTTGCTAATTGGATTGGGGTAGTTAGAATTTGTCCTTGACCTATGGCATTAGAAATGGTATAGGTGGCTCTCCATCTTCCATCTGGGTACCAGCGGTCGTATAAAGCAGCATCTGGGATCAATCCTTTCTGTCCTTGAGGAAGGTCGTAGCCCAAATATTGGCCTAGGCCGAAACTTTTTGCATGGGCACTCCAGGCATCCATACCTTCTCCTGCACTTGGGTATTTTTCAATAATGCGTCTATATACATTCGAAAAATAACTATTACATGATTTGGCGATACCTCTTCTCAAACGAATAGGTTCATTAACAATCCCACAATGGCAGCCCATTATTTCCTTGGCTCTAGCTCCATATCTATACCCATGATGGCATCGGAAAGAAGTTTGAGGAGTGATGATATTTTCCTGTAAGCCAATGAGTCCTTGAATCATTTTAAAAGGTGACCCAGGTGCGTACTGTGCGAGTAGGCTTCTATCATACATGGGTTTATTAATACTGTCATTGAAAAATTGAACAGAATATTTTGAACGCAATCTTCCTACCATTAGATTTGGGTCATAGTTGGGCATCGTGATCAAACTAATAATTTCTCCACTGCTTGGTTCAATGGCAACAATTCCACCTCTTTTTCCTTTCATTAATGATTCTCCGTATTGTTGAAGCTCAATATCTAGTGTAAGTGTTAAATCTTTTCCAGCTGTTGGTAAAGTGTCGTAGCTACCATTCTTAAATGGACCGATAATTTTGTTGAAGTGGTCCCGTTGCAAATATTTTACACCTTTGGTTCCTCTAAGTAAATTTTCATATTGTTTTTCTACGCCAGTGGTACCAATAAGTTCTCCAGATTGATAATAAGGATTTTTTTTGGCAGTTTCATCGTTTACTTCGTTTACATAACCAAGGATATTGGCAGCTGAGTTAAAAGGATAATATCTCAAAGATTTTTTGTCGATATAAAAGCCTTTATATCTGTGCATTTTTTCTTGTAGATACGCATAATCTTCTTTGGATAGATGTGCTAAAAACACAGAAGGTAGTCGGGGTGACCATTTCTTAGCTTTGTGAAATTTGGTTAAAAAATAATTTTTGTCTATATGCAGTAGTTTGCAGAACTCCAGGGTGTCCAAGGGTTGAACCTCTCTTGGAATCACCATTAAATTGTAGGATGTTTTGTTGGTGACAAGTAAAGTGTTGTTTCTGTCGTAGATGTAGCCTCTTTCTGGGTAATCAAATATTTTTTTGACAGTGGAGCTTTGAAGCGGTGTTTGGTTAGATTGAGAAGCAACTTGAAGAAAGAACAATTTGCCAATGTAAACAACGGCAACGGCTATGATAAAAAAAGTTAATAAATGTCCACGTTTCACAAGAGTAAGTGCTTAAAAATTTGATTTGCTGTTTTTTCTAAAAAACAACAGGTATAAAGTACTTAAAAGAATTGTAAAAACACTTGTGTTGATTGATTTTTTAAGTACGGGAATAAACGAGTTCCAACTAAAATATTCGAGACTAAATACTACGAAATGGTGAAGGAAAGTTAAAATACAGGTGTATAATATAACCTTGATGAACGGTTCTTGATTAATTTTAAATACCGTATAGTCTATGTCGGGTCTGTTGATTATTAGTTTTAAAATAGGTAATCTAAAGTAGGCTATAGCTAAAGTGGCTGCAGCATTAATGCCTCCAGAGTTTGAGAAGAAATCAATGGAAAGACCTAAGAAAAAAGAAGCCCACATAAAATTTGCTCGTTCTTTTTTTAAAGGGTATAAGATTACAAAAAGTATATATAGCATGGGGTTTAAATGCCCAAACAGCTGTATGTTGTTTAGTACAAATACCTGTACCAATAACAAGATAAGAAAACGAAAACTGAGTGTAAGTGTTTCTCTAGTCATGGCTGTTTTCTAGATTTTTGATTTCTGGTTTCTCTTTGTTTTCAACAACGTGTACGTATCCTAAATTACTCATGTCCGTAGATAGAAGTATTTCAATATTTTCGTATGTTTTTCGCGTTTTGTCGAAACTGTGTATCGTTCCAATAATAATTCCCTCTGGGAAGAGCGTCGATTTTCCTCCACTGACAATAGTATCGCCAATTTGGATATTAGCTTGTCGCTGAATATCTACTAATTGGGCTTTTTTATAGTCATTTCCATTCCATGACAGCGTTCCGAAATAATGATTCTTTTTAAGGCGTGCATTAATTTTGGATTGACTGTTTAACACGCTCAAAACCGTAGCATAGTTGTTAGAGATATTGTTTATTATTCCAATAAGACCTGTGCTACTAATGACTCCCATATCGAGTTGTAGTCCATCGTTTCTACCTTTGTCGATAGTTAAGATGTTATTCTTTTTGGTGAAACTGTTATTGATTACCTTGGCAGTTGTATAGATGTATTTTTGATAAGTGCTATCCTTTGGAGTGTATGAATTGTTTTTTAAACTTTCAAGTCTGTTACGTAGGAGTGTGTTTTCTGTTGCTAAATTTTCATTTTCCTTTATCAATGAAGTAAATTGAAAAATTGCTTTGTGCTTTTTGTACAGACCGCCAGTTATAGCATTTGCAGAATTCACAAATTGACTTTTGTGGTAAGAGTGACTTTGAATCGTAAAAAGTAGGGCTACCAATTCCAGAGCCATAAAGAGCAAAAAGTATTTGTATTTTTCAATAAAATAAAAAATTTGCTGCATGGATGCATTTTAGATTAAGTTTTGAAAAGGGCTAACTGCGTTGGCTCAATTCTATAGGTTATTTTAAAAGTACACTTTTATAGGTGTCAATTTTTTTGAGTGCAATTCCAGTACCTCTTACAACAGCTCTTAACGGATCTTCTGCGATATAAACAGGTAGATCTGTTTTTTTAGACAAACGTTTGTCAAGTCCTCTAAGCATTGAGCCTCCACCAGCAAGATATATTCCAGTGTTGTAGATGTCTGCTGCGAGTTCAGGAGGTGTTTTAGAAAGCGTTTCCATTACCGCATCTTCTATTCTTAAAATAGATTTGTCAAGTGCTTTTGCGATTTCTCTGTAAGAAACTTGCACTTGTTTTGGTTTTCCACTTAACAAATCACGACCTTGTACTAACATATCGTCTGGAGGTGTATCTAAGTCTTCAGTTGCTGCTCCAATTTGTATTTTTATTTTTTCTGCCGTTGTTTCACCTACAAAAAGATTGTGTTGGGTACGCATGTAATACATAATGTCGTTGGTAAATAAATCACCAGCAACTTTTACTGATTTATCACATACGATACCTGCCAAAGCAATGACTGCAATTTCGGTTGTACCTCCACCTATGTCAATAATCATATTACCTTTTGGTTCCATGATATCTATACCTACACCAATAGCGGCTGCCATTGGTTCATAGATCAAATAGATTTCTTTAGCATTCATGTGCATAGCCGAATCTTGTACTGCTCGCTTTTCTACTTCTGTAATACCAGATGGAATACAGATCACCATTCTTAAAGCTGGAGGGAACAAGCGTTTTTTGATAGAAGGAATGTTTTTGATAAATTCCTTGATCATTTCTTCAGATGCTTGAAAATCAGCAATAACTCCGTCTTTTAACGGACGGATTGTCTTGATGTTTTCATGAGTTTTTCCTTGCATTAGGTTTGCCTTTTGTCCTGTAGCAATGATTTTACCAGAGGTTCTGTCTCTAGCGACAATTGAAGGGGAGTCTACCACAACTTTTCCGTTGTGGATGATAAGTGTATTTGCAGTTCCTAAATCAATAGCAACATCTTCAATCATGAAATCAAAAAAACCCATAGTTCCTTTAGGTGTATAAAATTAATATGTAAGGATATGTTCATGTTGAGAACATATCCTTCAAATTTAGTAAATTAATGTTTAAAATGACGTGTTCCTGTAAAAACCATTCCGATATTGTTTTCATTACAATAATCGATAGATAATTGGTCTTTGATAGAACCTCCAGGTTGAATCACAGCTTCAATTCCGGCATTTCCTGCAATCTCTACACAGTCAGGGAAAGGGAAGAATGCATCACTTGCCATGACCGCACCCTGTAAATCAAAATTAAAAGTTTTTGCTTTTGTAATAGCTTGCTCTAGAGCATCAACACGAGAAGTCTGTCCGGTTCCACCTGCACACAATTGTTTGTTCTTAACAAGGATAATAGTATTCGATTTCGTGTGCTTACATATTTTAGATGCAAATAGTAAATCGTCAATTTCTGCTTCTGTAACAACTCTATCCGTTACATTTTTAAGCGAGTCTCTCGAATCAGTAATATTGTTAGGGTCTTGGGCTAAGACTCCGTTCAAAGCCGTTCTGTAACTGATGTTTGGGAATTCTACTTCTTTTTGAATTAAGATAATTCTGTTTTTCTTTCCTTTTAAGATTTGTAAAGCGGCATCTGAATAAGAAGGAGCAATAACAACTTCACAGAAAAGTTTATGAATTTCAGTAGCCGTAGCTTCGTCAATTTCCTTGTTAGCAATTAACACACCACCAAAAGCAGAGGTTGGGTCTCCGGCTAAGGCATCAACATAGGCTTGTTCCAAAGTCTCTCTTTGAGCAAAGCCACACGCATTGTTGTGTTTTAATATGGCAAAAGTAGGTGCTTCGTTTTTAAATTCTTTGATTAGGTTCACAGCTGCATCAACATCTAAAAGATTGTTAAATGAAAGTTCCTTACCATGTAATTGGTCGAATAACTCTGATAAATTTCCATAGAAAAACCCTTTTTGATGCGGGTTTTCACCATAGCGTAATTGCTTAACGGTGTCAAAACTTTGTCTAAACGCAGGTTGGTCATCATTCATATAATTGAAAATTGCGGTGTCGTAATGGCTAGATACTGCAAAAGATTTTGCAGCAAAAGATTTACGATCAGCTAAAGTAGTAGCACCGTCATTCTTCGAAATAATGTCTAGAAACTCATCGTATTGTTCCATAGAAGAAACACAAATAACGTCTTTAAAGTTTTTAGCAGCTGCTCGAATTAGTGAAATTCCACCAATGTCAATTTTTTCAATAATATCTTGTTCCGGAGCACCACTAGCTACCGTTTTTTCAAAAGGATACAAGTCAACAATGACGATATCCATTTCAGGAATGTCAAATTCTTTTAATTGTGCTTGGTCACTTTCATTATCTCGTCTGTTTAAAATACCACCAAATACTTTTGGATGTAAAGTCTTTACACGACCTCCTAAAATAGAAGGGTAAGACGTTAAATCTTCAACACGTACCACATCGTAACCTAAGTCCTTGATGAAAGTTTCAGTTCCTCCAGTTGAATAAATAGTAACGTTTAACTCGTTTAATTTCTTGATGATAGGTTCTAAACCGTCTTTGTGAAATACAGAAATTAAGGCAGATTTTGCTTTTTTGCTAGTGCTCATTAGATGTTATGTGAAATTTTGGGCGAAGTTACTAATTCTAAGGGGTTTCTACAATGAACTGCTTTAATCTTTTTTTATTAATTTGAATTTTCTTTTTTTAAATTCAAACACCCACTCAATAAGTATTAGCGATGCTTCTTTTTTTAGTTTTAAAGATGGATCTGTAAGGGTTTTATTGTGTTTTGATTTCATATAAAAAGGAAAGCTTGTCGGCACATATTGGATCGATGAGGGTTTGTTTTTGAGACAGATACGTTCTGTTTATTGTTTGGACTATCTGCTTTTAAAGACCGGATATAGGGAGGGGTGTACTATCGTTAAATGGAAATCATAATGAATGGATATGTTCTGAAATGGGTGAAATAATTTCTTGTTGTTATTAAAAATAATAATATTTGTACATTAGTGGTCGCATCTACTTGTGAGAAGTAAGATCATGAATAGAAAACCAAATAGAAATTGTTTTGAGTAAAAGAAAAAGTATTGCGCTTTTTATCTTAAAGTTTTTTACAAGTTATTTCTTGTTGTTTTTTGTGTACTCATATTATTTAAATACGACGCAGCAAAGAACACCAGGATTTGTATGTTCACCAATAACAAGTGCTGTAGCAGATCATACCATTGCCTTATTAAAAGGATTAGGTTATCAAGTGAACACTGTACAGCATCATGATGAATTATCAATGAAACTATTGGTAAACAACGTATATGTTGCTCGTGTTATTGAAGGCTGTAATTCGATAAGTTTGATATTGTTGTTCGTAGCTTTTGTGGTTGCTTTTAGAGGCTCATTGAAAGCGACTGTTTTATATGCAGTTTTTGGAAGTGTAGTTATTTATATTGTCAATTTTTTGCGGATTGGCTTTTTAACAATTGCACTATATAAATATCCAGCGCAACAAGAAGTGTTGCACAATCTGGTGTTTCCGAGTATTATTTATGGAGTGGTATTTCTACTATGGGTTATTTGGGTGCAGTTATTTTCTGATTATTCAAAAAGTAAACTATGAAAAAGTTGATTACCTATTTTATCTTGTTAGGACTTTTCTCAATGTTGGTATTGGTGAGGGCATATGAAGAAACATTGTTTTATGATCCATTTATTCATTATTTTCAAAATGATTATTTGTACGCAAAAATGCCAACCTACGACCTAGGTAAACTACTGTTACATTTGTTTTATAGATTTGGAATGAATACGTGTATCTCGTTGGCAATCCTATATTTCTTTTTTAAAAAGTGGGGCTATGTAATTTTATCTGCGAAGCTGTACGCTTTAGCCTTTGTATTGTTAGTGCCGGTATATTTGTATCTCGTAAGTTTGGATTTTTCTAATGGATACTTGTTTCCTTTTTACATACGAAGACTTCTGGTGCATCCTGTATTTCTGCTCTTACTGCTAGTAGCATGGTATTACGAACAGCAATTCGAGAGGTCTGAATAATTATTGTTTTTTTGCGTATTTCTTTTTCTTCTTCTTCTTCTTCTTTCCGTTGTTCAATCGGTACGTATAGCTTAAAATAACATAGCGACCAAGGCTTTCAGTGGTTACCTCTTCAATGTAATTTATAGTACTTCTCCTGCGGATATCAACATTTTTGTCAAGTAAGTCGATCAATAATAGTTTAATAATATTGTTTTTCTTTTTCGTAAAAGCATAGGAGACTGACGCGTTCCATAAGGGGAGTTTTTGGTTTGAATTGAACTTGGTGTCTGAAAAGATGATATAATCGAACTGTGTATTTATATTTATTTTATTCGTCAAATCATAGTCGATAAGACCAAAGTATCTTTGTGTGGCAAAATCTCGGTTTAAATCTCGTACAACAGAAAAATGTGTTTTGTTTATTTTATAAGAGGCTCCCACCTTGGCGTCAAAAACATTTTTATTGAAGTTCTCAAAAGAAAGACTTCCAGAGTAATTTTCCGCACGAACTTCATTTAGAATTGGTACCGATTTTCCGTTTTCTCTAATGCTTACAATTGAATTATAGGTGCTATAAGAATTTGTGTTTTTTAAGGTGTATCGAATTCCTAAACCATTAATTTTCTTACTGAGGCTAAAAGAAGCGCGTATGTTGTTTTTGTACCCGTTATTTTCAAAACTACGAATACGCCAATAAATATTTTCTTCTTGAAAAGCAATTGTTGAAATAATGGCATTACTTGTATATTGATAGCGAAGATTTCCGTAGAAACTCAAAGAAGACGCATAATCATGAATGTTTGCACGAATAGAAATTACATCGTTTTGCTCGGGGTCTAAATCAGGATTTCCTTTTCTTATATATGTTGGTATGATGTCATTTATAACCGTTGAACTTTGAAAAGTACTCGGGTTTCGTACAGTTCTAGTATAGTTTAAACGGTACTTACGACCTACTTTAGGTATGTATTGTACGTTGAACTGAGGATTGTAAAATAAGTTGTTTTTGTGTATCTCTTCTTTGTTAATTTCACCAAATTTTCTACTGAGATCTTGCAGCTCTACACCGGCATAGATATTCAGTTTTTCCACATTATAACTGTATCCTAATTTTGTGCGAAGATTGAATTCCTTATGTAAATAATCGTATTCAAATAAAACAAAATCATCCTGGTTACTAAGGGTATTTCTCAATTGACTCACATCTTCAGCAATCGTTCGAACCGATGAAATGGTATGAAATTTCACAAAATGATTGTTTCCTAAAGGTTCTGAATATTTTAAATCGTAATTGATTGTGTTATCCTGTATCAACTCATCTCTTGAAGTCAGGATCTCTTTATAAACCTCATTATCCGTGTTTATATTTCTAGTGGTATTTGTGTGTTGTTCATTTTCCCTGTCAATAGTGGATTTAATCAATTGAAGTCCCGAATTAAAATTACGCCCAATATCATTTAGTTTTTTATAGTAAGTAAACTTAACATTTCCTGAGTTTTTGTTTGAGTCACTGATAAACTCACTGTTGTTTGTTGTTTTTAGTACACCATCATCATCATAAAAATCAGAGTTTCTATTCAACATCGTTCCACGCTGATTTGCATTATAACCTCCTTTAATAAAGAAACTATGTGTGGCATGCGCTTGATTGATATAGTTGAAATTTAAATTGTGATTTTCAGTAGTGTTGTCATAATTACTTTGCATTTCAGAATCAAACTTATTGAACCCTGAAAATGTTGTTCTTTTTGTAAAAGAAACCCCGTCATTAATAGATGAGTTATACGTATAGTCAGCATTTAGTGACTCTCGTTTTTGGAACTCATGTCCATAGTGCATACCCGCTGTTGCAGTTGTTAGAAAACCTGAAAGATTTTTTACTTTTACGGCGTCTTCTTCGTCTGAGTCGTCACCCAATCCATTCGCATTTTGAAGGAAATCTCTAATATTAGATCCAGTTACGTTTATGTTATTGAATTTAGCCACAGCTGAGAATTGTGTCTTTTTTGAAAATCGGTTGTAATTTAAATTTCCAAAATATCGATTGTCCAATCCAATTCCGGCAGAGACCTTACCGAAACCTCTGTTCTGTTTGTTTTTTTTAAGTGAGAAATTTAAGATTACTTGTTTGTTCCCATCACTAACACCGGTGAGCTCAGATTCATCACTTTTTTTATCAATGACCTCTACTTTTGCAATCACATCGGCAGATAGATTTTTTAGCACAATGGCTGGGTCTCCACCAAAAAATTCTTTTCCATCCACATATATTTTTGTTACCTCATTTCCTTGTGCTACAATTGCGCCATCGGAATCGATTTCCATTCCCGGTAGTTTATTTAACAATTCTTCAATATTGTCATCCGAATCTACTTTAAAGGCTTCTGTGTTAAAAGCCACAGTGTCTTTTTTAATCTGAACGGGTACAACTGCTGATATGGTTACCTCGTCGAGTAGGTCAATATCTTCTTCCAATATAATTTTTCCTAAGTCAATGGCTTCATGTGCGAAAACAATATTTTTGAAATACGCAACATAACCAGTAGAGAAAAATTGAAGTAATAATGAGTCTCTAGAATTTTCTATAATTTTAAAATCACCTTTAATATCCGTGGTGGTAAAATTTATCATAGTCGAATCCTTGGGGTGTAATAGTGCTACAGAAACATATTCCAAAGGTTCATTTTGAGGGTTTACCACATTTCCACTAATGGCCGCTTCGGTTTGTCCAAAAGTTAAATTACAAAATAACAGTAGGATAATAGGAAGTAAATACTGTCTGTAGAAAGGGTTTTGGGGCATGTGGTTAGGTAGTTGTCTTAGCTTGTTCTTTTTAGTTGAAAACACTGCTACAAATATCGCGCCATTATTTTTGTAGAATGGGTGGTGATTTGATTGTTTTAAGGGGTGAATGTTTCAAATTACACAAACATATCAGTATATCAAGAGCTAAACTACCTCTAGTTTACAGGTCAAATAAGATGTGATAAAAAAATATGACGGCCTATACATACTGTATTAAAAAGTATATATATAGTGAGGATATGAAAGACAAAACGGATTATAAACGCTTAACTACTACTTTCTAGTTGCTGCACTTTCGTTATGAAATGAAGGTACAATCGTTTTTTTAACATCGTCAAATTGTAAAGAAACAATACCTTTATCACCTGTTTTCCAGGTGTCGTAAGCTTCAGAACTTCCTGAAACATAACACTTCAACAAATGTTTCTCAACAAAATCCTTAAGTGAAGTGTAGCTGAGATTCTTGTTTTTTTTAAGTTCACGACTTATCTTTTTCGCACTTTCATTAGTTACTGCTTGTAAAACAGCAATTGCATAGAGTTCGTCGTTTTGATGTTTAAAAACATCACCACTTTCATGATGCGTTCTAAAATCTAAGATACTTATATTTTCATAACCTACATCAGCGTCTTCCACAATGGCAAGGTTGCTTAAGTTTTTTTCAATATACTCTTGGATGTTCTTTTGCATGGTAATTCTTTTCAATACGAATTGCAAAAATAGGGGATTTTACATTCTCTAAGAAGACAAATTTTCAATACTGACTAATATCATAAAAAATGTTTAAGATATAGTAGACCTTTAAAGGGCGAAAATTAAACTCTGAAGATATGAATAGAAACGAACCCATCTCAAAAATAATGAGCACGAATGTCATATCATTGACACTGAACAATTCCTTATTGGATGCAGAAGAACTATTTAAAAGTTATAAAATTCGTCACATACCGGTGGTTGAAAAAAAGGATATCATTGGAATATTGAGTCTGACTGACTTGCAAAGAATCAGCTTTGTAGATAATTTTGGTGAAGAAGAAGTAGAGGTTGACAATGCCGTTTACGAAATGTTAGGAGTAGAGCAAGTAATGGTTAAAAACCCAATTGCCATACGTTCCGATAAAACAATTAAAGAGGTTGCTGAAATCTTGTCTAAAAATGAATTTCATGCATTGCCTGTAGTCGAAGATCATGAACTAATTGGTATTGTGACGACTACAGATTTACTCTATTATATGTTGGCGCAATATTAATGTTTGAATGAAAATAGATAGGTGGCAAGCAGCAAATATTTAAGCAATTGTGTATAGAGAAATAAAATTTGAACACCCAATATTAGTATCAAATGACATTATGTTAACCCAAAGCATCTTTAAAAAAGGAATTCAGATTTTCACTAATAACCAATAACCAAACGCTTAGCTATAACCTAAAATTTATCCCTCGATTTACAAGTTTGTTATATTTTTCTTTATTGAACTTGTGAAGAAAGGCACCTTTTTTAGAAGTAGACTTGTCTTTCTCCTCTAATTTGGTCAAAACATCTAAGGCAATGATTTTTTTTCTAAAATTACGATCGTCAAACTTTTTTTGATAAATAGCTTCGTACAATCTTTGTAAATTCGGAATTGTAAATTTCTTTGGAAGCAATTCAAAACCTATAGGTTGATAGCTCGCTTTTAATTTCAACTGTACCAAAGCATCTTTTACCAAGGTATTATGATCCAAAACCAAATCAGGAATTTCATGTAAATCGTGCCATACAGCGCCATGCTTTTCAACCAATGTTTTGTCTTGTTCTTCGATACGAATCAATGCATATTGACCTACGGTAATACAACGAGCACCTGGATCCCTGTCTACACCACCATACACCTTTAACTGTTTCATAAAAACATTTTCAAGACCAGTAATTTCAGTCAAAACTCGTTTTGCAGCATCATTTACACTTTCCGTTGCTTTTACAAAACTTCCAATCAAAGACCATTGTCCTTTGAAAGGATCGACTCGCCTTTTAAAAATTAGTAACTTTATAGACTCATTGTCAAATCCAAAAATAATACAGTCAGTTGCAATGTGTATCTTATCCTCTGCTGCGTAATAATCAATTAATTGTGTGCTCATAGGATTCAAAAATAGAAATTTTTTTACAAAAAAGTAGAAGTATTTTATAAATGTATAAAATACGTTTATTATATTTGTACCTTCAATACAAAACTTTGAGAAAATATGAAAACCAAGTTGGACGCATTGGCGTATGGAAAAATAGTAAATAGCTTAGGAGAAACATCAGAAGATGTACTTCAGATAGCGGCACCGGGTAGGATTAATTTGATTGGCGAGCATATCGATTACAATGGCGGGAATGTACTTCCAGCCGCAATAGATAAGTGTATTTACTTCTCTTTCAAAAAGAATGGTACAGAATCAAATGCAAATGTATTGACAACAAACTTTAAGGAAGGCTTTTCATTTGATATCAATGTAGCCGAAAAACCGGGAGACGGTTGGTTGAGTTATTTGTCTGGAGTATTGTCGGAACTTTCTCAATTAAGACCGGGAAAAGTAACTGGTTTTGACTGTATGCTTAACAGTAAATTACCGATAGGTTCTGGAATTAGTTCATCTGCAGCACTACTTTGTGGATTTGCAAAAGGATTGAACGAATTGTTTAATTTGGAAATAGATGACATAACGATCATCAAATTGTGTCAAAATGCGGAACGCATATTTTCAGGAGCCAATGTTGGTGTAATGGATCAATTTGCAGTTGTAAAAGGTGAAAAAGATCATTTTATTCTATTGGATTGCGAAGCCTTGACGTATGAGACCATTCCAGCAGCGATGGATCCGAATATGTTATTGTTATTAAATACGAACGTATCTCATAACTTGGCAGACAGCGCCTACAACGAAAGAAGATCGCAGTGTGAATCTTCGTTAGAAATAATTTCAGCGAAATACCCTGAGGTGAAAACGTTGGTAGAAGCCACGCAAGAGATGATTGATGATTTGGCAGAAGAACTTGGCGAAGACCGAGTAAAAAGAGCCACCTTCGTTGCAGCAGAGCAGAAAAGAGTTGAAGCCACCGTAAAAGCATTGAAAAACAACGATTTTGAACAGGTGGGAGAATTATTAAATGCCTCTCATGACGGACTTCAAAATCTATATGAAGTGAGTTGTCCTGAATTGGATTTCTTGGCAGCCTATGCAAAAAACGACGACCGAGTTCTTGGTGCCAGAATGATGGGTGGTGGATTTGGTGGATGTACCATCAATCTTATCGACGAGAAAAATGTAGATAGCTTTATTGAAGATGCCTCGAAAGCATATAAAGAAGCTTATAATATTGACTTAAGTCCAATACCAGTAAAAACAAATAACGGAGTATCTAAATTATAAGACCATGGCAACAAATATCAACGAAACATCACACAGACGCTACAATATTCTAACCGGAGAATGGATATTAGTATCTCCGCATAGAACCAAAAGACCTTGGCAGGGAAAGAAAGAAGACAAAGCTGTCATGGACACAACAAGTTACGATGAAAACTGTTACTTATGTCCAACAAATGGACGTGTTGGAGGTGAAAAAAATCCCGATTATAAAGACACCTTTATCTTTCAGAATGACTTTGCAGCCATATTAAACGACGAACCAACTTCTTTTGAAAATGGTTTATTGAAAGCTGAAGTAGAAACAGGGATTTGTAAAGTAGTTTGTTTTTCTCCAAACCACTCCTTGACCATTCCACTGATGGAAGAAGAAGGTATTGCAAAAGTAATAGCACTTTGGAAAAAAGAGTACGAAGCGCTGGGGGCAATGAATGGAATCAATTATGTACAGATTTTTGAAAACAAAGGAGCTATTATGGGATGTAGCAATCCGCACCCACATGGTCAAATTTGGTCGCAAAGATCTATTCCTGGAGAAATCGTTAAAAAATCTGAAAAACAAGCTGACTATTGGAAGGCAAACAAAAGAAGTTTGTTAGGAGATTATGTAGCGCAAGAATTAGCAGGGAATAAAGAACGTATTTTAGCAGAAAATGACGACTTTGTAGCCCTGGTTGCCTATTGGGCAGTTTGGCCTTATGAAGCCATGATTATTCCAAAAAAACACTATCAAAATATAAGTCAGTTGTCAGAAAGTGAAATGGCATCATATGCTTCTATTTTAAAGGAATTGACAATTATGTACGACAATTTGTTTGAAGTGTCTTTTCCGTATTCGGCAGGGATACATCAAAGTCCTACAGATGGTGGTGATAATGAAGCATGGCATTTCCATATGTCTTTCTATCCTCCATTGCTACGTTCAGCAACTGTGAAGAAATTTATGGTAGGCTATGAAATGTTTGCCAGTCCGCAGCGAGACATCACGGCAGAACAAGCGGCAGCAACGCTAAAGGCACTGCCCAAAACACACTATTCTAAATAAGAAACTAAGACTGTCTGAAAAGGCAGTCTTTTTTATTTCCAGTGCTTTTGGTTTTTGAATGCAGTTTAATGATTTTTTCTAACCATCAGCCATCAGCCATCAGCCATCAGCCATCAGCCATCAGCCACTTCCAAAACCATATCTCCCCCTTAAAAGAACAAAGCGCCCCATAATATTCATTTCATTTCTTTTTTTTTGTAATACAACCAAACAAGTATACCAAAACAAAAAAAATGAAATTAATACTACACGTTCTCTGTATTTTCTTAATAGGGACTTTTTCAGTTTATAGCAGCATAATACCAACCAATACAGCGACACATACCGCTGTACAAAATGGTTCATGGTTTAGCGCTTCAACATGGGATAGCGGAACGATACCTTCGGATGCGGCCATCGTTGTAATTCCTAACGGAATAACTGTAAATTATGAAGGCGGTTCATCAGCTCATATTTTTGCAATTCGGGTCGAAGGAGAATTTGAATGTACACAAACAAATGCGGCCCAAACCACAAGTTTGACATTTGATACCTTTTGGGCAGGACACATGTCATATGTGAAATTTCATGCGAACCAAGCAACGGATGGTACCATAGAAGTGCATTTTGCTCCTTTCGATATTGAAGCCCATAAAGCCGGAACAAGTGGTTATGCACAAGTTTGGAATGCCAATGCCCTTGCGCATTATAGCGATGGAGCCACAACTTATCAGGTAACCAAAACAACCAATGCAGAAAGCAGATATAGTACCTATGAAGACGCAGTAGCAGACAATGTGCAGGTCACAGAAACTTCACGTTCCACTATAGATGATGGCATTGGGATATTAGGAAGACACGGCTGGGACCCTGAACAATATTCTATTGGAATGATGTGTATGGGACAAATAGAAATCATTGGGCAAGAAAAACTAAACATGGCGAAATTGGCAGCGGATGCTAATAAAAGTCAAAAAAACATAGAACTAGAAACCGTACCTACAGGATGGAAATCGGGCGATCAAATTGTAATCACAAGAGGTGGAAATTATGGAGCTACTAGCAACGGTGAAGACCAGGTAGAAATAAATACGATTAATGGAACCACATTGACGTCAAAAACAAACCTGCTTAAAAATCATCATGGAAGAGCAGCCGATAATCTTCATTGCTATGTAGGGAATTTAACACGAAATATCACCTTTAGTTCATCAGATATTTCAGATGTATACCACAGAGGACACTTTATGGCCATGCACAATGATACCAATGTGCAGATTAAAAACGCTGCGTTTGTAGATATGGGAAGAACGGATAAGTCGAGATTGACAGATGACTATATTTGGAACAGCTGGGCAGAACCTAAAACCTTTAAATCGTTTATCTCTGCCTTAGGACAAGAATGTTCACTAACTGTGAAAAACCCTGCAGACGAAATTACAAACTCAAGAGGAAGGTATTCCATACATATTCATAAAACAGGTGCGCAGTACAATGCAAATATGGCACAAGTTACAGGGAATGTAGTATGGGGAAACCCGGGATGGGGAATTACCCATCACGATTCGCATGCCAACGTTTCTCAAAATGTGGTATATGATATTGTTGGATCAGGAATTGTTTCTGAAGCTGGGTCTGAAAGTGGATTCTGGGATGAAAACCTTGTCGTAAAAGTCGTTAAAGGACACGATGCTGACCCATATGTGGCCGCATTGACCTATGAAGATTACTTGTATTCTGGTGAAGGATTAGGAATGAAAGGAAGAGCGGTGATTTGTAGAGGGAATGTAATTGCAAACGCAGTTCGTGGGGTAGGCGTTATGAATATGAATCCTGGAATCGTAAATCAAGAACGTATGGATGCTAAAGTATTGGCAGAACGTCCTGATTATGAGGTAGATAATTTTCCATTGGATATCAATGGTTATAGCATAGAAGGTGATGGAGTGATGCCTCAGGAAGTAGCTTTGATTATGGAAAATACGACTATTATTGGAAGTCAGAGAGGAATTCACTCCATAGAAAGAGATATGGGGGTCAACCATGAATCACGTTCTGTATTTGACGGCTTCATTTGCTGGGGAGTAAATTGGGGAGCCTATATTGTATATCAGGCAGACTACACCTTTAAAGATGTGTTTATTTCAGGTAAAAATGAAAACTCTATTGGTTGCTATATGCTTAAACATGCGCACAATCATACCTATGAGAATATTAAATTGGTAGATATGGGCTATGGGATTCAAGTATCCAAATTAGTAGGAACAGGTTCAGGACCTTTCAAAACCAGAAATAATGGATTTACTCCTTGGGTATTTATAGATCTAACAACAGAAAATGTAACACAGCTTTATAAAATAGAGAAAGAGGACCCTACAGCAACAGCGACATATGATGAACATGGAGACAATACGATCTATTTGAGTAGTTCAGAAATTACGGAAAGACCAACCACATTTACCGTATTGGATAGTACAGCCTTGGAAGTTGATTACAATACCAACGACTTTCGTTTTGAAGTAGATGGAGTCATTACTGACGATTATGGGAGCTATGATATGGGAATCAAGCAAGCATGGGCGCAAGGTACGCTGAGAAAAGATTATCCGCAACGAATCTATGAATTTGCATCTGCAGCAAAATTTGAGGAATACCTTAGCAATGAAGGTGTGTACGAAGATACTGAAACGCAAGAATTGTATTTTATTCTGAATGAACAATTGCCAAACAGGAGAAACTTTGAATACACGAATTTTAAAGTAAGAGTGCCTATTAAGAACGCACCTACCACAGGAGTATATGCAAATCCTTTAACAGAGTCAGAAGCAGATTTGGCACCACAATTGCAGATGGTGAGTCGTACAGCTGGTGTTACACAGAGTAGTACAGACATGACGCTAAGCTTTGAAGATGAAGATATAGATGCCTCACCAGAAAAAGCAATTGATGGAAATAATAATGGACGAATCAACGTGCAATATTTTCAACAAGGATTGGTGCCAGTTGGAAGTTTATCATCCACGACTACTGAAGTCGAACCCTGGTACGACTTGGACTTAGGAGCGCTAAAGCGCATCGACTATATTGATGTTTGGAATACTGTTGAGCTGAATGGTGTTGCTATGGAAACCGTATCTCCACATTTTAAAAATTTTTATGTGTTAATTTCTGATGTGCCTTTTGGAGATACCAGTTTAGCAGTATCAAGGTCTACTGCAGATTATGAATATTTGAAAGATGGCACAGCCAACCGCAAATTTAGCCTAAATGAATTAGGAGTTTTAGGAAGGTATGTTCGTATTCAAGCCATAGGAACAACAAAATTGGCTTTTTCTGAAATTGAAATCCTAGGAAAAATTCCTTCTGACGATGACTTGTCGAATGAAGAACCTACCTTAGCGACAATTAAAGTATATCCAAACCCCAATAACGGCCAACTTTTTGCTGTTATTCCTGAAGTAAAAGGAGCTGTAGATGTTGAAATTGTCGATGTTATGGGGAAACGTGTGTTCGCGAAAAGCTATGAAGGAAAGGAAAGGATAGCAATCGAGTTTAATGGAAGGCCAGGAATCTATTATGTACGAATAAGTACTGAAAATGGAAAACAGAAAGTGGTGCCAATAATTAAACAATAACGAGTGTAGAGTTGATGTTATAAGGGTTTACGATTATAGGTAGGGGGTGTTAATTGTCCGATGATTTTCAAACCTTTGCCCTAGAAGGGAATTGGGGAGAACATTGTCGAAGTATCCATTCCTCCCTCTTAAAAAATCATTAAGCCCTATGTGAATTCTTAAATAATGACATCTTTGTAAAAAAAATAAATCAGAATGAGAAACAATATTTTATTTTATATAGTCTTTTTTGCTTTAATAGGCCTGCAAGCACAAAAACAAGCACAAGCGCCCAATGTGTTATTTATTGCCATTGATGATTTAAAACCTACCCTTGGCAGTTATGGTGATAGTTATGCGATAACTCCTAATTTAGATAAGTTGGGAGCAAAAGCAACCGTATTTTTAAACAACCATACGCAACAGGCAGTTTGTGGCCCCTCAAGAGCGAGTTTGATGACCGGAATGCGTCCAGACTACACGAAAGTGCGAGACTTAAAAACACGGATGCGTGACATAAATCCAACTATTCTTTCGATCCCTCAATATTTTAAAGAACAAGGATATATAACCACAGGGACAGGGAAAATTTACGATCCCAGATGTGTAGATAAATTCGTAGACGAGCCGTCTTGGTCGGTACCCTATGTAAGAGAATATAAATTACCATATCCAAAAGAATACGGTTCCCCAGCACTTGGGTATTACCAAAACCCAAAAATTAAAGCAAGAGTTTCGGAACTCGTTGCCGAAGCAAAAAGCAAAGGCGTGAAAAACACCAACAAATATGTAACAGATAGATACAAACCTCCTTTTGAAAGAAGTGATGTACCGGATGCTGCTTATACCGATGGAGCTATAGGATTAGATGCACTTAAGAAATTGGATGCGCTAGCGGAGACTCCAGACAAGCCATTTTTCTTAGCTGTTGGTTTTAAAAGACCTCACTTACCATTTGTAGCGCCAAACAAATATTGGGATTTATACGATGCTGATAAGATCAACCTTGCCCCATATCAGAAAAAAGTAAAAAACGGAACCGATTTAGCTTATCATAGTTCAGGTGAGATGAGAAGTTATAAAGACCCTTCAATTGAGTATGTTATAGGAGAAGATGGTTTGCTAAAAATTGATAATAAAACCCAAAGAGAATTGATTCATGGGTACTATGCCTGTGTAAGTTTTGTGGATACACAAGTAGGTTTGATAGTAGACAAACTCAAGGAAAAAAACCTGAATAAAAACACCATCATCGTTGTATGGGGTGATCATGGATGGCACTTGGGTGACCATAGTATGTGGAACAAACATTCGAATTTCGAACAAGCAACACGTTCTCCACTTATGATTTATGCGCCAGGTATTGCCAAAGGTGTAAAAGTAACATCGCCTTCAGAATTTGTAGATATCTTTCCAACCCTTTGTGAATTGTCTGGCTTGAAAATTCCGGAGATTTTAGAGGGGAAAAGTTTGTTGCCTTTGATAGACGGAAGAAAGAAAAGCATAAAAGATGTAGCCGTAAGTCAATGGGCAAAAGGGAAAACTACAGGTTACAGTTTTCGTTCAGAAAAGTATCGATATACCGCTTGGTTAAAACCAAATGTTAAGAGTGTTGACGGGGTAAAGTCGAGAGATATTATTGACGAGGAATTGTACGATTATGTGAACGATCCATTAGAAACTAGAAATTTTATTGGAGTCGAATCTCATAAAGCCATACACAAAGAATTAAAAGCTTTTGCAATGACGTATTTTGCACAGCAAAGTCAACCAAAAGTGTCGGTTTCTAAAAATGCACCTAGTGGCTCTATAAAAGAATTGCTTGCAAAACAATATGACCCAACACGTGTCTATGTAGGAGCTACTTTAAACCACCGTCAGTTAGGTACGTTTGTAGAAGATTTGTTTTTAGAGCAATTTACTTACACCACCCCAGAAAACTGTGCAAAACAGTCGAGAGTACATCCTGAACCTGGAGTTTGGGATTGGACGCAAATTGACGCGTATTTGAAATTTGCAAAAAAGAACGATATCGTAGTTCGTGTGCATGGTCCTGTGAGTCCGCAAGCTTCGAAATGGGCAACGGCAGATCATAGAACCCCAGAAGAGTTAGAAAAAATCTACACCGAATTTCTTAAAGCATCCTGCAAACGATACAATAAAAATAAAACTGTGAAATGGATGGATGTTGTCAATGAAACAGTTACTAGAAAAGGAGAGTGGTTTGCAGAGAAACCAGGGACTAAAGACTGGCAAAATCCTTGGACTCAAATAGGTTTAGATAAAAATGGTGTACCACTTTATATCACCAAATCATTTGAAATCGCAAACAAATACGCGACAAAAAAGAGCCTGGTATTCAATCAGCACGGAGGAATGGAGCCAGTGATGTGGGAACGTGTTAAAAAAACGATACTTTATCTTAGAGAGCAAGGCTACAGAGTAGATGGCCTTGGTTGGCAAGCACATTTTAAATCGACAGAAGAAGTGTCTTTAGATAAAACGAGCCTTGACTATTTTTCGAATCTAGTAGACTGGGCACATGAAAATGATTTGGATTTTCACGTGACAGAAATAGACTATAAAATATGGGATACAAATGCCACAGCTGAGGCACTAGAACTTCAGGCAGCAGCTTACTCCAATATTATGAAAATCTTATTATCGAAAAAAGATAGTGGCGTAGTAACTTATAATACCTGGGGAATGGTAGACGGGGTGCCACAGCATAAAAACAGGCATATGTTTATGTTTAATGCAAACGGAAAAGAAAAACCAGCCTTTAAAGCTGTGAAAAAAGCAATAGAAAACCCAAATACACCATTAGTAATAAAATCATAACAAAAAATAGAACTCATGAAAATGTCCTTTTTAAAAATTACAGGCTTCGTTTCAATAGTATTGGCAGCAGTTGCCTGTTCATCTGAAAAAGCAGCGGATCAAAACAAAGATAATCCTACTTATTTGGACCCTAGCGTCTCTGTAGAAGAACGTGTAAAAGACTTAATGGGAAGAATGACTTTAGAAGAGAAAGTCTATCAAATGAATCAATTTGTTGGATTGGATCATATGCGTGAAGCTGAAAAAAATCTTTCAGAAGAAGATTTGCATAGCAACGATGCCCAAGGATTCTACAAAGGCTTATTTAGTGACGACGTTGCTCAAATGTGTGCTGAAGGGAAAATAGGTTCGTTCTTACATGTACTTACGGCAGAAGAGGCAAATTTATTACAAGAATTAGCTGCAAAGTCACGTCTAAAGATACCTGTATTGATTGGAATTGATGCCATACATGGAAACGCTTTAGTATCTGGAACAACTGTATATCCATCGCCAATAACCTTAGCTTCGAGTTGGGTAGATGCCTATTCTTATGATGTTGGTTTACAAACCGCTTTGGAGATGAGAGCTACAGGAAGTCACTGGGCTTTTACACCTAATATTGATGTACTAAGAGATCCGAGGTGGGGACGTGTTGGTGAAACCTATGGAGAAGATCCATTTATGGTTGGAAACATGGGAGCAGAAATGATCAAAGGATTCCAACAAGGAGATTTTACAGGAGATAAAAAAGTAATTGCCTGTGCCAAGCATATGTTAGGTGGTGGAAAACCTGCAAATGGGTTGAACGCTGCTCCATTCGATGTTTCAGTAAGAACCATGAAAGAAGTGTACTTACCTCCCTATAAACAGGCGATAGATGCTGGTGTGTATTCGATCATGGCTGCACACAATGAAATAAGCGGGATCCCAAGTCATATGAGTTCTTGGTTGATGACCGATTTGTTTAGAAACGATTGGGGTTTTCAAGGTTTTTATGTTAGTGACTGGATGGACATTGAAAGAATTGAAACCGTACACCATGTAGCACACGATTTAAAAGAAGCTTCTATGCTATCTGTTGCGGCAGGAATGGATATGCATATGCACGGAGTTAAATTTCCTGAAGCCGTTGTAGCTTTAGTAAATGAAGGGAAACTACCAATAAGTAGAATTGATGACGCTGTGTCTAAGATTTTAACAGCTAAATTCAAATTAGGTTTGTTCGAACACCGACAAGTCGATTTGGAGAAAATTCCGGAGAGAATCTTTACAGCTGAGCACAAGAAAACAGCCTTGGAAAGTGCACGAAAAGGGATTGTGTTGTTAAAAAACAAAAATGTATTGCCATTGAAATCGAAAGGAAATGGTAAAAAAGTATTTGTAACAGGACCTAATGCCAACAATCAAAGTATCTTAGGAGATTGGCATGCGGTGCAGCCCGATGAAAATGTAACAACAATCTATGAAGGAATAAAAGCCGTAGGAAGTTCAAAAGGTTATAACGTTTCTTTCTATGATTCTGGAGAGAACATTCGTAAAATAGAAACTTCAAAAATAAAAGAAGCAGCAAGACAAGCTTCAAAAGCAGATTATGCAGTAGTCGTGGTTGGAGACAATTCTATGCGTTACAAGTGGCCTGAAAAAACGGCTGGTGAAAACATGGGACGAGCATATCTAAACTTAGCTGGAAAACAATTAGACCTTGTAAAAGCAATTAAAAAAACAGGTACTCCTGTAATTGTAGTGCTCGTAAATGGAAAGCCGATATCTGAACCTTGGTTAGCGCAAAATGTGCCTGCCATTGTAGAATCGTGGGAGCCAGGACTGTTTGGAGGACAAGCTGTGGCTGAGGTGCTTTTTGGAGACGTTAACCCAAGTGGGAAATTACCACTTACCGTAGCTAGAAGTGTTGGGCAACTAGAGATGGTGTATAACCATAAGCCGTCAATCGGGTTTCATAAATATGCCTTTGAAAAAATGACTCCGTTGTATTCATTTGGATTTGGATTGAGTTATACAAAATATGCATATGGTGTGCCGGTGTTGTCGAAAGAAAACAAAACGGCAGGTGAAGATATTACCGTTTCTGTAGAAGTTACAAACGCAGGAAAAGTAGCTGGAGAAGAAATAGTCCAAATGTATATCAGAGATGATGTAAGCTCTGTTACAAGACCTGTTAAGGAATTGAAAGGATACAAAAGAGTATATTTAAAAGCAGGGGAGACTAAGACCGTTAGCTTCACAATATCAGACAAAAGCTTGGCATTTTATGATATCAATATGCAATATTGTGTAGAGCCAGGGACCTTTACAATTATGACAGGTAGTTCTTCAGCAAATAAGCATTTAAAAACAACAAAATTAAAAGTTGACGAGAGATTGTCATTAAAATTATAATTGATATGAAGGCGAACACAATATTTACAGCAATTATATGCTTAGTTTTAACATTTGGAATGAATTCCTGTTCAGATAATAAACAAACAGTAGAGGAAACCAAACCAAACATTTTATTCATCATGGCAGATGACCATGCCGTAGCAGCCATAAGCGCTTACAAAGATTGGTTGTCAGAAATAGCTCCGACACCCAATATAGACAGAATTGCAAAAAATGGGATGTTGATGACTAGAACCTTCAATACGAACTCTATTTGTGGACCAAGTAGAGCGGCTATTTTAACAGGGAAGTATGGACACGAAAGCCGTTTCTTTAAAAATGAAAAAGGAGGCGATTTTGATGGAAGTCAGCAAACATTCCCTAAAATATTACAAAAAAATGGCTACCAAACAGCGGTCATTGGAAAATGGCACTTAGGAACTGCGCCTACCGGATTTGATTATTCGAAAGTAATGATCAATTGGGGTGGACAAGGTACTTATTTCAATCCTGTATTTCTGGAAAATGGAAAAGATACAATGGTAGAGAAAACCAGACATTCGACTGCCCAAGTAGCCCACGATGCCATAAAATGGTTAGATCAAGGACGTGATAAGACCAAGCCTTTTATGTTGATGTACCAATTCAAGGCGCCACATAGACCTTGGGAACCAGCACCCGAATTCCAAAAATTATTTCAGGAAGACTTGCCGCACCCTGCCAACTTTAACGATGATTACAAAGGAAGAAAAGCAGCGAGTAAACAATGGATGGAAATCGAAAACCATATGAATCGTAAAGATTTAAAAGTATACCCAAAAGAAAAATTAACACCAAGAGAATTAAATACTTACAATGCCTTTGGAAACAAAGGTCAGTTTTGGACACCGCATGATAGCTTGCAAGGAGCAGCATTGAAAAATTGGAAATACCAAACTTATATCAAAGATTATTTGCGCTGTGTAGCGGGTGTTGACAAGGCAGTGGGACAGATGTTAGATTACTTGAAGGCAAACGATATGTTAGACAATACGGTAATCGTATATACTTCAGATCAAGGTTTCTATTTGGGGGAACATGGATGGTTCGACAAACGATTTATGTATGAAGAATCCTTTAGAATGCCGTTTATGATTAGCTACCCTGAAATGATTAAACCTGGTACGACGAATGACAACCTATTGTTGAATATAGATTTTGCACCTACCTTATTAGATTTGGCAGGTATTGAAACACCAAAAGACATGCAGGGAACGAGTTTTAAAAATCAGTTGTCTCCGAACATTGAAGCGCAGGGTCGAGATGCCATTTATTATCACTATTACGAATTTCCAAAATGGCACAACGTTGAACCGCATTATGGAGTACGTACAGATCGTTACAAACTAATCCATTTCTATTACAGTATGGATGAATGGGAGTTGTTTGACCTCGATAATGACAAGCATGAAATGAATAATTTGTACGGGAAACCTGGGTATGAAGAAATTACTGCTGCCTTGAAAAAACGTATCAAAGAATTACAAGTTGAGTTTAAAGACGATATGAGTCTTGAGGAAATGCGTGCCATGACCGATATGGTCGTAGAGCGTGTTTATAGTGAAGAGAATATCAATAAAGCCATCAAGTAATGAAAACAAAACAGTTATTTTTAATACTATTGACTTTTGCGGCAGTATCAGTAAACAGTCAAAACAAAAAACAAAATGTAATCTTCTTTCTGGTCGACGATTTGGGTTGGATGGATTTGAGTTATAGAGGAAGTACATTTTACGAAACGCCTAATATTGACAAAGTAGCGATGGAAAGCATGCGTTTTGAACAAGCCTATGCAGCACATCCTCGTTGTGTACCCTCTCGTATGGCCATGGTAACCGGAAAATTTCCGGCGCGTAATTCGAGCCCAGGAAGAAACGAATCGCATTTGAAAAAATCTGAATTTACCATTGCAGAAGCTTTTAAGAAAGGTGGCTATACCACGTTTTTTGCGGGAAAATGGCACTTGGCTGGAGCAGAAGTCTATCCCGAAGATCAAGGTTTTGACTACAATTATGGTGGTGGACACGCCGGAGCACCAAAAAGTTACTTTTATCCGTATAACAAGCAGAAAAACCCAAAGAACGGGAATGGTAAGGAAAAGGCAATTTTACACTTAGATGATGCTCAGGAAGGTGATTACCTTACAGATCATATCACTAGAAAAACGGTGGAGTTTATCAAATCTCATAAAGACGAACCTTTCTTTGCTTATGTAAGTCACTACGGTGTGCATACACCTTTTGAAGGAAAAGAAGCATACAAAGCAAAATATCAAGCAAAATTAGATAAAAATCCACCAAAGGGTTCCGACTATATTAGAATAGGGGATACAGGCGAAACCAAGGTGCACCAAGATAATACTACCTACGCGAGTATGATTCAAAGTATGGATGAAAGCTTTGGGGCAATTACTAAGGTTTTAGAAGAATTGCATTTGGACGACAATACCATCATCGTATTTACTTCAGATCATGGAGGTTTGTCGAATAGAGGTAATAAACGTGGATTGGCAACCTCAAACTTGCCATTAAGAGCTGGAAAAGGACATAATTATGAAGGAGGTATTCGCGTACCCGTTTTTGTAAAGTGGCCAGGAGTGACCAAATCTGGTACTACCAATAAAGTAATCACAGGAACAGATTACTTTCCAACTTTGTTGGAGATGAACAAGCTTCCCTTAGAGCAAAAACAGCATCTAGACGGAAAGAGTTTTATGAAAACCTTACAAGGGAAAAAAGACAAAGATAAAGACAGAGAAATATTTTGGCATTCCCCAGTGCCAAGACCTACAAGCACAGGAGACCGATCGAACACCGCAGTGCGTGTTGGAGATTACAAACTGCTCGATTTTTATGAGGAGGGATATGTAGAACTTTACAATATTGCTAAAGACCCATCTGAAATGCATAACTTGGCTGAAAGTAATCCTGAGAAAGCCAATGAGCTCCTAAAGAAGGTTAAAGATTGGAGGAAAGGTATCAATGCATTTGTTAAAAAACCTAAAAAGAAAAAATAAGTATGAAAAAGCAATTTTTAATCTTAAGTTTTTGTGTATTGTCTATTGCAGTATTTGGACAAAAGAGTACACAGAATATAATGCCTGAATCAATTACCTATAAAGTGATTGATACCATTCAGTTAGATTTGAAGGTATATAGACCCACAGATTTCGATGCTTCAAAAACTTACAATTGTATGGTGTTTTACCACGGAGGTGGTTGGAATGGAGGAAATTACAAAGCATTTCAACGTCAGTCACAGTATTTAGCTTCCAGAGGAATGATTGCCATTTCTGTAGTGTATAGAATAAAAAATGTACATGGTACGACTCCATTTGAAGCGGCTAACGATGCCAAATCTGCCATGAGGTATGTACGAAAGCATGCAAAAGAACTTTCAATCAACCCTCATATGATAGCCTCGGGTGGAGGTTCTGCTGGAGGCCATTTGGCAGCAGTTTGTGGTAATATAAAAGGTTTAAATGATGCAAATGATGACTTATCTGTTAACCCAGTTCCCAATGCCTTGGTGTTATTTAATCCAGTATATGACAACAGTAAAAACGGCTACGGCTATAGAGCCATTGAAGGACGTGTAGATGAAATATCTCCTTTGCATAACATCACAAAAGGAGCACCACCAACTATTGTGTTTTTTGGAACCAAAGACAAAACTACATCGGTAGCATCTTCTAAAGAATACGAAAAAAAGATGAAAGAAGTAGGGAGCAGAATTGACTTGCATTTGTATGAAGGTCAGCCTCATTCGTTCTTTAATAAAGGTGCGTATTTTATAGACACCGTTAAAAAGATGGATGCTTTCTTAGTTTCTTTGGGCTACTTGAAAGGAAAGGGGAATGTAGATACTTTCTTCGAACTCTAAATAAGTAGTAGTTTGCTTTTTATGAACAGATAGTAAATTCCTTTAAATTAGAAGTACGATGAAATTTAGAATCTCAATAGTTTTTTGCTTTTGCATGATGTGGAGCAGTACATTTGCAACCGCAGCTCATAAAGGTGTAAAAGAAAAACCAATTCGCGTATTTTTATTCGCAGGACAATCAAATATGGACGGTCGGGCCGATGGAGGAAAACTATCATCTAAAGATATAGAAAGACTAGAGGAAGTAGCCGATAGGATTCAATTTTACTACAATCATAAGCCCGTTTCAAAATTACAGCTGTCGGAGGGAAGCGCCTATGTAAAAAGGCATTATTCTTTGGAATATTATTTCGGTCCGGAGCTTTTTTTCGGAATTGAATTGGCAGAAGCCCATCCTGATGAGCGCTTTATCTTTATAAAAAGATCGATTGGAGGTACTTCTTTATATGGTTGTTGGAATCCTTGTTGGGAAGAAGCGAAGGCTGCTCAGATGAATGAATTAAACCAGCCGAAACTGTTTGGCGATTTCATTAGTTATACCAAAGAAGTATTAAAAGAATACAAGGAGTCTGATTATGAATTGTCAGGAATGTTATGGGGTCAGGGAGAAGCAGATAGCAATGTAAAGAAAAAAGGACCAGAACCATCAGAGACCTACGCACAAAATTTACAGAACCTAATTACTGAAACAAGAAAACAATTGCACAGCCCAGAATTGCCTTTTGCAATGTTTCAGGTGGGAGCAGGAAAAGTAGTTACAGGAATGCAAGAAACTGCGGAGGCAGATGATCGTGTGTTTTTGATTCCTCAATCAAAAAATAAAAATTCAGTTAATTTCTATCCTACCAATCCACCTCCTATTGGACATTATGTAACCGAAAGCATGAAGAGAATTGGTCAAGAATTTTTCAGGGTGTATACACCTCTATTAAACTGGTAATCCTAACAATCTTATGAAAAAAAATATTTTTGTTTGCTGTCTGCTTCTTTTGTGTTTAACAGTAGCATGTAGTACAAGTAACAAAGAAACATCGACACCATCTGAACAATCAAATATTGTTTGGATCGTATGTGAAGATCAATCTCCCGACTTTTTACCTATGTATGGAGACTCCACGATAGTAGTTCCTAATTTAACATCTTTGGCAGCTGAGAGTATTGTTTTTGATGAAGCCTATTCACCAGCACCAGTATGTGCACCTGCCAGAAGTAGCTTGATTACTGGGATGTATCAAACGAGTTTGGGTACACATAATATGAGAACTTTTAGTGCTTATAATAAGAATAATCAACCAGCCATAAACGTACCTACTTATTCTCCTATTGTACCCGAAAATGTAAAACCGTTTACAGAAGCGTTGAGAGTGAACGGCTATTATTGTACAAATAATGCCAAAGAAGATTACAATTTTAAAACATTGACTTCTACTTGGGACGTTTCCGGAAACAATGCAACTTGGCGGAACAGAAAAGAGGGACAGCCATTTTTTGCCGTATTTAATTACAATATAACACACGAATCCCAGATATGGAAAAATGGTAAAGAAGAACTGTTGGTAGATCCTAACAAAGTACCCGTCCCGCCAATATTTCCCGACAATGCTGTTATACGACATGATTTAGCGGTCAACTATAGTAACTTAATGCGTTTGGATGCACAAGTAGGCAATCTTATCGCGAAGCTCAAAAAAGATGGATTGTATGAAAACAGCTATATCTTTTTCTATGGAGACCATGGTGGACCTTTCCCCAGATATAAGCGATCTGTCTACGAAACCGGGACCAAAGTGCCCTTGTTTATTAAGCTTCCCGAAGGAAAACAAAAACAAACACGCAACTCAGACTTGATAAGTTTTATTGATTTTGCACCTACCGTACTTTCAATTGCAGGCATTAAACCTCCTGAATATATGCAAGGCAGGGCATTTTTAGGAATGCATTCAGAAAAAGATAAAAGAGAATACCTCTTTACAGCTTCTGATAGGTTTGATGAATGTTATGACCGTAAAAGGGCGGTGAGAGGAGTACGCTATAAGTACATAAAGAATTATTATACAGATGTACCTTATGCGCTTCCTGTAAGCTATAGAGAACAAATGCCCATGATGCGTCACATGATGGAATTGGATGCTTCAGGGAAATTAAATGCTACACAAAAATTGTGGTTTGCAAAAACAAAACCGGAGGAAGAGTTGTACGATTTGCAAAATGACCCATTCGAATTACACAATTTAGCTCAAGATTTGACCTATTCTAAAGAATTGGAAGTATTAAGAACTCAACTTGAAAAGTGGATCGTAGAGACAAAAGATTTAGGTGTCTATTCAGAACAGGATATACTCAAAGAATCGCAGCCTAACGGGAGAGCACAGGAACTTGATAAAGTGCAATTTGAATATGTAAATGAGGAATTGAAAATCACTTCCAGCCGAAAAGATGCAACAATATTATGGAGATATACAGGAGTTAAGGCCTGGGAAATATATACAAACGCTTTGGAGGTAGAAAAAGGTAAATATATTGAAGCTATTGCCAATAGAATTGGTTTTGAACCAAGCCCAATTACCACTTTTAGAATGCCTTAATAAATATTGAGAATATCAGAGACGACCCTAAAGAGGTTGTCTGAAAAGTGCTTAGATGTCCGTTCGAGCGGAGTCGAGAACTTTTCAACGTCTTGGTTATTAAGATATCTCGACTGTGCTCGATGAGACAATTTTTAACTTTTAATGCTTTTCAGACAGCCTCTTTTTATTTGTCTTTGATTCAAATAATACCATATTATTAAAGATTTTCATTTTTTTTTATCGATGGAAAAGCACGTTTTATCGATAGAATTTTGCGCCCTGTCTGTGATAGTATCTTCCAAAGATATAGCTTTAGTAAATTAGTCTAATAACCGTTGAATTGAAACATATTCACCATAAAATTTAGACTATTATATAAACAATTATTTTCTTTTTATCAATGGTTTTTCCGACGGTGTTTTTTTCGCAAACCACCTTCGATTTTAAAACCGCTCAGAGTAATTTAGGATGGGTAAAAGCCGGAGGGGCTAATAATACAACTGGTGCCTCTGCTAACGGAATGGAAGTGCAATGGAATGCGAACAAATCTCCGAAAATTAGAATGACTGATGCTAATATTGATGCTGCAGCAACGCCAATCGTAGCTGTTACGCTTATCAATAATTCTCCGGAAGTTCGTGTGTTAAAATTAATTCATTTTAAAGGAGGTACCGGAGTAGGTAACAAGTATATCAATAGACAAGTTTTGTTTCAAAGTGGCACCGCCCAAACTCATTACTATGATTTGACACATACCCAATGGGTGAATTATGACAATGGAGATGGAGATAGCCCGTTGGATTTCGATTTTTTTGAAATTGGCTTTCAAGATGTTGGAAACGTAAACCTGGCAACGGCCAGCACTAGTGGAAATGTTACTATTGAAAAAATTGAATTCCTCACACAGATTCCTGAGATATTCACCGAATCATTTCTATTCGATACTGAAAACGATTGTGAAGCTTGGGATCCAGTAGGTACTTCGCTGTCTGTTAATAATAGTGTGTTAACAATGAATACAACCACCACAGCTTTTGCAAAAATTGTTCAAAAAACCTTTAGTGTAAACGCCGATATCAATCCAACGCTGTTTGTGAAAATAAGCAATCAAACCACAAACAACCAATTAATTTTGAGAGACGAAAATGGAACCAATCTCGCATTGCAAAGTATTGGAAATGATGTTGTTGGTAGTTATAGTGAGTATAACCTAAATGTCAGTGATCCTTTATGGGTAGGAACCATGAGAAACTTACAAATTGTTGTAAACGATACTCAAAATGGTTATAAAACAAGTGCAGGAATTGTCGATTTTGAGTATATACTCTTTTCAAACAGTGCGTCTTTAGGAGGAGAAAAAATGGAGAAATTCGCGTCAAAAAGAGGAGTTTTGTATCCTAATCCTGTGAAGGACTTGTTGAGTATCAAGAGTAAGGAGCCCGTTCAGCAAATTGTGATTCATAATCTAATTGGACAACAAGTGGCTACTATTCTAAATTCAAATAAAATTAATCTAGAGCATTTGCCAACAGGAATGTATACGATTGCATATGTGGTTTCTGGAGAAAAACTGAAAGAGAAATTCATTAAAAACTAAACTTGCCTCTAATGATTGTAAGAGTCCACATGGTTTTGTATGTGGACTCTTTTATTTGCAAAACATATGACCCCATTAAAAATCAATTTTTCCTTAGGAAAGTTTTCTGTTTTTATCAAATTTGATGAATACTTAAAATATAAAAATGAAAGCAATCTACCTGTTTATTTACACTACAATTATGCTGTTTTCTACAGTACTATCCGCCCAAACTTCACCCTACACAATGGTGAAAAAAATGGGTAGAGGCATCAACTTAGGAAATGTGCTTCAAGCACCAATAGAAGGCAATTGGTCGCCAGCAGTTGAAGAACAATATTTTATTGATGTTGCAAATGCAGGTTTTACCAATGTACGTATTGGAATGGATTTTTATGGTGTGAGAACCACAGGAGATACATCAATTTATAGCAAAGAGATTGGAACGGCTGCTAGCTATACTGGAACAGCTTCGGATTATGTGGTTTCTAGTACCTATTTGAATAGAATAACAACAGTAATCAATTGGGCTTTAGATCAAGGCTTGGTCGTGGTGTTGGATTTTCATGGGGCAGATTTAAAGCATGAGTTTCTTTACACCTTTGCCGATGATCAAAGTGAATATACACACCCAACTTCTGCTAAACGAGCCGCAGATAATGAGAAATTTAGAACCATATGGTCACAAATTGCGAATCATTTTAAAAATAGTGATGATAACCTTCTTTTTGAAATAGTGAATGAACCTTATTTTGAAGTTTCCAAAGAAGAGATGGATGTGATCAACGAAGCTATTGTTGAGATTATAAGAAGTACAGGTGGAGACAATCTTACAAGGAATATCGTGCTCACAGCTGGTACTAAAACTTCCTATGAAACCCCTACTAATATTGATCCTGAATTATTGGCTAGTGACGATTATCTAATAGCTACTTTCCACTATTACAAACCTTTTTCATTTACAAGTTCAAGTAAAAACGGAAAGGATGATAATAATTGGGGGACCGCAGAAGATAAAGCAACACTTGCAGCGCATTTTGAAACGGTGACAGTATGGTCTGATACTTACAACACACCAATCTATTTAGGGGAATTCGGAGCAGACAATACAGATGGTTACAACTATGCTACGGGTGATTTGCAAGAAATTAGTGGGAATACAACCGGCTTTGCAGATGGAGGTCCAGATAACAATTCTAGAGTTGCTTTTCATGGATATTGTGCTGAACAAGCGATCAATCGTGGCTTTGCCTTTGCTGTTTGGGATTCAGGACCCGAATCGAATAAAACCGTCCATTTGCGAAACGATGGCAACGGAGTGGTGAACTATGATAAAGATTATTTTTCTGTAAGCTCTTATAATCCAAAAACAACCACAAAAAGTACAGTTGTAAGTACAGCAACTTGGGTGGAAGATGTTAAAAACACATTGCTTTCTTCGGGTACCTGGCCAGCCTGCGATCCAGAATTTGAAGACGAATTGATTGTAAATGGCAGTTATGAATGTACTTCCTATGATGCTAATTGGTTTTTGAATGTGGTTTCGGGTGCTGTCGCTGTATTTTCTAATGGTGGAGAAGCCAATGCAAAATCTGGAGAGTCTGCTGCTAAAGTTGAGGTGACAACATCAGTAGGTTATAACAAAGTGTTGCTGCAAAACGATGTTTATCTTGGGGATTTGAATGGAAAAACGGTGACGGTAAAATGCCATGCAAAATCGGCTGATGCAAGTGCTTTTAAATTTCAAATCAAAATAATTGGATCTGAAGGAACCCTTTATAAAACCTCACCTGCTTTAAGTTTGGCTACGAATTATGGAGATGTGTATAGCTACAGTTTTGATATTGACTCGGAAACAACTTCAATTCAAGTAAAAGCATTGTGTGGAAATGAAGTGGGGACCTATTATTTTGATGATTTTCTAACGGAAATTGTACCTACAGAAGAATTATCTACATCTGAATACACATTATTAGATGAAGTGATTTTTTATCCTAACCCTACTGATGGATTCGTGTTTATAAAAGGAATAGAGCATATACAGCGTATTGAACTTTTTCAGCTTACCGGAAAAAAGATACAAGATTGTTCCTTGTTGAAGGATAATAGTATAGATATTAGCCACCTTGAAAAAGGGGTGTATCTTATGAAAGTTGAATTCAATTCTGGGAAGAAAAAATTTCAATACATTTCCAAAGTTTAATGTTTTGTATTCAAATTGAAATGGATTTTAAGAACCTTCGTCATAAATAGTTTGAATATTCATTTCTCCTTTGATTTTAACCACTTGACCCTTTTTTATTTTGCATATCGTCGCAATTTTGTAAAGTAATAACCACAAAATACTTTATGATGATAAGAAAAATTACACTAATGATTTTTATGATGCCTGTCCTAATATTTGGACAAATGGATGAGTTATACGATTTTAGTACGGTGAATGGTACTTTAGGGTGGGTGAAGGCAAATTCAACTTCATTTACTATCAACGCTGTAGGTGATGGAGAAGGAGATCTAAATTTTAGTACTTCAAAAACACCTTTTATAAGATCTGGAAACGGTTTGGGGTTGAGTACGACAACAAATGGTATTTTAGAAGTACGAATGAAGATAGCTAGTGGCTTGGACGTTAAAGCAGGAAACGTGATGAATTTTGAGACCAATTCGAATACCGGTAGTCTGTCAAGTTCTACCTCCTTCGATATAACAGATGATAATCAGTATCATATTTATTATCTTACAATTCCGGATAACCCTGGAACAGACGCAGGAAGTTCTGCAGCAGATGTAATTGATCAATTGGGGGTAAAGGTGGTACTGAACTCAGCGCAAACTGCTTCAGATCATGCTTATTTTGATTATATAAAAATTAGAAAGACAGGGACAACCTACGATGGAATTGTACAAAATGCCAGTTTTGGCGATTTTCCTGGTGATTTGGATGCTTGGTCTACTGCTTTTACTGGTACTGCTGATGGTACTGCAGAATATTCTGCCAATGGTGATGAAACAGATTCAGCAGGAAAAATAATCATAACCGCTGCAGCCGACCTTACGACTAATAAGTTTAGTTTATGGAATAGTCATGCCGAACCCCTTGCCGATATTGCGAATACAGCTATGCTCCATACCACATTTGCTGTGAGAAAAAACGGAGCCGGTACTGTTAAAATTATGCCGAGATGGAGACTTAAACGGACTTCTAATGATACCTATAAATATGTAACGGGTAGTGCAATAACATTA
Source organism: uncultured Flavobacteriaceae bacterium (assembly GCA_943789365.1). Lineage (GTDB taxonomy): Bacteria > Bacteroidota > Bacteroidia > Flavobacteriales > Flavobacteriaceae > Flavicella. The sequence continues at coordinate 977,746 of CALSTV010000001.1, read as the reverse complement.
ACAGATTCATATGCAACTGTAAGTCCATCTAAAGCGCTGTCAACAACTTCTGAAACATATAATGAAATACGATTTGGTTTTTTTATTGAAGGGGCTGTTGGTGAGGAAGTATTCATAGATAATATTACCACATCTATTGATGGAGTAACTTTATTGGATGAGAGCAATTTGTCTGAGAATGCACATGCTTTGCGTGTTTTTCCAAACCCCGTAAAAGATCAATTAAACATTGATACGGACCAAACCATAAGTGAAGTTCAAATAGTGAACAGTATGGGAAAATTGATAAGCAACACCCAAGGAAATGTTACTCAAATTGGAATGGGAAGTTTACCAAGAGGTATCTATATTGTAAGAATAACCTTTGAAGACGGACAAACAAATATCCAAAAAATTATCAAGCAATAAATTAGCGATTGTGAGCAAATAAAATAAAGCCAGTTCTATGGAATCCATAGAGCTGGCTTTGTCTTATGGAGCAATAAGAACACTACGAATCTCCATTACTCCCCCATAAGAAACCATTTCTCCCCACTAGTACTTTGTGTTTTTTAGAAATTTGTGGAAATACTAACACTATAAACGATTTTATGATGAAAAAAATTACTTTACTATTAATAGCATTTCCGATGTTGCTGTTTTCACAAGTCACGTTTGATTTTAAAACGAGCCAGGACGCTTTGGGCTGGGTAAAGGCAGGAGGAGCATCAGACGTAAGCATTGTCCCTGAAGGATTGGCCATTAGTTGGATAGCTAATAAAGCACCAAAAATTAGACAAACCGCTTTGAATGTTGATGCCAGTGTGTATAAGTGGATTGCTGTAACATTGATTAATAGTTCTACCGAGGCGAATTTTATGAAATTAGCGCATTTTAAAGGAAATGCTGGTTCGGGAACAAAGTTTATTCAAACGGCAATTACCGAAGATTTAGGCTCAAAAACGTATTATTACGATTTGACACATACGGAATGGGTGAATTACTCCACAGATGACCCTAGCGATTTTGATATATTTTTCAATATTGACGGTGGGAATTTACAAAACCCGAGTACTAGCGGTGATATCATCATTAGCAAAATTGAATTTTTAGAGTTGCCTTACAAATCGGATTATACGTTTGATTTTGATGGAGACAATGATGGTTGGATTGACTACGATGTGGCAACTACCGTAGCAGGTGGTTTTGCAACCTCCGTACCCGTGGTAGGTGCAACTGCTAAAATAAGACAAGAAACGTTTAGGGTAGATGCGGCGAATGCAAGCCATGTACATATTGTGTATAAAAATGAATCACAAGATAATGATCAATTGCGTGTGGCTTGGGTTACTGATGATGCAGAGCCAACCTACCCAGGAGTTAACATTCCAATTTTAAAAGAAACAACAGGTTTTGAAACGGTTTCTTTTGATATTACAGCAGTGAAAGGTGCAGACTGGACGGCACATACAGCTAAAAATTTGAGTGTCGCTATTAGAGATACGGAGAATGCTAACAAAGCCTCTGCAGGAAATTTAATTATCGATAGAATTGTATTCAATAATGAGGCTAACTTATCAGTAGGAGGCGTAAAATCTAACCCTGCAGTTTCTTTATACCCAAACCCTGTTAACGATGTATTAAACATCAGCTCAGCAACAGCAATAGAAAGCGTTACAATATATAGTATTACTGGGAAATTAGTAACGATTCAGACTACTACAACGTCTCAGTTATCTACATCGAATTTAGCTTCTGGAATTTATATCGTAAAAATTGCCTTTGAAAACGGAACCGAATTATCGCAAAAATTTGTAAAACAATAAATTTAAACCATGAAAAAAGTAGTATTTTTATTTCTATTCGTGACAATGACACTAAGTATAAGTGCACAACAAAAGAATGTTTATGCAGAGAAAGTTGCAAAAGGTGCTTCTGAGCACTGTGCTGAAGAAATGTCTTTAAATGCTTCAAAACAAGAATTTTTATATGCTGAATTGTATGCGAAAATTACAGCAACTCAAAAACAGATGAAAGGAAAAGATTTGTCTCAAGATGAGAAGAAAGCGATTTATAAAAAATCGAACAAAGAATATGTAGCTGTGTTAAGTGCAGAATTCTCGAAAGATGAAATCAAGCAAATCACAAAACTTACGCAGGAATACACCAAATCTTTAAAAAAGAAATAAAATTCCTCTATTTCTATATTGAAGGTGCTAGAACAAACACCAGTTTCACTTATGTGATGCTGGTGTTTTTGTATATATTAGTTACACCCAATTTTCAATTGTAATTTTCGAGCTGCAAAACATCTGTTCAAAAAATATTTTTTCTTAAATTAACGTTTTTAAATCCCCTCCGATCTATGAAAAAGAATTTTCATTTCATTTTATTTTGTTGTTTGTATGCAGTTCAGATGCAATTGACTGCCCAATGGAGACTGAATGAAATTTCTGGTGATCAAGGGCTTTCGCAAAACACTATTTAAAGTATCTTACAAGATTCTCGTGGCTTTATGTGGATTGGTACCTACAATGGAATCAATAAATATGACGGTTACTCCATGGAGTATTTCAATTTTTCGAACGAAAAGAATAGCTTGAGTAGTAATTTAATTCACAATCTGTTTGAAGATAAAGACGGAAATATATGGGCAGGTACTTCCGATGCTGGAATTAACAGAGTAAATCCAAATACAGGTCAAGTAGCACATTTTTTTAACGATGAAAAAAATGCCGCAAATTTCAACAATATACCACAGCTTTTTCAATCCGAATCTGGATTGCTTTTTTACAATGTTAAAAAGGCAATCAAAACATTTAAAGTTTCTGAGCAAGGAGAAGTATTGGTGGACGAAACACTCCAAACGATTCCTGGCGTACGTGGAGCTATCAATCGGGTCATCAAAGCGGAAAATGGTAGACATTGGATGGTTACCAGTCAAGATAAAATAAAACTACGTCAAATTAGTTTAAATGATAGTCTGGGAAAAGTAACGACGACCGTTTTTAATTCTGATTTTGAAGCTGCTTTTTTTAAAAATGGTTATATCATTGATTTGTACGAATATGCTCCCAATGAAATGTATTTTCTGAGCAACCATCTGGAATTATTGCACCTAAAACTCGATGCTAATTTAAAAGTAATTTATAGAAAAAGGATTGATCTAGCTTCACAAATACAAAATTTGGAACAAACGAATTTTCAACGTTTGACCATACAAGGAGACCAGAACAACCGATTGTGGATTGGTGGTGAAGGTTTGCTAATTAACTACGATTTAGGTTCCGGTGAAATCTATAGCTTCAACAAAAACGAAAACTATCAAATAGCCAACAAACAGATTCAACAACTTTTTATAGATTCTTCTAATATTCTATGGTTTGGAACTTTGAACAAAGGCTTGTTTACCATCGATTTAGATAACAATACCTTACTAAACTCATCCGAGTTTGTTAAAGTTACAGAACACTATTATAGAAGATTTCACAAGTTCCCAATTTTGGCGATGTGTGAAGATCAGGATGGTACCATTTGGATGGGTACAGATGGTTTGGGAGGACTGGCACAAATTAAAGAAAGTGAAATACAAAAAAGTATTTCAAATGCAGCTACCAGCCCTTGGAAATACAATTACCTGGGTGGAAACAAAGTCTTCAAAAACGCTGCCTTTTACGATGTTCGAAAATTGTTTAGAGATTCTAAAAACCGAATTTGGGTGGGGGCTAAAAGTGGTCTTAGTATTATCAAACAGAATAAATCGAAGAAATTAGCCTATGACGTTAAGGTATTTGATAAGTTAAAAAGTTCGAAAGGTAATACAATTGATGCCTCTGTTTTTGCAGTTGAAGAAGATGAAAAAGGAACGATTTGGAGTGGGTATTGGAATCAGGGGCTTGTGAAGCTGAATTACAACCAGACAACAGATACATTTGAATCGGAGAATTTTATGAACGATCCTAATGATCCAACGAGTATTTCAAATAACTATATCAGAGATATTACCTTAGATAAAAATAACAATCTCTGGGTTGGTACAGTGGTTGGGTTGAATAGAGTTATTGAAAATCCAGACGGCTCAATACAATTTAAACGCTATTTAAAAGATATAAACTCTGAGAACTCCTTGAGTAATAATCATGTTATGGATGTTTTTCAATCGAGAAATGGTTTTTTATATGTTGCTACTTTTGGAGGAGGGCTCAACCAAGTACATGTTTCGGCCTCTACAGAAGAATTGACCTTTCAAAATTATTCCGTAAAGGAAGGGCTGCCTAGCAATATTGTATATCAAATAAAAGAGGATGACCAAGGGAATATATGGATGATGCATGTGCGTGAAATATCAAAATTAAATCCTATCACAGGTGAAATCACCTATTTTGAAAAACAAGATGGATTGGCGGTGACAGAGTTTAAAGACAATGCCATGTTAAAGACTTCCTCGGGTATATTTCTATGTGGAGGTGTCAATGGATTTACTTTTTTTAAGCCATCAAATTTATCCGTAAATACCAATAAAGCACAATTGGCAATTACCGATTTTAAATTGTTTAATAAAACAGTACACCCTAAGGAAGAGGTAGAAGGGACTGTAATTCTAGATAAGAATATCAACGATACGGAACTGATTACATTACCGAGCTATTTAAACTCTTTTGAGTTCGCTTTTTCAAGTTTACATTATTCAAACCCGGAAAAAAATCAATACAAATACATTTTGGAAGGTTTCGATGAAGGCTGGTCTTCATCCAAAGGGTCAGAGCGTCGTTTTGCTTCTTATACCAACATATCTCCCGGAACCTATACGTTTAAAGTAACGGGATCTAACAGTGCCGGTGTTTGGATGGAAGAACCCAAAGCAATTCAAATTGTAGTATTACAACCTTGGTACCTTAAAAGCTCAGCCATTCTAGTCTTCCTGTTAGTACTTATTGGTGTTATTGTGGTTGTTGGGCGTTTTCGGGTCAATCAGCTCAAGTTGAAAAGTGCTTTTGAATTAGAAACTGCCCTCCATGAAAAATCGGAAGAAATCAATAAGATGAAATTGCAGTTTTTTACCAATATTTCACATGAATTGCGTACGCCACTCACCTTAATTATAGGTCCGTTACAACAAATAATGAATGGAACCAAAGATCCGGTGTACTTAAAAAAGCTGAACGCCGTAATGTATAAAAACTCCTTACGATTGCACAAGTTAATCAATCAACTGTTGGATTTTAGAAAAGCAGAGTCGGGGAGCATACACTTAGTGGTTCAAAATGGTGACCTTGTTTCTTTTATAGCTGAGATATATAGAGCGTTTGAAGAAATTGCCATAGAAAAGGATATCAAATTTGTTTTCTTTTCTGAAATTCAAGCCTTGGATGCATGGTTTGATAATGATAAGATTGAGAAAATTATGTACAATCTACTCTCTAATGCCTTTAAGTTTACGCCTAGAGGGAAGAGTATACGCATGACTGTAGCTAAAAAGGAAATGGACGGCCTTGTTCAAGCTGAAATCATTGTAGAAGATTTTGGAATGGGGATCCCTAAAGAAGAGTTAGAAAGTATATTTGAACGCTTTTATCAGGCTAAAAAGGAAGACAATTCAATTCATATTGGTACAGGTTTAGGATTGGCATATACCAAACATTTAGTTGAAATCCACAAAGGAAGCATAGAAATAGAAAGTGTATTGCATGAAGGAACAAAATGTACCGTTCGTATTCCTATAGAACGTAGCAATTTTGATGAAAATGCAATATTAGAAAGCCAACCGAATTCCTATGAGTTTAAGTTCTTAAAAAAAGAAATTCAAGAAACTAAAGAAAGTACAGTCGTCGATAGAATTATTGGAGAGAATATTGAATATACAGAAGAAACACCAACCTTGTTGGTTGTAGAAGACAATAAAGAACTACAAACCTACTTGACAGATTTTTTCTCTCAACAATACAAAGTAATTGCTGCCAAAAATGGAAAAGAAGGCCTTGAATTAGCACTCGAAAATACGCCAGATGTTATTATTAGTGATTTAATGATGCCGGTAATGGATGGAATTGAAATGTGTACCCAAATAAAAACAGATTTGAAAACAAGTCACATTCCTGTTATTATTCTAACCGCCAAAGCAGGTCTTGAAAATGAGAAAGAAGGATTGGGAACGGGGGCAGATGAATTTGTTCTAAAACCCTTTAATGTAGAAACCCTCAAGTTAAGAGTTGATAATTTGTTGCGTACAAAAAAGGTTTGGGCAGAGAAATTTAAAACCAATGCTTCAGGAAGTTCATGGAAAGAGCTTTCAAATAAACTCGATCAGGATTTCCTAAAAAAGGCGATGGATATTGTTGAAGAACATCTCGATGATGCTAGTTTTTCGGTAGAAGACTTTTCAGTGGCTATTGGAATGAGCAGGTCTACACTGTTTAAGAAAATAAAATCGATCAGTCAACAATCTACCTCAGAATTCATTAGATCGATCCGACTTAACAAAGCATCTGAATTATTGAAGTCACATGATTATTCTATTACAGAAGTTATTTTTATGGTCGGGTTTTCCGATCCTAAATATTTTAGAACCTGCTTTAAAAAACAATTCAATAAAACACCAAGTCAGTTTGTTGCGGATTTTAGAAATGAATCTTAAGCAGCCATGTTTGGTTTGTATTGGGTGTTGAAATTCGTGTTGCTTCAAAAATGATAGTCATATACTCAAATGTGTCATAAGTGCGGTGGAGTAAAAAATAGATTTGTTGTAAACAAAGGTGTTTAGAGGAGAATATGCATTTGTCCCCTTCAAAAAACCAAATCACCTTATTGTTCATATTATTAGTTTACATATTTGTACATATACTAACTATAAAATTCTAACTAAACTAAATTTATGATTATGAAGAAAAGTAAAATCTTGTATTTTATTTTTATCCTCCCGCTTTTTGTTTTAGCACAATCTAAACAGATTTCTGGGGTTGTATTGGATGAAGATAAGTCACCTCTTCCGGGCGTAAATGTTCTTGTAAAAGGATTTACAGCCGGAACATCAACCGATTTTGATGGTAATTTTTTACTAAAAATTCCAGAGGGAGCATCAGAACTCGAAATCTCCTATACTGGATATAGTACTCAGGTGATTGCAATTACAGATCAAAACAATTACAATGTGCAATTGGTAGTAGATAACAATCTATTAGAAGAAGTTGTGGTCATTGGTTATGGTACAGTTAGAAAAAGTGATTTAACCGGAGCGGTTTCTTCTGTGAAAGTAGACGAAACAGTTGCGAGACAATCGACTACGGTGGATCAACTATTATCAGGTAGAGCGGCCGGAGTTCAAGTAATTCAAAACGGAACACCAGGTGCGGGCGTAAGTGTTCGTATTCGTGGAGGTAGTAGTTTACGTGGAAACAATGAACCTTTATATGTTGTAGATGGGGTTATTATATCCTCAGCGGGTGAAGACGCAGCGAGTGCCGACAAAGGCGGGAACTCTGCGCAAGAAAGTCAAAATGGTTTGAACGGTATCAATCCAAGAGACATTGAAAGCATGGAAATCTTAAAAGATGCCTCGGCTACTGCTATCTACGGTTCACGTGGAGCCAACGGTGTAGTATTGATTACCACAAAAAAAGGTAAAAAAGGAAAAGCAAGAATCAATGCTTATACTACGAGTTCGGTTTCTGTGGTTGATAAGAAATTTGACATGTTGAACGCTGTTGATTTTGCTCGTTATAGAAATGAGGCGCAAATCATTGGAGGTAACACCCCAGCGTACCATATTGAAGATGGAGAGGTGTATCCTGTGAGTTCTGGAAATATTTCGGAAACACCAGCAAGACAGGTGAATTGGCAAGATGAAATATACAAACCGGGGTATAGTACCCAGGCAGGAGTGTCTATTAGTGGTGGCTCTGATACAGGAAACTATTACGTTTCTTTTGGGTTTAACGACCAAGGAGGAGTAGTAGATAATTCCAGATTTCAAAGTGGAGATATTCGACTGAATATGTCGCAAAACTTAAACAAGAACTTGAAAATGGACGTTCGGTTGAGTGGTTTTCAAGGAAATGGAGAATTTGCTCAAGATGGAGATCGTACCAGTGGACAAAGAAGTTTTATTTCTAATGTGTTAACATATAGACCATTAATTGTTACAGATGAGGAGGATTTAGAAGATTTGGAACTTTCAAACCCTTATTCTTGGATTACTGATTACGAAGACATTACTGAAGAAAGTCGTTTTTTTGGAAATATAGCTTTTACCTATACACTGCCTGTAAAAGGATTGAAATATAAAATTCAAATGGGAGGGAATAAAAGGTATAAAGAAAGAAGACGCTTTTATGGCTTGACTACCTTTTTAGGACAGTCATTAAATGGGTCTTTAGGAGTTTCTGACTTAAAATCGACCTCATATCAAATCAACAACCTATTGCAATATAACAGAACATTTAACAAAATTCACCGATTTAATGCGGTTTTAGGGATTACGTATGACGTTCGAAAAAATAACAATGAAATTTACCAGTTGGCAGATTTTTCTACTGTAGAATTTAGAAATGAGCAACCCAAATATGCGCAATTGGTAACAACACCACTAGAAGCTATTATTTCGGAAACCCAATTAATGTCTTATTTAGGAAGGGTAAATTATACCCTAATGAATAAATATATCTTTACAGGAAGTTTTCGTGTAGATGGTTCTTCTAAGTTTACCGAAGGAAATAAACACGGGTTTTTTCCATCCGCTTCCTTTGCTTGGAAAATGCATCAAGAAAATTTTATGCAGTCACAAGGAACTATCAACGAGTTGAAGTTAAGAGTTGGATGGGGGCAAATAGGGAATCAAGCAATTTCTCCTTATCAAACAGCATCTAACTATGGTTCAGAACTATATGGTACGCCATCCGATGGAACAGGAGTTTCTTTTGTTCCTGTGAATATTGCAAATGATGAATTGACATGGGAAACTACGGAGCAACTCAATGCAGGAGTAGATATTGCACTTTGGAACAATAGAGTAACCGCTACTATTGATGCTTATATGAAAGAAACGGATGACTTGTTACAGCAAGTGAATCTTCCAAGGTCAACTGGTTTTGGAAGTATGTTAATCAATAGAGGTAGCCTATCGAATAAAGGACTCGAATTTGCCTTAAGTGGTACTGCAGTGAATACTGAAGACTTTAGATTGGACGTGTCTGGAAATATTGCATTTAACAAAAGTGAAATCACAAAATTAGGAATCCCTTTAGATAATGTGATTATTGATGGTGAAACACAGCAACGATCATTTTACCTTGGACAAAACGTATCGTCTGGATCGTATTTTAAATCTCCCGCAAATATTTTTATAGAAGGCGAAGAAGTTGGTTTGTTTTACGGATTTGAAACGGATGGAATCTACCAAGAAGGTGATGATATCCCAGTGAGCAATACACAAGTAGGAGATATTAGAATTATTGACCAATTGACTGTCGACACTGACAATGACGGAGTGCCAGATGCCGGCGACGGAGTTATCAATGGTGCAGATAGAACCATCATTGGAAATCCAAACCCAGATTTTATATTCGGACTAAATATTAACATGGAATACAAAAGATTTAATTTAAGTATGTTGTTTAATGGGACTTCTGGAAATGAAATTGCCAATGGAAATTTAGTGCGTACCACTTCTCTACCTGGTAATGGTACCAATATTTTGGCAACTGCATATCACAACGCTTGGAGACCAGAAAGGCCTTCTAACTTATTTCCGCGTGTTGGCTATGATAAAGAAAACGGAGCAACAGCTATTACCGACAGAATCATCGAGGACGGAAGTTATTTTAGGTTGAGCAATGTAACCCTTGGATATGATGTTCCTGTGAGCGATGGAATTATAGAATCAATGGATTTGTATTTGTCTGGAATCAATTTATTCACGATTACTGGATATAGTGGATACAATCCTGAAATTACATCGTTTTTGAACAATGCGAATATTGTTGGTGTAGATTGGAATGGACTTCCTAATGTGTCCACTGTAACTTTAGGTGTAAATGTTAACTTTTAATATATAGCAAGATGAAAAATTATAAAATATTAGTAATTGCACTAGTAGCGCTATTTGTTAGTAGTTGTGATATTGAAGAAATAAATCCAAATCTTTCAAACGAAAGTGCATATAAAAGTTTAAGCGATGCAAGATCCTCATTAGATGGCTTGTATTCCGGACTCGTAGATCATAGTTATTTAGGCTCACAGTTTTATTATCTGAATTGTTTGGGCTCTGGTTTTGGAGTCACCAAAAGAGGTGGAAATAAACAGGATTCTGCAGATAATTCAACCTTATGTTCTTTAAAGCCGCCAAATTCTGCAACCTATGTAGAGAACACCTGGAATGGATGTTATACCGTGGTGGCAAGAGCAAATGATGCCATTGCATCTGTGAAAACCTTTGAGAATCCAATGTCGGAAGATGAACTTGGATTTAATGATGTAGCAGGGAATGCTTATTTTATCAGAGCCTTTACCTATTTTAATTTAGTGCGTTTTTGGGGTGAAATTCCATTGCGACTGGTACCAGTTACAAAAGAAACAATTCACTTGGCTAAATCGTCGGTAGACGATGTATACGCTCAAATTATTAGCGATTTAGAAATGGCGGCAGAATTGATGAGCGAATCGCCAAGAGTTGGGTATCCTAAAAAATATGCAGCTAATATGTTGCTAGCAAAGGTTTATATGACATTGGCAGGAAATGACAACGCAAGTGCTTATTGGCAAATGGCCTATGACGAAGCAATCAAGGTGTATGGGAACTATACGCTCGTTTCTGACTATGCTTCTCTTTTTAATGAGTTGGCAGGACAAGCGAACTCGACAGAATCTATTTTTGAAATTCAGTCATCAGTCGGAGCGTCATTTGATCATGTACGTGCTTTTACACCAAGTTGGTATACAAAAGCATCGACCTTTGGTTGGTTCAAAGTAAACGCTGAGGTTTATGATTTACACAATGCAACCTATCCTGGAGACCAAAGAATTTCGGCGACCTATATTTCTACATGGGTACAGCAAAACAATCAAAACACCTTTAGTTCGTACCCTTCAGTGTCACGTTCAAATTTTGCTAAGGGCTTCCCTTTTTTAGTGAAGTTGGGATCTAAGAATATTGAAAATGACATTCGTGAAGGAAATCAAAACGCAATCGTTTTCCGGTATTCAGATCTTTTGTTGATGTTGGCTGAAATTTCTAATGAATTGCAAAACGGAGATCAGTTGGGGTATGTCAATGAAGTGCTAAGTCGTGCAGGTCTTTTTCCACACGCAGGTTATAGTGGAGATCAAGCAGCGTTTAGAGAAGCGATTATGATGGAATACCAGTTTGAATTGTTAATGGAAGGACAGGATTGGTTTACAAACAGACGTAGAGGTTACGATTGGTTTTTAAACCATGTAATTTTACCTCATAACAATTATGTCGATTTTAAATCGAATATAGGCATAACGCTCGAAACTGATGAAGCAACGGTTATGTTGGTTCCTTTTCCAGCAAGTGAAATTAATGCAAACCAAGAAATTAGCGAATAATTATGAAAACAAGTAACCTTAAAAATTTAATGTATTTGTTCTTATTTGGACTGTTAGTTTGGTCTTGTGAAGAACGAATTGAAATGGAATATACACCTTATGAACAACCCGCTTTAAAAGCAAATGATGGCTCCTTGGTGTATGAAGATGTAACCTCATATCCGATAAGTGGAAATATTTCCACCACAGCACCTACTTTTGAATACGTTGGTGTGTACAGTCTGGCAATTGATGAGATAGCTGCGCCAGAAGGAAGCGTGCATTCGGATAGTAAATTTGAAATTGATGAAGAGGATGGGACTATAGTGTATGATAATGAAAATGAGTCCTTGTCCGAAGGGGTGTATTCAATAAGTGTAAGAGTACAGAACTCTGGTGGTGTTGCAGTTCATGACCAGGTGGTAGATTTTAATATTCTGGCAGTACCAGTAGATTTGTCGATCGATAATTCTGTGGTAGAAGCAGGTATATTTGCCACTGGTGTAATCGCTACCGTTACGGCTTCTGATATTTCAGGAGAAGGAGCTATTACGAGCATAAGTTACTCTTTAGCTGACAGCTCGGCTAGTGGTTTTACAATTAATAGCAGTACTGGAGAAATAAGTAAAACCGTAAATGCAATTTCTGGTGAGAATAAAATTTCAGTAAGTGTCAATACCAATTTAGGAGCTAAAATATTTACAGATGTTCTTACGGTAACTGTAGGTCCTCCACCAACTATTGAATATTTTCAGCAAGATGGAACGACTGCTTTGACAAATGTAGTGTTGTCTCCATATACCGCGTATACAACATCGGCACCAACGCTTACCGATATGGAAGGTAGTGGCGGATGGGAGGCTATTCTTCCAGAAGCTTTAGCAGATTATGCTTCTGAATTTTCGGTTGATTTGGATGGGAAATTGTCCATAGCTGCAGATGCAAAACTTCCTTTAGGAACGCATGTTATTGGTGTGAAAGTAACCAATGCAGGTGATGTTTCATACAATTTTACGGAGCAATTTACCATTGAAGTTGAAGAACGATGGGAGGCTGTAGATTTATTTAACGATACTTTTGACGATGGTAGTACAGGAAAAATAATTCCTGGAAACACCTTGTATCCAGACTATGCGGGTTATACGCTAGAAAAAGCGGAAACTGATTGGTCGAAAGCAGTAATTACGAAGTCTGGAAAACCTACTATTAGTGGTTTACGTATTCAAAATCCTGCAACTAATAACCACTATCTGGTACGTACAATTGATGTTTCGGCTGTGAAATCTATGCGTATATCATTTGTAGAAGTTTCGGGTTATAATGCTGCATTTTTAACGGTATACACGAGAGGTTTGTATGCTGGCGATTCTACCAGTGACCTAGAAGGAGGTACTTTTAACCCTGCCAACTGGAATGAGGTAATGGCTGCGAATGACGAAAGATGGCCAACAACCTCAACTTGGGCCACAAGGGTAGGGAATACAGTGAGCAATGTCGTTGTAGATAGAAGTGCAATTGCTGGGAATACCTTGAAGTTAGCATGGTATATTGGATCTACAACTGGTCAAAATGGACAATATGTAATAGATGGAGTGAACGCTCAGTACACGTCAGCATTTCCTGCTGAAGAAGAGTAAACCACTTTTATAATAAGAGAAAAAGGGAGTCTTTTTATTAAGATTCCCTTTTTTGTTGGATGAACCTTTCAAAAAGTTTGCATGCATCCAAATAAGGTTCGTTTAGCATTTAATACAAATGGTTTCAATCATATCCCCTCTATAAAAAACCATTAGACCTCCCATTTTTAGCTAGATTCATTGATTTTTGATATCAGAAGTATGCTGTTAATCTGAAAGTATGAAGTTGGAAGAATCAAAAAACAAAATAACATTATTGGTATTGGGAGTCGTATTGGTGGCTTCAGTCATCGGTAAGAACTTTTCAAACAAAAAAAGTGACAGTCCGTTTCGAATGGACAATCTAGTGGCATGGTGCGTGGTGGCTTTTGATAGTCTTGAAAGGAATTCAGAGCAACGTATTGCGATGTTAAAAGAACTGAAGTTTAAAAAGTTTGCTTTTGGCGGTAGAGAAAAACATTTGGTTACTATGGAAGAGGAATTCACAATGGCCAAAGAAAATAATATAGAAATTACTTCTGTTTGGTTATGGCTAGACAATAGAACAGATCAACCAGGTAAATTAAAACCATTAAACGAACGGATTTTTAAAACTTTAAAAGATCAAAAATTGGAAACTCAGATATGGTTGGGTTTTCACAGTAATTATTTTGAAGACCTTTCAGATGACATAGCCTTTGAAAAGGCACAAACTATGATTTCTTATTTAGCAACTAGAGCGGAAGCAATCAACTGTAGAATAGCATTGTACAATCACGGTGGATGGTCGGGCATACCTAAGCATATGTTACAAATTGTAAAAGCATTACCACAACACGAATTAGGAATTGTTTACAATTTTCATCATGGACATGATGATATGGATCAATTTCCCGCTATTGTAGATGAGTTGATGCCCTACCTTTGGTGTGTAAACCTAAATGGCATGCAAAAAGGAGGCCCTAAAATTATGAGTATTGGAGCAGGTACCCATGAAAAACAAATGATACAGTCCTTCTTAGACAAAGGGTATTCAGGTCCATTTGGTGTCTTGGGACATGTTAGAGACGCTGATACTAAAGAAATTCTAATGGAGAATTTAGAAGGTTTGAAAGCCTTATTTCCGGCATATCCATAAGAACCTGTTTAGATCGCTAAGAGATTGATAATACTTACATTTACGAACATAGAATCGCAAAAATTGCATACATGCAAAGCTTTTCAAAATATAACATAGGTCGCTAAATTGAAATTATAAAAATAAATACCATACGATGAAAATTACCATTCTTAAAATTGCACTGCTATTTCAAGTTTTTTTACTACAAGCACAACAAGGAACAGAACAGGATCCTCGGGTAGCCGCATTGTTAAAAACCATGTCGGTTGAAGAAAAAGTTGGACAAATGACGCAGATCAATTTGGGCGTTTTTATGACTAATGACCAATTGGATATTGAAAAATTGAGAAATGGTATTGTGAACAAAAATATAGGTTCCATTTTGAATGCAAACAAACACGCTTTTACAATAGAACAATGGACTCAATTGATTACAACTGTGCAGGATATGGCTACCAAAGAGTCATCCGCAAAAATTCCTATTCTCTACGGTATCGATGCGATTCATGGTACTACCTATACACAAGGTTCAACTTTATTTCCACATAATATTGGAATGGCTGCTACACGTAATCCAAGTTTGGTAAAACAAGCAGCAAAAATTACAGCGATGGAAGTACGTGCATCGGGTATTCGATGGAATTTTGATCCAACCTTAGGGGTGGGGCGTCAGCCGTTATGGTCGCGTTTCGAAGAAACTTTTGGAGAAGATAGCTACCTAACATCTGTACTAGGAGGAAGTGCTGTTGCTGGTTATGAGGAAGATGGTTTACAATCAACAACGGCCGTGGCCTCTTGTATGAAACATTTTATGGGCTATTCAGTGCCGTTAAGTGGAAAGGACAGAACGCCTTCCTATATTCCAACCACTCAATTAAAAGAAATATTTTTACCACCTTTTGAAGCGGCAGTGAAAAATGGAACTTCTACTGTGATGATCAATTCAGGGGAAGTAAACGGTGTTCCTGTACATGCGAGTTCCTATTATTTACAAGATATTTTAAGAGATGAACTCGGTTTTAAAGGTTTGGCTGTAACCGATTGGGAAGATATTATTCGTTTACATACGCGCCATAGAGTAGCCAGTACCCCAAAAGAAGCTGTAAAAATAGCCATCAATGCAGGGATAGATATGAGTATGGTACCTGTCGATTATTCGTTTTATGATTTGTTAGTGGCCTTGGTGAAAGAAGGGGAAGTGCCAATGACTAGAATTGATGAAGCTGTGGGAAGAATTTTACAGTTGAAATTTGATTTGGGATTGTTTGAAAATCCATATACAGAAAAGGAAGCCGTAAAAAACTTCGGTAAAAAGGAATATAAAGAAGTAGCACTCGAAGCAGCTTTAGAGTCTATTACCTTACTTAAAAATGAAAATAACATTTTACCGCTTTCAAAAAAAACGAAAATATTACTTATGGGACCAACGGCCAATAATTATGGTTCCCTTCACGGTGCTTGGTCCTATACGTGGCAAGGAAAAGATGAAAAGGCATATGGAGATAGTACAGAGACTTTGCGCGATGCTTTTTCTGATTATTTAGGAAAGAGAAAACTAATTTCGAATGCAACAAATGTATTTGATGACAAAGAAAATACATCTATCGATTATCTCAATGAAAATGCACCAAAAGCAGATGTAATAGTTTTGGCTATTGGGGAAAGTGCCTATGCAGAATCACCTGGAAGTATTCACGATTTAAATTTGCCTGCGAATCAAATTGCATTGGCAAAGGCAGCCTATGCTACTGGTAAGCCTGTAATACTCTTGTTGGCAGAAGGTAGACCTAGAGTCATTTCTGAAATAGTAGAAGGAGCTGCTGCTGTATTGAATTTATACAGACCGGCAAGCCAAGGAGCACTGGCAACAACACAAATTGTATTTGGAGAAGTAAACCCAAGCGGGGTATTGCCGTTTTCATATCCGAAACATGCAGGAGATGTAGTGCCCTATGATAGAAAAGGAACGGATGAGGTAACAGAACTTATTCCAGATACGTACGGATTAGGTGCCTATGATCCACAATGGGGTTTTGGCTTTGGTATGAGTTATACAAGCTTTGAGTATGGTGATTTGACATTGAACAAAACGAAAATTAATATAGGTGAAGACCTCCATGTAAGCATTCCTGTGACCAATACCGGAAAGAGAAGTGGAAAGGTAAGTGTTGATTTGTATGTTTCAGATCATTATGCCTCTGTCACTCCAAGTTTACTCAAACTGAAAAGATTTACGAAAGTAGCCCTGAAACCAGGAGAAACAACAACATTAGAATTTGTTTTAAAAACGGAGGATTTGAGTTTTATAGATGCTCAGGGAAATCGTATTGTAGAACCTGGAACTTTTTCAATAACTGTGGCAGGGAAGCGACAGGGTTTTACGCTGGCTATAAAAGAGTAAGTCAGGAGGGAGTATTATTAGAGGGAAAGACCAATGAAATCATAAGAAAACCTTTTTTAGGATCCATTAGATTGTGAAATAGTTTGAATATTTTACTGAAAAATAAGTATCTTGTTAGGGTAAAACTAATAGAATAGCAGTAGTTTAAAACTAATTGTTATTCAAAATAACCCCCAAAAAAAATGAAAATGAGAAACTTAATAACTGTAATTTGTGTATGTGTTTGCTTTGTAGTGACTGCACAAGATAAACCGAACGTAGTCATTGTGTTTATGGATAATTTTGGTTGGGGAGAACCAGGATTTAACGGTGGTGGAATTACCAGAGGAGCTCCAACCCCAATGATGAATAAATTGGCAGATGAAGGTATGCGATTCACTAATTTTAATGTAGAAGTACAATGTACGCCTTCGCGCTCTGCTTTGCTTACTGGAAGATATGCCGTACGAAGTGGTAATGCAACTGTTCCCTTAGGAGAAGGCGTGTATGGTTTGGTACAATGGGAGCAGACCATGGCAGAAATGTTGTCAAATAATGGATATGCTACTGGAATGTTTGGGAAGTGGCATTTGGGAAGAACCAAAGGTCGTTTTCCAACAGATCAAGGGTTTGACGAATGGTATGGGGTGCCAAACTCAACAGATGAATCTACTTATTCTTCTTTAGAAGGATTTTCGAAAAGTGGGGTTCCTGAAACTTATGTAATGAGTGGGGTAAAAGGAAAAGAACCTAAAAAAGTAAAACCCTATAACTTGGAGTATCGTCCATTGATAGATCGTGACTTAACCGATAAAGCAAAAGACTTTATGAAAAGAAGTGTAAAGCAAAAGAAACCTTTCTTTTTGTATCTTCCTTACACAGCAACTCATTTTCCTACCATGCCGCATCCAGATTTTATTGGAAAGTCTGGAAATGGTGCTTGGGCTGATTTACTCTTGCAAATAGATAGTTATTTAGGAGAACTACAAAATGAAATTGATAAACTTGGGATTGAAAAGGAAACCATCTTTATTTTTACAGCAGACAATGGCCCTGAAGCAGTAAACTATAACAATACTAACTTAACAGTTGAAACTTCCATGCAAGGTTCTGCAGGGCCTTGGAGAGGGACACTCTTTACAGGGTTTGAAGGTGCATTAAGAGTCCCTTTTGTCATAAAATGGCCAAAGAAAATTGCAGCAGGAACATCGAGCGATGAAATAGTACATGCCATGGATTTGTTTCCTACCATTGCGGCGATCACAAAAAGTAAGATGCCACAAGATAGGATTATTGATGGTATAGATATGAGTCAGTTTTTCTTAGGTAAGAAGGAAACGTCTGGGAGAGATGGATTTATCGTTTATATGGGGAAGGAGATTTTTGGCGTAAAGTGGAAAAATTGGAAATTACATTTTGAAGAACAAGAAGCATGGAACACGGTAAAAAACAGTTATACCATGCCAAAGTTGTATAACTTATATGACGATCCACAAGAAAGAAATAATGTGTTATTTCCACATACATGGGTACCAAAGGCAGCCTTAAAACAGTTAGATGAACATGTGATATCACTTAAAAAGAATCCGCCAATTCCTACAGGTCAGAAAGATCCGTATGAACCAAAGTAGTGGATGGTTAGCTATAGGAAAAAGTGAGATTAGGTACAGAAATTACCTAAAGATATAAACGAACAACTGATACATGGAAACATGTATCAGTTGTTCGTTTTATAGTAGTGTTATGAAATTAGTTGTTTCAAATCGGCAATCGTAGCGGTTGGGTCTTCTGCGCCAAAAACATAACTACCTGCTACCAAAACATCAGCACCAGCTTCAATTAATTGGTTAGCGTTCTTATTGGTAACCCCTCCATCAATTTCAATCAAACATTCTGTGTTGTTAAATTCGATAAGGTGTTTTAGTTGTTGTACTTTTTTATAGGTGTTTTCAATAAAAGATTGACCTCCAAATCCTGGGTTTACACTCATAATACACACCATATCAATATCTTTGATAATGTCTTCTAAAACAGCAATTGGTGTATGAGGATTGAGTGCAACTCCTGCCTTCATTCCTTCCGCTTTTATCGCTTGTACAGTCCTGTGTAAATGGGTACACGCCTCATAATGTACTGTTAGAATATCTGCACCCACCTTTTTAAAAGTTGAAATATATTGGTCTGGGTTGACAATCATCAAATGCACGTCCATAGTTTTTTTGGCGTGCTTTTTAATAGCGCTGATTACAGGCATTCCAAAAGAAATGTTTGGAACAAAAACACCGTCCATAACATCTATATGGAACCAATCGGCATCGCTGTTGTTTACCATTTCTACATCTCTTTGAAGGTTTGCAAAGTCAGCTGCAAGTACCGAAGGGGCAATTAATTTGCTCATTTCTTTTTGTTTGTGGGTTTGAATTGCAAAAGTACTCAAAAAAAGAAAACTCCCAATACGAATATTGAGAGTTTTTAATTTGATTAGCGTTACTTATGTTTAGCCTAAGTAAGTCATCAATATTTTAGAACGCGAAGTGTGTTTCAATCTTCGAATTGCTTTTTCTTTAATTTGTCGAACACGTTCACGTGTTAAATCGAAAGTTTCTCCAATTTCTTCTAAGGTCATTGGTTGGTGTTCTCCTAGACCAAAGTATAATTTTACCACATCCGCTTCTCTTGGGGTTAAGGTTTCCAAAGCCCTTTCGATTTCCACACGCAGTGATTCGTGCAACAAACTTTTGTCTGGGTTTGGAGATTCACCTGAGTTCAAAACATCGTATAAGTTAGAATCTTCTCCTTCTATAAGAGGTGCATCCATCGATACGTGACGTCCTGAGTTTTTCATAGACTCTTTTACGTCGTTTACCGTCATGTCTAATTTCTTAGCAATTTCTTCGGCAGACGGAGGTCTTTCGTTTTCTTGCTCTAAGAAAGCATACATTTTATTGATTTTGTTGATAGAACCAATTTTATTCAAAGGCAAACGTACAATTCTTGATTGTTCTGCCAAAGCTTGTAAAATAGACTGACGAATCCACCAAACTGCGTAGGAAATAAATTTAAACCCACGAGTTTCATCAAAACGTTTAGCTGCCTTAATCAAACCTAAGTTTCCTTCGTTGATCAAATCTGGCAAAGTCAAACCTTGATTTTGGTACTGTTTTGCAACAGAAACCACAAAACGTAAATTTGCTTTTGTCAATTTTTCTAAAGCAACTTGATCGCCCGCTTTTATACGCTGGGCAAGCTCGACTTCCATGTCGGCTGTAATCAAATCAACTTTTCCAATTTCCTGTAAATACTTGTCTAATGATGCAGTTTCTCTGTTTGTTACCTGCTTGGTGATTTTAAGTTGTCTCATGCTTTTGTATAGCGTAGATTTAAGATGAGTTGAGTCTCATTCAATGTTACTTATATATATACGTATAGATGCATTGAAATGTTACAAAAAATTATTTTTTTTAATTTTTTAGCGAGTTTATGATTCTTAACTCCTATGTTTTATGGGCACTATAAAGTTTATTTTTGTGCCTTCGTTTACTTGAGAGTTTAATTTAAACACGCCTTTCATCATTTTAATTCTAGCTTCGATTTGATGAATTCCAATTCCATCTGAAACCGGAATGTTTTTGGAGTCAAATCCTTCTCCATCATCTAATATTTTAACATGCAATTGATTCTCTATTTCTTTTACAGATACATAGCCTTGACGCGCTTTGCTGTGTTTTATCATGTTGTTAATGAGTTCTTCGATGATGTTGTTTATTTTGATTTCAAAACTTTCATCGTAGCGTTGTAGTCTATTTTCTAAACAGGTTATTTCTAATTGCGAGTTAGAATATTTTTCACAAAAGTCTTGAATTGCAAAGCTCAAGCCAAATTTTAACAAAACAGAGGAAATAAGGTCATGTGAAAGATGCCTGATTTTGTTGGAAGCTTCTTCAATTATGTCCTGCGTTTTATTTATTTCAATGGGAATTGTGCCTTTGTATTGAGTTTTACTTGCTTGTAAATGAAGGTTGGCTGCAGATAATAGTGCGCTTACACTGTCGTGTAAGGTTTCTGCAATTTGTTTTCGTTCTGCTTCCTTACCATCGATGGTTGCGTTTAGTATTTTAATCTGATTCTCAGATTCAATTACCTCAATTTCTTTTTCTTTAACCAAGGTGGCTTGTGTGAGCATCAAATCTTTGTTTTGATGTTTAAGTTTGTTGTTTAATGAAAATACCCAAAAGGCAATGATTCCTAAAACTAAAGAGATGGTAAGGATAAGTGTCCATACCTGAAAACGCTCCTTTTTTTGTACTTCGATTAAATGTTTTTTTTCTGCGCGCTGCTTTATGATATCAACATTGTGTTTGGCTTCTATTTCTGTGATGATGGCATCAAATTCTGCATTTCGCAAACTGTCTGAAATCCGGTTTGCTTTTGCCAAATATTCATAGGCAATATATTCTTTTAGGTTGTAATGTGTCCATGCCAAGTTGGAATACAACATGCGTTTTAGTTTGGTCTTACGCTCGTTTGCATTTTTACCCTCAATTAAGGCCAATGATTTGTTGTAATAAACAACTGCTTTTTGGTAGTTTTTTGTTTTTAAATAATTCCCTGCTAAGGTGTTTAAGTTGATGATTTGTCCAATGGTGTCTTTGAGTTCCTTATCTATCGCAAGAGCTTTATGTGTTTCTTGTTCGGCTAATAAATAGTTTTTTCTTAGTATAGCAGCGACGGCGAGGGTGCTGTGTAATTTTCCTTCTTGTTTTCGGAATTGTTCATTATTATTTATAGTTTTAAACGCTTGGTCAACGTAGAAGTAAAGACTGTCTAAGCTGTTAGGGTTGCCGATGCTATCGGTAGAAAACAATTTATAATGCAGGGATCCCAATTTGATGAATCGATTAATAATATTCACCGAGTCCTTTGTTAGGGTAGCATATTTTAAGGAACTGGTTAAATAGAGTAATGATTTGTCATATCGCTTAATAGCTTTTAATATTTCAGAAATTTGAAAATTGGCTTCTGTTAGAACGGGTAGATTGTTTGCCGTTTTAGCATTTTCGAGAATTTCTAAATAAAGTTTTAGTGCTTCTTCCGTTTTTTTATCTGAAAAAAGTTCTTTAGCGACTAACATTTTTTTATCCAAATTAGTGCTAGAAGTATTGTTAATTTGGGATAGAACAAAAGCCATTGTAGGTTTAACTACAATGGCTTTAGAATATGATTTTGCGATAATTGGTGAAAATATTACACCAACCAAAACAAGTAATATTACTCGTGTTTTGTGCATTTTTCTTCTTTATATCAAAGAGGACTTATTAGTCATTAATTTCAAACTCAGGTGGTTCCACGGTATCTGCGTAGTCATTTGCTCTTTTGGCACTGATACTTGACACTTTTTGTTTTCTAACAAAAACGATGTTAAGTTTTTGTCCTTCAAATTTAATATAATTTTGTGAATATGTGATACCTTTTTTAGCGGCACCATTATTTAGACGAATTTGATGTCTTTCTAGTTCTTCGTTGTATTCAAAAGTAGGAATTATATTTTTTGTGAGCGTAAAGTTCAATTGGTACGAACCGTCTTCAAGTAGGCTAATATCATAGCTTTGAACATAATCTATGTTTTTAGCAGAGACTGAAGAAGCATTATTTATTTCTGTGTCGAAAATTGTGATTCCAGGGATTTTTATGGAGTTTTCGGTAATGAAATCAATTTTAATTTCATTGTTCATTAGAGGAAGTACAGTGTTAACTTCTTGTGATTCGCTGTAACCTTCGTTTAAAATAATTTCATTTTTACCATCTGTAGAAACAATATTCGATGTGATACCTTCAGAAAGTGATTGATTTAATGAATAGCTTCCATCGTCAGATCTACTTAGCGTATAGGATTTAAGGGGCGCTTCTTCAGTTTCAAAAATTTCAGTTGTGTCATCATTACTACATGATACGAATCCAACGCATAGGAGTAATGTTAGGGTAGCATTAATTAGGGCTTTCATGGTGTTACTTATTTAAGTTAATAATATTTTATGTTATTCTTTTTATGTTATGCTGTGTTAAAAAAAGCCACTTCAAACATTCTTTTGCTTGAAGTGGCAAAAATCTGGGGGGTAAGATTTTTACAGCAATTTATTTTTAACGGCGTACATGGCGAGTCCTACAGAATTTTTTGCTTTCGTTTTGGTCAAAAGGTTTTTTCTATAAGTATCTACAGTACTTGTGCTTATGTTTAATTGTTTTGCAATTTCTTTGGTGCTCATTTCTGTGCTAATGAGCTTTAGTACTTGCAATTCTCTTTCTGTCAATGAACTTGAAAACACACCATCTTGGTGAATTTTAGGTTTTACTTTTTTTCCTACTAATGAAGCGACCAAGTCTTTTTGTACATCTTTACTGAAGTATTGATTTCCGCTGTGTACAATTCTTATAGCTTCTACAATATTTTCACCGGCGCACTTTTTTGCTAAAAAGCCATCGGCTCCAATTTTAAGTACTTCCTTAACGAGTTTCACATCGTCATAACTTGAGAGCATTATGGTATTTTGCTCAATTTTATTTTTGTTAAAATGACTCAGTACTTCTAATCCATCAATAATTGGCATGTTAACATCCAAAACCAAAACGTCTGCTTCATTTTGACCTAACCATTCAATTAAGTCTTTTCCGTTTAAAGAATGTCCAACAACCTCTATGTCCTCTTGACTTTTTAAAACCGCAATAATTCCATCAATTAAAATTTGGTGGTCATCTGCGATATGAACTTTTATTTTGTCTTGTGCTTCCATTTATTTTATGTTACAAATATATACCTAACTAGTTTAGCCCACAATCCCTTAAAAAAGTGAAATTTCAATATCCCTATTTATAGGGAGAAGAATATGGGTTGACAAATATAGTTAGATTCCAGTGTATTTAGGTATTAAACGGACTGAAGCGCAGATAAAACGAAATAGGAATAAAAAACCCGAAGCAGAACTTCGGGTTTTTTTCGCATAAATAAACTAAGATGTTAGGATTATCGCAACCGATCTACAGATTTTACAAGAGCTTCATCCTTTTTAATTGCTTTGTTCGCCATGACAAGGAAAACAATGACAACTAAAGGGATGAATATCCCAATACCTTTCTCAGAAACAGAAGTTTCTCCAGATAAATTTAGAGATTGCATTAACAATAGGCCTAATAAATAGAAGTTGATAAGAATGTTTAAACGTCCAAGTACAAATTGTCTTTTTCTGTTCTTAAAACAAAAAACAGAATATACAGAAAGTAGACTTGAAACGAAAAATGAGATTCCTATTGATTTTATTAAAAAACGCTCGTTTAACAAAGTGTCTAGAATCTTTACGGTCTCGTTGTTTTCTAATGTCCATAGAGAAACAAGAAATACAAGACCTCCTGATAGTATGACAGCGAGTAATAAGTAAACAGTTTGTATGCGTTGAATCATTTTAGTATTCAGATAATGTATGGTGACAAAAGTAGCTTTTAATTTTTGTTGTAGAAAGTTTTTTTGTAAAAAAAAGACAATATTATGTGACTGCGAATAGTGCCATTGCTTCCTATGTCTACCTAAAAAAAGCAAGCTTCAATATAGACTTTATGAGTATTGTATAATTATTTTAAGAATTGGGCAATTATTAAAAATAAAAACTTATATTTGTTACTATATACGATTCAATTTATAGTTTGCATTTGCCTAGAGTGCGGTTTGAATTGTTCAATTCACAAAATTCAATTTACACTACTTTTTGCTAGGAGTTAAAAGTTTGTCAATACAAATATACACACTACATGTTAGAAATTTCAGAACTCAAAGGTAAAACCCTTGTTGAGTTGCAGGCTATGGCGAAATCTATAGGCTTAAAAAAGACAAGTCAACTAAAGAAAATGGACTTGGTTTATCAGATTTTGGACACACAGGCAGTCAACTCTCCTTCGGAGACCAAAGCTGCAAGTGCTGTTGCAAGTACACCGAAACCAGTACAAAGAAAACGTGCGAGAATTACCACAGATAAAGGTCAGACCGCTGCCTCGCATACAAAAACAGCTGAGGGAGTTGAAGCGCGATCTGAAGCTGCTGATACAAAGCAAAATAAAGGAGCAGAAGGAAATTCGGGCAGAGCGCAAAAAAGCACTCAGACTAAAGTTGATAGCGCTCCAGCGAAAGATTCAAAACAAGGGAATGCGAATCCGCAAAAAAAGAACCATCAAAATACGATGAAATCTAAAGATGGGAATAAAGGAAGTCATAACAACCATAATCAAAATAAAGGTGGACAACACAAAAACCATCAAAATAAAGACAATATAGGAAACAGGAGTAATACCAAGTATAGAGATCCTGACTATGAGTTTGATGGAATTATAGAAAGTGAAGGGGTTTTAGAAATGATGCCAGATGGTTATGGGTTTTTGAGATCTTCAGATTATAATTACCTGTCATCTCCTGATGATATCTATGTAAGTCAATCTCAAATTAAACTTTTTGGATTGAAAACAGGTGATACTGTTTTAGGTAATGTACGGCCTCCTAAAGAAGGGGAGAAGTATTTTCCGTTGATTCGTGTTTCAAAAATCAATGGACTCAAGCCAAATGTGGTAAGAGACAGGGTTTCTTTTGAGCATTTAACACCTTTGTTTCCTGATGAGAAATTTAATTTAATTGATAGTAAAAACACACTTTCTACACGTATAATGGATTTGTTTGCTCCTATAGGGAAAGGACAAAGAGGAATGATTGTGGCCCAGCCAAAGACAGGTAAAACGATGTTGTTAAAAGATATTGCGAAGTCTATTGCTGAAAATCATCCAGAAGTATATCAGTTGGTATTACTTATTGATGAAAGACCTGAAGAGGTTACCGATATGCAACGGAGCGTAAAAGGTGAGGTGGTAGCCTCAACTTTTGATGAGCCAGCTGAAAAACATGTGCGTGTAGCTAATATTGTGTTAGAGAAAGCAAAAAGACTTGTAGAGTGCGGGTATGATGTAGTAATTTTATTGGATTCAATAACACGTTTGGCGAGAGCTTATAATACCGTAGCGCCAGCATCTGGTAAAATATTATCAGGGGGTATTGACGCAAATGCATTGCATAAACCTAAACGTTTCTTTGGAGCAGCAAGAAATATTGAGAATGGAGGTTCTTTGTCTATCATTGCTACAGCCTTGACCGAGACAGGCTCGAAAATGGATGAAGTAATCTTTGAGGAATTTAAAGGTACTGGAAATATGGAACTTCAGTTGGATCGAAATATTTCCAACAGAAGAATCTATCCTGCAATTGATTTGATAAAATCAAGTACACGTCGTGATGATCTTTTATTTGATGCAAAATCTGTACAGCGAATGTGGGTGTTGAGAAAATATCTAGCCGATATGAATCCTATCGAAGCCATGGAGTTTATTAAGGATAAAGTGACTTACTCAAAAAACAACCAAGAGTTTTTAATATCGATGAACGGTTAATCGGTAACTATATAAAAACAGAAAGCCAGCTAAATTTATTTAGTTGGCTTTTTTTATTAGATGATATTTTTATTCGGTGTTGTTGGTGTTTCAAAGTTAAAACTCATTGAAGAAAAGAGTTTCACAAGTTTAAAAATCTTTAAACTTAAGAGCTACATTTTTAGGAATGCTTGCCAGTAATATTTGTATGGTGTTTAATTGTGTATTTGAGTAGAGTTGGTGGGTCGTATCTTGTGGTAGGGTTGCCAACATGTTTTCTTTTATAAGTACTGCCTTTGTTTGCCTTGCAACCGCCAATCCAGAATCAATGATGGTCATTTTTCCATTCGTCATTTCTTGAATCATCGGAATCAAAAAAGGATAATGAGTACAGCCTAATACTAAACAATCTACTTCTTGGTCTAACATGGGCTGTATGTATTTGACCAATAATTGTTTTGTTTTATTGCTGTGTAGCTTTCCGTTTTCAATAAGTGGAACCAAACCTTCTCCAACTTGCTCAATAATCTTACAGTTTATTAAATGTTTTTTTGAAGTTTCAGCAAACAAACGACTGTTGAGCGTTCCTTTGGTCGCTAGAATACCAATGCGGTTCGTTTTTGTTTGTAAGCTAGCGGGCTTTATTGCTGGTTCAATACCAATAAAAGGGACTTTGTAACGTGCCCTTAAAACAGAGATAGCATTTGTAGTTGCCGTATTACAGGCCACAACAATGAGTTTACATCCTTTGGATATAAGTAATTCAGTATTCTTAATACAAAGTGCAACTATTTCTTGAGTGGTTTTATTTCCATAGGGTGCATTTGCACTATCCGCCAAATAAATAGTGTTTTCGTTAGGGAGGAGTGCTTTTATTTCAGACCATATAGAAAGACCGCCAACGCCTGAATCAAAAATGCCTATGGGTTGTTTGTTCATCAAGTTTAAAAATTGAAAGATAAGTTAATATTTTTTATTTTAACCAAAAAAAACTCGTTGAGATAGTTGTATCGCAACGAGTTTTAATGGTTTTGTAATTTGGATTATTGGATACCCAAACTTGTTTTTACAGCTGGAGCTAAGTCTTCTCCTTCAGAAACGATTAATGCTTTTGAGTCTAAAACATAAGTAATTCCTTTTGTTTTAGCCACTGCTTTAATAGCATCTTGTGCTTTTTTGATAATAGGGTCTAGAGCCGCTTTTTCTTTTTGTTGTAATTCTTGTTGCGCTACTTGTTGTAGTTGTTGAATTTTTGACTGGTCAACCTGTACTTCTTTGATACGAGCTTCATTTTGAGCAGCTGTTTGTGAGATTTCCTCAGCAGTATACTTTTCAATTTTAGCTTTTAATTGTTTTTGAGCATTTGTAATTTCTTCTCCGTAAGTTTTACCAAGTTTTTCAAGATCTTCCTGAAGTTTTAGTGTTTCAGGCATTTGAGATACAATTTCTTCAAAGTTGATATGCGCTACTTTTTGAGCTTGAGCCATAGTGCTCATTCCTAAAGTTATTACTGCTGCTACTAATAAAGTTTTAAAATGTTTCATTTCGTTTCTATTTAATTATTGTGTGATTTATGTTTATCTATGTATTACTTTACTTTCTTTTTCTTCTCTACGTTTCTTTTGATCGTCCAGACGCTTTTGCAGCGCTTCTTTAGATTGTTGTTTTTTCAGTTTTGCTTCTTCTGCTTCCCGTTCTTTTTCAGACTTGGTAATGTAGGCAATAACTGTCTTGCTGATGTCATATTTTGGATTTGCATACAATAACATTAAATCGCTAGATCGTTCAAAAACAAAATCGTAGCGTTTCTTTTTTATAATTTGTTGTATAGCATTAAAAACTTCATCTTGAATGGGCTGAACCAGTTGTTTTTGCATTTCGAAAATACTCCCATTTACGCCAAAATATTTGGCTTGTAGTTTTGAATGTTCAATTTCTTTTATGTGAATTTCTTCTTGCTTTTCTATGATTAGATTCTCGGTTAAAAGAATTTTTTCATTGTTTAAATCTGCATTCATTTTTTCAATTTCCTTTGCAGACTTTTCAATTTGTTTGCGCCACTCTGCCGCTTTTGAATCGAGCTTTTTTTGTGCTTTGTTATACTCAGCTATGTTTTCTAAAATATATTCCATATCCACATAAGCAATAGTTTGTGGCTTTTGAGCTACAACTGCTGTACTTATGATGAATAGTATTAAAATATATTTTTTAAACATTGCTACTTAAATATAAAGCG
This sequence comes from uncultured Flavobacteriaceae bacterium, assembly GCA_943789365.1. Lineage (GTDB taxonomy): Bacteria > Bacteroidota > Bacteroidia > Flavobacteriales > Flavobacteriaceae > Flavicella. Next base: position 949,421 of record CALSTV010000001.1, on the reverse strand, counting down.
GTACGAACAAATATAATAAATTAGAACTGTTGACCAATTATAAAATGTGTTTGCCATCCAGATTTTTGGAGTTGCCCTGGCATGGGGTCAAATCCATGTGCAAAATCAATTCCTAACAGTCCAAAAGCAGGCATAAAAATTCGAACTCCTAACCCTGCAGCTCTTTTAACATCGAATGGATTGAATGATTGAAAATCCTGATACGAGTTTCCTGATTCTACAAAACCTAAAGCATAGATAGACGCAGATGGTTTTAATGTAATTGGGTAACGCACTTCCATTGAAAACTTATTGAAAATAGTACCTCCATTACTTGCTGAAAGACTAGAATTTTCATAACCTCTTAATCCAACTACTTCACGTCCGTCAAATTGACTTTGTTGCAAGCCGTCACCTCCCACATAATAACGTTCAAATGGAATGTCCTTTAAATCGGAATTGTAATAACCTAGATATCCAAATTCAATATTTGTCATCAATACTGATTTTCCAATAAGCGGTGTAAACCATTTCGATTTATAACTCAACTTATAATATTCTAACCACTTAAATTTGGCTTGATTAATTTTTCCTGTATTGATTATTTTGGTGTCGGATTCTAATCCATTTCCATTGAAATAATCATAATATTCTGGATTGTTCTCTAAGTCATTATAATCTGTTTTACTGAATAAAGAATGTGGTAATGTAAACTTCGCACCAATGCTAAATTCAGAACCAGTAGTAGGGAATATTCTACTCGGACCAGACGAATTTCTACCTAAGGTAATACTGTAAGATAGATTGTTAGATGCACCTGTTCCATTTTCAAAATTTAACAATCCAATATTGTATTGGTTGATATCGTATTGTCGGTAACTGATTGCTTGGCTTAGGGTAAAGAAATCATCTGGCCATTGCAATCTCTGTCCAAGGCCTATAGTAACTCCTAAAATATTAAGACGTTTGCTTTTATCAACGTCATTATTTCTATAATCTACTTGATATTGTCTTGAGTTGTAAATAGAAAAAGAAAACGATTTTGGTTTTTTACCTCCCAGCCATGGCTCAGAAAATGAAAAACTATGTGTGCTGTAATAACGACTTACTTGAAGACGCAAGGCTAATGACTGTCCATCACCCATAGGTAGAGGTTTGTATTCTTCTTTTTTCAATAAGTTCCGAATCGAAAAGTTATTAAAAGAAAGTCCTAAAGTTCCAATAAAAGAACCACCACCATAACCACCTTGTAACTCAATTTGGCTGGCACCTTTTTTAACAACGGTATAGTCGATATCTACGGTTTTATCAGCGTAGTTTGGTTGTAGATCGGGAGTCACATTTTCAGGGTCAAAAAATCCTAATTGTGAGATTTCACGTATAGATCGAATGATATTTTCTTTAGAATACAAATCACCTGGTCTTGTTTTAAGTTCTCTGTAAATAACGAAGTCGTTCGTTACTTCATTTCCTTTAACACGCACCTTTTTAATAGTTGCCGGATCGTCTTCATGGATACGTATTTCTACATCAATTTTATCATTGTCAACTTTAGTTTCAACAGCGTTTACTTGAGAAAATAAGTAGCCGCTATTTTGGTATAAAGATGTGATGTCTTCGGAATCTGGTGTGTTGTCTCCTTTTACACGTTCATTTAATATTTTTGCGTTGTAAACATCTCCTTGTTGAATACGCAAGAATCTTTGCAATTGTGCGGTAGTATAACTACTGTTTCCTAAGAATTTTATATCCCCAAAATAATAGCGTTTCCCTTCTTCTAAGTGAATGTCTAAATTTATGGTTTTACCATCTTTGTTCCAAGTGATACTATCAGATATTATACGAGCATCACGGTAACCCAATTCGCTGTACTCGTCGAGTAAGTTTTGGATGTCGTCTTTGTACTTGTCTTTAATGTATTTAGAAGTTTTCCAAAATCGTCCCCAGAATTTTCTCTTGGTGTCTTTCAAATAGCTTCTAAGTTGGGCATCTGAGATGTCTTTATTTCCGTGGAAATTTATTTCTTTAATTTTAATTTTCGAACCCTTGTCGATGTGAATCAACATGTCTTTAGCGTTGACTTCAGAAGTGTCTTTTTTAGTACTTATATTTACTTTGGTTTTCAAATACCCCTTGTCTGTGTACGTTTTTGTGATGTAGTTTTTAGACGTCATCAATAGATTATCTGTAAGCATTTCTCCTTTGTTAAGAGCTGCTTCTTCCTTAATCGTTTTTGCTTTTGATTTTTTCACACCTACAATCGTTACCTCATTCAGTTGTGGCAATTCGGTTACATTAAACTCTAAATAAGCAGTATCGCCATCAATTTTTATAACGTAGATATCAACAGCGCTAAAACGTTTGGTTCCGTATAGTTTTTTAATAGCACTTGAAAGTTTATCTCCAGGAATTTTTATTTCTTGTCCGGTCTTAAGACCTGAGTATACCTTTACCGATTTTTCACTAAATTGGTTGACACCTACCACACTTAGCTCGCCAAGTATGTACGTTTTTCCTTTTTCAAATGAAACAGGTTCAGAAGTTGGGGGGAGTTCCGTGTCCTGAGCAAAACTACGAGTAGCTATGATGCTAAGAATAAGAACTAATATTTTGACTCTATTCATTTAAATCCTCGATTTGTTCACTTGTTTTTCCAAAGCGTCGTTCACGACTCTGATACTCTACTATGGCTTTGTAAAAATCATTTTTTCTAAAATCTGGCCACAAAACATCCGTAAAGTGAAACTCTGCGTATGCGATTTGCCAAAGTAAGAAATTGCTAATCCTTTGTTCTCCACTCGTTCTTATAACGAGATCAACTTCGGGCAAAGAAACTGTATATAAATGATTATTAATAATATTTTCATCAATTTCTTCAATTGAAAGGTCATTATTAACAATTTTTTTTGAAATATTGCGTACTGCGTTTACAATTTCTTCTCTCGAACCATAACTTAAAGCAAGTGTGAGTGTAACTCTAGTGTTTGTTTTTGTTTCTTCAATAACTTCGTTCAAAGCTTTGAACGCTTTTTTTGGAAGACTTGAAAGATTACCTATGGCATTTAATTTTATGTTGTTTTCTTGGAATGTAGGTAGCTCTTTTTTTAAAGAAGCAATGAGCAAACTCATCAGGCCGTCTACTTCAAGTTTAGGACGGTTCCAGTTTTCTGTAGAAAAGGCATATAAGGTAAGCGCTTTTATACCAATCTCGGCAGCAAACTCTACAGTGTCTCGAACAGATTTTATAGCGTTTTTATGACCAAATATTCTGGCCATGCCTTGTTTCTTTGCCCAACGTCCGTTCCCGTCCATAATGACAGCTACATGTTTAGGTAGTTTATTTGGGTCTATTTTCGAGGTGTAATCCATTAGCGTCTTTTTGATGAATAACATGGAGGTCTTCCAAAAGTATAAACAATAGAAACCCCTGTAAATACATACCAGTCGTTTGTGTCTGGGTCGTTAAATTTTGCATTTTCAGGATGCCCTGTGAGTACCTCTTCCTTAATTAATAAGCCGTCGTCTAAATCGTCTGTAAACGTATAACGTAATCTTGTTTCGATGGCAAAAGCAAACCTGTCAAACAATTGTGATTTATAACCGATGCCAAAAGGAATGGCAATCCCTCTTTCAGTTTCGTAATTAAAATTAACTTCGGGGGGAACACTGGTGGCCAAACTCACTGCCTTTTTGTACTGATACACGGCAAGTTCAAAAATAAAGTAAGGCGTACTTGTGTATTTCCAGTGTGATAAGTTGTATTCGAAAAAGTTAAACTCTATCCCTGCAGTTATTTCTGTAATATCTTTGTCTATTTCATTGCCAAATGATTGTCTAATTTCGTTGCTGGCATTTGCATCTTTAGCGCAAATCCGCATACTAGTTAGCGTTGTTCGATAGGCTATTCTTGGATTCGTGTTGTACTTGTAAATAAGGCCATACGCAAAGGCATTTGGTCTTATAACAGTAGTAGGACCTATGTCACCCACATAATTACTCCCTCCTGCAAAAATTCCAAGTTCATGTACTTGGGCATTTGAAAGCTGTGTAATCCAGAGGATAAGAAAAAAAAGATACCGTTTTTTCATAATTAAAAATAGGGAGCAAATATAATTATTTCAAATTGTTTCACAGCGATATGCTCCGTCTTTTTTTATAAACTAATTTTAAGAGCGTTTATTGTGGTTAAAGGACTGAAGTTCCTTGTTTTTACATTGGATGCAGCTTTAATGTCTCTATTTGATATCAGGTGTAATTTCTTTTGTCCTCTCCCCAAAAAAGTTTGTCCCTTAGGGTGTTGATGAAAGTTTGCTGATTCATCTGTATGATATTAATGTGGAAAGATGCTTTTACAAGGGTTAATTCCGTCTCGAAAGGAACCGTAGAGACGCGAGAATCTAAACTTAAAAAGAACTCTTTTTCACGGCCAATAACTTTGAGTTTGATAATCGTATTGTCCGGTATAACCAAAGGTCGAGCACTCAAATTATGTGGCGCAATTGGCGTGAGTACAAAATTGTTAGATTCTGGCATGACAATGGGGCCATGACAACTTAAAGAGTATCCTGTAGAGCCAGTTGGAGTGGCTACCACAAGTCCGTCAGACCAATATGTAGTTAAGTATTCATCGTTAAGATAGGCCTCAACACCAATCATTGAAGTCGAGTTTTTTCTTGCAATGGTAATCTCGTTCAATCCAAAATTAATGCCGTCAAAATCTAAGTTTCCACTATTTGATTTTATTTGAAGTACAGCTCTTTCTTGGATGGTAAATTCCTTTGCCATGAGTGACTGAATGGTGTTCTCAATTTCTTTTTTTTGAATCGTAGCTAAAAATCCAAGGCGACCAGTATTGATTCCTAAAATAGGAATATTTAAATCTTTAACGATAGTGGCAGCATTGAGGATTGTTCCATCACCTCCTAAAGTAAAAAGTACGTCGATGGAATTGTCTAAGTCTTCGTGTTTTGTAAAGGTAGGGTAGTCAATATTTTCTACGCCAAGGGATTTCAGAATAGAGGTGAATTCTTTTTCAATATAGATCTCAATTTGAAACTTTTGTAAATTCTCTATGAGCAATTCAAAATATTGACGATCTGTATTTTTATAGGCTTGGCCAAAAATGGCAACTTTTTTCATGTGGTATGTTTTTATATTTTAAACCGTTTCAGCACATTGGCTGTGTTTAGAGGTTAAATACTCAAATATTTCTGTAGGTAGTCCGATCTGTTTTTTAACTCTTCTATATAGGAGTCATCTTTATGATTTGAAAGCACGCTGTAGCCGTATCTTCGATAGGATTGAATGGCTTCATTGATGTTTTCTGAATTAATCTTTAGCATTATTTGCGCTGTATTGTCAGTTTCGTTTGATAGAAATAGACCTAGGAGTTTAGCATTGCTAGCTTCTGTTATTTGAGCAATCTCACTCATAGAATAAGAAATGAGTTCCTTTTCAATGACCAAAACAACACCTTCCTCTTTCAGAAATGGGGTTTCGGCATATACATTTAACACATCATTTAAATCGTAATATCCTATATATTCTTTGTGCTTGTTAAGAACAGGTAGTAAGGTGGTCTCATGAAGCGCAAATAATGTAACAAGGTCTACTAGATTATCGTCTTCTGTAGCGAAAAAATAGGAATACACATAACGAAAATCGTTTAATGTTTTGCTGCCGTCTTCTATAGTAGAGAGGTCTCTTTCTGCGATGGAGCCAACAAGTTTTTTGTTCTCAATAATTGGTAAGTGGCTAAAGTCTTGAATACGAGTGTTTTTTTTGACCTCGTTAATTGTACTGTCAAGCCTTGCTGCCACTATGTTGTTTAAGATGTATTCTTTTATTTCCATAGGTGTTTCTAATTCCTGCAAAATAGTAAAAATTAGTGTAAAATGATGTACTTTTGCGTTTTTAAATGGCTTTGATGGGAGCCGACGTAATTCAAATATTTCACATGACAAAATTAAGTGTTAATATCAATAAGATTGCCACATTGAGGAATTCTAGAGGAGGGGATACACCAAACCTATTGCGAGTAGCTACGGATATAGAAAGTTTCGGAGCGCAAGGAATTACAATTCATCCTAGGCCTGACGAAAGACATATTCGGTATGAAGACGCTTATGACTTAAAGGAAATTGTGAAGACGGAATACAATATTGAAGGAAACCCAATTGAAGCCTTCAAAGAACTAGTTTTGGCAATAAAACCAACGCAGGTTACCCTAGTGCCAGATGCTATAGATAATATAACCTCTAATGCAGGATGGGACACCATTGCAAATCAAACCTATCTTAAAGAGGTGGTCTCGGAATTTAAAAATGCCGGAATTCGAACTTCTATTTTTATTGATACAGATTTAAAATTGATTGAAGCTGCGGCTAATACTGGAACAGATAGAATTGAATTGTATACAGAGAATTTTGCGGTCGAATACGCTAAGGGTAATAAAGACGTTGTAAAGAAGTATGCAGATGCAGCGAACTTGGCAAATACTCTTGGAATGGGGGTTAATGCAGGGCACGATTTAAGTTTGGAGAATATCGCTTTTTTTGCGCAAAATGTTCCTTATTTAGATGAAGTATCTATTGGTCATGCCTTAATCTCAGAGTCGTTGTATCTAGGTTTAGAAAATGTTGTCAATATGTACATTCATAAATTAAGTATTTAGTTTATAGTACTTAATATGAGAACAGAATACTTGATGTTAAGTAGTGAGTTTTGGTTAGCGTTGTTTTATGATGGTTAAAAATCTCACAAGGGTCTACATTACAGAGTTTCGAAGTTTATAGTATAGTTATATTGTCTGAAATAGTAAGGGTGCAATCCAAATTCCGCCAAAGGCGGAAAAACTAAAAACTAAAAACTAAAAACTAAAAACTAAAAACTAAAAACTAAAAACTAAAAACCAAAATGCAAATAGTACATTCAAAAATTCAAGGGACTGGAACGCCATTACTCATATTGCATGGTTATTTTGGAATGGGTGATAATTGGAAGTCACAATCCAATCAATTGTCTCAGTCATACGAAGTACATCTTATTGATCAGAGGAATCACGGAAGAAGTTTTCATTCGGATGATTTTGATTACGAATTGATGGTCGAAGATTTACTACATTATATGGATTTTCATAAATTGTCTTCTGTAAACCTATTGGGGCATTCTATGGGAGGAAAAACAGCAATGTTATTTGCAGTTGAATATCCGGAGCGGGTAGAAAAACTTTTGGTAGCCGATATTGCACCACGAAATTATCCTCCTCACCATGATCAGATTTTAGAGGCATTAAATGCTGTTGATTTTTCCATAATTAGTTTACGTACAGAAGTCGATGCTGTGTTGAAAGAGTATATTGAAGAAGTAGGTGTTCGTCAGTTTTTACTTAAAAACGTATACAGGAAAACCAAAGAGCAATTAGATTTTCGTTTCAATTTAGAGAGTTTAACAGCGCATAATAATGAAATTGGTGCGCCACTTCCGGCCTTTACAGAATATGAAGGACCAGTGTTGTTTTTAAAAGGTGCCAATTCAGGTTATATTTCTGAGGACGATTATGGGTTGATAAACGCGCACTTTAGAAATTCCAGTATTGTGACCATTCCGAATGCAGGACATTGGTTGCATGCCGAAAATCCTAGAGACTTTTTAAAAGAAACACTCGGGTTCTTTAGTAAATAGGTGCTTAAGGTTAATTGGTTGGATGTGTTTGTTGTTAACTTTAAAACAAGTAATAAACAGATTATCATTTAAGTGTCTGCCAAAAAATCTGTTTTTTACCCGAATACATGAGTGTTGCGACTTTTTGTCAGAAAAGGAGCTTGTTATGCGAGTTGGCATGTTATTGGTCTACTTAAATGAAACTAAACAGATGAAAACATTTATAAAAATTTTATTGACTGGTGCAGCAGTATTGTTGCTTTCAAACCTATTGCCTTCAGTACATGTTACTAATTACACAGCTGCTATATGGGTGGCAGCCGTGCTAGCACTCTTAAACACCTTTATAAAGCCGTTGCTGATTTTGCTTACACTGCCAGTTACCATATTAAGTATGGGCTTTTTTATTCTCGTAATCAACGCTACTATCATACTGATGACTAGTAATATGGTAAGCGGATTTCAAGTGGAAGGGTTTTTCCCAGCATTGCTATTTAGTTTGTTGTTATGGGGAGTAAGGTCGGTTCTGTTTTCTGTGTTTTTGGAAGAGGAACAAAAGCCTTTGAAATAGAACTAATTAATGATTGTCCATTTGATAAAAAAGTATTATTTTTGCACCCAATTTTAAGGAATTTAAACACCAAAGAATCAAGATGAATATTACAAAAGAAAGTATAGACGCATTGAACGCAGTTGTAAAGGTTGATATTGCTGCTACTGACTACAAAGACAAAGTAGAGACAATTTTGCAAGATTACCGTAAAAAAGCGGATATCCCAGGATTTAGAAAAGGACATGTGCCAATGGGAATGGTGAAGAAGCAATATGGTAAATCGATCATGATTGATGAGATTAACAAAATGTTGCAGGAATCTTTGAATACTTTTTTGACTGAAGAGAAGTTAGATATTTTAGGAAATCCATTGCCTAAAGTAGATGAAGCATTTTCTTGGGATACAGAAGATTTTACATTTGAATTTGAATTAGGTTTGGCACCTGAGTTTGATATTGATTTAAGTGCGAAGAAAAAAATCACACAATACAACATCGTCGCTGAAGATAGTTTGATCGATAAAGAAGTTGAAAACATCCAAAAGCGTTATGGGAAAATACTTCCTAAAGAAGAAGTTGCTGAAGGTGATAACGTTTCTGGAACTTTTTCAAATGAAGAAAAAGGAATTGAAAAGAAGTCAAGCGTTGTGTTGGCCGATTTGAAAGGGAAAGTAAATCTTAAAAAATTCATCGGTTCAAAAGTAGGAGATGTAATTGCATTGAAATCTAAAGGTTTGTTCGAAGATAGTCATAAATTAATGGGTGCATTAGGATTGTCACACGATGAAATTAACGGATTGGAAATCGATTTGCAATTTACTGTTGAAGAAATTACAGAAGTTGAACCAGCAGAATTGAACAAAGAATTGTTCGATAAATTGTTTGCTGATGGTTCTGTCGATAGTGTGGAAGGATTGAGAGAGAAGATCAAAGAAGATGCTGAAAATCAATTCAAAATGCAATCGGAACAACAATTGTTAAACGGTGTTACTGAGTATCTAGTAGAAAATACAAAGTTTGATTTACCTGCTGAATTTTTGAAAAAATGGTTAGCTACTGCCGGTGAAAACCCAATTTCAGAAGAACAAGCTGCTGAGGAATTCGAAAAGTCAGAAAAAGGATTGCGTTACCAATTGATTGAAAGTAAAATCATGACGACTAACAATATCAAATTAGATTACGAAGAATTGAAGGCTTATGCTATTGAATTTATAAAAGGTCAAATGGCACAATATGGTAATATGAATCCAGAACAAAAAGAACTGGAAGACATTGCTAATAGAGTATTGAGTAATCAAGACGAAGCAAAAAGATTACAAGAGCAATTGACAAGTAAAAAGTTGTTAGATTTCTATAAAGAAAATATCACTTTTAAAGAAAAAGAAGTTACTTATGATGCCTTTGTAAAAGAAGTGTACAAATAAGAAACGTATTTCTTTCTATAAAATAAAAATCGCCTTACTAAAGGCGATTTTTTTTTGTTTAGATTGGCTACCTGCTACCTGCTACCTGCTACCTGCTACCTAGTTACTAGTAATTATTCATTGTGCAGGGATAATAAAAAACTACTTCCTTTTTTGTCCTCTGGTTTTTGGTTTTTTGTATTTTTTCGCCAACTCTCTTCTGTAAGAACCTCCCTGATTTGTTTTTTTGTTTTTCTCTTTCTTTTCATGGAAGGCAGGGCCAGGAGCATGCTCTTTAGAGCGTTGTTTTTGGTATGGCTTGATGATTTCTTTTGGTATTTCATCTTCTGTCATTTTTGAAGAAACCACAACGGCTTCGGGGAAATCGATTACAGGGATTTTAAGATCCATCAAACCTTCTATTTCCGATAGAATTTCTTCATCCTGTTCTGTGACAAATGTCAAAGCGTTTCCTTCGTTTTCTGCACGTCCTGTTCGACCAATTCTATGGATGTAGTTTTCTGCATCTTTAGGAATGTCGAAATTAATTACATGCGTAATGCCTTGTATGTCGATTCCTCTAGCAAGTACATCTGTCGATATCAATACCCTGTGCATACCCTCCTGAAAGCCTTGAATAGCTTGCAATCTGAAATTTTGAGATTTGTTGGAGTGAATCACGGAAACATCATCACTAATCCCGCTGTTTTGAAACTCTGAGAATAACTTGTCGGCAACACGCTTGTTTTTAGTAAATACCAATACTCTTTTGTAGTTGTCTTTGTCTGCTATTAAATGACTAACTAAGTTAACTTTTGTGTAAAAGTTCTTAGTTTGATATAGTTGTTGGTCTATTTTCTCTAGTGGAGTTCCGGCTCGCTCTACTTCAATATATTCTGGAGATTTGAAAAATGAGTCGATGATTTCTTTAACCTCATCTGTCATCGTTGCAGAAAACAAAATACTTTGTTTTTTACCTCGAAGCATATCCAAAACAGTAATCAATTGATGTCTAAAGCCTAAATTTAACACTTCGTCGACTTCGTCTAAAACTAGTTTTTGAATCTTTTTTAAATTTAGAACACGACTTGCACCTAGATCTATTAGTCTACCAGGAGTTGATACTAAAATATCTAAACCGTCAAAAATCAATTGCTTTTGTGTATTGATATTGGCGCCTCCATATACACCGCCTATGCGTGTATTAATATAGGGTGTAAGTTTCTCTAAAGAAGCGACAACTTGCAAGACCAATTCTCTTGTGGGAACCACAATGAGTACTCTTGGATGTTTTTGTTCTGAATATTTTAATTGTCGTAATATAGGTAATAGGTATGCAAAAGTTTTTCCTGTACCCGTTTGCGCAATACCTACCACATCTCGGCCTGATGAGATTACCGAAAAAACTGCTGACTGAATAGGAGTAGCGAAATCATATCCTAATTCATCTAAGGCGTTAAGTAATGGAGTGTTTAGTTTTAATTCAGTAAAACGCATGTGTAAAAAATTCAATTATCTGGCAAAGATACTTCTAAGAATTAAGAAAGAAGCTAAAATTGAATTATAATAAATGTACAGCAGTTTTTCGTGAAAACTATTTTAGTATTATTGAATAGAAAAGAATAAGTTCGTCTGTGATGATTTTTGTTTCCTGACAGATGAATTATCCTTTTACTTCCATGAGTCTTGAGACGTATTTGCCAATAACATCGAATTCCAAATTCACTTCCGTTCCAACTGTGAAATTGTGAAAATTGGTGTGTTCATAAGTGTAGGGGATGATGGCTACACTAAATTCATTTATTTTTGAATTTACAACAGTAAGACTGGTGCCGTTAATAGTAATAGAACCTTTTTCAATTGTAATATTGTTTAGTTTTGGGTTGTATGTAAATGTAAACTCCCAACTTCCGTTTTTGTTTTCAATATGTGTGCATGTTGCAGTTTGATCAACATGGCCCTGCACAATATGTCCATCCAAACGGTCGCCTAACTTCATAGCGCGCTCCAGATTCACTTCAGTACCAATTTCTAAATTGTTTAAATTAGTTTTATCCAAGGTTTCTTTGATGGCAGTAACGGTGTAGGTGTTGTTTTTTATAGCCACAACAGTTAGGCAAACCCCATTGTGAGCAACACTTTGGTCAATTTTTAATTCAGAAGTAAACTCCGCAGAAATGGCAATGTGTAAATTGTCATTTTCTTTGGTAATATTTTCAACGTTACCTAATTTTTCGATAATACCTGTGAACATACAATATTCAATTTAAATGATTACTTTTGAGACATCAAAAATAAGCATAATAAAGTACTTGAATGGACAAAGAGGAAAAAATAAAAGTAGGAATATCAATAGGTGATTTGAACGGTATTGGTTTGGAGGTAATATTAAAAACTTTTGAAGACAAGCGCATGTTTGATTTTTGTACACCTGTGTTATTTGCTTCTCAGAAAGCAGTGTTGTTTCATAAAAAAGCTTTGGAGTCTGAGTTGCGTATACAAGAAGTAGCGTCTGTAGACCGTGTAGTTCATGGGAAATTGAATGTTGTTTCTGTCTGGAAAGACGACGTTGCTATTTCACTAGGAACGCCAACAAAAGAGTCGGGTAGTGCGGCGTTATTGTCTTTGGAGGCTGCAACCAAAGCATTGAAAGAAAACAAAGTTGCCGTATTGATCACTGCACCAATAAGTAAAGATAATATTCAATCAGAAACTTTTGATTTTGTTGGTCATACTGAATATCTAGAATCGAAGTTAGAAGGTGAAAGCCTAATGATTTTAATGACAGACAGTCTGCGTTTGGGGCTTATAACTGGGCATGTGCCAGTATCAAAAATAGCAGAGACAATTACTAAAGAATTGATAGAAAAGAAAGTGGGAATAATGTATGATACTCTTCTTAAAGACTTTGGGATTGACAAACCAAAAATTGCTGTTCTTGGGTTGAATCCTCATTGTGGAGATAAAGGTGTTATAGGAGAAGAAGATGATGCTGTCATTCGTCCTACGATAGAACATATTCAGGAATCTGGAAAACTTGTGTATGGTCCCTATGCTGCTGATGGCTTTTTTGGTTCGGAGAAATACAAACAATTTGATGGGGTATTGGCTATGTATCACGATCAAGGATTGGTAGGGTTTAAATCTATTTCTTTTGGAAATGGGGTGAATTTTACCGCAGGCTTGTCGGAAATTCGAACCTCACCAGATCATGGAACTGCCTTTGAAATAGCGGGAAAGAATGAGGCCGACGCCTCTTCCTTTAAGGAAGCTTTGTTTACGGCGTTGAAAATATTTAAGACACGAAAAGACTATAAAATACTGGCAAAAAACAGTTTAAAGTCTAGAAAACAATATTAATGTATAATTTTTAGTTTCTTTTCTATGAAATAAAATGAAATTTCATATCTTTGCACGCTCAAATCGGTGTTCAAGATGAAAGAAATGAAAACGTTTGATGTTCCTTTTATAGGTTTAAAGGAAGGAAAGCATGAATTTGAATATCAGATTGATAATACGTTCTTTGATGCGTTTCAATACGACGAGTTTATGGGAGCCGCTTTAAAAGTAAAGTTGGATTTTGTAAAGAAGTCAACCTTGTTAGAGATGACGTTTACCTCTAAAGGGACTGTTAATGTTCCTTGCGATGTAAGTGGAGAGCCTTTTGATTTAGAAGTAAAAGGAGCAATGTCTTTAATAGTGAAGTTTGGAGAAGGTTATGATGATGGAAACGAAGAAATCATCTATATTCCCCATTCAGCACACAAAATAAATGTCGGGCATTCGATATTTGAAATGTTGGTTTTGTCAATTCCAGCTAAAAGAGTGAGGCCAGGAATTGAGGATGGTACCATTAAGTCAGAAGCGCAAGATCGATTGGAAGCATATAAAATAGAAAATAATACAACAGATACAAAAGATACAACGGACCCGCGTTGGGGGAAGTTAAAAGATTTATTAATAGATAAAAAGTAACACAATGGCACATCCTAAGAGAAAGATATCTAAACAAAGAAGAGATAAAAGAAGAACACATTACAAAGCAGTAGCTCCTACAGTAGCTGTAGATCCAACAACAGGAGAAGCACACTTGTACCACAGAGCTCACTGGCATGAAGGTAAATTGTACTATAAAGGACAAATAGTAATTGATTCTGTAGAAACAGAAGCGTAATTGCCTTTAAAGATTATTAAGAAAAACCCTCTTATTTAGAGGGTTTTTTGGTGTTTTAGAGTGAAAAAGTATAATTATCGGCTTTTTATGGCCTTCTTGTAAAAGAAATTTTATTACTTTTGACCTTTGATTTTTTCGATTAGTTTTATATTCAAAAAGGTCTATAAATTTACAAATTATGGGTAAAACAACTGCAGCAATTACAGCAGTAGGAAAATATGTTCCTGACTACGCTCTTACAAACAAAGAGTTAGAAACTTTAGTAGAAACCAATGACGAGTGGATTTTTACGCGTACAGGAATAAAAGAAAGAAGAATCTTAAAAGATGCCGACAAACCAACCTCATATTTGGCGGTAAAAGCAGCTCAAGATTTAATTGCAAAAAGAGGATTAGATCCAGCTGAAATAGACATGGTGATTATTGGTACAGCAACGCCAGATATGAATGTGGCCTCAACGGCTGTGTTCGTTGCTACTGAAATTGGCGCTGTAAACGCCTTCGGTTATGATCTACAAGCAGCCTGTTCTAGCTTTCTATATGCAATGTCTACTGCGGCGACGTATATAGAATCGGGTAGGTATAAAAAAGTGTTAGTGATTGGTGCAGATAAAATGTCTTCTATCGTTGACTATACCGATAGAACTACTTGTATTATTTTTGGAGATGGTGCCGGTGCCGCATTATTTGAACCGAATGAAGAAGGACTCGGGTTACAAGATGAGTATTTAAGAAGTGACGGTATAGGAAGAGAGTTTTTGCGTATTGAAGCAGGAGGTTCTTTATTGCCAACTTCAGCTGAGACTTTAGAAAAAGGACAACACTATATAAAGCAAGAAGGAAGAACAGTATTCAAATACGCTGTTTCGAACATGGCTGATGCGAGTGTAAAACTATTAGAACGCAACAACCTTACCAATGAAGATGTAGATTGGTTGGCTCCTCATCAAGCGAATCAACGGATCATCGAAGCAACTGCTCGAAGAATTAATTTAGATATGGACAAGGTAATGGTCAATATTCAAAATTATGGAAACACCACATCTGCTACCTTGCCTCTATTATTAGCGGATTATGAAGAACAATTAAAAAAAGGAGATAATATCGTATTTGCCGCTTTTGGTGGTGGATTTACATGGGGTGCAGTCTATTTAAAATGGGCATACAATTCATAAATAAAAACGTAACTTAGTACACTTATTATTATAATCAAGAATATTATGGAAATTAAAGACATTCAAAATTTGATAAAATTTGTCGCCAAATCTGGTGCAAGTGAAGTAAAATTAGAGATGGAAGATATTAAGATCACTGTGAAAACAGGGGCCGGGGCTGCAGAAACAACCATTGTGCAGCAAGCACCATTAGCCACTGCTCAAATTCCAGTAGTTTCTCAAGTGGTTCCTCCAGTAGAAGCGCCTGCCGCTCCTGCTGCTCCAGCAGCTGCCGCTCCTGCAGCGCCTGCTGATGATGAGTCTAAATATCTAACTATAAAGTCGCCAATTATAGGTACTTTTTACAGAAAACCTTCACCAGACAAACCTATGTTTGTAGAAGTTGGTGATGTGGTTTCTGACGACTCAGTAGTATGCGTTATTGAAGCAATGAAATTGTTCAATGAAATCGAATCTGAAGTTTCTGGAAAAATCGTGAAAATTTTAGTCGAAGATTCTTCACCTGTAGAATTTGGCCAACCATTATTTTTGGTAGACCCTTCTTAATTTTATAAAGCATAATTTATAAACACTGATTGGCTAGTTGTAAATTCCTTACAATAGCACTAAGTAAAATTGAAATCATTATGTTTAAAAAAATATTAATTGCCAATAGAGGTGAAATAGCATTACGTGTTATCAGAACATGTAAAGAAATGGGGATTAAAACCGTTGCGGTATATTCTACCGCAGATGCTGAAAGTTTACATGTTAAATTTGCAGACGAAGCCGTATGTATTGGCCCGCCAGCGAGTACTGATTCGTATTTAAAAATGTCGAATATATTGGCTGTTGCAGAAATAACAAATGCAGATGCGATCCATCCTGGATATGGTTTTCTTTCGGAAAACTCTAAGTTTTCAAGCCTATGCGAAGAGCACGATATAAAATTTATCGGTGCAAGTGCAGAGATGATTGATAGAATGGGAGACAAAGCCAATGCAAAATCGACTATGATTGCTGCAGGTGTGCCTTGTGTACCAGGAAGTGAAGGTGTAATTGCAGATTTTCCTGAATGTAAAAAATTAGCAGATGAGGCAGGATACCCTGTAATGTTAAAAGCATCTGCCGGTGGTGGAGGTAAAGGAATGCGTGCTGTTTGGAAAGAAGAAGATCTTGAAGACGCATGGGATTCTGCCCGATATGAATCGAAAGCTGCTTTTGGTAATGACGATATGTATATGGAGAAATTGATCCAAGAACCGCGTCATATTGAAATTCAAATTATTGGAGATTCCTTTGGGAAAGCATGCCACTTGTCAGAAAGAGATTGCTCTGTACAAAGACGTCACCAAAAATTAACAGAGGAAACACCTTCTCCATTTATGACAGATGACTTACGTCTTAAAATGGGAGAAGCTGCTGTGAAAGCTGCAGAGTATATAAAATACGAAGGAGCTGGTACGGTTGAGTTTTTGGTAGATAAAGATCGTAATTTCTACTTTATGGAAATGAATACACGTATTCAAGTAGAACATCCAATTACAGAACAAGTAATTGATTTTGACTTGATTCGCGAACAAATTTCTGTCGCAGCTGGAATCCCTATTACAGGGAAACACTACTTGCCGAAATTACACTCTATCGAATGTAGAATCAACGCAGAAGACCCTTATAGAGGATTTAGACCTGCGCCAGGAAAAATAACAACATTTCATGCACCAGGTGGGCACGGTGTACGTTTGGATACACATGTATATGCTGGGTATTCAATTCCACCAAACTACGATTCTATGATTGCAAAGTTAATTACAACCGCGCAAACCAGAGAAGAAGCAATTGGAAAAATGAAACGAGCTCTTGATGAGTTTATCATTGAAGGGGTTAACACAACGATACCTTTCCATAGACAGTTGATGGATGATCCAGCTTATGTAAGCGGAAATTACACGACAAAATTTATGGAAGATTTTGAAATGGAATAAGAATTGTTTAAATATAAATATGAAAGCTGCCTTTTTTGGCAGCTTTTTTTTGGTCCAATTTTTGAAACAAAACCATAGAAATTGAGTGTTGTTAAGCTAAGTACATATGTCTAAACAATAGTTGGAGCCTTGTTTTTTTAAGTCATTTTATAAAAATGTGTATAAAATCACATATTGTAGGTAAATAAACACATGATTTTTTTTATATAATGAACATTTTTTTGTTACTTGCTGACCCTAAGAAGGCATCTATTTTGGAGAGGTGGCCGAGTGGCTTAAGGCGCACGCTTGGAAAGCGTGTTTACAAGAAATTGTAACGGGGGTTCGAATCCCTTCCTCTCCGCAGTGTTTCCTTAGATTGAGAACTATTTTATAACCCTCATTAATTATATTAATAAATTAATTTTATCAAAATGAAAAAAGTATTTACAATCCTTGCAATTACAGGTTCATTGTTTTTTGGAGCAACGCAAAGCGCTTTTGCACAAGCAGCAGAATCTGTGGAATCAGAAACATTTCACCAAGTTTTAAAACAACGTTTTATCGAAGGTGGACCCTTCTTTATGGGTATTGTTTTGGTCGCTTTAATATTAGGTTTAGCGATTGCTATTGAAAGAATTATTTACTTGAATATGGCTACAACGAATACTAAGAAATTGGTAAATGGTGTTGATGAAGCATTGGCTTCTGGTGGTGTTGATGCAGCGAAAGAAGTTTGTAGAAATACAAAAGGACCTGTTGCTTCTATTTTCTATCAAGGATTAGATAGAGTAGACGAGGGCGTAGATGCAGCTGAAAAAGCAGTTGTAGGTTACGGTGGTGTGCAAATGGGATTGTTAGAGAAAAATATTTCTTGGTTGTCATTGTTTATTGCACTTGCTCCGATGCTTGGGTTTATGGGAACAGTAATCGGTATGATTGGTGCCTTTGACTCGATTCAAGCAGCTGGTGATATCTCACCAACAGTAGTAGCAGGAGGTATTAAAGTGGCCTTGTTAACAACCGTATTTGGTTTGGTAGTGGCTATTATTCTTCAGGTATTTTACAACTACATCATCTCTAAAGTTGATGGTATTGTAAATGATATGGAAGACGCTTCTATCTCACTAATTGACCTTTTGGTTAAACATAAAAAATAAAAACAATGAATAAGAATTTAACAAATATATTAAAAGGCCTTGTTGGGTTGATAGCACTTGTAGCAGCTTATTTCTTCTATAAGATTATCAGCACAGGAGACGATGAGATCGTTTCTGGAGGTGGATCTTTAGGGATCGTGGGACCATTGGTTTCCTTCTCTATCGGATTGTTAATTGTAGTAGCTTCTATTACAGTATTGTTCTCTATCTTTAGTTTGCTGAAAAAACCAGCAGCGCTTAAAAAAACATTATTAGGACTCGTTGTTTTGGGAGTGTTTTTAGCTATTTCTTATGGTTTAGCTCCAGATACAGCCGTGACAGATGTTACAGGTGAAGTTTTAGAAGGAGGTGAAGCAGGTGCAAATTCGAAATGGGTAAGTACAGGTATATGGTATACAGTACTATTAGGAGCCGCAGCTGTAGCTTCTATCCTGTTAGGAGGCGTTAAATCAATCATAAAATAAATTAGTATGGCAAGAAAAGAACTCCCTGAAATTAATGCAGGTTCCATGGCAGATATTGCTTTCTTGTTACTGATCTTTTTCTTGGTCACAACAACAATGGATGTCGACTCAGGAATCTCGCGTAAATTATCTGAAAAACCACCAGAGAATTTTGACCCACCTGTGGTTAAAATGAAAAATATCTTTGAAATCAACATCAATAGAAATGATCAATTGTTAGTTGAAGATGAGGAAATGGAAATTAAAGATATCAAGCAAGCAACTATTGACTTCTTAGACAATGGTGGAGGTATTGGTAAAATAGTAGACAATATTCCTGGTACGAAATGTGACTATTGTAACGGTGAACGTTCAGACAGTTCGTCTGACCACCCTAACAAAGCAATTATTTCTGTACAAAGTGATAGAGGAACTTCTTATGGAATGTATATAACCGTTCAAAATGAATTGTTAGCGGCTTATACTGAATTGAGAAATAGATACGCGAAAACGCATATAAAAGGAAAATATGCGGGTATGAGTTATGAAGAATTACTCTTGTTAGACGATAAAGATAACGATCAGCTAAAAGCAGTAATTAAGAAAATTAAAAACGCATATCCTCAGATTATTTCTGATGCAGAACCAACTAAATAAATTACCATATGTCTAAATTTGGAAAAAAGAAAAAAGGATTGCCTGCTGTAAACACAGCAGCCCTACCAGATATTGTATTTATGCTTTTGTTCTTCTTTATGGTAACGACAACAATGAGAGAAACTGATTTGTTGATTGAACCACCTAAATTACCGAATGCCTCTGAAGTTAAAAAATTGGAGCATAAAAGTCTGGTGAGTACAATATATGTAGGAAAAGTAAAACCAGAAGATCGTGCCAAATATGGAGCAGGTGATAAAATTCAACTGAATGATAAATTGGCAAATGTTAGTGATGTCGCTAATTTTATTTATGGTGAACAAGAGAAACATAACCCAGAAGAAATTCCATATATGACAACCTCGATCAAATCTGATGTGCGTTGTGGAGTAGGAACAATTCATGATATTAGAGAAGAATTAAGAGAAATAAATGCGCTTAAAATCAGTTATTCTACAAGAAAAGGTGATTTGACTGCAAATCTTAAATAACCCTAATACGAGCTTATTTAAAAAGGCAACAGTTTGTTAACTGCTGCCTTTTTTTGTTACATTTGTTTTGTATCTAAATTTCGACCGTTTATCTATGAAGAAATTTGTTTTTACTTTCCTATTTTTAACTATTTCGAATGCTTTGTATTCGCAGGTAGATACGATTTCTGTAAACCCTAAATATCTCGAAGATCAGCTGTTTTTAAATATTTCATACAATACCTTTACGAGTACACCCGAAGGCTTTTTACAAAATGGATTCTCCTTTGGGGTAGCAGGAGGTTTTGTCAAAGACATTCCATTTAACAAACAAAGGAACTTTGGAATGGGCTTAGGAGTTGGATATGCGTACAATACTTATATTCAAAACATAGTTGTAACGCAAGAGATGGGAATTAGTAGATTTGCAGTAGAAACTTCATATGATAACAATACCTACAGAACACATAGTATAGAAGTGCCAATAGAATTTCGTTGGCGTACATCTACCTTAGAAAAATATAAATTTTGGCGCGTATATGGGGGTGTAACACTTGGTTATGTGTTTGATTTTTCTTCAAAGTATGTGTCAGAAGTAGGAAACGTATCAGATCTTAGAGTTCCAGAAATTGAAAAATTCCAATATGGTTTGTCCTTGTCTGCAGGGTATGGAACATGGAATTTCTTCGTGAATTATGCATTGTCACCGTTTTTTGAAAAAGATACCTATTTGGAATCTGGTGAAAAATTGGATATGAAAACCTTACGTATGGGTATGGCTTTCTACTTTTTTTAAAGTTGGTCTACATATTGCTAAGCTATTAAGACATTGCTATAAGCTAAAAATTGTCCCAAAATTCCGAATACAATACCAAAAATAATTTCTTTAAGACTGTGCGCATCCAAACGCAATCGAGCTTGCGCAATCAATCCACCACAAAAGCAACTGATGGCAAAAGGAAGTAGCAAGTTAAATTGGTATTGATGGCTGAAAGTCAATAAAAAAGAAGAAGCAGAAGCTGCGCCTATCATATGAATACTGGTTTTAATGTTTTTTACAAAAGCAATATAACATAGACTTAGTGAAATGGAACAACCAGTAAAAAGTATAGCTAAAGAATGTAACTGCACTATTTCTCCAAACAATGTTGCTAAAATGTAAAAAAGAACTAACATAGTTAGTATAGGTGACTTTCTTTCTTGAATTTCTTTCAAATCATAACTGTGAATTCTTTTGGTTCTTTTTAATATATACAGTAAAAGGATAGGAAATGCATACGTAAATACAGCAACCAAACCGAGAATATTGAGTTTCAATTGACTGTCTAGTGTGTTGGGTTTTGCAATAAACACAAATAAAGTTGCCGCCGTAGGAAGCACGATAGGGTGAAATACTATAGAAACAATAGAGAAGAACCTTGAGGATGTCATAAGTGGCGGTTAAGCTTAAACAATTTCTTTGCGTAAACGGGCAACTGGAATATCTAACTGTTCTCTGTATTTAGCTACCGTTCTACGTGCAATAAGATAACCTTCTTCTTTTAATTTTTGCATCAACTTATCGTCTGTAAATGGCTTTCTTTTGTTTTCTTCACCAATCACTTTCTTTAATATGTTTTTGATTTCTCTAGTAGAAACATCTTCGCCTTGATCGTTCTTCATAGCTTCAGAAAAGAAATCCTTGATCAATTTTGTTCCGTATGGAGTTTCTACATATTTACTGTTGGCCACTCTGGAAACCGTAGAAATATCCATCTCAATTTTTTCAGCGATGTCTTTCAAAATCATCGGTTTTAATTTGCGCTCATCACCCGTAAGAAAATAGTCATGCTGATGTTCCATGATGCTATTCATTGTCAACAGCAAGGTTTGTTGACGCTGCTTAATTGCGTCGATAAACCACTTTGCAGCATCTAATTTTTGTTTGATAAAAAGCACAGCATCTTTTTGAGATTTTGACTTTTCTTTAGATTCCTGATAACCTTTGAGCATATCGTTATACTCTCTAGAAACATTAAGTTCTGGTGCATTCCTAGAATTTAGGTTGAGTTCCAATACACCATCAATAATTTGTATAGTGAAGTCCGGAACAATCTGACTGTTAAACTTAGAACTACCAACAAAAGTGCTACCTGGTTTAGGATTAAGTTTTTCAATTAATTTAATAACAGCTTTGAGGTCTTCTTCAGTGATTTCGTATTTGGCGATTAGTTTTTTATAGTGTTTTTTCACAAATAACTCAAAACTCTTTTCTAGAATTGTAATGGCGAGTTCAACGTGTTTTGTTTTTTCTTTGCTTGTTAATTGTAAGATCAAGCATTCTTTTAGATCTCTAGCTCCTACACCAATAGGGTCTAGTTTTTGAACGATCTCACATAGAATTTGGCTTACATTTTCTTCCGTGGTATAGATGTTCTGCGTAAAAGCTAAATCGTCCACTAAATCTATAAGTTCACGTCTTAAATAACCACTCTCGTCGACACTTCCTACTAAAAACTCAGCAATTGCAAGTTGCTCGTCATTTAATCTGTAGGTGTTTAATTGACTTTTTAATGACTGATGAAAACTTACCCCAGCGGCATAAGGGACTTGATACTCATCGTCGTCGACACTGTAATTGTTCGATTGCAGTCTATAGTCCGGTATATCATCGTCACTTAAATATTCATCGATGTTAATATCCTCAGCTTCTATCGTTTCACTATCATTTTCGTCATATTCGTTTTGCAGCATTTCGTCTTCGCTACGGTCCGATTCACGCTCAATATCTAAGGCAGGATTTTCTTCAATCTCCTGTTTTAACCGTTGTTCAAAAGCTTGCGTAGGCAATTGAATCAACTTCATCAATTGAATCTGTTGAGGCGAAAGTTTATGAAGTAATTTGAGATGCAGGTTTTGTTTTAACATGGTATACAAATATACAAATTCAAGGGAGACAATGGCAGTTTGTTTTCCTAGAATAGCCAAGCAATTATTTGTTATTAAAAAGCTGCATTCATAGGTGTTCTTGGGAACGGAATCACATCGCGAATATTGCTCATTCCGGTAGCGAATAATACCAATCGTTCAAATCCCAACCCA
Organism: uncultured Flavobacteriaceae bacterium; assembly: GCA_943789365.1. Classification (GTDB taxonomy): domain Bacteria; phylum Bacteroidota; class Bacteroidia; order Flavobacteriales; family Flavobacteriaceae; genus Flavicella. The sequence goes on along the minus strand of CALSTV010000001.1, from coordinate 926,723 downwards.
AATCCGCTGTGCACTGCCGTTCCAAATTTTCGTGTATCTAAGTACCACCACAATTCTTGTGGGTCAATGTCCAATGCTTTCATCTTGTTTTGCAATACATCCAAGCGCTCTTCTCTTTGAGAGCCGCCTACGATTTCACCAATACCAGGGAACAATACATCCATAGCGCGTACGGTTTTACCGTCGTCGTTCAAACGCATATAAAATGCCTTAATTGTTGCAGGGTAATCGAACAGGATAACCGGACATTTAAAGTGTTTTTCCACCAAATAACGTTCGTGTTCGCTTTGTAGGTCTACACCCCAATCTACAATAGGATATTTAAATTTTTTCTTTTTATTGGGTTTGCAATTTCTTAGAATGTCAAAAGCCTCCGTATAAGAGATTCGTTTGAACTCATTGTTGGCAACAAATTGTAAACGTTCAGTTAGGGTCATTTCGTTGCGGTCTGCAAGTGGTTTTGTTTTGTCTTCTTGTAGCAATCTGTTTTCCAAAAACTCAATATCTTCCTTACAGTTGTCTAACACATATTGAAGCGTATACTTGATAAAATCTTCAGCCAAATCCATATTGTCAATTAAATCATTAAAAGCAACTTCAGGTTCAATCATCCAAAATTCTGCTAAATGTCGAGAGGTATTGGAATTTTCAGCTCTAAATGTAGGACCAAAAGTATAAACTTTTCCCAGTGCCATAGCATAGGTTTCGGCTTCTAATTGCCCAGAAACTGTTAAGTGCGTTTCCTTCCCAAAGAAATCTTTAGTATAATCTACTTTTCCATCTTCTGTTTTTGGAAGACTATCATTTTTTAAAGAGGAAACTGAAAACATTTCTCCTGCCCCTTCAGCATCTGTTCCTGTTATGATTGGCGTGTGTACATAGTTGAATCCGTTCTCTTGAAAGTATTTATGTACGGCAAAAGACAGCGCAGATCGCATTCTCATAATAGCGCTAAACGTATTAGTTCTTATGCGCAAATGCGCGTTTTCTCTTAAGAATTCTAAACTGTGTTTTTTAGGTTGAATTGGATATTCGTTAGGGTTGGCTTCACCTAATATTTTTATGTTTTCAACCTGTATTTCTACTTTTTGACCTTGTCCCTGACTTTCAATTAAAATACCTTGTACTGCAATTGCGGCACCCGTGGTAATTTTTTTTAAGGTGGATTCATCTGTGTTCTCAAAATCTAAAACACATTGAATGTTGGCTAGTGTAGAACCGTCATTCAAAGAAATAAATCTATTGGCTCTAAATGTTTTTACCCACCCTTTCACGTAAACAGGTGCAGAGGAGACGTTAGATTTTAATAGGGTGGCAATGGTATTTCTTTTCATAAGTGTACGATTTAACTACAAATATAATGCTTCGGTTTGAAGAAATTACAATTGTATAGACCTTTATTTTTTGTCAAAGTTGCTGTTTTTTTTTAGTTATTATTTTTAAATTTGAGAGTATTTTTTTATAAAGAGCAGTTATGGAAGAAGATAAATATTTAGGACTAGTCATCTCTTTTGTGTTGTTTATTATTGGTCTAGAGTACTTGTTGACCAGATCAAAAGGTAAACGTGTTTTTCGTTTTCAAAATACCATTTCTAATTTATTAATGGGGGCTTTTGATAGGGTAGCTAGCTTGTTTATGGTACCATTGATTTATTTTTACTACGGTTTTCTATATGAACACTTTCGTTTGTTAAGTATCCCGGAAACTATGGGTTACTTTGTTTTGGCTGTGTTTTTGTCTGACTTTATCTGGTATTTTTATCACAGGTCTGGACATCGAATCAATTTATTTTGGGGAGCACATATTATTCATCACCAAAGTGAGGACTACAATTACACAGTTGCATTGAATTTAACACCATTTCAGGTGGCATTACGAGTGCTTTTTTGGTCTTTTATGCCGGTGTTAGGTTTTACACCAAAAGTAGTCTTAGGTACGCACTTGGTCATTGGTCTCTATCAATTCTTATTACATACAACCTTAGTACCTAAATTGGGGATTATCGAACGGATATTTGTAACACCTTCGCATCACAGAGTTCACCACGGTTCAAATGAAGCTTATTTAGATAAGAATTATGGAGGGGTTTTGATTTTATGGGATCGTTTGTTTGGAACTTTTCAGGAAGAGACAGATTCCGTCACCTATGGACTTACAAAAGATGTCAATTCAAGGGATTTTTTAACTACAGTTTTTCATTACTATCAAAATCTAATTTTTCAGATGAAACAACTACCCAGTTTACAACAAAAACTCGCATTGTTGATAAAAGGTCCAGATTGGGTTCCGGAGACGGGAGCACTTCAAAGTTTGTCTTTGTATGTAGACAAGGGAAAGGCTAGTTACTTCTCTTATACCCTTGCTCAGAAAGCGTATATAGTATTGAATTTAGTAGCACTCTTTATCTGTTTATCCGTAATTTCTTATTATGTAACTACTTTTTCTAGTATACTACTCTTTTCAATTGTTTTGTGGGTTTTAGCAACCCTAGTGCTGGTTGGAAAACGATTAGAAAAGAAGAGAACAGTCCGGCTAGAAATTTATAGATTGGGACTTATGTTGGTTTGGTGTTACATTTCCTTTAGCTAAAAAAGGTTGAAGGTAAGCCTAAAAAGAGCTACTTAATCCTCGTCTTTATGCGATGAAATAATTTTCATTTTTGGTTTCTTTAAAGTTTTCTTATTCGCAATTTTGCGCTCTAAAGAAAGGAGTAAAGCAGGTAATAAAAGCAAATTAGAAACCATGGCAAATAGCAAAGTAACAGAAACCAAACCGCCAAGTGCTTTTGTCCCACCAAAGCTAGAAACTACAAAAACTAGAAACCCAAAAAATAATACAATAGAGGTATAAAACATACTTACACCAGTCTCGCGCAAGGCCTTGTATACCGATTTTCTTACCTTCCATTTGTTGGCTACTAACTCTTGTCTGTATTTGGCTAAAAAGTGAATAGTGTCGTCCACAGAAATTCCAAACGCAATGCTAAAAACAAGTATCGTAGAAGGCTTTATTGGGATGCCTAAATACCCCATTAAACCTGCCGTAACTAGCAATGGGAGTAAGTTCGGTATTAAAGAAATAAATATCATGCGCATAGAACGGAACATCCAGCCCATAAAAACAGAAATAAGTAAGATAGCCAATGATAATGACAGCACTAAGTTGTTTATCAAATAATTCGTTCCTTTCAAGAATACAAAGGCTTTTCCAGTCAATGTAACCTCACAATTGGCCGTTTTAAACTCTTTATCTATCAAGGCCTGTAAATCTTCCTGAATGCGCTCCATTTTGTCGGTCCCCACATCTTTCATATAGGTCGTAATTCTAGCGTACCTGCCTTTGGCGTCTATTGTGTTTAAAAAAGAACTGCTATTTCCTTGCGAGTTTTTGATATAATTCATCAAGAAAGTCTTTTCTTGTGAAGTAGGAAGTTGGTAATACTTTGGGTTACCGTTGTAAAAAGCTTGTTTGGAGTATTTTACTAAATCGTTTATTGAAGTGGTGCGATACAAACCTGGAGTAGTCTCTATTACTGAGGTTAGTTTTTCTATTTTCTTTAATATAGAAAGCTTAAAAACTCCGTTCTCTTTTTTAGTATCAATCATGATCTCCAAAGGCATGATTCCTCCAAATTCCTCTTCGAAGAAAAGAATGTCTTTGTAAAAAACTTTGTCTTTTGGCATGTCATCGATCAAACTTCCAGAAACTCTAATTTTGTACACCCCAATAATACTAGCTATGATGACCGTAAGAGATATGGTATAAATGGCTATTTTTTTGTTGCGCACCATTATCACCATCCATTCTACAATTTTCGACATCCATTTCTTTTCCAAATGTTTAAGATGCTTCTCTTTTGGAATGGCCATAAAACTGTAAATGGAGGGGATGATCAATATCGACAAAACAAAAATGGCCATGATATTGATAGAAGCTATAATTCCAAACTCATTTAAGAGCGAACTATTGGTGAAAATAAAAGTAGCAAAACCTGCAGAAGTAGTGATATTGGTCATTAAAGTTGCATTCCCAACTTTTGAAATAACGCGTTGCAGTGACTTCGTTTTATTCCCGTGTTTTTTAATTTCTTGTTGGTATTTATTGATGATAAATATGGCGTTTGGCACACCAATTACAATGATTAATGGTGGGATCAACGCTGTAAGAATCGTAATTTCATAACGGAATAAACCAATAAAACCGAAGGCCCATATAACCCCGATACTCACTACCAATAGCGTAATAAATGTGGCTCTAAATGACCGAAAGAAAAAGAAGAAAATTAATGCTGTAATTCCCAAGGCCAACCCAACGAACATACCCATCTCTGCCTTTATATTTTCAGAATTCATAGTTCTGATAAAAGGCATGCCGGAAACTCGAACGTCTATGTCATTGTCTTTTTCAAATTGTGCAATGATTGGATTGAGATAATTGAAAACAAAATCTTTTCTCTCCTTGGTGTTCACAATTGTTTTGTCTAAGAACAAGGCTGTCTGGATTGTCTGTGTATCCTTGTTAAACAACAAGTCGTTGTAAAATGGAAGGTCGTTAAAAAGGTGTTTTTTAAGTGTGTTTATGCCTTCTTGAGTATCGAAGCTAGCCTCTGGAAGTGCAACCATCTCAAACCGTTTGTTTTCTTTGTCTTTTTTGAGTTCTTTTAACTCGCCAATGGAAACAGAGAAATCAATTTCAGCGAAGGAGTCTAATCTTTTCGCAAGTTGATTCCAGTTTTTAAATTTTTCAGGAGTAAATATTTCCTGATTGTTAACGGCCAAAATAATGAGCGTTCCCTCTTCACCAAAGATTTCTAAAAAATTGTCGTACTTGATAATTTCAACATGATCCTCTGGCAAAAGATTGGCTTCGGTATACGAGAACTTTATATATTGTGTTTGTCTGGCTAAAAGTACTGTAACAATAGCAATTGCAATTAGAATTACAATTTGATTTTTCAATATAAAACGAGAAGTCTTTGTCCAGAATTTCATGTACATTAAATTTGTGCAAATGTAAGTAATCCTTCGAACTTTTGCCGTTCGAAGGTATAATTGTTTTCTAAACAATATTATTTTTAAGAGATTCTAAATAGTTGCTGTAAAAATTTATGATTGTAAAACATTACAAACAAACCTCTGCATTAGGGGAGACCTGTAATTTGGCATCTGAAGGTGATATAAAAGGAATCCCAAGTCCAAATCCTCTTAAAACAAATAACAATCCAATGAGTACGACAAAAATTGGAATTGCCTTTTGAATTTTGTTGCGAAATTTTATAGAAAAGGCATCTTTAAAATAGAGCAAAATAGTCATTAGCGGTGCTGTTCCAATTCCGTAAATACACATGTACAAAAAACCTTGTGAGGGTGTTGCTGTTGCAATAGCGCCTGCCAAGGCCATATATACCATTCCACAGGGAAGAAAACCATTTAAGAACCCTATGGAAAACAAAGCTTTAGCATCTTTTTTTTTCAATTGTTGGGCTAAAGATGACTTTAGCTTCCCTATAAAAACGTAGCTCGATTGTGTGATTGATAAACGGTTTAGAATGCCTGAAGGTATTAGAATTGAAGCGATCATAGCAAGTCCTATTAGTATAGACAAGCGCTGTTGAAACCCTGATAAGTACAATCCTTTGCCTAGCCATCCAAATAAGAAGCCAATGGAACCATAGGCTAGTATTCTTCCCAAATGGTACAATATAATTTTTAGACCTTTTTGAAATGTATTGTTGTGATGAACGGGAAGCACTAAAGCAATTGGACCACACATACCAATACAATGAAAACTTCCGAGCAAGCCAAAAATAAGTGCAGTTATAAACATGTCAAAGCTTACTTAAAAATTAAACTTTTGGATGTACAAATACGAAGTGCCCTCATACGACCAATCTACATGAATATCCCATCTTCCCGCAATAAGGATGCTTTTTGAAACTTCTTGTGTAAAGTTGTTTAGGACGATAGGAATACTGCGATCTAAAATCCTGTCTGAAGGGCGGTATAAGAACAAAGTTCCTTTTATTTTTTCTGAGTCAAAATGGCTTGGAAATTCAATTGTCACTCCACTTTCTGTTCTGGTTATTGCGATATTCGAACTCAGTGTTTTTGCGTTTTCTAATTTATCTATCTTTGCTTGATATTCCAATTCGTCTTTGTAATAATCTTCAGCAACCAAATCATATTCGTACGTAGTGTCTGTACTCGCCTTAATCACAAAATAGAGTATAAATCCAATGAATAATACAAAAGTGATAACTATACCTGTGCCCCAATTTATTTTTTTCATATCTTGTTTTTACGTTGTTCGTTGACCGTTTCCCGTTTCCTCACACTGGGCAGTCTCTATTGTCTACTCCCTAAACAGTTAGCACTCAAAACTATCTAAACCGTCTTGGTCCAGAAAAATTAGTGGTTGTTGTTTCTATCAATATATCATTTTCAAAGACACCTATTTTCAGCATCTCTTTAGAATCCTTTAATGCAGTTCTCGGTATTTCAATAAAGAGTGTACCTTCACCATATTGTTGCTTTTCAATGTCGAAATTTTCTTTTCCAATCAATACGATAGTTCCTTTGTGCGAAACAAGTTTAAAATGAATATGTTCCAAATCTCTGTTTGTTTTGTTGATAACCTTATAGGTAAACACATTGCTAATGATACCGTTTTCTTTCGTCTCGTAGTTTTGTCCAGGCAGTCGGAGAATCGTGGCTTCAACGTCGTTTCTTAAAAACAACATGGTTGCCAATACGATGAGTAATACGCCTAAGACAGCGGTATAGCCTTTCATTCTCAAATTGAACGAAAAAGGAGCTTTGTCTTTGATATTATCTTCCGACGCGTAGCGAATCAACCCTTTTTCCATCCCTACACTTTCCATGATATGGTCGCAGGCATCGATACAAGCAGTACAGTTAACACATTCTAGTTGTGTTCCGTTGCGAATATCGATTCCAGTAGGACAAACATGCACACATTGCTTACAATCAATACAATCTCCTTTCCCGGTGATTTCACGGTCCTCATTTTTTTTAAAGAGTGCCCTTCCTTGTTCTTTTTCTCCTCTTTTATAATCATAGGCTACATTGATAGACTTGTTGTCGAGCAGTACTCCTTGTAAACGACCGTAGGGACAAACAATGATACAAACTTGCTCTCGAAACCAGGCAAAAATAAAATAGAAGACTCCTGTGAAGATCAAAATCATCGATAAGCCTTTTAGGTGATTTTTTGGGTTATCAGTAACAATTTCAATCAAGGTGTCACTTCCAATGAAATAAGCTAAGAAAACATTTGAAATGATAAAAGAAATCACAAAAAAGACAAACCACTTTAGCGTTCGTTTTCTAATTTTTTCGGCATTCCACTTTTGTTTGTCGAGTCGAATCTGTGCACCTCTGTCTCCGTCTATCCAATACTCTATTTTACGGAAAACCATTTCCATAAAGATGGTTTGCGGACAAATCCAACCACAAAAGATACGTCCATAGACAACTGTAAAAAGGGTAATAAAAACAATAGCAATGATCATAGAAATCACCATAAGATGAAAATCTTGTGGCCAAAAAGGTACTCCGAAAATCACAAATTTTCTTTCTAAGATGTCAAACAAGAAAAATTGATTGCCATTAATTTTTACAAAAGGAGCAACAAGAAGGCAAGCTAAGAGAACCCAGCTCAGCTGGGTTCTGTAATTGTAATAGCTACCTTTCGGCTGTTTCGGATATACCCATTTTCGAGCACCATCTTTGTCCATGGTACCAAGGCTATCTCTAAATGCTTCTTCTTTTTGCATCCTTCTATTGAAAACTATTGAAGTGCGTATGCACCCATATTATTCAGTCCACTTATCTCCTTCTGGAGCTTTTGCTTTGTCTGGGTTGGTGCCTTGAAGACTCCAAACATAATTTGCGACTTGTTGAATTTTTTCAGGACTCAAACTACTTTTCCATGAAATCATCCCTTTTCCGTCACGACCACCTTCAGCAATTGTGTTGTAGATATTTTTAATACCACCACCTAAAATCCAATACTCATCGGTTAGGTTTGGACCAATACTTCCACGCCCGTCTACCATATGGCATGCAGCACAGTTAGATTTAAAAATTTTCTTTCCTTTATTCAAGGCTGCAACATCATCGCTTACTTCAAGATTGCTAATATCGATAACTTTTGCAGTGCTTCGGTATTTTTCAATGGCAATTTCTGCTTGTGCAACCTGTTGGTTGTATTCGTCTGTTTGGTTGTCGCCACCAAAAACTTCGTAATACCCCAAATAAACTACAGCAAACACAATGGTTGCGTAGAACATATACAACCACCATGGTGGTAAATCGTTGTCCAATTCCTTGATGCCATCGTAATCGTGCTCCAAGATAATATCCTGTTCTTCTTCTACGGCTTTTAAGCTGGTTAAGGCTTGTAATAAACTTTTCCAATCTTTGATGGATGTTTTTTCCTTTGCTTCAAAATAGGTTTTGCGTTCCTCTTTAGAAATATGATCTGTGTACAAGGCTTCAGAAGCTTCTTTTATTTTTTCAAAAATGATTAAAAAGAGCAATACAATAAGCAAAAACGCTGCAATCACAGGTTCTGTAAAAGCGAGCTCACTACCAGGAACAATGAGTTCTGTAGCAATAAAAACGAGTACAAACAAGGAGAATACTCGTATCAGTCCTATGGGAAGTTTCTTTTTCATCGTGTTCAGTTTTTAGTGTTTTTCAATATATCGTCTTCTTCTAATGGAATGCGACTCACTTGGTTGATGTATTCTTTTTTTGAGCTTATAACCCACCAAAATAGGACGGAAAAAAAGAGAAAAAAGATCAATAGCGAAATGATAGGATAGATAGCTATCCCTTCAATTTCTGTCATGTGGTATTTGATAAATTTTAGCATGGTTTTATTTTTGAGTGTCTTTGACTTTAATATCGGTACCTAAGCGTTGTAAATAAGCAATCAATGCAACAATTTCTCTTTTGTTTATAGGAACAAAAGTTTCATCATTTGCTGCTGCTGCTCTTTTTTCTTCGTTGTAATTTTCAACAAAGTTCGGGTCTTGTTTTAAATTTTCCTCAATTTTTAAGGCTTGTGCATCTAAGGTTTCCAACGCATTCGTTATTTCAGTTTCTGAATAGGGAACACCTAAAGTAACCATGGCTTCCATTTTACTTTTAGTATCTGAAGTGTCGAGGATATTGTGTGTTAACCACTGATATCTTGGCATAATCGAACCTGGTGAAGTGCTCTGCGGATCATACATATGGTTGAAATGCCAGCTGTCTGAATATTTTTGACCTTCTCGCGCCAAATCCGGCCCTGTACGTTTTGAGCCCCATAAGAACGGGTGGTCGTATACGAATTCTCCGGCTTTTGAATATTCACCATATCGCTCTACTTCCGATCTAAATGGACGTATCATTTGAGAGTGACAACTCACACAACCTTCTCGAATGTATAAATCCCTTCCTTCCAATTCCAATGGTGTATAAGGTTTTACACTTGTAATGGTTGGAATATTTGAATCTATCATAATGGTAGGTATGATCTGCACAGCCCCTCCAATAAGGATGGTAACTGTAGCCAATAAGGTTAACTGTACTGGTTTTCTTTCCAGTTGTTGGTGCCATCCTTCTCCCAGCAATCTACCTTTTTTGACTTTAGTCAAGGCAGGTGCTTCTGCTAAATCGTCTTCCACTGGACTACCAGATTTGATAGTTTTTACAATATTGTAGAGCATTACAAAAGCTCCTGCAATGTACATAGAACCTCCTATAGCACGCATCCAGTACATTGGGATAATTTGTGTTACTGTTTCCAAAAAGTTACCATACATTAAAGTGCCGTCTGGGTTGAATTGTTTCCACATAGAGGCTTGAACAAAACCAGCTACATACATAGGCAATGCATAGAGTAATATACCTAAAGTTCCGATCCAGAAATGCGTATTGGCCAATTTTGTAGAAAACAAGGTTGTTTTGAACATTCTTGGTACCAACCAATAAATCATACCAAAGGCTAGGAACCCGTTCCATGCCAAAGCACCAACGTGTACGTGGGCAATGATCCAATCAGTAAAGTGAGCAATTGCATTAACGTTTTTAAGAGATAGCATAGGCCCTTCAAAAGTTGCCATTCCATATCCGGTAATGGCAACGACCATAAACTTTAAAACAGGATCAGTTCTTACTTTATCCCAAGCACCTCTTAATGTTAGTAATCCGTTAATCATACCTCCCCAAGAAGGTGCAATCAACATGATAGAGAATGCAACTCCTAAGTTTTGTGCCCAATCTGGCAAAGCGGTATATAATAGGTGATGTGGACCTGCCCAAATATAAATAAAGATCAACGACCAAAAGTGCACTATAGACAAACGGTATGAGTATACAGGTCTGTTTGCTGCCTTTGGAACGAAGTAGTACATCAATCCAAGGAAGGGTGTGGTTAAGAAAAAGGCAACGGCATTATGTCCGTACCACCATTGCACCAAAGCATCTTGTACCCCAGCATATACTGAGTAACTTTTTAAGAAGCTTACTGGTAATTCAAAACTGTTAAAAATATGCAGTACTGCTACGGTCACAAAGGTTCCTAAATAAAACCAGATCGCAACATACATATGACGTTCTCTTCTTTTGATAATAGTTCCAATAAGGTTGGCTCCAAAGGCTACCCAAACCAAGGCAATGGCAATGTCAATAGGCCATTCCAATTCGGCATATTCCTTACTAGTTGTAAATCCTAAAGGCAAGGTCACTGCAGCAGCGACAATGATGAGCTGCCAGCCCCAAAAATTGAATTTACTTAAGAAATCGCTCCACATTCTGGCTTTTAGCAAACGCTGTGAGGAGTAATACACACCTGCATAGATGGCGTTACCAACAAAGGCAAAAATTACTGCATTGGTGTGCAAAGGTCTCAAACGCCCAAAACTCAACCATGAAATACCACTGGTCATATTGGGAAATAAAAACATAAATGCTAAAAGTAGTCCGACTGCCATTCCAATAAGCCCCCAGAAAATGGTGGCATAGATGAAATTTTTTACAATCTTGTTGTCGTAGTAAAATTGTTGTACTTTTATTAATTAAGTGTTTGTTAGAAATGATTATTTTTTAGTGGTTTTGTTCTGAATTGTGTCGTCGAAAAGCATACGTACAGAAGGTGTATAGTCATCTTCATATTGTCCGCTTTTTACCGCTTTGATAAATGCAAAAAAGAAAAGCAATGCAACAATCAAGCTGATACTAATAAGAAAGTAAATGATGCTCATAAACAAATTTTTTAACAAAGAACAAAAATATTATCGTCGCTATCCAAACGAAATGATAATTATCATGTTTGTTCTTTATTTGGGGGTTAGCCGAAGTTTAAGTGCAATTATTTGGGGTAAATAATTACGGTCTTCTCAAAGATAACGAAATATAATTAGTAATCAAAGTCACAAAAACGACGACAGAAATAGAACTTAAAGGCATGAGTATGGCTGCAATTACAGGCGATAGTTGCCCGGTAGTGGCAAAATACAAACCAATGCTGTTGTACAGAAAAGAAAGTGCAAAACTCGCCTTGATAGTGCTGATAGATTGGCGCGCAATTTTTAAAAATTTAGGCAATTTATCCAAAACACTTGCATCTAAAATGGCATCACCGGCAGGAGAAAATACATTGACATTTTCAGATACTGCAATACCTACATTGCTTTGTGCCAAGGCACCGGCATCGTTCAAACCATCGCCGAGCATGAGGACCTGGTTTTGCGAACGTTGTTTACGCTGGATGTAGTTTAGCTTGTCTTCTGGTTTTTGATTGAAGATTAAGGTAGTGTCTTTAGGCAATGTTTGTTCTAGGTGTGCTTTTTCTCCTTCGTTGTCGCCAGAAAGTACGAGCATGTCAAACCTTTTTGATAATTTTTCAAACATGTCATAGACACCTTTACGGTAGTGATTTTGAAATACAAACTTCCCTTTGTAGGTTTCGTTGCAACTAAAATGCACGGCGGTTTCGTTGTGTTTGTCGTTCTTAGGTGCTTGTGTAAAACTTGCCGCCCCAAGTCTTATGTTACTTTGGTTTACGGTGCCTTCCACACCTTTACCAATGGTTTCTGTAAAAGCAGTAACGGCGGTGTTTTTCGATTCGGGGAGGAATTCGTATAGAGATCTACTCAAAGGATGGTTTGAGCCTCGGAGTACTGCTTTTAATTGTTCTTTTTCTTCAGAACTGAGTGTGGTGCCTTCATAGGAAATCTGCTGTTTGTTTAGTGCGGTGATGGTTCCGGTTTTGTCAAATACCAAAGTATTTATCTTGGCCAAACTTTCTATAACACTTGCGTTTTTTAGGTACAGTTTGTGTTTGCCAAAGATTCGAATTACATTCCCTAAGGTAAAAGGAGCGGAGAGTGCCAAGGCACATGGACAGGCAATGATTAAAACAGCGGTCACCACGTCAATAGCAATTTTAGGATTATGTATATACCAATATCCACCTGAAACTATTGCAATAATTAGAATGACAACGGTAAAATGCTTACTAATGGAATCTGTGATGTTTTTAAACTTTTCTTCTTTGTTTTGGTTGAAGACATCATTGCTCCACAGTTGGGTTAGGTAGCTTTGAGAAACGGTTTTAATGGCTTCAATTTCAATAACCCCTGAAAGTTGCTTTCCTCCTGCAAAAATTTTATCACCAGATTGTTTGGCAACCGGTGTGGCTTCTCCTGTGACAAAGCTATAATCGATTAAAGTGTTTCCTCTTATGACAATTCCATCTATAGGAATGAGTTCCTGGTTTCTAATGAGTAAACGGTCTCCTTTTATGACATCGTAGATTTGAATGTTTTCTTCTTTAGTGCCTGATATCTTGGTAACGGCAATAGGGAAATAAGACTTGTAATCTCTTTCAAAAGACAAAAAACTATAGGTGCGTTGTTGGAAGAGTTTTCCCAGTAACAGGAAGAATACCAATCCTGCTAAGCTATCTAAATAGCCTTGACCAGTATTGGTGATGATTTCATGTGCGCTGCGTATAAAAAGTACAGCAATCCCCAAAGCAATTGGGACGTCTATGGTGAGCATTTTATAGCGTAGACCTTTAAATGCCGTTTTAAAATAATCTTGAGCGGCATATAGAACTACTGGAATGGAAAGACAAAAGGCAATATACCTGAAAAAGATTTTGTACTGATTGAGCCAAAACTCATCCACCTCAAAATATTCTGGAAAAGAAAGAAACATGGTGTTTCCAAAGGCAAAACCGGCAACGGCAATTTTATAGATAAGACTTTTATCGGTTTTGGTTTTTTTATCGGCTTCTGTATGTTCCAGATTGATGTCGGGTTCGTAACCGATACGACTCAAGAGCAAGACGATGTCTTTTAAACTGACCGCAGTTTTGTCATAGCTAATACGTACCGTTTTCTTTGGGAAGTTGACTTGTGACGCTGAGATATGCTCGTTTAGTTTGTATAGGTTTTCCAAAATCCAAATACAGGAGCTACAATGGATAAACGGAATGGAAAGCGTGATGATGCTCGTGGTGTCGGAATCGAATTCCAACAGTTTGGTCACAATATCCTTGTTTTTAAGGTAGTCGTATTTACCTTGAATCTCTTCCGGGATTTTACCAGGGGTTTTTTCAAAATCGTAGTAGGAGGTGAGGTCACTTTCGTTGAGAATTTCAAAAACCGTTTTACAGCCATTGCAGCAAAAATCCTTTTGGTCAAAAACCAATTTGGTAGCTTCGGTACAATCGGTACCACAGTGAAAACAAGGGGTGTTTTTCATATGTTGAAAATAGCTAAAATTTTGTTAGTAATAGTGTAGTACTTTTTAGGTTTTTTAAAATAAACTACAAATTTATCCTTTTTTTGTAAACGGATACAAAAATCTAACAAATTCAATCGATTGACCGTGATATTTATCATAATTATTAAGTACCTTTGTTTGTATAATTATACTCGTTATGGGAAATTGTCAACATTGTATTACACGTGAATTTAACAGTTTAAAGAAGCTGTCTAAGGATGAACTGAAAAAGGTTTCGGACCATAAAAATGAGTTGTCCTTTAAAAAAGGCGATGTTATTTTTAAGGAAGGGATGATGCTAAATGGCGTGTATTGTATCAAAGCAGGAAAGTGCAAGTTGACCAAATTGAGTGCCAATGGCAAGGAGCAAATCGTGAAGTTTATCAAACACGGCGATATGTTGGGTTACCGTTCTGTGTTAGGGGAGGAGCCTGTTAGTTTGTCTGTGGTTGCTTTGGAAGATATGCAAGCTTGCTTTATTCCTAAAAAAGATATTTTTGCTTCGCTCGATGAAAATAAGGAGTTTTCCAAAGATATGTTTAAGGTGGTGTGTCACGATTTAAAGGATGCCAACGAAACCTTGACCAATATGGCACAAAAAAACGGTACGTGAACGTTTGGCAGATACTTTATTGTTTTTGGATGAAACTTTTGGAGAGGATGCTGAAGGCTATATAGATGCCAAATTATCTAGAGAAGAGATTGCCAGTGTGATTGGTACGGCAACCGAGTCTGCGATACGCTTGCTTTCCGAAATGAAAAAGGAAGCGGTTATTGAACTGTCTGGAAAACGTATTAAAATTTTAGATACCTCTGGTTTGAGGAGGATTGGAAATGGGTTTTAGAGGTGTTGAGTTTTGAGGTTTAAGTTTTAAGTGGTTTTTGTGTCGGTCAGTGTCCGCCACTGGAGCGTCGAGTGTTTTTTTAAAGCGCAACGTAGTGAAGCGTAGAAAAAATGTGTCTAGAACTGGTCGGTTGATTTTCTGAGATTTTCCTGCGGTTTGTTGTTTTATGTATTAATAACGAACCACACGAAAGGATTCGTGCGGCAGCTGGGTTGTCTTTTAGAAGACCGTTTTGGTTAAAGAATTACAACCTCTCGACTCCGCTCGAGGAGACAAGTCTAGTACTCCTGTCCATTTGAGTTTCATTTTGAGTACCATGAATGAGTAGGGCAGGAGCTATGTGTTTTCTTATAAAATTGAAATGGGCAAAGCAGCGTTTACAGCGTCTTTTACTAGATCCAAGGCATCATTTATTGTTTCCTCGGCCGCATCTAACCCTATACCTTCAACAGTTAAGATGACTGCTTCTGCTGCGTTTTTAGACATTCTTAAATACCTTTTTGCGCGCTCAATCGTCATTTCTCCATTAGCGACTTTTCGAGCTAGGAATTCGGTGTTTTGGAGTAATTTTTTAAATTCATTTTCAGCAAAATCTTTTGCATCCGCATAGGCATCCCCAAATTTATTTTTGGCGATTCCTAGCATTTCTTCTAACAGGTTGTCTATTTCTAAAGCCATGTGAATTGTTTTTTAGATTTTATTTATTGGTTTCTTTTCTCACTTGTTGAAATTTTTGAATGGCGCCTAACTGAACATTTAAAATAGTTTTAAATGCAGCAATGTCAACGTCGCTCAGAATATTATCTTCTTTATGAATGTCTTTCATCTCATTCAAGTTGGCAAGAAGCCCTTCCAATTGTTTTACCACAATTTTATTTTTTTCGATACCATTATTCCTTGAGAGCAACAGTTCTGTTTTTGTGATGGATTGATTGTAAACATCTAAATTGTTGGAGTAAGTCAATACAATGCTGTCTGGTTTTATTTGGTAAATAGTATTCCATCGATTCAATTCTAAAATAATGGTTTCTTGAAGTTCGGTAGTTTTGGTATCTGTAACTTCATCGTATGGAGCTAAAATTGTTACGGCACAGCTCGTAAAGAATAGTAGAAGTAATCCTAAAGATAAGTTGTTGAGATTTAGTTTGGTTAAATTCATAATCGACTTTTTTAAAGTTAACTGCTTGATTAAAAAAATGGGTTTTTTGCCTTAGCAATGTGAATGTTCTTTTGTCGCAAACAAGACATGACTAAAGCTACTAAAATAAAAGGTTGGAATTTAGAAAATGGATGCCAATGTCTCGGCTATTCAATAAGTTTAGCGAATTCTTATTTTAATGTGCAATAAAACGAATGTGTTGTTTGATTCATTTTCTAGATACAGTGATAGTTCGCTACCAAACAAAAAGAATTGTTTGAAAGAAGGAGTTCTTTTGTAACTGGTTTTCATAGTGAAGCGAAGAAAATTGTATCGAGAACCTGCTTCCCTCTACTTACCCCTTGCTACGTACTCTTCTCTACGTACTCCTCTCTACACTCCCCCCCCCCCTCCAAAAAAATCCGGAAAACGAGTGTCTTCCGGATGTTTGAATTTGTAAAAGAGGAATCTACTTAAGCAGAGTTTCTACTTGCATTTGTGTTTCCAAAGAGCGATCGTGTAATGATCTTTTCAAAGGTCTCAAAACGCTCTTGGTCGCTAACGCCTTCTCTGTTCATGTTTTGCACTTCTTTTAACGCATATTGTTGAATAGTCAACAAAGGTAGTACGATAGAATCACGAACGGCGATAGATGCTTTTCCATCAGGATAGTTTTCCATAAGTTCCTTATGACCTGTTAGCTTTAACAACAAACGTTTGGTTAAGATATATTCATCGTGAATGATGTTCCAGAAATCTCCAAACTCTTCGTCTTCTGCCATATAAGAAGTCAATTCAAAGAAAGACTTGCTCAAGGACATTACAGAGTTTTCCAACAATGTTTTAAAGAAGTTAGAATGGTTGTAGAATTGTTGAATTTTATCGAACTCACCAGCGTCTTCGTATTTCTTAAAAGCCGTACCTACTCCAAAGAATCCAGGTACGTTTTGTTTTAATTGTGACCAAGATCCAACAAAAGGAATGGCTCTTAAATCACCAAAATCTAATTGTGTAGATTTTGAACGTTTAGACGGACGAGAACCAATATTGGCTTTTCCGTAATACTTTAAGGTACTCATGCGCTCCAAATATGGAATAAACATTGGGTGCTCTTTAAAGTCTACATAGGCCTGGTAGCTAGTCTCAGCCAAATCTACCATTACTTCTCGATCTTCCGAACGCATTTCGCCGTTTTTAGGATCGTTAAATATTTTATTGGTAAGCCCGGCACCTAATAATTGTTCGATGTTATACTGAGAAGAATCCAAGTTTCCAAAATTAGAACTAATGGTTTGCCCTTGAATGGTCAACTGAATTTCTTGATTTTCAATTTTCGGACCTAAGGAACCGTAGAATTTAGATGTTTTTCCTCCTCCACGAGCTGGTGGTCCACCACGTCCGTCAAAGAAAATAACTTTAATTCCAAACTCACGTGAAACCTTACTTAGCTCTTCTTTGGCTTTGTAGATTCCCCAGTTTGCCATTAGGTATCCACCATCTTTTGTTCCGTCAGAGAAACCAAGCATGATGTTTTGTTTGTTATTTCTACTTTTTACATGAGCTCTATACTCAGGGTTGCTGTACAGTTCACGCATCACTTCAGGAGCGATTGCCAAATCGTCTACTGTTTCGAACAATGGCGCTACATCAACATGCAAGCCATCTTCAAAACCAGATAGATTCAACATAGCAAAAGTTTCCATTACGTTCAAAGCCGTTTGGTTGTTACTAATGATGTAACGGTTGGCTCCTCTAGGACCATTTTCTTTTTGAATGGTCTTGATTGCATGCATAGAACTCAAAGTTTTAGAGGCCATATCATCGCTGAACATTTCAGGATCTACATTTCCTTTTACTTTTGCCAATACTTCTATTTGCTCTTTTGGAGACATGTTTAGGTAATTTTCAGGGAAGGTAGTATCTCCTTTTTCCTGTAATTCCTTAACAATATTTGTAAATACATTGTGGTGTACGCGGCTGTCTTGACGAATGTCCATGGTCGCAAAATGATAACCAAATAGTTTTACTTTATTGATAAAAGTATCTACTTCTTCTATGAACAATCCGTTGTATTGATCTTTTATGATTTTCTTGATGCTCTGTAATTTCTCTAGTAAGGCATCACTAGAAATACGTATCGGTGCATCTTCAGAAATACAGCTATCGTACAAACGTACTTCAATATCGCTAATGATATCGTGAACACCCGCAAAGGACAATCTACGTTTGATTTCTCTAGCGTCTCTATAATAGTTTTTTAATACAGTTTGACGCAGTTTACGCGCTACTTTTAAAGTCGTTTCAGTCGTTACAAATGGATTCCCATCACGGTCACCACAAGGCCAGAATCCTAAGTTGATGATTTCGTTGTCGATGGACTTTCCGTCAAAAATCTGTGTTTGAATATAGTCGTAAATCTTACTAATAGAATGGTAGAATACATTTTCTAAATACCAGATCAAACTGATAGCCTCATCGTAAGGTGTTGGTTTTTGTTGGGTGAAGAAGGTGGTCTTTCCTAACTGCGAAAGCAATTTTTTAATAAATGGAAGATCCCCATCCTTAATGGCTTGTTGTAAGTCGGACAAGATGATCAAAACCGTACCTGGATAAAACTGTGTAGGGTGTGCCGTTAATACCAAACGAGTTTTAAACTCTTCTAGGTATTTGCGAAGGTCTTCCTTAACGCGTTTTGAGCTTGCCTCTTCCTTGATGTTTCTGATGGTTCCAATACCATGCATATTATTTACTTCAGCAAAGGCAGAATCTTCAATGGCATCAAATAACACCACCTGACGCTCTATATATTGAATGAATTTAAAAATATAACCAATACGTTCTTCTTCTGTGCTATTTGATTTGTACTCGTTAAAAAAACCTTCTACAATTTCGGTAGGTGTTTTCCCTTCTTTAAAACCTTCCACACAAGTTTCGTTAAACAAAGGTAAAAGTGTTCCTGTTTTGCTAACATTGTCGAATGGCAATGTCATAAATACACTGTTGTATACTTGGTATTTAGAAAGAACATTGTTGTTGAATCTCGATAATTTTGTCTGTTTTGACATACCTATTTATTTTTGCTCAAAGATACAAAAGGCTGTTAAAAGAACCCTTGAAATGTGAAAAAATAAACAAGAATGTACGAAATCGAGTGAGAATTAACAGGAAGTCGCTTTTCCTAGATGGAAGTTGCTGTTATTTACAAAATTGATGTACGTTCTTAGGCGTAATACAATAGTCTAATGGAATGTCACTCTCGAGCACATCTTCTATTTGATCGATTGGTTCAAAAAAAGATAAACCGATTTTTATACAGTTGGTAGTTTTGAGAAAGCGATCGTAAAAGCCTTTTCCATAACCAACCCTGTTGCCTAGTTTGTCATAAGCGAGTAAAGGGATAAAGACCACATCAAATTTTGAAGTTGGTACTTCAATACCATCTATAGGTTCTGGAATATTGAATTTGTTTTTTTTGATCCGCGTATTTTCTGTCAATAAAAAATGCTGCATGCTGTGCTTGTCGAAATCGGATTTTGAAACGATGATCTCCTTGTTCTTGGCAAATAAGATATTTAATATATGTTCAGTATCTACTTCTTTTTGTTCGTCAATAGTAAGAAAAAGGTGAAAGTAAATTGAATCCCAAATGTCTATTTTGAGTAAGTTATTGGCAATAGCAATGCTCCAGTCTTCGCGTTCTGAAGGAAGACTTTGATTTCGTAAGGTTTTAAAATGACTGCGGGCTGCGGCTTTTAGCATGTTTTTTTTTATGTGCTTTTCTAGTGCAATATAGTTTTTGTTTTTTGAAAAGAGTTGGGATAAGGTAAAAAAATGATGCGGTTTAGAAAGGGAATGAAGAGAGTAGAGTCTTTGTTGTTCTTAAGAAAATACTTCTTTCAAACAAGAGCGTCCTCTCAACTCCGATCGAGGGAACAAATAAGAAGAATGACATATGGATTTTGATACTCCAAAGACGGGTAGGCTCACTCGAGCTGACAATTAGGAAAAACGATGTGTAACTTTCAACGCTACGCTCCCCACTGCGCGGCACACGAACTAGCAGTATAGAAGACCAGATGACCAGCCGATTAGCAGACTATAAAACTAGTCAACGAGAAAACCATCCAACAAGAAAACTAGCCAACGAGAAAACTAAATAACTCAATAACCCCTTCATCAATTGTCTGAATTTAGTATTTTAGCGCTTATGTCTGAATCCTTAAAAGTACAAGTAAAAGCATTGCCTAGTTCGCCAGGGGTGTATCAGTATTTCGATGCTGATGATACGTTGTTGTATATTGGAAAGGCTAAAAATTTAAAGAAACGAGTAAGTTCGTATTTTAACAAGCAACAAGAGAACGGAAAGACCAGAGTGCTCGTGCAAAAGATACGGTCTGTAAAACATATTGTTGTTGCAACAGAGACAGATGCTTTGCTGCTGGAGAATAATTTGATTAAAAAATACCAGCCCAAGTACAATGTGATGTTAAAAGATGACAAAACCTATCCGTGGATTTGTATCAAAAAAGAGCGTTTCCCGCGTGTTTTTTTAACGCGAAAAGTAATTAAAGACGGTTCCGAATATTTTGGTCCTTATACTTCTGTGAAAACTGCACGTGTTTTACTAGATTTGATCAAAGAACTCTTTCAATTGCGCAGCTGTAATTTCGATTTGTCTCCACAGCATATCTCCACAGGAAAATACAAGGTTTGTTTAGACTATCATATCGGTAACTGTAAAGGACCTTGTGAAGGCCTTCAGACCGAAGAAGACTACAGTGCAGATATCAAGGCCATAAAAAATATCATCAAAGGAAATTTAAAATCATCACTGAGTTCTTTTAGAGAACGTATGTTGGCATTTTCCGAACAGATGAAATTTGAGGAAGCGCAGAAAATAAAGGAGAAATTAGATTTGTTGGAAGGTTATCAGTCGCGTTCCACGGTTGTCAATCCAGCCATCAATAACGTCGATGTGTTTTCAATCATTTCCGATGAGAGTTATGGATACGTCAATTTCTTTAAGATTTCTAATGGGGCAATCATTCAATCACATACAACAGAGATAAAGAAAAAACTCGGTGAAACAGACAAGGAACTTTTGGAATTGTCTATTGTAGAAATGCGACAACGATTTCAATCACTCACCAAAGAAATTTATGTGCCTTTTGAGATAGATTTAGGAAAAGACATTAAAGTTACAGTTCCCAAACTAGGAGATAAAAGACGCATTGTTGAATTGTCAGAACGCAATGCAAAATACTATAGACAAGATCGTTTCAAACAAATAAAAATTGTAGATCCGGATCGACATGTAAAAAGGATTATGGCGCAGATGCAAAAAGATTTACGTTTGTCTGAAGAACCGCGACATATTGAGTGTTTTGACAATTCAAACATACAAGGAGCCCATCCAGTTGCGGCCTGCGTAGTTTTTAGAAATGGAAAACCAAGTAAGAAGGAGTATCGTAATTTTAATATAAAAACCGTAGAAGGTCCAGATGATTTTGCTTCTATGGAAGAAGTGGTGTTTAGAAGATACAAGCGTTTACATGAAGAAGGAAGCGAGTTACCACAATTGATTGTGATTGATGGTGGAAAAGGGCAATTATCTTCGGCTTTAAAGAGTCTCGATTTGTTAGGGTTGCGTCATAAAATTGCCATTATCGGTATTGCAAAACGATTGGAAGAAATTTATTATCCAGAAGACCCAGTTCCTCTGTATTTAGACAAGACTTCGGAAACCTTAAAGATTATTCAGTTTTTAAGAAATGAGGCGCATCGATTCGGAATCACACATCATAGGAATAAACGTAGTAAAACAGCAGTACAATCTGAATTAGAAACCATTCCTGGTATTGGGAAGCAAACGGTAGAAACATTGTTGCAGTATTACAAATCTGTGAAGCGGGTAAAAGAAGCGAGTTTGGAAAGTTTGACCTCAGTTGTTGGGGGGGCTAAAGCCACAAAAATACAAGTCGCTTTTCAGGAAAAAAATAAAAAATAATTATTTTTAAATGAAACGTATCTTTCTTTATATTTATAAAAAAAAGTAATGAAAATTAAAAGTCTGTTTTATATGGCTATACTGTGCTTGTCGTCTGTATTTGGGCAGAAAGATGCACGGCCTAAAATAGGACTTGTATTAAGTGGGGGTGGAGCAAAAGGCTTTGCACATATTGGAGTATTAAAGGCCATAGAAAAGTCGGAGTTGCAACTAGATTATATAGGAGGAACGAGTATGGGAGCTGTTGTTGGAGGACTCTATGCTACTGGTTATACTGCCAATGAAATTGATTCGATTATTCGCTCGTTGGATTTTAAAAAACTACTACAGGACATCATTCCTCGAAATAAATCTTCTTTTTTTGAAAAACAATACGGAGAAAAACACTTGATTTCTTTTCCAATGAAAAAGGGGAAAATAAGATTGCCTAAAGCAATTGCAAAAGGTCAGTCGGTATATAGTGAATTGAATCGGTTGTTTGAATCGGTACATACCATTAATGATTTTGAAACACTGCCCATTCCGTTTTTCTGCGTGGCTACAGATCTGGAATCTGGAAAAATGAAGGTGTTTGATTCTGGGCATTTGGCAGAGGCAGTGCGGGCAAGTGCATCGTTACCTTCTTTATTAGATCCTATGGAGGTTGAAGGTTCTTTATACATAGACGGTGGTGTTGCTGATAATTTTCCGGTTGAAGAAATGCAGCGCAGAGGGGTAGATTATATTATTGGTGTAGATGTGCAAGGAACCTTAGATAAAAATGACGAAATTCAAACTGTAGTCGATGTATTGAATCAGATTGTAAATTATCAGATGTACGGTAGAGATGAAGAGAAAATAAAAAAATTAGATGTGCATATTCGGCCTGATTTATCACAATTTGGGGTTACATCTTTTGATGATGTTGGAGCTATTATCGAGATAGGAGAGGAAGTAGGTTCCGAATTTCAGGAGGTGTTCGAAAGACTTGCTGCATCTAATAAAATGAAGAAAACGAAAAAAGAGCAAATAAAACCGCCAACAAAGCAGCGTATCGATTGGATTCAGATCAATCCCGTAAAGCACTATTCAAGAGCGTATATCAAAGGACAGATGAATTTGGATGTAGGTGATTCTATCAGTTACAAGGAATTGAATGTTAAGATTAACAGGTTGGCTTCTTCGAATGATTTCGATTTGATAAAATACCATTTCGAAAAACTTCCGAATAATGAAAATGTACTTCATATTGGCGTTAAGGAGAACAAGACGCATAGTTTTGTAAAGGCAGGTTTGCACTATGACCCCCTTTATAAGTCCAGCTTTTTATTGAATTTTACAACCAAGCACATGCTGCAAAAGAATGATATCTTTTCCGCTGACATGATTTTTGGGGATAATATTAGGGCGAACCTAAACTATTTTGTAAACAATGGTTTTTATACCAGCTATGGTTTGAATTCTAGATTTAATAGTCTGAGTACCGATGTGCGCTATGCCGGAGAAGAAGTAAATTCGATCAATAAACATTATTTAGATTTTACTTCCATGTTTTACGTACAAACTACTTTTAATAGAAAGTTTGCCCTTGGCGTGGGCTTGGAATATAAACTAATTGAAACGTATACGAAAGCCTTGGTCAGAGAAGAAGGACAAGAAACCTTCTTTTTTGATAAAAGCAATTACTTAAATGCAGTTAGTTATTTAAAATTGGATTCATACGATGATAAGTTTTTTCCAAAAAATGGTTTTTTAGTAGATGGTGAATTTAAATATTATATGACTTCAACAGATTACAATGACAATTTCAACCCCTTTTGTCAATTGAAATTAAAATTGTCTGGCGTAAAGACAGCTTTCGATAAGCTTTCCTTTCATCTTACAGCGGAAGGCGGTGTTACTTTTGAAGACAATACCTCCAACCAATTCTTATACGCTCTTGGAGGCTATGGTGAAAATATGATCAACAATCATATTCCCTTCTATGGTTATGAATTTGAGTATTATCAAAATCATTCCTATCTAAAAGGGATGCTTGAAATACGCTATGAAATTGTGAAAAACCACAGTATTGGTGCCATTGCAAATTATGCTAGAACGGATTTGGATGTGTTTAATGACGGAGCTGTGTTTCAAGATATTTTTTCTGGATATGCGGTGGAGTATGGCTATAATTCTGTGTTGGGTCCCATCCGATTAGTGCGCGATTGGTCACCCGATATCAGCAGTCAAAATTGGTATTTAAGCGTTGATTTTTGGTTCTGATAGCATGTCCAATGTTAAATCTTTCGCCCAATGTTAAATTAATGTTACCAAAACATGTATAGAATGTAAAATTATACGTATCTTTGAGGTATAATCATCAAAATATATCCCACATGAAAAAGCTATTTATAACATTATTCGTTCTTACTTCAATTGTTCTAAGTGCTCAAGGTGCAGCTGCAACTGAGACTATTAAACCAGTTTACGAAAAAGATGGAGATCTGGTGAAGGTTACTTTCTTTTATGAGACAGGTGAGGTAAAAGAACAAGGGTATTACGATACCGATAAGAAACTTACTGGAAAATGGATACAATTCGATACTTCAGGAAAGAAGACAACCATTGCTCATTATTACAAAGGGAATAAAGTAGGGAAATGGTTCGTTTGGAAAGGAGATACCTTACTTGAAGTAGACTATGAGAATTCAAAGATTGCCAGTGTAAGCGAATGGAAAGACAATAGTACTATTGCTGATAACTAGCATACGGTCTTAGGTTTTTTTCAAATCCTGAAAAACACATTAAATGTATAATATACGTTTAATGTGTTTTTTTTTGTTATTTTTGCACAGAGTTTAGAAAAGGAGTTGGTCATTTTGACCTGCAAATAAGAACAAGTATTTACATCTTTTCTATAAGGTCGCAGCTGAATTTATTTGTACTTTTGTGATTCTATTTAACGTAAAATCGACGAAATGAAAAAACTTCAAATGGTTGACTTAAAAGGTCAATACGAGAAAATACAAAATCAAATAAATGATGCTGTAATTGATGTCATTCAATCCACTGCATTTATCAATGGACCTGAAGTACACGGTTTTCAAAAGGACTTAGAAAATTATTTAGGAGTAAAGCATGTAATTCCTTGCGCTAACGGAACTGATGCCTTGCAGATAGCAATGATGGGCTTGGGGCTAAAACCCGGAGATGAAGTAATTACAACTGATTTTACCTTCGCCGCAACTGTAGAAGTAATTGCTCTTTTGCAATTAACCCCCGTCTTAGTCGATGTTGATATTAACAATATGAATATTTCAATTGATGCCATAAAGAAAGCGATTACACCCAAGACCAAGGCAATTGTACCTGTGCATTTGTTTGGACGTGCTGTGAATATGGACGCCATTATGGAAATTGCAAATACACACAATCTATTCGTGATTGAAGACAATGCTCAAGGGGTAGGTGCGAGTTATAATTCAAAAAATGGAAAACAAAAGCTGGGGACGATTGGTGATGTTGGAACGACCTCATTTTTCCCGTCTAAGAACTTAGGATGTTACGGAGATGGAGGTGCTATTTTTACAAATGACGATACGTTAGCACATACCATTAGAGGGATTGTAAATCATGGAATGTATGAAAGATACCACCATGACGTTGTAGGGGTGAATTCGAGATTGGATAGTGTTCAAGCTGCTATTTTACGAATTAAACTAACTCATTTAGATGACTATAATGCGGCTCGACAAAATGCGGCACGTTATTACTCCAAAGGGTTTGAAGGACATAAAAATATTATAGCACCTCAGATATGTGAAAGCTGTGATTGTCATGTCTTTCATCAATATACATTGAGAATTGTTGATGCAGATAGAAATGCACTAATGCAACACCTTCAAGAGCAAAATATTCCTTGTGCAATCTATTATCCAATTCCTCTCCACAAACAAAAAGCTTATGTAGATAGTAGGTATAACGAAGCCGACTTTTCAATAACTAATCAGTTGGTCGATGAAGTGATTGCATTGCCAATGCATACCGAATTGGATAGCGAGCAACAAGATTTTATAATTAATACAATAAAAGATTTTTTAAATAAATAGAATTAAACCAGAGCAAAATGAAAAAAATACTCGTTACAGGTGGACTTGGTTTCATCGGATCTCATACCGTAGTAGAATTACAAAATGAAGGTTATGAGGTACTCATTATCGATAATTTGTCAAACACTTCCATAGACGTGTTAGATCAAATAGAATCAATTACAGGTATAAAACCTACTTATGTAAATATTGATTTACGTGTTCAAAAAGATGTAAAGCAATTTTTTGATACACATGAAGTGGACGGAGTAATTCATTTTGCAGCATACAAAGCAGTAGGAGAAAGTGTTTCAAAACCTTTGGAATACTACCAAAACAACTTGAATACTTTGGTGTATTTATTAGGAGAATTGACCGCTCGTAATATTGATAATTTTATATTTAGTTCTTCTTGTACGGTATACGGACAAGCAGACCAGTTGCCAATAACAGAAAGTGCTCCTGTAAAACCTGCTGAATCTCCATATGGTTATTCGAAGCAAGTTGGTGAGATTTTAATAAGAGATACGTGTAAAGCCCTTGGATTGAACGCTATAGCCTTGCGCTACTTCAATCCTATTGGAGCGCATCCAAGTATTAAAATTGGAGAATTGCCCCTAGGTGTGCCACAAAACTTAATTCCTTTTATTACGCAAACTGCCGCAGGAATGCGTAAAGAATTATCTGTTTTTGGAGATGATTATCCTACAGTAGACGGTACAGCCGTTAGAGATTATATTCATGTTGTTGACTTGGCAAAAGCACATATCGCTGCCTTAGGTCGTTTGCTACAAAAGGAAAACAAAACGAACTATGAGTTTTTTAATATTGGTACAGGAAAAGGTTCTTCTGTATTGGAAGTGATAAAGGCTTTTGAAAAGGCATCTGGATTCCCATTAAATTATAAAATTGTAGGACGAAGAGAAGGTGATATTACTGCAGCGTATGCAGATACTACCCTTGCGAATAAGGAGTTGAAATGGAAAACAGAACTTTCTTTAGATGAAGCCTTGGATTCTGCTTGGAAATGGCAGCAAGCCCAGAAATAACATTTCAATTGTAGTGCAATAAAAAACCTTCTTTGAAATTTCAAAGAAGGTTTTTTAATTTATTCGTTATTCGTTATTCGTTATTCGTTATTCGTTATCGGTTATCGGTTATCGGTTATCGGTTATCCGTTATTCGTTAGCCATTAGCCCTAGATAGCTGCTCCACTTCTAGCCACTGATCTATCGATTTTAGCCAACAAGCCTTGTAAAACTTTCCCAGGTCCAACCTCGATAAATTCTGTAGCACCATCCGAAATCATTGCCTGAGCACATTGAGTCCATCTTACAGCTCCTGTTAATTGAGCAATCAGATTTTCTTTTATCTCTTTAGGGTCAATAACTGCCTTGGCGACTACATTTTGGTACACAGGACAACTTGGAGTGTTGAATTGTGTTGCTTCAATAGCAGCAGCCAATTCTTCTCTTGCAGGTGCCATTAAAGGTGAATGAAAAGCACCACCAACAGGTAGTAATAAAGCTCTTCTAGCGCCTTTTTCAGTTGCCAATTCACAAGCAGCTTTTACCGCTTCTAATTCACCTGAAATTACCAATTGCCCTGGGCAATTAAAGTTTGCCGCAACAACATCACCATTAATGGCCGCGCAGATCTCTTCTACAACTGTATCTTCTAAGCCTAAAATTGCTGCCATAGTACCAGCCTCTAATTCGCATGCTTTCTGCATAGCATCTGCTCTTTTGGCAACTAGTTTTAAACCGTCTTCAAAAGACAGAGTTCCATTGGCAACTAAAGCTGATAATTCTCCTAAAGAATGTCCTGCTACCATATCGGCTTTAAAATCATCGCCCAATACTTTGGCTAAAATTACAGAATGTAAAAATACTGCAGGCTGTGTTACGTTCGTTTGCTTTAAGTCTTCAGCGGTTCCTTCGAACATGATTTTTGTAATGTCAAACCCTAAAATAGCGTTCGCTTGTTGAAATAATTCTTTTGCCAATTCAGAATTTTCGTACAAGTCAAGTCCCATCCCACAGAATTGAGCACCCTGTCCAGGGAAAATATATGCTTTCATATTGTTTAGTTTTCTAATTTAGAATGCAAAAATAAGCATTGTTTTAGGAATAGCTATATTTTGAATCTAAAAAGTAATTGCAATTCATATGTTATTCAAAATTACTCTCTTAAATTATCCTTGTTTAAAAAAGTCGAATTTTTGTATATTCGTGCAAATACGCGCTTATGAATACAAAAGACAAGTTGCTTGCTGCTAATATCTATCTAATTCTTGGCAGTCTTTTTATAACCTCTTTAGTGGTTAGTAATTTAATTTTTCAAAAATTTTTCTATTGGAATCCTTTCGGTTGGTTTCCTTTTGAACTTTCTGTAGGCTTGTTGCCTTATCCAATAACCTTTTTAATTACAGATGTTATATCTGAAGTTTACGGTAAGAAAAAAGCAAATCAAGTCGTGATAACTGGAATCATAGCTTCCTTTTTCTCAATCTTGATTGTGCTTATTGGAGATGTGGCAACGGCTACAAGTTGGTCCCCAGTAAATGAAAAAACCTACACAACGGTATTTGGATTATCGCCTGTTGCGGTTTTAGCTTCGATGCTCGCTTATTTGTTCGCCCAATTTATTGATATTAGAATTTTTCATTTTTGGAAACAAAAAACAAATGGTAAGTATCTCTGGTTGCGTAATAATTTTTCCACTTTCTCGTCGCAATTCATCGATACGTTCACGGTTGTCTTGTTACTTTGTGTTTTTGGTGTGATTTCGTGGGAGCGTTTTGCGAGTTTGGTATGGGCAGGATTCTTATTTAAAATTTGTGTTGCCTTATTAGATACTCCGGTTTTGTATATAATAGTTTACCTGTTTAGAAAACGATTTAAACTTACCCATGGAGAAGAATTGAAAGACTTTTTGTAATGTTTTGTCCTAGAATACTACTACTATAAAAATTCTATTTATTTACCTATTATGAACTACCTTTTCTCCTTAATTCTATTGCTGAGTTTTTCAATCAATACAAATGCTCAAACAGAACTATTCAATTCATTTTTGCAAGATTATTGTACTGATGACGGTGTAATGTCCTACAAAGGAGCCAAAGAAAATCCTGAAGATTTAACGAATTTCATTGCATATCTCCAAAAGACAAAAGTGCAAGATAGTTGGTCCGACAATCAAGAAAAAGCGTTTTGGATAAATGCCTATAATGCCTACACGATTCAACTGATTTTAGATCACTACCCGTTAAAGAGTATTTTAGATATTCGAATCAAAGGAAAGGACGCATGGCACCATTCTTTTGCAATTGTAGGCGGAGAAACCTATACATTAAATCAGATTGAGCATGAAATATTACGTAAAAAATTTAACGATCCACGTATACATGTAGGTGTGAACTGTGCTTCTTTTTCTTGTCCACCACTGTTTAATAGTGCCTTCACAGAACAAAATATCGAAATGCATTTGGAATCCTTGATGCATAAGTTTGTCAATGACAAGGAAAGAAATATAATGGATGCGAAAAAAGTAAAACTTTCAAAAATATTTGAATGGTATCAGGAAGACTTTGTTAAAAAGGGAACATTAGTATCTTATTTACAAAAGTATTCAGAAGTTCCTTTGAACAAAAAAACAAAAATTCGTTATCTCGAGTACAACTGGAACCTCAACGAATAAAATTATTTTTATAGGTACGAAGCATATGGAAAAGTATACTGAAAAGGACAGAGTCGAAATATATAAAAAAGTCAGAAAGACCCTACAACAGGTGAAAGAAGCTCCTGTAGAAGTTACAGTTTCAAAAAAGACACGAAAAGACATTGCTGAGTTGAATAAAATAGAGATACCTCCATTCTCAAAACAACTTAAGAAATTCAAACAGTTGCCTTTGCAATCTGATAGCTTTGAAATACTTCAAATAAACTTGGGCTATTTATGCAATCAGGTATGCAATCATTGTCATGTCAATGCAGGGCCAAGTCGAAAAGAATTGATGTCTGTTAAAACAATGAAAGACTGCTTAAAAGCTATCGATGCAGGCAACTTTCATACGGTAGATTTAACTGGAGGTGCACCCGAAATTCACCCGGATTTCAAGTGGTTTGTAAAAGAGCTTTCACAGCGAAATATAAAGATTATTGTGCGTAGTAATTTGACCATTCTTACTTTCCACAAAGCATATGAAGATTTGCCAACTTTTTTTGCAGCGCATCAGGTGGAGGTTATCGCTTCAATGCCATGTTATACCGTAGAAAATGTTGATAAACAGCGAGGAGAAGGTGTTTTTGATGCATCTATTGAAGGTTTACAAAAACTAAATGAAACTGGGTACGGGAGAACGGATTCTAATTTAAAATTGCATTTGGTGTACAATCCTGGTGGTCCTTCCTTACCAGGAGATCAAGAAAGTTTAGAGGCAGATTATAAACGAATGCTCTCTGCTAATTTTGGAATTGTATTTAATAAATTATATACCATTACGAACATGCCTATTAGCCGTTTTTTAAACGATTTAAAAAAGAGTGGGAAATTGTTGGATTATATGCGTTTATTGGTCGATAATTTCAATAGTGCATCCGTTGAAAATTTGATGTGTAGAAATACTGTGTCTATACGATGGGATGGAACTATGTATGATTGTGATTTCAATCAAATGTTGGATTTGCCCATTTTAGGAGCCGTTAAAAATATCGAAAACTTTAATGAGTTGGTATTAGAAAAAAGGAATATTGTTGTTCAAAATCATTGCTACGGTTGTACTGCAGGCGCAGGGTCGAGCTGTCAAGGTGCATTGTCTTGAAAACCTAATAATCGCTAAGATCTAAAAATTTTCGAAGATGAGATACATAAAGGCAACTGTGGTGCTATTACTGTTTTTAAGTTTGAAAAGTGTGACTTTTGGGCAATCCAAAAAAATTGAGCGACTGCTGAAAAATAACTTGAAAGAAAGTGTTCCAATACTAAGAGTATCGGAAATAGAATCTAATGCAGACTACTTGTTTTTAGATGCAAGAGAAACCAAAGAATTTCAAACCAGTCATATTGAAGGAGCAATTCCTATAGGGTTTGATTTTTTTGATGTTCAGAAAATAGAACAATCGTACCCAAACAAAACCAGACCAATAATAGTGTATTGCTCTATTGGAGTTAGAAGTGAATTGGTTGGTGAAAAATTACGTGCTGCAGGTTATACCAATGTGTACAATTTATATGGAGGGATATTCGAATGGAAGAATCAATCAAAACAAGTAGTGGACAGTGTAGGGGTGCCTACTGAGAAGGTGCATACCTATTCCAAAGAATGGAGTAGGTGGTTATCAAACGGAGAGAAAATATATGAGGACTAAGAAATTATTACTAATCTTTACACGGACCCCCGAATTGGGAAAAGTAAAGACCAGATTGGCAAAGGATATAGGTGCAGAAAAAGCCTTGGAAGTATATAAAGCATTGCTGCAACATACACGAGGCATCACAGAGAACCTTGAAATGGATAAATGGTTGTATTATTCTGAAGCTATTCCTAAAAGTGATGCATGGAATCCTGATATTTACAAAAAAAAGAAGCAAATTGGAGCTGCTTTAGGAGAAAGGATGCAAGCTGCTTTTCAAGAAGGGTTTGATGCAGGCTATGAGCATATAGCAATCATAGGTTCCGACATGCTAGATTTGCAACAAGATCATATTGAAAATGCTTTTAAAAAACTAGAAGAAACAGATTCAGTATTAGGACCCGCTCAAGATGGAGGCTATTATCTGTTAGGATTGAAACAATCAATTCCAAAACTGTTTCAGAACAAGCAGTGGGGAGAAAATACAGTATTTAAGGCAACCTTAAAGGATTTGGATGAAGACTACTCTTGTTCTTTTTTAGAAATTTTAAATGATATTGATGTAATTTCTGATATAAAAACCGACTCAAACCTAAACAAACTTATACAGTAATGAAATTAAAATACTACACGATTGCCGTTTTCGTTCTCAGTTTTCAGGTCATAATTGGGCAATGTATACGTACGGCTCCATTTCAAGACGGTCCAGAATACACCTTAAACGGAACCGCGGAGCTTAACTTTTTATTAGACGAAACAAAGACGCTCGTTTTTAGCAGTGATTTTTTTACCAATTCTGGTCCCGATCTTCATGTCTATCTCAGTAATTCCAGTACTGTATCGACACCCGTAAATGGAGTTTTGGTAACAGAGGACGCCATAGATTTAGGACTGTTACAAAGCAGCTCTGGGAGTCAGTCCTATGACTTGTCAGCACTCGTGCCTGCGGTTGATATAGATGCGTATACTTATGTTGTAATTCATTGTGCCGAATACAATCATTATTGGGGAACCGGTACCTTTGGAGTGAAATCTGGGGCAGATTGTGCCAACTTAAGTGTTGGGGAAACAACGCAGAATGAATTCAAAGTATATCCGACAAAAGTTGAAAATGAAGTTTTTTATATTGAAAACTTCGGAGCCGAAAAGCCTATACTAAATATTATGTCTATTTTGGGAGAAGTTGTACAAGAATCCGTACTTTTAACTGAAGTGCGCACTGCTATAGATACTTCAACTTTGAAATCGGGTATTTATATGGTGCAAATTGTTTTTGAAAAACGTATGGAAACATATCAAATTGTAATCCCCTAAATATGATAGCCAAAATAGAAGAAGCCGTTGCTTTTTTGAGTTCAAAAGGATATAACAAAGCTAAGGTTGGAATTGTTCTTGGTACAGGACTTGGAAAGCTGATTGAAGAAGTATCGATAATTGAAGAAGTAGCATACAGTGAAATTCCTAATTTCCCAACGTCGACGGTAGAATCTCATGTAGGCAAATTAATTTTAGGAAAATTTGCAGGAAAGAAAGTACTAATCATGCAAGGAAGGTTTCATTTGTATGAAGGATATTCGCTTATAGAAGTTACATTTCCTATTCGTGTTCTTAAAGGTTTGGGAATTGAAAACTTATGTATTTCAAATGCAGCAGGCGCCATCAATCCTTCTTTTAAAAAAGGAGACTTGTTATTGGTAGACGATCATATCAATTTACAAGGAGGTTCCCCATTGGCTGTGAAAGGAATTGAACAGTTAGGACCTCGATTTGTAGATATGTCCGAGCCGTATTCGAAAAAGATGAATGCAATCCTTAGGAAATATGCGAATAAAAACGACATCACACTGTACGATGGTGTTTATGCGGCCGTTGTAGGTCCCCAATTAGAAACCAGAGCAGAATACAGGTATCTTAGAATCATTGGTGCAGATGCTGTAGGTATGTCTACCGTGCCAGAAGTCATCGTTTGTAATCAGTTGGAGATAGACTGTGTAGCAGTATCGGTTCTTACAGATGAGTGTGATCCTGACAATTTACAGCCCATCAATATCCCTGAAATATTTGAATTGGCAGCCAAAGCCGAACCTAAATTAATCGACCTGTTTTCAGGATTGATAGCAGCTCTTTAAGGCGATAAAATATAAAATTGAATTCTATGAGTTATTTAGAGACCACACACAATGTATATAAGGAAGCGGCACTTACACCAGACGTTGGTTTGTGTTGTACCACAAATCCAATTTGGGAATTACCGGGATTGAAAATTCCTAAAACCATGCAGGAAATGAATTACGGTTGTGGAAGTACCGTACATGCACGAGATTTGTCGAATTCACCCAAAATTCTATATGTCGGTGTAGGTGGTGGCATGGAGCTATTGCAGTTTTCTTATTTTTCCCGTCAGAAAGGTGGGGTTATTGGCGTTGATGTCGTACCAGAAATGTTAGAAGCATCGCGTAAAAACTTTAAAGAAGCTGAGGCGTTGAACCCCTGGTTTAAAAGCGAATTTGTAGAATTGGTAAAGGGAGATGCATTAAACTTAAACGTGGCTGATAGCAGTATTGATGTGGCAGCGCAAAACTGTCTGTTTAATATTTTTAAGGCAGAGGAGTTGAAAAAGGCCATTGCAGAAATGTATCGGGTACTCAAGCCACACGGTCGTTTGGTAATGAGTGATCCCACCTGTGAGCAACCCATGAACGATACATTACGAAACGACGAACGTTTGAGAGCACTCTGTTTAAGCGGTAGTATTCCTATTGTTGACTATATAAAGATGTTGACAGATGCCGGATTTGGTACCATTGAAATACGCGCAAGAAAACCGTATCGCATTTTAGACCCTAAGCACTATCCTACAGATGAATTGATTTATATAGAATCTATCGAAGTAGCGGCTATCAAGGACCCGATGCCGGAAGATGGTCCCTGTGTATTTACAGGAAAAGCGGCTATCTACTATGGAGAGGAGACGTATTTTGATGATGGAAGGGGACATGTATTGTATCAGAATCAACCATTGGCAGTTTGTGATAAAACTGCAAATGCTTTAAAGAGTTTGGGCCGAGAGGATCTCTTTTTTAGTGAATCGACCTATCATTATGATGGCGGTGGTTGTTGTTAGTTGGGCTTGATATAGACGTGGACGCTGACTTTGACTTTGACTCAGACTTTGACTCAGACACTGACTTTGACTTTGACTCTGATTTTGACGCTGACTCAGACGCTGACGCTGACACAGACTTTGACTCAGACTTTGACTTTGACTCAGACCCGGACTTAGACTTTGACGTAGAGATTTTTTTGCCAAGATTGTTAGAAGTTCAAGAAGAGTGCACAATTCAACAATTCCACAACTCAACGCTTCAACAATTCCACGCTTCAACAATTCAACAGTTCAACAGTTAAACCCTTCAACGCTTCAACCCTTCAACAATTCCACGCCCCAACAATTCCATGCTTCAACGCTTCAACACCTAAACGATGCTCCGAATTCCTTCGCTATAAATTTTAGACTTCGCGATTGAAATGTTATTTTTGCTCTATGGAAAACAGCAAACAATTATTAAAGAAATTACACCGTGCTACTGGGGAGGCAATTGAGCAATTTTCTATGCTCGAAAACGGTGATAAAGTGATGGTATGTTTGTCGGGAGGAAAAGACAGTTATACCTTGTTAGATATGTTGTTGCATTTTCAAAAAGTAGCCCCAATTTCCTTTGAAATTGTAGCGGTAAACCTCGACCAAAAACAACCTGGCTTTCCTGAAGAAGTATTGCCTGCGTATTTGTCTGAAATAGGAGTGCCCTTTAAAATAATTGAAAAGAACACCTACAAAGTTGTTATGGACAAGACGCCTCTTGGAAAAACAACCTGCAGTTTGTGTTCTCGGTTGAGAAGAGGAACCTTGTATGAGGCTGCCAGAGATTTAGGTTGTAATAAGCTTGCCTTAGGACATCACAGAAATGATATTATAGAAACCTTTTTGTTGAACTTCTTTTTTGCCGGAAAAATAGAAACCATGCCTCCAAAGTTTATCAACGATGCAGGTGATTTAATGGTGCTAAGACCGCTGGCATTTTGTAAGGAAGAAGATATAGAAAAGTACGCTGCACAGCAACAATTTCCAATTATACCTTGTAACCTCTGTGGTTCTCAGGAAAACTTACAGCGAAAAAAGGTAAAAGAAATGATTTCGACCTGGGAGGCGGAATTTCCAGATAGAAATTCGATCATGATGCGCGCTTTACAAAATGTATACCCTTCTCATTTGTTAGATAAGAACCTGTACAACTTTGAGGAACTAAAAAGCAGTGCTATAGCCAATATGCCATAACAAACATTACTTCTTTTTTTATTGGTTGAAATATGATATCTTAGTATTTGGTGTGGTTGTGTGACTGCAATTGTATTGAATTCCAAAACAAATGGATTATGGAACTAAATATCTTTAAAGAGTCTTTTGTAGGGTATGGAAACTATTTGCTACATGAAATTACGAACCCAGGATGGAATAACTATTTTTATATATTGATAGCGGTTTCCATAGGGGTGTGGCTGCTCGAATTATGCTTCCCTTGGCGCAAAGACCAAGGAGTTTTTCGCAAAGGTTTTTGGCTCGATTTACTCTATATGTTTTTTAATTTTTTTATTTTTAATTGGATTGTGTTTATTGCTTTATCCACTCTTTTTGAATCGTATTTTTTTTCTTTTCTTACGCTGTTTGGAATCGACTTGGATGGATTAAAATTATTTGATTTAAATACATTGCCCACTTTATCAAGACTTTTGTTATTCTTTGTTTTGACAGATTTTGTACAATGGATAACACACAGAATGTTACATCGAATTCCGTGGTTATGGAATTTTCATAAAGTACATCATTCTGTAAAAGAAATGGGCTTTGCAGCTCATTTACGCTACCATTGGATGGAAACGGTAATATACAGAACAATGCTGTATATCCCCTTGGCAATTATGGGTGGTTTTTCTGTAGACGATGTAATTCTAGTACATGTTATTGCTTTAACCATTGGACATTTAAACCATGCGAATATCCATTTGAATTACGGTATTTTAAAATATATTTTCAATAACCCCGCAATGCATATTTGGCATCATGCAAAAGCGCTTCCACAAGCACATCCCAATGGTGTGAATTTTGGCATCTCCTTAAGTCTTTGGGATTATATTTTTCGCACCAACTATATTCCAAAGAGCGGTCGTGATATAGTTTTGGGTTTTGTAGGCGACGAATCTTTTCCGAAAAGCTTTGTCGGTCAGGAATGCTATCCCTTGAAGAAATAAGCCTATTTATAATATTGTTTATAAATCAAGATAATACAGTCAGGTCTTTTCAACGGTCTCTTTAGAAAACTATAAGAGAGTATTCAATATAAGTTATCACCTTATGGAAGCGTCTAAGTGCTTTTAAAAATTGGATTTATTTGAATGATTTTTGAATGCAACTAATATTTTGTGTCCTTGGCGTGGTTTACAATATATTTTATTAAATTTACACAATTAGTAAATCATATACTTACAAAACCCTCAAATTAAAATGAAAAAAACTTTCAACGCGCTAGTAGCCTTGGTTGTAACATGTTCTATGTTTATGACATCGTGTACACAACCTGCAAAGCAATCAACTTTAGACAAAATAGTAACCAGTAAAACTCTTGTTGTCGGAACTACAGGTGAGCAGTTTCCATTTTCATTCAAGGAAAAAGGAGAACTCGAAGGAATTGATATTAGAATAGCAAACCATCTTGCCAAGGAATTGGGTGTTGCCATAAAGTATGAAATAATGGACTTTGATCAGTTGATACCAGCTGTTGCAAATGGTAAAGTTGACATTGTGTTTTCAGGCGTATCAATTACGACGGAAAGAAATACAAAGGTGGCTTTTCCAGAAGTTTATTTTAAAAGTGGTAAATCTATTTTGACAAAAAACAAAAAGCTATCAAAAGGAGATGATGCACTTGTGAATAATGACAAAGTTACTTTGGCCGTAACAAAAGCAACGACTAGTGAGACTTTTGTAAAAACAAGGTTCCCTAAAGCAAACCTAATCTTAGTGGATGGTAATTCAGATGCAATCGCATTGCTAGGTGAAGATAAGGTTGACGGTATTGTAGCCGATTTTGAAACCTGTGAGAGCCTTGCCTTCTCTTATGAAGCTAGCTTTTTGTATTACAACAATATTTCAAAATCAACTGAGAAAGAATTTATTAGTCCGGTTGTGTCAGCAGATGATCAACTTTTTGTAAATCTAGTTTCTAACTATATTAAGAGGATTAATGCCTTTGATAAATCAGATGCTGTTGATAAAATGTGGTACAACTACGCGAAATAAGGAATAGCATAAAAATTAGTTGATATAAAAAAGTCCCCAAAACGGGACTTTTTTTTGTGTACAGCACTTAGAAATATTGACCTATCCCAAAGACCATTCCATGTGTGTTATGCGTCAATCCAACCCCATAATCAATTCGGAATACAGCGTTTACAATACGTTTATGAATAAAACGAAGGCCAAGACCTGAAAAAACAACAATATTTTCAGATTGGATGAAATCATCTAAAGCCCCACCAGGCGTTCTCCACGAACCCGAATCTACGAAAGCATTGCCTTGTATACAGTAATCTGTTTTCTCAAGTACCGTATATCGATATTCAGTATTTAAAACAATAGAGCCCGTTCCCCGGTCGATAACGTTTCCCACACCTCGGATGTTTACATTGTTATCTAATGCAAAAGGCGCAAATGGAGAATCGTTGTTTGTAGAAAGCCCTAAACGCAATCTAGAAGCAAAATTCCCTCTGGATTTGATACGTTTGTAATAAAGTAAATCATTCCACCCAATCAAAAAATTGGGAGATGATGCGTTGGTTTTAGAATGTACAAATTGAAAATTTAAAACATTTTTCAATCCGGATACGTATTGGTAATGATAATCTAAATTGTCATATTGATAAATTAATTTGTACAGTGTTTTATCTTCAATTAAACCAGTTACAGGAGGCAATACATCATCTTCTTTTGCCACATATTGATAGTTTTCAGTAAAAATATTTACGCCGGCGCTAAACCTGTTTTTCGCATTGATTTCATAGAGACCAAGTACCTCGTACGATTCATTGTTGTATTTGTAATCTACTGTGCCCTGACTAAAAAACACGGGTTCTAAAGAAGTGAAATTCTGATAACTCAGTCCTATCCCGAATCGCTTTGAAAACAAATAAGGGGCTTGAAAATTAATACGGTAAGAATCGTAAATGTCTTTTTGATAAAAACCACCAACGACCATACCGCGCCCCAGAAAATTATATTCTGAAAGCCCCACCCTATAGGCTACCTCTTCATTGTTCGAAGTATATACGTTGAATAGAGGGATGATAGAAAAGCGTTCTTCGATGGCGTACTCAACGGAATACTGATTGTTCGCAAGTCTTTTTACCGCATAGGTGACGTTTGCCACAGCAGGAATTCTTTTAAGAAATTTAATGTCATTTTGAATAACAGTTGAGTCCAATTCATGATTCGGTTGGGTCGTTAAAACGTTTTCTAAAAAAGAAGTCTTTATTTTTTTGATACCGGTAAAACGTACCTTTGAAATATAATTTGTTTGCGCAACTGCCATTGATGAAGCTAGCAAAAGTAAAAGAAAAACGCGACAGGTTTTAGTCATGAATAGGGGGATAAAAATCTTGAACTGTTTTTTCAGTGCTTTTGTTTTGTACTGTAAATCCGGTATGTCCTTTGCCTCCTGCATCGGTATGGTCAAACCACTTCCATAAAAAACCTCCTGCAAACCATGACGCTTCCCAAAACGTGTCATATAACGCATTTAGGGCATTGGATTGGGCGGTTTCGTTAAAGTTTTCTTCCACGTTCGAATCCCAAGGCTCTCTGGCAGTAAAGTCAATACTGCGATAACCGTACTCTGTAAAGATAACGGATTTTTTAGTTGCTTCACTAAAATTTTTGAGACTTGCTTTAATAGGTGTCCAGGCTGTTTTTAGTGTTCCAACAGAAGGAGTGCTGTTTTCGGATAAAGGAAAATAGGCATCCACACCAATATAATCCAGACGTTTCCAAAATTTCGGGTTTTTATAGCTGTCCCAATTGGCAGCATACGTCAATTTTCCAGAGTAGACTTGTTTTATCTCAGTGATTAATTCGTCCCAAAACGCTGTTCGTTGTACCACGAAATAATTCAGTTCCGTTCCAATACAAAACATTTCAAAGTCTTCATTCTGGGCAAGGGTAGCATAAAAAAGAATAAAAGCTTTGTATTGAGCTTCAAATAATTTCCAATCTTCTTCTGTGCTCATTTCAATAACCCCAGTAAAAGCTCCCCCTCTTATCCAAATTTGAGGTTTGAGCATGCGTTTGATGTTTTGGTCTTTAAAAAGACCGGAGGTCGTCCGAATACCTTCTTCCCGTTCTCCCCACCATTGTCTGGAGGTATTAAAGCGTACCGCTGGATCCTGAGCGGTATTCATAAAACCAAAAGGCATCAAAGCTACCCAATTGGCATTCACTTCTTTTACGGGGATGATATCTTCGGACGCCAATTCACGGTTGGAAGCAACAAAACTCAAACCGTAAATCTTATCCGGATCCTTTGCGTCTGCCAGTTGAGAACTGCAACTTGTAGAAAGGAATATCCCTAGTAAAAGAAATAAAAAATCAAGTCTCATATCAATTTGATAAATATCGGAAACCAAAGTTAATGGTTTCTCCTAAACCCGTATCAGATCCTCGAACGAAATTTGTATAGGAAGTTTCCAAATTGATTTTTGGTGTAATTTGATATTTCATTCCCAGTCCAACTTGCGTAAATTCCTGACTGAACTCATTGCCCAAGTCTATCAATACAAACTGTTGTCCCTGTACATAGAGTGTGAAATCGTTGGTAGGAAAATAACTAAAGAAAACACTCAAGGGAATTCCTAAACTGTTATTCGCATAACCACCTTCGGACGTTCCGTTTGCGTCGTAAGTATCTTCTTCACCCCAGTTCAACTGAGTGTCTATCTCTGTGAAAATTTGGTAATTACCACTCGGAAAAGTGTAATCATAGAAAATCTTGTTTTCCCAAACCCAGCTCTTCTTGTCTAAATACACATTGTTTTCTGTTTCGTGATCCAGCAATGGAATGTATATGGAAGATCGAATGGATAAATTTCCAATATGTGAAATTGGTTGAAAACTTATCGTAGGAGCAATGGAAGTAAGTCCCGCTCTGGAAACACCAGTCTCATTTTTAAAATCAATCGGTGAAAACCAATCCTGTCCACCTATATTGTTAGACTTTACATTCATAACCAATCCAACATTCAATCTTGCATTAGAAGAAATCCCACGAAACACCTCAAAAGTTGTTGTAAAGTAATTTTCCCTAGGTTTATCGCCGCTAAAAGTATCTTCGTTTTCACTGTAAAAATTAGCAAAAATTTTAATGTCTGTTTGTCCTTTTTTTAACAATTTTGATGGGGTGTAAGTTTTTAGATTCCCGTTTTGACTCGTGATGATAGTCGAAGTGAAAAATAAGGTTATCCAAACAAAAGTAAATAGGTGTTTCATAATTTTTAAAAGTTTGTTACCTATGTAAAGTGTCTTATAAAACCGTTTCCTTACAGAATTACATTATTTAGAACAATTCTAAACTAATGAATTTTACTTTTTTTATTTAAGTTATTGATGTCTCTTTCGACCGATGAGGTGTAAAATTGATTATTTTAGAGTTGCTTTCATTTTATGATTTAAAAGCAAAGTCAAGCAAAACAATCTTAAACTATAGAAGATCTAATACAACCATATATGAAACATGTAGTCATTATAGGAAATGGAATCTCTGGCGTAACTGCTGCTCGGCATATTAGGAAATTAAGCGATGCCAAGATTACCATTGTTTCAGGTGAGTCGAAATACTTCTTTTCTCGGACTGCACTGATGTATGTTTTTATGGGACATATGAAGTTCGAACATACGCAACCGTATGAAAATTGGTTTTGGAAGAAAAACAGGATTGATTTGTTAGAAGGCTATGTATCCTATATTGCCACGGATAATAAGGAGGTTGTTTTAGAGGACGGTTCCACAATTGCCTATGATAGTTTGATCATAGCTACCGGTTCCAAACCCAACAAATTTGGCTGGCCGGGACAAGATTTAAAGGGGGTACAAGGGCTGTATTCTAAACAAGATTTGGAACAGCTGGAAGCGAATGCAAAGGAATCGAAACATGCGGTTATTGTTGGAGGTGGATTGATAGGTATTGAATTGGCCGAAATGTTACATACCAGAAAGATTCCAGTCACTTTCTTAGTGCGTGAAGATAGTTTTTGGAATAAGGTTTTGCCAAATCAGGAATCTGCATTAATCAATAAAGAAATTCGGAGCAACGGCATCGATTTAAGACTCAGTACAAATCTCGTTGAAATTGTTTCCGACGAACAGGGAAGGGCAAAAGCGGTTACTACAGATAAAGGGGAAACCATTGCCTGTGACATTGTTGGACTGACAGCAGGTGTACGTCCGAATATTGACTTTCTTAAAAAAACCAAAATTGATATTGGACGTGGTGTATTGGTCAACCGGTTTTTGGAGACCAACTGTAAAGATGTCTATGCCATTGGTGATTGTGCGGAACAACAAGAGCCTATAGATGAAAGAAGAGCTGTGGAAGCCGTTTGGTATACCGGGAGAATGATGGGAGAGACGGTGGCCAGAACCATTTGTGGAAATCCTACACAATACAAACCGGGACATTGGTTCAATTCAGCGAAATTTTTCGATATTGAATACCAGACCTATGGTTGGGTATGGGCCCTGCCCAGAGAAAATGAAGCGCGTTTCTATTGGGAGCATGCTTCGGGCAAAAAAAGCATTCATATCAGTTTCGATAAAAAGACCCATGAATTTATTGGCATCAACACCTTTGGCATTCGTTTGCGTCATGAACGTTTCGATAGCTGGTTGCGTCAAAAGGCAAAGGTGGAAACCGTATTGGAGCAATTGAAAGACGCAAATTTTGATCCTGAGTTTTATGCTGCTCATGAATCGGAAATCCTTGAAAAGTTTAATCGGGATTTTGACGCAAATCTCAGAGTGGCACCCAAAAGTTGGAAACGAATATTCTCTAAAAACCAGGTATAGATATGAAAGCAATTAAAAATAGCGGACTTGTTGTATTTATACTCGGTCTGTTCATCTTTACAGCATTATTATTTGAAGGGAGGTATGAACTTTCTCAAGAGACTTTTGACACAATTGTGGCATCAAAAGGTTACAAGAGTGAATTATTTACCAATAGAATGCAAGATGAACTTGTAGGTGTTTCTTTTGGCAGTTCTGTGGCCATGTCAAATGGCATCGTTAGCGCATTAGAAGAGGTAAATCAGCTACATAAGGAAGCACAGGAGTGGGACAAAGTGATATGGGACAAACCTCATAATTTGGCTTATGAATTTATGAAACCTTCCTTGTCGGGAATGGTTACTCAGAATCAAGCTCTTTTTTGGTGGTTGACTTTTGGGCTTGGTATTCTGGGATCACTGCTTTTTATTTTACCGAATGTGGTGCTGCTTGGACCGGCAGGTATCAAAAACAATGGAATTTTTCAAAGTGCTGCTACCAACAGAGGTTGGATTGGGGTGTTTAGTTTTCTCTATTTAACAGGTTTTTATTTGTTGCTGTATTTCCGACCCGAATATATATTGAATTGGGTAACTGTTTTAGATCCTGTCAGCAAGGCGCTGAGTGGCAATGCCGCAAGTCAGTGGTTTTTGTATGGTTTTCTGTACTGTACGGTGATGACGGTAATGGCTATTCGTATGTTTATCAAGTACCGACATAATGCGTATCAAATGCTGAGAACAGCGGTGGTTTTATTTTTTCAAATAGCTTTTGCATTTATGATTCCTGAGATACTGGTACGTTTTAACATGCCTTATTTCGATTTTAAAAATGCCTGGCCTTTGGATTACGATTTCTTTTTTGACTGGAATATCAATAGTTTGATTGCAAGTGGAAATATTGGTGTTTTTATGTTTGTTTGGGGTGTTGTGCTTACCCTGATAATTGTGCCGGTGATGGTCTATTTCTTCGGGAAACGATGGTATTGTTCCTGGGTTTGTGGTTGTGGAGGATTGGCAGAGACTTTGGGCGATCCCTACCGACAACTTTCTAGCAAAACCTTAACCTCATGGAAGATTGAAAGGTATCTGATTCATGGCGTACTTGTTTTTGCTATACTCATGACGGCAATGACTTTGTATACTTATTTTTCAGGCGTGGATACGCTTTTAGGAATAAAAACCTACGATTTACAATATTATTACGGATTTTTAATTGGCTCAGTTTTTTCTGGAGTCATCGGAACC
Organism: uncultured Flavobacteriaceae bacterium; assembly: GCA_943789365.1. GTDB lineage: Bacteria > Bacteroidota > Bacteroidia > Flavobacteriales > Flavobacteriaceae > Flavicella. Next base: position 883,131 of record CALSTV010000001.1, on the reverse strand, counting down.
GGTTTTTACCCAATAATGGGGAATCGAGTTTGGTGTCGATTTGGATGTCCGTTGGCAGCTTATATGGGAATTGTTCAAAAGTTCAAATCGCGCTTTCGAATAACTACCAATGGTGGTCAGTGTATTTCTTGCGGTAACTGTTCTACCTATTGTGAACAAGGTATCGATGTCCGGTCTTATGCGCAGAAAGGTCAAAATATTGTACGGTCTTCCTGTGTAGGCTGTGGGGTATGTGCCGCTGTATGTCCGAGAGGCGTTTTGAAATTAGAGAATGGTCCTGTTCAAAATCGTGTGGATGCGAGTCCTACTTTGTTGGGGAATGATATCGATTTATTGCAACAAATCAAAGAACGAAACTAAAAACCCCTCTATGCGCTATTTGATTTTCTTTTTGATGGCCATTTTTGTGCAAGAAGAAAAAGTATATGTAAAAAATACAGATGCTTTGGGAATGCTACTATCTGAAGGTTGGATGGTGAACGGTGTAAAGACAGGTTATTGGTATTCTTATCACGAGAATGGAAGAATTGCTTCAAAAGGTCATTATTCAAATGATGAGTATGACAAATATTGGTATTTTTACAGCTCGGAAGAAAAGCTGTTGAAAGAAGGACATTATGAGGGCGGACAAAAAAATAAATGGTGGGTCTTTTACAATTCCGATGGTACCATTGCACATAAGGTTCAATATAAAAACAATCTGAAAGAGGGGTACTGTTTTCAGTACGAAAATAAAAAAATCACTAAGATTGAAAAGTACAAGGCGGATTCAAAAACTGAGGAATGGACCGATATTCAAAGCTTTGAGAAAGATAATTCATGGAGAGATTTGAGATAACAATAAACGACCCCGTTATAAAAGTAATTATTCCGGCACACAATGAATCGGAATCTATAGGCAAGGTAGTACGGGATATACCTGATAGCGTTGATGAGATTATCGTGGTAGACAATAACTCTACAGACGCTACAACCGAAAAGGCGAAATCCGCAGGAGCCACCGTGCTTTTTGAAGGACGAAAAGGTTATGGATACGCATGTTTGAAGGGAATGGGTTATTTGGGTGATCAAGAAAAGCAAACGGATATTGTGGTGTTTTTAGATGGAGATTATTCTGATTATCCTGAAGAATTACCCCTGATTGTTGCCCCTATTTTGGAGCAGCATATGGATTTGGTAATTGGAGCAAGAACGGCTGCATACAGAGAAAGAGGTGCAATGACACCACAACAGGTGTTCGGGAATTGGCTGGCTACTTCTTTGATGCGTCTTTTTTTTGGTGCTCAGTTTACAGATTTAGGCCCTTTTCGAGCCATCAAATACAAAGCACTGTTGGATTTGCAAATGGAAGACAAAACCTATGGTTGGACAGTGGAAATGCAATTAAAAGCGCTAAAATCGAACTTGTCTTATGTTGAGGTACCTGTGAAATACAGAAACCGAATTGGTGTTTCTAAGGTGTCTGGTACTGTGAAAGGAACCGTGCTGGCCGGTTATAAAATATTGCTTTGGATTTTTAAATATTCAGTTAAATAATAAAACATTCACCATGTTGGAAATTGAAACCATACTGTTTGGAATTGGAATACTGCTTTTGGCCGTGTATTTTTTTTCGCTGCTACAGATATTTATGTTTGCTTTGGCACAGTTGAATTTGATGTTTAACTATTTGCGGTACAAAAAAAAGAAGAGCGACGTTCCAAAACTCGATTTTTCTGACCATGAAAGCATTCCGTTTGTCACCATACAACTACCTGTTTATAACGAGATGTATGTGATGGAGCGTTTGCTGAATACCATAGTAAAATTGGAATATCCAAAAGACAAAATTGAGTTTCAGGTTTTGGACGATTCTACGGATGAAAGTTTAGCCCTAACTTCAACTCATATAAAAAGATTACAAAAAGAGGGACACCCAATTGAGCATATAGTAAGAGAAAATCGAACTGGATTCAAAGCAGGAGCTTTAAAAGAAGGTATGAAGGTAGCTAAAGGAGAATTCTTTGCCATTTTTGATGCCGATTTTTTACCAGAGTCCGATTGGTTGTTACGGACAATCCCGTATTTTAAGGATGAGCAGGTTGGGGTGGTACAAACTCGATGGGGACATATCAATAGAGATTACTCGCTCCTAACACAGATACAAGCATTTGCATTAGATGCACATTTTACCTTAGAACAGGTGGGGCGTAATAGTAAATCACATTTTATTAATTTCAACGGAACCGCAGGGGTATGGCGAAAAACCTGTATTGAAGATGCTGGTAATTGGGAAGGAGATACCCTCACGGAAGACCTAGATTTGAGTTATAGAGCCCAATTAAAGAATTGGCAATTTAAGTATTTAGAAGATGTAATTACACCTGCCGAATTGCCCATGGTAATAAGTGCAGCTAGAAGTCAGCAATTTCGTTGGAATAAAGGTGGGGCTCAAAATTTTCAAAAGATGTGTAAACGATTGTTGAGAGCTAAAAATATTCCACTTAAAACGAGAATACATGGTCTACTACATTTACTGAACAGTTCGATGTTTCTAAATATTTTTATTGTTGCTGTTTTGAGTGTTCCAATGCTGTATATTAAGAACTACTTTGTAGACTTAAAGTATTACTTTATTGCCATGAGCTTTTTCGTTTTGAGTACGCTTATCTTTTTTGTTTGCTATTGGGTAATGTATAAAAATGTGATAGCCTCCGGACTTAAAGGTTTTGTAAATTATTGTTTTATGTTTTTTAAATTCTTTTCTGTGGCAATGGGGTTCTCATATCACAATACAATTGCAGTTTCAGAAGGTCATATTGGTAAGAAAAGTAGTTTTGTAAGAACGCCTAAATTTAACATGTTACATTTGAACGATTCTTGGAAAAAGAACAAATACCTTCATCGTAAATTGTCTAAAAGCGTATATGTAGAAGGAGTATTGACAGTGTATTTTGCTTTTGGTTTATTGAGTTCGATTTTGGTTGGGTATATTGGTAATATTGATAACGAACAAGTACTACAATATGATTTTGGACTGTTTCCTTTTCATTTAATGTTGTGTTTTGGTTTTGGTTTTGTTTTTTATCAATCATTAACCTCTAGAAATGCCTAATATGTTATCACAGCAGCTAAAAAGAAATGGAATATGGATATTCGTGAGCCTGCTCTGTTATGGCTTGTTCGCATATGATTTGGAACGTACCAATTTTTACCGTCTTTTGTTGTTGTATACAGGTCTTTTTGTTTCCTTTCTATCCTTGGTGTTTTTAAATAAAAACAATACAAAACTCCTCATCATCTTATCCTTTGCTTTTAGGGCTGTTTTATTGTTTTCTATACCAAACCTATCCGATGATTTTTTTAGATTTATTTGGGACGGACGCTTAATTTTTGAAGGACTAAACCCTTATTTGTACTTGCCCGAAAGTGAACCGAATTTGGTAGCAGATGGGCAACAGCTGTATGAAGGAATGGGTGCCATGAATGGAAGCCATTACACCTGTTATCCACCTTTAAATCAATTCGCTTTTTTAATGCCTGCTTTGTTTTTTTCGAAACAATTTTTTGCAAGTACTATTACCATGAGACTTATTTTAATTGCTGCGGATGTTGGGGTTTTGTACTTTGGTAAAAAGTTGCTCGATTTGTTGAAGTTACCCAATTACACCTTGTTTTTGTATTTACTCAATCCATTTATAATCTTAGAGTTAACGGGAAATCTGCATTTTGAAGGACTGATGTTATTTTTACTAGCCGTCGCTTTGTATTATTTATTTACAAATAGGTGGAAATTATCGGCCGTATTTTTCTCATTATCGGTTTCCGTAAAGCTCATTCCACTATTATTCTTGCCTTTGTTTCTAAAGAAATTAGGCTTGAAGAAATCAGTGAGCTATTTTACTATAGTCGCATTGCTGAACCTATTGTATTTTGCACCTTTTTTTAGTTTCTCATTACTAGAAAATTTTATGAGCAGTATTCATTTGTATTTTCAGAACTTTGAATTCAACGCAAGTTTCTACTATATAATACGCGAAATAGGGTATGCCATCAAGGGATACAATATAATTCATTCTGTAGGCTCCGTAACCCCGTTTCTTGTGTTCTTTGCCGTTTTGGCGCTTAGCTATTTTAGAAAAAACAATTCCTTTGAAACGCTGTTGTCGTCAATGCTTTTTTCAATTGTAATATATTACAGCCTAGCCTCTGTAGTACACCCATGGTATATAGCGCTTCCTCTATTTTTAAGTGTGTTTACAGGGTATCGATTTCCATTGGTTTGGAGTTTTTTTATTATGTTGAGTTATGCCGCCTATCAAGAGGCAACTTATCAAGAGAATTTATATCTTGTAGCTATAGAATATAGTGTCGTATATGCTGTTTTTATATATGAAATAATGGTTGGTAGCATCGGCTATGTGCAAGTCAAAAAATCGTTGGCATAGCATTATCAAATAGATAATTAGCCCAACTTGTAGCAATTGAGCAAAATATAGTTATTTTTGCAGGTACGCCAATAAAACCCTTTTAGAATATGAAAAAAATCACTATCAAAGATATCGCCGCAAAATTTGATGTTTCTATTTCAACAGTATCAAAAGCCTTGAACGATAGTTATGAGATAAGTGAAAAGACCAAAGCGAAAATTCAAAAGTACGCAAAGAAAAAGAAGTACAAACCAAACTTCAACGCGCTGAGTTTAAAAAATAGACGTACCAAAACTATTGGTATCGTCATTCCTAACATGTTGAACTACTTTTATGCTCAAGTGTTTAAAGGAGTTGAAAATACCGCCAATGCAAACGGTTATAAGATAATTACCTGTATTTCTAACGAGTCGTATCACAAAGAAGTAGAAACCTTAGAAATGCTTTCGAATGGAAGTATAGACGGTTTTATTTTGTCGATTGCAAAAGAGACAGGTTTGATGAAAAATTATGAGCATTTTGAAAATACAATAGAAGAAGGTACTCCCATTGTAATGTTTGACAGGGTGACTAAAAAAGTTGCCTGTGATAAGGTGGTTGCGGATGATTTTGAAGCTGTGGCAAAAACAGTAAAACATCTTAAAAATACGGGATGTAATAAAATAGCTTTTGTTTCCACACTCAAAGAATTACCGCTAGGGAAACAAAGATACAAAGGTTACTTGCAAGGACTAGAGAATGAGGGATTGGAAGTAGATAAAGATATTATTCTCAATGTTCAGGAGAATGACTATAAGAAATATGAAGAAATTATAACCCCCTTTTTTAAGAAAAATAAATTGGATGCCGTCATAGCTACTTCTGAGCAATCGGCAATTGCCGCTATGAAAATTGCACAAAGAGAAGGTTATAAAATCCCAGAGAACTTTTCTGTAATAGGATTTGCTAATGGAATATTATCTCGTCATTCAAGCCCTAAATTGACTACCGTAAGTCAACATGGTGAACTCATGGGAGAAACGGCTGCGCAAATGCTTATCGATAGATTGGAAAAGAAAGATCAGGAAATTCCACTTGCGACCAAAGTGATTCAAACTGATTTGGTAGAGCGAAATTCAACCAAAACATTCCTAGAACTCAAAAAATAACACATATATCTTATGTGGTTAGTTTAGTTGTGAATGAAACTACAAGTATAAGACTGTAAAAAAAAGGCTAAGGAATTTGTTACTGAAATAGTGCAAACCGTTGAAGAAAAAATCAACGGTAAAAAACATGATTTGGTTAAAACAAAAGCTATTCTACTTTTGAAACAGGATGTTTCCCTTCTTAAACAAGATGTTTTGCTTGTTGAAAACAAATTGGGAGTAAAAATTTACAAAGTTGGTGTACTGAAATACCTTGCAATTATAGTCAGTATCTTGGCGATCTTAAAGTTTTTACAGTAAGTTTTTCAACGGTGAATTAAAGAACGTATTCTTTAACTTTCGAAATTGCTTCTGCCAGACCTTTAGGATTTTTACCGCCAGCAGTTGCGAAGAACTTTTGGCCACCGCCACCACCTTGGATTAATTTACCGAGCTCTCTAACAATTTTTCCCGCATCAAGATCTTTTTCTGCTACTAAGTTTTTAGAAATATACGAAGTCAACAAAGCTTTACCATTGATTTCGGTACCTGCAAAAAAGAAAAGGTTTTCTACCTCATTCCCTAATTCGTGTGCCAAATCTTTTAAAGGACCAGCTTCCATGTCAATCTGGGTTGCTATGAATTGAATGCCATTTATTTCTGTAAGCTCGTTTTTCAGTTGGGTTTTAAGTCCTTTTACTTTCTCTTTCATTAGCACCTCGATTTGCTTTTTCAGAGCCGTATTTTCATCTTGGATGTTTGCAATTGCTTTTACAGGATCTTTAGCGTTTTTTAAGACAGCCTTTACCTTGTCATAAGCATTTGCTTGATTTGTGAAATACTCTTTAGCAGCGTGATGACTGATGGCTTCAATTCTTCTAATTCCAGCAGCGACGGCACCTTCTGAAGTAATTTTAAAATGCCAAATGTCAGCAGTGTTTTGTACGTGAATACCGCCACAAAGTTCCATAGATTCACCAAAACGAATAGAGCGAACACGATCGCCATATTTTTCTCCGAACAAGGCAATAGCACCTTCGGAAATGGCATTGTCATACGTATTCTCTCTGTTTTCCTGAAGTGGTAATTGTTCATGAATTCGAGCATTTACAAAATTTTCAATTTCAAGTAGTTCATCCGCCGTTACCTTTGAAAAATGAGAAAAGTCAAAACGAAGTCCTTTGGCATGAACCATGGATCCTTTTTGTTCAACATGGGTTCCTAAAACACTTCTCAAAGCTTGGTGTAGCAAATGTGTTGCAGTATGATTTGAGGCAGATAACTTGTTTTGTTTTTCATCAACAACAGCCGTAAAAGTACCTTCAATATTTTTAGGTAAGTTTTTTGAAGTATGAATAATGAGGTTGTTTTCTTTTTTTGTATCCAAAATATAGACCACGTCGCCATTTACACTTTCAAGGTATCCCTTACTTCCTACCTGTCCACCACCTTCTGGGTAAAAAGGTGTTTGGTCAAAAACAAGCTGAAATAATTCTCCATCTTTTTTACTGTTTACCTTTCTGTATCTGGTGAGTTTAACTTCGGCTCTTAATAGGTCATATCCAATAAAATTTTCCTCAGTAGTGTCATTTAAAACTTGCCAATCACCTGCACTAACTTGGGCAGCGGCACGAGAACGGTCTTTTTGTTTTTGCAACTCTGTATCGAAACCTTTTTCGTCTAACGAAAGTCCTTTTTCACTCAAAATAAGTGCCGTTAAATCTATTGGAAAGCCAAAAGTGTCATACAGTTCAAAAGCTTTTTCTCCAGAAACGATCGTCCCTTCAGTTTGTTGAATGATATTGTCTAACAACAATAACCCTTGGTCTAAGGTTTTTAAGAAGGACTGTTCTTCTTCCTTTATCACATTGATAATTAACTGCTGCTGTGCTTTTAGTTCAGGGAACACTGATCCTAACTGATTACCCAAGGTTTCTACCAATTTGTAGATAAAGGGCTCTTTTCTATTTAAGAAAGTAAAACCATAACGAATGGCTCTACGTAAAATACGTCTAATCACATATCCTGCACCATTGTTGCTCGGCAATTGTCCGTCTGCAATTGAAAATGCAACCGTTCTAACGTGATCTGCAATCACTCGAATCGCCACACTAGTTTTACCACTTGCTTCGGTTGCCACAGAATTCTTGTCGTATTTTGTATTCGATATAGTTTCGATTTCTCGAATCAAGGGTGTAAACACATCCGTGTCGTAATTTGATTGTACATTTTGCATAACCATACACAAACGTTCAAAGCCCATTCCTGTATCTACATGACTCGCTGGGAGTTTTTCAAGCGAACCATCTGCTTTTCGGTTGAATTGCATAAATACAAGATTCCAAATTTCCACAACTTGTGGATGGTCCATATTTACCAAATCACGACCTGAAACTTTTGCCTTTTCCGCTGCAGAACGAATGTCGACATGAATTTCTGAACAAGGTCCACAAGGTCCTTGTGCACCCATTTCCCAAAAATTATCTTTTTTATTACCTAAAATTATTTTGTCTTCCGGTACAATTGCTTTCCAGAAATCGAATGCTTCTTCGTCAAGGGTAAGTCCATCCTCTTCACTACCTTCAAAGACACTTACATACAAAGAATCTTTATCGACTTTTAAAACGTCTACCAAAAACTCCCATGCCCATGCAATGGCTTCCTTTTTAAAATAGTCGCCAAAACTCCAGTTTCCAAGCATTTCAAACATCGTGTGGTGATAGGTATCCATTCCTACTTCTTCCAAGTCGTTGTGCTTTCCAGATACACGTAAACATTTTTGAGTATCGGCTACTCTAGAATGCTTAACTTCACGTTGTCCTAAAAAATATTCTTTAAATTGATTCATACCTGCATTGGTAAACATCAAAGTAGGGTCGTCTTTTAAGACGATAGGTGCAGAGGCAACAATAGTGTGCTGTTTCTCTTTAAAAAACTTCAAAAATTGTGCTCTTATTTCTTGTGATTTCATAGGACTCAAATCTTATCTTAAACTATTAAATAAATGCTAAATCTGTCGCATTAGGCAACAGTTCTAAAACATTTTGTAAATTTGCCTTTATCAAACCCAATTTATAGGTGCATCGAAGGACTTATAAATGCGCATACAAAAGTACTATATTTAGTAATATGGCGAAAGTAAAATTTTACTACGATTCAGATACACTTTCTTATAGGAGGATACTGGTCAAAAATAGCACCAAAGTAAAGAAAGTCTTACTTATGGTTGTTGCAGTTTTTTTTATATCATTTCTTGGATTCGTGGGGTTTAGCAATATCATAAAATCACCGAGTCAAATAGAACAAGAAAGAGAACTTGAGAATCTGAAGTTGCATTTTGAATTGCTTTCTAAAAGAATTGATGAAGGTAGAGAAGTGCTGAAAGAGATTCAGGATCGAGATGATAATATTTATCGGGTGTATTTTGAAGCGGAACCCATCTCAAAAGAAGAGCGTTTGGCAGGTTTTGGTGGGATAAACAGGTACAAATCACTAGATGGTTTTCAGAATTCATCAATGATTAAAGATGTTACGAAAAAGATAGATGTCTTATCGAAGCAATTGGTAGTGCAATCAAAGTCATTAGATGAAATCGTTGAGATGGCTAAGAACAAAAAAGAAATGCTAGCATCAATACCAGCAATTCAGCCCGTGTCAAATAAAGAATTGAAACGTATGGCTTCGGGTTACGGATATCGTATTCACCCCGTATACAAAACGCGAAAATTTCATTGGGGGATGGATTTTTCTGCTCCGAAAGGAACACCTATTTACGCTACTGGAAACGGAAAAGTGGAATATGCTAAGCGTTCAAGAAGAGGTTTTGGAAATCATGTAAAGATAGATCATGGTTTCGGCTATAAAACCTTATATGGTCATATGGATAGCTTTACCGTTCGCAAAGGACAGAAAGTAAAACGAGGAGATATGATTGGCTATGTTGGTTCTTCTGGTACTTCTACAGCTCCACACCTGCACTATGAAGTGGTGAAGGGAAATAGAAAAGTAAATCCAATTTATTATTACTTCAATGATTTAACGCCAGAGGAATATGATTTAATGTTAGAAATGGCCTCTAAAGAAAACCAATCGCTTGACTAATGAATATTGATTTACCCGAGAAGAGATATTACAAAATAGGGGAGCTCGCCAAGGCATTTGATGTGAATACTTCTTTGATTCGATTTTGGGAAAAAGAATTTGATATCATAAAACCCAAAAAGAATGGCAAAGGAGATCGAATGTTCACACCTTCCGATGTGCAAAATTTTCAACTGATTTACCACCTTGTAAAAGAAAAAGGCTTTACCTTAGACGGAGCAAAAAACAAGATAAAAAAAGCACCCAAGAAAACAGCTAATACACATGAAGTAATTCAAAGATTGGAAGGTGTAAAAGCTGAATTGTTAAAAATAAAAAATGAACTATAGGAATAGTTGTATAGTTAAAATTTAAAGAACCTCTAAAATAGAAAATGTATTATGAAAAAATGGTTGCCATTGATAATTGTTGTAGTGATAGTTTTTTTAGGCTATAACAAAATAAAAGGATTTAATAATGAGGCGGTTATCTATCAGGAAGATGCGAAGACGAACTGGTCCAATGTGGAAAGTTCTTATCAAAGAAGAGCAGACTTAATTCCTAATTTGGTAAACACAGTAAAGGGATATGCTGCTCATGAAAGTGAGACTTTAGAGGCTGTAATTAAGGCCAGATCTGAAGCGACAAGTACCAAAATAGACGCGTCGAATTTAACCCCTGAGAAAATGGCACAATTTCAACAAGCGCAACAAGGTTTGTCTGGAGCACTTGGAAGATTGATGGTGATTGCGGAAAAGTATCCTGAATTAAAGGCAAATACTAATTTTTTAGAATTGCAAAGTCAATTAGAAGGTACAGAAAATAGAATCAATGTAGAAAGAAATAGGTTCAATGGGCTTGTTGGAGTGTACAACAAACATATCAAAGTATTTCCAAATTCGATTTTTGCAGGTTGGTTTGGGTTTGAAGAGATGAGCAGGTTTAAAGCTGTTGAAGGAAGTGAAAAGGCACCCGACGTACAATTTTAGAAATGGCTACAAACGAATATCACATGTCGAAAGAAGAAGAGGAGCTTGTTGTAGCTGCGATTCGAAAAGCTGAGAAGAACACCTCGGGCGAAATACGTGTACACATTGATCCCAGCTCGGAAAAAGAAACTTTGGAGAGGGCGAAAGAAGTGTTTTTAGAATTGAAAATGCATGAAACTGCAGCTAGGAATGGCGTACTTTTTTACCTTTCTGTAAAGGAGCATCAATTTGCAATTTTGGGTGATGCAGGGATAGATGAAGTAGTCCCAAACGATTTTTGGAACAGTACCAAGGATGTAGTACTCTCTGAATTTAAAAAAGGAGCTTTTGCAAAAGGATTGCAACTCGGAATAGCTGCTGCAGGTGAAAAGTTAAAAGCATTTTTTCCTTACCAATCAGATGATATCAACGAATTACCTGATACGATATCAAAGGGGTCTTAAGCACAAGAAGCATTAACAAACGATTTTCAATTTTGAGAATCAAAAAAATAAAAGTATGAATTCACAATTGACATTAGAACAAGAACAAGTACAAGCAGCATTCATTTCAAAAGTTTATGGATGGATGAGTTGTGCCCTAGTAATTACTGCTGCCGTAGCTATGTGGGCGGTTTCCACACCTTCGGTTATCAATTTGATTTTCCCAGGGACAAGTAATATTCCTTTTTATGTATTGATAGCTGCCGAGTTTGGAGCTGTTATATATTTGTCAGCTAGGATAGATAGAATGTCGGCAGAAACGGCAGGTATCGTTTTTCTTTTGTATGCCGTGCTAAATGGCTTAACGCTTTCAATGGTTTTTCTAATTTATACAAGTTCTTCTATAGCCTCTACCTTTTTGGTGACAGCACTTACTTTTGGGGTTATGAGTGCGTATGGATACATGACTAAGAGAGATTTGACGTCTATTGGCAATATGGCTTTTATGGCATTGATAGGATTGATCATTGCTTCTGTGGTTAACATGTTTATGCAGAGTGAAATGATGTATTGGATTATTACCTATGCAGGGGTATTGATATTTGTAGCCTTGACAGCATATGATACTCAGAAAATAAAAAGAATGGCTGCTTTTGATGACAATCAGGAAGTGTCTAAAAAGAAATCTATTATAGGAGCACTTACGCTGTATTTAGATTTTGTAAACTTGTTTTTATACTTATTACGTTTCTTAGGAGACAGAAAGTAACAGGTATTCTGTACATAAAATTACTATAAATAGTTTCAATTTTCATTCGTATGTTTCGAACCAAACGGCTTCTGTCACAAATAGGTTTTACAGTATTTTTTTTATGTTCTATTGTCGTTGGGTACGCACAATCTGAGCTACCAGCTGTGCCTAAAAAGCAAACGAGTTTATATGACTATGCGAATTTATTAGGAAGTGGTCAAAAAAGCGCTTTAGAGCAAAAGTTAATTCGATATGCAGATACAACTTCAACACAAATCGTGGTGGTTACTGTTGCATCAATTGGATCGAATGACATTGCAATGTATGCTGCAAACCTAGCCCACAAATGGGGGATAGGGCAAAAAGGAAAGGATAACGGAGTTTTATTATTGGTAGCTAAGAAGGAGCGAAAACTAAATATCTCAACAGGCTATGGTGTAGAACATCTTTTAACAGATGCTTTGTCCCGTCGTATCATTGAGAACATCATAACACCACAGTTTAAAGCCGGGAAATTTTATGCTGGTTTAGACAGAGGTACATCTGCAATTATCGATGTACTGAACGGAACGTTTAAGGCGAAACAAAAGTCTAATAGAACCAAAGAACGAAATCCTAAAATTAAAGGATTTTTTATCGTTCTTGTTCTTGTTTTATTTCTTGTTTTTCGAAATAGAGGAGGAAGAGGAGGACGTGGTAGACGCAATGCTTCATCCGATATTCTCACGGCAATATTATTCAGTAGTATGGGTAGGAGTAGCGGATTCGGAGGTGGTAGTGGAAGTTCTGGAGGCTTTGGCGGCGGTTTTGGCGGCGGCTTCGGTGGTGGCGGATTCGGAGGTGGAGGAGCTAGCGGTGGCTGGTAACTTGAATCACGGCTAAATAAAAAGCCCCTGGATAGTTCCAAAGGCTCATAACAATCAATCTAAACCAAAAGATTGAAATCGTCTTCTATTGGGCTGAAATAGCTCCTCCAGAGGATGATTTTCGTTCAATATTTTTAGGATTTCCGTTGTACGATATACTACCGCCACTACTTGCTTTGGCAACCAAATTTTCGGTAGCATTAACGTCGATACTCGCACCACTACTTACATTGACAATGGCTTCTTTGCTATTGAGTGCAAAAGCGTCGATGTCGCTACCGCTACTAGCTTTTGATGTATGACTATACGATTTTCCAATGAGTTCTATGGAAGATCCACTACTTGAGCTAGAGAATACAGTTTCAGAGTTAAGAAGTAGTTTCATGGAAGCTCCACTGCTCGCTTTGATGTCGAAATTAGAGCTAATAAGCGTGTTGTCTGAAATGACTTCACTCCCGCTACTCGCCTTCATCCCATTAATGTTAGCTGCTTTTATATAGACATTTCGAGCTTTCGCCTTCCAGATGGTTTCTTCGGTAAATATTTTTAAAACCCCATTGTGGACTTCAGTTTTTATATGTTCATGTAAGTTCTCATCGGCTTCTACAGTAAGGCTAGTTTGTTCGCTCATACTAATATAAACGGTTATTCCTTGGCTGACATCAATTTTAGTAAAGGGTTCGTTAACAGTTCTTTCTTTGGTAATTACGTTTTTGTTTCCAGTTACTTTGTTAAAACCATTTACATGGCATGCCGTAATAAGGGTCGCTGCAAATAACAGTGCTGATGCTTTTTTAAGAAGTGAATTCATAATGTTGGGTTTTTAGTTTCTATAAACGCTTTCGTCACAATCTGTACATTCTAGTCCTATATTGGTCATTAAAAAATGTTGGTTGACCATATCGTTGTCGTATATTCTTTGGGTGTTATCAATATCATATAAAAAGCTATTTGTAGAACCTGTAAAATAGATCTGGTAACCAACAGGAATGGCAATGGTAACACTTATACTTTCGTCTTTGTAAATATTGTCAACGTTACTTAAGAAATAGCCATCTAATTTTAGAATATTGTCGGTAATAGTATAATTGTATTCTATTTGCGTAGCGTTTTCGGTGGCTTGATTTCTATCTTTGTCCTGAGATTCTTTTCGGATATTGATAGTTGCTTTGTCGGTTTCACTTTGTACAACATTTACTTTTACGTTGGTGCAGTACAGTTTTTTAACATCGTTTTCATACACGATTTCTTGCGTACTGCTCCTTCTAAAATAATGTTTGTAATAGAGTTCGTTGTTGTTGACCATCTTAATTTGAAGGGTGTCCTGTACATTGTGTTCAAATGTATTTTCACTAATTTTAGAGCCATCAAATGAATGTGCAGAAGAATATTCAATACCGGCAAAACCGAGTGTGAGAATACTAACTAGCCAAATTCCAAGTAGGGTTAGTGAAGTCGTTTTGCTCAGTTGTTTAACGCTCTTAGAAAGGAGTCGTAGACCCAAAATAAACAAAATAAAGAATGGGAATCCAATACTTATAAATACAACAGCAGTTAAAAGACCTCTTGGAATTACAGAATTGTAGAAGAAAGGGGGTAGGTGTACAAAATTGTCTCCAATTCCAATAATTTCAAAACTTCCCAAGGAGAAACCTCCAACGAGTAATGAGAGCAGTACTGCGGCTGAAATAAACATAAGCAATACACCAATGACTTTACCTGATGCTTTGAAAATTAAAAGTAAAAGTTTACCTATGGAATCAATGAAATATTGAAAGCTAGATTTGGCTTTGCTGTAGTCAGCATTTTTAAATTTCTCACTTACGCTTTCAAATTCGGTACGAATTTTTTTCTCGATGTTGTCTATGTTTACAGCTTCTCCTTCCATTTGCAATTTTTCTGCTGTAGTTTTTGCTTCTGGGAGTAAAATCCATAAAATGATATAGGCTGGAATTCCAAAACCTCCAAAAGCGGCTAATAAGATAAATAGAAGGCGGATCCAAGTACTGTCAATAGCAAAATAATGTCCAATTCCAGCAGCAACACCACCTAGGAATTTATCGTCTCCATCACGATATAATTTTTTGTTCGTGAAATGTTGTTTGTAATTGGTTTGGTTTGTGCTATAATCTTCACCTGCATCTTCGTAATCTTCAGGTTGACCCATGATGTTAATAATATCATTGATGTCATTCTCGTTAATCACCTGACGTGGGTCATTTATTTTTTCAGATAACAATTCACTAATTCTAGCTTCTATATCTGCAATGATTTCATTTTTTCCTTGTGGGTCGTCATGAAGTGATCTAGCAATAGACTCTAAATAATTTTTTAGAATTTGGTATGCTGTTTCGTCAATATGGAAAAAGAATCCGCCTAAATTGATATTTATTGTCTTATTCATCCTTGTTGCTTTTTGTACTCGTTACTAGATTTACGGCCTTTACTAAGTTAGACCAAGTTGTGTTTAATTCTTTTAAAAATAAGTCTCCGTTTTCTGTAAGAACATAATATTTCCTTGGAGGTCCAGAGGTTGATTCTTCCCAACGATAACTCAATAATCCTGCATTTTTTAATCTCGTAAGCAGGGGGTAAATCGTTCCTTCTACTACAATCATCTCGGCGTTTTTAAGGGTAGAAAGTATTTCTGAAGTATAGGCATCTCCATTTTTGAGTATGGATAGAATGCAATATTCCAATACCCCTTTCCGCATTTGTGCTTTTGTGTTTTCAATCTTCATCTAGAAAGGTGTTTTATTTAATAAATTTTATAGTTAAGGGATATCTGTATAATTCTCCCTTTTGAGCTTTTAAAGACGCAAGTACGATAAGTATAATTTTCACAAGACTAAAAACGCCTAAAATTGAGAACAAACCAGCGGCTCCAAAAATCTGTGCGGTATCGAAATCAAAAGTATACGTATAAGTATACGTCATGTCCGAATTACTAATCTGTTCAAAAATACCCTTAAAAGTGTTCCATAACGACGGAATGATGGCCAAGCTTAATAGCATTTTGTACAAAGCAAAACTGATGTTGAAATTAACAGCCTCTTTGCCGTGGTACTCAATATAACTTGTCGGGTTTCTTTGTGCTTTCCACAAAATGAGTGGAATTAAGATACTGCCAAAAGGAAATACAAAGCCTAAAAATGCCGAAATATGTATTAAGAAAGCATTCGTGTTGTCATTATTTTTATACATAATTGGGTTGGGGAATTTATAATTACTATGCAAATATATGTATAAACCTAGTATTATGCAAAACATAGTACTGTTATTTTTTATTTTTTTTGAATTATTTATTTTTTACTCACTAATTTTCATAACTTGTAACTCATGAAAAATTCAATGTTCCGCACGAATTTATTTGTTTTGCTAAACCTGCCATCTGCTTTTCTATCTGGGGTACGAGTACAAAAGGTTACTGCTGAATCTGTGGTTGTAAAAGTGAAGTACCGATGGATAAATAAAAATCCATTCAAATCTATGTATTGGGCAACACAGGGTATGGCTTCTGAATTAGCAACGGGTTTGCTGTTGCTGCAGGAAGTGTCAAAATCGAACAAAAAAATAGCAACCTTAGTAACGGCACAGCAAGGAACATTTACTAAAAAAGCTGTAGGTACGATTCGGTTTTCATGTACAGATTCTGCAAAAGTACGTGAGGTCGTTAAACAAGCAGTGCTTACTGGTGAAGGACAAACCGTTACTTTGGTTTCTGAGGGGTTAGATGCATCCAATGCAATAGTTTCGAGGTTTGAGTATCAGTGGAGTCTTAAATTAAAACCATAAAATAGAATTAATACTAAAAATGCAATTATGAATGCGCACGAAATAGATTATCAGATATTTGGAGAAGAAATGCAATTTGTAGAAATTGAGCTCGATCCTCATGAAAGTGTAGTTGCAGAATCGGGAAGTTTTATGATGATGGATTCCGGTATAGAAATGGCAACCATTTTTGGCGATGGATCTGGGCAGACCGAAGGCGTGTTAGGTAAGTTGTTTTCAGCGGGGAAAAGATTATTGACCGGTGAAAGTTTGTTTATGACGGTCTTTACAAATAGAGATTTTGGTAAAAAACATGTTTCTTTTGCATCCCCATATCCAGGTCGAATTGTTCCTATAGATTTGTCAAACAATCAAGGAAAATTTATTTGTCAAAAGGATGCCTTTTTATGTGCGGCTAAAGGCGTTTCTGTAGGGATAGAGTTTTCCAAGAAATTGGGAAGAGGCCTTTTTGGAGGAGAAGGTTTTATCATGCAAAAACTGGAAGGTGATGGTTTGGCATTTGTTCATGCCGGAGGAACAATCACAAAAAAAGAGTTGAAGGCAGGGGAGGTTCTTAAAGTAGACACAGGTTGTTTGGTTGGCTTTACCCAAGAAGTGAACTACGATATAGAATTTGTTGGAGGGATAAAAAACACCCTGTTTGGAGGAGAAGGACTCTTTTTTGCGAGTCTGCAAGGACCCGGAACCGTTTATATTCAATCGCTTCCTTTCAGTCGTTTGGCAAATCGTGTGCTTGCCTCGGCGCCTAGAGTAGGTGGAAAATCTAAAGGGGAGGGAAGCGTACTAGGAGGACTTGGTGACTTGTTAGATGGCGATAATTATTAACGTTTTGTCATTAAAAAGTTTAGTGGTTGCTTATAACAACAAAAACAATTGCCATACTTTAGAAGGTGATACGCGAAAATAACACCACTTCGTTACTTCACCATGTTACTACTTTAGCTCTTCGGCCTTTATTTCCTCAAGAAATGAATTCAATTCTCTTCCATAGGTAGAGTTTTTAATAGCGTCGTTGAGCGATTTATTAATGGTGTCTAACAATTTAATGTTTGCATTTGTCAACACCGTTAAGGCCAAATAAGGTGCTACTTCTGAATCGGCATGACTTAGTGCGAAATTTGCAGTATACAAGTATCTTCTTCTTAGGAGTTGTTTTTCTTTAGTTGCCAAAGCGGCAATTTTTTCTTGGTCTTGTGCTTTCTGAGCTTCAAACTTTTCCTTAATCATTTCCAAGTTTTGATTTTGGAATTTTGATGATATTTCATTGTATTTGTCAAGAATTTCTTGATTTTTAGAGCCCGAAATTTGAGCTTGAAGCACAAACTTTTCCAAATTAGTGTTGATGGTAATAGTCCCAGCTTCACCAAAGAATGGAATGCTGTTTGTATTCGATTTTTCAAGTGATAGAAAATGCAACTCGCCCAATCCTTCTGAAGCATGCAAGGTATACTCACCAGAACCTTCTAAACGTGTTGAATCTACTGTTGATAAAACACCTTGTTGTATTTTTTGTAAGAAAAGGGTACCCTTTTTAAGTCCTTTTACTTCTCCTTGAACTGTTAAAGTGTTTTTAGGACGTTCTGAACATGCACTAAGGATGACAAGTAGAATAAGTGAAATAAAATTGAGTTTCATAGTATAGGTAATATAATGATTAGGAAAGGTGTTTTTGAATGGCTTTGGCAACGCCATCGTTATGATTTGTTTCTGAGATACTATCTGCAATAGCTAAGACTTCTTGCTTGGCATTTTTGACTGCAACTCCCATTTTAACAGCGGTTAGCATTTCAATATCGTTATAATTGTCACCAAAAGCAATACAGTTGTCCAATGAAAAGGCTGGGTAACTATGACGAAGTAATGTTTTAATTCCTGTGAGTTTGGAGATTTCTTTGTTGGCAATCTCAATATAAGTGTCTTTGGAACGGTAGAGGTGCAAGCTGTCTGCATGTGTTTTTGATAAGGTGTCCATCACCACGTCGAGTGCTTCTTTGGTACCCATACACATTACTTTATGAGCCCCTCTTTTAGATTGCTCCCATTCCTTGACAACGGTTTCAATGCTTCGTACAGTTGGACTAACCTTTGTGTTGTTCTGTTCACGTTTTGCCCAAAAATCCATAGACTCAACAAACCAATCATCCTCTTTGTATAGGCTGATATGGAAACTGTTATCTGCATTCAAATCATGAATGGTTCGGACAATATTTGCTGGAATTTCAGTAGAATGTATTGGCTTTCCATCAACGAGTACCAAACCTCCATTATAGCAAATGAGAGGGATGTCCTCAATACCTAAATCTTGTTGAATATGAAACATGGCACTAGGCATTCTCGATGAAATTAATACAAAAGGAACTTTTAGTTTGCTGATTCTAGCAACTTCTTCTTTTAAAAGAGAAGAAGGAACGCGGTCTTTGTTTAATAAGGTTCCGTCTATATCGGTAAAGGCAATTTTAAGAGACATAATTATCGGGGATTGGTCAAACTAGTCTTCTTTTTCACGCTCTAAGATGGCTTTCACGACACCACGATGTACAAAAGAGTTTACAACACGCCATCCTGTTTTTGCATAACTGTTCAGCAAAGCTTCAAAATCTGCATCTTTTTTAATGGGGGTACTCTTCTGTTTTATAAATTTATATTCTTTCATAGATTAGGAGTTTAGTATAGGTAATAATTGGTTTTATTTCTTTTTTGGAGGCATTGGTCCTCTTTTGTGAATAATCAATCCATTTAAAAAATTTCGTAGAAACTGATCTTTACATTCCATAAATTTTGGGTGGTCTTCATTGCGGTACAAGGCGTTTATTTCACTTTTTGTTACCTTAAAGTCCACAAGTCCCATGATATGTACAATATCTGTGTCTTTTAATTGTAAGGCCACACGTAATTTTTTTAAGATATCATTGTTCGTCATGTAAGATGGTTTATATTTACAAAAATGTTTGTTGCAAATATAGACAATTTGATGTTTGTCATTGCATTATTGAAAGATATTTATGGTAAGAATAGCGACTAGATTGAGTAGGCTTTTTTGCGTGGTTTTAATGTTGTTTTATAGCAATCAGTTTAATGCACAAGTGAATCAACTTCCAGAGGCTTTTGAATTTATAGAAACAGAAATAGGAGATGTGGTGCTCGATATTAGATATCATGGAAAGCACAATTTTATTGGAAGCCCGATTGATGGTTATGAGAGTGACAGACCTGTGATTACCAAACAGGCTTTAAAACATTTAGTGACCATACAGGAGGAATTGAGTAGAGAAGGTTTGGGATTAAAAATATTTGATGCCTATCGTCCGCAAAGAGCCGTAGATCATTTCGTGCGTTGGTCTTTGGATATGAATGACACCTTGATGAAGCATGAGTTTTATCCAAATCTAACTAAAGACAAACTGTTTGAAGAGGAATATATAGCGTATCGATCCGGTCATAGCAGAGGAAGTACTGTAGACCTAACATTGGTTTCACAAAGTACTGGAGAAGAACTTGACATGGGAAGCCCTTATGATTTTTTTGGGGAAATTTCCTGGCCTTTTTCAAAAGAAATTTCTGAAGCACAACGGGCGAATAGAATGCTGTTGAGAAAAATAATGCTGTCAAATGGATTCAAACCGTATGATCATGAATGGTGGCATTTTACACTCAAAGACGAACCTTTTCCAGATACCTATTTCGATTTTGTAGCGGAATAGCTTAGTTTGAATTTTGCTACCTGCTACCTGCTACCTGCTACCTGCTACCTGCTACCTGCTACCTGCTACCTGCTACCTGCTACCTGCTACCTGCTACTGAACTATTCTTTCAACACCGCTCTAGAAATCACAATTTTTTGAATTTCGGAAGTGCCTTCGTAAATCTGTGTGATTTTTGCATCTCTCATCATTCTCTCTACGTGGTATTCTTTTACAAATCCGTAGCCTCCGTGAATCTGAACAGCTTCAGTGGTAATTTTCATTGCTGATTCAGCGCAGTGTAATTTTGCCATAGAACTGGATAGGTTGTAATCTTCACATTCATCTTTTTGAGTTGCAGATTTTAAACACAAAAGGCGTGAAATTTCAATATCAGTTGCCATATCCGCCAATTTAAATGCAATGGATTGATGTTTGTATAGTTCTTTTCCAAAAGATTTTCTTTCCTGACTGTATTGTAATGATAATTCGTAAGCTCCTGAAGCAATTCCTAATGCCTGTGCTGCAATTCCAATCCTACCACCAGCTAAGGTTTCCATAGCAAAGCGAAATCCAAAACCTTCCGGTCCGACTCTATTTTCTTTTGGCACCTTTACGTCGGTAAATAACAAAGAATGGGTGTCGGAACCTCGAATCCCAAGTTTGTTTTCTTTTGGGCCTAAGCTAAATCCAGGACTGTCTTTTTCAACAATTAGAACATTTATTCCTTTGTGTTTTTTAGAGGCATCACTTTGTGCAATTACCAAATAAACGCTTGCAGAGCCGCCGTTGGTAATCCAATTTTTGACCCCGTTTAACACATAATGATCTCCTTTGTCTATAGCTGTTGTCTTTTGGGAAGTAGCATCGCTTCCCGCATTAGGCTCACTCAAACAAAAGGCCCCAAGAATTTCACCGGAGGCAAGTTTTGTTAAATACTTCTGTTTCTGTGCTTCGGTTCCATATTTTTCAAGCCCCCAACAAACCAACGAATTGTTGGCAGACATAATAACACCCGCAGAGGCATCTACTTTTGAGATTTCTTCCATGGCCAAAACATAGGAAACCGTGTCCATACCGGCACCGTTGTATTCAGGTGAAACCATCATTCCCATAAGCCCGAGTTCCCCCATTTTTTTTATTTGCTCTGTAGGGAAAGTTTGGTTTTCATCCCGTTCAATGACGCCGGGAAGCAACTCATTTTGAGCAAATTCTTTCGCTGCATCACGAATCATAATGTGTTCTTCCGATAGTTCAAAGTTCATTGTTGGAGGATTTGATTTAATAATTTTCAAGATAGTGATTTTTTGATTGTAAAGGCAGGATATGATTTCTCTTTTCTTACCCTAGCAATTCGATAGTTCGGGACTGAAAAAAATATGTGCTATAAGAGGTATTTGTTACGGAATAATAGTAATATTACAACCAACAAGTACCTCATGAAAATAACACATTGCATAGGATTAATGTCAGGGACCTCATTAGACGGGGTTGATCTGGTATATACAGCAATTGAAAGTGGTGATAATTACAGTTATAAGATACTTAAGGCAAAAACCTATTCCTATTCTAAGGAATGGTTAACGAAGTTGAAAAATGCCTTTAACCAATCTGCATCGGATTTAGAAGAATTGCATCGTGTTTATGGGAAGTATTTGGGAAAATTGGTCTTGCAATTTCAAAATGAATTTCAAATTGAAAAGCTCGATTTTATCGCCTCTCACGGCCATACCATATTTCACAAACCCGAAGAAAAATACACCCTTCAAATAGGCTGTGGTAAAGAAATTTATAAGCTCACAAACACCCAAGTTGTTTACGACTTTAGATCGCAAGATGTCGCTATGGGTGGACAAGGTGCTCCTTTGGTACCTATAGGAGATCAATTGCTCTTTTCTGAATATGATTACTGTTTGAATTTGGGCGGTTTTGCAAATATTTCCTATGATGATAATGGAATTCGAAAAGCTTTTGATATTTGTCCTGTAAACATTGTAATGAACCATTATATACAACCACTAGGCTATGCTTTTGACGATAAAGGACAGATGGCGGCTTCAGGTAAAATTTGCAAACCCTTATTAAAAAAATTAAATGGACTAAAGTTTTATTCATTTTCATACCCTAAATCCTTAGGTTATGAATTTGTAGTTGAAGAAGTCTTCCCTGTGGTCGATGCATTTGAGATTGATATTTCAGACCTGTTACGAACTTTTATAGAACATATAGCTGTTCAAATTTCGAATGTGCTTGCTCGTAGTTCAAATATAAAATTATTGATTACTGGAGGGGGTGCTTACAATGATTTTTTGATACATAGGATACGAAACCTCACAATGGTGCAAGTAGAAATTCCTTCCAATACTGTGATAGAGTATAAAGAAGCTCTTGTTTTTTCCTTGTTAGGTTTGTTGCGTTTGGAGGGTAACGTGAACTGTTTAAAAAGTGTAACAGGAGCCAGTAAAAATCATTCGAGTGGATGTGTTGCGATTTCCATAGATTTTTAAGTGGTTTTTTTTACTTTCCATAAGATTTGAATCGGAAGAATTTGAATTATGTAAATTCAATCCCACGAAAAGCTTTGCGTAAAAGATTGTTGCTACAAATGCTGTTTTTATCGACTATTTTAGTAGTTTAGTGGCTATTATAAATAACAATCTTTTTTGATATGTTCAATTCTTTTTTAGGCAGTAGCCCTAGGTGGTTTAAAATCACCATGATTTTCTTTTTAATCGTAAACATTCCTATATTTTTCTTATTTGAGCCTTCCGTTATTTCTTGGCTATTTATTGGTGAATTTATTTTCACCTTGGCTATGGCACTCAAATGTTATCCTTTACAATCTGGTGGGTTACTTGCCATTGAGGTGTTGGCTTTGGGACTTACGAGTCCAAAGAAAGCATACCATGAAGTAGATCAGAATTTAGAGGTAGTGCTCTTATTGGTGTTTATGGTAGCTGGTATTTACTTTATGAAACCCTTACTGATGTTTATCTTTAGTAAGATATTTAGCAAAATAAAATCAAAGCTGGTACTGTCGTTATTATTTGTTTCTATGGCCGCTATTTTGTCAGCCTTTCTAGATGCGCTGACTGTAACGGCTGTATTGATAAGTATTGCAGTAGGATTTTATAACGTTTATCACAAAATTCATTCTAGTTTTGAAGATTATGACGGAGATGGTGTTTTAGATAAAGAAGAATTAAGTGGAGAAAACCTTGAACAATTTAGAAGTTTCCTAAGAAGTTTGATCATGCATGGTGTAGTAGGTACCGCGCTTGGAGGGGTATGTACCTTAGTTGGAGAACCTCAAAATTTGTTAATTGGTGAGCGTATGGGTTGGGATTTTATTGAGTTTTTCTTACAGATGGCACCTATTACGATTCCAGTTTTTGTATGTGGATTGTTAACCACGGTTGTTTTGGAACTGACTGGTTGGTTTGATTTTGGAGCCAAGCGACCTGATGTTGTCAATAGAATTATTGATGCTTATACGGCGGAAGAGGACGCAAAAAGAACAGACAAAGAAAAATACGCATTGATGGTACAAGGTGTAGCAGCTGTGTTGTTGATTGCTGGTTTGGCCTTGCATGTAGCTCCAGTTGGGTTTATTGGATTGGGATTGATTATTTTCCAAACCGCATTTACAGGTATTATAGATGAACATGCCTTAGGACATTCTTTTGAAGAAGCGCTACCATTTACAGGTTTGATTGTTGTGTTTTTTGTAATTGTTGCCATGATACACGATCAGCATTTGTTTACGCCAATAATTAACTGGGCGCTTGAACAAGATCCGCATTCTCAACCTGGACTGTTTTATGTAGCTAATGGAGTATTGTCTGCGATTAGTGACAATGTATTTGTAGCAACCGTTTATATTGGTGAAGTACAGGAAGCGTTTTTAGCTGGCCATATTGATAGAGCTCATTTCGAAAAATTGGCAATTGCGATCAATACAGGAACAAATTTACCAAGTGTGGCTACGCCAAATGGGCAAGCAGCATTTTTATTCTTATTAACTTCTTCGTTGGCGCCATTGATCAATCTATCTTATGGGAAGATGGTAAAAATGGCCTTGCCATATACAATTGTATTGGGAGGTGTAGGTTTTATCATGGTGAAAATGATGCTGTAGATTAAAGATGGCATAAAGATTACAAAAGAGCTGTTCTAAAGAACGGCTCTTTTTGTTTGGGAAGCATCAAAAAATCGGAATAATTAAATCAAAAACAATTTACTATTCGTATTTTCGTTTTTTTAATAGAACTTATAAAAATTAAAGTCAATATGTTTGCATTATTTCAACAACCGGTAACAGATGTGGAAGCACTTGTTTCAGAGGAAAAAACCTTGTCCATTTATAAATTAATCCTTGAAGGAGGTATTGGCGGGCAGATTATTATTGCCCTTTTATTGGTGTTGTTAACAGTGTCGCTTTACATTTATTTTGAGCGTTTTTTTGCCATCAAAGCAGCTAGTAAAATTGACAAAGATTTTATGAATCAAATCAAAGACTACGTAGCCAATGGGAATTTAGAGGCTGCAAAATCACTTTGTGAAAAAGGAGAAGCACCCGTTGTTAATATGATAGGAACCGGGATATCTAGAATTGGAAAGCCTTTAGAAGATATCAATACTGCTATTGAGAATGCAGGTAAGCTCGAAATTTATAAATTAGAAAACAATGTAAGTGTAGTAGCAACCATTGCAGGCGCTGCACCAATGATAGGCTTTTTAGGAACTGTAATCGGTATGATTATTTCCATCCACGAAATTGCCAATGCCGGAGGTCAGATTGATATTAAATTGTTAGCAGATGGTTTGTACACAGCGATGACAACCACCGTAGGAGGGCTAATTGTTGGTATTATTTCTTACATAAGCTACAATCACTTGGTAGTAAAGACCGACAAAGTGGTGTATCAAATGGAAGCCAAGTCAGTAGAGTTTTTAGACTTGTTGAATGAGCCTGTATAGAAATTTCAAAGGGTAATGTTAACGAATTGAATCCATAATATATGAATTTAAGAGGTAGAAATAAAGTAGATGCAAATTTCAATATGTCGTCGATGACGGATATTGTCTTTTTGTTGTTGATATTTTTTATGTTGACATCTACATTGGTCACTGTAAATGCTATAGATGTACTGCTGCCGAAGGCGGGCGGTAAAACAGAGAATAAAGGAACACTTGCTGTGTCTATAACCAAAGATGCTAAATTTTATGTGGAAGGCACAGAGGTGGTAGAGGTAGAACTGGAAAGTTTATTAAAAAAACGGTTTTCTGAAGCTTCGGCAAAAACTTTGGTTATTAGAGGAGACCAAGATGTGTCTTATAAAAATATCATGTATGTCATAGATATTGCCAATAGAAATAAAATGAAAATGATTTTGGCAGTCAAAGGGAGGTAGTGATGAAATACTTAGAAACAAAACATCAAAGAAAATCTACGGTGCTTACAGCGGTCTTAATGAGTTTGTTGTTGCTGCTAATGTATTTCTTTGGCATGCGTTATTTGGATCCACCTGAAGAGTATGGCATTGCTATAAATTTTGGAACTTCCGATTTTGGAAGTGGACCGCCTAAACTTCAGGAAACGGTAAAATCGTCACCCGAACCTGCACAGCCAAAACAGGAAGTTAGCGAGGTACAGAAAACGAAAGTTGAAGATATTAAAGAGGACGTTTTAACACAGGATTCTGAAGATGCACCAGTTGTACAGAAAGAAGTAAAAAAGCAAGAACAAAAAACAAAGCCGAAAGAAGTACATAAAGAAGTTGTAAAAGAAGAAGCACCCAAGCCTTCGAAAGAAACGCAGAACGCCCTTTCAAATTTGTTAAATGGCACCACTTCTGATGGAGATCCATCAACAGGAGAAGGTGATGATGAGACTGCCGGATTGAAAGGAAAAAAATCTGGAGATCCTACAGCTTCGAAGTATTATGGCAATGGTGGTACTGGCGGTGATGGGAATTATAACCTGTCTGGTAGAAAACCGTTGGCCAGACCTGTAGTTAAACCTAATTGTAATGAAGAGGGAATCGTAGTAGTGAGTATAGAAGTTGATACAGCTGGAAATGTTATTAAAGTTAATCCAGGTGTAAAAGGAAGTACGAACACTGCTGGTTGTTTGTTAAAAGCGGCGAGAGATGCTGCCTTACGAACAAAATGGAATGCAGATAAAGACGCTCCTTTCATTCAAAAAGGATATATTAAGTATAATTTTTCGCTATCGGAATAAGTATTGTTAGTGTTAAGTGCTGGGGGGAGTTGTTTTGGTAGTGGGATTTAGGTCTCGAGTAATAGGTTTCTCGAAAACGACTCTTGCCGACTAAATTCTAAACACGCCAGAGGCGCTTGACTTCCTAACTCCTTAACTTTTCAAACCTTATAACTCAACACTCAAAACTAAATATGACGTATCAAGAAGCATTAGATTGGATGTTTGTACAATTGCCCATGTATCAAAGACAAGGCGCATCTGCTTATAAAAAAGATTTGTCAAATACGATTTTGTTAGCAGATCATTTAGAACATCCTGAGCGTAGCTTCAAAAGCGTTCATATTGCGGGCACCAATGGAAAAGGTTCATCGAGTCATATGTTGGCATCGGTACTGCAAGAAGCAGGCTATAAAGTAGGCTTGTATACCTCACCACATTTAAAAGATTATCGAGAGCGGATAAAGGTAAACGGCAATGAAATTTCTGAAGAGAACGTAATTGATTTTATCACTGCGCACAAAGCTTTTTTTGAAGCGAATCAGCTCTCATTTTTCGAAATGACCGTTGGTTTGGCATTTGAATATTTTGCGGCAGAAAAAGTTGACATTGCCGTTGTAGAAGTCGGCTTGGGAGGTAGGCTAGATTCAACAAATATTCTCACACCGGAAGCTTCGGTAATCACGAATATTGGATTAGATCATACACAGTTTTTGGGAGATACCTTGGAGAAAATTGCTTTTGAGAAAGGAGGCATCATCAAAGATAATGTTCCCGTAGTGATCGGTGAATTTCACGAAAAAACCATTCCTGTATTCTCAGAATTGGCAAATCAGAAGCATGCGAAACTTTATAAAGCATTCGATTGTATTCAGTGCTCTTATACATCCGATTTAAAAGGAAGCTATCAAAAACACAATATCAAAACGGTTGTGCAAACCCTGCAGGTGCTCAAGTCTAAGGGGTATTCAATTTCAGACGCGCAATTACAAGAAGGCTTACTTCGTGTAGTTGCGAATACCGGGTTGTTAGGTCGATGGCAACTCCTTTCGGAAAAGCCAAAAACCATTTGTGATACGGCGCACAACAAAGAAGGCCTGGGATATACCATGACTCAGTTACAGAATGAAACGTACGAGAATCTACACATTGTACTGGGAATGGTTTCAGATAAAGATTTAGGGGCTGTATTGCCCTTATTTCCGAAAGAAGCACAGTATTATTTTTGCAAACCAAATTTAGGACGTGGTCTGGAAGAACATGTGTTGCAACAGAAAGCTGCTTCATATGGTTTAAGAGGCAACTGTTATGCATCTGTTGAAGAAGCTTATGACCTTGCAAAAACGCAAGCAACAATAGGGGATTGTATCTATATAGGTGGAAGTACCTTTGTCGTTGCTGAGGTTTTATAAAATTGCATAGGGTATAAGGACTTGATTTATAAGGTTTTCTTTTTGGGACGGTTTTGTTTTCCATAAAATTTAAAAAAAGAATGTAAATTTTAGCCAAAAATTGTTTGTCAATTTAAATAAGGGTCTTATATTTGCCACCGCTAAGGGCAATTAGCTCAGTTGGTTCAGAGCACCTCGTTTACACCGAGGGGGTCGGGGGTTCGAATCCCTCATTGCCCACGAATGGATAAAGTCTGCACGAAAGTGCAGACTTTTTTAGTTTATAAAAATATCCAAATCGAAGTTTTGAGAATTTTTATAAACTAAAAAAGGCACTCAGCTGCCAAGCTGAGTAGACTTTATTCTCAAAGCGGGGCGAACTAGGGATATGCAATCCCTCGAAATTCGTGAAGAATACTATCCAAAACGAAGTTTTGAGAATTTTTATAAACTAAAAAAGGCACTCAGCTGCCAAGCTGGGTAGACTTTATTCTCAAAGCGGGGCGAACTAGGGATATACAATCCCTCGAAATTCGTGAAGAATACTATCCAAAACGAAAGTTTTGAGGTTTTTTGGGAAAGAATTACTAGTCGCCATTCGTGTCAGACCAATAAATACTTCCTCAGCGGCATCAGTTATTTATAAAATACCCCGTTATACCTTTATAAATAATCACTTTGTCTATAGAGCTTTCATTGTTTATAGTTTTATCACTGGTGTGATTCCTAAAAGTTTAGAAGTTTTTTCCTCCATGCCACTGATATCAGGTTGTTGTTTCGATATAACCTTGAATAAAACATGTAGCCCTATGGTAGAATGTTTGTCTTAAAATCATCTCGATTCGTTTTCATCAAATTTAATTTTTGTAAGTTCCACATCGAAGCCTAGATCCAGTTTACTGCTTTCGAAAGAAACTGTCCATTTAAGGCCTTGTAGATGATCCATAACAATGCCATTCGACATGGACCAAAAACCTTGGGTATTTTCGCCTCCATCGGAAGAGATTTCGTTTCCATTGACTTCAAGAAAGGCATGACATCTATATAAACTTCCTAGATCTGAGCCATATTCGTAATAGCCTCCAAGAAATCCACTAGTATAATAAATATTTGGTGTATCGGTAGTTGCAATGAGTACAGGACCACCGCTCTTTTGAACGCGGGTACCTTGCCATATACCAGCTAAGGTTTCATTGTTTTCGTATACAAACACTTTCCTGGAAATACTTGTTGTCGAACCATCTGAATTTTCTGCAGTATAAGTAAGATCGTAAACGGCAGCTACTCTTGTGTCTACGTGCCCACTAATTTCATAAGGCACTGTTAAACCATCTAAAGTAGCCCTAATACCTGGCTCGTTATAAGTAGTTCCTTTTTCAACGTAGAGTATTGGATTGTCAATGAGTTTTAGATTAGGGTAATGCGTAATACTTGAAATAGTATCAGTGTTGTCTCCTAGACAGGAGGTAAGCAGTACAGTAAGTATCGATGCGCTTATTAGTTTGTTTATTTTCATATTTGCAGTTATTTATAAATTGTAAATGTATATAAAATAACAAAAGATAAAAAATAAACTAAGAATTAAAATTAAAAATACTCAAAAAGCTGTGTTGTTTTATTTGGTTAAGAAGTCTTTGAAACTTAGTTTTTATGAAGAAGTTTGGGTGTCATTTAAAAAATGGCAAAAAAAAAGCCATCTAAAAAAATTAGATGGCTTTAATGTATTTAGAAAATTCTCTTAATGCTCGTCCTCTGCATGACCTGTATATCGGTATCCAGAAACTACATAAGTTTCATCAGGAATTAAAGCACTGTCATATGCTACAGAAGTAAATTCCCAGTCATATTCCGGAGTACCTGGAATTACCCAGCTATCTTCGTCTGTTTCATAACTGGTAAACGTTACCGTTCCGCTATATAAAACAATTTTGATACGAATACTGTCAGAGGTATTACCGCCTGTGGTTTGCGCATCTGCGATACCAATGCTACCTTCTGTAATTGCGGATCTTATGTACTCTCTGTCAACCGTGAGAACTACGTCCGCTTCAGTTATAATTAGATTATTGTCGTCATCAATTATTACCCCTTCAATATGATTAGGGTTATTTGGATCATTAGGGACTCCATCAACTGACTCTACAAGGTCCGCTATGTCTTCATCATTAATAGTAGAATCTGTATCTGGTACATCCAAAGCATCTAAATTGTTTGTCAAATCATCCCAAGCGGTACTAGTCGACATAAATGAAGTTGAATTTCCGGCAAAGTTAAATTTGCTCGTTAAAGGAAATACTCCATCCAAATCATGAATCCAGATATCATTTGCAACATTTGCAGCTGTGTTGTATACTTGGATCTGATCACCGGCATCATAGTCAACGTATACCGTAGTTTCATCTTCACTCAAAAGTTGAATGTCATAAGTTCCAGAATAAGATAAGGTATTACTATCCCATATCTCAACATCTTCGCTACACGAAATGAAGCTTAATGAAATCACCAACGTGATGAGTCCAATAATACTTTTATTTTTATTTAATATCATAATAAATGTTTTTAAAATTGAACTTGTGTAAGAGTTACGTTAAAATTACTAAATCCGGAACCTGTAAAAGTTATCGTTTTGGTTTCAGGAATTACAGTAAAGTTTTCTACAGTAAATGGATTGCTTCCCCAAAACGGATTGTTCAGATCAGCATCCGTAATGCTGAAGTCGTTAGTAGGAATATCATTTACAGTAATGATAGAACCAGCAGCTCTAAACAAGTCTCCAAAAGCATAATATTCTCTACCTAATTCATAGTAGCCACCAATAGCACATGAAAGTTCATAGGTGCTGGCGCCGGTTTTTTTGATAGATACATATGCTAGATCCTCGTATGATTCAGTAGTTCCTCTTTCTACACTGGATAGGTAGTATCCGGAAATATCAGTTACTAAATCACCTGTTTCTCCAACCCAAATCTCACGAGTTGCAGTACCAGGAAATCCATCTTCATTTAAAGCAGTGTAAGTGATTGTATGTAAATCCCATACATTTGTATCCATATCGGCTCCGTTATAGCGTCCTTTGGAAATATCGCTTGTAGTTACTTCAAGTTCTTCCTCTCCCGACATTGCTATACAGCCTTCATCTGTATAGGTAGAAGCAAGTTCTACAAAAGTGACAGGGTCTCCAGTAATTACCATATCCGGAAAGTAGGTGATTCTAGAAACTCCTTCAGTTGAGTCTCCCTCGCATGACGTAAATGTCAAAGTGAGTAGAATTATAGTTGTTATATTTATAAGTTTTTTCATGGTCTTAAATTTTATATTTAAAAGTACTATTTACCAGCTTTTTGATCCCACCATACTTTTTCAAGTATATCTGTTTTTTGGCTAGGAGCATTCACGTTTCTGTTTAGCACATCCGTTGGGTATACCGGAGACGCTGGCAAGAATCCGTTGGTTCTTTCCTTTCCTACAACAGAGATGGTAATATCACCTACTGGGAAATTAAGAAAAGCATCGTTTCTGTCTGCTTTAATGTCGATTTCATTTACCGTAGGGTATTTTGTTCTGTTACGTTCAAAAAACGCTTCTGCAAATTGGTAATTCGCATTGGCAACCCATTTTTGCATGGCAATTTGCTTGATGTTTTCTTCCGTAGTTAAGTTCTGCCACATTGCATAGCCGCTATCAATGATGTCTGTAGCCGTAATTCCGTGTTGTGCTAATGATGCAGTAACACCTGCGTCAAAGTACATTTTTGCGTTGGCTGTGTTGTTAGCACGGGCGTATACTTCGGCTAAATAGAAGTTTACTTCCCAGTCACTCATGATCATCAAATCCATATCACCAGTAAATAAAGCTTCGCTATAATCTTCCTTGTCATCAGATGTTCCACTTCCACTACTGTCTTCTAAAGAGTTGAAATCTCCAAAGAATGCCCCTCTATGCCCAGCGCTCGTAGGTGTAAATAATTTGTCCAAACGAGGATCTACGTTTAGCGCCAGATAATCAATAAAACTTTTACATCCGATTACGTTGGTAGAGACATAGTTAGCACCTCCTGCTTCAAATTCACGCATTGGGTGTCTTTTTCCTTCTTTATCATCTTCCCAAACCTCTCCAGAGATTTTAGCAGAACTTCCTAAAAAGCTCACACCACTTTCAATAAAAGTAACCACAGCTGCATTGTCATACGCAGAAGTTTCAGACTGGCGTAGCATCAATTTTAATTTAAGAGAAGCAACGAAGTTTTGCCAAGCAGCCATATCACCTGCGTATACAAAATCAAAAGCTTCCTCTACACTTACATCTGTTAAATCGGTAGCTAATAAAGCTTCGATTCTCGTCATTAAGTCAGCATAAATAGATTCACCAGTATCGAACACAGGGTGTGTAATACCTTCGTTTCCTTGCAAAGCTTCAGTGTATGGAATGTCACCCCACATATCAGTCATCACTTGCCAAGTATAAATGCTAAGAGCTTCTGCGATATAGGCATAGCCTTTGTCTTCAGCAGCTGTAGAAAGTGTAGTGATTCTTTTTAAGTCGTTTAAAACTCCAGACGTTAATTCTCCATAAGCATCTTCAAATTCAACATCTTGGAATTCGCAAAGATTTTTAAATTGTGAAGCTGTATAGGATTGTGTCCAATATTGCGCCCAATACGCACCTCCAAACCCAAAGTCATAAGCCATTAATTGATTGGCAACGCCCACTTGTGCGGCAGGAAGAATTCTTTTGGGACTGTCGATGTCACTAAGTACATCGGGATCTTGGTTGACGTCTAGATAGTCGTCACAGCTCACTGTAAAAACAAGGAGCATGGCCAGTGTAAATTTTATTATATATTTATTCATCATCTTAGTTTTTAAAATTTAATATTCATTCCGAAAGTGAATACTTCCTGAGTAGGATTGGCTCCAAACTCACCAAATCTAGCACTAATATCGTTTCCAAAAGTTGTAGTCTCAGGATCGATATAAGGGTTTTCAGCTGGCGTCCATAACAAGAAGTTACTTCCTGATACAGAGAGTCTCACGGCGCTTAATTTCAATTGTTCACAAAAGCTTGAAGATACATTGTAGGCTAGGGTAATGTTTCTTAGCTTTAAATAGGATCTATCGATGATTGCAAAACCTTCTCCAGCCATTCCTCCATCACTATAAAAAGTGTGTAAGGCAGTTGGGTCAACAGGCGTTGAGTTTTCGCTATACGTTCCGTCTCCATTAGATACTACCGAGTTCGGTACTAAAAAGGCGTTACGATCGTTCAATACAGATTCAGGAGCACTACCCGTCCAGTGCATATAGTCTTTGGTATTTGAATAGATATGACCTCCATGTCTATAATCCAAAACGCCACTTAAGGTGAATCCTTTATAGGTAAACGTATTGGTCATACCCATTCGGTATTTTTCATTCATGTCTTTCCCAAGTAGTTCAGGGTCTGTAGAAGCCTGTGGGTTTCCTGTTCCATCCACAACAACGCTTTCTACGCCGTTGAATAGAACTGTTTCAGGAATGGTAGCTTTAAATTGTCCCATGGCCATGCCTTCAACAGCATAGATTCCCATTCCACCTCCAAAACCAGAGATTTGAATTTCACTTACATCTAGTTTTTCAACCTTATTGGTGTTTTTTGCGTAGTTCCAGTTAATGTCCCAACGGAAGTCGTCTGTGCGTACGGGTACAAAATCCATACTCAATTCAATTCCTGAATTACGAACATCTCCTAAGTTACCAATTATGTATGTGTATCCTGAAGAAGGGTCAAGGTCTAATTGTTCAATTAAACCTTCCGTTAGTCTATTGTAGTAAGAAAATTCAACGCCAATTCTGTTGTCTAACATTCTTGTTTCAAAACCTACCTCAAATTCTTTTGTGATTTCTGGTTCTAAGTTCGGATTTCCTAATTGGTTGGAAGCCATATAAGAATTGGTTCCATTCAAAGGAAAAGTTAAGTCATCGAAATTAGGATAGCCTGGGTGCGCCGAAAAAGCTGGAACATAACGGTCATAAACCGAATAAGGATCTGCATCGTTACCGGTAGAACCGTAAGCAACTCTAATTTTTCCAAAATCAAAGATTCCAGTGTCATTATCATTAGAACGCATAAAGTCAGTAATTAAGAAACTAGCAGTAACACCACCATAAAAGAAAGAGTTTGAACCTTCAGGTAATGTAGAAGACCAATCATTTCTCGCTGTTGCGTTTACAAAAAGATAATCTTTATAGCTGATGTCTGCACTTAAATAGGTACCCACCAATCGTCGTTGTTCTCTTTCTTGATCTGCAGTTGCAGGTGTTAAACTGTTATTAAGGTTGTGGAATTCTGGTACATCAATAGAAGAAATTTCAGCATACAATCTGTTGTAAACTCTTTCATTTGCGTTGAATCCAAGAATTGCATTTAGCGTAATATCTTCACTGAGGGCTTTGTTGTAGTTCAACATCAAATCATGGTTGATTTGTACTCTGTTTCTACGTTGCTCTCTGTAATAACCCGGAGCAGCAGCTTGCGACCCGTCGTTAATAGCTCCTTCTGAAAAGGCCACAATAGCTTTGTAAGTTTCTTCTAATGACGTTTCAAAATCCCCTCCAAAACGGTAAGTTGCTTTTAAGTTGTCTAAAATGTCGTAGTCAAATTGGAACTTTCCAAAAAACTTGTATTTGTTTTGTTCTGCTCCACTTTTATCTAGGAAATAATAAGGGTTCACACCGTAAGGGGTAAAGTAATTGTCTAGATTGTTAAATTTATTATTGTAGTCTTTATGATCTACAATAGAAATGTCATTTGGAATCTCATACAAAGATCTCAATACAGAGTTTCCTTGTCCTGTAGGAACCGTTTTCGTTTTTTCATTACTGAAGTTTAACGAAGAACTAATTTTTAATTTTGCTCCTTGATAAGAACCTTTGGTTGCAACTGTATAACGATCATAAGAATCGCTGTCTGTTGGAATTACACCATCTACACTGTTTTGAGAAAGTGAAAGGAAATACGTTGTTGTTTCATTTCCTCCAGAAAAAGAGATGGCATTTTTAATATTCTCTCCGTAGTCGTAAAAATCACGGATGTTATCTTCTAAGAAAGAAAAAGGTTTTATTTGTTGACTGTTGTCAACTACATTACCCCATACACGGTCAATACCGTCGTATTTAGGACCCCAGTTACCATTTTCATCTAAAGCAGCGTGTGCACTCCATCCTTGTCCGAAATCAGATTGTTTTTCAGCTAAGTGTCCAACACGGCTAATCGAGTACGACGTATTGAAATCAACTTGTAAAGCTCCTTTTTTACCATTTTTGGTTGTAATCATGATTACACCATTGGCAGCTCTCGAACCGTATAAGGCGGTTGCGGCAGCACCTTTAAGGACTGTTAAGTTTTCAATGTCATTTGGATTGATTGAGTTGATACCAGAACCAAAATCAACTTGGTCATTTAAACTATCTCCAGCTCTGTTTTGTGAGTTAGTTAAAGGAACTCCATCAACGATATAAAGCGGTTGATTACTAGTAAAAGAAGAGGCTCCACGAATCATAACGTTTTGTGTACCACCCGGTGTTGGTGCAGACGTAACGTCTAAACCAGCGACCTTTCCTTGTAATCCAGCCATAGGGTTAACAACTTCAAGTTCTGCGATTTCAGAACCTTTAACTGTGGTTACTGCATAACCAACGGCTTTCTTTTCTCTTGAAATACCAAGAGCGGTTACCACCACTTCTTCAAGTGCTTCAGTGTCTTCTGTCATCGTTACATTGATGGAGGAAGCGCTTCCAACGGTTTGTTCGGAATTAAGCATTCCTACATAAGTAAACTGCAGAACAGCTCCTTCTTCGGCTTCAATGGTGTAATTTCCATCAAAATCTGTTTCAGTACCGGTAGTGGTACCTTTAATTACGACACCCACTCCCGGGAGGGGGCCTGTGCTGTCCGAGATTGTACCCGTAACAGTCTTTGTTTGTGCATAAGTAAACTGGACCACAAGCGCCAATAATAGCGTTGCAACCCTTCTAAACTTTGGTTTCATATGATTGTTATTTGAATTAGTTAGGTTAAATATCTAATTATTTTTGGAACTACTAAGGTTTAATGTTAAGAAATGTTAAAATTATTCAGTTTTATGAATATCTGTTAATTTAATGAGGAAGATGTTTTGTTATCGTTTAAAAAACGATGGTTTTTGCCCTTAAAAATGACAATTATTTTACTTACCGAAGTTTGGGAAATCAAGTGGGTTAGAAAAAACTAGTTAATTTTATATGGAACATTCCGCCGTTAAAATCGAAGGCTTCTTTGTTTTGTTTTCCAAATGCATAGCTTAGATCAATAGCACCCGCTTTGGTGTTGTAAGCATAACCTAATCCGAAGCTGTAGTATCTGTCTTCAGTTTTAATCACTTTGTTCTCTGTGAAGCCTATATCAGAAAAAGTATAAAGATACGATTGAAAGTTGGTCAGCAGTCTGTATTCAATGGTGCTATGGTTGTAGGAGGAGCAGAAGATACTTTGTTCGTTAAATCCTCGGATACTATTTGCGCCTCCAATCAAGAAAAGTTCATTATGAACTATATTGTCAGCGATTAGTGTTGCTGTGCTGTTTTGTAAAAAGAGTCTACTTCTTTTACTTAGAATTTCGAGATATGTAAAACGAAATGAAAGATTGTATTGAGGTGATCTTAGTTCGTCTATTGTTTTTGTCCCGTACTTTAGTTCAGATGCTATCTTGACACGTGTGCTAATGTCGTGCTTGTGTTGTAAATTGTAGTCGTAGGTAAGTCCGTAATAATTTGTATTGTATGAAGATATTTCCGCTGTTGTGTGTTCTAATAAGTATGTAGAACTTTTGTTATGGATGGCAAGCCCAATTCGGTTGTTTTTATTGATTAGGTATTTTAATCTTAGTTTAAAATCGATATTGATGAATGTTGAATCTTGTTTGTAGATTTCGAAATTAACCTCTGGACTGATGGGGCTCTTAAAAATATAAGGGACAGCAGCACCTAGTTTTAAGGTTTCCTGTTGGTTTCCATTGTTGTTCCAGTACAATGTAAGAGATGTGCCTTGGTTAAAGATGTTTTTTAATTGTAGGTCGATATAACCGTTAAACTGCAACTTGTCGCTGTTTTCTTTAGTGGAGAATCCAACCAGTCCATCAAAACGATTTGCTCGTTTTTTTGCAAGGTAAATATATAGGAGTGTAGAGTCTTTGGTGAAAAGCACTTCAGGTTTTTTAGTTTCGCTAACAAAATCGAGTGTTTTAAGTGAATTGCTTGTGCTTTGAAGTAGTTCTTGGTTAAATGGAGTTGTGGGTTTTAGCTTAAGGTGGTGTTTTGTAAATTTCTCAGGAAAATCTGAATAGCCTTTTACGATGACTTTATTTATGGTTCTGACTTTTGAGAGGTTAATTTGCACGTTGGCATACATTATATCTGCCTCTATAGTTAGGTGTTTGAGTTGGATTTCTGTAAAGGCAGCTCCTTGTGTTTCGTAATAGTTTTGTAATTCCTGAATTGTTTTTTCTAAGTTTTCAAAAGGGATGGTTACTTTGTTTTTTTTGAGGTAGTCAGGTTTGTTGTGGGGGGCAAACGTTAGTGTGATTGCCTTTATATTTGTTTTTGTATTGATTTGAGCTATATATAAGGAGTCGTTTTCTCGACGCACAAGAATTTCAGAATCTAAAAAGCCTTTTCTCTGTAAAAGGGAAGATAAGTTTTTTACGTGATTGTAAACTGAAGCACTGTCTTCATGTTTTTTTTTAAAGTCAATAAATGCTTTGAGATTTGTATGTGTACTATCTTTAAAATGCAGGACTAAGGTCTTTTTTTGACTGTGTATTGGAGTCAATAAGAAAAATAGGAGCAGTGTGCAAACTGTTGGTTTTAGGAATTTCTTTTTTTTTTGCAAATCAATCACAGTGGTGGCAGGAAAATTAATTGTCGATTTCTCTATATTTTGGTGAGAAAAATAGCTTTTCAAAACTAGTCTAAAATATCAAGAAATTAAAATATAATAATTTAACTTGCTGGTATTTGAATATATAGATAACTTTTGTATATTTGCACCCTCTAAAAAAATTAGAGATTTATAAAATAAACGTAATTTATAACAAATTAGTATGCCAACTATTCAACAATTAGTACGCAAAGGAAGAACCCAAAACACTAAGAAGAGTAAATCGGCTGCTTTAAATTCGTGTCCTCAAAGAAGAGGAGTTTGTACACGTGTTTACACCACAACACCAAAGAAACCAAATTCTGCAATGCGTAAGGTTGCCAGAGTTCGTTTGACAAATGGTAATGAGGTAAATGCTTACATTCCTGGAGAAGGACACAATTTACAAGAGCACTCGATAGTATTAGTAAGGGGAGGAAGAGTAAAAGATTTACCAGGGGTAAAGTATCACGTAGTACGTGGAGCTTTAGATACGGCTGGTGTTGAGGGAAGAACTCAACGTAGATCTAAATACGGAGCCAAACGTCCTAAAAAGTAAATTTTTTAATGTTCGCAAGTTAAAATCAACATTGAATTGATTTGCTTAAAGACAAAAAACTCAAGAAAACATGAGAAAAAGAAGAGCCAAAAAAAGAGTTCTTTTACCGGATCCTAAGTTTAACGATCAATTAGCTACACGTTTTGTGAATATGCTAATGTGGGACGGTAAGAAATCAGTAGCGTTTAAAGTATTTTATGATGCTTTAGATATCGTTGAAGAGAAAAAAGGTGAAGAAGAAAAATCTGCCTTAGAAATTTGGAAAGATGCCCTTTCTAACGTGATGCCTCAAGTAGAAGTACGTAGTCGTCGTGTAGGTGGAGCAAACTTTCAGATCCCAATGCCAATTAGACCAGACAGAAAAGTTTCTATGGCTATCAAATGGATGATTACTTATGCCAGAAGTAGAAATGAAAAAACAATGGCTCAAAAATTAGCTGGTGAGATCCTTGCTGCTGCAAAAGAAGAAGGAGCTGCTGTTAAGAAAAGAGTGGATGTTCATAAAATGGCTGAAGCAAATAAAGCATTCTCACACTTTAGATTCTAAGAAATGGCAAGAGATTTAAAATTTACTAGAAATATAGGAATTGCTGCACATATTGATGCAGGAAAAACAACAACTACAGAGCGTGTATTGTATTATACAGGAGTTTCTCATAAAATTGGAGAAGTTCATGATGGTGCTGCAACAATGGACTGGATGGAGCAAGAGCAGGAAAGAGGTATTACCATTACTTCTGCAGCAACTACTTGTGAATGGAAGTTTCCTGTAGAAAATGGACAAGCGACTCCTGATACCAAAGGATACCACTTTAATATTATTGATACTCCTGGTCACGTTGATTTTACCGTTGAGGTAAACAGATCATTACGTGTATTGGATGGTTTGGTATTCTTGTTTAGTGCTGTTGATGGTGTAGAGCCACAATCAGAAACGAACTGGAGATTAGCTGATAACTACAAAGTACCAAGAATTGGTTTTGTAAACAAAATGGACCGTCAAGGATCTAACTTCGCTAAAGTTTGTACGCAAGTAAAAGAGATGTTAGGATCGAATGCGGTTGAAATCGTTTTGCCAATTGGTGAAGAGATGGATTTCAAAGGTGTGGTTGATTTGGTGAAGAACCGTGCAATTATATGGCATGAAGAAACACAAGGAGCTACTTTTGATATCGTTGATATTCCTGAAGACTTAGTAGAAGAAGCTGCTGAAGCACGTGCAAAATTGATCGAAGAAGTTGCGTCTTATGACGAAAACTTGTTAGAGAAATTCATGGAAGATGAAAATTCTATTACAGAAGAAGAAGTACACGCTGCCTTAAGAGCTGCGGTTATGGATATGGCAATCATTCCTATGATTTGTGGTTCGGCATTTAAAAACAAAGGAGTTCAATTCTTGTTAGATGCTGTATGTCGTTACTTGCCTTCTCCGTTAGATAGAGATAATATTGTAGGAACAGATCCTGATTCGGGAGAAGAGATTACAAGACAACCAGATGCAAAAGATGAATTTTCTGCATTGGCATTTAAAATTGCTACTGATCCTTTCGTAGGACGTTTGGCTTTCTTCCGTGCGTATTCAGGACGTTTGGATGCAGGTTCTTATATCTTGAACAATCGTTCAGGTAAGAAAGAACGTATCTCACGTATTTATCAAATGCATGCCAATGAGCAAAAAGCAATCGATTTTATCGAAGCGGGTGATATTGGAGCTGCAGTTGGATTTAAAGATATCAAGACAGGAGACACCATGTCTTCTCTAAAAGCACCGATTGTACTAGAATCTATGGATTTTCCAGATCCAGTAATTGGTATATCTATTGAGCCTAAAACAAAAGGTGATGTTGATAAGCTTGGTCTATCGTTGTCTAAATTGGCTGAAGAAGATCCTACATTTACCGTGAAAACAGATGAGGCTTCTGGCCAAACTGTTATCTCTGGAATGGGTGAATTGCACTTAGAAGTATTGGTAGATCGTTTGAAACGTGAATTCAAAGTTGAAGTGAACCAAGGGGAGCCTCAAGTAGAATACAAAGAAGCAGTAACAAAAGCGACACAGCACAGAGAAACTTATAAAAAGCAATCTGGTGGACGTGGTAAGTTTGGTGATATTGTATTTGAAATGGGTCCTGTTGATGAAGATTTTGAAGGAACAGGATTGCAATTTGTTGACCAAATAAAAGGTGGACGTATTCCTAAAGAATTCATTCCTTCTGTAGAAAAAGGATTTAAAGAGTCTATGCTAAATGGACCTTTAGCAGGATTCGTAATGGATTCGTTAAAAGTTACATTAACAGATGGATCTTTCCACCCTGTAGATTCTGATGCCTTGTCATTTGAGCTTGCGGCCAAAATGGGTTATAGAGCTTGTGCAAATGCAGCTGGAGCAAAAATTTTGGAACCAATCATGTTGTTAGAGGTGTTAACGCCAGAAGAAAACATGGGAGATATTGTAGGTGATTTGAACAGACGTAGAGGTCAGGTAAATGACATGAGTGATCGTTCGGGTTCTAAAGTTGTAAAAGCGGAAGTGCCATTATCAGAAATGTTTGGTTATGTAACAACATTACGTACCTTGTCTTCTGGTAGAGCAACTTCAACAATGTCGTTTTCTCACTATGCACAAACGCCTTCTAATGTATCTGAAGATGTAATTGCAAAATCTAAAGCATAATCTAAATTATATATCATGAGTCAAAAAATAAGAATAAAATTAAAATCTTACGATTATAATTTAGTAGATAAATCTGCTGAGAAAATCGTGAAGACGGTAAAAAGTACTGGTGCTGTAGTAAACGGACCAATTCCATTACCAACAAATAAAAAGATTTTTACAGTGTTGCGTTCGCCTCACGTAAATAAAAAATCTAGAGAACAGTTCCAATTGAGTTCATTCAAAAGATTGTTAGACATCTATAGTTCTTCTTCGAAGACGATCGATGCCCTAATGAAATTAGAATTGCCTAGTGGAGTTGAAGTAGAAATTAAAGTCTGATAAGACAACGTTTCGTTAGCGTTAGCTGACTTCAAAAAAGTTGAAAGCAGTATTGACAGTGGTCAATACTGCTTTTTTTATTTTTATTTGTAAAAAATACTGATTCAGAGATGGTGGGTTTCGGGCGTCGAAATGGGTGCTTGATCGAGGTGTAAAGTGCTTTGTTGTCAACAGACTAAAAAAAAAATCAAAAAAAGACCGGTTATAGTTGAGAATATCTTTCTTTTTTTTGTACATTTGCACACTCTAAAAAGCGAGAAGTCGGTAAAAATGGCTTAAAACCAGTGGTTTTGTTTTGTTAGAGAAGTCGAAAAAAGTTTTTCGATTACATGTCCCGAGCGGTTGACGAGGGAAAAACGGTAAAAATAGATTCAGGGTTGAGACTATTATGCCCTGTTTTTTTTTGATAAGAGTTTACAAGTTGAAAGTTGTAAAAGCAAAAAATTGCTTTTGGTTTTATAAGGATTGACGAATTAACAATAAATAATAATAAATAAATTTAATTTAAACATGTCTGGGTTAATAGGAAGAAAAATCGGAATGACCAGTTTATTTGATGCTAACGGGAAGAACATTCCTTGTACAGTAATCGAATGTGGTCCTTGTGTAGTTACCCAAGTCAGAACTGAGGAAGTAGACGGTTATACTGCGCTACAACTAGGTTTCGATGACAAAGCAGAAAAGCGTACGAACAATGCGTTAAAAGGTCATTTTAAAAAGGCCGGTACAGCTGCTAAGAAAAAAGTCGTGGAATTTCAAGGTTTTGAGGAGGAGTACAAGTTAGGAGATACACTTACAGTGGATCTATTTGAAGAAGGTGAATTTGTTGATGTTACAGCAACTTCAAAAGGTAAAGGTTTCCAAGGGGTTGTAAAACGTCATGGATTTGCCGGGGTTGGTCAAGCAACACACGGTCAACACAACCGTTTAAGAGCGCCAGGTTCTATCGGTGCAGCATCGTATCCAGCGAGAGTATTCAAAGGAATGCGTATGGCAGGAAGAATGGGTGGTGATAATGTAAAAGTTCAAAACTTAAGAGTTTTAAAAGTAGTTTCTGAAAAGAACTTACTAGTAGTGAAAGGATGTGTTCCAGGTCACAAAAACGCTTATATAACTATTGAGAAGTAATGAAAGTAGCAGTTTTAGATATTACAGGAAAAGACACAGGAAGACAAGTTGAGCTTTCTGATGCTATATTTGCTCTAGAGCCAAATAAACATGCAATTTACTTAGATGTAAAACAGCATTTGGCTAACAAAAGACAAGGAACGCATAAAGCTAAAGAAAGAGCTGATATTGCGGGAAGTACAAGAAAAATCAAAAAACAGAAAGGAACAGGAACAGCACGTGCTGGTTCTATCAAGTCTCCTGTTTTTAGAGGTGGAGGTAGAGTTTTTGGTCCAAGACCAAGAAACTATTCTTTCAAATTGAACAAAAACTTAAAGCGTTTGGCGCGTAAGTCAGCTTTGAGTTCTCAAGCAAAAGATCAAAATGTTGTAGTTGTAGAAGACTTCAATTTTGATACTGCAAAAACAAAGAATTTCGTAAACATCTTGAAAGCGTTTGACGTAGAGAACAAGAAATCTTTATTCGTTTTAGGTGCTGCAAATAACAATGTGTATTTGTCATCTAGAAACTTGAAAAAGACAAATGTTGTGCTTGGAAGCGAATTGAGTACTTACGGAGTTTTAAATACTAGTAAAGTAATTCTTTTAGAGAGTGCTTTAGAAGGAATTGAGTCTAATTTAAGCAAATAGGTAAAGAGATGAGTATTTTAGTTAAACCTATTATCACGGAAAAAGCAACCAATGATAGTGAAACATTCAACCGTTACACTTTTAAAGTTGCTATAGGAGCCAATAAAGTAGAGATCAAAAAAGCCGTTGAAGCAGCTTACGGAGTATCTGTAGAGAAAGTAAGAACAATGGTATACCCAGTAACTAGAACAACAAAATTCACTAAGAAAGGTGTTGTTTCAGGAATGGTAGGTCAATACAAAAAAGCAATCGTTCAATTGTCAGATGGTGAAGCAATTGATTTTTATAACAATATTTAACAACTACACATGTCAGTTAGAAAATTAAAACCAGTAACACCAGGTCAGCGTTTTAGAGTAGTAAATGGGTTCGACGCCATTACTACTGACAAGCCGGAGAAAAGTTTACTTGCTCCGAATAAAAGATCTGGAGGTCGAAACAACAGTGGAAAAATGACCATGAAGTTCTTAGGAGGTGGTCATAAGAAAAAGTATCGTATTATCGATTTTAAAAGAGATAAAGCCGGTGCTGCTGAAGTATTATCAATCCAGTACGATCCAAATCGTACCGCTTTTATCGCATTGGTACAATATGCCGATGGCGAAAAAAGATATGTGATTGCTCAAGGAGGATTGCAAGTAGGACAAAAGATTGAGTCAGGTTCTGGAATTGCTCCAGAAGTTGGAAACGCAATGCCATTGTCTGAAATGCCTTTAGGAACAACAATTTGTTGTATCGAATTAAGACCAGGTCAAGGTGCTGTTATGGCGCGTTCGGCAGGATCCTTTGCTCAGTTAATGGCAAAAGACGGTAAGTATGTTACTGTAAAAATGCCATCTGGCGAAACAAGATTGATTTTAGCGACATGTGTTGCTACAATTGGTGTTGTATCCAATTCAGATCATCAATTGCTAGTATCTGGTAAAGCAGGTAGAAGTAGATGGTTAGGAAGAAGACCTAGAACGAGACCAGTGGTTATGAACCCGGTTGATCATCCAATGGGTGGTGGTGAAGGTAAATCTTCAGGAGGTCATCCAAGATCTAAGAATGGTATCCCTGCAAAAGGATTCAAGACAAGATCTAAGACCAAAGCGAGTAATAAGTATATTATAGAACGTAGAAAAAAATAATAAGATATGGCACGTTCATTAAAAAAAGGACCTTACGTATTTCATAAACTTGAGAAAAAAGTTTTAGCCAATGTAGCGGCTGATAGTAAGTCAGTAATTAAAACTTGGTCAAGAGCAACGATGATCACACCAGATTTCGTTGGACAAACAATTGCAGTACACAATGGTAGATCATTTGTACCTGTATATGTAACCGAAAACATGGTAGGTCACAAGTTAGGAGAGTTCTCACCAACACGTTCATTTAGAGGACATGGTGCGGATAGAAAAAATAAAGGTAAAAAATAGTAGGTATGGGAGTTCGTAAGAAAAACATGGCAGACCAACGTAAAGAAGCAAAGAAATCTGTTGCTTTTGCAAAGTTGACCAACTGTCCTACATCACCAAG
Source organism: uncultured Flavobacteriaceae bacterium (assembly GCA_943789365.1). Taxonomy (GTDB): domain Bacteria; phylum Bacteroidota; class Bacteroidia; order Flavobacteriales; family Flavobacteriaceae; genus Flavicella. Next base: position 838,640 of record CALSTV010000001.1, on the reverse strand, counting down.
GAAAATGCGTTTGGTGGTTGATCTAGTAAGAGGTTTAGAGGTTGAAAAAGCACTTCAAATCTTGAAATTTAGTTCAAAAGAAGCATCGATCAATGTTGAAAAGTTATTGCTTTCTGCAATTGCTAACTGGCAAGCTAAAAACGAAGATGCAAGCATCGAAGAAGCAGCCTTGTTTGTTAAAGAAATCAGTGTTGATAGCGCAGGAATGTTGAAGAGATTAAGACCAGCACCACAAGGTCGTGCGCATAGAATTAGAAAACGTTCTAATCATGTAACAATCGTGTTGGGAAGTAAGAATAACGCAACTAATTTAGCATAAGTAGACATGGGACAAAAAACAAATCCAATAGGAAATCGTTTAGGAATTATCAGAGGATGGGAATCTAACTGGTATGGTGGAAATGATTACGGCGATAAATTAGCTGAAGATGATAAAATAAGAAAGTACGTACGTGCTCGATTATTTAAAGCAAGCGTTTCTAGAGTAATAATTGAAAGAACTTTAAAACTTGTAACCGTTACTATCACTACTGCTAGACCTGGTATTATTATCGGAAAAGGTGGACAAGAGGTAGACAAGTTGAAAGAAGAACTTAAGAAAATTACTGGAAACGAAGTTCAAATCAATATTTTTGAAATAAAGCGTCCAGAATTAGATGCAACTTTAGTAGCTTCAAGTGTAGCGCGTCAAATTGAAAATAGAATCTCTTACAAGAGAGCTATCAAAATGGCGATCACTGCTGCAATTCGTATGAATTGTGAAGGTATTAAAATTGAAATATCAGGTCGTTTGAATGGTGCTGAAATGGCGCGTTCAGAGCATTTCAAAGAAGGAAGAATTCCTCTTTCTACCTTCAGAGCAGATATTGACTATGCACTTGTAGAAGCACATACTACTTATGGAAGATTAGGTATTAAAGTGTGGATTATGAAAGGTGAGGTATATGGAAAAAGAGAGTTGTCTCCACTAGTTGGCTTGGATAAAAAGCAAGGTGGTAAAGGTGGTAACTCTAAGAAACAACAACCTCGTAAAAGAAAATAAAACTTAAGAAATGTTACAGCCAAAAAGAGTAAAATACCGTAAGGTACAGAAAGCGAAAGGCAATATGAAGGGGAATTCTCAAAGAGGAAACCAACTTTCTAATGGAATGTTTGGGATTAAATCTTTGGAGCAGGATTTGCTAACTTCTCGTCAAATAGAAGCAGCTCGTATTGCGGCAACACGTCATATGAAAAGAGAAGGGCAGTTATGGATTAAAATATTTCCAGACAAGCCTATTACTAAAAAACCTTTAGAAGTACGTATGGGTAAAGGTAAAGGTTCTCCAGAATATTTCGTTGCAGTTGTGAAACCAGGAAGAATCTTATTTGAAGTAGGAGGAGTTCCTTTTGAAGTTGCCAAAGAAGCTTTGCGCCTAGCGGCACAAAAACTACCAGTGCAAACGAAGTTTGTTATAGCTAGAGATTTTGATAACGCATAATTGATACACCATGAAACAATCAGAAATTAAAGAACTATCAGTTGCTGAGTTGCAAGAAAAACTAGCAGGATTCAAAAAAAACTATACTGATCTTAAAATGGCACATGCGATTTCTCCTTTGGAAGCGCCTTTGCAGTTGAAAGTTATTAGAAAAACTGTAGCGAGATTAGCAACAGAATTAACTAATAGAGCTCAGTAATCAATTAGAAAAGATGGAAAAAAGAAATCTTAGAAAAGAAAGAATTGGTGTTGTATCTAGTAACAAAATGGAGAAATCTATCGTTGTTGCTGAGGTAAAAAAAGTAAAGCACCCAATGTACGGAAAATTCGTCTTAAAGACGAAAAAGTACGTTGCACACGACGAATTGAACGATTGCAACATCGGTGATACAGTAAAGATCATGGAAACAAGACCTTTAAGTAAATCGAAACGTTGGAGATTAGTAGAAATCCTAGAAAGAGCTAAATAATATGTTACAGACAGAATCAAGATTATTAGTCGCAGACAATACAGGAGCCAAAGAGGTTTTAGTAATTAGAGTTTTAGGAGGAACTAAAAAGCGTTACGCTTCTATTGGTGACAAAATTGTTGTCTCAGTAAAAAGTGCAACTCCTAACGGAACTGCAAAGAAAGGACAAGTTCACAGAGCTGTTGTTATTCGTACTAAAAAAGAGATCAGACGTAAAGACGGATCTTATATACGTTTTGACGACAACGCATGTGTTTTATTAAACGCGTCTGAAGAAATGACAGGAACTCGTGTATTCGGACCTGCTGCAAGAGAACTTCGTGATAAAGGTTTCATGAAGATTGTATCATTAGCACCTGAAGTGCTTTAAAATTATAAAAGATGGCGAAGCTAAAAATTAAAACAGGGGACACAGTAAAAGTAATTGCTGGTGATCAAAAAGGAAAAGAAGGAAAAGTTGTTCGTGTTTTTATTGAAAAAAACAGAGCAATTGTAGAAGGTGTTAATATGGTGTCTAAGCACACTAAACCTAGCGCTCAAAGTCCTCAAGGTGGAATTGTAAAGAAAGAGGCTTCTTTAGATGTTTCTAATCTAATGTTGTTAGTAGACGGCAACACTACGAGAGTAGGATACAGAGTAGAAGATGGAAAGAAAGTTCGTTTTTCTAAAAAATCAGATAAAGCTATATAATAATGACTTATATACCAAGATTAAAAGAAGATTACTCTTCAAGAATTGTATCAACTCTTAAAGAAGAGTTTGGATATAGCAATATTATGCAAGTACCAAAACTAGACAAAATTGTTGTTAGTAAAGGTGTAGGTGCTGCAATTGCCGATAAGAAACTAATCGATTATGCTGTTGAAGAATTGGCAACGATTACTGGTCAGAAACCTGTTGTAACTTTATCTAAAAAAGATATCGCTACATTTAAGTTACGTAAAGGAATGCCTATTGGTGTGAAAGTAACTTTAAGAGGAACTAAGATGTATGAATTCTTAGATAGATTGATTACTGCTTCTTTACCACGTGTAAGAGATTTTGATGGAATCAAAGCTACTGGTTTTGATGGAAGAGGAAACTATACATTAGGTGTAACAGAACAAATTATCTTTCCTGAGATAAATATTGATAAAGTGAATAAAATTAGTGGAATGGATATTACTTTCGTAACTTCGGCTCCAACTGATAAAGAAGCTAAATCATTATTAACAGAATTAGGTTTACCATTTAAAAAGAACTAAGTTATGGCTAAAGAATCAATGAAAGCCCGTGAGGTTAAAAGAGAAAAAACTGTAGCTAAATACGCAGAGAAAAGAAAAGCTTTGAAAGAGGCTGGGGATTACGAAGCGTTGCAAAAGTTACCTAAAAATGCATCTCCAATTCGTTTGCACAACCGTTGTAAACTTACTGGAAGACCTAAAGGATATATGCGTCAATTTGGAATATCACGTGTGACTTTCCGTGAAATGGCGAACCAAGGGTTGATCCCAGGTGTAAGAAAAGCTAGTTGGTAGTTTATTACTTCCAATAGTAAAAATGTAGAGAGCTTTGGTCTTAGGATTAAAGCTCTTTTTTTTGAGCGTGTTTATTTTGTGTATGCGGTGCTATTTGTAGATTTGTTTTTGGTTTTGAGAAATTGGCGCTGCGATAAGATCTAATTCGCGCCCCGTAAATTATTGACAACATTCATAAGAGAAATTTGAATTTTAGAATGAATTGTTGTCTGTCAATCCCTTATAAAAATGCAAGTTGCTATGGTATGTGTTTTTTAAACAAAAAAAAACGCATGAAAGTTTTTTAAAGCTAGTAAAAAAAACTACATTTGCAAACTCTTATTTTTAAGAGTTTTTATAAATTGGTTTCAGGTGTCCTCCTAGAGTAGGAAGTCATACCAAAACCGCAAATTAAAATATATGTATACAGATCCAATTGCAGATTATCTTACAAGGATAAGAAATGCTGCTGCAACGGGACACAGAGTCGTTGAGATTCCTGCTTCAAACTTGAAGAAGAATATGACGAAAATCTTGTTCGAACAAGGGTATATTTTAAGCTATAAGTTCGAGGACAATACGGTTCAAGGAACGATCAAGATAGCCTTAAAATATGATGCTGATTCAAAAGAACCAGTAATTAAAAAATTACAACGTATTTCTACACCAGGACTTAGAAAGTATGTGAATGCATCGGAGATGCCTCGCGTATTGAATGGTTTGGGTATTGCAATCGTTTCAACTTCAAAAGGTGTGATGACTAACAAGAAAGCACGTCAAGAGAATGTTGGAGGAGAAGTTTTGTGTTACGTTTATTAATAATTAGATAGTATTATGTCAAGAATAGGAAAAAACCCAATAGCAATTGCAGAAGGTGTTACCGTTACTATCGTAGATAATGTAGTTACTGTAAAAGGAAAACTAGGTGAATTATCTCAGGTTATTGAAGGAAACGTAACAGTAAAGCAAGAAGACGGTCTATTAACATTAGAACGTGCTTCAGAAAACAAAAAAGACAAAGCACAACACGGTCTTTACAGAGCGTTGTTGAGTAATATGGTAGAAGGAGTATCTAAAGGATTTACTAAAGAGTTAGAATTAGTAGGTGTAGGATATAGAGCTTCAAACCAAGGACAAAAGCTAGATTTAGCGCTTGGATTTTCTCACAATATTGTAATCAACTTAGCTCCCGAGGTTAAAGTTGAAACAATATCTGAAAAAGGGAAAAACCCAATCATCAAATTAACATCTTATGACAAACAGTTGGTAGGTCAAGTAGCTGCGAAAATTCGTGGATTTAGAAAGCCTGAACCATACAAAGGAAAAGGAGTTAAGTTTGTAGGTGAAGAATTAAGAAGAAAAGCAGGTAAATCTGCATAATTTATGAGCCGATAGTTGAAAGTTATAAAGTGAAAAGTCGAAAGTCAAACACTTAAAGCCGAAACTAAAAACTCAACATAAATATTCAAATTATGGCATTATCAAAGCTTGAAAGAAGACAAAGAATAAAATCTAGAATACGCAAGGTCGTATCTGGAACATCTGCAAGACCGAGATTATCTGTTTTCAGAAGTAATAAAGAGATCTACGCACAATTGGTTGACGATACAACTGGAAACACAATTGTTTCTGTATCTTCAAGAGATAAAGGAGTAGATGCTAAAGGATCTAAATCTGAAGTAGCTACTACTGTTGGAAAAGCAATTGCTGAAAAAGCAATCGCAGCTAAAATAGAAACAGTTTCTTTTGATAGAAATGGATTTTTGTATCACGGAAGAGTCAAAGCATTAGCAGAAGCTGCTAGAGAAGCTGGTTTAAAATTTTAAGAATTAAGAGTATGTATCAGAAATATAAAAACGTAGAAAGAGTTAAGCCTAGCGGTTTAGAACTAGTAGATCACTTAGTAGGTGTGAACAGAGTTACTAAAGTTACTAAAGGTGGACGTGCTTTTGGATTTTCTGCAATAGTTGTTGTAGGAGATGGAAACGGAGTAGTAGGACACGGATTAGGAAAGTCTAAAGATGTTGCCTCTGCCATTGCGAAAGCAATCGAAGACGCTAAGAAAAACTTAGTGAGAATTCCTATTATCAACGCAACTTTACCTCATGAACAAAAGGGTAAATTTGGAGGAGCAAGAGTATTCTTAAAGCCTGCTTCACATGGTACTGGGGTAATTGCCGGTGGTGCTGTACGTGCGGTATTGGATTCAGTAGGGGTGCACGACGTATTGTCTAAATCTCAAGGGTCTTCAAATGCACACAATGTGGTAAAAGCAACTTTTGATGCTTTGTTGCAATTGCGTAGCGCTCATGATGTAGCCAAGCAAAGAGGTATTTCTTTGAGTAAAGTTTTTAACGGTTAAATCTAAGTACGATGGGAAAAATAAAAATCAAACAGGTAAAAAGCCAAATAGGTCGTGTAGGTTCTCAAAAGAAAACTTTAGCAGCTCTAGGATTGCGCAAGATGAATCAAGTCGTAGAACATGAAGCTTCTGCATCTATACTTGGTATGGTAAATAAGGTTAATCACTTAGTTTCTGTAGAAGAAATTAAATAAACATATTCAAAATGAGTTTAAATAACTTACAACCCGCAACAGGTTCTGTTAAGAAAGGGAAAAGAATAGCAAGAGGTGAAGGTTCTGGTAAAGGTGGTACCGCTACTAGAGGTCACAATGGACAAAAATCGAGATCTGGATATTCTAGAAAAATAGGATTTGAAGGAGGTCAGATGCCATTGCAAAGACGTGTGCCTAAATTTGGTTTTACGAATATCAACCGTAAAGAATATCAAGGAATTAATCTTGATAAATTACAAGAGTTTGTTGATGCTGGGAAAATCAAGGATACAGTAGATTTTGCTGTATTAGTTGAAACACGTTTGGCTCGTAAAAATGACTTGGTTAAAATATTAGGTCGTGGTGAGTTGAAAGCAAAGTTGAACATTACTGCTCATAAATTTACTGTATCTGCCAAAGCGGCTATTGAAGCAGCAGGTGGAACGGCAGTAACTTTATAAGACAATTTAGTAAATGAAAAATTTTATAGAAACCTTACAGAACATTTGGAAAATTAAAGAACTTAGAGATAAGATTCTTTTAACACTTGGTTTAATGGCGGTGTACCGTTTTATGGCTCAAATTCCACTTCCAGGAATTGATCCTACACAATTATCTGCGCTAGAAAATCAAACAAGTGATGGACTGTTAGGTTTGTTAAATGCATTTACAGGTGGCGCATTTTCTAGAGCATCAATTATGGCGCTTGGGATTATGCCTTATATTTCTGCTTCCATTGTAGTACAGTTGATGGGAATTGCGGTTCCTTATCTTCAGAAACTACAAAAAGATGGAGAAAGTGGTAGAAAAAAGACAACACAAATAACGCGTTGGTTGACTATCGGAATTACGTTAGTACAAGGACCTGCATACATAACCAATATGGCATCTATTTTGCCTGAAGCTGCATTCCTTTCAGAAGGAATTCTAAGTACTGGTTTGTTTTGGTTCTCATCTATGGTACTTCTTATGGCAGGAACAGTGTTTGCTATGTGGTTGGGAGAAAGAATTACTGACAAAGGAATTGGAAATGGAATATCTCTATTGATTATGATTGGGATTATTGCGCGTTTCCCTTCTTCGTTTGCTCAGGAATTGGCTTCTAAAACAGCAAATGGTGGTGCTGGTGGCGTTATGATGATTTTGTTAGAGATTGTAGTTTGGTTCTTAGTAATATTAGCCTCGGTACTTTTAGTAACCGCGGTTCGAAGAATTGCAGTACAATACGCGAGAAGATCTGTTGTAGGCGATATTAAAGAAGTGGAAGGTACAAGACAATACATTCCGTTGAAATTAAACTCTGCGGGTGTAATGCCAATCATTTTTGCACAAGCTATCATGTTTATACCGGGTGCAATCGCACAAAAGGCAGAAGGATCTTTCCAAGCAATTGGAGCGAGTTTTGCTGACATGAACGGTTTGGGGTATAATGTGTTGTTTGCGGTATTAATAATTGTTTTTAGTTATTTTTATACGGCAATTACAATTCCTACCAATAAAATGGCAGATGATTTAAAAAGAAGTGGAGGATTTATACCAGGAATAAGACCAGGGCATGAAACAGCCGAGAGATTGGATTCTGTATTGTCTAGAATTACCTTTCCAGGTTCTTTGTTCCTCGCTATATTAGCAGTTCTGCCGGCAGTTGCTGTGCAATTTGGAGTACAACAAAACTGGGCTTTATTTTATGGAGGAACCTCTTTGATCATTATGGTTGGAGTTGCAATCGATACAATTCAACAAATTAACTCCTACTTATTAAACAGTCATTATGACGGTTTGATGAAAACAGGAAATAAACGTAAATCAACTTTGTAATATGGCTAAACAAGCTGCAATACAACAAGACGGAACCATCACAGAAGCATTGTCGAATGCAATGTTTCGTGTTGAACTTGAAAATGGACATATCGTAACTGCTCATATCTCTGGAAAGATGCGTATGCATTATATCAAATTGTTGACAGGAGATAAGGTGAAGTTAGAAATGAGTCCTTATGATTTAACTAAGGCGAGAATTACTTATAGATACTAAAACATTATACGATGAAAGTAAGAGCATCAATCAAAAAAAGAAGTGCCGAGTGCAAAATTGTGCGTAGGAAAGGCAGATTATATGTAATCAACAAAAAGAATCCTAGATTCAAACAAAGACAAGGGTAAGTTATGGCAAGAATAGCAGGAATTGACATACCAAAAAACAAAAGAGGAGTTATCGCATTAACTTACATTTTTGGTATTGGAGACACTAGAGCTAAACAAATTTTAGCAAACGCGGGAGTAGATGAGAGCATCAAAGTTCAAGATTGGACAGATGAGCAAATCGGAAAAATCCGTGAGCAAGCAGGATCATTCACTATTGAAGGTGAATTGCGTTCTGAAACTCAATTGAACATCAAACGTCTTATGGACATTGGATGTTACAGAGGAATTCGTCATAGATCAGGTCTTCCATTAAGAGGACAAAGAACTAAGAACAACTCTAGAACGAGAAAAGGTAAAAGAAAAACTGTAGCGAACAAAAAGAAAGCTACTAAATAATAACTAGAAATTATGGCTAAATCAAATTCAAAAAAGCGTAAGGTTATTGTTGAGTCTGTGGGTGAAGCGCACATCACAGCTTCATTTAACAACATCATTATTTCTTTAACAAACAAAAAAGGAGACGTAATTTCTTGGTCATCTGCTGGTAAGCAAGGGTTTAGAGGTTCTAAAAAGAACACACCTTATGCTGCACAAACAGCTGCAGAAGATTGTGCAAGAGTAGCACATGAAGCTGGATTAAGAAAAGTGAAAGTCTATGTAAAAGGACCAGGTAATGGACGTGAGTCTGCGATCAGAACTTTGCATAACAATGGAATCGAAGTTACTGAAATTATCGATGTAACACCAATTCCTCATAATGGTTGTCGTCCACCAAAAAGACGTAGAGTATAATTAAATTTTAATACAATTGGGAATCAGGTTGTCGAAGGAGAACGCCTTAATTCACAATCCCCAATTACAAATCAATTAGAAATGGCAAGATATACAGGACCAAAAACAAAAATTGCTCGTAAGTTTGGAGAAGCAATTTTCGGAGATGACAAATCTTTCGAAAAAAGAAACTACCCTCCAGGGCAACATGGTAATGCAAGACGTAGAGGAAAAAAATCTGAATACGCTATGCAATTACAAGAAAAACAAAAAGCGAAATATTCTTATGGAATCTTGGAGCGTCAATTTAGTAACTTATTTGACAAAGCTTCAAGTAGCAAAGGTATTACAGGTGAAGTTTTATTACAATTGTGTGAATCTCGTTTAGACAATGTAGTTTTCCGTTTGGGAATTGCAAACTCTCGTAGAGGTGCACGTCAATTAGTTTCTCATAGACACATTACTGTGAACGGAGAAATCTTAAACATCCCTTCTTACTCTTTGAAACCAGGTGATGTTATCGCGGTTAGAGAAAAGTCGAAATCATTAGTTGCAATTGAAAGCGCTTTAGCTGCTAACAGTAATGTATACGAGTGGTTGACTTGGAATGCTGACACAAAACAAGGTACCTTTGTTACTGTACCTGAAAGACTTCAGATTCCAGAAAACATCAAAGAACAATTAATAGTAGAGTTGTACTCTAAATAATTTTTGACACCCGTTAAACTATGGCAATTTTAAATTTTCAGAAACCCGACAAAGTAATAATGATTAAATCTACTGATTTTGAAGGTAGATTTGAGTTTAGACCTTTAGAACCAGGTTTTGGTTTAACAGTAGGTAACGCATTGAGAAGAGTTTTACTTTCTTCCTTAGAAGGATTCGCAATTACCTCTTTGAGAAAAGAAGGAGTAGAACACGAATTCTCAACTATTGAAGGAGTTGTTGAAGATGTTACTGAAATTATCCTTAATCTTAAGCAAGTACGCTTTAAGAAACAAATCGAAGATACTGATAGAGAAACTGTTTCTATATCTGTATCTGGACAAGAGCAAATTACTGCTGGTGATATTCAAAAATTCACTTCTGGTTTTCAAGTATTGAACCCAGATTTAGTAATTTGTAACTTGGAAAGTAGCGTTAATTTCGACTTGGAAATTACCATTGAAAAAGGTAGAGGTTTTGTTCCTGCTGAAGAGAACAAAAAGACCAATGTGCCTTTAGGAACTATTTTTACTGACTCTATCTATACACCGATAAAGAACGTAAAATATGCAATTGAAAACTATCGTGTTGAGCAAAAAACTGATTATGAAAAATTAGTTTTTGATATCATCACTGATGGATCTATCAATCCTAAGGATGCCTTGACAGAAGCGGCTAAAATTTTAATCCACCACTTTATGTTGTTCTCTGATGAGAGAATTACTTTGGAGGCAGATGAAATTGCTCAAACTGAAACATATGATGAAGAATCATTGCATATGCGTCAGTTGTTGAAAACGAAACTTATTGATATGGATTTATCAGTGAGAGCGTTGAACTGTTTAAAAGCTGCTGAAGTTGAAACATTAGGAGACTTAGTTTCCTTCAATAAAAATGACTTGATGAAATTCCGTAACTTCGGTAAGAAATCATTGACGGAACTAGATGAACTAGTGCATGTTAAAGGATTGAACTTCGGTATGGATTTAAGTAAATACAAATTAGATAAAGATTAATCTTTCATAGTTTGCTCTCTGCACGAGGCGGATTGAGCAAGATGAAAGCATAAAACAAAAGTCATGAGACACGGAAAAAAATTCAATCACTTAGGAAGAAAGACTGCACATAGAAAGTCGATGTTGGCAAATATGGCATGTTCATTAATTGAACACAAGCGTATCAACACAACAGAAGCAAAAGCAAAAGCTTTACGTCAGTTTGTTGAACCAATTATCACAAAATCTAAAAACGATACTACGCACAATCGTAGATTGGCATTTAGCGTTTTGAAAAACAAATATGCAGTAACTGAATTATTCAAAGAAGTTTCAGTTAAGATTGGAGATCGTCCTGGAGGCTATGTTCGTATCATTAAGCTTGGAAACCGTCAAGGAGATAACGCTCCTATGGCAATGGTGGAATTGGTTGATTACAACGAAGTATACAATCCAAACGGCGCTAAAAAGAAAAAGGCTACACGTAGAGGTAGAAAAGCTGCGCCTGCTGCTGCTCCAGTTGCAGAAGCTCCTGCAGCAGAGACACCGGCCGCTGAAGAGTCTGAAAATTCTGAAGCATAAGATGTCAATAGCCAAACACTTATTGAAAAGGATAAACTATTTTTTAGTTTATCCTTTTTTTTATATAGTGTATGGAAATCCGACGGGCATTGATTATCTTTGCACAGCTCAAAAAAGTATATAATTTTTAATTGCGTTACAAGGCGCAACTAACGTATATCGAAATACATATGAATTATAAAGAATTAAAAAAAGCCATCTTATTACTCGAAGATGGTACTATTTTCGAAGGAAAGTCAGTTGGAATCGATGGTACTTCATTCGGAGAAGTTTGTTACAATACAGGAATGACTGGATATCAAGAAATATTTACAGATCCTTCCTATTCTGGTCAGTTAATGGTAACCACCAACGCACATATTGGGAACTATGGTGTGAATGCTGATGAAGTAGAATCGAATGGTATTAAAATTTCAGGACTTATTTGCCGTAATTTTAGCTACCATCATTCAAGAGTGCGTTCTGAAGGGCCTTTAGAAGACTATTTTGTCAAACATAACTTACTTGCCATTACAGATGTTGACACAAGAGCGGTTGTAAGTTATATTCGCGACAAAGGAGCGATGAATGCTGTGATCTCAACAGATACAGATATTGATGCTTTAAAAGCTAAATTGAAAGAAGTTCCAAACATGGAAGGACTAGATTTAGCATCTACAGTTTCTACAAAAGAACCTTATTTCTATGGAGACGAAAATGCAAGCTATAAAATTTCGGCATTGGATTTAGGTATAAAGACAAACATTCTTAGAAATTTAGCACAAAGAGACTGTTATATCAAAGTATTTCCTAATACAGCCTCATTTGCAGAATTGGAGGCGTTTCAACCTGATGGATATTTCTTATCAAACGGACCTGGAGATCCAGAACCTTTGAAAAATGCACAAGCAGTAGCAAGTGAAATTATAGATAAGAACTTGCCGTTATTCGGTATTTGTTTAGGACATCAAACTATTGCATTGTCTCAAGGTGTATCTACTAAAAAAATGCACAATGGACATAGAGGAATCAATCATCCAGTTAAAAATTTAATAACAGGAAAAGGAGAAATAACTTCTCAGAATCACGGATTCGTAATTGATAGAGACTCTCTAGAAGCAAATGAAAATGTAGAAGTAACACATATTCATTTGAATGACAATACAGTTGCAGGGATACGTATAAAAGATAAGAATTGTTTTTCAGTTCAGTACCATCCTGAAGCAAATCCAGGACCACATGATTCATCTTACTTATTTGATCAGTTTATTGAAAACTTGAAAAAGTAGATAGAATCTAATTGTAATCGAATCGAATTTTGGACAAAAGTTGTTTACGAATACGATTTAGAAGATAAAGTAAAATAGATAAGCTAAATTACGAGTCTTTCGTAACTTGCAAACAATTAAAGAATAAATTAAAAAAAAGAAATATGAGCGTAATTATTAGTATTCATGCACGTCAGATTTTTGACTCAAGAGGGAATCCAACTGTAGAAGTTGATGTTATTACTGAAAATGGAGTATTGGGAAGAGCAGCAGTGCCTTCTGGAGCTTCAACAGGTGAACACGAAGCTGTCGAATTAAGAGATGGTGGAGCTGCTTTTATGGGGAAAGGTGTATTAACAGCGGTTAGCAATGTGAATACTGCAATAGCAGAAGAATTACTTGGTTTTTCAGTATTTGAACAAAATGCAATTGACCAAGCTATGATTGATTTAGATGGTACACCAAACAAATCTAAATTGGGAGCCAATGCAATTTTAGGGGTTTCTTTAGCCGTAGCGAAAGCAGCTGCTAACGAATTGAATCAACCTTTGTACCGTTATATTGGAGGCGTAAGTGCAAATACATTGCCAGTGCCTATGATGAATATTGTAAACGGTGGTTCGCATTCTGATGCACCAATTGCGTTTCAAGAATTTATGATCATGCCAGTAATGGCAAATTCATTTTCACATGCATTGCAAATTGGAACTGAAATCTTCCACAACTTAGCAAAAATTTTGCACGGAAGAAACTTGAGTACGGCTGTAGGTGATGAAGGAGGTTTTGCACCAACTTTTGATGGAACAGAAGATGCTTTAGATACAGTATTGCAAGCAATCGAAAAAGCAGGTTACAAACCTGGAGAAGAAGTGAAGTTGGCGTTGGATTGTGCTGCAGCAGAATTCTATGAAGATGGAAAATACAACTACGCAAAGTTTGAAGGTGAAGGTGGTGCGGTAAGAAGTTCTAAAGAACAAGCAGATTACTTAGCTGAACTTTCAGAAAAATATCCAATCATCTCTATTGAAGATGGAATGGACGAAAACGATTGGGAAGGTTGGAAATATTTAACCGAAAAAATTGGTGATAGAGTACAATTAGTAGGAGACGATTTATTTGTAACCAACGTAGAGCGTTTGTCACGTGGAGTAGAAGAAGGTATTGCCAACTCTATTCTTATTAAAGTGAACCAAATTGGAACATTGACAGAAACAATTGCTGCCGTAAACATGGCTAAAAATGCTGGATTTACTTCTGTAATGTCTCACAGATCTGGTGAAACGGAAGACAATACCATTGCTGATTTAGCTGTAGCATTGAATACAGGTCAAATCAAAACAGGTTCTGCTTCTCGTTCTGATCGTATGGCAAAATACAACCAATTGTTGAGAATTGAAGAAGAATTAGAAGATATGGCTTACTATCCTCAAGATAAAGCCTTCAAATTGAAATAGTCTTTTTTCAAGAGTACAATACAAACCGTTTTTCGAAAGAGAAACGGTTTTTTTGTTTGATATGATGTATTGTGTATCAGGTATCGAGTATCGAGTATCAGGTATCAGGTATCGAGAATCGGATATCGGGTATCGAGTATCGAGAATCGGATATCGGGTATCGAGTATCAGGTATCAGGTATCAGGTATCGAGAATCGGATATCGGATATCGGATATCGGATATCGGATATCGAGTATCGAGTATCGAGTATCGAGTATCGAGTATCGAGTATCAGGTATCAGGTATCGAGAATCGGATATCGGGTATCGAGTATCGAGAATCGGATATCGGGTATCGAGTATCAGGTATCGAGTATCTGGTATTTAGAACTGCGTACCTGCTACTCTTTCCCAGTTCCTAATTCCTCACTTCGAACTAATCGCAACTCACAACTCATAACTCAACACCACAGCACAGCAAAGCACAGAATCACTTTCTTGTTTTATGGAATTCACGACGTTTTTAGAATATCGCCCTACTTATTCTAAGAAATTGCTTGTTATTGTCTAAACAATTAATGAATTCTTAATAAATATGTGTTTTTATTGTGAATTATTTTATCTCAAAACCTTGTGTCTAACCGTCTATTTTACGTAAATTTGCAACACTTAGAAATGAGCCTAAGTACTTCAATAAAAAATAGAAATATGTCAGAAATAGCAAAATTAAAAGTAAATGGTAAAGAGTATGAATTCCCTGTTTTAAAAGGTACAGAGAACGAAACAGCAATTGATATTAAATCTTTACGAGGGGCTACTGAAGGTGTAATTACTTTAGATTCTGGTTATAAAAACACAGGTTCTTGTGAGAGTGCTGTGACATTTCTTGACGGTGAAAAAGGAATCTTGAGATATAGAGGATATTCCATTGAAGACTTAGCAGCAAAATCTAACTTTTTAGAAACTTCATATTTGTTGATTTTTGGTGAATTGCCAACTGCTGCTGAATTGAATAAATTTCATAACGATATCATGGCGGAGTCTTTAGTAGACGAAGAAATGAAGAAGATATTAAATGGTTTTCCTAAATCGGCACATCCAATGGGGGTAGTTTCTGCGTTGACAAGTGCATTGATTGCTTTTAATCCAGAGTCTGTAAATGTAGATTCTCCAGAAGATATGTATTCGGCAATTGTAAAGTTAATGGCTAAGTTTCCTGTATTGGCGGCATGGACACTTCGTAAGAAACAAGGGTTGCCATTAGACTATGGTGATGTACATCTTGGATATGTTGAAAATCTATACAAAATGATGTTCAACATGCCAAATGATGACTTTAAAATCAACCCAATTGTATTGAACGCAATCGATAAATTATTGATATTACATGCAGATCATGAGCAAAACTGTTCTACATCGACTGTAAGAATTGTAGGTTCATCACATGCTGGTTTGTTTGCTTCTATCTCAGCCGGAATTTCTGCACTATGGGGACCATTACATGGAGGTGCTAACCAAGCAGTAATCGAAATGTTAGAAGAAATTAAAAATGACGGTGGTGATTACAAAAAGTACATAGACAAAGCAAAAGACAAAAGTGATCCTTTCCGTTTAATGGGATTTGGACATAGAGTATATAAAAACTTTGACCCACGTGCAAACATCATCAAAGTAGCCGCGGAAGAAGTGTTGAATGACCTTGGAATCAATGACCCAGTATTGGATATCGCAAAAGGATTGTCTGAAGTTGCTTTGAATGACGAATACTTTAAAGCAAGAAACTTGTATCCGAATGTAGACTTTTACTCAGGAATAATTTATAGAGCGCTTGGGATACCTGTTGAAATGTTTACCGTAATGTTTGCGATTGGAAGATTGCCAGGATGGATTGCACAATGGAAAGAAATGAGAGAAAAACACGAACCAATTGGACGTCCGCGTCAGTTGTATATGGGAGCACCGCTCAGAGCGTTTGAACCTGTCGAAAAAAGATAATAAAAAAAACCTTCGTAACTTTACGAAGGTTTTTTTTTGAACTCTTAATTCGCATTACTTTGAAACTAAATATTCATGATGAAACGTCGCCTTTGCGCGCTGTAATTCTTGGTACCGCAGTAAGTACTGGTCCCGTGCCAAAAATTGAACATGCGTATGACCCAAAATCTATTGAGCATATCAAAGCGGGTACTTACCCAAAAGAAATAGATATGGTTAGAGAAATGGAGGCCTTAAATGAAATGTTTCAATCCTACGCTGTTCAGGTATTTCGTCCTCAAATCTTGAATGGTTACAATCAGATTTTTACCAGAGACATCGCTTTTGTTATAGAAGATATATTTATCAAATCTAATATTTTGCCAGACAGAGCAAAAGAAATTGACGCGATTTCGCAACTTATTGCAAAGGTAGCCCCCTTAAAAGTGATAACAGCTTGTGATGATGTGCATATTGAAGGAGGCGATGTAATTCTTTGGGGCAATTATATATTTGTGGGTGTATACCGTGAATCAGATTATAGTGATATGATTACAGCACGAACGAATGAGGCGGCTATTGGGTTTTTAGAAAACCTATTTCCTCATAAAACAGTAAAAGCATTTGATCTTGTCAAATCGAGCACAGATGCCTTCAATAACGCATTGCACTTAGACTGTTGTTTTCAACCCGTAGGTAAAGATAGAGCCATCATTCATAAAGAAGGTTTTAAAAACAAAGAAGATTACGAATTTCTATGCAATCTTTTTGGAATCGAAAACCTCTTTCATATTTCCAAACAAGAAATGTATGCTATGAATTCGAATGTGTTTTCCATAACGCCGGAAGTGGTGGTTTCGGAAACAAATTTTGTACGTTTAAATTCATGGTTGCGATCCAAAGGTTTTACTGTGGAAGAAGTTGACTATGCAGAAATAGGGAAACAAGAAGGCTTGTTTAGGTGTTCTACCTTACCTTTGATTCGTGACAACCCTAAAAGCTAATTCCAATTAAGAACACAATTTATGTTAAAACAAACGACCCATACTTTGTTGCTAATTCGTCCGCTTGGTTTTCGAAAGAACGAACAAACTGAATTAAATAACTATTACCAACAAGACCTTCCTAATGTAAACGCTGAAAATATTGTGAACAGTGCCTTGAAAGAATTCGATGCGCTTGTTGAAAACATAAAAAGCAAAGGAATTGAAGTGTTGGTCGTAGATTCAATAGCCTCGGATGATACCCCTGATGCTGTATTTCCAAATAACTGGGTGTCTTTTCATCAAGATGGAACACTGGGTGTTTATCCTATGTTTGCAGAAAATCGTAGACGAGAGCGTAGAGAACAGGTTATAGAACAGGTAGAGGCTCAAGGCTTTGTTATTGAAGATGTAATAGACTATTCAAGTGCGGAAGAAGAAGGTTATTTTCTTGAAGGAACGGGAAGTGTAGTTTTAGACAGAGTTCACAAAAAAGCGTACTGCTCAATATCTGCACGCTCCGATGAGGATTTGTTTATAGAATTTTGTGAAGACTTTGAATACACACCCATTTTATTTACTGCAAATCAGACAGTACATGGAGAACGCAAAGCTATCTACCATACAAATGTGCTATTGAGTATAGGAGAGGGGTTCGCTGTCATATGTTTGGAGAGTATTGAAGGTAAAAAAGAACGCAAACAAGTACTGCAACATTTAAAACAAGATGGGAAAGAATTGATTGTTGTTACAGAAGCTCAAGTAGCAAGTTTTGCTGCTAATATATTACAGGTAACGGGTTTGGATGGTGAAAAATACATACTTATGTCTGAGTCTGCTCAACACGTTTATCGAAAGGATCAAATCGAAAAACTTGAAAAGCACGGAGAAATTATAAGTTCAGAACTTAAAACGATTGAAACCTGTGGTGGTGGAAGCGTACGTTGTATGATTGCCGAAGTGTTTTTGCCAAAGCGCTCCTAAAATAAAAAAGGCTTTGATGTATATCAAAGCCTTTAAAATTATGAAGTACTATTTACTCCGTTTTTTCTTTGTTTTTCTTGATTTTAACTGTCAGTTCATTCGTTTTTTTGTCAATGTCCATAAAAATCTGGTCACCTTCAGAAAGTTTCGAATTTACAATCTCTTCAGCCAAAGCATCTTCAATATATTTTTGAATAGCTCGCTTCAAAGGCCGCGCACCATAACTTTTGTCAAAACCTTTGTCGGCAATATAATCTTTTGCCTTATCGCTTAGTTGTAAGCTATACCCCAAGGTAGAAATACGTGCCAATAGCTTTTCAAGTTCAATTGAAATAATGCTGTGGATGTCTTCTCTTTCTAACGCATTGAAAATAATAACATCGTCAATCCTATTAAGAAATTCTGGAGCAAACGATTTCTTTAATGCACTTTCAATAATGCTTTTTGCATGGCTATCAGCTTGGGCGGCTTTAGAAGAAGTACCAAAACCTACACCTCCTCCAAAATCTTTCAACTGTCTGGCGCCAATATTTGAAGTCATGATAATCACCGTATTTCTAAAATCGATTTTTCTTCCTAGGCTATCGGTCACAAAACCTTCATCTAAAATTTGAAGCAGCATATTGAATACATCTGGATGTGCTTTTTCAATCTCATCGAGTAAAACAACAGCATATGGTTTTCTTCTTACTTTTTCTGTAAGTTGTCCACCTTCCTCATAACCCACATAACCAGGAGGCGCTCCAATCAATCTTGAAATAGAGAACTTTTCCATGTATTCACTCATGTCAACTCGAATCAAAGAATCACTCGTGTCAAACAATTCACTCGCTAATATTTTTGCCAATTGGGTTTTACCAACACCCGTTTGACCTAAAAATATAAACGAACCAATAGGCTTGTTCGGGTCTTTCAATCCAACTCTATTTCGTTGAATAGCTTTCACCACTTTGGCCACCGCATCATCTTGTCCAATGACTTTCCCTTTAATCTTATTAGGAAGTTCTCCAAGTCGGTTGCTCTCTGCTTCAGCAACTCTGTTCACAGGAATACCTGTCATCATAGAAACTACCTCCGCAACATTTTCTTCCGTAACGGTTTCCTTATTTTCCTTAGAACTCTCTTCCCATTGATCTTGAGCCGATTTTAAAGCCGCCTCAATGTTTTTTTCATCATCTCTAAGCTTGGCAGCCTCTTCGTATTTTTGACGGCTTACAGCATTCGTTTTATCCACCTTAATCTGCTCTAGCTTTTTTTCCAATTCTAGAATTTGCTCAGGGACCACAATATTAGTGATGTGAATTCTGGAACCAGCTTCGTCCAAAGCGTCGATGGCTTTGTCTGGTAGAAAACGATCTGTCATATACCTGTTTGTCAACTTTACGCAGGCTTCAATAGCGCCTTCAGTATAGGTAACATTGTGGTGGTCTTCATACTTTTCTTTCACGTTATGTAAGATCTGTACAGTCTCGTCGATCGATGTAGGTTCCACAATAATTTTTTGAAAACGTCTTTCTAAGGCACCGTCTTTTTCAATATTTTGTCTGTATTCATTTAAGGTCGTTGCACCAATACATTGAATTTCACCTCTTGCCAAGGCTGGTTTCAACATGTTTGAAGCATCCAATGATCCGGTAGCACCACCAGCACCTACAATGGTATGGATTTCATCAATAAAAAGAATAATGTCGTCGTTTTTTTCCAACTCGTTCATCAAAGCTTTCATCCGTTCTTCAAACTGCCCTCTATATTTGGTTCCAGCAACTAAACTTGCCAAATCCAAAGAGATGATTCTTTTGTTAAATAGAATACGAGAAACTTTTCGTTGCACAATACGCAAGGCTAAACCTTCTGCAATTGCAGACTTCCCAACGCCAGGCTCACCAATCAGCATTGGATTGTTCTTTTTACGTCGGCTCAATATTTGTGATACACGTTCAATCTCTTCCTTACGTCCAACAACAGGATCTAACCTTTTATTTTCTGCAAGATCTGTCAAATCACGTCCGAAATTATCCAAAACGGGTGTTTTTGATTTTTGAGCTGTCTTACCTTTTGAGGGTTGGGACTCAAATGGGTTGGGTTTGTTGGGTTCGTCAAAACCGTCATCCGAACGACTTTCAGAAGTCGGCAAATTTGTGTCCTCCTCAAAGCCATCGCTCAATTGTTTGAACAGAGCCTTTACATCATTATAATTGATTTCGAAATTATTCAACAATTTTGTCGTAGGGTCATTTTCGTTTCTTAAAATACACAATAACAGGTGTGCTGTATTCACGGCATTGTCCTGATATAGCTTGGCTTCCAAAAAAGTTGTTTTCAACGCTTTTTCGGCTTGACGCGTTAAGTGCAGTTTCTTTTTTTCTCCTTCCTCTTTAAATGAAGGTTCTACAGGATGTAAAGCTTCTATTTTTTTCTTGAGGTAATCTAGATTTGTATCTAAAGAAGTCAATATGTCTATGGCTTTTCCATCTCTTTTTCTGAGAATTCCTAAGATCAAGTGTTCTGTTCCAATAAAATCATGGCTCAGTCTTAATGCCTCCTCCTTACTGTATCCTATAACGTCTTTTACTTTTTGTGAGAAATTATCGTCCATAATTATTTGATTTGATTTAGGTAAATTTAGTAGAAATTTTTAGAAATAATTACAAAATTTTATGGATTGTTATTAAAAAAGAGGACTTTGCTGTAGAAACCAACAAAAATAGGTTGATAATCAGCATGGTAAAACTTGTTGAAAAGCCCTTTAAAATGTTAATAACTCTAGTCAAATCAAAGCCTTGATTTCCTTGTTGAAAACGATAAAAAATGTATCTTGCTGTTCAGAAAAAAATATGTAAAAATTAAATAGATTTTATATGGCAGACGGAGAAAAACTGATACCTATTAATATTGAGGAACAAATGAAATCGGCATACATCGATTACTCGATGTCGGTGATTGTTTCAAGAGCATTGCCAGATGTAAGAGATGGTTTAAAACCAGTACATCGTAGAGTGCTTTTTGGAATGCATGAGTTAGGTATCAAGGCGACAGGATCGTACAAAAAGTCAGCGAGAATTGTCGGTGAAGTTTTAGGAAAGTATCATCCGCATGGAGATACTTCTGTATACGATGCAATGGTGCGTATGGCGCAAGATTGGAGTGTACGATATATGATGGTAGACGGACAAGGAAACTTTGGTTCTGTCGATGGTGATAGCCCTGCTGCAATGCGATATACTGAGGTGCGTATGCAAAAGATATCGGAAGATATGATGGCCGATATCGAAAAAGAAACCGTAGATCATAAGTTGAACTTTGACGATACGTTAAAAGAACCTACTGTACTTCCAACACGAATCCCTAATTTATTGGTGAATGGAGCTTCGGGTATTGCCGTAGGTATGGCAACCAATATGCCACCACATAACTTAACAGAAGTTGTAAATGGTACCATAGCTTATATAGACAATAGAGATATCGAAATCGATGAATTGATGGAGCATGTGAAAGCACCGGATTTTCCTACAGGTGGAATCTTGTACGGTACCGATGGTATTAGAGATGCTTTTCATACTGGGCGTGGTCGTATCGTTATGAGAGCCAGAGCTTCTTTTGAAGAAGTAAACGGACGCGATTGCATCATCGTATCTGAAATACCTTACCAAATTAACAAAGCAGAAATGATTAAAAAAACTGCTGAATTGGTAAATGATAAGAAATTAGACGGTATTGCGAATATTCGTGATGAGTCGGATAGAAATGGAATGCGTATTGTGTATATATTGAAAAGAGATGCGATTCCGAATATTGTAATGAATAAATTGTTCAAGTACACTTCATTGCAAACCTCTTTTAGTGTAAACAATATTGCGCTCGTAAACGGACGTCCAGAATTGTTGAACCTAAAACAAATGATTCATCATTTTGTAGAGCACAGACATGAAGTTGTGGTGCGCAGAACAGAATTTGAATTGAAAAAAGCAGAAGCAAGAGCACATATCCTTGAAGGATTGATCATTGCAAGTGATAACATCGATGAGGTGATCGCGATTATCAAAGCTTCTGGAAATGCAGACGAAGCACGTGCCAGTTTGATAGAACGTTTTAGTCTTACAGAAATTCAAGCAAAGGCCATTGTTGAAATGCGTTTGCGTCAATTGACAGGACTAGAGCAAGACAAACTAAGAAGCGAGTACGAGGAAATCATGGTGTTGATTGCCGATTTAAAAGATATTTTGGCAAACGAGTCGAGAAGAATGGATATTATCAAAGAAGAAATGTCTGTAATTCGCGATAAATATGGTGACGAGAGACGTTCTTCAATTGAATTTGGCGGTGCTGATATGAAGATTGAGGACATGATTCCAGATTCTCAAGTAGTGGTAACTATTTCACATGCAGGATATGTGAAACGCACCTTACTTTCTGAGTACAAAACGCAAAATAGAGGGGGTACCGGACAACGAGGGGTTGCCACACGAAGTGAAGATTTCTTAGAACACCTGTTTGTAGGAACCAATCATCAATACATGCTGTTCTTTACACAAAAAGGAAAAGTATATTGGATGCGTGTCTACGAAATTCCAGAAGGAGGAAAGGTAGCCAAAGGTCGTGCCTTACAAAACCTTATCAACATTGAACCGGATGATAAAGTAAAAGCCTTCTTAGTAACCAAAGACCTTAAAGATAGTGAGTATATCAATAGCCATTACATTATTATGGCTACCAAAAAAGGACAGGTTAAGAAGACTTTACTAGAACAATATTCTCGACCAAGGGCCAATGGTATTGCAGCAATTACAATTCGTGAAGATGACGAATTGTTAGAAGCAAAACTAACTACTGGTGATAGTCAAGTAATGTTGGCGTTGAAGTCAGGTAAATCCATTCGTTTTGAAGAATCTAAAACAAGACCAATGGGTAGAGGTGCCTCAGGAGTACGTGGAATTACACTGCAAGACGAAAAAGACGAAGTAGTAGGCATGGTTGCTGTTAATGAAATGGATAGCGATATTCTTGTTGTTTCTGAAAAAGGATTTGGAAAACGTTCTAAATTGGAAGATTATAGAATAACAAATCGTGGAGGTAAAGGAGTGAAAACTTTGAACATCTCAGAAAAAACTGGACAGCTGGTCGCAATTAAGAACGTTACGGATGACGACGATTTGATGATTATCAACAAATCGGGAATTACCATTCGTATGGCAGTGGCTGATTTACGTGTCATGGGTAGAGCAACGCAAGGAGTTACTTTGATTAAAATTAAAGGAAATGACTCTATTGCCGCTGTTGCAAAAGTTATGCACGAAGAAGATGAAGAGGAAGTTACCGAAGAAGGTGTGGTAGTTGATGAGACACAAGAGGGTGCTGCAGAGGCATCAGGGGAAACATCGGAAGAAACAACACCAACAGAAGAGTAAATAATTATCTAAATTGATATCTAATGAGAAATAAAATTGTATTGCTGATGCTACTAGTACTTAGTATCTCAGTGGTGGCTCAAAAAAAGGAATTGAAGGCAGCTGAAAAAACCTTTAAGAAAAAGGAATATGCAGCAACGCTTAAACAATTAGAGGTGGTAGCACCTTTACTTGAAGGAGCTGCCGAAAAATACCAGTTGCAGTATTTGCACTTAAAGGCGGCTTCTATTTTTGGAAATGGTAAAAAATCAGAGAATGATGTAGCCGCGGCTGCAGCTTTTAATGAGTTGATTGCTTTTGAAGAAAAAAACAGATCTAATAAGTACAGCAAAGAGGCTAAATCTTCGATTAACACCATTATACAAAGAACCGCTGCAACAGGGAGTGAAATGTTCAATGCGAAAGACTACAAAGGTGCTGGTGAGAAGTTTCAAATGGTCTATGATTTGAGTCCTACAGATACCTTATTTTTGGACAACGCCGCATTGGCAGCTTTTTATGATACTGACTATGATAAAGCAATTGAATTGTATAGAACATTGTTAGAAATAGGATATACAGGAATTAAAACCCAGTACAAAGCAGAGAGTAAAATCAATGGAGAAGCAGTATATTTCAATTCTAAGAAGGATATGGATAAACAAGTGATGATGAAAGTTGTGATACATCCAGAAGTAGTTACCACAGAATCGAGAACAGCGGGTATCGCAAAGAACATAGCTTTGAGTTATATTGCCAAAGGTGATGAACAAGGAGCGTTAAAGGCGATTGAAGATGCGAAAAAATTGTATCCAAACGACTACACACTAATTATTAGCGAAGCGAATATCTACTACAAATTAGGTGATAATGAAAAGTTTTTGGCAGGTTTGAAAAAAGCGATTGAATTGCGTCCAGACGATCCACAGTTGTATTATAATATTGGTGTGTTGACATTGGAGCAAGGATATGTGGAAGAGGCAGTTGCAAGTTTTAACAAAGCAATAGAATTAAAACCAGATTTTGCCGATGCATACAACAATATTGGTGTAGCCATATTAGATGAAACAAAACCTATTGTGGATGAGATGAATAAAAACTTGTCTAACTTTAAAAAGTATGACGAGCTAATGTTAAAGCAAAAAGCAGTGTATAAAAAAGCATTGCCTTACTTTGAAAAAACGATTGAATACAGTCCTGAAAATGAGTCTGTGATGAGAACATTAATTGGGCTCTACGAACTTTTGGAGATGTATGACAAGCAAAAAGCGACTCAGGCAAAATTAGATGCTTTGTAAGAGGTATTGTATATAGCTATTACTAAAAAAGCCACTTTGTACATTACAAAGTGGCTTTTTTATTTGCTTTTATTGTGGTAAACGAAAAATTAGACCTAATGCTTAATCAACCCCAATTCTATTAATCTTTCAGTTAAGAACTCGCCTGCTGTAGTATCTTCATACAATTTGGGATTTTCCTCATCAATACAAACCTCTAAACAATTAAGTTTCATAGAAGCCACAGGATGCATAAAAAAAGGTATGGAATAGCGAGAAGTACCCCATAACTCTTGTGGAGGGTTTGTGACCCTGTGTATGGTAGATTTTAATTTGTTGTTCGTCAATCTAGACAACATATCTCCAACGTTAATCATCAACTCATCGGGTTGAGCAATGGCATCTATCCATTCATCTTGACGGTTTTGCACCTGAAGTCCTTTTCCTTGTGCGCCCATTAATAAGGTAATTAAATTAATGTCGCCATGGGCCGCTGCACGTTCAGCTCCTTTGGGTTTATCTATAATAGGAGGGTAGTGGATTGGTCTTAAAATGGAGTTGCCATTGTGAATGTATGTATCGAAATAGTCTTCCGCTATTCCAATATGTAAAGCCAAAGCTCGGAGTACATATTTGGCTGTTTTTTCCAAGAGCTGATAGGTTTCCTTCCCAACGGCATTAAAACTTGGCAATTCGTTTACAATGACATTTTCAGGATATAAATTTTTTAGTTCAGGATTGTCTTCAACATATTGACCAAAATGCCAAAATTCTTTCAAGTCGGCTTCCTTTTTTCCTTTGGCGCTTTCTTTTCCAAAAGACGTATAACCTCTTTGGCCCCCAATTCCTTCAATCTCATAGTTTTGTTTTATGGATTCTGGTAAGTCAAAAAAATTATTGATTTCGGCATACAAACTTGCTATCAAATCAGGTTTTAAAAAATGGCCTTTTAAGGCAACAAAACCAATGGTTTCAAAAGCATTGCCTATTTCTTTAATAAAGGTTTCTTTTCGTTTGGAGTCGTTTGAAAGAAAATCTGATAAATCTACACTGGGTACGCCGTTCATTGTTATTGTATTATATATGAGGAATAAATGTAAGTCTTCGGGCTAAGGATTCAAAGCGCAAAGCTTATTTTTTATACAATGGAATCCTGTAACTAATTGTATAGTTGAATCCAACACCTGTATCGGAAGAATATACCTTGTTAAAACCGGGTACATGCAGGTTTTTAAAATTATCGGGCTCTGTAGTACTGAGCATTCTGTTCATTTGAAAACTAAATCCGAGATACAAGTTTTTTAAGGTTTGTACTTTGAAACCAAAAACAATAGAGAACCAATGCGCAGTTAAACTATCGTGAGTGACGGGAGTGTCTTCATACCTAGGCTCAAAATAAGGGCCAGAAACACCATTTATTTCGGTTCCTTCTTGGTAGATGGTATAATTTTCAACGGTTTGTGAAAATGTGCTAAAACCATAACGAGCTCCCAAGTAGATTTCATTGTCCATTTCCAACCAGTTCTTAAAAGTGTTGACATTGATACCAGCGGTAATAAACGAACCATCTGTGGTGTATCGATAGGTATCCCGTCTTGTGTTCTGTTCGCCATAGCCCATTTCGGCGGCAATATACAAATTGCGTTTAATTCGGTAATCACCTACTATTTCAAAGCCGCTATAATTGTCCTTTGTCAAGGATAATATAGGTTTGCTAAGGTCGATACCAAGCCTTAAGCCGTAATTTTTTTTGAATGCAACACTGTCTTTGGTAACGGTGTTTTCTAGAGCGGATATGGCTATAGAATCTTTTTCCGATACCGGTGAAGTAGTTGTTTTATCTTGGGCATAAAAGACGCAAGAAAACAAAACAAAACAACAACTAATGGTATATTTTAACATGTGTCTCTGTTTCATTTTCAATATTTGTACTGCTTATCTCCACGCTGTCTATCCAATTGTTACTCTGACTGCTTACTGTGAAGTCGTTAAAATAAGCGATATACCCACAAGACTCTGACAAAAACTCATCGCTTGTCGTGTAGGAAAACTCCAGTTCGTCGATAATATTCGTTGTGGAAAATTTGTATCGAGTGGTATTGTTTTGTGTGTCTAATGGAATGAGAATAGAATCTACAACCGCCAATTCGTAAATAGAATCCTTGTTTTCTGCCCATACATAAATTGGTACATCTTTGTGAGATTCAGGACTGTCCTTGTCGTAAAATCCAATGATAAGTCTAGGCGTAGTTGTTTTATCGCAAAAATCGTCGTCTTCACAAGAAGTCAAAGCCATAAGTAGAATTCCAAAAGCAACTAAATAGATTTTCATAGATTGTGTTAAGTCGTATTTCTGAGTTCAAAGATAGTAAAGAAAATAGAAGATTTCGTGAAAAACTACAGCTGTTTGTGTTAATTAAAAACGAGTACTATTTCTATGCGCAAGCTTCTTATCTATATGATTTTTTTTATCACCCTCAGTTTGTGTGAATGTCTTCTTGTGTCAACATTGTAAATACCGGTATGATCCAATCTATCGATACGCACCTTTCCGTGGGCATGAATGATATAATTGTCCTTCATAATGATACCTACATGGGTAATGAGACCTTCGTTATTATCGAAAAAAGCCAAGTCTCCAGGTTCACTTTCTTCAATAAAACTCAGTACTTCTCCTTGAGTTGCCTGTTGTGAGGCATCTCTTAATAGTGGGTAACCATTGAGTTTGTATACCATCTGAGAAAAACCTGAACAATCAATGCCAAAAGGCGTCTTTCCTCCCCAAAGATAAGGACTGTTTAAGAATAAAAATGCAGTATTTATAAGGTTGTTCTTCTCCTTTTTACCTTGAATGACATCTCCGTCAAAAGTATAATTAACCTTGTTTATCTGAAAGTTATTGTCTCTATAATGTGGTAAACTTGCTCCTAGTGCTACCGTAGACAATTGATGTTTTTCATCTGCAATAAACTCTACCAAATTTCCAGAGAGTACGGTAGCTTCTTTTTCTAAAGTTTTGTATTCCTCAAGTGAAATAAGAACAAACTGTTTGTTGTCTATCCAGCCCTCATAGTTGTCGAAAGCCAATCGTATTCTACTCCATTCCTTTCGGATTTCCAACACTTTAAAATGTTCTCCAAACAAGACTTGAGATACTAGCTCTACCTTGTTTGAAGGTTCGCTACGAAGCGAGACGATGCTCAAATTACAAATTCCGTAATCCATTAACTGTCTTTGTTTTTTTCGATAATAATAGCACTTGCGCCGCCCCCACCATTACATATACCAGCTGCGCCAATCTTTCCATTGTTTTGATTTAGTACATTGATTAGGGTAACCAGAATTCTGGCGCCAGAACAACCCAATGGATGTCCTAAAGCGACAGCACCACCATTTACATTTGTTTTTTCTGTATCAATATCGAGCAATTTACAATTGGCAATACCTACTACAGAAAAAGCTTCATTCAATTCAAAATAATCTACCTCAGAAATTCCAATTCCTGCTTTTTCAAGCGCTTTAGGCATCGCTTTTGCCGGAGCAGTGGTAAAAAGTTCCGGAGCCAGAGAGGCATCCGCATATCCTTTTATTCTTACCAACGGTTTAAGGTTTAGGTCTTTTGCCTTTTCTAGGGACATGATTACCATAGCAGCAGCTCCATCATTTAGTGTGGAGGCATTCGCCGCAGTTACCGTTCCTTCCTTTGAAAAAGCTGGACGCAATTGGGGAAGTTTATCAAAATTTATAGCCTTGTATTCTTCGTCGCTGCTTACAATTAGATTGGGACCTTTGCGCTGAGGTATTTCCACAGGTACCACTTCATTTGTAAATTTGCCTTCATCCCATGCTTTTGCAGCGCGCTTGTAGGAACTTGCAGCAAAATCGTCTTGTTCACTTCTTGAGATGTTATGCGTATGGGCACAGGCATCTGCACAAACCCCCATATGTTGTTGGTCGTACACATTGGTAAGTCCATCTTTTAACAGTCCATCGGTCATGGTTAAGTTGCCAAACTTGGCAGCTTTTCTTCCTTCCACATAATGCGGTGTCATAGACATGTTTTCCATACCGCCAGCAACGACAATCTCAGCATCTCCGCACTGAATTGCTTGTGCTGCTTGCATGACAGCTTTCATCCCAGAAGCACAGACTTTATTGATTGTGGTACAGGGAACATTGTTTGGAATACCTGCAACAATGGCTGCTTGTTTAGCTGGAGCTTGTCCTAAATTAGCTTGCAGTACATTTCCCATCAATACTTCATCAATTAGCATTGGGTCTAATTGAATTTTGTCCAAAGCACCCTTAATGGCAATGGCACCAAGTTCCGTAGCAGCAACCGTTGAAAGACTTCCTAAGAAGCTTCCAATAGGAGTTCTGACAGCAGAAACGATGACAACTTCCTTATTCATATAGGTGTTTTGGATTTGGGTATATGCGAAAGTACTTAATTATTTTCAAATTCGGATAGCTTTTGACGCTAGTTTTAGACTTGGAAATTGACGACAACTGGGGCTTGTTCAAAACAATCTTAATAAAAATGACGCATTCAAATTGAGCTACTGTTTAATTTGTTATTTTTGAATATCAATTGAATGTGCATGAAAAAAATCATCAACACCATTTATCAGAACAATTCTATCATTTACAAAGTCTTCTTGTTTATAGTGACGACGGTTTTGGTAGTTTATTTTTTTCCAAAAGGAGGTAAGTTTAAATACGAATTTCAAAAAGGAAAGCCGTGGCAGTATGAAAACTTATATGCACCTTTTGATTTTGCCATACAAAAAAGTCCAGAACGCATAGCAGAAGAAAAAGCTGAGATTGCAAAAAACGCACAACGCTTCTTTGCCTATGATTTGGAAGTGGTTGCTTCTGTTCAAAAGGCAATGACAGAACGATTTCAATCCATTGCCGGCGATTCTTTGTATAGTGAGTTACTCGTTGAAAAGGGAGCAAAAATTCTCTCGGTGATCTATAAAAATGGATTTTTAGAAACTGCGAGTGAATCGAAAATTACCGACCTAGCTACAACTGTTGTACTTCGAAAAGGGAATGAGATTAGTGAAATGCCCTTTGGAGATTTTTTGTTTCCAAAAGAGCTATTTGCTTTGATACAAGAAGAAATTGGAGATACTACAAGTTATGTCTATAAAGAAATTTTGATTAAAGTGATTTCTGAAGTTGTAGTACCCAACGTCTCTTTTGATGAAAATTTTACATCCAAATCTTTAGAAGATGCCTATAGCGGAATCTCGTATACGACAGGTTTGGTATCGGCTGATCAATTGGTGATTTTTCGTGGAGATATCGTAGAAGGGACAAAGTTCGATATCCTAAACTCCTTAAAAGAAGAATATAAATCGCAAATTTGGAGCCAGAACAATTACAATTGGATTGTTTTTGGTTATACCATTTTAGTAGCATTGGCATTGATGATGTTGTTGTTGTTTTTGCGTCAGGAAAGAAGAGAGATTTTTGAAAACAACAGCAATGTGACCTTTATTTTTATCAACGTGTTGTTGATGATTTTCTTGGTGACTTTTACGGTACAATACCAGGTAGATTATTTATATGTGGTGCCTTTAAGTATTTTGCCTATTGTTTTAAAAGCTTTTTTTGATGCGCGACTCGGTATGTTTACCCATGTGTTAACGGTTTTACTACTGGGCTTTATTGTTCCGAATAGTTTTGAGTTTATCTTTCTGCAAATCATTGCAGGAATCATTACCATACTCACCGTATCTGAGTTGTACAAAAGAGCAAACTTGTTTATCTCGGTTGGGCAGATAACCTTGATTTACATGCTTACGTATTTTGCATTTTCGATCATACATGAGGGGAATATCAATCAGATGAATTGGGATTATTTCGTGATGTTTGCTTTGAATGGGGTGTTGTCTTTTTTGTCTTTATTTTTAATATGGATGTACGAAAAACTCTTTGGATTGGTGTCGGATATCACCTTGTTGGAACTGTCAAATTCAAATTCTCGTTTGCTGCGTGATTTGAACGAAAAAGCACCTGGAACCTTTCAGCATTCTATGCAGGTCGCGAATTTGGCCGATGCCGCTGCGAATGAAATTGGTGCCAATTCCATGTTGGTACGTACCGGAGCGTTGTATCATGATATTGGAAAAATGGTAAATCCAATGTATTTTACGGAAAATCAATCTACAGCAGTAAATCCACATGACGATTTAGCACCGAAAGACAGTGCGCGTATCATCATAGAACATGTATTGAATGGTATTGAATTGGCAAAAAAATACGGACTTCCAGATAGAATTATCGACTTTATACGAACACATCATGGTACCAGTACAGTTTATTATTTTTTAAAAAAGGAAGAAGAGGGTAATTTGGAAAGCATACGAAAAGAAGATTTTCAATACCCTGGACCCATTCCATTTTCTAGAGAAACAGCTATTCTGATGATGTGCGATGCAGCAGAAGCAGCCTCTAAAAGTTTAAAAACACCCACAGCTCAGATGATTGATGAATTAATCGATAAAATCACCGCCAAGCAAATGGCCGATGGTCAGTTTCGAAATGCCAATATCACTTTTAGAGAAATTGAAACTATAAAAAAGGTACTCAAAAAGAAGTTGAAGAACATTTATCATTTGAGAATTGAGTATCCTGAGTAGTATTTAGCCTTTCTATTTATGGGTTCTTTAGTTGTTCGGTTATTTGGTTTTCGGGTTATTTTCCATTGCTACCTGCTACCTGCTACTTTGGAATAGGAAGAACCAATCTAATTTTCTTTATTTCAAGGGTTTGGTTCGAGTGAATTGCTTAAATAGAAAGAGTCAATCTACACATGGTCGAATTTAAAATGATTTTTATTAAAAAAAAGTCATAAAATTGTTGTGAAATACTAAAAGGAGAGTTACATTTGCACACGCAAAAATTAAGTTCTTTTACAAATTAAAATTACAGATTGAAAAATCTAGGAGAGGTGCCGGAGTGGCCGAACGGGGCTCCCTGCTAAGGAGTTGTACCTTTACGGGTACCGGGGGTTCGAATCCCTTCCTCTCCGCAATTTTTTTGTCTTTTTTATTAGGTATGTATGCTCTCGACAAGCTCGAGATAAACTACACTACCGTTCACACCTTCGGGGTGTAGTCTCTCGACAAGCTCGAGATAAACTACACTACCGTTCACACCTTCGGGGTGTAGTCTCTCGACAAGCTCGAGATAAACTACACTACCGTTCACACCTTCGGGGTGTAGTCTCTCGACAAGCTCGAGATAAACTACACTACCGTTCACACCTTCGGGGTGTAGCGTAGCCCGGTCATCGCGCCTCGTTTGGGACGAGGAGGTCGCAGGTTCGAATCCTGCCACCCCGACTTAGTAAAAGAATTTTAATTGCATTGAAGATACTCTGGTATCTTTAATGGGCGCATAGCTCAGCTGGATAGAGCACCTCCCTTCTAAGGAGGCGGTCGAAGGTTCGAATCCTTCTGCGCTCACAGATAAATAAGCCTTACAAATCTATGATTTGTAAGGCTTTTCTGTTTCCAAAAAACACCAAGCTTGCTTGAAGTGTTTTTTGGAAACAGAAAAGACTACAAGGGGCGCTAGCCACTTGTAAGGCTAATTTTCAAAATGGAGCGCACTAAGGATATGTAATCCTTCTTGTTTACTTTGAAGTGTTTTTTGGAAACAGAAAAGACTACAAGGGGCGCTAGCCACTTGTAAGGCTAATTTTCAAAATGGAGCGCACTAAGGATATGTAATCCTTCTTGTTTACTTTGAAGTGTTTTTTGGAAACAGAAAAGACTACAAGGGGCGCTAGCCACTTGTAAGGCTAATTTTCAAAATGGAGCGCACTAAGGATATGTAATCCTTCTTGTTTACTTTGAAGTGTTTTTTGGAAACAGAAAAGACTACAAGGGGCGCTAGCCACTTGTAAGGCTAATTTTCAAAATGGAGCGCACTAAGGATATGTAATCCTTCTTGTTTACTTTGAAGTGTTTTTTGGAAACAGAAAAGACTACAAGGGGCGCTAGCCACTTGTAAGGCTAATTTTCAAAATGGAGCGCACTAAGGATATGTAATCCTTCTTGTTTACTTTGAAGTGTTTTTTGGAAACAGAAAAGACTACAAGGGGCGCTAGCCACTTGTAAGGCTAATTTTCAAAATGGAGCGCACTAAGGATATGTAATCCTTCTTGTTTACTTTGAAGTGTTTTTTGGAAACAGAAAAGACTACAAGGGGCGCTAGCCACTTGTAAGGCTAATTTTCAAAATGGAGCGCACTAAGGATATGTAATCCTTCTTGTTTACTTTGAAGTGTTTTTTGGAAACAGAAAAGACTACAAGGGGCGCTAGCCACTTGTAAGGCTAATTTTCAAAATGGAGCGCACTAAGGATATGTAATCCTTCTTGTTTACTTTGAAGTGTTTTTTGGAAACAGAAAAGACTACAAGGGGTGCTAGCCACTTGTAAGGCTAATTTTCAAAATGGAGCGCACTAAGGATATGTAATCCTTCTTGTTTACTTGAAGTGTTTTTTGGAACGGAAAGAAAAAAATGAAACCTATATTTTCTAGCCAAAACCAAATATACATGAGTTCTCTTTTTTTTGGGGTTAATTGGTTGTACAGACAATGTTAAAACCAAAATATTTTACTGACTACCTGGTGTGTTTTTATAAATTTAGTGATTCTGATAACTTGCTATGAAGAACACAACCGGAAAAAACTCTTTAGAAATTCAAAATGAATCGGAGTCAGCCCATGTTTCAGCTGAAATCATAAATGAAAAAATATTACTTATAAGAGGTAAAAAAGTGATGTTGGATAGTGATTTGGCAGTACTGTATGAGGTTGATACGAAGAGAATAAATGAGCAAATAAAAAGGAACTCAAATCGTTTTCCTGAGGATTTTATGTTTCAGCTAACCAAAGAAGAGTGGTTCAACTTGAAGTCGCAAAATGCGACTTCAAGTTGGGGAGGGAGAAGGAAATTGCCAAATGTGTTTACCGAACATGGAATATTAATGCTGTCGAGTGTCTTAAATAGTGAAAAAGCAATAGTTGACAATTACCTGCAACAGGTATCATAAAATTTACTTGTTATGTTAAGTTGCTTTTTTATATGTTTTCACATATATTTTATCTGTTTACATATGGTTTTATATTTATTTACATATAATTAGCTATCTTTGTGTGGTATTATATTTAAAAACATATAATTATGATTTCAGGTTTTGTAAAAGAAAAAAGGAAAGAGTCGGGATTGACTCAGGAAGAATTTGCAGATAGGGTAGGAGTTGCTTTAACAGTAATTCGTAAAATTGAACAGGGCAAAACAAATTTAAATATGGATAAAGTTAATTTAGTTTTAGCTATGTTCGGACATGAGTTAGCTCCTCTTAAAAAAGTTAATAAATGAGACAAGCTCAAATTCTATACGGAGATATACAAGCAGGAGTTTTAACTGAAACAGATCATGGAGAGTATACTTTTGAATACAGTCAAAATTATATTAAAAACTATCCTAAGCAGTTTATTTCTTTTTCGTTTCCAGTAAAATCCACTATTTATAAAGAAAAACGATTGTTTCCTTTTTTTGAAGGCTTAATTCCAGAAGGTTGGTTGTTGGATATAGCAACGAAAAATTGGAAAATTAATTCAAACGATAGGATGGGGCTTTTATTGGCTTGTTGTCATAATTGCATTGGAGCGGTTAGTGTACATCCATTAAAACAAGAAGATGATGAATAAATGTTTGTACTGTTACAAAAAGTTGAAGGAGGATGAAATTGATTTTCATAGGTCTTGCAGTCTTCAGTTTTTCGGAACAGAACTAGTTCCTGACTTAAATTATTCTTTGAGTGATATGGAGTATTTGGCAAAAGATACCATACAAAGAAGTATTTCGGTTCCAGGTGTACAACCTAAATTATCAATGGACTTTAATCATGGAACATCACGCTTGACAGTTGTTGGAGCATTGGGAGGAAATTATATATTTAAACCACCTAATATAGAATACGCAGAAATGCCAGAGAATGAACATGTAACCATGCGAATTGCAGAAGCTTTTGGAATTCAAGTTGTACCTTCCAGCTTGATTCGGCTGAAATCAGGAGAGCTATCATATATTACTAAAAGAATTGATAGGTCTAAGGATGGTGGTAAAATACATATGTTAGATTTATTTCAAATTACGGAAGCTTTCGACAAGTATAGAAGCTCTGTAGAGCGAATAGGAAAAGCGTTACATAGTTATGCAGCGAATACACAATTAGATAAGTTGTTCTTTTTTGAATTGGTTATTTTCTGTTATTTAACAGGGAATAACGATATGCATTTGAAGAATTTTTCTATGATTGAAAGTAAAGGTGATTGGAAGCTAGCACCTGCTTATGATTTGTTAAATGTATCCATAGTAAATCCAGAGGATAAAGAAGAAATGGCATTGACGCTACAGGGTAAAAAGAGTGGTTTTCAAAAAAAACATTTTATAGAGTTAGGTGAGTCATTGCTGTTAACAGAAAAACAGATAGTAGGGGTATTTAAACGATTTGATAAAAAACAAAAATTAGCTAAGAATTGGATAGAAAATTCATTTTTAAGTGAAGAATTAAAAGAAGCTTATAATAATATATTAGAAAAAAGATTTTCTTCTTTAAAACATTAATTGTTTTGTGTTCTTGGAAACAGAAAAGACTACAAGGGGCGCTAGCCACTGGTAAGGCTTATTTTCAAAATGGAGCGCACTAAGGATATGCAATCCTTCTGCGCTCACTTTAAAATATATTAAATATTACTAAAGCTATGAAATATAGGGAATTACAGGTTTTTTGTTTTTTAAAACATCAAATAAATCGATTAAATAGTATAACTTTGGTTCACTAATCGGTCAACGATTATAAATGTAAGCTTCCCCTAAATAGAACTGTTAGATTTTCCAAAATATATACTTTTGTACGTTTTAAAATAATTTGGTTCATCTTCATAATAAATTTTTAAACCAATCAATTTTAAAATGAGCCCAGCAGCGACATGTTTTTTTTGGCAAACTGAGTCGGAGACATTTTTTCTAAAGCATCATATGGGCGGTGGTGATTGTAGGCATCCATCCAAATTTGTGTTTGTTCTCTAACCTGTTCTAAATTTTCAATAATATATTTATTGAGAACGCCTTTTCAGTAACTTCCATTGAAACGTTCTATAAATGCATTTATAGTAGGTTTCCCGGGCTGAATATATTTGATTAATACCCTGCATAATACTCCAGTTAGCTGTTAAGTGAGCAATAAACTCAGGACCATTATCCATACGGATGTACGTAGGTTTTCCTTTTTTATTGATTAAATGGTTTAATACCCAGATAATACGATTGCTGGTTAATGAATAGTCAATTTCAATATGCAAGGCTTCTCTATTAAAATCATCAATGATATTAAATGCTCAAAAACGTCGTTTGTTTTCTAATGTATCTGTTACAAAATCCATACGCCAAGTATGATTGAACTCTTGAGGAACTTCTAAAGGTTCTTTTACTCTTGCTGGTAAGCGTTTCTTGACTTTTCTGCGCAGAGGTAACCCTAATGCTTTATAAACACGGTAAACGCGTTTATGGTTCTTTTAATGCAAGGCATTAAGGCTTTTTTTCGATAATCTATTTTGCCATTTGATGATCTAATGCTAAGTTCGCATACATCTGCTTGAGTTTGCGATTTACTTCTTATAACTCCTTAAGACAATTTAGCTCTTTTGCATTCATCCCTCAATACTTAGATCGCCACTTATAAAAACTAGCGGAACTAATACCATGTTCTCTTGTGATTTCAACAACAGTCTTACCATTGTCTAAATCCTTCAAAATCTTTGCGATTTGTTGCGGTGAAAATTTACTTTTTCTTATAATTACTGTTTAAAGTTAACATTATTTTTCTACTTTTAAACAGTTCGGTTTTTAGGGAAGCTTACATACATGTTTCTAAATAGTTTTTTTCTATTTAGCTAATCATTTCATACATCCGAAACCCTTGTGTTTTCGTTTATTAATAAAAAATATTTGACCCCTACTAATTTATTATATTTGATTAAAATTATAGTAATAAAAAGCTATTATTGCCTTAATCCAATAATTTCAAATTATCAAAAAAATGATTCTTTATAGATACATCTCATTAGACAGGTTTTTTTCATCTTTAAAAACAGTTAAAGGCAATCATAACTTTATATGTCGTTTTAATAGTCCAGTAAACTTTGAAGATAAATGGGAAGGCTTAGGTAATGGGCTTGTTAATCAAATAGACGCGATAATTGTAAGTAGAAATTACGAAGATAGAGTTGAGTCTTCTGGAGGAACAGTTTCAAGTAAGAAAGCTTCAAGAAAATATATTAATTCCTTACATGGCATTAAGGATGATTTAAGTGAACAATTAGTTGAATCAATAAAATATTCTAATAGTCATTTAATGTCTTGTTGGTTTATGGGGGAAGAAAACAGTCCAGATTCAGAATCAAATGCTATGTGGAATTTATATGCAAGACACAACGGTATTCTTATAGGTTATGAAGAGAATGTAATTCGTGATATTTTAAAAGATTTAAGTTTTGTCTTTAAAGGAGGAGATGAGGTCAAGTATGTAGATTTTCTTAATAGTTCATTCAATTCAGAATTACATTGTAATTTAAGGTCACTTTTTCTAAAAGATCATTCATATGCACATGAAAAAGAATATAGATTTATCATTGAAAAAAACATTGATGTTAATTTTACAGATGTAGAATTTCCACTACCCAAATATTTAATTGCTAATCCTTCTTTTTCTGATGAAACGATTTCAAAATTAAATAAAGTAATAAAAACTTATGATAACTTGACTTTGAAAAAATCGAAACTATCAACAAAATATTCAAGAAACGATATACTCGAATATTTAGAAAAGACATAATTATGATTACAAGAAAAATTCAAATCACAGACGTTACAATTGATGAATTGGTAGATCAAATTGCAGTTAAGCTTACAAACTCAAATCGTTTTCCTGAGGATTTTATGTTTCAGCTAACCAAAGAAGAGTGGTTCAACTTGAAGTCGCAAAATGCGACTTCAAGTTGGGGAGGGAGAAGGAAATTGCCAAATGTGTTTACCGAACATGGAATATTAATGCTGTCGAGTGTCTTAAATAGTGAAAAAGCAATAGCTGTAAATATTAAAATAATGAGAGTGTATTCCAAAATTAAACAAAGCTTGTTGGCAAATAGTGAACTCTTATATAGAATAAAAGAAATTGAAAAAAAAGTTGGCAACTATAAAAATAATATTGAACTAATTTTTCATTATTTAGATGAATTAAGAAATGATAGGGATAGTGGAAAACCAAGAACGAAAATAGGTTATAAAAAATAATGATTACCTTCTGAAATATTCAAAATGGAGCGCACTAAGGATATGTAATCCTTTGCCTTTCTAGCTTGAGGTGTTTTTTTAAGTGTTAGAATACTTAGGATGGGTTTCTCATGTCAGTACGATATTCCTTTGGTGTTTTATCAAATTCTTGTTTGAAGCATTTGGTGAAATATGAACGGTTTCCAAATCCTACTTCGTACAATATTTCAGTGATATTCATATCTGAAGTTCTTAAGAGGGTTGCCGCTTTTTTCAAACGATAGGAACGAATGAATTCATTGGCAGAGAGTTCTGTGATTGATTTCAATTTGCGATACAATTGCATACGACTATAGGCGAGTTCATTTCCTAAATCAATTACACTAAACTCAGTATTCATCAAGTTTTTTTCGATGACCTCTTCGGCCTTTTCTAAAAACTTTTTATCAAATTCGTTCAGGTTGTCGACTTCTGAAGGTAATACGGTATCCTGATTTCGATATTTATTTCGCAATACTTTTCGAATGCTCAGTAGGTTTTCTAATTTGGCTTTCAGGAAATTTCCATGGAATGGTTTTGGGATATAAGCATCTGCACCGGTTTGAATTCCTTCAATTCGACTGTCAATAGAAGATTTTGCCGTCAGTAGAATTACAGGAATATGACTGGTTAGTTCGTTTGTTTTTAACGCTTTACACAATTCGATTCCGTCCATTTTTGGCATCATCACATCCGATATAATGATGTCTGGGATGGCTTCAAGTGCTATTTCCTTTCCTTGGAGTCCATTTTCTGCTTCTAATATTTCATAGTCTTCCGAAAGTAAACTTTTGACAAACGACCTCATATCAGCCATGTCCTCCACAATCAAAAGAAGTGGTTTTTTCTTCTCTGTTGGTACTTCATCTTCCAACTGTTCTTTTGACACAATAGTTGCTTCTTCGGTTTTTTGTTCTGGATGAATGGCACTATCGTCAAAATAATTACTCAACACTTGTTCTGTATTGTTGTATTGTTTGCCTAGTGGAAGTTGTACGATGAAAGTTGTTCCGTGTTTTTTCTTACTTTTTACTTCAATCGTACCAGAGTGTAATTGAATAAGAGATTTGGTCAATGCCAGACCAACTCCAGAACCAGGTGCGTTTTTCTCTGAGTTTTTTACTTGATAAAAACGGTTAAAAATATAAGGTATTTTATCTTCTGGAATACCGCTACCACTGTCTTCTATTTCCAGAGTTACATAATTTTGTTCCTCGTCTTTGAACTCAGGGACTATTATTTTAAAGCTTATTTTGCCTTTGGCTTGTGTGAATTTAAATGCGTTGGAAAGCAGGTTGTTGGTGATTTTTTCTATTTTATCAGTATCAAACCAATCCACAACTTCTGTTTCACTACTTAGAAATTGTAAATCGATATTTTTTTTATCGGATAACAATCGAAATGAATTTACAATTTCTTTGCAATAGGCAACCAAATCTATTTTACTTACCGAAAGTTCCACTTCATTGTTCTCTACTTTTCTAAACTCTAAAACTTGTTGGATAAGTTTGTACAATTGGTTTGCATTGCGTTGCATGAGCACCAACATATCTTTTAAACTGGCGTCCGTTTTGTCAGATTCAATGAGTTTTTCTAAGGGGCCTAGAATAAGGGTCAATGGCGTTTTAAACTCATGCGAGATATTGGTGAAAAATTGCAACTTAATTTTGTTTACCTCTTTTATTTTTTCACGTTCAAATTTTTCTAATTTTATCTGTGTGTTGTAGTTTTCTTTTGTCAAGATAATGTTTCTAAAGAGCACTAAGACTCCTACAGAACTGATTAAATAAAAGAGATACATCCACCAAGTTTTCCAAAAGGGAGGCAATATCTTGATCGACAATGTAGCAGCTTCTTCGTTCCAAAGATTGTCTTTGTTGGCCGATTTTACCTTAAAAATATAATCGCCATGTTCGAGGTTTGAATACGTTGCATAGCGGCGGTTGGCGTCGGTGTATATCCAGTTTTTGTCGTAGCCTTCTAGCTTATAGGCATATTTGTTGTTTTCTGGAGAAGCATAATGCAAAGCGGCAAATTCAAAGGAAAATTCTTTATCGTCGTATGACAATTCAATGTTTTTTGTACGTTCAATACTCTTAGTAAGGTCACCCTCGGTTGAAGTGCTGTCGGTTTCAAAAAGAGTTTTATTAAAAATTTTAAAATCAATAATTGCCGTTTTTGGTAGGGTAGTATGGTTTGTTATTTTCGCTGGGTCAAAAACATTGAAACCATTTATTCCTCCAAAGTAGAGAAGACCCGTTGGACCTTTATGGTAAGCGTATTTTCTAAAATTCCTGTTTTGAAGACCATCAGATATGTCGTAGTTTGTAAATACTTCTTTGTTTAAATTAAATTTTGAAATTCCATTGTTGGTACTTATCCAAAGGTTTTTTTGAGCGTCTTCTAGAATTCCATATACAGAATTGTCGGATAGACCTTGTTTTTTTTTGTAAGTCTGAAAGCTTGTAATTGTTTGACCAGCTTCTTCTTTTTCAATTATCTTGGAAATTCCACCTCCAAAAGTCCCAATCCAAAGATCATTATTACTGTCTTCTTGAATTGTAAAGACGTTGTTGTTACTCAAACTATTTTTGTCATTTCTATCTCTAAGAAATTGTACTGTTTTTATTGGGATGTTGTTCTCGTTTCTATATATTTTATTCAGTCCTCCACGTGTTCCTACCCATAGAATCCCTCGGCTGTCTTCAAAAATTGAGATTATTTTACTGCTACTCATTGTGATGGGGGCATTAGAGATATTACTGTAATACTCAACATTCGGTAATGTGTTTCCTTGTTTTTCTGGTCTAAATTTCATCAAACCAAAGCCTACAAAAGATCCCATCCAAATATCTCCCTTGCGATCTTTATATAAATTGTAAATACCTTTCGTAAGCATGTTTCTTCCCGTGTTTTCTGGGGTGTAGTTATGCTTTGAAATGATGTTATTGTCTTTGTCAAGCTTTAAACGATACAAACCATGACTTCTTGTAGCCACCCATAGAAAACCAAAATTGTCTTTACATATAGAAAAAACACGTTGCTCATCGTCATTGTTGAGAGCGTAATTTCTAAATACAGCTTTGCCATTTTTAAAACTGAGTTTGTTGAGTCCTGAATTGAAGCTACCAATCCAAACTTCTTGATTGTCCTCTTCCAAAAATGAATTGATGATATTATCACTTAAACTTTCTTCGTTAAAAGGTATGTTATTGAAATGAATAAAATCTTTTTTGTAGAGATCGAGATAAGCCAGTCCCCCACGTGAGCTACCCACCCATAAA
The DNA here is from genome assembly GCA_943789365.1 of uncultured Flavobacteriaceae bacterium. Classification (GTDB taxonomy): domain Bacteria; phylum Bacteroidota; class Bacteroidia; order Flavobacteriales; family Flavobacteriaceae; genus Flavicella. Next base: position 797,473 of record CALSTV010000001.1, on the reverse strand, counting down.
CTACCGGAGGTGTCTATAAATAAGTCGAGAACATCATTACTTCGAATAGATGAGGTACTTGCTTTTTTATGCTTTTTGAATTGTTGACTTATCTTTTTTTGAATGTCTATTTGAAACAGCCCTTCCCTCAAAGTCCCTATCCAAAAAACACCTTTAGGGTCTTGAATGATATTGGTTACTTCGGAATGAAGCGTTTCTGGAAAAATATTTTCTGCTTTGTAATTTTTGTTTTTGTCTAATTTATAGAGTCCTTTGGTACCACCTATCCATATTTGCAAATCTTGATCTTCAAACAATGAATACACATTTGAATTTTTTAAGATTGGCAAATGCTCTACCTTAGGATGTTTTGTACCTTGCTTAAGTTCAACTAGGTGTATTCCAACGTTGGAAGCGACAAATAGTTTATCACTTTCTTTAGAGATCAATACTTTAAAAACTTGATTGAGATTATTAGATTTTAAATCAATCCATTCAAAGGAGAGATAGTGATTTTCTTTTTTTTCAACTTTGCAAAGTCCCTTGCTAGTTCCCAACCAAAGGGTGCCATTACCATCTTGAGTGATTGTATTGATTCTAATGTTTTCTGCCGACTTATAATGTTCAGAATAGGTGTTTAAATAATTTCGAAATCGGTTGGTAGTTTTGTCAAAAGTATTCAGCCCTTTATCTGTACAAATCCATAGGAGCCCTTCTGTATCTTCAAATAGATCAATCACATTATTTTCGGAAAGACTATAGGGATTGGTATGATCGTTTTGGTAAATTTTGTAATTGTATCCGTCATATTTGTACAATCCATTCGGAGTACCAAACCACATAAAGCCATCTGTATCTTGTTTGATTGCTTGGATGGAGTTTTCGTTTAATCCGTATTTTGGATTTGAAAAACTAAAAGAAATCTTATTTGTTTGCAATATTTGATGCTTGTTTTGAGCAAATAATTGAAAACTAAATAGTATGGTAAAGATGTAAATTAGTGGTTTCACAGAATATTGGGGGATAAGTTTTGAGCTTCTATTTTACAAAGACAAAATAAGAATGTCATACCGTGTAAAGATACGTTTTTTTTAAAAAAGAAATAGAAAACGCTAGAGAACAGCAATGCTTTTTTTGTACAAAAGAATGGTTTTTTTTGCAAAACCTAAAAATAGACCTTAACTTGTTACAAATAGATGAAATTCAGTGTGTTGAATTTGTCGATAATCACAATTAAACATATGTATTATGAGCACAAGAATGTTAATATTTTCTATTTCTTTGTTGTTGTCCATGGGGGTTGTTGGGCAATCCAAGCAAGAAAAAAAAGCACAAAAAAAGGCTTTGGAATTAAAGGCGTATCAAGACACGCGAGCACTTATAGAAACAACCCAGTATACATTTGAATCAGATTGGGCCACCGCCAATAGAGGAAGGAGAATTAATTTAATAGGCAACTCTAATTATTTAAGAATACAAAACGATAGTGTTTATGCCTATTTGCCGTTCTTCGGAGAGCGCTATAGTGGTGGTGGTTATGGTGATAGTGGGCCGATTGAGATCGCCGAATTGATTGAGAATTATAAAGTTGAACTATGTGAAAAGAAAAACCGCATCGATATTAAATTTTCAAGTAAAAATCAAACGGAAAGATTTGAAATTCAACTCACAATTTTTGGAGGGAATAATGGAACGGTATATGTTTCATCGAATCAACGGAGTAGAATGAATTACGACGGAGAATTTGGTCCAATACGAACAGAAGAGAAAAAAACTAAAAATGAAGAATAAAAAAAACCAGTGCCTTGAGCACTGGTTTTTTTATGGATATTATTTATCCCAATACAAATCGATCGATTCTTGAATTTCTGGATAAACGGTATCGTCTTCCTTAAACTCTGATCGCATTGCTTTGAGTTTTGTTTTAAGCTCTTTAACAACGGCGGCATAATGTGGGTCGCCATAAATATTGTTCATTTCTTTAGGGTCGTTTTTAAGATCATAGAGTTCCCAAGCCACAGGTGTCTTAACAAAAGACAATGAAGAAGGGTGATTCGCCCATTTTTGTGCTTTGTTATTTCTTTTCTTATAATCCCTTGCATAGAAGAAAATCAATTTAAACTCTTTTGTTCTGATTCCGAAATGAGCAGGATTACTGTGTTTGTGTGCCATATGCATCCAGTAACGGTAATACGTTTCCTGTCTCCAACCTTCAGGCTCTTCACCTGTTGTCAACACATCTTTAAAGCTTTCCCCTTGCATATATTCTGGCGTTTTACCTCCCGCAAGATCAATAATGGTTGGTGCAAAATCGGTATTGTTGATGATGGCTGTGGCTTTAGTTCCAGCTTTTATCATTTTAGGATAACGAACTAAGAAAGGCATACGCATAGATTCTTCATACATCCAACGTTTGTCTATATAATCGTGTTCACCTAACATAAACCCTTGATCACCTGTATACATAATAACGGTATTGTCCATCAAGTTGTTTTTTTCTAGGTAGTCAAACAATCGCTTAACGTTGTCATCCACACCTTTTACACATCTCAAATATCTTTTTAAATACTCTTGGTACGCCAATTTCTTATATTCCGGATCCGGAATAGTTGGATCGATGTTCATATGCATTCCCATGTTTCGGATGATATTTCTATGTCCAACCGAAGAACCAATTGTGTCCATCATAGAATCGTTGTAACCTCTGGTAGCGACAGAACCGTTTCCTGTGTTGTCCCACAAACTTGCTGGTTCTGGAATTTCAACATCGGCTAAATACTCATTATAACGTTTTGCATGCTCAAAGAAATCATGAGGAGCTTTGAAATGATGCATCAAGAAAAATGGTTTTGATTTGTCTCTTTTGCTGTCTAACCATTCTAATGATTTATCGGTGATAACGTCTGAAGAATGTCCTTCATAAGTAGTTGCATTTACCGTACGTACCAATCCTTTTTCAAAGCGAATCTCTCTCTTGTCACCAATTTCTTCATTGGTATAGAGCGTTGGGTTGTGGTAATCTCCTTGTCCAGGCAAAACATTGTAATAGTCAAATGCGTCTGGAGCGTCTTTAAGGTGCCACTTTCCAACGATAGCCGTTGTATAGCCCAATTTTTTCATTTCATGTGCCAAATACTGTCTGTCTACTGGTAAAATTCCACCCAAGTCTTTAACACCATTAACTTGACCGTATTGTCCTGTCATGATTGTTGCACGAGAAGGTGTACAAATAGAATTGGTACAAAAGGCATTTTCAAAGAGAATTCCTTCTTTTGCAATTCTGTCAATTGTAGGTGTAGGGTTGAGTGCTGCTAATCTACTTCCATACACACCAATACCTTGCGTGGTATGGTCATCTGCCATAATGTAGATGATGTTTGGCTGTTTTGAAGCGGTCTCTTTTTCAGAAGTTGTACATGAGCTTAGGTTCAATGCTACGAACGCTAAAGCAAGAAATAATTGTTTCATTTGTTATTGTTTTATTTTTCTAATTATCCAAGTTTGAAGACTTGTTCTAAGGCAATCCATTTTTCACCGTCTTTTGCCCATGGCAGTTCTTGTTGGTAATTCCACATAAGGTTTTCCCATTCTTGAACTTTTGGATTGTTGGCGTCCATTTCAGCTTTTTTTGCTGGGTCGAAAGTTTCGTCAACTTCCATAATCATAAACATGCGGTTTCCAGTGAGGTAAATTTGCATGTCTACAACGCCGGCATCACGAATACTTTTAGTGATTTCTGGCCAGGCATTTTCTGCTTTGTGGTAATTTTTATACTCCTCTATTAATTTTGAATCGTCTTTTAAATCACAAGAGTAACAATATCTTTTGGTATTCATATCGATTAAATATTACGTTTATAAGTTGTGTATCCGTATCTAGCCACTACTGCCAAACAAATTAATGGCAAGATAAAAGAGAAGTTTACTTCAGGAATGTATCCAAGAATTTGTACATCTGCAAATCCTGAACCACCCCAGTCTAAAATACTTCCTTGTAAAACGGGCATCAAGGCACCTCCAACAATAGCCATTACCAAACCGGCGGAACCAATTTTAGCCTCGTCTCCCATGTTTTTCAAGGCGATTCCATAAATAGTAGGGAACATGATTGACATAAAGAGTGAGATACCTACTAGAGAATACAATCCTATGGTTCCTGTTAAAAGAATGGCTCCTGCGGTACAGACAACACCTCCAATTCCAAAAAGGAATAATAGTTTTGAAGGATTGATGGTTTTCATCAAAGCTGTTCCAATCCATCTTCCTGTCAAGAAGATAATCATAGCAGCCACATTGAACCAAGTAGCAGTCAAATGTTCAGATGCTGGTAAGCCGTTATTGATGTTTTCAACATATTGGAAAATATAAGTCCAACACATGATTTGTGCTCCTACATAAAAAGCTTGTGCAATTACCCCCTGCACATAGTTTTTATTGGCAAAAAGTTTTCTAAACGACTCAGATAACTCCATTTTATCTTCTGGAGCTGTTTTTGGCATTTTCGTAAAAATGATGATAAGCATGATTACCAATACAACGAGTCCTAGGCCAATATATGGAAGACTGATAACACCAAGGTCGTTTTCTCTAACAGCAGCCATCTCTTCAGAAGATAGTGCCTTGTATGCTTCTGCAGTATAATCGTCTGAACGTAAAGCTGAGATTACAAATTGTTGTGCAACGATCATACCCATTAAAGATCCAATAGGATTAAATGCTTGGGCAAGATTCAAACGCTGTGTGGCTGTTTCTTTGTCTCCTAAAGAAAGAATCAATGGATTTGAAGTGGTTTCTAAAAAGGCCAATCCACAAGTAATGATCCATAAGGAAACCAAGAAATAGGTGAACTCTTCATACGCCGCTGCAGGGTAAAATAAGAAGGCACCTATTGCGTAGAGAACAAGTCCTAAAATAATTCCAGACTTATAACTGTTTCTTCTAATAAATAGCGCTGCAGGTAAAGCCATAAAGAAATAACCAAAATAGAATGCGAATTGCACAAGAGAGGCTTCTACATTGGAAAGTTCTGGCATTACTTTTTTAAAGGCAGATACCATTGGGTTGGTCAAATCATTCGCAATTCCCCATAAGGCGAATAGAGAGGTTATGATAATAAATGGAAATAATAATTCTTTACGAACTACAGGAATGTTTTTAATCTTGTTCATTATAATTGGTTTTAGTTTAAATTTTTAAGCGAATTTCGATGATTTAAAAGTGTTTGCAAACACCAAATCTAACATTTTATATAACATATGTACTATTCGGTCAACAGGGATCTGTCTAAATTAACATAACCTCCGTCTACGGCAATAAACTGACCAGTAGTATGGCTTGCTTTATTTGAAATTGTAAACAATGCTTGGTTTGCGATTTCCTCTGGTGTGGTCATTCTGTTTTCAAGAGGAATTTTTTTAACAATAGATTTCAATTTCTCCTCACCGTTGTCTAGTGTTTTGATCCATTCGTCATAAGCAGGAGTCCAACTTTCAGCAATGATAATAGCATTTACACGAATGGAGTCTTTGATCAAATCTACTGCCCATTCACGTGTTAGGCCTAAAACGCCTCCTTTTGCAGCTGCATAACCTGAAGTGCCGCCTTGTCCGGTCAATCCAACTTTAGAGCCAATGTTTAAGATGTTTCCTTTGGATGCTTTTAAATAGGGGAGTGCGTGCTTTACAACTAAAAAGTAGCTCACCATATTTAATTTTAGTGAATTCATGAAATCTTCGTAACTACTGTCCAATCCAGCACCATCATTCACACCAACATTGTTAATTACAACATCTATTCTGCCGTATTTAGCTATTATTTGTGCGATAGCAGCTTCAATTGCTTCTGGTTGCGTTACGTCAGTTTTGCAAAATAAGGCATCAATACCTTTTTTCTGAATAGTTTCTGCATATTCGAAACCTCTATCATTTCTATCAATAATTGCAGGAATTGCACCTTCTTCAACGAGTTGTTGTAGCATGGTTTCTCCAATACTTCCTTTCAATCCAGCTGCCCCAGTGATGACAACTATTTTATTTTTTAATCCTAAATCCATGATTTGTTTTTATAAGTTATAGAATTTTATAGCGTTTTCTCCCATAATGGCGGCTTGTTCAGCTATAGAGAGTTTTGCAATAAAATTTGTTGTTAGTTTTTTAACCGCCTCGTAGTTTCCAGCAACTAAACATACGGGCCAATCTGAACCATAAAGAATTCTTTGAGGTCCAAATGCGTTTAATACCAAATCCATATACGGTTCAATCTGACCGGGTGTCCAGGTTTTAAAATCTGCTTCGGTAATCATCCCAGATAATTTACAAAACACATTTTCTTGTTTGGCAATCTCTTGCATCAAAACTGCCCATCCTTCATAATAGCTATCCTTGATATAAGGCTTGGCAATATGATCGATCACAAATTTTTGATTTGGAAATTTCTTCACGAACTCTAAAGTGGCGCCAAGTTGATGTGGAAACACTAAGATGTCGTATACAAAATTGTGTTTGCTTAATGCGGCAATTCCATGTAAGAAATTTTTTCTCAAAAGGAAATTGTGGTCGGGTTCTCCTTGTACCACATGTCTAAAACCTTTTAGTTTGTCTTGATCGCTGTACTTTTCCAACGTACTTTCTATGGTGTTCGCTCTTAAATCTGCCCAGCCTACAACGCCTTTTATGAAATCGTGTTTAGCCGCTGCATCTAATAAAAAGTCAGTTTCTTCTAATGTCTGATCTGCTTGTACAGCCACACAGCCATCGATACCATTTTCGGCATATACTTTTTGAAGGTTTTGAGGTGTAAAATCTCTTCTGATAACGGCCATGCTATCATCTATCCATTCGTGCTTTACAGGCTCATAATTCCAAAAATGCTGATGAGAATCAATAATCATTTGTTTGTTTTGTTTAGTTGAAAGCTCCTTGGAGGTAAAATCCAAGGAGCTTTAATAGGTTTATTTTACGAAGGCCTCCAAAGCAACTTTCATTCCTTTATTTACAATAGATTCTAGGTTTTTAGCTACCGTAGCTTCCAAACCTTCGAATTGTGTAAGGTCGGTTCCCCAAAAGTTGGTATTCGATAATGTAGCCTTTACAATAGCTGCTGTATCATTTGTAGCCCATTGTGCTGCAAAGAAATCTAAAGCGGCTTGATCATCTTTAACCGAATAGGCTTCACCATCTCTATCTCCCTTGTAAAAAGCAATTAAAGAAGCCAATGAGAACAACAAGCCTTGTGGCAAGGTATTCTTTCTTTTAATGTATTCTAAAACTGATGGCAATACTCTAGTTTTGAATTTAGAAGTTGAATTCAAAGAGATGCTCATCAAAGCATGCTCTAAAAATGGGTTTCTAAATCTGTCTAGGACATCATTTGAGAATTGATCTAGTTCTTCTTTAGGAAGATCTAAAGTAGGACAGATTTCGTTAAAAATGGTGTTTTTTAAGTAACCTCCAACAACATCATCTTCCAAAGATTCACGTACTTTGTCAATTCCGTACAAATAACCAACAGGTACCAATGTCGTATGTGCTCCATTTAAGATACGTACCTTACGAGTTCTATAAGGTTCCATATTGTCGGTAAAAACAATGTTCAATCCACAAGCTTCAGCAGGAATTTCTTCTTTCACAGAAGTAGGACCTTCGATTACCCATAGGTGAAATTGCTCTCCTTCTACTACCAAATTGTCTTTATAACCAAGTTCTTCGGTTATAGCATCCATTTTGTCTCTTGGGTATCCAGGAACAATTCTGTCTACCAAAGTGTTACAGAAAATATTATCCTCATTGATCCAAGTAACAAAATCATCACCTAAATTCCAGTCGGCTGCATATTGTAAGATGATTCTTTTTAAATTATCTCCATTTTTGTCAATCAATTCACAAGGAATTACAATCATTCCTTTATCAGAGGCACCACCGAAAAATTGAAAACGCTTGTACAACAAAGCAGTTAGTTTTCCAGGGTAACTCGATTGTGGAGCGTCGTCTAATTTGTCGTCCGCATTGTAAGCAATACCAGCTTCTGTAGTATTAGAGATTACAAATCTCAAATCTGGATTCTCTGCATTGGCTAAATAAGCTGCAGGTTCTGAATATGGGTTGATACCACGTTGGATACAATCAATAATTTCGTGCTCACTGATGGCTTTTCCGTTTTTGATACCGTTTAAGTACAATGTATACAATCCATCTTGATCATTTAACATTTTTATCAATCCCTGGTCAATTGGCTGAACGGCAACCACACCCGCGTCAAAGTCAGCTTTTTTATTCATTTCATGAATCATCCAGTTAGCGAAAGCTCTTAAGAAGTTTCCTTCTCCGAATTGGATAATTCTTTCAGTATACGTATTTACTGAATTATTTGTTCTGTTTAATGCATTCATAATTGTGTTATTTCTAAAGTTTTGAACTATATATTATAAAGAAACGCCTCTTTTCCATGGAATAAAGTCGTTATGACCGTGAACAACCGCTTTGGAAGCCACTTCACCACTTGCAACTTTAATGATATGATCTAAGATTTTTTCTCCCATCGATGCAATGCTGTCTTCACCTCTAATTACGGTTCCGGCATTGATATCAATAATGTCATTCATTTTTTCAAATAAGTGTGTATTGCTCGACATTTTAAGCACAGGTGCAACAGGATTCCCTGTAGGCGTTCCTAAACCTGTGGTAAATACCACGATATTACAGCCTGAACCTACCAATCCTGTAGTGGATTCTACGTCATTTCCAGGAGTACACAGCAAATTTAAACCCGGTTTGGTTACTTGTTCTGTATAGTCTAAGACTTCTACTACAGGAGAAGTTCCACCTTTTTTAGCAGCGCCTGCAGATTTCATAGCATCCGTGATAAGACCGTCTTTGATATTTCCTGGAGAAGGATTGTTTTCAAAACCTGAACCTACCGCTACCGCAGCTGCAGAATAGGCGCGCATGATATCGTAGAATTTTTTAGCGTCTTCTTTGGTTTCACAACGATTGATGATTTCCTGTTCAACACCATTCAACTCTGGGAATTCAGAAAGTACTGGACTTCCTCCTAAAGCAACGAGCAAATCGGAAGCATAGCCCAAAGCAGGGTTTGCAGAAATTCCAGAAAAACCATCAGAACCACCACATTCCAAACCTAATACAAGTTTGCTCAATGGAGCCGGTTTTCTTTCAATTTTATTCGCTTCTGTCAATCCAACAAACGTATGCTTAACGGCCTCTTCGATTAGATGGCGTTCGCTTTCACTTTGTTGCTGTTCTAAATAATGCACCGGTTTTTTATTGTTTGGCGCAATAGCATCGATAGCGTTTTGAAGCATTTCAATTTGTGCATTCTGACAACCTAAACTAAAAATAGTAGCACCTGCTACGTTCGGATTTGATATGTAACCTGCTAACAATCTACATAAGGTTTCAGAATCTTGACGAATACCACCACAACCACCATCGTGTTTTAGGAATTTGATACCATCTACATTTTTAAAAGTTCTGTTTTCAGAAAGTTCTTCTTTGGTAGTGATGATAGGTGTATTGTATATTTCTTCGACAGAAGCACCTGCGTTGAACTGTGCTATCAAAGCATCTGTATCAACAGCAAAATCCTTCTTAGTTTCATAACCTAGTTTTTCTGAAAGCGCCCCTTCAAGTACATCGATATTTCTGTTTTCACAAAAGGTCAATGGAATGACCAACCAATAATTTCCAGTACCTACTTTACCATCTTCACGGTGGTAACCATTAAAAGTTCTGCCTTCAAAATTTGAAGCATCAGGAGCGGTCCATGTGAATTTCTCTGCGGAGTCGTTAAATTCTGCAGAAGCATGTTTTACATTGTGTATGGTGATTGCAGTTCCTTCGGCAATGTCTTGAGTGGCTTTACCAATCAAAACTCCGTACATAAAGATTTCATCCCCGATTTTAAAATCGTTCAAAGCAAATTTGTGCTTTCCTTTGATGTTTTCTTTTAAGATAACTTCTTTTCCTTGGATGGTAGTCGACATACCTTTGTCAAGGTTGGTAATCGCTATGATTATATTATCCTTTGGATCTATTTGAACATAATTCTTAGACATCCTATTCTTCTATTTATGAGGGAATAACTTCCTAGTTAGTATTATTTTGTAAAATCTACAGTTGCTTTGATAACTCCAGTCGCAGGGTCTAACCAACTGTCAAAGTTTTCAATCATTTCTGTATACGGTACATTATGAGTAATAAATGACTCAGTTGGGAACTGGTCTAATACATTGATTACGTGTTCGAAATCCTCTGTGGTAGCATTTCTACTACACATTAATGTCATTTCTTTAGCATGAACTGCTGGGTGATTGTAAGTTAAGTCGCCTTTAGACAAGCCAACCAACACAAAACGTCCTCCATGAGACATATAGCTAGGTCCAGCTTCTAGTGCGAACTTATTTCCAGACGCATCAAAAACAGCTGTACACATATCTCCATTGGTTAAATCTGCAATTGCTTGCGCCGCATCTGGCCCTGCTTTAACAGTATAGTCTACACCAATTTTCTCTTTAGCATATTCTAAACGTTGCTCGTTCATATCAATCGCGACAACTTTAGCGCCTGCAATTTGAGCAAGTTTCATAATTCCAATACCGATAGGTCCACAACCCACAACCGCTACAGTTTCACCTGGGGTGATAGCCGCTCGTCTTACAGAATGCGCTCCAATTGCTAAAGGTTCTACGATAGCCATTTGGTCGTCTGATAAGTTGTTAGCAGGTAATAAAATATCGGCAGGGACGGCAATTTGTTCTTGCATTCCTCCATCACCGTGAACTCCTAAAACCGTAATGTTTGTACAGCAGTTTGTTTTACCATGAGTACACGCAATACATTTTCCACAGCTAACATACGGCATAACAACCACTTTGTCACCAGCCTTAATACCTCTTTCGTTTTCTCCAATTTCTAAAACTTCAGAAGCCAATTCATGTCCTAAAATTCTAGGATATGTAAAAAAGGCTTGGTTTCCGGCATAGGCATGTAAATCGGTACCGCAAATTCCTACCTTATTAATTTGTAATAGCGCTTCGTTTTCTTTTCTTATGGGTGCTTCTTTTTCTTTTAAGATAAATTCACCTGGTTTTTCGCAAACAATGTATTTCATTAGGTTCTACTTTAGAGTTAATTTTATGTTTAGTCGGCTCACAATGAATAAGGTGGCAAACTTTTTTAATGTTAAATTACAAAATGCTACATCGTTGTAGCAAATAGTTAAAATGATCTTTTCGTCCCTGATTTGTCAAATTTAATTCAAGCAATCCGTTGAAATGAATCGAAAAAAATCTTGTTACATCGTTTTAGCAATAATACCTTTGCCTCACATTAATTAATGTATCTCAAAAGCCAATATTCTAATCTGTTGATTGAAAAAGCTTTGTTTTGGAGATTAGGTTATTAAAAATAAAAATTGCTATATTTGCTATAACGATGTAGCAAATATATAAAAACTTGAGTACAAAAAAAAAAATTACCATAAAAGATATTGCTAATGTGTTGGGATTGTCTACTTCTGCAATCTCAAAAGCATTAAATGACGACTCTAGAATTAGTGAAAAAACTAAAAAAGCGGTACGTCAGGTAGCAGAGAATTTGAATTATCAACCCAATCATTTGGCAAGTGCCTTGCGAAGTGGAAAAAGTAGATTGGTAGGTGTTATTATTCCTCGAAACAATAGTAATTTTTTCTCGTCGGTTTTAGAAAATATCGAAGAAGTTTTAAATGAAAAAGGATATAATATCATTATTACGCAGTCCAATGAATCTTTTGAAAAGGAATGCAAATGTATTGAATCTTTACTTTTTACTCAGGTTGATGGTATCATTGCTTCTATGGCGAATGAGACAACAGATCTAAGTTATTATGAGAAAATCAAGGCAAAGGGAATTCCTTTAGTTCTTTTCGATAGAGGGGAAATGGCATTGGAAGTTGACTATGTTGGGATTGATGATTATGAAACAAGTTTTAAAATTGTAGATCATTTGTTGGCCCAAGGTTGTACCAGAATTGCCCATATGGGTGGGTATGACGATACGAGAGTGTATGGAAATCGGATCAAAGGGTATAAAGATGCGCTAAAAGAACGAGGCATGCCTATTGATGAACGCATCATAAGTAAAAACAAGTTGAGAATTGATGATGGGCGAAAGGTTATGGAAGCCTTATTAGAACTTCCTAATAGACCAGATGCTGTCTATGCAGCGAGTGATTTTGCTGCACTTGGCGCTTTGCAAATATTGAATGAAAGAGGTGTTAAAGTACCTGAGGAAATTGCTTTGGTTGGTTTTAGTAATGAACCATTTACATCGTTTTTATCTCCGGCAATCTCAACGGTGAATCAGAACAGTGCTCAAATTGGAAAATTAGCAGCAGAAGCATTTTTGAATAGAGTGGATGCACCTGTTGAAAAAGGAGAAGTGAAAAAAATAATAATAGAGACAGAACTGCTTGTAAGGGCCTCATCCGATAAAAAGATACGGTAGACTTAAAAGAAACTTGAGCTGAATTAAGTTGTTATCGCAAGCTGAATAGAATAGAAATAATAAAAAAGGCGCAGTAGATACCGCGCCTTTTTTTTCGTTTTCTTACAGTCTATTTTCTTACTTTTTTAACAATCGCTAAAGCAGCTTTAACGTCTTGCTCTAATTGTGCATACGCTTTATTAGCAATGATGTCTTTAGAAATTAATTGAGACCCCATTCCTACACAAGTCACCCCCGCGTTAAACCAGCCAGATAAGTTTTCTTCAGTTGGAGCAACTCCACCTGTTGGCATGATAGATGTCCATGGTTGTGGGCCTTTGATTCCTTTTACGAATTTAGGTCCGTACAAGTCACCTGGGAATAATTTTACGATTTCACATCCAAGCTCTTCAGCTCTTGCGATTTCTGTCAATGATCCACATCCTGGCGACCACAATACTTTCTTTCTGTTACAGGCAATTGCAATGTCTTCTCTTAATACAGGTGTTACGATAAAGTTTGCACCCAAAGCCATATATAAAGAAGCGGCAGCACCATCGGTAACAGAGCCAACACCCATAATCATTCCAGGCAATTCAGCAATTGCATATTTTGTCAACTCACCAAAAACTTCATGAGCGAAATCGCCTCTTGCTGTAAATTCCATCAAACGAGCGCCTCCGTCATAACATGCTTTTAATACTTTTTTACTCAATTCAATATCGCTATTGAAAAATAAAGGAATCATTCCTGTTTCTTTCATCGCATTTGCGACTTCTATTCTTGTAAACTGTGCCATTTTAAATATATTTTTAATTTATTATTTCTTACTCAAAACTCAGACGCTACCAATTCAATATTTTCTTGAGATCGTAGGCCTCAGGATTATCGAGATATTGCTTAGCAGCTTCATAATCTCTTTCTCTTATTTGAATGAGTTCTTTGATGAATAATTGAGCCATGTCCGATTCTATATCTACCAAACGTGGTTGTACTTTTCCTTCTTCGTCTTCGAAATCTTTTAAATACAAAGGAGAAATATCTCCATTAGAGTTTGCGCTAACAATACATCTTGTTTTACCTTGGTCAAATAGTTTTTTCACACCTATACCTAACAAAGTACATAAAGTTAAATCAAAAGCAATTGGATTGCTACAACGCAATTCATAGCCAATTTCAACTGGTCTTGATTTGATTTCTAAACCTAGTTCTTTTAATTTTACTTGTAGTAAATAGTTGAAAATATGTGATTTACTTACATTTCCTAGTTCAGGATGACCGTGGTCGTCATAGGTGAAGTTGATACCTGAATTAATGATTTCATCTTCATCCATAAAATGAAAAACACCTTCGCTAACCATGGCTACTCCGTAGTCTATTCCTCTTATTTTACTTTTAACAATTGAAGAAATGATCAATTTAATCAGCTTGTCAAAAGTGATTTTTGTTTTATTGAACATTTCAGGAATGATCATCATTGGAAAATGACATGCGGAAGCAATTCCGAAAGCCAAATGCCCTGCTGAACGTCCCATGGCCGAAACTACAAACCAGTTTTCACTAGTTCTTGCATCTTCGTATACCGTATTTCCAATACGAACTCCTTCGTCTTTTGCTGTATGGAATCCAAATGTAGGATTACGATCCGGCAGGGGAAGGTCGTTATCGATGGTTTTAGGAACGTGTATATGTGCTACGTCGAGCTTTTGTGTCTCTAAGTATTTTGTCAAGCGACTCGCGGTGGAGGCAGTGTCGTCTCCACCGATAGTCACTAACAATTTTACATTATTTTTGATAAAGAAATCAGGTTTAAAATCGCTGTCTTTAGGCTTGAATCTACTCATAATTAAGGTAGATCCTCCACGACTGTAAATGCGATCTGCACGGTGAAAATTGAATACTTTAACGGCAGGTTCTTCAGAGAACAAGCCTTTGTAGCCATGGTGTACACCGAGTACCTCGTATCCATCTTTAATAAAGGTTTTAGCAAGCGTACTGATTACGGTATTGATTCCTGGTGCAGGACCTCCGCCACATATGATGGCAATTGATTTCTTCATAAAAAATGGATTTATCTCGCTACTCTTCCTGAGGCGTCACCACCCATTAGTTTTTCTACTTCAGCAACAGTTACCAAGTTGGCATCTCCTTTGATGGTGTGTTTCAAACAAGAAGCGGCAACAGCAAAGTCCAATGCGTTTTGATCGTCTTCAGGATATTTTAACAATCCGTAGATCAAACCACCCATAAATGAATCTCCACCACCAACTCTATCTACGATATCAGTAATTTGGTATTGACGAGTTTGAAACAACGTAGTACCGTCGTATAAAACACCAGCCCAAGTATTGTGAGATGCTGAGATAGAACCTCTTAAAGTAGTAATTACCTTTTTAGCTCTTGGGAATTTTTTCATCATTTGCTCACAAACTGACAAGAAAGCTTCTGCTTTTACATTGTGTCCTTCTGTTTGTACGCTAATTCCTTCTGGCTTGATTCCGAAGTGCATTTCAGCGTCTTCTTCATTTCCTAAAACAACATCACAGTAAGATGTTAATTCAGTCATGATCGCTTCTCTATGTGCATCGTCACAGAAATTCCATAATTTCGCACGGTAGTTTAAATCTGTAGAGATTTTTACTCCAAGTTTACTAGCAGCTTTCACAGCTTCTAAACATACATCTGCTGCCCCTTGAGAGATTGCAGGTGTAATTCCTGTCCAGTGAAACCATTCAGCTCCAGCAAATACTTCTTCCCAATTGATCATTCCAGATTCAATTTCAGCAATAGCAGAGTGTGCACGGTCATATACTACCTTAGATCCTCTAGATACCGCTCCTGTTTCTAGGAAATAGATTCCCAAACGATCTCCACCGTAAACGATCTTATCAACATTTACACCTCTTTTACGCATTTCCATCATGGCACATTCTCCGATGTCGTTTTTTGGTAAACGCGTTACGAAATCTACATCTACTCCGTAGTTTGCCAATGATACCGCTACATTTGATTCTCCACCTCCGTAGATTGCATCAAAACTGTTTGCTTGTGAAAATCTCAAAAATCCTTGTGGAGCCAATCTTAACATGATCTCTCCAAACGTTACTACTTTACCCATTTTATTTCTATTTAATTTAGTTTAATTAATAATTCAGTACGATCTGAATTAAGCGTTTGTATGTATGTTTAATTTTTTGTTCTATCGATTGAACAAATTGTGAAAAAAAATGAATATTTGTTTTCAAATACTCAAATTGCTTTGTCGTTCCATCGATTGAACTATTTTTCCAAAAAAAAAGGTACTCATGATAAGAACCCTTATTTTTGATGCACTCAACCCCAGTAAACACAGCGCTTTAGAAGTGTTTTAAGTAGTGGTGAATGTTTGCTGTTTGATAAAAATTGTTTACTTTTGTTCAAACGTTGGAACAAATATAGATAAAATTTTGGGAACACAAAAAAAAACGACCATAAAAGATATTGCAAATGTTTTAGGCTTAACACCTTCGGCAGTTTCCAAAGCCTTGAATAACCATCCAAGGATAAGTGAAAAAACGAAGGTTTCTGTTCAGCAGGTAGCAAAAAATCTAAACTACCAACCAAATCATTTGGCGAGTGCCTTACGAAAAGGAAAGAGCAATCTTGTGGGGGTGATCATTCCTAGAGCAAATAGTAATTTTTTTTCTGCCGTATTGCAGAGTATTGAAGATGTATTGCATGAGAAGGGTTACAATATTATTATTTCTCAATCTTATGAGTCGTTTGAAAAAGAGTGTCGTTATATTGATGCCTTGCTTTTTACCCAGGTCGATGGAATTATCGCTTCCATGGCAAATGAAACAACAGATTTTTCTTATTATGAGAAAATAAAGTCCAAAGGCATTCCATTGATTCTATTTGACCGTGGTGAGAATGCACTTGGGGTGGATTATATTGGAATTGATGACTATAAGAGTAGTCATTTAATTGTAGATCATTTGGTGTCTCAAGGTTGTAAAAGAATCGCGCATATTGCCGGATTTAGTCATACACGTATTTATAAGAATAGAATAAAAGGATATGAAGATGCGTTGGAAAAGCACGACTTGCCTTTGGACGATGCGTTGGTTTATGAGTGTAAATTGACCAAGCAAAATGGTCGTGAAATCATGGAGCAATTGTTGGAGCAACCCAATCGACCGGATGCTGTATATGTGGCGGGAGATTATGCCGCCTTAGGTGCTTTGCAGGTATTGAAAGAAAAGAATATTAGTATTCCTGATGAAATTGCCATTGTTGGATTTGGAAACGAACCGTTTACTTCCTTAGTGACGCCTTCTATCACTACCATTGAACAACACAGTACTGAAATTGGGCGACTTACCGCGGAGGCTTTTTTAAGAAGAATAGAGGAGGCTGCTATTCCGCCAACCTTGAATAAAATGATTTTGGAACCTGAATTGATTGTTCGGGATTCTTCGGATAAGAAATAGAAAACTTGCAAAAATCTTTGCATGTATGAGTCTTTTATAATTCCACAAACTCATTTTTGTATGATTTGAGGAGATGTATTAACACAGCACAACTACTTCAAAAGAAATATTCATTTAAAGAATACTTATATGGACCAAAAAACTCAACCGATTACTATGATTATATGGGACATGAATTTAACAATAGAAGTATTGGAGTATTTTTTTTAGGTTTAATCTTTGGCTTATTTATATAATCAAAAGGAATAATAGGTGTCTTGCAACAATATAAAATTTGCTGACTCCAAAACATTCAACTTTTTTTGCATAAACACTTTATTCGCATTGTGAAAAATCTCTTTCAAAAATCAATTTGTTTACTAAAAAGGAAACATTTATCTTTGCAATAAAAAAAGATTGCAATGAGAGAGAAATTTAAAGTTGCCTTTCTTAAAGAAGTTTTTGAATTTTTTGACAGGCTAGATGAAAAGACACGGAATAAAATTATTTTCAATATTGACAAAGCAAAGCTCACAACCGATCCTACGTTCTTTAAAAAACTGAATGCGGATATCTGGGAATTCAGGACTTTGTACAACAGAAAACAATACCGACTTTTTGCGTTTTGGGACAAAACAGATAATACAGTAACTGTGGTAATTGCCACCCATGGAATTGTCAAAAAAACGCAGAAAACACCTAAAAAAGAAATCGACAAGGCAACCGAACTAATGAACAAATATTTTGAATCTAAAAACAAGAAGTGATGAAAACATATTCATTTGATGAAGTAAAAGACACATACATCGGAAAAAAAGGGACAGCAGAAAGAGCTGTTTATGAAAATGAGTTGCGACTGGACTTGCTAGGGGAGGCTATCAAACATGCTCGGAAAGAACGAAAATTGACTCAATCGCAATTGGGGGAATTGATTGGTGTAAAAAAAGCCCAAATTTCTAAAATAGAAAATAATTTGACAGATGCTCGATTTGGGACTATTTTAAAAGTGTTCAGAGCATTAAACGCTAAAATCAATTTTAATGTGGAATTGTTAAACCAAAAATTGGAAGTAGCAACTGATTAAAGATACCCTTCGATCTCTTACGCTATAACCTACGCTAAAGCTTCGGTTGTTGCAAAAAGCTTCAGCGACAGCGTACAGGCTCAGGGTACTTTATTCGTAAAGGGCATTGTTGAGGAATTATTTTCCAAATCAACAGATTTGAGTATAGATGAACTACAAAAACCGAGTGTTCGTAAAAAGTAGCTATTCGTATCTTTGATAAAAAGCTGATAGATATGGGTTTAGAAGCGAGAAAAATAGCGTTTGTTCAAGAGTTTTTAAGACTAGAAAACGAGGACATCATTAGTGGTCTTGAAAAATTAAATGAAACAAAATAAAACCAAGTAAAAATAAACTGAAAAAAAAAACGTCTAAAAATAAATTTAGACGTTTTTTTTTGTTGTTGAGCAGCAATTCTTTTACAAGGCAGCTAAGGCGTTGTTTAAAAGTGCACTTGGACGCATTGCCGTTTCTGTTATAGCTGCGTTAGGGTAGTAATAACCTCCCATCTCCACAGCAGGACCTTGTGCGTTATTCAATTCAGCAATAATCGCATCTTTATGCTCTGTAAGTGTTTTAGCAAGTGGAGCAAATACAGCTTGTAATTCTGTGTCTTCTGTCTGTGCTGATAATTCTTGAGCCCAGTACAATGCTAAATAGAAATGACTTCCCCTGTTGTCTAATTCTCCAACCTTACGAGAAGGTGAATTGTCGTTAGTTAAAAAGGTCGTATTTGCAGCATTTAAGGTTCTCGACAAAATTCCTGCTTTTGAATTGTTTGCCTTTACAGCCAAATCTTCTAGAGAAACTGACAATGCCAAGAACTCACCTAAAGAATCCCAACGCAAATGTCCTTCTTCTTGGAATTGTTGTACGTGTTTTGGTGCAGATCCACCAGCTCCTGTTTCAAACAAGCCTCCACCGTTCATTAAAGGAACAATCGAAAGCATTTTGGCAGAAGTTCCCAATTCTAAAATAGGGAAAAGGTCTGTAAGGTAATCACGCAATACATTTCCAGTTACAGATATAGTATCCAATCCTTTGTGAATTCTTTCTAAAGTTACTTTTGTTGCTTCTACAGGTGATAGTATTGAAATCTCTAAACCTGTTGTGTCATGGTTTGGTAAATAGGTGTTTACTTTTTTAATCAACTGAGCATCATGCGCTCTGTTTTCGTCTAACCAAAATATAGCAGGTGTTTGTGTTGCTTTTGCTCGAGTAACAGCAAGTTTAACCCAGTCTTGAATAGGAGCATCTTTTACTTGACAAGCTCTAAAGATGTCTCCGGCTGCCACAGGTTGCTCAATCAATACATTTCCATTGGTGTCGCTTACTTTAACCGTTCCGGCAGTGCTTACTTGGAATGTTTTATCATGTGAACCATATTCTTGTGCTTTTTGCGCCATCAAACCAACATTAGGAACAGTTCCCATAGTAGTAGGGTCAAATGCACCGTGTTTTTTACAGAAATCGATGGTTTCTTGGTACACTCCCGCATACGAGCGGTCTGGAATTAATGCTTTCGTGTCTTGTGACTTTCCTTCTGCATTCCACATCTGTCCTGAAGTACGAATCATTGCTGGCATAGATGCATCGATGATGACATCACTTGGCACGTGAAGATTGGTAATTCCTTTGTCTGAATTTACCATAGCCAAAGCTGGGCTGTTTTCGTATACTTTTTCGATAGCTGCTTTAATTTCAGCTTGTTCAGCTTCAGGTAGACTTCCTATTTTGTTGTATACATCTCCCAATCCGTTTTTAGACGAAACGCCTAGTTTGTCAAAGGTAGCTGCGTACTTTTCGAAAACGTCTTTGTAAAATACTTCCACCACAGCACCAAAAATAATTGGGTCGGAAACCTTCATCATAGTTGCTTTCATATGTACTGAGAACAATACATTGTTGGCTTTTGCATCTTCGATTTCCTTAGCTACAAAAGTTTTTAGTTTTTCAATGCTCAATACAGAAGCGTCTACAATTTCTCCTTCTAGAACAGGAACCGTTTCTTTTAAAATGGTACTATTTCCATTGGTGTCAACCAATTCAATTTTTAAGTTTCCAGCGCTCTGTATGGTAACAGATTTTTCACTTCCATAAAAATCACCTTCAGGCATACTTGCAACGTGTGATTTAGAATCTGCAGACCATGCACCCATAGAATGTGGGTTGTTTTTTGCGTACTCTTTAACAGGTCCTGCGACTCTACGGTCAGAATTTCCTTCTCTTAAAACTGGATTTACAGCAGAACCTAATACCTTAGCATAGGTAGCTTTAATTGTTGCTTCACTGTCGTTTTGTGGAGCTTCCGGAAAATCAGGAATTGCATATCCTGCTGCTTGCAATTCAGTAATAGCAGCTTTTAACTGCGGTACAGAAGCTGAAATATTAGGTAATTTTATGATGTTTGCTTCGGGCGTTTTTGCCAAGTCTCCCAATTCTGATAGGGCATCTCCAACTTTTTGATCGTCATTCAAGTACTCAGGAAAATTCGCTAGAATTCTAGCAGCAAGTGAAATATCTTTCTTTTGAACGTTTATATTTGCGTGTTTTGTAAATGATTCTACAATAGGTAAAAAAGAATAGGTAGCCAATGCCGGTGCTTCGTCGGTAATGGTGTACACAATTTGAGATGTTTTTGTTGTCATAATTTCCTTGTTTTTTTAAAGCTTTAATGTGTCAAAGCTAATCTGCGAATGTGTTATTGCCAGCACGTTGCGTTTCATGAAAAACACAGTCGGTTTTTGGCGGTACAAATGTAGTGATTTAAAGCAATATTTTTAGTTCTAATCTCATAGAAATCAAGCGCACTTTTTGATAATAGCCTAAATTTTGGAAATGCTTTTTGAGTTATTCTGAAAATGAAGTCGATTTAGTTAAGGAAGGGGTGTTTTTTAAAGATTGATAAGTGTAGAGGGAAGAAGAATAGGACTAAATTGATAAAGGATAAAGTTTCAAAGGTGAGAATACAAAGTTTTCTTTCTTTGCCGAACCAGCTACCAGCCACTTCTGTAAAACAGAGCGCATAAAAAAAGCTGTCTAGATTTAGACAGCTTTTTTATATAGGTTTAGAAAATACCGAGGTTTATTTACGACGAATCTCTTTGATTCTTGCTTTTTTACCTGTAAGTTCTCTAAAGTAAAAGATACGTGCTCTTCTTACTTTTCCTTGTTTGTTTACTTCAATTTTTTGAATTGCAGGCAAGTTTACTGGGAAGATACGCTCCACACCAACAGTACCAGACATTTTTCTAATTGTAAAAGTTTCTGATGCTCCAGAACCTCTTCTTTGGATTACAACGCCTCTAAAAAACTGAGTACGTGTTTTGCTTCCCTCTTTAATTTCATAGTACACAGTAATTGTGTCACCTGATTGAAATGCTGGGAACTCATTTTTTGCTACGAATTCGTTTTGTACGAAATCTACTAAATTTGCCATTTTTTTCTTTATTTAATGGGGTTTCGACAAATCAACATTCACGATTTTCGTCAGAGGTTGATTTTGAGGTTGCAAACTTACAACTTTTTTATGAATGAAAATAAAAAAAGTCTGTTTTTTGAATTGAGTGTTGAGGGTTTTTGTAATGTATACTGTTTAATCCTTCGAATAGGAGTAGTTTTCACAAACATATACCCAAAATTTACGGGTTTCCTTTCCGTTAATTTCGATAATGATAGGATTTAGTTCGGTAATACTTGAAAAGTAGTGCTCCAACTCCTTAGGATGTTCGCCTCTTTTTGCGTTGCTTTTATACCGCTTGTCTGAAATGATAAATAAAGCATTTTTTCCATTTAATTTAGTTAGATCGTCACCAATATAATCGAATTGTAGCGCAGGTTTGCCAATAATGTTTTGAGCATAAATTTTTTGAGTAGTAAAAAAGGTCATACACGCAGTGGTCTTATAGCCGTCATCTGAAAACACAAATGTATTTGGGTATTCCTCTTGAAGTTTTTCTGTAGCCACCACCAGTTCTTTCCAGCCTACCCAGGTGTCGTCACTTTTGATAGGAACCAAGTAGAAGAATACTTGTAAACTTACCAAAAGATGAATAGCGGCAGAAATATATACTTGGGATCTAACAAGTTTTTTAGAAATGTACATACTTGCCAAAATAACACCGGAGATGTAAGAAGGCATCATCCAGTTAAGTTTTACCCAGTAGATGGGGGTAAGTAAAAAGAAACCTAGAAATGTAGGAATGAAAAACGCTAGTAAAAACAAGGTCTTGTCAGAAGGCAGTTTGAACTTTGTAAGTGTCTTTTTAATGTGTTTATAAAGTAGTGTAAAAAACGAAGCTAGTAAAATAGGTAGTAATAGGAATATTTGGTGTCCAACTGCCCCAAAGAAATATCTTGGTTTGATTTCAAATTTAGAAATGCTTCCTGTTCGGTCTGAAGACTGAAACAAGAAAGAAGCAAAATCATTTTGATAGTTCCAATACCAAATAGGAAAGGTTACCAATACCGATATAATAAGAGACGCCCATAGCCAAGGTGAAAGTAAAAGTTTGCGATGCTTATTAGAAAAAGCTAAAAAAGCAAGCAGTCCAATTTGTAAGAGCAGGGCAGTATACTTGCTATCAAAGGCAAGTCCCATGGCAATACCACCTAGTATCCAATACCCTTTGTTGTTTTCAAATACAGCTTTGTATAACCCGATAAGTGAAAGTGTCCAAAATAGCAGTAAAGGCACATCTGGTGTGGAGTTGATGCTAAGAATCGAAATACAAACCGTACTCGAAAGTAAAACGATTGCGTTTAGCTGCTTTTGTTTCGATAAAAAATAGGAAGCGAGTTTGTAAAAGCTCAACAGGGTGAGTGATGTTATGAAAAAGTCGGCAAACTTTACCACAAAAACCGTTTTACCAAAAACAGAGGTAAATACTCTTAATATATACCCAATCATTCCAGGATGATCGAAGTAAGAGAGGGCTAAGTTTTCACCATAAAAATGGTAATAAGCATCTTGAGGCATCAACCCCATAAAAGGAAGTAATAGCAATCTGAAAAATTGAAATCCAATAACGATGCTAATGGCTGGGTATTCTTTTAAAAAAGCACGTACTCTATTCATCTAACAATTCTGGTTTTATTTGTTGGGTGCGCTCATAGGCTTTTTCAGTTCTCCATGCGTCAATCTTTGGAAAGTTTCCTGAAAGCAATATTTCTGGCACTTCGGTTCCTTTGTATTCTGCAGGTCTTGTGTATACTGGAGGCGATAGTAAGTTGTCTTGGAAAGAATCGGTTAAAGCAGATGTTTCGTCTCCTAAAACACCTGGAATCAATCGAATGATACTGTCACATAATACAGCAGCTCCTAACTCTCCTCCGCTTAATACATAGTCACCAATTGAAATTTCCTTGGTGATAAAAAGATCTCGTACACGTTGGTCTACTCCTTTGTAGTGACCACACAATACAATGATGTTTTTCTTTAAAGACAAAGTATTCGATGTCGCTTGGTTTAATATTGGAGCATCTGGCGTCATATAAATAATTTCATCATAGTCGCGCTCAGATTTCAATTTGGAAATGCATTTGTCAATGGGTTCAATCATCATAACCATACCTGCGCCGCCGCCAAACTGATAGTCGTCTATTTTTTTGTATTTATTAGAGGCAAAATCTCTTAAGTTGTGAAAGTAAACTTCAGCTAATCCTTTGTCAATAGCTCTTTTTACGATAGAATGTTCAAACGGACTTTGAATCAGTTCTGGTGATACGGTGATAATGTCAAATCTCATAACGCAAAAATAGGGATTAATTATTTAGGTAGTGAACTTATTGGTCTTTGGAGTTTGTATTGTGTATTTGGTAACTATTGTAACTTGCGAGCCAATACTTTATACTAAACCATTGATTTTGTCATTCGGTCATTTCCAAAAATATCCTTCCGCAATTCATTTTTAGTAAACCCTTTGTTTCGGAGCATTTCCATCATTTCAGTTGCTAAATATTGATTGATTTCAAAATAGAGTTTTCCGTTGGGATTGAGATGTTTACCCGCTAATGTTGTTATTTTGTCATAAAAGATTAAGGGGTTCGTGTCTTCAACGAACAATGCTGAATGTGGTTCGTAGGCGAGTACATTCTTTTGTATTTCTTTTTTTTCCAATTCCCGAACGTATGGAGGATTGCTTACAATAATATCAAAAGACTTGTCAAGTTCGTGAGTCTTTAATATGTCTTGTTGTAAAAACTGAATATCAACCTTGTTGGCAAGAGCGTTTACTTTGGCGGTTTGAATGGCGTCTTCAGAAAAGTCAAGCGCCCAAACTGTTGCGTTTTTTAAGTTTTTCGCCAGAGATATAGCAATACATCCCGATCCAGTGCCAATATCAAGTATGTCTATTTTTGCTTCCTTGCGAATGTCTTCTAGAATCCAACTAACCAAGTCTTCCGTTTCTGGTCTTGGTATCAATACATTTGAATTTACATTAAAAGTACTGCCGTAGAAGTGCGAAGTGCCAGTAATGTACTGCACTGGTGTTTCATTTCTAAGGGCTTCAATAGTTCGTGTAAAATAACTTGTTTGTTCTCTGTTTAACTCAAATTGTGGTTGCATAGCACGGTCAATTCTAGTCATTCCTAGCTTGTGTTCTACAAGAATGTTGTAGAAAGAGTCTATCTCGGTTTTAGGAAAGAGAGAAGCAAGTTCCTTATGAAACAAAGTTTGCAATTGGTTGATTTTCATAAAGGCAAAAATACTGTTTTTTAATTGTAGAAAACACTTTTTCGCTGCTGTCTTGGATTGTTTTAAATAGAAGTTGCGACTTCCAAGCATTCCACTTACATTTGTGTTATGCATATGCACGAATATTATATGAAACGTTGTTTGGAACTTGCACAAAAAGGTGTAGGTACAACAAGACCGAATCCTTCTGTGGGGTGTGTGGTAGTTTATAATGATCAAGTTATTGGAGAAGGGTATACAAGTCCTTATGGAGGGAACCATGCTGAGGTGAATGCAATTCAGTCGGTTCAAGATAAGCGTTTGTTACAAAAAGCGACTTTATATGTCACTTTGGAACCTTGTTCTCATTATGGAAAAACGCCGCCTTGTGCTGATTTGATAGTAAAGCATCAGATTCCAAAAGTAGTAATTGGCTGTGTAGACACACATAGCAAAGTTGCTGGAAAGGGCATTGAACGTTTACGCAATGCAGGTTGTGTTGTGGAGGTAGGTTGTTTGGAAGAAGCTTGTAAAGAACAGCACCGTCGCTTTTTTACGGTACAAAATAAAAAACGACCTTATATCGTATTAAAATGGGCAGAGACTACCGATGGTTTTATGGCACCAAAAGAAAAGTCGACAAATAGACCGGTATGGATTAGTAATTCCAATGCACAGCAGTTGGTACATAAATGGAGAAGTGAGGAACATGCCATATTGGTAGGTACGAATACTGCTATTTCCGACAATCCAAAATTGGATGTGCGTAAATGGGGGGGCAACGCTCCGGTACGAATTTTAATAGATCGTACTTTACGAGTACCAACCAATTACGCGCTGTATGATGGAAGTGTATCTACTATAGTATTGACGGGAAGCTCACGACTTCCGGTTTCTCAAAACAACGTACAATATGTTCCTATAGATTTTGAAAAGTCATTGGCTGAACAGGTTTGTGGTGTATTGATTAAATATGACATACAATCGGTACTAATAGAAGGAGGAAGACAGACTTTGCAGGCTTTTATAGATGCGGGTTTGTGGGACGAAGCAAGAGTTTTTATTGGAGACATGTCTTTTGGAGACGGAGTAGCAGCTCCCATTTTAAATAGGAGCACAAATATAGAGACGTCATTGTCAAACACATTGCTTCACGTGTATAAAAACGCCGACAGTTAGCGTGGAAGAAGCTATTTATAAGACCTTGGATTCAGCAGGTCCAGAAACTTTATTTAAAGAGAAAGGGAGTAAGTTCTTCGGATACGCCTTTCCTATTGAGTCTGAAGCACAAGCAAAAAAAATTGTATTAGAAATAAAGAAAACGCATCATAGTGCTAGGCATTGGTGTTTTGCATGGAAAATAGGTAAAGAGTCGATTGTTTATCGTGTAAATGACGACGGAGAGCCTAGTAATTCTGCAGGTCAACCTATATATGGACAAATACTCGCTGCTGATCTTACGAATGTTTTGGTAGTAGTAGTTCGGTATTTTGGAGGTGTAAAATTGGGTGTAGGAGGGTTAATACGTTCTTATAGAACTTCAGCTCAATATGCATTAGAGGAATCAGCTATAGTTTCAAAAGTTATTACCAAGGATTTAAGACTTACTTTTGAATATGTCCATATGAATAAAATCATGCGTTTTGTAAAACAAAAAAAATTGAATATTCGCTCTCAAGAGATGCATGAGAAATGCACGACCATTTTGTCGGTTAATAAATCGCAATTTTTAGCGGTAAAAAATGCATTTTTAGCAATGCATTTTTTAGAAGTAAAATAAAAATGGCAGCCCCTTAATTTGTAATGCGTATAAATTACGCTTTTTGTTGTGTAGATATGAATTTTTTTAGGATATTTTCAGGGATTTTTATTGGGCGATTTTTTGCCGTGTCTACAAACACCAAAACCGTCTCTCCAGTAGTAATTAATTCATTTTTTTCATTGTAAATTTCATATTCAAAAATAATTCTTGCACTGGGTGTTTTTCGTAAAATTGTTTTTAGAGAAAGAAGGTCGTCAAATTTCGCTGGCTTTATAAACCTAGTGTTTATTGAGTATACAGGGAGAATTATTCCTTCTTCTTCCATTTTTTTATATGAAATTCCAAGGTTTCTAAGCAGCTCCATTCTGCCCATTTCAAAATATTGAGCGTAGTTTCCGTGATGGGCATAGCCCATTTGGTCGCTCTCACCATAACGGATGCGTAGGGGGATTATATGTTCAATCATTTTTTGATTTTGAGTTTGTTATTTTACGGAAAAAATAAATAAGAACCAATAGCAATTTAATTTTTTTATACTAAAAAATATTCACACATTTGTATAACTGAAATGAACGATGGGAACGTGTCATTTTACAGACTAATATTCACTACTTATTACGCTACTAAAATAATGACTAAAATAGCCACTACGGTTTGGGAGGAATGCTTATCTTTTATCGAGGACAATATCAAACCGCAAGCGTTTAAAACTTGGTTCGAACCCATCAAACCAATTCGCGTTTCTGGAGAGGTTTTAACCGTACAAGTTCCAAGTAAATTTTTTTACGAGTGGTTGGAAGAGCATTATATCAAATTGTTGCGTGTTGCTTTGGTTAGAGAATTGGGTAAAGATGCCAAATTGGTCTACGAGGTAAAAATGGAAAATGCCTATAGTAGTAATAGCCCACAAATTATAAAAATACCAAGTTCAAACAGAGCACAGTTAAAATCACAAGATGTAACAGTGCCGTTAGGCTTGAAAAAACGCGAACTTAAAAATCCGTTTGTAATTCCTGGTCTTCAGAAAGTAAAGATAGAGTCTCAGCTAAATCCGAGTTATAATTTTGCAAGTTTTGTAGAAGGAGATTCAAACCGTTTGGCGAGATCTGCAGGAATGGCCGTTGCCAACAAACCAGGAGGAACTTCCTTCAACCCCTTGTTAATTTATGGTGGAGTAGGTCTTGGTAAAACACATTTAGCACATGCTATTGGTGTAGAAATAAAAGACAAATATGCCGATAAAACGGTGTTGTATATTTCTTCGGAGAAATTTACACAGCAATATATAGATTCTGTAAAGGGAAACACCCGAAATGATTTTATTCACTTCTATCAAATGATTGATGTGTTAATTATTGACGATGTGCAATTCCTGTCAGGTAAAAAAGGAACGCAAGATGTGTTCTTCCATATTTTCAATCATTTGCATCAAAATGGGAAACAGGTTATCTTAACTTCAGATAAAGCTCCTGTAGACATGCAGGATATTGAACAGCGTTTGCTTTCACGTTTTAAATGGGGACTGTCCGCTGAGTTACAAACGCCTGATTTTGAAACTAGAATTTCAATCCTTCAAAACAAATTGTTTAGAGATGGGGTGGAGATGCCAGAAGAAATCGTTGAATATGTAGCTAAAAATATCAAATCAAATGTCCGCGAATTGGAAGGAGTTTTGATTTCTATGATTGCACAAGCTTCCTTTAATAAAAAAGAATTCACCATGACCTTGGTAAAACAAATTGTAGACAAATTTGTTAAAAACACCAAACGAGAAGTTTCTATCGATTATATTCAGAAAGTAGTTTCTACGTATTTTGATATGGACGTGGCTACTTTACAATCGAAAACAAGAAAAAGACATATAGTTCAAGCAAGACAGCTTGCCATGTTTTTTGCAAAACGCATGACCAAATCATCTTTGGCTAGCATTGGTTCTCAGATAGGAAAAAGAGACCATGCTACCGTGTTACATGCCTGTAAAACAGTTGACAATTTAACAGAGACTGACAAACAGTTTAAAAAATATGTCGACGACCTTACCAATAAACTGACTTTCTAAGCAATGAAAAGGATTTTGATGGTTTGCTTGGGGAATATTTGTCGCTCTCCATTAGCAGAAGGGATTTTAAAATCTAAAGTAAACAGTAATGAAGTATTGGTAGATTCCGCTGGTACTGCTGCCTATCATGTTGGAAACCTTCCAGATCCAAGATCTATTGAAACTGGACTTACTTACGGAATAGATATTCGCAACCAACGTGCAAGAGCATTTTCGCAAAGTGATTTTGATAATTTTGATCTTATCTATGCAATGGATCGCTCTAACTACAAGAATATAATTAATTTGGCACGTAATGCTGAAGACATCGCTAAAGTGTCTCTGATCCTTAATGAAATAGATTCTACTGTAGATCGTGAAGTACCTGATCCTTACTATGGAGGAACTAGCGGTTTTGAAAACGTATACCAACTGTTAGATGCTGCTTGTGAACGTATTGCCGTAAGAATTTTAAACTAATACCGACTAGAAGATGTTAGGAAAATTGTATTTAATACCAACGACATTAGGAGAGAATGAACCACTTGAAGTTATGCCAATTTCTGTTAAAAAAGTGGTGGAAGAAGTAGATTATTTTGTAGTAGAAAATGAAAAATCGGCTAGAAGGTTTATAAAAAAGATTACACCTAAGAAATCACAACCGTCTTTAAAATTGATGCTGTTGGATAAATATGCCGATGCGTTGGAAGTACAACACTATTTGGATATTTGTGAAAAAGGAATGTCGGTTGGGTTACTTTCTGAAGCAGGAGTTCCTGCCATTGCAGATCCAGGTGCCGAAGTTGTAAAATTAGCACATAGTAAAGGAATTCAGGTGGTGCCTTTGGTAGGACCTTCGTCTATCTTAATGGCAATGATGAGCTCAGGAATGAACGGGCAAAATTTTGCATTTAACGGTTATTTACCTATAGATAAGGGCGATCGCAAACGAGAAATCAAAAACTTAGAAAAGCTTTCTAAGGATAAAAACCAGTCTCAGCTTTTTATAGAAACCCCCTATAGAAATGAAAAGATGTTTGCCGATTTAAAGTCCTTTTTAACACCAGAGACACGTCTTTGTATTGCAGCAGATATATCGTTATCTACGGAATATATTAAGACCTATACAATTAAAGACTGGGGACGTGTTAAACCTGATTTGCACAAACGTCCAGCTATATTTATCATACATAGATAAGCAACTACTTTACGCTAACCACTTAGGCTGCTTTTAAAGAAGGCATTCTGTCTTTAACGATGTTTGAAGTATCGTATCCAGCGAATTTCTCCATATAGTTTTCAATCGAAGTGCCAAATGCATCTGCAAAAGTTGTGTTTCCTTGGCTCCTCAAGAATTTTTTTACGTTTCCAGCACCTGCTAGGTGTGCTGCTGCCAAAATTCCAGATTCTGTAATCACAATTCCGTTTATCTTTTTACCAACTGACCGCTGAATGTCTTTTCTTAAAATCCACTTGTTTACCTTGCACAAAGCGATAAAAGCTTGTTCTTGCAATTCGTGATTTTTTAAAAATTCTTTGGTGTCGTAAATAGCAAAGCGTTCTAAGGTGGTTTTTCCAAACTGATATTTTCCCAAATATCCGTATTTGTTTACAATATAATACCTTCCTTGTGATTCTTTAAACGCCAAGGCTTCTTTAAAATGATAAAAATCGTTGTTGATATAAGGCCCCTTAAAAGGAACACTTTCTGGAGCTTCTGCTTCCAAAGTATTTGATTCAAGTAGACTCTCCAATGAATTGGAAGTGTCATTACTAGGTTGAATCGCAAAAATGAGCAAAGTCAATACATTGCTTTTAAAAAACTCTTTCTTGATAGATTTCATAATTAATTATTTTTTCTGTCTCAATCTGTTTTTTGCGGGGCAAATATACGTCTTTTCTTTTAAAACAAGTTTTTCTTTTGAAAATCAGTGTTTTAGAAATAGATAAGGTGGGTTTTTATTTTTCCAGTACTAGTGAATTCAAGGGCTGGAGCAGGAATCTTAATAAAGTTCAAAGTGTTGAAAAGGGTCTTTAGAAAGGGAGATTTTGTTTTTATTTTTGTCAAATCGATGTCGAAACTGGCGTAAAACTGTCGATATGGAGCCTCATTTAAATTTTCTTGGCTGTAAATCATTCCTTCTGCACCATACCCAAAGGCAATATTGAGCCATTTTGGGAATTTACTTTCTTTGGCAAAAGACCAAATATTGGCAGAAAGCCAATACGTTTGACCGTTGTAATCTTTGAGCATTTCTTCTGCTAGATCGGATCCTAAAGTATTTGGACGTTGACTTGCATAATCAGTTTGGTGGAAACTGTATTTTAACAAGAAACGTTGCTCATTCCATAACAATTCTTGTCCAATGAGTAAACTTGCTCCAGCGGCATTGGCAATAATGTCACCTCCAGAAGCACCCCATTCTGAGGAATGTCCGTCAAGAACTTCGACTGCTGTCAAAAAAGCAAAGCCTAAAGTACCTCCATAGAGCAATTGTGATTTTTTAGAAGCACCAGCCCAATCTAAGGCAGTCATTCCTAATTTTCCAATATGATAGGAGGTGAGGGCGTGTCCCATTTTATCCATTTGCATCCAGTCTCCATTGTCATTTATAAAATGAAATTTTGACCGTTCGTAGTCGGCATACCACAATTCATTGAGTCCTATAAGCGTAATACTTGCCAAGGCGGCTTCAGTTATATATACCCCCCGAAGACGCGCTTTATTAAGTGTGTCGGATTTTGTAAAAAAAGAATTTTCATTCTGTGCTTTTCCCGAATAGAAAACCAAACACATTAGAAAACAAACCTTTTTTATTTTTGCAAACATTTAGTAGAATAGAATTATCGATTCACGCCTTGATTGGAAAGCCATTTTTGGTATTTTACAGCGTTTTTATTGTGTTGTCTTAGGGTGCTGGCAAAGGCATGCGCACCTAAATTTTCAATACTCGCACACATATAATAATAATTGTGCTTTGTTGGGTTTAACACAGCATTTATCGAAGAAATGTCGGGCATCGCGATTGGACCAGGAGGAATTCCTTTGTATTTATAGGTATTGTAAGGGGATTCGATTTTTAAATCTTTATTTAAGACTCTTTTTACCTCAAAGTCTTGCCCGTTTTTTGCTTTCAGCGCAAAGATAACAGTTGGATCGGCTTGCAAAGGCCAGTTGTGATGAAAGCGATTTAAGTAGAGACCAGCCACAACGGGACGTTCCTTTATATGTGCCGTTTCTTTTTGAACGATGGATGCCAATGCAATGACTTGTTTGGGGGTTAATTTTTGGTCTTTTGCTTTTGACAGGCGTGTTTTATTCCAGAACCGTTTGTACTCTTTCAACATTTTAGCTCTAAATTGAGTAGCGGACGTGTTCCAATAGACTTCATAGCTATTTGGAATATACATGCCCAAAGCGGTGGCTGTATTAAAATTATGTTGTTTTAAAAAGGCAGGGTTGGTAAAGGCTTCCAACAATGCAATTGAATCTGCTTCGATTTGTTGCCCAATTCTACCTGCCAAGGATTTTAAGTTATGTTGATTGTTAAAAGTAAGACGAATGGCAGTTTGTTTTCCACTTCGTAATAGATTCACCAACTCGTTTGAGTTCATGTCTTTTCGCAACTGGTATTTCCCAGCCTTTATGTTGTTTAGGTATTTCTTTTTTTCTGCTACCCAAATAAAATCTTGGGTACTCTTTAAAATAGGAGTAAGCAGGTTTGCAAGTTGTTCCGTACTACAGTCTGTAGGTATGAAGACTACACTTTCTTTTAGTACGTTTTTTTTCATTACTTTTTGATAGAAATGAAAGACTGTTCCGAGGGCAATGAGGGCAACTACAAGTAGTGCCATCAGACTGTTTTTTTTCTTTTTCATTTTTTCTTTTTCTGAGAGGAATTTAGCAATTGGTAACTTGCTTCGTCAATGTATGTAGCATTTGTGTAAATCCAATCCTTTTTAATGCCAATACGTTTAAAACCATGCTTTTCAAAAAGATGCATGCTCGTCTTATTGTCGGTCGTTACGTTGGCATAGAGCTGATGCAGGTCTAAATAATGAAAGGCATATGAGATGAGAACTTGTAGCGCTTCCGAAGCAATGCCTTGTTCTCTAAAACTGTCTTTTATCAATATTCCTACACCTGCTCTTTTATGTTGAGGGTCGAAATCAAAAAGATCAATCATACCCATAACTAGGGTGTCGTCAATTGAAGTAATTACGAGACGTAGTTGTTTCGCTTCGTATATATCTTTATGGCTGCTCTCTAGGTATTGTTTTAAGATGTATTTTGAAAAAGGTACCTGTGTCCCGCTCACTTTCCAATTCGCTTCATTGTTTTCGGAGTCGAAAAGAAAGGCGAGGTCTTCGGGTTCGAGTGCACGTAGTTTGATATGTGTACCTTTTAAGGTTTCCATCTTAGGACTGCTTTATTGATCAGTATAGGTTCCTTTAAAAACAAATTTGGCAGGGCCTTTTAAAAAGACATTTGAATAGGTTGTACCGTCATTTTTAAAAGACACTTCTAATTCACCACCTTCAACTTGTAATTTAACACGTTCTAGATGTGTGTGTTTCTGAGCATGCATGGCAATGGCCACGGCTGTTGCGCCAGTTCCACAGGCCAAGGTTTCGTCTTCAACTCCTCTTTCATAAGTTCTAACTCTATAGGTAGTGTCGTCTATAGCTTCGGCAAAATTGACATTGGTTCCTTCCTCAAAATAAGGCGCACCGTTTCTAATTTTTTTACCTTGTGTATAAACATCATAAGTACCAATGTCTTCAACCAGTTGAACATGGTGAGGGGAACCTGTATCTAGGAAGGCATGAGTATCGTTGATTTCAATGTTCTTTACATCGATCATTTGAAGGTCTACCAAACCATTTTCTATAGTTGCATGGTGCAATCCATCAATGGCATCGAAAACAGTTTTGTCTGTAATGATACCGAGGTCGTGTGCAAAAGCCACAAGGCATCTACCGCCATTACCACACATGGTTCCTTCGTTACCGTCGGCATTGTAGTATACCATGGTGAAATCGTAGGTATCGGATGGGTTCAATAAAATCAAGCCATCGGCTCCAACGCCAAAACGTCTGCTACATAAATGATGCACCAATGCTGTGTTTTCTTGTTGAAAATGTAAGTCGCGATTGTCGATCATTACAAAGTCGTTTCCAGTTCCTTGGTATTTGTAAAAAGGGAAGTTCATTTTTATTGTTTTTTGCAATACAAAGTTACGCAATAATCTAAAAGCTGTCTAATGGCTTCTGTATTTTAAACAAGTATGTAATTAACTGTTAGAAATACTCGTTTTACACTGCTCTGCACATTTCTCGCCGTCAATAGCGGCTGAAATAATTCCACCAGCATAACCGGCACCTTCTCCGCAAGGGTACAATCCTTTGATCTGAGGGTGTTCTAAAGTTTTTGCATCTCTTGGGATCCTAACAGGAGAAGAGGTTCTTGATTCTGGGGCGTGTACCACGGCTTCATTGGTTAAATAGCCTCGCATCGATTTTCCAAACTGTTTAAATCCATTTTGCAGCGTTTTATAAATGAATTCAGGGAATACTTCAGACAATTCTGTAGAGGTAGTACCTGGCTGATAGGAAGTTTTAGGGATGTGTGATGATAATTTTCCTTGGGTAAAATCCACCAGTTTTTGTGCAGGTACTTTTTGGGTTTCACCAGCAAGACGCCATGCTTTTTGTTCAATTTGTTTTTGAAACTCCATCGCTGCCAGAGGACCACGTTGGTTGTAATTTCCAAAATCTTGAATTTTTAGCTCTACTGCAATTCCGGAGTTGGAGGTAGGTTGGTCTCTTTTTGAAGGTGACCAGCCGTTGGTAACTACTTCACCAGGACTAGTGGCACAAGGAGCAATAATACCTCCTGGACACATACAAAATGAATACACACCTCTGTTTTTCACCTGCTTAACAATGCTGTAGGGTGCAGGCGGAAGGTATTCGCTTCGTATATCACATTTGTATTGTATGCTGTCTATTAAGGATTGTGGATGTTCTACTCGGACTCCCAATGCAAAGGGTTTGGCTTCAATAAGGATGTTTTTAGCGTAGAGCAGTTCAAAAATATCTCGAGCCGAATGCCCCGTTGCTAATATTAATTTTTGCGCATTGATGGTGGTGCCGTCTTTGAGTTGTACACCAGAAATGGCTTGATTTTTAATTAGAATGTCTGTTACTTTGGCCTCAAAACGTACTTCACCTCCCTGGGCAATAATAGTTTCACGCATACTGGCAATAATCTTAGGTAGCTTATTGGTACCAATATGAGGATGCGCATCGATGAGAATATTTTTGGTAGCTCCAAAAGCAACCAAAAGCTTGAGTACGGCATTTACATCGCCACGTTTTTTAGATCGTGTGTACAACTTGCCGTCAGAATACGTACCTGCTCCACCTTCCCCAAAACAATAATTTGAGTCTTCATCGACCAAATGAAATTTATTGATGGCAGCCAAATCCCGTCTTCTGGCGCGTACATCTTTTCCTCTTTCTAAAACGATAGGTTTCAGTCCTTTTTCAATTAATTTTAAAGCCGCAAACAGTCCGGCAGGACCTGCACCTACAATTAGTACTTCTTCTTTGTTGACTACGTTTGGGTAGTCGGGTAGCTCAGGTAGCTTTTGTTCAAAATCTTCGTGGATATAAACGGCAACTTTTAAATTGATTTTAACCGCTTTCTGGCGTGCATCGATAGATCTTTTTAAGATTTCAATATGTCTAATTTCATCAAACCCAACCTTTAACTTAAAAGCAACTTCACGTTTTAAGAGCGCTTCTGTAGCAGCTACTTTTGGTTTGACCTGAAGTTGTAGTTCTTGCGACATTTTGATGGCTGTTATTTGAAAAAGTTCCAGACAAAACCAAACCTAAATACAAAGTCTTTGTAGGGTTTGTTTGGTGTTGAATAATAATAGTTGTTGTTGGTCAAAGAAAGCATGTTTTCTGCTTTTAGAAAGATACGCGTTCTTCTGATTTGTGCATTGATAAAAAAATCTAACAAGGGTTTACCTCCAATCTCATCGGTAGTTTGTAAGGTAAATTCACCCAAAACAGGATTGTACATATTTGCTTGATAGGCGGTGAAATAATTACCGGTGACACCTGTTTGTAAATACAAGGATTTTTTTTCAAAGAGAAGTTTGGAGAAATAAAACGTACTACGCACCACCAGGTCCGGCATTTTGTATACAGAAGCACCATCGACAACGCTTTGATATATTAGATCATTATCGAGTGCAA
This sequence comes from uncultured Flavobacteriaceae bacterium, assembly GCA_943789365.1. GTDB lineage: Bacteria > Bacteroidota > Bacteroidia > Flavobacteriales > Flavobacteriaceae > Flavicella. The sequence continues at coordinate 761,751 of CALSTV010000001.1, read as the reverse complement.
AATCACCAAATTTAAATTCTTTGTGCGCTTTTATTTTAAAGGTGTTTACCGTTTTGTTGTATTGTGTAGGACTTGCTTGTTCACCTTCATTGAAATACATATAGTTGTCGATTTGACTTACTGTAGCTTCGGCAGCACCCCATTTGCTGTCAATGGTGAAATTTAGATTTCTCGTATCGATATTTTTAAAATCGTTGTACCAGTTGTAAGCGATAAAGTTACTTTGGTGAAAGTTATAGTTGATATTTGGTGCTTTTGAATTCAAATGCAAAGAGGTGGCAATTTCAATTGTTTTTCTCTTTTTAAAAGCAGCTTCTACAAATAAATTACTACCGGTAATATCTCCTGTGACGATTGTACTTGCATTGGCGGTAAAATGAATATTTTTAATATTTGCATTCCAGTCAGCTCCAAAAGAAACAGCGTCTTGTTTGATTTCATTAGGAATCATTCCTTCGTTCGTATACACTACTTTTTTATAACCGAGATAATAGTAGTGATAGCCGGCCATAACTTTAAAATTACCCAAAACATAAGGCGATTTGAAATTTAGATAGGCCTGATTTGTCATGGCTTTATTCGAGCTTTTGTCATCTGTTGCATCGGTAAAAGAATCTCCAAAATATTCGGTGCTTGCCGCTCTAAAGTAGTAGCGTTTTGTCTCGTAATTCAAGACGTGTCCTATTTTGATATCCGATATTTTGGCATCGGAACGTTCTTTTGATTTGAACAATTTAAAATTGTGGTCTAGATAGTAGCGCTTACCAATCAAACTACTATTGGCTTCTTCTAAATTAACATCCAGTCTACCTCGATCGCTATAATCGGGGTCGTTGGTTTCAAAAAACTCCTGAGCGATAGGCGTCAATCCACCATTTTCTTGATTCATGATGTCCTGGTCGGTCATATGGAAACGTACCCTATAGCGGTCGTTTTTTGTGCTATAAGATACCGTACCTCTAAAACTCTCAATACTGGTCAATGAGTTTCTATAGGCTCCTAAGGAACGCAGTCCTTTGTATCCTAGGGAGAAATTAAAGCGTTCAGTCATATTAATGGCCAACCTAGAATCGAGAACATGTCCTTGTTCGATTCCGTTTCGGTATAAAAATTCAGAAGAAGGTGTTGGTACCTTGTAATATTCTTGATCTTCAATTTCGCTGTAGTTGTCGTGTTTTCCAACGGCTCCCATACGCGGAATTATTGCAGCATCGTCATGGTCATAAGTAAGTTTTGTGAGTACTTGACCAAGGTTTTGAAATGTGTGCATTCCAAAAAGGTCTTTTCTAAGATAGTTCATCTTATAATCCTTTTGAATGGTCAAGGTGGTGTCTACCAGAATAGTATCTCTATCGTGATTGATAATTTTATAATCCAAATAATTTGCTTTTCCCGATTCAGGATCCACAACCGTTTTTTCTGTCTTTTGCTTACGTTTGGCTAAAGGAGCTTGCTTTGGATTGCTAAGTTGCTCTATATTTATGATTTCATTTTCAGGGATACTATCTAACGCTTGTGCGAATAAACAAGAACTGTAGAAAAGGAACACAATGCAAAATAGAATCTCTTTCATAAATAAGATTTGTGATATTTTATAGAGGGCGTTGCCTTATAAAATTCTTCGCTAAGATATGGGTTTATATATCGAACACAAAGGTAGAATATTTATTCAAAACCACACTTACTTATAAAGTTGAATATTTGACAAAAGGCATGCCTTGTTTTAGGTGTAGGCTTTCCGTTATTTCATAAGGTTTGTATCTTAAGATTGAACCTGTTACATTTGCGTTTAAAAGAACTTTATGCCATTAAAACGAAGGTATTCAAAAAGTAAGTTAGAGGTAGGAACAGATGAAGCCGGTAGAGGCTGTTTGTCTGGACCTGTGGTAGCAGCAGCGGTTATATTACCCGACGATTTTAAACATCCTTTGTTAAATGACTCTAAAAAACTGACGGAAAAACAACGTGCTATGTTGCGACCACTTATAGAAAAGCACGCTGTTTCTTTTGGTGTTGGTGTTGTTGATGAAAAAGAAATTGATGAAATCAATATACTGCAGGCTTCTATATTGGCAATGCATAGATCAATTGATGCCATGTCGAAAGTTCCAGATTTTATTATTGTAGATGGTAATAAATTCAATCCCTATAAAGAGGTTGCTCATAAAACGATTATAAAAGGCGATGCTAAATTTATGAGTATTGCTGCTGCTTCTGTTCTCGCCAAGACCTATAGAGATGCCATTATGGAAAAATTGCACGCTGAATATGTCTGCTACAATTGGAAAAAGAACAAAGGCTATCCCACCAAAGAGCACCGAGCAGCCATAGCTAAACACGGTAGTTGCTGTTACCATCGCAAATCATTTCAATTGTTGCCAAAAGAAACTGATACATAGCATTGATACATCTTTTTGTTGTTGTGAGTCTCAGTAGTTTTTTGCAAAAATCTTCAAATATGTTAAATAGTGAAGAAAATGTGCTAGTAATTGATACATCTGTGGGTATCTATTTGTTGTGATTCCTATATCTTTGTCTCGTTGCTCACGCAACATGGTTTAATTTTTTTGATTACTAACTATTGGTTTTTAATCGATAGGTTGTATTGTAATTTGGAGAGGTTACAATATGAACACTTAATCGCCTAATTTATTTTAGGCGATTTTTTGTTTTTAAGAAGTTGTTGAGATGACTCTGACTCTGGCTCTGACTTTGGCTCTGACTTTGACTTTGGCTCTGACTTTTGACTCAGACTTTGACTTTGACTCAGACTTTGACTCAGACTTTGGCTCTGACTTTTGACTCAGACTTTGACTTTGACTCAGACATTGGCGTAGACCTAGACTTGGTTAAAAGCTGATAAATTAGCTGGTTAGTAGTAAGCCAAATCCGAGTGTAGTTAAAATCAGGACTTTTAACCATTTGGTGGTTTTCCAGAATTTTGGGGTTCTTACTTGTGTCATTATTGTTGCGGAGGTTAAGGCGACAATTGAAAAAATGGCAAAGGCTTGAAACATAAAAATAACACCTAGGATAAGCATTTGTATTGTTGGGTTACCGAAACTTGGGTTTACGAACTGTGGAAGGAAGGCAATAAAAAACAAGTGATACTTTAGGGTTAAGTACATTCATAAGCAATCCTTTTTTGTAAAGATCCCAGAAAAAGAAAGTTGTTTCATGTCCATTATTAGGAGTGAGCCATTCTTTTTGAGGTTCCTTGGCACTCAAATAAGCCAAATAGAACAAATAGGTTGCTCCAATATAGGATAGCAGTTGATAGGCAAGTTCAGAGCGTTTGAGTACTAATGAAACACCTGTGGTGGCTAGGAGCGTGTGTATAAATACTCCAGATACCAATCCTGCACTGATGGCAATGCCTGTTTTTTGACCTTTGGTTATGCTTTCGGTAAGTACATACAAAATATCTGGGCCTGGTAGTATAGTTAATGCCATGGATGCCGTGAGAAATGGGAGTAGTAGGTCTATATCCATAGCATTAAAGGTTGTTAAAATGGGTGATTTTGAGTGTCGGCCACTCACTTTTTAAAATGCTGTAATATACGGTGTCGCGTCTAAAACCATCTGGAAGCACAGTATGACTTCTTAAGACGCCTTCAAAGCTTGCGCCTATCTTTTCAATTGCTTTTCTGGACTGGGTGTTTCTATAATCGGTTTTTAGTTCTACACGTTCATATTGAAGTATATCAAAGGCGTAGGTTAGTAGCAGGTGTTTACACTGTTTGTTGATTCCTGTTCCCTGTGCCTCCTTTTCTATCCATGAACCTCCAATTTCCAAACGTTTGCTTGTAGGAACGATGGCCATATAGGAAGTGCTCCCAATATATTTGTTAAGTGTTTTATCGTAGATGGTAAAAGAGTACCACAATCCGTTGTTGGTATGTGTAATGGCATTGTCAATATAAGCCTTAAGATTTTCTTCAGTCCCAAAAGGAGCAGGAGAGTATTGTAGTAAATTTGGATATTTTTCCGCAATTGGGAGCAGGTAAGGGAGATGTTCTGTTGCGAGCGGCTCTAAACGCACTTTTGGGTTTTCCAGAACGATTGGGGTTTTACTCAATACTTTCATAATTCCTCTAGAATTGAAGTTCCTTTTTCTTGTGATCCATTCGTCCATTGCCAAACTTCATACAGTCTTATTTTTCCAGAAGCTAGTAGTTCGGGAGTAGAAATACAGCGACCTGTTCGCAATTCGCCTTGTGTGTTGATTTGGTGATAGGTGAACTCGATGGTGCCTTTTGTGCTTACTTTTCCTAAAAGATGCCCTGATACGATATGCGCTCCTTTATACGTGCAACTCACAATGTTTTCGTTTTGCCTGTATTCGAAAGAGACAGCATCTGTTACTTCCCCTGAATCTGAATTCGAGACCACTTTGAATTTTTTACCGTCGTAATTAATAGATGCCATAGGTAGGTTTTAAGCGGAATGAGTCGATAGCAATTCATGAATTTTTAGAACTTCCATAGCTTCTTTTACATCGTGCACTCTTAAAATTTGAGTGCCCTTGTTAATGGCAATGCTATTGGTGATAGAAGTAGCATTTAAAGCTTTGTCTGGAGAAATTTCTAATGGTTTATACAACATAGATTTTCTCGAGATTCCCGTTAAAATGGGACAGTCTAATTGTTGAAAACGGTCTAAGTTGTGTAGCAATTCGTAATTATGTGCGATTGTTTTTCCAAAGCCGAAACCAACATCGAAAATTAAATCGTTCAAGCCTTTGCTTTTTAGTTGATGTGCCTTTGTCGCAAAATCTTTAAGGATTTCTTCGGTACAATTGTCATATTGAGGATTTGTTTGCATGTTCTGAGGTGTTCCCTGCATATGCATGGCTATATAAGGTACCTGTAAGTCAACGACGGTTTCAAACATATTAGGGTCGGCATTCCCGCCAGATATGTCATTGATCATGCTGGCACCAAGAGCGATGGCTTTTTTTGCCACTTGACTTCGGAAAGTATCAATGGATAAAATGATAGAAGGAAATTCTTTGGTCAATAACGTAACAACTGGCAGTAGCCGTTGGAGTTCTTCTTCTTCAGAGATGTGAATGGCGCCTGGCCGTGAAGAATAGGCACCAATATCGATAAAGGTAGCACCTTCAGCAAGCATTTTTTGAACCTGTGTCACAATTTCTTTTTCATCTTTGTATTTTCCTCCGTCAAAAAAAGAATCTGGTGTACAATTTAAAATACCCATGACTTTAGGACGGTTCAGATCGATTAAGGTGCCTTTGCAATTAATTGTATTCATTGTATTTGAATTTAATCTTTTAGAAGGTTGTATCTTATAATACCATATAAATTTCGATAAAAATGCGAGAAATGAAAAACTTTTTTTTAATTTCGTTTGCAGTAATAAGGTGCCTGGTACCCCTAAAAGGAAAGCCGAAATTTACATAATTTTTTTGAAATTTATCTATGCAAAATACAGCAAAACAATACGATTCTATCATAGCTACCTGTACAGCTTTGTTTGAAAAGAAAATGACAGACTACGGAAGTGCCTGGCGTATCTTAAGACTGTCGTCATTAACAGATCAAATATTTATCAAAGCACAACGTATTCGTCAGTTACAAGAAAATGAAACACGGAAAGTAGATGAAGGTGAAGTCTCAGAGTTTATCGGTATCATTAATTATTCCATCATGGCCTTGATTCAGTTGGAAAAAGGAATTGCCAGTCAACCCGATATAAATACGGAAGAGGCTGTAGCTCTGTATAAAAAACACAGTGCCGTTACAAAAGAATTGATGGAGGCTAAAAATCACGATTATGGCGAAGCTTGGCGTGATATGCGTGTGAGCTCTTTAACAGATTTGATTTTACAAAAATTGTTGCGTGTCAAACAAATCGAAGATAATAAAGGGAAAACATTGGTTTCTGAAGGAATTGATGCCAATTACCAAGATATGATTAATTACGCAATATTTGCGATGATACATTTGGGACAAGGATAGTTGAACTTAAAAACAAAACAATGAGAATTTTAGTATTTACAGCGAGAATCTTAGTAGCTGCCACATTTTTATTTTCGGGTTTTGTAAAATTGGTAGATCCCTTAGGGTCTAGTTATAAGTTTCAAGAATATTTTGGTGAAGATGTGTTGAATCTGGAATTTTTAATTCCGGTGGCGCTGCCATTCTCAATCCTACTAATCTTGACGGAAATTGTGTTGGGGGTTACTTTGTTGATAGGTTACCAACCCAAAAAAACGGTTTGGGCTTTGGTAGGTATAAATCTGTTGTTTTTGTTTTTAACCTGGTATTCTGCCTACTACGATAAGGTTACCGATTGTGGTTGTTTTGGCGATGCTTTGAAATTGAGTCCTTGGGAAACCTTTTATAAGAATGTTATTTTAATGGGATTGTTGTTGCCTATGTTGCTGCGTCCTGATATGTTGAAGGGCATTTTTTCGGAAGTACTATTAAAAAGAATAACGCTTATTTCTTTAGCTGTTTTTACATACATTACCTATCATGTATTGGTGCATTTGCCTTTGGTCGATTTTAGAGCTTATGCGATTGGGAAGAATATTCCAGAGGGTATGGAGTACGTAGACGGAAGCGATGAATTGCCACCGGTACACGACTTCTTTTTAGAATCGGAAACGGACGATCTTACGGAAACTATATTAGCAGCAGAGAACGTGATGTTAATTGTCAGCTATAATTTAGATAAGAGTCAGCGAGCTGGTTTTGCCGCTTTACAAGAAGTGGCGCAAAAAGCAAAAGAGCAGGGTTACTTGGTCTATGGTTTGTCGGCATCATCGACAGATGATTTGAATTCACTTCAACAGGAAATGGGCTTGCCTTTTGAGTTTTTATTTTGTGATGAAACTACCTTAAAAACCATTATTAGAGCCAACCCCGGAATTGTAACTTTGCACAAAGGAACGGTTGTAGGTAAATGGAATTGGCGTGACAGTGATGCCGTTATTTTACGCTAAATTATTTCTTGATAATTCCTGTTTTTACGCCTGCTTTTATGGCAATGTCTAGATGGTTTTCAACAGGGGGAACCGGACAAGAATACTTGTGGTTGTAAGCACAATAGGGATTGTATGCCTTGTTAAAATCCAAAACAATTTGATCGTTTACAATATCGCTGATAAACACATCTAAAAAGCGACCGCCTTCATATGTCTCGGAGTCATTGGTACTGTCTTTAAAGGGCAAAAAGAGATAATCTTTATACTCCATGCTGTATTTAGATTCCTGACTTCTATACAAACGCAGTTGGGTATGTTGTCCGTCAATCACAAAACTTAAGATAGCGTATTGTTGGTACAAGGGTTGCCGATCTGTGGTGGTTTGCATCACGAATAAAGGTGCTTCGGGGGTACGTTTTACAGAGGCGATTACGCGGTAGTTTTCATTCCATTCATAAAAAGGAAGTGCTTTAAATGTAGCAAGGCTGTATTTTGGCAATGGGGAGTTGTACGGGTCTGCATATTGACTGTTCAAGTTTTTTTGATAAGTCAGCGCAGCTGATTTGGTTTGTGAGTATCCAGTATAACTGAAGAAACCTATAATAAGGACCCATAGCGTTGTAAATCTTGTTTTTATCATGGTTTATTTTTTTAGCGTGAGTTTTGCCAGATAGTCGTAATGATTTCCTTCGAGAACGAGCGCACAATCGAACCCGTTAAAATCGGCACAGCGTTTTAAAGTGTTGAAATCGACATACAACCAATCGAACGGCGGTTCTTTTTCATTTTGAAACTCCATTTGAAAGCTAACTTCTCCATAATACTTGCTGTCGGCAGGAATCCAATGGTCTCCGGTTTCATCTTCATACATATAAATGATGTCTGAAGAATCGATAAGCAGTTGTCCTCCCACATTCAACAAGGATTTTAGCTGCAAAAGAAAAGGGCCGAGTTTGTCGAGTTTTCCTGCCAGTCCGGTTCCATTCATCAATGCGAGCAGGGTATCGTATTTTTGATTCTTAAGTTGTAAAATATTGGTATTAATAACATTTTGAACACCTCTTGCTTTGCATACTTCGATGGCGCCTTTGGAAACATCTACAGCAGTAACTTCTTTGTTTTGTTCTTGTAAATAGAGGCTATGACTGCCAGCACCAGCACCAATGTCTAATATTTTTCCTGAAGCGAGTTGCAATGCTTTTTGTTCTATTGAAGGCATTTCCTCAAAAGTCCTAAAAAGATAGGGAAGTGGTAAGTCGTCCTTCACTTCGTCACCTGCAATGGTCATGTGTGTGGTGATGTCTTCACTATACTTGCCATTGTGATAGTCCAGTAAAGCATTTCCATAAAGATCTTCAGACATGGGCTGTTTTTTGGCAAATTTAATGAATTCTTTGGGATGCATAAACAGGATTCGAGCTCACTTTTTCGAAATGTTAAATATCCCTATAAATAGTGATTGTATAATTAATTAACATTTATTAACTTGCGAGCCGTTGCAGTTACATAAAACCATCCCCCCGATAAATTCATTTTAAAACAGATGCTATGAATTATTGGGGATTTTTTTATTTGTTATGCTGTAGCCAAATAGTATTGGCGCAGAATGTATTGAACACTTCGAGTTGGGGTGTTGGTACTGAAGGCTTTGCCATTAATGGAAATGCCGCTGAGAATAGTTTTGAATGGGGAACCGACCATTTAGGAAATTATGATTATTTATGGAAAGCGAGTCCCGATGGCAACAATGATGCCGACGGCGGTTGGAATTCCAATTACCACGCTATCGATGCAGCCCAAACTTATCGCTTTTCGGTATGGATTAAAAAAACAAATTCAATTTCAGGAACTACCTATTTTGGTTGTGATGAACCTTCCAGTTTGTTATATACTTTGGATGACGTTCCTAATGCAAACCCCTACTTTTGGTCGGGCGATTTGCCGCGTTTAGACCGTTGGTATTTGTTGGTTGGTTATGTACATGGCCATGAAAATACAGAGACGGTTAATTTAGGCGGAATTTATGATGGAGGTACTGCTGAATTGGTACTGTCGATCACAGATTATAAAATGGCTAGTGGGGCTACTGCCTTGCGACACATGCGCTTTTTTGTCTTACGACACCAATACAGAAGATCGCCAATATTTTTATGCACCTCGTATAGAGCCACTCAACGGATTGGCACCTTCCATAGAGGAATTGTTAGGTGTACATCCTGAATCGACCCTTTCTTTTATGTATGATTTGGCAGGAAATCAAACCGATCTCAACTATCGAACAGCGCCCGTTCAAAGTGAGGATACGGTCTTACTTGAAACGACACTTGCCACTCGGTTTGAAGACATATACATCTATCCGAACCCTACTTCAGGGGTAGTATTGCTCGAGTGGGAAACCGTTGTAGCGGACTATATAAGCGAGGTAACACTCACTTATATGGTCAATCAGAATACGGTTCCACTCAATTACACTTTACAAGAGAGCAGTATTGAAATGGATATGAGCGGGCTGAGTACAGGTATCTATGCGGTTAAAATTCAATTTATAGATGGCAGCGAACTCACTGAAGAAATTATAAAAATTTAATGCTATGATACGAGAGAAAATACGAGTCGGTTTATTGTTTTTGCTTGGGTGCCACCTCGGGTATTCCCAGACCATTGAACTGACCACAGCAAACACAGTGCTCACCAATGAAATAGAAGAGACAACAAGTTCAACAGTGGAAGCAAAGACAGGCATTGCTACTACCGATGGGAGTACAGCAGCGCAGTTTTCTGTTTCTTTAACAGGTGCTGCCACCTATGCCGTTCCTTTTTCTTTGCCACCCGGAATTAAAAATATGGTTCCGAATATAGGTTTGTCGTATAGCAGTCAGGCAGGAAATGGTTTGGCGGGCTGGGGATGGAATATTTCGGGATTGTCGACCATTAGCAGAATTCCATCCACTAAGTATCATGACAATCATTCCGATCCTGTCGACTTTGATACTGCCGATCGTTATGCTTTAGACGGGCAGCGCTTGATTTTAACAAGTGGGGAATATGGCGCCTCAAATTCTGAATACCAGACCGAAAGTTATTCCAACGTAAAAATAAAGGCGCATGGCGTTTCTACTTATGGGAGTAGCTATGGTCCTTTGTATTTTGTCGTCTATTTTCCGGACGGTACCAGCGCTTGGTATGGCAATCAAAACAGTTCCAGTCGTTTGGAATGGGCACTGTATAGAAAAGAAGATACACAAGGGAATTTTATTACCTACGATTACGTGCAAAGTGATGGTTTGTTGAGAATTGATGTTATTAAATACGGTTCAAAGGGGAGTGTTGTACCACCAAATGAAATAAAATTCCTGTACGAAACAAGGGAAAGGCCTGAAGTTTCCTATATCGAAGGAAGGCTTTTTGAACGCAAGTATATACTCGATAAAGTTGAGGTAAAGGGGAATGGAACCTTGTATCGAAGTTATCAAATAACCCATTCAGCGAGTTTGTTGGGGTATCAAAAAGTGGCATCTATTACGGAAACCAACGCAAATGGTGTGTCTTTTTCACCGCTGACGTTCAGTTATCAAGAAACCTTAAATGAGGTGCGACAAAAAACCATTTCAAAGAGCTCTTCCATGTACGATCATACCAAAGACGGCATCTTTGCAGGCGATTTTAATGGCGATGGAAAAACCGATGCAGGTACTTTTAAAAAAGATGGAAAAGAATTTACAGTATATAGCAATTTAAGAGACGGCAGTGCAGGCGGTATGAAGACATACACTAGCGAAACGATTAAACAGGTGTTTGCAAGTCGTATTTTAACGAGTCAGCAAAAACTACAATCAGCGCAAGGCATTACCACGGTTAGTGACTATTCGACGTCGCAAACCCGTTTTAAAACCTATGATCTAAGCGGTGGAAATACGAGTAAATACATAACACTTCCAACCTATACAACAGATGATTGTAGCCATGGCGCTGTGGTGCACAAACCCTTTCGCTATGTTTCGGGTGACTTTAATGGCGATGGTTTGACAGATGTCATGGCGCTGGGAAAGAGCTATGAATACAGGTCAAGACATAGAACATGGTACGGAAGCTGTTATTCCAATTTGCACTATGGATATACTAAAAACAGCTATTTTTTCGAGTTAAAACCTTCGGCGACAAACAGCGCTCCGTATTCAGGAAACTTATTGATTGCTATTGGCAGTACGGATAAAGTAAGAACGGGTGACTTTAACGGAGATGGCAAAACAGATATTTTTCATTTTAAAAGTGGAAAGGTGTATATCTACGGTTTAAATACAGCGCATCAACTAGAACATTTGCACACAGAAACCGATGCTTCCATAAACTTAGATTATCCTGTTTTGATGGGAGACTATAATGGAGATGGTAAAACCGATTTTGCAATTCCTACCGATGATGATTCTTACGATTGGAAATTTTTTAGGTCATCGGGAACCGGGATTATATCTTCTGAGGAAAGAACTCTTATTAATTATAAGAACAATTACAACGCAAGTGGAACATTTCAATCGGGTAATATATATACTGGGAGTTACGTGGATATAACGAATCCTATCTATCAATTTTCATATGTAGCACAGGATTTTAATGGAGATGGTAAAACGGATATATTGAGATATCATACGGCTACATCCTATAGTGACTCAGATAACCATGAAAAAATTCAACTATTTTCAAATATGGGTGAATTTTCCTTTGCCCAAGATTTTTATATTACCTCAGAAAACTCCGGTGTTAAAAAAAACGGTGTTCCTTTAGTTTTAGAAATAGAACTGCGCAATGCGATTCCTGAATTTGTTTTTCTAGATAAAGACAGATTGCAGTTTTATGAATTTCAAAAAAGTCATCAGAAGGAAATGACTTTGCTTGAGGTACAAAACAACAGTGTTAAAACCCATATTAGTTATGAAAAACTTGGGGTGCCAGAATTGGGAAGTAGTTCCATTTATTCGGAAGATGCGAATGAAGTCTATCCTTTTGTCAATATAAACATAGCACCGGGTTTGCAGTTGGTAAAAGCAGTGACACGAACCGGGAATGCGATTACACAAACACAGGAGTATCAATACGGAGGCGCGGTGTCTCATATGGAGGGACTCGGGTTTTTAGGATTTCAGGTTTTTAAGAAAACCAATTGGTATGGTGATGGTGTAGGAAAATTATGGCATGTATCGCTGCAAAATCCACATTTGAGAGGGGCGGTTACTTCGCAGTGGTTGGCGACTTCTGCTTCCCTTACTCCGGAGCACTACCTCAGCAAAACCGATTATACCTATGATTTTTCGCTCAAGGCAAATATGAGTTCAACCGCCTATCCCTATTCGGTTCGAGATGCGCATGTGGAACGAAATACCCTCCTGAGTACAAGTACCGACGATGTTGCCAACCGGAGCATCACACTAAAACCAGGATTTAGATTTACGGCAAGTACTTCTGCGAGTTATTCGGCGAGCATTGTGCCTGCTGAAACACAAGCGGTTGAAAGCGTAGGTGAAGCCGGTTATGCAGGGGTCTATGTCAATGTACCCGTTAGTATATTGAAAGAAGATGTACTAAAAGGGATTACCACCACGCAACGTTTTAGTTATGATGCGTATCACAACCTGCTGCAATCATCGACCAGCTTCCCCGGCGGCAGCAAGGTGAAAAGTTATACCTATAGCAACAATGACAGCGCAACAGACCAGAGCTACCATATCGGACGTCCCACAAGAATTGTTGAAACGAATACATTGGGAAGTGAGACCTTTTCGACTACCCAAGAAATGACCTATCACAATAATTTGCTGCAAACACTCCGAAAAAAAGGGCATGGAGAAACCGATTGGTTAACGGAAACTATGGATTATGACGATTTTGGAAATATAATTAGCAAAACACTGAGCGCTTCCGGAATTGCCTCGCGTAGGGAAAGTTTTGCCTATGACAGTAGTGGACGTTTTTTAATAGAAAGCACCGATATTGAAGGGCTTAAAACCTCCTATGTCTACCATACCGATTTTGGCTATCCGCTGCGTACTACCAACCCTTATGGGCTAACAAGCACCTATATGTATGACGGTTGGGGGCGTCTGCTTCGCGAAACCGATTATTTGGGAAATAGCACAGACTATAGCTATCAAATAACGAGTGTAAACGGGCAATGGGCATTGTCGAAACATATTGAATTTGCTGATGGCGGACAAGCCACGGAGTATTTCAATGCGTTTGGTTGGCGGGTCAAACAAAAGACCCTTGGTCTCCATGCAAATCCCGTATACAAAAGCTTTGAATACGATGCTATGGGAAGAAAAATTCGGGAAAGTGAACCTTATTTTGACAGTGCCACACAGTGGAACAGCTTTGCTTTTGATCACTACGGACGACTTGCCTCGCAGACCCTGTACACAGGAAAGGTGGTATATACTACCTACAGCGGCTTGTCGGTAACCGTAGACGACGGTGTTAAAACCATGACGAGCACCAAAGATGCCGTTGGAAATATTGTACGTATGACAGACCCGGGTGGAACCATAAATTATACCTATTATGCCAATGGAAGTATGAAACAGGCCGACTATGGAAGCCATCTGGTAACTACTGAAATAGATGGTTGGGGACGTAAAATACAACTCAACGATCCTTCGGCAGGGGTTTATACCTATCAGTATTCAATCTTGGGTGAAATGCTTAGCGAAACTACCCCAAAAGGAAGTACTGCCTATACTTATGACGACCACGGAAAATTGACACAGAAAACCATCAATGGCGATGCTACCGATTTGCGTCTTAGTTATGCCTATGACCCGAGTTCTAAATTATTGCAGGAGATTAGTGGAACCGATGGTATTGAACAGTTGCAGTATCGTTATACCTATGCTTATGACAGCTACCAACGCCCCACTGAGATTCGCGAAGAAACCGCTACCGCCAATTTTGATAAAATATATGCCTATGATGACCTAGGTAGGGTGGCTAACGAAACCTATAGTGCAACGCATGTAGCAAGTGGAACGAATAGTACGGTTAGCGTACAAAATGTATTCGACGCATCAGGGCTGTTGATCGGATTGAGAGATGCCACTACCAATGCTTCTTTATGGCAATTGGATGCCGAAAATGCAAAGGGTCAGGCAACGCGTATTTTATTAGGAAACGGCATGAACAAAACGAGAACCTACGATGCCTATGGCTTTTTAACCGAGGTATCCGATAGCAAGGAGGGGGTACATGCACTAGCCATGGACTATAGTTTTGATGCCATGCAGGGCAATTTAACCAGTAGAACCAACCATGCTTTTGCCAATTACACCGAAAACTTTAGTTATGACACTCAAGACCGACTCCTTGAAATTACCGGGGCTACGCAACATAGCCAAAGTTATGACGCACAGGGGAGGATTACCGAAAACTCGGGAGTGGGTGGCTATAATTATGACAATACCAAGAGCTACCAATTGGCAGGAATCGACCTCAATGCGCAGGGCGATTTGCACTACCAACAACACGCACCGCAACAAATTACCTATAACGCCTTTAAAAAACCGGTACACATTTCAGAAACGGGTGGAGGACGTGTAGACTTTGTATACGGTCCCTTACAAAACCGTACGCATGCTTATTATGGCGGTGCGCAATTGGACAAGACAGCACGGAGATTTCACAAACAATATGCGAGTGTCCTCCCAGTCGAAATGATCGAAGACACTGCGGTTGGCAGTGTCAAGATCATTTCATATATAGGAGGTGATGCTTATACAGCCCCCATAGCATATATAAAACAAAGTGGTGGCGATGCCACAGATGAATTCTATTATTTACATAGAGATTATCTAGGTAGTATTCTGGCCATTTCAGACAGTGCGGGCGCCGTGGTAGAACAACGACAGTTTGGGGCTTGGGGACAGACAGACCGTTTTGTAGCTTCGGATGGAACTACTACCTTTACACATAGCTCTTTGATAGGTAGAGGCTATACCGGCCATGAACACTTTTTTGAGGTGGGCTTGATTCATATGAACGGAAGGATGTACGACCCCAAGTTGGGCAGGTTTTTATCACCGGATAACTATATACAAGACCCGTTTAATACGCAGAGTTACAACCGCTATGGCTATGTTTGGAACAATCCTTTAAAGTATGTGGACCCTAGTGGGGAGTTTATACTTACTCTTTTGGGTGCTATTGCATATGGAGCTATTGTAGGGGCAGCAGTCTCCGCAGCGGTATATACAGTTTCGGCAGCAATAACAGGAAATTGGTCTTTTTCAGGTTTAGGACAAGCGATGTTATATGGAGCTATCGGAGGAGCAATTTCTGGAGGATTAAGTGGTGTGGGGAGTTTGCTTTCATCTTCAAGTTCATTTGTACAAAGTGCCACATTCAATATGATGTCTGAGGTTGCATCACAAGTTGGAACAAGTTTGGCAATGGGGGATGATGTAACTCTAGGAACTATAGCCGGGGCACTTGCGGGGGGAGCTATTGGAGGCAAAATGAAAAGTTGGAAAGGAGTCAAAGGAGGTTATTTAAAAAACGCCTTTGGAGAAATAGGGCATAATACGATAAAAGGAGCGGCAAGAGGAGCTATTTCAGGAGGTGTAGGTGCTGCCGTTGATGGTAGAAATATAGGCAAAGGAATTGCAAATGGAGCGCGAAATGGCGCCATTGGTGGGGCTTCACAATCTATAGCTATGATTGCAGCTTTTGGTGCGACATATAAACCTACGGATGGACAATTAAAATATGCGAACGAAATGGCTGGGGCTCGTGAAATGTCAACAAACAAAGTTGCATGGAGAAAAGGAGGATTGTACCAAGGGATATCCTCTTTATTTGGACCAATGTATAAGAGAGAAGTCACATGGGGGAATAGCGTTGCCACTTTTAACAATACAAATTCGGATACTTTTGGTCATGAATATGGTCATATTATTCAAGTAAGAGAGCAAGGTTGGGCTAGGTTTCAGGCGAGAGGTTTTTATGAACAAATTATAAATACTTTTTCTCTTTACATAGATCCCTATAGTGCTAAAGGATACAATGAATATGAAGCAAACCAAATGTTGTACAATGTAAAATACAATTAAAATGAAATATAGATATATGTATTTAATGCTTATTGTTTTATATGGTTGTCCATTAGGCTCTCCACATTATTATAATTATTTACCGGTAAAACACTCGGTAGAAATTTTAAATAATTCTTTAAAGTTTATGGGGGATATTTCGGCTCTTCACCTTCCAAAGAATAGAGTAATTCTTTGTTGTAGGATTAGAATTAAAAACAAATTAGATGATGGTGTTATGATAAAAGGTATTTCATTTGAACTATTGTCCAAAGTATTTGAATATCAATTACTGGGTGCAAATGTAGTTAATAGAGGTTCAAATAAATTTGAAGAAACAATAATGTTTGAAACAAAAAAGAAGAAATTAATAAATAATCATATCATTTTAAGTCTACAGCCAAAAGACAGTTTAGATTTTGAATTAATATTTTCTAAAGAAGGAAGAATAGCTGAAAACAAATTTAAAAATTCAATAATAAATGACACTTTAAATTTGATTATGAAGGTTGGGAAGAATGAATATAGTTATTTGTTTGAATATGATTTAGAGAATGATTAAAAAATCGATTGTACCAACCGTAGAATATAAATTAGTTGATGATAACTTAGATTTTATCACCGGATAACTATATACAAGATCCGTTTAATACGCAAAGTTATAACCGCTATGGGTATGTTTGGAACAATCCATTAAAGTATGTGGACCCTAGTGGGGAGTTCTTAATATCCATGTTGGTGGGTGCATTGATAAGTGTTGCGACCAATGGAATTGTTAATTCAATTAATGACAGACCCTTTTTCGAAGGGGCGGGAAGAGCTGCATTGATTGGGGCAATTGGAGGAGGACTTGCAAATGGAATCGGTACCATTACACAGGGAATTCAGAATGGCGTTGCTCAAGTAGCTGCTAGAGGAATAATGCATGCCTATGCGGGAGGATTTATGTCTGCTTTTAGTGGAGGTGATTTTCTACAAGGCATGGCATCGGGTTTTGTGGGAGCAATTATTGGAGGAGGAACCCAAGGTTTATTAAAAAATGCGAGTAAATTTGTGAGGGACACGGCCACCATCGCCAGTGCAGGACTGGCAGGAGGCATTACAAGTGAGCTTTCCGGAGGAGAATTTTGGGATGGAGCAAGAAATGGCTTGATAAGTGCGAGTTTAAATCATGTGGCGCATGGGATTAGACAGGAGATAAATAGGAGGGCACTTATTGCAAAAATTGCTAAAAAGTATGAGAATTCAAAAGAGTGGGCAAAAAATGTATCAAAAGATAATTTTGGAGCTGGTACTTATAAATGTAATAAATTTGTTTATGATGTGTTAAAAGAAGCTGGTGCTTCTCCAGGGACTCCAAACGGAAATAGGTTGGCAAGGTTATTTGGAGGAGAAGGTACTTCTCCCCCGACCGCAAGTCAATGGGCAGATCCTGATTATGATATACCTGATTGGAATCTTGTAGACTCTCCACAAGCAGGTGATGTTGTGTCCGTAAGGGGAGATTTTGTAGGGGCGACAGGTCATGTAGGAATTATGATTGGTCCTTCTCAGTCTATAGGTGCAAATTCTACAACTGTTAGAATTAGTAATTTCGGTCATAGTAGTTATAGTTTAACTAATTACCCTAACAATAAAGGGTATATTTATAGGAGGTATAATGGGAACTAAAGTTAGAAGAATGATAATAACAAGTACAGTAGTTTGTTTATTTATCCTTTTATTGATAGCAATCAAAAAAGATTTTGATTTTGGAAAAATTGTTTTTAAAAACGATTCAATTGAAATTGTAAATGAACGAGGAAAAGTAATACCATCAGTAATAATTGCTAAAAAAATAAAAAGGAATCATAGAAACGAATCCAAATCAAATAAATATTTTACAATTATTTTTAAAGAAATAAAAGAATATGATGGGATATTTGTTCTATTTATAAAAGACAGTGTTTTTGGTATTCCACAAGGAGGAAAGAAAGATTATATTACTGTTTTCGGAAATGTTGTTTATCAAAAATCAAAAGAGTTAGATTTTTTTAAAGTGTTATATAATAAAGAAAATTACAATGATTTTTTTAACGATGAATTTGATAAACCACTAATTAACAATTTAAAGTTTTTAGAAGATGGCGTCGAATTTGAAACTTTTGGAGAATTGAAAAAGTATGGTTCAAGAATAATTATTAGAGAAAAAGACAAACACTATCTACCATGAAACTAAAAAAATATGTATTCGTTGTATTCGCAATATGTAACAGTGTTTACAGTCAATCATTAGACAAAGACAAGAAGGAAATTTCACCAAATGAGGTTCAAATATACATTGACGAAAAAAGGCTACCTTCGAAATTATCCAGAATAGGGAGTACAAGAGTTGGGTACCCAATTATTCTTATTCCTTTTTATATGATTGACCATAGATACAAATCCTATTATGAGGTATTGAAGAAACTACAATTTCGAGCAGCTATGATGGGAGGGAATTTAGTTGTTATAAAAAAGCATCAATTTTTTACTCTAGGATCACCGCCAGAATACCATTATGTGAGAGGTGAAGTTTATTTTGCGAAGGAACCAAAACAAGAAGAAATTAATAAAGAACTTGAAAGCGATGTCTTGTTGCATATTTACAATTTTAAAGAGTATTTACCGAGGAGAAGTTTGTATGTAAACGATTCTTTGGTAATGGAACTTCAAAATGATTTTAAAAGGACGTTGAGACTTAAGAGAAACAAACAATTGATTTTAAATTTTGAGGGAAAAGAGCGATTAAGAATAAAATTAGATTCGATAACATATACCGAATATTATGTCAGATTCAAGGGCTGCTTTAGGAATAATTGCAATCCAATTTTTCAATTGATGCCTTTTGAGAAAGGAAAATTAGAATTTGAATCATTTAAGGCAAAAAACACTAATTAAAAATAATGGTTTATAAAATTTTATAGAGGACCTTAAATACTATTTAGGTGAAAGTATTTCGAAACAGAGTTCATTGATAAACGTATATTATATTCGGGATGTGTCACCATAAGCGATATTATGCTTAACCGATATATGTTGCTCAAGAGTGTCGAAGAAACCCCAAGCTGGGCAGGTTTTTATCACCGGATAACTATATACAAGACCCGTTTAATACGCAGAGTTACAATCGCTATGGGTATGTTTGGAACAATCCTTTAAAGTATGTAGATCCTAGTGGGGAGTTCTTTTTAACTGCTGTTATTATAGGTGCTATAATTGGAGGAACTTCAGCAGCAATAAAAGGAGGTAATTTTGGAGAAATACTATTAGGGGCAGTTATTGGAGGTGTAGCAGCTGGTATTGGAGCCGGTGTTGGTAATTTGGTTGCTGGAGGGGCGTTTTTTGGAAATGCAGCTACTACGGTCGCTGGTTTTTGGTCAGGAGCAGCCGTTGGTGCCGCCTCTGGTTTTGCAGGAGGGTTTACAGGAGCGGCTTTGAATACTTTGGCAAATGGAGGAAACATAGGAGATGTACTTACAGCCGGTTTTAGGGCAGGTGTACAAGGGGCTTTTATAGGAGGTGCCGTTGGCGGTATTGCCGGTGGTATTAAGGCAAGTAAAAATAATGCGGACTTTTGGAGCGGTAAAAAACCAACAGTACAAAATATAAAAGCAAAAGCAGGTGCATTGTCACCTATGGAAACAGATTTGAGTGCTGGTGGGGAGTTAGTTGAAAGAGTAGAAACGGTTGAAAAGCCTGCGTGGCCTACAAAACATAGAAAAGTAACAAGTGACTATAACCCGAATAGAGTACACCCTGTTTCAGGAAAGCCTCGACCTCATACAGGGACAGATTTTAGAAGTTACAAAGGTGATCCTAATTATTCACTTTATAAAGGAAGAGTTACGAAGGTTTATACGGGAGGATCTGGTAGTGGAGGAAATTATATTAAGATTGAGTTTAATAATGGTTTGGAAGGATCTTATTTTCATACGAGACCAAGTCTTTCGGTAGGTGACTTAGTTTCTAGAGGTCAGATTGTGGGGGTCTCAGATGGTTCAGGTATTATTACGGCTCCACATCTTCATTTATCTATTAAAATCGATTGTAATGATTATATTAATCCGATGGACTTATTTAACTAAAATAACATATGAATAAATTATTTTTTGGAATATTAACATTATTTATATTTTGTGTTCCGTTTCAGTCAGATGAAAAAGAAAAAGTTAAAGCGTTTGCATTTTTACTGAGAGAAATGATTATACAAAAAGATATTTATGGATTAGAGAAAGTTTTCATTTACCCTAATAATGAGAAAGATTCAGAGACTTTATCATACATGATTGGAGATTCTAATTATAAAGGATTTTCAAAAATAATGAAAAATATAGATGTTAAGATAGCTATTCATGGTCCTATTAAATATAACAATGTACCTGAAAATCTGTACTATATATCGTATTATAATCCTAAAATAATAAAAAAGAGAACTAATGGTACTTTTATCATTAAAAAGGAAGAATTGTATAAGTATTGGGGAACTTCATTTCTCATGACAGAAGTAATCATTTCCAATAATGACGTTTTGTTTTATAAGACACCATTTTATTACGAAACTGAGATATCGTGGTTAGTAGATTAAACAATAGAATTAAGGGGAATAAACCATTTGGCAATTTTGGTTGCTGGTGGGGAGTTTATACTTACTCTTTTGGGAGCTATTGCATATGGAGCTATTGTAGGGGCAGCAGTCTCCGCAGCGGTATATACAGTTTCGGCAGCAATAACAGGAAATTGGTCTTTTTCAGGTTTAGGACAAGCGATGTTATATGGAGCTATCGGAGGAGCAATTTCTGGAGGATTAAGTGGTGTGGGGAGTTTGCTTTCATCTTCAAGTTCATTTGTACAAAGTGCCACATTCAATATGATGTCTGAGGTTGCATCACAAGTTGGAACAAGTTTGGCAATGGGGGATGATGTAACTCTAGGAACTATAGCCGGGGCACTTGCGGGGGGAGCTATTGGAGGCAAAATGAAAAGTTGGAAAGGAGTCAAAGGAGGTTATTTAAAAAACGCCTTTGGAGAAATAGGGCATAATACGATAAAAGGAGCGGCAAGAGGAGCTATTTCAGGAGGTGTAGGTGCTGCCGTTGATGGTAGAAATATAGGCAAAGGAATTGCAAATGGAGCGCGAAATGGCGCCATTGGTGGGGCTTCGCAATCTATAGCTATGATTGCAGCTTTTGGTGCTACTTATAAACCTACGGATGGACAATTAAAATATGCGAACGAAATGGCTGGGGCTCGTGAAATGTCAACAAACAAAGTTGCATGGAGAAAAGGAGGAATGTACCAAGGGATATCCTCTTTATTTGGACCAATGTATAAGAGAGAAGTCACATGGGGGAATAGCGTTGCCACTTTTAACAATACAAATTCGGATACTTTTGGTCATGAATATGGTCATATTATTCAAGTAAGAGAGCAAGGTTGGGCTAGGTTTCAGGCTAGAGGTTTTTATGAACAATTATTTGTGGGAAGTAAGGCGTATTTAAAAAGAAATTATAACGAGGGCTCTGCGGAATTTATGTTACAAAATACAGGAGGGTGTACTGTCATTGATAGATATGGAAATTGCATTAAAATATAGAAATCATGAAATATTTTAGAAATATATTTTTTATGATTATTTGCAGCATGTTATTAGGGTGTCCAGCTGGGAAATTCATACAATATACCTTAATGCAAAAAGCAATATTAAAAGATGGATATTATGAAATAAAATCTAGTGAAAGACGCCTTTTTAGAATTCGAGTAGGAGTTTTTCAACAATTTACTTTTGAAAGGAAAAATAGATTAATTGCAAGTTTTAAATTTGATTCAATAGAGAGTAAGAAAATATTTGAAAATTCTGAGGTTTCAATAAAATCGAATAGTTTGGGTGCATTAAAAAGAGAGCATGTCTCGGATAGCAGTGTTTTATTTATTAAGGACTTAAATGAAAGACAAATTAATCTGTTGAAAAATGATACAATTAATATTATCATCACTAATCAAAACTGTACAAAAGAAATTAAATTTTTAAGCATGATTAAGTAGTGTTGTATGGTGGTAACTGTAATTAAAAGTTTGAAGTATGAAAAAATAAGTATCTGTATAATATTATTCTTTTTGGAAAGTAGTTGTTTTGTTCCGCCTATTCGGAATCATTATCAAAAACTAGAATATAATAACATTAGAAATGAATCTTTAAAAATTGATTTCACACTAACATCAATGCATAATGGAGGGTTTAAGAATACTATTAGCCTAGTAAGCAATATTTATGTTTATAACTTAACAAATAACTTTGTAGCAATTGATTTCTCCTTAATTGAGGTCATTTCAAGAAAATTTAATTATAAGTTAGACAATGCTAAACAAGTTATAAAAATAAAATCAACGCAAAATAAGTTTAATAGAGATTCGATTATTAATTTATTTGAAAGAAAGGACGGTAAATTAAATAAATTAAAAAATGACATCTTACTGCCTCCAAATAACAGAATAGAAATTTTCGCAGTCTTCAGGGAAGAATCAATCAAAATAAAGAATGACAAATTTAATGAAATGAATAAGAATGATACGTTGTGTTTCAGAATGAGAATAAATAATTTTTTAAATGAATACTATCTTGTACCTCGTTAATTTTAAGAAGGTGTAGTTTATTACACAACAAAGTTGCATGGAGAAAAGGAGGATTGTATCAAGGAATATCCTCTTTATTTGGACCAATGTATAAGAGAGAAGTCACATGGGGGAATAGCGTTGCCACTTTTAACAATACAAATTCGGATACTTTTGGTCATGAATATGGTCATATTATTCAAGTAAGAGAGCAAGGTTGGGCTAGGTTTCAGGCGAGAGGTTTTTATGAACAAATTATAAATACTTTTTCTCTTTACATAGATCCCTATAGTGCTAAAGGATACAATGAATATGAAGCAAACCAAATGTTGTACAATGTAAAATACAATTAAAATGAAATATAGATATATGTATTTAATGCTTATTGTTTTATATGGTTGTCCATTAGGCTCTCCACATTATTATAATTATTTACCGGTAAAACACTCGGTAGAAATTTTAAATAATTCTTTAAAGTTTATGGGGGATATTTCGGCTCTTCACCTTCCAAAGAATAGAGTAATTCTTTGTTGTAGGATTAGAATTAAAAACAAATTAGATGATGGTGTTATGATAAAAGGTATTTCATTTGAACTATTGTCCAAAGTATTTGAATATCAATTACTGGGTGCAAATGTAGTTAATAGAGGTTCAAATAAATTTGAAGAAACAATAATGTTTGAAACAAAAAAGAAGAAATTAATAAATAATCATATCATTTTAAGTCTACAGCCAAAAGACAGTTTAGATTTTGAATTAATATTTTCTAAAGAAGGAAGAATAGCTGAAAACAAATTTAAAAATTCAATAATAAATGACACTTTAAATTTGATTATGAAGGTTGGGAAGAATGAATATAGTTATTTGTTTGAATATGATTTAGAGAATGATTAAAAAATCGATTGTACCAACCGTAGAATATAAATTAGTTGATGATAACTTAGATTTTATCACCGGATAATTATATACAAGACCCGTTTAATACGCAAAGTTATAACCGCTATGGTTATGTTTGGAACAATCCCTTATCATACAATGACCCCAGTGGAGAATGGTTTATTTCAACTTTGGTAGCGGCAGCATTTAGTTATCTAAAAGGTGCCCATGACAACAAAGACGACAGCGGAAATTGGAACTGGAATCCATCGAGTTGGGATGAGGTACCTGCTCTCGGCTTTTCTACCCAAGGAAATTTTGACCAGAATGGGATGAATATTAGTGTACAACCCACTATTACGCCCACAGGAACGAGCAATTCTTTGCCTATTGGTCCAACAGTAGATTGGGATGTTGATTTTGGGAATCCTTTGGATAGGGATTCTGGAGGTTGGGGAGATGGGAATACATATATAAAACCTTATTTAAAAGAAGAAGTTGTACAAGGTATTGGAGTTAGTATAGAAGTAGCATTTCCAATCCAAATCATAAAAAAATTAGCATATGGAATTGGAGTAGATTTTGGAGTTGTGGAGGATTCAAATGGGTTTTCATTTTATGCTACTACAAAATACACATTAGAATCTGGTATTGCAGGAGGAATTTCAGTGGAAACCTTTGATGTTTATAAGACTCCTAATAATCCAAATCGAATAGACAGGTTTTCTATAAGGGAAGGTGGATTTGAGACTAGTGGTGGTATAGGAGCTTTTGGAGGAGCTTATGGAACGGACAATCGCTCTCAAACGAATGATCCTTCCAATTTTTATATTTGGACATTTTCTTTGGGGGTTGGCTCTCCCGTTGAATACGTAAATTGGAGAACCAATACCTATGTTTCAGGAAATAGGTAGTCAAAACGTGTGATGATATGTTAGAAAATAAGTTGAATACAGTGGTAATTCTGAAAGCAATATTAGCTATCTTAATTGTGATAGGAGGGGTGTGGTTTATTAAAACCAGGGAGTACAGCGATGAGGATTATATAGAAGTCGTCAAAATGTATAAAAGAAACACTTATAAAGGAAGAGTTCTTGATAAATATATGGACAGTCGATATTATGAATATATAACCTTATTGGAGATTTATAATATAAAGACAACAATTTCAATGGATTTGGAAGTAAGCGGACTTTATGATTTTGTAAGCTTCCCCAAAAACCGAACTGTTTATAAGTAGAAAAATAATCTTAACTTTAAACAGTAATTATGAGAAAAAGTAAATTTAGTCCACAACAAATAGCTTCTATTCTAAAGGAGTTTGATCACGGGAAATCTATTTCAGATATTTCCAGAGCGCATGGTATTAGTTCTGCTACCTTTTATAAGTGGCGTTCTAAGTATGCAGGTATGAATTCTAAAGAGCTTAAAAAGCTAAAAACTTTAGAAGAGGAGAATCGTAGACTCAAACAAATGTATTCAAGTTTGGCTTTAGATCATCAGCTAGCAAAAGAGATCATTGAAAAAAAGCTATAAAGCCCTACCTGAAACGGCTTCTGGTCAAAGAGTTTATTGATTATGGCATAAGTAGGGCGTGCCGTATTTTAAATCTGAGTAAAAGTGTTTATTATTACCAGCCATTAGTCAAAGAGGATTCAGAAATTGAATCGGCTTTAAAAGAAAAGGCAGAACAACACTCAGAAGAAGGGTTTTGGAAAGCTTATAATCGTTTGCGCAATGAAGGAAAGCCATGGAATCATAAACGAGTATACCGAGTTTATAAATCCTTAGGGTTGTCTTTGCGTAGAAAGGCAAAAAAGAGACTGCCAGCACGCGTAAAAGAACCTTTGGAGGTTCCTAAAGAATTAAACCATACATGGAGTATGGATTTTGTTACCGATGTATTAGACAACAGTAGACGCTTTAGAGGTTTTAATGTTATTGATGATTATAATAGAGAAATCCTTTTTATAGAGATAGATTATTCTTTGCCTAGTAATCGCATCCTTTGGGTCCTGAATCATTTGATACATAAAAGAGGTAAGCCAAAGCGCATCAGAATGGATAACGGACCAGAATTCATAGCAAACATAACATCTCAATGGAGTACTATGCACGAAATAGACTTTAAATATATACAACCAGGTAAACCCACTCAAAATGCTTTTATAGAAAGATTTAATGGAAGTTATAGGCGAGGTGTTTTGAATAAATACATTTTTGAAAATTTAGATCAAGTAAGAGCGCAAACTCAAATTTGGATGAATGACTATAATCATTACCGCCCACATGATGCTTTAGGTAAAATACCACCAATTAAGTACGCCGAAAAAAAACGCGTCGCTGCCGCTGGGCTCATTTTAAAATAGATTGGTTTAAATATTTATAATGAAGATAAACCAATTTATTTTAAAACGTAAAAAAGTATATATTTGGAAAATCAAACAGTTCTAATTAAGGGAAGCTTACAATTTTATACAAGTAGGAGATTCAATCATAAAAAAAAGCGGAGAATTGCAAGTTAGAATTATTCGAGAAAGTGAAAATTTGGATACGATTTATCAGATGAAATTTAACAATTTTAATTATGATAGAGAAAATTAAGAAAATTTTTGAGCTTTATTCTAAAATTCAGAAGATAAGTGTAAAAATATACTTGGTGATTTGTTTCATTCTTGGCTTGATATGGTTATTAAGTGAAATGATGAATTCTTTTAATAATCATATGTAGCTCAAGAGTGCCGAAGAAATCCAAAACTGGGCAGGTTTTTATCACCGGATAACTATATACAAGACCCGTTTAATACGCAGAGTTACAACCGCTATGGCTATGTTTGGAACAATCCTTTAAAGTATGTGGACCCTAGTGGGGAGTTTATCAAATGGTTCTGGAATGATGTACTCAAACCTGCAGGTAAATTTGTTCTTGATGTGGCGATTACAGTTGTGGCAATTCCAGTTTCAATAGCACTCAATGTAATGGCTACCATAGCCAGTTATTCCAATGGTTTGTACCAAGGAATATTTGAAGATAATTGGAAGCCTTTACACAATGCCAATAAAATTTTCTTAGGAAATTTTCAAGGTAATTTTGGACAGATATTGAGTAGGTTTACTTGGGAAATGGTACAAAGTAATTTAGGAAGTGCCTGGTTGCAATGGCAAAATTCAAAAGGAAATGTAGACAGGGTCGATTATTTTGATGGTGCCACTTTTGCAACGAATGAGAACAGTGAGGGGCCAAGCACCTCATTAGGGAGTTTTATTTTTATCAACAATAGAGGGGAGGTAGCGGGAGATTTTAGCGACTATGTATTGAGCAACCCATTGTATATGCATGAATATGGACATTATGTCGACAGCCAGCATTTAGGGCTTTCTTATTTGACTCAGATAGGGATTCCGAGTGCAATGAGTGCGAGTCATAGCGAACATATACCAGGTACGCGCTTAGATACTCATGATGTATTTTGGGTAGAATTAAGAGCTAATCGACTAGCGGCGAAATATTTTGAGAGATATGGGGTGGATTGGAGAATATTTGAGCCACCTTATCGTGATTACCCGCGTTTCTATTAATATAGCTTGTAAAAGTTAAACAGGACTAATCAAAAGCAGTCGTAGTTCAAGAACTGGTAAAATTCATGAATTCAGTAACTTATAAAATTTTAAAAAATGAAAACGTTTATTTATTTAATTACTTGTTTATTAGTTTCTCAGTGCGGTGAAACCTTCTATATGATTAGAATTCTCAATAATTCTGAGCATAAAGTTAGTTTTTTTAGTGCTTTTCCTCATTCGTATCTTCATGCGTACCCAGATACAACATTACATAAAGAAAACGATGTATTTGTTAGTTTTGGGGATATACTGCCTTCTACTGGTACTTCTACGGGGGGATCGAGGTCTTGGGAGAGTAAATTTGAAGAAATTCCATCCGATACACTTTCTTTTTATTTTTTTCATTCCGATACATTGGCAAAGTATACTTGGGAGGAGGTTAGGACAGATTATATGGTGCTAAAACGTTATGATCTGAGTATTGAAGATATACAAATGTTGGACTATGAAATAACTTACCCTCCTACGGAAGTAATGAAGGATATACAGATGTATCCCCCTTATAATAAATAGATAATAAGAAGGATATGGAAAAAATAATTTTTGGATTTTTAGTGAGTTTTTTAACGTGCTCATGTGCAACAATTTTAAATAAAAAAAGCTACCCTGTATTAATTTCATCCAATCTGGATGAATCAAAAGTAAAAGTATACGACAGTATTTATAAATTGCCTGCTCTTGTAGATGTTAAACGATCCAATAAAGATTTAGACTTGACTTTGCTAACAGACTCACTGAGGATTAATTATAAGACAAAGGCTTCGCTTACCAATACATTTTTATATTTGAATATATTTGGTTATGGTGTTTACCATTTGATAGACTTGACAAATAATAAACGATTTCATTATGGGAAATCTATTACTTTAAATTCAAATGATACAGTAAGAATATTGGAGTCGTCGTACAGAAGTTTTTGGGAAAAAAGTCAAAGAGAAAAAGGAAATATTGATTTTGTTTTTTCAATCCCTTTCTATAGCAGTTTCTATTTCAAACCTGAAGATTATGGAGCTAAGTATGATAGCGGTATTTTTGGGTTGTCTTTAGGGATAGACTACTATTACAGTCCCATTAAGTTTTTAAATTTTAATGCGACAGGAGTCATAGGTGACGGTCTTATCGGTGAGTGTTTTGAGAACTGTGAATATGAGGGAATGTCGACATTTTATTTTTCTTTGACCGATAATTTTAAGGTAAATAGATTCTATCTTGGATACGGATTTAATTATTCTGACAATTATTGGAATTACAAAAAATATGGTTTCTATAATGAAGAAACTGAAGAAGCCTTACATAGTGTTTTTATCGAAGAGAATACGAAGAGTATTGGGCTACTTATGAATGCCTACTACAGGATTTCAAAAAGGTTTTCAGTAGGAGTCATTTATAGACCTAATATTTTCAGAATCAAACCTACTTCTGAATTTATTTATGAGCATTTAATTAGCTTAGATGTATCATTTAAGATCCCTGTTTGGTATTAAGAAGACCGCATAGATAAAAGGAATTATAAAGAAATAAAATTTAGTTCTTTTGTTTTTTTATCAGAAATTATAAATATTTAAAATTATAATAGGTTTATATATTAAAATATGTTATTTTTGAAGCGATTTCGATTAGTACGAAGAAAATGAGTTTCCTACGAATAGTCTGTTTAATGGCCAATGCCTAAAACGCCCCCTCAATTTTATTTGTAAAGGCTTACACAAGAACATTAAAGTCTCGTGTACATATTTTATGAATAAATCTTACTGTTATTTATGAGTTTACAAAGAATATCTATGACATTGTTATGTCTTGTGGGGTTGGTTTCCTGTAGTTCCAATTTAAAGGTGTTAATGAGTTCAGACCAGACCACAAAAGCATTACCATACGATGCAAAAGTTTATGTTTATGGAGTGTATGATACATTGCCTAAAAAAAGTATTCATATTGCCGAGCTGTCCGGTTCTGCTAAGTCCTCAGTCACCACCAGCGATTATTCTAGTTTTATTGAAAAAGCCAAAGAAAAGGCTAGGGCAGTAGGAGCCAATATCATTAAAGTGCAAAAACATGAAACTTCAAATACTTTAACCGGTATTCGTCATAGCTTAGATGTGAATTTGTATCACAATAACACCATCGGTCTTTTGGAAGAGGAAGAAAAACAAAGAATACAAAATCCAAACCTTATAAACGCCGATTTTGCGCTGTTGCACGTCTATCGTTTTAACGGTCTGGGTACCATAATTTCCTATAACCTAAAATTGGGAGACAGCACTATTTGTAGAGTTAAAAATAATTTCTGTACAACGATAAAAATTACTAAAAAAGGGCTGAATAATGTGAGTGCCCGTACGGAAACCACTGTAGAATTACCAATCGATGTGACCTTTGGAAAAGAATATTTTTTAAAATGTACAATGACAACAGGACTGCTAGTTGGCAGGCCTCGTATGGAGTTCGTAGCTCCTGAAATAGGAAGAGCCGAACTGTACACATTCAATAAATATTGTCCATATCACATAAGATAAGTAGCTATACATTTAATTCTATAAACAAAAAAAATGAAAAATTTAAAAAGTTATTTCTTAAGACTAGTCTGTGTATTCATGTTCACCAACGTGCTACCCATACTTTCTCAGGATTTGGTTGTTACGGCGAAAAATGATTCTATAAATGCACAAATCATAAAAGAAAAGAATGAAATGTTGCACTTTTACTTTCTCAAAGATGGTGAAGTAAGAAAAACATTATTGCCACTTTCTGAAGTAGCGTATTATGACAAACATTACTTTTTAACGGTTGAAGTTCCAAAAGCGTATTCCGGAGCTTCGAATAAAACTCGCCAGGGATCGAAAATTAGAGTAGCACTGAGTGGAGGTCCCGGCTTCATCACGGCACCAAATGCTGATAATTTACCGCCTGTGCTCGAGAATCATGTCAACGCACTTAAGAAGGGTGTGCATTGGGATGTAAGTGGTCATTATTTCTTTAATGATTTTGTAGGATTGGGAATAAAGTACAATGGATTTTACAGTTCAGAAGCGGAGAATAATATCCATTTTATCTTTGAGGATGGTTCGACGCAACATGGCATAAAAACGGATGTTAAGATTCATTTTATAGGTCCTTCTTTGGCAACTCGACTGCTTAGTTTTAACGGGAAAAATAGTTGGAATTCTGAGATTGCTTTGGGATATACCTATTTAAATGAACCAACTCAGATGGGAACTCGATCCATTGATGTAACAGGGGAGGACTTAGGGCTGCATTTTGAGGTGGGTTATGACATAGGACTTTCAGAACAATGGTCGCTAGGCTTTTCACTTTCTTATACAGACGCTGTTTTCCACGAAGTTACAGTTACAGATAATGGAAATACATATAAGTTGACGGGAGAGGATGGAAGAGAAGACGCATCTAGGCTAAACTTTGCCGTTGGAATGCGGTGGAATAGATAAGTTTGAAGTGCAAGATATAAAATGTTGAATACTATGGATGTCGGTTGTTAAGATACAATGCCTTTACCGGCACACCTTACAATCTTCTTTTTCCTGGTGTTCGCCTTTTAGATGGCCGTTTTCGTCCAGTGTATAATTACAGCAATCCATAAAGCCTTGTTTTAGCAATTCGCGCCCTCGTTGAATTCTGGATTTTGCGGCGGTTAAAGATATTTTTAATTGTTCGGCGGCTTGGGCTTGTTTTATCCCTTTTATCTCGGTGAGCAATAAGGCCTCCTTGTATTTTTTAGGCAGACGAAGAATTAAAGGCAATAAGCAACTGCCGGCATCATGTGTTGAAGTCGGTTCGGCTGCTCCCTCGTTTGAAGTAGCTTCATTGCGATCTGGGGCTGTTTTGTTTTTTCTGAAATAATCGAGTGTGGCATTGTTGGCAATACTGAATAGCCATGACTTTAAGCGATCTTCTTCTTTTAAATTGTCTTTCTTTAAGTGTATTTTTACAAATACGTCTTGCAAGAATATCCTCGGTCGCAGCTTCGTTTTTAACCTTGCTAAAGATGAATTTTTTAAGGGCCGTAGAAAATTCAGACCAAATTTTTTCCGTATCCATAGGGTAGAAAAATAATTCCTACGCCGCAACGCAAAGCACTGCAGCGTAAGAAAGTTAAATTAACAAGTACAATTTGTGCAAGTACAAGATTCACAAGTACAGTTGCTACATTGGCCGTTTCTGCAACCATCGCAGTTGCATGTGCAGTTTGTATTTTTCATAATTTCTATGATTTAATAGTTAAAGTTACTCATAAGACGCCACAAAGTCAAAAAAGACGCAAAAAAAAAGATTTTTTTTACAAAATTCATAGCTTCGTAAAAGAACCCTTACTTTTGTAGCACCAAAAACAAGCATAGTATGCAGGTATTAGAATTAGAAGAAGGCGATTTTTATTGGAACGAACAAGGATATCGCGTGTTTACGGAACAATACCATTTAAGAAGAGGCTATTGTTGTAAAAGCGGTTGCAAACATTGTCCTTATAATTACGATAAAAAGACAGACTCCTTTACATAGTGTTTTAATTCGTTTGAAAGGTCCAGGCTATAATTCTACTCACTTTAGTGCCTTGGCCCATTGGCATAACTTTGATTGCTTTGGCATCTAATTTTTTCAGCAAGACTTTTAAAGGACGTACATTTTCTTTTTTAGACACCAATGAGGTAAACCAAACGACATTCTTTGCATGGTGTTTGCTTTGGCGTATCATGTTTTTAAGGAAGGCAATTTCACCGCCTTCACACCACAATTCATTGTGCTGGCCACCGAAATTCAATTGATCGGCACCTTTTGATTTTAAGTTTTTAAGTTTCCGTTTCGTAGCCGCGAGCCGCTGCAGCGGCCGATGCATGAAACGGAGGGTTGCACAGACTCAACTGAAATTTTTCACCGGGCAGAATGGCACCTCTAAATACATCCTTTGGGTTCGACTGCAAACGCAGTTCAATATGTTTTTGAAGTAGCGGATTCGATGCTAGGATTTGCTTAGCCGCATCCAAAGAAGTCTGCTCAATATCAACACCTACAAACGACCAACCGTAACAGGAATTTCCTAGAATTGGGTAAATACAGTTGGCACCCACACCAATATCGATGCATTTTACGGTTGCACCCGTTGGAATTGTTCCTTCCTGAGCTTCGCCAAGCAGATCGGCGATATAATGAATATAATCAACACGACCTGGAACCGGAGCACATAAAAAACCCTTAGGGATTTTCCATGCCTGCAATCCGTAATCATGGAACAACAAAGCTTTGTTCAAGGCTTTTACCGCATTCGGATTGAAATAATCGATGGTATAATCTCCATAAGGATTTTGAAGCACAAATGGCTTTAAAGCCGGAACTGTTGCAATGAGCTGTTTAAAGTCATAGCGTTCACGATGCTTATTTCTAGGATGTAAATTCGATTTTAATGCTTTGTTCGTGTGTGCCATGAGTTGCGTTTTATTGAAATCTCCCTACCGTACATCCCAAAACTGCGTCCTGGAAATGCTTAAGATGTTGCAAATATACGGCAGTAGTTAGTGAAGGAAATACATCGAAAGCAAATTGTTTTGTGATAGGTGAGTGTATGGACTAAAAAACGGCTGTATTTACAGTGTTTTTTTAGTACATTCGCGATTCTAAAAAGACATGTATGATTTCTGTAGATGCAATAGCAGTAGAGTTTAGTGGCGAAACCTTGTTTAGTGATGTTTCCTTTGTTGTGAATGAAAATGACAAAATCGCCTTAATGGGTAAGAATGGTGCAGGGAAATCTACATTGATGAAAATCATTGCTGGTGTGCAAAAAGGAACACGTGGTCATGTACGTTGTCCTAAAGAAGCTGTCATTGCTTACTTGCCACAGCATTTGCTAACGGAAGATAATTGTACTGTTTTTGAAGAAGCAGAAAAAGCCTTTTCCCATGTGTTTGAAATGCGCGACGAGATGGAGCGTTTGAACAAAGAATTGGAAACCAGAACCGATTACGAATCCGAAACCTATATGAAAATTATTGAAAAGGTTTCTGATTTAGGTGAAAAATATTACGCTTTAGAAGATGTTAATTACGACGCAGAGGTTGAAAAAGCTTTGGCTGGTTTGGGTTTTAAAAGGGCCGATTTTACCCGACAAACGAGTGAATTTAGTGGGGGATGGCGTATGCGAATTGAATTGGCGAAAATTCTATTGCAAAAGCCCGATCTTATTCTGTTAGACGAGCCTACAAACCACGTAGATATAGAATCGGTTATTTGGTTAGAAGATTTTCTCTTAAACAAAGCCAAAGCGGTAGTGGTTATTTCGCACGACAAGGCGTTTATTGATACCATTACCAATCGAACGATCGAAGTAACCATGGGGAGGATTTATGACTATAAAGCCAACTATTCTCATTATTTAACGCTTAGAGAAGAACGTAGAGAACATCAACTTAAAGCCTATAAAGAACAACAGAAGTTTATTGCAGACACACAGAATTTTATCGACAAGTTTAAAGGCACGTACTCAAAAACCAATCAGGTAAGAGATAGGGAACGTATGTTGGAAAAACTACAAATAATAGAAGTTGATGAAGTTGATAATGCTGCATTGGCATTAAAGTTTCCTCCGGCACCAAGATCGGGAGACTATCCAGTTCGGGCAGAAGATTTATCGAAATCTTATGGAGATACTACCGTATTTAAAAATGCCAATCTGTCTATTGCAAGGGGAGAAAAAGTGTCCTTTGTTGGTAGAAACGGAGAAGGGAAATCTACCATGATTAAAGCCATTATGGGTGAAATTGATTTTGAAGGAAAATGCGAGTTAGGACACAATGCCAAAGTGGGGTATTTTGCACAAAACCAAGCAGCTTTATTGGATCCGGATTTAACTATTTTTCAGACGGTAGATCAAGTAGCGGAAGGAGATATTCGCACACAAATAAAAAACATATTAGGACGGTTTATGTTTTCAGGAGATGCTATCGATAAAAAAGTAGGCATGCTATCAGGTGGAGAAAAAACCAGATTGGCAATGGTAAAATTGCTGTTAGAACCCGTAAATGTGCTGATTTTAGATGAACCTACCAATCACCTTGATATAAAGTCAAAAGATGTTTTAAAAGAAGCCTTGTCGAACTTTGATGGTACCTTAATTCTAGTATCTCATGATAGAGATTTCTTACAAGGATTGTCACAAAAAGTTTTTGAATTTAAAGACAAACGTGTTATTGAGCATTTTGAAACCATTGACGCTTTCTTAGAACGCAACAAAATTGAAACACTGAAACAGATTAATTTGTAGATAATTTTGTTTCTGGTTTCTGGTTTCTAGTTTCTAGTTTCTGGTTTCTGGTTTGAGCATTGAGCATGCCTGTATATGGTTGCCTTTTTTCAAGGTTAATAATTTATTTAAAAACAACAACCATTTGTTAGTTATCAAACTATGAAGTATTGAATTATCAATAGTGAAGTTAGGTAGGAAAAAACAAATCGCCAACAACAAGTAACCAGTTACCAATTACGATATCCCTTTTTCAATCAAAATGGCAGCCATTTCAGTTTGTAGTTCCAACGCTTTTTCTTGTGCTACTTGTGCAAAACCTTGGCTCTTGCTTGCGTAAATAATTCCTCTTGAAGAGTTGATTAATAATCCCACTTCATCGTTCAAACCGTAGGTACATACATCTTTTAGATTTCCACCTTGTGCACCAACACCTGGCACCAAAAGGAAATGGTTAGGAACTATTTCTCGAATGCCTTTGAAATATTCTGCTTTGGTTGCGCCAACCACATACATCAGTTGTTCGTTGTTGTTCCAAGTTAAAGATTGTTTGAGTACATTTTGGTACAGTTTTTCATCTTCAGATACTTGTTGCGCTTGAAAATCCAAACCACCTTTGTTAGAGGTCAATGCCAACATAATGGTAAACTTGTCTTTAAAAGCTAAGAAGGGTTCCACTGAATCACTTCCCATATAAGGAGCGACAGTAACAGAATCAAAATTCATATTGTCGAAAAAGGCCTTTGCATACATGGTAGACGTGTTTCCAATATCGCCTCTTTTGGCATCTGCAATGGTGAATATTTCGGGATGATTTTTATTGAGGTAATTGATGGTCTTTTCTAAAGATTGCCATCCTTTCAAACCATAGCACTCGTAAAAAGCGGTATTGGGTTTGTAAGCAACCGCCAAATGGTGTGTTGCATCTATAATTTGCTTGTTGAACTCAAAAATAGGATCTTCGGTTGCCAATAAATGTTCAGGAATTTTATTCAAGTCCACATCCAAACCTATGCATAAAAATGATTTTTTAAGTTTGATTTGTGCTATCAGATCTTGTTTTGTCATGAGTTCTCGTATTTTGATGACAAAAATATACTTTTCGGCTGTGTTCTGAAAGTTTTTGTAAAGGTTTGTGTTGTAATCAAAAAAACCAAAATGTTTAGACCGTTTCAGATGGTATTATGGTTAGAGAGTTGTAGATAAAAAGCGTGTTTTTAGGAAGAGATAATCCCATTAATTTCCTATATTGCTTGAAAATTCAAAAACAGAAACATGAAAGTAATACATAGCATTCGACATTATTTTGAACGGCATGGTTTTAATGTTTCTTCTCGTTTTTCTGAGCGTTTAGGAATTGGCGTAAAGAACATACGTTTGCTTTTTATATATCTTTCGTTTGTGACCTTAGGAGCGTCTTTTGCCATCTATTTAGTTTTGGCGTTTTTACTAAAAGTAAAGGATTTGTTTTACACAAAGAGAACTTCTGTATTTGATTTGTAATACTTAAAAAAAGAAAATTTGACATCTAGAATTTACAAAGCCGTATTTCTCTTTTTAAGCGCAATTATAGTTGGCGTATTCGGATATACATATGTATTCGATTTTCCACTTATAGATGGTTTGTATATGACCATTATTACCATTACCACCGTTGGATTTAGTGAAGTACATCCGTTAACAGATGGAGGTAAACTATTTACCGTATTTTTAATTTTAATGAGTATTAGTATCTATGGTTATGTGGTGACCGTAGTTTCGGAATATTTGTCAAACAGCACACTGATGGAAGCATTAAAAACAAACAAAATTTTAAAAAAGATCAATGCACTAGAAGGGCATACGATTGTCTGTGGATATGGTCGAAACGGAAGACAGGCGGCGTCAAAATTAAAAAAATTCAAAAAGTCCTGCGTGGTGATCGAAAAATCACCTGAACTATTAAAAGAAATTGAAGAAGAAGGATTTTTGTTTATCGATGGTGATGCTACCGATGACGAATCTTTGTTGAAAGCAGGTGTGGAGAATGCTCAGAACCTAATAACCGCACTGCCTTCAGATGCCGATAACTTATATGTTGTGTTGTCCTCTCGTCAATTGAATGAAAAGATGACTATTGTGAGTAGGGCTACCAACGAGTCTACACAAAAAAAATTAAAAATTGCAGGAGCCGATAATGTAATCATGCCCGACAAGTTGGGCGGGGAGCATATGGCATCTTTGGTTGTAACCCCAGATTTGGTGGAATTTGTAAATCGTATTTCTTTGGATGGCGAAAACTCTGCTAATTTGGAAGAAATAGCTGTGGAAGATTTACCAAAAGAATACTTGCTGAAATCCATTCGTGATTTGGACTTAAGACGTAAAACTGGGTGTAGTGTCATTGGTTTTGTAACGGGTGAAGGGGATTATATTATCAATCCGTCTTCCGACATGATTCTAAAAGCGAAATCGAATTTAATTCTATTGGGCAGTCCAGATCAAATATTAAAATTAAAAGAACTTTTTTGACATTAACATTTATTTATTTTTTAGTATCATTGTAAAATTATTAACAAACCTTTTTTTATGAAAAATAAAATTCTAGTAATATTTGCCAGTTTCTTACCTATTGTAAGTTTCGCTCAAGAGATGTCCATTGATGAAAAAATTGAATCGGGATTTAAACCCTTTGCTGATACTATAGGAAGTATCGTTTTTTATTCTGTACCTATTGTAGGTATTCAAGTGCCTATTGTTTTGATGGTATTGTTGCTAGGAGCCTTGTTTTTTACACTGTATTTTAAATTTGCCAATGTACGTCTATTGGGCGTTGCCATTAATGCGGCAAAAGGGAAGTATGACGATATAGATCATCATAGTGTCGAACCGGTAGCCGGCGATCCTACGCCCGGTGGTGATGTGTTCGAAAGTCCTCAAACTGAAGGTGTTGTTGGAGAAGTTACACATTTTCAAGCTTTGACTGCTGCTTTATCTGCTACGGTTGGTTTGGGAAATATTGCGGGCGTAGCCGTGGCAATTGCCATTGGAGGTCCGGGAGCAACACTTTGGATGATACTCGCCGGATTTTTAGGAATGTCTACAAAACTGGTTGAAGCCACTTTAGGTGTTAAATACAGAGAAGTAGGTCCGGACGGAAAAGTTTATGGAGGTCCTATGTACTATCTCAAAGAAGGTCTGAAAGAAACCAAATTTGCAGGGCTTGGGAAAGTCTTAGCTATACTATTTGCAATCTTTGTAATTGGAGGTTCGTTTGGTGGCGGGAATATGTTTCAGTCTAATCAGGCAGCAGCACAGTTGAAAGTTTTGTTTGGTGTAGATAACGGTTTTTGGTTCGGAATGATAATGGCTGTATTGGTCGGAACTGTAATTATTGGAGGAATCAAAAGAATTGGTT
Source organism: uncultured Flavobacteriaceae bacterium (assembly GCA_943789365.1). GTDB lineage: Bacteria > Bacteroidota > Bacteroidia > Flavobacteriales > Flavobacteriaceae > Flavicella. The sequence goes on along the minus strand of CALSTV010000001.1, from coordinate 723,958 downwards.
TGGTAACTGAAAAGATTGTTCCTTTTATGGGAATTATGTATGTTGGTGCTTCTCTAGTGATTTTGGTATTGAATATAGATGCAATTCCTACAGGAATCGTTGAGATTTGGACGGGAGCCTTTGGAAGTAATGCCGTAGTGGGTGGTGTAATTGGGGTGATGATTCAAGGGTTTAGAAGAGCAGCGTTTTCAAATGAAGCTGGTGTCGGTTCTGCTTCAATTGCGCATGCCGCGGTTAAAACAAGATTTCCTGCTAGTGAGGGAATCGTAGCCTCTATAGGCCCTTTTGTAGATACAGTAGTTATATGTACTATGACTGCTTTGGTAATTGTAATTACAAACATCAAAAGCAATTTGTTTACTTATGGTAACTTAGAAGGAAGTAGTGTTATTCTTAATGACTCTGGTGAAGCTTTGGGAGGTGTTGATTTAACCTCTCTTGCATTTGATTCTGTTATTCCTAATTTTTCAATATTATTGACCATTGCAGTTATTTTGTTTGCCTTTTCTACAATGCTTTCTTGGTCATATTATGGAATTCAAGGTTGGAAATATTTGTTCGGAAAAGGAAAAGTTGCCGATTTAACTTACAAAGGATTGTTTTTGTTCTTCGTGGTTGTTGGGGCTTCTTCTAGTTTGAATTCTGTAATTGAATTTTCAGATGCGATGATATTTGCCATGGTTTTTCCGAATATTATAGGACTCTTAATTTTAACGCCAAAAGTAAAGAGTGAGTTAAATCGTTACCTTAAAGCAATCGGCAAAAAATAGAACAGTGTTTCTCTGATAAATAATCAAGATGACTTTTATAAAACCCCATTTCAAGTTGAACAAAAAACAACGAAATGGGGCTTTTTATTTTCTTTTAGCAATCCTCTTGTTACAAACACTGCTGCATTATATATCAGTGCCTTCTACTGTAGTTATTCACGACAAGGAATTAATTGCATTCACCAATCAAGTTGATTCTTTGAACGCGTTAAAACGAGAAAAGAGTAGAAAAAAACGTTTCAATCCCAATTATCTCACGGATGAAAGAGGCTATCTTTTGGGGATGTCATTGGCTGAAATTGATCGATTGTTTGCGTATCGAAATGCAAATAAATGGATCAACAGTGCTTCAGATTTTCAACGTGTCACTCAGGTGTCGGATTCTTTAATGAAACTGTTTGTCCCATTGTTTATTTTTCCTGAGAAGAAGTATTATACAGCGCCAAGAAAGAACAAAGTAAAAGTTTTGGTTAAAAAGGATGTAAATTTGGCAACATCACAAGACTTTCAACGAATTCATGGAGTAGAGGAAAAATTGGCCAATCGAATTGTTAACTATCGAAAATTACTTGGAGGGTTTAGCTATAATAATCAGTTGGATGAGGTTTGGGGCATGTCTAAACGTACTGCTGATAATTTAAAAAACAATTTTAAAATCTATACATTACCAGTAATTCATAAAATAGACATCAATACTGCTAGTTTTAAAGAAGTTCTGTCGATCGTTTACTTAGATTATAAAACGACAAAAATGCTGTTTAATTACCGCGATTCAGTAGGGAAAATTGCAAACTTAAAAGAAATAAAAAAAATACCTGAATTTCCCGTTGATAAATATGACAGAATAGCATTATATTTGCGAGCTAAATGACGAATACGATTTTTATTAATTTTTCGTTTTAAAAAGAAACTATTTTATATGGACTTCGGTTATACTGAAACACAAGCAATGATTGCAGCCTCGATTCGAGATTTTGCAAAGCAACATATAGCACCTTATGTGATGGAATGGGACGAAAGTCAGACTTTTCCTGTTGACTTATTTCGGAAAATCGGTGAAATGGGTTTTATGGGGGTATTGGTGCCTGAAGCCTATGGAGGTTCTGGTATGGATTACCATGACTATGTGCTTATTTTAGAGGAAATATCCAAAATAGATGGTGCGATTGGATTGTCGGTTGCGGCTCATAATTCATTGTGTACAGGTCATATCTTGCAGTTTGGAAATGAAGCGCAAAAGAAAAAATGGTTGCCCAAGCTAGCAACTGGAGAATGGATTGGTGCTTGGGGTTTGACAGAGCACAACACGGGTTCTGACGCCGGAGGCATGTCGACTACAGCTGTTGAAGATGGAGATTATTATGTGCTTAATGGTGCCAAAAACTTTATAACACACGGAATTAGCGGAGATATTGCGGTTGTTATTGTACGTACTGGTGAAAAAGGAGATTCACATGGAATGACTGCTTTTGCCATAGAAAAAGGAACGCCTGGATTTACATCCGGAAAAAAAGAAAATAAATTAGGAATGCGCGCTTCTGAAACTGCAGAACTTGTATTTGATAACTGTCGTGTCTCTAAAGATAATATTCTTGGCGAAATAGGTGAAGGCTTTATTCAATCGATGAAGGTTTTAGACGGGGGAAGAATTTCTATCGCTGCCTTGTCATTAGGAATCGCAAAAGGAGCCTATGAAGCTTCACTAAAATATTCCAAGGAGCGTGTACAATTCGGAAAGCCGATTGCTTCCTTCCAGGGAATCTCGTTTAAACTTGCCGATATTGCCACCGAGATTGAAGCAGCAGAATTGTTAACTCATAAAGCAGCGGCCTTTAAAAATGAGGGAAAACCTATGACTAAGATAGGTGCCATGGCAAAAATGTATGCTTCAGAATGTTGTGTAAGAACTGCCAACGAAGCGGTTCAGATTCACGGAGGATATGGGTATACCAAAGACTTTCCTGTAGAAAAATTCTATAGAGATGCCAAACTATGTACTATAGGAGAAGGAACTACCGAAATTCAAAAAGTGGTTATTTCAAGAGAACTACTTAAAGCGTAATTTACTGTTCAATATTTCGATAGAACTTAGGGAGCTTCTATAAATGGTAAAGTTGATTACATAGACAGAATTTGTTGGATGTAGCGTTTTTCATAAGTTAAATTAAAAGAATATATATTTTTCAAGATTCCATTTTTTTGTCTTGAAATTAGTTGTACATTTGCACACCAATTAAATAAATAACAGTTGAGGATTTTTCCCAACGATAAACATATTAAAGAGAGTACGATGAGAGGAGGTGATACACAATGTTAATTATACCTATTAAAGAAGGAGAGAATATCGACAGAGCGTTGAAACGTTTTAAGAGAAAATTCGACCGAACGAAAACAATGCGTCAATTACGTGAGCGTCAGCATTTCACAAAGCCATCAGTTGCAAAACGTAAGCAAAACATTAAAGCGCAATACATTCAAAAACTAAGAACCAACGAAGAGTTGAGTTAGTGTATTGAATTAAGAATTTAAAAGCCTGTTTCTTCAAAGAAACAGGCTTTTTTAGTTTGTATAGGTAGTTGAGTACAGTTTTGTTCAAAAAAAATGCCTACTGAAATTAGTAGGCATTTTTTTGAGGTTTCTTAATTATTTTCTTTTTCGCCCAAATCCAGCACTTCTGTCTGGTTTGTCAGAACTTCTTCTGTCGCTTCTGTCTGGGCGATCCTGACGGTCGTATGAGTTGTTTCTGTCTCCTCCTCCGTCTCTTCTTCGACTACTGCTTCGGTCACTTCTTCCTCCAGATCTTCCGCCTTCAAAACGTCTTCCACGACCTCTTCTGTCATCACCTCCACGTCTGCGGTCTCTTCCTCCACCAGAACGTTTTTTCTTTTCGGTGATTTCAACATTTACATTACGTCCATTAAAACTTGCATCGGTAAAAGCACTGATGGTTTCATCGGTAAAGTTTTTGTCCAATTCAAAGAATGAAAAGGTGTCTAAAATTTCAATCTGACCAATTTCAACATTGTTTGTAATGTTTTGTTCGTTGATCAGGCCTATTAGTTTTCCAGGATTTAAATTGTCTTTTCTACCTAGGTTGATAAAGAAACGCGTCATGTTTTCGTCGTCTCTAGATTTTCCTCTTTCGTCACTTCTTCTGTCGCGTTCCACATCGTTAAGATCGCGCGCATTCGAATAGTATTTGAGGAATTTATTAAATTCTACAGAAACAAATTTTTGGATTAGTTCTTCTCTATCTAAACCTTCTAAGCTGCTATAGATACTTTCTAAATAGGTGTCGATTTGTTCGTGATTCACTTCTGTTTCTTTTACATTGTGAATTAAACTGAACAATTGACTTTTGCATATTTCTTCTCCAGTAGGAACAACCTTCTTTTCGAATTTCTTTTTTATTTTTCTTTCAATTGGACGAAGTTTTCCAATTTCTTTATTGGTTATCAATGCAATTGAGATTCCTTTATTACCCGCTCTACCAGTTCTTCCACTACGGTGTGTATAGGCTTCTGTTTGATCTGGTAATTTGTAATTGATGACATGTGTTAAGTTGTTTACGTCCAATCCACGAGCTGCAACATCTGTAGCTACCAATATCTGTAAGGATTTGTTGCGGAATTTTTGCATCACTCCATCGCGTTGCGCTTGGGAAAGATCTCCATGTAAAGCATCAGCGTTGTATCCGTCTTGAATTAGATTGTCTGCAACTTGTGCTGTTTCTCTTTTGGTTCTACAAAATACAATTCCATAGACGTCTGGATTGGCATCAGCAATTCGCTTCAACGCAGGATATCTGTTTCTTTCTGTAACAACGTAATATTCGTTGGAGACATTGTCGGATCCCGTGTTTTTCTGACCTGCACTAATTTCGGCAGGATTGTTCATATAATTTCTAGCGATGGATTCAACTTCTCTAGGGAAGGTTGCAGAGAATAACAAAGTTTGTTTGTCGTCTGGAGTCACTTCTAATACTTGATCCAACTCGTCTTTGAATCCCATATTGAGCATCTCGTCTGCTTCATCCAAAATAAGCCATTTGATGTTGTCTAGCTTTAGTTGTTTTCTTTTGATAAGGTCTACGGTTCTTCCCGGAGTTCCCACTACAATTTGAACCCCCTTTTTAAGCCCTCTAATTTGCTCGTCAATATTAGCACCACCATAAACGGTAAGTACATTCACACCTTTCATGTATTTCGAAAAGTCTTTGATGTTGTTTCCAATTTGCACGGCCAATTCTCTTGTTGGAGAAAGGATTATTGCTTGTGTGCTTTTGCTGTTGGCGTCTAATAACTGCAAGACAGGTAAACTGAAAGCAGCTGTTTTTCCTGTTCCAGTTTGAGCAAATGCTTTTAAGTCATCTGTTGATGAAATTACTTGTGGAATTGCCTTTTCTTGAATTTCTGATGGCTTTTCGTAGCCTAAATCAGTTAAGGCTTTTAGGATTTCTTCATTCAATCCTAGTTCTAAAAATGTCGACATTATGTATAAGTTATTGACTTACAAAATAATATCGCTACCTTGTTAGTCAGTGTTAAAAGTGTGCAAAGGTACGTCTAATAGTTGCAGGAATCTAATGAAAGTCTTTATTTTTTAGAAGGAAGCTAAACTGGTAGAAAAATCTTTAGTACTTATGTTTGTATAGCTGTTTAAAATTTGTCCTTTGTTTGAAATGATAAGGGTTCTAGGATAGCCACTTGAACAAAATTTCTGAGCAATGCTTGTTTTGGGAAGTTTAAATTGGTGTTTTTCAAAAGGAAATGAAGCTTCAGTTGTTGCTGGATAAGGATTTTGGTCTATGTTGATTCCAATAAAAGTGTAATTGGGATGTTTTTTGCGTAAATAAGTAATTCGAGACGATAGGTATTTTGGAGACATGTATTTCTTAGACCAAAAATAAACCACCGCTTTTTTGTTGCGGATAACACGATTGAGTGGAACATCGATGTTCTTTGTATTTGTAAGCGTGAAATTGGGTATTGATTGGTTGTTTTGCAGTGAAATTTTATTTTCAATGAGACGCGCTATCTTTTCTTTGTCGGCCAGGTTAGTAGAAATATTTAAAAATAAATGCAGCACATCGAGGTCGTTCGTATTCGGGTTTTTTAAAATATTGTGAAGAATATTATCCATCAGCAATTTGTTTTTAAAACTTTCGAGGGTAATGTTCTTTTCAACCGCTTTAAAAAATTCAATCCTGATTTCGTTTTTTGAAAACTCCTTGTTTTTTAGATTTTGAAATGCCTGATTGTATAGGTAATTGATAAGGTAATTGGTGTATACATAATACCCTATCATGTCTTCGTCGTTTAAATCGATGTTTTTTCTATACGCATAGAAAGAATCATCAATTTCTTCAAAATGTTTTGCTGTTGTAATGTTTTTGTGCGCCCAAGGATAGTATTCCATCTTCTTGTATAGAGAATAGTCGATGGTGGCTTTTGCTATTTTCGAGAACGCTTTGCAACGATTGTTCTGTGAAATTTCAAATTCTTCAAGATCTACGTATTTTAGTTCTTGTAGTAGGTCTACTTTGTCCTTGAATTCTTGCGGCGAAAGTCGGAAGTATTGATGAAATAGCTTGTCTTCTTTTTCATTTTCAAGAAATAAATTGAGCAAATACTCATTTTTTTCGGCGCCTTTTCCTGAAAAAGTCAAAGATTCATCAAAATCTTTTGTGTTCAGGTGAATTGAAATGCTGTCTTGCGCGTCGAGGAATATGTATTGCAATTCATTGCCGTGATGGAAAGTATACAGCCCCTTGCGAAGTTGAGTGAAGTGTTTAGAAAATTTGTTTTGTGCCGACAAGAACAAGGTGTCGATTAGTTCTGAGTCTTTCTTAAGACAGATAAAACCTGCTGTTGGATTTTTAATTTCACCTCCAAAATAGACGCTGTGTTTGTTTGAATCATTTGTGGTATTACAACTGATTAGGACAATAATAGTGAGTAATATGAGTAGTTTTTTAGTCATTTAGGGGGAATGGTTGTACACAAAAACAGCAAAGGTATTCAGTGTTTTGTGTTAATGTGCTGTTAAAAGCAGTGGTGCTTACTTGGCACCTTGTAGGTGTTGGTTTGCAAGTATTTTAGGATTGAGTCTTAAGTGTCTAAAAATCATTTGATTTTGTTTTGTTAGATTCGGAAATAAACAGTAAATTTGCACTCCTTTTTACGAGTACAGAATTGGAAAGGGAATTATAGAAATAAAATTAATTAACATCTCTTATGTTGATTTCGTTTAAACAATCTGGTCAGCAATAAGATACAAAAGAAAAGACATTATGTCTGAAGAATTAAAAAACGAAACTGAAGCACAGGAAGTACCTGCTGTTGAAGTTGTAAACCCAGAAGAATTTTTAGCAAGCTTTGATTGGCATAAATACGAAGAAGGTATTGAGGCTGTAGATGAGTCTAAACTAAAAGAATTTGAATCTGCTTTAGAAGGAACCGTAGGTTTTGTAAACGAGTTGGATGTAATTGAAGGTAAGGTAACAAGAATTACTGAGCGTGATGCAATCATCGATATCAATTCTAAGTCTGAAGGAGTTATCTCTTTGAACGAATTCCGTTACAACCCTAACTTAGCTGTTGGTGATGTTGTTGAAGTATTGGTTGATAAGAGAGAAGATGTTTCTGGTCAATTGGTATTGTCTCATAAAAAAGCGAGAGTAATCAAAGCTTGGGATAGAGTAATCAATGCTCAAGAAACTGGTGAAGTAGTAAACGGATTCGTGAAGTGCAGAACTAGAGGAGGTATGATTGTTGACGTATTTGGAATTGAGGCGTTCTTGCCAGGTTCTCAAATTGACGTGAAGCCAATTAGAAATTACGATCAATATGTAGACAAAACAATGGAATTCAAAGTTGTGAAAATCAACCATGAATTTAAAAACGTTGTTGTTTCTCATAAAGCGCTTATCGAAGCTGATATCGAGATTCAAAAGAAAGAAATCATTAGTAAGCTTGAAAAAGGTCAAGTACTTGAAGGTATCGTGAAAAACGTAACTTCTTACGGTGTATTCATCGATTTAGGTGGTGTAGACGGTTTGGTACATATTACTGATTTATCTTGGTCGAGAATCAACCACCCATCTGAGGTTGTTGAGTTGGATCAAAAATTAAATGTTGTAATCCTTGATTTTGACGATCAAAAAACAAGAATTCAATTAGGATTGAAACAATTGAGTGCTCACCCATGGGAAGCTTTAGATGCTGAACTTAAAGTAGGTGATAAAGTAAAAGGTAAAGTAGTTGTACTTGCTGATTACGGTGCGTTTATTGAAGTAAACCAAGGAGTTGAAGGTTTGGTTCACGTATCTGAAATGTCATGGTCTACACACTTACGTTCAGCACAAGACTTTGTAAAAGTTGGTGATGAGGTAGAAGCAGTCGTATTGACTTTGGATAGAGATGATAGAAAAATGTCATTGGGTATCAAGCAATTGCACCCAGATCCATGGACAGACATTACTAAGAAATACCCTGTAGGTTCTGCACACAAAGGAACGGTAAGAAATTACACAAACTTTGGTGTATTTGTTGAGCTTGAAGAAGGTATTGACGGATTGGTTTATATTTCTGATCTTTCTTGGACTAAGAAAATTAAGCACCCATCTGACTTTGTAAATGTTGGTGATGTGTTAGATGTTCAAGTATTAGAATTGGATGTTGAAAACCGTAAGTTGAACTTAGGTCACAAACAAACACAAGACAATCCTTGGGATGCACATGAAGCTACATACACGATAGATTCTGTACATGCAGGTACGATTAAAGAAAAGACTGACAAAGGAGCAATCGTAACGTTTGCTGACGGAGTTGAGGCTTTCGTACCAGGACGTCATTTAGAGAAAGAAGATGGTAGTAAACTTGGAAAAGGAGATGCTACTGACTTTAAAGTATTAGAATTCAACAAGGAATACAGAAGAATTGTTGCTTCTCATACGGCAATCTTTAGAGCTGAAGAGGCTAAGAATATCAAAGCTGCTAGTAAAAAAGCAGAAGCTGCTGACAAAGCAACGTTTGGAGATATTGCTGGTCTTGCTGACTTGAAAAAGAAAATGGAAGGAAAATAAGAGTTCCAACTATTTAATATATAAAAGAGCTGTCTCGTGGAGACAGCTCTTTTTTTTACGCACTGATCGAAAAATTTGATTTAATACGCGTTAAGACAAAACTTGTTTATGGTTTTAATTGGGATAATCTTTTGGAAGTTATTATTTCTACCTATTTAAATCTTCATTAGTTATTTCAAAAATATAAATGAAATTGTCTTTTGGACTTTCTCGAACATACCAATCGCGCTCAATATTGTAGATGTTTTTTCCTTCAGAATCAGGTTTCCATATTTTTAGAATTTCATCTTCATGTGACAGGTAGATTGAGTCGGCATCAATATCAATTGAGATGCCACCGATAGCACAGGTTTTATCTGAAAAAAGATCATTCGAGTCAGCACCAATAATTATTTTTTTGTAGAAATTTGGTGATTTTGAAACGTAATTTAAGGAAATGTCTTGAGCGCTTTTATTATTGATGTAATATGTAGAGCATCTCTCAGGATCACAACCAAATAAGGGTAGTATTGTCAATAGCAAAAAGCTAATTTTTTTCATTATCGAATATTTAAAGTTAACTCCAATAATAAGCTGTAAATAAATTTCTTACATCTGTTTGGTCTCTATAACTGTTTTCTCTTAACAAGCGGTCTCTAAAAATTACTCTTCTTGGCGTATTATGTCTTCATCAGTTATGGTAAATACAATTTCTCCATAAATGAATTCATCATAACGCAGTCTAAGGACCTTATCATATTTGAGTAAATCCCAAGAATCGAGATTATAAGGGCTATTTAATTGAGGTCCCAAATGTTCTGCTGCTACTCCTTTCCATGTTTTAATAAATTTATCACCTATGTATAGTTCTAACTCACCAATTCTGTTGTTAAAGCATTCATTAACACCTTTTTTTATAATTAGATTAAAGTCAATATTTTCATTTAGGTCAGATGAATAAGAATAGTGTTCAAAATACTTTGATGTTATTTTATTCCGAGTATTTATGACTATGGTGTCTCTAATTCCTAATTTATGATAGATTAGTTTTATTTCTTCGTCCGTATTATTTTTAAGGTATATTTGATAATAATGAAGAAAAAATGATTCTTCAGGGTCACAACTCGATAAATTAAGGCCAATCAGTATAAAGATTAAAAGCATTGTCAATTTCTTCATGATGTTTGAATTATTACCTACAAATACTACTCTTCTTGCCGTATTAAATCTTCATTAGTGATTTCAAATGTATAAATGAAATTGTCTTTTGGACTTTCTCGAACATACCAATCGCGCTCAATATTGTAGATGTTTTTTCCTGGTGTTTCAGGTTTCCACGTTTTTAATATTTCATTTTGTAATGAAGAAACCACTATAGAGTCATAACTATTCACATAATCAATGGCAACACCTCCTAATGCACAATTACTTTCATAAATAACTTTAAATAACTTTAGTCTGATTTCTGTTTATTTGAACTGTTTTTACCCCAGCTGTCTCTTCTATAAAATGCCAAGTTATAGTAATGTCAGTATCGGATAAATTTGATATTTTTTCTTCAACACAACTATTAGGATCACAGCTATAAAGAAGAATTGTTACTAATAAACAAATAAATTTTCTCATAATCTAAGGTATAAAATTAATCTGAACAATAAATTGCTCAAATCTTCTGTAATTTTTTAAATAAAAAACAACAGATAAAAGCCAAACATTTAGATTGGCTATTAACTGCTGTTTTCTACATATGCCGTTAACAAATTTACCTATTCAAGATCTTCATTTGTGATTTCAAAAGTATTTTCATAATTATATTTGGATACTTTTTTGTTAAACCAGCATGAGTAATTATAAATATTTTTTTCTGTGTGTAAGCTTCCCTTAATTAGAACTGTTTGATTTTCCAAATATATACTTTTTTACGTTTTAAAATAAATTGGTTTATCTTCATTATAAATATTTAAACCAATCTATTTTAAAATGAGCCCAGCGGCAGCGACGCGTTTTTTTTCGGCGTACTTAATTGGTGGTATTTTACCTAAAGCATCATGTGGGCGGTAATGATTATAGTCATTCATCCAAATTTGAGTTTGCGCTCTTACTTGATCTAAATTTTCAAAAATGTATTTATTCAAAACACCTCGCCTATAACTTCCATTAAATCTTTCTATAAAAGCATTTTGAGTGGGTTTACCTGGTTGTATATATTTAAAGTCTATTTCGTGCATAGTACTCCATTGAGATGTTATGTTTGCTATGAATTCTGGTCCGTTATCCATTCTGATGCGCTTTGGCTTACCTCTTTTATGTATCAAATGATTCAGGACCCAAAGGATGCGATTACTAGGCAAAGAATAATCTATCTCTATAAAAAGGATTTCTCTATTATAATCATCAATAACATTAAAACCTCTAAAGCGTCTACTGTTGTCTAATACATCGGTAACAAAATCCATACTCCATGTATGGTTTAATTCTTTAGGAACCTCCAAAGGTTCTTTTACGCGTGCTGGCAGTCTCTTTTTTGCCTTTCTACGCAAAGACAACCCTAAGGATTTATAAACTCGGTATACTCGTTTATGATTCCATGGCTTTCCTTCATTGCGCAAACGATTATAAGCTTTCCAAAACCCTTCTTCTGAGTGTTGTTCTGCCTTTTCTTTTAAAGCCGATTCAATTTCTGAATCCTCTTTGACTAATGGCTGGTAATAATAAACACTTTTACTCAGATTTAAAATACGGCACGCCCTACTTATGCCATAATCAATAAACTCTTTGACCAGAAGCCGTTTCAGGTAGGGCTTTATAGCTTTTTTTCAATGATCTCTTTTGCTAGCTGATGATCTAAAGCCAAACTTGAATACATTTGTTTGAGTCTACGATTCTCCTCTTCTAAAGTTTTTAGCTTTTTAAGCTCTTTAGAATTCATACCTGCATACTTAGAACGCCACTTATAAAAGGTAGCAGAACTAATACCATGCGCTCTGGAAATATCTGAAATAGATTTCCCGTGATCAAACTCCTTTAGAATAGAAGCTATTTGTTGTGGACTAAATTTACTTTTTCTCATAATTACTGTTTAAAGTTAAGATTATTTTTCTACTTATAAACAGTTCGGTTTTTGGGGAAGCTTACATGTGCAATTTAGGTCTTCGTCGTGGAAGGTATTAGGTTTGTATGTTATTAAAATTACATTATTTATGTCTGTTACATATATCGAATCATATTCTGACAAATCCAGTGGAGATATTCCCCCTAAAGAACATTTTTCGTTTCGTAAAAGATACGTTTTATTTAGTTCAATAGTATCATTTTTAAGATGCAATTTTAAATTTTTACTTGTGTTGTTCTTAACGATATAAATGCCACAGTAATCTGGGTCACAAGAGCAAAATATCGTAATTATTAATAAACAAATAAATTTTCTCATAATCTAAGGTATGAATTTAATCCCAATAGTAGGCTTGAAATAAATTTCTCAAATCCGTCTGGTCTCTATTACTGTTTTCTCGCAATAAGCGTTCTCTAAATGCTACTCTTCTTGGCGTATTAAGTCTTCATCCGTTATTTCAAAAGTATAAATGAAATTGTCTTTTGGGCTTTCTCGAACACTCCAATCTTTGTCAATATTATAAATGTTTTTACCTTTTGTATCGGGTTTCCATACTTTCAATATTTCATTTCCTTTTGATAGATAAATTGAATTATAATTATAAAGATATAATAATGGAGCCCCACCCGTATCACAATTATGTTCAATAAAATTAACTACATATTGCTTTTCAATATTAACTTCTTTAATTTCTTTTTTCTCAATAAATGTTAGATTTAAATCTAAATTAGTTGAATTTTTAATTAAATATTCAGAACATGCATCAGGGTCACATGAACAAAGAAATAGTATAAATACTACGCACATATAATTTTTCATAATACCTAAATTTAATTATAATAATAAGCTTCAAATAAATTTCGTAAATCTGTTTCATCTCTGTTGCCGTTTTCTTGTAACAAGCGATCTCTAAAAGCTTGAGGAGATGCAACATCTCTATCTAGAGCATTGTAAATATTTTGTAGTGTATATCCAGATACATTATCCCTAAACCCTGTTCTAACCAAATCACTATTTGTATCAATAATGTCATTAATTAGTCCGGACGGCATCCAGCCTGCCCATCCAGTACTGTTTAAATTTCCATTAGCGTCAGTATATCTTGATTTGGCAATATCATTAGGTCTTTGTATTGGATCAAAATTTTCAAAAGCACCTGATGTTAATTCACTATTATTATTTCCAAACTCTTGAATAGTTAAAAAATTCCCTATATGATATCCCCAAGCTTCACCCAAAGCACAAAGCCCTGCATTTCTCCCTGTTCCATCACCATAACTTCCATAAGTAATGATATAACTGATATATTTAGCCCAATAACTACCACCTACCTTTTCAAAATGAGAAGCATGTGCCATTTCATGAAAAGTAGTTGAAAATACTTTTGCTGTACCATTACTAGAGTTTGCTTGTATCCAAATATCTGGTAATACCCATTTAAAGAAATAGCTTGCTGTATTGATAACTCCAAAGCCTAAATTGGCAAAGAAATTACTTACACTAGCATGTGAATTATAGCCAATGAAACCCCAAGTTTTTTGAAGCATTGGAGCCGAAGCCGAGCCAGTACCATTCGTAACGTTGATACGCATTTTTGAAGATGGTTTTGTGATTCCATATTGGTCACAATATTTTCGGTATTTTACTACTGCATTATTTACAGTAGAAAAACGCCATCCATAAGAGTTGGTGTAAAAAGTTTTATCATAGCCACTTTTCGATTGTGTCCAAGCTCTATAAGTTGCATCGGAAAGAGAAAGCCAAGTGGAATAAATTTTTATTTTGTTAGAAGGGTTGTCAAAATCTATAGAATACCAAGGATTTCCTCTGTATTTTTTGTTAATTACATAATATCCATTGCTGTTCGTATAACCATAACCCCAAACAAACCAACGGTATGTTCTTACTTTTACGCCTACCACAGGGTCTGTACTTCTTGTTTCTGTATTGTACACCTTAAGAGTTCCTTTGGGTTGGGTTCTTCCGCTACAGAAAAACCAGCACCTTTCTTGAATATTGCTTTTGTTTTTTGCCATTTCTTTCTCCAAGTTTCCGGTAATTCTAAAAGCTTCTTTTTCTAAGGCTTCGTAAAACGCAATTTCCGAATCGCTGGCTTTGGCCAAAACGCTATCATCTTCTTCGATGTCTTCGCCTTGCGCTTCTTCGAATAAAAACAAATCTTCTAAAATCTCATAGGTCAGTCCTAAAGATTCATAATCAAAATCGGCCAATAAGGAAGTATATATCCAAGCTCCTTCATAAGCTTCGGTAGTGATGTCTTCTTCTGCAAAGAAGTTTCCAGTCTCCTCAATCTCCTGATCTAACGGAAAATCGGAGAACTTAATGTCTAAGGCTGTTAGTTTATCTCTGTCTTCTTGTGATACGCACCAAAAGCGAACATAGTGATGGTTGGTTACAATTGCAACACTTTCTCCCACCTTTTTCGATACATTTGAGTTTTTACTTTCTGAATTCATTAAATTCTCATACGCTTTTTGCATAGTTGCAACAGCATAGGGATTTTCTATTTTCTTTCCGAGTACGATTTCTTTTTCTCCTGCAGTAAGGTATTCCTCTTTTAGAGTAGGTGTAGCAGGTTCAGTTTCCTTTACTTCATCATGGCAAGAGATTAGCAGGGCACCAAGTATGATGAAGATAGACATAGGCAGTTTTTGTAAATGTTTCATAGTTTATATTTTTTATCGTTAAACAATGTTTTAAAGTTAACAAATGTAAATTGCAGTAGCAATACTCATTTTAAGTATTTTTTCAAACTCACTAGTTTTAGGGAGGTGTTATTTAGCTGGTAGAATTGTAAAAAAAAAGGAGTATTCATTGGGCGTTTTGTTTTTTGAGAATTCCTGCTAACGCCTAGAATGGATGGTCTTTTTTTCTTATTTTTGCCAAAATTTAAAATTCATTACAATGCTTACAGTATCTAATCTTTCCGTACAATTTGGTAAACGTGTTTTGTTCGATGAAGTGAACACAAAATTTATTCAAGGCAACTGTTATGGAATTATCGGTGCCAATGGTGCCGGGAAATCTACCTTTCTAAAAATATTAACAGGACAGATGGAGGCTACTTCTGGGCATGTGGCTTTAGAACCTGGCAAAAGAATGTCGGTTTTGTCACAAGATCACTTTGCCTTCGATGAATTTCCGGTGTTGGAAACGGTGCTCATGGGAAACAAAGATTTGTTCGGTGTGAAAAAGGAGATGGATGCACTGTATGAAAACTATACCGATGAAAATGCAGATAAGATAGGGGAACTACAAGTGAAGTTTGAAGAAATGGGTGGGTGGACCGCAGAAAGCGATGCTGCTACCTTACTGTCTTCGCTAGGCATTAAAGACGACGCTCATTATTCCTTGATGGGTGACTTAGACGGAAAACAAAAAGTACGTGTCTTAATTGCACAAGCTTTGTTTGGAAATCCTGATGTATTGATCATGGATGAGCCTACCAATGATTTGGATTTTGAAACCATTGCATGGCTGGAGCACTTCCTAGCCAACTACGAAAATACAGTAATTGTCGTGTCGCATGACCGTCACTTTTTAGATGCCGTATGTACACATATCTCAGATATCGATTTTGGAAAAGTAAATCAGTATTCTGGAAACTATACCTTCTGGTACGAGTCTAGTCAGTTAGCGGCCAAACAAAGAGCGCAGCAAAACAAAAAAGCAGAAGACAAAAAGAAAGAGTTGGAAGAATTTATCCGTCGTTTCTCTGCAAACGTTGCAAAGTCTAAACAAGCAACCAGTAGAAAGAAAATGATTGAGAAATTGAATGTTGAAGACATCAAACCTTCGAGTCGTCGTTATCCTGCTATTATTTTTGAAAGAGAAAGAGAAGCAGGAGATCAAATCCTTAACATAGAAAATCTATCAAAAGAGATTGATGGAGAGTTGTTGTTTAAAAACATAGATATCAACTTAAGTAAAGGTGATAAAGTAGCTATTATCTCAAAAAACTCAAAGGCAGTAACTTCTTTTTATCAGATCATCAATGGAAATGAAGAAGCAGATGCTGGAGCGTATGCATTTGGAATCACCACAACGCAATCTTATTTACCTTTAGAGAATGCAGAATTCTTTGAAAATGAAGAACTAGACTTGGTCGACTGGTTACGTCAGTATGCCAAAACAGAAGAAGAAAGAGAAGAAGTACATTTAAGAGGTTTCCTAGGGAAAATGATCTTTAGTGGAGAAGAAGCATTAAAGAAGTGTAATGTATTGTCTGGAGGAGAGAAAGTACGTTGTATGTTGTCTCGTATGATGATGAAAAGAGCTAATGTGCTGATGTTAGATGAGCCTACGAATCACTTAGATTTGGAATCGATACAAGCCTTAAATAACTCATTAAAGAACTTTAAAGGAACCGTGTTGTTCTC
This sequence comes from uncultured Flavobacteriaceae bacterium, assembly GCA_943789365.1. Taxonomy (GTDB): domain Bacteria; phylum Bacteroidota; class Bacteroidia; order Flavobacteriales; family Flavobacteriaceae; genus Flavicella. The sequence continues at coordinate 707,611 of CALSTV010000001.1, read as the reverse complement.
TACACACGATCACGAGTTTGCGCAAACCGTTGCCAATAGAATTATTGAAATTACCCCAAAAGGAGTAATCGATAAATACGCAACCTTCGATGAATACTTGTCAGATCCTAAAGTAAAAGAATTGCGTAAGAAAATGTACAGCTAAAGTGTTTGTGCCTACTAGGTCTTAAGACCTAGAAAGGGTGTTGGTGTTCTCGAGCACACTTTTTTTAGGTTTGTTTGTTTTTTATCGATAAAACACTCTGTTTTATCGAGATAGTTTGCTATTTTTGTGCATTCATAAAAATAGAAACTACATGGCATTAATCAAATCAATTTCGGGAATTAGAGGTACAATCGGTGGAAATATTGGAGACAATTTAACCCCACTAGACGCCGTTAAATTTGCAAGTGCTTATGGTACTTGGCTGGTCGATAGAAATAAAGACAAGGCTTCAAAAGAGAAATTACGTGTTGTTCTTGGTCGTGATGCTCGTATTTCTGGAAAAATGATTAGCAGTTTGGTATCCAATACCTTGGTAGGTTTGGGAATTGATGTTATAGATTTAGGATTGTCAACAACGCCTACTGTGGAGGTAGCAGTACCTATGGAAAATGCAGATGGAGGAATTATCATCACGGCTTCTCACAATCCAAAGCAATGGAATGCCCTCAAATTATTAAATGAAAAAGGAGAATTCCTAAATGGAGAGGAAGGTCAAAAAATATTGGTGCTTGCGGAGAATGATGCTTATCAGTATTCGGAAGTAGACGATTTAGGAAGTTATTCAAAAGACAGAAGTTATGTACAAAAGCATATAGATGCTGTATTAGCACTTGATTTGGTAGATGTAGATGCCGTTAAGAATGCGAAATTTAAAGTGGTTTTAGATGCGGTGAACTCAACTGGAGGTATTTTTATTCCTGCACTATTGGCGCAAATGGGCGTGGAGTGTATAGAACTCTATTGCGATCCAACGGGTCATTTTCCACACAATCCAGAACCTTTAAAAGAACATTTGGGAGCCATCTCGAATTTGGTGGTTGAAAAGAAAGCGGATTTAGGAATTGTAGTAGATCCCGATGTTGATAGATTGGCACTTGTGAATGAAGACGGTTCTATGTTTGGAGAAGAATATACACTTGTTGCCTGCGCCGATTATGTGTTGGGCGAATTGAAGGGAGGAAATACGGTTTCTAACCTGTCTTCCTCAAGAGCTTTGAGAGATGTTACAGAAAAACACGGCGGAACTTATACCGCAAGTGCTGTAGGTGAAGTAAACGTTGTTATTGCAATGAAAGCCACGAATACTGTCATAGGTGGTGAAGGAAATGGAGGAATCATTTATCCAGAATCACATTACGGACGTGATTCTTTGGTTGGTGTAGCTCTATTCTTGTCGCATTTGGCAAAGAGTGGTAAGTCGTGTAAAGAATTAAGAGATAGCTATCCAAGCTATTTTATGAGCAAGAATAAGATTGAATTGACACCTACTTTAGATGTCGATAAGATTCTTTCTGAAATGGCACAAAAACATCAAAACGAAGACGTGAATACTATTGATGGTGTTAAAATTGATTTTGCAGAAGAATGGGCGCATTTGAGAAAATCAAATACGGAGCCTGTTATTCGTATTTATACCGAAAGTACTTCTCAAGAGAAAGCAGATGCCTTAGCGTTGCAAATTATTGATGAGATTAAGGAAATAGCAGGACTTTAAATGTTGTAAATATAGTTTGTGAAATAAACATAAGTTAAGTATGTTTGTGGCTAAATATTGTTACAAATGAAATATATACTGGCTGTGTTTTTTTACGGATTTGTCTGTAGTTTAAGTTATTCGCAAGAATTAGGTTTTGTAAAACCAAAAAATAAAGGGAAGTTTTATCTTTATTGGGGATGGAATAGAGGTGCTTACACAGATTCAGATATTCATTTTAAAGGAAGTGATTATGATTTTGTATTGTACGATGTAAAAGCACAAGATCGTCAAACCCCTTTTTCAGCACATAAATATTTACATCCTGGAAATCTTACCATTCCACAGACAAATTTTAGATTTGGATACTTTTTCCATGAGAATTACACGATTTCTTTTGGTTTTGATCATATGAAATATGTCATGGTACAAGACCAAGAGGTGTCAATTAAGGGAGAAATTGACGGAGGCTATCCATATGATGGTATTTATGAATCAACTATTGAGTTGACTCCTGAATTTTTGACTTATGAGCATACCGATGGTTTGAACTATGTAAACTTGGAACTCAACCGTTTTGATGATATCAGTGCTGTTTTTGGTTTGTATGCGACAAACTTTCAAATCAATCTTACTGAAGGTTTAGGTCTTGGGTTTTTATTTCCTAGGACGGATAGTTCGCTGCTTGGAAAGGATAATGCCGACGATTTTCATGTTTCTGGTTTTGGACTATCTGCTAAAGTTGGTTTAAACTTTACAATTTTTAAACACTTTTTTATTCAAACAGAATTTAAATCGGGGTATATTAATTTGACGGATGTTCGAACAACTAATAGTGCATCAGATACCGCCACACAAGATTTTGGATTTGTTGAAGGAACTTTGGTTTTTGGAGGGCGTTTTAAGTTGTAAACAAAGAAGCTTAAAAAGATCAAGAGATATTTAAGAGGTAAAAGAATTTATTAGTTATTTGCTGATAAATGTTGTTTTTTCCGAAAGTTAGTTGTGTATCTTTGCCAAGTCTAAAAAATAAACAATGAAATACATTTATTGCGTAGTACTTTATTTAGGAATGAGTACTGTTGGTTTCTCTCAGAAGAAAGACTTTAAGAAAATTGAAAACAAAGGGAAATTCTTTCTTTATTGGGGATGGAATAGAGGTTATTATTCAGATTCCGATATTTCTTTTAAAGGAAGTGATTATGATTTCAGATTGGCAAAGGTGCAATCAAAGGATAAGCCTTCTCCTTTTTCTTTTGATAAGTATTTGAATCCGGCAAATATGACCATTCCTCAAACGAATTATCGTATTGGATATTTTTTTAAAGAAAATTACACCATTTCATTGGGAGTGGATCATATGAAATATGTGATGATTCAAGATCAGACCGTGGCAATTGACGGTTATATTGATCCATCTTATGGCTTTTCTTATGACGATACGATTGATTTGACAGAGGAATTTTTGAAATTTGAACATACAGATGGTTTGAACTATGTATGTGTAGAAGTGAGTCGTTTCGACGATATAAGTTCTGTGTTCGGTTTGTATGCTGAAAATTTTCAAATCAATGTAACAGAAGGTTTAGGGCTCGGTTTTTTGTTTCCAAAAACAAATAGTACCCTTTTAGGCAAAGAACGCTACGACGACTTTCATGTGTCGGGTTATGGAATTTCAGGACGTGTTGGTCTTGATTTTACAATTTACAAGTATTTTTTCCTGATGACTGAGCTCAAAGGAGGTTTTATCGATATGGGAGATATCAGAACAACACAGAGTAGTTCAGACTCCGCAAGTCAAAACTTTTGGTATGTACAGCCCACCATTGTTTTCGGTGGAAAGTTTAGATTGTTTAAGTAAAAAAAGTAAACACATTGGAGGGCCTAATCCAATCTATTTGTTTGGCTTTTTTCTTTTTTGACGTGATGTATTAGGTGCGTGGTCTTTGTATTTAAAGCGTTTGTGTGTCCAGAAATAGAATTCGGGTTTTTCGTGGATTTGTGCTTCAGTACGTCTTAAAAAGTCATCTGTAATTTGATAATCTGGAATTTCTTGGGGGTTTTCCGAGAGGATTTCAAATTCAATTTCATAATGACTTCTTTTTACCTTGTTAACTTTCATGTGAACTAAGGCAAAGTTGTGTTTTTTAGCCAACATTTCTGCTCCTGTATGGATAGGGACCTTTACATTTAAAAACTCGGCCCAGTAATGCGTTTTCTCTAAACTAGGAGACTGATCACTCAACAATCCGTAAATGGCTAGTTTGTTGTCTAACTTGTATTTAATTAGTTTTTTTATCGTTTTTGAGGTCTGAACAAACTCACTTCCAAATCGGCTTCTGTTTGTTTTTATGAGCTGGTTATAATGTGGGTTGGTCAACCTTGTGAACGCGCCTACACAGTGTAATTTCGTATAGCTACAGATGTTGATAATCCATTCCCAATTGGCATAGTGCGACCCCATTAGAATAACACTCTTGTTCATGGCTTCAATGTCTTTAAAGATTTCTTTATTGATATACTTGTAGCGCTTGTTAATTTCTTTTTCAGAAATTGTAAATGACTTTATCATTTCGATAAAAATATCGACAAAATGTCTGAAAAATTTGCGCCTGATTACCTTTAACTCATCTATGCTTTTTTCTGGAAATGCATATTTTAAATTTTGTAGTACGACTTCCTTTCGGTAGCCAACTAGATAAAATAAAATAACAAAAATAAAATCAGAGAACAAATGGAGCACAAAGAAAGGAAGCTTTGAAATGAACCAAAGTAGTGGGTATGTAATGATAAAAACGAAACGTTTCATAAGTGTTTAATAAAATATTGTGCAAATATAGCCAAACAGTTTTGGTTCTTCTAAAAATAGGAAGCATGATTTCATATGAAGATATCTATTTTTGTTTTTTAAAAAAGTTTATGAAGATACTAGTATATTTGCGGTATTGATTGAGATATTATGGACACACTAGTTTTAAGTATAATTGTTGCAAACGTCTTGTTTTCTTATAAAGGATTTCAAGATAGGTCCTTTATGGAGACTTATAAATTTCAAATTGGACCGATTTTAAACGGACAAAAAATTAGAATGCTTTCTTCAGGGTTTTTACATGTAGATTACATGCATTTGGGATTCAATATGTATGCATTGTATCTGTTTTCTGGGGTTGTACAGCACAGTTTAGGCGGATTGTTTTTTTTGCTTGTTTATTTTGGAAGTTTGTTTGCTGGTAACTTGTTTAGCTTGTATTATCATAAGAATGAGCCCTATTATAGTGCTGTAGGTGCTTCAGGAGCAGTGTCTGGAATTGTATACAGCGCTATCTTGATATATCCAGATATGACATTAATAATGTTTCCAATTCCAATTCCGTTGCCTGGCTATGTATTTGGAATAGGGTATTTGTTGTACACCATTTATGGTATGAAAAAACAATTAGGAAATATTGGGCATAGTGCGCATCTTGGAGGTGCAATAGGCGGTTTTGCAATCACTTTAATAGGGTATCCAAGTTTGTTTTTTGAGAATACCTTGATGGTGGTTTTGTTAGCCATCCCAATTGTTTTGGTAATGATCCTACAGAAGAAAGGGCATTTGTAAGTCGTACCAAGTAAATGAACTGGAACTTAGAAAATTAAATTTTCGAGTGTGTGGAATACTGTTGGAATACTCAAAATGGCTGCACAAATGAACAATCCATTTTTAAATGCTTTCGGGGCATATTTGCGATTCTTAGGGATAAAAAATTCAACCACGCAAAACGTAGAATAACAAATATTGTACAGTACGATGAAAAGCACAATTTCTTTTTTTGAGAAGGCAAATGTTGAATTTGAGATTACCTGTTGAAATACATAGCAAACAAAACCAATAGCAAGTACTATTAAATTAAAATGTAAACGTTTGCCTTCCCACCAAAAAAAGATGTCGACCAGCGTTCTTTTAGTACTTTTAACTTCTAAAAAATGATTTAGGATTTGTCCTATCTTCAGGGGAGATTTGGACGTATTCGTGTTTAGGTGTTCCATAACTAACAGAGGGGGTGTGATAGTTTATATTCTTTTGATGCAATACTCAAGTTTACAATAATTAATTAAATAATGGGAGCATTGTAAAAAAAAATATTCTGCTTATTGTGTTTTAAACAGTTTGTTTTTAGGATATAAGAGCCATTCCCATTCCTAACAGAATGGCAAAAAACTTAGAATAATTGAATTTGTGGTCTTTTGAGCTCTCAAAAAGAATGATGGTTGAGATGTGTAGAAATATACCGATAGTAATACCTGTAATTTCTTTGTGGTATTTCATGAAAATTGAAATTTTTTCAGAGAAAAATACACCTAAGGGGCTCATCAATGCAAAAAGAATTACAAATAGGTATGCATATTGTTTTTTTAACTTGGAGTGAAATAAAAAGGTTGCCAAAACAATGCTAATTGGGATTTTATGGATGATGATAGCCCAAAGCAATTCAGTACCGTTTTCATATCCAATAGGAATACCTTCGGATAAAGCATGAAGACTCAAACTAATAAATAAAAGCCATGGAAAACGCGAAGAATGTGAATGTAAATGAATATGACCATGTTCAGCTCCTTTTGAAAAAGATTCTAAAAGAGATTGTATTAATATCCCAACAAGTATGGAAACACCAATAGTATGATTGTCATGTGCCGAAGATAATGGTTGGCCATATATTTCTGGTAGGAGATGCAATATAGTAATCGCTAAAAGATAAGCTCCACTGAATGATAATAAGAGTCGAACAGCTTGTTGCTTTGGCTTGAAAACAGTAACAACAAGACCTCCAATGAGGACTGAGGCAATTAATAAAATGTAAATCATGCTCCTAATAGTAATATAAGTCGGTTGGACTTGATTTTGTCGAATGTGTGTAAATTGTAATCCCCAAAAGTATGGATTATTTTCATACCCGCTTTTTCAATGATTTTTGAAAATCGATTTATATCTAAACATTTTACTCTTTCGTAGTAACTGTGGTATTTTCCATCAATAGTAAACTCTATCTTTTTTATAATAAAATCGTTCTTTACTTCTTTTGAAATATGAAAATCAATGCCATCTAAGACAATGGTTTCTTTAGGCGTTAGTCTTGCTATTGTTTTATCTACATTTAAATAATCAATAACGGCTACGCCTTTATCGTTAAGTGAATTTTTGATATTTTGTAATACTTTGACATCCTCATCGTCATTTGCAAAATAACCAAAACTAGTAAACAAATTAAATACAGCATCCACCTTTAAAGGGTAGGGCAGCCGCATGTCTTGCACAATGAACTGCAACGAATCATTCTTAAATTCATTGGCATGCTTAATGCTATTTATAGATAGGTCGGCACCCGTAACTTTATACCCGAGTTTGTTAAGATAAATAGAATGTCTCCCCTTGCCACAAGCCAAATCTAGTATGGAGCTTCCTTTTTTCAATGCTGTAAAAGAAACAAGATTGTTCATAAAAACTTGAGCTTCATGATCATCTCTATGCTGATATAGAATGTGATAGTATTTCGTATTAAACCAGTCGGTAAACCAATCTTTTTTTGAAGACATTTTTTAAATTTGCGACAAAAATAGCAATAAATTGGTAGGAAATAGCAAAATATACAATTATCAAAGGTGGAAATCATGGTTCTTTTGTTAGTTTTCCATAAATTGCAAAGAATTTAATAGACCACTTTCGAACTTTAGTAAGTTCTTTTTATACCCCCGGATGAGAACACAAAAATACCCCTTTCTTATAGTAATGTTATTTTCATTTTTTGGAAGTACAGCCCAACAAATAGAAACCAGTACAATCATGACACCAGAAGCATTGGTAAACAATGTACTGGTAAGTGGATGTGTTGAAACGAGCAACGTAGTTTCTTCTGTAAACGGTACAGATACAGGAGTTACGAGTTATGGACGTTTTGAACGGGGCGCTTCCAGTTTTCCTTTTGAAAGTGGTATCGTTATTGGAACTGGAAATGTGGCATCGGTTGGAACAAATACCCCTATTGCCGCTATTCTTGGTGATGGTACTGCTGCTTGGGGAACAGATAGCGATTTGGAAACAATTTTAGGGAATTCTAATACCCTAAACGCTACCAGTATTGAATTTGATTTTGTCTCGATAACTAATACGCTTTCTTTTAATTATATTTTTGCTTCGGAAGAATATGAAGGTGTATATCCCTGCAATATAGATTCTGATAGTTTTGTTTTCTTGATTAAAGAAACAGGTAGTTTAGATGACTATACAAATATTGCGGTAGTTCCTGGAACAACCTTACCAGTGAATATTGCAAACATTCGACCCGAAATAAATGGATTTTGTACAGCTGAGAACGAACAGTATTTTGACGGATATCAATTAGGAGATACGAATTTTAACGGAAGAACAAGGGTATTAACCGCCGCCACAACAATTGTACCCTATCAGTCCTATCATATCAAATTAATCATTGCTGATCAGACAGATCAATTTTATGATTCTGCCGTTTTTATTGAAGGAAATAGTTTTAATACACCAATTGATTTAGGACCGGATATCAATACTTGTGCTACTGAAGTAGCCTTATCTGCAGATATAGGGAATCCGTTAGCAGTCTATTCATGGTTTCAAGATGGTAACCTTATCGTTCCCGCTAATACGAGTAGCTACACCGCTACTGTTTCTGGAACGTATACCATACGTGCTGAAGTACCTATAGAGAGCGAAAACTGTATTATTGAAGATACCATTGAAGTGGTACTAGCATCAGAACAGACTGTTGGTCCAATTGCCAACTATCAGTTGTGCGATGTGGTAAATCCAGGAGACTTGATAGAAGAATTCGATCTTACCGTAAAAAACAATGAAATACGGAATACGCTACCAAGCGCTACCTATGTAATTTCATATCATGTGTCTGAAGCAGATGCGCAGTCAAACATAAACCCGATTACCACACCTATCGAAAACACAAGCAACCCTCAAGCTATTTATTTCAGGGTAGAAGATGTCAATTCAGGATGTTTGAGTTATAACTCTTTTCAAATTGAAGTAACCTCCGAATTAAATTTTACAGCCCCAACAAATATGGAGTATTGTAGTGACCTGCCAGGTACCACGACTACTCGAATTTATTTTGACGACAAAACCCTTGAAATTCAAAATGGAAATACAAACCTCTCTGTGAGCTACCATCATTCAGAAGCGGACGCCATGTTGGGAAGGTTTCGAATCAATTCAGGGTACTTACAGACAGATGCCTTGAAAACCTATTATGTGAGAATTCAGGATGTGAATTCTAGTTGTGAGTCTTTTGCGCAGTTCGATAGTACGATTAATAGTACACCTAATATCGTAGAAGACGATTATGAGCTAGATGCCTGTGATACGGATATGGATGGAATCGCTGTTTTTGACCTGACTAGTTTTGAAACTGCTATTGCTGGACCACTGCTAAACCTACAATATAGTTATCATTTAAGCCTTGAGGAATCTGTACAAGGAACCAATGCCATTGGAAACCCTTCAGCTTTTCAGAATACAATCACAGAATTCCAGGAAATTTTTATTAGGGTTACGGATCCATCGACGAATTGTAGTGCACAAGAATCTGTTCTTTTATATGCAAACCAATTGTTGTATGAATCCAATATTTCTGACTTTGGAGTATGTGATGATCCATCTGAAGATGGTTTTGAATTTTTTGATTTCTCAGGGATAGAAACCTACTTTGCAAACGGAGCCTTGGATCTTACCATGTCATTTTATGAAACAGCCAGTGATAGAGATGCCGGTATAAATGCGATAGATGAAACAATTGATTATCAAAATCTATCGAACCCTCAGACTATTTATTTGCAAGTGAATGATATGAGTTGTAGCGTTCAAACAGAGTTTAACCTGTTTGTAAATGGGAACTTCGAATTGGAGCCAGTAGCTGCCGTTGAAGTTTGTGATACCAATGATGATGGTTTTACCAATATTGATTTGAACGGCTTTAATAGTTATGTTGCAAACGATTTGGATGTACAAAGTGTTAGCTATTTCTTAACAGAAGCAGATGCACTTGGAAATATAAATAGGATTTCCAATGCATATCAAAACCCTGTGAATCCGTGGACTGTATATGCCCGCGTGATGAATAATACGGGGTGTACAGCAGTTAATTCCTTAGAGATAGTTGTTGTTCCAGCACCAACAGTTGCAAGTCCAACAGATATACTAATTTGTGATACGGACCAAGATGCGATTGCGTTAGTTGATTTAACACAGAAATCTGCTGAGATTACAGACATTTCTGAACCAGTGAACGTCAGCTATTTTCTAAGTAATTCAGATGCGTTTTTAAATAACAATCCAATTGCAGCTCCAAATGCTTTTGAAACGGGTACAAGAAGAATATATGCAAGAGTTACAAACACAATTACTTCCTGTTTTCAAGTGGTGAATTTTAGAGTGTATGTCAATACCTTACCTATCTTTACCGAAGTAAGCCCTTATATCGAGTGTGAATTAAATACGGATGGATTTGCAAATTTTGTTTTAAGATATAAATCGAATGAAATCTTAAACGGGCAAACAGGGAAGCAAGTATTGTATTATGAAAGCGAAAATGATGCGATGCTGGGCAATAATGTACTCAATGGATTTGTTCCATATCAAAACAACAGTAATCCTCAAACCATTTATGCACGTGTTCAGAATATCACGGATGCCAATTGTTTTGATGTTACAAGTTTTGAAATTGTCGTTAGAGAGTCGGCACAGTTTACACCTCCTTCAGATATCGTAGTCTGTGACGATGCAGCAGTTGATGGTGCTTTGGAAACCGATTTGGCAAGTATTCAAACGGAAATTCAAGCAAGTTCTACACAGAGCCTTAACGTTAGTTTTTACAGTACTCAAAACAATGCGAACAATTCAATTTCTCCGCTGCCGTTGGCGTTTACAAATACCAGTAACCCGCAAAGAATTTACCTGCGAGTCGAAACAGATGAAGGCTGTGTAGATGTTTCGGAAAGCTTTGAAATTAATATACTAACACCGCCTCTTTTAGGAGCACCCACGAACTTTACTGTCTGTGATACGGATGGAGATGGCTTTTCGGTTTTTGATTTAACGCAAGCAGACATTCCGTTATTAGACCCACGTGCAAGCGGTTTTATCTTTGAATATTATGAATCCCAATCCGATTTAGAATCGAGTTCAAACCTTATTAATACCCCAGAATCGTATACGAACAGTGTACCATTTCAGCAGACCTTGTTTGTAAAAGTGATCAACGCAACTACAACCTGTCATTCTCAAGTTACCTTGGATTTGGAAGTGAATCTACCACCCGATTTTACCATGATTTCGGAGTATGAGTTTTGTGAGACCGATACACAGGAAATAGATTTAAGTGAAATAAATACCTTGTTTGAAGTTGCAAATGATGTTGTTATATCATATCATAGAAGCCAAGCCAATGCAGCGAATGAACTAGGAGGAACCACAGCGTTGTATACCTATCAAAATGTTTTAGAAACAGTATATGTGCGCTTTACAAATACCGATACAGGATGTTTTAGTATTTCCAATTTTCAATTGCAAATCAATCCAAATCCTGTTATTGCAGTTCCAATTTCCATTGAGGCCTGTGATGACGAGAAGATTGGATCGGCTGAATTTGACTTATCAAGTTTGGAAAATGGTATTTTGAACGGACTTAGTGCAACAGAATATTCAGTAGCGTTTTTTACAACGGAAGCGGAGGCCGTTCAAGGGGTAAATATGTTGAATACTACCCACAGGGCAGCGGACAACGATATCATTTGGACGAAGGTTACTAATTTAAGTACTCAGTGTTATACGATAGGTGCCTTTCCAGTGATCATTCATCCACTTCCTAGTATGGACCCTACAGAAACACTTGTTGTGTGTGACGATGATTATGACAGTAATGTAATCGTCGATTTGACATTGACAACTATCTCTGTTACAAATTTATCGACAAATGATTATCGTGTTTCTTATTTTGAAAATTTAGAGACGCTCGTAGCAAACACTAGTGAATTACTAGATCCTAGTGCAATAGTAGTGACGCAAGCACTTACCACATTTTATGTACGAGTTGAAAATATTGTAACGGGCTGTTTTGATTACGTAACTATGGAGGTGCAAGTAAATCTGCCGCCAGTCTTTACTGAAGTTGTAAGTTATGAGTTTTGTGAGACAGAAAACAGAGAGGTTGATTTGTCTGAAATTACGCCGTTGTTCGAGATAAATGCAGATGCGGTATTACTCGAATATTACCACAGTGCATCAACGGCTTCTCTTGAAATCAATGGCACTGAAGATAGCTACATCTACAATGCCATAAATGAGCCGGTGTTTGTAAGAGTTACGAATCGAACTACAGGTTGTTTTTATGTGACGAGTTTTGAGCTAATAATCAATCCAAATCCGGTCATAACAGCTCCGCCAAGTTTAGAGGCTTGTGATGATGATGAAAATGGAACGGCACTTTTCGATTTGACCGCGTTGAATACCCCCATACTGAACGGTCAAAGTTTGGACGATTTTGAAATTACCTTTTACAATTCAGAAGAAGAAGCCAACATAGCGGAGAATGGTTTGGATACAAATTATAGGGCTGCAGATCAGGAATTGATTTGGTTTAGAGTAACCAATCCAATTACCTCTTGTTATACAATTGGCTTTACCGATGTTGTTATCCATCCTTTACCTGTCACAGAATTATTAGCGACGACAACACTTTGTTTGGATGGAAATCCAATTCCTTTAACGGCCAATTTCGTACATTCAGACTCCTATATTTGGTCTACTGGAGAAACTGCACAGACCATAGAAATAAATGAAGCAGGTGATTACAATGTGCTCATTATTTCAGATAAAGGATGTGAACGTTTTGTTGAGTTTTCTGTAACAGAAGCAGAAATTTCAGGGATTGATGTTCAGCATTTTAAACATCCTAATTCTGCAACGTTACTGATTTCGGGTAACGGTGTATACGAATATCAATTGGACGATGAATCGGTACAAGATTCCAATATATTTAGGGAAATAACGGCAGATAAACACGAAATAATTATTTATGAAACCAATGGTTGTAATTCAGTAAGTCAAGAATTTTATATATTGAATTATCCACAATATTTTTATCCTAACGGCTCAGGGACTTCTAGTCAATGGAAATTAGAAGGACTTGAAAATATCCCTGAATCCTATGTGAGTGCTGTGAAAATCTTTGACCGCTATGGAAGACTACTGGCAACCCTATCGGGTAATGATGAAAGTTGGAATGGTACAGATCCAAACGGAAAACAGATGCCTTCAACCGATTACTGGTTCAGTGCAGATGTTGAAATAAACGGAAAACATATTGTAGTAAAAGGTAATTTTAGCTTATTGCGATAATTTTGAACTTTAAATTAAAAATAAATCACTAGAAATAATGTGTTTAGCTTAGCGTTGAACTGTATTTCAGAAATGGTTTATTTAAAAATAATTCTTATCTTGCAAACACGTTAGAAAGGTTTTGCCTTTTTAATGTTTTAATATTCCCCCCATAACGACTCCCCCCATTAAATCTAATTGAATGAGGGGGTGTTTTATTTTTATATTTACCGTTGTTTTTTGTAACTTTTGTAGAGCGCAACAAGTGCACGTAGATGCAGATTTATCTGCAGAAAGCTTAATTGAAAATGTATTGGCGCAAGGATGTGTTGGCGTTAGCAATGTTGTTTCTCCTGTAAACGGAAGCGACTTTGGTTATTCTAGTTTTGGAAGTTTTACACGTGGAGATTCTAATTTTCCATTTGAAAATGGTATTGTTATAAGTACTGGTGATGTTCGTTCTTCCGGTAATATTCCAATTGAGAATACCCTGAATGAAGGCGTAAGTGAATGGGGAGGTGATTTGGATTTGGAAGCTGCATTGCAAGTTCAGAACACAATGAATGCTACAACCCTAGAATTTGATTTTGTAGCAGTATCTAATAGGATAGCTTTTAACTATCTATTTGCATCAGAAGAATATGAAGGTGTTTTTTCTTGTGATGCTCGAAATGCCGATAGTTTTGTGTTTCTTATAAAAGAAATGGGGGTCAATTCTGATTATAGAAATATAGCCCTGATCCCCAATACATCAATTCCAGTAAATACCGGAACAATTCGGCCTGAAATTGAAGGGTATTGTTCCGCTAATAACGAAGCGTATTTTGAAGGCTATCATTTGGGGGATACAAATTTTAATGGAAGAACTGCGGTCATGACGGCGACTGCCGATATTATTCCTTATACTTCGTATCACATTAAATTGATTATCGCAGATCAGTCAGATCGCTTTTACGACTCTGCTGTGTTTATTGAAGGAAAAAGCTTTAGTGTGCCTTTCGATCTTGGAGAAGCCATTGAAACCTGTGCGTCGAGTGTTGAATTGACAGCAGACGTTGGAAATACTGCAGCTCAATATTCATGGTATCGAAACAATCAATTTATTACAACTACAGCAAATACCTCAATTGAAGTATTCTCTTCAGGAGATTATTCTGTTCAAGCAGAAGTGCCCATAGGTAACGCTAGTTGTATAATTGAAGATAGTATCTCGGTAATAGTACATACCGAACAAGAATTACAAAATGAAATATCAGATTATAAGTTATGTGATACAAATAATACAGGTGATCTTGTTGAGGTTTTCGATGTATCGTCAAAAAATTCAGAAATTTTAGATGCTTTGCCTACAGGAAATTTTGTGATTTCTTATCACCTAAGCGATGCAGAGGCTCGAAATAATTCGAATTCAATTACTGGTTTCTTCGAGAATACTAGTGAAAGTCAAGAAATTTATATACGTGCAGAAAATATAGATACAGGTTGTTTGTCGTTTGGTTCTTTCCATTTAGAAGTTACTACATGTTATGCAACGGGTAGTTTTGTCAATTTTGTGCATGAAATCCCTATAATAGAAAACATTCCTAACACTATAGCTATGTGTCTAGTAGGCAGTTTAACTTTGACAGCAAATAGTTCGGACACCGATAGCTATCAGTGGTATTTGGAGGGAGTTCCAATGCCGCTTGAAACGACACAAGATATCGTAATTACCGAACCAGGGAGTTATAAATTAGAGGTGATTTCCAGAAACGGATGTATGAATACAAAGAATTTTAGTGTAACCAGCGCTTCTTTTGTACGTGTCGATGTCACCCATTTTACACATCCTAATCAGGTGACCGTCGTGATTTCTGGAAACGGTGAATATCAATACGAGCTGGAAGGAAATGGTGTTCAAGATGAAAATATATTTAGAGACGTACCTGTTGGCGTGTATACAATTGATATTTACCAAGAACAATGTGAAACGTTTAGGTCCCCAGTTTTTTACCTTCTTAATTACCCTACTTTTTTTACACCCAATGAGGATGGAATCAATGATCGATGGCACTTACTTGGGATTGAAAATAGCAATGAAATTAAAAGTGCTATTGTTAGTATTTATGATCGTTACGGGAATATTGTTGCACGTATATCTGAAGATACATTAGGATGGGACGGACGTGATGCTGATGGAAATAATATGCCCACCAACGATTATTGGTTTGCTGCAGACGTAACCATTAATAGACAACATCACGTAGTTAAAGGTCACTTTAGTCTCTTGCGCTGAACCTTGTTGAGCTGTTGTCAAAAATTTGTTTAGTTTTTTATTATGTATTGTAGAATAGAAGAAGTTTAGTGAGATTTTCTATTTTTATAAAAAAATAAGAAATGCATACAAAAATATACAAATGGGGAATTATTGGTTGTGGTAATGTAACAGAAGTGAAGAGTGGTCCTGCGTATAAACAAACAAATGGGTTTGAATTGCAAGCGGTGATGAGGAGAAATGGCGAGTTGGCGAAAGATTATGCAAAACGACACGGTGTTCCTAATTATTATGGAAATGCAGATACTTTGATTAATGATCCAGAAATCGACGCTATTTATATAGCTACCCCGCCAGATACACATGCTGAGTATGCTTTAAAAGTGGCAAAGGCAGGGAAGATTTGTTGCATTGAAAAACCTATGGCACCAACTTTTGAAGCTTGTAAGTTAGTTTCAGAAACATTTCAAGCAAAAGAAATACCACTTTTTGTAGCCTACTATAGAAGATCTTTGCCGAGATTTTTACAAGTTAGAAAATGGTTAGAAGAAGAGAAAATAGGAGCGATCCGACATGTTTCATGGCATTTGAGCAAGCCAGCAAGTGCAATCGATTTGTCTAAAGAATACAATTGGAGGACCGATGCTAAAATTGCTTATGGCGGTTATTTCGATGACTTGGCAAGCCATGGAATTGATTTAATTTGTTTTTTTCTTGGTGAAATCAAACAGGTAACTGGAATCGCTACGAACCAGCAAAATTTGTACAATGCGAAGGATGCGGTAGTAGCGAGTTGGATACATGAATCTGGGGTGACTGGAAGTGGTAGCTGGAATTTTGGGACCCATAAACGAGAAGATCGATTGGAAATATATGGAGAAAAAGGAAAAATAATCTGCTCCGTATTCGATGAGGTACATGTACAACTAGAAAATGGGACAGAGAGACTTCGTTTAAAAATAGAAAACCCAAATCCCATACAAAAGTATCATGTATTAAATATGCATAAGCATCTAATAGGAATAGAACAACATCCTTCAACTGGGAACTCAGCAGTACATACAGCATGGGTTATGGATCGAATATTGGGTAAATAAATACCTTGAGTTGGGTGATATCTTTAAGAGTTTATTTCATTTTCAGACTCTATATTAAGGGTTTGTATCATATGATTTTTGTTATATTGTGCCATAATTATTTGAGATTTGAAAAAACAAATCGTAGACTCGGCTCCTTGGTTAATATTAATGTGTTTTTTTTCAAGCCCATCAAAGGAAGCACCATTATATGCATTGTACATAATTTGTTTTAAATGGTTGTTGCCTAAGAACCAACTGAACGCTAGCTCCATTTGATTTTTGTACTTAGTTTTTCCTGTAACCTTGTAAAAAAGTTCCAAACAATTAATGGTTGTGCCTACTTCTATAGGTTGTTCTCCATAAAATTCATTTTCATTTTTCTTTTTAAAGAAGCCTTTATGGGATACAATTTTCAATTGTCCCTTCATAAAATAATTCGCTAATAGAAAATCTAAAGTGATTTCGGCTATTTTTTTATAACTTCTGTTTTTGGTTATTAAATAACTGTAGAGCATGGCTTCTGGTAAAATATTGTTTGCATAGGACAAGTAATCTTCATACCAATTCCAATCATCTCGTGAGCTCATATGGTAATGATCTAAAAGCATAGAAGCAAACTTTTCTATAAGAGCTTTACTTGTTTGGTCTTTGCGTGTTTGGTAATAAAAATACAAGCCCTTAATAACGTATGCTATTGCCCGTGGAGATTTAATTTGATGAATCCAAGGTAGAAATTTTCGCAAACATTTCTCTGCTGTATGCACCATTTCTGGAGGTAATGAATTGTGAAGATAAACGACATATCCCAAACTCCATAGTGCTCTCCCATTGGCGTCTTCGAGATTTACTTCTTTATTTTGTTGGGTCACTTCTCCATTAATATCTTTGTAATTATCAAACCAACCATTCTCACGTTGAATACTTGCTATAAAATTGAGGTAAATAGTAGCCAAACGTATCGCTTTCTTAGCTTGATAGTTCTTATAATACATACACATAGCTATCAATGCTCGAGCATTATCGTCTAATGTATACCCTGAATTAGGATCTGGTTGGGAGAAATTTGAAAATTGTAATATGCCCATGGCGGTGGTTAACTTTTCGATATGTCTTGTCTTTATGGGAGGGGAATTGAAGCGTAATTCTTCGGTTCTATCTGTTATTTTTCCAAACAGGAGTCCATATTGCAAGGCGACGTTTTCCCATGAATTTGCATGGGAATGTGCAAAGGCCCGTTTGGCGATTGAAATGCTTTTGGTTTTATTTTGCAATAGCCCGAGTATTTCTTTTTGGAAATCCTTTGTTTTGTTGAAATTCTCTACTAATACACCGTTTTTGTTTTTCAGGATTTCTTTTGCATGTGGTATGGGGTTGGAAATAACCGCACAACCACAACTCATAGCGTACGCCAAGGTCCCACTCACTGCCTGGTTTTTGTCTTTTGAGGTAAAGACGTAAATATCTGTCATCGATAAGAATTCGAGAAGTTGATGCAAGCTTATGTATTCATTCACAAATAATACATGCGCTTCGAGGTTTAGTTTTTTCACGATTTTTTTTAAAAGATTCCGGTAGCGTTCCCCCTCATTTTTTAAAACTTCTGGATGTGTTTTTCCAATAACCAAATAATTTGTATTAGGATGAGTTTTTACAATTTTAGGCAATGCAAATAATACCGTTTCTATACTTTTATTTTCGCTAATCAATCCAAACGTTGAAATGACCGTTCTACCAGCATTGTAATATTTTCTTTTGGCAAACTCCTTTAGTTCCCATGGGATTACATGCGTGCCATGAGGGATTACGGCTGTTTTTGATCGCTTGCAGTTATAATGGTTAAGGAGTACTTTTTGTGCGTTTTTGGTAAGTAACACAACTTTTTCAGAAAGATTGATAATATTATCAACTACTTTTTTTAGCGCTAAAGAAGGTTTTGGGAGGAGCGTATGGAAAACAGTAACCAATGGTTTGTTTAAAGACAGAAGTAGCACTAGAATTTCGACACCATGCCTACCTCCATACAAACCAAATTCATGTTGTAAGCAGATCAGTCCTATATCATTTCTTTCGTTTATTTGATGTGCTATTAACCGTATTGCATCTAGATCAGAAGCATCCAAGGTGTAAGTGACTTCCTCTGGGTAATATAAATCAGTTTCATTTTTTCGTAGCGCACAAACCTCAATAGGTAAGGTTTCTCCGAATAATTTTGTTATCGTTTGTACAATGTCAGCGGAAAATGTTGCGATTCCACACTCTCTTGGAGGGTAGGAACTTATTACGAGCATTTTCATTCCTCTTTCTAGAAAATCCATGTTATGATTGTTTTAAGAGTTCGTTTAGTAATTCTTTTAAATGTACTTTAACCACTGCCGTATAGGTGTCAGAGGCTCCGTAATAAATGTATAGCATACCCTCAAATATGGCGTGTCCAGTAGGAAAGATAACGTCATTAACCACCCCTTTTCTTTCCCATTCTTTTGTAGGAGAAAATAAGGGGTATGGCAGTCTTGCTATAACGTTTTGAGGGTTGTTTATATCTAGCAATGCAACTCTAGCATGGTAAATACGTTCGTGTGTGGTTTCTTGTACACCGTGGTATATTAGCAACCAACCTTCAGATGTTTCAATAGGAGGTGTTCCAGCACCTATATAATTTAGTTCATATTGATCGCTTGGGTCTAGAATAATATAATCGGCGAGATTTTTAATGTATTCCTCCCAAAAAATATTGGTTAAATCCATAAAAGAATCGAAGTATACAATTTGAATTCCAGGCCAAAGTCGATGCAATAAAGCAAATTTGCCTTTGAGTTTTTTGGGAAATAAGACCAAATCTTTGTCTCTTAGAAAACGTTTTTTTTTTGGTGTTTAAACCCATTTGTTTGAAAAGCAAATACATGTGATGGTATTTGGGAAGTAACGAGTGCTTGTTACATAGAAGAAGTTCTTCATACTCTTGGTAATTTAATTGAGGTGTAATAATTCCGTGTTTTTCGAAATGAATCAAGTCTTTCGATGTTGCGAGAGCACCCATAGCATTGAATCCGTCGTAGGCCGTATAGGTAATATAAAATGTGTCTTCTAGTTGTACGATTCTAGGGTCTTCGATTCCCTTTTTTTCATAATCAAATTCAGGTAAAATTATAGGGTGTTCCTTTCTTTCTTTGATGTCTTTAGGTCCATTTGACCTTGCATATCCTATACAGGAGTAGTTCCCATTTTGAACCGCTCTGTATAAAAAATGCACGTCGGTACCCGATTGAAATACACCTGGGTTAAAGACACCATAATTTTCAAAAGTTCTGTTTGTTGGGCTTAAAAGAATCCCAAGCTTTTCTATTGCAATCATTGTTTAGATATTACAAGTGATTTTGTGAAAAAATATAAAGATCGGGGGCGTATTAAGAAGTAAAAAGGCACACCTTCAAGTTGAGGTAGTTGTTTTTATTCTTATGGTGCGTGTTATAATTTATACTTTGACTAAAATTATAACAAGCTCAATGTTAACACTTTAAATGTAGGGTTATTTGATTGCTTCGAAAATGACAATTGTCATATTTAACATTATTTTATAAAAAAAAGTGAAGTAAAGTATTAGTGTCGAGTATACAATATTTTTTAAAAATCGAAATGATAGGTAGCACCAATCATTACCTGAAATCCTTGTACTTGATATTGTGTATATACCTCATAATTGCTATTGAGTATATTGTTCAAATCCAAAAATGCATTCCATTTTGAATTTATTTTATAATGAGTACTTAAATTTAGATCTAGAAAGGCATCCAATTCAATGGGGAGTTCTGTTAAATTGCTATCTACTTGTAGTTCCTGTCTTTTTCCTTTTGAAAATAGTTCAGCTTTGGTATTCCACTTTTTATAGCTATACGATGCGTATAGCATGGCATTATAAGGCGGGAGGTTCCACGCTTCTGCCTCAGTATCCATTGCATACGAATTGATTTGTAATGAGGCTCCGGCAGCCAATTGGTCTGAAAATTCAGCATTTATTTGACCGAATAAACCGAACGTGCTTACATTGTCATACAGTGTGTAAAATGAATTTCCAGCTGTATACCCTTGCGTTACCACAGTAGTACCATCTGTTTGGTTTTGATTGGAACGAAACAACAGTTTGTCATTTTCTGTAGAATAGCTAGCTTTTATGGTGTAATCGATTCGCGATGATAATTTCCCTTTTAATCCGGTATATGCTGTAAACGAATTGTCAGTAGGTTTGATAAGTAAAGTAGGTGAAACAAATGGATTCAGTCTGGTTATACTTCTGTAGGAGTTTTGGTTAAGCCCACCGTTAATACCTCCATAAATATTAAATATTTCATCGACAACAACAAAGTCAATTTTTAAATCTGGGTAGATATAGAATTTACTCGTGTCATTTTCTAGATCGCTATTGAAAATTACTTTTGCTCCAATCGAAAAAAACATATTTTCTTTTTGAATTGGGTAAATGGCAGCAGTGCCAAACCTAAAATATCCGTAATTTATTTCTGTTGTATTGTTGTAATCGTTTTTAAAATTCCCGTTGAGTATATCAAGGTTGACAGCGGTGACAATTTTATTTGACCTTAAGGGAAATTCGATAGTAGTTCCAAATTTTAAATCCATTTCACTGCTATCAAAACCGTCGGAAAAGGAGCTCATAGAAGCTCGTATGTCTTTAAAATGTCCTTGGTTAAAATGTATGGCTCCGTTCAAAATAAATTGGTTATAGGTCTGTTTTTCCTCAGTACCATCAATTACGATTTGGTCATATTCAAATGGAATTCCATACCAGTTTATGATATCTCGATTATACCCAACTCCTGCTTCCCAGTTGAAATTTTGTTGTGTGTTTTTATAATCAAGTGCCAGCTTTGTAGTGAGGTAATTGTCATCTAATTGCAAACCGTCAATGCCTCCGCTGGAAGATCTGTTGTATAGAAAAAATTGGAATTCATGCTCCTCTTTTTGTTTGTATAAGAAACCATCCACTAAGGGAGTACCGTAGTTTCCCAAACCTAACTTGAGGTAGTTGTTATAACGATTCGCTTTATTTTCCAATTTTGCAGATCGATACCCTCCAGGATTTGGCTTAAAAACAGATCGAATAGGCTTCGACACTATATGGTATTCTAATTGCTGTTTCTCGGTATCGCTTCTTTCTATGACAGGTTGATCTTTTGATTTAAAGGCGTCTGAAATAGTAGGCTTATAAGAGCTGACAACATTTATGATTTCCGTATTGATACTGTCCTTTTCAGTTTGAGCACTCAGAGAAAAAGAGAGTAAACAAAGGGATGTTAACATAAGCGCTTTATTCATAGCTAGGTATGTCAATCGAGCAGGAAAGCCTAAGGTGTTTTTGTTAGATCTATTTTTCAAAATTCAGTGGTTTCTTCGGTTGAACTTTCATTGCTGGTCTCTTTGTTTTGTACTTCCGTATTTTTGGTAGCTTGCTTTTTCTGGAGCAGTTCTAAATACGTTTTAGCTTCTTCGATTAAATCGTCGAATTGACTATAGTTTTGTATGATGTTTTCAAGAATATAGGTAGCCTGAAAGGCGTCGTTTAAGCCATCGTTGTTTTTTGCCATTAACAGAAGTCCTTTAACGCCCCAGTATTTATGATTTGCATATTCCGAAGCCAAGCGTTGGATGGTTTTATTAGAAGCTTCGTATTCTTTTTCAATGGTTTTAAAATAAGCATCATAGTACAATGCTTCCGCCTTGAGTGCTCCCGTTGCTAATTTAGAAACACCTGCATATGCCTTTTTTGCTTTGTCGAGGTCTTCTGTTTTTATCGCGGCCCTTGCAATATAAATAGAGGCATCGGATCTTACTTGGTCATCCGCTTTTTTATGCGCTAAGACTTTTTCTGCATAGAGAACTGCTTCTTTATACACTTGTTGCTCGTACATAACTTTCATAAGATTGCTCTGAGCAAATAAGATGTTTTGTGGAAAGTTTGCTTCGGTTTCCAATCGTTTTAAAATAGGAGTTGCTTTTTCCCAATCGTTATTTTCTAAGTGAATTTGTCCAAGTCTAGCGAGTGATTGCTCGGTAAACTCATTTGCGTTCTGACTGATTACAATTTGATAGTTTTCGATAGATTTATCAATGTTTTGTTCACTGAAGTTTGCTTGAGCACTGTAAAAATGAGCTTTTAAACTATGCAGTCCTTCAGGAAAATTGATCAAATATTTCTTAAAACTAGAAATAGCCTGTGGCAACTTATTTTCTTGGTATTTGATTTCTGCAGCCTCGTACATGGCATTGTCTAAATCGGTATCGCTAAACTGTGTATAGTTGATGCTGTGAATCCACTCTGCATAGGCATCTACTTTGTCGATATCTACATACACCTGTCGGGCGTTTCGAACAGCCTGCTGTGCTTCTTTTGATTTTGGGTACTGTTGCACAATGTATTTGTATTTTGTAATTGCACTTTCAGCCTTGTTATCATTGAAGTAAATCAATCCTTGTTTTAAAAGAGCTTTCGGTACATACACACTCGTTTTGTAGGTGTTAATCAATTTGTCGAAGGATTCGAGTGCATTTTTATTTTGTTTGGCATTGATATATGCATTTCCAAGTTCATATAAAGCATCATCCTTGTAAGAAGATGTAGGATGGGTTTTATCAAAACCATCTAAAGTTGAAATTTTGCGGTCGTTTCGTCGTACAAATCCATAACTAATACCTTTTTGGTATTGCGCATAATCGTCATCAATTCCTTTAACTTTAATAACCTTGTTGTAGTGCTCCATAGCTGTCCAATAGCTTTTTGCAATAAAACTACAATCTCCCATTCGTACATAACTGTCGTTTCTTTTAACAGTGTCAACGCCTTTTCGTTTGACATAGGTTTCAAAACTATTCCTTGCCTTGTCATACTCTTTTAATTTAAAATAAGTGTATCCAATCACATAGTTTATTTCAGTGTTTTCAGCTACGCTTGCCGCTTTTTTGTGTTTTTGAAAACGTTTAAAATTTGAAAGTGCCGATTTGTAATCTTGAAGTATATAATCGGTTTCTCCTTTCCAATAGAGTGCTTTGACTTGACTAGTTGCTTCGATAAATTGATTGCTAGTAGTTTTAAAATAAGGCAATGCTTCTTGGTATTTCCCATGCTGGAACAATTGCATTCCTCTGAATAAAGAAATTCTATAGAAAACGGCATCTTTAGATAAATGCCTAATCTCGTAATAAGAAAGTGCTCCTTTGTAATCTTTACTTAGGATATAAGAATCGATGACCAATTTATTTATTTCGATAGCTTTACTAGAATTCGGATAGTTGACAACAAACTCCTGAAGAACAGCTGCACCACTAACATAAGGATTTCCAATATCGTATCCCAACTTTGCATATTGATACGCTGCATCTTCTTTAATTTCTTGGTCAAAATCCATCTCAGAACTGTTTTTAAAAGCATTTAAAGCTTCACTTTTCTTATCGGATTTTAAATAACAATCCCCTAGATGGTAATAAGCATTTTGAGCAACTACATCTTTTCCTTTCGTAATTCTGTTAAAAGTGACGATAGCATTGTCGTAGTCTTTCATTTTGTAGTAGGCATAACCTAAAAAATAATGATCTTTTGTGCTCAGCCTGTTCTTTCTTCCTTTGTAATTCTTTAAATGTGGGACGGATGCTTTATACTGACCTAAATAGAAATAACTTTCACCAATAATTTTAGAAATTTCTGACAACTCCTTTTTTGAAGTTATCTTTAATAATTCATGTCCAAGCGTTACTACCTGTTCAAAATGTTTTTTTTGAAACTCGATGTTCATGGTATAATACAATACTTCCTTTTTGTACCGTTTAGAGTCTTCCAGTCTATCGAAATATTGCAGTGCAGTAGTGTAGTCTTCTTGTATATAGCAAATATATCCGTAATAATAATTGGCTTCTTCTTGGTACTTTTCGGAGTGGGTTAAGGCAAGGAAATACTGCTTTGCCTCGGTATATTTTTTATTGCTAAACAGTGCATAGCCCATTTTAAAATTGTAGGCTTCTTCTTGTTTTGAAGTCATGTGTTTTGGGGATGCCTTCTGAAACCATTTTAAGGATTTTGCAGGTTTTCCACTGTTGTAATAGTAGTTTCCAGCTTCGAGAAAAGCGGTATTCTTGTATTTGCTCGTGGGGTAATTATTGGTGAAGTCTATTAGCGAATTTTCTGCCCATCTTTTGTTGAGCTTTACAGAAGTAATTGCCAAATAGTACGTGCAGTCCTCTTTGAGATTGTCATTGTTATCGATGTTCTTTAGGGTCTTTTCAAAAGAAGTATATGCTGCCTGATAAATTTCTTTGTTGTACAACTCCAAACCTCGTAAATATTCGTATTGGAAATTTGTTTGTTTTTCAGATTTTTGAGCCAGACTCGTTAAGCAGAAAGCTAATGAAAGTATTGAGAAAACAATTTTTTGGTAATACATCAATAATGGTTTTTGTAAGTCAAAAATAAAGATTATTCCTAGATAACAACGCATAGAGTCTTCTTTTTATTTTGTGATTATTGTTGAAACTTAGGTTTTTAAATACGGGGCCTTGTATTGGGGTCTGAAAAGATGAGCAACTACAACAAAAAAATAGTTGGTAAGGTCACAGATGTCCGTTCCGAGTAGAGGGGGATTAGAAGATTATTCGTATGACTAATTACTTTTATTTAATTGTTTTAGTTACAGTTGTCTAAAAATTATAGAAACCCGGAAAAGCAATAAAATTCTTTTTCCACTTAATAAGATGAAGGTATTGCCAGTTCTTTAGGAAATCGATAAGTTTGTATGACAAAATAGGGAAAATGGAAAACGCAATACTCAAACTAGAAAATGCCAATATCTACCAAGAAAAAAACTTGGTTTTATCAAATGTACATTTAACTATTGGTAAAGGTGAGTTTTTATATTTGATAGGAAAAACAGGCTCGGGTAAAAGTAGTTTGATGAAAACCCTGTATGGCGATTTACAGTTGAAAGAAGGACAAGGTGAAATTGTAGGATTCGATCTAAAAAAATTAAAAGATAAAGAGATTCCGTTCCTAAGACGGAAAATAGGTATTGTTTTCCAGGATTTTAAATTGTTAAACGATCGTACTGTTTTTGAAAACCTCAGGTTTGTACTAAAAGCAACCGGTTGGAAGGATGCAAAAGAGATGGCTTCCAAGATAGCAGAAGTTCTTGAGAAAGTAGGCATGCAAACCAAAGACTATAAAATGCCGTTTCAACTTTCTGGGGGTGAACAACAGCGTATAGCCATTGCAAGAGCCCTCTTAAATGATCCCGATTTGATTTTGGCTGATGAACCCACTGGAAACTTAGATCCTAAAACATCGATGGAAGTAATGAAACTTATGGAAGAAATTCATAAAAGTGGAAAATCGATCTTGATGGCGACACATGATTATGCCTTGATTTTGAAATTTCAACAGCGTACCTTGAAATGTGAAGGAGGGGAGTTGTTTGAAGTTGTACAACAGCAGGCATTGTAAATTATAGCAAGTCTATTATTTTTTTTGCAGACAACTCGCCGTTGAAGTTTTCTAAAACAACTTTTCTTTTAGTTCTTTCTTCTTCTTCGAATGTTTCATGCATCAATTTTGAAATGATTTTCCGAAACTGATTTAAGGTATTGGCATTATGGCATAAGCTTTCTAGGCCAGTGTCTTCAATCATTAAACTATTAGCGACTACGAATTTACCTTTTGTAAGTGCGTTTAATAATTTTAACTTAATCCCCGTTTTTTGATACGTTACTAATGGGTGAATATGTGCTGTTTGAAATAACTTTTCCAAGTCATCTTGTTTTTCAAGTTTGTCGTAAGTGATATTTTGGTGTTTTGCAACCTCTTTTAAAATTTCTTTATTCATTGCATTGCTCGCAATAATTAGAGGGAATTCTTTAAGTTTGGAAAAAACGTTGATGATAAATAAGACAGCTTTTTGATTGTCTACGACATTTAAATCGCCATGCCAAAGTGAAAACTTTTTCTTAGGTTCATTTAATCTACTAAAATTGTTATCGAAAAACACAGGAGTATATATCGTTTTGTTTCCGTAATTGTTCTCAAAGTATTGATGCTCAAAAGGAGAAATACTCAGAATGTATGTGGCCTTGTGTAAAATAGCTTCATATTTTTTTAGTTTCTGAGATTCAGTTTTGAAAAAAAGTTTCTTTCTTTTACCCGCTTCACTTTTAGATAAGCCTTTGTAATAATTATGTTCAATATTATGAGGACGTACCATTACAATTCTAGACCCAAAGTCATGATGCAACATGGCTGCGGTAGTATGTAAACCTTCAAATAGAATAGGGTGGTCGTCCTTGAGTAGATTTGCGATAAGTGTATTGGAACTTCTAGTTTTTACGATGTAAGGAGTCATAGAAACAAGATGTTGAAAAGAGGTATTTCTCTTGTAGTAATGCACCTTTTTACAATAACGTAATAATTCTTTTTGTTTCCCTCTACCATACTCGAAACAATGTAAGTATACGTCTACGCCAAGCTCTGAAAGTTTTTTTAATTTGAAAAACACGTCAATAACACCTCCGTAATTTGGAGGAAAAGGGACGTCGAAAGAGACAATGTGTAATGCTTTTTTTGTTTTGATAAGGCAATTTTTAGCTGTATAATAAACGTATAGGACAGCACCACAGTGCTTTGTTTTATTCCATCTACAATTCTGGCA
Source organism: uncultured Flavobacteriaceae bacterium (assembly GCA_943789365.1). GTDB lineage: Bacteria > Bacteroidota > Bacteroidia > Flavobacteriales > Flavobacteriaceae > Flavicella. The sequence goes on along the minus strand of CALSTV010000001.1, from coordinate 680,510 downwards.
CTAAAGATACAAAACTCAGTTTAATTCTGTTTTTGATTTTATATATTTGTATAAAAGTGCTGTATGACATTTATTAAGAAAAGAATCTGTATTATTTGTTATTCACTTGGATCAGGTGGAGCTGAAAGAGTTGTTGCGTTGCAATCTGAAATGTTGAATGAACTCGGGCATGATGTTTTTGTGGTATCAGTGATAAATGAAATTGATTATTCTTATGAAGGAACCTTATTAAATTTAGGTTTGGAGAAAGACAAAAGTGATACGATTTTTGACAGAGTCTACCGCCTTTATCTCTTGAAACAGTTTTTAGGTAAAAATAAAATAGATTGTATAATTGATCATCGATCAAGACCCCGCGGTTTACGTGAATTGTTACTCAAATTTCTAGTGTTTCCAAAAAAGACAATTTTTGTCATACATAGCATGAATTTAGAGAAGTCTTTTCCAAAAAATAAATTACTTGCAAAATACTTATATAAAAATGCCACATCCTTAGTAACGGTTTCTAAAGCCATTGAAGAAAATGTTAGAAAAACATATGGCTTTAACCAAATAACTACGATATACAATACTTTTAAAAATTCTTATAGAAATGAAGGTGAGCTCATTGGCGTAAAAGAAACCTATATCCTTTATTTTGGTCGATTAGAAGAAGATTCTAAAGACTTATCTTTTTTAATACGGAGCTACAGTAAATCATCGCTGCCCTCAAAAAGGGTACTGTTGTATATTGTTGGAAATGGACCGGATTTGCAGATGTTGCAGCAACTAGTGACACAATTAGAGCTGAAGAACTCCGTTGTGTTTTTGGGATATACAGACAACCCATTTTCCTACGTAAAAAAAGCAAAGTTCACTGTTCTTACAAGTAACTATGAAGGGTTTCCTATGTCATTAATAGAATCTTTGGCCTGTAAAACTCCCGTTGTAACTGTAGATTGTGAATCGGGTCCGAAGGAAATTATTCGTAATGAATACAATGGCTTGTTGGTGCAGAAATCATTAGAAAACTACACAACTGCCCTCAATCGTATGAATTCAGATGCTGAACTCTTAGCTACTTGTAGAAATAACTGTTTGAAGAGCATCGAGCATTTATCGTTTCAGACAATCAAGAATGAATGGGGAGAATTAATAGACTCAATTTAATACAAGTAAATTTTTATGCCGAGTTTTGAAAGAACATTTTTCAAATTAATCAAAACGGAAATAACAGAAGTAGGCAGAAACAGTAATGTTTTTGAGTTTCTATGCAAATATTTATTCTCAATTCGTTTCTTCAAACTTTTTAATCTGTAGGTTTCGTTGTTAAACTTACAGAGCAGCGCCAATGAAAGTAAATTGTTGTTTAATACCTGATAATATTCTCTACAATTGGTCTGAAATTTTTCGTAGCCTTCAAAAAAACAATAATTTTCTGGAATAAAATCTTGATTTGACAAACTGTTTTTATTCGAACGAATGGTTACTGTAATATCATTTGTAAAAACGACTTCATAGTTCAGCCCAATACGAAACCAATATTCTATATCTTCATAATTAGAATACGAGGTGTTAAACCCCCCTATTTTTTCATAAAGACTTTTTCTGATTACAACAGATGAAGGATGTAGTATTGATGCTTTTGTACTTGCTTTAAAATAATTATAAATTCTCGGAATTTTAGAAGTTACGGCGTAGTCGTGCTGTTTAATTCTACCGTTTGTTAGGGTGCAGCTAGCATTCGAAAAAACAGTCGCATCTGGATACGAGTCAATAGCTTCTTTTATTTTTTCCAAATGTAAGGGAGACCAAAGGTCATCACCATCTAAGAAAGCAAGGTATTTTCCATTTGCCTTTTCTATACCGGTGTTTCTTGCGGCTGACACCCCTTTATTAACTGTGGTAATAACCGTTTTATTCTCAAATTCAATTTTAGCAATTTCCTTTAATGAATTATCTGTAGAACCATCGTTGATTATGAGTAATTCAAAATCTTTAAAACTTTGCTTACAGACGCTTTGAAGTGTTTTTAAAATGTAATTTTCTTTGTTGTAAACTGTAACAACTACTGAAAAAAATACCATTGAAAGATGTATTTAAAAAATCATAAAAATTTTGATAGTACCAAAAGTACTAAATATAATTAGTTAATAGGTCGGCCTAAAAAATTACTTTACCCAGTGTAACACATCCTTAGCCACGGACCATCTTGCGGTTTTTGGATTCGCCCCTTGTCCTTCAATCCAATGCTTAAACAGTCGTCTTTGCGTGCCATCTTTGGATTTGAGTTCGAGCCAAGTGTTTACAAATTGAATCCATGAAATGTCTCTCGGCATTGGGTACCCACATGGAATTTTCACGAGCGTATTGTCAGGAACAACAACACTATATGAAGGAAAAATGATCGTCCATGCAGATCCTGCCTCTGCCGATACAAGGAAAGCATTTAAATCTTGTTGTTGGCCTTTGAGGAAAGCTCTAGGGGAACTTCTGTTTATTACTTCGATATTAGGTAAATAGATTTTAAACTTTTCAGAAAAATAGGGGCTAGAGCATCCAATCCGCAGGCTGTCGATGTTTTTAATACTTTCTTTTGATTGAAAATTTGTTCTGTCAAAATCCTTCACAAGAAAAGCCATAGTTTGGTCTATATAAGAATTGCTAAAAGCATAGTCAGTCAGTCTATTCGTAGTAATCGCCAATCCAGACATTACGATATCTAACTTACCTGTATTTAAGAGTTCTTTGATTTGTTGTTTCGTTATTTTGTAAAACTCGGGTTGCACCTTAAGTTCTGCTGCCAATAAATACCCCATTTCGATATCATAACCCAATGCCTCACCTTGTTCATTTTTAAAAGCAAAAGGTAAACAATCGGCCAAAAAACCTATGCGAAGTACACCTCGGTTTTTAATATTCATTATTGTGTTGTTAGCAGAGGATTGGGTTTCATTTTGTAGCAGTTTGTCAATCGGCTGAACATTTTTTAAAGGTTGATCTCTACTAAACTCCATTTGAACAAAACTAGAATATTGGTCACTTTCACCAAGTGTCGCTGCCAGGTAAAATCTTGTACCTAATAAAAGGGCAAAAGTTAATGCCAATCCGATGACAGCACCTTTTATAAATTTTTTCCAAAGTATGGTGCCTGAGGAGACAGTCATTTGTATGGTGATAAGTGTAATAGCGATTAAATGTATAGCACCCAGAACAACACGTACACGATCGGTATACACGCTTGAGATTACAAACAATTGAAACATTTCCTGGGGTAATTTCAATAAATCGAGAAGAAAAGGAATACCGGTGATTGGAGAAACAAAACTGCTTAAAAGTGTAGCCCCTAAGAACGTAAATTGTTCTCCAATGGCAAATGAACTTCCCAAAAACCAAGCGACAAAAGGTACGAATACAAAAATCACAAAAGTACCCAAGTTTGGAAAAGGATAGGCGAGTGGCATTAAGATTTCCGCTTGCGCTTTTCTTTCATTTTTAGTGATGTCGTCGTCCTCTTTTTGCGTCTTTTCCATCAGTCTCTTGACGTCATCTATTAATTGTGGTAATACAACAATAATCTTTCCGGTGGCAAAAATGGTAAGCAAGGTACTTTTAGTTTCTTGAAATAAGGCTCTAGGAGAAATGTTGGTGAAACTGGAAATTAAGAGAGGAATCCAATAGAAAGCCAGCAGAACAATGGCCACTGTATAAATTATGATATAAGCATGTAAGCGCTGAATTTCTTCAAAAGTCATCGTACCTGCATTGTAGGCAGCAATAGCAAAAACACCATATGGGGTTAGTTTAATAACCATTTTATTGATATGGTTCAAACCTTCGCCTAAAACATCTAGCGCGGAAAGTAATCCTTCTTTGTTTTCTATTTTGCTTATACCGATACCTAGGAAAATACTAAACAGTACCACTGCCGGGACAATATTATTAGACATTGACGCAAAAGGATTCGAAGGAATGTATAAGTCCAATAAGTTTAAAGGCGGTACCACTTCGATACTTGAAGGTTTAAAAAATGAAGCAGCGGACCAGCTAGGAAGCGCCAAGGGTAAAATCACCAAGAATACCACTCCAAAAGAGAGCAATAGAAAAAGTACTTTTAGTCCGTTGACAACCATTGTCTTACCATCTTCCATAGACATGCGCCCAAGATTTGCAATGATAGAAACCATGATGTAGGGAAGAACGGTCATTTGTAAGAGTCCTATAAACCCGTCACCAATAAAAGAGAAAAATGAACAATACTCACCGAAAAACAGTCCAACAGCAATACCCGTTAGCAGACCTAGAATAATCTTTTTAGATAAACTCATATACCTTTAAATAGAAATGATGTGGTTATAACTATGGAAACAAGTCGTTTCCTTTGCCCAAGATACAATTTCCTGTTTACCTATTAAAGATTAATTGATATAAAAAGCTCGCCTTCGCATCGAACTTGCGTTCGAAGCTTCGGCGAGCGAAGCCATTTTATAAAAAGCGTTTGTTGGCAAACGCCCTTCCAGAGCCCGATTTTAAATATTTTTCGAAATCATAGGCTTTGTATCTGTCTTTGAATCTGATTTCAAGTATTAACTCAACAGGCAATCTGGATTTCGTATACTTTACATATCCTTTAGTATGCCTGTTTAATCGTTGAATAATGTCGGAGGTACATCCAGTATAGTAAGAATTGTCGTTACATTTCAAAATATAAACGGTCCAATATTTTGTCGTTTTCCCCATAGTTTTTAAGAAAAATTACGAAAAAATAGTCAGATAGTCGATTGTATGAATATAATTTCATTTTTATTGGAAAAATTTATCTTACCTTAAGTAAGGAAAGGGAAAAGTGGATTGTATCCACCGAAGCTCGTTTACAGTTGATAAGTTGATTTGTGTTTAAAAAAAAGCTCGCCTTCGCATCGAACCGGTGTTCGATGCTTCGGCGAGCGAAGCCATTTTATAAAAAGCGTTTGTTGGCAAACGCCCTTCCAGAGCCCGATTTTAAATATTTTTCGAAATCATAGGCTTTGTATCTGTCTTTGAATCTGATTTCAAGTATTAACTCAACAGGCAATCTGGATTTCGTATACTTTACATATCCTTTAGTATGCCTGTTTAATCGTTGAATAATGTCGGAGGTACATCCAGTATAGTAAGAATTGTCGTTACATTTCAAAATATAAACGGTCCAATATTTTGTCGTTTTCCCCATAGTTTTTAAGAAAAATTACGAAAAAATAGTCAGATAGTCGATTGTATGAATATAATTTCATTTTTATTGGAAAAATTTATCTTACCTTAAGTAAGGATAGGGAAAAGTGGATTGTATCCACCGAAGCTCGTTTACAGTTGATAAGTTGATTTGTGTTTAAAAAAAAGCTCGCCTTCGCATCGAACCGGTGTTCGATGCTTCGGCGAGCGAAGCCATTTTATAAAAAGCGTTTGTTGGCAAACGCCCTTCCAGAGCCCGATTTTAAATATTTTTCGAAATCATAGGCTTTGTATCTGTCTTTGAATCTGATTTCAAGTATTAACTCAACAGGCAATCTGGATTTCGTATACTTTACATATCCTTTAGTATGCCTGTTTAATCGTTGAATAATGTCGGAGGTACATCCAGTATAGTAAGAATTGTCGTTACATTTCAAAATATAAACGGTCCAATATTTTGTCGTTTTCCCCATAGTTTTTAAGAAAAATTACGAAAAAATAGTCAGATAGTCGATTGTATGAATATAATTTCATTTTTATTGGAAAAATTTATCTTACCTTAAGTAAGGAAAGGGAAAAGTGGATTGTATCCACCGAAGCTCGTTTACAGTTGATAAGTTGATTTGTGTTTAAAAAAAAGCTCGCCTTCGCATCGAACCGGTGTTCGATGCTTCGGCGAGCGAAGCCATTTTATAAAAAGCGTTTGTTGGCAAACGCCCTTCCAGAGCCCGATTTTAAATATTTTTCGAAATCATAGGCTTTGTATCTGTCTTTGAATCTGATTTCAAGTATTAACTCAACAGGCAATCTGGATTTCGTATACTTTACATATCCTTTAGTATGCCTGTTTAATCGTTGAATAATGTCGGAGGTACATCCAGTATAGTAAGAATTGTCGTTACATTTCAAAATATAAACGGTCCAATATTTTGTCGTTTTCCCCATAGTTTTTAAGAAAAATTACGAAAAAATAGTCAGATAGTCGATTGTATGAATATAATTTCATTTTTATTGGAAAAATTTATCTTACCTTAAGTAAGGAAAGGGAAAAGTGGATTGTATCCACCGAAGCTCGTTTACAGTTGATAAGTTGATTTGTGTTTAAAAAAAAGCTCGCCTTCGCATCGAACCGGTGTTCGATGCTTCGGCGAGCGAAGGTGGAGACGCCGGGAATCGAACCCGGGTCCAAACAAGCAATCGCAAGGCTTTCTACATGCTTAGTTTTTAATTGATTTTCGATCTACAACCGCCCAAAAACAGGCTATTGAAAACTTAGCTTCTTTAATTTCGGAACAATATCGAAGCCTACCGTTCCTATGTATACTTTTACGACACCTCTAAATGGAACGCCGCATACCAGGGCTGTCCGGAGATGTATAGCTTGCTCACCTTGTGAGCCTAGGCCAATCCTACTGTAATTCGGATTAAGCAGCCATAGCGTAGTTATCTTCGCCGTGTAAAAAAATGAAACTGTGTTTTACGAGTGCTGTTTCGTTACTCGACATGCTTACGTTTTGATTGATCTCGCTGTCAAAACCAGTCGTCCCCAAAATTCAATGAACTGCCTGCAAAATTAGATAAATTATTTAGTTTTTTGCCTTTAGTTTTGAGAATTTAGTTGTTTTTTTACACTTCAAACAGAAACCGGTCAAAATTTAATTTCTCATATTGAAAGCGCAACAAGAGTATTTGATAAAATTGGCACATACGAAAATGCCTTTTGGTAAATTTAAGGGAACTTATTTAATTGATTTGCCAGAACATTATATCGTGTGGTATCACAACAAAGGATTTCCTAAAGGACAATTGGGACAGATGCTGGGACTTGTATATGAATTGAAGCTGAATGGTTTGGAACATTTAATTCATAAGATAAAAAAAGAGAGCTCATCATAAGTTTTATTCAATGTAAAACCGAACAATCATTTTGTTTTCAACCAATAGGTTCAAGAAGGTGTTCTTTTTTTCTTTTGCAGGAACTTTCAGGGTAGCGATACCATCAGAGAACTCAGGAATGATCGTCGTAAGATAATAATCCTTTTCATAAGCATAGCCCAATTCTGTAGCAGGATCTAATCCTGTAAGTTGGATTAAATAAGATTCATTTTTTAAGGAATTTAAAACACCTTGCTTAGGAGCTACCAATTGAGCACCTAATGTATAATAGTACGCTGAATAGATGGGTTGTGATGCAAACGCCTTCTCGGAAACAGGACTTGCTAATAACTGCCATTTTTTTTCTATTGGAAAATGAGAACCGATAAATTCATGAGGAGGGGTAAAACAAAAATAGGGGTCGAAGTGGGGCGTCCAATATTCGTTATTTTCGCTGTAACCAGCACCCCAAGTTACATCAATAAGTTGCCATGTGTTTTCAATTTTAACTGCGTTCCATGCATGTTTTTCACTTAATGGAAGCTTGCCAATAGTACTTGCTCCAGTCCTTGAATAACCACTAATAACAACACTTGGTATCTTTAACGTTTCACATGCCAAATGAAATGTTTTTGCATATCCTTCACAAACAGCTCGTTGCGATTGTAATGTGGAACCAACAATAGACAGGTCTCTTTCTTTAATTTTCTGCATTAATTCTTCTTGAGACGCATAGCGAAAACTGTAAGAATCAGAACCGTACTTGTATTCGTTTAAGTTGTATTGAATATGTGTGCCAATCCAAGTGTAAATTGCCATTACTTGGCTTTTTGGGTCGGGGAAATCTTCTAAAATTAAATTGGTTAACCCGTTAATAGTAGCGATTTTATTAGGGTATGTACTAACAATCCTTTCAACTTCCGAAAAATTTTGAGCGTAGCCTATTAGCGCATTGAAAACCAGGCATACAATTAAAAACTGTTTTAATCTTATGCGAAACAGCTTGTTAAATACAGTACTGAACATTAGTCCAAAGTATTGATCGTCTTTCGAATTGCTACTAAATTGCTTAAGAGTTTTTCTAAGTGCTGCAAGTCGAGCATATTAGCTCCATCTGACTTGGCATTGGCCGGGTCGAAATGAGTCTCTAGAAACAAGCCATCAACACCTGTAGCAATTCCTGCTCTTGCAATGGTTTCAATCATGTCAGGTCTACCGCCAGTTACACCGCTAGTTTGATTGGGTTGTTGAAGTGAATGTGTTACATCCAGTATAGTAGGAGCAAAAGCTTTCATCTCAGGAATACCTCTAAAATCTACAATCATATCTTGATAACCAAACATAGTCCCTCTATCAGTAATCCATGCCTTATTATTACCACTATCAATGACTTTTTGAACCGCGTGTTTCATAGCAGCAGGACTCATAAATTGTCCTTTTTTCAAATTAACGACCTTACCTGTTTTTGCAGCGGCAGCTACCAAGTCTGTTTGACGTACTAAAAAAGCAGGAATTTGAAGTACATCAACATAAGCAGCGGCCATTTCGGCATCTTCATTTGTGTGAATGTCAGTAACCGTTGGTACATCAAAAGTTTCAGAAACCTTACGCAATATTTTTAATGCTTTTTCATCTCCAATTCCAGTAAAACTATCAATACGCGATCGATTTGCTTTCTTAAAACTACCCTTAAAGACATAAGGTATTTTTAGTTTTTCAGTAACATTAACAACATGTTCTGCAATTCGTAAAGCCATATCTTCACCTTCGATGGCACAGGGTCCTGCCAAAAGAAAAAAGTTATTACTATCGGTATGTTTTATTTTAGGAATAAGATTCAAATCCATCAGTGTATGTTTTTTTGCAAAGATACTATTTCAATTGCGAATGGACAATGCACGGTTAAGATAGTTGTTTGTTTTTATTTTTGGGTTTCTGTTGTTAGGGCTGAAAGCTTGAAAAGTTGAAGGATTTTATAGCGTTTTGAATAGCTATAAATAGATATGTGTTTTTATAAACATTAATAATCTATAGAATAGCCTTCTCAATAATTCACGAGGGTTCTCAGGACGCTTATAGAAATAGGAGGTTTTTGTTAAATAATTTGGTTCTTAAAAATAAACGGTTAGATTTGTTAGTATACATTAAAGAGAAAAACAATTCCAATGTTAGCATCGTTTTTAGATTATATTTCTTTAGAGAAACAATATGCGAGTCATACAGTATTGGCATACAGGAATGATTTGGAAGCATTTCAAACGTTTTATAAGGAGCATTATGAAACTGATGAAATCGAAAATGCAAACTACAGTGAAATTCGTAGATGGATTGTTGAATTGGTCAATAACGGTTTGTCGAATAGAACCATCAATAGAAAAATAAGTGCGCTCAATGGTTATTATAAGTTCTTGCAACGCCGTAATGAATTAGATAAGAATCCCTTGGTTGGCCATAAAGCATTAAAAGTAGCAAAACGTTTACAAGTGCCTTTTTCTGAGAACGAAATTGACGATGTGTTGTCTGGGATAGAAACAGATGACTTCGAAGCGATACGAAATAAAATGTTGATTGAGTTGCTATATACTACAGGAATGCGTAGAGATGAGTTAATTGAGCTTAAAGAATCGGGTGTTGATATTTCAAACAATACTATTAAGGTGTTAGGAAAAAGAAATAAAGAACGATACATTCCAATATTGGCCTCTTTAAAAAAGACATTGACTATGTATATAAAAGCTAAGGAGTCATTGCGTTTGGAAAACGAATATTTACTCGTTACGGCAAAAGGAAATAAACTTTACGGAACACTTGTTTATAGAATAATAAATAATTACTTTAGTAGGGTATCTACGAAAGTAAAGAAAAGTCCACATGTTTTACGGCATTCATTTGCCACACATTTGTTAAACGAAGGGGCAGATTTGAATTCGGTTAAGGAATTACTAGGGCATTCCAGTTTAGCCTCAACTCAAATCTATACACATACTAGCTTAGATCATTTAAAGGAAGTGTATAACCAAGCTCACCCTAGGAGTAAAAAATAATATTACATGAAGGTATTCGTACAATCTGTGAATTTTAACGCAGACAAAAAGTTAATTGATTTTGTAGAAAAGAAGGTAATGGGACTTGAAAAGTTTCACGATAAGATAATTGACATCGAAGTGTTTTTAAAAGTTCAAAACACAAGTGAAAAAGAAAATAAACACACGGAATTAAAAATCAATATACCCGGTAGTGAGTTGATAGTGAAAAAGGAAAACAAAACCTTTGAAGAAGGAGCTTCTTTAGTTGTAGACGCCATGAAAAGACAGTTGAAAAAATCAAAACAAAAAGAAAGGGAATTACAACATTAAAAAAACATAAAAATAAATAAGAAAAGTTTGTTGTAATAAAATAAACTTTATACATTTGCAGTCCGTTAGAAATAATGGGCTGCTTTTTTGTGGGAAAAGCCGATGTAGCTCAGCTGGCTAGAGCAGCTGATTTGTAATCAGCAGGTCGTGGGTTCGAGTCCCTCCATCGGCTCAACAAAAAGTGAGTGTTTTGATTCTTTTGAAAAAGAATGATAAAGTAAAGGGTAGACGAGAAGTTTATCCCGAGCTTGTCGAGGGGAGTCCCTCCATCGGCTCAACAAAAAGTGAGTGTTTTGATTTTGATGAAATCAAAACATACGCAAAAAAGTAAAATGGTTTTTTTGAAGAGGTAACTCGGAGAAAAAAGTTCTTTGAAACTGGTGAGATACTCAAGTGGCCAACGAGGGCAGACTGTAAATCTGCTGCGCAAGCTTCGTAGGTTCGAATCCTACTCTCACCACAAATTTTGAATTTGAAATACAATTCAAAAGGGAATTTGATAATTAGAATGCGAAAGTAGCTCAGTTGGTAGAGCGTCAGCCTTCCAAGCTGAATGTCGCCGGTTCGAACCCGGTCTTTCGCTCTAAATCAAAATTGGCCGGTGTAGCTCAGAGGTAGAGCGTTTCCTTGGTAAGGAAGAGGTCACGGGTTCAATTCCCGTCATTGGCTCAAAGAAAATAAAATAAGAGTATAAATAAAAAGTATAATAACTAAGAATTAAAATTAATAATCATGGCTAAGGAAACTTTTGACCGCTCGAAACCACATTTAAATATTGGTACAATTGGGCACGTAGATCACGGTAAAACAACATTAACTGCTGCTATTACAACAGTATTGGCTGCTGCAGGACTTTCAGAGGTGAAAGATTTCGATCAAATCGATAATGCTCCTGAAGAAAAAGAAAGAGGTATTACAATTAATACATCTCACGTAGAGTATCAAACAGCAAACCGTCACTACGCTCACGTTGACTGTCCAGGTCACGCGGATTACGTAAAGAACATGGTAACTGGTGCTGCTCAAATGGACGGTGCTATCTTGGTAGTTGCTGCTACAGATGGACCAATGCCACAAACGAGAGAACACATCTTATTAGGAAAACAAGTTGGTATTCCTAGAATTGTTGTTTTCATGAACAAAGTGGATTTAGTAGATGATGAAGAATTGTTAGAGTTGGTTGAAATGGAAGTAAGAGAATTACTTTCTTTCTACGACTATGATGGTGATAATGGACCAGTAATCGCTGGATCTGCATTAGGTGGATTGAACGGTGATGCTGAATGGTCTAAGAAAATTATGGAATTAATGGAAGCTTGTGACACTTGGATCGAGGAGCCATTAAGAGAAGTAGATAAAGATTTCTTAATGCCTATCGAGGATGTGTTCTCAATTACAGGTCGTGGTACAGTAGCAACTGGACGTATCGAAACTGGAATTGCAAACACTGGTGATGCAGTTGATATCATTGGAATGGGAGCTGAAAAATTAGCTTCTACAATTACTGGTATTGAAATGTTCCGTCAAATCTTAGATAGAGGTGAAGCTGGAGATAACGCTGGTATCTTATTAAGAGGTATTGAAAAAACTGATATCAAAAGAGGAATGGTAATCTGTAAGCCAGGTTCTGTAACTCCACATGCTAAGTTTAAAGCTGAGGTTTATGTTTTGAAAAAAGAAGAAGGTGGACGTCATACTCCATTCCATAACAACTACCGTCCTCAGTTCTACGTACGTACAACTGATGTAACAGGAACAATTAACTTGCCTGATGGAGTTGAAATGGTAATGCCAGGAGATAACTTGACAATTACTGTAGATTTACACCAACCAATTGCAATGAACGTAGGTTTACGTTTTGCAATCCGTGAAGGAGGTAGAACTGTAGGTGCAGGTCAGGTAACTGAAATCTTGTAATCAGTATATAAGTAAAGTAAAAGCGAGGTGTTTCATTATTTTGAAGCACCTCTATTTTACGGGCGTAGCTCAGTTGGTAGAGCACTGGTCTCCAAAACCAGGTGTCGTGAGTTCGAGTCTCTCCGCCCGTGCACTGTAAATAAAATATTGGCGAGCCTTTTAATTGAGTACATATCAATTTTAATTGCTCTTTATACCAAAATAGAACTAGAATGAGTGTTGTAAATTATATCAAAGAATCGTTTGAAGAGTTGAATACCAATATGACTTGGTTACCAAAAGCAGAAGCGCAAAAATCTACCGTAGTAGTAGCTATTTTTACTGTGATCTTTGCTTTGGCAGTATTTGCTGTTGATTCAGTTTTTCAGAATGCTTTGGATAACTTTTTTAACTTCTTTAATTAAGACTTATGGCAGATTCTGTAAAAAAATGGTATGTGGTGAGAGCCATAGGTGGTCAAGAAAATAAAGTAAAGAACTATATAGAAACTGAAATTTCTAGATTAGGTTTGTCTGACTATGTTGAACAAGTATTAGTTCCAACGGAAAAAGTAATTCAAATTAGAAATGGAAAGAAAATAAATAAAGAGCGTATTTATTTTCCAGGTTATATCATGGTTGAGGCAAATTTAAGTGGTGAAGTTCCTCACGTAATTAAATCAGTAACAGGTGTTATTGGTTTCTTAGGTGAAACAAAAGGAGGTGAACCAGTGCCATTGCGTAAAAGCGAAATTAATAGAATGCTCGGTAAAGTTGATGAACTTGCGGTACAAAACAATAACGTTGAAATTCCTTTCGTTGTGGGAGAAACCGTAAAAGTTGTTGATGGACCATTCAATGGTTTCGATGGAATTATTGAAAAAGTAAACGAAGAAAAGCGTAAACTTGAGGTAATGGTGAAAATATTTGGAAGAAAAACACCGTTGGAATTGAGTTATATGCAAGTTGATAAAATATCATAATAAAAATTTAATCATGCGGTTTATAGCCGTATGGTCATGACTGTTACAGATGGCTTCCACTATATGTAAAGTAAATTAGATTAAAATGGCAAAAGAAGTAAGTAAAGTAGTAAAATTACAAGTTCGTGGAGGAGCGGCTAACCCGTCTCCACCAGTTGGTCCTGCTTTAGGTGCTGCCGGAGTTAACATTATGGAGTTCTGTAAGCAATTTAATGCTAGAACTCAAGACAAACAAGGAAAAGTACTTCCAGTTGCAATTACTGTATACAAGGATAAGTCTTTTGATTTTGTTATCAAAACTCCTCCAGCGGCTGTTCAAATTTTAGAAGCAGCGAAAGTGAAAAAAGGATCAGGTGAGCCTAATCGTAAGAAAGTTGCAAGTATTACTTGGGATCAAGCGAAGGCAATTGCTGAAGACAAAATGGTAGATTTGAATGCTTTTACAATTGAATCAGCTATGAGAATGATTGCAGGAACTGCACGTTCTATGGGAATTACAATGAAAGGAGACGCTCCACAATAAACTTAAGAAATGGCAAAATTAACAAAAAAGCAAAAAGAAGCTCAAGCTAAGATAGACCCTTCTAAAGTATATTCTTTGAATGAAGCATCTGCATTGGTAAAAGAAATTACCACAGTAAATTTTGACGCGTCTGTAGATCTAGCTATCCGTTTAGGTGTAGATCCAAGAAAAGCGAATCAAATGGTACGTGGTGTTGTAACCTTACCTCATGGTACAGGTAAAGACGTGAAAGTTTTAGCATTGGTAACTCCAGATAAAGAAGCGGAAGCAACTGAAGCAGGAGCAGACTATGTTGGATTAGATGAATATTTACAGAAAATTAAAGGAGGATGGACAGATGTTGATGTGATCATCACAATGCCTTCTGTAATGGGTAAATTAGGACCATTAGGACGTGTATTAGGACCTAGAGGTTTGATGCCTAACCCTAAAACAGGTACAGTTACTATGGATGTAGCTAAGGCTGTAAAAGAGGTGAAAGCTGGTAAAATTGATTTTAAAGTTGACAAGACTGGAATCGTACATGCTTCAATTGGAAAAGCGTCATTTGATGCTGATAAAATTGCTGACAATGCTAACGAATTGATCCAAACATTGATCAAATTAAAGCCAACTGCAGCAAAAGGAACGTATATCAAAAGCGCATTTATGTCTAGTACGATGAGTGCTGGATTGGCGATAGATATCAAATCAAATTAATAGGAAGTTAAAACGCGGAAATTATGACAAGAGAAGAAAAATCGCAAGTAATCGTAGATTTAACTGCCCAATTAACAGACAATAGTGTTATCTATGTTGCTGACATTTCAGGTTTAAACGCTGAAGCAACTTCTAACTTAAGAAGAGCTTGTTTTAAAGAAAATGTACAGTTGGCTGTAGTTAAGAACACATTGCTTTCAAAAGCAATGGAAAACTCTACTAAAGAGTTTGGTGAATTACCTTCTACATTAAAAGGAAACTCATCAATCTTGTTATCTGAAACAGGAAATGCTCCTGCAAAGATTATCAAAGAGTTTAGAAAAAAGTCCGACAGACCAGTATTGAAAGGAGCTTATATCGAAGAAGCTATTTACGTAGGTGATGACCAATTGGAAAACCTAGTGAATATCAAATCCAAAGAAGAGCTTATTGGAGATATTATTGGATTGTTACAATCGCCTGCTAAGAATGTTGTTTCAGCATTACAATCAGGTGGACAAACGCTTTCAGGTATTGTTAAAACCTTATCAGAAAGATAAAATTAGCGCACAAATAAATTATTATATTACATTTTAAAAATTAGTACAATGGCAGAATTAAAAGATTTCGCAGAACAATTAGTTAACTTAACAGTTAAAGAAGTAAACGAATTAGCGACAATATTAAAAGACGAGTATGGTATCGAGCCAGCTGCAGCAGCAGTGGCAGTAGCAGGACCAGCAGCAGGAGGTGCAGACGCAGCAGAAGAAAAAACTGAGTTTGACGTAATCTTGAAATCAGCTGGAGCTTCTAAATTAGCAGTTGTAAAATTAGTTAAAGAATTAACTGGTTTAGGATTGAAAGAAGCAAAAGGTATCGTTGATAGTGCACCAGCACCAATCAAAGAAGGAGTATCTAAAGATGAGGCTGAAGGTCTTGTGAAATCTTTAGAAGAAGCTGGAGCTGAAGTAGAGCTTAAATAAGCTTTTCACCCAACAACTAAATTAAGGTTTAGGTCAGAAAGAATGTTCTTTTTGACCTAGACCATTTTTTGCATATATATTTATTCTTTATTTAACACAGAATTTTAACTAAAATTTTTTCTCCTTTGGCAACGAAAAATAGTACTGAAAGAATAAACTTTGCATCGGCTAAATTAACTACAGATTATCCAGATTTCTTGGATATTCAAATCAAATCTTTTCAAGATTTTTTTCAGTTAAAAACAAAAGCAGATGAGCGAAGTGACGAAGGTTTATATAAAACCTTCATGGACAATTTCCCAATTACTGATACAAGAAACAATTTTGTATTAGAGTTTTTAGACTACTTTGTAGACCCACCTAGATACTCTATTCAAGAATGTATCGAAAGAGGTTTAACCCACAGTGTTCCTCTTAAAGCGCGTTTGAAATTATATTGTACAGATCCTGAACATGAGGATTTCGAAACAATAGTACAAGATGTATATTTAGGAACAATTCCTTATATGACCAATTCTGGTACTTTTGTAATTAATGGTGCTGAACGTGTTGTTGTATCTCAATTACACCGTTCACCTGGTGTTTTCTTTGGGCAATCATTCCATGCAAATGGAACCAAATTGTACTCGGCAAGAGTAATTCCTTTTAAAGGATCTTGGATTGAATTTGCAACAGATATCAATCAAGTGATGTTCGCTTATATTGATAGAAAGAAAAAATTACCAGTTACTACTTTATTCCGTGCAATTGGATTTGAAAGAGATAAAGATATTTTAGAAATTTTTGACCTCGCTGAGGAAGTTAAGGTTTCTAAAAGTGGATTAAAGAAAATTTTAGGACGTAAATTAGCTGCCCGTGTTTTAAAAACTTGGCATGAAGATTTCGTTGATGAAGATACAGGAGAAGTAGTTTCTATTGAAAGAAATGAAATTGTATTGGATAGAGATACGATTCTTGAAAAAGATCATATCGAAGAAATTATCGAATCAGGTGCAAAAACAGTATTGTTGCACAAAGAAGATAATGAAATGGCTGATTATGCAATCATCCATAATACCTTACAAAAAGACCCTACAAACTCAGAAAAGGAAGCTGTAGAACACATCTATAGACAATTGCGTAATGCTGAACCGCCAGATGAGGAAACGGCTCGTGGAATTATAGATAAATTGTTCTTCTCTGAACAACGTTATAATTTAGGAGAAGTAGGTCGTTATAGAATGAACAAAAAGTTACAACTTGACGAGTCTCTTGACGAAAAAGTTTTGACTAAAAATGATATCATTACGATTGTAAAATATTTGATTGAATTGATCAACTCTAAAGCAGAAGTTGATGATATTGATCACTTGTCTAACCGTCGTGTAAGAACTGTTGGTGAGCAATTAGCTAGCCAATTTGGTGTGGGACTGTCAAGAATGGCACGTACCATCCGTGAGCGAATGAATGTAAGAGACAATGAGGTGTTTACACCTATTGACCTTATCAACGCAAAGACCTTGTCTTCTGTGATAAATTCATTCTTTGGAACCAACCAATTGTCTCAGTTTATGGATCAAACAAATCCATTAGCTGAAATAACGCACAAACGTAGATTATCGGCCTTAGGACCTGGTGGACTTTCACGTGAAAGAGCTGGATTTGAGGTACGTGATGTACACTATACACATTATGGTCGTTTGTGTCCTATTGAAACACCTGAGGGACCAAATATTGGATTGATTTCGTCTTTAGCTGTTTACGCAAAAGTGAACCATCTTGGATTTATTGAAACCGCCTATAGAAAAATTGATGACGGTGTCGTAAATGTAAAGGATGAGCCTATTTATTTAAGTGCTGAAGAAGAAGAAGGACATAAGTTTGCACAATCTAACTTACCACTTAATGAAGATGGTAGTTTTGTGTCAGACAAAATTATTTCTAGAGAAGAAGCAGATTACCCAGTAGTTGCACCTAAAGAGGTGAGTTATATGGATGTTTCTCCGAATCAGATTGCATCAATTTCTGCGTCGTTAATTCCTTTCTTGGAACACGATGATGCCAACCGTGCATTGATGGGATCTAACATGATGCGTCAGGCAGTACCATTATTAAGACCAGAAGCACCTATTGTAGGTACAGGTTTGGAAAGAAGAGTTGCTACAGATTCTCGAATCTTAATCAATGCTGAAGGAAATGGAGTAGTGGAATATGTTGATGCAAATTACATTACTATTAAATATGACAGAACGGATGAAGAAAGATTGGTGAGTTTTGATGTTGATGAAAAATCATACGACCTGATCAAATTCCGTAAAACCAACCAAGGTACTAACATCAACCTAAAACCTATTGTAAAGAAAGGGGATAGAGTAAGTGAAGGACAAGTACTTTGTGAAGGATATGCTACACAAAAAGGTGAATTAGCCTTAGGTAGAAATATGAAAGTAGCCTTTATGCCTTGGAAAGGGTATAACTTTGAGGATGCGATTGTTATTTCTGAAAAGGTAGTAAGAGAAGATATATTCACTTCTATTCATATCGACGAGTATTCTTTGGATGTTAGAGATACAAAATTAGGAAACGAAGAGTTGACTAATGACATTCCTAACGTAAGTGAAGAAGCTACCAAAGATTTGGATGAAAATGGAATGATTCGTATTGGTGCAGAAGTAAAACCAGGAGATATTCTTATTGGTAAAATTACACCAAAAGGAGAATCAGATCCAACACCAGAGGAAAAATTATTACGTGCCATCTTTGGAGACAAAGCAGGTGATGTGAAAGATGCATCATTAAAAGCGTCGCCTTCATTGAGAGGAGTTGTAATTGATAAAAAATTATTCCAAAGAGCTGTTAAAGATAAATCTAAACGTGTACGCGATAAAGAAGAAATCGCCGTTTTAGAAAATGACTTCACCGTTAAATTTGAACAATTGAAAGATCAATTGATCGACAAATTATTCAACTTGGTGACAGGGAAAACATCACAAGGTGTTCAGAATGATTTAGGTGAAGACGTATTTCCGAAAGGAAAGAAGTTTACACTTAAAATGTTGAATTCGGTAAATGATTACTCACATTTAACAAAAGGTTCTTGGACTACTGATGATGACTTGAATAAATTAATTGGTGAATTAATTCACAATTACAAAATCAAAGTCAGTGATTTACAAGGTTCATTACGTCGTAACAAATTTACCATAAGTGTTGGTGATGAGTTGCCTGCTGGAATTTTAAAATTAGCTAAAATTTACGTCGCTAAGAAACGTAAATTGAAAGTTGGTGATAAAATGGCAGGACGTCATGGTAACAAAGGTATTGTAGCACGTATTGTTAGAGCAGAAGATATGCCATTCCTAGAGGATGGAACTCCTGTAGATATCGTGTTGAATCCATTAGGGGTACCTTCTCGTATGAATATTGGTCAGATATATGAAACCGTATTAGGTTGGGCTGGTCAAAAATTGGGGCAGACCTATGCAACGCCAATTTTCGACGGTGCTTCATTAGACCAAATCAATGCTTTGACAGACGAAGCAGAAGTGCCAAGATTCGGTCATACCTATTTATATGATGGAGGAACCGGTGTACGTTTTGATCAACCTGCAACGGTTGGAATCATTTATATGATCAAACTAGGTCATATGATTGAAGACAAAATGCACGCGCGTTCGATTGGACCATACTCATTAATTACGCAACAACCACTTGGAGGTAAAGCTCAATTTGGAGGTCAGCGTTTTGGAGAGATGGAAGTATGGGCATTAGAGGCCTATGGTGCGTCTAGTATTTTGAGAGAAATCTTGACGATTAAATCTGATGATGTAATGGGTAGAGCTAAAACTTACGAGTCAATCGTAAAAGGAGAGACTATGCCAGAACCAGGTTTACCAGAATCATTCAACGTATTAATGCACGAACTGAAAGGTTTAGGATTAGACGTTCGTTTAGAAGACTAATTATAATGGCGAGAAGTTAAGAGCTTCTCGCCATCTATATATGTCCTTTAAACCTATTTTAAAATTTACATTTAAATTCGAATCCATTATACCATGGCAAGAAAAGAAGAGAAATACACTGTTAAGAAATTTAGTAAAATTTCAATTGGTTTAGCATCTCCTGAATCTATTTTAGATATCTCTAGAGGAGAAGTGTTAAAACCTGAAACAATCAATTACCGTACACACAAACCTGAAAGAGATGGTTTATTCTGTCAGCGTATTTTTGGTCCTATCAAGGATTTTGAATGTGCCTGTGGAAAATACAAAAGAATTCGTTACAAAGGAATTGTGTGTGACCGTTGTGGGGTAGAAGTAACTGAGAAAAAAGTACGTAGAGATCGTGTTGGACATATACACCTAGTGGTGCCAATTGCGCATATTTGGTATTTTAGATCATTGCCTAATAAAATGGGATACCTTTTAGGTTTGCCTTCAAAAAAATTAGACATGATTATTTACTACGAGAGATACGTAGTGATTCAACCAGGTATTGCTTCTAACCTAGATGGAACTCCATTACAAAAAATGGACTTCCTAACGGAAGAAGAGTACTTAGATATCTTAGAGACAATTCCTCAAGAAAATAGATATTTAGATGATTCAGATCCAAACAAATTCATCGCGAAGATGGGAGCTGAATGTTTGATCGATTTATTAGATCGTATCGATTTAGATGCGCTATCTTATGAATTGCGTCACAAAGCAAATACAGAAACTTCAAAACAACGTAAAACAGAAGCGCTAAAGCGTTTGAATGTTGTTGAAGCTTTTAGAGATTCTAAAAAGAACAGAGAAAACAATCCAGCTTGGATGATAATGAAAGCAATTCCGGTAATACCACCAGAATTGCGTCCATTGGTACCTTTAGATGGAGGACGTTTTGCAACTTCTGATTTGAACGATTTGTACCGTAGAGTTATCATCCGTAATAACCGTTTGAAACGTTTGATGGAAATTCAAGCACCTGAGGTAATCTTACGTAATGAAAAACGTATGTTGCAAGAATCTGTAGATTCATTGTTTGACAATACGCGTAAGGCTTCTGCTGTAAAAACAGAGTCTAACCGTCCGTTAAAATCATTATCAGATTCCTTAAAAGGTAAGCAAGGACGTTTTCGTCAAAACTTATTAGGAAAACGTGTTGATTATTCTGCGCGTTCAGTAATTGTTGTTGGACCGGAAATGAAATTGTCTGAATGTGGATTGCCAAAAGATATGGCAGCTGAGTTGTACAAGCCGTTTATCATTCGTAAACTGATTGAAAGAGGAATTGTAAAAACAGTTAAATCTGCAAAGAAAATTATAGATAAGAAAGAACCAGTGGTTTGGGATATCTTGGAAAATGTCTTAAAAGGACATCCAGTACTACTAAACCGTGCGCCTACGCTTCACCGTTTGGGAATCCAAGCGTTCCAACCAAAATTGATTGAAGGTAAAGCAATTCAATTACACCCATTAGTGTGTACTGCCTTTAATGCCGATTTTGATGGAGATCAAATGGCGGTTCACTTACCAATTGGTCCCGAGGCTATTTTGGAAGCACAAATGTTATTGTTGGCTTCTCATAATATCTTAAATCCTGCAAATGGAGCACCGGTTACTGTACCTTCTCAGGATATGGTACTCGGATTGTACTATATGACTAAAGAGAGAATTTCTACACCTCAAGTACCTGTAATAGGGGAAGGTTTGACTTTTTATTCTCCTGAAGAATTGATTATTGCTTACAATGAGAAAGCAGTAGATTTGAATGCTGGAGTAAACGTAAGAACTCAAGACATTGATGAAAATGGTGAAAATGTAACAAGAATCATCAAAACAACGGTGGGTAGAGTTTTAATTAACGAAGTTGTTCCAGAAAAAGCTGGATATATCAACGAAGTATTGACGAAGAAGAACTTACGTGGAATTATTGGAGCTGTATTAAAAGCTACTGATATTCCTACTACAGGAAAATTCTTAGATGACATTAAAACAATGGGATTCAAGTTTGCATTCCAAGGAGGTTTGTCATTTAGTTTAGGGGATATCATTATTCCTGCTGAAAAGAAAACAATGATTGAAGATGCAAACTCTGAAGTAGACGTTATTATGGCGAACTACAACATGGGTATGTTGACAAATAAAGAACGTTACAACCAAGTAATTGATATTTGGGGATCAACGAACAACCGTTTGACAGAATTGTCGATGAAACGTTTGCGTGAAGATCAACAAGGATTCAACTCGGTATACATGATGCTTGATTCTGGAGCGAGGGGTTCTAAGGAACAAATCCGACAGTTAACAGGTATGCGTGGATTGATGGCGAAACCTAAGAAATCTACAGCATCTGGAGGTGAAATTATTGAAAATCCAATTCTTTCGAACTTTAAAGAAGGACTTTCAATTTTGGAATACTTTATCTCTACGCACGGGGCTCGTAAAGGTCTAGCGGATACGGCATTGAAAACTGCCGATGCAGGTTACCTAACACGTCGTTTAGTAGATGTATCACAAGATGTAATCGTAAATGAAGATGACTGTGGTACTTTGAGAGGACTTGAAGTTTCTGCTTTGAAGAAAAACGATGAAGTATTTGAGTCATTAGAAGAAAGAATTGTTGGAAGATTTACATTACATGATGTAATCAACCCTACAACCAAAGAAGTTGTATTGGGAGCTTCACAATTAATCACTGATGAATTGGCGAAGGAAATCCAAGATGCTGGAGTAGATATGGTTGAAGTACGTTCTCCATTGACATGTGAGGCAACTACAGGAATCTGTGCTAGCTGTTACGGTCAAAGTCTTTCTACACGATCTATGGTTCAAAGAGGAGAGTCTGTTGGAGTAATTGCAGCACAATCGATCGGTGAGCCAGGTACGCAATTAACGTTGAGAACTTTCCACGTTGGTGGAGTTGCAGGAAACATTTCTGAAGACAATAAGTTGATTGCTAAATTTAACGGTAAGATTGAAATTGAAGATCTGAATACTGTTGAAGGAACAGATGCTCAAGGAAATAAAGTAGATATCGTAATCTCTAGAACTTCTGAAATTAAAGTGATTGATGAAGTAACAGGTCTGGTATTGAGTACAAATAATATACCTTATGGTTCTCATGTTTTCATCAAAGGAAAAAAGAAAATCAAAAAAGGAGATGTCGTTTGTCAATGGGATGCCTTTAACGGTGTGATCGTTTCTGAGTTTGGTGGTAAAATCATTTTCGACAATGTTGAAAAAGGTATCAACTACACTGTAGAAGTAGATGAACAAACAGGTTTCCAAGAAAAAGTAATTACTGAATCTAAAAATAAGAAAATCATTCCTTCTTTGATTATTGAAGGAAAAGATGGTGAAGTTTTACGTTCGTACAGCTTACCGCTTGGTTCACATCTTATGATAGATGAAGGAGAGGAAATAGAAGCAGGTAAAGTCTTAGTTAAAATCCCTCGTAAGTCTGGTAAAGCAGGAGATATTACAGGAGGTTTACCACGTGTAACAGAATTGTTTGAAGCACGTAACCCTTCTAACCCGGCTGTAGTAGCTGAAACTGATGGAGTTGTATCTTTCGGGAAAATCAAACGTGGTAACCGTGAAATTATAGTAGAGTCTAAATTTGGAGACATCAAGAAGTATCTTGTAAAACTTTCAAATCAAATTCTTGTTCAAGAAAATGACTTTATCAAAGCGGGAATGCCATTATCAGATGGTGCAACTACTCCAAACGATATATTGAAAATTCAAGGACCTTCTAAAGTACAAGAGTACTTGGTAAATGAAATTCAAGAAGTATACCGTTTGCAAGGGGTGAAAATTAATGACAAACACTTCGAAGTTGTGGTACGTCAAATGATGCGTAAAGTGAGAATTATTGACTCTGGAGATACATTGTTCCTAGAAAATCAATTGATTCATAAAAATGACTTTATCCGACAAAATGACGCAATCTACGGAATGAAAGTTGTAGAAGAAGTTGGAGGTTCGGAAGAATTAAAAGCAGGACAGATTGTTTCTGCTCGTAAATTAAGAGACGAAAACTCACTTCTTACAAGAGAAGATAAAGAATTGGTAGTTGCAAGAGATGCACAACCTGCAACGGCTGAACAAGTGTTGCAAGGAATTACAAGAGCATCACTTCAAACCAAATCGTTTATCTCAGCTGCTTCCTTCCAGGAAACAACCAAAGTATTGAACGAAGCTGCAGTAAGTGGTAAAGTTGATAACTTAGAAGGATTGAAAGAAAATGTAATTGTTGGTAAGAGAATCCCTGCTGGTACAGGAATGCGTTCTTACGATAAGATCATAGTAGGTCCTAAAGAAGAAATTGAAGAAAGCTTGTAGAATAAGCTAGACGCAATTAGAACACTCTTAAGTTGGTTTGCAAGTTTCTTGCAAACCAACTTTTTTTTATACAGAACTTATCTATATCTTTAGCCTATGAAAGAACAGCAAAATAAAGAAGGACAATTGAATATTGAATTGGACGAAAAAATAGCCGAAGGAACATATTCTAACTTAGCAATTATAAACCATTCGGTTTCTGAGTTTATCGTCGATTTTATCAATGTAATGCCTGGTACACCAAAAGCGAAGGTGAAATCAAGAATTATATTAACTCCTGAACACGCAAAGCGACTTACAAAAGCCTTGGCAGAAAACATCAAAAGATTTGAAAAAGCAAACGGGAAAATTAACGAACCCGAGCAGCCTCCCATCCCAATGAATTTTGGACCTACTGGACAGGCTTAATTGCTTAGAGTTTTTTTTAACTTTTTTAAAGCGCTAGAAAACTTAACATTTCCTATACCTTGGCACCAATTAATATTGCTAAAACCTTGATAGCGTAAATGGTTTTTTGATCATTGGAAATTAGTTAGTTGTAGAGGTTGTGTAGTGCTGAATAATTAGAGATTCAAATGTGTTTGTTTTAGTTTTGATACAAACTAAACTGGATCCTATAAAATGAAACCGAATCGCACCGTAAACTTTAAAATTCAAAGCCTTTATTACCTGTTTTTTTTCCTAATAATCCATTTTACAAATGCTCAGTTTGTACCAATTGGTAGTGGTGGTTATACGAAAACATTTCCTGGGACGGACAGTGCAGGAAGAAATGGTTACCCTTCTGGAGTCCCCAATATTAGTGGTGCGGCTGTAGGAAAACCAGTGCCTACAAATGATTGGTGGTCAACACTAATAAAAGAAGACCAAGCCAGTAATTTATTTAGTTACCCATACACCATGAAAACGAAAAATAATGGATTGGTGACAACTTATATTCCTTGGGGAGTAATTGACGATATAGAGCCTGTTACCGTAGGAGTAACGGGGATGAACTCCTCAAAAACTACCGTGGCAGATTATTCTGATTGGACGGTTACTATGGATTGGAATGATGGAGCACATCATTTTCAATCAACTGCAGGAATAGGAATGCCTTTCTTATATTTTTCAAAAGGAGCTTCTGATGTAGCTCAAATTACAGTGGCGTCAGGAGCTGTTTCCATAGACAATGAAATGTTAGTGATTACAGATGTACGTTATGGAGCTGATTTTGCTGTTTATGCACCTGTAGGAAGTACTTGGGTACAAAATGGGAATGTATATACATCTACACTGAATGGTAAAAACTATTGGTCAATGGCATTTATTCCTTTGAATGCATCTAGTGTTAGTAGCGTTGCAAATGAATATAAAAAATATGCTTATGTATTCCCAACAAATACAACATCAAGCTTTAGTTATAACGAAAGCAACTCTGTTGTTACAAGTGATTTTACGGTGACAACAGATGTAAAAGAGGGAAGTGAAACAGAAATGCTACTCGGTTTGTTGCCACATCAATGGGCAAACCTTTCATTAAGTTCCTCTGTCTTAACGTCGCATACATACACAACAGTTAGAGGTGAACTCAAAACCATGGAAGCCAATAGTTTTAGTGTTGAAAACACCTATTATGGAATTTTACCAACATTACCCTATGTAAGTTTTTATAGTGACGGATTTGTACCCACCGAATTGAAAGAGAAGATTAGCGCTATTGAAAATGATCAATTATCTACATGGACAGATTCATATAACGAAGGTCAAGTCATGAACCGTTTGATACAGACGGCGCGTATTGCTGATGAAATGGGAAATACTGAATCTCGTGATTTAATGATCGCTACAGTAAAGGAACGCTTAGAAAATTGGTTACTTGCCGAAAATGGAGAAGTAGCATTTTTATTTTATTACAACACAACTTGGTCTGCCATGCTTGGTTACCCAGCAGGTCATGGTCAAGATAATAACATCAATGACCATCATTTTCACTGGGGTTATTTTATTCATGCAGCAGCATTTTTAGAACAATACCAACCGGGATGGGCAGCACAATGGGGCGATATGATAAATTTATTAGTTAGAGATGCCGCCTCTACCGATCGTTCAGATGAATTGTTTCCTTATTTGAGAAACTTTAGTCCCTATGCTGGGCATTGTTGGGCAAATGGTTTTGCCTCCTTTCCGAATGGAAATGATCAAGAATCGACCTCAGAAAGTATGCAATTCAACTCTTCATTGATACACTGGGGAGAGATTACAGGAAATAAAGCAATTAGAGATTTGGGGATTTATTTGTACACTACTGAACAAACGGCAATAGAAGAGTATTGGCTAGACACCGAAGAACGCAATTTTAAAAATGACCAACAATATAGTCTTGTTTCGCGTGTTTGGGGAAATAGTTACGACAATGGAACTTTTTGGACCAGTGACATCGCTGCTTCTTATGGAATAGAAATGTATCCAATTCACGGTGGATCTTTTTATTTAGGTCAAGACACAGATTATGTCACTAAATTGTGGGCAGAAATTGAGAACAATACGGGAATTCTAGGAAATGAAGAAAATCCAAACCTATGGCACGATGTTTTTTGGGAATATTTAGCATTTATAGACCCTGAAAAGGCAATTGATTTGTATGATTCTTATCCAGAGCGTACCATTAAGTTTGGCGTATCGGATGCTCAAACTTATCATTGGTTGCATGCAATGAATGCATTGGGTAGAGTAGACGCAACGATTACTGCAAATTACCCAATAGCTGCCGCTTTTACCCAAGAAGGAAACACCATCTATACAGCACATAATTACACAAAGCAGGACGTAACAGTTCAATTTTCCACAGGTTATGAGCTAGAAGTTCCTGCAGGAAAAATGGCAACGAGTATAGATAGTGGTATATCTGGTACCTTAGCTTCTTCTTTTGAATATGCAGCTATTGGGGGTGCCGTTCAATTGGAGGTCTCAATAGACCAAGGAACGGTGTCAAAAGTAGAATTTATGGATGGAAGTATTTCCTTAGGTATAGTAACCCAGGCTCCATTTACTTGGAACGCAACAGAACTAACAACAGGGGTACACAATTTTTATGCAAGAACCTTTGACGGAGAATTATTCAATCCTACTAACAGTGTGCAAGTACAAGTTGGAGAGCGTTTCGCTTACGGTGGAAACGCACATGCTATTCCTGGAATTATAGAATCTGGAACCTACGATTATTTCGAAGGCGGAAATGGTCAAAATATAACTTATTTAGATGTGTCGACTTCCAATGCTGGAGATTTTAGAACGGATGAATATGTAGATGCAAGCTCAGATACCAATGAAGGTAAGATGGTGGGACATATACATGCCAATGAATGGTTGCTGTATACTGTAGATGTTGCAGAAGCGGGAACGTACGATTTTTCATTTAGATATGCCTCAGGAAACAGTAACGGAGGTGGTCCGTTCCATTTAGAACTCGATAATCAAATTGTTTCTTCGGATATTTTTGTGCCATCCACTTCTACTACAGATTGGGATGTTTGGGCAACTAAGACCGTATCAGGAATTGAATTATCCCCCGGAAAACATACCTTGAAAGTTGCATTTTCAGGAGGTGAATTCAATTTAGGAAAAATGACCTTTACAAGAACAGGTGAGATTTCGTATTCATATCCAACAGCTATAACTGACGGTACAGTGAAGGTATTGTTACCTGCTACAACCGTCGTGCTTAATGGGAGTGGAAGTACGGAATCGGCTGACAAAACTTTGACTTATGAATGGAGGCAGGATTATGGACAGGTACAGGTAAATAAATCGGGTATTACGAGTCCAGATATAACGATTAGCGACCTTGTTGCTGGTTATTACAAATTTACACTTAGGGTAACGAACCCCGAAGGCCGATTCGATGAAGAAGAAGTTTTGGTTTTGGTGACGGATTCAGCGAATGCTCTGCCGGTAGTTTCAATATTAAGTCCTTCAAATGAAGCCGTCTTTTCAGAAGGAGATGAAGTACTTATTTCGGCTGGAGCAAGTGATTTTGACGGTACGATTCAACGTGTAGATTTTTATCAAAACAACTTGCTTCTGGGTTCCGACACCACAGAACCTTATAGTGTTCCTTGGGAACCGTCTTCCGGTAATTATGAATTAGTAGCAAAGGCCTATGATAATGGTGATGCTGAGGGAGTATCGCAAACTGTGCATATAGAGGTGGCAGCGGTAAAATCATGTGCGAAAGAATCGAATACTGCCATCCAAGGCGCTTTTGAAGTGGGCTATATATCTACT
Source organism: uncultured Flavobacteriaceae bacterium (assembly GCA_943789365.1). GTDB lineage: Bacteria > Bacteroidota > Bacteroidia > Flavobacteriales > Flavobacteriaceae > Flavicella. The sequence continues at coordinate 652,452 of CALSTV010000001.1, read as the reverse complement.
TTTGAAACGGTAGGTTCCGATGTTTATGTGAGCTTTGAATTGTTAGATAATAAAGATGGAGTGGTTGCTTATCTTTGGCAAGAATCGCCTTTTGGTGAGACACAAATGACGCATGTGGAAGGAAGGAAATTTAGAACAAAACTAAGTGGACAAACGGCCAATCAAACCATTAGTTATGCTTGTAAATTCGCATTCGCAGGAGGTTTGGCAGTTACAGATTATGTTGACTATGTGGTTGGAACAGATTGCTCTGGAGGTGGTGATGACACTGAAGCCCCTACAAATTTTAGTGCAAGTGTAGCAAGTACAAGTGCTAATTCGGTAACCTTGGATGTAGAAGCAAATGATAACTCAGGAGTTGTAGTATATACGATTGCCTATGGAAATAACAGCATGTCAATTCAACTACCTGAAGGAGAAGAAGAAGTTTTAATTTCTTCATTGAGTCCATCGACGAACTACACTTTTTCCGTATCCGTTACCGACGTAGCAGGGAATACAAGTGTATCAAACCCTATTGTTGTAAATGCAACGACCGACGAGGACAGTAATTCAGATTGTATGGGAACAGCCTCGGACGCCCAACAAGGTTCTTTTGATTTGGGTTATAATTATTCATTCGAAACAAATGGAACTTCCGTGACCTTTACTTTTGAATTGTTGGATGATAAGGATGGCGTGGTTGCCTATTTATGGAAAGCTTCTCCTTTTGGAGAAACACCAATGTCGAATGTTTCTGGAAAAATCTTTAGTACCACCGTGAATAGCCTTACTCCGGGAACTACTGTTAGCTATGCGTGTAAATTTGCGTTTGCGGGTGGTTTGGCAGTGACCAAATATTTTGATTATGTCGTGGGGGCTGAGTGTGAATTGGGTGTAGACAAACTTTCGAGTTTGAATCAACGTTATTATCCAAACCCTATAACAGATACAATGTATTTAGAGTTGGCTGCTCCTCACAATAAAATAACTGTACAAACCGTATTGGGAGCTATAATTTATGAAGATGTGGTTGGAAAAAAGGGAAGTGTTGATATGCGCTTTTTTGCACCAGGTGTTTATATTCTAAGAATAGAAAATACATATGGAGCACAAAGTATGAAAATAGTAAAGAAATAGAACATTACTAAAAATGATAAAAAACAGCGATTTGCTTTGGCGATTCGCTGTTTTTTTATGTCCTATAGCAAATGGGGTTGCGGAAATATCATTTTTTAAGGTTTTTTAAATAGAAGAGCTAGTAGTTTTTCCTTTCGTTCTATTTTACGATATTTGTATGCCGTTTTTAGAACGGATAGTTTATAGAACTAGAAATTAGAATTTTAAAAAACATTATATGTCAGACGATAAGCAAGTAATTTTTTCCATGTCGGGTTTAAGTAAAACCTACCAGAGTACCGGAAAGCAAGTATTAAAAAATATTCATTTAAGTTTCTTTTATGGAGCAAAGATTGGGATTTTAGGATTGAATGGATCCGGGAAATCGTCTTTGTTGAAAATTATTGCTGGAGTAGATAAAAACTACCAAGGAGATATTAATTTTTTACCGGGATACTCAGTTGGTTTTCTAGAGCAAGAACCAATTTTAGATGAGACCAAAACAGTAATGGATATTGTTAAAGAAGGTGTTGCAGAAACAGTTGCGGTACTCGATGAATACAATAAGATTAATGATCAATTTGGTCTAGAAGAAGTGTATTCTGATGCAGATAAGATGGAGAAATTAATGAATCGTCAGGCTGAGTTGCAAGATCAAATTGACGCTTCTGATGCTTGGGAATTGGATACTAAATTAGAAATTGCTATGGATGCCTTCGCACTCCAGAACCAGATACACTTATTTCAGTACTTTCTGGAGGAGAACGACGCAGAGTAGCCTTGTGTAGATTGTTATTGCAACAACCTGATATCTTGTTACTAGATGAGCCTACCAACCATTTGGATGCGGAGTCTGTACATTGGTTAGAGCACCACTTGGCACAATACAAAGGAACGGTGATTGCAGTAACACACGACCGTTATTTCTTAGACAATATTGCAGGTTGGATTTTAGAGCTTGATAGAGGTGAAGGAATTCCTTGGAAAGGAAATTACTCTTCGTGGTTAGACCAAAAGTCGCAACGTATGGCGCAAGAAGACAAAACAGCGTCTAAACGTCAAAAGACTTTAGAACGTGAATTGGAGTGGGTGCGTCAAGGAGCTAAAGGTCGTCAAACGAAATCAAAAGCACGTTTGGCTAACTATGATAAGTTGATGAACCAAGATCAAAAACAAAAAGAAGAAAAGTTAGAAATATACATACCAAATGGACCACGATTGGGATCTAATGTAATAGACGCAAATGGGGTTTCAAAAGCTTTTGGTGAAAAGTTGTTATATGATAATTTAGAATTTAGTCTTCCTCCAAACGGGATTGTTGGAATTATTGGCCCAAACGGAGCCGGTAAAACGACCATCTTTAAAATGATTATGGGGGAAGAAGCACCTGATGCTGGAGACTTCAAAGTAGGAGAAACTGCCAAAATTGCCTATGTAGATCAAAGACATTCTAATATTGACCCCGAACGCTCTATTTGGGCGAATTTTGCAGATGAGCAAGATTTAGTAATGATGGGAGGAAAGATGGTCAATTCAAGAGCCTACTTAAGTCGCTTTAATTTTAGTGGAGCAGAGCAAAATAAAAAGGTAAGTACCTTGTCTGGAGGTGAACGAAATAGACTGCATTTAGCAATGACTTTAAAAGAAGAAGGAAATGTATTGCTACTTGATGAGCCTACAAATGATTTGGATGTAAATACATTACGTGCTTTGGAAGAAGGTTTAGAAAACTTTGCTGGTTGTGCAGTTGTAATTTCCCATGATAGATGGTTCTTAGATAGAATATGTACGCATATATTGGCATTTGAAGGTGAATCACAAGTGTATTTCTTTGAAGGTAGTTTCTCAGAGTATGAGGAAAACAAGAAAAAACGTTTGGGTGGTGATTTAATGCCAAAACGAATCAAATACAAAAAACTAATTCGTTAGTTCAAAAAAAAACCGTCTTCAATTTGAAGACGGTTTTTTTATTATCTGCTATATAGCTTTTTACGAATTCGACTCAATTGAATAGGTGTGATTCCTAATTTTGATGCTATGTGATATTGATTGATCATATTATCAATATTAGGAATTCTTTTTTGAAGTTTTAAATAGCGATCGGTCGCATTTAAAGTCAAGAGTTCATCGTTTGTTTTTTGTAAATGACCATAATGTAATTCCACCGTCCTTGTATACCAAGCTGAAATTTCATTATTGGATTTACACATTTCCATTAAAGTGTCGTAATTTATTTCCAACGCTTCACAATCCGTTAGACATTGCAGGGCAATTTTTGTAGGTTCTTTTGTGATAAGTGATTCTGTACAAGCCAAAATATTATAAGTGCTAATCAAAGACCTTATATATTCTACTCCTTTTTCAGAAAGGCTATAAGATCTAGAAACACCTTTTTTAATAAAATACAGATTTTCTGGAGTTGATCCGATTTCCACAAGTACAGTACCAGCTTTGTATTTTGTGTCTTCACATTTCTCCATAAAAGCGTTGTAGGAAACTTCTGATAACGGCGAAATGTTATTCATGAATTTGTGTAGGGGGGTCATAATTCTTTTGTTTTCAGTTAACGTGATAAATATACAATAACATTTGTTAACTGCAATAGTTTTTACTAAAAAAAATTAACTATTGTTGAGTTATTGGTTAAAAATTTCTTTTTTAACAAAAATTAATTCTTTACAGGGAATTCAATACTGTATTTTGTGTCTTTTTAAGGATAGAATAAGAGGCAGGCCCCTCCATGACTAATAGATCCAAAATACTTAAGTTAGGTAAAAATCCATATTTTTGGCTGAACATTTGCTGATATTCGGGAAAGTCTAATGCAATATTTTTTTTAGCATTAGATAGACTCCGAAAATCTGTGTACTGTGTCTTTTTTTCAAAAGAAGTTGTGACTTCATATTGACTTGATTCTTGTAATGCTTCCATGACGAATTGATGGAGTTCTAAGTTCAGGTCTAATAAATAATGATGTTTTTTAGAATAGATAGCGCATAAGTCATCTTCATAATACTCATAAAATGGTGATGAGCTGTAAGCAGCTTGAAAAGATCTAATATGTGTTTGTTGCCAATTAGAACTTTCATTATCAATAAGGATGTCCTTGGTTTTAATTTTACCTGTTTTTGATTGGTGTTTTGTCGGGATATTCAACAATTGTTTTCCATTAGGACCAAATATATAACAACGGTTTCTATACGTCTGCTTTTGATAATTGTCTTCTACTTCAAATATAAAATTAGAAGTGTTGGCAATGGTTGCATATTGTATAATGGGCGCTAAATATGTTGGTTGTAATAAAATCATAATGGAGTTATCACCTCAAGTGAGCACGAAATAACGTTAAGATTTGCGCTTTTTATATTGGCCATAACCCATATATAAAAGTACAAGTGCTAAGAAATGATAGCGGTATGAATTAAGTGGGCCTTCACCATGAACGGTTGTAAACAATCGTTCCCAACGGATTTTGTCAAAACCTTTTCCATAAGTGTCCCAGCTAAACCATACAAAAACGGGTTTACCTACCACATGGTCGAAAGGAACATATCCCCAGTAACGAGAATCCTCAGAATTGTGTCGATTGTCACCCATCATCCAATAGTAATTCTGTTTAAAAGTATAGTCAGTAACCTCCTCACCATTGATATAAATTTGATTTCCTATGACATTTAGTGTGTTGTCTTCGTACTCCGTGATAATACGTTTATAGAAAGGAAGTGTTTCTTTAGTCAATTGTACCGTTTTTCCATCTTCAGGAATGTAAAGTGGACCAAAATTGTCCTTGTTCCAGCCCATGTTTCGAGAAGGGAATACATTTTCGGCAATTCCTTTGGGTTGAATATTTCGAGAGATAGATTTTACTGCTGGATGGTTCTTAAGTGCGTCTGCATTCTCTTCATCTAAGTTCAGTACATATTTTCGGTCGCGGGTCATATATGCTTCACCACGTCGTACATGATACTTGTTATAAAGACTGTTTTCACTAAGTGTTTTACCATTCGTATCTACGGTGTGAAAGAATTGAGGTTTCGCTCTTTCTGGCATGACCGAGCGCTCGCCGTTTATATAAATATAGCCATCTCTAATTTCCAAACTATCACCGGCTATGGCAACACATCGTTTTACATAGTTCGATTTTTTGTCAATTGGCTTTAAGAATTTTCTATCGTGTTTAAAGAACTGTTGTACGGTATCTGCAGGCCAGTTAAATACCACAATGTCATTTCTTTTGATCTTTTGAAATCCAGGAATTCTAAAATAGGGTAATTGAAATTTATTGAGGAAAGAAGTCTTCTTCTCTTCAGGGTTGTCATTGAACATGTAAGACTTTGTCTTTAAAAACGGTAGTGTATCATGTACCATTGGAGCGGAAATAGCAGACATTGGAGTTTTTGCGCCATAATGAAACTTACTAACAAAGAGAAAATCACCAACTAACAAAGACTTTTCAAGTGAGGAGGTAGGAATGGTATAGGGCTGCATGACGTATGTATGTACCAAAGTTGCTGCGATAACTGCAAACAAAATTGAACTTACCCATTCCCCAACTTCTGTTTTTGGCGTTAGACTGCGATCTGAAATATACTTCAAATCATCACTATAATTCAACTTGTAGAGGTACAACCCAAGACTTAAGATACACAACCAGGTGTCAAGTGTTGAGTTTTTTCCAAAACTTCGAGCCGTTTCAACCCAAATTACGGGAAACATCAATAAATTGATAACAGGGATAAACAATAAAATCACCCACCATTTAGGTCGGTTTATAATTTGCATTAATACCACTGCGCTGTATATAGGTACTATTGCTTCCCAACTTTTTCTACCTGCTATTTGGTACAATTTCCAAGTCCCTAGAAAATGGATTCCTTGAATAATAAGAATAAAAACCAACCATTCTGATACTGACATATTACTTTTTTTCGTGTTAACTTTGTTTTTTGTTTGGGCGTGTTTTTTAGATACCAAGAACATCTTTCATAGAAAACACACCTGTTTTTCCAACAATCCATTCAGAGGCAACAACAGCACCAAGTGCAAAACCTTGTCTATTGTGAGCCGTGTGCTTAATGTCTATTTGATCTACAACCGAATTGTAGGTAATGGTATGAGTACCTGGCACTTCAGGACTTCTAATAGCCGTAATTGGAATACTGTTTTCTTGGGTTTTTTTATCCAATTCCCATTGTGTGTTTTTTGTGTGTTCAATAACGCCTTCAGCAAGTGTTATGGCAGTTCCACTAGGTTCGTCTAATTTTTGTTTGTGGTGTATTTCTTCTATTTGAACATCGTATTGATTTAGGTTCGCCATCATTTTAGCCAATTGGTTGTTCAATTCAAAAAAGATGTTTACACCTAGACTATAGTTAGAAGCGTATATAAAGGCGCCATTTTTTTCTGAACATAAGGCGGTCATAGCATCGTACTTATCTAACCAGCCTGTAGTTCCTGATACGACAGGTACATTGTTTTCTAAGCAGGTAGTAATATTATTTACCGCAGAATTTGGAATGCTAAAATCGATAGCCACATCTGCAATGCTAATATCAAATTCTGGAGAATCTTTATCTACTTTAAGCACGATGTCGTGTCCGCGTTCGAGGGCTATTTTTTCAATAGTTTGTCCCATTTTTCCATATCCTAATAAAGCTATCTTCATCTTAAAAATTATAATTTAATGTGAGACCTACAAATGTTTGTTTATTTGCAGGTTCATTGAATAATTGAGGGTCAAATGATATTTTATCACTGACGTTAAATTGTAATAAATGTGCACTTACACTTGCATCTACTATTTGCAAAACATAAAATGCAGCGAACATCAATAAGGATGTTTCTCTATTTTGTTTTAAGGTTTTTTGGGCATTCATCAATCCAGTTCTTGAAATTAATTCTGTGCCGTCCTCTAGTGTAAACTCATCTGGATATCCTGCTTCTCTAAGTTTAAATGCAGTTCTATATTGTTTGTACGTATCGTTGTTAATGACAAAATAATACATACTTGTTGCCATGGCTCCGTATACAATTGGAATTTTCCAATAGTCTTTGTTGTATGCCTGTCCTAGTCCTGGAATTATTGCAGAGTAGAACGCAGCGGTAGCAGGACTTAACGGATTGTATCCTTCTTCCCTCATGACATCTTCACTGGTGAGAAGGTTTTGCCCCTTTACAGAGAATCCAAATCCCAATACGACTAGTAAAAACAGGTATGTAATTTTAGAGGACACCTATTCTAAGAGTTTTTTTATTCTATTGAAATCTTCTTCAGAATGAAAAGGGATGGTAATTTTTCCTTTTCCTTTTGCGTTTACTGAAACATTAATTTTATGACCAAAATAATCACTTATAACAGGTATTCCCTCCTTTATAAAACTCGGTGTTTTTGATTGGCTATCTTTTTTGGTTTTGTTATTTTCTGATTTAGTTCCTTTCACCAATTCTTCTGTTTGGCGAACAGATAATTTATGTTTAATAATTTGTTCATAGATATGAAGCTGTTCATCACTATTCTCAACATTTATCAAAGCTCTACCATGTCCCATTGAAAGAAAGCCATCTCGCATTCCGGTTTGAATAATAGGATCTAATTTCAACAAGCGCAAATAGTTGGTTACAGTAGATCTCTTTTTACCCACGCGTACACTTAACTCTTCTTGTGTCAATTTAATTTCATCTACCAAACGTTGATAGGAAAGAGCGACTTCAATTGGATCTAAATTTTTCCTTTGGATATTTTCAACCAATGCCATTTCAAGCATTTCTTGATCATTAGCCACCCTAATATAAGCAGGTATAGTAGTGTTTCCTATTCGCTTAGACGCCCTAAACCGTCGTTCACCTGAAACCAATTGGAATTTATTGTTCTCAGTTTTTCTAACAGTTATGGGTTGAATTACCCCTAATTCTTTGATAGAATTAGCGAGTTCATTTAAGGCCTCTTCGTCGAAGTAAGACCTCGGCTGAAATGGATTTACTTCAATACGCTGTATATCCAATTCTACGATGGTTCCTACTAGGTCTGAATTAGCGGTGGTTTCGTTTAATAAAGCAGATAAACCACGTCCTAAGGCTTGTTTTTTTGTTGCTTTTGCCATTTATGAATTCTTTTTTAATACTTCAGCAGCGAGTTCGATATAATTCTCCGCTCCTCTACTGGTTGCGTCGTAAGCAATGATACTTTCTCCATAACTTGGTGCTTCACCGAGACGCGTATTTCTTTGTATAACCGTGCTAAAGACCATTTCATTAAAATGCTTTCTCACTTCCTCAACAACTTGATTGGAAAGTCGAAGCCTAGAGTCAAACATCGTCAACAACATACCCTCGATATCTAGTGTCGAATTGTGTATTTTCTGTACGCTTTTAATCGTGTTTAGTAATTTCCCCAGACCTTCCAACGCAAAATATTCACATTGAATTGGTATGATTACTGAATGAGATGCTGTTAAGGCATTTAACGTGATTAGCCCAAGAGAAGGGGCACAATCGATTAATATAAAGTCGTAATCGTCTGTAATATCGACCAACGCTTTTTTCAGCATATATTCTCGATCTTCTTTGTCTACCAATTCAATTTCTATCGCAACCAAGTCAATATGAGCTGGGATGATATCTACATTAGGAGAGTTGGTCTTTTGAATGGCTTCTTTTGCTGATATGGTATGTTCCAAAATTTGATACGTACCTTTCTCAACGTTTTCAACATCAATTCCTAAACCCGAAGAGGCATTTGCTTGAGGGTCAGCATCGATTAATAAAATCTTTTTTTCTAAAACTCCTAGCCCCGCAGCCAAATTAACTGTTGTAGTTGTTTTTCCAACACCTCCTTTTTGATTTGCGATAGCAATGATTTTTCCCATTCAGACTCGTTTTATAAAAATCAAAAATACGATTATTTATGGGTTAATAAAAAGGAAGATGTTAACAAACTTGTAAAGTTGATATTTTGAGTAGAACCCGCTATAAACAGGGGGTTGAATTGGTAATTTAAACTTAAGTTTTCAAGAGGTCTTACACGGTGGTTATGTTTTCTATTCGGAAGTTCGAAAGGACTCTTTTTTCGCGAACATTCATCATGTATTTGAGCAAAAAAAAACACCGTCATCAAATGTACGGTGTTTTCAATAGTTTTAAAAGAAGCACTAGTTCTGGAGTGCCTCTTTCTTTAAGTCAAATTCTGATTTTTCTTTACGAGGCCATACATTGTTTGAGGTGTCAACGTCAGCTGTTTCCAAATTTGGATCAATATGAATCTCAACAATGGCTTTATCGGAAGCAATAACTTTTTTCACTGCATCGTCATTTTTACTCCAAATTTGAGCTGGGTAATGTTTGAAATCCTTTGTGCCATCTTCGTACGTGTATTCTACCAAAATAGGCAATACAAGTCCTCCTAATTTTTCGAAAGTAACTTCGTAGAAGTATTTAGGAATGTTCACAGTAGAAGGGTTTTCATAGTTTGTTTCTATATGCTTTTTAAGCAGTACAACGTCCATTGGTGTTTTTGGTTCTCCCTCGGTAATTGAATCTTTTGACAGATAGATTCCAGGTCTGATCTGCGCAACAGGAATTCCATATGATTTTGCCAATGCCTTTATTTCACTAGTTGGTGTGCTCGTTACTCGATATTCTTCAACACTTTTAACGCCCATGTCATTAAAGTCTGTTGTGTAAAACCACCCTCTCCAGAACCAATCTAAATCCATAGCAGAAGCATCTTCCATACTTCTAAAGAAGTCTTCTGGTGTTGGATGTTTGAACATCCATCGTTGTGAATACGTTCGGAAAGCATAATCGAATAATTCATGTCCCATGATAGTTTCTCTCAACATATACAATCCAGCCGCCGGTTTGGTGTACGCATTGGGTCCAAATTGGTGCACGTTATCTCCTTGTGTCATAATTGGAGAGAGGTTACTCTGATCTCCATACATATAAGGAACAATATTTTTAGGCAAGTTTCCTGTTTCGAAATCTTTGTCGAATGACAATTCAGTAAGTGTTTCAATAAAAGAATTGAGACCTTCATCCATCCAGGTCCATTGACGCTCGTCTGAATTTACAATCATAGGGAAGAAGTTGTGCCCTACCTCATGGGTGATAACGCCAATCATCGCATCTCTTGTTTTGTCTGAATAACTACCATCCTTTCGCGGTCTACCGTAGTTCCAACAGATTTGCGGATATTCCATTCCTTGATTTTTAGAATGTACCGAAATTGCTTTGTGGTAAGGATAGTCAAAAGTATATTTTGAATATTCTTTAAGTGTGTGGGCTACCACCTTCGTAGAGTATTGTTCCCATAGGGGGTTTCCTTCTTTAGGATACAAAGAGTAGGCCATTACAGTCTTTCCATTAATATCTACAGCCATGGCATCCCAGATGAACTTACGGGAAGATGCAAAAGCAAAATCTCGCACGTTTTTAGCGTCAAAAGTCCAGGTCTTAGTCTCTGTGCTATTGCCTTTTTCAGCTTTTTCTGCCTCCTCTTGTGTTACGATTAAAAGTGGTTTGTCGAAAGTAGTCTGTGCTTCTTTATAGCGAGCCAATTGCGTTGGTGTTAATACTTTTTTCGGATTTTTTAAGACTCCGGTTGCATTTAGGATATGATCTTTTGGCGTTGTGATGTTTACAACATAGTTACCAAACTCGAGTGCAAACTCACTACGTCCCCAAAACTGCATGTTTTGCCATCCCTCGACGTTATTATATACACATAAACGAGGGAAAAACTGAGCGATTACATAGAGGTTGTTTCCATCCTCATCGAAATGCTCATAACCAGAACGATCTCTTTGTGGGACATGATTATTGATGTTATACCACCATTTAATATTGAACTTGAACGTTTTACCTGAAGCCAATGGCTCAGCTAAATTGATACGCATCATGGTTCTGTTGATGGTATACGAAAGGTCTTTTCCACTTTTGTCTTTTACCGCTTCAATATGAAAGCCACCGTCAAAAGGTTTGTCTATAAAATCTGCAGCAAATTTCTCTGGACTGTAAAGTAATTCAGGCCCTCCTCCTTTGATATCTGGAGTTTTGGAATCTTTTGCTCTTTTGTTTTGGTCGAGTTGTACCCATAAATATTCCAAGGCATCTGCTGAATTGTTGTGATACACAATAGCTTCTTGACCAAATAATTTTTGATTGGCATCATCTAAAACAATATCCATAGTATAATCTACTTGTTGCTGGGTATATTGAGCTCCAGGTGCTCCAGATGCGGTGTGTTGGCTATTTGGTGTGGCAAACTCATCTTTTAATTGTTTGAACTTGTTGTCGTTTGTGTGTCCTTTCTTTACAACAGGGGCTTCAGTTTTCTGAGCAATTGTTGAGAAACTCACTAACAATGAAAAGGCGAAAATTGCAAAATGTATTTTTTTCATAAGGAATTGATTTTAAAATGTAAAAGTAGGGCTATCTACTGAGAATATTGTTAAAAGTTTATTAAAGCATATGTCTTTTCTGGGGTAAATAAAGTACTCTTGTGTTTGTTGTATATTTTTGTTTTTACAATATTTTCCTGTTCCGAAAAGGAAAAATTCAATAATTTGTTCTGGATGGATAGTTTTTGAATGGTGTCAATTTCGGGTATTTCAAGATAAAACACAGCCATGTTGTCACTGTATTCCTTCCCAATATAATCAAATTCTTCTTGTGTATCATTGATTTGAAAAGAAAGATGTTCTTTTAGATAGGATTTAAAACGGGCTTCAATCGTATCTGGTTCCCTGTCTGTGTTTAATTCTATTGGTTCTTTAATTGAAGTAGCATTCAATTCTTCTTGTAAATCGTCTATAAAAACGCGAACAATAATTTGTACAGATTTCTGTTCCTTGACAAAGTTTACCTGAGTGAGACTCATATAAAATTTATGTAAAGTAAATGACATACATAAAAGCAAGGTTGTCAGTAAAAAGAATGCAATGCGTTTCATTTTATTTTTTTAGTAAAGATGCTGTATTCTTAAATGATAGACAACTGCATTTGTTATTTTTTTGATTTATTTGGCGAGCAAGTTTTCATTTTACAATCCGTACATTTGAGTTTACAAATCAATTTATTGAAAGATGAAGAACATGATACTTGCAAGTAGTTCTAGTGTATACGGAAGTGGGTACTTAGCGTATTTGCATCCCGCTTTAAAAACATTATTTGAAGGGGTAACAGAGATTGTATTTATTCCTTTTGCACGGCCCAATGGAATTTCACATGATGCGTATACGGAAATTGCGCAACGTGGCTTCGAATTTTTGGATATACCTGTTGTGGGCTTGCATAGTTTTGAGAATCAGCATAAAGCGATTGCTGATGCCCAAGCTATTTTTGTAGGAGGGGGGAATACTTTTGTGCTGGTAGATGAACTATACAAGCGAGGTGTTTTTTCCGAATTGCAAGAGGTAATTGAATCGGGGACACCCTATTTGGGAACGAGTGCAGGAAGTAATATTTGTGGTCTTAGCATGCAAACTACGAATGACATGCCTATCGTAAAGCCAATTTCTTTTAAAACATTGGGTAGCATTCCTATGAATATCAACGCGCATTATATAGAACCGGAAAAAGATTCTAAGCACAAAGGGGAAACAAGGGAAACAAGGATAAACGAATTCCATAATTTTCATGCAACTCCGGTTTTAGGACTACGGGAAGGGAGTTGGTTGGAAATAAAAGGAAGTGCAGCTGTATTGAGAGGGGTATTGCCAGCTGTATTGTTTCGTAAAAATTTAGAAAAGCTAGCTTGTATGCCAAACTCAGATATTTTCTTATTACTATAAAATTGTCTATTTTATTGCTAAGAAAAAAAAGAGGTTGTAAAGTAAACAACCTCTTTTTAGTATAATTCTTAAAGGCTTAATAAGAAATTCTGTCTGTGATTTTTAAGCCGTATCCTGTCATTCCAACTCTTTTTTTGATGACATCAGAATTGGATATTAATTTTAGATTGTAAATATCTAAATCGTGTAAAATTTGTGCACCAATACCAAAATCTTTATCGTCCATTCCAGAATTTGGAGTACTAGGTTTTTCACTATTGGTTTTTAAGTTCTGTAGTCGTTGAATTAAATTAAACGATTGCTTTTCTTGGTTGATAAAAACAACAGCTCCTTTTTCTTCAGTATTGATTAAACTGAAAATACGTTGTAGCTTGTCGTCAATATTGTGTTGTAAAGTTCCCAAAATATCATTTCCAAAAGAATTGGGAGTTACTTTTACCAGTACATCTTCGTCTTTTTTCCAGCTACCTTTCGTAAGTGCAATATGAATTTGATCATTTGTCGTTTGGTTGTAGGCTCTTAGTCTGAATTGACCAAAACGTGTTTCCACATCAAAATCTTCAATTTTCTGTATCAAAGAATCGTGTTGCATACGGTAAGAAACGAGGTCTTCAATGGAAATGAGTTTTAAATCGAATTTCTTTGCAACGACTCTAAGCTCTGGCAATCGAGCCATGGTACCGTCTTCATTTAAAATTTCAACTAAAATTCCAGAAGGATTAAGTCCTGCCAAACGCGCCAAATCAACAGCCGCTTCTGTATGTCCAGTTCGTCTTAAGACACCACCTTTTTTTGCTTTTAAAGGGAAAATATGTCCTGGACGTCCTAAATCGATAGGTCTTGTTTCTTTTTGTGTTAAGGCAAAAATGGTTTTAGATCTGTCAGAAGCTGAAATACCAGTAGTACATCCATTACCAATTAAATCCACAGATACGGTAAATTGGGTGTTGTGTAACACAGTATTGTCGTTTACCATCATATTTAGGCCTAGTTCTTCACAACGCTCTTCAATGAGGGGAGCACAAATAAGTCCTCTACCGTACTTCGCCATAAAGTTGATCATTTCTGGCGTTACTTTTTCAGCGGCAGCAATAAAGTCACCTTCATTCTCTCTGTCCTCATCATCCACTACAATCACAACCTTTCCAGCTCTTATATCTGCAATAGCTTCTTGAATTGTGTTTAGTTTCTTCTCTTCTTTTTGTGTTGTGTCTTTAGTCATTATTTCTGTGCTTGTTTTCGTATTATATAACGCGTGAAAAACGTTTTAACAGGGGTAGTAAATCTATCCAAATTAAAAGTGCTAGTTCCTTTAGATGCCCTACGGGTTAAAAATATCCCGAGTGGAAATAAAATAAAGGTTGCCAACCAGCCACCAATTACGGTAGATATAGAACTCTCTTCTGCAATGTTTTTACCTAATGAATTGATAAAATAATAGACTACAAAAATAAGAATGGCAAGTACCATAGGCAAGCCAAATCCACCTTTTTTTATAAGAGCTCCTAAAGGTGCACCAATAAAGAAAAGTATAAGGCAAGAAAGGGAAAAAGCGATGCGATAATGGTATTCATAATCGAATAAATTTAAAATTTTACGCTTATTTTTATATCCTTCTTTAAAAACTTGAATGGTCCGTACTGGTTTTTTTATATTGGTCAATGCCGTTTGTGTTACTGAAACTTTAGAGTTTAGATTAAAATTTTCCAAGATATCCGTATGCAAGGATCGATTGAGAACACTGTCTGGTTTTTTGTATAGCTCTTTGGCATTGTTTCGGGTGTAAAAAGAGGTTGCTTTAGTGTTTAAGTAGGTGTCATATGAGTCTTTGAGACTGTCCGATTGTGTGTACAATTGATTGATGTTTAGCATCATATAGTGCTTTTTGTACTTTTCTAAATCCAAATCATTGTTACTCAGAGAAGAAATGTCTATGTTGACTTTATAGGAGTCAAATTTTGCAGAGGAAGCTGGCATTTTGTCTTTGTCCTTTCTTTTTTTCTTTTCGCTTGAATGATCTTCAAAATAGTAGCCGTCACTTAGATTGAGCGTCATGTATTTACTTCCAGGTTCTGTGGTGATTTCTCCTTTTTTGGCCGTAATACAAATGTCGTTTTTCTTGCCACTTTTTAAATCGTAAATTCTAACATTCTTCAAGAGGTTTTCTTCTGGACCATATTTCTTTTCAAAATAAATACTGTAACCTGGAATTTCCGTATTAAAACTCCCTTCGATAAGTGCTAGTGCAGGTTTTTGTTTTTTCATATTAAACAGCAAATTCCTTTGTTTTAAAGAAGCATAGGGATAGATATTGTTTAGAAAAACAAAATTTATAGCACTTATGAAAATGGTCATATACACTATAGGCTTAAGCATTCTGTTTAATGAAATTCCAGCCGATTTAATGGCTGCCATTTCATAATTCTCAGATAAGGTTCCCATAGCCATAATAGACGAGAGCAAAACTCCAATTGGCAATGCTGTAGGTGTGACTTGCAAACAGGTATAACCTAAAAATTTGAGTATGTAAAAAATATCAATTCCTTTACCGGCAATTTCATCGAAGGCAAACCAGAGAAATTGCATTACCAAAACAAACATTACAATAAAAAATGTTGCAAAGAATGGCTTTAGAAAACTCTTAATTATATATGTGTCTAATATTCTCAAGTTAAGTTTGCTGTTTATTTATTGATGATGAAGTTTTGTTCAATGTATTTTGCTTCGTCAAAAACAAACAGGGTTGGTGAAAGTTTTTGATTCGCCTGAAACTCCTGAATGGTAAAAGTTGTAATCGTACTGTTGTTTCCTGTTTCAGAAATCGTATAGATAAGCTTTGTTTTTGTATCAATTCCAAGGGTGAAATGTGCAGCTTCAGCAGCGCTGTCTATAGGAATTAATTTTATGTACTGAATCTGTTTACCTTTTACATTTTTTTGTTCTTTCCATTGATAGGTAAATCCTTCTTTATAGAAAAAAAGAAGCTTTGATGGGTTGAGCATTTCTTCATCTGAGGTGCCATCGATTACATTGACTTCTTCATCTTCAGGAACAATTACATAGGTGTTTACACCATCATAAATAAACAAGTTGTCCATGAAATTAAGATGGTATTTATCTGATGAGGTATAGACGAATCCACTACTTTCTTGTTGAATGTCAACTTCGGTATTTATCAATTCGTATTTAAATTTGATATACATGTTGTCAAATCCGTCCATCTTCTCTGAAACTTCAGTAAGTAACTCCCCAGCTTTTGTTGCATTTTGAGCGTAATTGCTAGTACAGATGGTTACAATAAACAGGAGGGATAATAGTGTTTTCATGAAAGTTGTTTTGAGATGCTTATTTAATTGTTTTTTTCTTCAGCTAAGAGCGCGTCCAATGCTGGTAAATCGGTAACTGTCACCTGTCGCGCTTTACTTCCTTCAAAAGGACCAACGATACCAGCAGCTTCAAGTTGATCAATCAATCGACCTGCTCTATTATAGCCTAGTTTTAATTTTCTTTGCAATAATGATGCCGAGCCTTGTTGTGCAATAACGATAAGTTTGGCTGCTTCATCAAATAATTTATCTCGGTCAGCAATATCGATATCGAGTCCACCGCCTCCTTCTTCACCAACATATTCTGGGAGTATATGAGCTTCTGGATAGGCACGTTGCGAGCCAATAAAATCTGTAATTTTTTCAACTTCTGGCGTATCAACAAAGGCACATTGTATTCGGATAGCTTCGTTACCGCCTGTGTATAACATATCCCCGCGTCCAATCAATTGATTGGCACCAGAGGCATCTAAGATGGTCTTTGAATCGATTGCCGACATAACCCTAAAAGCAACTCTGGCAGGAAAGTTTGCCTTAATCATTCCTGTAATTACATTAACAGAAGGCCTTTGCGTAGCAACAATCAAATGAATTCCAATGGCACGTGCCAATTGTGCCAATCGAGCAATGGGTGTTTCCACTTCTTTCCCGGCCGTCATAATTAAATCTGCGAATTCATCTATAACAAGTACAATATAGGGCAGAAATTGATGTCCGTTTTCAGGATTGAGTTTTCGCGCTTTGAATTTTTCATTGTATTCTTTGATATTTCTCACCATCGCTGTTTTCAGCAAATCGTACCGGTTGTCCATTTCAATACATAGCGAATTTACGGTATTCACCACCTTGGTTGTATCGGTGATAATAGCTTCGGCTTCACCTGGAAGTTTGGCCAAATAATGTCTTTCTATTTTATTGAATAAAGTGAGCTCCACCTTTTTAGGGTCGACCAATACAAATTTTACTTCAGCAGGATGTTTTTTATAGAGCAATGAAGTAAGAATACAATTCAGTCCTACAGATTTTCCTTGACCTGTAGCACCTGCCATTAATAAGTGTGGTGTTTTTGCCAAATCGATCACAACAGTTTCATTCGAAATATTTTTACCCATGGCGATAGGAAGTTCCATTTTTGATTCCTGAAATTTCTTTGACGCAATAACAGAGCGCATGGAAACTATAGATGGGTTGTTGTTAGGTACTTCAATACCAATGGTTCCTTTTCCTGGGATAGGAGCAATGATACGGATACCCAAAGCCGATAAAGACAAGGCAATATCGTCTTCAAGATTTTTTATTTTTGAAATTCTAATTCCCGCTTCAGGGACAATTTCGTATAGGGTAACGGTTGGCCCAACCGTTGCTTTTATTTGAGCAATACCAATTTTGTAATTCTTTAAGGTATCGACAATTTTATTTTTGTTCTGCTCGAGTTCTTCGGCATCAACGGCGATGCTTTCGTTGTACTCTTTTAGTAGATTTAATGTCGGGAATTTGAAATTTCCGAGTTCCAATTTGGGGTCAAACTCTCCAAATTTTTCAACCAAATCGTTTGAGAGGTTTTTTTCAACCTTTTGTTCATTGGAAGTGCTGTCCACCACAATTTCTAAATCTTCAGTTGCTTCTTTTTTAGAGGTGCTTTCCTCTTTCGACGTTTCTGAAATAACAGAAAGATCAATACTTTTATCATCCGTAACAGATTCTTTGTCTTTGGGGATTGAAGAGTGGTTTTTTATGGTGGGTTGTAAGTCTTCTACTGACAACTCGAATTCAGATTTTTTTGTAGGTTTCTTCTCTGTTTTTTCCGTTGCTTCCATAGTTTCTTCGTCCTCTGTCGTGTTGTTGGTTGTTTCAATGGAGGCCTCTGTTTCGGTTTCTGAGTTTTCCGAGAGAATTGGTTTTTTCGGGAACCAACTTTTTACCTTTTCTGGTGTAATTCTAAATCGAATAACGGCATAGGATATATAACCAAATAACAGAGCTATGGTAAGTCCCGTATTACCTATGTAAGCAGTTGAATACGTGTTCACTTCAAGACCAACAGTACCCGCTAGCAATACAAAATCATTGCTTAAAAACCCAAAAGAAGTCGAAATCCAAATCATTCCTAAAAGACTCCAATTTAAAGATTTCACAACCTTTCTTAGCGGGATTTTTAGAAGAATATAGGTACCTGATGTAATTACGATAATGGGTATTGCAAATGCAGCAATTCCGAAACCTTGGTAAATAAAAAAGTGACTTATGGTAGCGCCAATTTTACCTAGTAAGTTTTTTGAAACCGCCGTTTTGTCTTGAAATTCAGTCAAAAGACTTTGATCGTCTTGCCATGTAAAAAGAAAGGAGGCGAAGGAGATGAATAAAAATACTCCAAATAAAAAGATAAATACACCTAAAACTGTTTGTACCTGTCGGTTGTTAAAAAAAGATTTTGTTTTAACAAAACGCTCTTTTTTTACTTTTATCTCCTTCTCTTTTTTAGACTTTTTCATTCAGTGATTTATGTTATAAAACAGTAAATATACGGATTCGTTCAAAATTACACTACAAATTTAGGCACATATATAAGTAGGCCAACAATGACTGCTCCAAAGGCAATAAAAGTAACTGCTCCAGCTGAAATGTCTTTTATTTCTCCTATTTTATGATGGTACTTAGGATGTACAAAATCTGCAATTTTTTCGATGGCTGTATTTAAACCCTCAGCACTTAAGACTAGAAAAATACTTAAGCATTGTAGCGTCCATTCAACAAAAGAAAGTCCTACATACAGTCCTAGCACAGTAACAAAGGCGCCAACGCCAAGTTGTAATTTGATACTATTTTCAGAACGCACAAGCAGTTTCACTCCTTTCCAGGCATAGCCTAAACTTTTGAATCGGTCTAGGATGAACGAATCCTTTTGGGTTTTCATTAGCTAACGGCATTAAGTGCCGCTTCATAGTTTGGCTCATCTACTGTTTCGGCAACCTGTTCTGTGTAAATTACAGTACCGTTTTCATCTAGAACTACAACAGATCTTGAAGCAAGTCCTTCTAATGGTCCTTCTGCAACTTGCAACTGATATGCTTTTACAAAATCACCAGAAATATCTGAAGCGCTAATCACATTGTCTATGCCTTCTGCTCCACAAAAGCGTTGGTGCGCAAAAGGTAAATCTCTTGAAACGCAGATTATTTTTGTGTTGTTTAATTCACTTGCTTGTTTGTTGAAATTTCTAACGGATGCAGCACAAGTTCCAGTGTCTACACTAGGAAAGATATTTAAAATCAATTTAGAACCGGCATAGTCGGCTAAAGTAGTGGTGTCAAGTGAAGTGGTTCTCAGTGAGAAATCTGGAGCTTTTGTACCAACTGCGGGTAATTCTCCAATGGTTTGAATAGGATTTCCTTTTAATGTTATTGTAGCCATAAGTGTTTCGATTTATATGAATGTCAAAAATACACTAAAAAAAAAACTCTCGAAATGAATTCGAGAGTTTTATAATTTAATTAGCAAAAATTGCTTTTTAGTTTTCTGCTAAATAGCTGGCAACTCCTTCATGCGTAGTTGTCAATCCTTTTTTATCAGAATTCCAGTTGGCAGGACAAGCTTCTCCATGTTCTTCGTTGAACTGTAGGGCATCAACCATTCTCAAAGCCTCGTCAACATTTCTACCAAGTGGAAGATCGTTTACAACTTGATGACGTACAATTCCTTCTTTGTCAATCAAGAACAAACCTCTGTAAGCGATAAGTTCTCCTTGTGCTTGCAATTGGTCGTTGTCGTCGTAAAAATAGTCCCCAGCCAATACATCATAATTTTTTGAAATTGTTTTGTTTGTATCTGCTAAGATTGGGTACGTAACACCTTGAATACCTCCATCTGCTTTCGGCATTTGAAGCCATCCCCAGTGTGACTGCTCAGTGTCTGTTGATGCAGCAATTACCTGTACATTTCTCTTTTCAAATTCAGCCAATTTTTCTTGGAATGCATGTAATTCTGTTGGGCATACAAAGGTGAAATCTTTTGGATAAAAGAACAAGACTACATATTTTTTACCTTTAAATTGTTCCAAAGTGAAGTTTTCTACAAACTCATTTCCGTTTACTACGGCTTGCACACTAAAATCTGGTGCATTTTTTCCTACTAATACTGCCATTTTATATTTGTTTAAATTGATTATTGATTTAACACTAGCAAAGATACTTAATTCTTAATGGTATCCATGCCCGGTCAATTTGAATAATTTATTTTTCAATAGATTTTTCTTATGCTTAAAATACACAGTATAAAATGAATCAAGTAGGTTTTGGAAAAAAAAAGGTCCGATATTTACGAATGAATATCAGACCTTTGTTTCTGTTGTGTTTTGCGTTTACAATTCCAAAACACTGTTTTCTGCATTTGCGTAGTCGTTCCAAAGAAAAGCATCTGCTTTTTCTTCATTGATATACGTTCCATCAATTACGTATTTAAACTCATAAGAATTACCTGTTTCAAAAGGCAATACAACTTTAAATTTTCCGTTTTTTAATTTTTTAAGAGGAGCAGCCTCTGTATTCCATTTATTGAAATCTCCAACTACTGAAACATTTTTTGAATCTGGTGAAGCAACTTCAAAAGTTACTTTACATACAGGTTTGCTTTTTAGGTATTGTTTTTTAAGTGCCATATTAGAATGTTTAATTTTTATTGCAAATTTATGACACATCTAGGAGTGTTCAAAGTAATTTTTAACATTCTAAAAAGAAATAACAATTTGATAAATATTTAGTTACAAAAGCTTAGAAGTGATAGAATTAGCTTCTTTTTTTTGATAGATTCTTAGGGATGAATTCTTGCTAATGTCAGATTCTTATAAGAGCTGAGTTTGCTCAGTTTCTTAGCTAGCACAAAGTAGTGGGTTAAACTGATTTATAACAGTTTTATTATGACTTAGGAGTCAAATTAAGGCTTGAAAAATGAAACGAAATTCCTACGTTTATGTTTGCCGAATTTAGATTTCCGTATGGAGCTATTATTTTACCGCCACTTAGGAGAAAGCTAAAGTTGTCTCTTAGGAAATAATGCAATCCAAGTTTTGGTTTGATGGCCAATCCAGCGCCTGTGTCTATATGTGCTCCACCCGCAGCACCTGCTAAAAATTCAGCAGTCCCTTGTATTTTATTGTAGAGGAATTTTGGCGAGTACCAACCTAAACCAACCATACCATCGGCATAGCCTCCAGATTTCCCATCATAGGCAAAAGCGGCTTGACCTGTAATGTAAAACTGCTTAGTGAGGTCATAATTGAATTGTAATGCAATCAATTGTAAGTCGACAGGAGGGACTTGTGTGCTTTGAGCTTGGAAGTAGGTTTGGTTTTGTAAACTAAATCGAGAACCTTTTGAATGTACGTTAAGCTGCTTGTTTTCTAATTCTGGATGTGAAGTTCCATTTTTAAATCCGGTATACTTTAAGCCGTAGCCTAGTGTGTATACTTCGAAGTTTCCATAAGGAGCCATCATATAACCACCGTGTACGGTTAGCGAAAATTCATTAAATAGTTTAGTTTCAATGCCAATATTCGGGTAAATGGTGAGTCCTCCTTCACGCTCAACACGACCGCCTGATGCGCCGGCTCCAAATTTGGTAAACACCTTAAAGTAATTGGTTTGTATGGGTTCGTAGCCGATCCCAAGAAACAGGTCCATAAAACCAGATGTCAATCCTTTGTACATGGCATCTAAATGAACATATGAAAACCATTTTCTATTTAGATATTGATCGTATTCGAAGCCTAGAGTATACAATGTGTTTTCTATGGGTTCATGCCATTGGTCTTTGGTGTCTCCTATAGGGAAAAAATGATCGAACCTTAATTGAAATGCGTTTTTTATCGCTTTTCTCTTCCAGGGATACGATGTATTGCCTTTGGGAACATCGCAGCTGTTGTTTGCATACGAATAATCCGAATAGCGAAAAGTTGCAGGGATGCTGACAAAGGCAGAAACACTATTACTTTTAATAGAGCCTTTGTAAAAATCAAAATAACTGTATTGAATTCCGAATTCGAATTGCTTGGCTTTTATTTTAAATCCGGAGTTGGAATTGATATAACCTCCATCTTTGACTAAATAGCGATAGCCGCCACCACCACCAAAATGAAAATCGGTGTCGAAATAAATATTTTTAAAGAGTCGCTGTTGAAAGCCAAGTTCTGCTCCAAGGGTGAACAATCCACCTTGGTCACCAACAATGGCAGCATACATGCCAACACCTCCATAAAAGTGGGAGCTCAAAGCAAAATCATAATGAAAACCAGTAATTCCCATCGGGATTTCTCCTTCAGGCATTTTTACATGAATGTAATTTATTTTGTAGTTGGTTCGTATTTTCTTTTGTTTCACTTGTTCAATAGGGTACTGTTCGGTTTGCGCGTAGTTACACAAACAAAATAGCAAGCATGAAAGCAATGTATAGCTTTGTATTATCCTATTCAAATTCACTGGTGAAATGTAATTTTACGGATGGATATTTATCCTGTGTCATTTGAATCGTAAAAGCAGAATCGGCTAAGAAGACCAATTGTCCTTGCTTGTCTTTGGCTAAATACCGTTGTTTTACGCGTTTAAACTCTTTAAACTCTTCATTGTTTTCGGTAGGTTGTACCCAGCAAACTTTATGCATAGGTAAATTTTCATAAGTACATTTGGCTCCGTATTCATGTTCCAATCGGTATTGAATAACCTCGTATTGAAGCGCACCAACCGTACCAATAACCTTACGTCCGTTTAGTTCTAAAGTAAACAA
The DNA here is from genome assembly GCA_943789365.1 of uncultured Flavobacteriaceae bacterium. Classification (GTDB taxonomy): domain Bacteria; phylum Bacteroidota; class Bacteroidia; order Flavobacteriales; family Flavobacteriaceae; genus Flavicella. The sequence continues at coordinate 629,465 of CALSTV010000001.1, read as the reverse complement.
TTGCGCAACCCCTTCATCCATGAGTTGGTCGAGTCCCTTGTACAATTGTTTTGCTTTTAATGGATCTGCATTGTTCACATATCTAAAATGTTCGGGAGAAAAACTTGGAATTCCTTTAAAACTTGTAATTTCTCCTTCTGTTAAGGTGTCACCAATTTTAAAATTCCCAGTATCATGAAGCCCAACGATATCGCCTGGAAACGATTCTTCTACAATTTCTTTCTTTTCTGCAAAAAAGGCATTTGGACTTGAGAATTTTACTTTTTTCTTATTGCGAACATGTAGGTATGGGAAGTTTCTTTTAAAAGTACCAGAAACAATTTTCACAAAAGCCAATCGGTCTCGATGTTTAGGGTCCATATTGGCGTGAATTTTAAAAACAAAACCAGTGAGTTTCTCCTCTTTAGAGTCAATCAATCTAGTTTCACTCATTTTTGGTTGAGGCGTGGGTGCAATATGAATAAAACAATCCAACAACTCTTTTACACCAAAATTGTTTAGGGCAGAACCAAAGAATACAGGTTGTAGGTCTCCATTCATATAGGCCTCTTGGTCGAATTTTGGATATACACCTTCTACCATTTCGAGTTCTTCCCGAAGGGTTTCAGCTGCAGATTCACCAATAATAGTATCTAGTTCGGGATTTGTAATGTCTGTAAACTCGATACCTTCAGAAACGGTTTGTTTGTTTTCAGAAGAAAATAGATTTATTTTTTTCTCCCATAAATTGTAGATTCCTTTGAAGTCATATCCCATTCCAATTGGAAAACTCATGGGGGTTACGTGCAAACCTAATTTTTGTTCCACCTCGTCTAAAAGATCAAAAGCATCTTTCCCTTCACGGTCTAACTTATTGATGAATACAATAATTGGTATTTTTCGCATTCTACAAACCTGTACGAGTTTTTCAGTTTGCTCCTCAACTCCTTTGGCAACATCAATAACCACAATAACACTATCTACAGCAGTCAATGTTCTAAAAGTGTCTTCGGCAAAATCTTTATGTCCAGGAGTATCTAGAATATTTATTTTCTTGTCTTTATAGATAAAAGCCAAAACAGAAGTAGCGACAGAAATTCCACGTTGACGTTCAATTTCCATAAAATCGGAAGTGGCTCCTTTTTTTATTTTATTGTTTTTTACAGCGCCTGCTTCTTGAATGGCTCCTCCAAACAACAATAGTTTTTCGGTAAGTGTAGTTTTTCCTGCATCTGGATGGGAAATAATTCCAAAAGTTCTTCTGCGTTGTATTTCTTCTAAAAAGGACATGTTGCTATTGTATAAATATTAAAAACCGTACCAATACAGTTTTTGGTTCGCAAAGATACTATTTCAATGGACAATGAGCAATGAGCTGATGAACAATTTACAGAGAGGGTAGTAAAAAGTATTCAGTATAAAGTAGAAGGTGTTTGAAAGGTTTCAAATGGCGATAACGCAAAGTTGCTAGTCACCATTTGTTTGGCGCAATTTAGAGGTATAAAAAAACTCCATCAAGATGATGGAGTTTTTTGAGCGAAAGACCAGGTTCGAACTGGCGACATTCAGCTTGGAAGGCTGACGCTCTACCAACTGAGCTACTTTCGCGGTAGTGCGGGGCAAAGATACTTTCTTTTTTAAGTATCACAAGTTTTTTTTAATAAAATTCACCATCTTTTCGTAAAACCTTGATAAAGTGATATCCATAAATATCATAGCCTTCATTCAAATAAAACTTATGTGATTTTCTATTTCCAGTGTATGCGTTTAACTCAGTAGCTTCATACCCATGTTGTTGCGCATAATCATACACCCATTGGAACATTTTTTTTCCTAGGTTTTTACCTCTATAGGAGGCATCAATTACCACATGATCTGGTTCAATTGTCTTGCCTATATAGTGCCGCGTCAAGGTCCAAAGACCACAAATACCAATAAGTTCTTTGTCATCATACATGCCTAAACACTGGTAGCTTTGCTCAGCCATTTCTAACACTCTTTGCTTTAGGATGTCATAAGGTGTTTTTGTGTTTAATTGTTGTAGCAATGGGAGTATTTGCAAGATGTCTTCCTTTACAATGAATTTAAAACGTATCGTATCCATAGTGTAAAGGTACAAATGTTCCGTTATTTTATAAAAGGCCAATCGGTTTAAAATACTTCAGAAATTTTTCAGGAAAGATTAGGAATTAATAAATTAAATCTTAAATTTGTGCTTTTAATTAAGACAATGAAAAACACATTTACATTTACAAGTTTCTTTTTCTTCTTTTATTTTTTTAAAAGAAGCGAGACTTTCTGTGTGTTATCAAAATAAAATAAATGATTACAATAAAGAAAGTCTCGAGAAATCGGGACTTTTTTTTGTATAAAGAAGAATAGAATGAATATAGCAATTCAAGGAATAAGAGGATCTTACCACCACATTGTTGCCGAAGATTATTTTGGAAAAGACAACGTGTTTTCTGAATGCATGACCTTTGGTGAAATGCCCGATTTAGTATTGGAAGGCAAGGTAGCTGTAGCTGTTATGGCTATTGAAAATTCCATTGCGGGTGCTATTTTGCCGAACTATGCCTTAATTGATGAGTCTGGTTTGGAGGTTACGGGAGAATATTATTTGCCAATTCATCATAATTTGATGGCTTTAAAAGGTCAAAAAATTGAAGACATTAAAGAAGTATATTCACATCCAATGGCCTTGCTGCAATGCCGTAAGTTTTTTAGAGCTTATCCCCATATTCAACTCATTGAAGACAAGGATACAGCCGATGTAGCCAAGAGAATTGAAGAGGAAAAATTGAAAGGAGTAGGTGCAATTGCGAGTAGCAGAGCCGCTGCAATCTACAACCTAGAAATATTGGCAAGTGAAATACAAACCATAAAGGACAATCACACCCGATTTGTAATTGTTGAAAAGAAAACAAACAACCATCAAATAACCTTAACAAAGGCGTCTTTGAAGTTTGTTCTAAAAGATACAAGTGGGTCGCTTGGAGAAGTGCTGATGGAATTGGCAAAGCACAAAGTGAACTTGTCAAAAATTCAATCATTACCAATTATTGAAAAACCATGGGAATATGCTTTTTTTGCAGATTTGGTTTTCGACGATTACCAAGAATATAAAAATGCTTTGAAAGATATTAGTGCAAAAGTATCGAGTTGCAAAGTGTTAGGAGAATATCAGAAAAATAAATAGTGACATAGTTCACCAAGTAGTATAGAAAAATGATATCAAGAGCGAACAGATTAAAGGATGTAAAAGAGTATTACTTCTCAAAGAAATTGAGAGAGGTAGGACAATTGCAAGCAGCTGGAAAACCTATTATTAGTTTGGGGATTGGGAGCCCAGATTTGGACCCGCCAACAGAAGTAATTGAGGCCATTACAGCAGCTATGTCGGACCCTATGGCGCATGCTTATAAAAGCTACCAAGGAATTCCCGAATTAAGAGCGGCCATGGCGAGTTTTTACAAGAATCATTTTGATGTAAGTATAGATCCTCTTAATGAAGTTTTACCTTTATTAGGTTCGAAAGAAGGAATTATGCATATATCTATGGCTTTTTTAAACGAAGGCGATCAGGTCTTAATTCCAAATCCGGGGTACCCAACCTATAGTTCTGTTACCAAATTGGTAGGGGCAGAAGCCTTACATTATAATTTAACAGAGGCGTCAGATTGGTTGCCAAACTATAGTGAAATTGAAAAAAATGACTTGTCGAAAGTCAAATTGATGTGGGTGAATTATCCACATATGCCAACAGGAACAAAAGCTACTGATGCACTTTTTGAAAGTTTAATTGCTTTCGCAAAGAAGCACGATATTTTATTGATAAACGACAATCCCTACAGTTTTATTTTAAACGATGCCCCGAAAAGTATTTTTCAATACGAAGGCGCCAAAGAAGTGGCTTTAGAATTGAATTCCTTGAGCAAGTCTTTTAATATGGCAGGATGGAGAGTAGGTATGGTTTTGGGAGCAGATAACTACTTGACTGAAGTTTTGAAGGTAAAGAGTAATATGGACTCTGGTATGTTCTATGGCATTCAAAAAGGAGCTGTGAAAGCATTGGAGTTAGCAAATGATTGGTTTGTAGACCTCAATAAGGTGTATGAAAAAAGAAGAGCTTTGACATGGAAGATATTGGATGCATTGCAATGTGTTTACAACAGAGAGAATGGAGGGATGTTTGTTTGGGCGAAATTACCTGATGGAATTACTTCTGAACAGATGACAGATAAACTATTGTACGAGAAAGATGTGTTCCTAACACCGGGAACTGTATTTGGTTCGAATGGAGAAGGGTATATCCGATTGTCTTTATGTGTGCAAGAAAGCAAATTAGAAGAAGTATTAGCACGAGTATTAAACTAGGAATTAAAAATTATGAATGCGCCAAGTCAACAAGCAGACATTGTGAATACTAAGGACACCAAAGTGGCTGTTATTGGCCTGGGATTGATTGGAGGTTCCCTCGCGTTGGAGTTGAAAAAACGACTGCAATGGACGGTTTTAGGAATCGATGCAAACGATTCTAATGCTTCAAAAGCATTGAAACTTGGAATTGTCGATGAAATTATTCCGTTTTCGTCTCTAAATCAAGCAGATGTTGTTGTGATTGCAATTCCCGTGAATCATGCGCCACAACTAGCAATAGACGTTTTAAATATGATAAAGGAGGACGCCTTGGTTTTCGATGTGGGCTCCACAAAAGAAAACATTTGTAAAAATGTTGTAAAGCACTCAAAAAGAGTTAATTTTGTGGCCGTTCATCCAATTGCCGGAACGGAGTTCTCAGGACCTGAAGCCGCCATCTATAATTTATTCGATGGAAAAGTAAATATTATTTGCGATCGGGAATTGAGTAGTAAGGTTTCTATAGAGAAAACCCTAGCAATTTTTGAGGCCTTGAAGATGAGAACTATTTTTATGGATAGTGCGGAGCACGACAAGCATATTGCTTATGTGTCACACCTGTCGCATATCAGTTCTTTTATGTTAGGGAAAACCGTGTTGGAAATAGAAAAGGAAGAACAAAACATATTTGATATGGCGGGAAGTGGATTTGAATCTACCGTACGTCTGGCAAAAAGTTCTCCCAAAATGTGGTCGCCCATTTTTGTAGGGAATAAAAAAAACATTTTGACCTCTCTCGATGAGTATATTAAAAACTTAACCGAGTTTAGAGCATTAATAGAAAATGAAGAAACTGTAGCCTTGCAAGATTCAATGGCTGAAACAAATTATATCAAAGAAATATTAGAAGGAATTAAAAAATAGTTCCTTTGAAAATACTAAATAATAAAATAGTCGAATAATAATTATACCATGGAAAACACGAAAGAATTCAGAACTTGGTTAGATGACATGCAATTGGAACACCCATTGGTGATTGCAGGACCTTGTAGTGCTGAAACAGAAGAGCAAGTATTAAAGATTGCACACGAATTGAAAAACACAGATGCAACTGTATTTAGAGCAGGTGTATGGAAACCGAGAACAAGACCAGGAGGTTTTGAAGGAGTTGGAGCCGTAGCGTTGCCATGGTTGCAAAGAGTAAAAAAAGAAACAGGAATGTTAATTGCTGTGGAAGTTGCGAACTTAGCACACGTAAAGTTGGCTTTGGAAGCAGATGTTGATATCCTTTGGTTAGGAGCAAGAACTACAGTAAACCCGTTTGCAGTTCAAGAAATTGCAGATGCTTTGAATGGAACTGATAAGATTGTTTTGGTGAAAAATCCAATCAATCCAGATTTAGCATTGTGGTTAGGTGGTGTAGAACGTTTGCATACTGCGAATATCAAAAAATTAGGTGTAATCCATAGAGGTTTCTCTTCTTACAAGAAAACTAGCTATAGAAACGTACCACAATGGCAATTACCAATTGCATTGAAACAACAATTCCCTGACTTGCCAATCATCAATGATCCATCTCATATTTGTGGAAATAGAACTGGAATTCAGGATATCTCTCAAATTGCTTTAGATTTGAACTTTGAAGGATTGATGATTGAAACGCATACAACACCTGACACTGCATGGTCGGATGCTGCACAGCAAATTACGCCAGAGCGTTTGGTTGAAATCATGGATGATTTAAAAGTAAGAGAGCCAAAAGCGGAAGGAGAAGCATTGGATCAATTGCAAGGATTGAGAGCTGAAATTGATGTAGTTGACAATCATATTTTAGACACGTTATCTGAACGAATGAAAATTGTTGAGCAAATAGGTGAGGTGAAGAAAGGAAAGAATATCTCAATTTTACAAGACGATCGTTGGGCAGAAATTTTAAACTCTGTGAAAAAAGAAGGTTCTGTTAGAGGATTGAGTGAAGCTTTTGTTGAAACTGTATTCAAAGCAATTCATCAAGAATCAATAAACCATCAAGAATCAATTGTATCTGGAAAATAACTCCAATGCACTTGATGTAGATAAGAATACCACGAATTTCTCATTTATTTGAGGTCTTTGTGGTATTTTTGTATACTAAAACCTGTAAACCTTATGAAGGGTGTTGTAATAAAATCTACTGGAAGTTGGTACCTGGTTAGAACAGAAGATACTCAGATTCACAAATGTAGAATTCGTGGGAAATTTCGTAAAGAAGGCATCAAAAGCACAAATCCTGTTGCGGTTGGTGACCTCGTAGATTTTGAGTTGGAACCGAATAAGGATACAGGTGTAATTACAGAGATTCACACACGAAGAAACTATATTGTTCGGAAATCTGTGAATCTATCCAAGCGTACACATATTATTGCCTCCAATATTGACCGCGCTTTTTTATTGGTCACCATAGACAATCCGCCTACATCTACAAGTTTTATAGATCGATTTCTAGTAGCAGCAGAAGCCTATCACATTCCCGTTACCATCTTATTTAATAAGGTAGATACGTTTTCTGAAGAAACCGGAGATATTTGTGAGGAACTATTCGATATTTATACAAGTATTGGATACGATTGTTTAGCTATCTCAGCAAAAGAACAAACACAAATTTCTGAAGTCAAAGAACTGATGAAAGATAATGTGACATTATTCGCAGGGCATTCGGGTGTTGGGAAATCTACATTGGTAAATGCTATTGAACCTAGCTTAAATCTTAAGACGCTTGAAATATCTGAACAGCATAAGCAAGGACAGCACACGACGACTTTTGCAGAAATGCATCCATTGAGCTTTGGTGGCTATATTATTGATACCCCAGGTGTGAAAGGTTTTGGAATTGTAGACTTTGAAACTGAGGAAATCGCAAATTATTTTCCGGAGTTTTTTGAACTCAAACAACAGTGTAAATTTCATAACTGCATGCATTTGAATGAACCTAAATGTGCAATCAAAGGAGGAATTGAAGATGATACCATTGCACCTTCAAGATATTTCAGTTATTTGCAAATGGTAAAAGGCGAAGATGAGCATTTTAGACAAGATATATACGCAGCTAAGAAAAAATAAACTGTTTTTTTGTAAATACATAGGAAAATGAAAGTCGTAATTCAACGAGTACAAAACGCGTCTGTAACTATCGATGGAACAGTTGTTGCTGCTATTGGAGCTGGACTTCTTATTTTGGTTGGGGTTGAACCTGCTGATGGACATGAAGATAGTAAATGGTTGGCTGCCAAAATCTGTAATATGCGTATTTTTAATGACGCAGAAGGTGTCATGAATACTTCGTTGCTAGATACAGATGGCGAATTGTTGGCAGTAAGTCAGTTCACCTTGCAAGCAACTACTAAAAAAGGAAATAGACCCTCTTATATGAACGCCGCAAAACCAGAAATTGCAATTCCAATATATAAACACTTCTTAAAGGAACTCGAATCAATTCTCGGAAAAAATGTAGGGAAAGGGGTTTTTGGAGCTGACATGAAAGTAGCCTTAGTGAATGACGGCCCAGTTACCATTCTTCTCGATTCAAAAAATAAAATCTAAACTGTTTCTTGTGAGAAAATAAGCAATGAAACTATCTTTTTGTATCTATAAATAAAATGGTATTTTAGTTTCTTTGAAATAAAATTATATTTATCCTATGTCTAAACAATCCAATACACGAACGATTTTGCCCTTATTTGAAGCTTTAGTATCTGTCTATGTTTTGATGGGGATGTTAGCCTTCAATATATTTGTCAAAGACGGTGAATGGCTAGGGGCATATTCAAATCAATATATATTACTGATTGCTGCATTGGTCGCCGTGTTGATTGGATTTAAAAACAAAATTTCTTTGGCTAAGGTAGTCCAAGAAATCTTAGCAAATATTCGTTCTGTTTCGGTTCCAATACTTATTTTGTTTTTGGTAGGAGCTCTTTCTGGAACTTGGTTGATAAGCGGCGTAATACCAGCCATGGTATACTATGGTTTGCAAGTGTTGAATCCTACTGTTTTTTTGCCAGCTTCTGTGATTATTGCTGCCATTATTTCTGTAGCTACAGGGAGCTCTTGGACCACATCAGCAACGGTTGGAATTGCACTTGTTGGAATTGGAACTGCTTTAGGAATTCCTTCAGGTATGATTGCCGGAGCTGTGATTTCTGGTGCGTATTTTGGAGATAAAATGTCTCCGTTAAGTGATACCACCAATTTGGCACCAGCGATGGCTGGTACCGATTTGTTTACACACATAAAATATATGGCGATGACCACTGTCCCTTCGTTGATACTAACACTAATTGCATTTGTTATAATTAGTGTTAGTATTGAAACAACAGGTAATGCCGATCTAAGTAGTTTATTAGAGGTAATCGGAAATACCTTCTATATAAGTCCGTGGTTGTTTACAGTGCCAGGGGTAGTTGTTTTGCTAATTTTGTTAAAAGTAAAACCTCTAATTTCATTACTTTCAGGTGTGGTTTTAGCAGCGGTTTTTGCTTTATTCTTACAGCCAGATCTTTTGAAAAATATTGCGTTGTCTCCTTTGTCGGCAATTCAAACTTCTATTTTTACAGACATTCAAATTCACACTGATAATGAAGCTTTAAATGAACTTTTTAGTTCAGGAGGAATGAAAGGTATGATATGGACTATTTTATTGATCATATCAGCAATGGTTTTTGGAGGTGCCATGGATGCCATTGGGGCTTTGTCGAAAATTACAGAAGTACTCTTAAAAATGGCGACCTCAGTTTTTGGCTTGTTTGCAAGCACAGTGCTGAGTTGTTTGGGACTCAATATTATTGCATCGGACCAATATTTAGCAATTGTAATACCAGGGAAAATGTTTAAGGACGCCTACGCTGAAAAAGGACTGGCTCCGCAAAATTTGAGTCGAACGTTAGAGGATTCTGGAACGGTTACTTCCGTTTTAATTCCTTGGAATACCTGTGGAGCGTATCAATCCTCCGTTTTGGGTGTTTCTGTGGCTGATTATTTTGTTTTTGCAATTTTCAATTATGTGAGTCCAATCACAACACTTATATTTGCAGCTTTCAATATTAAAATTAAACAACTACTTGAAAAGTAGGAATCTTTCTATGAAACTCGCAATTACCTCAGTTTTTCTTTTTGTTTTTTTTGGAATACAAGCACAAGACTATACCGTAGAAAAAATACCCAATAGATACCGGTTGAGTTGGGAAACAGTTGTAATGACTGAAGAACCCGATCTTGGATTTGTTGGGATTGGATTTGATTTGTTTCAATTGGTGAGTGGTTCGTCATCGGTTTATGTAGGAATCAATTCTTATTCTGCAATGTCAGGTAGTAGACCTGGTTTGATTACCCTTGGAATGTCTGCTGGATGGTGTCCACAAATCTTTACTGAGAATTTGAGTTTGGACGTTGGTGCCTTCATTGGAGGTGGTGGCGGAGGAGGAGCTGCTGATGGAGGTGGATTGATTGTTCGTCCTCATATTGCCCTCGAGCAAAGACTTGGTGATATAGGTCTACGACTTGGATTTTCCCGTATCGATTTTCCTTCTGGGGCCATCACCGGGAATCAGATGAATTTTGGAATTACCATAAATGGAAGCAATTATTTTAAATCACTTAGTTCTGAAGCTGTTCCCAAATTTATAGAGAAACCAGCAACAAATAAATTGCGAATTGCTATGGTCGGTACTCAATATTTCAATTTGAAAGAAGGGTCTGCAACGAACATACCAGAAGTTACCTATGTTGGATTGATAGGAGCGCAGATAGAAAGAACCTATTCTAACTATCTGTATGGAATACTAAAAGCGAATGGTGCTTTTGCTGGTGGTGCTGATGGGTATATGTCTATATTGTTGGGTGGAGGTGTTCGCTATCCTATCATTAATAACAAAGTACTTGTAGAAAGTAGACTCTTGTTTGGTCCAAGTGGAGGAGGTTCCATAGAATCGGGTGGAGGAGCAACTGCTCAAGCAGAAATTGGTTTAAGTATACTTATAGGTAAGGGATATGATATTAAATTCATGACCGGTAAGACGTTTTCTCCTTGGGGTGATTTTAATAGCAACCATATGGAAATTGGTATTGGAAAATCATTTGACAGGTTGTTTCCAAAAGAATTAAATCCAGAAGTAACTGACTTTACAATTCCTGCAAAGGATTATAATGTAAATCATATGGCGTTTAGTGTTTATAACAGAACCTATTTTCCGCCGCATGAGCAACGAAAAGACGGAGAGTATTATTTGTCAAGTTTTAACTTGTTAGGATTTGAAATTCAAAAGTACCTAGGGGAAAGATGGACGATCAATGGAGGAACTGTTTGGGCATACCAAGGCGATTATGGTGCTTACGCAGAAGGATTGTTGGGAGCTACCTATCACCACCCTATTGGCCAGCACTGGAATCTAACAGCACGTGCGATGTTTGGTGCCGCTGGTGGTGGCGCTATCGATTTGGGAAGTGGCTTGCTTTTTGAATATTCTATCGGAGTAGAGCGAAAATTAAATGAAAAATGGCATCTGTTTATCGATGGAGGAAAAACGCAACCTTTGGAAGGAAAATTTACGCCTTACAGCTTAGATGTTGGCCTTAAATTTCATCTGCATCAATTGATCAAAAAATAATTACTTGAGGAGTTTTGCGTGTTAAAGCCCCGTTAAAAAAGTTAAGTGCTCGTTAATTAAATTTTTAATCTCTTTACATTTTATATCTTTGATACAGAAGATTTCAAAACATAAATGAAAAGATATATGAAAAAAATAGCGAGTTTGTTTTTTATTGCCTTGTTGGGCGGTGCATTTTCATTAATTGGATATTTTTCCTTTATAGATATCACATCAAAACAAGATGCTATAGGTTCTAATCCTATTCCAATTGCCATTCCAACTGCTTTTAATAATACAAAATTGATAGCCGGTGAACGCACGGATTTTGTTACAGCGGCAGCAACAAGTTTAGATGCTGTTGTTCACGTAAAAAATACATCCATCAATAATTCAAGGGATCCTTTCGCTGACTTTTTCTACGGAAGAGGTAATGGAAGAGGAAGAGAACAAGTTGGAACCGGAAGTGGTGTTTTGATTTCCGAAGATGGATACATCATCACAAATAACCATGTCATTGACAACGCATCAGAAATTGAGATTACCCTTAATAATAAGAAAACATATACGGCAGAACTGATAGGAGCAGATCCAACAAACGATATTGCTTTGTTAAAGATTGAGGGTGATTCATTTCACTCAATTGTCTTTGGGAATTCAGATCATATCAATGTTGGTGAATGGGTCCTAGCCGTTGGAAACCCTTACAATCTTACCTCAACGGTAACAGCGGGCATTGTAAGTGCCAAAGGACGTGATTTGGAAGGAAACTCAAACATAGAGTCCTTTATTCAAACAGATGCCGCAGTAAATCCAGGTAATAGTGGCGGAGCACTCGTAAATACAAGGGGGGAATTGATAGGGATAAATACTGCAATATCGTCTCAAACAGGTGCCTTTGTTGGCTATTCTTTTGCCGTGCCTTCTAACATTGCCAAGAAAGTAGTGGAGGATTTGATGGAATACGGAAATGTGCAAAAAGCTTTGATTGGAATTCAATATGACCCAAGATCAGATGACTTGGAAGGGGTGCGAATACTGGCAATTACAAATGGTGGAGGTGCGCAAAAGGCCGGACTCGAGGAAGAAGATGTTATTGTGAAGATTGAAAATGTAAAAATCACTAAATTTTCAGATTTAAAAGGACAGCTCAATGCCAAAAGACCTGGAGATAAAATACAAGTTACCGTATTGAGAGGGGATGAATACCTTACAAAAACAGTAGAATTGACCGAAAATAAGACGCTTCATGTAAATGCGCTAGGTTTTTCAGTTGAAAAACTGTCTAAAGAAGAGGCAAAGAAATTTAATTTAAAAAGTGGCGTAAAAATCATCAATATTCAAAACCTTGAACTCAAAGATTTAGGGGTTGAAGAAGGGAATATTCTTTTGGAAATAAACGGTGAAAAAGTACTCACAGTAGAGGAAGTAGATAGCCTACTAAGAAAACAAGCCCAAATGGGGTATTTGAAATTAGGAGTGCTAAATTCAAATGGTGAAAAAGAAAATTATATTTTTAGATAAAATAGGGTTGAAATAGTGCAAAACAAGAAGTCGACAGAAATCTGTTGACTTTTTTGTTTGGGAATCGAATGGAGTAAAAAACAGTTATTTTCTTTATGGCGAAAACAGATAAGTTAGATAGTATAGATAGCTCGGATTTGCAATCCGAGTTTAAAGCAAGTAATCTTCGTTCATTTTCGACTTTATGTAGTTGTAATTTATTTCTTACTGTAAAAAAAGTTTTTTAGTTTCTGCAACAACGATTACTCGGATTTGTAATTCGAGGCATCCGTTTTTCAAGTCCAACTCAGATAGCTCGGATTTGCAATCCGGGTTTGCTTAAAATAGAGGTAAACAAACCACATCAATTTCCGAATTTAAATCGGCGTAATTTCTTGCAGAACTATAGAGATAATCTTCTGGGTTTTCCACAATCCTTTCTTTTACCGGGTTGTTGTGGATATAATTAATCTTTTGCTTAATAAATTTTTGGGAATATATTTTTTCAGCATGATAACCATTTTGCCAAACTTTATAAGTTTGTTTTCTATTTAAGTGACGGCATGCGTCTCTGAACATTTTCAATAACCATTCTCTTCTGCTTTCTGGGTATTCCTTTATTGTTTTAACTATTTTTTTTGCTGTAAATTTTTTAAAATCTCTCATTATTTCTGAAATCATGAGGTCACCATCATCCCTGCACAATAAATGGATATGACTTGACATAATACAATATGCGTACAATTCTAATCCTTTATTCGCGATGCAATATTTTAAGCTGTCAATTATAATATTGCGTAAGGGTAATCTTGTAAATAAATCTATCCAATTTTCAGTGGTTATAGTTATAAAATAACCAGTGTCTTTTTCCGTTGCTCTGTATTTTGAAGGCATTTTTTTATGTAAGATATTAAAAAATAACGTGTTAAAATTATCTTTTGTGATTATAGGTAGACTCGGATTGCAAATCCGAGCCATCCATGTACTAAATTCAAATGGTGAAAAAGAAAATTATATATTTAGATAATATAAAATCAAATGAGCACAAATTAAAAAGTCGACAGTTTTCTGTCGACTTTTTTTTATGACAATAGTGGTACTGTGTTGCTTTTTCTTATTTTTACCTGACAAATTTAACCACAGCATTTTATGGATAGCAAAGCGCAAACTATTGAGAAATTAAGAGCAGACTTACATAGATTCAATTATGAATACTATACCCTAGACAATGCCTCAATTTCTGATTATGAGTTCGATTTGAAATTGAAAGAACTAGAGCAGTTGGAGAAAGACAACCCTCAGTTTTTTGATGCAAACTCACCCACACAACGAGTTGGAGGAGAACTTACTAAAAACTTTGTTACCAGAGTGCATAAAAATAGAATGTATTCACTCGATAATTCCTATTCAAAAGAAGATTTGTTGGATTGGGAAAAAAGAATCCTGAAGTTGGTTGAAGGCCCTATAGAGTATACCTGTGAGTTGAAATATGACGGTGCGTCTATAAATATTACCTATAAGGAAGGAAAACTTGTAAAAGCGGTAACAAGAGGCGATGGTGTACAAGGTGATGATGTTACAACCAATATTAAAACGATTCGCTCTTTGCCACTAACATTACAAGAACCTTTCCTGGATTCTTTCGAAATCAGAGGTGAAATAATTCTTCCTTTAAAAGGTTTCCAGAAGATGAATGAAGAGAGAGCGACGGCTGGAGAAGAGTTATATGCAAACCCTAGAAATACAGCAAGTGGTAGTTTGAAATTACAAGATAGTGTTGAAGTGGCAAAGCGTCCATTGGACTGCCTTCTTTATCAGGTTGTTTCGGATGATAGGAGGTTTGAATCGCATTCTGAAATCTTGTCAAAAGCAAGGTCTGTGGGCTTTAAGGTTCCAAAAACCTTAACAGTTGCAAAAAATATTGATGAAGTTCTTGATTTTGTGAGCCTATGGGATGAAAAACGACATGATTTACCTTACGAAACAGACGGAATTGTGATAAAGGTAAATTCGTTGAGGATGCAAGAAGAAATTGGGTTTACTGCAAAAGCGCCAAAATGGGCAATTGCCTATAAGTTTAAAACCGAGCAGCAGGCTACGCTATTGAATGAAATCACATATCAGGTTGGGAGAACTGGGGCCATAACCCCAGTTGCAAATTTAGAACCTGTACACTTAGGAGGAACAACTGTGCGTAAGGCCTCTTTACATAATGCTGATCAGATTGAGAAATTGGATATTCGAATTGGAGATACTGTATTGGTTGAGAAGGGCGGAGAAATTATTCCCAAAATTGTAGGAGTAGATTTTTCGAAAAGAAGTCAAAATACAAGTAAGACAATCTACGCTACAAATTGCCCAGAGTGTGGTACATCTTTAATACGAACTGATGGTGATGCTAAACATTATTGTCCAAATGAATTTGGTTGTGCTCCACAAATCACAGGAAGAATACAGCATTTTATAAGTAGAAAGGCCATGGATATTGATGGTTTGGGTGGAGAGACGGTCGACTTGCTTCGAAAAGAAAATTTGATCAATACGTATGCTGACTTGTACGAATTAAAATATGAAGACATTGTACGCCTTGATCGAATGGCTGAAAAATCTGCACAAAATGTGATTAATGGTATCGAAAAATCTAAAGAGATACCTTTTGAAAAAGTCCTGTTCGCCCTTGGAATTCGTTTTGTAGGAGAAACCGTTGCAAAAAAACTGGCAAAACATTTTAAAAATATAAAAGCCTTGATGAATGCGTCTTTTGAAGCACTAGTTTCTGTAGACGAAATTGGTGACCGAATTGCGCAAAGTGTTGTTTCTTTTTCACAGGACGAATTGAATATTCAGCTGATCGATAGAATGGAGTCTTATGGAGTACAATTGTCTTTATCTGCCGAAGCTTTAGAAAATCAAACGGATTTGCTCAAAGGGAAGACTTTTGTAGTTTCAGGCGTTTTTCATAAGCTTAGTAGAACTGAATTGAAGAAAACAATCGAAGACAATGGTGCGAAGGTGTCAAGTTCTATTTCCAAAAAGACAGATTTTATTGTAGCCGGAGACAACATGGGACCTGCCAAATTGGAAAAGGCAACAAAGCTTGAAATCCAAATACTAAACGAAGATGAATTCTTAGCGATGCTTCAATAGGAGAAAAGACTTATTTTATGATGTTGTCAGTAGATGTTGTCAGTAGATGTTGGGGTGAATTTGTTCGTTTTCCCCTGAGGATTCTCTACTAATTTTTCTTACTTCTAAGTTTTCTGAATCAAGGTATTCTTTGACGCATTTGAAGATGAAGGTTCTTATAAGCTTTTCATTTTTTGAAGAAAGTGATTCGTATTCAATTTCAGATTCATTTACATTTTCTAAAATCATATCACCCACTCCAAAAATTACCCAATCCATGTTAAGGTCGGGGTAATGGGTTTTTATAACTTTCATTTTGTCTACGCCTAAATGTTTACCAGCTCGCAAGATACCTTCTGATAATCCAGTTTTTAGAGAGAATTTCCTTTGACTTATCTCCTTGAAAGTCAAATAAGTGATGATTTTTTCTTTTGAAGTCATTGTTTAACAATTTTTATTTGCTAATAACAAATAATTGTGTTTAATTAGCATAGGTTAAGAATAAACAAACGTTATATACTTGATATAAGTTTGTTACAAAGATAACAAAACTTTGTTAATAAAAAAACATATGCTATGGTAAACAAAGAAGAAAGAATGAAATTAAAAAAGCTTCTAAACGCTAACTATACGAAGGAGGTTGGTGAAATGTTGGCTGAAATGAATGTCAAGTCTCGATTGGGAAAACCTTATTCTTCTTCAATGATTCGCAGAGTGTTGAATGGCTATATAGAAAATATTGAAATTGAAGTTGCAATTTTAAAAGTCTATATCCAGAGAAAAGAAAAAAAAGAACTAGAAATCCTGTCAAAACGTAGAATTCTTGGTCTCGACGATTAAGTTAATTAAATGTGTTGACAGAAAGTTCCATTTCTCGATCAAAAGATTTCATTCTAATTCTTTGTTACTCAAATTTGTTAATTAGAAGGAGGCAATAAAATGTAAACCCACTCCCTTACTCGATATTTGCGGTAGTAATTGTTTTTTGATTTGAATCTTTTTTGATCTACTCCCTGTGAATTCGTTTTGAGTCTTTTCAATATGTTTTCTGCTGTTCAGTACAACAGACCTACCTATAATGGTTCCAATAAGCCCTCCAACAAGCATGTCCGATACCCAATGTCTGTGATCTGAAAAATTTGCCATAAATACAAAAGTAACAAAACCATATGGTAGCCAATAATTGTCATACTCCATTTGAATTACCTTCGCAACAGCGTAATACGCAGTTGCATGTAATGAAGGCATAGCAGTTCCATATTGCTGTGTACCTCCCGTAACACCATGGTAATATCCAAAGTCCCAATGGTCTTTTGTATATGGGTATTCAGCCGGTGCATCACCACTCAATTTTGCATCTGGTCTTTTTCTTGAAATAACAGATTTGAGAAATAAATGACTTATAACAAAAGAATATGCCATGGACTTAAATGCATTGGCGGCTGCTCTTTGTCCTTTTTCACTATTTGCAATAAAAGAACCAGCATAAAGGGCAATAAGTGGATAAGAGATATAGGCATCTTCTCCTCCCAACCAAGGAGGATTATTAGTAAAGGGGTCAATTTCGGGTAGCGTATAGTCAATTGCAGGTTCTATATAATCTTGTAAAAATACGGTCGTATGATAATCAGAAGCAATTAATGCAAGCGTACCAGCAGCATACAGTCCAGTTGTTGTCCAATTTTTTGAAATGGAATGCCCCATTTCACTAAAATCTCCAGGTATCGTAATTATTGAGTTTGTTATTACCCGGCCTGCAACCTTAAAGCGATTGTCTTTTTGGGTTTTCTCATAGTGTAGCGAATCTACTTGACTGTTTACATTAATACTATAGATACTTAGCATTAACAATAGCATTAGGGGTCTCATAAAAAAAATTTTTTCAAAAATACTATTTTTTCCTAGATCCCCCACTTTAGAGCATATAAAATGTAGAAGTCTCATTTAGCCATAGTTAAACCACTAGAAACATTCGGCACATAAAAGTAAATTCATGCTTAAACTAAATTTAAGTTTTCATGCCATAACAAAGTGTATTAGTTCCAAATCCACCATTCTGTCTTTACACCAAAATAAGTTCCCCAACTTTTTTTACCAGTAAATTGTAAATATGGAGAGTACAGGGTTTCTTTGGCAAAATCATTGTATTTAGCAACCGAAGCAACAAAACGTATATGCGGTCGTGCCCAGATATTTCGTTGTCCGTTAGGAACATAGACGGGTGATAATGTAAACTTTGTCATACTAGCAATGGGGTTTGTTCCGTCTTTTCTTTGTGAATAGTGCAATTCTGTGATCAGGTGAAAATGATCCGTAAAATAATACTCGTCTCGAGCACCAATGGTAAAGTCTATTTTTTTATTGTAAACCTCCCGATCAAAATAAGTCTTCGATAAACCGTCTGTATCTGCTGCTCCTTTACTTGCTGTAAAAATAACATAAGGATTCAGCGTGTTTTTCTCAGAGGTATTTAAAACAGTATGATTCACAACAGATAGTGAATAGGCTCCCTTAAAATTTAAGGCCAGTGTGTCTGGAGCACCAAAGGTAGCCCAAGTCTTTGAAACACCTCCATCACCTCCATTGGCAATACGTGTACCATAGCGGACTGCTAAGTCATTAAAAGAACCTTCTTTCATATTTTTCAGATTTACATGATGTCTGGCTCCAAGAACAAAACCATAATCAGAAGGGAAATTTAATTTGGGATCTGGATTTTCGGGAAGGTTCACTTCTTCATCCATTCCACCATCGGCATTTGCCATTCTGTGGTATTCACCTAAGAGTGTGATACGATTGTTTTCGTTAAGATCAATATCGTGTTCAGCAATCAAAACAGTTCTTTGTCGCATTCCTGTGCTAGGTGTACCAGTCTTAATGTTTAAATAGAAATAGGGAGGTACAGTAGCTGTTGTATCTGTAGAGGCAACAAAAATTGCCGCCAATCTCGTTTTTTTAAACTCTATTCCAAAACCTTGCCCAGAATGATCGTTAAAATAAAAGTGGTCTGCAACATGTACGTCAGGACCTCTATACAATCTAGAGCCTGCCCAAACATTGATGCCAGAATTTCCAATATTTCTGGCTTGTACGAATAACTCGGGAATTGCTATTGTGAGACCTCCTAAACTCGAAGTGGTGCTATTTCCAAATGTACTTAAACTATTAGAATACATTGAAAACCGCATTTGTAGATTGATACTCGTACTGTCTCCTTTTTTGGGTTTGAAATGAAATGAGGGGGCAAGTTCTAAATAATCTTGTTCCTCCATTCTTCCTCCAATACTTCCCATGTTATTTAGGTTTAACCGTCTACCAATTGTTCTTCCATCATCAAAAGTCCAATCAACACCAACTCTTCCATAAGTACCAAATGAAATGGCCTTGTTTGTAAAATGATCGTAGGCAATTTGAGCTTTGGAATTTGTCGTGAAAAAAAATGTAAAGGCTAAAGTAAAGGCAATTGAAATAGTAATAAATGAACGAGGGGAATTCTTTCTCATAATAGGTTAGTTTATAAGTTAGCTTTTGTAAAATACGAATTAATTTTAAAAGGTGTTATCGTTTTGTGGAAAAAGCGCAAAAGAGAAATGATTATATTGCTGCTAATTTCTTAAATTTTGAGCAAAAAAAAACGTTCCAATAAGATTGGAACGTTCTGTTTGATAGTGACCTCGATAGGATTCAAACCTATAACCTTCTGAGCCGTAATCAGATGCGCTATTCAGTTGCGCCACGAGGCCGTTTTGCGGTTGCAAATATAGGTATATATTGTGAATATCAAAACAAAATCACTAAAAATACAATTAATTTAATTCGGCTTTAATTTTGTTCAAGATTTCGGAAGCTTCCGCGGTGTCTCTTGTAAAAATTGAAAGTTCGATGCGGTCGTTCAGAGCGGCTAGTTTGGCTTTTCTTCTTGCTCTACGATTGTTCTTGACGATGAATGGAATTTCAGCGTCATGTAAATCCAATTTTAACCGTTGGATTTCGGTAAATGATCCCGTATATAATTTAATGTGGGAGGAATACATTGACATTTTACATAAATTAATTTTACTACAAAGATTTTTTTGTGATATAAGCTCTCCAACCAATGATGGCAAGCTGCCACTTCTTGGCCTTACTCATGTCTAATTGTTTTTTTCCAAAAGAGGGAAAAATCAATTTGTTGAATCTTGCAATTGAGCGAAACAATTGTGTTTTCATGCGTCAAATTTTTTGGGGAGGTCTAATATACAATTTTTTTTTATTTTTAGAAAATGCTGCCCCTCATAAAGCTTTGCTGTTTGTAGATTTGATATATTTGCCTTTCAAATTTTTAGAAAATGAATTTACTATTCATAGCAATTGGGTTGCTGTTGTTAATTTTTGGTGGTGACTGGCTGCTAAAAGCCGCAGTTGGGTTTTCGTTACGTTTGCAAATTCCCAAGATAATAATCGGTATGACCGTAGTGTCTTTTGCAACCTCGGCTCCAGAGCTTATTGTAAGTTTGAAATCTGCCCTTCAAGGGCATTCAGATTTGGCGTTGGGTAATGTGATAGGTTCTAATATCGCTAATTTAGGATTGGTCTTAGGAATTACACTGTTGCTTTCAACTATAAAAATTCAACGTAGTTTTTATGTTACTGATTGGCCAATGATGATGCTTTCTTCATTTTTCTTATTCGGTTTTTTATTAGATGATAACAAGTTAGAGGCCTATGAAGGTTTGATATTATTCGGCTTGTTACTCGGTTTTTTAATTTATTTACTGAAATTTCAAAAAGTAGCCGTCATAGATGAAATGCCAGAAGATGACGAAGAACTCGAACTGTGGAAAGCAGTTACTTATATGTCTATTGGAGGCATTGCCTTATGGGGAGGTTCTGAACTTCTTATTCATGGAGCAGTGGGGATGGCTGAGAAGTTTAATATTGGGCAACGTATTATTGGTATTACGATAGTTTCAGTTGGAACAAGTATTCCTGAACTTTCTGCATCGATAATTGCAGTTTTGAAAAAAGAAAAAGCAATTTCATTGGGGAATTTAATAGGTTCAAATGTGTTTAATATTTTGGCGGTTCTAGGACTTACTTCCATGGTGACACCCATTACGGTTATAGATATGGGGTTAATTCATAATGATATTTATTGGATGCTAGCCATTGCATTGAGCATACTGCCGTTAAGCTTTTTAACCTTTCGACGGTCTGGTATGCAGTTGGGTAAAATGCAAGGAGTTTTATTACTTGGAACGTATATTGTTTTTATTTATAGGATGGTCCAGTAATATAGGCGGTAAAGAATTCCAATCAACCATGCACTAGGGGCAATAGGTTTAGAACCTATTATTTCATTCTCACTTCACCTTCTCCTTTAACTCAGCAATTTGATCTCTTAATTTTGCCGCTGCAAGAAAGTCTAAATTCTTCGCAGCTTTTTCCATGTCCTTGCGTTTACTTTTAATTCTTTTTTCAATTTCAGATGTACTTAAATACGTAAGATCTTCTTCAGTAGCCATATTGGCGTCCATAGAGGAATACGATGTTCCCTGGTTTTCCAACAAGGCGTTTTCCACCTTCTTTATTATTTGTTGAGGTGTTCTATTGTGTGCTGTATTGTAGGCAATTTGTTTTTCACGTCTGTTTTCAGTTTCTGTAATGGTCAAGTTCATACTTTTGGTCATCTTGTCGGCATAGAGAATGGCCTTTCCATTCACATTTCGTGCCGCTCTACCTATGGTTTGGGTTAGCGATCTATGCGATCGTAAAAAACCTTCCTTATCAGCATCTAAAATGGCAACTAAGGACACTTCTGGTAAATCCAATCCTTCACGGAGTAAATTGACACCAATCAAAACATCGAACAAACCTTTTCTTAGGTCTTGCAGGATTTCTACGCGCTCTAAAGTGTCAACATCAGAATGAATATAACGACAACGTACTTGGATTCTGGTCAAGAATTTTGCCAATTCCTCTGCCATTCTCTTAGTTAAGGTAGTCACCAAAACACGTTCGTCCAATTCCACACGTTGTTGGATTTCTTCTGTAAGATCATCAATTTGGTTAAGGCTTGGCCGTACTTCAATGATAGGGTCTAAAAGTCCCGTAGGTCGAATGACTTGCTCTACATACAAACCGTCTGTTTTTTCCAGTTCGTAATCTGCTGGTGTAGCACTTACATAGAGCACCTGATTTTGTATGGCTTCGAACTCTTCAAATTTTAAAGGGCGGTTGTCCATGGCAGCCGGCAGCCGGAATCCGAATTCTACCAGATTTTCCTTTCGGGAACGATCCCCGCCATACATGGCATGTGTTTGAGGGACGGTGACATGACTTTCATCTATCACCATCAAATAGTCATCAGGAAAATAATCTAACAAGCAGAAAGGACGGGTACCGGGATTTCTGCCGTCTAGGTAGCGCGAATAATTTTCAATACCACTACAGTAACCTAATTCACGAATCATCTCCAAATCAAACTCAGTACGCTCTTTAAGACGTTTCGCCTCTACATGTTTGCCTATTTCCTTAAAGTAATCTACCTGTTTTACCATGTCTTCTTGAATCTGATGGATGGCATTTTGCAGAATGTCGGGAGAGGTTACAAATAAATTGGCGGGATAGATTTTTAACTGCTCAAACTTTTCTATGATTTGATTGTTTTCTACGTCAAACGATTCAATTTCTTCAATTTCATCGCCAAAGAAATGCACACGGTAGGCATACTCTCCATACGAAGGATAAATGGTAATGGTATCTCCTTTTACCTTAAAAGAACCACTTTTGACTTCTGTCTCCGTTCTGGAATATAAACTTTGCACCAGCATATGCAGAAACTTAGTTCTTGCAATTACTTGGTCTTGTTCTATATGGATTACATTTTTTTGAAATTCTTCTGGGTTTCCAATTCCGTACAAACAAGATACCGATGCGATTACTAGCACATCTCGTCTTCCTGATAATAGGGCAGAGGTGGTGCTTAAACGCAAACGTTCTATATCTTCGTTAATAGACAAGTCTTTTTCAATAAATACACCACTAGAAGGAATATAGGCTTCGGGTTGGTAATAATCGTAATAAGAAACAAAATACTCAACCGCATTGTTTGGGAAAAATTCTTTGAATTCTGCGTACAATTGTGCTGCCAAGGTTTTGTTATGTGCTAGCACCAAAGTAGGTTTGTTTACCTGTTCGATTACATTGGCAACCGTAAAGGTTTTTCCAGATCCTGTAACGCCAAGTAAGGTCTGGTACTTTTCATTTTGTGCAATACCAGAAGTCAGTTGTTCAATAGCCTCTGGTTGGTCTCCTGTCGGTTTGTATGCAGATTGTAGTTTGAATTCCATCTTACAAAAATACAGCAACAATTTTGATTATTCACATTCTTTTTAGCAGCATTGGTAATTGTATGATTTGAAGAAGTTTTGTGTAAAATATATGGAGTCCAATTGCGGTTAAATGCGCATAATATTTTGATAAACCGAGTGGGATGTGTATTTTGCGCACTTAATCCCCCTAGATGTCTCAGATACAGAAATACGGTTTTTTTGGTCTATTAGCTGCGTTATTGCTAGTGGCTATTTTGTTGTTTGGAAAAACTTCCTATAACAGACAAGTAGTAGTAGAAGCGCAACATGTTGACACGGTGCCTCCAATTCCTATTCCACAAGGGATACGTATAAAAAAGCATGCAGAGGCGAAAACCGAAAAAGTAAAACACAAACTCGATTCCTTATTAAAGCGTGTACATAAACGCTACGATTTTCACGGAGCGGTTTTGGTAGCGCAAAAGGGAAAAATTGTATACAGCGGCCATATTGGGTATGCAGATTTTAGAAAAAAGAAATTGTTGGATGAGTCATCAGTTTTTCAACTGGCATCTGTCAGCAAGCAGTTTACGGCTGCAGCTGTATTGGTGTTGATGGAGAAAGGACGTTTGCAATTGACAGATTCTGTCACAAAGTATTATCCGGAATTCCCTTATAAAGATGTTACCATACAGCATTTGTTATATCATACGGCGGGTTTGCCGAATTACTTTTGGGTGGCCGAACACAAATGGGAGGGTAAGGATGCCCCTAGCAATCAGGAAATGATGGATTTGTTGTGTAGCAGCGACGTTGGACGTTTTTTTATTGCCGGACGCCGATTTGACTATTCAAACACCGCCTATTTTGTATTGGCATCTATTGTGGAAAAGGTAAGTGGACTTTCTTTTTCAGAGTTTACTGAAAAGGAAGTTTTTAAACCTTTGGGTATGAAAAACACCTATGTCTATAGTTATAAAAAAGATACCATTCGCGAGCAACAGCTTATTGGATACCGTTTGTACCGAGGCTGGCGACATATTAAAATACCGGGTACTGTAAACGATGCTGTGGTAGGCGATAAAAATGTTTATGCAACCACAGAGGACTTGTATAAGTGGGTTGAAGGTTTGAATTCTGGTAAATTGTTGTCTGAAGAAACGGTACAAATGATGTACAGCAAAGGCAAGAACAAATACGGTTATGAAATTCCATACGGTTTGGGCTTTCGGCTTTCACGCTGGGGAGAAGAAAAGATCTACCATTATGGAAAATGGAATGGCTTTAGTACCGGCATAGTTCAATACCCGGCAGATGATTTGGTTCTGATTGTATTGGAACATACGAGTTTTAACGGAATGACTTCCTTAAATGCCAATCTAAAAAAGTTGGTGTTGAAGCATTTCGACGCGTAATATAGCTTCATTTTTTAAAGTTTAACCATTCGATTTATATAGGATTTAAACCGATGGATATCGCTTATCTTTTGGTACCAAGGAAGTTAGCGTTCAGCTTGTATTTAGGTTGGCCTTTTTTGAAAAAAAACTATAAAAAAGATAGCGTACTAATTGTTAAAATTTCTATATTTGCCTCGCTAAAAGCACCGGTCTGGTAGTTCAGCTGGTTAGAATACCTGCCTGTCACGCAGGGGGTCGCGGGTTCGAGTCCCGTCCAGACCGCTTTTAAAAAGCACCTCTTTTGAGGTGCTTTTTTTTATATAGGTTCGAGTTAGCCTGTGCTGACGCATGGAAGCATCCAGACCGCTTTTAAAAAGCACCTCTTTTGAGGTGCTTTTTTTTATATAGGTTCGAGTTAGCCTGTGCTGACGCATGGAAGCATCCAGACCGCTTTTAAAAAGCACCTCTTTTGAGGTGCTTTTTTTTATATAGGTTCGAGTTAGCCTGTGCTGACGCATGGAAGCATCCAGACCGCTTTTAAAAAGCACCTCTTTTGAGGTGCTTTTTTTTATATAGGTTCGAGTTAGCCTGTGCTGACGCATGGAAGCATCCAGACCGCTTTTTAAAAAGCACCTCTTTTGAGGTGCTTTTTTTTATATAGGTTCGAGTTAGCCTGTGCTGACGCATGGAAGCATCCAGACCGCTTTTAAAAAGCTCTCCTTTTGGAGGCCTTTTTTTGTGGAATTAATTTAACGAGAAGCCATGCCTACGAAAAGCGATGACAAACCATAGAAACACCGCCCAAGCACAAACGTCATTGCGAGATACGAAGCAATCTCCTAACGTCGAATTATGCAAGAACACTGCTGTTTGTAATAGCGATTCTTTATGTTTCATACAAAGGCTTTTAGTGGCATGAGCTATTTGTGTGGGATTGCCTTGTCTGCCAACAAGCAGGCTTCGTACCTCACAATGACGCTGTCAGTAGGGGACGCCTCAGGGGACGAATGGTTCATTTTAAACACACTTTTTTTACTTATTTCTACTTTTTACGGGAAACCGTAAGGTTGTTGTGGGTTTGTTTTATATATTTGTGAAAAATTGATAAAGAACACTAAAACTTGTTTAATCCCGTAGCAGCATCCCAAAAACAACACTTTTTGTGTGGATATAACGAGTTGTAGCCAATTCTCAAAAAATAAAAATCAAAAAACTTATTCTTTTAACTAATAAAATTATGGAGCTAGAATTTTTTCAAAGGGAAGACATACAGATTTTAATTGAAAATACCCTAATAAGTCTTGCGATTATTGGAGTATTAGTTGTAGAAATATATTATACACTTAAGCTTTCTAAAAAGCTAAAATCAAAAATTGATAACTCACAACGTTCAGAGTTAAAAGATTTAGATATAGGTTCGATTAACCTAATAAAGGCAGATCGCAAAAAACTGATATTAAAAAAGGTAATCGATGTACTTACCATTATAGTTGTAATAATCAATGCTTATATCACTTTAATTTTAGCCCTAAGTGTATTCCCTGGATCTGAAGATACAGTCAATTCTATTATAGAGTATACGACTGAACCTATAAAAAATATCGGTAATGCTATTATCAATTTTATACCAAACTTTGTATCAATAATCATTTACATTATTGTTTTTAGGTTTGCTATAAAATATATTAAAATCTTACGTGATGCAATTGAGAATAGGAGTTTAAGTATTCCTTCTTTCGATGCAGATTGGGCGAGACCTACGGCCAAAATCATCATCTTTTTACTCTATGTATTTTTAATTGTTCTTATTTTTCCGTTGTTGCCAGCTTCAGAAACTAGCGAGTTTAAAGGTGTCGCTGCTTTTGTAGGTATACTAATTTCAGTTACTGGTGGCTCATCGATATCTAACTTTTTGGGAGGAATTGTGCTTACTTACATGAAGCCTTTTAAGTTAGGCGACAAAGTAATGATCAACGATATTGTTGGTGTAGTTACGGTTAGAAATCCATTTGCTATAAAATTACTAACTATAAAAAATGAAGAAGTAACTATACCAAATAATCAAATTGTTTCAAATAACACGATAAATTATTCTTCTAGCGGGAAAACGGTTTTGCATACAACAATCTCAATTGGTTATGATATTAAGTATTCTAAAGTACATGAATTACTAATAAATGCTTCAAATAAAACTGAAGGAATATTAAAAGAGCAACTACCATTTATTCACCAAAAAAGATTAGAAGACTTTTATATCATATATGAACTTAACTTCTTTGTAGCTGATGTTGTAAAACAGCCCAAAATAATTTCAGCATTACATGCTCATATCCTCGATGAATTCAATGCCGCTGGAATAGAAATATTGTCCCCACATTATGAGGCAAGAAGAGATGGTGAAAGAAGCACAGTTATTACCTGAAGAAGAACTGGCTACAACAATGTCTATAATTAATACGGGGTTTGGTGCTTAACTCAAAGTTTAGTGCTTTTAACCAAGTCCGCCAAACCTTTTTGATTTGGCTTTATTAATGAAAAAATAAAACAAAATAAAAAGATTTGGCTAAGTACTTAATCGGAAATTATCTACTTTTAATTCCCGTACTAACCATAGCCGAGACGTTACCTGCAAGTTCAAAAAAAAAAAACTGAAGACAAAAGAAGTTAATACAAATCAATTCAAATCAATAGATGAATTATATTCCTTTATTGACGAACACTCATTTGAACTGAGAAGAAATTATGAACTTACAGATATTTGGGTTCGATTTAGAAACCAAACTGAAATTGATATCGAGAAAAAAAAATCACAATGGGAAATTGATTGTTTCCTATTTGATATAAAAAGTAATATTCTATTTTCACAAGTATATACTCAAGGAAAAAACATTTCTGAAATTAAAAAATTTCCCGACTTAGATAAATTTAATAAAGAGGTCGTAAATTACATTAAATTAAGAATTTCATCATCAAATAGTTCAATTCTAAAAGCTAGATATAATCACTTATTATGGAAATGTCCTAGTGGCATAAAGCAAACTAAATATGCAGCTGCTGCAATAAAGAATTATATATTTTCTATAAAAGAATACTATAGATTGTTTAAAGAAAATGGTAATAGTGATTCTAGTTTTCAAATTGGAGAATTATTTGAGAAACTGTCTGCAATTAGTAATGAAATTAAATTTGACAACACAGAATTAAAAGAGCTTTCTAATTTTCTAATCTTCAAAGCTGAAAACTTAGAATTTTACTTAATTCATGGGATATTGGTCGATATGCTTAAATACCCGAAAATATTTAAATCAATAGATTTCACAAATACTTTAACCCTCTTTGAAAAAGAATTAAAATCAGACACTGAATTAAATGATTTAATTTTGGGACACGAACAATTATCTACCGCAATAAAAATTGCTAAAAAACTAGGAGAAGATCATAAAAAATGGCACAATGAAAAAGGTTTGGCATTTCTTAGATTAGCCGAAAAAATAACAAACGAAGATCGATTTTGGATAAAACAAGATTATCATGCCAAAGCAATATCCGAATTTAAACTGGCTAAAAATATTCAAAATCGAAAAAGTACTGAAAGGCTGTATTCTGATCTTAAACCAACTATAAAACTAGCTACAGTTCAAATACCGTATTCAAAGGACATTCAAAACATCTTAAAAGACCATGATAAATATCTAAAAAACAAATCCAATGAATTATTAAAATTAGAGCCATCCGAAATATATAGATTTATTTCTGTTGGAAATTTTTTTCCAAATTATGAAACAACCCTAAAAGCGTCTAAGAACACAAATACATTCTTAACTTACTTGACCTCAATAAGTTTCGATAAAAACAAAAACATAACAAAAGGAAGAACTGAAAATAAAGAATTGAAAAACGTCTATGATGCATATAAAAATCAATTAGATACAACTGTTTTACCACAATTACATTATATAATTATTCTTGGAATTAAGTCAGGTAAACTAACCTTTAGAAATTTTATAAATTTTCTTGTTGAAGAAACTTGGATTGGTAAAACCCATTTACGCTATGATTTAGGAGGAAATGAAATACAAATAAACTGGATTGAGCAATTAAGTCCAGCTATAATAGAGTTTTTTCTTCAGACTCAAGCATGGTGTTTAAGTGAATATCATCGTCCAAGTTTTATATTATGTACTGATAGTTTTACACTAAAAATGGAGGGTATATTTCGAGGTTTTTGTGAAATAGCAGGTATTCCAACTAGTACAGACCAAGAAAAAGGAATGCAGGAAATTTATATTAACAATGTTTTCGATAACGAACTTATAATAGAATATTTCAATGAAGACGATAGACTGTTTTTTAATTACTTATTTTCAAACGATGGTGGTTTAAACTTAAGAAATAACATAGCGCATTGTTTTTACACACCTAGAGATTATCATCCTGATAAAATGTTACTCTTAATTGCAGCTTTACTTCGACTAGGCAAATACGATTACAAAATTGCAAACACCAGAAGTTAACACCGCATAAGTTTAATGTGGGGTTTTATGTTTTAGCCCAAAGCCTGCCTGCCGGACGGGCAGGAAAACACAAAATAAGAATAAGTTTGTTGCTTAGTAAAATTAATAAATAGCTAATTAAAGAAAACCGTTGTAAAACATTGCGAAAATGAAAAAAGGATTCAAAAAAAAACTAAATTTAATTTTAGGATTAATATGGTTAATTTGATTCTTTGCCTGAGTATTTGGAAACGAAGAACCGAATTGGACAGATTATAGATGGATTGTAATTTCTGTAATGTATTTAGGACTCTACTTTTACCAAAAAAAATAAATTTAACAAACCAAAACTTATATTATAGATAACATATGAAATTCACTATCAGACTCCTAATTCTTTTTACCTTTTTTACGACTCCCTTTTTTAGTCAATATTCTTCTCTTTGCCAAGAAAAAATTGAGGAAGCAATAGATGTCTTTAAAAAAATACATGATGTAAAAACTGATAAAGAGAATAAAAAATTGAGTATCGATTACAGAACAAATTCTGGCTTATATGACTTCGATTTTCATTTTATCGACAAAAACATCGGAATAGCAAACCTGGCAACAAATGAATGGGGCAGACCAAACTTAGTGTACAAGTGGAAAGATGATGAAGGTAACGTTGAAAAAGTTGATGTTTACTATTTTCCCACTTATGAAGACTATGTAATGTTTGTAGAGCCTACAGTAATATCAGCATGTTCTGGTGAATATGAATCCACAAGGTACAGTAAGATTACAAGAGATGAAAAGTTATTCGTTTTTAGAAAAGGAGAAAGAGTTGAGGCAGGTGTTAAGGTGAAATTATATACAGTAGAGTCAAACGTATTAGAAAAAGATAATATCCCTCACAAAAAATATTATAATAACGGTAACTTAAGAGAAGAGGGACAACTTAAAAATGGACAAGGAAATGGTGAATGGAAATACTATTATGAAAACGGTCAATTAAAGTCCGTTGGAAATTATGAAAATGGTAAAAAGACTGGTGAGTGGAAATACTATCTTGAAAACGGTAACTTAACTGAATTAGGTAAATATGAAAACGATAAAAAGGTTGGTGAATGGAAAACGTACCATTAAAAGATCTCAGAAAATTTCATCAAATAAGAGCAATAAATTGCTAAGCTTAAATCTCTTTTGTTCTTTCTATTTATATCTTTAAATTTAATACTTTGTAAACTTAAGCCGTATAAAATTAATAAATAGCTAATTAAAGAAAACCGTTGTACAATATTGCAGAATTACAAAGTTCTAAATAAATTATTTAAACAAAATGTGTGTTCCCGTAAAACTATAATATACCCTTAGAATATTTTTGCTAAAAATTTAAATGATTCAATAAAACATTAATATGAAACCTACTTTATTTTACATCATTGTCGTATTTCTCTTCTCGTTAATCCCTTTTTCTGGTATTGGGTATTTCGGAACAATGATAACTGATAATTACTCCGTTGAGCATGCTAAAACTCAATTGAAAAAAGATACAGATAAACTTACTACAAAAGAAATACAACAGAAAACTAAAATAATTGAAAAAGTCGAAAAAAAGATTGGACAACAACAATTATTGTGGATTGGACTTGCATCAATTGGTTTTATTTCTGGAATTTCATTGCTGAGAAATAAAAAGAAAATAACAAAAAAATAACGTTGCACAACTCTAAATTTAAGAAAATCATAGCCTTATGAATTTTTTACCAATACTTAATCAGCTATTAATAAAGGGGATATGAAATTGTTTAACCTGTAAATAATCTGATTCCATTAAAATAACCGTTGTGCAAAAGCCACAACCGTTATAATTCATTGTGGCATTTTTCTAAATAAGTGCGATGTTTTAATAATATCTCTTTACAAGTTAAATCTTTGGCTAGGTCATTCACCGTGTTTTGCTGACAAGCCTTTATTGGTGTGAAAAGGATTTTGCGCACTAGTTTTGTTCGTACACTTCCAAAAAGTCCAAGATTAGTGAATTTGGGAATTGAGTGTTTCCTTCAGGAACTACTTCGAGCAATCCATTATTAATTACCAAACACATGGTTTTGTTTGGCCAGTCTTCGGCTGGGACTTCGTTTCCTTTGGTTTTTGTATGCACTTCTTCACCATCAATAAACCAACTCATTTTTGTAGACGTCCATTGATAACCATAAATATGCCAATCTTCTGAGGCGTTGAATTTTTGATGGAAGTTGTCGATGGGGGTACTATGGTCTTTTTTGTCGTTCCACTTTCCATAGATAAAACGCATATACATTTGGTCTTTATGCTTTGTGTTGAAGAATTTTCCAAAATACTCCCAAATATCCACTTCTGGTGGCCAAGCTCTGTTTGGAGAATCATCTATAAGCCAAACAGCTGGCCATACCTTATCTCCTTTTGGGAATTTTGCTTTTATCTGAATATAAACGCTTTTTTGAGTTCCGTTGAAATTGATTTTCTGTAAAGAATTTATCCAACCTGTGGAATACTCAAATGATCTGTTGGGGTCGGTGCCCTGGATGGTTTCTTTTCTATTGTCTAAATACAGTGCGTTGTCTTTTATATAGGTGTTTTCATCTTGGAGATAACCAGCATAATTATTGTTTAAAAGGTGCTCGCCGCCTGTCGTTCTGTTCCATATCATTTTAATGGATGGATCAGTGTCATGTGTTAAGCCTTTAGACCAGTGTTCCGCATTGAAGGTTGAGAAGTCGTCTTTTAGAATCAATTCATAGCCATTGGGAGCATAGTTTGTTATTGCTTCTTCCTGATTTTCATTTTCTACAGGAAGGGTATTGCTATCTATAGAAGAGGATTCTTGACAACAAACTAATGAAAAAGACCCAAAGGAGCATAGGAGCATTAACTTTATGGAGATTGTTAAGTTTGGCATAGTTTTTTGAACTAGGTTTTTATAATTTAAAGACTACTTATTATTACTAGCTCCAATGTTTGGAGTTCCTTTGGAAAGATCCACGGGGTTTCCATAAAAGTCTACCGTTGGGTATTTTTCTATGTGTTTAAAAATCCCCTTTCCAGCACCTGGAATTGGAGGACCTTGATGCGCCATTCCACTGTCAATAGCAGGACTGTTGGTTTTTAATTGAAAGCCATTTTTGTTTCCGGCTTTGGGGTCTGTAAAATTTGCATCACCGTTTACAGGATTGGCATCTAGTGATTTAAAACGCTTGTTGATCATGCCAAAATACAAATTGTTTGTCATAAACAGATCTGTTTCTTTTGTATCGATATGTACCTGCTTGTTACCAATATTCGACTTGTTAATGGTCTGGAAAATATTGTTGTAGATATAATTGTTTTTTCCTTTGATGTCGATAGCTGTTCCATAAGGTTTGTCAACATAAATGGTATTGTTGTATACGTAGCTTTCAGTCGGATAGTGTTTTCCTTTGGGGATTACATTGTTGATCCATAGGGTATGGTTTGATGTTTTCCATTTTGGGTTCGCTCTCCAACCGTCATTCACACTAATATTGAAACGATATACTGAATTTTCATTACCTCCAAGAATTTCAACGAAACCGCCTTCACAATCTTCCATATAATTGTATTGAATAAAAGTATCTACATTTTCATGATCGATATGAATACCATGAGAATCTAAATACCCACGAATATGTAAACAATCGTTGTATTGTATAACGGTATTGATACATCGCCAAGTCCAAACCGAACTCCCTCGGTTTGCCATTCTAGGGTCTGAATTGTCTCCAACAAATTCAAACCTATTGTTTTCAATCAAGCAATTATAGGTTCGGATAGGTAAGACACAAGTACCTCCAGTTCTAAAAAAAGTATTGTTTCTAAAGACTAAATCTGCATTTCTATTCATTTTGTCCGAACCGACTCCTTTCCTACCTCCGGCATGTTTCACATGAACCCCCAGACGTTGTAAGTTGGTAAAATGACAATTTTCTACCAAAACATTTTGAATGTTTTTTATAGATTTATCATGATTTTGTGTAGAGAATATCCTAAGTCCTGCCACTTCCAAACCATTAAATGCTTGTTCTCCTTTTTCTCTTAAAATAGGTTGAGGTGCATATACATTTTTAAATGTGACCTTGTCAAAGGAAAAGTTTTTTAAACTACGTGTTCCATTGTTCAGAATATATATTCCAAAAGCATCTTGATCACGAACTCCTTTTCTAGAAGTTAGGCGGTTGTTTCGTACTTCAATATCACGGAAGACCATATTATCATTGTTGTTTACCAAAATCGCTTCTTGATAATCACCTCCGTTTTCAGCGCCTACCTCACCTGTTATAATAGGTTGGTTTCCTTCACCGTAAGAACCTATTAAAATGGGTTTTCTTTTCGAACCTGAGCCATTTACCACAAAGTGTCCTACAAAAACATCTCCCTTTTTAAATAGGATTTTATCGCCAGGCTTTAATTTGGTCTTGCTTATTTTTTTTAAGGATTGCCAAGGCGCATTTTCACTTCCTTTGTTGCTATCTTTTCCTTCAGAGCTACTGAGGTAGTATTTTTTTTGAGCGGTGATGCTCAGCGTTGCAATACAAAAGAGAATGGTTGCAAATTGTTTTACAGGCAAAAGTGTCTTCATAAAGAGTCTTGATTATTACTTTTTGTAAAAATAGTAAAGGAAATTTGCATAGAACACACATGGATTAGCCCAAGGTTGCTAGTTATTACCTTATGATACTTGTTTTGAAATCGATGCTGCAAGTACAGTTTAAAAAAATAATCTCAATACGAGAACATTTTAGTGTCTTTGCAGAACAGTTAAGCTATATGAAAAGGCTTGTTGCGAAAAAGACCCTGGTTGAATTTTGGAAGAAACATGGAGATTCCGAACAATATCTAAAAACGTGGTATGAAACGGCAAAG
Source organism: uncultured Flavobacteriaceae bacterium (assembly GCA_943789365.1). Taxonomy (GTDB): domain Bacteria; phylum Bacteroidota; class Bacteroidia; order Flavobacteriales; family Flavobacteriaceae; genus Flavicella. The sequence continues at coordinate 595,794 of CALSTV010000001.1, read as the reverse complement.
AAATCAAATTGGAAGTCTCCAAATGATATCAAAAGAACGTTTATACATGCTAGCGTATTAAAGAATAATAGGGTTGTGTTTACTATTAAAGGCAACTCATATCGATTGATAGTAAAGTTCAACTATGAAAGACAATGGGCGTTTATTCGATTTATAGGTACCCATGCAGCATATGACAATAGTAACGCACAAGAAATATAATAAAGAAATCATGTACATAAAACCAATTAAAAACGAGCAGGATTATCAAAATGCTTTGAAGCGACTAGAGCAGGTTTTCGATGCAACTCCAAATTCAAAAGAGGGAGATGAGGCGGAGATTCTAATCGAATTGATTGATAATTACGTACATAAATTCTTTCCGATATCCGCTCCTGATCCAATAGAAGCTATCAAAATAAGGATGGAGGAAATGAATATTAAACAGAAGGATTTAGTAGGGGTTATAGGCAGTAAAAGTAGAGTGTCTGAAGTGTTGAATAAGAAAAAAAGATTGACGGTGGATATGATTCGTGAACTTGAACGTGTTTTGCAAATTTCTGCTTCAATATTGATGAATAATTATCAATTGGTAAAATAATATGAGGAGTTTAGTTCGCTCTATTCCTTAATAAACCGAAAAGAAGGTCCTTTTTCTAATTTTAAAAGATAGACACCTTTCGCCAATTCGCTTACATCTATAAAATCTGTGGTACTTTTAGTAACAACGAGTTGACCATGTACATTATAAATAGCAATTTTTGTCCTTTCTGCTATGTTTGAAATGTGAAGGATGTCTTTTGTAGGGTTGGGACTTATATGTAGTGAATTTGTGTTGTTGATAAAACCATTACTTGCTACAATTTCCCCATTCTTAGCATTGCAAGCACCAATATTTGGTGTTCCTGAAGAAAGGTCTACGGGATTGCCATAGAAGTCTTCTGTAGGATAAGCAGGAATGTCTGCAAAAATTCCGGTGCCAGCACCTGGTAAAGCAGGTCCTTGTTGCGCTATACCTGTATTAATAGCATTGCTAGAAGCCAATAATTGAAAACCGTATTTATCCCCGCTGGTTGGAGAAATAAGGTCCGATCCGTTATAAACCGGTTGTGTGTCAAGACTGATAAACGAATTGACAACTGTACCCTCATACAAGTTGTTTTTCATAAATAACGGTGTGCCGTTGTTTTTAACAGTCATTTGTTTACCTCCCATAGAACTTCCGTTTTTATAAACAAACATATTGTTATAAATGAAGGTGTTTTTGGCGTTGATGTCAATGGCTGTGGTAAACGGATTGTCAACGTAAACCGTATTGTTATAGATATAACTGTAATCACAGTAATGTATCTGATCACCTGCAGCCTTTTCGTTAATCCAAATAGTATGGTTGCTATTTACCCAGCCTGGGTTTTCTCTCCACCCGTCATTAACGCTTACGTTAAATCGGTATACAGAATTTATATTTCCTCCCAAAATTTCCACAAAACCGCCTTCACAATCTTCCATATAGTTGTACTGCACAAACGTATTTACGTTTTCATGATCGATATGAATACCATGAGAGTCTAAATAACCGCGTATATGCAAACATTGGTTGTGCTGAATTACGGTATTGTGGCATCTCCATGTCCATACAGAACTACCTCGGTTGGGCATCCTTGGATCTGAATTATCACCGGGTTTGTCAAAAATATTGTTTTCTATCAGACAGTTAAAAGTTCTGATGGGTAAAATACAAGTACCTCCGGTGTTGTGAAACTCGTTGTTTCTAAACACCAAATTTTTGTTGCAATTGATTTCGTCATTGCCTACACCAGTACTTCCTCCTAAATGTTTTATATGAACTCCAAGGCGCTGTAGGTTGGAAAAATGGCAGTCTTCCATCAACACATTTTCAATGTTTTTTTCTTGGCCAATCACATTGTTTTTTGTGGTTTCGATACGTACTGCTGCTACTTCCAAACCGTTAAAATCATCTGGGTCTAATACTGGTTTAGGGGCATAAACATTCTTAAAAGTTACGTTTCGAAAAGTGAAATTATGTAAAATATCGGTGCCAGAATTTAAGAGATATATTCCATAAGCATCTTCCTCCGATACTCCGCTACGATTGGCTAAACGTTCATTTTGAATTTCAATGTCTTCAAAAACGATATTGTCATGATTTTCTACAAAGATGGCTTCTTGGTAATCACCACCGTTTTCAGAACCTACCTCGCCGGTAAGAATCGGTTGCGCTCCACCTCCATATGAGCTAATCGTTATTGGTTCGGTAAGTGTACCTGATCCGTTTACTACAAAATGACCATCGAACCGATCTCCTTTGTTAAAGTATATCTGATCTCCCGGTATAAGAGGTGTCTGACTTATTTTTGCCAAGGTTTTCCAAGGAGATGCTTCTGTTCCCTCATTACTGTCGTCTCCATTTGAGTTGAGGTAATAGGCTCGTGGTAGGTCGCTCATTTCAGAAAGCTTCCAATTGTCGATATTCAAAAAGCCAGACCAATTGTGAAAAACACCCATGCGAACTTGGGTAACACCAGTTGGAGTAGTAAATTGAAGGCTGTGCTTAATAAATTGTGTTTTTTCTTCTTCAGTAGGAGTGAAATCCGAAGTTTCAGCAATAATTGAGCCGTTCGCAACATTGAGAACTTGTATCCGTCTTTTAAAGGTTCCTTGGGTGTAGATTTCTAGTATGTAGGTGTTGTCTTCGAGAACTGCAATTTGTTTGCGCAATCTCATTACTGCCTTTCCATTCGTATCGGCATGTAATTTTACGAATTTGTTGGAATCTTCTTCGTTTACCAAGGCCGAAACATTTCCTGTGTATGCCGGATCGGAGAGCAATTGATATCCATCGTTTTCGATAGGGTAGTTAAGACTGTAGTTTTCGAAATCCTCAAAAAAAACAGGAGCTTGTGCAAATAATTTACTAGATACTGAAAATAGTATACATACAATGAAACTAACATACAATAAACGATTCTTTAGAAGGTGCATTTCTTATTTTGGTTCATAGGTTTAGAAGTGTAATATTACAAAACCATACAGTGGGTCCCCTTTTTTTAATTATCTATAATCACACACTAATTACCTTTTTTGAACAGATTAAAAGTTTAAAATGTGTTCTCCTTCTTGAAGTAATAGAGAATCGCTTGTGTTTAGTTTCTTTTTGTTTAACATTATTTGGTCACCAAGCGTAGCCGTTTTTATACGCAATGAAACACCTGTTGGAATTGTAAGTTCTAATTTTTTTTTTGAACCGAATTTCCAAGAAATACCTAAAGCTCCCTGTGGGGTAGGTAAGTTAGCACTTATGTTTTTTAATTCAGTTTTGGGTTTTTTTAGTTCCAGAACTTTCATGCCTGGTTCAGTAACTTGAAGCCCCACTATATATTCCACAAATAAAGCAGGAGGGAAGGCGCTTTCAGTTTGTGCATCACTACGTGTACGCGATTGAAATTTACCAGTTCTTCCTGTTCCATCTCGCCACCATTCTTCCCAAAGTGTTCCATTAGTTTCAGGAGCCAGCATGCGATTGAACCGTTCGTAGAGCATGTTTAATGCAGCCTGTTCATAGCCGTTGTCAGCTAAACCTTTGGCGATAAAGTAAGCCAATGCAGGTGTGGCAACGGTCATCCCATTCGCTCTTTTGATAAAATCGTGTGTGTCATTTTTCAACAAGGCATTAGCGACTTTTTTCACTTGTTCAGGAGTCCCAATACTAGACGCCAAGGCCATCCCATTTCCGTGTTCACTAAACTGCGATGATAGTTTTCCCTGTGTATAGGCATCTGCAAACAAACCTTTGTCTGCATCCCAGAAATTTGATGCTAAGGCTGTTGAAAGTCGGTTCGCTCTTTCCAAATAAACATTGGAAGTATCGTCACCTAACCAAGTGAGTAGCTGGTTAAAATCGTTCAATGCTCCCAAATAATGTCCGTTCAAACATAAGTTCGCTCCGGTACGATCATTTAAAGCATGATCGAGCCAATAGGAATAGGGAGGACTGTTGAGTAGCCCCGATTTGTCGGTAAATGAATGTAATAAAGCCATTAGCTTTTTAGCTGCCGGGAGCAACTCGTGAACCGTTGTTTGGTCTCCTGAATATAAGTAATAGTTGTAAAGACTTCGGATGTAAAGGCAATTGGAGTCTAAAATAATCATATATTCATCCGTGGCCAATGGCGCATAGGCAGGCATCATACCGTTGGCTTCCTGTTCTTGAGCCACCTGAATCAAATACCTACGTTGCAAGGCAGTATCTCCATATGTCCAATAGTTTCCAAGGGCGGCATAATAGCCAGTTTGCGCATACTGTCTTCGTTCTCTGTAATTATCTGTAAACGCGTCTGTAGTGCAAGCATCTATCGTTTTTATTGAAGCTTTCCAAAGGTCTTCCATCCATGGAGCTTCCGGTGTTTGTATGCTTCCTTTAATAGAGAATGGGTAGCGGATTTGATGCGTGCCTACATAATTTATTTTAACAGGTTGCGTGTTTCCTTTAACCGCAATAGCTAGATATCGCGAAGGTTTGAAATAAGTAGCCTGCCACGTATCTAGTCCACCCGATAATAAAACTTGATCTTGTAAATTTGAATCCACAATACGGTGAGTAAAACTGTCGTTTACTATAAAGGGAGCAGATAAGATGTCTACTTGTGTACCTTTACTTCCTTCCATTGTAAATTTTGGAAATCCATTTTTGATCGATTCGAAATCAAAGATCAACAGCCATGTTTTTGATTCGGTTGTAGGAGGTAAAATTAGTGATTTGTCTTTCTTTCTGTAATGTTTTTCGCTTTTTGAAATCTCCTTATCAATAGAATGAGTAAGTTGCCACTTGTTTTTTGGTATTACCTGTTCTTTTTGATTTGGAGTGTCAATTAGCACCGCTTCAATCAATTTGGTTGCTTTTACATCTTGTTCAATAAGGTAAGGTATATCGCGTGGTACCAAGGAAGTCCATGGAGTCGTAAGCGTTGTCGCTTTTTCGGTTTTTTTAGGTGCTGGCCAACCCGTATTTCTAAGTAAAGGTGTTGCGTTTTTCCATGAAGCGTCGTCAAAATCTAAAGTTTGCCAGTTTTTTATTTTTTTAATCAAATCAACACGGTCATTTACTACTTTTTGAAAACGACTGATGGAGGGAGCATTGCTATTCCACGAAGGGTCGGTATGTACTTTCCATGTATTGTTGGTAACTAATTGAGTTTGATTTTCAATATCTAGTTGTGCCAACAAACCAGCTCTTCCCTTTAGATGGTATGCGTATTTTCCTTTTTGATGATGTACACGTACGGCTATACTGTTCTTCCCTTTTTTTAAAAATGCTGCTACCTGTAAAATATCGTAGGATTGATGATGAGGTGCACTTCTGGCAGGTCCTTGACAAATATAGCTTCCATTGATATATAGTTCATATTTAGACGAAGCACTAATGCGCAACAAGGCCTCCTTGGGAGCTTGCTCGCAAGAAAAAGGACTACGAGCTAAAAGCACATCGGCTTCTAGTTTTTCGTCTAACCAAATCCACTGTGCTCTCCAATCAAAACTTTCAGGTTCCGAAGAATTCGGTTGCATCCAGATGCCCGAAACTTGATTTTCAGATGATGAAACTTGCGCAGTTGCGCAATAAAAAACGAATAAAGAAGAAATAGCAGCGGAAAGTAAGTATTTCATGGTATGAAAAGAAGTTTTTTAAGCAACAACCTACTAGGTCTTTAGACCTAGTAGGTTGTTGCCTGATTTTTTCTTGCCGAAAGGCTAGAATAGGATTATTTATTTACTGGCAAATTCAATCATATTTAACAACAGCTTATCAGCCACAGGGTCTTTTCCAAGGTTTTCTATGATTAACATAGTCGAAAGTAACATTTTACCTTCACCAATTTTCGCTTCTAGCACATCTGCAGCCCACCATACTTCTCCAGTTCCATTGTAATGACGTCTCATGATTTCATTGTTAGGAAAGTGGTCGTAACCAATCATTCCAGCAATATACGTTCCTTCTTGTTTCGACATAGAACTAATAGGATGTACGTTTTCATAGGCTCCGTGCATGATTTGCTTTGTTGGAAGGTCGTTGAAAATCGGGTGTTTTGTAACGATATGCGACTTTGCGGCCCAACCACCACGCGTAGGCCATTTTCCATGCATCTCAGCACCAAAAGGAAGTGCTTCTGCTTTTACTTCATTTAATTGGCGTTCAAAACCGGCAATGTTTTTCCCCATGACTTCAAGAACAACAGCATAGCCACCATTTTGTACATGAGTTTTTACATCTGTTACTTGTTTTTTGTAATTCTTATTCTTTTTGATGGCTTTTCCTACAAACACAGGGATGTCTTTGTCTAAGTTCGCGTTAAATGGTACAAAGTTGATGTTTTTCTCCTTCAGGAATTTCGTCAGGCTGCCTTCTGGATCTACAACTGCTATTTGAGCTTTTGGTGTTTCCAGCTGCTTTGCGTTTAAGACATCGAAAGATTGATAGTTGCTAGCAATCATTTTCCCTTTGCTGTTTTTAACTTCTATAAAGACAGTATAGCTGCCTTTGAATTTTGCTGTGTTTAATTGTGTACGAAACAATGCTGAAATTCCTGATTCAAAATTTTTGGAAAGCACCTTCTTATAGACTTGTTTTCCTCTTTTTGTTTTGATTCGAATCGTGACTGTCGCTTTTTCTGAAGCCAGTTCATTTACACCGTGCACTTCTAATGTGGCTCCTTTTTCAGCATAGACATTTCGTGGCAAAATACGAATCGGTACCGTTTGTTGCTGGTTGGCTTCTTTGGTCATATCGTAGACCAAGGTTTTCGGGTTTCTCCAAAGGTCTAAGAGTCCGGCTCCCAGTACCCAATCACCACCCACCAAGGCATGTATACAGTATCCTTTTATCGTGGGATTTAAACGCGATGCTTCAATCATGCGTTTGTTGGCAATACCGTGCATTTTTTGTTGCTCTAGATAGAACTGTTGAACGTCAGGGTATATTTTGTCAAAACCAACTTGTTTAAGTGCTGCTCTTGTTCCTTCGTCCAATTCTTTGTGGTATTTGTTTGGCGCGACGATTGGATTTCCTTTTTCTTTAAAATCTTTGTTGTTGCTTACCAGGTCGGGATTACTTCCATAGCCCAATTCCGAAATATAGGTCATGATTCCCGGAACTACATTTCTACCATATCCTTTGGTGCCTTTTAAATTGAATGTTTTTAATTCTTCCTTCGTTTTAGCAGTTGCTAAATAACCATTGAATTCTTTTTCGTTTACCTGTGAACCACTATAATGATGTATGTCGTTGAATTTAGTAGGTGTTCGTTCATAGGGTAAATAGATATTAGCGCCTTCTCCCCAACCTCCAGATTCGTCTAAAATCATACGTGTAGGGTCTAATTCACGAGCTAAGACAGACATTGAGTTTAGCATTTGTGCCAATATGGGTCGGTTGATTTCATTAAACAATTCCCATTGTACAATACAGGTACGGTTTCTGTTTTTTAGAATCGTTTTCGTCAGTTCATTTTCGACAACGTGTGAAAGACGCGGAGTGGAAATTGGGCGGAACATACATTCAACAACCAAACTACCAACAGTGAGAACCCCCATTTCATCGCACAAATCTAACCACATAGGTGGTGCAGGTTTTCTCCAAGGACGGATCATATTGAAACCAGCTTCTTTGGCCAGTTTGATTTCCTTGATAGCCATTTCTCTACTGTCTGGATAAGCGAGTTTAACAGGGTACAAGCCTTCGAAGAAAGCTGCTTTTAAATACAGAGGTTTTCCGTTTAAGCTGAATTGGTTGTCCGTTACCGAAAATTCTCGCATTCCAAAGCGGTGCGACCAGTCATCAGATCGCTTTCCATGAAGTTTTACACGTACATTGGCCTTATAAAGATAGGGGTTGTCAATAGACCATAAAGTTGCATTTTCTATCGCTAAGTCCCAAGTCAACTTGTTTTTTCCTGGGAAAACTTCTATGTTTTTAGTTTTTTTAACCACCTCTTTGCCTTCCTTTGAAAGAATGCTTATTTCTAAACTAGCTGTTTCTATTTTGGTTTCGGTGTTTTCCAATTCAATATTGAAGCTAGCTGTATTTGAAGCTATTTTAGGTTCAATAAATACATCTTTTAATCCAACACTCCCTTTTGCGTTAATGGATACGTTTTGCCAGATTCCACCCGTTATAGCACCTCTCCACATTGGAACTTCTTGCCGTCCCATACCATCAATGTATTTATCTGTAAGTATGATGGGGCTCACAACTCGGATAATCAAGGTGTTTTCTTCTCCCGTTTTGGCGAGCTTGTCTACGCGAAATGAAAAGGGAGTATACCCTCCTTCGTGGAAGCCTACCACTTCATCATTCAACCAGATTTCAGATTTGTAATTTACCGCATCAAAATTCAATTCGATGATGTGGTCTTCCCAGTTTTCAGGAATGGTAAACTTTTTTCGATAGACCGCAACTCCTTCATAGTTTTCTTTGAATTCTTCCCAGCAACTTGGTACCGTGATTTTTTCAATATTCGGATGTGCCTCGAACTGTTCGTCGAAAACCCATTTTTTTAAGACGGCTTCGTCAAGATCATCAAAAATAATCTCCCAGTTACCATTCAAAGAAAATTCCTTCTCTTGCTGTGCTGACCCTAAAAAAGAGGTGAGCAGCATAAATAGAACTGTTAAAACACTTGAGATTGGGATCGATTTGAATTGTTGCATTGTCTGTGTCATATATTATAAACTTGAGTGAGTGTTGCGATTAAAGCACAAATTTTGCAATTATACAGATAAAATCAGTATCATTTTCTATCATCAGTAAGTCAGAAATTACCCTTTTTCTGTCTTTTGTAATTTGATATAGGTCAAATGGATGCATGTTGTGCTTTTTAGAACTGTAATTATTGCTGCATTAATGCAATCATTTTATCCACTTTTTGGTCTTCTGGAACCAACTTTCCATCGTGATAAAAAAGTACCAATTCCAAAGGAAGATTGTTCCAAGCGAGTTTGGCGACATTGTCTGGGCTTATATTGTGTTTGCCTAAGGTTTTGTTTGTTGGCCATTCCATGGATGGAAAAGAAATATAAGCCAATTCAGAGCAGACAATTTTGTCGGTTGTGTTTACATCAAAATTAAAATCATACTTTTTCCCAATCTGACGGAAAGCCATCAACAACGCTTCTTTAGTAAAAGACTCTTTGTTTTTAGTATCGAAGACGGGTCTTAGAATAGCAAAGTCGTCGATGTTCATAAAATGTTCTAAAGTACTCAATTGTACACCAGACCGCAGCGCTTCAATAACTTGATGTTCGTCTTTTGAATTCAGTTTTTCTGGGTTACTCAAGTTAGTTGCATACGGCAGTATATGTGAATCTTCCCAGAGGTCCAAGGAAATGAGCTCCGCCTTCGTACCTGTCCATATCGCAACATGCCCAAAGTGTCCAGGAATGAGTTTGTCTGTCAAACGAAACGGTGTTTTTTCTAGCAGAATGTCTAAAGGCTGTAGCTCTTTCTTTATGGCTTCTAATGCATTTTTGTCACCGTAAAGTTTTCCTTTTCTGCTTTCGTACAAACCAAGTGTATTGCCAAACAGGCCACTTAATAAGTCAAACCCAGCATCCTTACTCTTTAAAATTGCATCGCTGGTGACTCTGCCAAAAGCAGTGAGTTTGTTTGCTGCAATCTCGTTGATTCTTACTTTTTTCACATAATTATAAGAGGGACTCGACTCAATGAGTAATTGCAAGTAGTTATAGGCTTCGTCTTGCTCTGTGTTTGAAATGTAGGGTTTTGAGTCTTCATAAAAATCGATTACCTTTCGTATGCGATGCCTCGTTTCTATTGAATTGGCAGTTAAAGTCATTTCCAAAAGTTTGTTTGCGATGATCCCGAAGCCCATGTCAGGATCATTGATTACCTTTCTCAAACGTCCATCTTGTTCGAAAATGAGCGTTCCCAACAAGTAGTTGTCGTATAAGGTGAGTGCGGCGCTTAAAGAAAGCATGGCGCCTTTTAACCTCAGAAGTGGACTCACACTGTGTTTGAGCATTACGCCTTCTTCAATTTCTATAGAACATTCGTAGGAATGGGCAACTTCATATAGTTTTTCTCTCAATAGCAAGTAATCTTCGGTGCCTTGCTTTAAAATCTGCAAATCTCTGCTGCTCAGGGGAGCATCGGCTCTTTCTTTTAGATTTCCAGCTACCTTTAACATCTCCGATCGTGCCACAAGACTTTGTTCAACCAAGATTTGTAAGCTTTCTAAATCCGTATCGAATATTTGCTGCGGCGACCTGCCGTCCTCCATTTTTTTTGCCAATTCAGTAAAACATTTGACTTCAGAGGTTTCGAGTTTGTTTTGAATGTCTAAATACGTGAAAATAGCTAGCAACAGAATGCTTGCCAAAGCAATTAGAAGCGGTTTTTTTATTTTTTTATATTTCATTGCATTGGGGGATGATTTTATTTTTTGCTATAGGTATTGATTTACTCGTTTCCTATATTGTATTTTGATTGTTTTTTCTGCCAGCGGTCTCTTGCGAGCTTTTGCATGTCAATCACGGTGTCTTTTTCGTCTGTAATTTCAAGTCCGAGCAAAGTTTCAATAACATCTTCGAGGGTGACAATACCATCCAGACCTCCGTACTCATCTACAATAACCGCAATATGTTCTTTTTCGGTGAGTAGTTTTTCCCAGCAGGTAAAGAGCTCAATACTATTTGGTATGACAACAATTTTTCTTTTGATGTCTAGAAGTCTTAACGTGTGTCTGTCTTCCGCGAGCTTTTCAAATACCTCTTGACGCAATACATAGCCCGAAATATTTTCTTCCTTTTTTGAGTAAACCGGAATTCGAGAAAATTTCAAATAGTTTTTGTTTTTTAAAAATTCGGATAAAAAAGTAGTTTCATCGGCTGTAGAGACAACAGGTCTAGGGGTCATGATGGTTTTTGCCTTTACATTTTTTAGTCTCAATACGTTTTGAATGATTCTATGTTCCTTGTCGGAAAACAAACCTTCCTCCGCGCCGATATGTGCAATGGCGGATATTTCTTCCCTACTGGTAGATTTTTCTTCTTTGTCTGAAGCAATCAACCCTGTTATTTTTGAAGACATTAGCACCAAAGGGTAGGTGAGGAAGATCATGCTGCTCATGGTATGTGAGGCTAGTTTTGCAAATGAACGCCAATATTTTGCTCCAAGTGTTTTTGGGATGATTTCCGTGATAACCAAGATTAATAAAGTCAAAACAGCAGATACGATCCCAAACGATGCTTTTCCAAAGACGAGCACCGCCTGTGCTCCAACTCCAGCAGCACCGATAGTATGTGCAACGGTATTAAGAGATAGAATGGCCGACAGTGGTTTGTCAATATCGTTTTTGTAGGTTAAGAATTTTTCAGCCCATTTTTCACCCTCCTTTTCCTTTACGATGAGATAGGAGGGAGGAGTTGATAAGAGTACGGCTTCCAGGATAGAACAAATAAAAGAGATGCTCAAGGCCAGAAACAAATACAAAAGAAGTAAAAACATTTCTTTTCTTTCAAAGATACGATTAATTTCATTTGGTATTTGAAAATAGGAGTTTCTGGTTTCTGGTTTCTGGTTTCTGGTTTTTGGTTGCTGGTTTTTGGTTTCTGGTTTTTGGTTTTTGGTTTTTGGTTGCTGGTTTCTGGTTTCTGGTTTCTGGTTTCTGGTTTCTGGATTTTGGTTTCTGGTTTTTGGTTTCTGGTTTTTGGTTTCTGGTTTTTGGTTCCAAGTCTTTGTCAGTATCAGCGTCAGCGTCATCGTTAGCGTTCCTTTTCTATTGACTCCTCACTCAACACTAAGCACTCAACACTAAAAACACATATTGTAACTCCCTGTAAACCATGGTATAAAAAAATACTTCAAAAAAAGGCGCAAAAAGTCATTGTTAAACAAGAAAGGTGTTGTAGTTTTGCGCTCGCTAATGCAAACAGGAATGCTTGTATTGGTGTAGAGTTCTCAAGGAAATAATGATAAAAAAACTTTTTAAAAAAATAATCAAATATTCTTTTGGTTGTATTGAGAAAAGGTTTTACATTTGCACCCGCTTTGACACGGAAGTTGAAAAGCACAGAGAATATGAAAAGCAATGCGAATTGCGATTCTATAAGTTCATTGAAAATATTGAAATTGACAGCGTAAAATTAAAGAGTAAATTACATGATTATAACTAATCGTGAATTCAATTTGAGAAGCTAGCATCGTAAATTATAAGTTGACATTGTCAACAAAAAATAACGATGAAGAGTTTGATCCTGGCTCAGGATGAACGCTAGCGGCAGGCTTAACACATGCAAGTCGAGGGGTAACAGAGATAGCTTGCTATTTGCTGACGACCGGCGCACGGGTGCGTAACGCGTATAGAACCTACCTTTTACAGAGGGATAGCCCAGAGAAATTTGGATTAATACCTCATAGAGTTGTTTTTTGGCATCGAGAGACAATTAAACATTTATGGGTAAGAGATGGCTATGCGTTCTATTAGTTAGTTGGTAAGGTAACGGCTTACCAAGACATCGATAGATAGGGGTCCTGAGAGGGAGATCCCCCACACTGGTACTGAGACACGGACCAGACTCCTACGGGAGGCAGCAGTGAGGAATATTGGACAATGGAGGCAACTCTGATCCAGCCATGCCGCGTGAAGGAAGACTGCCCTATGGGTTGTAAACTTCTTTTATATAGGAAGAAACCGTCCCTTGCGAGGGGCCTTGACGGTACTATATGAATAAGGACCGGCTAACTCCGTGCCAGCAGCCGCGGTAATACGGAGGGTCCAAGCGTTATCCGGAATCATTGGGTTTAAAGGGTCCGTAGGCGGGCTAACAAGTCAGAGGTGAAATCCCACAGCTTAACTGTGGAACTGCCTTTGATACTATTAGTCTTGAGTCATTTGGAAGTAGATAGAATGTGTAGTGTAGCGGTGAAATGCATAGATATTACACAGAATACCGATTGCGAAGGCAGTCTACTACGAATGTACTGACGCTGATGGACGAAAGCGTGGGGAGCGAACAGGATTAGATACCCTGGTAGTCCACGCCGTAAACGATGGACACTAGTTGTTGGGGCTTGCCTCAGTGACTAAGCGAAAGTGATAAGTGTCCCACCTGGGGAGTACGGTCGCAAGATTGAAACTCAAAGGAATTGACGGGGGCCCGCACAAGCGGTGGAGCATGTGGTTTAATTCGATGATACGCGAGGAACCTTACCAGGGCTTAAATGTAGGATGCATTAGCTAGAGATAGCTATTTCTTCGGACTTCTTACAAGGTGCTGCATGGTTGTCGTCAGCTCGTGCCGTGAGGTGTCAGGTTAAGTCCTATAACGAGCGCAACCCCTATTTTTAGTTGCTAACAGGTTAAGCTGAGGACTCTAAAGAGACTGCCGGTGCAAACCGTGAGGAAGGTGGGGATGACGTCAAATCATCACGGCCCTTACGTCCTGGGCTACACACGTGCTACAATGGTAATGACAGAGAGCAGCCACCTGGCGACAGGGCGCGAATCTATAAACATTATCACAGTTCGGATCGGAGTCTGCAACTCGACTCCGTGAAGCTGGAATCGCTAGTAATCGCATATCAGCCATGATGCGGTGAATACGTTCCCGGGCCTTGTACACACCGCCCGTCAAGCCATGGAAGCTGGGAGTACCTGAAGTCGGTCACCGCAAGGAGCCGCCTAGGGTAAAACTGGTAACTAGGGCTAAGTCGTAACAAGGTAGCCGTACCGGAAGGTGCGGCTGGAACACCTCCTTTCTAGAGAAAGAGATGTTGGTTACGAAAAAAGAACTAAGACCTTATTTAAATAATGTCTTAGCATTTACTTTTTAATTGCTGTTAATTTTATATTTATACACAAGACTGTATTAAAAACAGAGTCTCGTAGCTCAGCTGGTTAGAGCGCTACACTGATAATGTAGAGGTCGGCAGTTCGAGTCTGCCCGAGACTACTATAAGTAGTCGAGCAAGACAAGAAGTTTACCCTGAGCGAAGTCGAAGGGAGTCTGCCCGAGACTACTATTTTTCAAGCAAAGAAGAATAGTTTGAGATACAATAAATTTTGTGTTATAAAACATAGGAAATTCTAGAAGCAGCACTAATTAGGGATTACGAATTAGTAATTACTAATGACTAATAACTAATTACTAACTACTAGTAATTGGGGGATTAGCTCAGCTGGCTAGAGCGCCTGCCTTGCACGCAGGAGGTCATCGGTTCGACTCCGATATTCTCCACTATTACCCGCCGAAGCATGAAGCGAAGGAGGGAGTATCATGTTAGTCTACATTAGTAGATTGTCAGATACAAATACAGACCTTGGCCAAGGCTATGGTGTGTGAAAGAGTTCATTGACATATTGAAATATTGATATCGTATAGATATCATTAGTTATATTTTTTTTACAAAAAATTAATAACGAGCTATAAATATAGAGTAAAAATATATTTTGAAAGTTTTCGAATTTTCAAAGTAATAAGTAGAATAAAAGAGCAAAAAGTACAAAAAGCTAAGTAAGGGCGTATGGCGGATGCCTAGGCTCTCAGAGGCGATGAAGGACGTGATAAGCTGCGATAAGCTTCGGGGATTTGCACATAAGAATTGATCCGAAGATTTCCGAATGGGACAACCCACTATGTTGAAGACATAGTACCCGTCGTTTGACGGGGGCGAACCCGGTGAACTGAAACATCTAAGTAACCGGAGGAAGAGAAAACAAAAGTGATTCCGTTAGTAGCGGCGAGCGAACGCGGAATAGCCCAAACCAGTTTTGTTACGGCAAGACTGGGGTTGTAGGACCACAATATTTGATGATTATTGAATTAGAACAAACTGGAAAGTTAGACCATAGAGGGTGATAGTCCCGTATAGGTAAGATAATTTATTGATAGTGGTATCCTGAGTAGTGCGGGACACGAGTAATCCTGTATGAATCCACCGGGACCATCCGGTAAGGCTAAATACTCCTGAGAGACCGATAGTGAACTAGTACCGTGAGGGAAAGGTGAAAAGAACCCTAAGTAAGGGAGTGAAAGAGATCCTGAAACCGTACGCCTACAAGCGGTCGGAGTCCGTCAACAGACGGATGACGGCGTGCCTTTTGCATAATGAGCCTACGAGTTACTGTTTCTAGCAAGGTTAATCCGTTCAGCGGAGCAGCCGTAGCGAAAGCGAGTCTGAATAGGGCGTATAGTTAGTAGTAGTAGACGCGAAACCTGGTGATCTACCCATGGGCAGGTTGAAGCTGTAGTAACATACAGTGGAGGACCGAACCCGTTGACGTTGAAAAGTCTTGGGATGACCTGTGGGTAGGGGTGAAAGGCCAATCAAACCAGGAAATAGCTCGTACTCCCCGAAATGCATTTAGGTGCAGCGTTGTGTTTTAGTTTAATAGAGGTAGAGCTACTGATTGGATGCGGGGGCTTCACCGCCTACCAATTCCTGACAAACTCCGAATGCTATTAAATATACACAGCAGTGAGGGCATGGGTGCTAAGGTCCATGTCCGAGAGGGAAAGAACCCAGACCATCAGCTAAGGTCCCCAAATATATGTTAAGTTGAACTAACGAGGTTTGTCTGCTTAGACAGCTAGGATGTTGGCTTGGAAGCAGCCATTCATTTAAAGAGTGCGTAACAGCTCACTAGTCGAGCGGACGAGCATGGATAATAATCGGGCATAAACATATTACCGAAGCTATGGATTGTAATTAATTACAGTGGTAGGGGAGCATTCTATAGGTGTTGAAGGTGTACCGTAAGGTATGCTGGAACGTATAGAAAAGAAAATGTAGGCATAAGTAACGATAAGGCGGGTGAGAAACCCGCCCACCGAAAGACCAAGGTTTCCTCAGCGATGCTAATCAGCTGAGGGTTAGTCGGGACCTAAGGCGAACCCGAAAGGGGTAGTCGATGGCCAACAGGTTAATATTCCTGTACCTGCTCACACTAAAAGTGACGGAGGCGTATAGTTGGTGCGTACAGACAGAATTGTACGTTGAAGGAAGTGGTAACACTCCGATAGTACACTGAGGCTTCGGCCAAGGTGATAATCCAGCGAAGCGACTTCCAAGAAAAACGAGTGAAGCAGCCCGTACCCTAAACCGACACAGGTGGTTGGGAAGAGAATTCTAAGGTGCTCGAGTGATTCATGGCTAAGGAACTAGGCAAAATCGCCCCGTAACTTCGGGAGAAGGGGCGCCCATCTTCGAGATGGGCCGCAGTGAATAGGTCCAGGCGACTGTTTATCAAAAACACAGGGCTCTGCTAAAACGAAAGTTGATGTATAGGGCCTGACACCTGCCCGGTGCTGGAAGGTTAAGTGGAGGAGTTAGCTTCGGCAAAGCTCTCAAATGAAGCCCCAGTAAACGGCGGCCGTAACTATAACGGTCCTAAGGTAGCGAAATTCCTTGTCGGGTAAGTTCCGACCTGCACGAATGGTGCAACGATCTGGACACTGTCTCAGCCATGAGCTCGGTGAAATTGTAGTATCGGTGAAGATGCCGATTACCCGCTACGGGACGAAAAGACCCCGTGAACCTTTACTATAGCTTAGTATTGACTTTGGATAAGTAATGTGTAGGATAGGTGGGAGACTTCGATGTTGCGTCGCCAGGCGTAATTTAGTCGTCCTTGAAATACCACCCTTTGCTTATCTAGAGCCTAACTCAGCGATGAGGACAGTGCTTGGTGGGTAGTTTGACTGGGGTGGTCGCCTCCAAAAGAGTAACGGAGGCTTCTAAAGGTACCCTCAGCACGCTTGGTAACCGTGCGTAGAGTGCAATGGCATAAGGGTGCTTGACTGCGAGACCTACAAGTCGATCAGGTTGGAAACAAGAGCATAGTGATCCGGTGGTTCCGCATGGAAGGGCCATCGCTCAAAGGATAAAAGGTACTCCGGGGATAACAGGCTGATCTCCCCCAAGAGCTCACATCGACGGGGGGGTTTGGCACCTCGATGTCGGCTCGTCACATCCTGGGGCTGGAGAAGGTCCCAAGGGTTGGGCTGTTCGCCCATTAAAGTGGCACGCGAGCTGGGTTCAGAACGTCGTGAGACAGTTCGGTCTCTATCTGTAGCGGGCGTTAGAAATTTGCGTGGATCTGACTCTAGTACGAGAGGACCGAGTTGGACTGACCTCTGGTGTATCTGTTGTTCTGCTAAGGGCATTGCAGAGTAGCTACGTCGGGAAGGGATAAGCGCTGAAAGCATATAAGCGCGAAACCCACCACAAGATGAGATTTCTTTAAAGGGTCGTGGAAGATCACCACGTTGATAGGCTATAGGTGTAAAGGCAGTAATGTCATAGCCAAGTAGTACTAATAACCCATAGGCTTTTGTACAAAGAACTTCCTGTTGTAAGTAATTACAGCAGGGAGGGACACTCTTTATTCACTCTAAATAGTATAGTAAGTTATGGTTTTTTATAAAAAAAATACAATCGTGTCTTAGACACTTTCAATATGTCAATTATTAATACAATGGTTTTTAGTAATTAGTTGTTGGTAAATACCAACAACGATCAACCAAAAACTATACAGTCTTAAGGTGGTTATCCTCCTACACTTCGCTTCGGCGGACGAGAAATATAGGATAACAACCCAAACGATTTAAGGTGGTTATTGCGATAGGGCTCACCTCTTCCCATTCCGAACAGAGAAGTTAAACCTATCAGCGCAGATGGTACTGCCAATGGTGGGAGAGTATGTCACCGCCTTTTTTTGAATCCTCAATCACATATGTGATTGAGGATTTTTTTTTATAGAGATGTGACTCCTTTGGAATCAGGGGGGCAATGCCTCAATACGAGTGAGCTTGTCGCTGTGCTCCAACTTTACTCTGGACTGGAGTCGTTGGAGTTAGTACATTTATATTTGTACTTTTTTTAAAAGAAATGAGGAGTAAGTTGTTAGGGTTTAATACTGAGCTTAAATACTAATTTACTGTAATCAAGTTTGTATTAACCAATTATTTTTTTCTTATATTTAAGTGCCTCCAGAATTTCTCTTTTTTATTTGTTACTTCGAATATATTTTGGAACGCTATCATTAAGATTTTGAATTGCTAATTATATCATAAAACAATATGAGTACACTAGATAAAATAAACATACTAAAATCAAGTATGGCAAAAGATGTCATAGGACAAGATAAATTAATTGAGCGATTGCTACTGGTGCTATTATCGGATGGAAATATTCTTTTAGAGAGTGTGCCCGGTTTGGCGAAAACAAGAACGATTAAAGCCTTAGCTAAGCAGCTGGATTGTGCTCTAAGCAGAATTCAGTTTACCCCTGATTTACTGCCTTCAGATATTACGGGTACGGAAATCTATCAACCCGAGACAAAAGAAAAGTTTGTTTTTCAAAAGGGGCCTATTTTTAGCAATCTAATTTTAGCAGATGAGATAAATAGAGCACCTGCAAAAGTTCAATCAGCGCTTCTAGAGGCTATGGAAGAACGTCAAGTTTCTGTTGCTGGTAGTACGTATAAAATGGATGCTCTTTTTATGGTAATGGCAACACAGAATCCTGTGGAGCAGGAAGGTACTTATCCATTACCGGAAGCTCAAATGGATCGGTTTTTAATGCACGTGACAATTGATTATCCTACGGCTGCTTCAGAATTGTTGATTATGCGCTTGAATCGTAGGGAACTCTTCGGAACTCACGATAAACTAGAAAAGTTATCGGTTGACGTTATTTTTAAAGCACGTGAGGAAATTGCAGGGATTGAGATATCAGAAGCAATGGAGCGCTATATAGTGGATATAGTTTCTGCGACGCGCTCCCCGAAAAATTATAATGAGACGTTGGCTGGTTGGATAGAGTATGGAGCGAGTCCTAGAGGTACCATTGCGTTGGATCGTGCCAGTAGAACACAAGCATGGATGCAAGGAAACGCTTTTGTCACTCCTGATGATGTGAGGTCTGTTGTACATGACTGCTTAAGGCATCGTTTGATTTTGAGTTATGAAGCGAACGCCGAAGGAATTACAACCGATACTGTAATCGATGAAATACTTCGCGAAGTAGCTGTATTGGCCTAAATTACTGTTATGAAAACGAAAGATATGTTTCCTAAGGATGTTTTTGTTTCCATGAGCGAGTTACTTCAAATGGAGTCTGTTGCCAATGGATTTAGTTTTCTTGCAAATAAGCAGCGTGTAAAAAGTATTTTAGGCGGGAAGCATGCTTCAAAATTGAGAGGACGTGGTTTAGATTTTGAAGAAGTACGATCGTATGTTGCAGGAGATGATGTTCGAAATATTGATTGGAAAGTAACGGCGCGAACTCAAAAAACACATTTACGTGTGTACAGCGAAGAGAAGGAAAAACCAGTATTGATTATTGTCGATCAATCTAAATCAATGTTTTTTGGAACAAAAGTAAAGACCAAATCTGTAGTGGCGGCGGAATTAGCGGCATTGACTGCCTTTCGCGTTTCGAAAGAAGGTGATCGTGTGGGGGGAATTGTCTTTGGTGAAAATGGAGTTGATGTTGTTTTACCCAAGCGAAACAGAAAGAATATACTTTTGTTTTTTGATAAATTGATCAAACGTAATCGAGCTTTAAAAGATGTAAATGAAGGTCAAGATAAAAGCATAACGAATGAAGTGTTTAAACAAACGAAAAACATAGTTACGCATGATTATCTTATTGTTGTAATTAGTGATTTTCAAATGTATGCAAAAGAAACCATTAATTATATTGCGTCGTTGTCACAGCATAACGATATCGTACTTGCAAAGGTATATGATCCTATGGAACGAGATTTGTTACCTGTAAGATTGGTTGCTGGGGATGGGCAACTGCAACTGGCAATTGATGGCGAGAACTCAAAACAAACTCAAAAATTTAAAAACGGATTTGAACAGGAGTTTTTAGATTTTGAAGTAGAGATGAAGAAACATCATATTCCAGTATTCAAAATAAATACAGCAGATGAAGTGGTTACACAAATTCGTGAGATTTTAAAAGGTAGCGGCCGATGAGAATTTTAATAAATTACATTGATTTAGTTTGTTCGGACTTTGTTATAGGTCAGGTGGAGGACGGAACAAATTTACAGGTAGATTTAGGACCACTTTTAGAACCGAATCCTGTGATGTTTTCTTTTGATACAACTGGTTGGAAAGTTTTTTTTACCATACTCTTTGCCTTTTTAGTAGGTGCTGTTGTTTTTCAAATGAAGCGCTATTATAAAAATGCGTATCGACGATCCGCAATTAAGCGTTTGTTTGCATTGGAGCATCAGTTTACAATTGCTCAAAATCGGGAGTTTGTAAATGCATGTAATTTGCTTTTAAAACAATTAGCCATTTCTGTATATGGACGTTTTAACGTAGGGACTTTAACTGGTAGAGATCGGGTTATGTTTCTAGATGATAAATCAGAGAAGACTGACTTTAGTGGGTTGGACGTGCTTTTTTATAGAACAGCTGTTACGAATGAGCCTATATTGACAGCACAAAGGAAATCGATTGCTATTGAAACAAAAAAATGGATACTGACGCATGCCAGATAATTTTGAAATAATAAACCTTTGGGTATTCTGGTTTTTACCATTACCCATAATACTTTATATGGTGTTGCCCCCGTTGCGCATAAGAAGCACACATTTGTTGATTCCAAATATGCAAAAGGCTTCTGGATATACTGGGCAAAAGCCGAAAAGAGCCTCGTTTGTAAAAAAGAAAAATGGAGTTGAGTTTTTTGTATTGACCCTTGTATGGATTTTATTGTTGGGAAGCTTGTCATCTCCACAATTGGTAGGGAAGCCGGAACTCATAGTAAAAACATCCCGAAATTTTTTGGTAGTCGCCGACATGTCTTTTAGTATGGCGGAAAAAGATTGGAAAATTAACGGAGAAAAAGTAAGTAGGTGGGATGCGGTTACTTCTGTTTTACACGATTTTATTGATAAGAGATCTGGAGACAGAATTGGTTTGGTATTGTTTGCGTCAAATGCTTATGTACAGGTTCCTTTTACTCCAGACTTAGAAACTGTAAATACTTTATTGGATGAAGCGGCTGTTGGAATGGCAGGACAAACTACGGCCATAGGGAAGGCAATAGTGAGGGGGATAGATTTATTTGAAAATGATTCTATTGATACAAAAGTGATGCTGTTGTTAACTGATGGAGTGGATTCTGGTCAAGGTATTTTGCCTTTAGATGCAGCTGAAATGGCCAAGCGAGATTCTATAAAAGTATATACAATTGGAATTGGAGACCCCAATAGCGCGAATTCTGATTTAGATGAAGTTACATTGGAAGAAATAGCTGACATTACAGGTGCAAATTATTATAGAGCTATTGATTCAGAAAAGTTGAATGCCATTTACAGCACCTTAAATGAGTTAGAACCTATTGAGTATGAAGAAGAAGCTTATAAGCCAAGAACTTATTTGTATCCCTATCCATTGGGAGCTGGTTTGGTTCTGTTAATGCTATATCTATTGTTAGGGAGTGTTTTTAAAGTTGTGAAGCGAATGTTGAATAAAAAATCTGAATGATGGCTAGTTTGGGTACATTTTCTTGGGATCAGTTTCATTTTTTGAGGCCAGAACTTCTATGGATGTTCGCTCCTATATTGGTGATTGTTATGTTTCGACTTTTTTCTTTTAGAGAAGAAATCAAATGGAAACGTTTTATTCCGAAACATCTTCAACCGTATATGATTCAAAAAGGAAGTCAATCTAAAGAATTAATATGGAATATTGGATTGCTGTTTACAATAGTGCTATGTGTTTTTGGAATTTCGGGACCTACATGGGAGAAGATAGAAGTTCCAGGGAAAATTATGGAATCACCTTTGGTACTCATTTTGGATATGTCACAAAGTATGCTCGCAACAGATATTCAGCCCAATCGATTGGAACGCGCAAAATTCAAAATAAACGATTTACTGGCAGCCAAACCAGGAGCGCGGGTTGCTTTGATTGGTTATTCCGGAAGTGCTCATGTTATCATTCCTCTTACAAATGATTATGAACTTGTAAAGTCGCACAGTAATGAACTCTCACCAAGGATTATGCCTTTACCTAGTAGTGACTTGTTGAGGGGGTTGGAACTAGCCAAAAGTATGTGTGAAGGTATTGCTGCACCGGCAACATTTGTTGTTTTAACTGATGCAATTGACAAGGGTACTTTTACAGCCCTTCAGAAGAGTACGATAGATGGTAATTTTACAATTAAATTAATGCCATTTAATACAGTTAGTGGATCCCATGTACCTACAAGGTATTCTAAAAAACCATTAAAAGATAAACAAGGAGCTTTGGTGCATTCTTCTTTAAATCTCGAAGTCTTGGAACGTATTAATGCGTTGGAAAAAGTTCAGGTACAAGAGTTGACCTTAGATACAAGTGATGTAGACGGTATTGCTGAGTATGTACGAATGCACTTGAAATTTACTGATGAGGATAAAGAAAAAGAAGACGATTGGCAAGATAAAGGACTGTTGTGCGCATTGCCTTTGTTGTTTTTTGTATTGATCTATTTTAGAAAAGGAATGGTGTTGGTTATTCCTGTTTTTGTAACACTTCTAGCATCGTGTACTTCAGATTTTCAGATGGTGGATTTGGTTTTAACTAGAGATTATCAAGGGCAGTTGTTATATGAGGAGCAAAATTATTCTGAAGCATCGGGTTTGTTTAAGAGCCCAATTCATAAAGGGAATGCACTTTACAAAAACGAAGATTATAAAGAAGCTATTCTATATTTTAAAAAAGATACGACTGCATTAGGTAAATATAACCTTGGGTTGGCTCATTTTAAGCAAGGAGATTATGCTGCAGCCGCATTGGCTTTTGAAATGGCTGTTGCTATAGATTCGACCTTTGAACTTGCCATAAAAAATAAAAATAAAGTACAGAAATTGGTTGCAGGTGAAAGTGCAATTTCTTTAAAAGACGCTGAAGAGGCAACTAAAAATGGTCCTGCCAAGAACAAACAGAACGACAGTCCTGAGGATTTAAGTGGTGGTGGAGATGAAGCTACTGACGAGCAAATGGAGAAGGAAAGAATGGAAGAAACCACAAATACTGATATTCGGAAGGGTAAGGAATTGGATGAACTTCCAGAAGATTTTGAGCTAGGAAAGGATAAAGGTGGTCCTAAAGTAATGATGCAAAAAGTAGATGATGATCCTTCATTATTCTTAAAACGAAAATTTTTACATCAGGTAAAAACAAACAAAACAGTTAGAAATACAAACCTAGACGCATGGTAATAAAAAGACGTACATATTGTTTTTTACTGCTGATTTTTATGTGTTATACATCAATGTTTGGACAAAAGCAGTTGTTTACAGAAGTTCAGTTTGAGAAACCAAGTGTGTTTGTTGGAGAACCTTTAGAGCTCAGTGTGTCTGTATATACGGCAACTTGGTTTACAAAAGGGGTCTCACCAGGTAATGTGAAAGTAAATGGTGCGTTTACTGTTTATTTTCGTTCCTTGAGCACCTCCAAAGAGGTTGATGGCCAATTGTATTCTGGGGTAAAATTGTTTTTTAATGTGTTTCCCTATGAGGCAAAAGATTTGGTTTTTCCTTCTTTAGAGTTTAGTGTTGAGACTCCAGATATTGGTGATTATAAAGGAAAAAAAAGAAAAATACGTACGCGTGAACGCGTCATCAAGGTAAAAGATGTTCCTCAAGGGGTCTCAAAAAACAATTGGTTGGTTTCAACTTCTGTTTCGGTTTATGATCAGTGGAAAGGCAATCTAAAAAAAGTGAAAGTAGGTGATGTCCTTGAGCGTAGTATTAGATTGAATGTTTCTGGGACGGTTTCTGAGTTTATACCTGTGGTTGTTTGGGACTCTATAGCGCATGTTAGTATCTATCCAAAAAGAGCAGTTTTAAAAAACAACCAAACAAAAACGGCAATAAGTGCATCACGGGTTGAAGGCGTGCGTTATCTTTTTGAAAGAGAAGGAAGTGTTGTTATTCCTGAAATTATTGTGCATTGGTGGCATCCTCGTCATAAAAAGTTATACAAAAAAACATTGAAGTCACACATCATAAATGTGTTGTCCAATCCAAATTTAGGGATGTTAGAAACGGCACGGGCAAGCCTCGATAAAAATTCAGAAGACTCATTGGAGTCTTCAGAAGACTTTTTAATTTTAGGGATGCGACCTATAAAGTTTATTCTATTCCTTTTTAGTTTTCTCATCGCTGTAGTATTTTTGGTATTTACAGGAGCTAATTTGTTTAAAAAGTATATCCGCGCTCGTGAAGTGTATAGAAATTCAGAGGGGTATTATTTTAAGATGTTTATGAGAAGTTTAGGTTCTCGAACATCTACAGATTCAGTGAATAAGTGTTACGCATGGCTAGGTAGATTGAATTTAAAGACACCAACTGTGTCCTATTTCTTTCAAGAGTATGGTACGCTACAGAATGAAAATAATAGTATGGATATTCAAAATTGTATGAATGATGAATTTGAAATTTTGATTCCTATAAAAGAATGGAAGAAAGCCAGAAAACGATATTTTGATAAGAAATACAAACCTAAAAAACCTGAGTTGAAAAGTTTAAACCCTTGAGTATGGGATAAATTATTGTGTTAAATAAAGGTTATTAAAGTATAGATTTATCACCTGTGTTAACATAGGTATAGGGTGTAGTATTCTTTTCTTTGTATTTTTAAAGGATTCCTGTAATACATTGCGTTACAGGTTTTATATAGCCACTTCATAGTATCTTATACAAGTATTAACTAAATATCGAATTATGAAAATGAAAACTAAAGACTTTTTGAAATTAGTAGTTTTTTCAATGCTGTGCATTGGGATAAGTACAGATGCGACAGCTCAGAAAAAACCAAATATTTTGGTGATTTGGGGAGATGATATCGGATGGGCTAATATTAGCAAATACAATCATGGAATGATGGGGTATCAAACACCTAATATTGATCGTATTGCAAATGAAGGAGCTATGTTTACAGACTGGTATGCGCAACAATCGTGTACGGCTGGAAGAGCAGCTTTTATTTTAGGGCAACATCCATTTAGAACAGGTTTATTAACCATTGGAATGCCGGGCTCAAAGCAAGGTATTAAGGATAATCAAGCTACCATTGCAGAATTGTTAAAACCTCAAGGCTATACATCTGGTCAATTTGGGAAAAACCATTTAGGAGATCAAGACATGCATTTACCTACAAACCATGGTTTTGATGAGTTTTTTGGAAATTTATACCATTTGAATGCCGAAGAAGAGCCGGAAACTTATTATTATCCAAAGGACGAGAAATTTCATAAAAAATATGGCCCTCGAGGGGTTATTCATTCGTATTCTGATGGGAAAGTAGAAGATACAGGACCTTTGACTAGAAAGCGTATGGAAACTGCAGATGAAGAATTTACAGCAGCTGCTATTGCGTTTATAGAAAAAGCGCACAAAGCAAAAAAAACCATTTTTTGTATGGTTGAGTGCCACACGTATGCATGTTTGGACACATCTTAAAAAAGAGAGCTATGGTAAGACCGGAATAAGTATTTATGCTGACGGTATGGTTGAACACGATGAAATGATTGGAAAAGTTTTAAAGAAACTAGAAGATTTAAAAATTATCGATAATACTATTATTATGTACTCTACAGACAATGGTGCTGAAAAGTTTACATGGCCCGATGGAGGAACGAGTCCTTTTTATGGAGAAAAAGGAACTACCTGGGAAGGTGGATTTAGAGTTCCTTGTGCAATTCGTTGGCCAGGAACAATTAAACCGGGTACTATAGATAATAATATTTATTCACATGAAGATATGTTGCCTACCTTATTGGCAGCTGCTGGAGTATCTGATGTGAAAAAGAAGTTGTTGAAAGGTTATAAAGCGGGTGATAAGACGTTTAAATTGCATTTGGATGGATACAATCAAATGCCTTTTTGGAAAGGAAAAGCAAAAGAAGCACCTCGAAAAGAAATTTTCTATTTCGATCAAGGCGGGAATTTAAATGCGCTTCGTTACCAAAACTGGAAATTACACTTTACTATTTTGGAAGGAGCTATAAATACGGCGTATCGCAAACAACCGGCCTGGCCAATTTTAATCAATTTAAAGGCAGATCCATATGAAACAGCATGGAAAGAGTCTGCTTTGTATATAAGATGGTTTGCAGACAATATGTGGACTTTTGTACCAGCGCAAGATATTACGGGTAAGTTCCTTTCGACTTTTAAAGAGTTTCCACCTGTTCAAGGTTCCTCTTTAGGGATTGATAAGGTTGTTCAAACCCTCAGTGCTAGGCCAACGAACTAATATGTATACTATGTATATGAAAGGGTTGAAGTTTTACTTCAGCCCTTTTTTTATGTTGTTTTTTTACTAGGTAACTGATGTGTAGGCTGTCTCTTTTTAAAGTTTTATTTGTTGGTTACTATAAAACCATTTTGGGCAAAAAAAAAACATTCCAATTTGGAATGTTTTAAGAGCCGATGGAGGGACTTCCCTCGGCAAGCTCGGGATAAACTTCTCGTCTCTAGTACTTCAAACTTACTTAAGACTAAGGATGTTAATGTGAAAAAGTTTATTTAAAATAGAGCCGATGGAGGGACTCGAACCCACGACCTGCTGATTACAAATCAGCTGCTCTAGCCAGCTGAGCTACATCGGCTTGTTTTAAAGAAATATACTACTTTAAAGCGGTGCAAATATAGCAGGGTATAATGTTTTACACAAGAAAAAAATGGATAAAATAAAGCGAAATTTTTAACCCATTGAAAACCATTAGATTTACTACAAAATTAAAGAAGCCATCTTATAAAGACGGCTTCTTTTTAAAGTGTTTAAATGCTATATCTACTACGTATTCTTGTAGCTTATTTTACATTTCTTATTCTGCTGTATTATTTTCTGCTTCGTCTTCTGAAGGCGTGGCATCTGGTGCATCAAAACCTTCTACTTCTTTTACTTTCTTTTTATATCCAAATACAAAGTTCAGACCTAAACGTCCATTAGCACCTGTAGCTTCTTCTATAGAGTTGATCACATCATACAAACTGTCAGTAGCTGCGTAGAATTGTAAAGGACCTAAGTTTACCGCAAAGTTAACTCCATAGTTGATTTCACCGTCTTCTTGACCCGTACTGGCTAAAATACCGAAAGTTGTCTTTTTTAAAGTTCTGTTATATCCTAAGGAGTAGCGAGGTTCAAAATTTCCATAGGCGTGGTTGTTGAATGCAACTAAATTAAAAGCGTTTTTATCAGTAATTTGATATTTTATAGAGGCATAAGATTTCATAAAGAGTTCTGTTTCAAAACTCTCTGTGGTTTCGTTCATTGGAACTACTTCCGCAAATCTGTCTAAGAGTGCATTCTCTAAACTTCCTGTTTCAGTATCTAAATTCACCCCATCGAATACCGCATTGTCAAGATCTTCAATATTGTAATTGACAACATTTTCTTCCCAAGTTATAGAACCAATGTCATTTACAGCAACTTCGATAGAGAATTTTTTAGAGAAACTATAGGTGGCCCCTATATCGAATCCGAAACCAGTATTTCCAGTAAAAATAGTTTCTTGGATGTCAATTTCTTCGTCGGATTCAAAAAGCTCTATATTGTTTGCGATTCCTGCTGTATTGAGCGTAGCATTACTTGCAGAGACAGTGTATTCTGAATTCGAAGTATTTACGTCCATTTTAAAGGCAGCATCTTTGCTCGTAGAAGCATGAGAAATACCGTTCAAGTATTTGGCACGGAATCCAATAGCTAGTTTGTCATTAAAGAATGTACGTGTCAATCCAATTCCAATTTCGTTAAAAGCTGTAGTCGAAATTTTATCAGTATTCATATTGAATGACTCTATACCATTTGCTAAAAAAGAAATAAAGTCATCAGAGTATTCAAAACTTGTAGTAACACGAGTGTTTGCAAACACCGTAATGGATCCTTTTTTTGTTCTAAAGGCCAACATAAACACAGAAGCATTAATGTCTTGTGTTAATGTGTTTTCAGGTTCAATATTTGTGAGTAAATTATTGAAATCATATTTGTTAAATTCATCATTTTCAGATGGAACAAGTAAATCATTCACTTGAAAACCGGCATCTAAGTACGTTCCTACATTAGCAGGTGTACCAAAGGTAAATCCGTTTTTCGGAAGATATACAGGTGAAACATTTGTTGATTGCGCTATATAATCTCCTAAGTTGTAAAAAGAAAAGTAGTCTTGTGCTTGAATACTACCTATGGTAGTCAAAAGCAATAGTATGTATATGGATATTTTTTTTTTCATTGCCTTTGTTTTAGTTGTTATCTTCTTCATCTTTGCTAAGACTAACCTCTGCATCAATTATAGCTGATAATTTCGCAGTTACCTTGTCATCCCCATTTAAAATTACACTGTCTTCCCCTTCTGTAGAGTTCAGAAATATACTTAAATCTACATCGGTAACACGTTTGAGTCCTTCAATATCTGTAATTACAAGTTCATCAGTGCTCGTAGTAGCCGTGCTTGATTTTCCCATAGCATCAACTTCAGCTGCTTTAAATCCTAGAATGTCTATTTCTAGTTCAACACCATTTTCGTCGAATAGCACAACAGGATTTCCAAATTCATCTTTAAATTCAACTTCGATATTTCCTGAAAGTGGAATTTCATTGATGGTTTCTAATATCAATGTGACTGAAGTTAATTCTTTGGGTATGTCATCCCTTCCTTTAAATTCCATTTCTTTAGTCTGTTCAATGTTTTCAAACTTAACGTTTAGAGGCACATTGATATTTACTTCAACTTCAAACCCAGAGTTTTGTGATGAATAAAAATTGAGATTAGGAGCCGCATCAATAGGATTTGCCGTACCCGAAACATTTAAGTTAATTTTAGATGGTTTGGAAGAAAGCAGTTCATTAATGTTTGAGTTAGACTTGTCCAAGACCGTTGTGTTTTCTACACCAGGAGCATAGGCAGTATAGTTGGTTAGTCCATTGAGTATTAACATAGCTTCTCTTTCCGATGGAGTTGTTGTACTTTGCTCTTCAGCTGTATTTCCATCATATTTTAAACTCATTGAGCCTCCTCCATCATTGGTGGCTGTGATATTGCTCAGGTCAATACCAATTGGGAAGCCATATCCGTTGCTAGCGACCAAGGTCAAACTTGCGTCTGCAAATGTAATGGACCCTTCACCAAAATTATCGAAAAAATCTAAAGCTATTTCTTCTGTATTTGGAATTTCAAATGCTTCTTGTTGAAAATCTCCACGGATAACTTCAGAAGAAGCGTTTGATAGAACGGCACTGTAAGAAATTTGATCCGTTGAATTCAATACATCTCCGGCTTTAAAACTAAAAGTAGCGTTTAAATTT
Source organism: uncultured Flavobacteriaceae bacterium (assembly GCA_943789365.1). Lineage (GTDB taxonomy): Bacteria > Bacteroidota > Bacteroidia > Flavobacteriales > Flavobacteriaceae > Flavicella. The sequence continues at coordinate 566,463 of CALSTV010000001.1, read as the reverse complement.
AAAACTACTTTATTATTAGTTGCGTCAAATGCTAATCCATCATGCGTGAAATCGGCATTGTATTGATTCAAATTCACAACTAGTTGTTTGGTCTCAGCTCCGTTTAAGGTTACTTGATCTTCATAAGAATTCTCGTCGCGATTTCCGGTTTTCTCATAGAATGATGGGATTTCTAAGGTCAAGGTTACATCTGCATCGAAAGTCGATGTAAAGGAGATAACCATTGTTCCGTCATCGAAATCAGCTCCTGTCAATTCTTGAGTTAAATTCAAATCGTGAATGATTTGATCTGAATCCGTTTTATTTTGTAAATTCGGCGGAATAACTGCAGGAAGGGAAAACGGAAACGTAAATGGAAGAATGTCTGCTGCCGTAATAGGTGTAGCGATACTCGAACTTATCGTTATATCTTCTATGTCCACATCAAAGGCATCAACGCTCGCTCCATTCATAGAAATAACATCTTCAAATATATAATTCGCGTTAGCATCTTGATCGAGATCTTCTATTTTAAGCTCCTCGAAAAGTTCACTCAATGTCCATTCGGTTGTACCAATGGGTAGCTGAGCTCCAATTTCGAGTATTAATTCTTCCGTCTCATTATCGAAATAGGAAGTGTCACATGAAGCAAAAAAAGCCGCGACGACCATTGATGCTGCACGAAATAGTGTAATTCTTTTCATACAAATGTTTTTAAATTAGAAATGATTAGTATATTTAAATGTAAGGAATATATTTGTATGAACAATCTTAGCTATGACAAATGTTGAGTAGTACCCTCGTTTTTAGGAAATTTAAAAATACCATTTGTGTTTTCTCAGGAAAAAGTACCTTTGCAAACAAATAGATATTATGGTAAGACGTATTACGGGGTTTTCCAAGTTGACGAAGGAAGAAAAGATTGATTGGTTGGTAAAAGCTTTTTTTAACCAGCAGTCAATTACAAAGGACACTTTAAAGAAATATTGGAATACGGATGAGAAACTACAAACGTTACATGATGATTTTATAGAAAACACGATTTCTAATTTCTATTTGCCTTACGGTGTAGCGCCTAACTTTAGTGTCAACGGAAATGAGTACACGATACCAATGGTTATTGAAGAAAGCTCAGTCGTGGCAGCAGCTTCCTTGGTAGGAAAGTTTTGGAGTACTCGAGGGGGCTTTAAAGCAACTGTGCTTGGAACTACTAAAATTGGTCAAGTTCATTTTATGTACAAAGGAAATAAGGACGAACTTCGATCTTATTTTTCAAAAATTAAAGGAGAGTTGATTGCATCCACAGCTGCAATTACAAAAAACATGCGTAAGCGTGGTGGAGGTTTGTTAGCAATTGAATTAAAGGATAAGACAGAAGATTTAGATAATTATTATCAATTGCATGTTAGTTTTGAAACTAAAGACTCCATGGGAGCCAATTTTATCAACTCCTGTTTAGAAGTGATAGCAGCAAAGTTTGAAAAAGAAGACATTCAAATAGTGATGAGTATTCTTTCAAATTATGTTCCTGAATGTTTGGTGCGGGCTGAAGTTTCATGTAGTGTAGAAGAGTTGGTCGCTGGAACGGCAGAAATAGATCCTTATGAATATGCCGAGAAATTTAAAACAGCAGTGGATATAGCCAATATAGAACCACATCGAGCTGTTACCCATAATAAGGGGATTATGAATGGAATTGATGCTGTGGTACTAGCTACGGGAAACGATTTTAGAGCCATTGAATCATGTGCACATGCGTATGCAGCTAAGGATGGTACTTATAAAAGTTTAACGCACTGTGAAGTCAAAGACGGTGTTTTTCGTTTTTGGATTGAAATACCTTTGGCATTGGGAACAGTAGGTGGATTAACAGCTTTGCATCCAATGGCTAAATTGTCTTTGGAATTGTTGCAAAATCCTTCCGCGGAGGAATTGATGAAAATTATTGCTGTTGCCGGTTTAGCCCAAAACTTCGCAGCCTTACGTGCCTTGACCACTACAGGAATTCAAAAAGGGCATATGAAAATGCATTTGATGAATATTTTAAACCAATTGGGAGCTAATGCGGAGGAGAAAGAAATTGTAGTGAAGTATTTCGATAGCAAGCCTGTTTCACATAGTGCTGTCCATGATTATTACAAACAAATAAAATTAAAGATTTAAGGTCCAGCTAAGTTCATTGTTGAACCCAATAATTAGTGCAATTATTTTTTCATATGAATACATACTATAGCAACGGTAAATTATTGATTACGGGGGAGTATGCCGTTTTAGATGGTGCTTTGGCCTTGGCTTTGCCTACGAAATTTGGTCAGAATCTTCAGGTTTCAGAATTGGATGTACCTTCTATTATCTGGGAGAGTTTTTCTGTTGAAAAGACACTTTGGTTTCAGACCGAGTTTCAAATTTCCGAGTTAGGAGTTCTAAATGCAGATAAAAGAGTCGCAACGCTTCAGAATATTCTTGTGGAAGCACAAAAACTAAATCCGAATTTTTTGAATGATGGAAAAGGGGCTTTTGTCCAAACTTTTCTTAGTTTTCCAAATGATTGGGGGTTAGGTACTTCTTCTACTTTAATAAACAATATAGCGCAATGGGCAAATGTTGATGCGTTTCAGTTATTGCACAACTCTTTTGGAGGTAGTGGTTACGATATTGCCTGCGCTCAAAATAATACGCCAATTCTTTATCAGAACAAGAATTCAAAACCCTTAATTCAAGCATCTAATTTTTTACCAGACTTTACCGATGCTCTGTTTTTTGTCCATTTGAACAAGAAACAAGACAGTAAAGAAGGGATTCAGTTGTACAGGTCTATTGATGAAGATAAGAAGGAGTTTGTCGATCAAATTTCTGAATTAACGGCCCAAATACTTGGGGCACCAAATTTGTTGATCTTTGAGAAATTGTTAGAAGCGCATGAGCATCTGGTAGGAGAGTTTTTAAATATCGTTCCTTTAAAACAAAGTCTGTTTACAGATTACTTTGGTGCTATAAAAAGCTTAGGTGCTTGGGGAGGCGATTTTATTTTGGTGACCGGAAATGAACAAACACCAGCTTATTTTAATGAACGTGGCTATGAAACAGTACTTACATATAAAGAAATGATACTTGCTTAATTTCATTTCGACCAAATAATTGCAAACAATGACGAAAACGATTATCATAATAGGAGGTGGGGCAGCAGGCTATTTTACAGCCATCACTGCAAAGGAAAACAATCCTGATTTGAATGTAATTATTCTTGAGAAAGGAAAAGAGGTACTTCAAAAAGTAAAGATATCTGGTGGAGGTAGGTGTAATGTTACGCATGCCTGTTTTGTACCTCAGGATTTAGTAAAGTTTTATCCACGAGGGGAAAAAGAGCTTTTAGGTCCCTTTCATCAATTTATGACAGGAGATACCATGGAATGGTTTGAAAACAGAGGAGTTCCCCTAAAAATTGAAAAAGACAATCGTATTTTCCCTGAATCTAATACTTCACAAAGCATTATTGATTGTTTTCAAGGTTTGGTCACTGAACTAGGAATTGAAGTTCGTTGCAATCACGGTGTTAATTCGGTTGAAAAACGAGATGATGATTGGTTAGTAAAAACCACAAAAGGTGAATTTTTAGCGCATCAGTTGGTGATCGCGGCTGGGAGTAGTAAGCGTGTTTGGGAACTTGCTAGCTCTTTAGGGCATACCATTATTCCTCCAGTTCCTTCTTTGTTTACCTTCAATATAAAAGATAACAGGTTGACAGATTTGTTAGGAACATCCGTTCCCAATGCAAGCGTTAAAATTAAGGGGACAAAATTAGAAGCAACCGGGCCTTTGTTGATAACACATTGGGGTTTAAGTGGACCTGCTGTCTTAAAACTATCTGCCTTTGGAGCAAGGTTATTAGCAGAGAAAAATTATGAATATCAGGTAGAAGTAAACTGGTTGTCCCAATCATATCAGCAGGTCTTTGAAGCGTTGCAAAGACTAAAAAAAGAAAATACAAAAAAACAATTGGGTTTGCGGTCTCCCTTTTCAGAAATAACAAAAAGGTTATGGGAACGATTTGTTAGAACCTCACAAATTGATCCAACAAGTCGTTGGGCGGATTTGAGCAATAAAAAATTAGATGCGTTGGCCAAAGAGTTGACACAAGGTCTTTATTCTGCTAGCGGTAAAAGTACTTTTAAAGATGAGTTTGTTACCGCTGGCGGTGTAGATTTGAAAGAAATTAATTTCAAACGATTTGAAAGCCGTTTGCATAAAAACTTGTTTTTTGCAGGGGAAGTATTAAATATTGATGCTGTTACTGGTGGGTTTAACTTTCAAAATGCATGGACGGGTGGGTTTATCATAGGGAATGTGCTTGCGGAAGCGTAAGTGATAATTAAAGAGGAATTCTAAAAAACAACTGAAATACCTCTTTTTGTTCAACAGCAATTTCGTCGGTATTTAGTAAAAAACTTTCTCTTAATCCAACACTAATAGGAAGTTTGTTAAAAAAGATATTGTCAAACAGGACTTCTATTCCTGTTGAATTTAGTTCTAGTTCATATGTTTTTGTAGTAAGTGTACTTGCGTCATAGAACAGGTTGCATCGAATTCTTTTAAAATAGGTAATACCCCAAAATCCCCAATCGGGATATAGTAATGGAAATGCGTAATTAAAAGAGATCTTGAGCGCCTCGTCGTTACTATAACTTTGATAGCCTCGTGCATAACTAAACGTGTCTGCATATTGGTATTCGTTATTCAATAATTCTTTTTGCCAATTTATAAAAATATTTGTGCTGTGGTTTTTTAAGATTCCTGGAAAATAAAAAATACTGTTTACGGCAAATTTTTCGGCTTCCGTTGCATCGATACTTTTATTGTACACGATATCGACATATTGTCCAAAAGATGGGGCTAAATTCTGTAAAGCCGTTCTACGAATATTTGAAAAACTCAATTTAGTTTCTATAGCACCAAAATTTAGTTGGGTTGTAATTGGGAGTATCTCATTGACAATATACGATGAAGTTTGATGATGTATATAGTTAGATTTTAAATAAAAACTACGTGCATAATTTCCGCTTATTTGAGACAAGGGAATCGAGAAACCACCTCCAAAGGAGCGTTCGGAAAATGAAAAGTTATACGGGATGTCATCTACTGTGGAGACTGTATTGCGTTCTTGGGTAGCACTGTTGAAATTTAGCGAAATAAGTCCTTTGCCATACGTTATATTAGAGCGTAAACTATTTGTGCTTTCATTGGTGTTATGAATAAGACTAACTGAGGCAGCAAAATCGCTTAAGGTATTTTTGAATTGCACATTGGCTCCAAATGTACTTGAAATATTTGTTGTGGTGGTGAGTCCCCAACTATGTAATTTTATTCCTTTGAAAAAACCTGAATATGCTTCTGTTTTATAGGTGTTTTTTGGGATGCTATCTAATATGGGGCGTTCCGATTGCGATGTTTGTATGTCGTATAGGTCCTCTCGTTTTATCCTATAAGATTTAGGTGTGTTTTCTGAGAGGTCTAGTTTAAAAAGTTGATAACCGCTTGTCGTAAATTCACTATAGGTAATAGCGCTTGCATCTGAAGAAATAGCGGGCATATAGGCGCCCACTTTTTCATTTGTTATTTTTTCTAGATGTCGCTTTCCTTGTAGGTCTAATCTAAAAATATTGTCAACTCCGTTAAAAGCAGCCGAAAAATAGATATGCGAATCACTTAAGCTAAATTGTCCTATTCCTTGGGTTGTCCATTCTGAAAGTTGTACTGTTGTATCAGTTTTAAATTGATAACTGAAAAAGGCAATTTTAGAATTTCGTTTTACTAAATATACACAAGCGCTATCGTCATGAGTCCATGTGGGAGTACTGATAAAATCGTTTTTAGGATTGGATATTACTTTCTGTACGTCGCCTGTTTTTGTGTCTAAAAGGACGATGTTGTATTGGGTGTTTTCTTTGTAGTCGAGCGCAATCACACGATCTCCATTGTGAGAAATATGGGGAGAGAAATATCTTTTTTTAGTGGTGATTTTACGCGCTTCATCAGATTTAAAATCGTAGATAACAATATCGTTGTAATTTTTGTTTTCATGACGTAAATCTTTGCTGTATGCTGTCCAGGTAATTTTGTCATTTGTAGCAGATAGATAGTCTTGAGCAGAGATGTCTAGATTTCTTATGTTGCGTTCAATCCCTTTGTCGATATGAATCAACCTAGGTGTTTCTTTAAAACTACTTTTAATAGCAACAATACTTCCGTCGTTTAGGTACTGTGGGAATTTATAATTGGTGACCGTTTTTTTGTCTATGTCTGTAATTGCTGTGGACTTCGTATGTTGAATGTTTTTGATTTCTCTTTGCCATTTTTGTTGCAAGGCGATATGACTTTCTTTATAAATTTTAGCAGTTGTTAAACCCGTTTGTTTTTTCATAGCACTTGAAAATGGGTAGACTATGTATTTGTATTTACCGGCATCTGCTAGTATTTTTTTTCCTTTATCAGCACCGTATGTATTTCGAAGATGGTTGGCGATGGTAAAGCCCAATGGATAAATATTTGGAACGATATCTTTGAAGGATCCATTTTGAGCCTTTTCATAAGAGTATAAGGTGTTGTCTAACAATAAAGCACGTTGTTCTTTGAAAAAATAGGGATTTCTTCCTCTTCCTTGTTTTGTGAGCAGGGTTTCCGACAAAACAGCATCACCTTCCATATACCATGAAGGAATACTAAACCACTGACTTGCCGACCATCCATTCTGGCCTGCTATCCAATACATGAATTTGGTAAAGCCTCTATTTGCATTGGCATATTGTAAAGCATGTCTGTATTCATGTACTGCCAATAAATCTAACCAATTGGTTGTGCCAAGAGTTAACTGATTTTGTGGTGCAACTGTATAAAATTCTGAACGAAATGGTGATAATGTGACAAAACCATTTGATATGGTTTGTTGGGTTTGCAGTACCAAATCAAAATGTTTCGACTTGTCTCCTACCGTACTGCTTGCATTTTTATGAATATAGTTGATCACATCCGCGATACGTTTGGCTTGGCTGTCGGTACCTTCAGGAAATATAACTCTAACAGCCTCAGAATTTATAGTTTTCCAGTTGATTTCTGAATCGTGTTTCCCCAACGTTTGTCCAGTTAATGTTAGGCAGCCAAAAAGGACGCATAGGATAAAAAGATTGGTTTTTAGGGGGCTAAGATTCATGTTGTTTTTGTTGTTAACAATTTTTTTAGTTCTTTTTTAGAGGGCAGTATTGTCTTGTGTTTACTAGCAAATATTTGATCATTGTTTTCAGGTAAGGTATATTGTACGACTGCATCATTTTTATGTTGGCTCAATATCAAACCGATAGTTTTGTTTTCGTGTTCTAAAGTAAGCTTTCTATCGTAATAATTTACATACATCTGCATTTGTCCGATGTCTTGGTGTTTCAATTCACCAATTTTTAGATCAATTAAGACCATACAGTTTAAGATTCTATTATAAAATACCAAATCTATGTAAAAATGTTTGTCATCAAAAGAAAATCTTTTTTGTCTCGCTACAAAAGTAAAACCATTTCCGAGTTCTAATAAAAAGAGCTCTAGTTTGTTAATGATAGTGCTTTCTAATTCGTTTTCAGAATACGAACTGTGCTCTGGAAGTCCAATAAATTCTAGAATGTATGGATCTTTAATCAGGTCCTTAGGGTTTTGAATTGAAAGGCCTTTTTTTGATAATGATTTTATTTCTTTGGTATTTCGACCTAGTTTTAATCGGTTGTATAAAGCGGAATTGTGTTGTCTTTTAAGTTCTCTAATACTCCAGTTGTTCTTTTCAGATTCAATTTCGTAAAATTTTCGTTCATTGGAGTCTTCTATTCGAATGAGAAATGTGTAATGAGACCAGCTAATATTAAATTTTGAATACTGTCGTTTGGTGGTTTTCAATTCCGCAGACAGTGTCTGCGGAATTGTGTACACAAGGTAAAATTTACGCATTTGTTCTAGATTTCTTATAGAAAATCCTCTGCCAAATTCCTGACCTAACGTTTTGGATAGCGAGCTCAGCAATTGTTTCCCATAATCAGCTCTTTCTTCCCCTTTTTGTTCTTCTTCTACAATACGTTTTCCAATTTCGTAATAGGTGTACGTCATGGTTTGGTTTACAGACCGTACAACTTTTTGACGAGCTGTATGTAACAGTTCAATGATGGTGTTGTGAAAATCGAGTTTTCTTTTTTTAATATCCATAGCAGTGGTGTTTTTATGCTAAAGATGTGTTTTTTAGTTAATTGGGAGGATCTTAGCCGTTTTTAATTAGCTAATGTTCCGCGATGCGGCTTTAACGCATCTCTATAGGTTTTCATATCGGTTTCATCAACTACAATGTAGGCTATGGAATGTAATTCCGATAATTCGGTAAAGTTAATTTCATAGAAATGTAACTTTTCAATTTCAGCAAATTCTTTTAAATGAATGCAATGGTGCTTTGCCGTGCCCAATCCAGTAGGCCCTTTAAAGTCCCAGATAAGTTTTAATTTTCTGTTCAAGATGTGTTATTTTAAAACGATAGAGACAAAAGTAATGAAAAAGCAGTAGTCAATAGAAAAGATGTGTTGGTAAGAGTGAAATATATTGCTACAAAACGAGTATATTTGCTCAAAATTTAAAGATTTGAATGCTAGCGATTTTATAGTTAAGCCTTTTGATACCTTGTTGAATGATGGTACAACGACTTGGAAAACACCAAGCAATATTGCATTGGTAAAATACTGGGGGAAGCGAGATCCGCAATTACCGGAAAATCCATCAATCAGTTTTACTTTGAATAATTGTCATACGGTAACAACTATGGCATATCAAAAACGGATTTCTAGAGAGACTGAATTTAGCTTTGAAATTATTTTTGAAGGGAAGACAAAAGATTCTTTTAAGCCTAAGATTCAAAAATTTTTTGAAAGAATAGTTGATTATGTTCCTTTTATAAAGGATTATCACTTTATCATATCGTCAGAGAATTCCTTTCCGCATAGCAGTGGTATTGCTTCATCGGCAAGTGGAATGTCGGCATTGGCTATGTGTCTAATGACTATAGAAAAGCGCTTAAATCCTGGAATGGATACTTCTTATTTCTATAAAAAAGCTTCTTTTTTAGCGCGATTAGGTTCTGGGAGCGCTTGCAGAAGTGTAAAAGGCGATTTGGTTGTTTGGGGAGAGCATGAAGAGATTGCAGGAAGTTCTGATTTGTACGGGGTTCCGTTTTCAACAAAGGTAGCTCCTGTTTTTAAAGAATATCAGGATACAATATTATTGGTCGATAAAGGTGAAAAACAAGTAAGTAGTACGGTTGGACATGAATTGATGCACGGACATCCATTTGCGAAAAATCGTTTTCAACAAGCCGTTGACCATATATCGAAAATAAAAACAATTTTAGCCACAGGAAATGTTCAAGACTTTATTGCGCTGGTAGAAAGTGAAGCTTTGACTTTACATGCTATGATGATGACAAGTCAACCTTATTTTATTTTGATGAAGCCAAATACTTTAGAAATTATTCAAAAAGTATGGAATTATAGAGAAGCGCATAAATCGTCAATTTGTTTCACCTTAGACGCAGGAGCGAATGTGCATTTGTTGTATCCAAAGTCGGAAAAGGAAATGGTACGCGAGTTTATAGAGAAAGAGTTAGCGATGTTCTGTCAGCAGTCCCATTTTATCCATGATGAACTCGGTAGTGGAGCTATAGAAATTGAGTAATATGAAGAATAAGTGGTGCATAATTATCATTTTTGTTTTTATGACAAATAATTTGTTTTGTCAAAAAGATACCTTGTGGTTCGATGCTTCATGGAAAATAACGGAACAAGATTCCGCAGTTTTTGTGCGCGTGGCTGAATTTAAAGAAGTTCATTTTAAAGAGTTTTACCCATTTACAGATTTCGATAGCTTAGGTGTAAAATTAAAAGAGGGTATTACTTTAGATAAAAACACCAATGCTTTTGAAGGAGAAATTATCTATTATGAGCAGGGGGAATCTGTAAAGGAACGCATACTGTATAAAAATGGAGCTCCCTATGGCGCACATAAAACCTATTATCCATCTGGTAGGATCAAGAGTATAAAAAACTATGTATTTGGAGTGTTGAAGGGGGGGTATAAATCATATTATGAAAATGGAAATTTATATGAGGTAGGTGCCTATCTTGACAATAAAAGAAACGGTCTGTGGAAAGTGTATTATACCAATAGAAAGGTAAAAGAACAAGGCCAATACAAAAACGACGTTCGGGTTGGTGTTTGGAAGGTATTTTATTACAACGGACTGCCGCAGGAATAAGTTCGTGCTAGGGGGCTAAAAGATTGGCTGTCAAAATATTTTGTATATTTGCAAATGAAAAACATTACTAACTAAGCTATCTATGAAAGGACCTTTGTTCTACGCCAAAATTTTGTTATTCGGTGAATATGGAATCATAAAAGATTCAAAAGGTTTGGCAATCCCTTATAACAATTATCAAGGAGCACTCAAAATATCTGAAGAAATAACTGAAGATGTTAAAAGTTCCAATGAAAATTTGTTGAAGTTATATAGGTATTTAGCCGAGTTAGACACTGATTTGGTGCGTTTTGATTTGGATGCATTTTATACTGATATTTCTAAAGGGATGTATTTTGATTCCAGTATTCCGCAGGGCTATGGGGTTGGAAGTTCTGGAGCCTTAGTTGCGTCAGTTTATGAAAAATATGCTTTTGATAAAATTACAGTTTTAGAAAACTTGACAAAAGATAAATTGTTGAAGTTGAAACAAGTGTTTTCATTGATGGAATCTTTTTTTCATGGTAAAAGTTCAGGTTTAGACCCATTGAATAGTTATTTGAGTCTGCCTATCCTTATCAATTCTAACAATCATATAGAACCAACCGGGATTCCATATCAGAAGGAGGGGAAAGCAGCTGTGTTTTTATTGGATTCAAAAATCATTGGAGAAACTGAGCCAATGGTTAGTATTTTTATGAATAAAATGAAAAACGAAGGTTTTAGAAAAATGTTTAGTGAAGAGTTTGCTACGTATACCGATGCCTGTATAGATAACTTTTTACACGGAGATGTAAAAACGTTGTTTTCAAATGTAAAAGGACTTTCTAAAGTAGTTTTGGAAAACTTTAAACCAATGATTCCTTCTTCATTTCATAAAATGTGGAAGCAAGGAATTGAAACCAATGATTATTATTTGAAGTTGTGTGGTTCTGGAGGCGGCGGTTATATTCTAGGTTTTGCCAAAGATTATGATAAGGTAAAGAAAGAACTGAAAGATTACAATTTAGAGCTGGTTTATAGGTTCTAAAATGGATTTGCTCGAGCGCTCAAAAGAAAACACAAAAGCAAAACGTCCTGTTTACTTTGCACTGTTAGGAATGCTATCCGTCATGCGTGGCTATAATATTCTTATTGTTGTAATTGCCCAATACTTGGCCTCTATTTTTATATTTAAACCAGACCAACCCTTAAAGGAGGTGTTGTTGGATTTTCATCTTTTTATAACTGTTTTTGCTACAAGTTTAGTAATCGCTGCAGGTTATATTATCAATAGCTTTTATGATGTTGAGGTCGATAGAATTAACAAACCAATAAAATACAAGATTGATAGTTTTGTAAGTCAGAAAACAAAATTAGCAACCTATTTTGTATTAAATGCAATAGGGTTTTTGTTCGGGTTTGTCGTTTCATGGCGTGCAGCACTATTTTTCGCAATTTATATATTTTTAATCTGGTTGTATTCTCACAAATTTAAAAAATCACCTGTTCTTGGATTGTTGTCTTCATCTATATTAGCGATGCTACCCTTTTTTGTGGTTTTCGTGTATCATAAAAATATTTCAGAGGTTATTTTTACCCATGCTTCATTTTTGTTTTTCATGATTGTTATTCGTGAATTATTGAAAGATTTAGAAGGTGTCAAAGGTGCTTTTGTGCATAATTATCAAACAATTCCAGTAAAATATGGTGAACGTTTTACCAAAATAATGATTAGTGTCATTGTGGTATTGGCGATAGACCCCATATATTTTCTATGGGAGTATCCTGAAATTGGTCTTATGAAGTATTATTTTTACGGAGTGTTTGTTGTTTTACTTGGGTTTATCCCCTTTCTATGGAAGGCTTCTTCTGTAAAACAATACAACTACTTACACAATGTGTTGAAATTTGTTATTGTATTGGGGGTTTTTAGCTTGGCATTAATTGATACCTCTGTTATTATTACACGGATCCTAGAAAGAATTTGACGTTAACTGTAAATTGGTATAAGCGTAAAGAGATTGTTTTGCAGCGTCTGCATTCATTTCATTAAAAATAGGGCTGTCAATATAAATAACCGTATTTTTGCAAAAAATATAAATATATAATTACCATGAGTACAGGAAGAAACTCGTCGCGAGGACGACAACAAAAAGAAGCAAACAAAGGTGAAGGTCGAAAAAATACCGGATTTAATGCTTCAAATAAAAAACCTGCTAGATTTCAGAAAAAGCCGGCTTCAAAACCAATCAAAAGCGATGTGGATGGCATTAGATTGAATAAATACATCTCTAATTCTGGAATTTGTTCTAGGAGAGAAGCGGATGTTTTGATTGCTGCCGGAAGTGCAATGGTAAACGGTAAAGTAATTACCGAAATGGGGTATAAGGTACAGTTAACTGATGAGGTTCGTTTCGATGGATCTTTGATAAATCCTGAAACTAAGCGTTATGTTTTACTGAATAAACCCAAAAATTACATCACAACCATGGACGATGAAAGAGGTCGTAAAACAGTGATGGAGTTGGTGCACATGGCTACCAAAGAACGTATTTATCCTGTAGGGCGTTTGGACAGAAATACCACGGGGCTTTTGTTGTTTACGAACGATGGTGAGTTGGCAAAAAAACTGACACATCCTAAACACAATGTGCGCAAATTATACCATGCAACATTGGATAGAAAGTTTGCGATAAAAGATTTACAAACGTTGAGTAGTGGTGATTTTTCTGTGGAAGGTAAAAAAGTGTTTATTGACGATGTCGCCTTTGTAGAAGGCAGTTCTAAATCTGAGGTGGGTATTGAAATTCATTCTGGTAGAAATAGAATTGTAAGAAAGATATTCGAAACTTTGGGCTATAAAGTTGTAAAGTTGGATCGTGTCATTTTCGCAGGAATGACTAAGAAAAATATTCAGAGAGGACATTGGAGACATCTCACTGAGCAAGAATTGAACAACTTAAAAATGTTGTAAAAACAAAAAAATAAAAATTTGTAAAGACTTCTTTGGCTACAACCGAAGAAGTCTTTTTTATTTTTCTTTAACGGCTCTAAGCATCTCCCGCTTTCCTGGAGGTCCTGGTAACCGAGTTACGGTGAATCCGACGGCTTGCATAGCTCGTCTTACACTTCCTTTGGCTGAGTAGGTCACCAAAATTCCATTTGTTTTTAGGGAATTATACATTTTTTGAAAAATAGCTTCTGTCCATAATTCTGGCTGTACTCGTGCTCCGAAGGCATCAAAATATATGAGGTCAAAAGTATTCGAGTCATCGATTTCTTTAATAAATTGTTGCCTTTTGGTGAGGTAGAAATTATCGTGTACTTGTTGTTTTTGATTCCAAGGAAACAAGTGCATTTCTTCAAATTTATGAGCGAAATTTCGAGTGTCTAATTCTGAAACATAGTTCAACTGAAGTATTTCATCCTCTTGGATAGGATAGGCTTCTACACCTACATAATCTATAGAAATCCCTTTTTTAGCTGCTTCTAGTAAAGTGATAAAGCAGTTAAGACCTGTTCCGAAACCAATTTCTAAGACACTTATTTGCTTTGCATTATGAGCCTCTAATCCATTTTTGATAAAGACATGGTAAGCTTCCTGTATCGCCCCGTGTTTCGAGTGGTACTGCTCGTTCCATTCAGGCATGTGAATTGTGGTAGAACCGTCCGAAGTAATGATGATCTCTCTTTTCAAAATGAATTCCTAAAATTGATTCACAAATATACCTAAAGGTTTTAGGAATGATAAAGTTTTTGTGTTTTTTTTGAAGGAACTACATAAGTAGTCTTTTCCGTAAGAAATCATGTCACAACCTGTTTTTTTGTAAATAATTAATAGTATTTTTGTATTCTTGTTTCTATTAAAATAATTAGATCATGATTACAGATAAAAAGACAGCGATTGAAATTCAAAGAGCGACCCAGTCAAAAATTTCGGAAATAGATTTTAGCAATCTTGATTTCGGAAATGTCTTTACAGATCACATGCTAGAATGTGATTATAAAGATGGTAAATGGCAAACGTTAAAAATTCGTCCGTATGGGCCTATTTCATTGGATCCTTCTGCAAAAGTCTTTCATTATGGTCAAGCTATTTTTGAAGGAATGAAAGCGTACAAGGGTGATGATGATAGCATATGGATGTTCCGCCCAGATGAAAACCAAAAGCGGTTGAATACATCTGCGGTGCGTTTAGCGATTCCTGAATTCCCAAAAGATTTATTTTTTGACGGACTTGAAACCTTGTTGAATATAGAAAAGGATTGGATTCAAAAAGAAGAAGGAAGTTCGTTGTATATACGTCCTTTTGTTATCGCTACTGAATCTGGCGTTTCTGCCAATCCTGCCAAAGAATATAAATTTATGATTTTATGTTCCCCAGCGCAATCCTATTACAGTGGGGAAGTACGCGTATTGTTTGCCGATACCTATAGCCGTTCAGCTAGTGGAGGGGTAGGGTTTGCAAAATGTGCCGGAAACTATGCAGGTCAGTTTTATCCTACAAAATTAGCAAATGATGCAGGTTACCAACAAGTAGTTTGGACGGATGCTAGTACTCATGAAAACCTTGAAGAAGCTGGAACTATGAACGTTTTCTTCAGAATAGGAGATACCCTAATCACAGCGCCTACCTCCGATAGAATATTAGATGGGGTAACACGAAAAAGTGTACTTGCATTGGCTGAGGATAAAGGACTGCAAGTAGAGGTAAGAACGATTTCAGTTTATGAAATAGAAGCAGCGGCAAAAGCAGGAACACTAAAAGAAATGTTTGGAGCCGGAACTGCGGCTGTAATAAATCCGATAGTAGGTTTTAACTTCCAAGGGGTAGATTATGAATTGCCAAAATCAGAAAATAGTTATGCCGACTATTTCAAAAAAGCGATTACAGATATCCAGACAAAAAAATCTGAAGATAAATTTGGATGGACGTATAAGGTTCGCAACTTGTAATAGAAAACGACTTCAGTATTTATAATGAATTGTTATTTAATTCGTTATATCAAATTTTAGCCACTTATGGACACATTAGATACAGCAAAAGAAAATATGATTTCAAAAGGGTTTTTAGATGTGAAAACACCTGAACAGCTCAATTATGTTGAAGAAATTGTTAAGTTGAAAAAGGAAAAGAATGCTGTAATTTTGGCACACTATTACCAAGAAGAGGCTATTCAGGATATTGCCGATTTTGTGGGAGATAGTTTAGCGCTAGCACAAGAAGCTGCTAAAACAGACGCGGATATTATCGTATTTGCTGGAGTGCATTTTATGGCGGAAACTGCAAAAATTTTAAATCCGAAAAAGAAAGTGCTATTGCCAGATTTAAAGGCTGGATGTTCCCTAGCCGATTCTTGTCCACCAGCAGATTTTAAGGCGTTTAAAGAAGCACATCCGGATCATAAAGTGGTGACGTATATCAATTGTTCTGCAGAAATTAAGACGTTGAGTGATGTGGTGTGCACCTCTTCAAATGCAATTAAAATTATTGAGTCGTTTCCCAAAGAACAAAAATTAATATTTGCTCCAGATAAAAACTTAGGTGATTATTTGAACAAGCAAACAGGAAGAGATATGTTATTATGGGATGGCGCATGTATGGTGCATGAAGCTTTTTCAATTGAGAAATTGTTAGATCTTCATAATGAACATCCAGATGCAGAAATAATTGCACATCCCGAGTCGCCTTCGCATATTTTAAAAACAGCCTCATATATAGGTTCTACAGCAGGTTTGCTTGCCTATGCAAAAAAGAGTGAGAAAAATAAATTTATCGTGGCTACTGAGGCTGGTATTTTACACGAGATGATAAAGCAGGTGCCAGAAAAAACATTGATTCCTGCACCGGCGGAAGAAGACAATACTTGTGCGTGTAGTGAATGTGCATACATGAAACTGAATACGATGAAAAAATTGTATACATGTATGCAATATGAGTTACCTGCTATTGATGTTGATGAGGAACTCGCTGAAAAAGCATTACTTCCTATTGAGCGCATGCTTTCCCTATCCTAAGCTTTTGAAGAATTAATTATAAGTGAATTAAAGTCGCATATCTAACTATGTTAAAAACTGATTATCTTGTTATTGGCTCTGGTATTGCGGGATTGACTTATGCCTTGCGTGTGGCTCATGCCGCAAAAGACAAAAAAGTAACAATAGTTACGAAGTCTGAAAGAAGTGAATCGAATACAAAGTATGCCCAAGGAGGTATAGCTACTGTATACGATGAAGATATAGATTCTTTTGAGCAACATATAGAAGATACTTTGATTGCCGGCGATGGTCTCTGCGATGAGGCAGTTGTGCGTATGGTAGTAGAAGAAGGACCAGCACGTTTGCAAGAATTGATCGATTGGGGTGTGCAATTTGATGAGAATAATATTGGAGATTTTGATTTAGGTAAGGAAGGTGGACATTCTCAAAATCGAATTTTGCATCACAAAGATATTACGGGATTTGAGATCGAAAGGGCACTTTTGGTTATGGTTGATAAATCTTCAAATATAGAAGTGTTAGAAAAGCATTATGCCATTGATTTTATCACAGAGCATCATGTCAAATCAGGACCAACTTTACGTAAAACTCCTATCACTTGTTTTGGAGCCTATGTGTTGGACAAAGAGGCTAATAAAGTAAAAACGATTGTTTCTAAATTGACTTTGATTGCTTCCGGAGGAAGTGGACAAGCGTATACTACCACTACAAATCCTTTGATTGCGACAGGAGATGGAATAGGAATGGCATACAGAGCAAAAGCCGAGGTAGAAGATGTAGAGTTTATTCAATTTCATCCCACTGCCTTGTATCAATTGCCTCAAGAATCTCCTGCATTTTTGATTTCCGAAGCGGTTCGTGGTTTTGGGGCTAGATTGAGAACGGCGAATGGAGAATTTTTTATGCGCAAGTACGATGAACGCGAAGAACTGGCATCTAGAGATATAGTTGCCAGAGCAATAGACACCGAATTAAAAACTAGTGGAGATAATTATGTGTTTTTAGACTGTACGCAACTAAACTATGAAGAATTTAAAAAGCATTTTCCGAATATTTTAGAGAAATGTGCGGGTCTGGGCATTGATATTCGTAAGAAATGGATTCCAGTAGTGACTGCGGCACATTATATTTGTGGAGGGGTAAAAGTAGATATGGATGGGAAGACATCTATTAAAAACTTGTACGCTTGTGGCGAATGCACATCGACAGGCTTGCACGGAGCAAACCGATTGGCTTCAAATTCCTTATTGGAAGCGTTAGTATATTCTCAAAAATGTTACTTAAGTAGTGTGGCGTCTATAGATGCTATTCAATTTAATGATGCTGTTCCAGAATGGGATAGCACAAATACTTCTCAAAATAAAGAAAACATTTTAATTACGCATGGAAGAGCTTCTGTTCAGAAAATCATGAGTGACTATGTTGGAATAGTACGCTCAAATAGACGTTTAAAGAGTGCAGAGAAAAGGCTGAATTTTATTTATGAAGAAACTGAAGAGTTATACAAAGAGTCCATTTTATCTGTTGAACTTTGTGAATTGAGAAACTTAATTACCACTGCATATCTTATTTGTGAGTTTTCGATGAAACGCAAAGAAAACAAAGGAGGTTTCTATAACAAAGATTTTGCAGAATCCAAATCGTAAAATAGAAGTTGTTATTACTTTTGGAAAACATTTCCTAATCTTACAACCCTTATGAAAAGGATTGTAAAATAGGAAATAGAGTGCATAGTAACTAACGATTCAAGTACATAGCAATTTTCCCCGAATAGTATATAGTTTAATAGTCACTAACGAATGTATAACAAATCTATACCATTCCTTTCCCAAAAACAATACTCATTTTAAGTATTTTTCAGTGTTTATATTGATTTTTTTTCGATTTTAAATATCTGCTATTTGTTTCGGAGATAGATGGCTTAAAAGTTCTCCGGTAGAAGCAATGTTTAGCTTTTTTAGAATATTTCTCCGATGTGTGTTAACCGTGTTATAGCTGATGTAAAGTTTTTCACCAATTTCCTTACTTGTTTTTCTTAAAATTAATAAGCGAAGAATGTCTTTTTCTCTCGAGCTTATTTTTTTTACAAAGTTTTGAGTAGCGTAATTTTTAAAGAATAATGTTTTATAGTTGTTTTCATGATCGAGGTGCCTTAAACTTGCGCATACATCCATTTGTATTGTTGGTGCTACTATTGTAAAACTAAACAAGCCTAGCCTCTCATTGTTTTGTTTGTCTAGTTCAATTGTATTGATGTTTTGAATAATATTTATATAGGTGCCTGTACCATTTTTAATGCGATAATTGTACGTATAATTAACGTTTTTCTTTTCTGAATAAGTTTGAATTTTCATTGCGGCTATTTCTTCCATGTCTTTTTTAGCGTCTAGCCATAAATCTTTATCCGTAGGGTGAATTCTAGATAGAAAATAATTTTCTCCAGACGCATACATCTTTTCTTTTTTTAAAAACGTACAGATTTCGAAATTTTTACTGATATAAATGTACTCTCCAGTTTGAAATTCTATAACACTAAAGAAAGTATTATCAAGAGGTAGACACTCATCTAACTCTATGAGTTTTTCAATATAGTTTTCTTGTTGATATTGGTTGTTTTTAAACCGATCCCTATGTTTGGATATATTTGAATTCAAGCCTTTTAAATATACTAGCATTAATACTAAATTGTGGATTCTGTAAGCTAGTCTCCGCAAAACAAATAGGGGGCTTGTAAATATACATATGTTTACGAAAGGGTGAAATACCGATAATTAGTGAAATTTAAATATCCCTATAAATAAGGAGGTAACAACAACATTATTTAAGATCCAGTTATGATAATTCTGGGAAAGAAGTATGTAGGTTGCATTGCCTGTTGATGGGTAAAACTACCCTAAACATAAACTCATTAGTGGTTTTTGAGATCTGTAAATTGGCAATTAAAGCGTTTCAGTAATTCTCCTGTAGATGAAATGTTGAATTTTTTTAGAATGTTCCTGCGGTGGGTGTTGACCGTATTTAGACTGATATTAAGTTTTTTGGCAATTGTTTTGCTTGTGTTTTTTGAAATGAGCAATCTCGTAATTTCTTTTTCTCTATTGCTAAAAGTATTGAGAAATTGCTCGAGTGTGTAATTTTTAAAGAAAATAGTTTCTTGTTTATTTTGCTCATTTATCTGTTGAATGCTAAGATAAATATCGATTGGTTTATTTGAATTTATTACAGTGTATCTAATGAGTAAATAGGTTGGTTTGTTTTTGCCGTAAAAATTTAAAGGGGTAGCATTTAAAAACATATTGAGTAGTTCACCTTTATTGTTTTGTATTTGATTGTTCCAAGAATATCTTATGTCTTTTTTCTGAAGAGTTTCATCTTGGGGATTCATAACAGATATAGAAATATCGTTTAAAATGCTCATAAACAATTGTAATTCTGTTACTGGTATTAGAGAATAAATGTATTTGAAACCTTCTTTATACATTCTAATCGAATTTATTCCAATACAAGATTCAAGATTTTTACTGATGTATACATATTTTTTTTCTATAAAATCAACTACGGTAAAACAGGTGTTGTTATTTGGTAGATGAGTATCGATTTCAATGAGTTTTATCAATTGCTCCTTGTTAACAATGTGTTCAAGTGCATCAAAAATGCTGTTATTATTGTCGTTGTGAAGTGATGTCGTATTCAAACCCCTGTTTTTTATTGATTTTATTTTTTTTATTGAATTAATATTTTAGTTCAATATAAAAAGAGGGGACTGCAAGTTAGGTTATTTGATAGTTAAGAACAATACTCATTTTAAGTATTTTTCATACTTAAATATTGTTTGTTTAGTTGTCAAGAATTTTTTTAATGTTTGGCTTAAAATAGGAAGGTCCCTTTAAAACTTTACCATCTTCTCTGTATATAGGTTTGCCGTCGGCTCCTAACTTACTCATATTACTTCGTTGAATTTCTTCAAATACTTCTTCAATCTTATGTTGCATGCCATGTTCTATAATGGTGCCGCACAATATATAGAGCATGTCACCTAAAGCATCAGCTACCTCAACTATGTCATTATTGCTAGCTGCCTCCAAGTATTCTTCATTTTCTTCAGCCATTAAATTAAAACGTAGCTTGTTTTTGGCAGTTCCTAAATTGGCAGTTGGACTGTTTTTTATTCCGAGTTTAAAAGATTCATGAAATTCTTTTACTGCTTTTATTTTGTTTTGCATTTTAACTGAATTTAATAAAGTTTTATTATTTGTCGATACTAAATAAAAGTATCCATCACGATTTGTTTATTTTTGCCTAAAATACAAAAATATGTTTAGTAAAGGTCAGCTAATTTTCGCAGTTTTTTTTGTCATAGCATTTATGGCTGTAATGGTTTGGAGTTATAGAAAAGACATTCAACGTCATAAACTCCATTACAAAAATGTTGGTTTCAAAGTTGGCATTACCTGTGTGATTGTAATTTTTGTATTCATTGTTCTTAGAATAATAATCCACTAATTAGAAGGTTCTGTTTGGTTTAATAAATTGTGATCTAAAATAATTTGACCGGACTCACTAAAACGGACAGACGAAGTAAATTTGGTGTTTGTTTTTACCGCTTCAAATTGATATGAATGCATTTTATATACCTTTTGAGAATAGGCATCTTCGTGATATTGGAATAAAATATAAAGAAAACCATTCAAGTTTTTCAACTCGTCATTACTGTATTTATATAGTGGACTGTCTTTGTCTATTTTATGAACGATGGTCCACATGGTAGGCAAATACGTTATCTTGTCCCGTTCTAATTTTAGTTGATAAAAAGAGCGTTTAAATTCTTTATTTTTATCTAGCTCCGTAATAGTGAGCGTAACTCTTATCTCGGGCTCAATCATAATGGTAGTTCGCTTGTTTGCCAATCGAAACATCAGTGCCCGTTCTCCTTCAAAACTTCTTACAACAAAAGATTCACTAAACCGAATAGAAGGTTTTGGCTTGGAAAATCGTCCGTAAAGTAAACCAGTGATAAAAGAAAAGCTCATCAAACCAACCAAGGCTTCCATAGAAGAAACCAAACCGCTAATCATTCCGGTAGGAGAGATGGCTCCATAGCCGACTGTAGTAATTGTCTGTGCACTGAAATTAAAAGCATTTAAGAAATTTTCTAAGAAACTTCCTGGGGCAAAGCTTAGTGCTTCTATTCCAATCCACAAATAAATGAGTGCAAAAAATGAATTGAGTAAAATAAAACCGATGGTGACCAAAAGTAAAAAGGCTGTCCATGTCAGTTCTAAAAGATAAGTGTATAAATCGGCAAAACTTCGGACACGATTTAGGTGTAAAATATTGGAACTTCCATCTGGTTTAATAAAACTTTGTACATTTTGATTCGAGCTGTAGCCTAAGCCGGGGTCTTGTATTTTTTTTGCCATGAAGAATTGCGTGGTTTCAAACAAAGATAACAACTTTTAAAACAATTGTTTTTCGGTTGAAATAGATTGTTGTAAATTATGGATTCATTTGATAATCACCAGATATGATTCATAATACTTTGCTTTTATTGATGGCTTGCTTTATAATGTTTTCATGCAAAACAAATAAAGAGAATCTCAACACTAAAAAAGACGAGGTAGAAGCAGTGGTTATTGCAAATGATAGTTTGGAATATGAAATTATTATAATAGATCAGGGATTTAGTGTCTATTTAAATAGTATCGCCAAACCCAAATGGTATTACTCCGAAGCGTATTACAGAACAAAAAATATTTTATATGTAACCGAATGGAATATAAGAGCGAGACAACCTGGTAGATACAATGCAAACTTATATGAGCAGCCCATAAACTATGATCAGCAAATAAACTATGGTTTGGAAGTAAATTACAAACTGTTCAATTATTTTAAATTCGTAGAATATAAATACAAGGTTAGGTTCTTTTAGATCTATAAAAAGAGATAGCCAATAGCAACCAGGCTGTAATTAATAAGAGACCGCCTAAGGGCGTAATGAACCAAATATATTTTGCAGGAATAGTTCCTAGGGCAATAGCATAGATAGACCCAGAGAATAAGATAACTCCTATACTAATTAAAAGACTGCAATTCTTTTGAATTTTTTTTGAGAATTTAGAATAACTATTCACAAATAACAGCAGAAGTGCGTGGTACATTTGATATCGTACTGCTGTTTCAAAGCTGTTTAATTGTGTGGTTGTAAGTACTTCTTTCAAGGCATGCGCTCCGAATGCCCCAAATACCACAGCCAAAAATCCAAAAATGGACCCAATGAATAAAAATCGATTGTTCATATAGATTGCTTTTACTCCGGGCAATTTAGCTATAAATTTTGGATTCTAAAGTTAGAAATAAGGTGTATTCCGATTCTTGTGTAACAATGGTTACAGGATAGGTGAATTGAGTGTTCTAATTTTGTGGTATAAAATGAGAATAAAATGGAAGCACATATAAATACAGAACTGGAAGAATATAATTACGAAACCTATAAAAGTAAGGTGCAGTCTTTGTTTGACGAAGGAAAGGTAACAGGCGATACACAGTCTGAATCATTGCTAAATACAACTGAAATGAACCTACACCGTATGAAAAGACATGATGCTAAATCTGAATTATCAGAAGAATTATTGGCATTGGCATCAAAAAGTACAAGAAAAATGACTTGGTACATGCTCATTGAAGGCTGGTGTGCAGATGGTTCACAAAATGCGCCAATTATTGCTAAAATTGCCAACTCACTTCCTGAAGTATCATTAAAGATAATTTTAAGAGACGAGAATCCTGAAATAATGGATCGCTATCTTACAAATGGAGGTAGAGCCATTCCAAAGCTCATCGCTTTTGATGCTGAAACGAACGAAGAATTAGGTACTTGGGGACCAAGACCGACTGCAATTCAGGAAAAAGTGTTAGCTTACAAAGACGTATATCCAGAAATGGAGAAAACAGATTTTGCCTTGAATTTGCACAAATGGTATGCTAAGGACAAATCGTTGAGTATTCAAAAGGAGTTTATAGAACTTTTAAAAAATTGGAAATGACATGAAAATAAAGCAATTAATAGTATTATTTGGATTGTTTGCTGTGGCTTTGGCAGGGTGTCAGGAATCTAAACCGAATGATGAAATAAATTTGTCTGTTGAAGCGTTCGCAAAAGAGATAAACAATGAAAAAGCCTATTTGTTGGACGTGAGAACTCCTGGTGAAGTAGCAGAAGGGGTAATTGAAGGTGCTGAGGTGTTGGATTTTATGTCAAAAGCATTTCAGCAGAACTATACGCAAATTCCAAAAGACAAATCCGTGTATTTGTATTGTAGATCTGGGAATAGATCTGGAAAAGCGCTCGCCTTTTTAAAAGAAAAAGGGTATACCTCTGTTTATCATTTAAAAGGAGGGACCAGTGCATGGTTACAAGCAGGTCAACAATTAAAAAGAGAAGAATAATGGGATTACTAGAATTTTTTGGAATTCAAAACAAAAGAAAAATCAAGATGAGAGAAGTATTGGAAAATGGAGCGGTAATTATAGATGTCCGTTCCAAAGAAGAATTTTCACAAGGACATGTAAAGGGAAGTGTCAATATGCCTTTGCCTGGGATAGCAGGGCAAATCAATAAGATACATAAAATGAATGCTCCTGTTGTATTGTGCTGTGCAAGCGGTATGAGAAGTGGATCTGCGACGTCCATTCTTAAAGGAGCCGGTATTGAGTGTTACAACGGCGGTAGTTGGATGAATTTAAACAATTAAACCTTTATATAATGAGCTATTATTATACAAACAAAGTAGATATGTCTTTTGAGCATGCATTAACCGCTGTAGAAGATTTGTTGAAAAAGGAAGGATTTGGCATACTCACAGAAATAGATGTACAAGCCACTTTTAAAAAGAAATTGGACGTAGATTTTAAAAAATATAAAATATTAGGCGCATGCAACCCTACATTTGCCCATAAGGCCATATCAATAGAAGATAAAATTGGGGTGTTCCTACCGTGTAACGTTGTTGTTTCTGAAGAAGATGATGGTAAAGTAGAAGTTTCAGCCGTGAGTCCAAAAGCGTCTATGGCAGCAGTCGAAAATGCTAATTTAGGAGCTGTAGCCAATGAAATAGAGGAGCGGTTAGCACGTGTGATTAACAGTCTATAATGTGTTTTAACAACTGAATTGTTTTCGAATGAGTATATATTATATTCGAAAAATCTGAACATTTCATGCTATTCAAAAGGGATAACAAGGTTGCGTGAGAAGTGTTAGAGTTACATCTTCAAATAAAAATCTTTCACTAGATTTTGATAGGCTTCCGTATACACGTGACGCTCTATTTCAATAGTAAGGTGCTCCTCTTGGAGTGTTTTTTCTGAAAACGAAAACTCTAAAAGACTTCTTTTGACAGGGCTGTTTTCATTTCCTTTTACGCTACAGGCACGATTTAGATGTAATTTGTTTTTTAACGCAAGCGCCACAAAAGATTCCTTTTCTTTGTACGGGATGATTACCGCAAATTTACCATTAGGGGCTAATAGTTTTGCGGCCGCATCCGTAAGATGTTCAAAAGGCATTGCGTCTTCGAACCGAGCCGTAGTTCGTTCGTTATTTTCTGAAGGGTGTTGGTCCGTATAAAAAGGAGGGTTTGAGATGATGAGTTCATAGCTGTCATCAATTTCGTCTGCAAACTCTTGTAAAGAGGCATGGTAACAGAACAGACGATCTCCCCATGGGCTATTTTCAAAATTTTGAACAGCTTGTTCAAAAGCAGGTCCGTCAATTTCAATAGCATCTATAAGCTCAGCATTACTGCGTTGCGCCATCATAAGGCTGAGAATACCCGTACCCGTCCCAATATCCAAAACAGAAAACTCATGCTGTAAAGAAACCCAAGCACCGAGTAATACTCCATCAGTACCTATCTTCATGGCACAATGATCTTGAGCAACAGAAAATTCTTTAAATTGAAAAACTTTGCTCATAAATGTAAATAGTTATATTGGAATAAATAGTGAACACTATAAATACATGTCTACCAGACCGTCAGGAGTTTTTAAAAACATGATTTTGTTTTCTCTATCTACTCTTAGTATAAACTCATCAAGCATTGGAATAAGCATCTGTGTTGCGCCAAACTCAACTTCAAAAAGAGGTTGCGAAGTAGTGTCGTTAACCCCGGTTATGGTGCCAATGGCTCCATGTTTTACATCATTAACGCTAAAACCAATGATTTCGTGGAAATAAAATTGTTTTCCTGTCAGCTCAGGCAATTCACTTAAGGGAAGATACACACCTGATTTTAAGATGGAGTCTGCATCTTCTTCGGTGTTGATGGTTTCAAATTTAACACGTAACTGATTGCCTTTTTGAAGCAAGGACTTTTCAATAAAAAATGGAATCATATTATTGCCTAAATTGACAATAACAGATTCCATTTCTCGATACATTTCAGGTTCGTCGGTATCTAATTTGATAACCACTTCACCTTTAAAACTGTGCTTTCTAACGATTCTGCCTAAATAAAAACAATCTTCTTTACGCATCTCGTTGGAAAAATGTTATTCAGCAGCTTTTTCCTCAGCGTCAGCTTCAGGAGCAGCTTCTTCAGCAGGAGCTTCCTCTTCTGCAGCGGCAGCAGCAGCTTCCGCTTCTTTAGCAGCAGCTTCCGCCTTAATTGCTTCTTCAGCAGCCAAAGCGTCATCAATACGCTTTTGGTTCACAGCTTTCTCAGCAGCTAAAGCTTTAGCTCTGTCTTCAGCTTCAGCTGAAGACAATCCGTCTTTTTTCGCTTGAATTTTTGCTTCCTTTTCAGTTAACCAAGCATTGAATTTTTCTTCAGCTTGCTCACTAGTAATAGCACCTTTACGTACACCAATTTCCAAGTGGTTTTTTAACAACGCACCTTTGTAAGATAAAATTGTTTTAGCAGTGTCTGTAGGTTGTGCTCCATTTTGCAACCATTGAACAGCTCCATCTATATTTAATTCAATAGTAGCTGGGTTTGTGTTTGGGTTGTAAGTTCCCAATTTTTCAAGAAATTTACCATCTCTTTTTGAACGAGCATCTGCCGCTACAATTGAATAAAATGGCTTTCCTTTTTTACCGTGTCTTTGTAATCTTATTTTTACTGACATAATTTAAATTTTAAGGTTCTCGACCTTGATTATTAATAAGGTGCAAATGTACATAATATTTCTTGCATAGAAATGTTTTTGCTTAAAAAATAAAAGAGTTTTTTGTTGTGTTGATTAGGGAGGTTAAATACTTGTTTTTGACGGGTAATTGACTTTTTTCTTAGAAGGTGATTCTATGTCTATGGAGATACATGTTTTTTGTGTACATTTATGGTTCGTTTTAGGTCGTTGCAGTTATACCTTTTACATGCCACTTATTACTTGTAAATAGATATTTGATTTACAACGTTCTACTTTTGGACGACGATTTTGTTCACTGCTTTACTGTTATCCCCCCTCACAAACTTATTTATATAATCTATCTGAGTCATGATATGTTAGATTATAAATGGCACTAGAATGCTATTGGTATAATAAAAATGAAAAAGTAAAAAATAGACTCATAAATAGAAGAAAGGAAGGTGTTTCATAAAATCAAACTCTATTATTTTATACGATTTAGATTTGTTGAGATTCGTAGCTATTGATGAGTGTAGATGACTTTTGATAAAAAAAATATTATTTCTATGGAGAAATACAATGTAATGATTATGTCTGTTGATAAGAAGACATTTGATGTTGTAAAGACGAGTATGACCAGTTTATTGCCAGGTTTTCTATCATTTGAATTTTCCACCTTGTCATTCGGTAATGTAAAGTTAATAGAGAAGAAGAAAATAGACCTATTATTTATTGATATTGATGCTATCGAGGAAGCCTCTTTTGCGTTTCTGGAAAAAATTAAGTCCGTCGATTTACGAATCATCCTTATAAGCAGTTTTGAGAAATTTGCCGTCAACGCAATAGAGTTTGATATCGTCTCTGGATATTTAATAAAACCGTTGGATTTGGATGAAGTGAAGCATTTGTCTCGAAAAATATTAGATAAAATTATCTTTTTAAAAGAGGTACAAGCGAATGAATTGAGAACTAGAGAATATAGGTTGAACTTTTTGGCCGTATCTTCTGTAGACAAAATAGATTTCGTGAAGTTGGAAGATATTTTATTTTGTGAGGCAGATGGCAGGTATACAACATTTTTTCTTGAAAATGGAAAAACGATTGTCTCAAGTAAAAACCTTGGAGGGTATGAGAAAATATTAAAGAACAAATCTTTTTTTAGAATACATCATCGTTATCTTGTAAATCTTGAAAAAGTAATTAAAATCGATAAAGCAGGTGGGAATTATTGCATACTTGGCAAAGAAAAATCTCTTCCCGTTGCGAAGCGAAAACAAGAACTGCTCATTAGATATTTGAAAATTAAATAGGCATGCTTTTAGTTCGATATCAATGAATTCATAATTTAGTATTTAGTTTTTTTAACGTGCACTATAATCTAATCTCTAAATTGGTGTGTTAGCTTTTTTTGATAAATAAAGAAGGATAAGAATAGATAATATTCGTACTTTTAAACTCTCTAAAAAGTACTTGTAAAACATCTATGTATTTAATATTCGACACCGAAACAACTGGCTTGCCTAAAAATTGGAAAGCGCCCATAACAGATACAGATAACTGGCCACGTTGTATTCAGATAGCCTGGCAATTACACGACGAACTTGGTAAGGTAATTGAACATGAAGACTTTTTGGTGTTTCCTGATGGGTTTAACATTCCTTATGATGCAGAACAAATTCATGGTATTTCTACTGATTTAGCGGCTGCCCAAGGAATAGCATTGAGTGAAGGTTTAGAAAAATTCAATGACGCCCTATCAAAAGCAAAATTTGTAGTAGGACAAAATGTAGGTTTTGATGTAAATATAATGGGCTGTGAATTTCACAGATTAGGCATTGAAACAAACTTAACAAACTTACCCGTTTTAGATACCTGTACGGAAGTTACTGCGCAAATGTGTCAAATTCCTGGAGGTAGAGGAGGGAAATTTAAGCTACCTACCTTGACTGAATTGCACCAGTATTTATTTGGAGAAGCTTTCGGGGAGGCTCATAACGCCACAGCAGATGTGGAGGCAACCACTCGCTGTTTTTTCGAATTGATTAGAAAAGGTGCATTTTCTACAGTAGAGCTAAAATCGGCACCAGATTATATCGATGTTTTCAATCGTGCAAACCCAACAACTGTTGAGGTAATAGGCCTAAAACATTTAAACTTAAAAAAGGAAAGTGAAAGAATAAAAAAGAGCAATTCCGCTGAGGATGGGATAGGAGATATAGATTTATCCGAAAACTCAGAGGTGTTAAAAGAGGTGGCCTTTTCACATCTTCACAATCACACTCAATATTCAGTATTACAATCTACCATACAGATTGGCGGTTTAGTGGCTGCTGCGGCAAAAAACAACATGTCCGGCGTGGCGTTGACAGATAGTGGTAATATGATGGCTGCGTTTCATTTTGTAAGAGCGGTGGCTAATCATAACAAAAAGGCCAAAGAAGCAAACGACCAGGCCATTGAAAAAGGGGAGCAACCCACTGAAACCATTCTAAAACCAATTGTTGGTTGTGAGTTTAATGTCTGTGAAGATCATACAGATAAATCAAGAAAAGACAACGGGTATCAAATAGTAATTCTCGCGAAGAACAAAAATGGATATCATAATTTGGCAAAAATGTCCTCTACAGCCTTTGTAGATGGTTTTTATTATGTGCCCAGGATAGATAAAAAAATAATAGCGCAATACAAAGAAGATTTGATTGTGTTGACAGGAAATACCTATGGTGAAGTCCCTAATAAAATATTAAATATAGGTGAGAAGCAGGCAGAAGAAGCCTTGGTTTGGTGGAAAGAGCAATTTGGAGACGACCTGTATGTTGAATTGATGAGGCACGGACAGGAGGACGAAAATCATATCAATAAAGTCCTGTTGCAATTTGCAAAAAAACATCAAATAAAGACAGTTGCAACAAACAATACATTTTACCTCAGTAAAGAAGATGCCAATGCGCATGATATTTTATTATGTGTAAAGGATGGGGAAAAACAGGCCACACCTATAGGTCGCGGAAGAGGGTATCGCTACGGATTGCCGAATTCAGAATATTATTTCAAGTCTACTCAAGAAATGAAAGACTTGTTTGTAGATATTCCTGAAGCAATTATAAATACACAAGAAATTGTAGATAAAATTGAACCTTTTGTCTTGGCTAGGGATGTTTTATTGCCAGCTTTCGATATTGAGGAGCAGTTTAGAGATGCAAAAGATTTAGAAGATGGGGGAAAAAGAGGTGAGAATAATTTCCTACGTCATATTACCTATGAAGGAGCCAAAGAGCGCTATGGAGAACTGACGGAAAGTATTTGTGAGCGTCTGGATTTTGAATTGGACGTCATCGCTAAAACAGGGTATCCAGGATATTTTCTAATTGTTGAAGACTTTATTCGTGCCGCACGAGACATGGGGGTTTCTGTAGGACCTGGACGGGGGTCGGCTGCTGGTTCGGTTGTCGCCTATTGTTTGAAGATTACCAATATCGACCCTATCAAATACGACTTGCTTTTTGAGCGTTTCCTAAATCCAGAACGTGTGTCAATGCCCGATATTGATATCGACTTTGACGACGAAGGTCGTGGACGTGTTATGGATTATGTAATTGATAAGTATGGGGCTAACCAAGTGGCTCAAATTATTACTTATGGAACCATGGCAGCTAAATCTTCTATTCGAGATACAGCTAGAGTACTAGACTTACCACTGTATGAAGCGGATAGAGTAGCCAAATTGATACCTGGAATGAAACTAGGCAAGATTTTTTCTCTAGATGAGAAAGGATTGAAAGAAAAATTGCGTTCAGAGGAAATTGAGTTGGTAAATGAACTCAAGAAAATAGCCAACGGAAATGACCTCGCAGCAGAAACAGTTAACAAGGCTAGGGTCTTGGAAGGCTCGGTTAGAAATACAGGGATTCACGCATGTGGAGTTATCATTACTCCAGATGATATCACAAAATTCGTACCCGTTTCTTTGGCGAAAGATTCTGATATGTATGTTACGCAATTCGACAACTCTGTGGTTGAAGATGCAGGTCTGCTAAAAATGGATTTCTTAGGGTTGAAAACTTTGACATTGATCAAACATACTGTTGAAATTGTAAAAGCAAGACATGGCGTAGAACTCGACCCCGAAAACTTTTCTTTGGACGATGAGAAAACATATGAGCTGTTTCAAAGAGGAGAAACCGTAGGAATATTCCAATATGAATCTCCAGGAATGCAGAAATATATGAAGGAGTTAAAACCGACAGTTTTTGCGGATTTAATTGCCATGAATGCATTGTATCGTCCTGGACCTATCGAATACATTCCTAGTTTTATTAATAGGAAACATGGGCATGAAGAGATCGAGTACGACTTGGATGCCATGGAAGAATATCTTGAAGAGACCTATGGAATTACAGTCTATCAAGAGCAAGTGATGCTGTTGTCCCAAAAATTGGCAGACTTTACAAAAGGTGAAGCCGATGTATTGCGTAAAGCAATGGGGAAAAAACAGATTGCCGTATTGGCAAAAATGAAACCCAAATTCATCAATCAAGCAAGTGCTAAAGGGCATGCAGAGGATCGTTTAGAAAAGATTTGGACAGATTGGGAAGCTTTTGCCTCATACGCATTTAATAAATCGCACTCAACATGCTATGCTTGGATTGCCTATCAAACCGCCTATTTAAAGGCCCATTATCCTGCCGAGTATATGGCCGCCGTATTGTCGAATAATATGAACGACATTAAACAAGTCGCTTTCTTTATGGAGGAATGTAAGCGAGCTGGGTTGACAGTTTTAGGTCCTGACGTAAATGAATCCTATTTAAAGTTTTCAGTAAATGACCAAGGTGCCATTCGTTTTGGAATGGGAGCTATCAAAGGAGTTGGGGTGGCTGCCGTTGAAGAAATAATAAGAGAACGTAAAGAAAATGGATTTTTTACTTCTATTTTTGACGTTGTAAAAAGAGTGGAGTTGCGATTGACAGGAAAGAAAGCTATTGAAGGTTTAATTCTGGCAGGAGGGTTTGATTCTTTTACAAGAACGCATCGAGCTCAATATTATATCACAGATGAAAAAGGCAGTACGTTTCTAGAAAAATCTTTAAAATTTGGTCATAAGTATCAAGAAAGTCAAAACTCATCTCAAGTATCTCTGTTTGGAGAAGCTTCAGAAATTACATTTCCTGAACCCGTAATTCCCGATTGTGATACCTGGGGGACAATGGAGTTGTTGGCCAAAGAAAAAGAAGTAACAGGAATGTATATTTCTGCACATCCGTTAGATGATTTTAAAAATGAACTACGTTTTTGTAATGTAAAACTAGCCGCTTTTAAAGATGACCTGAATAAGTATGTTGGAAGTAAACTTAACTTTGGAGCGATAGTTACTGGTGTAGAACATCGCGTTTCTAAAATGGGAAAGGGCTGGGCTACATTTACCGTAGAAGACTATGGAGATAGCCATGAATTTCGAATCTTTGGGAATGAGTACCTGCAATTTAGGCCTTTTCTAACGGAGAACACCTTTTTGTACATAAGTAGTGTGGTACAAGCAGGATGGGCTAATAAAGATACTGGCGTGGTTGGTGAGCCAAGGTTGAAGTTTACAAACTTTATGCTATTGCACGATGTTATGGATGACAAATGTGAAAAAATAACAGTACAACTCAACTCCAATGAAATTACAGAAAAAGCGATAAAACAATTGTACAGTATTTTGAAAGAATACGAAATTGCGGGGAAACAGAAATTAGCATTTATGATACGAGACGGTAAAGAGAAGATTGAACTCACCTTACCGAGTAGAGGAATGAAAATTAATGCCAATTCTGAGTTTTTTAACCGCATGGAAAAAGAAAATATTCGATTTAAAATAAATTAGATTGTTTAAAGTTTACCATCATACTGTGCGGATAAACTTTAGCTCTTAATACTGAAAACCACAAATGGCTGGAATATATATACACATCCCTTTTTGCAAACAAGCCTGTCATTATTGTGACTTTCATTTTTCTACTTCGCTAAAACATAAAAATGATATGCTGAATGCTATTCATACCGAATTAGCAATGAGAGCGCATGAATTGAAAGGGAAACAGGTTGATACAGTGTATTTTGGAGGTGGTACACCAAGTCTTCTGACAGTAGAAGAACTCGCATCTTTTTGGGAGGTAATTAGCAATAATTTTGAATTGTCCAATGGTCCTGAAGTAACGTTAGAAGCAAATCCAGACGACTTGTCAGAAACCAAAATACAAGCAATTGCGTCTACAGCTGTGAATAGGTTGAGTATTGGCATACAGTCTTTTTTTGAGGAAGATTTACTAATGATGAATCGGGCACATAGTGCTGAAGAATCGGAACAATGTTTAAAAGTTGCAACGAAACATTTTGAGAATATAACAATCGATTTATTATACGGTATACCGGGAATGACCAATGCACGATGGAAAGAAAATTTGCGAAAAGCTTTTAGTTTTAATATCCCGCACATATCGAGCTATGCCTTAACAGTAGAAGATAAAACTGCCTTGGCAAAATTTATTGAAAACAAGCAGTTTCCATCGTTAGATGATGATTTAGCGTTAGCCCATTTTAATATTTTGGTAGCCGAAACGAAGAAACAAGACTATGTCCATTATGAGATTTCAAATTTCGGAAAGCCCTCGTTTTTCTCAAAACACAATACTTCGTATTGGAAGGGAGAACACTATATTGGGGTAGGACCTTCTGCGCATTCTTTTTCAGGAAGTCATAGGGCATGGAATATAGCCAACAATACAAAATATATAAAAAAAATTCAGTCAGGAGCGTTGGCCTTGGAGGTGGAAGAATTATCTAATGTAGATCGCTATAATGAATATGTAATGACTGGTTTACGAACTATTTATGGTGTGTCTATTGAGCAGGTTAAAACTCTTTTTGGAGAAGAGTTTAGAATTCATATAGAATCTGAAATGCAGCAATTTTTAAAAAGTGAAACCTTAATGATTTCAGATGGTGTTTTAAAGACAACACAGAAAGGTAAGTTTTTAGTCGATGGCATTGCAGCTGAGTTGTTTTATATACATTCATAAATGAAGTACGAAACTCGTTTATTGTTAGTTTTAAAGATGTGTTGTGTATACAACTGTCACAAAATCAATTAATTACTTGTTTTTGTGTTTTGAATTTTCTACTTTTATAAAAAAAATAATTACTATGAATGTTGAAGTGAGTTTACAGTTATATGAGATGACACAAGAATTTATTAAAGATAAAACGAAAGCGAAGGACTTTGTTCATAAAATTGAACAAACGATAGATTCAAAATTTGAATTTAATACAACGCGCTTTCTTGTTAAGGATGATAAGGTGCAAATTTTGAAAACCATTTATGTGGTAGGAGTTGTTCAGTTCATTGCCATTGTAGCTTCCGTAATTGGTATTGTAAGTTTTATCTTAAAATAATCGTTATTGATTTTCTTTTTTTAGTTAAAGGCCATTTTTTTTGTTAATATGAACATCGAAGAATTACGAGCGTATTGTTTGTCGAAACCGTTTGAAGACGAGAGTTTTCCTTTTGATGAAAACACCTTAGTTTTTAAAGTAGCAGATAAAATATTTGCGTTAACCGGTTTAGAGCATTTTCCGCCTGCGGTAAACTTAAAATGCAATCCCGAAAGGGCTATCGAATTAAGAGAGCGCAACGAGGCAATTCTTCCAGGATTTCATATGAATAAAAGGCATTGGAATACGATTCAATATGGGGGTTTAGCTGAAAATTTAGTAAAAGAGCTCATTGATCACTCCTATTCCTTAGTATTGCAAAGTTTGACGAAAAAAAAGCAAAGAGAACTAGGAATGATTTCTTAAATAGTTGAATTGCTCAATTCCGTGAAGTATTTATAAAACCATGGTATAGTTTCAATGCCTTTTAAGAAATTAAAGACGCCAAAATGTTCATTAGGAGAATGAATAGCGTCGCTGTCCAGCCCAAACCCCATTAAAATAGATTTACTCTTTAATTCACGTTCAAACAAAGAAACAATTGGAATACTTCCACCAGATCGTTGTGGTATTGCGGGTACGCCAAAAGTTGTTTGATAGGCTCGTTTTGCAGCCTGATAGCCAATGTTGTTGGTAGGAGTGACGTAAGGATGCCCACCATGATGAGCAGTTACTTCAATCTTTACAGAACTTGGAGCCAATGCTTTCATGTGTTCTGTGAATAGCGTTGCTATGCGTGTATGGTCTTGCCCTGGTACCAAACGCATGGATATTTTGGCGTGTGCTTTGGAAGGAATTACAGTTTTTGCTCCTTGTCCAAGATAGCCTCCCCAAATTCCGTTTACATCTAAAGAAGGTCGAATAGAATTTCGTTCATTCGTTGAATAGCCTTTTTCACCATGCACATCATTCAAGTCTAAGGCATCTTTATACGCCTGTAATGAAAACGGAGCTTTTGCCAATTCATCTCTTTCCTCTTGGGGTAATACATCTATATGGTCATAAAATCCAGGAATAGTAATTCGATTGTTTTCGTCCGTAAGTTGGGCGATCATTTGACTAAGAATATTTATTGGATTTGCGACAGCACCCCCATACAACCCTGAATGTAAATCTCGATTCGGACCTGTCAAACTAACTTCCATATATGCCAAGCCTCTCAGTCCGGTTGTGATTGAGGGTTGTGAATTTGAAATCATGCCAGTGTCGGAAATCAAAATGCAATCATTGCTCAATTTTTCATGATTGTTTTTAACATACCATTCTAAGCTTGGTGAACCAATCTCTTCCTCTCCCTCAATCATGAACTTCACATTACAAGGTAATTCGTCGTTTTTTACCATGTACTCAAGCGCTTTTATATGCATAAAAACTTGTCCCTTATCATCACAAGCTCCTCTAGCAAAAATTGCGCCTCCTGGATGTGTAGCTGTTTTTTTTATGATGGGGTCAAAAGGGGGAGAATCCCAAAGATCAATAGGGTCTGCCGGTTGTACATCATAGTGTCCATATACAAGTACAGTGGGTAATTCAGGGTTTTTGAGGATTTCCCCATAGACGACTGGATATCCAGGTGTATCACAAATTTCAACATGTTGACAGCCAGCGGATGCTAATGCTTGTTTTATTAGTGCTGCGCTGTCCAAAACATCTTGATTAAATGCAGAATCAGCACTTATGGATGGTGATTTTAGAAGTGTGAAAAGTTCCGATAAAAATCTATCTTTATGATTGTCAATGTATTGGTTTAGGTCTGTCATGGGAATAAAAAAATTGTCTTTCAAATGTAATAAAAAACGAGTGAACTGCTTTGAAGTTTATGAGTATTGTGTATATTTGCATCCGAAAAGTATGCAGGCGTGGTGGAATTGGTAGACACGCTAGACTTAGGATCTAGTGCCGCAAGGTGTGAGAGTTCGAGTCTCTCCGCCTGTACTTAGTAAAACCTCTGTTTTATAGCAGAGGTTTTTTTATGGAATAAATTTACATTTGAAGGGGGAGAGACGAGAAGTTTATCCTGAGCTCAACTAACAAAGGAAGTTGAAGTCGAAGGGAGTCTCTCCGCCTGTACTTAGTAAAACCTCTGTTTTATAGCAGAGGTTTTTTTATGGTATAAATTTACATTTGAAGGGGGAGAGGCGAGAAGTTTATCCTGAGCTCAACTAACAAAGGAAGTTGAAGTCGAAGGGAGTCTCTCCGCCTGTACTTAGTAAAACCTCTGTTTAATAGCGAAGGTTTTTTATGTTGAAAACCTAGTATATGGTAGAGAGACGAGAAGCCGGGTCTGCTGGTAGGTTTATTTTGAGACTAGTTGTAGTATAAAACTAGAGATAAAGGTAGTTTCTCCATCTGTATAGCATAAATTTTCTGTTCCTAAAAAGAGGTGGATATGCAGACCTAATTGCACTTTTTATTAACCATAAACTAGGGATTCTGTTTTTAATATTGTTATTTTCTATAAGTTTGTAAAAAAAATTAAACAGATGTCAAAATTAGTTGTCTTAAAAGGTCAAATTCAAAATTATGCTTGGGGAGGATTCGACTTTATCTCTGAGTTGCTAGGAGTAGAAAAAGGAGAAAAACCTTGTGCTGAATACTGGTTAGGGGCGCATGTAAATGCTCCGGCTACAGTTACAACTCAGGAGGGTGAGCAACTTTTGGATGTGTATATAGGTTCAAACCCAAATGAAAAATTAGGAACTAAGATCTCTCAGCAGTTTGGACGTTTACCATTTTTATTTAAAGTATTGGATGTATATGAAATGCTCTCTATTCAAGTGCATCCAACCAAAACTGAAGCAGAAAAAGGATTTTTACGCGAAAACCAAGAAGGGATTCCGCTGACGGCTCCACATAGAAACTATAAGGATGACAATCATAAGCCTGAAATTATGGTTGCTTTGAGTGAGTTTTGGCTGTTGCATGGTTTTTTACCTAAATCAGAACTGCAAAAAGTATTACAAACGGTTCCTGAATTTTCTTCATTAATACTCGTTTTTGAAGAACAAGGATATAGAGGCCTATATAAAACTGTTATGGAGCAGTCTGTAGAAGAAACGAATACAATGTTAAGTCCATTGGTTTCTCGTATATTACCGCTTTATAAACAAGGAAAGTTGGAAAAGTCGAGTCCAGACTATTGGGCTGCGAAAGCAGTAGATTCATCTGGCGATAAAGCCGTTTTGGATAAAGGAATTTTTTCCATTTACTTTTTTAATGTTGTAAAAGCGAATAAAGGAGAAGCAGTATTTCAGGATGCTGGAATTCCACACGCCTATTTGGAAGGACAAAATATGGAACTGATGGCGAATTCTGACAATGTACTTCGTGGCGGTTTAACACCAAAACATGTAGATGTTCCTGAATTGTTAAAACATGTTGCTTTTGAGGAAACTCATCCAGAAATTCTCTCCGGAGAATTGCAAAATGATGGTATAGAAAGAATATACAAAACACCTGCGCCAGACTTTCAATTGAGTCAGTTGAAGTTCTCTAATTCTTCGGTATATAACGCGACTACTACAACGGCAGAGGTATTAATTTCTATTGAAGGAACTATTGAAATTACAGAAGGAGAAGATGCTTTGAGTCTTCAAAAAGGAAGTTGCGCTTTTCTAGAAGCTGGAAGTAGTTATTCTATTTTGTCTAAGAGTAATGCCATAGTTTACAAGGCTACAGCTCCATAAAATAGCGTTTGGTTTTTAACTTATTGTATAGCGGTTTGGTCTTGCCAAATCGCTATGTTTTTTGGATTGGAAAAATTCAATTTGAATCACCATCCAAGGTCTGTGTTTTTTAGTACAATCTTTTAGTGGCAATTAGATTATGAGAATGAAACCTTCGAGTTAAGTTGGAGGTAAAATCCGTATTGTGAATCTTGTGTTATTTAGAATAAAGAATGTAGACAATAAATTCGATAGCATAAAAAAATCCCCCATTATATATGGGGGATTTCTTGTAGCGTGAAGCAGAACCGTGCCCGCCTCTACTCAGTTTAAAAAACTAGCTTAGTTGTTCTTTGGCGGGTTGAACTGCTGTCCGTCAGCTGACGGATACGAATCCGACGCTAGGAGTTTTAGTGAGTTGACGAATAATCGACTCTTACCTGATTTTAAGTATTTTTCATTTAATATTGCTTCTTTTTTGGATTGGAAAAATTCAATTTGAATCACCATCCAAGGTCTGTGTTTTTTAGTACAACGTTTTAGTGGCAATTTGATTGTGAGAATGAAACCTTCGAGTTAAGTTGTAGATAAAACCCGTATAGTGAATCTTGTGTTTTTCAGATTAAAGAATGTAGACAACACATTCGATAGCATAAAAAAGAGGCTGTCTTTTCAGACAGCCTCTTCTTGTAGCGTGAAGCAGAACCGTGCCGGCCTCTACTCTGTTTAAAAAACTAGCATAGTTGTTCTTTGGCGGATTGAACTGCTGTCCGTCAGCTGACGGATACGAATCCGACGCTAGGAGTTTTAGTGAGTTGACGAATAATCGACTCTTACCTGATTTTAAGTATTTTTCATTTAATATTGCTTCTTTTTTGGATTGTAAAAATTCAATTTGAATCACCATCCAAGGTCTGTGTTTTTTAGTACAACGTTTTAGTGGCAATTTGATTGTGAGAATGAAACCTTCGAGTTAAGTTGTAGATAAAACCCGTATAGTGAATCTTGTGTTTTTCAGATTAAAGAATGTAGACAACACATTCGATAGCATAAAAAAGAGGCTGTCTTTTCAGACAGCCTCTTCTTGTAGCGTGAAGCAGAATTGAACTGCTGTCCGTCAGCTGACGGATACGAATCCGACGCTAGGAGTTTTAGTGAGTTGACGAATAATCGACTCTTACCTGATTTTAAGTATTTTTCATTTAATATTGCTTCTTTTTTGGATTGTAAAAATTCAATTTGAATCACCATCCAAGGTCTGTGTTTTTTAGTACAACGTTTTAGTGGCAATTTGATTGTGAGAATGAAACCTTCGAGTTAAGTTGTAGATAAAACCCGTATAGTGAATCTTGTGTTTTTCAGATTAAAGAATGTAGACAACACATTCGATAGCATAAAAAAGAGGCTGTCTTTTCAGACAGCCTCTTCTTGTAGCGTGAAGCAGAATTGAACTGCTGTCCGTCAGCTGACGGATACGAATCCGACGCTAGGAGTTTTAGTGAGTTGACGAATAATCGACTCTTACCTGATTTTAAGTATTTTTCATTTAATATTGCTTCTTTTTTGGATTGTAAAAATTCAATTTGAATCACCATCCAAGGTCTGTGTTTTTTAGTACAACGTTTTAGTGGCAATTTGATTGTGAGAATGAAACCTTCGAGTTAAGTTGTAGGTAAAACCCGTATAGTGAATCTTGTGTTTTTCAGATTAAAGAATGTAGACAACAAATTCGATAGCATAAAAAAGAGGCTGTCTTTTCAGACAGCCTCTTCTTGTAGCGTGAAGCAGAATTGAACTGCTGTCCGTCAGCTGACGGATACGAATCCGACGCTAGGAGTTTTAGTGAGTTGACGAATAATCGACTCTTACCTGATTTTAAGTATTTTTCATTTAATATTGCTTCTTTTTTGGATTGTAAAAATTCAATTTGAATCACCATCCAAGGTCTGTGTTTTTTAGTACAACGTTTTAGTGGCAATTTGATTGTGAGAATGAAACCTTCGAGTTAAGTTGTAGGTAAAACCCGTATAGTGAATCTTGTGTTTTTCAGATTAAAGAATGTAGACAACAAATTCGATAGCATAAAAAAGAGGCTGTCTTTTCAGACAGCCTCTTCTTGTAGCGTGAAGCAGAATTGAACTGCTGTCCGTCAGCTGACGGATACGAATCCGACGCTAGGAGTTTTAGTGAGTTGACGAATAATCGACTCTTACCTGATTTTAAGTATTTTTCATTTAATATTGCTTCTTTTTTGGATTGTAAAAATTCAATTTGAATCACCATCCAAGGTCTGTGTTTTTTAGTACAACGTTTTAGTGGCAATTTGATTGTGAGAATGAAACCTTCGAGTTAAGTTGTAGGTAAAACCCGTATAGTGAATCTTGTGTTTTTCAGATTAAAGAATGTAGACAACAAATTCGATAGCATAAAAAAGAGGCTGTCTTTTCAGACAGCCTCTTCTTGTAGCGTGAAGCAGAATTGAACTGCTGACCTCCGGGTTATGAATCCGACGCTCTAACCATCTGAGCTACCACGCCTTTTGCGGGTGCAAATATAGAATAAATTTGAGTTTGAGCAAGCGTTTTTTGTAAAAATATTGAAGAATAATTTATTTTTTTTTATTGAAAATATTACATACATTGTGACCTTAAGACAACCACGATGAGTAAAATTAAATTTGAATTAGAGTTTCCAATACACGCTTCACCAACTATGTTGTATCAGTATTTTTCGAGTCCCTCTGGATTAGGAGAATGGTTTGCAGACAATGTAAATTCGAGAGGTGTAATGTATACCTTTATTTGGGATGGAGCAGAGGAGGTTGCGAAATTGGTGTCCGACAAGTCAGATGAGCGAACTCGTTTTAAATGGGTCGAAGATGAGAGTCCGGAAACGTATTTTGAATTTAAAATTCAAATTGACGCAATCACCAAAGATGTGTCATTGATTGTAACTGATTTTGCAGATGAAGATGAGTTGGAGGAAGCTAAATTGTTATGGGAAAACCAAATCAGTGAATTAAAGCATACAATTGGTGCCTAAAAACAAAGAGTATAAGATTTTCGAAACTGCCTAAAATGATATTTTAGGCAGTTTTTTTTGCTTAAATTTGCGGCTAAATTTTTTGCTTTATGGTGAATTTTAACGGTACTTTATTAGAAAAAGAATCTTTTCAATTGTCTTTAAACAATCGTGGTTTCTCATATGGGGACTCTTTGTTTGAAACAATACGCATTAAAGAGGAACGACCACGATTTGTAGAAGACCATTATTTTAGACTTATGGCTTCAATGCGAATGATTCGGATGGAAATACCTATGTTCTTTACGCTTGATTATTTCGAAAATCAGATATTAGAACTCGTTAAGATTGTGGCTTCCGAAAACATATTTAAGGTGAAATGTACGGTGTATAGAAAAGAAGGTGGGCTTTATACGCCAGAAGTGAATAGCATTGATTTTCTATTGGAAGTTTTTGAAGGAGAAATTACACGTAAAGAGAAATTCGAAATAGATTTGTATAAAGATCATTATGTAACTTCGGGATTATTGTCAACTTTAAAATCGTCTAACCGTTTGTTAAATGTGGTATCGAGTATTTATGCCAAAGAAAATGACTTGGATACTTGTGTATTGGTAAATGAGCAAAAAAATGTAGTGGAGGTTTCAAATGCAAATATTTTTTTGGTAAAAGGAACGCACATACAAACCCCAAAACTATTGGATGGATGTATTAAAGGTGTTGCTAGAAAGCAGGTTGTTGAGTTGCTAGAAAAGAATGCCGATTTTACTATTGAAGAAACTTCAGTTTCACCGTTTGACTTGCAAAAGGCCGATGAGATTTTTGTAACGAACGCAATTGTAGGTGTTCAATCCGTAACTAAATATCGAAAAAAACATTTTGGCACGTCGATAGCCAAACAAATTGCTCTGGAGTTTTCCAAATTATAAAAGTTAGAAACTAAAAGAGATTAATTTAATTTTGGGTCGGCAGGGGCATTCGCCCATAATTTGTATTTCCCTCCAATTTCAAGTAAATGATTTTTCCAAAAGGAAGCATTTTCAGTTTGTAAAATATTGGGGTAATTGTTTTCTATGCAAAACCAAGAGTTAGTAGTCAATTCTTCTTTTAATTGATCGGAGCCCCAACCAGAATAGCCAAGGAAAAACCGTATAGAGTTGCTTTCAATTTTCTTATTGTTAAGAAGGGTTACTAGTGAATTAAAATTTCCGCCCCAATATATTCCTTTACCTACTTCAATGCTGTCAGGTATGAGATGAGGTATTTTATGGATAAAATACAAGTTATCCTGTTCGACAGGCCCACCTTGATGGACAGTAAAGTCACAATCAACATCTGGAATCAGGTCTTTTACCGAATAAGAGAGTGGTTTGTTTAATATAAAGCCTATAGAATTATCTTTTGTGTGCTCAGTTAATAAGATCACTGACCTATTAAAGGAACTATCATGTAAAATGGAAGGTTCTGCGATAAGAAGTCTTCCTTTATGAGGAGATAAAGAATTCATAGTGATTTGTTTAGATATTCAAGGTACTAAAAAAATGGCATAAAAAAAACCCCGTTGAATTTCCAACGGAGTTTTTAGTATGAGTGTCCTTGTGTATTAGTTTACAGAATCGCTCAATCCAGCACCAGCTTTAAACTTAACAATGTTTTTAGCAGCAATTTGAATTGTAGCTCCTGTTTGAGGGTTTCTACCTTCTCTAGCTGCTCTTTTAGATACAGACCAAGTTCCCCATCCTACTAATGCAACTTTACCACCACCTTTTAAAGTAGAAGTTACGTTGTTAGTTAAAGATTCCAAAGCCGCTTTTGCAGCTGCTTTAGAGATTCCTGCGTCAGCAGCCATTGCATCGATTAATTCAGATTTGTTCATAATTTATAGTTTAAAATTAAAAAATTGGTTTTACAATTATTTGTATTGTGTGTAACAAATATAGCAGGAATAAGGGTTTGTGCAAGTCTTATCCCTGAAAATACGCTTATTTGTTAATAAAACAGGGTCGATTGTTAATAACACAGGTTGTTTTCACTCGTTTTTCTCAATATTTCAGCACTTCTAGTGGGTTTTTGCGTCATTCATAAAGCTGTATCCATTGAGTAAACTGCTAACTTCCATTCTTTTTTTACCCGGTAATTGCAAGCTAAGGACATGGAGATAGCCACCCTTTGCCGCAATTTTCATTGTTTTTTTTATCCGAAATAATTGTGCCGATGGAATTTTCGTGGTTACAGTTTTCCATGCTAACATCAAATAGTTTCATCTTATCCTCCTTACCATCATTGGTAAAAAGAGTCCAGGCTGCAGGATATGGATTTAAGCCTCGAATCAAGTTGTAAATGGTTTCCAAAGAATCGTTCCAATTAATTTTACATGTTGTAGTATGAATTTTATAGGCTGACTTTGCAACCTTTTCTGGTTGTTGGATTGTACGAACTTTACCGGTTTTAATGAGTTCAATGGTTTCAATCACGAGTTCACTTCCTAAGTGCATCAATTTGTCGTGTAATACTCCAACAGTCTCTGTAGGTTCAATTGCTGTTTCCTTTTGTAAAATTATTTCACCCGTGTCTATTTTGTCGTCTAAGAAAAAGGTGGTTACTCCCGTTTTTGTTTCTCCATTTATTATCGCCCAATTGATAGGGGCAGCTCCTCTGTAATCTGGTAGTAAGGAAGCATGTAGGTTAAAGGTACCTAATGGAGGTAGGTTCCAAACCACTTTTGGAAGCATTCTAAATGCAACAATAATTTGTATATCTGCTTGAAGTGCTTTTAGTTCTTCAAGAAACAATGGGTCTTTTAAGTTCGTTGGCTGCAAAATAGGGAGTTCCTTTTCCAATGCAAACTTTTTAACTGCAGAAGTGTTCAGTTTTCGACCCCGTCCAGCAGGCCTGTCAGGTGCAGTAATTACCCCTGCAATGGTATAGTTTTCTTCTAATAATTTTTTGAGAATGGCAACAGCAAAATCTGGAGTTCCCATAAATACAATTCTTAGGTCTTTCATGGTTTTTGTTTCTTCTAGACGTTTGTAGTGTTTTTATAAAGAGCAAATATACAATAATGACAATTGCGGTTGTAGGCTTGGAATTAGTTTGTCCGGTATTTATTAATTGATGTGATTTTTACCTTTTTATCTTCAACCAATTGTTGTAAGTTAAATAATACGTCGCGCTCATTGTACGTAGAACAAGCTGTAAGCTCCCTCGATGAAAGTTCCTTGTTCTGTAATAATTTGAGCAGTTCGTTTTGCACATCCTTTGTCTTTACCGTTTGTTTCTTTTGAGTAAGGCATACATCACAAATACCGCAATCAATTTCTTGTTGCTCATCAAAATAGGCAAGGAGCTGTTTACTCCTACAAGTTGTGTTGTTTTGAATGAAGTTTATAATAGCTTCTGTTTTTTGGCTCTTATTTTTTTCTTGTTCCTTTAATCTTTTTGAAATACGGTTGATGGTGAAGTCATCTTCACGGGGAACTAAAAATTGTATACGAGTATTGGTGTTCTCAGGAATGTATTTGACCAAGCCAGCGTGTTCTATTTTTTTTAAATTTGAAATGACATCCAATTTGGAACATTCTAACCGTTTGGATAGGCTGTATTCGTTTATTGTAACGAAATTTTCAAAAACACCTCCGTAATTTCTAAGGATTGTTTTAATAAAGATTTCCGATTCTGGATGCTTGTCACAATATTGCAAGACGTGTTTGCTTGAAGCGATAAACTTTACACCCGTTTTTTTCTGAAATCCTTCCGTAAGGATTAGGATTCCTTGTCGTTCCAATACTTTTAGCGCTCGATAGGTATGCGTTGGTTCTTTTTTGTATTTATTGCAAAAATCATTAAGTGAAAAATCAAAATCTCTTACGTTAAATTCACCTTTGGCAATTTGAAAAAATTGATTCAGTTGGAAGTAAATAGTTTTTAAATCGGAAATAGCAATTTGCTGACGTTCTTGGTTTTGATAGTGTCTATTGATATCGTTTTTATTAAGTAAAGTAACCGCAAAAGCTTTGTGTTGATCCCTTCCTCCTCGTCCCGATTCTTGGATGTAATTTTCTATGCTATTCGGAATGTTTACGTGAATAACAACACGTATGTTTCCCTTGTCAATTCCCATTCCGAAAGCGTTGGTAGCCACCATGATTTGTTTTGTTTCACCATACCAGTCGTCATAAGACTTTTTTTTCTCAGCATTGCTAAGCCCTCCGTGATAATAAGTGCTGTTGTATCCTTCTGCATTTAACAAACCGCTTAACTTTTTAGTCTCGTTTCTTGTTTGACAATAAAGA
This sequence comes from uncultured Flavobacteriaceae bacterium, assembly GCA_943789365.1. GTDB lineage: Bacteria > Bacteroidota > Bacteroidia > Flavobacteriales > Flavobacteriaceae > Flavicella. The sequence goes on along the minus strand of CALSTV010000001.1, from coordinate 521,629 downwards.
ATCGCCGGTGCATTCATTTTGTCAAAAATCTGCTTGATTTTAAAGAATTTGTCTTCAACCTCAAATATTTGATAGGCTAAATTTGACCTTGCAAAAGAACTTTTGTACAACTCGTAGCTATCAAATTGTAATTGAGTAGCAATATCGCTGAGCACTGAATTTGTTGCGGTAGCAGTAAGTGCAATAGTGGTAGCATTAGGACAAAGTTCCTTTAGAATATTTAATTTTAGATAGGAAGGTCTAAAGTCGTGTCCCCATTCTGAGATACAATGGGCTTCGTCGATCGCAACAAGGCTGATGTTTAATTGCCTTATCTTATCTTGAATGAACTTAGACTGTAGTTTTTCAGGTGAACAATATAAAAATTTGATATGATTGAAACGTATGTTGTCGAACAGGACAATGGTTTCATCTTGAGAAAGCGGTTTGTTTAATGCTACAGCTTTTATGTTTTTCTTTAGTAAGGTGTCAATTTGATCTTGCATCAACGCTAATAGGGGGGAGATGACAAGACACACCCCTTCTTGCATGAGGGCTGGAATTTGATAGCAAATAGACTTTCCTCCACCTGTTGGTAGTAGTACTATTGTGTTTTTTTTTATTTACTACAGAATTAATGATATCACCTTGTAAAGGTCTAAAGTCTGTGTGTCCCCATTTTTGGTTTAAGAGGTTTACTGCTTCGTTCAGCTTGTTGTTGTTCGATTGCTGCAAATTGTTTGTTGTTTAATGCCTTATGCTACATGTTGTAAAATAAAATTCATACGTTCTTCTGGAGTTCCAAAAGGTATTTCAATGGGTGAATATCCAAATTGTTGATAGGTAATTACCAGTTGTTCATGTATCTTTTGTGCTTCGTCATAGGTTTCATGCCGTTCATTGTCTGTCGTATAAATTGCACGCCATGGAGGTGTGATAAAAACTTGTTGAAATTTACAATGTTTTGTGATTTCTTCAAAATTGAAGTTATGAATTGTATTTGAAAACTTTAAATAGGCAAGGATGTCTAGAATGCTACGGTCAAAAAACACGATAGGTTTATTCATAAGTGTCGCTTTTTGGTATTGCTCAATTCTTCTTTTTAAAAGTTCTTTGCTAAATGCTAAAGGGTCTTCTAAAAAGTATTGCTCAATACCTTTGGCTCTCGCTGCTAAGGTTACTTCCCTAGAGATTTCTTTTTGACAACTGTGTCCAGCCTTTAGTAAGCTGTCGATAAGCGTCGATTTGCCGGTACTTGGACCTCCCGTAATAACAATCTTCTGTTGCATCTGGTAAAAATACTATATTTAGGAGTGTAATACCTTGCTTTTTTCTTTGAAATTTGTTTTCAAAACAAGAATAAATTTATGCCTTGTCTTCATTTCAAAAGTCAATCATTTAACGTAATTTTGTTTTCCTGAAAAGACAAGTGCTGTCTTGAAAAAATATAAAGGAATAGAAATGAGTAAAGAGTCTGAATTTTATGATAAATTAAAGGAGAGCTTAGAGACATCTACCAAGTTTCCAGCGGCCTATTTGTTTAAATTTATCGTGCCTACTACACAAAACCAGTTGAATGAAGTGAAAGCGGTTTTTCAAGAGAAGGAAGCTGTTTTAAAGACAAAAACTTCAAAAACTAATAAATACATAAGTGTTTCTGTTACAATGCGTGTGAAAAATGCAGATGTAGTAATCGAAAAATACAAGGCTGTTGCTTATATTGAAGGCATTATATCTTTGTGATTTTATTAACAATTATTCTAATAGAAGTAGAATATCTTACCCCCCTTAAAATAAACTAACCAGTATCCTTATTTTTAAGGTTGAATTTAAACATTTATGATGAACAAATTAACTGCATTCTTTTTATTAATTGTTATTGGGAACACCCTGTTTGCTCAGCAAAAGGGAGATAAAGTATTATTAAAAATAGACGACGAGCCTGTGTATCAGTCTGAATTCAGAAGGCTTTTTGGGAAAAATAAAAATTTAAAAATTGACGGTCAATCGCCTTCACTAGAAGAAGATTTGCAACTGTTTGTCGATTACAAACTTAAATTGATAGCAGCAAAAGAAATAAAATTAGATACACTTCCAGAATATCAAAAGGAAGTAGCGAGGTATAGAAATCAGTTGGTGTTGCCTTATTTGAATGACAATAGCTTGATTGATAGTCTTGTAGAAGAAGCTTATGAGAGAAGTTTAAAAGAAATAAATGCAAGTCATATACTCATAAAAGTAGGGGAACACTCGAAAGATACGGTAAAGGCTTATGGGAAAATTTCTGACTTGAGAAATCAAATTGTTGGAGGCGCAGATTTCGCTACCATTGCTCAAAAGCATTCAGAAGATCCTAGTGCTCGAAAAAACAGCGGTGCGTTAGGTTATTTTTCGGTCTTTCGAATGGTGTATGCTTTTGAGAGTGCAGCCTACAATACCAAAAAAGGAGAGGTTTCTCAAATATTTAGATCACAATTTGGATATCATATCCTAAAAGTAAATGATACTCGAGAATCTTTAGGAGAAATTGAAGTAGCACATATCATGTTAAGAGATACTACGACTACAGGAAAACAAACCATAGATAAAGTACTGGCTGAAATAAAAGGAGGTGGAGATTTTTCGGAACTCGCCAAGAAATATTCAGACGATAGGAGGTCGGCTTCTAATGGAGGAAAGCTGGCGAAGTTTACAATGGGATCGCTGCCTCCACCATTTGGAGAAGTAAGTTTTTCTCTTTCTAAGGAAAACGAATTTTCTGAACCATTTAGGACCGCTTATGGATGGCATATTGTTCGTTTTATAAAACGATACCCAGTAGGGAGTTTTGAAGAATCAAAAGATGAATTGTTGCAAAAAGCGAAAAAGGATGGACGTGCTAAAACATTGTCGAACCCCGTGGTTGTACGATTGAAAAAAGAGTACAATATACGTATCAACGAAGAAGCTAAATTGGAATTTAAGGAAGGGCATAAAGGAGTGGTAAATGATTCTTTGGATACTTGGTTGGTTACGATTGAAAAAGATACTTTGACACAAAATGACTTTGCTGCCTATATCAAGAATCGAAGAGATAGAAAAGCCTTGGATGTATTTGAGCCTTTTGTAGATGAAGAAATTTTAAATTATTACAAAGTACACCTTGAAGAAACAAATGAAGAGTTTAAATACCTTTTTGAGGAATATAAAAATGGTCTGTTATTATTCGATTTGATGAAACTTAAAATTTGGGATGCTGCTCAAAATGATTCTATAGGACTGCAGCAGTATTACGATGCCAATTTAAGTACCTATAGAACGCCAGAGACGTTTAAATCACTGGTAGTAAGTACTAAGGATGAAGGGGAAGTAGCATCGTTAAAGCAATTTATTTCCGGAGCCGCATCTATAGATTCCATACAGGAAATTTTGGTTTCGAAGCAAGACGTATTATTTAAAACAGGAGATTTTAAAAGTGATGATCCTATTTTTCCAGAAGGAGTAGATTTTACTGAGAACAGTACGAATTCATATAAAGATGATGGCTACTTTGTTATAGTGAAAATAGTTTCGAAATCTCCAGAAGTTCAACAAGAATTTAAAGATGTAAAAGGAAAGGTTATCAGTGATTTTCAAAATCAGATCCAAGAAAATTGGATGGAGGAACTTCGAAATCAACACAAAATAAAAGTATATAAGAGAACCGTAAAAAAGTTGAAGAAAGAAATGGATATTTACAGTGAAGAATAACAATATATATATCATTTTATGTGTCGTACTTGCCTCCTGTAGTTTTTTTGAAAAAGAAAACAAAAACGGGAACGGTACTGTGGTTGCACGTGTGTATGATGCTGAATTGTATTTGGAAGATTTACAAGCTGTTTTTCCTAAAAATATACGACCAAAAGATAGTGTTGTGGTCGCTAGAGATTTGATCAATTCTTGGGCAAAACAAGAACTTTTATTGCTGAAGTCAGAGGTTAATATGCCTTCTGAAAACGAAGCATTGGAAAAATTAGTCAGGAAGTATAGACAAGATTTGTTTATCAATTCATTCAAAAAAGCGTTGATTTCTCAAAAACTGGATACCGTAGTAACCTATGAGCAAATTGAGGACTATTACGCTAAAAATAAAGAAAGCTTTAGAGTGAATGAAGAATTGGTGAAATTTAAGTATATTAAATTTTCCAAAAAGCATAAACAGAAATCTAGACTCAAGCGATTGTTTATTTCAAAAGGGAAAAATGATTTATTTCTACTTGAAGAAGAGGAAGGTTTAGAATCGTTATTCTTGAGTGATTCTTTATGGATACGCTATAAAGATGTAGTAAATAAAGTACCTGTGTTGAAAGATACAGATAAAAACAAAGTCATAAGACCAAATTATTTTACAGTGAAGTCGGATAAGACGAGTTTGTATTATATGTATATATTGGATGTTATAAATAGAAATGAAATAGCGCCATTGCGTTATATTGCTAGGACTGTTCAAGAAATGATAGTCCACAAAAGGAAACTCGAACTTATTAACAATGTTGAAAATGTATTGGTCGATGATGCCATTAAAAATGAACAATTTGAAATATATTAAGATGATTAAAATAGAAATGTTGGTGCTGCTGCTTTTTTGCGGTTTGTGGTCTGTACAGTCGCAAACAAAAATAAAAGTAGATGGTGTAGCAGTGGTTGTAGGTGAGAATATTGTTCTAGAGTCTGATGTTCAGAAATTTAAGCAAGAAGTAGCGTCTAGTAGTGAAGGAAAAATCCAATTATCGGATTGTGAGATGTTAGAGCAAATCATGATTCAAAAATTATTAGCTCATCATGCAGTCATCGATAGCGTGATCGTTTCCGATGCAGAAATAAGTTCGGGGGTAGAAAGAAATATCGCCTACTTAAAACAACAATTAGGGTCCATTAAAAAAGTATATGAAATGTACGGTTTTGATGATGAAGATGATCTAAGAAAAGAATTGACAAGGATTGAACGTGAAAACACCTTGATTCGAAGTGAAAAGCAAAATGTAGTATCCGATGTAAAAGTAACACCTGAAGAGGTGCGTGTGTATTTTAAAAGTTTGGAGGAAAATGGGAATTTACCTGAATTTGGAGCGGAAATTGAAATGGCACAAATCGTTATTAATGTAAAACCTTCAAAAGAAGAAATAAAAGAGGTAATTGAAAAATTAAAAGAAATTCGGGAAGATGTTATTAACGGTTCTAGTATGCGAATGAAAGCCGTTTTGTACTCAGAAGACCCAGGTGTAACTCAGAATGGGGGGAAATATACATTAACCAGAGAAAGTCAATTTGTAAAAGAATTCAAAGAAGTTGCATTTAGTCTAGATGAAGGTGAAGTTTCTGAACCCTTTAAATCTGATTTTGGATACCATATTATCCATTTAGAAAAAATTAAAGGACAGGAAATAGATGTGCGTCATATATTGATTCAGCCTAAAGTATCAGACGAAAAATTAAAAGAAGCAGAAGAAAAAATAAGTAAAATTAGAGATAGTATTTTAGCTGAGGAATTGGATTTTGAAAAAGCGGTTGTTAAATACTCAAGCGATAAAGATACACGTCAGAATAAAGGAATTATTATCAATCCGCAAACAAACGATTCACGTTTTGAATTGACGAGAATGGATCCATCATTGTATGGACGTGTAAGTTCATTGAAAGAAGGAGAAATTTCGAATCCGTTTTATGATGAAACAAGAGAAGGTGTGAAAATGTTTAAGTTTATCCTAATTCGGGACAAGGAAGAAGCGCATACCGCTGATTTTGTCAAGGATTATGTGAAAATTCAGCAGATGACTTTGCAGAAGAAGCAAGAAGATGCACTCAATAAATGGAATGTTTCTCACGTATCAGATACTTTTGTGAAAATCAATGAATCCAATCAGTCTTGTGAATTTAAATACAATTGGAATAAGAATTAGGGCCTGTAGTTGTAACCGAATGCAAGAAACAAACAGGGCTTTAATTTGTTTTCTCAAAAAAACTAAACACATTGCCTCCATAACGCTTTTCATAACTAAAATTAGGATGGGCATTCAGTTTAGTTTGTTTGGAATGTTCAATTATAAGAACGCCATTGGAGTGTAGTAGATCATTTTCAAAAACAACCGTTGCAATTTTAGAAAATTGTGCCTCTGTAAAATCATACGGAGGATCTGCAAAAATCACATCAGATTTCTTTTTTGTGCTTTCAATGAATTTGTAGACATCACTTTTAAGAATATCGATGTTAAAATCGAACTCCTTTGAAACTTGTTTGATGTATTTAATACAACCGTAATTTTGGTCTACCGCAACAATGGAATCACAACCTCTAGAGGCAAATTCATAACTAATATTACCAGTGCCACTAAAAAGGTCAAGAACTTCTATGTCTTCAATATAATACAGGTTATTTAGAATGTTGAATAACGATTCTTTGGCCATATCCGTAGTAGGACGTACGGGTAAGTTTTTAGGTGCATTTAACCTGCGTCCCTTGTGTTTTCCTGAAATGATTCTCATAGTATAAATTGAATGGAATAACTTGATACGTTATTCGAAAATTAGAATTGATGTAAATCAATATAATTACTGTGTCGCGATATTTCGTCAAACGATGCAGAGAGCTTTGGATTTGGAATGTTGTAAAAACGAATATTTCGTATGTATTGAAAGGCAGTTTTGAACAGTTCTGAATCTTGTTCTATCTCACCAGACAACTCAGTTTCAATCTCGTTAGGGCTCAGTTCCAGTTGTTCCATGACAAATAGAACGTAGTAAATAAAATCAGCTGCTGTTTGGAAGTTGAAATGATTGAAGAAAATTAAACTACTTGCCTTGTAAACAAGAACATCGAACGAATGAGGGTGTACATGAATATAGCACTTTGTTTGATGCATATTTTGTTCAAGTTTGTTCTTTAGATCAATAAATAAGGTCGCAGAATGAAAGTATTCAAAAGCACCGAATTTTGAAAAGATAAAGTTGTTGATGTTTACATAAGGAATGTATACAAGTGCCGCCGATTCATTTTTTAACAAGTCGTGACTCACAAAATCATTGTTTAGCACTTTTATATTGTTTTTTAAATAGTCTTTCGCGCAGTCCTCATCGAAGAATTCCTCAGGGACTAATGAAGCCAATTCATTTTGGTGGATGATGTTGACTTTTTTATAGTCCTGATTCAAGAGATTATTTTCATCGAAAATAGTCTGAACAAGTTTTAAAAGTTGGTCAGGAGTGTTGTGCTGAAGCCCAAAGTCATAGTGCTGAAAAGTTAAATACGTTTGTGAAATGGGTGCATATATACAAAAAGAAAATCCATCCAAACTAATTTGGATGGATAGATAGGTTTCCTTTAAATCGGTTTTTTCAATCGATTTATCGAGTATGTATTTACTCCTTTTTGTCATAAAAAGGTGGCCAGTTACCGTTAGAATTTACTTCTTCCAAAGATCCTACAGAAAGGAATTCTCCCTTCACTTCGTTTCCACCAATTGCTTCTCTTTCTTGATTGATTAGTGATTTGTCTAGGCCTTCTAAAATAATTGCTTTGTCAACTTTTGCTATATACACAGGTACTTCTAATCCTGCAACTTTTTGAATAAATCCAATTGTAATTTTAAACTCGGTATCTGTTCCAGGAACTTGTAGCATTTTTGTGTAATCACGATTTTTAAACAGCGATTCTTTTACAGAGTCGTAACCTGTTGTATCTGTTACCTTTTGTTCAACTTCTACCATTAGTGGTTGCCACTTAGTACCTTTGTTTACTTCAATGATTTCATTGTGTGTATTCGTAATTGCGAATTCAGCAGTGTCTAAAAACTTTATCAACTTGTTTCCGTCTCTTTCATACTTTCCTGTAATCGTCTTATGTGCATCTTGCGCATCTCTAATCATTCTCAAATGATCAATGACTTTAGCATATCGAACTTTTTTCTCCACATTAAAACGAATGGGTCCCATAATACTGTCAAAAATTAAGTAGCCCAAATATCCAGCAACCGAAAGTAATACGATAGAAACTAACCAGTGTAATTTTAGAGGAACATATTTTATAATAAGGATGGCAATTAATATTGCCACAATAATACCTGCTATAATAATCATTGTAATCTAGGTTTAAATTTGAATTAGACAAATCTACAATTTTTTTTCAACCATAAAAACTTTTACGGGGAAATCAATGCCTATATTTGTTGTTTATTTGCATTCATGATTAAAACTTCTCAAAATTTTTACAAAGAACTTCTCAAGTCCTTTCCTTTTGAGCCTACAAGCACTCAAAATGAATTGTTGTCAATGCTTTCAGATTTTGTGTTTGAAAAGGATACAAAAGGCGTTTTTTTATTAAAAGGATACGCAGGAACGGGGAAAACAACAAGTATCAGTACCGTTGTAAATAATTTGTGGAAAGTGGGTAAAAAACCTGTTTTGTTGGCGCCTACAGGTAGAGCGGCAAAAGTGATATCGCTGTATGCTAAGAAAAAGGCCTTTACCATTCATAAAAAAATTTACCATCCTAAAAAAACAGGAAATGGAGGAGTAGAATTTGTGAGACAAGTAAACAAGCACACGAATACTATTTTCTTTGTTGACGAGGCTTCAATGGTACCAGATGCCCCAAGCAATTCGAAATTATTTGACAATGGTTCCTTGTTAAATGATTTGATGGATTATGTGTATTCTGGCGTGAACTGTAAATTGATTTTGATAGGTGATACGGCGCAATTGCCTCCTGTTAAATTAGTAGTGAGTCCGGCCTTAGATGAAGATAAATTGAGTTATGATTTTAATAAAAATGTATCATTGATAGAATTGGATGAAGTGATGCGTCAGCATCAAAACTCGGGTATATTGACCAATGCAACCCAATTAAGACTCATGATAGCCAGTCAAAGCATAGCTAATTTTAAGTTTGATTTGAGTTTTCCAGATATTGTTCGTCTAGAAGATGGATACGACATTCAAGATGCAATCACTACGGCTTATGATCAGCAAGGAGTGGAAGAAACAGCCATCGTAGTACGATCGAACAAAAGAGCCAATCAATACAATCAACAAATTCGAACGCAGATTAGAGACCAAGAAAATGAAATCTCTGTGGGAGATCATATCATGGCTGTTAAGAATAATTATTTCTGGATGAAAGACACTTCAGAAATTAGTTTTATTGCAAATGGAGATACATTTGAAGTTCTGGAGATATTTAGTACAAAAGAACTCTATGGTTTTCGTTTTGCTGAGGTAAAAGTGAGAATGATTGATTATCCGTCTCAACCTCCATTAGAAACAGTGCTTTTGCTGGATACCCTAACCTCTGAAAATCCATCCTTAAGCTATGACGATTCGAATCGTTTATATCAAGAAGTAATGAAAGACTTTGACCATATCAAATCGAAGTATAAAAAGTTACTAGAAGTAAAAAACAACAAGTTCTTTAATGCTCTGCAAATAAAATTTTCATACGCCATGACCTGCCATAAATCACAAGGAGGGCAGTGGGATACTGTTTTTATTGAGCAGCCTTTTTTGCCGGATGGACAAAGTATCGATTATTTTAGATGGTTGTATACAGCAATTACCAGAGCCAAAGAGAAATTGTATTTAATTGGGTTTAAGCATGATTCTTTCTATGAGTAAGTGACAAGACTGAGGAACACAGCTGTGTCCTCGAGCATCTCGGAAAACCTGTCTGCCGACAAGGTAGGCTCGGTACAGGCTTGAGTCGAGAATGTCTTCTTGAGTACCTCAACAAGTTCGGCACGGGCTTGTCGAGAATGTCTCCTCGAGCACCTCAACAAGTTCGGTACAGGCTTGTCGAGAGGTCGTTCTTATATAGTTGAAACTGTTTTTTATAAAACAACGTGGTCTCGACTCCGCTCGACCCACGCTACCGCACGAATCCTTTCGTGTGGTTCGGTATTTTAAGGATAAATGGCATTCAAAATTGATTAGGGATTAGATGTAGGTCAAGGTTTCGTGTTTTAACTACAGAAAAGCAAATTATTTTTGAAGAGCGCGAATATTGTTTTAGAATTTCGTTTATTAGTGGCTAGTTCGTTGCGCACACGAAAGGATTCGTGCGGCAGCGAGGGTTAATTCAATTTAGAAATATAATGAATACATATTTAGAAAATAATCCGGTTATGAGATTGACAATTAATTATTAAAAATATCGCAGTTATGAATTTAATACAACAATTATTAATAGGAACCATTTTTTTGATTAATAGTTATGGTAGTTATTCACAGGAGGTAAAGGAAGTCAAAGATGTTTTTGAAGAATGCATAGAATTGAACAATAACTTCCTTATATCCTTAAAGAAAGAGGATAGACAAAAATCCGAAGAATATTCAGAAACTTATTTGAAGTCGGCTTTGATAAAATTTGAATGTCAAATGTTCTCGAAATTTGATAAAGAGTTACATTTATTATTTGTCGAATTATTAACTAACACGACGAATTCAGCAAATGAATTACCTTATAGCTCTTTGCTTAAGATTTATGTAGCTTATCCAGAGGAAACATTGAACGCAATATTTTTATCAAAAGAAAGGGAAAGTATATTGAGTTCACTTGAATCGATGATTTGTATGAGTTGTAATGAATTAAAACATAAAATTAAAGCATTGGATCGATAAAGGCATTCTAGGTATAGAACTTCATAGCTTGTCTAAGCAATGCCTATAAATATAAAAAAGCTCTGAAGACTCAGAGCTTTTTTAACTAACCAAACTTAATTTATGAAAATGAAAGGTAACCACTCCCTTCATTTTATACAGTTGCAATTACCGTGCCAAAAACGAAATTACTCCAAATGTTTTTGTGCTTTATAGGAAGATCTTACCAAAGCACTGCTTTCTACGTGTCTAAAACCAAGCTCTAAGCCAATTTTTTTGTATTTTTCAAATTGTTCAGGTGTGATAAATTCTTTTACTGGCAAATGTTTTTTACTCGGTTGCAGGTATTGTCCTATCGTAACTACATCTACTTTTGCTTTGGCGAGGTCGTGTAAAGTTTCAATCACTTCGTCCTCAGTTTCTCCCAAGCCCAGCATAATACCTGATTTGGTTCTGCGTTGGCCGTTGTCTTTTAAATATTTTAAAACCGCCAAACTGCGATCGTATTTCGCTTGAATTCTAACTTCACGCGTAAGGCGTCGAACGGTTTCTAAATTATGTGATATAACTTCAGGAGCTGCACGTAGCAAACGGTCAATATTTTTTTCGATGCCCTGAAAGTCTGGAATTAAAGTTTCCAACGTCGTGTTTGGGTTTGCTCTTCGGATGGCTTGTATTGTTTCTTCCCAAATAATAGAACCACCATCCTTTAAGTCGTCTCTATCAACAGAAGTAATTACGGCGTGTTTTATTTTCATCAACTTGATAGAGCGGGCTACCTTTTCTGGTTCGTCCCATTCTACGGTTTCGGGGCGTCCTGTTTTTACACCACAGAAACCACAAGAACGCGTACAGATATTCCCAAGAATCATAAAGGTTGCCGTTCCTTCTCCCCAGCATTCGCCCATATTTGGACAGCTTCCGCTGGCACATATAGTATTCAATTTGTATTTATCTACCAAACCTCTTAGTTCCGTGTATTTCTTACCTACGGGTAATTTTACACGCAACCATTTGGGTTTTGCAACTCGTTTTTCGGTTTTGATTTCTTCAGACATAAAATTGTCGTTTTTATAATGGCAGCAAAGTTACAAATAAACCCCAATTAAATAAGTAATTTAATTGGGGATGTTTTAATATTCAAAAAGACTTTAAGTCCTTAGTAGATTGCAATTTTTTTTGTGATTTTACCAATAGAGGTATCTAAAATCAGATAATAAACTCCTTGCGCCGTTTGTTTTACGTTTAGGATGTCTTTTTCTTGCCAAGAATTCACTGTCTGACCAACAGTGTTTACTAAACGTATGGAATTAATTTCTATTTCCATTTCTTTTTTCAGGACTAGCTGTTTACTATTCTTGTCATACCTAACCAGTACAGTTTTTGAAGTAGTAGTATCCTTAGCTAAGGTTTGTTCCTCTCCAAATATTAAATAGAACCGATCTGTATAGGTCCCAGAGTTTAAATTCAGTTGCACAGAACCAGTTCCTAAATTGGTAATGGTATTGGTTTCTTTGTCTTCTAAATAAATAGCGTGGTCTATGTTTTCTACAGAATCTAACATTAAATAAGAGACACCGTCGTAATTCATTGAAATAGTGAAAGGGATTTCAAGAGAAGGATTCCAAGCTTCTATTCCAGCAATTACGTATTTTTCTCTATAGTCTTCAAATTGGAAATACGCATCTGTGCTATTTAAATCATAGATTAATGCGTCGTAACCATTATCGCTTTCATAACTATTACCTTCCTTAAAGCTAACAGCAATTTGTCTGTGTAGATCGAGTCCACTTTCATTGATGTAGTCGAAACCAACTTTAATCAGTGGCAATGTTTGTGTTACTTGAGCCTCTTTTTTCTGATGTTTACTTCCTTTTAAGAAGATGGAGCTGTCTCCTATTCCTAACGATGACCTTTGTGAATTGTTAAAGTTAATAGTTCCACCAGATGGGGTTGCTCTAACAAAGAATCCTTGGCCAACGGCTATATGGGCTTTTGGAGAGATAGTGTTGTAGTCGTAACCTTCAGAGAGCCCTGCTGTACCAGTAACGGCAGTTGCCGCTGCAGAAACAGTTCCAACAAGTGTGCTGTATCCGCCTTCATATTCAGATTGTGTATGATTGTTTCCACTTCCTGTATGTTGCCAGAAATAGAGTGTTTGAATGACATCGGAATTATCGGAAAAGAATTCTTGAGCACTCAGTGATGAAGGGTATGGATTTCCTAATAGCGAGAAATGAGAACTATTAATTACTGCATTTATGTCGCCATCATGTGGTGTTCCGGCAAAGGTGTAATTATGTGTAGCTCCAGGTCCTTTAAGGATATAGGCTTCTGCCGGTTCAAAAGTACCCGTTTCTTTTTCTTGGATCCATGATGCCCCTCCCAAACCGTTATTGTAACTAAAATAACCAATAATTTGCAACCGTTAATGTGCCGTTTGAATAACTTCCATTTAAATTGGAATAAACATTATTATACTCTTGGTAATTAATGGCTTTTAGTGGTGAATCTGTAAAGGTGTTATTTATGGAAGTTGGACTGTTTCCATCGAACATTACGTCTTCAATCGTGTACCCATGTTCTCCAACGGTTGATACTGGTGATGTAAAATAATTGTAATGAAAAACGGATTCAGAAGTCCCTTTTTGGTCAATAAATAATTTTCCATTTCCTGTTACTTTAGAACTGCCAGTATGTGTTTGAATCAAATGGGCATCTTCTAGAAGGCGCAATTCGCCATCCAATTGCAATTCGTCTGCAATAACCAATTCTAAATCGTTGTTTACATGTAGTTTTGAACCTGGTTTTATCCATAGGCAACCAATGCTAACATCGGTGTTTAAGGTTGCGTTTTTGCTCGCTTCGGCATCGATAATAACCAGTTGAGATTCGTCTCCTGTTGCACCTGGCGCAGCTCCAATATTGGATCCTCTAAACCAATTACCATTAGCACCTTCAGATCCTTTCCAAGTGATTCCAGAAACTTCCGTAAATGTAAAATATTTGGTTCCATCAAAGTCATAAGTAGCGGTAAGACTCTGCGTTCCATTAATACTTTCAGTGTTCAAAGAAATAAATTCAACATTTTCGGTCAAAGCGGCATCGTCTGCTATTTTCAAAGCAATTTCAATATCACTAGTAGTATCTAATAAATTTCGAATGGTTGTTACAGGCGCTGCAATTTGAACACTTCCAACGCTTCCTGTTTCAACTACTTTCCATGTTTTAATCAGAACTTGAGATTCACTACACAAAATAGAACTTACAGTTTTTACACCATCTGCAACATTGTCTCCTGTGGTTGTGTCAAGATTAAGTGGATCGTCATTGTCATTGTTACCCCAAACTAGAAAATCTTTATCTGTTGCAAAATTGTTTGAATTTGTGTCGTTGTTCGCTGCAATATTTCCTAGACCTATAGTAATTAATGCATCGCTATTGATTGATTTTGATTGCTTTTGTTCAAAATTACGGGTTTCGTCCAAACCAATACCGGCAACATCATGATGGAAAAGACCATTTCCATTGTCGTCGTCTTCGTATTCCCATACTTTTGTAGAACCGTTTGATAAAATATAATCTCCTTCAATAATTGAGTTGTTGTCATTTGAATTGTCGAGTGTAATTCCATACTTTAAAGCTAAATAGGAATGAAGACTTTGCTGTTCTATAGCAGAAGGGATGTCTGAAAATACAATTAATTCTGCGAGTTCTCCATCGTGAAAGTCACTCAAATCCGATCCAATAAAAAAGTTGTTGTTTGCGCCTTGAACACTTGTATCGGTACTGGTTCCAACTGCAAAACGTTCTCCATTTCTATACATGGATTTTCGGTTGTTAGAGGGGTTGGAAGTTGTGTTGTCATACCCAAAATTCCAAAGGTTGAAGGTGTTGGTTGTACTTCCCCAGTTTGCTTCAATTCTTCCAGAATTGGTATTCGTATTTCCAAAATCAAAACGTAACATGTTATCACTCCAAGGTATTTGAACCCCAAACCTTTCGCTGTTCGCTAGGTCTTCTCTAAACAGACTTGAAGATTGAATGCTGTGTGTACTTGAAACTGCATATACCCAAAGATCGGTATAGCTTGCTGTCCCTAAAATACCATTGGTAATCTGCATATATTGCGTACTACCATTGAATTGAAGAGTAGGATTAAAATTAAGGCCGTTGCTGTTTAAGGTTGGGGCTACAACAGCTGTAGCATCGTGGTTGTTACCCGATTGATCTTCCCAAAGGGAAACGCTGGCATCGATATCTGCTCGTAACCAAAGCAAATTTCCAGAGCCAATTGTTACATCCACTGTGTTGTCTCTAAAATCGACATCACCACCTGTGCCGATATCAGAATCGGAATCGATTAAATTGGCAGGATCGTCGATAGTACCATTAGGATCAGAATAGTCATTAGAAGTATAAACATTACTGTCTAATCCGTTTATTCCAATGATAGAACTCAAATTTAATCCTGCTTCAACTGTGTCACTTGCACCTTCATTGTCTGCGTCTGTGTCTAAATAGTCAGGAATAAGATCATTTATTGTGAAGAATTCGTCTGTATTGACTGGTGTTAAACCATTGGTGCCCACATACGAAGAATTTAAACCGAGGTTAGTGCTGTACAATGCCGGACTGTCATTTGCTGGTGCTGAATAAGCAGCTGTAGTTTGCGCTTCTATGTTATCAGGAATTCCGTCTCCATCTGAATCGAGATCTAAATAGTTTAAGATGCCATCATTGTCTGTGTCGAGGATAGTACCTTCTACCGTGTCTAAAATACCGTCATTGTCATCATCGATATCTTCGTTGTCATTTACCCCATCTCCATCGGTATCACCAATGGAAGTAGCATCTCTAAAATCTACATCACCACCAATACTTTGGTCACCATCTGTATCGGGCAGTGTGTTTGGGTTGTTTATTGTTGCATTCACATCTTGGTAGTCATCCGAACTGTCAATAGCGTTGTCCAAACCGTTTGTCCCTACCGCATTTGATAAGCTCAAGTTCGCCTCAGTAGTATCATCTGTGCTGTCATTATCCGAATCGAGGTCTAAATAATCAGGATTGTCAGTACCATCGGTGTTGGTTGGCGTAAGACCATTTGTGTATGCCGTATCCAATCCTAGGTTATTGTAGATACCATTTGGAAAAATATACCCACTGGTGGTTTGTGCTTCAATATTATCCGGTATACCATCACCGTCTGAATCTAAGTCCATGAAATTGTAAATTCCATCACCGTCTGTATCCGTAGGGTTCGATAAAGGATTGTTGTCGTTGTCTAAATTGGCGTCTTCTACAACGTCTAAAATACCGTCATTGTCGTCGTCAATATCGAGATCGTCGGCAATTTTGTCATTGTCCGTATCAGGGTATCCACTAATTAGGTTTATAAAGATTGCAGAATCCCATGAACTGTCTGCTACATCCGCAATTACAAACTTTACATGGTATTTTTTTCCTGGTGTCAACCCTGTCGCAGAAGCCCTCATTTTTGTAGTGATTCCGTCATAAATGATTTTTACAGGATTGTTGCTAGCCGTATTGTCAATATAATAATTTCCGTTCGTGGTTTCGCAGGTTTCACTTTGTACTTCCCCAATACCACTGTTTATGTTGTTAATGGCTACTGTTTTGTCAGACCCAGGCACCAAGGCTATATTCTGAGTAGAGTTGGTATCCAATGTAATGCCGTCCTCTTCATAAGCAGTAATAAAATAGCCAAACACATCGTTAAAAGCTGAGCATACGTATTCATTGTATTCTTCAGAAGCAAATTGGTAATCAATTGTCAATACGGTTGCGTATAGGTCCAAAGTAGCATCAAATTCGAAGGCAACGACATCATTGGTTGAACTGGTCGCAAGTCCTGATAAATCACTATCATTTACGTTTCCAGTGTTGTCATAACCACTAAAACTAGCGCTATTTTCTATAAATACATAGAGGCTTGAGTTTTTGTCCATCGACCCAGTAGTCAACACAATTCCCGTATCTATTTGAAGATTTTTAACTTGCATTGCTCCTTGAAAAGTACCCACCTGTGTATTACTCGCGTCACCACTAGAAACCGTTGGGCTTTCTAATAGAACACCGTCTCCTATAATTTGATTTATTAAATCGCTAGGTGTTACGTTAGATTCAGAATCAAAAGCAATAGAGACCACATTGTCTCGATAGTTCACGTCACCACCACTATCTTTGTCATTATCACTATCAGGAAGTGTTGTAGGATCGTCTAGTTTTCCATTTGGATCAGAATAATCATCTGTATTTTCACGATCGCTGTCTAAGCCATTGTTACCATAAACACCATTCAAAGTAAAACTCTGCTTCTGTGGTATCGTCATCCCCTTCATTATCGGAATTGGTGTCTAGATAATCTGGGAATGAGTCATTGTCTGTATTTACTGGGGTAAGGCCAGAAAGATAAGCAGAATTTACTCCGTTATTTGTCGTGTAATTCTCTGGTGAATCTGAATTTGGGGGAGTATAGTCATTTGTCGTTTGGGCCTCGATATTGTCGGGGATACCGTCATTGTCGGAGTCCAAATCAAGCGCATCTATAATTCCATCATTATCACTGTCTTCTGGTGTGCAGTTTGTGCTGTTTTTTAGCTGATTAATTTGTGCTGTTGTTAAGGCAATAGGGTAATATTTCATCCATCCGTCCCAGAAAATGATGCCCTGCGCCAGTACCATATAAATTATTTCCAATGGTACCACCAAAACCACCTTGATTTGAGTGCGAAGTCAATTCTCCTATACCGGTGTCCACAGGCGTACTCGGGATTCCATCCAAATATAAAGTCAATATACCATTATTATAGGTAGCTGCAATGTGATACCATCTATCTTCTTCAGGAAGATTAAAGGTAGAGGTGGCATAGGTGTTAGGGTTACTTCTAATAGCGCATTCCAACGTGCTGTTGTTAAGACGAATCATAAATCCTCTACCACCGGCGCCTTCATCTACTAGAGATTGTTCGCTTCTAGTTAAGTCGGTTGGATAAATCCAAAATGAAAAGGAAAAATATGAAATTGCTTGATTTAAAAAGGTTCCATCACTGTATTGAAGTATGGTGCTCGTTCCGTCAAAATTAATAGCTTGTGTATTGTCAATTACACCAGTTCCATATGTGATTGTTGGAGGAATAGTTCCCTGTAGACTATGATCATTTCCAGACACATCGTCTGTGGTTCCTTCATAACTCCAATAACCATCATAACCTCCAACAAGACTACAGCTGTTTTCAATTTCATCTAAGATTCCGTCATTGTCATCATCCAAATCTGTAGCGTTGTCTACTCCATCGAGGTCAGTATCAATTGCTAGCACGGATAAAGTACTCTCCATGCTCATTTTTAGTTCTAAAAATTCTGTAAAAGGATTCTGAAACGGTATATATCCATAATTTTCCACCATACCATTAGAGCGCATGGGGGCTACTGCGTTTTCCGGTATTCGTTTAACAGTATTTCCAAATAGTTGTAAACTGCAAAAGAATAATACAGAGCACACTATTGAAAATCTAACCACTAAGGGTAGGGGGGCTTCTTTCATTTTTATATGTAAATATATATACCACAAAATGTACACTACAGCTGTACGCCTTGTTTTAGTCGTGAGACCTATACAAAATTAACGAAAATTCCTCTGAACCCTATGTATTTAATAGCGTTGTAAACTTTTGTTCATACAAGTGTTAATGAATTAGTAAATCGCAACTTTCTTGGTTACAATGCCTTGATTTGTACTTAATTGAAAGATGTATACACCGTCTGGCATAGTATGTACCTTTATTGTTCCTTCCTGAATAGTGTTCCATGACTTCACTTTGATGCCCAGTGTGTTAAGTAAGGAAGCCTTTTCATAGATAAGGTTCTTGTAGGGTGATACAAGGTTTATTTCTTTGGAGTCAGGTAGGTAATAAATAGCTACTTGATTCAACTCATTTTCTTCAATAGAAGCAACTTCGCTTTGTTTGAAAAGTAATGTGAATCGATCGGTATAAGTGCCTTCAGGTAGGCTTAAATTCACTGTTTCAGTCATGTCATAAAGTTGATTAGTGGTGTTGTCTTTTAAATATATTTCTGCGTCGATATATTGTTTGACATCAACCCTCAACTGAACGATAACATCATTGGCTTTTTTGATTACAATAGGTACTTCCATGTTGTTGTAAATTGCACCAACGGTTGCAATCGCATATTTATTTTCATTCACAGGGAATTGCCAATAGGCGTCCGTGTCTTGCATGTCATATAAGAAACTGTCTTGTCCGTTGTCAAAATCAAAGGAGCTACCTTCTTTAAAAGCAATTCCAATTTGTCTGTGTATGACCGCATTCGCACTATTGGTATGTTCAAAACCTATTTTTAACAGTTGTAAACGTGCAGCAGTTTTACTTGCTTTGTTTTTTTTGCCTTTAAGGAAAACGGAGTTTTCACCGTTGCTGGGGTTTGGAAAAGTTCGCTGACTGTTGTTAAATATAATTTTTGCATTGTTGCCTATGCCGTCAAGTGCCCCTACGAAAAATCCTTGCCCAATAGCTACATGTGTGCCTGGAGGTCTGTAGGTGTAATTAGTCTGTTCTCCAGTATTTCCGGTCCCAGCGGTACCTGTTGTTGGAGCGCTTGCCGCAACTCCCATGATAAGATTTCGGGTAGAATAGCCACCAATATAACCGGCAATATTATGTCCTTCAGTAACTGTGCTCGAAGCGGTTTCTCCTTTGTGTTCCCAGAAATATAAAGTTCCATCGATACTATTGTTGTTTTGAGGGTCAATATTGTCGTTGATAAAATTGGCTATGTTCAATTCACTAGGATATGGGTTTCCAAGTAAACTGGTTGTGTTTTCGCTAACGGTAATTTCTATGGTACCATCGTTAGGCGTACCTACAAAAGTAAAGTTTTGGTCAGGATCACCCGTGCTTTTCATAGTGTATCCAGCACCGATAGGAATGGCTCCGGTATCTCTTTTGTGTGCCCAATCTGCTCCGGTGGTTCCGCTGAGGTACGACCATATCCAGTAGTTCGCAATAGTAGTAGGGTTAGTACTACCATCATAGCTTGATGCGGTAAATACAATATCAGCTTGGTCTGAAGTTTCTGAGGTTGGTGTACTACCATCTTTCATGACATCACCTACGGCATAGGAGGTGTCGCCAACATTTTTAACTACTGGTGATGACCAATAATTATATCTATATACATTTGGAACAGTGCTTTGTTGATCTCGGTATAGTTTTCCATTCCCGGCAACATTAGAAGTACCTGTATGTGTCTGAATTAACTGTGCCTGCCCCGTCAATCGTAATTCTCCATCGAGCACAAAATCTTCATCAAACTTTAAATAGAGTCCATCGTTTACGGTTAACTTTGAGTTTGATTTAATCCATACACATTCAATATCGGCATTTTCAGCCAAAGTAGCATGAGTTAATGAACTTTCAGAGTCTATGACCATTACTTTGTCAATATCTGCAGCATTGGTACTTGCAGAATTTCCGGTTCCATTTCCGCCGGTCCAAGTATTAAGGTTTCCGTTCCAGAAAATACCATTTACTTCAGCATACGAAAAGAATTTTACACCATCAAAGTCGTAAATAGCTTCATAATTACTACCGTTTTCAGTCAATAACGTATACCTTACATTGGATGAGAAACTGGCATTGTCTGAAACAATTAAGTATTTTTCTGTAAAGCTAGTGTTCAAGATGTTGTCTACCGTTGTTTTTGGAATTGATATTTTTACATTTCCAACATTTCCCCGTTCACGAATTTTCCATTTTCTCCTTACACGATTGTAAGGAGAACAAAGTAGAGTAGATGTCAATGGAGTAGCTAAGCTTCCTCTGTCGTTACCCCAAACCAAGAAATCTTTATTGTTGTTGAATTTTTTAGTCGCAAATGTTTGTTTACTACCTGCGCTTTTTGAGGCTGGGGTGATGTATTCAATGGTTAATAATCCTTCAGAATTGACAGATTTTGATTTTACTTGTTCTAACCCTAGAGCATCATCTCTACCAATTCCTGCGACGTCATTATGGTATTCGAAGTCTTGACTGTAATCCCAAACTTTGGTAGTTAAATCTTTTAGGAGATAATCCCCTTCAGTTATGTTAGAGTCGTTGTCTGTGGTACCCAAAGTAATACCATATTTAATCGCTAAATAGGATTGGATATTCTGTTGTTCAGCTGAACTCTGGTCGATATTAAAAATCATTATCTCTGCAATGTCACCTTCAAAATAACTAGTACCTCCACCTACGCCTGTAGTGAAATTCTCAGTGTCATCGCCAACGATATCTGCATGATAATCGGTATCGGTTCCTATCATATTTCCATTTCTGTATAAGGCTTGTTTGGTGCCTAATGGAGTGTTTCCAGTTGTGCTGCCGTAAAAGTTGTAAATATCATAAACACCTGCAGTAGATTCCCAAGTAAAGTTGATATTCGAAGTACCTCCTTCAATTCCAAAATATACTTCATTGTCTCCCCAAGGGACACATATTAAAAACTCGTCATTTGCAGCTGTGGTTTCTTCAAATACATAAGAGTTCGAAGCAGCCGTTGTTTTAGTTACTGTATAGGCCACAAGTTTTGAGTACGATTCGTTATTACCTAAAATACCTCCAGCGATTTCCATGAATTGATTGACACCATCAAAAGAGAATACTGGGTTGAAATTCAATGCGTCGTTTATCATAGTTGGTGCATTCGTGCCATTTACGGCATCATGGTCATTTCCAGATTGATCTTGCCAAGATGTTGTAGAAGCTTCAATATCTGCTCGTAACCAGAGGATGTTCCCTTCGGCAGCTGGAGTAATAGGGTTTACGATATCATCTCTATAATCGACATCTCCTGTACCGGATATATCGATATCAGAATCTGGTAAATCTGTAGAAGGCGCGTTGATTTCATCGTTTACATCATATCCATCATTAAGATTAGCACCTTCAAAATTGTCATCGAGTCCATCACCATCCGTGTCAGTTCCGCTTATTGTGTTGTCAGTGTCTCCGTTTTCTTCAATATCAGGTGTTCCGTCGCTATCTGCATCAATGTCCAAATGATTGGGAACACCATCTCCGTCAAAATCATACACGTCTGGAGTACCATCGCTGTTGGAATCGATATAGCTTGTAGTACTTGAATCTCCTCCGTTACCATTGTCTGTGGTGTCTTTATAGTTTGGGATTTCATCACCATCCTCATCTCCATCAGGGTTGTAAATTCCAGACTCTATGGAGTCGATAATTCCATCATTGTCGTCGTCAATATCCACATTGTTCAATATGCCGTCACCATCTGTGTCTTCAATGGTAAATGCATCTCTCCAGTTCACATCTCCTCCGGAATTTACATCTAAATCGGTGTCTGGGAAATTGTCTGTTTGGGTGTTGTCAAAGCTTCCATTAGTGTCGGAATAATCATCTCCGTTGTCATAATTATTATCGAGACCATTAACGCCAACATTGCCCGAAAGAGTTAGTCCAGCTTCCGCTGTGTCATTGCTTCCTTCATTGTCAGAATCCGTATCTAAATAATCGGGATTGTCCGTTCCATCCGTATTTACCGGAGTCAACCCACCTGTATAGGCTGTGTCTAAGCCGCTTGCATTGTAGGCGTTGTTGGGAGCTATATAACCAACTGTGGTCTGTGCTTCTATATTGTCCGGAATTCCATCATTATCGGCATCCAGGTCTAAATGATTTGGAATGCCGTCTAAATCTGAGTCATAGATGTCTGGAACATTGTCAGAATTACTATCTGTGTATGGGGATCCATTATTTGAAATATCTCTAAAATTAGGAATGCCGTCATTATCCTCATCGGCATCCGGGTCTTTGCCATTTGTTTCTATCGTGTCCAGAATACCGTCATTGTCGTCGTCAATATCGTTTTCATTTAAAATACCGTCGCCATCGGTGTCAAGTCCATCTAGATCATCTCTCCAATCGACATCGCCTCCAAAGGGAGCGTCTCCGTCGTTGTCCGGGAAATTGTCTGTTTGACTGTTGTCGAAAGCGCCATTTACATCGGAATAATCGTCTCCGTTGTCGTAGTTGTTGTCAAGACCATTGTCACCAACATTTCCCGAGAGTACTAAACCTGCTTCAGAAGTGTCGTTTGCACCTTGGTTATCGGAGTCCAAATCCAAATAATCTACAGAGTCAGTTCCATCGGTATTTATTGGTGTTAAGCCTCCAGTGTATGCGGTGTCTACCATGTTGGAATCGTAGCTGTTGTTCGGTGCAATGTATCCTGAAGTACTTTGCGCCTCAATATTATCGGGAATTCCATCACCGTCTGAATCCAAATCCAAATAATTTGGAATGCCGTCTCCGTCAGGATCACCTGTTCCCTCAATGGTATCTAAAATACCATCGTTATCATCATCCAAATCTGTTTCGCTGGTAACGCCATCACCATCCGGGTCCGTTCCAAAAAAGTCATCTCTCCAGTCAACATCACCTCCTGTCAAGACATCGCCATCAATATCTGGGAAGTTGTTTGATTGGGTGTTGTCAAAACTTCCGTTGACGTCTGAATAATCATCACCATTGTCATAACTATTGTCAAGACCATTACTGCCCACATTTCCGGATAAGAAGATTCCGGCTTCTGAGGAATCTGTTCCACCTTGATTGTCTGAGTCCAAATCCAAATAATCAGGATTGTCTGTTTTATCGGTATTAACAGGGGTTAGTCCTCCCAAATAGGCAGAATTAACTCCTGAGTTTGAAGTGTAGGTAGCTGCATTGTCAGTATTTGGAGCAACATACCCGTTGGTGGTTTGTGCCTCGATATTGTCGGGGATTCCGTCGCCATCTGAGTCTAAATCCAAATAATTAGGTATGCCATCTGCATCAGTGTCACCAGTTCCTTCAATTGTATCTAAGATACCGTCGTTATCATCATCTAAATCTATGGTGTCAAAAACACCATCGCCATCTGCGTCTGAACCTGCGGTGTCATCTCTCCAATCTGCATCGCCACCAGTACTAATATCACTGTCTGTATCGGGAAAATTGTCTGACTGACTGTAGTCAAAATCTCCATTGATATCAATATAGTTGTCTCCAGTATCATAATTATCATCTAAACCATTGTTTCCAACGGTTCCAGAAAGTGTGAGCCCGGCCTCTGTAGTATCATTTGCTCCTTCATTGTCGGAATCGGTATCCAGATAATCCGGATTGTCAGTGCCATCGGTGTTTTGAGGTGTTAATCCGGCATCCGATAAGGAGTCGCTTATTTCATATGCGCTGTCGAGCCCATTTGTTCCCACGGTTCCTGTAGGCGCTATATAGGTAAGTGTACCTTGTGCTTCGATATTGTCGGGAATACCATCATTGTCTGAATCTAAGTCCAAATGATTCGGTACTCCGTCATTGTCTGTGTCATATACATTCGGAATCCCGTCGTTGTTAGTATCTGTATAGTTGGTCGTTGAGCTATCGCCTCCGTTTCCGTTGTCGTTGTTGTCTTCAAAATTCAGAATTGTGTCACCATCTTCATCTCCGTAGGGTTCATTGCCCGCGCTCTCTGTGATATCTATAATACCGTCGTTATCGCTGTCAATATCAATAGTGTCAATAATTCCATCGCCATCTGTGTCGGGAACGGTAGAACAGGTTTCTGTTTCGTAGGTAATAGATTCAATACCAAAATCCTTAATGGCGCTTACCTTTATGTATCTCAGGTTTTGGTTTACAACGGTATAAGTGTAGGTCTCCGTATTTGGGTCCTTCGTGTTTACTGTGACAGGCAAGGATATTCCTTCAGTATAACTGGTTGTAGAGCCAAACTCTATGGTTCCTGTATTTGCTTTTCCATCGTCGCTGAATAAAGTAAATATGACATCCGTTCCTAAGGCAATGGTGGTATTTGCACCCAAGTCAAATTCTATAAACGCTCCGTTGTCATCATCAGAATCCGAAAATGAACCGTCTGGAGCTCCTAAAGCATTGTTTTCGTTTTTCCATTTGTTTTCATCTTCAATACTGCTAGGGTATGCTGTAGTGCGTATTACTGTTTCGCCGAGATTACAGGGACTGTCAAGTACTGTAACAGTTATGGTTGCTGTGTCACAAAGCGGTGTGCCCAAAGTGGTATCACAAATTTGGTAATCTAGTGT
This sequence comes from uncultured Flavobacteriaceae bacterium, assembly GCA_943789365.1. Taxonomy (GTDB): domain Bacteria; phylum Bacteroidota; class Bacteroidia; order Flavobacteriales; family Flavobacteriaceae; genus Flavicella. The sequence continues at coordinate 496,884 of CALSTV010000001.1, read as the reverse complement.
AGCTGTTCCTGAAAAGGCAACGGTAGGAATAAAAGCGACGTTTCCGTTTCCGTTGTGTATAAAGGTCCCTCCAGCAACGGTTAGATTTGATGTTGGCGTAAATGATGTTGGGTCTATATTGTCATTTGCATCTGTATCGTTGACTAAGGCATTGAAAGCGATGTTGGAGGTGTTGTAGGTAGATACAGCATCGTCCACTGCAACTGGAGCGGTTGGTCCTGCTGTAACCGTAATATTCCAGGAGCTGATAGAAGATCTACCACAGGAATCCTCTACGGTAACTGTCACCAGGCAACTTTCATTACTCAAGGGGGTAGTAAATGTCAATCGTGGTGTGGCAATGGTGTTGTCATCAAATGTTGCGGTTCCGCAGGAGGTTGTCCATGTATAAGTGGGGGTTCCACCTCCGGGAATGGTTCCTGTGACGTCAAAATCAATATACTGACCTCCAGCAATGGAAGTTGGAGGGGAGCTGTTTTCGAGAATGGTTGGGACTTGTCCAGTAGGTGCGTCAAAAGAGAAGTTCATAAAAGCACGAATGGCGGCTACATTTTCTGCTTCCGTTCCATTGTCTAGCCTATGCCCTCCTTCATACATGATATAACCTCTGCTCGTGTCTCCCATCCCTGGCCCAAAGGCAATCAGTGCCGCCTCACCTGGAGAGTTGTTATTGAGTACATTTATTTGGTTTGAGTCCCAGGCACCAATTTTCGTAGTACTTCTCCAACCACCTGTATTTGAAGGTAGAAATATTTGCTCAGAACCGCCGCTATGCGCATTGTCTGTTAGTCCCATAAATTGCATAAACGGATCGCCTGGATAGGCAGATTGGTAGGGCGTAGAACCTGAAGCGTCTGCATGATTCCCAAAGTTGATAAGGCCGTAGCTTGTAGGTACCGCTGGTGGAGCCGTAGTAGGGTCTACACTTAGAAAATTGGTTCTTCGAGTATTGTTATTTGGGTCAACAAGTCCTTCTAATACTGATACGGCATGACAACCGGCCCATATCCAACCAGCGTGTCCTCCGGGCTCTGTTGTGGGTGCATTCCAGGTAAATAGGCTCTCTCCATGATTGGTCCAAGTAGGGTCTGCGTGGGGTAAAATAAACAAATCATCGCAATTTGTGAGCCCTGTAGGGAGTGATGTTCTGTATGCTGAAATGGGGATGCCGGCCGCTTGGATATAAGGTTCTGCGATATCTCCGTTATCTGTGTCTAATACCCAATTTGCAAAAAACTCTAGCTCTTTGTGCAGCGGGATGATAACATTTGAGAGTGTAGTGTGGGTAACAACACCGTCTGCCACCCAAATTGCAATTTCGTCTAATACGGATTGGGTTAAGTATGTAGATTCTATGATAAAAGGCCCTCCCTTAAAATCTTTACCATCAACAGTAAAGTCAATTCCATCCTTTGCTTTGGAAGTATTGATAGACCAAATTACTGGAGTGTCGAAATTTTTAATCAGTGTGTATACTAAGCCATAAGGAAGTAGGGCATTTTCTTCAGTTTGAGGCACAACTCCCATGTCCAAAATCACTGAGCCAGCAGGAATCGATTTGGTTTGAGCATTAGACAGATACGCTGTCAGAACGATACATATGTATATTATTGATTTCTTCATCTTCGTCTGGGGGGGGGTAGATGATTTATTCAAAATAAATAATACATTAAAATAAATATAATGAAAAATATGGATAATCATACATTTCTTAAATAAATTCAAAGATTTTAGGTAAATTTATAAACAGTTGTTTGTTTTTGTAAAATATTTATCTTTTTGTTTTAGTGTTTTGGCGTCGATTATACAATTTCCATACCAATTATTCTTACAGCATTTTTTGGAAATTAAGTTGTACTGTTTCTTTTGCGTAGTATCTTTTTGTCTAAGTACCATACTTAATAGTTGTTACTACATTAATTGTCAGATGTTTTAACAGTTAATAAGTGTAATAACTACGTTTAATATCTGGTTTTTCTTGAATTTTTACAATTAAATTCAATAGATTAGCGCATTATTTTGAATTAAACCAAACACTTTAACACTATGACAACAGGATTTCATTTTTGGGATTACTTTATTTTTGTTGCTTACGCGATCCTTATTTTAGGGGTTGGTCTCTGGGTATCAAGAGATAAAGCTGGGCATCAGAAAAATGCAGAAGATTATTTTTTAGCGAGTAAGTCATTGCCTTGGTGGGCAATTGGTACTTCATTAATTGCGGCAAACATTTCGGCAGAACAATTTATTGGAATGTCTGGTTCTGGTTTTGCACTAGGACTGGCAATTGCTTCTTATGAATGGATGGCTGCTTTTACACTTATCATTGTAGGGAAGTATTTCTTGCCAATATTTATAGAGAAAGGCTTGTATACAATTCCCGAATTTGTTGAGAAACGTTTTTCTACTAATCTAAAGACAATATTAGCTGTTTTTTGGATTGGTTTGTATGTTTTTGTGAACTTGGCTTCAGTCCTTTATTTAGGAGGTTTGGCTATTGAGACTATAATTGGTGTAGATATGATTTATGCTGTTGTTGGATTGTCGTTGTTTGCGGCGGCCTATTCTTTATACGGTGGACTTTCAGCTGTGGCATGGACAGATATCATTCAGGTGGTGTTTTTAGTGTTTGGAGGTTTGATTACAACCTACTTAGCTTTGAATACAGTTTCTGGAGGAGAAGGTGTTTGGCAAGGTATGGTAGCAGTTTTTGATGCTGCTCCAGATCGTTTTAATATGATTCTTGAAAAAGATCATGCCCAGTATCATAACTTACCTGGTATTGGTGTACTTGTAGGTGGTTTATGGGTTGCGAACTTGTACTATTGGGGATTCAACCAGTACATTATCCAAAGAACACTTGCGGCTAAGTCTTTAAAAGAATCTCAAAAAGGTATTTTATTGGCAGCAGGTTTGAAATTGATTATTCCATTTATCGTAGTGATTCCTGGAATCGCTGCTTATGTGATTGTAAATGATCCTGCTTTGATGGCTAGTTTAGGGGCTGATGGTATGTTGAATATGCCGTCTTTGGATGCTGCTGATAAAGCATATCCATGGTTGTTGCAATTCTTGCCTACTGGGTTGAAAGGTGTGGCTTTTGCGGCTTTAGCAGCTGCGATTGTGTCTTCGTTGGCTTCGATGTTGAATTCAACTTCGACTATTTTTACAATGGACATATACAAACAATATATAGATAAGAATGCGAGTGATAAAAAGACAGTAAATGTAGGAAGAATTTCTGCCGCTGTTGCTTTGATCATCGCAGCTATTATGGCCCCTCTTTTGGGAGGGATTGATCAAGCATTTCAATTTATCCAAGAGTACACTGGAATTGTAAGTCCAGGTATTTTGGCGGTATTTATGTTAGGGTTGTTCTGGAAGAAAACAACAAATAAAGGAGCTATTTGGGGAGCCTTGGCTTCCATTCCTGTAGCCGTACTTTTAAAATCTGAAAGTTTAAATTTACCTTGGATGGATCAAATGGGCTTAACAGCTGTGATCACTATGGTTATTATTGCTGCTGTTAGTTTGTTGCAAAACAAAGGAGCGGAAGATGAAAAAGGAATAGACTTGAAGAAGGGTATTTTTGAGACTTCTCCTATGTTTAATATAGGGTCATTTGCAATTATGATTGTGTTAGTTGCATTGTACGCTATGTTCTGGTAAGAAGAATTTATAGAGTTTTAAAGAAAGGCTATCATGTAAGTGATGGCCTTTTTTTTGCATAACAGGTAGGAGTATATAGCAATGACCTAAAAAAAACGAGCAGTAAGCTGCTCGTTTTTTATTTGTATTTTGTTGGCATTATCTACCAGTGACAAACACGAAACTTATTCTTCGCTAATCACAACTTCTTCTTCTTCCTCTAACTCAGATTCCGAGTTGTTTTCTGATACAGGAACGTAATTTTCTGGAATTTCCTCATTTAAAGGCCCTTCTTCTTCACCGCTGTAGTAGGGAAAGACATCTAGGATTGGAGATTCTTGTACGCTTGGAATTTCAAAATTACCTACAGTATCTGCTAAGCTAGCTGCTAAAACATCGTAAGCATCTTTTACATCATTGGCTTGCACTAAAATGTAGGAGTTCGATTTTTTTTCTGTACCTTTTTCTTCGTCTAAAGAAATACATGATAATTTACATTTAAACCATCTGTCTCCGTGTTCGTTTGGACAGATTTCCGCGAAGTTGGCTACTTTTATGTTTGTAATTTTAAATTCAGTAGAAATGTATTGTTGCATTTCTTCTATTGCTCTGGCTTCTGCTTCTGTAAATGACATCGCATCAAATAAATACGGCTGATTAAAAGTTTTCGTTCTGTCATCTTCGTCAATTCTGCTGTATTTAATTTTAACTTCGTACCACATATATGTTTTGTTTTAGATTTAAATTTTGAAAAGCAAATATACTCTTTTGACTGAAAAATGAGAGCTAAAAATTTTGTTTTTACTTCAGTTCAGTTTTATATTCTTGACGATTGAATGGCTTTTAAAAAAAGCGGGCGTTTACCACCATGTAATAAATAATGAACTTGTTTTTCCACGTATGTGTTTTGACCAAAGCAAAGTAGCTTTTTTTTGTGCCATGTTTTCCTTGAGTTCGTTGTTGATGGCTTCATAGGTTAACCAATTTGTGTGTAATTCTGGAGGTACGAGCCAGTTTTGTTTCGACGGGATATAGTAATAATAGTCTGAATGATTTGTGTTTAGAAAAACAGTATACGATTCATAATATCCCACAATAGCCTGTGGGTCGATTTCTTTAAAGACATAATTCATATAGTCTTTAGGAATGAATAATTGACCTAGAACACATTGTTGCTGTAAAATATTTTTATGTGTTTCAATTGGCAGTTCTAAAGCTTCTATGGCTTCTTCGGTTTTTAAGAGAGGGAATTGTTTGTGTTTGAGTTTGTCAACTTTTGCAAGTAAAGCGTCTTTTTTGTTAGGACCTATCCAATTTTCTAATTCCTCTGTGCTTTGATTGGGGTTGTATAAATAAAATTTATAAGCCAGTTCTATATGGTATGATTGCTTGTTTTTTTGTAGGATATAATCTAGTTCTCCTAGGGTTCTTGTTCCTTTAAAAATTTGAATGTTTTCTTTAGAAATGGAAAATTCTGTATAATTTTCAAGGTAGTGTTTGAAAAAATATTCTACACGTTTTCCAAGCATTAAATTGTCGTTTATGACGAGATCCAAATTTTTAAGAGGTCGCTTTTTTTTAAAGACGAACTGTTCAAAAGGGAGTACGATAGAAGATTCCAGGAGTAGAGAATTACTTTGAAGAAATCCCTCGAATTGTTTTTGAACTGCATTGTTAACCATGTGGTGAATATATAGCAATCTTATAATACTATTGATGTGTTTTTGTTCTTTTTTTATGAATCTTGAAGATTGTTTATATTTGTACAAATTCAATGTTGCATGCCTGAGCTGATAAAAATTTATAAAGAGAATATAAGTCCCCGAGAAATTCAAAAGGCGGTTACTGTATTAAAACGTGGAGGTTTGATTATCTATCCTACAGATACGGTATATGGTTTGGGTTGCGATATTACCAATATCAAAGCCTTGCAGAAAATTGCTCAGATAAAAGGAATCAAGCTTGAAAAGGCGAATTTCTCCTTTATATGTAAAGATTTAAGCAATCTTTCAGATTATGTCAAGCAAATCGATTCTTCAACATTTAAACTTTTAAAGAGAGCTTTGCCTGGTCCTTATACTTTTATTTTACCTGGGGCAAAAACCTTACCCAACGCATTCAAGAATAAAAAGACGGTGGGCATACGAATTCCTAACAATGAGATTGCCATTGAGTTAGTGTCTCTATTAGGGAATCCAATAATATCTACTTCGATTCACGATGAAGATGAGTTGTTAGAATATACAACAGATCCAGAGCTGATTTATGAAAAATGGGCTTCTAAAGTAGATTTGGTTATTGATGGCGGGTATGGAGATAATCTTGCTTCTACAGTAATTGATCTCACTAGTGGTTATCCTGAAATTGTAAGAGAAGGGAAAGGAAGTTTGGATGTTTTATAGAAATAGGGACGTGTATCTCTAAAACAACACAGGTTTTGAACTTGTATTTATCTTGTTTGCTTTAAACGAATAAAACATTGTAGCTCGCAATGGTTTCCATTTTTTAATGTAACGATCCACAAAATCTTTTTCAGTTTCAACAGTTTTTATAAGCTTTGGGAGTCGGTTCCTTTCATGGTTTAAGGAAAAGCTGAGTTCTTCATCTGTTGCTGTCAAATTAAGCATCATTTCATTGGCCGTTTTAATGCCAATTTCCGCATTTGAAATATAGCTTTTAATTTCTTCGTCGTTTAATTTTGGATTTTTGAATTTGTTGTTTTTTGCGTCTATGTAGGTATTGTAATTCTTTATGCCAAAGTTTAAGGTGTCTACGGCTGTGTTGAATTCGATAGATGTAATGCTATTGAGGTTATTTTGAATCTGATTTTTTATGAGTTGGTTGGAGGTTCCACAACGAATAATTCTTGAATTTGATGTTTTTAGTATTGCAATGGCATCCAAAGAATCAATACTTTTGAGAATTTCCTTAAATGGATAGTCACTGGGAATATTTAGTTTTTCAAAACTCTGTTCTGAAAAATCTTTGTGGCGAATGGGGTTGTCAAGAAATTGCCATACCGGATCAAAAGGAATGTGGTCTGCTATAAATTCTTGAGGTGTTTTAAGGAAAAAATTGTCGTTGAATTTTCTGTAAAAGACGTCTTCTGTCACATGACCAGCAGCCCAAGTGATATCTAAAAGAAAGTAGTTTGAATCTATTTTTATGGCGTTCCAGGCATGGCTAATTTCAGCAATTTCTCCATCCGTATTTCGGGAATATCCAGAAATCGTATAGGTTTGTAATCCTATTGAATTACTCATAACTAAAAAGAGGTCCGCATAGTGCTGGCAAACTCCATTTCTGTTTTGCATGACTTCTTCAATAATAGCCTCCTGGGAAGTGTATTTTGGTAAGTTGTTCAAGAGATCTACATTGTACGAAATATTATGGCTTATCCAAATATAAAGGGCTCTAGACTTTTCTATGTCGTTGGTGAAATCTTTTGTTAAGTATTGGGCTATTTCCTGATAAGATTGTATCGAGTTGGGAACTCTTTTAGAGGAATTGTCAATCTGTGTAAAACTAGATTGCCCAAGTATTTGAAGGCTTATAAATAAAAAGCCAATTATAAAGGTTTTAGCAGTTCCCATATCTTTATGTAATCTTTTTTATGAGGAGGCAATTCGTTAAAGCTTATTCGACTTTCGAATATTCAATATAAAATAACTCCAGACAACACTTGTGGTTTTGTAGTAGTTGTGGTTGTTGTGTTCTGTTCTTTTCGCAATCATACGTCTTAAATTCTTATAAAAGCTGATATGTGCTTTTAAAATGGCAAGCGTATGGATTGGTCTTCCTTGTAACGTAAAACGAAGTCCAGCAACTCCGTCTAGCAGCATTCGTATCAATACAAAAATCAACACTTTACTTTTGGGAAGGTTTTTAACCAAAGTATACAAGCTGTTTCTGAAATTTAGAAAAGTCTTATATGAATTGGCTTCATTCAAAGTAGCGCCCCCAACATGATAAACCGTTGAAGTTCCAATGTATTTAATGTTATGACCTAAATTATTTGCTCGCCAACATAAGTCAATTTCCTCTTGATGTGCAAAATAATCTTCATCAAATCCTTTGAGTTTATGGTAGATTTCCGAGCGAATAAACAGACAAGCACCAGAGGCCCAGTTAATGGTAGTCGTGTCGTTGTATTGGCCTTTGTCCTTTTCTAGTGCGTTAAAAACACGTCCTCTACAGTATGGGTAGCCTAGAATGTCTATAAAACCGCCAGCAGCACCTGCATATTCAAACTTTTTCTTTTTGTTGTAGTCTAAAATTTTAGGCTGAATAATGGCCGTGTCACTATGTGTTTCGAATTCTTTTACAATTGGTGTCAACCAGTTTTCTGTAACCTCAATATCAGAATTTACCAAAGCATAAATAGGCGCATCTATGTATTGTAACGCGTCGTTGTACCCCTTAGCAAAACCACCGTTTTCCTTGTTTTTAACGATGTTAACTTCAGGAAAATGTTCTTTTATATATGAGATTGAATCGTCTGTAGAAGCATTGTCAGCAACATAAAGAGTCGCTCCTTTACTGTAAGCTATAATGGATGGAAGAAAAGTTTCCAATAACTTTTTCCCGTTCCAATTTAAAATAACGACAGCAATATTCATAAACAATTCCTACTTAAATAGATGGATTGCAAACATACTTTAATTTGTTGATTTTAGGGCAAGTTGAAATAGTTAAAATCAAGTGAATTTTTATAGAAGTATAAAACAAGATGCTAGAATGCACCGTATTTAGGAATGCCTTTTAAAAATTGATAGCGTTCATTTTCAATATCCATTTGGCAATAATAATGGTCTAAACCATTGGTAACGATCAAATATTTTGCTTGCAGTTTTAAATTGTAGCGTGCAATTTGATCGAATGTGCTTTGAGAGATTGGAACAGAAGGCGCCTTGCATTCCACAATAATTTCGGGACTTCCTGCTTTGTTAAACACGAGAATGTCGGTGCGTTTTTTTAATCCATTTACGGAGAGTTGCTTTTCAACAGCAATCAAAGATATGGGATAATTCTTCTCAGAAATCAGATACGAAACAAAATGCTGTCTTACCCATTCTTCAGGAGTGAGTACCATGAATTTTTTTCGAATAGGGTCAAAAATGAGTCGCTTATTTTTGCTATTTTTGATTTTGAAATTATAAGAAGGCAGGTTCAAAGGTGTCATAAAACAAAACTAAGTATTTTGGTTCGAAGTTTCGACTCAAAAGTGAGGGCAGTTTAATAATTTTATTTTTTTTGCATTGCCGGCCGCCAGCCGCCAGGCAAAAGCATAACGAGAACTAGTTACAAAAAAGAACTATGAATGAAGTAAATCAAATTGTATCAGATATCAAATCAGGAAATGCAAAACCTATTTATATTTTGATGGGTGAAGAGTCCTATTATATAGATCGTATTTCTGATTTTATTGAGAACAATGTGTTATCTGAAGATGAAAAAGGTTTTAATCAAGTAGTTCTTTACGGAAGAGATACGACTATTGAGGATATTGTTTCCAATGCGAAACGTTATCCGATGATGGCAGAAAAAACGGTGGTTATTGTAAAAGAGGCTCAAGACTTGTCGCGTACCATTGAAAAATTGGTTCCCTATGCAGAAAACCCTCAGAATTCTACAGTTTTAGTCATTAATTACAAGTACAAAACACTTGATAAAAGAAAAAAGTTACACAAAATTGTGGCTAAGGATGGTGTTGTTTTCGAGAGTAAAAAGCTATATGACAATCAGGTGGCAGATTGGATTCGAAAAGTGTTGAATGGAAAAGGCTATCAAATGGAACCCAAAGCCTCCCATATGTTGGTTGAGTTTTTGGGTACGAACCTGAGTAAAATAAGCAATGAATTGGATAAATTGGTATTGATTCTTCCCTCAGGTACCATCATTAACCCAAGTCACATAGAAGAGAATATTGGAATTAGTAAAGATTTCAATAATTTCGAATTGCGAAAAGCGATTGGGAATAGGAATGTAGTCAAGGCAAATCAAATTGTAAACTATTTTTCAAACAACCCTAAGAACAATCCAACAGTAATGACCATTTCTTTACTGAATAGTTATTTTACACAGTTGTTAATGTATCACGGTTTACAAGATAAATCCAAAGCTAATGTTGCGAAGAATTTAGGAGTAAGCCCTTATTTTGTGGACGACTATGTAAGTGCGTCTCGAAATTATCCCATGCGAAAAGTGTCTCAAGTAATAGGTTACCTCAGAGAAGCAGATGTTAAAAGTAAAGGCGTTGGCGCTTCTATTTCTCAATCAGATTTGTTCAAAGAATTGTTATTTAAAATAATGCATTAAAAGAGCATACGAATTATTGAAATTAAACCCCATTCTTATGAAAGCGAAAAACTTTATTTTTTTTATTGGTGTCATGTGTGTGAGTATGCAGTTTATTCAAGCTCAAAAAGCAGTAAATCAATTCAATTCCAACGGCGATAAAACTGGGAAATGGGAAAAAAAGTACGCAAACGGTAATTACAGGTATAAAGGCCAGTTTTTGAATGGTAAAGAAATTGGCATTTTTTATTTTTATTCAGAATTCAATAACAGTACGCCTTATATCATCAAAGAATTCAACAATAAAAATCATAGATGTAAGGTTCAGTTTTTTACCAAACAGGGTGTTCTTGAGAGTAAAGGAGAAATGAACAAACGGGATAGAGTAGGGCAATGGCTTTATTTTGCACCAGATGGCAAAAGAGTTGTTTTGGAAGAAAATTACAAAGCAGGTAAGCTTTCTGGGGCTGTAAAAGTGTATTATCCTGATGGGAGCTTGACTGAAGAAATACATTATTTAAACGGAATGATGCACGGAAACAGTATTCGCTATACCGATCAAGGGAAGTTGGTTTCCAAAATACCCTATGAACAGAATAAGATGCATGGTAAAATATTTTATTATGATAAAAACGGAATCATTCGTGAAACAGGGCACTACGATCATGGTAAAAGAGTAGGGCGATGGGAGTTTTATATAGACGGTGTGCTCACCGGAGTAGAAGAGCCCAATAAAAAGAAATCGAGAGATTCAATTCCTCGGCGCAAAAAAGCAGTTGAAGAATAATAGCGCATTGCAATTAGGCAAAAGCATGTTGTCTTTATTTCGAATACAATTGCCTATCTTTGCACTCTTAAAAAATTAGAATAATGAAACGTGTTGTAGTTGGACTTTCGGGAGGTGTTGATAGCAGTGTGGCTGCGTATCTATTGCAAAAAGAAGGCTATGAAGTCATTGGGCTTTTTATGAAAAATTGGCATGACGATTCCGTGACTATTTCAAATGAATGTCCTTGGTTAGAAGATAGCAACGATGCCATGATTGTAGCAGAGAAATTGGGAATTCCTTTTCAGGTTGTCGACTTAAGCGAGCAATACAAAGATCGTATTGTAGACTATATGTTTCGTGAGTACGAAATGGGAAGAACTCCAAATCCTGATGTACTATGTAATCGAGAAATCAAATTTGATGTCTTTATGAAAATAGCACTCGATTTAGGGGCAGATTTCGTAGCAACGGGGCATTATTGTCGAAAAGGAATTGTTGAAAAAGACGGAAACGATGTGTTTCAGTTACTTTCCGGGAAAGATACCAATAAAGATCAGTCCTATTTTTTATGTCAGTTGTCGCAAGCGCAGCTGTCAAAAGCTTTATTTCCAATTGGAGAATTGACAAAGCCAGAGGTGCGAGAAATAGCCAAAGAAATTGATTTAGTCACCGCAGAGAAAAAAGATTCACAAGGCCTTTGTTTTATTGGGAAAGTGCGTTTGCCAGAATTTTTACAACAAAAATTACAACCCAAAGAAGGGGTAATTATAACCATTCCTGCAACTGCTGAGGTGTATCAAAAAGAAATACCTCAATTTGAAACAAAAGAAGCGGAATTGGCCTTTTTTGCAGAAAAGTATACATACCAACCTAGTTTTGGGAAAGCTGTTGCAAAACATCAAGGAGCACATTATTTTACAAAGGGGCAACGTAAAGGCTTAGCAGTTGGCGGTACCGTAGAACCATTATTCGTAATTGAAACAGATGTAGTAGATAATGTGATTTATACAGGTGAAGGTAAAAACCATCCAGGCTTGTATAGAAAAGTGTTGTTTGTGGCCAACGATGAATTGCATTGGATTCGTGAAGATTTAACGTTGCAAACAGGAGAAACCATGGATGTTGAAGCTAGGATTCGATATCGACAAACTTTGGAAAAAGCAGTTTTACACAAAGTGGAAAATGGAATGTATGTGGCCTTCGAAAACGCACAATCAGCAATTACTGAAGGGCAATTTGTTGCCTGGTATAAAAATGAAGAATTAGTAGGTTCGGGAGTTATTGCTTAACTTGGAATCAATAGTAGTTTAATAAGTAGATATTAATAAAAAAATAACGCATAAGATATATGAAGCATTGGGTACAAGCCGCTCGATTGAGAACCTTACCATTGTCCTTGTCAGGCATCATAGTAGGTGGTTTTTTGGCAGCAGAAAAAAATGTTTTCAATGGCCAAGTGTTTTTGCTGGCATTACTAACTACGATTGGATTTCAAGTGCTATCAAATTTTGCCAATGACTATGGAGACGGTGTAAAGGGAACCGATAACGAACATCGAGTAGGACCCAAACGAGCTTTGCAAAGCGGAGTTATCAGTCCAAATCAAATGTTACAAGGCATTTATATTACAATTGTATTGACACTGGCAGTAGCAATTGGATTAATTTATGTTGCTTTTGGAAGTGAACATTTTGGATACTCATTACTGTATTTTGCGCTTGGACTTGCGAGTATAGCGGCTGCTATAAAATATACCATGGGTAAAAAAGCGTATGGTTATAGTGGGTTGGGAGATGTATTTGTATTTGTGTTTTTTGGATTGTTGAGTGTAGTTGGAAGCTTGTTTTTATATACTCAAGAAATAGATAAAACGACATTTTTACCTGCATTTTCTATTGGTTTTTTAAGTGCTGGTGTCTTAAATTTAAACAATATGAGAGATCGTGCTTCGGATATATTGTCTCAGAAGAACACGCTTGTAGTGAAATTAGGTGCTGTTCAGGCAAAAAAATACCACTATGCTTTAATCGTATTGGCCTTGGTCTCTGCTACAGTATATGTAGTGACTAATTATGAATCACCCTATCAATTTTTGTATCTGTTGGCGTTCATTTCCATTGGCAAACACTTTGTTACCGTTTATTCGAATGAAGAACCCGAAACACTAGATCCAGAACTAAAAAAACTAGCGCTTAGCACCTTTCTTTTTGCTTTGTTGTTCGGTCTCGGGCAGCTATTGTAAATTTTAGGTAGGGACAAAAAACATTGACATAACGGTACTCCTTTAAGTACATAGAGATCATGGCAAGAATAAAATTAGAAGTTCCAGAGAACATACATTTTAAAACAAAAATTACGCTGCGTGTTTCCGATATGAATTATGGAGGGCATTTGGGCAATGACGCTGTGCTTTCTTTGGCACATGAGGCCCGTGTTCAGTTTTTAAAACAATTTGGATATTCTGAAATGGATGTAGAAGGTGCTGGTTTGATTCAATCCGATACCGCAATACTCTATAAGTCGGAAGGGTTTTATGGTGATCAAATTGAGATTTCCGTAAGTGTTTTTGATATACATCGTTTAGGGTTTGATTTGTTTTATCAGATGCATAACCTAACAACAGGGAAAGCATTGGCGCAAGTGAAAACAGGGCTCATTACTTATGATTACAAAAATGCAAAAGTCATGTCGCTTTCAGAAACTTTTAAAAAGCGGTTCGTGTAAGGTGTCTTACATGACAGTTGTAAACCAAGGTGAAAATATTTGTTAAAATCGCATTAAAAATTTGTGCATTCAAAAATGAATCTTATTTTTGTAGCTCAATAAATTTGAACATGGAATACAATACAAATAATACATGGTGGTGGTACTCTCTTAATTCATAAGTGAGAATAATCCTGTGTTTTGTATTTAACATATAAATTTAAAAGGCTTATCTCACGATAAGCTTTTTTTTGTTTGAAAAATGCCTCGTTGTAAAAATGACTATTTGGCTGTAAAGGGCCAAAAGTAAAAATATAAGAAATGAAAAAAATTAAGTTCAAATCCATTACAAAAAACATCATTGCCGATACGGTAACACCTGTTGGTTTGTATTTGAAATTTAGAGATAAGTTTGCCAACACATTGCTTTTGGAGAGCTCGGATTATCACAGTAAGGAAGAAAGTTTTTCTTTTCTATGTGTAGACCCGGTGGTGACGATAAAAGCTGAAAACCATTATTTAAACCTTTCCCATGGAGCCGAACAATTGGAGCGTAAGAAATTGGAAAACACCAATTTTTATTCCATTTTTCAAGAGTATACGGGCTGTATTGATTTGGATTGTGCGCCAGAGATAAAAGGATTTAACGGTTTGTACGGTTACACTACCTATGATGGCGTTCAGTATTTTGAAAATATTGAATTAAATGTAAAACCAGCAGCTTCTGCAATACCGTTACTTCAATACAGCTTTTTTAGATTCGTAATAGCGATAAATCATTTTAATGACGAAATGATTTTGATAGAAAACCTAGAGGAAGGTCAAGAATCTCGTTTGGATGAAATAGAGACGATATTAAGATCAAAAGCATATACTACACAAAGCTTTTCATTTGAAAATGAGGAAACCTCAAACTGTACAGATGAAGAATTTAAGGAATATGTGTCGAAAGGGAAAGCACATTGTAAACGAGGTGATGTCTTTCAAATTGTATTGTCTAGACAGTTTCAACAAAGTTTTAAAGGAGATGAATTCAATGTGTACAGAGCACTGCGTTCGATCAACCCTTCACCATATTTGTTTTATTTCGATTACGGTAGCTTTAAGCTCATGGGATCTTCTCCAGAAGCTCAGATTAAAGTGGGTAAAGGAAAGGCAACAATCAATCCTATTGCAGGTACTTTTAGAAGAACTGGGGATATGGCTGAAGATATTAAACTTGGAAAGAAATTATCTGAAGACACCAAAGAGAATGCAGAACATGTAATGTTGGTAGATTTGGCTAGAAATGATTTGAGTAAACATGCTGACCATGTTTCTGTGGAAGTCTTTAAAGAAGTACAATATTTTAGTCATGTAATACATTTGGTATCTACTGTTGAAGGTGATATCAAAGGAAATCCAATAGAAATAGTTGGTGATACGTTTCCAGCAGGTACCCTTAGTGGTGCTCCAAAATACAAAGCTATGCAACTGATAGATACCTATGAAAATCAAAGTAGAGGTTTTTATGGAGGTGCAGTTGGTGTAATTGGTTTGGATGGATCGGTGAATTTGGCCATTGCAATTCGTTCATTTGTCAGTAAAAACAATGTTTTGTATTCACAAGCCGGAGCAGGAATTGTAATTGATTCTGTTGAAGAAAAGGAATTACAAGAAGTGAACAACAAATTGGCGGCTTTGAAAAAAGCATTGGAATTGGCCGAAAAAATTTAATAAGTGTAAATAATATTGATTGTAGGATCGCTTTAAAGCAGTATACATCAAATTGATTTTCCTCTAATACGAGAGCAACAAAATGAAAATATTAATAATAGACAATTACGATTCTTTCACCTACAATCTTGTACATATGGTAGAAGAAATAACTGGTGTATTCCCGGAAGTATATAGAAATGATAAAATTTCAATTGAAGACGTAGGTAGCTACGACGTACTGATGCTTTCTCCTGGACCAGGAATCCCAGATGAAGCAGGAATCTTAAAAGAAGTGATTCGTACCTATGCAGGTATAAAACCAATATTTGCTGTATGTCTTGGTTTACAGGCAATTACGGAAGTCTTTGGTGGGACAATTATCAATATGGATAAGGTATACCACGGTGTAGCAACTACCATGGAAGTGGTTGATAATGAAGCTGTAATATTCAAAGGATTGCCTTCAAAATTTGAGGCAGCAAGGTACCATTCTTGGATAGCAGCCGAAGCCGATTTCCCTAAAGATTTAAAAATAACAGCAATTGATGAAGAAGGTGGAATAATGGCCTTAAAACACAACACGTTTAAAGTAAGCGCTGTGCAATTTCATCCAGAATCTATTTTAACACCATTAGGAGAGCAAATGGTGCGTAACTTTTTAGCAGATTTATAATGAAGGCAATATTAAATAAACTATTTGAACACCAAACATTAACCCAACAAGAGGCTAAGCAAGTTTTGGTAGATATAGCAGCAGAAAAATACAATGCAGCACATATGGCCGCATTTATGACCGTTTTTATGATGCGTTCGATAACCGTGGCAGAATTGACTGGTTTTAGAGAAGCCTTATTGGAATTGGCAGTTCGTATGAACTTTTCTGATTTTAATACGATCGATTTGTGCGGTACAGGAGGTGATGGTAAAAACACTTTTAACATCTCTACACTCACATCCTTTGTAGTTGCTGGTACCGGAAATAAAGTAGCAAAGCATGGAAATTATAGTGTGTCTTCCGCCTCAGGTTCCTCAAACATGTTAGAGCATTTAGGCTATACATTTACAAACAATGAAGCTGTATTGAAAAAGCAATTAGACAAAGCGAATATTTGCTTCTTACATGCCCCTTTATTTCATCCTGCGATGAAAGCCGTTGGGCCCGTGCGTCGAGAACTTGGTTTAAAAACCTTTTTTAATATGTTAGGACCTTTGGTAAACCCAAGTCAACCACAGAATCAATTGGTAGGTGTATTTAATTTAGAAGTAGCAAGAACCTATAATTATTTGTTGCAAGGAACATCATTAAATTACGGAGTATTATATGCCTTAGATGGGTATGATGAAATATCCCTAACAAGTCCTTTTAAATTGTTTACAAAAGAAGGAGAACAAACAGTACATCCAACCGATTTAGGATTGCCTACCATACAACCCTCTGAAATTTTTGGAGGAAACTCAGTTCCAGAAGCAGCAGAAATTTTTGTGCGAGTGCTTAACGGTGAAGGAACCGAAGCACAGAACAATGTAGTACTTACAAATGCCGCTTTTGCATTGAAAACATTTGATGCCAGCAAAAGTTTTGAAACCGCATTTGAAGAAGCAAAGCGTTCACTTTTAGGTCTAAAGGCGAAAAAGAGTTTAGAGCTAATAGTAGGTTGATATAATTGAATAGATAAGATAGAAGATGAGTAATATTTTAGAACAAATAGTAGCATTTAAAAAGGAGGAAGTCGCAAAAATAAAGGCAGAAGTTTCTGTTTCCCAACTGGTCAAAAGCCCTGCTTTTAAACGAACCCCCTTTTCTTTAAAAGAAGCATTGATAGAAAAAGGTTCATCTGGAATCATTGCAGAATTTAAAAGGCAATCCCCATCCAAAGGAATTATCAATGACAAAGTCAGTATACAAGATGTGACAGAAGGTTATTTAAAAGCAAACGTAGCTGCACAATCTATTTTAACCGACACACGATACTTTGGTGGAACCATGGTCGATTTGATGACTGCAAGGACTATCAATACAGTACGACCAATATTGCGTAAAGATTTTGTGGTAGATGCCTTTCAGATTGTAGAAGCCAAAGCAATTGGAGCTGATGCAGTATTATTAATAGCAGCTTGCTTGACCAAAGAAGAATTGAAAAACTACGGAAAATTGGCAGAAGATCTAGGGTTGAGTGTGTTATATGAAATTCACAGCCAAGAAGAATTGGATAAAATTTCTGATGTGGATGGTAAAATTATTGGAATTAACAACCGTAATTTAAAGACCTTTCAAGTAGATTTAGAGCACTCCATAGCATTGGCGTCGAAAATTCCAGACAGTTGTGTAAAAGTTTCTGAAAGTGGAATTAGCGATCCAAGAGTTATTTCAGGCCTTAAAGAATACGGATTTCAAGGGTTTTTAATAGGAGAGAATTTTATGAAAACCGAAAATCCTGGAATTGCATGTAGAGAATTTATCGATCAAATACGGTAACGACTAGAAAAAACACGAACAATTGGGTACAAACGAAAAACTCAATATAACATATAGATAATGATGAAAATAAAGATTTGTGGTATGGGGACTCCAGAGAATATTCTGGAAGTTGCGGCACTGAAGCCCGATTATCTCGGCTTTATTTTCTTTGAAAATTCTGCTCGTAATTTTACAGGAACAATTCCTGAAATTTCAAAAGAAATAAAAAAAACAGGTGTGTTTGTAAATGCCACATTTGAATTCATACAACAAAAAATAAAAGAATACAACTTCCAAGCAGTGCAGTTGCATGGTATAGAAACTGTCGAGTTATGCAAACAACTAAAAGAATTGTCGGTTGAGGTTATAAAAGTCTTTTCAGTAAAAGACGATTTTGATTTTTCAATATTGACACCGTACGAGTCGGTAGTTGACTATTTTTTATTCGATACCAAAGGGGCCCTTCCAGGAGGAAATGGAACCACGTTCAACTGGAAAGTATTACACAATTATTCGTCAGAAAAACCGTTTATCTTAAGTGGAGGAATTGGGACAGACGAACTATCTTCTGTTTTGGAGATTAGCAAAACAAACTTGCCCATTTATGCTTTGGATTTGAATAGTAAGTTTGAAATAGCACCTGCACAAAAAAAAGCAGGGCAATTAAAAGAATTTATAAATAAAGTAAACAATGAGTGAAATGCTAAAAGAGCAAACGAATACCAATGAACAACCCAAATTCCAACCAACAAATGAGGGGTATTATGGACAATTTGGAGGCGCGTTTATACCTGAATTACTTTTTCCAAATGTAAAAGAATTGGAAGATAATTACCTGTCGATAATTTATTCTGAAGCTTTTCAAAAGGAATATAAATACCTGTTAGATCAATATGTTGGTAGACCCACACCATTGTATTTAGCCAAAAGGTTGTCTGAAAAATACAAGGCATCTATTTATTTAAAACGAGAAGACCTTTGTCATACAGGAGCACATAAAGTGAACAATACAATTGGTCAAATTCTCTTGGCAAAACACCTAGGTAAAAAAAGAATTATTGCTGAAACCGGTGCAGGTCAGCACGGTGTTGCTACGGCAACAGTTTGTGCTTTGATGGGGTTGGAATGTATCGTTTTTATGGGAGAAGTGGATATAGAGCGGCAGGCCCCAAACGTAGCCCGAATGAAAATGCTAGGAGCATCTGTAGTGCCTGCTAAAAGTGGGAGTAAAACACTTAAAGATGCTACCAACGAGGCTATTAGAGATTGGATAGGCAACCCAACTGATACCTATTATTTAATTGGATCTGTCGTAGGTCCACATCCTTATCCAGACATGGTGGCGCGGTTACAGGCTGTCATAAGTGAAGAAATAAAAGCACAATTATTAGAGCAGACAGGAAAAGAAAATCCAGATGCAATAGTTGCTTGTGTAGGAGGTGGCAGTAATGCTGCCGGTGCATTTTATCACTATTTGGAAGAAGAAAGTGTTGCTTTAGTAGCTGTTGAAGCAGCTGGATTAGGAGTCGATAGCGGAGAAAGTGCTGCCACTTCTCAATTGGGAGAAGTAGGCGTAATTCATGGAAGTAAAACCATTTTAATGCAAGATGAATACGGGCAGATTGTAGAACCGTATTCTATTTCTGCTGGACTGGATTACCCAGGAGTAGGACCATTACATGCCTATTTATATGAATCTAAACGAGCCACTTTTTTAAACGCAACAGATCAGGAAGCATTGGATGCAGGTTATGAGCTGTCTAGAACAGAAGGGATAATTCCAGCATTGGAAACTGCACATGCGTTGGCAGCTTTGGAAAAAATGGATATCAAAGAAGGATCAGTAATCGTAGTAAATTTATCGGGAAGAGGAGATAAGGATTTAGAAACCTATATCACCCACCTAAAGGAAGAAAAATAATAATAACCATATTCAAAAGGGAATTTTTTCCCCATCTCCAAATGAATGCAATTGATAATGAAGATTAGTAATGGATAGAATGAAATATTTGAAGCTAACAAATGGCAAAGTAGCTTGTAGCAAGAGAAACGGAATTTTGGTGTTTTTATTTTTAGTATCGGTTTATAGTGCAGCTGGCCAAGGTGTAATATTTACCGAAAGAACAGGAGATGACAATCCCTTAAATTCAGCAGAAGTAGGGTCGGGAACGACCTCTATTACTGTAGATATCGACAACGATGGAGATTTTGATTTTTTTGTCGGAGCTATCGATGGAGGGATTAAGTATTACAAGAATATTGGAACAGTTGAAGCGCCTAATGAGTTTGAAGAACAAATTGGTTCAGACAACCCTTTTGACGGCGTTGATGTGGGGTCAAATGCTACCGTTGTTTTTGTAGATATAGACAACAATACGACCTTAGATGCATTTGTAGGAAGTACCAATCAAGTGTTCTATTTTAAAAACACGGGAACCATCACAGCCCCTGTCTTTGAAGCGCAGAATGGTGTAGATAATCCACTGTCATCAGTTGTGTATTCAGGCAATCGTGTTTTTTCAATTTCCTTTGCAGATACTGATTTTGATGCAGATGTCGATGTGTTTGTCGGTTGGGTTGATTATGATGTTGAGAACAGCAGTGGGATCGATTATTACAGAAACACTGGAACCAAATTTGCACCCGTATTTGAACAACAATTGGGAGATGGAAACCCTTTTAATGATTTTAACAGATTGTATCCAACTCCGATATTTGTAGATTTGGACGGCGATACCGATATAGACGCATTTATTGGAACCGGAGACGGCACCTTTTTGTATTTTGAGAATACAACGGATTACTCGAAATTAGGTATAGACAAGCATATAGAGAAAACAGTTGAGATGTATCCAAATCCTGCGCGTGATTTGCTTCATTTTGTATTAGAAACGGACCGTGCTACTGTTAAAATTATATCCTTGAATGGGATGGAGGTTTTAAGAACAGAACTTACCAAACGTTCAGCGGGAATAGACGTGAGTCATTTGACACAGGGATTCTATTTGGTGCTTTTTGACGACGGTACGTATACGTATACCAAGAAATTAGTGATTGCAAATTAAGATGGAATCACGCAAAGGACAAATAAAACAAAAAAATATTTAAAAGAGCATGAGTGTATTGATAGAACTATTAAAGGAAAAGCAAAACAGACTGTGTTCTGTGTTTTTTTCAGCAGGCTTTCCTCAAAGAGACGATACAGTAAAAATAATAAAAGATCTCGATGCCAATGGTGTCGATTTTATTGAAGTAGGACTGCCTTATTCAGATCCTTTGGCCGATGGTACAACCATTCAGTATAGCAGTTCAGTGGCGCTGCAAAATGGTATTAATTTGGATGTTATTTTTGAACAACTAGAAGCTGTTAAGGATCAAGTATCCACGCCCTTGGTACTTATGGGATACCTCAATCAAGTTCTAAAATATGGAGAGCAAAAATTTTGTCAACGCTGTAAAGAGTGTGGTATTGAAACTGTAATTCTTCCAGATTTACCCATGATTGAATACGAAAATCATTACAGAGCTTTATTTGCCTCTTATGGTATTTCAAACGTATTTCTTATCACACCTCAAACATCGGACAAGCGTATTCGGAAAATTGATGCATTGTCAGATGCATTTATTTATGTAGTTGCTTCGTCATCTATTACAGGAGCCAAAGGTGAAATTTCAGAAGAACAAATAAATTACTTTAAGCGCATCAAAGCAATGGAATTATCAAGTCCGCTAATTGTAGGATTTGGAATTTCAAATCAATCTACTTTTGATACCGCCTGTAGCTATATGAATGGTGCGATAATTGGGTCGGCTTTTATCAACTTTTTAGACAAAAATGGAACACATTCGATAGACGCGTTTACTAAAAATATCCTCGGAGAATAATACGCCCGACGAATTTCGAATTTTATAAGAATAGCACTTTTAGGTAGTCAAACCTGAAAGTGCTATTTTTTTTGCCAGCCACCAGCCACCAACTCCATTCCCGAAATCGATATCGTAAATTCTATAAATAGCTGATAAATAACAGGTTTTATGACTTGTACAATAAATAACTTTGTATTGTTTGGAAGCAATTAATCATAAAAACAGTTAGTATTATGGAAAAAAATAGAAAGATCACTCAAGAAGAAATCATCCGACGTAGAAAGGATACGGTTCGATATATTAATCTTCAATTGGCGGCTCTAGGACAGCCAGTTTTTGAAGATAAAGAAGGTGCAGCCTTTCGGTATTGCAATCCAAATTTTCAATCCTTAACAAATGGACTGGTGCGCAATTTAAGAGAGTCTACCAGATTGTTGTCGAATCATTTGTCTCCAATAGATAAAAGAATTCAAAACTTTTTAGACAATTATTTAAAGGATGAATCCGTTGAACGAGCAACTGTTCCCAACAATACCCTGGTGTTGACGAAAGCAGGACATGCTAGAGAAATAAGTTTGCCTCCAGATGGGAATGAATTTAAAAGTGAGAATATCACCTCCAATAGAATCAAACAAGGAATTCTAAACAATCCTATCCACGATAAAAGGACGACCAAAGGGACAGTTCATATTGTGACCGGTACTTTGCCAGTACCACTAGACAAAAAAGAAGTTCCTAAAGAAGTTTTTGCACATTTTTTAAATGCCGCATTCAATCCTTCAGATGCATTGAAAACATTGCCATTTACTTCCAATCAAGAAAAGAAAGCAAAAGTTATGTTGTCACTCTTATTGCGACCCACTGTTTGCCCAGAAGTGAAAGGTGTTATTCCAAAGAAAAGTTTGGAAGTACATTTCTTTGCACCGGGAAGTTTGGTAACAAATCTCGATTTCGTAGAATCTATTTTTGGAAACGCAGGAGATCCTAATTTGGCAGAAAATGATGCAGCCTTAGACCCAGAACATTGGACAGGACATACCGGGTGTATCGTGTTGGCTCCACAATTGAAAACACTAAAGAAGAAAGATTTAGGACTTCCTCATTATGACCAAGCTACAGAACGCCAGCGAAACGACGGTATGTGTTGGCAACAAGAAGATGAACTGTATAACGATGGTAGCGCCTTTAAAATAACCTGTAGAGACGAACAAGGTGTGGTTGTAACGCTTATTGCAGACAATTACTTTGGCTATTCTAAAAAGGAGATTAAAACACAAATTAGTTATTCAGCGAACTTATTTGGCTTGTTGGAAGAAGAACATGCTGGTGGTGCAATTGCCTTTCCTCGTGCGGTAATGGGTGACATTGTTGATGGCAACTCATTTATGGGAAAAATTACGAGCGATTGCTCTTTTGAAGATGTAAAAAAATATCTAGGAGATCGTATAGAAGTAAAACCTGAAAATTACGCGATAGATAAAAAATATCCAAATGTACTCTACGTTCCAGAATCCGCTTACTTCAATACAAATACAAACAGTATTACGTGGGAATACAATGGAGAAACACAGAAATTAATTCTGTCACCACATAAAACCTATGTGCACCCAACAGGAAATAAATTCAATTTAGAAAAACACAAAAGTATTTCATTATGGCGCATGATTATTACAGCACCTGAAGGTGTAAGTTGTCATAAGCCATGTACTGTATCTGGTGGAGGGAAATCGGAAATTTCAAAATCTATGCAAAATGCAATTACTTATAAAGCATTCAATCTTCAAAATATAGAAGAAGACTTTAAAAAGGCCGATGAGATTATTAAATTCGATTACTCCAAGAGATGGAGAAATTACGATCCAAAAATGGCGTCTTCTAGATCTTTTTTAAGCGAAAAAAGAACCTTAGGTTCTGCAGTAAAACTACTGACACCATCCGATAATAACTCGGATGAATTCAATACGTTTTTAGAAAGTATTCCTCCTCATGTACGCTCTTTGGTTTTATTTGTAAAACGTTTGTACCGTGGTGATCGTACCGACTTACATTGGAAAGACTGTATGTCTGTAGAGGTGATCAACGGTCAAAAAGGAAGTAGTTTAAAATACAATGACACCCAAGTTGTGGGAAGCTATGTTCGTATAGGTTTCAATCAAAATGGTGATTGGATGCTCAACAAATTACGTTCCGATTTTTCACCGAGTCTAAAAATTCAAACGGAGGATGACATTACGGCTTCTATTACCTTACCTAGAGAACAACTCAATGAACTTAATTCAGAGTACACAAATAAAAGTGTGAAAATAGTAACAAACTGTGAAGCACATTTATTCCAACGCCCAGATGAAGCTGTGGTAAGAGGGTACGATAAGGGAGCAGAAAAAGACTTGGTTTCAGACAATACATTTTTAACCAATTATGAATTGTTGTCGAAGAAAAATGCGCATGAATTATTTGAAGACACCATCAACTTTGATAAATATACGCAGCCTGTAAAAGATCTCATAAAAAGCGTTGTAGCTAGTGAAGATCCATCCATTAAGTTTTCAGTGCCTTCACACACACGTATTGTGGATGGAGAACCTACAAAAAATCCTCGGTATTTAGAACCGAATATATTTATCGAAGAAAATGAAACATCCTATGTGGCTGAAATGGGCGTGCGTTTGGCGAGAAAAATAAAGTCAGATGCGCCGGTGGTCAATATAGTGAATGCTGTGCTTCCTGGGAGAAGAAATAATCCAGTAGACAAAGCCGCTGGCATTCGTCCTTTGGCAGTATACAATCCAATTCACTACCAAGAAACACCAGAGTTGTTTATGGATTTTATTTGTAGTCTTACAGGGAAATCTCCCTCTACAACGGGGGCGGGTTCTGAAGGAGCGTTAACAAAAGGCCCTTTCAACATGCTAACGCCTACGACCGACTTGAACAATGCTTTATTGTCACATATTCTTACAGAATCTAACGCCTTTAGTACCGCGGCAGGCTATGTAGGAGCAGAGAACAAAGTTGATCACGATATTAGTTTGTTGATTCCGGAAATATGGGCACGAATGCTGCCTAAAGATAGAGATCCAAAAACCTTAATAGCGAACGGTTCGTTAGAGAAAATTGACGATTTTGAATATGAAGGTAAAAAAGTGCTCGCCAGTCGATTGGGATACAGAATCACAAAAAAATTCTCTGTCCGTTGTTTGAATCGAATCTTCGATGAGCCTGCAGCAGTATTTGACGAAAGAATGTTAAAACCAGAACTACAAGGCTTAGAAGATTATGTGGATGGTATTCATAATATTGTAGAAGCACAGCAAAAAGTTGCGCTGCGTTATTTTGAGGATGGAAGTGTTGATGCAGCCATACCTCCGTTAAAAATTCTATTGCATATCATGGCCTATGGCAACTATGAAGGAAAAGAAATGAGTGATCCAACACTACGCGCGTACTTTGATAGAGATTATGTGCTTGAGAGCGATTGGTATGCAGAACGCTTGCAATTGAAGCAACAAAAAGATGTGACGTTCTACGAAAAACAAATAGCATACCTTAATGCGTTTTTATCAATCGAAAAGAATAGTGAACTCTCGACTGAAATGGACATTCAAAATAGGTTACACCGAGTAACATCTAATTATAAACTGGTAAAAACCCCAGCTTATGTAGAACAGCTTAAAGGAACCATTGGAGCAGATCCTTTATACAGTTACTAAGATTAGAATGCTTTACAAATAGAAACTGCCTGAAAGTTAATTTTAGGCAGTTTTTTTTATTGCAGCTGTCAAACTCTTGTTAACTTTGCATCTTAATTTACGTGTAATGATAGATGTGATTCGTCGTTTTATAAAAAGTGCAGATTTTTACAAAAGTCTGACATTTATTGTTGCGGCCTTGGCGCCTATCCTTGTCTCTGAGTATTATTTTTTCAAACCAGAAATCGGGTTTGCAATCGCCTTAGGGGTTTTTTACAATGCACCTACGAACAGTCCAGGTAGTGTAAAGCATCGCACGGTTGGAATGATTGTGTCTATTGTGCTCACCACTTTAGCGACACTCATAACTGGATATGCTGCGGCAATACATGTTACTTTTTTGCTGCCTGTATTGGGTTTGCTTACTTTTTTAATCTCATACATTGCTATTTACGGTTTTAGAGCTTCCATGGTGTCCTTAGCGGGTATGTCGGCCGTAGTCATAAGTTTCGCAAACTCCTATGTCAATTTAACGGTTTTCGAATATGCTGTATTGGTGTTTTCAGGAGGGGTCTGGTATCTTCTAATTTCAAGTATCGCAAACGCCCTAAACCCTAAAATGTATATAGAGGAATTGCTGTCGGATACCATGGAGCTTACAGGGAAGTATCTAGAAGTTCGCGCAAAATTACTTACACAAAAAGAAGCACGCGAAAGTTTGCATGCCAAATTATATGAATACCAAGCACTGCTGAGCGAGAAACATGAAACACTGAGAGAAGTTATCTTAAATCAAAGACAAAAATCTGGTTTCTCAAATAGAATTCGAAGAAAGTTGCTGTTGTTTATGGAACTGGTCGATATGTTAGAGCTCGCCATTGCAAATCCTATTGATTATGAACAAGTAGATAAGATATTTGAGCACCGAAGCCAAACAATAGCCCCTTTTGTCGCATTAATACAAGCAATGACTTCTCAATTAGAATACCTTTCAAAAGTAGTCATTCGAGATCAAAAAGTACAGGGGAGTTCTGAAATTCGAGCCTTGTTGAAAAAAGTGAGAAAATCTATAGATCTTTATAAAGAAGAAGTAGGGCACGACAAAGGAAATGACGGCTTTTATATAGTAGTAAACCTTTTTGAATACCAATCTGCACAAGCTCAAAAATTAAATGCCATGGAGCGTGTGTTGAATGTACTCACAAAAAACAATAGCTTACAATCCACACATAACGTAGACGAGCGATTTCTTAGTCCGCAAGATTATGGAATTTCAAAATTAAGAGAAAACTTCAGTCTAAAATCTTCCATATTCCGACATTCATTACGATTGGCACTCGCCATGATGGTTGGGTTTACAATAGGTGATTTATTTGCTTTTCAAAATCCGTATTGGATTCTGATTACCCTATTGGTCATTATGCGTCCTAGTTATGGTTTGACAAAAGAAAGGATGAAGGACCGAGTTGTAGGGACGTTGATTGGAGCTGCACTGGCAATGATAACCGTTGTATTGATTCAAAACACTTTTGTTTTTAGCATTTTGGCAGGTGTATCTCTTGTATTAGCACTCTCATTGGTGCAATTGAATTACAAAACATTCGCAGTTTTTATTACGCTGCACATTGTATTTATGTACGCGATCTATAGTCCAGATGTGTTGTCTGTAGTACAGTATAGAATTTTTGATACCTTGGTTGGTGCTGCCTTGGCAATGCTTTGCAACTTATTTTTATTTCCTTCTTGGGAATTTATGACCATAGACGAATCGGTAGAAGAAGCCTTGACAGCAAATATTGGCTACCTAACCGAAATTGAGGGGAAATACAGAACAAAACACACGAAAGAAACGAGTTATAAACTTTCGAGAAAAAGAGCGTTTTTAGCAATGGGAGATCTCAATGCAGCGTTTCAAAGAATGACCCAAGAGCCTAAATCACGACAAAAGTATTTTTCGGAACTCTACGATATTGTTGTGCTTGCGAATACATTCCTGTCTTCGCTGGCTTCTCTGGGAACCTTTGTAAGAACGCATAAAACAACGGCAATTTCGACTTCAGTAGCTACTTTTTTTGTCAATATTCTCGATAACCTAAGAAATGCAAATCAGCTGCTCTTGGATGAGGTGCAAACCAATAGGCATGAAGAACATGAAATAGAAAGTGCACGTGTTGATTTGGAGAATAAGTACAAGAAATTGTCTAAAAACTATGATAAAATTTTGGTAGCAAAAGAGGACAATCAACAAGATACAGATAGATTGTCGTTAGAATTACAAGAAGCAAAACTCATCATAGAGCAATTGTCTTATTTGTTTACCCTGTCTGAGAATACAATACAAAGAATAAAAATATACAAACAGAAAGGTAAAATATAATACTATGTACAAATCAATACCCTTGCATACAAATAGAATGTACAGTTTTTTAATGAACGATTGGGATGAGGAAATTTCAGGTGTATTTATTGCTGAAGGGACACAATGGATTTTGTTGTACGACAATCAAAATGACTTTTTACTCGACGGTTTGCGGTTTGTTCACAAACATAATATTGAAGAAATATGCATAGATGAGGATGCGCACTTCAAAGAAACTATATTAGGGCTTAAATATCCCAATTTGAATATGAACTTTTCGTATACACTTAACAGTAGTGAAGTAGTATTACAAGCGTTAAAAGACAAAGATCAGCTCTTGCATTTTGATACCGATGATGATGAAGAAATAATCGTAGGAAAAATTGAAACGGTTGGAGCCGATACTTTTCAATTAAAAACGCTCTCTGAGTTAGGAACATGGGGAGAATCCGTTACGTTACGGTTTTCTGAACTGAGTAGCATAGCCATTGAAAACGATTATTTAAAATCTTTATCATTATATCTGAATCAATCAGAGAAATGACCATAAATATGTCAGACCTAGATAAAAGCTGCAGTAAATAGGGTAATTTACGGTGCAGCTAATTCTGAGAAAATAAAGAAATTGCTTTATTAAATTTGAGATATGAAACAACCTACAATTTTCATAAACTATCTATCTTTTATAGTGCTATGTAGTATTAGCTTTGGTCTTCAACTGAAGGCACAGCACACAAATCCGCCCAATGTACTGCTCATTATGGTCGATGATTTGAACGATTATCAAGGCGCCTTTGGAGGGCATCCTCAAGCACAAACTCCAAATATAGATAGACTAGCTGCCTCAGGAACTGTATTTTCCAACGCGCATACCAATGTGCCCGTTTGTCAGCCTTCGAGAAATAGTATGTTTACTGGCGTGTTTCCTCACGATTCCAGAGATTTTGGATGGACACCTCATATGAAACAAGCGGTACTTAAGAATCATAAGACATTTGTAGAACTCTTTAAAGAAAATGGTTACCTAACGCTGGGTACCGGGAAGTTGTTACATAAAAACAATAGAAAATATTGGAGTGAATGGGGAGTGCCAGAAGGAATCAATTACGGACCCCATGCGTATAGTGGAATCGATGAAAATGGCAAACGTATTATGGGGCATTCTTCTGTGCCAGATCCTTTTAAAAGTATCAATGTGGTCGATGGTTCTTTTGCGTCTTTTGCAGATACACCTGTGCGAACAAATGCTGAGGGAGCAACCGTAGAAACGGGATGGACTTTTGGCAAAAAAGCGTTTCGATATGTAAATGATAACGATAGAGACTTGACTCCCGATGAGCAACATGCCCAATGGATAGCAAAAAAAATCAAGCACTTGGAAGAAACAGGGAATACCCAACCCTTTTTTATGGGCGTAGGTTTTGTAAAACCACATACACCACTATATGCGCCACAAAAATATTTTGATAAGTTTCCATTAGAAGATATTCAAATGCCCATAACAAAGGAAAATGATGCAGAAGACAGCTATTATTCAAGCGTGTATCCTCCTTCCGAAATGGGACTACATTATTATCAAGCCCTTCAAGAATCATATCCGAACGGTGACGAAGGCTTACGTAAATTCTTACAAGCCTATTTGGCCTGTGTGTCCTTTGTCGATGATCAGATAGGCGTGGTAATGGATGCTTTGAACAACAGCCGTTTTAGAGACAATACGATTGTTGTGTTTACTACCGATCACGGATGGCAAATGGGAGAAAAGGACTATCTATATAAAAACTCACCTTGGGATGAAAGCACACGAGTTCCTATGATCATACGGGATCCAAAACGTTCTAAACCGGGCTGTGAAGTAGCACATGCCGTTTCATTGATAGACTTGTATCCGACCTTTATAGAATTGTGTGAGCTTGAAGGTGAAACTACATTGAATACTTCTGAAGCTAGCTTAGGAGGAACCAGTTTAAAGGCTTTTTTAGAAAAACCGAAAACTAAAAAATGGAAAGGAACACATGGAGCATTGACGGTTTTAGGAGCGGGTATCAATCAACCCATAGAAGGCTTGGGAGTGAATAAAAACAAAGGGGCCTTATGGCATATTGAAATATTAAAAGATTTGGATCCTTCTTATGTAATGCAGCAAAATTATTCTTACAGAACAGAAAACTGGAGGTATATTTTATACAGAAATGGTAAAGAAGAACTGTACAATCACAAAAAGGATGCGCATGCCTGGTACAATTTAGCCTATGATCCAAAGTATGCAAAAAAGAAGGAAGCTTTAAAAATGGAAGTACTAAACTTACTGAAACAACCATAGTAAATTTTTGAATATAAAATTGAGACGCATGGTAAGCCTGCGTCACATGTATGGTTTTTGTCTGATAATACCATAATAAATCGTATTACTGATTTTTTTTGGGTAATTATTGAGTGTTTCATGGTAATTTAAATCAAATTATCTTAAGAGGATAGTTTTAATTTTGGACTACTAATAAACTTAAAACTATTGAAATGAAACATTTTATTCTGGGAACCATCTTATTTTTTACAATCACTTCAACGCTACATGCCCAGCAAACGATATTCGATCAAACCTTTGAAACCTTAGAGGAAGGCGCAAATGTATTAAAACTTAAAAAAGGGAAATTTGCAACTTGGGGGAAAGGAAAATGGCAAGTAACGGAGCAAAAGAAAAAAGGAAATAACAAATCAAATAAATTTGCTTCTAGTGATGGAGTAGAAGGTACAACCTTGGTGCAATATGCAAACTTAGAAGCGGGAGCAACCTATGAGTTTTCAGTAGCAGTGAAAATAACCAATGCTGGCGGTGTTGCTTGGAAAACCAATTACTCAGTAAAAGCAATGTCAGGGAAAAAAGGAGATTCACATGAATACGGAGGTGACATCCTAAAAGAACCAGGAGAAGGAAAATGGAAAGAGCACAAGATGAAATTCACGGTAATTGAAGGAAGAGAACGCGTAACATTGAGCGTGTATCGTTGGGCGAAAGATATCGTTTTGAACGTAGATGATTTTAAATTGGTAAAGCTTAAGTAGTTAAATTAAAACGATAATATACAGGACCCCGTTACATGAATTTGTAGCGGGGTCTTTTTTTTGTGTTAAACAGTGTAAAAGTCTAAATAACAGATACTTAATCAGGTAATTTGTAAGGTTTAAGTGATAGTTTTTGAGTGTTTAAAAAGAGAAAATGCTTCTAATTTTGTAAGCACAACTAAATCTTTAAAAACTTTAACTTATGAAACAATTTTATTTTTTGACAATTTTTATTTTTGCTACGCTGTTATCTGCAAATTCACAAACAATTTATTCGAAAGATTTCGAAACCGATTTTACCAATGACGATTCGGTAAACCTGTATGGGTACTCAATATGGACCGCCGCCGCAACGGATATCAAAATAGTCAATAGCACTGGAGAAGGGGCAAATTCATCCGATTGGTATATCAACTTTGATTATGTAGGCTATGCAGCTTTTATGAGAACTATTGAAGTAGAGGCGGGATATACGTATACTTTTTCTTTGAATTACAAAAAAGTGGCAGGGAGTGATACAGGCGGGGGTAGTAGCGGTAGTGCTAAAATGGGGGTTTTTAGCGTGTCTCCTGCAGCTCCAATAATTGAATCTGCGGCTTTAAATAATGTAGAATGGACTTCTGTTTCTGTTCAGTTTGATGTGACATCAACCCAAGACTATCATTTTAGGTTCTATAGAGCCTGGACTTCGAATTCACCGGTCTTTCAAGTAGATGACTTCGTGGTCACTCGAGAGGTAACATTGGGGAATAAGAATACAACAGCCGTTGATTTCTCCATATACCCAAACCCAGTAAATGCAACATTAAACATTCAAACACAAGAAGCCTTGCAAGCGGTTCAGATTATAGATGTGCTTGGAAATCTAATCTATACGACTAAAGAAAATGTAAAAACTGTTGATACTTCTAACTTGGCTAATGGAGTTTATGTGGTGAAAGTGACTACGGCAACAGGAAAAGTTGCCTCAAATACATTTGTGAAACATTAAGTAATGTATTCGGAAATTTTGCCTAGAATGAACATTACGCATTCGAAGCGAGCGTCAATTTTTGAGAACGAATCATTAGTCTAAGGATAATAATTGGGCTATACGGGGTAATTTTTGAAATTGACAAACTAAAAGGGTTTGATATATTTGAAAAGAAGATTCGCAATCCGTAACTTAGGATGCTTTCAAAAGATGGAAATCCTTTGCGGTGTATTGATGCTAATGAATATACGTACCACTTGATATAGAAAACTTCTGCGTTGATTTAGTAGCAGAAGTTTTCTTTTTTTAACCAAAAAATAACTAAAAAAATAAACCAAAAAACATGTACAAACACGTAGTATTGTGGAGACTAAAAGAACAAGCCGATGGCAAATCAAGAAGTGAATTGGCTGTGGAAGTAAAAAAAAGACTAGATGCCTTACCCGCACAAATTCCTGAAATTAAAGGTTATGAAACGGCAATCAATATTGGGGACTATGGTGCTTCTTTTTTTGATGTAAGCGTGGTTTCTAGTTTTGAGAACAAAGACACTTTTTGGAACTATACTAAGTATCCTGTGCACGATGACGTAGTAGCGTACATTCAATCGGTTCAAGAAGCAGAACATATTGTAGACTATGAAATATAATAGGAGGACGCCTGCTTGTATTGGTAATTTATGAAAGTTTAAAGGTAATTGTGGCGATTCGTTTCCAAGCCAAATACAGTAATTTTGAGAACCATAATACAAACGAAAAGGTGTTGCTTGGTATAGCGCCTACTGTAATAGAAACATATGAAAATAGAAAAGATTGAAACCTATATATTAAAAGACAAGCTTTCCAAAAGCTTCTTTTTTTCGCAATGGGAATATTCAGAAAGATGTATTTGTGTAGTAAAAGTAACGGCCTCCGACGGAACCTATGGTTGGGGAGAGGGGTATGGACCTGCATCAGTATTAGAAGCAGGAATAGAATTGCTAAAACCAATAGTCATTGGATTGAATCCTCTTGAGAATGAGGTGGTTTGGAACCAAATGTACCGTAAGACTTTGGACTTTGCAAGACGAGGAGTTTTGGTAGCTTCTATGAGTGCCCTTGATATTGCTATTTGGGATTTGAAAGGAAAAATTCTTGGGTTACCAGTGTCCACCTTATTAGGAGGTGCGCATCGAGAACAAGTAAAACCTTATGCTACAGGTCTTTATTTTACCTCGCATGAAGATCCGTCAAGAGATTTTGATGAAGAAGCAAAATTATACGTGTCCCAAGGCTTTAAAGCCATAAAAATGAAAGTCGGTTTAGGAATTGCCGAGGATGTAAAAAACGTAAAACGTATGCGTGAAGTCATTGGACCGGATATTGATTTGATGGTAGACTCCAACCATGCCTATACATTCCGTGAAGCCGTAGAGCTTTCCAGAAAAATGGAGCCCTATGATATCAAATGGTTTGAAGAACCAATTTCACCAGAGTTTTATGAACAGTATAGCGATTTGAGAAACCGAACGAGCATACCAATTGCAGGCGGAGAATGTGAATACTTGCGTTTTGGTTTTCAGCAATTGATAAAAAATAAATCGGTCGACATCATTCAGCCAGATATTTGTGCCAGTGGAGGACTTACAGAAGCAAAACGAATTGCGGCCTTAGCAAGTGCCAATGGAGTAGATGTCATTCCGCATACCTGGGGAACTTCCATAGGAATTCACGTGGCATTGCACTTTATTGCAAACTTAGAATCGATCCCTGGAAGAATGAAAAAACCCGATTTCCTGATGGAATACGATCAGACAGAAAATGGATTGCGTGAAAAACTGACCTATCCACCAATTGAAATGAAAGATGGAATGATAGATGTACCAAAGCGTCCGGGATTAGGAATTGATATTGATGAGGAAGTATTGAAAAGGTATGCAATTCCTAAAGGTGAGCTTAAAAAGACTATCTTATAACCAAAATAAGACACATGAAAACACAAGATTTCGGATATAAAAAAATATATATAGACGGGCAGTTAGTAGATGCTGAAGATGGAAAAAAAGCCGATGTAGTATGCCCTGCAACGGGAGAAGTTATTGCACAGGTTGCTGAGGCCGGAAAAGCAGATGCCGAAAAAGCATTGGCGTCGGCTGAAAAAGGCTTTAAATACTGGTCCAAGCTTTCGCTGGCAGCACGTACCGAATGGATGACCAAATTGAGAACGGCTGTTTTAGAGAAAGAGCACGAACTCAGAACGGCCATGGTGCATGAAATGGGGAAAAATTACGAAGGCGCTTATGAAGATATCGAAGCCGTAGTCAATGCCTTGGAATGGTATCCTGCAGCGATGAAAAACCTCAGAGAAGAGCAGATTCCAGACTATGAGAATACCCATACCCATAAAATGATTTCAAAACCTGCTGGTGTGGCTGTAGCCTATTTGGCATGGAATTTCCCACTGTTAAACGTTGGTTTTAAATTAGGACCTGCCTTAGCAGCAGGTTGTTCACTAATCATTAAACCTTCGGCAATGTCTCCTTTATCGACCTATATGATGGGAGAAATATTACACGAAATAGACTTCCCTGCAGGGGTGGTAAATATACTATCTGGACCAAGTGCTACCGTAGCACATACCATGACAACCAGTAAAATTCCTTCGGTATTGACCATGATTGGTTCTACGGCAACCGGAAAACGTGTGATTGCAGACAGTACTACTTCCATTAAAAAATTAGGAATGGAGTTGGGAGGCAATGCACCCTTTATCATTTTTGAAGATGCCGATTTCGACAAAGCATTGGAGTTGGCAGTGGTCCTAAGTTTTTGGAATTCAGGACAAATATGTGTAGCAGCGAACAGAATTATGGTGCACAAAAAGATTTATGATAAGTTCATAAAGGCATTTGTAAAGAAGACCTCAGAATTAAAACTAGGTTTTGGAATCAAAGAAAACCCAGACGTATTTATGGGACCCGTTGTTACAAGAAGTGACAGAGATCGTATGTTCGATTTAATTGATGATGCAACAAGTAAAGGGGCTACTTTAGAATATGGAGGAAAAATACCTGAAGGATTTCCGGAACAAGGAAACTGGATAGAGCCTTCAGTAGTATCTGGTGTTACCCAAGAAATGAAATTATTCAAAGATGAAACCTTTGGACCTGTAGCTGCTATCATGCCATTTGAAAGTGACGATGAGGTATTGGCATTGGCAAATGACACCGATTATGGATTGGCATCGTATATTTTTACAAACGATCACAAACGAATAGAACGCTTTACAGAAGCATTGGAATTTGGAGAAATTCAGATCAACGGTGTAAAATACGCTATCTATTTGCCTCATGGAGGTATCAAAAACAGTGGAATTGGACACGATTGTTCACATTTAGCTTTGGACGACTATCTGGTAAAGAAACGCATATCAACTGCGCTTTAAAATAAAAACTAGCGAATAATGGCTATTGGTTTTCAGCTTGCGGCTTGCGGCTTCCGGCTGTCGGCTATTGGCTTTCAGCTTCCGGCTATTGGCTTTCAGCTTCTAGCTTTCAGCTTTCAGCTGTCGGCTATAGGCTAAAAATTAAAATTAACAACTAAAAACGAACTAAACTTATGGAATCAATGTTTTTACCTTTTTTACTAATTATTTTTGCCAGTGTGTTTCAGGGATCCTTTGGACTCGGGATGAAATATATGGCGCCCTTAAAATGGGAATCTTGGTGGCTAGTCCACGTAACGATTGCTATGATTATTATTCCGCTGGTGTGGGCATTTATAGCGGTGCCTAATTTATCTGAGGTATTGAGCACATCATTTTCAGACCCGACGATGCAAGGGGTTGTATTTATGGCTATGCTCTTTGGATTCCTTTGGGGAATTGGAGGAATATTGTTTGGTGTGAGTGTGCCTTATATCGGTTTGTCTTTAACCATGGGGATTGTTATGGGATTGGCAGGTTCTGTAGGAGCCCTCATTCCATTGTTACAAATGGAAAATGCAACTACAACGCCTCAGTTTCCTTATGTTATCTTAGGATTGGTAATTACCTTGGTAGGGGTTGCGATTACTGCAAAGGCCGGCATCGATAAAGATAAAATAAGTGCAGATGCGTCTGGAGAGCAATCCAACATCGTAAAAGGAATCTCGATAGCTGTTGCTTGTGGTGTATTGTCTGCCTTGTTAAATGTAGGATTCGTGCAAGCTACACCAATTGCGAAACTAGCTGAGGAATTGGGAGCAATTGATAGAAATGCAAGTCTTGCGGCATGGGTAGTGGTACTTTTTGGTGCCTATATTATGAATGCCGGTTATGCGGTGTTTTTACTGTTTAAAAACAAATCTTGGAACTCGTTCAGCGTTGCAGGTTCTTCAAAAGCCTATAAAGGAGCTATTGTAGCCAGTATCTGTTGGTTTGGTGCTTTGGGTGTATACGGACAAGGTGCTGCCTTAATAGGACCCATTGGTGGTGTGATTGGTTGGCCAATGCTTTTAGGACTCTCTTTAATTGTGAGTAACTTTTGGGCCTACAGAGCCGGAGAGTGGAACAATGCTAAAAAGCCTTTCAATCTTTTGTTAATTGGTTTGGTGGTATTGGTGCTGGCAAGTGTTGTACTTGGATATTCAAATACCGCAGCCTAGATAAAAGAATAAATGAGCTCCGAACACGTGTTCGGAGCGATGTATCCTCTTAAATACTTTAATTTTCAAATACCTCATCTCGATGTGGTCTTTTGAATTGAAGTGTTTCAGGGGATTTTTTATGGGGTTTTTCAACGTTCCCTAAGCCAATCCACAATGGCATTTTCCTTTTTATTTATAAAAGTTTGGGTCTTAATATAGCAAATTCGTCATTTTTTGCAGTTAAAGACTGTCTAGAAAACAGTTGTGTTTTGCTCAGTAAATACAGCGATTTTGATTGTCAAAAAAGCGCTATTCTCGAATCTTGTTTATGATTATGTTTGTTTATATATAAAACTATGTGTGTGTTTGCGGCTTAAAAATTGGCACCTTTCTAAAGTGATTGGATTCAGGTCTTTTAAACGTAGCCCCCCTAAAGTTTAAAACTTTTGAGTGGTCACCCATCTGCTTTCTTGACAAAATAGCACCCCATATAAAACCTAACAAGGCATATACTTGTTAGGTTTTTTTATTAGGACACAAAGGAAACCACTTCACCATCTCACCCTTTCACCATCTCACCTTCCGCAGGCGGGCAGGCTTCTTCACTCCCCCCTAAAAACCCCATGCTTTTCGGAGTTTTTTGGACTTCTCATTTGTTATGACAAGTTTAAAACCGAAAATATTCTCGCATATAACTTAACCTATGTTTAGGTTTGCTAACTATATAAAGCCCCTTTCGAAAATCGAAGAATTGACTTTGCACACCATTGAGTAGGAGCAAAGAAATCTAAACAAATAAATTAACATGAAGAATTTGCTAATTATAAGTTTATATCTGTTTTCCCTAAATATATATTCGCAAGAGGTAGAAAGACTCACCTTTCATTCACCCGAAGCAGCGTCGTTTAAAAAATACGGAGACCATCCTGTTTCTCTTTTTACAGGGACTCCTGAAATAAGCATCCCATTATTTTCATTCTCTGAAGGCAGCCTTAAAGAAAATATTTCTTTGAGCTATCATGCCGGTGGAATACGCGTTGGACAAAAGGCAACATGGGTAGGTCTAGGATGGAATCTAAATGTAGGTGGTATGATTACCAGAAACATAAATGGAGGAGACGACTTAAAAGATTCATACAGCTACTTTTACGGTAGTTACTATTGGAATCCATTAGCAGTAAACATTCCTTCGGCCCCAAACAGCGGTACAACTTGCTCTGTTTCTGACCCCAACGTTGAACTCGATATTGTTGAGGGACGATATGACAGAGAACCCGACGAATTTTCATATTCATTTGCAGGCAGAAATGGTAAATTCGTTTTTGACAGATATGGTAATGTTCATTTATTCCCAAAAAATGACCTCTCAATAGAAGTGCAAAATTACGGTATGGAGTTTATAATTACCGACGAGAATGGAATCAGGTATTATTTTGGTGAAAACGCAAATGAAATGCACCAAACAGAAGTACTTGACGACAGCCCTTTTAATGGTTTTAGCATGAATACTAAAAGCCTTGAAAAAAAAATATCTTGGTTTTTAACAAGAATAGAATCACCTTCTGGCGAGGACTATATAAACTTTAATTACACCTCAAATAAAATAGAGTATGTTGAGAAGTCATCCGAATCAAAATCGTGGGCGGATCTCTGTGATTTAGGCTATTATTATACGAGATATTTTGTAAAAAATTATGTCGATGGTTACGTGCTAAGCAGTATTGAAAGTAATAATTACCAGATTGAATTTCATTCATATGCCGGTAGACTAGACGTAAATGGTGCCAAGGTATTAGATAGGATTTCAATTAAAAACAACAGTGAATTACTAAAAACAATTAGTTTCGAAACTAGCTATTTTAACTGCTCTACTGACGGCAGTCCGGATACTAAACATCAAGCCTTTTATAACGGAAGTACATTTGACACAAAACGACTTAGGTTAGATGCCGTAAAAGAATATAATGGGGATATAGAAAAAGAGCCATATACCTTTAAATATTTTGAAGAAATAAATTTACCAAGACGATTAACTTTTGCTGAAGATTTAAATGGATTATATAATGGAAAGAACAACAACAACACCCTTCTTCCCAAACTAGAAAGCTTGCAAGGCTGTACATTATATAATAAATTAGGAGACAGAAGTCATTCATGGCCAGAAGCGAAATCTTTTATTCTAGAACAAATTACTTATCCAACCGGAGGTAAGACTGATTTCGAATATGAAAGTAATGGAATTACAGAAGGTGGAATAAGAATAAGGAGCTCTAATAGTCGAGGAGAAAAACATTCTCAAACTACTCGGTACGAATACGCATACCCCACCAGAATTGGATATTACCCTTTCTATTATGCAAACATCTATGTAAAAGATGCTCAACAATTGGTATGCCTTAATGGAAAAACTCCAGGGATGATTCAATCTTTTCCTTTTCAGGGGCTTTCCAATTTTATTGGAAATTACGTAGCATACCCAGAAGTTAGTACCATAAAAGAAGGAAATGGCCGAGTAACAACCACTTTTAATATTGGTGAACAAAACTATTGGATAGAACCAGGCTTTCCAGAAGGAGAAGTAATTTATGATGCAATGAACGGTACTGTGGATACTGAAGAGGGGTTTGACAATGAAGGAAATAAAGTTTATCGTATTGCAAACACGTACGAAACTAATTTTGAAGAGGCGATAAATAACAAAGACACCAGTCATGGATGGATTATAGATTTGGGCAATATTGGTTGCGACACAGGATATACGGTCGATTTATTTCCTGTTTTCTGCTCATACTCTATTTACAACAACTGGATCACAAAAGAACAAACCGAAAAAACCTTCTATTTCGAATCTGGAAACGTAACAACTAAAACAGAATCTGCGTCAGAAAGTAATTATCATAATTACCCATCTGAAAGCGTAAACTATGATAGTGCGGGCAATAAAATAATTACTAGAACTACATACTCTACTGATATTAGGTTTGAAACTTGTGATGAAAATCTATCGAATACCCTCTCACAAATTGGAGCATCCTATTTAATAAACAATATCTATATCTGTGATAATCCATCCTTATACAATAGTAACTTTCGACAAAAACGTAATGATATCATTGATGCCTACTCAATTTTTAACGACTGTATTTCGTCAGCTTTTACAACAGCTGGAAACAGAATGCAAACGGTCTCTAAAATGCAAGATCAAAATATTATTAAGCCACTTGAAACGCTCAAATATATTTCATATAAAACGAGTGATACAACTTGGGGAGAAGAAAAACTTGTTGGTGCTATTCTTTATGAGTATGTAGATAACAACAATAAAATTGAACTTTCAAAAGTAAGTGAGGTACCATTTTCGAAACCTACAGAAACGTCGTTGTTCACAAAAATCCGAGTAACTGAAGATCTTTCTGGACATGAAATTATTACGGATACGAGTTATCAAGGAGAAGTATCGTATACATATTATGCAGAAAGATTGGTGGAATACAGAAAAGCAAATGATATTCCAATTTCATACGTGTGGTCTTATAATAATCAACATCCGATTATAGAGATTGTAGGAATCAGCCATCAAAACCTAATTCAGTATTTAGGTGTAACTTTTATTGAAGACGTGAAAAACACCATAGATACTAATGCTATAGATCTTGCAATTAGTTCCATAAGGCAAAACCCCAATCTTTCAAATACTCATATTAAATCATATAAATATAAACAAGGGGTAGGAATTCAGGAGTCTTCCAACCAAAATGGGCAAAAAACTTTTTTCAATTTTGATGAGTTAGGTAGATTAATAGAAAGTAGAGACAACGACAACAATGTTCTAATAAAGAACAAATATCATTATAAAGGACAATAGAAATGTAGTAATCTCATATACTATTTTTTCTTTTCAAACTTATACAAGAAGAATAAAAAACACATCCTAAAGACTGAGGGTAATTTGATTACTCAATCCCTACATAACAGAAATAAGATATTGTAAAGGCTCTAAAAGTTAACAGCTATGAATAAAACATTAAATCAATTAATTTTCCTATTCGCATTTCTATTAAATGTAAACTTATTATTTTCTCAACAAGACACAGATGGTAATTTCACACTACAAGGACCAAAGGAAAATTTACAAACAAACACAACATATGAATATGAAATATACGATAATTCTTTACCCGGCATTGCTAGTCAATACCATGTTTCCTACGAATTAGAATACGGAATATTTATTGATGATCCCACAGCAGAAAATACCGATTTCTTAAATGGTGATTACTATTCTTATTTTGAGAAATCACAACAAATTTGTAAAGTTAAGATTCAATGGGATTACGGGCATATCGGTTCATTAGTTGCTGTATTAGAGAACAATCAAGGAGAGCTGTTTAATATGGCTATCACCACAACAATTGATTTTGAAGGCCCAGAAATACCACAACTCAATATATCCCAAGCTACATGCCCTTCCTTAGTTGGAGAAGTCACAATAACAACCCCTGTGGGTTCTAAATACGAATACAGTATCGATGGAATAAGCTATCAATCTAGTCCCGTCTTTTCAAATTTATCTCCTAACACATACAGCATAAGGGCAAAGGACATTACGAATGATATGATTTCTGAAGAAACCATATTTACAATAAATGAAATTTCAATACCCAGCCCACCAGTGGGGCAAGACCAAAGCTACTTCTCCGGTGAGTTTGTTCCTTCTCTTTCAGCAACAGTCAACTCTGGAGAAACTATAGATTGGTACAACGAAGCAATTGATGGAGAATTGTTAGAAAGTAACAATACTGTTTTTTCTACCAATTTATCTGGGACCTATTTTGCCCAAGCAAGAAACCCAATCACCGGATGTGTTAGCCCAACTAGAACCCCTATCACATTATCTAAAAATTCCAAATTACATATTGATGCAAATAGTATTACCCAAATAATTCCACTTGTTAAAACCTCCGATGCTGAATCTCTTACCGATAAGAGTGATGTAAATAAAAATACTACATATCTCGATGGATTGGGAC
The DNA here is from genome assembly GCA_943789365.1 of uncultured Flavobacteriaceae bacterium. GTDB lineage: Bacteria > Bacteroidota > Bacteroidia > Flavobacteriales > Flavobacteriaceae > Flavicella. Next base: position 455,726 of record CALSTV010000001.1, on the reverse strand, counting down.
GACCTGTTCAAACCGTCAACTGGCAGCAAAGTGCGACTGGACAAGACATAATTACTCACATAGAATATGACGCCTATGGCAGGCAAACTAAAGAATGGCTTCCATATATACCTACTAACAACTATGGAAGTTTGAACAATTATGGATCGTACAGAGGGAATAATCCTGGCTCTGACACAAAAGACTATTATACTTTTCAATACACAAATGATTTGGCAGAAGGCGTTGAAGCCAATCCATACTCCGAAAAAACATATGAAAACTCTCCTTTAAACAGAATTGTTGAACAAGCCGCCCCTGGTGAAGATTGGAAAATAGGTGGAGAACACACGATCAAATTTGAATATCAAACAAACAGTCATGACCCTAACAACCCAACGAGTTTTGAAAACGACAATGTCCGAATGTATGGGGTAACCATAGATGCCAATTTCGTTCCCATTCTAAATGACAAAGGATATTACGAGAGCGGGCAATTGTTCAAGGTTATAACTAAAGATGAAAACTGGAAGATTTCAGAAGGAGTCAAACATACGACGGAAGAATTTACGGACAAACAAGACCGTGTGGTACTCAAAAGATCTTTTGCGGATGCAACAGACAGAGACAATTTTTCATCAACCACATCTGCTCCTCACGACACCTATTATATCTATGACGATTTTGGCAACCTTACTTTTGTAATTCCTCCTTTGGTAAACACATCTGACGGAGTATCTAGTACTGAGCTAAGTGAGCTCTGTTATCAATACCAATACGATCGACATCACCGACTTATAGAAAAACAAATCCCTGGTAAGGCCCGAGAATATATTGTTTATGACAAATTAGACCGCCCCGTATTGACGCAGGACGGAAACCTAAGACGTACTAATAAGTGGTTATTTACCAAATATGATATGTTTGGTCGGATTGTTAACACAGGAATCTTTACACATGACAGCGCTCAAGATCAATCCCAGATGCAAGGCGTATCCTCGATGCGTTTTATACACTTGGCAGCAAACGACCCAATTCCCAATCTGTACGAAAGCAAAGGTGACTACAGGAAGCGGCTATGACAACAGCTATTATAGCAACCAAAGTTTTCCAGGAAAGCAATATCGAAATGCCTCACCATCAATTATTTTGACGATTACCATTTTGATACCGCCGGCTTGACCTTGCCTACCTCCGTCTTAGACCAACCCATAACCACCCGTACCAAAACCCTGGCTACGGGCTCTAAAATAAAAGTTCTGAACCCAAGCCCTGAGGCTCTCGAAGGGTGGATTACGACAATCACCGCCTATGACGAAAAGGAACGTCCCATATGGACTGCCAGCCATAATGCCTATCTGCAAACCACCGATATTGTAAAAACCCAACTCGACTTTGTTGGGAAAGTAGACCAAAGCATTAGTATGCATTCCAAAACAGGGCAAGACAACATTGTGGTGCAAGACGAATTTACCTATGACCACAGCGGCAGAGCACTCAGCCATACCCAAGCCATTGCCGACTCAGAAACGAGCCTTTTAAACGCAGTTCCCGAAAACCTTGAATTGGACGGAACTAGCCATACTGACCAACCCGTTACGGCCACACGTTCCATTATACTCAAACCTGGCTTTACTGGAACACCAGGCTTTCACGCCAAAATTAGTAGCACAACAGAAAGCAGCAGTGCTGTAACCAAAGAATTGATCAGCCTAAACAGCTATGACGAACTGGGACAGCTACAAAGCAAAAAAGTGGGTGGAGCGGTGGCAGCCTTGAGCTAGAAAATTCAGCAGGTTTGCAAACCGTTGATTATACATACAACATACGTGGTTGGCTAAAAAACATAAACGAAGACACAAATACAGACAATGATTTGTTCAACTTTAGTTTGGCCTATAACAACCCAACATCGGGAACGGGGTTGTATAATGGAAATATAAGTCAAACCACTTGGAATACGTTGAACGTGGATAGCAGAAAAAAAAGTTACCATTATTATTATGATGCTCTTAATAGGCTTACTTATGCGCTTGATAATACCGGAAACTACAATTTAGAATATGCTCTACATGATAAGAATGGGAATATTCTTGAAATTCTTCGAGGAGGTCATTTAGACACGAATGCCGAAAATTTTGGCTCTATGGACGAATTGTCCTACTCATATGATGCTGGAAACAAACTTTTAAATGTTTATGAGCACGGTTCGACAATAACAGGATTTAAAGATGGCAATACCGTAGGCGATGACTATTCGTATGACCTGAACGGCAATATGACCGAAGACAAAAACAAGGGCATCACTACCATTGCTTACAATCATTTAAACTTGCCTATACAAGTTTCGTTTGGAAGCAACAATATTTCCTATATTTACGATGCAACAGGCATAAAACTCGCAAAAGTGGTCAACGAAAACGGACATAGCACAACTACCCAATACGCAGGAAACTATGTGTACAAAGAAGGTATATTGCAGTTTTTTAATACCCCTGAGGGCTATGTACAGCCCGTCATTGCGAGCGATAGCGAAGCAATCCCAGCGTATGAATACGTTTACCAATACAAAGACCATTTGGGCAATGTACGTCTGAGTTATATGGGAGAAAGCTCCATGGCATTGCAAGATACTTTTGACAATTCAGAAGTATGGTATCCAGAAAGCGCAACTATCATTCAGGAAGGCGGTGCTTTGGAAGTGTCTATTGCAGCTAAATGGGGCGGTGCAAAGAAAAGACTGTCAACAAGCTTTTCAGGCGGTGATCAATTGGAAATTCATACAACTATAGACAAAGGAAGTACAGCTTTGGTAGGGTTAGCTATCATTCATTATACCAATAATGTATATGTGGGTGGCGATCATATTGCTTTTCTAGAAAATGGAAACAGTAGTTTCGAATATACCGTACCCGATGGCGTAAACGGGCTTGGTATTAAGTTTTACAAAGGAGCCTCCACAGATGATGGCATAGCAACGCATTATACGATATATGACGTTGCGCTTATTAAGAAAAGTTTGGAACTTATAGAGGAATCGAACTATTATCCTTTTGGACTTAAACATAAAGGGTATAATAATATTGTGAGTGCTAGTGGGAATAGTACTGCGCAGAAATATAAATTTGGTGGCAAAGAATACCAAGAAGAATTGGATTTGGATTGGTATGATGTTACTGCTCGTAATTATGACCCTGCTTTGGGTAGGTGGATGAATTTAGATCCTCTTGCTGAAATGATGAGAAGACACTCTCCTTATAATTTTGCATTTGATAATCCAATATATTTTATTGATCCTGATGGGATGATGCCTTTTCCAGGTTGGCCAACAACTGTTACTAATTATGTGAAATCAGCAGTTAATTCAGTTGGTTCTTCCGTGAGAAGTTTTGTTCAAGAAAACCGAGAAGTTATTGATACTGGAGTAAATGTTGTCCAAAACGTTGGAGGTGCTATTGAGGATGCAGGTGCGGTAACAGCTGTAACAGGTGCTGCTATTGCAGCGACTGGATTGGGAGCGCCTGAAGGTATTGCTGTAGCTAGCGTTGGAGTTTCAGGGGCAGCAGTTGGAGCAGGAGTTAGTTTATTAGGAGAAGGGCTTGAGGCTGCTGTTAGTTTTATTGCAGGAGATACAGGAGATGCTGTTGAAACTGCTGCTGAAATTGTTGTTAATGGGTTGGTTAACATAGGGGTTGATGCAATAGTTCCTGGTAATGCACCAGATGTTGACGCCGCATCATTATTATTACCATCAATAGAAATTGAGGTGAATGATACTGAAAATGCTACTCCAGAGCCAGCACCAGTGCCAGAACCTATTGAGAACGAAAATATCAAGCCTGAGTTTATTCCTATTGATGCAACCTATTAGTATATTTGTTTTTTATTTTTTCATATGAATGTTTTTGTGAGTATAATTAGTGGATTTTTTTCCTTTCTAACTTATCGTTATTATTTAAGTTGGAAACGGAAAAAAAAAGAATATAATAAAAGGCACAACGGTACAGATAGATTTACGGCACATGATAATTATATAGCCGTTAAAATAATAGGTGTGATATTTGGGTTAACGTTAATATCAATTGTATATTTATCTAAATCATTTAATTAATTTTGACAATGGAGATTAAAGACTTTTTTAACTTGATAGTGCCCTTAGTAGGTGTAGCAGGTGGTATAGCAATTAAATTTTCAGATTATGAGCAGACTAAAGGTTTGAAAAAATATTGGTTACTAATAGTTTTAATAGGATTACTGTCTTTTATATTAAGGCTATATCGTTATATAAATAATTAATTGACAGAAAAGTGAAAAAAACAAATTTTGTATTAATAGTTTTAATGTTGGTTTCAGTAGACTTTTATGGGCAATCTGCCTCTAAAAGTTTGGTAAATGAGTTTTTTACAACTTATAAAAGTAATCGAGAAAAAGCGGTTAGAGATTTGTATGCAACAAATAAATGGACAGAAACAGCAAAAGAAGGTATTGAAAAAGTTGTAACCACGGTAAATGGTTTTACAAAAACATATATGGGAGATTATTCTGGTTATGAGACTATTGAAATAAAGAAAATATCTCCAAGTTATGAGCTGCATTCATACCTTGTAAAATATGGAAGGCAACCTGTAAGATATATTTTTAAGTTTTATAAACCCAAAGATAAATGGGTGTTGTTTTCATTCTCTCTTGATGATGGAGTAGATAAAAAACTTTAGAATAAGGAATGAAATTATATAACCACAAGCAGCAATGTTTGTGGTTTCTTTATGCAATAGATTTAAGTTTTACACTTTTAATTAGGGCATCGAGCGTGTATAAAATATACTTTTTATCCTGTTCGTTAAACTCAGAAATATCTTGAAAGCGTTTTAACATCTCTGGATTTTTAAAGAGTTCCGCATTGTCATTTTCTCCAAGTAAATAACCAACAGAGGTATTAAGAAGTTGAGCTAGTTTTTTAGCGGTATCAACTGATGGTGTCATTTTATCAAGTTCATAACGAGAAACCACGCTCACAGAGGTATTTAGCTGATTGGCTAAATCTGTTTGAGATAGTTTTAACTCTTTTCTTAAAATAGAAATACGTTTACCAAATGACAACATTATAATTATACTTAAACGGTTATAAATACACGTAAAATACGGTATAGGGCAAATATATAACTCTTAACCGACTAAAAAAAGTATGATAAAATTTGTTTGATTGAATTGATAAGATTAATTTTGACCGTAAAAGGTTAAAAAAAGTTTTATGAATATTTTAAACACAGAAAATCCAAACAACTACGCATACACTACAAAACATTTAGAAGTTCATGTTTTAGGAGGTTTAAAAATAACGAAGCTAGAAAGTTTACGAGTTACTTTATCTGTCCAAAAATCCAAGCAACATGACACTTCGACAAGCTCAGTGCATAGTATTTTAAGACAGTCCATAGATTTATACAATGATAATCAGGTTGAAAAATTAGTCAGAAAAATTGCAGAACGATTAGAAATAGGAACAAGTATAACAAGAAGAATTTTACAGGAATTAACTCAGGAACTAGAAAACTATCGTTTTTTACTCATTAGCAATGAGGAGCAAGCAAACAAACCATATTATAAAGAATTAACAGAAAAAGAACTGCGAGCCGCAGAGGCCTTTTTAAAGTCTAAAGACTTATTAGGCAAAACAAATGAATTGATTGGTAAAAGTGGAGTCATTGGAGAAGTCGGCAACCGACTGTTAATGTATTTAATTTTTACCAGTAGAAAAACCAATAACCCTTTGCACTGTATAAGTTTAGGAAGTTCGGGAACTGGAAAAACACATTTACAATCTAAAGTAGCAGAATTAATCCCCGAAGAAGATAAAATAGAAATGACAGTTTTATCTGCAAACGCCTTTTATTATTTTAATAGAACAGAATTACAAAACAAACTTATTTTAATTGAAGATCTGGACGGTGCAGCATCTGTCCTCTACCCTTTACGAGAATTACAATCTAAAAAAAGAATTACAAAAACAGTAGTTCATAAAGATGCGAGAGGAAATACAAAAACAATACACTTAACAGTTGAAGGTCCAGTAAGTGTTGCAGGTTGTACCACACAAGAAAGTGTTTATGAAGATAACAGCAATAGAAACTTCCTTTTATATATAGATGAAAGTTCAGAACAAGATAGTAGAATAATGAATTATCAGCGCGCCGTGTCGGCGGGACAAATAAATGAGAGTGAAGAGTTAAAAGCAAAAGAATTACTTCAAAATGTACAACGAATTCTAAAACCTATAAAAGTTGTAAATCCCTATGCAATGAGGCTTAGCCTCCCGCAATCAGTTTTTAAACCAAGACGTACAAATAGTCATTATTTACAATTTATAGAAGCTGTAACTTTTTATAAGCAGTGGCAGCGCCACAGGCAAGTTGATACTCAAACTGGAGAGGAATATATTGAAACCGAAATTGAAGACATAAAAAATGCTAACGAATTGGTAACGGAAATTTTATTAAGAAAATCTGATACTATAACTGGGGCTTGTAGAAATCATCTAGAAATCCTTAAAAGGTATTTAAAGGAAAAGAATCAAACCACATTTACAAATACTGAAATCAGAAGAAATTTAAGAGTTAAAGAAAGTACACTTAGAAATTACAACAATCAATTATTATTAGAAGGTTATATCCGAAGAATTAAAAAAGTAAAAACCAAAAGTTATTGCTTTGAGGTTGTGGATATACAAGAATATACAAACCTTAAAGAGTTGATAAATAAATCTTTGGAAAGCTGTATATCACAAATACAACTCGCAAACTCGTAAGCAACTCGCAAGTATCTTTTTTGCGAACTTAAAACAAACACAATCAATGTTTTAAATTAAAACTTTATAAGATTCCAAAAAAACACACCGTATGAAAAAATTAAAACTAAAGAATAAATCTTTTAAAACTCTCTTAGAGAGCTTCAAGGACTGGTTGGATATTTTAGGTTATGCAGAAAGTACAGTCTATTACTTACCAAATCATTTACAAGAGTTCTTTTATTACTTAGAGTACCACGGGCACACCGAATTAAAAAATATCACAACCAAAACAGTAAAGAACTATTACCAATACTTACAACAAAGAGCAAACGAAAGAAGAAACGGAGGCTTAAGTAAAAGCTATTTAAACAAACACCAACAAGCCTTAAAAAAGTTTAGAGAGTATTTACTAAATCACAATCATAAAGGAATTAATATTCATCTAAAATCAGAACAAAGTCCAACAGAAGAAAAATTAAATATCCTTACCCAATCTGAAATTAAAGAATTGTTTGCAGCTACAGATTACAGCAATAACAAATGGCATTTTAGAAGTCGAGACAAAGCAATGTTGGCAATATTATACAGTTGTGGGTTGCGCAGAAATGAAGCCGTAAACTTAGATGTAAAAGATGTTTTTTTTGACAAACAACGCTTGTTTGTAAGGAAGGGGAAAAATTACAAAGAACGATTTATACCCATAAATACAAAGAATGCAGAAATTTTAGAAGATTATATTTTTAATGCAAGAAACCAGTTTTATAGATATAATGAAACAGAATCGTTGTTTATCAATAAAAATGGGACAAGACTTCTAGGAATGACCTTTGCAAACCGTTTAAAAGTTATTGTAAATGCGACAAACAATAAAAATATTATGGATAAAAAAATCACACTCCATACCCTTAGACATTCTATTGCTACTCACTTATTGCAACACGAAGTGAAATTAGAAAGTATCAAGAATTTTTTAGGTCATAGTTCTTTAGAATCTACACAAATCTATACCCATTTATTAAAAAACATTGAAGATGATTACCTATGAAAATTATTTAGAAAAAGAGAAGTATAGCAAAAGCACGATTGAAAATTATACAAAACAAGCTTCTGTATTTATAAAATGGTGCAAACGAAATCATACAAGTCCAGAGCTTGTAGATTACAATACCTTTTTAAAGCACATAAAATATTTACAAAGAAAAAATGTAGCTAAAAAAACGGTAAGTCATAAAATAGGAGCCATAAAAATCTACTTTAAATATTTAATACGTGAATCTTATAGGATTGATAATCCCGTTGAAAACATTGCAATAAAAGGCGTAAAAAGAATTATTAATTACAACTTATTGGAAGCAGATGAATTAGAAGATCTTTATTATTCTTATCAAAGTGAGACTGTCGTAGATGCGTATCACAAACTTTGCGCAAAAAGAAATAAAATAATCATCGGTTTAATGGTTTATCAAGGCTTAAACACAAATGAATTAACCCATTTAGAACTGGAAAATTTAGAACTCTACAAAGGAAAAATTTATGTAAAAAGTGGTGTAAGAAGTAATGCCAGAACATTGGAGTTGAAACCCTGGCAAGTGATTGAATTATTAGAATATGTAAAAGATGTACGAGAAAAAATATTGATAAGAAATAACCTAGAGAGTCTTAGACTCTTTGTTCCAAGCAATGCAAGATTAGGGAATACAATTTATTTAATCGTAAAGAAATTAAAATCTATAAATCAGAAAGTTGAAAACACACATCAAATCCGAGCAAGTGTAATTACAAATTGGTTGAAACAATACAATCTTAGGGAAGTTCAAGTTTTAGCTGGACATAAATTTATAAGTTCAACCGAAAGGTATTTACAAGACGATTTAGAAAGTTTACACGAAATAGTAAACAACTTCCATCCTCTGCGCTGAGCGTCCGCGTGTCGCCGAAGCTTTAGCGGAGGAGCAAGTCGAATTGCATCAATTAAAAAAACAAATACTAACTTTACATTCCATCAAAATGAATATTAAATTGACAGCAAAGAATCAGATTAAAATAGAAAATGCCGATGATATTTACGGAGTGATGCAACGCATCTTACTGCGAGAACAAAAAACAGATCGAGGACGTGAACATTTTTGGACGATTAGTTTAGACAACGCTCATAAAATCCTAAACATTGAACTGGTAAGTATGGGTAGTTTTAGAGCTACCATAGTAGAACCTATGGAAGTCTTTAGCATTCCTTTGCAAAAACGAGCTGTAAAGTTAGTCCTGGTTCACAACCATCCATCAGGAAGGCTTACACCTTCAACAGCCGATAAAGACATCACAGATCATATGATACAAGTAGGTAGAATTATGAACGTACCTGTATTGGATCATTTAATCATCACCGAAAACTCCTATTACAGCTTTGTAAATACAGGCTTGTTGGAAGAACTGGAAAAAAGCACCAAATACGTCCCTGCCTATGTTCTTAAACAGCGATATGAAAAAGAGCTAGAAGAAAAAATAAGTACAAAAGCAGAAAATAATAAAGCCAAAGAAATGGCTAAAATCATGAAGAAAAAAGGGATGGATATAGAAATTATCATGGAAATATCCGGGCTGTCTAAAGCGGTAATCAATCGATTAAAAACCGAATAACCAGAATTGTAAAATAAAATTAGAGGTCACAATTTGTGACCTCTAATTTTAACTAAGTAATTTTATAATCCTAATATTTTAAAAAAAATGAATACAGAAGTTCGTATACCTGATGAAATAATTACCAGTAAAATATATTTCATTAGAGAGCAAAAAGTAATGTTAGATAGTGATTTAGCAGAACTTTATGGAGTAGAGACAAAATACCTAAAGCAAGCGGTAAAACGTAATATTGATATTTTTCCAGTTCATTTTATGTTTGAATTAACCAAAGAAGAAAACGAATCTTTGAGGTCACAATTTGTGACCTCAAAAAAAGGAAGAGGCGGAAGACGTTATTTACCAATGGTATTTACAGAACATGGAATTTTACAATTATCACATGTTCTTAGAAGCAAAAGAGCAAGATTAATGAGTGTACGTATTACAGAAGTTTTTATTAAAATGCGTAAAATACTGACAGATAGTTTAAACGTAAAATTAGAAATAGAGGAAATCAAAAAGATATTATCCAATCACAGTAAGAATATAGAATTGGTTTTTAATTATTTAGACGAGCTTACAGAAAAGAAAGACAACAAAAAACCAAGAACAAAAATAGGTTACAAAAAAGACACAGAATAACGTACTTCACAAAGAAAAACGAACTACTACACCCCCAGCCGCCAGAAGTTTTTGGTTATCCCATCACTGTTAGTTGCTAAATCGTTTGTATCTCTATCCAAGATTAAATAACCAAAGAATAACACCAAAAACTCCACCACAACTTCGCTGAAGCTTCGTCGTGGGAGCCAAAGCTATATTAACATAATTAGCATTATAATACAGCAAATTACACCCCTCTTACAAAGTAAAATCCTACTGCTGTAAGTTATAATGAAAATTATGTAAAATAGCCGCACAGTTCTTCTAAATTGGCGTTAGAACTCACAACACGACTTACTCATACTCTGGCGCTCAATCGGCACTTAGCCTAGCATTTTAAGAACTGAAGATTACCTTCCGCATAGCCAGCCTCTAAATCTTCAGTTTTAAAAATGTCATTGTATAGAATAACGAAATGAACGTTTTAAAAGCGTACGTAAAAGGGGCTGGTGCTGCGGCTGATTTGCGTACTCTTTTAAAATGACCATTCTACGAACTACTTTTTTAGACAAGCGGCTGGAAGTATGGCGTGTAACGGGAGTATTTAACATAAAGTTGGTTATAACTATCTTTTTTATGGAGTCGTGATGTTTACCAAACAAAGCGTTGCAAAAAAGTATTATAACCTAGTTTATGTTACAATAGCGAGGCAGATGCGGTGGCTAAGACGTTGTATAAATGAATTAAACAAATGTTTAGATAATTTTACTATCTTTAGCCTGATGTAGAAAGGACGTTCTTTAAAAAAAAGTTGAGTTTTTAGAAGTGTATGCGTCAAAATAAGGGAAACCGCTGAAAAAAACGCATAAACTTGTACCCTTTTGGACTTCTTCATAAAGGATACAATAATGTCGTTAGTTCCTTTGGGAATGCGACTGCACAGAAATATAAATTTCAAGGTGAAGAATTAGAAGAAGAACTTGGTAAAAACACTTATGCTTATCAGTGGAGAGATTATGACCCTGCAATAGGAAGATTTAATAAAATAGATAGGTTTGCAGAAAAATATCAATTGATGACACCTTATCACTTTTCTGCAAACAACCCAGTATTTTTTAGAGAAATTGCAGGTGATAGTATTAATGTTGCTGATCTTTACAAAAAAGATAAAGATGGAAATTATGTTAATGCTACTCAAGTAAAAGCTTTTGAATACTTTGCAGGAACAAAGACAGGTAAGAAGTATTTAAGTCAATTTGCTTCAAAGGGTCAAGAAATAGGAGGAGTGAAATTTGATTCTAATGGTAAATATCATAAAGAAGGTATTGACTTAAATTATGGGGGATCACCGAAAGGTATTAATTCTGGAGATACTGGTGTTGGAGAAAATAATAATAGACAAGCTGATGAAAATGGAAGATTTCAAATCAATGTGAATTTAGGGTCAGAAAGCAATGTTTACGAAAGTTTATCTACGATAGTACATGAAACATTTATTCATGCTGATAGAGACGCAAAAGATATAATGGATAATGGAAAGGCAGATCATTCAATTATTGATAAAGATTTGATGAAAAAAGATCCGTATCGTAGGCATCATTATCAAGAGGATAGGGATGCAAGAACACAAAAACGTTCTTTATATAGCACAAAAGGTTATGGAGTATTAAAACAAGGAAATGCAAAATTTAATAAAAATAAAAAAAGCAATACAACTATTTGGAATTCTATGTGGGATTTTGTTTACTAGTTTTTGTATTTCTTGTAGTAAGGAAAAAGAATTACAATCTTTAATGGTTTCCACAACAGGATGCTATAAGACGTGTCCTGTTTTAGATGTTAAACTTTATAAGAATACAGTATATTATAATCTTCTAGAATTTAATAATAAAGTAGGAGTATACAAATATGAATTAACTTTGAGAGATTTTAATGAATTAAACAGGTTAATTGATAATTTAGATATAGATTCTTTGAAAAAAGAATATGCTTCAAATACTCCAGATGTTCAAGTTTATAATACAAGTTTTGTTTATAAAGGAAAAAAGAAAGAAGTGTTCTTTTTTGAAAACGAATGCCCAAAGGATTATCAAGATTTGATTAAATATTTAATTAATCTTAAGAGTAATCAAGTTAGCAAAATAGATACGGTTTTAAACTTTGAAACTAGGTTAAGAATTCCTTTTGAAAAGAAAAATATACCACCTATACCTGACGATACACTAGGTATGTGATATTAGTAGATTTTTTTCTGTTACGAGATGAGTAAGAAAGAGACTGTAAACTGAACTCTGTCTGAATAAAAAAAAGTATTAATTTTATTCAAACAGAAATTATGGAACAAGAAGAACAAGAATTATTAGAAAAGAAGGCCTTAGAACAACTTCTCTCAGGCAAGAGTTTATTTGGAAAAGATGGAGTCATAAAAAGAAAATTATTTGATGAAAATTACATTCTTATTCAAGAAGAATATATAAGTGGTTATGCTAGTTATTATAGGATTGACAAAATAGAAAATATTACTAATTTGAATTAGAAATACTGCTACAAAAGAGAGTTCTTTAACATAGCTATTATCCTTTTGGTCTTAAACTTAAAGGATACAATAATATCGTAAGTTCTTTTGGAAACTCCGTTGCTCAAAAATTCAAATACAACGGCGTTGAGTTGGAAGAAAGTTTGGGTTTAAACTTGTATGAGATGGAATTCAGAACCTATGACCCTGCCATTGGTAGATTTAACGGAATAGACCCAGTTACTCATTTTTCACAAGGGACAAGTGTAGCTTTTGACAACAACCCTGTTTTTTTGGGAAGCCTACAGCGTATAAAAACTAAACAAGCCTTCTTTTTTATAAAAGAAGGCCTGTTTTGAAATTGAATTAGTTGAAGTTGTTTTAGGCTGTTTTAAGCTTTAGGTTTTTTGATTTATACGCCTTTTCTATAGTTAGTTTCATAAGAATTGAAACAATAAGTGCCAGTACAAACAGACCTGCAAACACTTTTAAGGTAGTGTCTAAAGAGCCAGTCGTATTTTTTACGGTGTCATAGATTGTTGGACCTACCACACCTGCAATTCCCCAGGCTGCCAATACCATTCCATGAATAGCGCCCAATTGTTTGGTGCCGAACAAATCTCCTAAAAAGGCGGGTAGGGTAGAGAAGCCGCCTCCATACATGGTAATCACTGTAAATAACACGAACAAAAAACTCAGCTCCATTGTCATTTTGGGTAGGAAGTAAAACGCAGCAATTTGAAATGCAAAAAAGACGATATAGGTATTGGCTCTACCCAGATAATCGGAAAGCGTAGACCATAGAATACGTCCCAAACCATTGAATACCCCAATAAGACCTACAATAGCAGCGGCTTCCATAGGTGAATAGTTTAATTTTTCTTGCATCATCGGGCTGGCGGCAGATATAATAGCAATACCACAGGAGATATTAATAAACATCATAAACCAGATATAATAAAACCGCGGTGTTTTGAGCGCCGCATCGGCATTGATATTTGCCATGTCTGCCTTTATGGTTTTTCCTTCGCCCGGTTTATAGCCTTCTGGTAGATACCCTTCCGGAGGTCTTTCAATATAACTAGCAGACGAAAGAATTAAAATCATATAGACAATTCCTAGAATATAAAAAGCATTTGAAACCCCCACCGAATCAAAAAGACTTTGCATGATAGGGCCGAAAATCAAAGCGGCAAAACCAAAACCCATAATCGCCATACCTGTTGCCAATCCGCGTCGGTCTGGAAACCATTTTACTAAAGTGCTTACCGGAGTAATATAGCCCAGTCCAAGACCAATACCGCCAATAATTCCATAACAGATATAGAAAAGTATGATGGATTCCATTTGTACTGCCAGACCGGAACCCAAAATTCCAATTCCATAAAATATGCCGGATGTAGTTCCGCTTACTTTTGGACCTACTTTTTCAACCCACTTCCCTAAAAAAGCGGCTGAAAGTCCTAATAATAAAATGGCAATTTTAAAAGCCCATTTGATGTCGCTTCCTTCTACCCCAAAGACATCTTTTACGGGGTTTGTCATGACCGAATAGGCATAGACCGATCCGATAGAGATGTGGATTCCTACCGCTGATGCTGCAATGAGCCAACGGTTTTTCGTTTTTTGTGTGTTCATAGTGTTAGTGTTAGTTTACTTTGACTTCTTTAAAATAATCTTTTAAAATAGTGACTGCTTGTTCAATTTCTTCAGGCGTATTTTCCTGAACTTCATCGAGCTCGTATTTCCATCCCAAAGCCTTCCATTTATGCACCCCTAGTTTATGGTAGGGCTGCAGTTCTATCTTTTCAATGGTTTTATAATCTTTAAAATAGTTGCCTAACTGATGTAGTAATTCTGGGGTGTTTGTAATTCCAGGGAGTAGTACATAACGAAGCCACATGGGTTTACCTGAAGCTTCTCTATGCTTGGCAAAATTAAACGTTGTCTCCTTGTTTTTTGCTCCCGTTAGGGCTTCAAAACCTGCTTCAGTCATATGCTTAATGTCGAGCATCACCAAATCAGAATAGTCGTCTAATAACTCCGTAGTAAAATGGTTCAACAGTCTTCCATTTGTGTCTATGTTGGTGTGGATGCCTTCTTCTTTAAGGCGTTGAAACAAAGGAATTAAGGCTTTTGCTTGTAATAGTGGCTCTCCACCGGATACTGTTACACCCCCAAACTTCCCAAAATAGGATTTCATATTGACAGCACGTTTTACCAAGGCTTCAATATCGTATTCGGTACCTCCAGAAGTAGCTATGGTATCTGGATTGTGGCAATACAAACATTTCAATTTACAACCCTGTAAAAAAATGACCATTCTGAGTCCTGGTCCGTCATGAGTACCAAAGGATTCTATAGAATGTACATGTAATTTGTTCTCTGCAGTTTTGATAGGCTAAGGCTTTTAGTGAAGGCAAACTCAAAAGAAAACCCCCTTTGAGTTTGCCATATGCTTGTTTTTATATTACATCGACTCGTGGAACGAACGCGTAATTACTTCTAGCTGTTGCTCTTTGGTCAATCGAATAAAGTTTACAGCATATCCAGAAACACGTATCGTTAATTGAGGGTGGTTTTCTGGGTGTTCCATGGCATCTATTAAGGTGTCTCTGTTGAATACATTAACATTTAAATGTTGCGCATCTCTCGCAAAATAACCATCTAAAGTGGTTGCTAAGTTCGAAATTCTGTCCTCATCAGAAGCGCCTAATGATTTAGGTACAATAGAGAAGGTATTCGAAATTCCATCCAATGAATCTAAATAATTTATCTTCGCAACAGAATTTAACGAAGCGATAGCACCATGTGTATCTCTACCGTGCATAGGATTAGCTCCCGGAGCAAAAGGAACGCCTTTCTTTCTTCCGTCTGGGGTAGCACCTGTTTTCTTTCCATATACCACATTGGATGTTATGGTCAACACAGACATAGTAGGCTCTGCATCTTTATAAACGGCTAGTTTCTTTAGCTCATCATTAAAGTCGGCCACTGCATTTGCCGCTAAACTATCTACGCGGTCATCATCATTTCCATAGGCAGGGAATTCACCTTCAATTTTAAAGTCTACAGTCAACCCTTCTTCATTTCTAATAGGAGTAACCTTAGCGTGTTTAATGGCAGACAATGAATCGGCAACGATCGATAAACCTGCAATACCATAGGCAATATTTACTTTTGGATTCGTATCAATCAAAGCCATTTGTGCTTTTTCATAATAGTACTTGTCATGCATATAGTGTATGATGTTCATGGAGTCATTATACACTCTTGCCACTTCTTTCATGGCAATTCTAAAGTTGGTCATCACTGTGTCGATGTCCAATATGTCCTGCGTATATTCAGGAATACCTTCCACCATTAATTTGCCGGTGTTTTCACAACGACCTCCGTTAATGGCTAACAAAAGCGTTTTGGCTAAATTGGTACGTGCTCCAAAGAACTGAATGTGTTTTCCGAGATCTTGGAAAGAAACACAACAAGCAATTCCGTAATCATCAGACCCACGACTGGTACGCATCAATTCGTCATTTTCAAACTGAATAGAAGAAGTGTCTATAGAAACTTTGGCACAGAAATCCTTAAAATTTTGGGGTAGTCTTTCAGACCAAAGTACGGTTAAATTTGGTTCTGGTGAGGGGCCTAAATTGTACAACGTATGTAAGAATCTAAAAGAAGACTTGGTCACTTTGGTGCGTCCATCAGAGAACATCCCTCCAATAGCTTCGGTTACCCAAGTAGGGTCACCTGCAAAAATATCGTCATAAGCCGCCATTCTCAAATGTCTAACCATACGTAATTTCATAACAAATTGATCGATGTATTCTTGTGCTTCTGCTTCCGTAATGAGCCCTGCTTCTAAATCTTTTTCGATAAAGATATCTAGGAAGGAAGAAACATTTCCTAAGGACATGGCAGCACCGTCTTGTTCTTTTACCGCAGCTAAATACGCCATATAGGTCCACTGAACAGCTTCTTGTGCGTTTTGAGCTGGGCGAGATAAATCAAGACCGTAATAGGTACCCATTTGAAGCATCTCCTTAAGGGACTTGATTTGTTCTGCTACTTCTTCACGTAAACGAATTACTTTATCAGTCATTGGACCCTCTATAGCTTCTAGGTCGGTCTTTTTAACATCAATGAGTGTATCGATACCATACAAGGCGAGTCTACGATAATCACCAATGACGCGTCCACGGGCATAATTGTCTGGAAGTCCGGTAAGAAATCCAAGGGATCTGAATTTTTTTATTTCAGTAGTATATGCGTCGAAAACACCATCGTTATGTGTCTTTACATATTTTTCGAATAGGTCTGAAATGGTGTTGCTTGGCGCCAACCCGTGTTCTCCCAATGCTTTTTGAACTACTTTATATCCGCCAAAAGGTTTCATGGCTCTTTTTAAAAGCACATCGGTTTGCAAACCTACAATTACTTCATTTTCCTTATCAATATAGCCAGCTTTAAAAGCACTTACGCCAGAAATCGTGTCAATGTCTACAGCGCGTACACCGTTGTTTTCTCTTTCTTCCTGTGTTGCTTGCTTGCAGATTTCCCATAATTTTTCTGTTTTAGAACTCGGCCCTCGTAAGAACTCATGGGTTCCGTGATAGGGTGAGATGTTTTTCTGTACAAAATCACGTACATTAATAGTGTCGTTCCAAATTCCATTTTTAAAGGCTGCTACTTTCATATTTTTTTCGTTTAATTACCCTACAAATGTAGGGAATAATCGGTATAAAATACCATATAGTCTTTTATTAAAAAGATAAATTTGTCTTTTTTGTTTGCGGACTTTTAAACGGAAATTGATTAGGGATGAAACGAATGAAAATGAAGATTAGGTTTCTTAACTATTTTTTTGAGTTTTTTGTGGTTTTATGAACATATGGTAAAAATGAGATTTGGAAAAATAATTTTAAAACACATACAAAATCAGGTCAAATACCAAAACATTGGGGGTAAAGTAGTAGTAGTTTTTACAATACATAGACAATTGCAGTACATTTTGTATTGTAAGTAGTTTTTAGGCTTCCTTTCGAGTTCCGTATTTTCTTTTTCTGTAAGTTAACACAATAATGGCAGCGAATGAAAGCAGGAGTAGGGGGCCTCCAATTGTTACGAATTGCCAGTAATTTTTGTCTTGTGCACTCTTCTGCTTGTTCAATAGTTTTAAGGCAATGCTTTTCGATCTGATATGTATCAATCCTGTTGTGTCGAGTATATAAGAAACGGCATTGGTTAAAAATTCTTTATTGCCATAAAACGCTTGCGTCCATTTATCAGTTCCTAAGGCTAATGGTTTCCCATTGTGAATTTGATTTCTGGCAATGTCTCCATCTCCTATAAGTATCATTTTAGCTGGCAAACCAATTTCCTTAGCATTTTTGATGACAAAAGGTTTTTGTCGGTCTTTGTAAGCAGAGGTGAACTTACCTTCTAATAAAAGTCCCAAAGTATGATTTCCTTGATTGTAGTTTTGAGGACTTGGTTTTTCAGCTACTGTTTTTAGCGCGACAATCGAAGGTGTTTTCACGGCTTTGGAAAGTACAGAACTTTTTAAGAGGACCGTTTTTTGAATGTTGTTTTCTAAAGTGTCAATACTCGAAGTAAACTGAAAATTGACAGGACTTATATTCCGAACAATTGGATGGTTTTTTTCAGGAGTCACCAAAGGGTGGTAGTACCATAAAAACTTTTGATAGTTTGTTTTGTTGCCAGTGTTTCCGGTAGCTAATGAAATTTTTGAAGCGTATAAATCCTTGATGAGGTTGGTGTTGAAACGTGCTCCATAGCGAAAAAAGAAATCATCTAAATTGAGGTCTCTAGGATAGGCCAATGTTTTACCAGTAGTGTAGAGACTATCCATTTCAGCATGGATATAATCGAGCATCCAAATGCTATTTCCTCCTTGTAAGGTGTATTGGTCTAACGCATATTTTTCTTTTTCTGTAAAAGCTTCAGTTGGTTTTGCGACAATGATTAAGTCATAATTGTTTAATTGTGTCGAGGTTTTTTGTGGGTTTGTTGTTACCGAGTCCAATGTAAATTTCGCCAGGTGGTAGTTGGTTCCAATTGTTTTTAAAAAATCATATAAATAAATATCTTCAAGTTCACCATTTCCTTGAAGAATTGCAATGCTTTTTTCTTTTTTAGAACGCACGTTGTTCAGTCCATTTGCAAAAGCATATTCTAAATTTTGAATAGAATTTTCTAGTTGCTGGGTCTGTGGTTCATTGGGTGCACCGTCTTTTAATAAAGAGACATGTGTCGTTCTGTTTTTGTACGAAATTGTAGCCCATGGAAGTATAATGGATTCTGATACAACTCCATTTTCCTCTATAGTGAGTCGGCTAGGGGATAAACCTTTTGTTACAAGCGTTTCCATTTGTCCTTTCGGATCGGTAAATAGGACTTTTAGCTTTTTGTTTTCTGTTTTTAACTCTTCTAACAGTTGTTTTGCCTCTAGCTGAAGTCTTTTAAATTCTGATGGGAAATCGCCTTCGAGATAGACGCGAATTACCGCCACTTCGTCTAATGATTTTACAATGGAAACAGTGGCGTCTGATAAGGTGTATCTTTGGTCGGCCGTAAGATCAATACGTGTATAGAAATTAGTGTTGAGCACACTGCATACCGTGAGCATAACAAGAACATAGCTGAGTTTTTTCTTGTTTTTGTGAAGCGAGAGGTTCCAGAAAGTCAAACTTAAAAACAGTGCACAGAAAGCGATGAAATACCAAAGATTTCTAGTATCAATAACACCTCTTGCCATACTTTTATAATGACTGTACATGTCCAAGGCGTCTAACCATTGTAGATTTTCTGGTAAAAACCCAATGCCCTCATAGAACAAATAACAGAGTGCGGTAGCTCCCAAAACGGCATACAACTGATTCTTTGTGTATGAAGAAACCCATATACCAATAGCAATCAACGTGCTGGCCACAAATAACATACCGATATAAGAACCTATTAGGCTGCCAAAGTCAATATTTCCTACCGGTATAGCCAATTCATAAATGCAATAAACATATATGCTGGTTGGAAGTAAAGCGATGCAAATGAGCAGTAAGTTGGCTAAGAACTTCCCTGCAATGAGTTGTATACGCGAAATGGGTTTGGTTTGTAAGATTTCTATCGTTCCCGACTTAAACTCTTCAGAAAAACTCCGCATGGTAAATGCAGGGATTAAAAATATAAACAGATAGGCTGTGCTTGTAAAAAAAAGCGTGAGATCTGCAAATCCACTATTCAAAATATTGGCTTCGCTATCGAGTACCCATAGCCACAAACCATTCAAAGTTAAAAAACAAGCCACAATAAGGTAACCAGATAAGGTTCCGAAAAATTGACGAATTTCTTTTTTGAGTATGGCAATCATGCTGCTAATTGTTTACGTTTTTAATGTGATGTACCTTTTTTTAATTGCGATACAGGAATGAGTTGTCAATGAAATTCAATACTGATGACATCTCTATAGTCTAAACCTAATAAACTCGATGCGCCTCCAACAGTTGTCAGATTACTTTTGTATATGGCAATTTCAATATACCCTGCTGAATTGAATATGGCCAATTTGTTTCCGTCGCTTTGTCGAAGTATGGGTTCTAAACTAAAGTCTACAATGTCGCTGTATTTATAATTGATTTCTTTAAAGGCATATCGACTTGCATGTAAGGTGTATTCTCTCCCTTTTCCAACTTCTTTAAATAATTTTTCTGTAATGTTACTAATGACATTTCCGTAATTGTCAATATAAATAACATTTCCAAGTATTTTGTTTTGATCGGTGTTTACTTGTGGTTGTATTTCGTACAACTGTTTGTAGCTATCCAACGGCTTTCCAATGACTTCAAGTGTACCACCACGAGCAATATGTGCGGCAACCTGTACAAAGACATCGAGTACAGAAAAACTAGAGGCGATGCGGTCATGTATATTGATTTCTACTATTTTAGTCGGATTTATTTCTGATGCAATCATTGAAATAAGGCCGTTGTCTGGACATACAAAAAAATGGCCATTGAGTAAGATTGCTATATGTTTGTTGTCCTCGTTCAGTTCAGAATCTACCCCAACAATATGTATGGTGCCTTCGGGAAAGTTTTTATAGGCGTTTTTTAGGATATAAGCGGTTTCAGTTATGTTGAACGGAGCAATTTCATGCGAGATGTCGACAACTTGAACTTCTGGAATAGACGAATAGATTGCCCCTTTAACTGCACCAACAAAGTGATCTTTCGTTCCAAAATCTGTCGTTAAAGTAATTAATGGCATGGTTGGTTTTCTCGCTTATAGGTTTTTACTAGCTTAAAAAATCTTAGACAAATTTATACAAATATATAGGAAATAATAGTATTTTTATTCATGAAAAATAAAGGATTTATAAACACTAAATTACAGGCATTTGAACGAACGCAGTATCAGTCTTAACGAAATCAATCCAAAAGAGTTTTTTGGAACGCAAAACAGTACCATAAAACATATCAAAGCATTTTTTCCTAAGTTAAAAATTGTGGCTAGAGGTTCTGAAATTAAAGCTTTTGGAGAACCTGTAATTCTAGATGAGTTTGAAAAGCGTATGGAGATGCTTATCAAGTACTTTGATAAATACAATTCTTTAGACGAAAATGCCATAGAGCAATTGTTAACGGCTTCAGGGAAGTCGGAAAAGAATTCTAAAACTGCAGAAGGTGTTTTGGTACATGGTGTTGCAGGTAAATTGATAAAAGCGCAAACCGAAAATCAGCGCAAGATGGTTTCTAAAATGGAATCCAATGATATGTTATTTGCTATAGGTCCGGCAGGTACTGGAAAAACCTATACGGCAGTTGCTTTGGCTGTAAAAGCATTGAAAGATAAAGAGGTGAAACGTATTATTTTAACACGACCTGCAGTTGAATCAGGTGAGAACTTAGGTTTTTTACCAGGAGATTTAAAAGAGAAATTAGATCCTTATATGCAACCTTTATACGACGCCTTAAGAGATATGATTCCGTTTGAGAAACTCAATGCATATATTGAAAAAGGGGTGATTCAAATTGCACCTTTAGCCTTTATGAGAGGACGTACGCTTGATAATGCTTTTGTGATATTGGATGAAGCACAGAATACCACCGCTGGGCAAATGAAAATGTTTTTAACTAGAATGGGGAAGCGGGCGAAGTTTATTGTTACGGGGGATCCTGGACAAGTAGATTTGCCTAGAAAACAAGTATCTGGACTTAAGACTTCTTTGTTGGCTTTGAAAGATGTAAAAGGAATTGCCAATATCTATTTAGATGACAAAGATGTCATTCGTCACCGATTGGTAAAAGAAATTATAAAAGCGTATAAAACCATTGATTCAGACTAGGGAGTGAACAACTGTCTTTGGTCATTAGGGAAAAGAAGCGTAAGGTTTTAAAATTCATGATACATGGCCTATACTAAAATAGAATTTTTTACTTTTGCAGCACAATATTAAAGAGATAGCCAAACGATTATGAGTACTACGATTAACGATACAAATTACAATTTCCCGAAGCAAGAAGCGATTTATAAAGGAAAGGTTAGAGAAGTTTATACCATTGATAAAAATTTATTGGTAATGGTAGCAACGGATAGGCTTTCTGCTTTTGATGTCATCATGCCAAAACAAATTCCTTTTAAAGGACAGATTTTGAATCAAATCGCGGCGAAAATGTTGGAAGCTACTTCAGATATTGTACCAAACTGGGTGGTGGCTACACCAGACCCAAACGTTACCGTTGGTGAGGCTTGTGATACGTTTAAAGTTGAAATGGTGATTCGTGGCTATTTGACAGGACATGCTTGGAGAGAATACAAAGCAGGAAAAAGAGTGCTTTGTGGGGTGCCAATGCCAGAGGGAATGATCGAAAATCAGAAATTTGAAAAACCAATCATAACACCATCAACCAAAGCGGAGATTGGTGACCATGATGAAGATATTTCTCGTGAAGATATTTTGGCAAATGGGATTGTTTCCAAAGAAGATTATGAGCAATTAGAAGCCTATACCTATGCCTTGTTTGAGAGAGGTACAGAGATTGCTGCAAAGCAAGGATTGATATTGGTAGATACCAAATACGAATTCGGACGTACAAGCGCTGGTAAGATTGTGGTAATTGATGAGATTCATACACCAGATTCATCACGTTATTTTTATGCTGAAGGATATGAAGCAATTCAGGCCGGTGATCAAAAGCAAAAGCAATTGTCAAAAGAGTTTGTAAGAGAATGGTTGTTGGAAAACGGATTTCAAGGAAAAGAAGGGCAAGAAATACCTGAATTGACGGAAGCTAAAATTGAAGAAATTTCGAATCGATATATAGAATTGTACGAAAAGATTACAGGTGAAACATTCGTAAAAGCGGATATTTCAAATGTATTGGAGAGAATTGAAACGAACGTAACAAGCTATTTACAGGAGCGTTAGTGTTCTCGTTTTTTGTTGTTGGTTTTTTGTTGTTGGTGCATAAGAATTCTATTCTTCACCTTTTTCAATCCGAAAGAAACTAAAAACCAGAAACTAACAACAAATAACTAAGTGTTATAATCTCTGACGCACTGCTTCGTATAAGAAAGCACCACAGGCTACCGAGACATTTAGCGAACCAATAGTACCTTTAAGCGGAAGTTTTGCTTTGGTGTCTACCATTTTTAATATGGAAGGATTGATTCCTCTATCTTCAGAACCCATAATAATTGCTGTAGGCTTTGTAAAGTCGGCTTGGTATAAAGTATCTTCTGTTTTTTCAGTAGCAGCTACCGTTTGAATTTCGGCAGCTTGTAAAATAAATAAAGCATCCTTGATGTGGTCTACTTTACAGATTGGAATATTGAAAGCCGCTCCTGCAGACGTTTTTACCGTTTCAGCATTTACTGGAGCATTTCCTTGTTTCTGAATGATGATGCCATGAACACCTGTGCATTCTGCAGTTCTGATTATAGCTCCAAAATTACGTACATCCGATACTTGATCTAATAACAAGAATAAAGGAGTTTCTCCACTTTCAATCGTTTTTTCAATCAAACCGTCTAAGTCATGAAAAGGGATGGGTGCAATTTGAGCAACAGCTCCTTGGTGATTGTTGTATTTGGATAGCTTGTCTAATTTTTCGACAGGTACATAACTAAAAGCGATGTTGTTTTTTTTGATGTGTTGCATCAGTTCATTCATCAGATGACCTGAAATACCCTTTTGAATAAAGACTTTGTCTATAGAACTCTCGCTGTTAATTGCTTCTATAACGGCTCTGATTCCGAAAATTTTAGATGTTTTTGCTTCCATGCCGCAAATGTAAGGTTAATATTTCAAAATGACCGTACTTGGTTTAACTCGGTTTAGTTTCAAATCAATTAACGATGGAAAGATGCAAAAAATAACGTACTAGCCAATACGTCTAGTATTAGCAAGAATGTTTACGAGGTACGTTATATGCTGTGGTTGATTCTTTAAGAATTCAATTGCATGTATTTTGTTTTGTACTCGCTAGCAGAGATGTTTTTTAAATTTTTAAAGATTCTGTTAAAGCTAGAAAAAGAGTTGAATCCAGTGTCAAAACAAATCTCACCGATACTTTTTTCTCCGTTAATCAACATTTGACAGGCTTTGTTAACTCTAAATTCTCGGATAAATTGAAACGCTGTTTTTCCTGTTCGGTTTTTAAAATAACGGCAAAAAGAGTTTGTAGTCATGTATGCTACGGCAGCGAGATCGTCTAATGTGATGTCTTTTGTGTAATTTTCCGATATGTAGTCAATTACTTTTTGAGTTCTGTCTTCTCCTTTAGATGAAATTTTTAGAGAGAAGTTCTCGCTAGACAAGTGCTGAAAATTGTTTTCGGTAGCAAAGATTTTCAAAACTTGAATAAGTCCTATCATTTTATCTTCTTCCTGAGCATCTGCTAAGGCTTTTATATAAGGTTTTATCCTTTCTATGGTGGCATTTGAAAAGACCATTCCTCTGTAGGAATTTTTTAAAAAAGCTGCAATATTTTGAAACTCGGGCAGTGTGAAAATCGGAACGCCGTTAAAATGGTTGCTGAATTTTAATACAATATAATCGACTTCAACATTTTCGTTTTTTTCTTCGTTCTTAAATAAATGAGGAAGGCCACTACCTAAAAACACTAAATCATTGCCATTAAAATGGTCCATACTATCTCCTACAATACGAACGCCTTGACCTTTTATGGTGTATAGTAATTCGTACTCTTCGTGGTAATGCCAATGCACCCCAAAATAGGGTTTCTTTTTACGTTCTACATAAAAAGACGCTGAATCATTTTTGGTGGAGGGATTGTATTTTAATTCCAAATTTAAAGACTTAAGGTTTTAATGCATAAATATAAAGTTTTTTATTGATTTTTATGAATTTTGTATTCCTGCCAAGTCAAAATACCATCTTTGTTTGTATCTGCTTTTGGGTTTTCCTTGAAATAAGTGTCCTTCCATTTTTCATTCGCTAATTTTTTGTCCTTTTCCATGGGAGTGACTTCTAATGTAGTTTTTTTGTTAGGTACCTTTACAATGTCGAATAGTTGATGCTTTAAATTGGTTTTAATGCTTTTGTAATTCGATTTACTCGCTACATTATTCCATTCGTAAGGGTCATTTTTATGATCGTACAATTCTTCGGAACCATTGGCGTAATGTATGTATCGAAAGTCTTTAGAGCGCACCGCTAAATGTTGTTCGTTTGCCTTTTTAGATTTCCAGCTTGAAACTACCGTAAGCGCAACATCGGGACCTTCCCATTTATTTGTGTTTGGATTTTCTAGAAAAGGTTGCAAACTAAAACCGTCTAAACGAGCTCCTTTTTCGTTCAGAACGGTGCTGCCCTGAAGTTTACATAGGTCCTGAAGCGTTGGATAGATATCTACTAAGCTTACTGGGTGGTCTACTGTTTTTCCAGCATTTTGAATATGATTGGGGCTTTTTATAATAAGAGGTACTCGGGTAGATTCTTCCCACAAACAGTATTTGAAAAGGTATTCTTTTTCGCCCATATTATAACCGTGATCACTAAACAGTACCACGATGGTATTGTCTTTGTATTTGCTTTTTTCTAAAGTAGATAAGGCTTCTCCAACCCTGTCATCTGCAAAAGACACACTGGCTAAATAGGCCTGAAGATAGGCTTGCATTGCTCTTTCTTCGGAAGAATAAGCACTTGTAAGTGTTCGGAATGCTGTTCTTCCTCGGGGTTCTTTTCCTAAAGTGTTTTCTTGAAGTTTGGTATCGCTTCTGTCATTTTTTTTGTACACCGGAATTTGAACTTCGGATACAGGGAAACGATCGAAATATTTTTGCGGAACAACCAAAGGCGTATGCGGACGAATAAAACCAAGACTTATAAAAAAGGGGGTGTTTGATTCAGCGTCTTCAAGCGTTTTTATTTTTTTTGCAAACCAAGCAGTGCTTTTTTCATCGGTCATTAAGTCTCTATCCGAATCATCTTTGTAGTGGAAAGCTGTATTCGTTTTCCAATTTGTATTCCACCAACCTTTATGCCCTGAAGCCTCTTTTGTAGCGGCTACGTCAGGAATATCTGCTAGCGACGCGAACGTTGCATCTAAAGGTCCCAATGTTCCCATGGCTTTGGGGCATGAAGGGTGAAGAGCTGCTTTTTTTCCGTTATAGGCGAGAGGGCCGTATTCGGCAACGGCACCCATTTCGTCCCAAGCACCTTTTTTGGCGGTATGGAAGACTTTCCCTGACTGATACGATGTGTAGCCATTGTCCCTAAAATATTCTGGCAATGATTTTGAATTGATAAGCATTTCGTTTTTGAGCCAATTGTCAAAACCCCAATTTTTAGAAGTAGTAGGTAAAATTCCATTCATAAAACTCGCACGAGAAGGAGAACAAACAGGTACGTTGCTATGTGCATTTGTAAATAACACACCTTCCTTTGCAAGTTGGTCAATATGAGGTGTTTTGGCTTGTGGATGTCCGCCCAATACACCTATGTAGTCATTTAAATCGTCTAAGACAATCAACAAAACATTGGGTTTGTTTTGACTTGTTAGTTGTGTTGTGAGTAGCAATGTAATTGTTACTAATTTGAATGCTAATTTCATAAAGGGTATTTTTTTATTCAAGTTCAAATATAAAGATCATTACCCCAGTTTTGATAGGTGCTAGTTATCTTAAGTTGGTTGAATATTACCCAGTTACTTCAAGAATGCTTTCTGGGTTTATTGTGATGGTAGTTTTAAAGTGCTCATTTTGGTATGTGCTATTTTAAAGAAGACGTTTAAAAACTAAAATGCCACCTGTAAAATCACTTCTACACGGTGGCATCCTTACAAATTACGAAAGAGTAAGACTTACCGTTTTCGGCAAGCGTTTGCAAGATAGTATTTTTTTTATCAGGGTGCAACCAGAGATGAATACCGGTTAACTTTAGAGATTTAAGTGGTTGAAAGTGGTTTTTTTTTAGAAGGTAGTGAATAGGTGTAAGTGTATAGTTTAGGGAATAAAAAAGCCATAATTCATTGAATTATGGCTTTTTTTATTGAGTATAAGTCAGCTTAGTTGTTAAGCATTACAGGCATTACTAACATGGTAATCTGTTCACCTTCTTCATTTCCATCAACAGGCGTTAAAATTCCGGCTCTGTTAGGTAATGACATTTCAATCAGCACTTCCTCAGAGGTTAGATTGCTTAGCATTTCTGTTAAGAATCTTGAATTGAAACCAATTTGCATATCGTCGCCTTGATAATCGCAATTCAAGCGTTCGTCTGCTTTGTTTGCGTAGTCGATATCTTCTGCAGAGATGTTCAATTCGGTACCCGCCATCTTTAAACGAATTTGGTGGGTTGTTTTACTTGAAAAAATTGAGACACGTTTGGTAGAGTTTAAGAATGATGCTCTTTCAACTGACAATTTGTTAGGGTTTTCCTTTGGGATTACAGCGTCGTAATTTGGGTATTTCCCATCGATCAATCGACAGATTAAAACCACATTGTCGAACACAAATTTTGCATTGGTGTTGTTGTATTCAATGGTAACATCCGTATCGTTTGATGCTAAAATTCCTTTTAATAAATTCAACGGTTTTTTAGGCATGATAAACTCAGCTGCTTCATTTGCAGTAATGTCTGTTCTGGTATATTTTACCAGCTTATGTGCATCAGTAGCAACAAAAGTAAGATTGTCGGTGCTAAATTGAAAAAAGACACCGCTCATCACTGGTCTTAAGTCGTCATTTCCAGTGGCAAAAATAGTTTTTGAAATTGCCGTACCTAAGATAGCAGCAGGGATTACTGTTGAACTTGGTGCTTCTAAAGTAATGGATTTAGGGAATTCATCACCGCTAAAATAAGCCATGTCGTATTTACCTTGTTCTGAGCTAATCTCTACGGTGTTGTTGTCTTCCGTCTTGAAGGTTAAAGGTTGGTTAGGAAATGTTTTAAGGGTGTCTAATAACAACCGTGCAGAAATCGCAATGCTTCCGTTTGAATCTGATTCAACATCTATAGTAGACGTAATCGTTGTTTCTAAATCTGAAGCTGAAATTTTTAGTTCGTTTTGTTTTAATTCAAACAAAAAGTTATCCAAAATAGGTAAGGTGTTGTTGTTGTTTATTACACCTCCTAATAACTGAAGTTGTCTTAATAATTGAGAACTAGATGCGATAAATTTCATATTGTGATTTTTTATTCTAATAGTTTGTGACTGTTTAGTAAGCCTTTTCATGCCGTAAAAGAAGACATGTTAGCTTTGAAACAAATATATTATAAATCCAAATCCTTACAAAGAAATGTTTTGAACAAAAGCGTGTATATTGTTGACAACCTTAAGCACAATTTCTCACTTTTTTTTTCTGACTATAAAAATAGGTTAGACCCTTGTTTAGACATCTATTTATGCTGCACCGAGCCTCCTTAAAATTTAGGCTGCTTAAAGGAATTTATTTGCAATGTTTGCAAGTTCCGAACGTTCTCCTTTTTCTAATTTAATATGCGCAAAAATATCTTGACCTTTTAATTTGTCAATCAAATACGTGAGTCCATTACTTTGTTCATCCATATAGGGAGTGTCTATTTGATGTATGTCTCCGGTAAAAACGATTTTAGTGCCTTCACCAGCACGTGTGATGATGGTTTTAATTTCATGTGGTGTTAAATTTTGGGCTTCGTCGATAATAAACATAACATTTGACAAACTTCTCCCTCTTATAAAAGCCAGTGCTGTTAAGGATAAATAGCCGTTGGATTCCATGTCGTCAAGCGCTTTTCTCTTGCGTTCGTTTTCGCGGAATTTTGATTTGATGAATTTTAAGTTGTCCCATAATGGTTGCATGTATGGTGATATTTTTTCATCTGCACCTCCTGGTAAGAATCCAATATCTCTATTGCTCAATGGGATAATCGGGCGCGAAAGGATGATTTGATCGTATAGGTTTTTTTGTTCTAAGGAAGCCGCCAAAGCCAATAATGTTTTTCCTGTCCCGGCAACACCTTGAAGGGCTACGAGCTTAATTTCTGGGTTCAGAAGGGCATCTAAAGCAAAGGTTTGTTCAGCATTTTTTGGTTTTATTCCATAGGCATAACTCTTTTCCACACGTTCAATCTGCTTCGTTTTGTTATTGTATCGGGCGAGGACTGAGTCGGAAGATTTGTTCAAAATGTAGTATCCATTGGCCGTTTTTGCATCTTTTAAAACGCTATTTTCATCAATCTTACTATGGTTGTAAAGGTTTTTTATAAAAGTTGGGTCGAGGTTGTCTAAATCGATACTTCCCTCAGAGACTTCTTTGATGTTCTTAACTTTACCAGTAAGGAAATCATCAGAATGTAAGCCAATGGCTTTTGCTTTGATACGTAAATTGATGTCTTTGGTAACCAAAATAACTTTGCTGCCTTTTTGCTGTTGCTTTTGGTCGAGGGCTACATTAATTATTTTATGATCGTTTTTACCGCTGCCATAAATCTTTTCGGCATCTACTTCAAGCGTAGACGTTACCATTGCTATTTTAAGATTACCTCGTTTTTTTCCAAGCGAAATCCAATTGTCTAATCCGCCTTTTTCAGACATTTTATCGAGGAGTCGAATGACCGCTCGTGCTTCAAAGTTTTTAGTTTCGTTTCCAATCTTAAAGTTATCGAGTTCTTCCAATACAGTTATGGGTATCACCACATTATTGTCTTCAAAACTACTTATGGAATTGTGATCAAATAAAAGTACTGAAGTGTCGAGTACAAATATCTTAGGGTTGGCGGTTTTTTTCATATAGGAACTTGTTTTCGTACTAAATATAATAATGTTTCTTTTTAAATAAAACTGTGCTCTTAAGAAGTTATTAGAAAAATTTGTTGATAACTATTACCTGAAATTGATGCGATATAGTCTCTGTTTTTTGGTTTCTGTAACTAAAAGACAGAGCGCTAAGATGTTAGGTTATTCGTGGGAAGATGATGTTTTGTTCCTTCAGCAGAATGGCAGTAAATAATGACGTTTTGATTCCGTTTTAGAGAAACTTACGCCAACGTCTGTTTTTGGGTATATAGCGACTATTACTTACGCGTAGATAGGTTTTATTTTGCATTCCCTTTAAAGGCATACACCCTATTGTTTTACCTGCTACAGTTTGTTTTTTACATCAAGCGCATCTCTTAAAGTGTTTCCAGTAAGCATAAAAGCCATTACGAGACTCATAATAGCAAGACCAGGAATGATGGCTAAGAACGGTTTGCCTAAAATGATATAATTAAAATGGTCTTTAATTATTCCTCCCCAAGAAGGCGTGGGAGGTTGTGCTCCAATACCAAGAAAACTCAAGCCGCTTTCTATCAAAATCGCACCTGCAAAATTTGCTGCTGAAATAACAATGATTGGCGCAATAATATTTGGTAAGATATGTTTGAAAATGATTCTAAAGTTGGAGAATCCTAAGGCTTTGGCAGCTTCCACATATTGCATTTTTTTTGCACTGATAAGTTGTCCTCGTACCACACGTGCCACTTCTACCCACATAGTTAGTCCAACAGCGATAAATACCTGCCAAAACCCTTTTCCTAGTGCTAAAGTAATGGCGATTACCAATAGTAATGTAGGTATAGACCAAGTAACGTTTATTATCCACATGATTATTGCATCGATTTTTCCACCAAAATATCCAGCCACCGCCCCCATGCTAATTCCAATTAGTAGGGAGATAAACACAGCAATAAAACCAATAAAAAATGAAATTCGGGTACCGATAAGCATTCTGCTCAACAGGTCACGTCCATAACGGTCTGTACCAAAATAGTAGGTTTTCTCTTGAATGTAATCTTCGAAGGGTTTGTCAAAACTAGCTAATGGGTAACTGGTTTCAGAAACTTGGTCAGCCAACGTTGTTACCATCAGTTTTTTTCCTTCTATTCGGTAGTTTGTTATGGGAATTTCAATAGCAGGATGTAGTTGGCCATACATTAAAAAACTAAAAACAGATTGCTTCTTATTGGTTGGGATGTGCAGTAAGGTTGCTTTAAAACCTGGTTTTTTAGAATGTATTTCCAAATGCATCTGGTTGGCATTGCTAGAACTGTCAGGACTCAGTACATAGCAGAACACAGCAACACATCCACAGAAAAGGATGTAATAAAAAGATAGCAGTCCAAGTTTGTTCTGTTTGAACTTTTGGACTGCTATTTTGGTGAGAGAATTAGCACTTGTTCTCATTTCTTATTTTTTGGCAAGAAAAGATTTGTTTTTTGGTTGTAACTCACTTAAAACATTTAAAGCTTCATCGATGTAGATGTCTTTTTTTAAGTTTTTATGCCACACAGTTCTTTTTTCTCCTAAAACACTGTCCTTAGCAATCAGTGCTAACTCAGAGGCTGGCGAGGT
The DNA here is from genome assembly GCA_943789365.1 of uncultured Flavobacteriaceae bacterium. Taxonomy (GTDB): domain Bacteria; phylum Bacteroidota; class Bacteroidia; order Flavobacteriales; family Flavobacteriaceae; genus Flavicella. The sequence goes on along the minus strand of CALSTV010000001.1, from coordinate 424,369 downwards.
GAAGTCTATAGATGATTCGTGTTTAAATACATCTTTATATGTGTCAAGACTCAATTCATGTGCTTCGTTGTCCTCAGTGTATTGTTTTAAGTTCAATGAGAAAGTTGAATTGTCTTGTCCTTCCTTTAGCCATTTAGCGTAGGAATCGATTAAGATAAAATCTTTGTTTTCGGCAATTCTATTTTTACTATCGTTTATCACTTCGTCGAAATTGCTATAAAAATCAATTTCTTTATAATTTGCCTGTTGAATTTTGTCCCATTTAAGCGGGTTGGGCTGTTCTCTTTCTCCAATTTCTACATAGCTGTATTTACTTGGCATGTTGATGTCGGGTTTTACACCTTCCAATTGGGTAGAACCACCGTTAATTCTATAGAATTTTTGAATCGTTAGTTTTACTGCTCCCAAATCATCAGGGTAATTGTAGTATTTGTTTAAAGGGATAACATTTTGAACAGTTCCTTTACCATAGGTGTGATTGCTGCCTATAATCACAGCTCTGTTATAATCTTGCATCGCCGCTGCTAAGATTTCGGAAGCAGAAGCAGACAGTTCATTTACTAAAATAACGAGCGAACCATCCCATTGAATTTTTGGATCGGTGTCGTTTTTAACTGAAGGAGCGTTGTCTCTGTATTTTACTTGTACAATAGGGCCTTTATCAATAAACAATCCACCAATTTCGATAGCGGTTTTTAGTGAGCCTCCACCATTGTTTCGTAAATCGATTAACAAGCCTTCAATATTTTCTTTTTTTAAGGCTTCAATTTCTTTTTCCATATCAGAAGCAGAATCTCTACTGTCTATGTCATTAAAGTCGATATAGAACTTTGGAAGATTGATAACCCCGTATTTTTTGCCGTCTTTAATGGCGATACTAGATTTTACAAAGGTGTCTTCTAGTTCAACGACGTCTCTTACAATGGTGATTTTTTGAATGGTATTGTCAACTTTTTTTACCGTTAAAATAACTTCAGTTCCTTTTTTACCTTTAATTAATTTAATAGCATCGTCTAGTCGCATTCCAACAATATCAACACTTTCTTCGTCTTTTTGAGCAACTTTTAAAATAATGTCTCCAACTTCAAGTTCACCTTGTTTCCAAGCAGGTCCACCCGAAATGAGTTCTACAATTTTCGTATGGTCATTCTTTTCTGTCAAACGCGCACCAATACCTTCAATTTTACCTGAAATATTAATGTCGAATTGTTCTTTTATTTTAGGGGCAAAATAGGTTGTGTGAGGGTCAAATTCCTCAACCATACTATTGATGAATGTTGAAAACCAATCGGTGTGGTCTAATTTATTGATACGCTCATAAAAATCATCTAAACTTTCAAGACTTTTAGCTCTTGCTTTAACTTCCAACGAATCAAAAGGGAGTTTTACATAGGTGCTATCCTCCTTTAATTTATCGTCTTCATTTTCTAGTAAGGTTTGCAGACGATTCAATACATTGAACTTCATCTGCTTTCTCCATAAGTTTATCAACTCATTTTGGTCTTTTGCAAATTCAATGTTTTCATAGTCAACATTTATTTCTTCATCCTTGGTGTAGTCAAAAGGCATATTTAAGATGGCCTTGTAATAGGCGGAAGATTCTACAAGCCTAAGATTGAATCGATCCATCACCAAATTGTAGAAACTAAGATCTTCTCTTTTTAGTTGGTCATCAATTTTGTATTTATAAGGTTCAAAATCTTTGATGTCGTCTTGTGTAAAATATCTTTTCACGGGGTCCATCTCATCGATAAAATCTTTATAAACAGCTTTTGAAAAATCATCGTCCATCTTTTTAGGTTCATAATGACCATTTTTCAAAATATAGCGCAATACGCCTATCAACACTTTGTCTTTTTTGGGGTCAGGGTTTGAATTTGTTTGGATGGTAAAACCAACCAATAAGCCTGCAAGCACAAATAACGTGAAGATTAGTGATGTTTTTTTATTAAAAAGAGGGGTGATATTTTTCAAGTTTACTGAATTTTATCTTCTTACCGAAGTGTTAATGAATAGTGCGCTTTGCCATTACCAATATACATTAATTTTTATATTGAGCATCTATTCTCTATTTTTTTGTTGTTGTATTGCCTTTTCATTGCGAATTCAACTAGTTTAGCAAGTACACAAGAGTACGAAATTCCCTCTATTTTTATCTATAGAAAATGTTAAATAATCCATGCGCTATCGATTAAAAATATAGTAAATTTGTTTGTTAATACAGTTTTATGAAAAAAAGACCTTTGATACTGGTTACCAATGACGATGGAATTACCGCTCCCGGTATACGTAAATTAATACAAATAATGAAGGAGGTTGGTGAGGTTGTCGTGGTAGCGCCGAGCAGTCCACAAAGTGCGAAAGGACATGCAATCACCTTAGATGCAACACTACATGTAAACCGCCTAAAAACACCAAGTGCTACGGATAATGAGTATGAGTGTTCTGGAACCCCTGCAGATTGTGTAAAAATTGGAATCAAAGAAGTCTTAAAACGAAAACCTGATTTATGCGTTTCTGGTATCAACCATGGCTCCAATGCGTCGATCAACGTGATTTATTCGGGAACCATGAGTGCCGCAATCGAAGCAGGTATTGAAGGCGTTCCATCTATTGGATTTTCTTTGTTGGATTACGATTGGAATGCGAATTTTGAAGGATTGGAATCCTATGTAAAAACAATTGCCTTGAATGTGCTTTCCAATGGGTTGCCAGATGGAATTGTATTGAATGTAAACTTTCCAAAATTGTCTAAAGAGCCTTTTAAAGGCATCAAAGTTGCCAGACAAGCAAGAGCGAATTGGAATGAGAAATTTGAGAAACGTATCAATCCAATGGGGAAAGATTATTACTGGTTATCTGGTGTTTTTGAAAATTTGGATGGAGGAGAGGATACAGATGAGTTTGCGCTCGAAAATAATTATATATCCATAGTTCCAGTGCAATTTGATCTTACAGCACATCATTTTATTGACAGCTTAAACAATTGGAAGTTTTCATGAAATCGGTTAAAACAAAAAATGAAATTCTTTTAGGAAGTGGTATTGCTTTGGTTGCGACCATTGCAGCATTTATACTTTATATGGAAGTGTTTGTGAAAATTTCTTATGTAGAAGTTTTTGAGCATATTGTAAAAAAAGGGCTTGTACGGTGAGATACTCACCCTTAGTGCGTTGCCAAACCTATTTATATTTTTTGGTTTTCTAAGAAAAAATCAAGAAGCCAGAGCCAAAGGAGTATTGTTGTTTACCATAGGAATGGCTTTGGCTATTTTTTTAATAAAATTGTTGTAATAAGAGGAGTATAAAAGTTCACAAGAGAAAGGATAAAAGAATTGAGCATATGAAATACTATATAATTACAGGAGAAGCTTCAGGAGATTTACACGCTTCTAACTTAATGAAAGCTTTGGAGCGAAAAGACAAGCAATCTGATTTTCGATTTTGGGGAGGAGATCTCATGCAAGCTGTTGGAGGTACTTTGGTAAAGCATTATAGAGATCTTGCTTTTATGGGGTTTATAGAAGTGGTTCGCAATCTTGGAACGATTCTAGGAAATCTTAAATTTTGCAAGGAAGATATTTTAGCATACAAACCAGATGTCTTGATTTTGATTGACTACCCAGGGTTTAATATGAGAATCGCCGAATTTGCTAAAAAGCATGGAATAAAAGTGCATTATTACATATCACCTCAATTATGGGCATGGAAGGAAAATAGAATTCACAAAATCAAAAGAGATGTCGATCATATGTATGTCATTCTTCCTTTTGAAAAAGATTTTTATGAATCCAAACATGGCTTTAAAGTTGATTTTGTGGGGCATCCATTGATTGATGCAATTGAAAATAGAACAGCAATACAACCTCAAGAATTCCTCGATGAAAACAACTTGTCGGACAAACCTATCATTGCATTACTGCCAGGAAGTAGAAAACAAGAAATCACCAAAATGTTGGAAGTGATGCTGACTATGGTTGAAAAATTTCCAACATATCAGTTTGTAATTGCAGGTGCGCCTAGTCAAGACTTTGAATTTTATAAACCTTTTATTCGGTCTGAAAACATTAGCTTTCTTTCAAATAAAACCTATGATTTATTGTCGGTGGCAACGGCAGCTTTGGTTACTTCTGGGACTGCGACCTTGGAGACAGCCTTGTTTAAAGTGCCTGAAATTGTATGTTATAAAACCAGTAGTATCTCGTATGCAATAGGTAAAAGACTAGTAAAGTTAAAGTACATTTCTTTAGTGAATTTAATCTTAGATAAAGAAGTTGTAAAAGAACTTATTCAAGACGAATTTAATTCAGAAAATTTAGAAACCGAGTTAAAAAAAATTCTAAAGGGCAAAAAACGAAAGGAAATTTCCAATTCGTACAAAGAACTTGAACTTGTGTTAGGAGGAAAAGGGGCATCAGAGAAAGTTGCTGAACTGGTGCTTCGCAATAGTTGATTAATTTTCCGAAACTTCGTCTTCAAATTCTTCTTCTTCTTCCTCTCGTGGTCTATTGGCTTCTTCCTGTTCTAAACGTTGCAAGGTTGTGATACGTTTGATGTTCATAAAGAATCCATCGAATTTAGGTGAGCTTTCAGGAATTTTCGAAAGCCCTCTTTTATAGGCAATCAAAGCCTCGTCATAGTCATGTGATTTTTCGTAATACTGACCTATATAATAGTTTCCAAGCGCTTCCTTAGGATGTTTTTCTAAAATAAGTTCTCCAAATTCTTTCAGATGTTTTCCTTCTTCCTGGTCGAGAATAATTCCTTCAATAGCAATAAAATCTTGCAGTCGAATAGGTAATTCTGTGCCATAAAGATATTCGATGTTTTCATACTTGTACAACAAGTATTCGATGGCAGCCAATGGGGAAAGGAAAGAAAGGTTTTCTTCAAATTCCTCTTTTGAGATACTCGAGTACATCGAAAACAGATAAGATTGTGCACTGGCCATGCTTTGTGGAATAGCGACTAAGTTTGAAGCGTTGTCAAATGCTTCGTATTTGTAGTAAAAATAACCGTTCGATACACCGTTTAAACCTACATCAACAGCATCAATAACCTTTTGTCTATTTGAATGACTGGTATTGCCATGTGCCATATAATAAAAGGTCTCATCTCCTTTAATTGCAGCGGCATACCTTTTAATGTATTCTGGCATATCTGGTGCGTAGTGAGGATTGATATTTACATAGCCATTAAAAATAAGCTCCTTGTCAAACATGAAATAATTAATGAAATTAGCAGTGAGCTCATTGCCTACAATGGTTTTGAAATTTGCAATTCGGTAGTTTTTTTTCATAAAAGAAACTAATTCTTTCTTTACAAACTCCAATACATTCATGCTTGTGTTGTTAGGGTAGCTGTTTACAAAATTGTATCCGTAGTCACGAAACATATATGCTTCAATGTTTTGTGAAACCCCCACTACAATTTGTGAAGGTGCGTTTTCATTAGCTGCAAACAATTTTGCACTTGCCACATAAGAATCGAATAGAACATCGGCATCTAAGATAACCGTTAATGGATATTTGTCTTTAGTAGCTTCATAGCCTTCAGGGATGTAGATTTTTAACACCTTTACTTCGTTTAAATGTAAAGAGTGAATGTCTTGTTCAATAATCTCTTGTGCCGAAACTTTGGTAAACAAAAGTAAAAGAACTAAAAAGAGGTAATTTATTCTCATATGACTTGCATGATTATCAAGAACCGAAAGTACAATTTTTTTTTAAAAAGCAGCTGTTCTGTCAGTACTCTTTAGATACTATTTGAAAGTTTTTTTGAAGGAAGGAATCTTGTTTTTGACACTTCAGTAGAAAAAATTGAGTTTTTGTTTCTTTCAAAAGCTGATTATTTGGATAGAAATTTTCAATCTGTAGGCAATAGTTATATATTTACACCGATTAAAAATACAATTATGACAGTAGCAAATTGGGAGGCGGTAAAGCCTTCAACACACTTAGGTGAAGCATATACAGATATTACTTATGCCAAATCTGGCAACGTAGCGCGAATCGCATTCAATAGGCCCAATGTTAGAAACGCATTTCGACCTAGAACCACTTCAGAATTGTACGACGCATTTTACAATGCACAAGAAGATACTAATATTGGTGTGATTTTACTGTCTGCTGAAGGCCCTTCTACAAAAGACGGGGTGTATTCTTTTTGTTCTGGTGGCGATCAGAAAGCAAGAGGGCATAAAGGATATGTAGGGGAAGATGGAATGCATCGTTTGAATATTTTAGAAGTGCAAAGATTGATTCGGTTTATGCCCAAAGTTGTGATAGCAGTCGTTCCAGGATGGGCTGTTGGAGGAGGACACAGTCTCCATGTAATTTGCGATTTAACCTTGGCGAGTAAAGAACACGCAATTTTTAAACAGACAGATGCCGATGTTACTAGTTTTGACGGTGGTTATGGCTCTGCCTATTTGGCGAAAATGGTGGGTCAAAAGAAAGCGAGAGAAATTTTCTTTTTAGGAAGAAACTATTCCGCACAAGAAGCATTTGAAATGGGAATGGTGAATGCCGTAATTCCACATGAAGAATTGGAAACAACTGCCTATGAATGGGCGCAAGAAATTTTGGAAAAATCTCCAACTTCTATAAAAATGTTGAAGTTTGCCATGAATTTAACAGATGATGGTATGGTAGGTCAGCAAGTTTTTGCCGGTGAAGCTACTCGTTTGGCCTATATGACAGACGAAGCAAAAGAAGGTAGAAATGCTTTCTTAGAAAAAAGAAAACCAAATTTTGATAAAAATTACATAGTATAGAGTAAACAGTATCAGGAAGCAGGAAGCAGCTACCAGCAACCAGCAACCAGCAACCAGCTACCAGCAACCAGAAACCAGAAACCAGAAACCAAAAACCAAAAACCAAAAACCAGAAACCAGAAAGCAGGAAGCAAGTAACAGGTGTCAAATAAAAAGTGTAAAATAGAAAGTCCGGAGTCTAAAGTCTAAAATTCACGAGTTCTGTAGCGTTTTTGGTTTGTCAAAACAAGTACACGATTCAACAATTACACAATTCAACAATTAAAAGATTCAACAATCAAAACATGAAACCACAAATAATTACTTTTTTAATAAAATGTCCCGATCAAAAAGGGATTATAGCGAAGCTAACACACTTTTTTTATCAAGAAGGATTTAATATTTTGAGTTCTCAGCAATATGTAAACGAAACTGAACAACGTTTTTTTATGCGTTTGCGCGTGGTGTCAGATTCCTCAGTGGTGTTAAGTAAGGAACAGCTAGAAGAGCGTTTTGAACGATTGGCAGAAGCATATCAAATTACTTGGACGGTAGATTACGGTGGTAAAAAACAAAAGGTTGCCATTATGGTTTCACATACAAGTCATAATTTATACGATTTGTTGCATCGACATAAAGAAGGTAAGCTTTTTTGCAAAGTGAAAATGGTAGTGAGTAATCATGAAAAATTACGTCCTATTGCAGAAATGTTTGGGATACCTTTTTATTATTTGCCCGTAACAAGTGAAACAAGAAAAGCGCAAGAGGCAGAATTGATTGAGTTGTTCGATAGCAATCACATCGATTTGATTGTAATGGCACGTTATATGCAAATTTTAACTACAGATTTTGTCAAGCATTATCCGAATAAAATAATCAATATACATCATTCCTTTTTGCCTGCTTTTCAAGGAGCAAATCCTTATAAAAGAGCCTATGAAAGAGGGGTGAAGTTGATTGGTGCTACAGCGCATTATGCTACTGAAGATTTAGATGAAGGACCGATTATTGAACAAGGAGTAGAAAGGGTGACACACGAAAGTACCCCCGCTTCCTTAAAAAGCATTGGAGCCGATATTGAAACGATGGTTTTGGCAAAGGCGGTGAGTTTTCATATAAACAATCAAATTATTGTAGAGGGAAACAAGGCGATTGTTTTTCCTGAAACTGGAGAATAACCCTAGAAGAATAAAGTAATGAAGATAATATGTATTGGTCGAAATTATGAAACGCACATAACGGAACTTGGAAATGAAAAACCAAAGGAACCCGTTTTCTTTTTAAAACCAGATTCGGCGATTTTACCTAAAAAAATGCCCTTTTTTATTCCTTCTTTTACGAATGAAGTACATTATGAAGTAGAGGTACTAGTGAAAATAAATAAAGTAGGAAAACACATAAGTTCAAAATTTGCACCCAAATACTATGATGAAGTAGGCCTTGGGAATCGACTTTACGGCCAGAGACGTACAAAGAGACTATGCAAGGAGAAAGGGGTTGCCTTGGGAAAAAGCAAAAGCCTTTGATGGCAGTGCTGTGATGGGTAAGTTTTTTCCAAAAGAAAAATTTGAGGATTTACAAAATCTATCATTCTCACTTCACAAAAATGAACAGCTAGTACAAGAAGGAAATACAGCTTCCATGCTTTGGAATATAGACGAACTCATTGCCTATGTGTCACAATATATGACCCTTAAAAAAGGGGATGTTATTTTTACAGGAACCCCTGCTGGAGTAGGTAGGGTTGCCATAAACGATCAATTGGTGGGAACGTTAAATGAAGAAAAGGCTTTTGATGTTAAGATAAAATAGTGTCAAAAGCGGATCGTCACCCGCCTCTGAACACTACATCCCCCCTTAACTCAAATATCGAAACTTTTGCTTAGGATATATATAGTTTGTAATATTCATTCTTCTATTTCTTTTATAGTTCGATTAAAGAATTTGAGAATTTCCCACCATGAAAAATTTTTGTTTCTAAGTTCTTCTATAATTTTTTTTGTTTTGAGTTTTTGAGATGCGATCATTTTTCTTAAATTTTAGTAAGATTAGACAGTTTCTAGTATGGTTTTAGTTTCAACAAACTCCTCGAACAAAGCCATTCGGAATATTATTTTAACCTCGCTCACTTTGTCTTTTGGCATTTTATCTCCCAAAATCCACTTTCTTCTTGCATAGTCGATATTTGATACTGAAAAGCTTGAGTCTGCAACAAGGGCACTTAAAGCTTTTGTTTTTGTGATAGGAAGCATGCGGGTCCCATAATAATGTGAGTTCTTTTGTCATAAGATTTCTATTTTAGTTTGTTTGTTAGTTGTAACAACTATTGTTTTTTTAATTCCCATTGAAAAGTCCGTTCTTTTTGCGTACTTTGTTCAAAGGTATTACAAAGTTACAATAAAAAATGTAAACAACAATAAATAATGTTGTAATTTTACAAAAGAATTTGCAAACAATGAGATGGATTAAGAAATTTATTGACTTTAAAGAGATGAGCGTACTGTCTTTTGAAAAGAGTTTGGCTACCAGAAGTACGATTGATAAAGCCATTAAGACAAATTCAAATTTAAGAAGTGATCTTTTAGCGAAAATTATTGAAACTTATCCAGAAATAAACCCCTATTGGTTGCTTACAAGCAAAGGTGAAATGTTAAACACCACTGGCAAAGAGGGGATGGGGAGAACTTTACATAGCGGAGCTACTGAACTGGATGTAATTTCAGCAAGAAGCATTGGATTGCATATATTTGAAAACCCTGTAAAATTTAAAAACGATGCTACTTTTCAGCGCGTACTGGAATCCATTACCAAAGATGAGATTATTAAAGGCTTAAAAGAGGAATTGGCACGTATTGATACCATGAGAAATCAAAACAAAATTAATTGACCTCCTTTTCTTTTAAGAGAATGGATAAGGAAAGCTGGTGAATTTCCGGTTCCTGCTGCTCTATATAGTTTTCAAGTTTTTTTATGCGTTTTTCTATGTCAACCTCTACATGATTTTCTGTTTGTAGTATGATTCTCTTTTTTAACTCAGAGTCTATTTTTGAATCAGTTGATTGGCCACTACTTAATGAGTGTTCTTTTGAGTGTTTTATTCTTAAAGGGGGCAATATCTTTTTCATAATAGTTGATTAAAAGTTTTGTCGATATCCTTGTCCAGTTCGTCGGCGTGCTGTTTTACTGTTTTGGTATCTGATAATGCTTTGTTGTACTGTTCTGCGTATTTTGCTTTTACAGCAACATCTATATAATGCTTGTTTTTCATTCTTTTGATGAAATCTAAGAGAGTGCGAATGATGTTGTCTTTGTAAGTGTAGTATTTAACAATATTATAGGTAGCAATTGTGCATAGTATTGCACATGTTATTATGACTATTACGTATTTGTTATTGTTAAAATCTTCCTGTGTAAAAAAGAGGTGATGAATAGTCCAGAATATGCCAACTACGATCCCTGATAAGTCGATATAATGTAATTTATATGTACTCCCCTTTGTTATGTTATTTTTTAAATTGCTTATTGCAAAAAACAAATAGCCTAAAACAAGTCCAAAAGAGTAACTCCAAAATTTAAAAGAAGACCTTCCCAAGAAAGAATGCTTAGCTTTTAGCTCTTTATGTTTTTTCGTATAGGATTTTAAACGATTGTTAAATTGTTTTTTATTTAATTTAAACCTAGAAATAAATAATGCTTTATCAATTTCACCTTTTTCAAGAGAATTTAATAAAGCATTTTGTGTGCTATCCCGTTGTGAGATAATTAATGGGTAATCGTTGTAATTAGTGATATATTCATTCGAATACCGATCAAAAAACACATTAAATAAAGAAAGAGTTACTGTAATAAAAAGAGTAACTCCAAGGATTATTGGCTTAATACCCCGTTTCCCTACACTTGGGGTCGCCCGTTCCATCGTCGTCTGGGTCGATGTTGAGAGTGTTTTGTATGAATTATTTTTCATCAATAGTTTCGTTTTCTGTACAACTTGCAGCAGTTAAACCAGTAACAAACAGGATCGCTACGGCATAAAATAGTTTTTTCATGATATATAGTTTTTAAGTTAAAATTAATTGATCTCCTTTTCTTTTAAGAGAATGGATAAGGAAAGCTGGTGAATTTCCGGTTCCTGCTGCTCTATATAGTTTTCAAGTTTTTTTATGCGTTTTTCTATGTCAACCTCTACATGATTTTCTGTTTGTAGTATGATTCTCTTTTTTAACTCAGAGTCTATTTTTGAATCAGTTGATTGGCCACTACTTAATGAGTGTTCTTTTGAGCGTTTTATTCTTAAAGGGGGCAATATCTTTTTCATAATAGTTGATTAAAAGTTTTGTCGATATCCTTGTCCAGTTCGTCGGCGTGCTGTTTTACTGTTTTGGTATCTGATAATGCTTTGTTGTACTGTTCTGCGTATTTTGCTTTTACAGCAATATCTATATAGTGTTTGTCTCTGATTCTAAAGGTTAATAAGATTAAATCTTTAATTTTATGTTGATTTGAGTGAATTACCGTAATTATTTTATCGAGAGAAAGTCCTATAAGCAATGATGAAACAATTAGAATTGTATAATAGGCCTGGACTGGGAAGTCATGGGAGGTTTTATAAGCCCAACACGTCCATAAAATAAAGTAGATAGAAACGATTAAAAACGGAAAAGATGCAATTCTAAAAGCTGTTTTCGTTTTCTTTTCAGATATATAGAAAGAAGATGTTAAAAATAATAGCGAGCATGAAAGTAAGGAAACAGGAAGGCCAATAGCATACATAAACCTTCGTTTATTTGTGAATCCAGCAAATTTGTATTTATTTTTGAGTGCGAATTTTTTTAATTGATAATCTTTTTCAGTCAATTTTCCTTGTTCGTATTTTTTTTCAAGCTCAATTTTTTCTTTAGCCGTTTTTGGAAGGAATATGTGGTAGAAAGGCGCTGTTGACCCAACTACAACGCCTATAATAATTATATATTTGATGAATTTTTTAATTACCTCTATCTCCTGGGTCTTCCACTTCACCTGGTTCGATTCGCTTGATTTGTTCAAATTATTTTTCATCAGTAGTTTCGTTTTCTGTAGAACTTGTAGCAGTTAAACCAGTAGCAAACAGGATCGCTACGGCATAAAATAGTTTTTTCATGATATATAGTTTTTAAGTTAAAAATTAATTGATCTCCTTTTCTTTTAAGAGAATGGATAAGGAAAGCTGGTGAATTTCCGATTCCTGCTGCTCTATATAGTTTTCAAGTTTTTTTATGTCAACCTCTACATGATTTTCTGTTTGTAGTATGATTCTCTTTTTTAACTCAGAGTCTATTTTTGAATCAGTTGATTGGCTACTACTTAATGAGTGTTCTTTTGAGAGTTTTATTCTTAAAGGGGTCAATATCTTTTTCATAATAGTTGATTAAAAGTTTTGTCGATATCCTTGTCCAGTTCGTCGGCGTGCTGTTTTACTGTTTTGGTATCTGATAATGCTTTGTTGTACTGTTCTGCGTATTTTGCTTTTACAGCAACATCTATATAATGCTTGTTTTTCATTCTTTTGATGAAATCTAAGAGAGTGCGAATGATGTTGTCTTTGTAAGTGTAGTATTTAACAATATTATAGGTAGCAATTGTGCATAGTATTGCACATGTTATTATGACTATTACGTATTTGTTATTGTTAAAATCTTCCTGTGTAAAAAAGAGGTGATGAATAGTCCAGAATATGCCAACTACGATCCCTGATAAGTCGATATAATGTAATTTATATGTACTCCCCTTTGTTATGTTATTTTTTAAATTGCTTATTGCAAAAAACAAATAGCCTAAAACAAGTCCAAAAGAGTAACTCCAAAATTTAAAAGAAGACCTTCCCAAGAAAGAATGCTTAGCTTTTAGCTCTTTATGTTTTTTCGTATAGGATTTTAAACGATTGTTAAATTGTTTTTTATTTAATTTAAACCTAGAAATAAATAATGCTTTATCAATTTCACCTTTTTCAAGAGAATTTAATAAAGCATTTTGTGTGCTATCCCGTTGTGAGATAATTAATGGGTAATCGTTGTAATTAGTGATATATTCATTCGAATACCGATCAAAAAACACATTAAATAAAGAAAGAGTTACTGTAATAAAAAGAGTAACTCCAAGGATTATTGGCTTAATACCCCGTTTCCCTACACTTGGGGTCGCCCGTTCCATCGTCGTCTGGGTCGATGTTGAGAGTGTTTTGTATGAATTATTTTTCATCAATAGTTTCGTTTTCTGTACAACTTGCAGCAGTTAAACCAGTAACAAACAGGATCGCTACGGCATAAAATAGTTTTTTCATGATATATAGTTTTTAAGTTAAAATTAATTGATCTCCTTTTCTTTTAAGAGAATGGATAAGGAAAGCTGGTGAATTTCCGGTTCCTGCTGCTCTATATAGTTTTCAAGTTTTTTTATGCGTTTTTCTATGTCAACCTCTACATGATTTTCTGTTTGTAGTATGATTCTCTTTTTTAACTCAGAGTCTATTTTTGAATCAGTTGATTGGCCACTACTTAATGAGTGTTCTTTTGAGCGTTTTATTCTTAAAGGGGGCAATATCTTTTTCATAATAGTTGATTAAAAGTTTTGTCGATATCCTTGTCCAGTTCGTCGGCGTGCTGTTTTACTGTTTTGGTATCTGATAATGCTTTGTTGTACTGTTCTGCGTATTTTGCTTTTACAGCAACATCTATATAATGCTTGTTTTTCATTCTTTTGATGAAATCTAAGAGAGTGCGAATGATGTTGTCTTTGTAAGTGTAGTATTTAGTAAAGTGATATATAAATATGGTGCATATTAATGCACAGAGAATTGTGGTAAATAGGTAAGTGTTCGTGTTAAAGTCTGCCTGAGTTTTGAAAATAAAGAAATAAGTCCAAAAGCTAGAAACTGTAATGCCCGTAAGCGACAAGAATTGCGTTTTAAATTTTGACTTCTTTATGATGTCGTCTTTAAGAGATTTGATTGAAAAGAATAGTGCAAGTATGGTTATACCAAAATAAGTAAGCCAAAACCTTAAAGAAGATCTGCCAAGAAATGAACTTTCTTTAGCGAGGGCTGTTTTTCTTTTACCGAAGCTTTTGATAAAGGTTTTGTTTTCAAGATACCACATTTTTGCATCATGTTCAGATGATGTACCATTTGCTAATTTCTCAAATTGAATTAAGATAACAGAGTCTCTTTGGTTCAGAGCTTTTCTATATTCGATAGTGAGATTTTTTATTTTGTAATTTTCATTGGGAAGGAATATATGAAACAAAGACATGGTGACTAGTAAAAAAGCGATCACTCCTTTTATAGTTGCTTTAGCTGTATTCCCGATTAAGTATGGAACACTGACCTTCTTCTGTCGAATCGATTTATGCGGATTCTTATTCATGACTATTGATTAATTGTGTTATCAATATCTTTGTCCAATTCGTCAGCGTGTTGCTTAATGGTTTTAGTGTCGGGTAAGGCCTTGTTGTACCGTTCTGCGAATTTTGCTTTTACAGCAACCTCTATATAGTGTTTGTCTCTGATTCTAAAAGCTAGTAGAATCAATTCTTTTATGGAGGCTCTTTGAAATATATAACTTTCAAATAGTGCTCTGATAAATAGGGAAAACATAAGGGTAGCGACTATAGCTGAAACGATAAAGGTTATTTCATACATCCATTTTGGATAATCGATAGAGCTACGAAAACACCATGCTAAAAAATAAATAGAAATTGCGAAAAACAAGCTGCCAATTGTATGAACAATTTTACCAAGTCGAGAATATTTTGAATCGATAAAGTTACTAATGGTCATTGTAAAAGAGGATAAACCCAAAACACAAAAATGAGTTCCAAAGGCGTAGAGAAAACTTCTGATGTTTCTGAACAAAATAAATTTTTCTTCAGAAGATTTTGGAAAAAATATATGCCAAAAAGGGGACGTGGCTGAAAGTACAGCCAACGCCCCCATTACTACTAGGAGGATCCTAAGTCTTTTGTAATAATTCTCCTGCGTTTTTAGGTTTTCCCGTGCCTTTGAGGCAGCTGTGTTTGCATTTATTTTCATAATACCTGATTAAAAGTGTTATCGATATCCTTGTCTAGTTCATCAGCATTTTGTTTAACGGTTTTTGTATCTACCATAGCTTTGTCATACTGTTCTGCGTATTTTGCTTTTACAGCAACATCTATATAATGCTTGTCTCTGATTCTAAAGGCTAATAAGATGAGATCTTTTAATTTTTCTTCAATTAAAAAGGATTTCCTTAAAAAATGATATATAAAATAGGATACAGGTATTGCTGTTATTAAAACTATCAGGCTATAAGTAGTAAGGCCATAATCAGTAGAAGTTCGAAAAAAGGTGTGACATATCCAAAATAAGGAAACAGAGATGTAGGATATGGATGTATAGGGTTCATACCACTTTAAAAGGCCAGCTTGTTTTAATCTGTAATCTTTTGTAGCGGCAAAACAAGAAGAAACAAAGAGAGTTAAGAAAACACCAAAAATAAATAACCAATATTTAAAACTAGATCTGCCGTTATAGCTAAATTTAGTATGAGCTGTTGCTCTTTTCTGTGCAATGGATCTAAAAGATTGAATTCTTAATGCTTCGTTTTTTTGTTTAACCTTAAAGTATTCGTTTTTTTGAAATTAGATTATATTTAAGCAGACTATCATGCCCGTGTTCTATAAGGTTCCACGATTTTTTTAATAAAGCTCTTTCGTGATCTATTTTTTTGATTTCTGGATTTTTGTCTGAAAACGGTCTATGAAAAAATGAAGCTGTTATCCCAATAAAAATAAAGATAACAGCAAATACATTTATTAAAAACCTCTTAACAGTTTCCGTCGTCGCATGGGTCGGGACCTTTTGGGTTTCCGTCATCACTTGGGTTGATTTCTTGAAAAGTCTTTTCATCAGTAGTTTCGTTTTCTGTATAACTTGTGGTTGCCAAGTCTGTTAAGAACAGAACGGTAACTGCATACAATAGTTTTTCATGGTTTTTAGTTAATTGTTTAGATTCAATTATGGGTACCAATGAAAAAAACTTGTAGCTAGTAAGTTGTACGATTTTTGTTTAAAAAAAATGCGGGGGGATGTTTTCTCAAAAGAGAAATTTTATAACTACAAAGATTGTAAATATTTCTTAGAGAATCAACTTTAAATAATAGGGGCTAAGGATTTCTAGAAAAAGAGGAAGTAGCGTGTATCAATAGAAAAATTACAATACAAAAAAACCGCCAAACGGCGGTTTTATCTTAGTATATTGGAGGGGGGATTTAAGCTCCTTGTAAATTAATTTCTTCCCATTTGTCATTTGCTTTCGCATAGCCTTGGTTTTTTGCTTCGAGAATTAAACTCACGCCTTTTTTGGTGTTTATTCGTGTGCCTCTTCCTTCAATATACATATTTCCTAAATACAATTGTGCCTCAGGAATACCTTGGTCTGCAGCGAGTGTAGCCCATTGAAATGCTTTTTTTTCATTCTTCTTAACCTTGTAGCCTCGCATATATACCTTGGTTAAATTTAACTGTGCTTTGGCATGCCCTTTAGAAGCGGCTTTCTCCATCCAGTACAAGCCTCTAGGAATATCTGCTTTCGTTTCTTTGCCCATAAAATAGGCAAGTCCAATTTCATATTGTTCTGTTGGTGTTCCTGCCACGGCAGATTTTTCTTTTGTTTTCAAATCTTGCCCAAAGGCATTCATAGAGATGATAGCGATCAAAATAGTAAAGGTTTTTTGTAGATACATGATATTTGTTTTTAGTGTTAGACTATGCAAAGATATGTTAGTTACACGGTACTATGCAAAACAAAGTACTATTTTAATAAATATTTAACATTTCATTAACACTTTGTTTCTTTTGTTTTTATGCTGGTTTTCCCAGTGTTTATATGGGGTGTATTAGGTTTTTAGCGCAAGGCAACTGTAGGGCTCCTTTTCTACATTGCATTTTGTTTAAAGGTCTCGTACGGCTTAAAAGTAAGTGTTTTTGTTATTTATTGAGAGGGCTTTAGTATCTTTGAAACCTTTAAATCAGCAACTATTGAAAGCAGAAATAATTACTATTGGAGATGAAATTCTCATAGGGCAGATTGTAGATACCAATTCGCAATGGATGGCAAAAGCCTTAAATCGTATTGGGATTTCTGTGTATCAGGTCACCTCAATTCAAGATGACGAGGTACATATACTCAAAGCGCTCAAAGACGCTGAAAACAATGTAGACATTGTTTTGATTACAGGAGGTTTAGGCCCCACCAAAGACGATATTACCAAACATACCCTGGCTACCTATTTTAATGATGCACTGGTTTTAGATACAAACGTAGTTGCTCATGTAAAAGCTTTGTTCGAAAAACGAGACATTCCCTTTTCAGAATTAAATAGACTCCAAGGCATGGTGCCCTCAAGATGTAAGGTATTAGAAAACAATTTTGGTACAGCACCCGGTATGTTGTTCGAAGAACGCAACACGGTGTTTATTTCTATGCCAGGGGTGCCTTTTGAGATGGAAGGACTAATGAATGAAAAGGTGTTGCCATATTTACAAGAAAAATTCACCTTACCTCACATTTTACATAAAACAATTATTACATATGGCATGGGTGAAAGTAGTGTTGCCGAATTGCTTGAGTCTTGGGAATTACAGCTTCCCAAAGCAATAAAATTAGCCTATTTGCCTGCCCCAGGTAAATTGCGTTTGCGCATGACGGCAAAAGGAGACGATCTTCCAATCCTAAAGACCAAAATAAGTTTGGAACTCGAAAGCTTGCATAAAATTTTAGGAGACATCATAGTAGGTTATGAAGAGGATGAAACCATTGAAAAGGTAATAGGGACTTTATTGACTGAGCAATCCAAATCACTATCCATTGCAGAAAGTTGTACCGGAGGGGCAATTTCAAACCTATTTGTTCAAAACTCAGGAGCTTCTAACTATTTTAAAGGTGGACTCGTGGCTTATTCCGCTGAAATAAAAAAACAAGAACTTGCTGTGGCAGCGTCTCTTATAGAGAAATATTCGGTAGTGAGTACCCAAGTTGCGGAGGCCATGGCCATAGGTGTTCAGAAAAAAATGAAAACGGACTTTAGTATTGCTACCACAGGAAATGCTGGACCAGCTAAAGATAAAACTGATAAATCTGTGGGTTGTGTATGTATTGCCATAGCAACACCAACAGCTGTATATTCAGAAGAATTTAACTTTGGTGCGCCTAGAGATAAAGTTATTCAGAGAAGTACCCACAAGGCTTTGGAGCTTCTAAGAAAAGAAATATTAAAAAACTATAAAAAATAGTTGGTGGAATCTAGAAATAATCGTTAATTTGCACCTCGTTTAGAAATAACATTAAAAAGAGTAGTAAAGATGTCTAGAGTTTGTGAACTTACAGGTAAAAAAGCAATGGTTGGAAACAATGTTTCTCATGCTTTGAATAGAACAAAGAGAAAATTTGACGCTAACTTAATAACAAAGCGTTTTTATATACCAGAAGAGGATAAGTGGATTAAATTAAAAGTTTCTACTTCTGCTTTGAAGAATATCAACAAAAAAGGAATTGCTGCCGTTTTGAAAGAAGCGAGAGCAAATGGTTTTATCAAGTAAGATTTTCCTTATTAAATAATATATAGAGATGGCAAAAAAAGGAAATAGAATTCAGGTAATTTTAGAATGTACAGAGCACAAAGCTTCTGGACAACCAGGTACTTCTAGATACATTACAACAAAGAATAAAAAAAATACACCGGATAGAATGGAGTTGAAAAAATTCAACCCAATCTTGAAGAAAATGACTGTTCACAAAGAAATTAAATAAGTAAGACATGGCAAAGAAATCAGTAGCATCGTTACAGACAGGTTCGAAAAGATTGTCGAAAGCTATCAGAATGGTAAAATCTCCAAAAACAGGAGCTTACACTTTTGTAGAAGCAATTATGGATCCATCTAAAGTAAATGACTTTTTAAATAAAAAGTAAGATTTACAATACAGCATCTTAGAGCTACTTTCATTTTTCTGAAAGTAGCTTTTTTTATGGAGCACTATTCAGATTTTTAGTGTACGATGTTAGGAATATGGCACTACAATACATTCAAATTTGAAAGGTTTTAACAATCGACAAATATTGCTTAATTTTACCTGCTTTTATATAACGGAGCAATTTCCAATGAATTCCATATTATGAGTTTTTTTAAAAAAATCTTTTCAAAAGATAAAAAAGAAAGTTTAGACAAGGGTCTTGAAAAATCAAAATCTAGTTTTTTTGACAAACTAACAACTGCAGTTGCTGGGAAATCTACAGTGGATGCTGAGGTTTTAGACGATTTGGAAGAAGTACTTATTTCTTCAGACGTTGGCGTTGATACTACCTTGAAAATTATTGAAAGAATTGAAGCACGGGTTGCCAAAGATAAATACGTGGGGACAGATGCATTAAACACCATTCTAAGAGAAGAGATAGCAGGGCTGTTGTCTGAAACAAATGTTGGAAACGAAACTGAATTTAATATACCTACTGAAAACAAACCACATGTAATTATGGTGGTCGGCGTAAACGGAGTGGGGAAAACAACAACCATAGGTAAACTGGCCTCCCAGTTTAATAAACAAGGGCATAAGGTAGTGCTTGGAGCTGCCGATACGTTTAGAGCCGCTGCCATCGATCAACTAAAAGTATGGGCGCAGCGAGTAGATGTGCCTATCGTGCACCAAGAAATGGGATCCGATCCCGCTTCTGTAGCTTTTGACACATTGAAATCTGCCGTTGCTCAAGATGCAGATGTTGTGATTATTGACACTGCTGGACGTTTGCACAACAAAGTGAACTTGATGAACGAGCTTACAAAGATTAAAAAAGTAATGCAAAAAGTAGTACCAAATGCACCTCATGAAGTAGTATTGGTGTTAGACGGATCAACTGGGCAAAACGCATTTGAACAAGCCAAACAATTTACATTGGCAACAGAAGTTTCTGCACTTGCTGTGACCAAATTAGACGGTACCGCAAAAGGAGGTGTGGTTATTGGAATTTCAGATCAATTTCAAATTCCAGTAAAATATATTGGTGTAGGGGAAGGAATAGATGATCTACAAGTCTTCAATAAAGTTGAATTTGTAGACTCTTTTTTTAATTAACTACCAGCCACCAGCCACCAGCCACCAGCCGAAAGCCACCAGCCGAAAGCCGAAAACAAAAACAAAAAAACATGCGTACCAAATCGACAAAACAAAATAAAATCAATGTGGTAACCTTAGGTTGTTCCAAGAATGTATACGATTCTGAAGTGTTGATGGGACAATTAAAGGCGAACGACAAAGAAGTGGTTCATGAAGATGCTGAAGATGATGGGAACATTGTAGTTATTAATACCTGTGGATTTATTGGGAAAGCAAAAGAAGAATCTATCAATACCATTTTACACTATGCGGAAAAAAAAGCAGCGGGAGATGTAGATAAAGTTTTTGTAACCGGATGTTTAAGTGAGCGGTACAAACCCGATTTAGAAGCAGAAATCCCCGATGTAGACGAATACTTTGGAACACACGATTTGCCTAACTTATTAAAAGTGTTAGAAGCAGATTACAAACACGAACTGATAGGGGAACGTTTGACAACAACGCCCAAGCATTATGCATATTTAAAAATTGCCGAAGGTTGTGATAGACCTTGTTCTTTCTGTGCCATTCCAATAATGAGAGGAAAGCACAAGTCAACACCCATTGAAGAATTGGTGATTGAAGCAACAAAATTAGCTGAAAAAGGAATCAAAGAATTGATTTTGATTGCTCAAGATTTGACTTATTACGGATTAGATATCTATAAGAAAAGAGAACTAGCAAAACTATTGCAGGCGTTGGCTAAAATAGAAGGCATTGAATGGATTCGTTTGCATTATGCTTTTCCGGCTGGATTTCCTTTAGACGTGTTGGAAGTAATGCGCAATGAACCAAAAGTATGTAACTATCTAGATATTCCATTGCAACATATCAATACTGAAATCTTAAAATCGATGCGAAGAGGTACCACGCACGAAAAGACAGTTAACTTGATTCAAGAATTTCGTAAAGAAGTTCCTGAAATGGCAATTAGAACAACTTTAATAGTTGGATATCTAGGAGAAACAGAAGAAATTTTTGAAGAATTGAAACAATGGGTTATCGATTCTCGTTTCGATAGATTAGGTGCTTTTGCCTATTCTCACGAAGAAAATACACACGCTGGAACTTTAGATGATGATGTGCCAGAAGATGTAAAAGAAGCACGTGTTGCTGAGATTATGGAAATTCAATCTCAAATTTCTTTTGAGCTGAATCAAGAAAAAGTAGGAAAAACATTCAAATGTCTTTTTGATAAAAAAGATGGCAACTATTTTATTGGTCGTACCGAGTTCGATTCGCCAGATGTAGATAATGAAGTATTGGTAGATGCCACAAAACATTATATTCAAGTAGGGCAATTTGTAAACATTAAAGTTACCGAAGCAGGTGATTTTGACCTGTATGGAGAACCCGTGTAAGTATATTACGATTTTTGAATTACGAATCACCATGTAACCATACAACCACATAACCATACAACCACATAACCAAATCACCACATAACCACATCACCACATCACCACATAACCATACAACCACATCACCACATAACCACATCACCACATAACCATACAACCACATAACCAAATCACCACATCACCACATAACCATACAACAACATCACCACATAACCACGTAACCATGTAACCATACAACCACATCACCACATCACTATAAAAAATGAAAAAAGCCTATTTTAACTGGAGTTCAGGTAAAGACTCCGCACTTGCACTTTATAAATTGGTACAAACCAAGGAGTTTGAAATAGGTACCTTATTGACAAATGTGAATGGGGAATTCGGTAGAGTTTCTATGCACGGATTGCGAGAAGAATTGTTAAACAAGCAAGCTGAAAATATTGGACTTCCATTACAGAAAATTCATTTTCCTAGAGATGTAACTATGTCTCTGTATGATGAAATTATGAAAGAAGCGATGGAAGGTATCCTGAAGGAAAACTATGAGCATGCTGTTTTTGGTGATATTTTTTTAGAAGATTTAAAAGCATATCGAGATAAAAAATTAGGAGAAGTTGGCTTGCAAGGGATATACCCTCTTTGGAAACAAGACACCAAAGCATTGATGCAGGAGTTTTTGGATTTAGGGTTTAAAGCAATTACGGTTTGTGTAAATGCAAAATTGTTGGACAAAAGTTTTGTAGGAAGACTAATCGATCAACAATTTATTGATGATCTTCCTGAAGGTGTAGACGTTTGTGGAGAAAATGGTGAATTTCATACTTTTGTTTTTGATGGGCCTATTTTTAGCAAACCCATAGAATTTGAAATTGGAGAGAAAGTGCTGAGAACCTATACCAGTAATGAAGATACTTCTGAAGATAATTGTTCAAACTTCACAAAAGACAAAAACGAAGACTGCTACAAAGAAAGAGAAAAACAAAAATCGTGGGACACTGCTTTTTGGTATTGTGATCTTAAATTAAGAGAGTAAGAGGTTGCTTGCTTTGTATCAAATGATTTGATTATATTTAGAGAAATAATAATTTTCAATTGATGCAATTAAAGAATATTTTATTCATTGCTTCTTTAGCGCTTATTTCATGTTGTGAAGAAGAAGAGGTTATCACTCCTCCAGTATACGACCCGCCTCTTACAAATGAATTGATTTTATCTGAAATACGAAACACAAGTATTGAAGAAGCGGATGGTTTTCGAAATACCTTTGTGGAAATATACAACGGCACCGGGCAAACAATCGATTTGTCAAATTATGGTTTGTGGTATTCCTCCAATGGTAGCAATGGGGTTTGGGATCCATCAACACAACTTACATTTTCAGGAACATTAGATCACGGAAAAGTAATCATTATCGTTAGAGAAGGTACCAATGCTACAATTTTTCCGTTTCCTGATTATGTTTGGGCGGATTTAAAAGCAAACGGTGATGACGCCATTGCACTTATAAAAGATGAAGGAAGTGGTTTTAGAGTCATAGATCAATACATTGCCCCCTGCACGGAAGCCAATGATCCTGGAGGTGCCTGGGATATTGCTGGAATCGAAGATGGTTCCAAAGACTATGTATTGTGGCGGAAATGGCAAATAGAAAATCCGAATGTAGATTGGTTTCAGTCTGCCGGTACCTCAGAAATCGGTTCGGAATGGATTGTGGTAAGTCAGGATGATTTTTCAAATGTAGGAACCTATACACCGGATATTGCCGAATTTGAACCAGAAGCTCCTACCATTATTCCACCGGTTACCTCCGAATTAATTGTTTCGGAGGTTCGGATTACTTCCACTTCAGAAGATGGCGATCATAGAAATACTTATATAGAAATTTATAATGGAACTGAAGCCGTTGTCGATCTTTCTAATTATGCAGTGCAATATGCTTCTAATGGAAATAGTGGGGCCTATGACCCTGCAACCCAATTGATATTTACCGGTATGCTGGAACATGGAGAAGTCATTGTAATTGCCAGAGATAATACAGATCCAAATCTGGTGGTAAACCCCGATTATGTTTGGTCGGATTTGACGGCAAACGGCGATGATGCCGTTGGTTTGTTTAAGCTGGTGAACAGCACGTTTCAGTTGATCGATCAATATGGTGAACCCTTTGATGGAGGCAATGACCCCGGAGGTGCCTGGGATGTTGCCGGCGAAGTAGATGCCTCAAAAGATAAAGTACTATGG
This sequence comes from uncultured Flavobacteriaceae bacterium, assembly GCA_943789365.1. GTDB lineage: Bacteria > Bacteroidota > Bacteroidia > Flavobacteriales > Flavobacteriaceae > Flavicella. The sequence continues at coordinate 400,854 of CALSTV010000001.1, read as the reverse complement.
CGAAAATGGGAGGTTGCCGACCCGAATACCGATTGGTCGGACTCCGCTGGAACGTCGACAGAAAATTCTGAATGGATCGTAAGAGCAAAAGAAGATTATAGCAATTTGGGGACTTTTACGCGGCAAAATAATTACTATGAGTAAGAACACTGCTATTTTTTACGGTTTGTTGGTAGTATTATCAGCGGTTTGTATTGGCTGTGATAATGATTTTGATGCCTTGTATAAGGAATCTCGAAGAAAAATGACCTTTCACGACGGAATGAATTTCTTCTACTACGCTAATGTTGATGTGAGTATAGAAACCAATAGAGATCAGTACAAAAATCTACTTGTTTTTGTGCATGGTGCTGGTTTAGATGCTAGTGAACATTTTAATGCTGCTGTCAAGGCCATTCGTAGTGCGGGACTCACAGAAAATACGATTGTTTTAGCTCCGCATTTTCAAAAAGAAAAAACAGACTCAAATTATTATTGGACAAAATACTCATGGAAAGATGGTAGGAAATCTATCAATGCGGTTCCTAAAATTAGCTCCTATAGTGTGCTAGACTCTTTGTTGATAAAGGAAATGCTAAGCAATTATCCTGAAATAAATACAGTTGTCATATCAGGACATTCGGCCGGAGCGCAATTTGTCTATCGTTACTCATTATTGTCTAAGCTTGAAGAATCCATAGCGCAGGAAATTCACTATCTGCCTTTGAACCCATCGTCTGTCACTTATTTAGGACCGGAACGTTGGAATGCCGCTAAAGATAGATTTGAAATACCTTTAAACGCACCGAGTTGCCCTGGCTACGATACATGGATTTATGGTATTTCTGATGTCTCGGCTAATGAATATGACAGAGAGATTACAACGGACGATATATTGTCCTATTATCCCTCAAGAAATGTGACCATAGGAATTGGAACCTTGGATTTGGAAGGTCAAGGAGGAGGCGATGGTTGTGAAGAATTGTACCAAGGAGTGCATAGGTACGAAAGAGCCCACAATGTACACAATCATATGGATGTCTTTTTCCCCGGGCACTCGCATAGAATCATTGATGTAGAAGGTGTTGATCATGACAGATACCGCATGATGACCTCTCCTGAAATTATCGATTTTCTGAACGAAGTATTTGAATAAGGGGTAAATTGGATGAGAACAATCAAAATTGGAATTAGTTTGATTTTTGAGGCAATTGCAGCTCAATATTCTAAGGATTGTTTATTTTAGCAAACACGTTGTTAGTTTCTGAGAAAAACTACGTCAGAAGCGAATAACAAATTGAAAAGAATACATGCAATCAAACCAAATCCCTTTTTCAGAAACAGGCTATTTCTCAAAGTTCATATGTGATTATATTTCTCAATCTATCGATACAAAGAGATTGTATGGCAATTTTTACGATAGAAAGGGATTTGAAAATCAAATAGAAAAAAGAGAGGCGCAATTTTCTGAAGCGAATCGCAAGGTGTTGGTAGCGAGTTTAGAAAAGCAATATAATAACATTCAAGCGTCTGAACTTACAACAACTCATATTCAATCGCTTTTAAATTCAAAGACTTTTACCGTAACCACTGGGCATCAATTAAATTTGTTTACCGGACCCTTGTACTTTTTATACAAAATAGTGAGTACCATCAATCTTACACGTGATTTGAATGAAAGATATCCAGAATATAATTTTGTACCGGTATACTGGATGGCAACAGAAGATCACGATTTTGAGGAAATCAATCATTTTTTTGTCAAGAATAAAAAAGTGACATGGGACGTTGCTTGTAGTGGTCCTGTCGGAAGACACAGCACAAAAGAGATGGATACTGTATTCGATCAGTTTTCCGATGCGGTAGGAAACAATGCGAATGCCAACTATCTTAAAACCCTTTTCAAAAAGGCATATATAGAACATAGCAATTTGTCGGACGCCACCCGATACTTGGTCAATGAACTTTTTGGGGGCAATGGATTGGTAATTATTGATGGGGACGACAAAGAATTAAAAAGAGAATTTGCTCCATATGCACAAAAAGAGTTACAAGAACAATACGCGCACAAAGCAATCGAAGGAACGAACAAATTCCTAGAAGCGCACTATAAAGTACAAGTCAACCCAAGAGAAATCAACCTCTTTTATATCAAAGACACGCTTCGAGAACGAATTGTTTATGAAGATGCCAACTTTAAAGTAAAAAACACGGATATTGTTTTTTCTAAAAATGAAATCATTCAGGAACTAGAACTAAACCCAGAATGTTTCAGTCCAAATGTTATCATGAGACCCTTGTATCAAGAAGTCATTTTACCTAATCTCTGTTATATTGGTGGAGGTGGAGAGCTAGCTTATTGGTTGCAGTTAAAAGAGATGTTTACAGAAAGTGATGTCTTGTTTCCGATACTGTTATTGCGTAATTCAGTTGCACTCATTTCGAAAAAACAAAAAGAGAAGTTAGCGCGCTTAAAAATTTCAAATGGTGATTTGTTTTTAAATCAAGAAGAATTGGTTGCAAAAAAAATTAAGGAGGCTTCGAAATTACCTTTGGATTTTTCGCATCAAAAAGAGATGCTTCAAAAAATATTTCAGGAACTCGAAGCCGTAGTTGAACAAACGGATAAAAGCTTTGAAGGTGCTCTGGCAGCACAAACTAAAAAGCAAACCAAAGGGATTGCAAACTTGGAGCAGCGTCTTTTAAAGGCAGAAAAAAGAAAACATGCAGATTTAAACCTTCGTATTCGAAACCTCCAGGATGTATTGTTTCCAAGAAAAGGTTTGCAAGAGCGCAATGTGAACTTTGCAGAGTTTTATGCGGAATATGGTAATACTTTGATACCAACCCTGTTAGAAAACTTGAATCCTCTCGACCAGCAATTCACAATGTTGTGTATGGAACAAAATTAAGGGGAAAGAAAATATCAGTGAGCTTCGTTTAAAACGGACTTAATTCCTGTACCTTTGTATTTAAATTGTATCCCCCTCAACTGTGAACTTAAAACAATATACATCTGAGTTTCAAAAAAACTTGCAACTGGCATACCCGGTAATGTTGGGGCAGTTAGGGCATGTTTTGGTTGGTTTTGCAGACAATATTATGGTAGGGGAATTAGGACCTGCACCGCTGGCAGCTGTCTCATTGGCCAATAGTTTGGCATTTATAGCCTTTAGTATTGGTATTGGTTTTACACTGGCTATTACGCCATTGATTGCAGAAGCGGATGGAGAAAATAATGTTGAAAATGGAAAAAGTTATTTTCAACATGGTGTGGTGATGTCGGTTGTATTAGGAGTACTATTGTGCGGCTTGTTGTTTTTGATGAAACCCTTAATGTCGAATATGAGTCAACCGGAAGAAGTAGTAACTTATGCCTTGCCTTATTTTGATATTATTTCCTTCTCTATGATTCCCATGCTGATATTTCAGGCCTATAAGCAATTTGCAGACGGTATGTCACAAACCAAATATGCCATGCGTGCCGCGATCATTGCAAATCTGGTAAACGTCGGTTTGAATTATGTTTTGATTTATGGGAAGTTCGGTTTTCCTCGTTTAGAATTGATTGGAGCCGGTTTGGGGACTTTTATCTCTAGAATATTTATGCTTGGTTTTATTATGTATGCCGTACATACCAATAAAATATTTTCTGTCTTTGTGAGTAGGATACGACTTTCAAATATAAAAAAGCAGGTATTGAAAAAAGTTTTTGACTTAGGGTATCCCAGTGCCATGCAGATGTTTTTTGAAATTGGCATATTTGCCACCGCCATCTTATTGACAGGTATGATAGGAACCAATGCTCAAGCCGCAAATCAAATCAGTTTGAATTTGGCGACCATGACTTTTATGATTGCCGTAGGTCTTGGTGTAACAGCAACAGTACGTGTTGGAAATCAAAAAGGATTAAAACGATACAAAGAATTAAAAAGAATAGCAACCTCTGTTTTTCTGTTGATGTTTATCATAGATGTCTTCTTCGCGTTAGGTTTTATTGCTTTAAAGGACATTCTTCCTTATGCTTATATAGAAGACTTAGAGGTAATTCAAATAGCCTCATCTCTATTGATCGTAGCAGGACTTTTTCAGATCTCCGACGGTGTTCAAGTTGTTTTTCTTGGTGCGCTTCGAGGCTTGCAAGATGTAAAAAGACCCATGTGGATCACTTTTTTCGCCTATTGGGTGGTCGGGTTTCCAGTTTGCTATTATCTTGGGGTTAAAACTGATTTGGGGGCCTTCGGTGTTTGGATTGGACTGTTGGTTGGTTTAACCGTTTCGGCGATTATGTTGTATCTTCGCTTCCATAAATTAACGTCAGAATTGATAGCTTCAGAGGAGCATCCTACTGAAAGCGCTATTAGAAATTAAAATATAAAAGGAATACAAATAGAGATATGGAATTACCAAAGTTTTTATTAGGAGATAATACGCAAGCAAATGAAGACGATATTTTCGTGATTCATACAGAATTTCCACGTTTTATCATCAATTTAAAAGATGATGAAATTGAAATGTGGGACGATTTGATTGGTAGTGATGAAGAGGAATTGTCAATTCAAGTTGCTCAATATATTGAAGAGGCTTCGCAGTTTTACGATGCAGAAATGAAAGCCTACGAAGAAGAATAGAGTGCTTTTGATTCTTGGAAAGGATTAGAATGCTACTTGTTTTGTTGTTTTTGCTACCAGCTACCAGCTACCAGTTACTAATTACCATTTACCTGATACGAAATACCAATATATGCAATTCAAAGATTTAAAACTTAATAAACCGATTCTAAAAGCCATTGCCGAAAAAGGGTATGATATACCTACTTTGGTGCAGCAGAAAGCAATTCCTTTTATTTTAGAGGGTAAAGATGTAATTGTTTCCGCGCAAACGGGAACAGGAAAAACGGCCGCTTTTGCGTTGCCTATTTTGCAATTGTTGTTCGATAAACAGGATGCAGGAAAGAGAGGAAAGAAGATTAGAGCTTTGGTAGTGAGTCCCACAAGAGAATTAGCTATTCAAATACAAGAAAATTTTCAATCCTATTTAAGCTATACCAATTTAAGAACTACCGTAGTGTTTGGCGGTACTTCCATAGAGCCTCAAAAAGAAATATTAAAAAAAGGAGTTGATGTTTTGATTGCAACACCAGGGAGGCTGTTGGACTTGCATAAACAAGAAATCGTAAACTTGAGTTTTATTGAAACCTTGGTCTTGGACGAAGCGGATTTGATGTTGGATATGGGGTTTATCGATGATGTGAAAAAAATAGAGCGGTTGTGTCCTGTAGAAAAACAGACCTTGTTGTTTTCTGCAACCATGCCTCATAAAGTAGTGCAGTTAGCTTCTTCTCTATTAAAGAACCCTGAAAATGTAGAAGTGTCTCCAACTTCGTCTGTTGCGAAGAGCGTAAGTCAAGTGTTGTATTATGTGCCGAAACCCAAAAAGATGGAATTGTGTTTGCATTTGCTTCGCAACACCATAAAAGGAAATATTATAATATTTAGGCGTACTAAATTTGGAGTGGCTAAATTGGAAAAAACATTGCGAAGAAATGGATATAAAGTGGATAGTATTCATGGAGATAAGCCGCAGAATGAACGTCAACTGGCAATGAATAAATTTAAGAAAGGAGAGGTCAATATATTAATAGCAACCGATGTTGCTGCCAGGGGTATTGATATCAAAGATTTAGACGCCGTGGTGAATTTTGATTTACCCAATGTTCCGGAAACTTATGTGCATCGCATCGGAAGAACGGGTAGGGCAGGCGAGTTCGGGACTTCTTATTCGTTCTGTTCAGCAGATGAGAAGGCGTATCTGGCAAGTATTCAAAAACTCATTAATACCCATATAACGGTTGAAGAAGCGCATCCTTATCCATTAGACCCAAAGGCAAAACCACAAGTGCATAAAAAGCAAGGCAGCAAGCACCGACCGGGTAGAAAATCTGCCGCTTCAAAAAAGAAAAAGAAACGCTGGTATTAGGAGTTTCAAGTTTTTGGTTGCTGGTTTCTGGTTTCTGGTTTCTGGTTTCTGGTTTCTGGATTTTGGTTTCTGGTTTTTGGTTTCTGGTTTTTGGTTTCTGGTTTTTGGTTCCAAGTCTTTGTCAGTATCAGCGTCAGCGTCATCGTTAGCGTTCCTTTTCTATTGACTCCTCACTCAACACTAAGCACTCAACACTAAAAACACATATTGTAACTCCCTGTAAACCATGGTATAAAAAAATACTTCAAAAAAAGGCGCAAAAAGTCATTGTTAAACAAGAAAGGTGTTGTAGTTTTGCGCTCGCTAATGCAAACAGGAATGCTTGTATTGGTGTAGAGTTCTCAAGGAAATAATGATAAAAAAACTTTTTAAAAAAATAATCAAAATAAGTTTTGGTTGTATTGAGAAAAGGTTTTACATTTGCACCCGCTTTGACACGGAAGTTGAAAAGCACAGAGAATATGAAAAGCAATGCGAATTGCGATTCTATAAGTTCATTGAAAATATTGAAATTGACAGCGTAAAATTAAAGAGTAAATTACATGATTATAACTAATCGTGAATTCAATTTGAGAAGCTAGCATCGTAAATTATAAGTTGACATTGTCAACAAAAAATAACGATGAAGAGTTTGATCCTGGCTCAGGATGAACGCTAGCGGCAGGCTTAACACATGCAAGTCGAGGGGTAACAGAGATAGCTTGCTATTTGCTGACGACCGGCGCACGGGTGCGTAACGCGTATAGAACCTACCTTTTACAGAGGGATAGCCCAGAGAAATTTGGATTAATACCTCATAGAGTTGTTTTTTGGCATCGAGAGACAATTAAACATTTATGGGTAAGAGATGGCTATGCGTTCTATTAGTTAGTTGGTAAGGTAACGGCTTACCAAGACATCGATAGATAGGGGTCCTGAGAGGGAGATCCCCCACACTGGTACTGAGACACGGACCAGACTCCTACGGGAGGCAGCAGTGAGGAATATTGGACAATGGAGGCAACTCTGATCCAGCCATGCCGCGTGAAGGAAGACTGCCCTATGGGTTGTAAACTTCTTTTATATAGGAAGAAACCGTCCCTTGCGAGGGGCCTTGACGGTACTATATGAATAAGGACCGGCTAACTCCGTGCCAGCAGCCGCGGTAATACGGAGGGTCCAAGCGTTATCCGGAATCATTGGGTTTAAAGGGTCCGTAGGCGGGCTAACAAGTCAGAGGTGAAATCCCACAGCTTAACTGTGGAACTGCCTTTGATACTATTAGTCTTGAGTCATTTGGAAGTAGATAGAATGTGTAGTGTAGCGGTGAAATGCATAGATATTACACAGAATACCGATTGCGAAGGCAGTCTACTACGAATGTACTGACGCTGATGGACGAAAGCGTGGGGAGCGAACAGGATTAGATACCCTGGTAGTCCACGCCGTAAACGATGGACACTAGTTGTTGGGGCTTGCCTCAGTGACTAAGCGAAAGTGATAAGTGTCCCACCTGGGGAGTACGGTCGCAAGATTGAAACTCAAAGGAATTGACGGGGGCCCGCACAAGCGGTGGAGCATGTGGTTTAATTCGATGATACGCGAGGAACCTTACCAGGGCTTAAATGTAGGATGCATTAGCTAGAGATAGCTATTTCTTCGGACTTCTTACAAGGTGCTGCATGGTTGTCGTCAGCTCGTGCCGTGAGGTGTCAGGTTAAGTCCTATAACGAGCGCAACCCCTATTTTTAGTTGCTAACAGGTTAAGCTGAGGACTCTAAAGAGACTGCCGGTGCAAACCGTGAGGAAGGTGGGGATGACGTCAAATCATCACGGCCCTTACGTCCTGGGCTACACACGTGCTACAATGGTAATGACAGAGAGCAGCCACCTGGCGACAGGGCGCGAATCTATAAACATTATCACAGTTCGGATCGGAGTCTGCAACTCGACTCCGTGAAGCTGGAATCGCTAGTAATCGCATATCAGCCATGATGCGGTGAATACGTTCCCGGGCCTTGTACACACCGCCCGTCAAGCCATGGAAGCTGGGAGTACCTGAAGTCGGTCACCGCAAGGAGCCGCCTAGGGTAAAACTGGTAACTAGGGCTAAGTCGTAACAAGGTAGCCGTACCGGAAGGTGCGGCTGGAACACCTCCTTTCTAGAGAAAGAGATGTTGGTTACGAAAAAAGAACTAAGACCTTATTTAAATAATGTCTTAGCATTTACTTTTTAATTGCTGTTAATTTTATATTTATACACAAGACTGTATTAAAAACAGAGTCTCGTAGCTCAGCTGGTTAGAGCGCTACACTGATAATGTAGAGGTCGGCAGTTCGAGTCTGCCCGAGACTACTATAAGTAGTCGAGCAAGACAAGAAGTTTACCCTGAGCGAAGTCGAAGGGAGTCTGCCCGAGACTACTATTTTTCAAGCAAAGAAGAATAGTTTGAGATACAATAAATTTTGTGTTATAAAACATAGGAAATTCTAGAAGCAGCACTAATTAGGGATTACGAATTAGTAATTACTAATGACTAATAACTAATTACTAACTACTAGTAATTGGGGGATTAGCTCAGCTGGCTAGAGCGCCTGCCTTGCACGCAGGAGGTCATCGGTTCGACTCCGATATTCTCCACTATTACCCGCCGAAGCATGAAGCGAAGGAGGGAGTATCATGTTAGTCTACATTAGTAGATTGTCAGATACAAATACAGACCTTGGCCAAGGCTATGGTGTGTGAAAGAGTTCATTGACATATTGAAATATTGATATCGTATAGATATCATTAGTTATATTTTTTTTACAAAAAATTAATAACGAGCTATAAATATAGAGTAAAAATATATTTTGAAAGTTTTCGAATTTTCAAAGTAATAAGTAGAATAAAAGAGCAAAAAGTACAAAAAGCTAAGTAAGGGCGTATGGCGGATGCCTAGGCTCTCAGAGGCGATGAAGGACGTGATAAGCTGCGATAAGCTTCGGGGATTTGCACATAAGAATTGATCCGAAGATTTCCGAATGGGACAACCCACTATGTTGAAGACATAGTACCCGTCGTTTGACGGGGGCGAACCCGGTGAACTGAAACATCTAAGTAACCGGAGGAAGAGAAAACAAAAGTGATTCCGTTAGTAGCGGCGAGCGAACGCGGAATAGCCCAAACCAGTTTTGTTACGGCAAGACTGGGGTTGTAGGACCACAATATTTGATGATTATTGAATTAGAACAAACTGGAAAGTTAGACCATAGAGGGTGATAGTCCCGTATAGGTAAGATAATTTATTGATAGTGGTATCCTGAGTAGTGCGGGACACGAGTAATCCTGTATGAATCCACCGGGACCATCCGGTAAGGCTAAATACTCCTGAGAGACCGATAGTGAACTAGTACCGTGAGGGAAAGGTGAAAAGAACCCTAAGTAAGGGAGTGAAAGAGATCCTGAAACCGTACGCCTACAAGCGGTCGGAGTCCGTCAACAGACGGATGACGGCGTGCCTTTTGCATAATGAGCCTACGAGTTACTGTTTCTAGCAAGGTTAATCCGTTCAGCGGAGCAGCCGTAGCGAAAGCGAGTCTGAATAGGGCGTATAGTTAGTAGTAGTAGACGCGAAACCTGGTGATCTACCCATGGGCAGGTTGAAGCTGTAGTAACATACAGTGGAGGACCGAACCCGTTGACGTTGAAAAGTCTTGGGATGACCTGTGGGTAGGGGTGAAAGGCCAATCAAACCAGGAAATAGCTCGTACTCCCCGAAATGCATTTAGGTGCAGCGTTGTGTTTTAGTTTAATAGAGGTAGAGCTACTGATTGGATGCGGGGGCTTCACCGCCTACCAATTCCTGACAAACTCCGAATGCTATTAAATATACACAGCAGTGAGGGCATGGGTGCTAAGGTCCATGTCCGAGAGGGAAAGAACCCAGACCATCAGCTAAGGTCCCCAAATATATGTTAAGTTGAACTAACGAGGTTTGTCTGCTTAGACAGCTAGGATGTTGGCTTGGAAGCAGCCATTCATTTAAAGAGTGCGTAACAGCTCACTAGTCGAGCGGACGAGCATGGATAATAATCGGGCATAAACATATTACCGAAGCTATGGATTGTAATTAATTACAGTGGTAGGGGAGCATTCTATAGGTGTTGAAGGTGTACCGTAAGGTATGCTGGAACGTATAGAAAAGAAAATGTAGGCATAAGTAACGATAAGGCGGGTGAGAAACCCGCCCACCGAAAGACCAAGGTTTCCTCAGCGATGCTAATCAGCTGAGGGTTAGTCGGGACCTAAGGCGAACCCGAAAGGGGTAGTCGATGGCCAACAGGTTAATATTCCTGTACCTGCTCACACTAAAAGTGACGGAGGCGTATAGTTGGTGCGTACAGACAGAATTGTACGTTGAAGGAAGTGGTAACACTCCGATAGTACACTGAGGCTTCGGCCAAGGTGATAATCCAGCGAAGCGACTTCCAAGAAAAACGAGTGAAGCAGCCCGTACCCTAAACCGACACAGGTGGTTGGGAAGAGAATTCTAAGGTGCTCGAGTGATTCATGGCTAAGGAACTAGGCAAAATCGCCCCGTAACTTCGGGAGAAGGGGCGCCCATCTTCGAGATGGGCCGCAGTGAATAGGTCCAGGCGACTGTTTATCAAAAACACAGGGCTCTGCTAAAACGAAAGTTGATGTATAGGGCCTGACACCTGCCCGGTGCTGGAAGGTTAAGTGGAGGAGTTAGCTTCGGCAAAGCTCTCAAATGAAGCCCCAGTAAACGGCGGCCGTAACTATAACGGTCCTAAGGTAGCGAAATTCCTTGTCGGGTAAGTTCCGACCTGCACGAATGGTGCAACGATCTGGACACTGTCTCAGCCATGAGCTCGGTGAAATTGTAGTATCGGTGAAGATGCCGATTACCCGCTACGGGACGAAAAGACCCCGTGAACCTTTACTATAGCTTAGTATTGACTTTGGATAAGTAATGTGTAGGATAGGTGGGAGACTTCGATGTTGCGTCGCCAGGCGTAATTTAGTCGTCCTTGAAATACCACCCTTTGCTTATCTAGAGCCTAACTCAGCGATGAGGACAGTGCTTGGTGGGTAGTTTGACTGGGGTGGTCGCCTCCAAAAGAGTAACGGAGGCTTCTAAAGGTACCCTCAGCACGCTTGGTAACCGTGCGTAGAGTGCAATGGCATAAGGGTGCTTGACTGCGAGACCTACAAGTCGATCAGGTTGGAAACAAGAGCATAGTGATCCGGTGGTTCCGCATGGAAGGGCCATCGCTCAAAGGATAAAAGGTACTCCGGGGATAACAGGCTGATCTCCCCCAAGAGCTCACATCGACGGGGGGGTTTGGCACCTCGATGTCGGCTCGTCACATCCTGGGGCTGGAGAAGGTCCCAAGGGTTGGGCTGTTCGCCCATTAAAGTGGCACGCGAGCTGGGTTCAGAACGTCGTGAGACAGTTCGGTCTCTATCTGTAGCGGGCGTTAGAAATTTGCGTGGATCTGACTCTAGTACGAGAGGACCGAGTTGGACTGACCTCTGGTGTATCTGTTGTTCTGCTAAGGGCATTGCAGAGTAGCTACGTCGGGAAGGGATAAGCGCTGAAAGCATATAAGCGCGAAACCCACCACAAGATGAGATTTCTTTAAAGGGTCGTGGAAGATCACCACGTTGATAGGCTATAGGTGTAAAGGCAGTAATGTCATAGCCAAGTAGTACTAATAACCCATAGGCTTTTGTACAAAGAACTTCCTGTTGTAAGTAATTACAGCAGGGAGGGACACTCTTTATTCACTCTAAATAGTATAGTAAGTTATGGTTTTTTATAAAAAAAATACAATCGTGTCTTAGACACTTTCAATATGTCAATTATTAATACAATGGTTTTTAGTAATTAGTTGTTGGTAAATACCAACAACGATCAACCAAAAACTATACAGTCTTAAGGTGGTTATCCTCCTACACTTCGCTTCGGCGGACGAGAAATATAGGATAACAACCCAAACGATTTAAGGTGGTTATTGCGATAGGGCTCACCTCTTCCCATTCCGAACAGAGAAGTTAAACCTATCAGCGCAGATGGTACTGCCAATGGTGGGAGAGTATGTCACCGCCTTTTTTTGAATCCTCAATCACATATGTGATTGAGGATTTTTTTTTATAGAGATGTGACTCCTTTGGAATCAGGGGGGCAATGCTTTAGTACGAGTGAGCTTGTCGCTGTGCTCCAACTTTGCTCTGAAAGGGTTGGGGTTGTCGCTGTGCTCCAACCTTACTTTGGAAGGGGTGGGTTGTCGCTGTGCTCCAACTTTGCCCTGAAAGGGTTGGATTGTCGCTGTTTTCCAACGGTGATGAAATGTGTTGGATTGAAGGATTATAGGTGTGGTTTGAAAGCAAAAAAAGAGCTACTCATTGAGTAGCTCTTTTATAGTATGATTAGGTTGTTTAGCCTTTTAATAAGGCTTCGTAGCTATCTTTGTTATCATAGAGCATTACAATGTTTAATACGAGTAAAACTAGCGCCATGACAACACTTTTAGGATCCATCGTTAAATGATAAAGTACTGCATTTACAGAAACACTCATCAAAATAAGCATCATTAAAGGTTTGTATTTGTTTATTAATAAAGATAAACCAGCCAATGTTTCCACAATAGCAACTAATACCATCGTTTTAGAGGCTGTCAATGCTTCCCAATAGCCCCATGCAGATTCAGGAGCGGGTGGTGGGTCAATAAAATGTAACACTTTGTTCAGTCCGAAAAACAGCAATGCAAGTGCAAAAATGATTCGAATAATCATAATGATTTTTGAGTTCATAATGTTTAGTTTTTAATTGTTAGTGTCTACAATGTAGTGAAAACTAATCGATTAAAAAAAAACACCGTTACAAAATTAAGACCTATTTGTATTCTGATATGCAGAAAAGTTGTGTTAAAAATTCCTTTCAATGGTGTCTGTAAGCAGAGCTTTTAAGGAGATTCCTGCAATTTCCGCTTGTTGTGGTAATAGGCTTGCCTCTGTCATACCGGGTACTGTATTCATTTCGAGGAAATAAGGAGTTTCTCCAATAAATATAAATTCTGATCGTGAAAATCCTGTCATTTGTAAGGATGTGTACAAGTGAATAGCAGCTTTGGAGACATTGATCTTTTGAGTTTCAGAAATTCTTGCAGGTGTTATTTCTTTTGATTTACCTAGGTATTTGGCTTCGTAGTCGAAAAAATCATTTTCAGAAACGATCTCCGTAATTGGCAATACCTTAATTGTATCTTTATATTGAATGACGCCTACTGAAACTTCAATGCCGTCTAAAAAGGATTCAATGAGTATTTCAGCGTCTTCTTTGAAAGCCATTTCAAGAGCCTGTGTAAAATCTTCTTTTTTATGAACTTTTGAAATGCCATAACTTGAACCAGCGTTGTTTGGTTTGACAAAACAGGGAAGACCTACTTTTTCTAATATATTATCAATGTCAACTTTGTCACCTTTGTTTAAATAATAAGAAGTTGCGGTTTGAATTCCAAAGTTTTTAGCAACACTCAAACAATCTCTTTTATTAAATGTCAAGGCCATTTGATAAAACGGTGCCGAGCTATGTGATAAATGTATTAAGTCGAAATAAGCCAGTATAGCACCATCTTCTCCTGGTGAACCATGAATTACATTGAATACGAAATCGAATGTTAAGTTTTTACCGTTTACTTCTGTAGAAAAGTCGTGTTTGTCAATTGGGTATTCAATGCCATCTTTGAGAACAAACCATTTTTCTTTTAAAATGTGCACTTCATAGGCGTTGTATAGATCGTTGTCCAAATGTTTTAGAACGACCTGTCCACTCTTGATTGAAATTTCAACTTCGGAAGAGTAGCCTCCCATTATAACTGCAATATTTTTCTTCATATATGATAAATCCTGTTGATGATTCAAAAATATCAAATTTAATTTAAAAGGGTACCTATTCGTTTTATATCTTTGTGTAAAATTGAAAACAATGGGTTTTATTAAATATCTTTTTAGCAAACAGTTTTTGAAACAACTATTGATTGCTAGTGTTTTGTTTGTTGCACTCTTTTTTGGGCTAAATACATGGCTTCAATTGACCACAAATCACGAACAACAGATTCAAGTTCCTGATTTGTCAAAGTTGAATATTTCTGAGGTGGAGTTGGAACTTTCTGAATTGAATTTGCACTATGAAGTGATTGATTCTTCTAGCTATAATTCTTCATACCCTAAAAAATCGGTAATAGATCAATCTCCTGATAAGAATTCTTTTGTAAAAGAAAATAGAACCATATACCTTACCTTAAACCCTTCAAAATACGGAGATGTAGAAATACAGGAGTTCTATGGTAAAACGAAGAAAGAGGTAATTGCAGAATTAAAATCACTTGGTTTTGAGATAGGTAAAATTTATTTCATTCCAGATTTAGGAAAAAATGTAGTTCGTAAGATGAAATGTAATGGTAAGTATTTAAAAGTAGGGACGAAATTACCAAAACACTCAGTTATTGATTTGATTTTAGGAAACGGAAAAAGGAGATAAGCATGTTAGATAAAGAATCGTTGGAAGAGGAGTTGTATGAACACTTTAAATTTGTAGCCAGCGATGGTCAAGTACCGTTGAGAGTAGATAAATTTTTAATGAACTTTATTGAAAATGCTACGCGTAACAAAATTCAGGAGGCGGCTAAAAATGGAAATATTTTGGCCAATGACGTTGCTGTAAAATCTAGTTATAAGGTGAAGGCAAAAGATGTAATTCGAGTTGTTTTAGAGCATCCTCCTCATGAGAATCTTTTAATTGCAGAAGACATTCCTTTAGATATAGTATACGAGGATGATGTATTGATGGTGATCAACAAACCTGCTGGTATGGTGGTGCATCCTGGTCATGGGAATTATTCTGGAACGTTGGTAAATGGACTTATTCATCATATTGAAAGTTTGCCTACGAATAGCAACGAACGGCCGGGGCTTGTGCATAGAATAGATAAAGACACAAGTGGTTTATTGGTCATTGCGAAAACAGAGCAAGCGATGACGCATTTATCACAACAATTTTTTGACAAAACTACAGAACGTATTTATCATGCATTAGTATGGGGGAATGTCGAAGAAGATGAAGGAACTATTGAGGGTAATATTGGTCGCAGTTTAAAGAACAGATTGCAAATGACGGTTTTTCCTGACGGAGATTTTGGAAAACCTGCGATTTCACATTATAAAGTATTGGAACGATTTTCATATGTAACTTTGGTGCAATGCAAATTAGAAACGGGTAGAACGCATCAGATTCGGGCACATTTTAAGTATATAGGCCATACCTTGTTTAACGATGCGCGTTATGGTGGAGATGCGGTCTTAAAGGGCACAACGTTTACCAAGTACAAGCAGTTTGTTGAAAACTGTTTTGATGTGTTACCCCGACAAGGGTTGCATGCAAAAACTTTAGGATTTGTGCATCCGGTGACCAATGAATTTATGCAATTCGATTCTGAACTACCTACAGATATGATCGGAGCGCTTGAAAAATGGAAAAATTATACAAAGCATAACAAAGAAGAATAAACGATTAAAATAGTATTTATGAAGATTGTCATTTCACCTGCAAAATCGTTGGATTTTGAAACTGAAGTTCCAACAAAGCAATTTACACAGGGGGTTTATCTCGATGCCGCAGCGAAATTGATTTCAGTTCTTAAAAAGAAATCACCCAAAAAATTGTCTGAGTTGATGTCAATTTCTGCAAAACTTGGTGAATTAAATTGGCAGCGTAACCAAGAATGGCAACTTCCTTTTTCTTTAGAGAACGCCCGTCAAGCCGTATATGCTTTTAAAGGCGATGTGTATCTTGGCCTGGATGCATATTCTATTCCAGAAAAAAAATTAAACTACTTAGGAGATAGCTTGAGAATATTGTCGGGATTGTATGGGGTTTTAAAACCGTTTGATTTGATGCAGGCGTATCGATTGGAGATGGGAACCAAATTAAAAGTTGGTACAAAGTCGAATTTATATCAATATTGGGATACAAAAGTAACAGCGGCTTTGAATGAAGAAATGGTAGCAGGAGAACCCCTTGTAAATTTAGCAAGCAATGAGTATTTCAAGGTAATCAAACCTAAACTATTAAAAGGAGATGTGATTACGCCGCAGTTTAAAGATTACAAGGATGGCAAGTTGAAGATGATCAGTTTCTTTGCAAAAAAAGCAAGAGGGATGATGGTGCGCTATATCATTGATAACGATATTAAAGATGTAGAGTCTTTAAAAGGATTTGATTATGGTGGCTATGCTTTTGATGATAAGCTTTCATCCGCTAATGAATTTGTCTTTGTAAGATGATAGCTCAGTAATTCTTAAATTTAAAATAATATTGAAGTAGATGCGTTCTTTTCCAATAGAAACCCATATTGCTATTTTAGTCCCTGATGTACGTGCACTTTCATTAAAGGAACTGCTTCCAAAAGAGGTCTTCCAAAACACGCTTGTTTTTTCAGAGGCGACCATAGCCGCTATGATTGAGGAGGAAAGTAGAAGGGATTCTTCAGTAATTATAGAACGAGAAGGACAGTCTTTGCGTTCGATGTCGAGCGGAGAACGAAAAATTGCCGTGTTGCACTATTTAGTGTCTTTAGCTCCTGCGTATTTGTTTGTCGATAATTTTTATGAAAATCTGGATGCCAAGAATAGAGAAAATTTAGAGGCATTGGTTATAAATGTTGCCAAAGGCATTAAAATTATTCAAGTGGTTCGTAGGGAAGTCGAGCTATTTTCTTTTATCAAAGCTACATATATCATAGATGAGCAGCAAGTTTTACAGCCCTGTTCTGGAACTGTTTTTAATGTTTTAACTGAATTGGTTTCAGCCGTAAATATCCCCAAAACAACTACTGATTATCATTATGACTATAAAACCTTTGTAAAATTGTCGGATGTATCTGTTCGGTTTTATGACAAGCCTGTATTGAAAGGCATCCATTGGGAAATTGGTTTGGGTGAGTTTTGGCAGATGATTGGAGAGAACGGTAGTGGTAAAACTACCTTATTATCGCTTATTACTGGTGACAGTCATAAAGCCTATGGACAAAATATTGTTTTGTTTGATAAATTGAAAGGAACGGAGGAGAATGTCTGGGAAATCAAAAAAAAGATTGGTTATTTTACGCCGAATATTACGGAGCTCTTCAATGCCAGGCATTCGGTCTTACATATGGTGCTTTCGGGGTTTTATGATTCAGTGGGCTTGTATGTAAAACCGTTGGATTTGCACGTACAATTGGCAAAGGAATGGTTGGATGTGATTCAAATGAAGGATATGGCCCATACGACCTTTACTACTTTATCGCCAGGGAAACAACGTATGGTATTGATTGCACGAGCTATGGTGAAACACCCTCCCTTATTGATATTGGACGAGCCAACTTCTGGGCTCGACAAGGAGCACATCGCCATTATTGTGGCTTTGATTAATAAAATAGCCAAAGAAACCAAGACTACAATTATTTATGTGTCACATTCGGTGGAAAGCGGTCTTAAACCTCAGCATGTGTACAAGTTGTCTAAAACGGCTGAAGGATCTTTAGGAAATATATTGAGATAAGTACGCCAAATTCGTCAGCACTTTTTGTGTTTATATGTCAACCTGTCATAGATTTTTTACAAAATGACGTCTTCGTATGTCATTTTTGAAAAAAACTCAGTTGGCACAATGATTGACTATTGTATAAACGTAAATAAAAAAAATACAATTTAAATATATACATTATGAGTAAGATTATTGGAATTGATTTAGGGACTACCAATTCATGTGTTTCTGTAATGGAAGGAAATGAGCCAGTAGTAATTCCTAATGCAGAAGGAAAACGTACTACACCTTCTATTGTAGCATTCGTTGAAGGAGGCGAAAGAAAGGTTGGAGATCCTGCAAAAAGACAAGCGGTGACAAATCCAATCAAAACCATTTATTCGGTAAAACGTTTTATGGGGAACAAATTCTCTGAATGTGAGAATGAAGTAGGTAGAGTACCTTATAAAGTAGTAAAAGGAGACAACGATACACCACGTGTTGATATTGACGGTCGTTTGTATACACCTCAAGAAATTTCGGCAATGACACTTCAGAAAATGAAGAAAACAGCTGAAGATTACTTAGGTCAAGATGTAAGTGAAGCAGTAATTACTGTGCCAGCTTATTTTAACGATGCACAACGTCAGGCTACAAAAGAGGCGGGTGAGATTGCAGGTTTAAAAGTACAACGTATCATCAATGAGCCTACAGCGGCTGCATTGGCATACGGAATTGATAAAAAAGGACAGGATCAAAAAATTGCTGTTTACGATTTAGGAGGTGGAACTTTTGATATTTCTATCCTAGAAATTGGAGAAGGTGTTTTTGAAGTATTGTCTACAAACGGAGATACGCACTTAGGAGGTGACGATTTTGACGAAGTAATTATCGACTGGTTGGCAGATGAGTTCAACAAAGAAGAGCAAGTTGATTTGCGTTTAGACCCTATGGCTTTACAACGTTTGAAAGAAGCTGCTGAAAAAGCAAAAGTAGAATTGTCTTCAGCTGCACAAACTGAAATCAACCTTCCTTATGTTACAGCTACTGCTGCTGGACCTAAGCACTTGGTAAAAACATTGACACGTGCTAAGTTTGAGCAATTGGCTGCTGATTTGGTGAAGCGTTCTATGGAACCTGTACAGAAAGCATTACAAGATGCAGATTTGTCTACTTCAGAAATTGACGAAGTAATTTTAGTAGGTGGATCTACACGTATCCCTGTTATTCAAGAGCAAGTAAAAGCATTTTTTGGAAAAGAGCCTAACAAAGGTGTAAATCCTGATGAAGTAGTTTCTATTGGAGCTGCGATTCAAGGAGGTGTATTGTCTGGAGATGTAAAAGATGTATTGTTATTGGATGTAACTCCGTTGTCTTTAGGTATTGAAACAATGGGGAATGTATTCACGAAGTTGATCGAAGCGAATACAACTATTCCTACAAAGAAATCTCAGGTGTTCTCTACAGCTGTAGATAACCAACCTTCTGTAGATATTCATGTATTGCAAGGGGAAAGAGCTATGGCGGCCGATAACAAGACTATTGGACGTTTCCAATTGACGGATATCCCACCAGCGCAAAGAGGAACTCCTCAAATTGAAGTAACTTTTGATATCGATGCCAATGGGATCATTAAAGTTTCTGCAATTGACAAGCAAACGAACAAATCTCAAGAGATTAAAATTGAGGCTTCTTCAGGTTTGTCGGAAGAGGAAATCGAAAAAATGAAAAAAGATGCAGAGTTGAATGCAGATGCTGATAAGGCTGCTAAAGAAACTGCTGAGAAGTTAAATACTGCTGATCAAATGATTTTCCAAACGGAATCACAATTGAAAGAGGTAGAAGGAAAACTTCCAGAAGACAAAAAAGCACCTATCGATGCTGCTTTGGCTGAATTAAAAACAGCACATGAAGCAAAAGACATTACTGCTATTGATACTGCTATTGAAGCATTAAATACTGCATTGCAAGGTGCGGCTGCAGAATTCCAAGCGGCAGCGCAACAAGGACAAGCAGGTGATGCTGGAGCTGAGCAACCGGAGGCTACTGCTAATGAAGACTCTGTTGAAGATGTAGATTTTGAGGAAGTAAAGTAATTCTTTCTTAATTCATAAACAAAGCCGTTTCCAAATGTGGAAACGGCTTTTTTTTTGGAAGACTCAGACTTTGGCTCAGACTTTGACATAGACTAAGATACTTAGCCTCTGGCTTTAATTAGCCATAGACCTTGTTGTTGATGTTTAGGACTTTAGTATATATAATGTGCAAGGCGGTTTGTTTGGAGAATCGGGAGCTAGAAACTATGGTGCAGGCTTAATTGCAATTGGTTTTTTCGCCAGTTGTCGGTGGTTTGGTTCATAATGCCACACTGAATCTTAAGTCCTTTTTTAACAACATAACCAATGGCGGAATAAAATCTATTTCTATCAAAGAATTCCACTTCTTGGCCATTGCCAATACTTCGCTGACCATTGATAAATATTTCATTATACAAAGACAGGTATACGGTCTTTTTTTTCATTTGAACAGCGTTCAGAGGTACATTTAGAAATAGGTTGTATCTGTATCGGGTTCGAAAATCTTGATTTTCTACATAACGTTGTTCGTATCGGATTCGGTGATTCAAATAAAAACGAGTTCCTATTTTGGCTGGATATAAAATTTCTTGATAAATCCTACTTTCTCCAGAGGTAGCATCGTCAGTGCCGAAAGTACCTGAAGTGATATTACCATAGCCTAACGTAAATAGTACTTTTGCTTTTTTAGGTTTGTAGGTAATTCCTCCTCGAAGCAATAGTTGCTCAAGGTCTCCACCAAGATCCCAGTTTCTGTATTGAATGTCGCCCTGGAACCCCCATGAGCTTTCCTTAAATGAATGATTGAAAAAATACATATACCAAGCACCCATCTGACTTTCATCTATTTGTGCCTTTCCAATATTTGGTAAAAGAAGACATAGCGTCGTGCATAAGAGAATTAATTTTGTTTTCATTTTTGTGTTTTTTTTGTAAATAACGTAATTTTTGTTGGAAAAATAAAAAGTAGAAGACGGAGTTTTATCAATTCTATTTCTAAGCAAACCTAATTTGATCTGACTTTTGTTTACTGGTAATACTGCATGACTTGTATGACGCTTTTTTGACAGCATGTTCGATTTGGATTGTCTTTCATTTTAAACTCTTGAGCATCACCAATTAAATAAAACACAACCTCCTTATTTCTAGGGAATTCCAAAAATCCCTAATAATAATTGAAAAAGGATTTCGTAGAACCTAATAAAGTCCCTATTTTTGCAAGGTTTCCTAAATAAATATCTGAACGTGATACAAAATATATTCAGTACCAGTACTCCGAAAGTTACTACAAAAGAATTGTACGATTATCAAGAAGAGGCCTTGCTTCAGATTTTTGACAAACTCAAAAAGAACCCTGAAAACTACAATTTGGTATTTCAATTGCCAACAGGAGGGGGGAAAACAGTAGTGTTTTCTGAAATAGCACGTCGTTATATAGCCGAAACAAATAAGAAAGTATTGATTCTTACACACCGTATTGAATTGTGTAATCAGACTTCCCGAATGTTGACCGAGTTTCAGGTGAACAATAAAATTATCAATAGCAACGTAAAAGAGCTCTATGATCAAGATCAATACATGTGCTTTGTTGCCATGGTAGAGACTTTGAAAAACAGACTGAACGAAGATAAGCTAGAGTTAGACCAAATAGGAATGGTTATTATCGATGAGGCGCATTACAACTCGTTTAGAAAGCTATTTAAGTATTTCGATAATTGTTTTATCTTAGGAGTTACTGCCACGCCTTTGAGTTCTAACATGAAACTTCCAATGAACGAAATCTACAACGAACTGTTGGTAGGAGAACCGGTTCAATCTTTGGTAGATCGTGGGTTTTTAGCGAAAGCAACAACCTATACCTACGATGTTGCTTTAGGAGCATTGAAAGTTGGGATCAATGGAGATTATACAGTAAAATCTTCTGAAGAATTGTATTCGAATAACTTGATGCAAGAAAAACTTTTGTATGCCTATGAAGAGAAATCACTAGGGAAAAAGACCTTGATTTTTAATAATGGAATCAATACCTCTTTGCATGTTTATGAAACCTTTAAAGCAGAAGGATATGATATCATGCATTTGGACAACACCAATTCCAAGCAAGAACGTGCAGATATTTTAAAGTGGTTTAAAGAAACACCAAATGCCATATTGACATCTGTAGGGATTTTAACAACAGGGTTCGATGAACCCTCAGTGGAAACAATTATATTAAACAGAGCTACCAAATCGATTACCTTATTCTACCAAATGATAGGAAGAGGGTCTCGTGTTTTTGGCGATAAAAAAGAATTTACAGTTTTGGACTTGGGGAACAACACGGCTAGGTTTGGGTTGTGGGGAACACCTTTAAACTGGCAAAAAATATTCAATTCTCCGTTGTATTACCTCGACAATCTAATCTGTGATGAAGATATAGAAAGACAATTTTCGTATCAATTACCACCGGAAGTTTTAGAGCAATTTTCAAAATCTACAGATATTTCATTCGATGTAAAGTCGGAATATGACAAAGCAATCAAGATGAACTTGAAATCGAAAATTGTACTGGACAAATCCATCGAACAACATTGTAGAATGTGTGTTGAGAACAGTGAAGACGTATTTGATGCCCGTATTTTGTCGCGATTGTTGCAAGACGATATCTCAGACCGAATAAAGAAATATTCTTATTGTATCATTAAAAGTACCAAGAACTATATTCAGTGGTTGGAAGAAGACTACAAACGTCGATTGAGTACGATGATCAACCAAAGTTTTACTTAACAGTTTTAGAGGCAAGAACAACTAATTTACAAGAACAGTAATCTACTATGTTTTGTAAAAAGATGTTGGTTTGTACTAGTGTTGATTAGCTTATTTTTGTTCTAGTGAACCTTTTTTAAGGGCTTTGTAATTTTCGTGACAGTCTAAAATAGCTTCAACTACTTGTAGATCACTTGCAGTACGGATAAAATATTCAGAATAATTACAGTCCTCCAACAGTTCTTTAAGTTGCTTTTCGTTCATTTCTAGGTATTCCAACATAACTTCTCTGTCGTATTTTTGACCTAGAATTTCTCGCAACTCATCTTCTTCCTTAAGTTTCTTTATTTTTTGCAAAGACTTGGGTTTCTTTCCAAATTTGTTGTACAAGAAATCGACAGGGTGGAATATGGCTGCACTGACAGAAGTATAACTCTTTTCAGCAGGTTTTCCTACCTCATAAGTCTGAGGCAGTCCATTGATATGAATCCGTGTAAACTTATCTTTAGGTACTTGTTTGATATCTACCTCTAGTACCCCAATCAAATTATGTGTTTTTACCGTAACCTCACTAATTTCATCAGTTTTTTCATGCAGGGTTATCGACAATTCATTTCCTTTCAACAAATCATTGGTAATTCTCAATTTAATAGATTGATAACCGATGTATGATATCATGATTGTATCATTCACACTGTTAGGAATGCTAAACTTCCCATCAAAATCGGTTGTAGTTCCGCGTACCGAATTTAGGTTTAAGATATGTGAACCTCCCAGTGGTTCTTTAGAAACTCCGTCTAAAATCTGTCCTTTTAAGTTGATTTCGTCTTCTGTTTCTTGTGCAAATGTGGTGAATGCAGCAAGAAGAATCAAAATATATGTAATGAAATGTTTTTGCATGGTACAAGTATACTAATTCTAAAGCAAATTGATGATTCTTTTATAAAATATCTATACCTATGTTAGGTCATTTGTAGTTGGGTACTTAGTGCAGTTTTAAGATCTTTTAAAAAAATAGGGAACTGTTTCAATTTACATAATTAGTAAGCGTTTGTTTCTGTTGTTCGGCTTTTCGAATAAGCGCTTGTTTTTCCATTTGCTCAAAAGCCAATTTGTAAGCGATATAATATTTAAAGATATTGATGACATACTGAACCGTTTCTCGTCCTATTGTTTGTCCCGCTACAATTTCAACATTTTGAAACCAAATGTTGGGGTCTAGTCCTTTTTGTGCTGCCAATTTTCGCAACTTGAGAATCCTAGCGGGTCCAGCATTATAACTTGCAAAAGCAAAAAGATGTTGATTGAGTCTATCCATATGATTTCCTGCATAATAGCGATCTAGAATAAAACGTAAATATTTATTTCCCGCATGAATGTTATTCTCCAAAGTATAGATGTTAGGAATGTTGATATTTGGATCTTTTGCAGTACTTGGCAGCAACTGCATAATACCAACAGCGCCGGAGCCACTTCGTGCATTTTGGTTTAAATGTGATTCTTGATAAGCCTGAGCGGCAATCAACATCCAATCGAAATCATAACGTTCGGCGTATTTTTTAAAAAGTTGATTTACTTTTTGTTGGGAAGTAAACTGTTTATTTTCAACTGCGTAATTGAGCCATTTTTGATTGCCGTAGTAATAGTTGAATTTCATATTGAAGAACAGACTACCTGCTTTATTCTTTCGTGCATAGGCATTGATTTCTTTTTCCAATAAAGGGCTGTTCTTTCGAAACATCCAGCCAATTTGGCGGTCTTTTTGAAGGTATACATCCGAATGAATTTGAAGATTAGGCAACACTTTTTTCCAGGAGTTAGCCAGGTAGTCGTCAGCAAAGGTATAGGCTATCAAGCCAGCATTTACCATTTCAAGGAGCGTTTCTGTTTCGAGTTGTTTGTCGGTTTCTCTTATGAGGATGGGGTTTAGTCCTCTTTGTTTAAAGGATTCATTTGCTTTTAACAAACTGCTGTGATAACTACTCATGGGGCGTACCCAAACTTCTTTGTTAGCCAAATCTTCCAATTGCGTGATTGCTTCAGCCTTTGAACCAGTTACTAGGACTTCTTTAATATTGCTTATAAAAGGATTTGAAAAGGCAGCTTCTTTTTTACGGGTTTCCGTGATGGTCATATTCGCGACTACAAGATCTGCATTTCCGTTGAGCAGATATTCCTATAAGGTGATCTCTGCTCACAGGGATTTGAATGACGTGAATTTTTTCGTCGTGGCGATGCTTGTTTCGATTGATAAATTCTTCGAATGCTCTTAAGGCATCATGGCTAATTCCTCTGGGTTGTCCTAAGTTGTCGAAAAAGAAATTCGTTGCATTATAAGCTACCAAAGCCCTAATAACTCTTCTTTTTTTCATTCCGTCAAAATCTCCTTTCCATTGTTTGTCAATTCGAATTAAACTGTCTGGTCCCACTTGAATTGAAATCGGTTTTAAGGTCTCAACTGTTTGAGGAGTCTTTGGGGGCGATTCTGACGCGTTTACATCTTTTTTCTTACAACTTATAAAGATACAAAGGGCAAAAAGTATGCAATAGACATTTGTCATAGTGGCTTAGCTAACTTTAGTCAATTCGTTGCTGTCGTGGTGTGCAAATGTTTTGTCGTAAATGGCTACTGTGGTCTCTTGTTGATAGCTAAGTGTTTTTCCAGTTATTTTTACGCTTCTTTTAAAAGCAATTGTCTTTGCTTTTTTCTGCATAAAAGGAGACTGAGCAATGCCCCAGTCCTTGTCGTCGCATCCAGCATCTACATTGAAGGTAATACTAGTGTTTTCTACAGCAGTAAAGCTGCCTCCAGCAACCAAGCTAACACCTCTCGGGATGCTAAAAGTACACATAATACTCCCTTCGTTCTTATCCCATATCCAATACCCCGTTTCACTGTGGGAAATTTTATCATTGGCAATTTCTCGTACCTCTTGAAAATAGCGTACGGCGGTTAATTCCTGTTCTTCAGCATTTTCTATATTGCTGTCGACTGGTTCGAAGGTGAGCACTTCGTAATATGGGTTGTTTTCGTCTTCAATCGGTTTTGGAGCCAGATCAATACCTTTATCTCCTTTCCAAACGCCAATCAATCCTAGAAGGGGGTTGTGTGAGTTCATGCAGTTTTCTTTAAAAATTTAGTGTACCTAAATATACTAGAAATTTAAAGAATTCAATCGTTAGGCTATGTGTTTTTTTAATTGGCCTATTTATTTAAAAAGTCATTTTAAAATATAGGTGAATAGGTTTAGTTGATTACAATCCCTTTTGAATAGGCATTTCCGAGTTTAAAAATATAATACCCATTGGTAAGCGACGATGCATCAATGCGATTGTTGTGAATGGGAAGCGTGTTTATTTTTTTACCCAAAAGATTGTAAACCGCAGCAGTTTTTAGTTGTTTGTTTGAAGTTTCTATGTTAAGAATCCCATTACTGCTTGGGTTTGGGTATAACTTAATGGATTTGTAATCGATGTTGTTGACCGACAAATCATTGCTTCCTGTAAATGTGCTTACCACGGGATAATGATCAGACATTTCATCTAGCAATACAAGGTCGTTTTCAGGTGTAGTGTATTGGTGGACAATCCGTGCATCGGTAGTTAGATTTGCAAGGGCTTGGTTTGCTAATAAAAAATCGATTCTCGCCAAATGCTCTGCCTGGGTATGTGTTGTTGTAGAATTTCCGTTGTGGTCGAGGTTTGTACTATCGTGAAAAAGCGCTACAGATTTGGAAGGGAAAGTACCCCAAAATTGCGCGTTTTCATAACTGTTTCGATCTGCATATTCCGAAGTAGTATCGTGTATTTGTTCGTCCCAAAACGTGTCCATCACTCCATAATCCCAAGTGGTACAAGCTGCCATTCCTTGGTCTGGTTGGTTTGCCTTGTTCATATCATGGTTGCATTTGTTTTTAAAAATACGGTATTGCAATCGTTTGTCGATATTGGTCTCTGCGTAGGTTCTATCCGCGATGCTCATAGAATTAAAGTCGCCTAATATCACCACATGGTTGTCTAAATTACTGTATTTACTATAGAGTTCAAGCACGTAATTCACCTCTTTTGCTCTGTGATTTTTATTGGCCGATTTTAAATGTACAATAATAAAAACAACAGGTTCATTTTGAAGTTTGGCAGCAAACGTGCCTTCCAAATTCGTACCGTTATAATCACTGTGGTTTCTTTCTAAATAGGTGAGGGGATATTTAGAAGTAATTCCGGTTGCCTGTTGTGTGTCTCTATCAAACAAAATGGAATGGCCATGTCCGTAGCTGTTGGCAAAGCTCGCTAGCTTGTCAGCGTCAAAATGCTTCAATTCCTGAAACGCAATCACATCTGGTGCTTCGGAGATTAAAAAGTCCGTAGCCTTTTGTTGTACTACAGTTTGACTTGCAATATGTGGATGTCCTTCTGGTAATATTCCGTTACTTAGTTCAAGCTGTGAAAAGCCATACCATACATTCCAGGTCATTACTTTTAAGGATTCAAACGAAGTATTGGAGATTTGAGCTTCTAGGCAGTTTACAAATAAAATAGTGAGGTATAGAAAGTACTTTTTCATAATTGAGTTCTGTAGTCGTTAGAAGTCAAATATAAATAGCTTGCCAGAAAGAAAAGGATTCAAATTTCACAGAAAACAATTCAAATCTTTCAATTGAATCAATAGTGCTAAAAGGAATCTAAAAGGTGAAGTAGTGCACACAAGAAGACTCGAACTTCCACGTCCTTTCGGACACGAGCCCCTCAAGCCCGCGCGTCTACCAATTCCGCCATGTGTGCAAATGAATATGGTATGTTATTCGATTGCAAATATAGGAATGTAAGTGAGACTATAAAAGATTCTTTTGAAAAAAGATGTATTCCTTCTTTGAATACCTTTAGCCTATGGAAATTGAGTTGTTGAGTATTCGATTGCGGTCTTGCGGTCTTGCGGTCTTGCGGTCTTGCGGTGCGGTTGCGGTCTTGGGGTCTTGCGGTCTGGTGCAGTCTGGGGGGCTTCTTGCCCCAGAATGTTTTACAAAAAAAAAGACTAAGCAATACACTTAGTCTTTCTAATTCTGTGACCGGGCCCCTTCGACCATGCTTCACTACCGTGCAGCAGCTCAGGGCAGGTTCGTATTTCTAATAAAAATGAGTCCTGGTTTCTCGCCCCAGAATGTTTTACAAAAAAAAGACTAAGCATACGCTTAGTCTTTCTAATTCTGTGACCGGGCCCCTTCGACCATGCTTCACTACCGTGCAGCAGCTCAGGGCAGGTTCGTATTTCTAATAAATATGAGTCCTGGTTTCTCGCCCCAGAATGTTTTACAAAAAAAAGACTAAGCATACGCTTAGTCTTTCTAATTCTGTGACCGGGCCCCTTCGACCATGCTTCACTACCGTGCAGCAGCTCAGGGCAGGTTCGTATTTCTAATAAATATGAGTCCTGGTTTCTCGCCCCAGAATGTTTTACAAAAAAAAGACTAAGCATACGCTTAGTCTTTCTAATTCTGTGACCGGGCTGGGGCTCGAACCCAGGACCCTCTCCTTAAAAGGGAGATGCTCTACCAACTGAGCTACCAGGTCTTGTTGCAATTTGTAATTGCGAGTGCAAATATAAAACCATATTTTTACATGACAAGTTTTTTGTTGTGATTTTTTAAGTGATATTTGTACTTTGTAAACAAATGAATAAAAGACCTATGAAAATAGTTTTTGTTGGATATATGGCAAGTGGAAAGTCGGCTGTTGCCAAAGCTGTTAGTAAAGAACTGAACTTAGATTTGGTGGATCTAGATACGTATATAGAAACCAAAGAACAACTCAGTATACCACAGATTTTTGAAAAACATGGAGAAATCTATTTTCGGAAAAAGGAAACCTTTTATTTAAAAGAACTTTTGCAAAGAACAGATTCATTTATCTTGTCGGTAGGAGGAGGAACGCCTTGCTTTGGAGATAATATGAATAGCATTCTTGAAAATGCCGTTTCCTTGTATTTACGGGCGACTGTTCAAACGATATTCAACAGGGTAATTCATGAGAAAGCCCAGAGACCATTGGTCGCTTCCATTGCAGATGAGAATTTACAAGAGTTTATTGCTAAACACCTTTTTGAGCGAACTCCGTTTTATGACAGAGCCAATCATATTGTTAGTGTAAATGATAAGAATATAGCTGAAATTTCAAAAGAAATAATCGAACTGATAAACGGCTAACGATAAAAAGTAGTTGCCAAAAAGCAGCCTTATTTACTTCGCATTTGTGTCGATATTAAGACAATTGGTATCGAACAGCACTGTATCTTAGGTCAAATATGCAATTGCATCCTTTTCCGAAAAATCGACTTGGATGTGTTCTTTTAAAGAAGTAGAAAGTGATATGCCTTTAAAATCTGCTTTGACAGGATATTTTTTGTGATTTCGATTGACCAATACAGCCGTTTTAAAACGTGTTAAGGAGACATTTAAAAAATGTTTGACACCATAGATAAGGGTAGAACCTGAATTCAATACATCATCGACCAATACCAATGATTTTCCTTCATAGGCCCCAACAGGAATGGAAGTTGTAATAGCTAATCTAGGATTTTTCTTGTCAATCTGAACCTCGCAAAGGCTTATTTTTAAGTCTGTAATTTCGTTTAAGGCTTCTTTTATCCTTTTAGCGAAAATATAACCATTGCCACAAATTCCTGCCAGGACAACCTCTTTTTCATGGAGGTTGCTCTCTAAAATCTGATATGCGATTCTCCTTGTTTTATGGATAATTTGAGCATTGCTAAGAATTAGATTGTCTGTCATATTAAAGCTTTTTTATGGATTCAAATATAGAAAAAAATGTGTGGTCTTTTAGATTTAGCTTGGGAAATTATAACTCCTAGGGTAGTGCAATTTTAAATAGTTAAGAATTAACAACTATTTTGTTTTCAAGTTACCGTGTTTAGCTGTCTTCTGAAGTATAAGATTCTAAATCTCTTCGGTCTTTTTTTGTAGGGCGACCAACTCCTTTTTTACGATAATAATCTTTTGAGAGCTTTAGCAATTCTTGGTGTTCAAAAGCTTCCTTAGGGGTTGTGTCTTTGCGATACAAGTCTACCAGTTTAGCGCCTACGCGGTTTTTAGGAATATCGAGTACTTCTAGCTGATAGTTGACTTGGTTTTTTCGGACCACCAATTGATCACCTATATACGCTTCTTTCGAGGGTTTAACGTTTGTGTTATTTAACTTTACATGTCCTTTTTTACAAGCTTCGGTAGCCAGTGACCTGGTTTTAAAATAACGTACTGTCCACAGGTATTTGTCAATTCTCATAGAAAAAGTTAAAAAATAAAGATTCTCTTTTAACAAAGATAGGAAAATTGTACATTGCGCCTTTAAAATTTGAATACGAATTCATTAGAATGAAAAAATATATCCTCCTTAGTTTTTATTGCCTAATAAGCTTTGCAATTGTCTCCTGCGATGATGATACAAGTTCTTCACAGCCTGTAGATGATTTTGACCATGAGTCTCAAATAGCAATAGACCAGGCTTTACTGGATACTTATTTTGAAACACATTATTACAATGATTTAGACGATGGTATTTGGACCATTCCTGACGGAGGCGATCAAACACCGTTGAGTGAAGATACTAATTTAATGACGATAGAGGGTGTTGAAGCCAATGGAACGGTTACAGATTACACCATGTATTATTATAAATTTAATGGAGAAGGTTCTGATGCAGTTGGGAAAGGGAATCCTTCGCCTATAGATTCTGTATATATGAACTATACAGGGATGTTATTAGACAGTACTGTGTTCGATTCAAGACCTGAATACCCAATATGGTTAACTTTAAGTTCAGTAGTGCGAGGTTGGTCTCATGGATTACCGAAATTTTTAGGTGGGAAATTAATATTGGAAATAGATGGTGTAGTCGATGGTGATTTCAAATATGAAGAACAAGGAGAAGGTTATTTATTCTTTCCGTCTGGTTTAGGATATGCCAACCAAGCACAAGGAGGGATTCCTGCAAATTCACCTTTGGTATTCCGAATTGCTTTAAATGATGTGAATTTAGTGGATCATGATTTAGATTTGGTACCAACGAAATATGAATTGAGTTTCGACGCTGCCGGGAATATTACTGAATACGATTCGGACGGCGATGGCTTTTCTGATTACCTCGATATTGACGACGACAATGACAAAGTGCTTACCTCAGAAGAAGTGGAGGTAGAGTTCTTAGTAAACGGAGAAATTGTCTTCGATTTTAATGCCGCTGGTGAGATAGTTGCCAAAAATTCTGTAACTCCTGAAAATCCAAATGGCGACCTTCCTGCCTATAAAAACCCGGAGATCAAATAAGGGTTTAGTGTTGAGTTTTTAATGCTTAGTTTTAGTGTTGAGTATGGAGTTTTGTTCACGGCTATTCGCTTTCAGCAACCATTTATCTGGCTACCAACTACCAGTTACTAATTACCAGCTAGAAATACCAACGTTACCTAGCGAGTGGAATGTTTTTCAATATTTCTTGAAGGAAAGTCCAAAACTTTTGAGTAGATGGGATGGATACACGTTCCTCGGGAGAATGTGCTCCTTTGATAGTAGGCCCAAATGAAATCATTTCCATTTTCGGATAGTGCGTTCCAAGAATTCCACACTCCAACCCAGCATGACATGCCATAACTTTAGGAGCTTCGTCAAACATTCTTTTGTAAGTACCTTCCAGTACTTTTAGAATTTCAGTCGTTGTGTTTGGTTCCCAACCAGGATAATCACCTGAAATAGTTACATCGAAACTACCTAATTCGAAAGTCGCTCGTAGTGCATTACACAAATCCATTTTTCCTGATTCTGAAAATGAACGTGTAAGACAAGCTATTTGAATCGTACCATTTAGTACTTTTACACTTGCCAAGTTGTTAGAAGTTTCCACTAAATCGCCTATGCTAGCGTTCATGGTATACACACCGTTGTGTGCAGCATAGAGCGTTCGTACCAAATCTTTTTGGCAGTCAATATCCATCACCTTTTTGGGTAGAGCCGTTTCGGAAATGGTAATTTCTAAGTCTTTTTCTATGGGTTGAAATTCCTTTTTTAGAGCTGCCACTTGCAGTTTAAACTCGTATTCAAAAGCTTCTTGAAATTGTTTTGGAATGACTATATGTGCAGTGCTTTCTCTTGGGATTGCATTTCTGAGAGTTCCCCCTTCTAAGGATGCAATTGAAAGTTGGAAATTTTCATAGCCATCATGTAAAATGCGATTCATAAGTTTATTGGCGTTGCCAAATCCTTTATGGATATCCATTCCTGAATGGCCTCCTTGAAGTCCATGAACACGTATATGGTAAGCAATAGACGGATCCTCAATATCAAACTCTTTAAAGGTTCTGGTAGCAGTAATGTCGATACCACCCGCACAGCCAATAGAGATCTCGTCATCGTCTTCTGTGTCTAGGTTGAGTAAAATATCGCCCGTCAAAACATTTGGTTGCAATTCCATGGCACCCGTCATTCCTGTTTCCTCGTCAATGGTAAACAAAGCTTCGATGGCAGGATGTGCAATTGTGTCAGAGGAAAGAATACTCATAATAGCAGCTACTCCTATACCATTGTCTGCTCCAAGAGTAGTTCCTTTAGCATAAATCCATTCACCTTTAATTTCCATTTGAATCCCCTCATTTTCAAAATCAAAATCAGTGCCTTCATTTTTTTGATGTACCATGTCTAAATGCGACTGGAGGACCACCTTTTTTCGGTTTTCCATACCTTTGGTAGCAGGCTTCTTAATCAATACATTTTGAATGGCATCTACCGATGTTTCCAAACCCAGTTGCTTTCCAAAATTCACCATAAACGCAATAACACGTGCTTCTTTTTTGGAAGGTCTGGGTACTGCATTTAAGTCAGCAAAATGGTTCCATAAAACTTGAGGTGCTGTATTTCGTATATCTGAGTGCATAGAGGGTTATAGTTTAAGAGGTTAGTTATGGTATGTCAATAATCATATCTTCTAGGGGTTTTCTCACTTTCTTTAGTGAAGCCATATAATCGTCTGAGGCTCTTGTTCCAACCGGTAATAATAAAACAGATTGTAAATTTTTAGCATCAAGATTTAATATCTTGTCGAACTCAACAGGATTAAAACCTTCCATAGGGCAGCTGTCAATTTGTAGGCTAGCACAAACAGTTAATAAGTTTCCTAAAGCTAAATAGGCTTGCGACTTTGCCGCTTGTCGTAACGCTTCTGAACTGGAGTTTTCGTACAATTTGAGTAAGTCGTTTTTATAGCCGGCAACGATTTCATCGGGTGTATTTCTCACCTCTTTAAGAAGTTTAAAGTAATTTTCTACCTCTTCCTTACTAGCGTTTTTATGAATGCAAATTACTAAAAGATGGGATGCATCGGCAACTTGCCTTTGTCCGAAGGCATGTGGGACCAATTTTTCTCGCAAGGGTCGATTTTGTATGACCAGCATTTTTATAGGTTGCAGTCCATAGGAAGTTGCGGTAAGATTGAAAGCTTCTTTTAACAATTGAATTTGTACTTCAGATAGCGTGTTGTCACTCGCAAATTTTTTGGTGGCATATCGCCATTTTAGACTTTCTAAAATTGTCATCGTTTTTTATATTATGTAAACGCAAAAATACAGCATATTATTCGTTTTTACTAACGGTGTAAGGATTTTGAATAATGACTTTTCAATTGATTATTTGTTAACGTATTCGTTTTTAATTACTTATGTTCGGCTGTCGTTTTTTGTTGCTAATATTGTTCTGTACCTTGTAAATAAAATATGGCAAAGAATAGACTTAGACGATATAATATGGCACCAGAATTAATCCCTCGAGAAGCGTTTTTACATTATGTTTGGAAATTCAAATTGTTTGAATTAAACAATTTGATGTCTGTTCATAATACTGCCATTGAACTATTGGGTACTGGAGCGCACAATCATGAAAGTGGTCCAGATTTTTTTAATGCTTCTATTAGGATTGATGGTCAATTTTGGTTTGGAAATGTAGAAATTCACGTAAAAGCGTCAGATTGGTACGTGCATAGGCACGAGGAAGATGCAAATTATATCGGAGTTATTTTACATGTAGTCTGGGAGTATGATGTACCTGTATTTAGAAAAGATGGCAGTGAAATTTGTTGTTTGGAGTTAAAGAACTATGTACATACATCTGCTTTGTTATCGTATAGAAAAATATTTTCAGGAGGTCAACGCTGGATTTTATGTGAAAAACATATCATGGAAGTCGAGCTAGTAATTGTGAAAAATTGGTTACAGCGATTGTACTTTGAACGTTTAAAAAGGAAGACCGAAGAAATTTTGATGATGTTAGCTGAAACGACTAATGATTGGGAAGGGGTATTGTTTCGAATGTTGGCAAAAGGTTATGGAATGAAATTGAATGGGAGTGCTTTTTTAAACCTCTCGCAATCGATAGATTTTTCGATACTTAGAAAATTACGGAGCAGCCCTGGTGGTCTGGAGAGTTTGTTTTTTGGACAAGCAGGGTTTCTAATAGAAGAAAAAGAAGATATTTATTATACAGCGCTGCGAACGGAATATAATTATTATGCTAGGAAGTTTCAATTAGAACCGTTGTTTCATAGTCAGTTTCAGTTTTTTAGGTTGCGTCCTGCTAATTTTCCGAGTATTCGAATTTCACAATTGGCATCGTTGTATGAATCCCGAACAAATTTATTTTCTTCGTTGATGTCAATTACCAAAGTGGAGGATTATTATGCCTTGTTGAAAGTACCTGCGGCTTCCTATTGGGATACCCATTATGTCTTTGGAAGAACGTCTAAAAAAAGACAAAAAATCGTGTCCAAAAGATTTATGGACACCCTACTGATAAATGCAATCATACCCTTAAAATATGCTTATATGAGTAGCAATAAGCTGTTAGGTACTGATGATTTGGAAAATAGTATGCTTTCTGTAAAAGCGGAAAAAAATGCTGTCATAGAGCATTTTAAAGCATTGGGAGTAAGTGCTGAAAATGCTCTTGAAAGTCAAGCCTTATTGGAGATGAAAACGAATTATTGCGATAAAAAAAAATGTTTGAACTGTGCTTTAGGATTGCAATTAATGAAACATATTTAGAACTTTCTAAACAATTCATTTTAATTCAGGTCCTTAAAAAGACACTTTACTTGTACATATAGACAGTTCAGTTATTTCTTGAGAATTCAACTTTGTGGTAGCTCTATATTTGCCCCATATTTAACCCACAAAATTGGAAAAAAATGAAACATTTATTTAAGTACACATTAGTAGCTTTATTAGCTGTAGTTAGTTTAGGAAGTTTGACTTCTTGTAACGACGATTCAACAGAGGTAGAAGAACCTCAAGAACCAAGAATGGTAAGTATAGGCTTTGGACTTGAGCTAACTCCACAATCAGGAGTACAAGCCAAAAATGCTGAAGATTTGCATACCTATGAAACGACAGGTTATACCGTGTATGTTTCTGGAGGTATTGTTGGAGGACCTACTGAATTTACAGAAGTGGATCTAACACAAACGCTTACCATTGAAGTTGTAGGAGATGTTGTTGTAACGGTAACACATCCTTCATTTGTACCAAACGATTTGGTAGAGATCGCTTATTATGGTATTTCAAACATAGACGTACCTACAGGAGGATCAGAGTCTAGTCAAATTCCTTTAGAATTGGTACAAGGATTCGTAATGGTTACGGTACAAGCAGGATTGCCGAGCAATGTTGTAACAGCCATTCAAATTTTGAGTCAAACCTCAACATTAAACACAGTTTATTATACAGCAGCACCTTTGGTAGATGTAGTTGTTACGACTACTGGAGGCGTATTGACAGGTGATCACCCAACCGTATTAGGTCAAGGTGTACAATATCAAGTAACATCTTTTGAAGATGGATTAGGATTTACTTTCCCAGTCTTCGGTACGCCAGGCGACGGAGAATGGAACCCCTAAGAAGTAGTGAGTTGCCAATAATGGTAATGGAAAGTACAAGTGGTATCGATTCGATACCACTTGTTTTTTTATAATAAAGGATTACCAAGTTTAACAAGTATTTGTTTTAGATAGTATACAAGTCGTTTGAGCCGTCAAAATGGTTGTTTCGCCTTGATATAAGAAACAAACACCTAATAGGACCGTACATTTGTTTAAGAAATAAAAGATAAGACAATGAAACATTTTAATAAATACATAGGTATTGCGTTGCTTTTGATAGGCGTTCTTGTTTCTTGTAACGATACCACAGAGTTAGAAGATGGTAATTCAGAACCGATCACAGAACCTACAACAGTCAATTTAGGGTTTGGTTTGGATTTAGAATCTTCAAAAAATTCTGAGGTTTCTGCAAAGTCCGAAACCATCACTCATAATTATGAAACAACGGGTTACAATGTTACCATAACGGGGAACATTCCTGAAGAACTCAACTTGACCGATGTAGACCTGACTGAAGATATTATTTTAGAAGTAACTGGTAGTGTTACCGTTACGGTAAAACACCCTTCCTTTAAAAAAAAATAAATTGACAGATGTGGCGTATTACGGTTGTAAGAATTTAGAAGTGCCTACTTACGAGGGTGGAGGAATCATTCCTGTTCCATTGGAGTTAGTACAAGGGTTTGTTACTGTAAACACCTCTGACTTTATTTTGCCTTTTGTACAAAGGGTGACCATAGGAAAAGACTAAGTAGAAATGAATACGGTATATTATCGAGGAGATACCAAGAAAATAGATATTGAAGTAGAAGTTTTTAATGCAACAATTGAAGGGGCGCATGATAATGTTATTGGAGAAGGTATGGTGTATACTGTTTTGTTTAGTGATATTATTGGTTCTCTAAATAAGGATGCAGTATATATGAAAGAAGTAGAAAACATTCCTTTAGAAATGGAGCAAGAAAGAAAGTCATTTTAAAGGGGGATAAAAATACATAAGTTAGGTTAGTTTGGTTAGTTGAATAGCCGAAAACATTGGATAGCAAAGTTACTATCGTTTTGTTTTCGGCTATTTGTTTTTTGTCAAATTCTGAACCTAATACAATTCAGGAAATTTAGCTGGATTTACCTCATGCATTATTTTATAGGCCGCTTCAAAGACATCTTCTTTTGAAGGTTTTGAAAAGTAGTCACCATCACTACCGTATGCTGGTCTGTGGGCTTTTGCGCTTAAGGTAGCAGGCTTGCTGTCTAAATAATTATATGCGTCTTGTTCATCAAGTACTTTTTGTAAAATATAGGCAGAAGCACCACCAGGTACATCTTCATCTACTATCAAAAGTCGGTTTGTTTTTTGAACGCTTTTAGAAATGTCGTGCTCAATATCAAAAGGCATCAAACTTTGCGCATCTATGATTTCTACATCAATACCAGCCTGCAATAAGTCTAAGGCAGTGTCTTCCACAATTTTTAAAGTAGAGCCATACGATACAATAGTAATGTCTGCTCCTTCTTTTATGGTTTCTACATAACCAATAGGAGTTGTGTATTCACCTAAATTATTAGGAAGTGATTCTTTGAGTCGGTAGCCATTTAGATTTTCGATAACCACAGCTGGCTCGTCGCATTTTAATAGCGTGTTGTAGAAACCTGCAGCTTTTGTCATGTTTCTTGGAACTAATAAATGCACGCCGCGAAGTGTCCCTAAAATCATAGACATAGGAGAACCAGAATGCCAAATTCCCTCTAAACGATGTCCTCTAGTTCTAATAATGAGCGGCGCCTTTTGTTTTCCAAAAGTTCTATATCGCAAACACGCCAAATCATCACTTAAAGTTTGGATGGTATAAATCAGATAATCTAAATATTGAATTTCAGCAATAGGGCGCAATCCTCTTAAGGCCATTCCTATTCCTTGACCAATAATAGTAGATTCTCTAATACCCGTATCAGTCACTCTATCTTCACCGTGCTTTTCTTGCAAGCTTTCAAGGCCTTGATTTACATCACCAATTTTACCAGAATCTTCTCCGAAGATAAAAAGGTCAGGATGTTTTTTTAACAGGGCATCAAAATTATCACGGATAATAATTCTTGCATCTACTTCAGGAATTTCTTCGGCGTAGGTCGGTGCAATTTCTGAGATTGTACTAACGCCATTTCCTGTATCGTTGTACAACTTTGTACTGTAGCGATCTTGAGTAATTTGCTTGTTTTTGACTAGCCATTTTTGAAAAGCTGTTTTTTCTTCAAAATTCTCATTTCTCAAAAATTGCGCTGCTTTTCTAGCGGTACTGTATATTTCTTTACGAGAAGGCTCTTTGTTGGTTGCCAACTCATTACGCATTTTAATAATGAAATTCTTATTACTACTAACTTTAGAAACTCGATCTAAATGTTGAATTAACTGTTGTTGTTCTTGTTGCAGTGGTGATAAAAATGCTTTCCATGCATCTTTTTTGGCTTGTAAGACTTCCTTTTTTGCTCTGGTCTCAATAGCGATTAATTCCTGCTCGTTAGCAATAATTTTTAGAACTGCACCGTTTTCCCCTTCTAATTGAAACTCTTGAATCCATTCACGGAACTTTTTATTACAATCAAAATCTGCTTCCCATTGCAAGCGTTTTTTGCTTTTGTATCTTTCATGCGAACCTGAGGATGAGTGTCCTTGCGGTTGTGTTAATTCCTGTACATGTATCAATACAGGTACATGTTCTTTTCTCGATACCTCTGCAGCTTTGTTGTACGTGTCGATAAGTTGTACATAATCCCATCCATTCACACGTAGTATTTCTAAACCTTCATGTTCGGTGTCTCTTTGGAAACCTTGTAGAACTTCAGAAATGTTTTCTTTGGTGGTTTGGTATTTGGCGTGTACAGAAATTCCGTATTCATCGTCCCAAACACTGGTAATCATAGGGATTTGCAATACCCCAGAGGCGTTGATGGCTTCAAAAAAGTGCCCTTCACTCGTACTTGCATTTCCAATGGTTCCCCAACCAATCTCATTTCCGTTGTTAGAAAACTTGTCATAACCTTTTTTTAAACTAGCTACATTTCTATAGAGTTTTGAAGCATATGCTAAGCCCACTAATCTAGGCATTTGAGCTGCTGTACAGGATACATCAGAACTGGTGTTGTATTGTTTTGTTTGGTCTTTCCAATCACCATTTTCATCGACTATATGTGTAGCAAAATGACCACCCATTTGTCTACCAGCCGAAAAAGGTTCGGAATCAATATCTGTATGTGCATACAAGCCGGCAAAAAATTGTTGAGGAGTGAATTCGCCTAAGGCCATCATAAACGTTTGATCTCTATAGTAGCCCGATCGCCAATCTCCCTTTCGAAACGCTTTTGCCATCGCTATTTGAGGCAATTCTTTACCATCTCCAAAGATTCCAAATTTTGCTTTCCCGGTAAGTACTTCTTTTCTACCCAAAAGGCTACATTCTCTACTCAAAACGGCGATATAATAATCTTGTAAAATCTCTTCCTTGAATTGTTGAAAAGATAGGTTTTGTGTATGGGTATCTGTAGTGGTTGAAGACATATTGGTAGCATTTTTTGCTTGTGCAAAGGTAGGGATTATTAATAAGAATTAAAAGAAGACCAGTCTTTACATGTACTGTAAAAATCTATTGATGTGCGCTTTTTTTAAGAGATGGAAGAATAAGTTTGTCAAATAAGTTGATACTTAGTTCTTTAGTTGAGAGTTTTATAAGAAACCTCTTCGAGCTGAATTAAATATTTGCGCAGGTTGAAGAACAAACGAAAATCGTATTCTACTGAAGTAATCTGTTTCCTGCATTTCCCATCCATTGTTGGAATATACAGGGAAGTACAATTCAAAAATATCATTGATAAAATTAAAACGGATACCAGATTCGTGTCCAAAAAAGACCGAATGATAAGAGCTCTTTAAAAAGCCGATGTCATTGTAGATTTCTAACCAGTTCCATATACTAAAACTAGTATTCAAAGTTGTCATCCAGTCGTTAGCATATTGTTGGTGATTTTCTTTAAAAAAGGTTTTAAATCCTCCTTCTGCCATGATAAACTGTTGGTATAAAAATCCAGTATCTTCATCTCTACCGTAAACATTGTATTCAAAAAGATAATCGGTAGGTTTACTCAAGCCATAACTAAAGTAGTTGGAAGACCTATCGGCGCCATTGTTTAAGAAAATCCCTGTAAACCATCTAAAGTCAAGTTGGTGCTTTTTGTCAGTTAATTTTCTGTATCTAATATCTGAAGTGAATTTGTTAAAATGGTTAGAGATTTCCAGACTTGTTTCAAACCGAAGGTCATGTATTATATTTGGACGGTTAAAATTATATGAAATTTTGAGGAGGTTGTATTTGTCTTCGTCAGATTTTTCAACTCCGGGTTCAATCTCCTTATCTACAATATGGTATTTTACAGTAATAAAGTTTTCACCAGGTGTGCGCAGTGTTTTTCTATTAAAGTAAATTTTTGCGCTTGGACGTAGTGTGCTATATCGGTAATCTTCCTGATAATGGTAACTACTACCGGATGCTCCTATGGAAAATTTGTAGATACTTGTGTTCTCTGGGTAATACGAATATTTTAAATGAAATGCTCCTGAGAAATTTTGACTTTTAAAACTATACGTCGGTGTAATGGAATATTCAAAATTTCTTTGAAGGATCGACATATTATTAAATTGTATACCAAAAATCACCCCATCATAATAATTATATGCAGCCTGAGGCGCAAAAAATATTTGATTGTAATAGGGATCACTAATGTCTTTAAGAAATTTAAACTGTAAAGGGCGTTCAAACAATTTCGGTTTTACATTTTTCCAATTATCTCTCATATTGAGTTCAGGATAAAGGAATTCATAGTTTAGGGAGACTTTATCATAATCGCCTGTTGGAACCGAAATTGTTTTTGTACTGTCTATTTTTGGTAGCCATTTTTTCCATTTTATTTTTTTGTCCTTTACACCATACAGCGCTACTGGAGCTGTAATATTACGCTTGTTTTTAACCGTAATATAAATAGAATCTTTATCCCTTTTTACCTTTTCTAAGGTGTAATCAATTTTCTTTTTTGAATGTAGGTAATCACCAAAGAACCATTTAATGTCTTTATCGGTGTTTTTTGCAATCTCTTTTTCAAAATTGGCAACAATATTTGTTTTTAGTCTGTTGTCAACTACAAATTGCTTCAAACTGCTTTTAAAGATAGAATCTCCTAAAAACTGTTCTAAATAGCGCATTCCTAATCCAGATTTGTAGCTGTTTACAAGCATTCTATTGAAATTTGACAAAGAATCTATTTGAGTGGTTAGAGATTGGTCTAGGTTTTTCCGGGCTGTAAACTGATATACAAAAGGATATTTTTCATTAAAATCCAATTGGGTTACATTAAAAGTGCGAAGTCCCCATATTTTTGAAAGATTACCAAAAAGTTTTGCCTCCGGATAATAGGTGTTTACGTACTCCATCATTAGGTAGATTTGAATTCCTTCCGTAAGCCAATAATCTTTGTTTTTATCTGTAATGATGGTGTTTTCAATTATTTTTTTTGAGAGTATTTTGAAAACTTTGACATCCCATTTAAATACATCTGAAAAAGGGTTTAAAAAGTCTGGTATTTTTTCGAGTCCGTATACCGGATTTCTTTTGTAACTGTCGTAATCGATAAGAAGCTCGTCGTGTGGATACCGACCCAAGTATTTTTCAATAAAATCAATTTCTCTTTGCAAGAGATCTTTCTTTATACTTTTCGGTATGGAGGCTTCATCCATGTTGGTTCTTATTTTTACATGAGAAGTTTTAAAAGAGCTGTAACTACGCTCCTTTGTAATATTGAGTTGCACATCTACTCGGTCATTTCCTTGCATTTCAAAAATGGCTAAATTTTTAGTGTAATCTACCTTGGTGTCTAGTGTTGTGTTTGTGTAATAATTGGGAGGACAATATACCTTTAAATCGTAATCTGCCACTTCCATATACATATGGTCAATGTCTAAATTGCTGTAGGCTGCCCAGGTGGTGTTCTCATAGACAGCAGGAGAAAGGTACCAGTACCGCAACAAATAATCACCATTTTTGTTTTTGCCATACCCCGTAAACTTGCTATTGGGAATCTTTATTTTGTAATTAATGGTAATAATAACCGAATCTTTAGGTGCCAGTTTCTTGTCCAACAACAATTCTAATAGATCTGGTTTATCATTATAATCTCTATAGGTTACGGGTTTGAAGTTTGCTGAAACTTTATGAATGGTATTGTTTCCTAGATCGATAGAATCTGCAAAATACATAGCTTTGCTATGACCTTCAAGCTTACGAATACTCAAAGGGGTGTTGCGATCTTTAAAACTTTTCGGCCAGTTGTGGAAAACTAAATTTTCTAAGGAATCAGCACTTTTATTTATGTAAACTATTTTTTGTTGAACAGCCAATTGATCCTTGTCCGTAATCAAAAGTGCCTTGATGCTAATTTTTGTTTTTTGGGCAGTTGCTTTTGGACAGAAAAGTGAAATAAAACATAATATGTATACTAGAATTTTCAATAGTAGAGTTACACTTAAAAATTGGGTTTTAGGCTATATTTTGCATAGAATTTATTCAAATGATCAACTGCTTCTTCTGCAGTGTCAACAATTCGAAATAACTTTAAATCTTCCTCGCTAATTGTTTTGTAATCAGTTAAGAGTGTCGATTTAATCCAATCTAATAGACCGCTCCAAAATTTACTTCCGACTAGTACTATTGGAAATCTCCCAATTTTATGTGTTTGAATAAGTGTAATTGCTTCAAACAATTCATCGAGTGTTCCAAAACCTCCTGGCATTACAATAAACCCTTGAGAATATTTGACAAACATCACTTTTCGAACGAAGAAATAATCAAATTCTAGGCTCATGCCCCTGTTTATCCAAGGGTTGTCGTTCTGTTCAAATGGCAGTTCAATATTCAGTCCCACAGAAATTCCTTGACCTCTATGTGCGCCTCTATTTCCTGCTTCCATAATTCCGGGTCCTCCACCAGTGATGACTCCAAAACCACTTTTTGTAAGTTGGTAGCCAATTTCTTCCGCTAAAATGTAGTTTTTTTCTCCTGGCTTGGTTCTTGCGGAGCCAAAAATACTTACGGATGGACCAATTTGACTTAGGCGTTCATAACCGTCTACAAATTCTGACATGATTTTAAAAATACCCCATGAATCATTCGTTTTGATTTCATTCCAAGTCTTGGGGGTAAACTTTTCGCGTATTTTTC
The DNA here is from genome assembly GCA_943789365.1 of uncultured Flavobacteriaceae bacterium. GTDB lineage: Bacteria > Bacteroidota > Bacteroidia > Flavobacteriales > Flavobacteriaceae > Flavicella. Next base: position 358,341 of record CALSTV010000001.1, on the reverse strand, counting down.
TGTCTTCGTTTGGGCTCATAGATAGTATTTAGAATTAAGCAATATAAAGTGTCAATATACCTTTTTTTTCAATAAATATGCAAGGGTTGACAAGAAATAACAAACGAAAGAGGTCTACTGAAGTTCTCAATTCAATTCAGTTCTTTGCGCAAAAATTTAGCAGTATAACTTTTTTTGTTTTTTACCACTTCTTCAGGAGTTCCTTCGCATAGAACTGTACCTCCTTTTTTACCTCCTTCCGGACCAATATCAATAATGTGATCTGCGAGTTTAATTACATCCATATTGTGTTCAATAATGAGTACCGTATTCCCCTTGTCTGTCAGTTTGTTAAGTACTTGCATAAGTACATGGATGTCTTCAAAATGTAAACCCGTAGTGGGTTCGTCTAAAATATAAAAGGTGTTTCCGGTGTCTTTTTTAGAGAGCTCAGCAGCCAGTTTTATTCGTTGCGCTTCACCACCAGATAATGTAGTAGACTGTTGCCCTAAAGTGATATAACCTAAGCCAACATCTTGAATTGTTTTTATTTTTTTATAGATTTTTGGAATCGAATCAAAAAACACAATGGCTTCATTGATGGTCATGTTGAGTACATCGGAAATCGATTTTCCTTTGAATCTAATTTCAAGGGTTTCTCTATTGAATCGCTTGCCTTGGCACGTTTCGCATGCTACATGCACATCGGGTAAAAAGTTCATTTCAATTACGCGCATACCACCACCTTGACAGGTCTCACAGCGTCCCCCTTTTACATTAAAAGAAAAACGTCCTGCTTTATAACCTCGAATCAAGGCTTCTGGTGTTTTAGCAAATAAGCTTCTAATTTCACTAAACACACCGGTGTAAGTAGCCGGATTCGATCTTGGAGTTCTACCAATTGGAGATTGGTCAATGTCAATTATTTTGTCAACATATTCCAATCCTTTAATAGATTGGTAAGGCATCGGTTCTTTTACACCGCGGTATATATGTCGGTTTAAAATTGGATACAGGGTTCCATTTATCAGTGTTGATTTACCACTACCTGATACGCCCGTTACACAAATCATTTTTCCCAAAGGAAAGCTTGCTGAAATGTTTTTTAAATTATTTCCAGAAGCTCCAGAAAGTATTAATTTCTTTCCGTTTCCTTTTCTACGTTTTTTTGGAATTTCAATTTGTTTTCGTTTGGTAAGGTAATCTGCTGTAAGGGTTTTATGTGCTTTAAGGGCTTCAAAAGAACCTTCGCTCACAATTTCTCCGCCATGCCTTCCTGCTCCAGGGCCTATGTCTAATACATAATCCGCACATTCCATCATATCTTGATCATGTTCTACGACCAGTACAGAATTGCCAATATCCCGTAACTTTAAGAGTGATTGAATGAGTCGTTCATTATCGCGTTGGTGCAATCCAATACTCGGTTCATCTAATATATATAATACACCTACTAGTTGGGAGCCAATTTGTGTTGCCAGCCGAATTCGTTGTGCTTCCCCTCCAGAAAGTGATTTAGAGGTTCTATCAATGGTTAAATAATCCAAACCAACATCTAATAAAAACTGAATGCGCGTTTTTATCTCTTTTGTTATTTCCGAACCAATAATACGTTGTTGTTCTGAGCGTAATGGGTCTAGTTTTTCGAACCACTTAGACAGTTCTATTATATCCATTTGCGCCAATTCAGAAATGTTTTTACCTTCGATTTTAAAATATAAAGAAACTTTTTTTAGTCTATTTCCATGGCAGGTAGGACATTTGCTTTCATCCATAAAACCTTTCGCCCATCGTTTGATACTCGAAGATTCACTAGTCTTGTATTGATCGCCGATAAACGCATTGATCCCCTCAAAATCAATATGGTAATTTCGGGTAACTCCTAGGTCTTTTGATGTGATTTCGTACTTTTCATCACCGCCTTCTAAAATAACCGACATTGCTGCATCAGGAATGTTTTTAATAGGGTCTGTTAATTTGAAATTATAACGATCAGCTATCAATGATAGCTGTTTGAAAATCCAACTATTTTTTTGCTCGCCTAAAGGAACAATTCCACCAGCAGCAATGGATAACTCATCGTTTGGGATTATTTTTTTTAGACTCGTAAACTGTACAGTACCTAAACCATTACATTCAGTACAAGCTCCTTTAGGGGAGTTGAAAGAAAACGAGTTGGGTTCTGGGCTTGGGTAAGAAATACCTGAAGTAGGGCACATTAAGTTTTTACTAAAATAACGAGGAGTAGTACTGTCATGTTCCAGCGCCATTAATATATTGTCTCCGGCATATAAAGCAGTTTTAATGCTTTCTTCCAATCGTTTAATAGAAGTGTTGTTAACCACCAATCGGTCTACAACAATCTCAATATCATGGGTTTTGTAACGGTCTAGGCGCATGCCTTTTTCGATATCTCGAATCTCACCATCTACCCGTACTTTTACATAGCCCTGTTTGGCTATTTGTTCGAAGAGGTCTCGATAATGTCCTTTTCTAGATTTGACAACAGGAGCTAAGATGATGGTTTTTTTTGAGTTGTAATCTTTTAATATCAGGTCGAGAATTTGCGCATTGTTATAGCTGACCATTTTTTCTTCCGTTTCATAAGAATAAGCATCTGCAGTTCTCGCGAATAATAGCCTTAAAAAATCATATATTTCAGTAATTGTTCCAACCGTAGAACGCGGATTTTTATTAGTAGTTTTTTGTTCGATGGAAATCACCGGTGAAAGTCCGTCAATTTTATCTACATCTGGGCGTTCCAATCCACCTAAAAACTGACGCGCATATGCTGAAAACGTTTCGATATATCTACGTTGTCCTTCTGCATAAATGGTATCGAAAGCCAAAGACGATTTCCCACTACCACTTAAACCAGTAATCACAACAAGTTTTTCTCGTGGGATTTTAACATCTATGTTTTTTAGATTATGAGCGCGAGCTCCTAATACTTCAATAAATTCCTGTTCGTTTTTCATGTGCCGATTTAAAAGAAAACAAATATAGTGTTAAGTTGGAAAGGGACAAAAGTCATAAGTTAAAAGTCAAGAGTCGAAGCTCAAAAGTCAAAAGCCAGCGTCAGAGTCAGTGTCAAGAGTAACAATGCATGACCATAAATGAAATTATTCCTTACATTTGTTTCGTTACAGCGATAGATATGATCCAAAATGTTTTACAAAAGTTAGGTTATGGTTTTTTTACCTTGTTTGGGGTAATTACTGTGGTGTTTCTCTTATTTAACGTGTTGCCAGGAGATCCAGCCCGCATGCTTTTAGATCAAAGACAAGACAGTGCGCAATTGACCGCCATTAAAAAGAAGTATGGATTCGACAAACCTTTGACAACGCAGTATGTATATTATTTAAACGACCTATCTCCAGTTTCTATCCATAGTACTTCGAATGGTCATTATACAGCATTGGAATCGGAGAAATACAATACAAAAGTGATCCTTTCTTTTGAATCTTTTAATTTGGTTTTAAAATATCCATATTTACGTCAATCTTTTCAGAAAAATGGCAAACCTGTAGTGAATATCATCTCGGAGACCTTACCCAATACAGCTGTGTTAGCACTGAGTGCAATTGGTATTGCTTTGCTTATTGGTGTGTTGTTTGGTATACTTTCAGCCCTGTACAAGGATAGTTATTTCGACCGAATTGTAGCGGTTATTAGTACCATAGGTATGAGTGTGCCTTCCTTTCTGTCTGCGATTGTTTTTGCATGGGTATTTGGATTTGTTTTGCAGAAATATACGCACTTAAATATGACGGGTAGTTTGTATGAAGTAGATGATTTTGGTGAAGGTGTTTTTCTGCAATGGAAGAACCTTATTTTGCCTGCAGTTGTTTTAGGGATACGTCCATTGGCAGTGGTGATTCAATTGATGAGAAGTTCCTTGTTAGACGTTTTACATCAAGACTATATTCGTACTGCAAAAGCGAAAGGATTGTCTTTGTTTAGAATCTTATATAAACATGCTTTAAAAAATGCGTTAAACCCGGTTATTACAGCAATATCCGGTTGGTTTGCTTCCATGTTAGCTGGAGCAGTTTTTGTTGAGTATATCTTCAATTGGAACGGGCTGGGAAAAGAAATTGTAGATGCACTAAACACCTTAGATCAACCCGTAATTATGGGGGCCGTAATTGTTATTGCAAGTTTGTTTATACTCATAAATATATTGGTGGATTTGTTGTATGGTTGGCTAGATCCTAAAGTGAGATTGGGTTAGTTATCCGAAAACGTTTGCGTGAAGTGAAATTAGTTTTGATGAAAAAACAAGCAAATAAATGTAAGTTTGCCATGTTTTTTGTGTCTTAATTTTCAGACGTAATTATTCACAAATTCAATTCATATCAAAAATGAAAAATCTATTCATAGCTTTACTTTTTATGTTCGTTTCTTGTGTTGCAGCACAGGATACAACTAAATTTTCTGACAAAGCCTTGTCAGACCGACTGGTAACTTTAGAAGGAGAAAGTATTTCTTTTTCAGAAATACTAAAGAAATACAAAGGAAAAAAAGTGGTCATAGAAGTTTGGGCCTCTTGGTGTTCCGATTGTATAAAAGGAATGCCAAAATTAAAAGAACTTCAAAACGAATATAATCAGGATATTGTATATTTGTTTTTGTCTTTAGATAAAACCCAAAAATCTTGGAAGAAAGGAATTGAAAAATACAATGTAAGAGGTGAACATTATTACCTGCAATCAGGATGGAAAGGCGATTTTTGTGCATCGATTGATTTAGATTGGATTCCTAGATATATGGTAGTAGCACCATCAGGAACAATTGAATTGTTCAAGGCAACCGTTGCTAATGATGAAAAATTTGAAGCAGCAATTCGTAAATAAGAAATAAATAGTGAAATACAATTGCTTATTTAAGCAAACATAAATTAAATAAATTTAAATCATGAGAAGTAAAATAGTAGCAGGAAACTGGAAAATGAATAATGATTTGGCAGCGTCTAAAGCATTGGCGAACGGATTGGTTGCTGGGTTGAGTGGAAAAACCTTAAACAATACAAGAGTGGTAGTTGCACCAACCTTTGTAAACTTAACAGCTGTAGCTGAGGTAACTTCAGGATCTGTAGTTGAAGTAGCAGCTCAAAACATGCACCAAGCAAAAAGTGGAGCATATACAGGTGAAATTTCTGCTGAAATGTTGACTTCAATTGGTTTGAAATCTGTAATCCTTGGACACTCTGAAAGAAGAGAGTACTTTGGTGAGTCGGATGCTTTGTTAGCTGAAAAGGTAAACGCTGCGTTGGCAAATGGTTTGGAAGTAATTTTTTGTTTTGGTGAATTGTTGGAAGACCGTAAATCTGGAAATCACTTTTCAATAGTAGAATCGCAAATCTCAAACGCATTGTTCCATTTAGAAGCTGCGGCTTGGAGCAATATAGTATTGGCATACGAACCCGTATGGGCTATTGGAACAGGTGAAACTGCAACTGCTGAACAAGCGCAAGAAATGCATGCGTTTATTAGAAAAATTGTGGCTGATAAATACACTGAAGCATTGTCGCAAGACGTTTCTATTTTGTATGGTGGTTCTTGTAAACCAGGAAACGCAAAAGAAATTTTTTCGAAAGAAGATGTTGATGGTGGATTGATAGGTGGTGCTGCTTTACAGGTAGAAGATTTTATTGCCATCATTGAAGCAATTCAATAAATTTAAAACTTTAGGTGTGTTTTAGTAAATAGCTAAAATGCAAGTCTCTCCAAACAACCTAATAAATTAAACCTAAACGATTGCTCATCCGTTTGATGAGCAATCGTTTCTTTTTTTAGAAACCGATAACCGATAACCGATAACCGATAACCGTTAACCGTTAGCTGATAGCCGATAGTCAAATGCCGAAAGCCGAAAGCCAAAAGCCAAAAGTCACCAACCAAAAAGCAAAAAACGTATATTTGCAGCAAAATAAATAAGAGATGAACGCCATATATTTAGCTTATACCTTTACCGTATCCCCTAAAGAGCCCGCAACTGAAATGTTAATTGCCGAACTGGGCTATGCAGGTTTCGAAAGTTTTGTTGAAAATGAAGAGGGGGTCGTCGCATACATTCAGAAAGAAGAATGGAAAGAAGGTCTTTTGGAAAGTATATTTGTGTTGAATTCCAATGAATTTGAAATTCGTTACACATCTGAAGAAATAGCACAGGTAAACTGGAATAGTGAGTGGGAGAAAAATTTCAATCAAATTCAGGTAGCTGACAAAGTTTCGATTCGTGCTCCATTTCACGAAAATCCAAATTTACCATACGATATTGTTATTGAACCAAAAATGAGTTTTGGTACAGGACATCATGAGACTACTCATATGATGGTGCAGCATTTGTTAGAAATGGATTTAGAAGCTAAGAAGACTTTAGATATGGGCTGTGGTACCGGAATTTTGGCCATCTTTGCGGAGATGAAAGGAGCGCAACCTATAGATGCAATCGATATAGATCGTTGGTGCTATGAAAACTCATTGGAAAATATTGAACGCAATAATTGTACACATATCTCGGCTTATGAAGGAGAGGTGAGCTTGTTAGAAGGAAAACAATACGATGTAATCATTGCAAATATCAACAGAAATATCTTGTTAAATGATATGGAGGTGTATGCAAATTGTTTGGAAGCAAATGGTTTCTTATTGTTAAGTGGTTTTTACAAAGAAGACATTCCATTAATAGATGCCAAAGCAAGTACTTTAGGAATGACACTTCAAAAAACCTTGGAACGTAACAATTGGGTATCGTTGAAATATCTAAAAAAAGTTTAAATTTGTAGTCTGAAAAGAAATCTAGAGTTTCCTTTAGATGAAAAGCATAAATGAAGTAGTATGATGATGAACACGAAAGAGAAAATACAAGAGGAGTTAGACATCTTAGAAATGACAACCCCTCAGCATGAGATTATTTTGCATAATGACGACGTTAACACTTTTGATTTTGTAATTGAATCCTTGATTGATGTTTGTGAGCACACCTTAGAGCAAGCAGAACAATGCACCGTTTTAGTACACTACAAAGGAAAATGTACCGTAAAATCTGGTGAGTACGACGATTTGAAGCCTAAATGTAGTAAGTTACAAGAATTAGGTCTTTCTGCTGAATTGGTATAGCTTTTATCCAAAACGACTACCAACAAAAGGAATTTGTTTACGTTCTTTCCAAAGCAATACTACTGAAAGTGCCCAGACCAAAAGTGCTGTGTAAAAAAGAAGCCCGCCATCGCCTTGGACTTCAATACCTAATTGGGTTAAATGCATCATAACTGCACCACTAATCACTCCTAAACTCATCAAAGCACCCAGCCAACTCGTTTTCGGAATTAAAATGAGAATGGCGGCTATAAGTTCAATAATTCCAATACCAATTCTTCCAAAAGGCTCTAAGCCTACCTGAGAAAAAATATAAACGCTGTCGGGATGTCCCGTGAATTTAAAACGTAAAGTTTGAATTAAAATTACAGAAATAATTAGTCTCAGTACTAAAGTTATGTGTTTTTTCATCTTTTGTGTTTTTCAAATTCGTCGTGTTTTTTTGTTGTAATTACAAGTAGCTCAAAAAAGAACGCTTCCTATGATTAAATTAAGTAGTTTTGTGTAAATCAAAATTCAAGCATGTTTTTAGCCAAGTTGAAAAGGAAAAGTATTCAAAAGAAATTCAAAAAATCCCATGAAGAATCACTTTCGGAGACAAGAAATATGGATGCTTCAAAAATAAGAACTGTTGGAATTCTTATTGAAGAATCTCAGTTTTTAGCCTTTAATGTGTTGCGTGCCGTAGAAAACGACTTCAAAATTCCAAAAGAAAACTTACGGTTTTTGGTATATAAGAACTTCGAAAAAGAGCAAGAATATACCGACTACGAATGTACTTTCAAAGATTTTGGCTGGTATGGAAGTTTAAAATTAAACAAGCTAAAAGAATTTGTTAAAAATGAATATGATTTGTTGATAAACTACGGATTTGAAGAAAATTTATATTTGAATGTGATAACTTTGCAGTCCAAGTCGAAATTTAAAGTCGGTTTTGCAGCAGCGGAGACCAGCTTGTATGATTTGGCAATTTCAGACAACGAAAGAAGAATTGAAGTGTTGAATACTGAAATGGTAAAATATTTAAAGTTATTAAACAAATTATAATGCAAGCATTTTTTGGAACTGGTACCGCATTGATTACACCTTTTAAGGAAGATAAAAGTATTGATTTTGTCGCCTTAGAAGAACTTGTCAATTTTCAAATCGACAATGGTGTTGAATATCTTGTTGTACTTGGTACTACAGGGGAATCAGTAACTTTGACGGCAGAGGAGAAGGAGCAGGTGAAGCAAAAAGTGATTGCCGTAAACAACGGTCGTTTACCATTAGTATTAGGTGTTGGAGGTAATAATACAGCCCAAGTCGTTAGTGATTTGGAAAATTTGGATGTATCAGATTTTGATGCTGTACTTTCAGTTTCTCCGTATTACAACAAACCTTCCCAAGAAGGCATATACCAACATTACATCGCTGTCGCGGAGGCGAGCCCAATTCCAGTAATACTTTACAATGTACCAGGACGAACAAGTTCAAATATAGCTCCAGAAACCGTAGTTCGATTGGCAGCAGCGAATGATACTATAATTGGAGTAAAGGAGGCAGCAGGCGATTTGGTGCAAGCCATGAAGCTTTTACAAAGCGTTCCAAAAGACTTTTTGGTAATGTCTGGCGACGATATGATTGCATTACCAATGACTTTGGCTGGGGGTGCAGGCGTTATTTCTGTGGTTGGACAAGCGTATCCGAGAGAATTTTCGGAAATGATTCGATTCGGCTTGGAAGGAAATACGAAAGCTGCTTTTGAAATTCAATACCAATTGATGGAGGTCATAGATTTAATCTTTGAAGAAGGAAACCCTGTAGGAATCAAAGCACTACTTGCTGTGCTGGGAGATGTAAGCTCTGAAGATCACGTAAGACTTCCATTGGTAAATGCTACAAAAGAACTTACGGGTAAATTGACACTTTTTGCAAAAAACTTACACAAAAGTGAATTAACAAATATTTAGCGTCTCTACGGTTTTTTTTAAATCGTTTAACGCTTATTTTTGATTTTGGTTTCAAATTGAGAAATCACTTTAATAATTCACAAATAATGATTAATTTTGCAAAATGCTTACATCTAAAAATCTATTAATAGTATTCGTAGCAATTGTCTTTATGTCTTGTAGTAAGTACAATAATGTACTGAATAAGGGAACAGTTGAAGAGAAGTACAAAATGGCCACAGTGCTCTACGAAGACAAGAAGTTTATTAAAGCTTTGCGTTTGTTTGAAATGATTACGCCTGCCTATAAAGGAAAGCCTCAGATGGAGCGTATTCAATATATGATATCACAATCTTATTTTAATACAAAGGATTACGAAAGCGCAGCGTATTACTTTGGGCGTTTTGTATCAAATTATCCAAACAGTTCTAAAAGAGAAGAAGCTGAATTTACAACAGCCAAAAGCCACTATATGGCATCTCCAAAATACAGCTTAGATCAAACGGCAACCAGAGAAGCTTTAGCTTCTTTTCAAAAATATATCAATGCCTATCCAGACTCTAAACGTTTGCCAGAAGCAAATCAGATGGTTTTTGAACTGCAATACAAATTGGAAACAAAAGCTTTTGAAATAGCAAAACAGTATTACGACATTGGTTATTACGAATCGGCAATAACCTCTTTTGATAATCTTACCTCAGAATTCTTGGGAACTTCTTATAGAGAAGTCGCTTTTTTCTACAAGTTAAAAGCCTCCTATGAACTCGGTATACGAAGTACCTATCAAAAGAAATGGCAACGTTTAACTGCAGCCGAAAAGGCCTATGAAAAACTAAAAAGGAATTATCCTGAATCTCCATACATGAAGGAGTCAGATAACATGCTAAAACGCATAAAAGAAGAAAAAGCAATATTAATAAGTTAATAAATAGTCAACGATGGATCACAAAAACACAAATGCACCAGACACAACTATAACCTACGATAAATCGAAAGTAGAAGCACCTACAGGAAATATCTATGAGGCAATTTCGATCATTGCAAAAAGAGCAAATCAGATCAATGGAGATTTGAAAAAGGAATTGGTTGAGAAATTAGAAGAGTTTGCTACGTATAGTGATAGCTTAGACGAAGTTTTTGAAAATAAAGAACAAATTGAAGTTTCTAAATTTTACGAAAAACTTCCAAAAGGTCATGCTATGGCTGTTGAAGAATGGTTGAATGATAAAGTATATCATAGAGATTCAGAGCAAAAAGACTAAATAAATGAGTGTTTTAAAAGGCAAGAAAATTCTATTAGGAGTTACCGCAGGAATTGCCGCCTACAAAACTGCTCATTTAGTAAGACTATGTATCAAAGCAGGAGCCGATGTCCAAGTGGTCATGACTCCTGCTTCGAAGGATTTTATAACCCCACTTACGCTATCTACACTTTCTAAAAACCCAGTACATTCTGTTTTTTATGAAAAAAATGAAGAGAATGAATTGTGGAATAACCATGTAGATTTAGGACTTTGGGCAGATCTTATGCTCATTGCACCTGCCACGGCAAATACCATGTCTAAAATGACAAATGGTACCGTAGATAATCTGTTGTTGGCAGTATATCTATCCGCAAAATGCCCAGTATACTTTGCTCCAGCGATGGACTTAGATATGTACAAACATCCATCAACAACACAAAGTATTGAAAAATTAACATCCTATGGAAATCAGTTGATTCCTGCCGCTTCTGGTGAATTGGCAAGTGGTTTGGTAGGAGAAGGACGTATGGCTGAACCCGAAGAGATTATACGGTTTATAGAAGCGGATATGGAGGGGAAACTTCCGTTAAAAGGGAAAAAAGTACTGATAACCGCTGGACCAACCTATGAAGCCATAGACCCTGTACGTTTTATTGGAAACCACTCCTCTGGGAAAATGGGATTTGAATTGGCTCGTAAAGCAGCCAATCTTGGTGCAGAAGTCTTATTGATCTCTGGACCTTCAAGTCAGCAAATTTCTCACAGCTTGGTCAAACGAATTGATGTGGTGTCTGCAGAACAAATGTACAATGAAGTTCACGCCCGCTATCAAGAAATAGATATTGCTATTGCGGCGGCAGCGGTTGCTGATTATACACCATTGCGTACTTCTGATACAAAAATTAAAAAACAAGAAGGCAACCTTCCAATAGAATTGAAAGCAACCAAAGATATTTTGGCGGCAATGGGAACTCATAAAGAACAACAATTTTTGGTTGGTTTTGCCCTAGAAACAAACAATGAAATAGAACATGCCAAAGGAAAGCTCGCGCGTAAAAACTTGGACATGATTGTATTGAATTCTCTGCGCGATAAAGGAGCAGGGTTTGCAGGAGATACGAATAAAATTACCATTATCGACAAAGGCAATACTATTTCAGAATATCCGTTACAATCTAAAGAAGCTGTAGCTTCAAATATATTTTCAGAAATACTTAAAAGGTACCATGCGTAAATACCAATTGTTTTTGTCGGCATTCTTTCTTGTGGCAGCAATAGGATATGCTCAAGAATTGAAATGTTCGATCTCCATCAATGCAGATCAATTGAGCGGTACCAATAAACAAGTGTTCTCAACCCTTGAAAAGGCTTTGACAGATTTTGTCAATAACAAACAATGGACTAGTAAGGTTTTTAAAACACAGGAGCGTATCGAATGTGGGATGACCCTCATTATTAACTCCCAAAACAACGGGAACTTTACAGGTACCTTACAGGTCAATGCAGTGCGTCCAGTCTATGGAAGTTCCTATAAAAGTCCCATATTTAATTATAAGGACAACGCTATTGCTTTTGAGTATGTAGAATATGAACCTCTGATTTACAACCCAAATGCCTACGAATCTAACTTGGTTTCGCTAATAACCTATTATATCTACATGATTTTGGCAATAGATTCAGATACCTTTGCTTTGCAAGGCGGAGAACCTTTTTATCAGCAGGCGCTCAATATTGCAAATTTAGCCCAACAGGGAAACTATGAAGGTTGGGAAGCCAAACGAAACAGTTTGAATCGCTTTACCTTAGTAGATCAAATCTTATCTACTGCACACAAGGAATACCGACAAATTATGTATGCCTATCATAGAGATGGTTTTGATCGGTTTGCTGAAGACGAAAAGAAAGCAAAAAATGCGGTGCTTGAGAATATATTATTATTTAACAATTTGTACGGCCGAAGTCGTAACTCGTACTTATTTCGTTTCTTTTTCGATGCCAAAGCCGATGAAATAGTTGAGGTGTTTAAAGAGGGGCCCACGGTGAACACAGCCGATTTAAAACGTCTGTTGCGTCGAGTTTCTGCGCCTAATAATGCAAAATGGGAAAAAATTAAATAGGCATAAAGTCTTACTACTTCCGACTTTAATTTCTGCGTATTATTTTAATAGAATGCTAACCTTTCAAAAAAAGAATTGTTAAATTTACGCATTGAATAACCTATAATTACTGAATTTCCATTGCTGACTCATATTTCTATAGCGAACTACGCCCTCATTGATGCTTTACAAACCGATTTTACGGAAGGGCTTTCCATAATAACAGGAGAAACAGGAGCTGGAAAATCTATTGTTTTAGGAGCACTCGGATTGGTGATGGGACATAGAGCTGATTTGAATAGCTTAAAGGATGTGACGAAAAAATGTATTATTGAAGCAACCTTTGCTATAGAAAAGTACAAGTTACAAGCCTTTTTTGAAAAAGAAGACCTGGACTACGAGAAGGACACCATCATTAGAAGAGAAATACTACCTAGTGGAAAATCTAGAGCATTTGTCAATGATACGCCAGTTACCTTAGCTGTTTTAACGGCACTTAAAGAACAGTTGATCGACGTGCATTCACAACACAAAACAGCACAATTATCAGAAACGTCTTATCAATTTAAAATAGTAGATGCCTTAGCTCAGAATGAAGAATTACTATCCAGTTATAAAAGTGAATTGGTGCGTCTGAAAGTTTTAGAAAGCGAATTAAATACATTGCTTAAAGAACAAGAAACTTCCAAACAAGCCTATGCATACAATGCACACTTGTGCACTGAATTAGAGGAAGCTTCACTTAAAGAAGGAGAACAAGAGGAACTAGAAACGGCATTAGAAAAAATGAACAACAGTGAAGCGATTAGCGCAGCACTGTCTGAAAGTGTTCATTTAGCTACCGACGAACAGGTTGGTTTACAGTCGATTTTGCATCAAGTGCATTCAAGACTTTCGGGAATAGCAACGTACGCTCCGGAATATGACGATTTTTTCAAACGTGTTGAAAGTTTAAAAATTGAACTGGATGATGTGGTTTTTGAATTGGAAAAAGCAAGTGAGGCAATTGAAGTGAATCCAGCTCAATTAGAAACCTATAACGACCGTTTAGAATTGCTCTATCAACTTCAAAAGAAACACGTAGTTGCTACGGTTTCAGAGTTGTTAGTAGTAAAGGAAGGGCTTGATCAAAAGGTGAGTCAAGTTGAAAATGCAACAGAATTTTTGGAACAGAAAGAAGCTGCAATTGCACAGGTTACTCAAAAATTGGATGGCCTCGCAAAAAGAATTCACGAGGCACGACAGAAAGCGATTCCAAAACTCAGCAAGCAGTTAAAAGAAGTGTTGACAAAATTAGGTATGGAAAATGCCAATTTCAATATTGAATTGGAAACAATAGATACCTTCAATGCGAATGGGAAAGACAAACTTCAATTTTTGTTTTCGGCAAATAAAGGAGGACAATTTGACGTGTTGAAAAAAGTAGCTTCTGGTGGAGAGATGTCCCGAATTATGTTAGGTGTAAAACTGATTCTCTCCAAATACAGTAGTTTACCGACGATTATATTTGATGAGATAGATACCGGAGTTTCTGGAGAGGTTGGTCATAAAATTGCAAATATTATGCAAGAGATGGGAGTCTATATGCAAGTGATAACCATTACACACTTACCTCAAATTGCTGCAAAGGGAACAAGCCATTATAAAGTGTACAAAAAAGATATTGCCGGTGTAACGACAACGTTCTTAAGAAAATTGAATTCGGAAGAACGCATTTATGAAATTGCTGAGATTTTAGGAGGAAAGAACAGTACAGATGCAGCTATAGAGCATGCCAAAGAATTGTTGAAGTGACCCCGAAGGACCTCAGCGTCAAAAAGCCAAAAGCCAAAAGCCAAAAGCCAAAAGCCGAAAGCCGAAAGCCAAAAAAGAACAACGGACAACGGACAACGAACATCGGGTATCGAATTAAGACATAAAGCAAATTAGACTGTGAAAAAATAAATATAAAAAAATCAATGAAAATCAACAAACTAATTCCATATCTCAGTGCCCTAGTTATTTTTGTGATTGTTTCACTAAGTTATTTTTCTCCAGTCCTAAAAGGAGAAAAACTGTTTCAAAGTGACATTCAGCAATTTCAGGGAATGGCAAATGAAATCAAAGAATTTAGGAAAGCTTATGATAAAGAACCCTATTGGACAGATGCCGCTTTTGGAGGCATGCCTTCCTATCAGTTGAGTACATTGTATCCGCATGACTATATCAAGAAAATAGATAGCTTGATACGTTTTTTACCAAGACCTGCCGACTATCTGTTTTTATACTTTCTCGGTTTTTTTGTGCTGCTTTTGGTACTAAAGATGGATTGGAAGCTGGCCCTTATTGGCTCTTTGGCCTTTGGTTTTTCAACCTATTTTATCATCATCTTAGGAGTAGGGCACAATGCAAAAGCGCATGCCATTGGATACATACCATTGGTAATAGCTGGTGTACTTCTTATTTTTCAAAATAAATTGTTCAAAGGTTTTGTACTGACCTGCCTCGCTATGGCCTTAGAAGTACAAACGAGTCACCCACAAATGACCTATTATTTAGGATTTGCATTGCTAATTCTAGGTGTCGTTTTTATGGTGGATGAAATCAAGAATAAAAATAAGCTACTTCCATTTGTAAAACAAGCGAGTGTAGTAGTGTTGGCAATGGGGCTGGCTTTGGGTATGAATGCTTCAAGTATCATGGCTACAAAAGAATATGCAGATCAGAGTACAAGAGGTAAAAGTACGCTAACCATCACAGCAGAGGGAAAAGAGAAAAAAGCAAGTTCAGGACTTAGCAAATCTTATATTACTGAATACAGCTATGGTAAGTTGGAGACGTTCAATTTGTTTATCCCACGTTTTACAGGAGGTGCCAACAGTGAAAATTTAGGAAATACTTCTAAAACCTATGAATTTTTAATAGATAAAATAGACCCAAATCAGGCACGACAATTTTCAAAAGCAGTACCTACTTACTGGGGGGCACAACCTATTGTAGCAGCACCTGCTTATATAGGGGCTATCTTTATTTTTCTGTTTGTGCTTGGACTATTTTTGGTAGATAATACATTAAAAAAATGGTTGGTGGCAACCACTGTGTTTTCAATTGTAATGAGTTGGGGACATAATTTTGAACTGTTAACAAATTTGTTCATTGACTATGTTCCGCTTTATAATAAGTTTAGAGCGGTATCTTCTATTCAGGTACTTGCCGAAATAGCCATTCCTTTGTTGGGAATGTTGGCTTTAAAAGACTATTTGTCGGCTAAAGTTTCTAAAGACCGAAAAGAAAAAGCATTGAAACTCAGTTTTTATATTGTAGGTGGAACTGCCGCATTTTTCGCCTTATTAGGAACCAGTGTATTGGCATTTGAAGGTGCAAATGACAATTATTACGACAGTTTGCTAAAAGGTTTGGCAGAAGCCATACAGTCGGATAGAAAAGCAATATTTTTTGAAGATAGTATGCGTTCATTGCTATTGGTGCTCTTTACAGCGGTAGCGTTGTTTTCTTATCTAAAAGGAAAAGCTAAATACAATACAATTGTTGTGTTAATTGGTGCCTTATTGTTGTTTGATACGGTTGGAACTGCCAGACGCTATGTTAACACAGAAGATTTTCTCCCTGCCAAACGTATAGAAAAACCGTTTGTGAAATCAAGTATAGACAAAGAAATTTTAAAAGACAAAGGACATTACCGCGTCGCAAACTTTTCCGGAAATTTCATGAACGATGGTGCCACCTCGTATTTCCATAAATCTATAGGAGGTTACCACGCAGCAAAGCTAGGACGCTATCAAGAATTGGTCGATTTTCATATCTCTAAAAACAATATGCAAGTATTGAATATGCTGCATACCAAATATTTTATTTTGCCTGAAGAGCATGGAAAGAAATCTTTACAAGTAAATGACGATACAAATGGTAACGCTTGGTTTGTAGAAAACATACAGTGGGTTGAAACATCCAACGATGAAATGTTGAGCTTAGCAGGTTTTGACTCTAAAAAAACAGCCGTTGTCAATAAAAATGAATTTCCAGAATTGCAATCCTTTTCAAAGAATATAGCAATAGATTCATTGGCGTCTATTCAGTTGCTAAACTACAAAGCGAATGAAATTCAATACACAAGTAGCAGTACCAAAGACCAATACGCAGTCTTTTCAGAAATCTATTACAAAGAAGGATGGAATGCCTATGTCGATGGTGAATTACAACCACATAATAGAGCAAACTATGTACTAAGAGGAATGTTTATTCCTAAGGGCATGCACACGGTTGTATTTAAATTTGAACCAGAAGTTGTAAAGATGGGAAGCACTATTGTCTTTGCTTCCTTACTTGCGTTTTTTGCTTGCTCATTGTTGATGTATTTAAAGAGAAGAAAATAGCGTCTATGAAAATTGGAATGATTTTGGATTATACGTTTCCTCCTGATCCAAGGGTTGAAAACGAAGCAGTTTCTTTGATTGTCGCTGGGCATGAAGTATTTTTGTTTTGCTTAACTTATGGAGGGGAGATGTTGAATGAAGAGATTAACTCAATAAAGGTGTGTCGTTACAAGTCCAATAGACTTGAGTATAAAATGTCTGCACTTGCGTATACACTGCCGGTATATACTCACCTAATGTCAAAAAAAATAAAACATTTTATTGAAAGGTATACCATTGAGGCTATTCATATCCATGACATTAGAATTGCTGAAGCCGTATTTAAAGTTAACAAAAACAAAAAGCTGCCAACCGTTTTAGATCTTCATGATAATTTGCCAGAAGTAATGAAATTATACCCTCACTTGCAAAAATTTCCAGGGAAGTATATAATCTCTCCGAAAAAATGGAAACAAAAAGAAGAAGAATTTATCAATAGAGCGACAAAAGTAATCACCGTATCACAAGAATTTGTAGAGGAAGTTTTGGATCGTACGAAGTTGCCAAAGGAGAAAATGGTATTAGTACCCAATACAGTACGAAAATCGTTTTATAAGGACGCCGTTGTTATGCCGGAATTGTTAGCAAAGTATAAAAATAATTTTGTCGTCCTTTACCTAGGAGATACACATGTGAGAAGGGGCTTGTTAACGGCTATTAGGAGTATAAGGTTTGTAAAGGATAAAATTCCAAATTTAAAATTAGTCATCGTCGGTTCGAATACAACGGATACGGTCTTAAAAAATGAAGTTATAAAAGAAGAAGTGAAAACATTTGTAGACTTTGAAGGTTGGCAAAATATGTCCTTGTTTCCTTCATATATTGAAGCTAGTAGTGTATGTATATCTCCATTGCGAAGAAACAAACAACACGATGTAGCCTATGCAAATAAAGTATTCCAATACATGTCATTTAAAAAACCGCTATTGGTAAGTGACGCGACTGCACAAAAAAATCTGGTCGAGAAAGTAGGTGCTGGTGTGGTGCATAAAGAACAGGATGCACAAGACTTTGCAGAAAAGCTATTAGAACTCTATAACAATCAAGAACTAAGCGATCAAATGGGGGCGAAGGGGAAAGCCTTTGTAGAAAATGAGTTTTCATGGGAGGAAACCTCCAAAAACTTAGTACATTTATACGATAAACTACAAGATTGAAAGTACTCATAATAACATATTACTGGCCGCCTTCAGGGGGGTCTGGTGTTCAACGTTGGTTAAAGTTCGTAAAGTATTTGCAGGACTTTGGAATTACACCGGTAGTTTACACTGTTGATAATCCGGATTACGCCATTGAAGACAGTTCTTTAGTTCAAGAAGTGCCAAAAGGAATTGAAGTGTTAAAGCAACCAATATGGGAGCCATATAAATTAGCCAACTTATTTAATAAAGGAAAGGCAACAAAAACAAGTGCTGGGTTTTTAGCTACGAAACAATCAGTTTTTGGAAAACTAAGCACGTATGTACGCGCCAATTATTTTATTCCAGATGCGAGAATGTTTTGGATCAAGCCATCTATACAGTTTTTAGAAAAGTACCTGAATGACAATTCCGTAGATGCCGTGATTACTACAGGACCACCGCATAGCCTACACAAGATAGGACTTGGTCTAAAAAAAAGACTGAATGTAAATTGGATAGCCGATTTTAGAGATCCATGGACAGAGATCGATTATTTTCATCAATTACCGCTCACTAATAAAGCTATTAAAAAGCATCAAAGTCAGGAAAAAGAAGTTTTGACGAAAGCAGATGTCGTATTGGTTGTAGGACCAACGATGCGAATGAATTATTTGAAATTTAATAAAAATACACACGTAATAACAAATGGCTATGATGGCGAAATATCTGGAAAATCTGAAGTACTAGATTCAAAATTTTCGATCACACACATCGGTTTAATGAATGAGGATAGAAATCCTTATTCACTCTGGAAAGTACTTGCTGAATTGACAAAGGTACAAATGGGTTTCTCAGATGATTTGGAGATAAAACTTATTGGAAAAGTAGATCCAATCGTGTTAAAAGAAATTGAAATACTCGGCTTAACGCCATATGTGAAACGAATTGATTACCTACCACATAGCGAAGTACAAAAATACCAACGTACATCACAAGTACTTTTATTAGCAGTTAATAAAGTTCCGAGTGCCAAAGGTATCATTACAGGGAAAATATTTGAATACCTCTTGGCAAAAAGACCTATTTTAGCCATAGGACCCGAAGACGGAGATTTGTCAATACTCCTAAAAGAAACGAAAGCAGGGTCTTGTTTTGATTTCGATAACCCTAAAGGGCAAAAATCAGAAATAATTGAATTGTACCAACGTTATAAAAACGAAACATTGATATTAAAATCGAAACATATTGAAAGGTATCATAGAAAAGAACTCACAAGGCAATTGGCTGCTTTGATACAAACAAACTTTGGCAAATGATAAAGATAGTAACCATTTTGGGTGCGCGTCCTCAATTTGTAAAAGCGGCAGTACTGAGCCGTGTCATAAAAAAAAGAGGAAAGGTAGAAGAGGTAATTGTCCATACAGGTCAGCACTATGACGCGAATATGAGCGCTTTGTTTTTTTCGGAAATGGAAATTCCAGCACCTAAATACAACTTAAATATCAATGGGCTTTCTCATGGTGCTATGACAGGGCAGATGTTGGAAAAGATTGAAGCAGTTTTGTTAAAAGAAAAACCGCAGGCAGTGGTTGTATATGGAGATACGAACTCCACTTTTGCAGGAGCAATGGCAGCGCGAAAATTGCAGATAAAAGTCGTACATGTAGAAGCAGGCTTGCGTTCATTCAATATGGAAATGCCAGAAGAAATCAACCGTATTTTGACAGATCGAATTTCAGACCTATTACTTTGTCCTACCGATACAGCGATTCATAATCTAAAAACAGAAGGCTTTGATAATTTGCCCGCAACTGTGATCAAATGTGGTGATATCATGAAAGATGGCGTACAGTATTACAGCGGATTTTCTGAAAAAAAATCAACCGTACTTCAAGACCATGATTTACAGGTAGATACTTTTGTTTTGGCGACCATCCACAGACAAGAGAATACCGATGATGTTGAAAAGCTAAAGCAAATTTTTGAAGGTTTGTCGGAAATTCATAGAGACAAAAAGGTTGTACTGCCTTTACACCCGAGAACAAAGAAAATATTGGAAGCACATCAATTGAATTATCCAGTAATTCTGCTACCGCCAGTAGGCTATTTTGATATGTTGGAATTGCTAAAAAATTGTAGTTTAGTGATTACAGATAGTGGAGGTTTGCAGAAAGAAGCATTTTTTAATAAAAAGCACTGTATTGTTGTTAGGGAACAAACAGAATGGGTGGAGCTAGTAGACAAAGGTTTTGCAAAACTGGTAGGTGCAGATGCTATTAAAATGAATCAAGTATTTCAACAATTTAAAGGTACCAACGCAGATTTTTCAATGAATTTGTTTGGCAACGAAGTTGGTGGAAAAATATATGACGCCTTGCTGGAAGTGCTGCGTTTTGAGTGATGGGTAAAAAGGAATGAATATAAAGTGAAATGTCTGTTTAAGAGGCTGTTAGTGTTAGCTTGAGACCAAAAACCAGAAAACCAAAAAACCAAAAAACCAGAAAACCAGAAAACCAAAAAACCAAAAAATGGGAATTGTATTTAAGCAAAGTTTAAAAAACACCATCACCATCTATATAGCGTTTGCGATAGGAGGGGTGAACGCTTTGTTTTTATACACGGCCTTCATAGAGGATACCTACTACGGACTGGTGACCTATTTATTGTCCACAGCTAATATTTTAATGCCATTAACAGCTTTTGGGGTACAATACACCATATTAAAATTCTTTTCGTCCTATGAGACCAAAAAAGAAAAAGATGCCTTTCTAAGTACCGCAATTTTATTGCCCTTACTCGTTGCAGTTCCCATCGGTTTTTTGGGGAATATGTTTTACGAGCAAATTTCGAATTATTTGTCCTTAAAAAATCCAATCATAAAGGAATATACCTTTGTTATTTATTTGGTAGCCATTGCTACCGCTTACTTTGAAATTTTTTATGCCTGGGCAAAAGTGCAAATGCAGTCTGTATTTGGAAATATGTTAAAAGAGCTGTTTTCTAGAGTGGCTGCTACTTGTTTGTTGTTGGCTGTTTATTTTAAATGGATTTCCATACCCGAATTTGTTTACTACCTAACAGGAGCCTATTTTGTCAGAACAGCCGTTATGTGTCTCTATGCATTAGCATTGTATAGACCTGCATTTACATGGGAACTACCTAAAAACATTGGAGAAATACTCAAATATTCGCTGTATATACTATTGGCGGGTGCTGCTGGAACCATTTTAATAGACATCGATAAGTTTATGATACCACAAAAAGAGGCCATAGCCAATACGGCCTATTATGCGGTTGCTGTTTATATAGGTTCTGTTGTTGAAACACCCGGTAGGGCCATGGCTCAAATTGTTCAGCCCCTGGTGGCAAAAGCACTGAATACAAACCAAATGGAGGAGGTTCAGAAGTTATACAAACAGAGTTCTATTAACTTGTTTTTGGTTTCCGGGCTCGTGTTTTTGCTGATAAACCTAAACATTGAACAGATCTATGAACTCTTACCGGAGAAATACAGCGGTGGAATATGGGTCGTTTTAGCCATTTCTTCAGCAAAGCTGTATCATATGTTTTTGGGTGCCAACGGTGCCATTATCTCCAATTCAAAACACTATAAAGTATTATTGCCTTATGGAATTGCAATGGCGGTTTCTGTATATGTATTGAATGATTATTTGATTGATGTCATGAGTATCAATGGAGCAGCATTGTCTACGTTAATCGTAGTGTTTGTTTTTAATACCCTTAAACTGTTCTATGTAAAACTTAGGTTCCATATATTTCCTTTTACCAAGACAACCAAAACATTATGCCTAATTATACTTGGTTGTTACTTGTTGTTTATGGCATGGAGCTTTCCATTTCATCCACTACTAACCATGCTCATAAAGAGTGCGTTCCTTGTAATTTTCTACGGTGTGCTTGTCTGGAAATTAAAGGTTTCGACTGAGCTAAACACACTTATTGATAATTTTTTTCAAGCTAAATAAGCAGTATTTCCGTACAATTATAAATGTATTATAGTCGTTTATATAACACTGTAAAGTATACATAGGTTAAAAAACAAATAGAAGAATAGTTGTAAATACAAGTAAAATAAAATACCTTTGCTAACAAACAATAAAGTGATAATATGTTAGTAAAAAGTTATTTTTTTAAGGTCAGTTCATTATATGTGGTTATTTGTAGTGTTTTCGCTGTGTTTAAACTTCAAGCACAAAATAACGAGGATGCAGGTAAATTTATTACAGAATGGGTTGTTGAAGCATCAGACCCTACAATCACAATTCCTACTTATGATGAAGAAGAGTATAATTACACGGTAGAATGGGGCGATCAACAAGTCAATTCCGGCGTGACAGGAAGTATAACACATACTTATGACTTAGGAGGGAGAGATAGATTAGAAGTTTCTGTTAAAATATCAGGTGATTTTCCTAGAATCTATTTTAACAATGTGAATGATGGTAACAAAGAAAAATTAACATCCATTTTGCAATGGGGGGATATAGCATGGAGTAGTATGAAAAGGGCCTTTTATGGCTGTGAAAATTTGATGCTTTGGGCCAATGATGCTCCTATTTTGACAGGAGTAACAAGTTTAGACGCTATGTTTCAAAATTGTGAAAGTTTACATCCTATAGACCAATCACCGAATCCAATAGATCTCGATTTAAACGATTGGAACGTTTCTTCTATAAGCTCTATGCAATCTGTTTTTGAAGGTTGTACGAATTTTAATGGAGCTATTGGTACTTGGGTTACCAGTAATGTAATAACATTTTATAAAATGTTTAAGGATGCTTCTTCTTTTAATATGGATATAAGCAATTGGTCTACGTCAAAAGCATTGGAGATGGATGATATGTTTAACGGAGCTAGTGCTTTTGATCAAGCTATTGGCGGTTGGGACCTTTCAGAGTTGGTAACTGCTAGCAATATGCTTTATGGAGTAACACTTTCTATAGTAAATTATGACAGTTTGTTGATAGGTTGGGCTACCGATACTAGTGACAGTCAGGATGATGAAGTTGATGATGTACCGAGCGGTATTACTATCGATGCTCAAGGAAATTACTGCATTGGAGCAGATGCCAAAGATACACTTGAGAATCTCAGTTGGAGTTTTCCAAACATTGGTACTGAACTATGTACCGAAGCCTTTATTACTACTTGGACTGTAGAGGGTGATGCTACTGCAATTACCATACCTACTAAATCAGGCAATACGTATAATTATACCGTAGACTGGGGAGATGGAACTGCTTCTATGGGGCATACAGAAGACGCAACACATATCTATACAAGTGCTAATACATATACAGTGACGATAACAGGTGACTTTCCTAGAATCTATTTTAACCATGGTGGCGATAGAACAAAAATAGTAGACATAAACCAATGGGGTACCAGGGCATGGTCTAGTATGGAGCGTGCGTTTTATGGCTGCACGGGGCTTACGGAGTTAACAGCTACAGACCAACCAAACCTAGAAAATGTCACCAATATGAGCTATATGTTTGCTAGAGCTACGTCTTTTAATCAAGCTATTGGCGGTTGGAATACAGCAAATGTGACCAATATGAAGTCTATGTTTTATGAAGCTACGTCTTTTAATCAAGCTATTGGCGGTTGGAATACAGCAAATGTGACCAATATGAACTCTATGTTTTATGGAGCTACGTCTTTTAATCAAGCTATTGGCGGTTGGAATACAGCAAATGTTACCAATATGGAGTCTATGTTTGCTGTAGCAACTCAGTTCAATAAAGCTATAGGCGCCTGGGATACTTCTAAGGTTATTATTATGAACTCTATGTTTTATGGAGCTACGTCTTTTAATCAAGCTATTGGCGGTTGGAATACAGCAAATGTTATCGATATGGAGTCTATGTTTTCTGGAGCAACTCAGTTCAATAAAGCTATAGGTGGCTGGAATACTTCTAAAGTTGTTCTTCTTGCAGGGATATTCTATGGAGCTGAGACTTTTGACCAGAACATCGGAGCATGGGATCTTAGTAGCATTGATGATATGAGCGATATGTTTGAAGGTGCTGGAGGGCTCTCAAGTAGCAATTATGAAAGTACGCTAGAGGGCTGGGCTACAGATACTAGTAGCGGTGAGGGTGATGGAGTCGATGATGTACCAATCGGTATTCATTTAGAAGGGGGGGGGAGTGAATATTGTAACAACTCCGCAAGAACGACACTTATAAATGATTTCGAATGGCGTTTTACAGATGGTGGTAGGGATATAAATTGTACTACAGGAGCACCTTTTATATCAACTTGGCAAACGAGCAGTACGGATGAAGAGGTGAATATAATGATGCATGGAAGAGAAGATGTTTACGATTTCATGGTAGACTGGGGAGATGGTACGAAAATAGGTTATGCGGCGATCGACGATTTTGGTTTTAAAATTCTAACGCATACCTATTCCGATGCAGGTTCGCATACCGTACATATCTATGGTGTTTTTCCAGATATTAAGATGAATAATAACAGTCACAGTAAAGACAAGTTACTTTCTGTAGACCAATGGGGGGATATTGCTTGGGAGTCTATGCATCAAGCTTTTTATGGATGCTCGAACCTAAGAATATTCGCTACAGACCAACCTAACCTTGCTTCGGTTACAAATATGAATCATATGTTTAGAGATTGTAGCAATGTAGGTAATAATGACAATGCCGCAAGCTTGGGGGAATGGGATGTTTCTAGCATTGAGAATATGAATTCTGTATTTCGAAATGCAAGTTCCTTTGATGAAGATTTAAGCGGTTGGGATATTGGAAATGTAGAGAATAATATGTATGATATGTTCTTTGGTGTAACGCTATCCACTGAGCATTATAACAGTTTGTTAGCAGGATGGGCTACGGACTCTTATCCCAATGTAATGGGCGTTGACGATATACCAACAGGGGTTAGCTTTCATGGTGGAAATAGTAAATATTGTGATGAGGGAGCAGAAGCAAAAGTAACACTTATAAATGAATTCTCTTGGAATTTTATGGAGGATGGAGGTCCTGATACAACAGATATATGCGGAACGCTAACCAATAATGTAGCGTTCGATAATTTGTTGGACTACCAAGTGATTCCAAATCCGGCAACCACTGGTTTTACCGTTGTAGGAGGAGAAAACCAGCAGCCCATGACAATTGAGGTATATAACAGTCTTGGCGCAATGATGCTCCGCAACGAAGCCTATACGGGACAAAGAATTGATGTCTCAAACCTTGCTGAAGGGCTGTATTTTGTGAAAATTATGGATATGAATACGTCGTCAATCCTCGAATTTATTAAGAAGTACTAGAGCAAAAAAAAATAAAATACCATTAAGGCTGTCTCAATAACTAAAATTTAGGCAGTCTTTTTAGTTTTTAGCAAGGATTTGGTTTTTATCAAAGTGTGCCTATACTGTTTCTTCCATTTTAAAGGGTACCGATATTCGCAGATGTTAAACTTTAGTGAATATTGTTGTGTATACAAGTAAAAAAGGTTTGGAGAATTTTCTTTTTAGAAAATCTAATGGATTTTGTATATTTACGTCAAAGCCTAAAAATAAGGAGCCCCCATGATTCAAGCTATTGAAAAAAACTTACAGCGCAGCATCCATTTATTAACTACGATTTCAGAAACTCAATACGCAGACCTATCTGTTGCACCCTACTATTCAAGTATAGGTGGGCATGTACGTCATATCATGGATGTTTTTGATTGTATATTTGAAGGCTATGTTTCAGGAGAAATCGATTTGACAGCGCGAAAAAGAAACGCGCTTGCAGAAGAAAATATTGCCATTGGTTTGGCATATGTTTCACGTACCATTGACAAAATAAATGCAATTGCCAATGACAATCTAGAGCGTTTGGTATGGGTAACGGACGACTTGGGAACAGGAAAAATTACGGCAAAATATACCGTTTCCGCAATCTTGATTCAGGCCCATAGCCATGCCATACATCATTACGCAAGCATTGGTTATATCATACATCAATTGGGCATAGAATTGCCCGATGATAATTTTGGTTTCAATCCAACAACGCCCAAAAAAGAATATATTCTTAAAGACAAGTAAAAGTTGCCTAGCTTTTTGAAAACAAGGCATTCAAAGCGATCCGTATTCCTATAAAAATAAAAGCAATACCAGCAATTGCAGTGATAGCTCCTATGCAAATAAAAATGTAATTTTGGTCTTTCTTTATGGCTGAATAACCAATATTAATTAGAAGTGGCGCGAATATAAAAAAAGGAAGTGCCCCAAAAATATATTTAAGTCCTCTTCGTAATTCTTTAGGGTTTGTACTCATTTTTTATATTGATTTAATACGTTTCGGACATTGCCATATGTAGCCAATAGCGTGTTGGCTTTGTCCGTACTGATAGACAAAGTATCAACGAGCATCTGTGCAGCTCTATGTACCAATTTATCGTTTGAGAGTTGCATGTCAACCATTTTATTGCCTTTGACTTTACCCAGACGAATCATGGTAGTTGTACTTATCATATTTAAAATAAGTTTCTGAGCGGTGCCAGCTTTCATACGCGAGCTGCCCGTAACAAACTCTGGGCCTACAATGGCTACTACAGGAAATTTCGCCATTTTGTGCAAAGGACTGTTTTCATTCATTGTGATGCAACCTGTTGGAATGCCCGCACTATTGGCCGCTTGCAAACCACCTAAAACATAAGGTGTAGTACCCGAAGCGGCAATGCCTATCACCACATCTTTGTTTGTTACCTGATACGCTGATAAATCGACCCATGCCTGTTTTGTATTGTCTTCAGCATTTTCTACGGCTTTACGAATGGCAGTATCACCACCTGCAATCAATCCAACCACCAGTTCGTGGGGTACACCAAAAGTAGGAGGGCACTCAGAAGCATCTAATATACCAAGACGACCACTTGTGCCAGAGCCTATATAAAAAAGACGTCCTCCCATCGTTAACTTGCTTACAATTTCTTCAACCAAGATCTCAATTTGAGGAAGAGCGTTTGCAACAGCATTGGCCACAGTTTTGTCTTCGTTGTTGATATGCGTCAACAATTCTTTTGTAGACATCTTTTCTAAATGGTCGTAATGCGAACTTTGTTCTGTAGTTTTAGTAAAATCCAAGGGCTTTATTTTTATATCAAAAATAGCAATTTCTAATCAACTTTTCCCTATTAGATTTGACGATCTAATTCTATTGAATAACATAAGGAGTCGTAACCACTTCAGACAGTCTAAAATACCCCAAAGGTTTGCTGTCCGGATTGGTAAGATTGATGCAGTTTCCTTTTACTGCTGCCGGTGGTGTTGCAAAGGGACCTCCGCTTTCAATCTGTTGCAATAATAACTCTGTGTAATTGTGATATTGTTCTGACACCCCAAAGAAGCGCAATGTTAAAGTATTACCAGGTTCAAAGTTTTCGTCAATTTCAAAAACACTGTCATCATTTCCGTCTATAAATTCATCGCTCCAAGTCCTTGTGAAATTCAGTAAATAAGCGTCTGAACTAAATACAGATACATAATAGTTTTCTTCATCTGCAGGGTCGGTATAATTAAAATCAACACGAATTACTTCTTCACCAAATATATTCTGAAAACTTTGTTCAACGGATGTAATATCTGTAACTGATTTCAAGCTCTCAGTGGCATTAAAAGTTTCACCATTGTACTCTATAGTGAGTGTATAAGTTTCATCAATTTGGGGTTCAAAGCTTGTGGTTCGATAGATTCCTGTAGTGCCATCTTCAACAAATACATAGTCTTTTGAACTGTCTGAAATGGTAACTATGGCATTCGATACAACTGGAATGTCTTGCTCGTAAAATCCAACCGTTTCTGTAAGTCGAATCACCTGTTCGTTGCCTAAAGTGCCTTTTTCCCAATTGATATTGGCGTCGATAACCAATCTTTTAGGACCTTCCTCCAGGGGTAAATCGATCACATCTTCACAAGAAGTAAACGCTAGGAGGGCTATGAAATAATATAGAGTTCTCATGTGATTAAAATTTAAAATTATAGGTAAAAGAAGGAGTAACTCCAAAAATAGATGTTTTAACGGCTTCGTTCGCTCCCGTTTCTTCATTCTGTCTAAAGTTTATCGAAGCGGCATTGCGACGGTTGTATAAATTGTATACACTAAATACCCATTCACTTCTCCATCTTCTTTTAGGGTCTTGTTTTGGGGTAAACGTAGCAGCAATGTCTACATGGTGATAACTAGGCATATTGAATTGGTTTCGATTGCCGTATATGGGAACACTTATATTGTCGCCGGGATCGTTGTAATTTCCACCGATGTTTGTAGTGAATTGCCCTGTTGGATAGGTGGTAGGTTTTCCAGATTGGTACACAAAATTGGCACCAAACTTCCAACTTTCCGACAATAGGTAACTTGTAGTGATAGAAATGTCGTGTAACTTATGGTAAGCCGCCTTATACCAAGCTCCATTATTGATTCCAGTAGCACCCGGCGTACTTCCTTTTACCTGTTGCTCTGTATTTGATAGGGTGTAGCTAATCCAGCCTTTGAAATTCCCTTTGTTCTTCTTTAGTGAAAGTTCTAATCCGTACGATCTCGACTTCCCGGGCAAAACAATCGTTTCAATTTGATCTTCAGCAATTAAATCGGCGCCGTCTCTGTAGTCGAGTCTGTTTTGAATATCCTTATAATACACCTCTGTTTCCAAGGAATACACGCCATCCTCAAAATTATGGTAATAGCCCGCAGCATATTGATCTAATATTTGTGGTTCAATAAAAGAACCACTCGGTGCCCATACATCCAATGGAGCCGCAGAAACGGTGTTTGAAATGAGGTGTATGTATTGGTACAAACGGTTGTAGTTTAGTTTGAAGGCATTCGAAGCATTTGCTTTATAAGAAATGGCAAATCGAGGTTCTAAGCCGTAAAAATCTTTTATGACTTCTCCTTTTTTGTAATAAGTACTTCCTGAAACGGTACCTTCCTCGTAAATTCCAAAAGTTTCATTAAAAGTAATAGGCTCATCATTTTCATAACTATAAATATTCTGACCACCCATTCTATAAAACGAACTCACTCTCAATCCATAATTTACTGAAAATTTGTCATTTAATGTTTGTTCCGCCTCAATATATACCGCTGGCTCAATAGCATATTTTTGTTCTAGTTTTCCTGGGTTTACTGCTGAGTTTTCTTTACTAGGCGTAATTTCTCCTGGGTTGAAATGGTACTGAATGGCACCTAAACCATAAGAAAGACTAAAGTTGTCTGAAACATAATTCTTAAAATCGTATTTAAACTGAAAGTTTTTAATACCAGAAACCCAATCCATGCCAATAAAATCAAGGTTTAAAAAGTAATTGTATTCAGAATATATCAAAGACAAATTTGAAAACAACTTATCTGAATACAAATGGTTCCAACGTAAGTTGAACGTGCTATTTCCATAAGAATTGACAAATAAATTTCCAATATTAAAGGCATCTCGTCCAAAATACCCTGAGAAATAGAGATGATTATTGTCGTCCAAATCAAAATTTAATTTTGCGTTGAGGTCATAGAAGGATAGCGAATTACTTTTGGTTTCAGGATTTAGTTTTAAAAACAAATGCGCGTAGGAACCACGCCCAGCAACCAGATAGGAGCTTTTTCCTTTTTCAATAGGACCTTCTGCCATCAATCGGCTAGAAATCAAACCAATTCCTCCTGTTAGGTGATGCTCTTGTTTATTTCCGTCTTTTTGGTGAATATCTAAAACCGAAGCCACACGTCCTCCATATTTTGCTGGAATACCGCCCTTATACAATTTTATATCTTTAATAGCGTCCGCATTAAAAATAGAAAAGAAACCAAAGAAATGAGAAGAACTGTACAGGGTAGCCTCATCAAGTAAAATAAGATTTTGATCTTCCGCACCACCACGCACATTAAAACCAGAAGCCCCTTCACCAGCACTGGTAACCCCGGGAAGCAGTTGAATAGATTTTATGATATCCACTTCACCCAAAACTACAGGCATTTCCTTAATAGTGCTCACAGCCACTTTGTGAACGCTCATTTCAGGTTTTTTTAAACTAATGATGTTATTGTTGCTCTTTACAACAACCTCTTCAATTTCTTCACTGGAAAACTCCAAATCAAAATTATGTTTGCTACTACTGCCTAACCTTATTGTTTTTTGAATGGTTTTATAACCTAAATAACTAACATCAATTGTATACTCACCTGCAGGTAAAGTGATAGAATAAAAGCCGTAACCATTTGTGGTGGTCCCTTTTTGTTGTTCTTTAAAAATAATGGCAACACCAATAAGTGTTTCTCCACTACT
The DNA here is from genome assembly GCA_943789365.1 of uncultured Flavobacteriaceae bacterium. GTDB lineage: Bacteria > Bacteroidota > Bacteroidia > Flavobacteriales > Flavobacteriaceae > Flavicella. The sequence continues at coordinate 328,143 of CALSTV010000001.1, read as the reverse complement.
TTTTTCTTTTACGACTCCACTAACAGTATACGTTTCTTGAGCGGAAACAGAACTTCCAAAAAGTATGAGAAATAAAATAATTATTTTTTTTAAGCGCATTTTTTTCTGTTTAACAGTAGACAACAAAGGTACGGATAAAAGACCATTACTTGTTGTTTTGTTTAGCAAAAATAAATATTTGTTAAACAACAATCTTTGTTCAGTCTAGGAATTAGCTCTGTTAGACGCTTAAAAGCATATACATGACAAATTATTTTAAATTTTTGTAAAAAAAAAACACCTAACGTATAATTAGGTGTTTTCAAAGGGTTTCAATTTTTTAATCTATATATTGACTGAAAGGATTTAGTAACTTCAAGTCACTGGATTTCTCAAACGGAGCATAGCTTTGTTTTGTTCCTTCAGTACTTCTACCGTCAGCTACAAGTTTGCCCATAAGTTTAGATAACGCTTCTACTACTTTTGGATTTTCTTGCGCTAGGTTTGTGCTTTCTTCTTTATCTTTCTCCATATCGAACAATTGAATAGGTCCAGGGTTTAGCACGGGTTTGTCTTTTGGGTCTTTTCTTCGACTACCAGCACCTTTGTCAAAAATGATTTTCCATTTGCCTTTTCGTAAGGCGTAATGTCCAGCATCAGAGTGATGTACAATAGCCTTTCTGTCCTCGTCTGTTTGTTTTTTACCTTTTAAAACAGGTAAAAAACTAACGCTGTCTTCACCGGCATTGTCTGGTAATTGCTCACCATGAATATCGACTACGGTTGCCAATAGGTCTGTAGTACAGCTCAAATAGTCTGTAGTAAAAGGTTTCTTAATTTGTTTTGGCCATTTTACTACAAAGGGTACGCGATGGCCGCCTTCGTATAAAGTACCTTTTAGACCTCTGTATACATAACTAGAAAAATGCCCTTGGTCTTCCATAGGTTGTAGTTTTGCTTGTGGAGAGACTCCGTTGTCTGCAGTAAAAACAATTAGGGTGTTGTCAGAAATCCCCATAGCTTCCACTGCGGCAACAATCTGTCCCACAGTATCGTCTACATCCATGCAAAAATCGCCGTGATCTGACAAATTGCTCTTTCCTTTAAAACGGTCGCTAGGAACAATGGGTGAGTGTGGAGCGTTTAAAGGGAAATATAAAAAGAAGGGTTTTTTAGATTGCTTTCGCTGCTCTTTCATCCAAGCTACTGCTTTGTCCGTAAAAGTCTGCATCACTTGGTCTCTTTTAAAATTAGTGTCTACCCATCCAGCCTTTCCACCAGATCCTAACATTTTTTTGACATCGGAGGTATTTGGAACCATGACTAAATCACCAAGGATTTTTGTGTTTTCAATATAAGCATGAGGATCCATGTTTAGAGAAGCCGAAATACCATAATAGTAATCGAAGCCAAAGGCGTTTGGCCCCTTTTTAATGGCTGCGTTTAGGTCTAGGTTTTTCCCAATCTTATCTAATTTTTTTCCGTCGTTGCTCGACCAATCCATTCCCAAGTGCCATTTACCTACAGCGGCAGTCGCATATCCTTTTGACTTGAGGTAACTGGCAACGGTCATTCGGCCGTCTTCAATCAAATGAGGTGTGAGTCCATGAGTTACTCCTTTTTTTAAAGAGGTTCTCCATGAATACCTTCCTGTTACAATTCCGTAACGAGTTGGGGTACATACACTCGAACTCGTATGTGCATCTGTAAATTTTACCCCTTGCGCTGCCATAGCATCAATATGAGGTGTAGGAAACTTACAATCTTTATTATAAGCTTTCACATCACCTGTACCCATGTCATCTGCTAATATATAAATGATATTAGGTCCTTCTTGAGCGCACAATTGTACGCTCATTATAGAAATGGTAAGAAATTGGAAAAAGCGAATCATTAATAAACAAGTTTATCTGTGAATTCAATTTTAAAAGCATTCGCAATCTCACTAACGCCTTCCTTAGGAAAAGTTACTGTAAGTCCATCCTCTGTTTGCGACCATTGTACTTTTGCTCCAGTAGCTAGCATGGAGATATTCGCAATTTTTCCTTTTGAAATGTTTTCTCCTTTCGCTAAACATTTAATAGTATAGCTTCCTGATTCAGGAGCCCCAAGAACAGTAGCATATAATTTCTTATTGTCTTTGCTTCTTGTAAAACGCACATCCTGGGCATTTAGTTTTCTAAAATCCCATCGGTAGCCTGTGCTACCTTTCTTTTGTTTTCCTTTTTTGAAGATGATCATAGGAGTAGGGCCTTCTGCTGGAATTTTCCATTTACGTGTTGCGTAGATAGCTTCTCCATTCAATTTTAACCAAGCGCCCATATCTTTCATAATTTCCACAGCTTGTGGGTCAATCGATCCATCTCCTCTTGGTGTTAAAGACATTAGCATAATACCACCTCTACTTACCATATCAACCAAACTTCTAATTTGATAGGGAGCCTTGTCTTTGTAGAATTTGTCATTTACATACGACCATGGGTAGCTAATCGCTCTATCGGCTAGCCAATATCCTTCCGGTTCTTTTTCCATATCTCTACAGTTTTCGTAGCAACGCAAACCAAAACCAAGTGGGAAGTTCCATGTTTTAGAACCTGGCAACTTGTTACAGATAACAACATCTTCACCGCTGCCTCCTTTATTCTTGTAATAATCTTGAAAAATGCTGATAATAGAATCCTGCGGTACCTCTTCGTTCTTTATAGAGCCTGCCAATCCATCAAACCATAAGGCATCTGGACCGTAGTTGTTGATAACCTCTCTTACTTTGTTTGACCATTCAATACCAAACTTCTCTTTGGATTCCTTGTCTTTGTTTCTGTAAATATGACTGTATTTATCATCGTAAATATCCCAGGTTTTGCGTTCCTCTTTCGTATGGTCTTTGTCAAATACATAGCCATAAGTTCTCGCCATATGGAAAGTGGCGAGCAGTTTCATATCTGTTTTGCGAATTTCTTTTGAAAGCTCCCCATAAATATCTCTTTTCGGTCCCATGTCTTTCGAATCCCATTTCGTGTATTTCGAATCCCATAAACAAAATCCATCGTGATGTGCTAAGCAAATCCCTCCAAATTTAGCCCCTCCGCCATTCATTACATTTACCCATTCCTTGGCGTCAAATTTATCTGCCGTAAACATGGGGATAAAGTCTTTGTATCCGAAATCTTTGATTTCACCATATTTATTTTTGTGGTATTCCTTCACACCTTTGCGGTCTTCTCCATTTGCCGCATAAAGTTCTTTTACATAGTCAGGTCCACCATGAGCGGGTACAGAATAGATTCCCCAATGCGTATACATTCCAAATTTGGCATCGATCATCCATTCTGGAATGGGTTCTTTTTTTAATTCTTCCCATTTTGGAGATTTTTCTAAAGTCCAATCATTTCCGTTGGTTTTAAACTCCTGTGCTTGTATAGAAAAACTTGCTACTAGTAAAATAGTGAGAAGTCCTTTAAATAAGTTGTTTTTCATCATTGTGATTTTTGAGGTTGATTATTTCACTTCAAAATTATACAAGCCTAAGGTTTGCGAGCATTTCATTTATGACAAAATTTACAACAAATTTGTCATTGGGTTAGTTTAGCCTCTAAATCACTTTGTTTTGGGTTTAATTGTAATACTGTTTTTACGAAGCATATATAAAACTAAGTTCATATACGAAACATTTATTTGTTTTTTTTAAATAGTGTTGATTCAGGTTTTTCATAGTTAATACGGGTGGTGTGGACGTGTTTTTTTGTTTTTTCATAGCGTTTGTTCAGTGAAAAATGTGTTAGTTAAAGTGAAATTTGGCTATGTTTTACTCTTGGTTTTGTATGAATTTTATCGCTTAAACTTTAACCAAACCAAATTATGATTTTTAAAAACAAATGTATGCTAGGAGGCTTGTCCTTCTGTTTAGGGCTTTTTAGTCAGGTAGTTAGCGCTCAGGTAACTCAAAATGTAACAACTGTTTCTGAATTGGAAACGGTGCTTTCAGATATTTCAAGTGGAAGTTCATCTGTAGATCACATCAATTTAGAACCCAATACCTATAATTTAAGCAATGCAATTTCTTTAACAAGTGCACATGATGGTATCACTATTTCTGGATGCGATGGTGTTTATGTAAATGGAGGTGTTGTATTAGATGCTGCTAATTTTATTGATTTTAATACGGTCGCAAGTCCTGGGTTTACACTGTCCGACCCGCTGGCTTCTTCGAGTATTAAAGTGTTGGATTTAGCCGCACAAGGGCTTACGGTATCCGATTTAGGGACGATCAATTGGCATGCGCTGAATATTGAAGATTTCGAAACGCCTGCGGTCCTGTGGATGGATGGAGAGAAAATGGATTTGGCTCGCTGGCCAAATAAAACAGATGTAATGACCACAGATCAAATGTTGATGCCCGGAAATTGGGGAGACATTCGAAATGAAATGGACGGTCAAATCTCTTATTATGAAATCCTAGCTACAGGAACCACAAACTCAGTAGATGACGGTATGGAATTTACAGTGCACAGTTCATTGAACAGCAAGGTAACTTCATGGAACTACCATAAAACATCGGCAAGTGAAAAAATATGGACAGATGGTGTGTTTCAATATACTTGGGAGTGGGAATACAATAAGGTAGATGCTATTGATAGCAATGGTGCCATTACCTTGGAGCACGGAAGTCTTTCTAGTTTTAATATCGTTACAAGCGGAAGTACAAATCCTCCGGTTCGAAATGTGAGCTCTAGTTCCAACAGTAAGCCAAGTCATTTTCATTTTGAAAACGTTCCTGAAGAACTAGATACCGCAGGAGAATACTTTATAGATAGAGATCGTATGCTTTTGTATTTTTATCCGCCTACAGGATGGGAATCTAAGCAATTGGCTTTGTCTACATTGAACGAAACCATGATTAGTATTGATGGTGCAAGTGCTATTACTATAGAGAATTTAACCTTGCAATCAGGTTTGAAAAATGGAATCGAAATCGAAAACAGTTCAGGTATTACTGTTGAAAACTGTGTCATTCGTTATTTTAATCAATGGGGAGTACGTATCTTAGGAACTGATAATACGGTTGACAATTGCGAGCTTTATGGATTAGGTGGTGGAGGTGTCTCTTTAGGGGCTAATGTAAACTCTTATTCACTTGTTGAGGAAAACAATCAGGTATTAAATTCAAAAATTCACTCTTTTGCATGGGATCAAAAAGCACAAGTTCCGGGTGTTGCTTTGTACGGTGTAGCCAATAAGGTTATAGGAAATGATATTTCGGAAGGGCCTCATTTTGGAGTGAAACTGCGACAGTCTAAAGCTTGTGTTGTTTCAGACAATCGTATCCATGATTTACCAGAATACCACCATTTTGACGGTGGGGCGGTGTATTTAGGTTTAGGGCTTAATTTTCAAAATCGTGAAAATAGAATAGACAATAATTATTTGTACAATATTCCTACCAATGGAATTTATTTGGACAATTATACCAATGGAAATTTTGCCGATGGTAATGTGTTTTATAACGTTGGAAACTCGACGTTTACGGCAGCAAGTTTTGCCGCCATCTACAATCATGGTGGAGGACAAAATAGTTACAAAGACAATATAGGCGTTGATTGTTCAGTAATAATTAAAACAGGTTCCTATATTGTAAAACAAGGTAAAGCATATAGGTATATGAAAAGCTGGATGGATGCCGTAGCTACAGGTGCCGAATTGGAGCCTGGTTCGTCACAAGCCACTGCATATGAAGCTGCGTTTGTGGATTCTGATATTGCAAATTATATAGACATGGCAGCAAACATGCCTGTTGTAGTACAGAGCACAATAGCTTCAATTACCACTAGCAATTGGCCAGGTTACAGAGATACCTGGGATGCAATTGGGTATGATGCAACTGTAGGAAATACCAATGCTGCTATTGGGACAGAATTGGAAGCATGGAAAAATTACTTTGCATTGCGCTACTGTGCTTCAACCATAGAGAACAATTTAGGATTGTATACCGATACAGCCATTTACGATGCTAAAAACACCAAGTCAGCCTTAACTTCTTTAGGGGATAACGAACTTTTCTGGGAATTCTCTGCCTATAATAATTCGCATTCAAATCATATGGCAAGTGCTAATGAGAATTACGATGTGACAACTACAGCTTCATTGTTTCCTGCTTTGCTTGCAAATAATGCTATTGATGAAACCACATACGCAACACTATCGCATGGAGGTGGTAACTTGTCAAATACAATCACTGCAAATCTAACCACAAGGGGAGATGTGAACGCTACCGCTTTCGAACAGTGTCCTTGTAATGATTTAGGTTTAGACTATGTGAAATACAACGGTTTTGGGGAATGTTCCTTTAGCCAAGCAACATACAACGCAACTACTAATGAATACGATATAGACTTGTCGGCAGGCGCCTTGGGAAGATTTATAAATCTTAGTTTCTTAGTGAATTTTGACAGTCAGAATGGAGGAATGGACCCAACAGAAACTGACTTGTTAGCTGATGAAGACTTTATTGTATTGCATGCAGATCCAGATACTGAATTTAAACTGATTTCTGTTCAGCACAATTGGGTGTCCGATTCAAATAAATATTGTGAAGGAGGAACTCCAGGACAAGGATGGAGTTGGAACCGACGCGTTGATGTGCGTATCAAATACAAAGGGTCCAACGATCATTTGGTACACAATCTTAAGATGGATTTCAATCCGAACACTGCTTTTGTGTCTAGCAATGGTGAATCTTATTGCAGTCAAACGGTGAACATGGATTTTCAATTTATCAAAACGATTTCTTCCAAAGAAAGTGGGAAAACGAGTGATGAAGTGTTAAGCGCACTATATCCAAACCCTGTAAAAACAAATGTGCATATTTCAAATGAAGCCATCATAGAAAAAATTGAAGTGCTTTCATTATACGGTCAGAAAATGACAGAGTTGCGTCCAAATGCAACTACTACCCAAGTAGATATGTCTTACTTGGATGCTGGAATGTATTTGCTTGTTGTTTATACAGAAAATGGAAAAGAAGTTTTGAATGTAGTAAAACAATAGGTTAAGCCCTTAAGGATAAGGGCAAACAACTAATTTGTAAAATACGTGTTATTCGTTGTGCATTATGAGTATAGTGTAAGCTTCGAATGGCACGTATTTTTGTTGAAAACAAATTTATTAAAATGAAAAACATAAAAAATACGCTACTCCTTAGTTTGCTGTTTGTCGTTTTTGTTTCAGCACAAAAACAATACCAGCCTACTTGGGAATCTTTAGATACAAGAGAAACACCTCAATGGTTTAGTGGGGCAAAATTTGGAATCTTTATTCACTGGGGATTGTATTCTGTACCTGGATATACCAATAAAGGAACTTATGCCGAATGGTATTGGAATGCTTTGAATGAAGATCCAAATACAGAAAAAAAACACCGAAGAGATCGCCATCATGCCATCACAAAATTTCACAATGAGAACTATGGGAAAGACTTTCCGTATTCCCAATTTAGAGATGGATTTAAGGCAGAGCTTTTCAATCCAAAAGAATGGGCGTCTGTATTTAAGCGATCGGGAGCAAAGTATGTAGTGCTTACTTCAAAACATCACGACGGTTATTGTCTGTGGCCAAACAAAGAAGCGTCTGAAAGTTACGGGATGCCTTGGAACTCCGTTTCATCTGGACCTAAAAGAGATTTGGTAGGGGATTTAACTGCTGCTGTTAGAGAAGAAGGGGTGAAAATGGGACTTTATTATTCTATTTGGGATTGGTACAATCCGTATTGGACAGAACTTCAACAAAAAATATTGAGCTCGGGAAGTTTAACCGTTGACACTGCTGCCAAAGGAGATAAAAAAGCGAAATTTACAAAAGAAGACGTTACTGCCGCTGAAGCAGGTTTGGATAAATATGTTCACGAAGTTATGTATCCACAAGTGAAGCAATTGGTAAATGACTATGAACCAGCATTGTTGTTTTCAGATGGAGACTGGTGGATGGATTATAAAAAATGGCAAACATTACCGCTGCTAACTTGGGCTTTGAACAATGCACCAAACAAAGACGAACTTGTGATAAACGATCGTTGGGGAAAAGTAAGAGGGGAACATGGAAGTTATTATACTACTGAGTACGGTTCAGGGTTCTCTGACGGTTCTAAACCTTGGGAAGAAAACAGAGGAATTGGAATGTCGTTCGGGATCAATAGAATCGAAAATATTGATGATTATAGAACAGAGAAAGAATTGATTTTTATGTTGATGGATATCGTGAGTAGAGGTGGAAATCTTTTATTAAACATAGGGCCAAATCCAGATGGAACCATTCCAGTAATTATGCAACAGCGTTTGTTGGAAATTGGCGGTTGGTTAGATATCTACGGAGAAGGTATCTACGATACGCACCAATGGATTAAAGACGCACAATGGGGAGAAGGTAATAAGCCTGTATTCTCAAAGCATGACTTCCATGCAGGATTTCCTATCTATCAAATGACTATAGCGCCTAAAGAAGGAGATGCAGTAAAAGAATTTTGGTTTTCTCAAAAAGAAAACAATTTGTATGCCTTCTCTCCAGAATGGCCTGAGACAGAAACTATTTTTATCGCAGATGTTGTTCCTACAAAACAAACTGAAGTGCGTTTGATGGGCTGTGAAAAGGAATTGAAATACAAGAAGACCTCAAAAGGAATAAAAATAGATATTTCAAATATTGGCATTAGAGATTTAAAATCACAATTTGTTTTTGGGTTTAAAATATCTAATATTAAAGAATAAATAATAACACCTTGTGTTTTTTTTTAAGGGAGGCTGTTTAGGCTCCCTTTTTTAAACTAAAATACTTTGGGTATACATCATTATATTGAAAAATAAACGGAATATTATGAGCTATTTAAAAAACACCTTACTCGCAGTTGCTTCAATAGCTTGCTCTGCATTACATGCACAACATATTGTAACTGTATCTACAGAAGGAGAAAAGGGAACACATGCGACTGTCGAAAAAGCATTGGCAGAAGTTTCTAAAATGATTGATAAAAACGGCTATCCTCTCGAAGGAATTGAAATTAGAATCAAAGACGGGTATTATAAAATAGAAGATAAGATTGTCATTGGTAAGAAGCTATCTGGAACCAAAGAGAACCCTTTGGTTATAGTGGCGGAGAATCCTTCTAAAGTACATTTGTTTGGAGGGACGATACTGGATTTTAAAAAGTTTAAAAAATTCAAAGCGTCACAAGCTGGGTTTACACTGGTTGATGAAAAAGCCGCTTCTAAAATTAAAGTGCTCGATCTAAAAAAATCTGGGTTGAGTAAATCGGCACTGGGAAAGTTTGTAAAACACGGCTACGGGTTTGAGAAAAACCCAAATTTCACAACACCCGCAATGTTATGGGTAGATGGGGAGCGAATGCGTTTATCGCGTTGGCCAAACGTAGGTGAGTTGAATCCTTATTACGATAGTAAAAAACAATTCAAAGGAAATTTTTCTGATGTAGAAATCAAAGGAGCAGTTTCCTTAGTAGATGTTGTCTCAAAAGGAGAGAAAAAGAAGAACATGTGGTTTCAGAACAAGCGCTTTATGGAGCAAGGAGGGGGTACCTTTAAAGTAGATTTCGATAGAGGTTCTAGATGGAACTACGCATCCAAATCTAAAGAAAAAATATGGCTCGACGGGGTCCTGTCTGCCTCATGGGAATGGGAGTATACACAGGTAAAAGAAATAAATGGAAAAGAAATTACCATGGCTTCTGTTCAAACAATGGTTTAGGAGTGTTTCGAAAAGTAACCCACTTTCATTTTGAAAACGTTCCAGAAGAGCTCGATAGTCCCGGTGAGTATTTTATAGATAGAGAAAAAATGTTGCTGTATTTCTATCCTACACAAAATGTAAAAGACAAAGTTATTACATTGGCAACCCTTTCTACAGATATGATTTCTGTAAAAGGTGCTTCTAATGTGGTAATTGAGGGTATGGTGTTGGAATCGGGAAGAGAAACGGCCATTCGTATTGATAATATAGTTCAAAAGAAAAAAGTCGTAGCCAGAAGTACGAATATTCGTATTGAAAACTGTATGATTCGAAACTTTAATCAATGGGGTGTTTTGGTGCAAGGAGCTCATAACACGGTTGTCAATGGCTGTCATATCTACAATATGGGAGCAGGAGGTGTGAAATTAGGTGTTGAAGCAAAAAGCTATTCGTTGGTAAAAGAAAATAATCTGGTATCGAACTGTGAAATTCATCATATTGCTTTTGATCAAAAATCACAGGTGCCAGGAATTACGCTAGCAGGTTGTGGAAATACGGCACGAAACAACGAAATTTACAACACACCACACTTTGCCATAAAAATGAAGTTTACGAACGACTGTGTAGCGGAAAATAACTATATGCACGACTTGCCCGAATACCACCATTTTGATGGAGGCGCATTGTATTTAGCAACCGGAAACCAATTTTACAACCGTGGTAATGTCATTCGTTATAACTATTTTGAAAACGTTCATACCAATGGTGCTTATCTAGATAATTATACCATGGGGAATACCGTAGAAGGCAACCTGTTTAACAATGTTGGAAACAGTACAAAAGGATCCAAAAATGCAGCCGTGTATATTCATGGAGGTGGCCAGAATAAGGTGGTTAATAATGTTGCTGTAGATTGTCCTTATGCCTATAAAACAGGATCTCATATAGTGAGAGCATCCAACACAACAAACTATTTGAATACCTGGTATACAGATGCCAATACACATTTTAAAGCAGGCAGCTTTTTGTATAATACATTTACAACACAGTATCCTGAGTTGAAATTGTTTATTGATAAATTACACAATTCACCGGCTTTGATTCAAAACCATGTTGTGAATAAAAATTTGAAGCAGATTTCAAACGCTCAAAATAAGAAAACTCAGTTGGATGCCTATGACAAACATGGGGTAACCGCTTTTCTCAAAGCAGATGGTAAACAACAAGACTGGTCTAATTGGTTTGAATTGCGTTACCAATCAACATTGTTTAAAAATAATTTGACCTGCTTTGCTACAAATAAATATTTACCAAATTTTAAGAGGACCAAAGGAGCTTATTTATTAGGGGGTTCTTCAGGTGTTTTTTTAATGGCACCTTATGTTTTAAAAACGGAAGGAAAAACTAAGAAAATATCCAATCATGTGGTGCAAGGGAATCAAGTGTTAAATGAAACCCCAACTTCCATAGGCCATCTTAAAAATAAAGACCAATTTGAATTTGAATCAAAGGTGAGGTTTGATAAACTACCAGGCTTTTTGTCTATAGATTTTGAGAGCATGGGTATTCAAGAAGAATAGTGACAAGGATTGAATGCAATAGGGGCTATTAGTAGTCGTTTGACTGTCTTTGTAACAAATGTGCTAAATGTGTTACGATTTGTGGTATTTATACCAAACTAAATAGAAATACCCTACTAATTTTACCATGTGTTATTCGTTCAATTATGAAAACAAGTTTCAATTTGAATAACTAATGCAGTCTATTTATATATTAACTAACTAAATAACGAACTAAATTTATGGAAAAAATCCCCCACAAGAAGGCATGGATACAATGCTTTTTGTTGACCGTTTTTTTCTTTGCTGGTGTAAGTCAACAAATACAAGCACAAGCAAAAAATGTAACAGGAAATGTAAAAGATGAATCTGGGCAAGTGTTGCCTGGAACAAGTATATTAGTCATAGGAACATCTATTGGAACTATGACGGATTTTGATGGGAACTATGAAGTACGTGTCACCGAGGAAGGAAAAAGAATTTCGTTTTCTTCAATGGGATATGTAACGCAAGAAGTTCCATATACAGGACAAGAAACAATTAATATTGTACTTAAAGAAGATCGCAGTCAACTAGATGAGGTGATTGTGGTTGGGTATGGTACTCAAAAAGCACAAGATGTAACCGGTGCCATTGCTAAGGTAAAAGTTGAAGAAATTGAGCGTACCAACAATACAACTGCAGAGCAAGCCTTGACAGGTAGAATTGCAGGTGTGAATACAACAACTTCTGATGGTTCTTTAGGTTCTGGAATGCGCATACGTATTCGTGGAGGTACTTCAATCAACGCGAATAATGAGCCGCTATATGTGATTGATGGGATGCCTATAGAGGTGAACTATGAAGTAGAACAAGGACCAAGTGCTATTGATGGACCGCAATCTTCTCCCTTGGCAAATTTAGATCCAGATGCCATTCAGTCTATCGAAGTATTGAAAGATGCCTCAGCAGCAGCTATCTATGGAGCTAGAGGTGCCAATGGTGTTGTTATTATTACAACCAAAAAAGGACAGGCAGGTAAAGCAAAAATGACTTTCGATGTAAGAACTAGTTTAAGTATGGTTCCCGACAGCCGATTTGTTGATGTTTTAAACACGTCGCAATACGGGAAAAACCTTATTGATAGAGTACAATATAATAAAGGAGTTTACAATCCCAATGCGCTCATTACTGTAAATACAGGTGGAGAAAGCTATGTAGATCTTACGCCTGAAGAAGCACAAGTGGTGTTTGATAATGCGGCCAACACAGATTGGCAAGATGAAATATATCAATTGGGTGTAATTACAAATTATTCTTTTGGTGTTTCTGGAGGAAGTGAAGGGAATCTGTATTCCATTCGAACTTCTTATTTGAATAATGAAGGAACTGTAAAAAACTCTTATTTTAAGCGTTACAACGCCAACTTTAACTTTCAGAATAAAATAAATGATAAGTTCAAAGTAGTATCTGTACTAGCACCAAGTTATTCAGTAAAAAGAGGACCAACAAGTGGAGGTGCTTTTAATCAACGTAATATGGGATCTGTAATCAAAGCTTTGTCTAGACAGCCGGACCGTGTGGTTGGGCAAATTGAGGAAGATCAAGAAGAAGGAGGAATATGGTTAGACCCGGTTACGGAGGCCGAAAAAACACAAACATTGCAAAACACCTATGGGTTTAATGGAAACTTAAACTTTATCTATACCTTTTCAAAAGGTCTTACGGCTAACGTGCGTTTGGGTATGAATTATATGGACGGGGTAAACAAGGCCTTTTTTCCAGGTGCTTTTGGTAGAGGACAGAGATCAAATGGTTTAGGAACTAGATTTCATTATCGAAACCTAAATTTAAATGCCCAATATATGTTGAATTACCGAACTGCTTTTGGTCAAGGTAACAAACACAAACTTACACTATTAGGAGGGTATACAAAAACTGATAACAAACGTGATACGGAATATATACAGACGACCGATTTTGAGGTGGAATCTGCGGGGTATGACGGCTTGCATTATGGATTAGTACCTCTGGCTCCTGAAACAGTATTTATAGAAAAAACCATGATTTCGTACTTAACTAGAGCGAATTACGGTTATGCTAATAAATATAATTTTACATTTTCAATGAGAGCTGATGGGTCATCTGTGTTTATCAATGATAAATGGGGGTACTTTCCAGCTGCCGCTTTTGGTTGGAATGCACATAATGAAAGTTTCTTGAAAAATGCTAAAGCAATTTCCAATTTGAAATTGCGATTGAGTTATGGGCAAACTGGAAACGCGGAAATTCCGCCATATGCTTCTTTCGGATTGTTGAATGTAGCAAATTATGCATACGGGGAAACTACTGTTGCTGGTTTGTCTAGTGCGAGTATCACTAACCCCGATTTGAAATGGGAATTTACTGATCAATATAATCTTGGAATTGATTTAGGAATGTTTCAAAACAGAATTGGACTGACAGCGGAAGTTTACTACAAAGAAACGACCGATTTATTATTGAGAATGCCATTGCCAATTTCTTCTGGATTTGATAGTTGGCTGACCAATGTTGGAAGTGTAGAAAACAAAGGATTGGAAGTAAGCTTAAATACCATCAATTTTGATGGTGATTTCAAATGGTCGACAGATATTAATTTCTCTATAAACCGAAACAAAGTATTGGATATGGGAGGTGCGTATGAGCAAACTTTCGACGATCAATTTACAAATGGTACAACAACAGGTTTGCTTAGAGTAGGAGAAAGTCTCGGAAACTGGTTAGGGTACGAAACAGCAGGTGTGTTTACCTATGACGATTTTGTAGATCCTACTGTTGCAAATCCGGTTCTAAAACCTGAACTTGTTGGAAAGTATGGGGCAGGTACCGGTTTGGATCCAATTTATGGTGATTTAAAATATGTAGATCAGCCAACCGTTCCTGTATATGAAACAGATTCTGAATCTGGAGAAGAAGTCCTTGTAGGATACACAGGTGATGGTATCATTAACGGAGCCGATTCGAAGATCATTGCTAGAACACAACCTAAACACTTTGGAAGTATATACAATAGCTTTTCTTATAAAGGTATTGAGTTAGGTTTGTTTTTTACTTATAAATACGGATTTGATGTGGTGAATGGAAACAGACATCGTTTGAATGGAACCGGAGGAGATAACTGGAATAAAACAAGTGAAGTACTCAACGCATGGACACCAGCAAACCCTACTGGTACGTATCCTAGACCTGACTATTTAGCCGATAAGCGATTGACAGATTTGAGTATTGAGGATGGTAGTTTTGTGAGATTTCAAAGTATGAACATTGCTTATAATGTGCCTTCAAAGCACATTAGAGATATCGGACTTACGAGCTTAAAAATTTATTCGAATGTAGATAACATCTATATCTGGACGAAATATTCAGGTTATGACCCTGAAGTTGGTGTAGCCAATGGACAAAGAGCTATTACAAGTGCTGGATTAGATTATGGTGCGTATCCAAGAACGTTGAATGTAGCATTGGGTGTTAAAGTTGGATTTTAAAAAAGAATAAGATGAAGAATATATATAAATATTACGGAATTTTGGCAGTCTTGCTTTTGATAGCAACTTCTTGCCATGACGAATTGGAAAAATTGCCGGTATCAAACCTTTCTCAAGATAATTATTATACAAATATTGAAGAGCTTGGAATTGGAATGGTTGGGGTGTATGATGAATTAGCGCAATCTAAAGATGGATATGGAGAAGCTTTTATCAAAATTGCTACCCATGGTACACATGTCGCAACTACGTTTCTTGGCAATGTAAAACAAAATACACAAGCTTGGTATACCTTTGACAATACGGAAGAGTCTTTTTGGAGATTTTGGGGTAGCTCGTATTCACTAATTTATAGAGCCAATCAGGTAATAGATCGTTCTGCTCAGTTGATTGTGGCTCCAGATGAACAAATAGTACAGAACAGAATCGTTGCAGAAGCAAGATTTCTAAGAGCATCAATGTATTTTAATTTGGTGCGCTTTTGGGGAGATGTACCCTTGATTAAAGAAGAGTTGATAAATGTGGGGAATTCAAGTTCTCCTAGAGTAGCTGCTGAAGAAGTGTACGAGTTTATCATTGAAGATTTGAAATTCGCTGAGGAAAACTTGTACTACGCCTCTTGGGTGGCAGGAGATAGGCCTAGTTATGGAGAGGCAGACTTGGGAAGAGCTACCATTGGTACTGCTCAAGGTTTACTAGCAAAAGTATACCTTACAAGAGCTTCTTTGAATATCGATACTTCTGGACTCGATAATAGCTATTATCAATTGGCTTATGACAAAGCTCAAGAGGTAATGACTGATGGGCATTATCAATTGGAGCCGAATTATGGAACTTTATTTACAGTTGCAGGAGAGCGTTCACATGAATGGATGTTTCAGATACAATTCGATTTTGAACTTTTACAACCAGGTATTTGGGGAGGAGTAAACGGTCCAAAAGGAAATAACAAAGCGCTAGACTGGACGAACTTAGCAAGAAGTATGGCAACCTTAGAATTGTTAAATCACTATGACGACGACGACCCTAGGTATCAACACAATATTGCACAAGGAACCTTAAATGCAGATAATTCTGTCAAGTACAATAAAAATCAGAACAAATCATATGTACACAAGTTTCGATTTACAACGAAATTTAATAGTGCCTTTAATACGGATATGAATGCACCTGTAATGCGCTATGCAGATATTATTTTGGTATATGCTGAGGCGGCTGCATACTTAGGTTTGGATACCGATGCACACGATGCTTTGGATATGATTAGAGACCGAGCGCGTAATTCAGGAATATTTGATTTGAATAACGTTGATTTTTTAGCTAGTGATGGTATTTCTCCTACAGCAGTGGATAGAAGTCTGACAGGTGAAGATTTATTAGATGAAATTATTTGGGATAGAGCCAAAGAACTATGTTTTGAAGGGACCGGTAAATTTGATGTATTCCGTTATGGAGAAACTAAATTTATTGAGTTGGTAGCCAACCAATTATGGGATACGGACCTTACACAAGATACAAATGCTTCAAATTCACCAAAACCGGTGCCATGGGGTGGAAATGTACAACCAAAGCATATATTGTTTCCAATTCCTGAAGCAGAAATTAGAGGTAACAGTTTTATCAATATTGGAGATAATAATGAAGGCTGGTAAAAAATATTTAGTAATAGTTGTTTTTGTGTTGTTTTCTACACTCACTTTTTCTCAAGCTAAAACCACGGAGGAAATGGCAAAAGCCATGACCAATGAAATGATGAAGGTATTGGCGTTGGAAACAGAAAAAGAAGCAGATGTGTTTGCTGTACATTTCGAAAAAGTACAGAAATTACAAGCTGCAAAAGCAACTACTATAAATGATTCTAAGGCTTGGCAACTTGCACAACAGAAAGTTTATAAAGAAGCAAAAATTTCTTTCACAGCCTTGTTTGGAAGTGCTAAATATAAAAATTGGGTGTTGTATCAGCAAGAAAAGAAAGAAGCGCTGAAATACGATTAAGCACCTGGCTTTTAAAAGTATTGTTTTTGTAAATGATTTATAGAAGCAATACTTTTTTTAGCTAAAAATCCCGATATGAAACTAGTTTTATATATGAATTTTATTTATTTTTGTAACAACCAGCAATCAGCAATCAGCAATCAGCAATCAGCAATCAGCAATCAGCAATCAGCAATCATCAGCTGAAAGCCAACAACGAACAACGAACAACTAAAAACTATATATCAAATGAAACGTACAATTTTAACCTTAGTATTCGCCATGATTTTAACATCAGTATCTGCGCAAAAAACAGTAGAGCAAATGGCACAAGGAGTAACCAATGAAATGCAGAAAGTTTTGTCTTTAACAGATAAACAAGCGGCAGATCTTTATATCATTCATTTAGAAAAAGTGAAAAAGATTGAAGCCGTAAAGAAAGATGATTCAAAAAGTGATGCGGAGAAAAAAGAAGCAATGAAAGTAATTTACAAAGCGGCATCTAAAGAATTTTTAACCGTCTTCGATAAAGAGACCTTGAATGAGTGGTTTGCACATCAAAAAGCAAAAAGAGAAAAGCAAAAAAACAAATAATTTTAAATAACATAGATTATGAAAACACGTATCCTTACAGTATTGTTCTTAGTAGCAGTGACAGTAGTTTCTGCACAAAAGAAGAATTACAAAAATATGGCACAAGGTGTCACGAATGAAATGAAAAAGGTATTGTCTCTTGATAAAGAGCAATGCGATGCAATTTTTCCTGTTCACCTCGATAAGGTAACAAAAATTGAGACCATTAAATTGGACGCAAACCTAAGCGAGGCCGAAAAGAAAGAGGCGATTAAAAAAGAATACAAGGCAGCATCTAAAAAGTTTACAGAAATTTTAGGAAAAGAAACCATGAACAAATGGTTTGCCTATATCAAACAGAAATACGCTTAACAACTAATTTGTATTTTTGAATAGTGGGTCTTTTTTATGGACCCACTATTTGTTTAAAATTATATGTAAATGAAATATCTAGCTTATTTTATATTCTTATTAGGATACTGTAGTGCATGTAGTGTCACAAAAAAAGACGCTACAAGCCAAAGTGCAGCCATGCAACGATTTCAAGGAAATGATAGCGACAATGAACTCTATACTCGTTTTCGTTACAAGCCAATAAAAGGCTTAGGCTATGAAGAAGGGGTGCACAGAAGAGACCCAAGTTCCATTATTAAAGTAGACAATCTTTATTATATCTGGTATACGCGCTGTTTGGATACAAAATCGAGTTGGTTAAACGCAGATTTATGGTACGCTACGAGTAAGGATGGTATAACTTGGGAAGAAAAAGCACCCGCTGTAGAGCGTGGAGAAAAAGGAGCTTGGGACGACTATTCCGTATTTACAACAAATATTTTGGTGGTCAACGGTAAATACTATTTGTGCTATCAAGCCCGTACTTTTTTAGAACAAAGAAACACCGTTGGAATGGCATGGGCGAACAACCCAAATGGTCCATGGACAAAGCTGCCAGAACCTATTTTAACGACAACACCAGACGGTGAGTTGTTGGACGAGCACAAACCAGGCTTTTCTCAATTTAAAAATTGTAAAAAACCGGGGTCTTGGGATAGCGGGGCCATCCACGATCCAGGGATTATTGTGAAAGATGGCAAATACTTGTTATATTACAAGGGACATCCAGTTTGTGAAAAAATGTTTGCCGACTCTAAATGGGGAGTTGCTATTGCAGACAAACCAGAAGGACCTTATGTAAAATCACCATACAATCCAATTACCAATAGCGGCCATGAAGTATGGGTGTTTCCTTGGAAAACTGGAATAGGGGCATTGGTTGACTGGGCAGGACCCGAAAAAGGAACAGTTCAATATTCCGAAGATGGAATTAATTTTGACGTGGTTACAACCTTGGAAGACATTCCTCCAGCAGGCGGTGCCTATATAGCTGATAAATTTTTAGACACCAATGATGGGCAAGGCTTTGACTGGGGATTATGTCATTACGGACGATCAGATTGGACATTTTTAGTGCGTTTTGAATGCGATCTCAAAAGAAATTCAGAAAAACAAATAGGATGGAATCAGTTCAGGCATTATAGCACCATTCGAGATGTGATGTTACAACCCGAAAAATTTGGCGTGACCACGGAAATATTACAGGGACGAAGAAAACATAAAAAGAAAAATAAATAAGCTTAGGCCGTAAATACGATTCAAATGAAAAATACAATGCTAAAAAAACTAATAGTGCTCACGTCAATTGTCTTGACATCGTGCGTGGCGAGTTCGGAAAAGGAACAGAATAACGAGTTGAAGGGGACTTTAGATGGTTATTACGACGGAAAAGAAGTCAGTGCTTCTATGCGGAGATATATTGAGCAATGGGATCAAACAGAACCTTCTCAAAACGAATTTTACTCTAGCTTTAGTTACCAAACGATGAAAGGTTTGGAATACGAAGAAGGGATTTCAAGAAGAGATCCTAGTACAGTTATTAAAGTAGACGGTATGTATTATGTATACTATACACGCAGTCCAAAAACACAGGCACCCGTAGGTTACAAAAAAGCGACCAAAGAAATTCCTGCCAATACTTGGGACATGTGTGATATCTATTATGCAACCTCTAAAGACGGTAAGAACTGGAAAGAACAAGGACCTTCGGCTGTGAGAGGACCAGAAGGTGAATTTGATGATCGCTCCGTTTTTACACCGGACATAATGGTATATAATGGGATCTATTATTTGTACTACCAAGCGGTAAAATTTCCGTATACAGAACGTTCCAAAAATGTAATTGGAATGAGTTGGGCTGAAAGTCCAACCGGACCTTGGCACAGGCATCCAGAACCCGTTTTGGTATCCGGTAAACCAGGGAGATTTGGAACCAGTACTACGAAAAGATCAGATATCACGGAGTACGGTGACTTTGACAGTCAAAAAGTACACGATCCAAACTTAATTGTAAGAGACGGAAAAATTTGGATGTACTACAAGGCACATCCAATGGGTGTAGGAAGTGAGCACGCTGCGCCAAGAGGGGTAGGGTTGAAAAAACCATATCCTAATTTCTCTATGGGAGTTGCCATCGCCGATACGCCAAAGGGACCGTTTGTAAAACATCCATTAAATCCTGTTTCTGCAAGTGGACACGAAGCCTTAGTTTGGCCTTATAAAGAAGGAGTCGCTTCCATGATTACAGCCAATGGTCCTGAAAAGAATACCATACAATGGGCAAAAGATGGAGTGAATTTTGAAGTAAAAGCACATATAGTATTACCTCCAGATGCCGCAGGTTTGTATTGTACAGATAAGTACGATGATACAAAAAATGGAAAAGGTTTTACTTGGGGTGTTTGCCATATAGCACAATCCAAATCGAAACCTTGGGCGTATCTAATTCAATTCAAATGTGATTTGTCTCAAGAAAAAGAAGATTTGAATCACAAAAAAGAAAACATCCGATTCGATGAATATTCAAGGAAAAATTCAACAGGAAGAAAATAACAAATATGTCTTAGTAGAAAAACAGGTTTGATAAGCAAACCTGTTTTTTTTGTTATATAACAATACATTTATTGACTGAGAATTAATTGTTTTATGTGTCTCAATTCTTTTCTATTTAATTAATAATGTTATTTTTGTTTTAAAACTGAAAAAAGGGGAATGGAAAAAGAAACCGTAAAAGCGAACTATAATGTGCCTAACTTAGAGCGCGGTTTATTAATTATAGAACTATTAGCAACGAAAACGAAAGGGTTGACACTTACTGAGATAATTCAAACCTTAGCAATTTCAAAATCCAGTGCTTTTAGGATTGTAAATACCTTAATCTTTAAAAATTATTTGCAAAAGAACGAAACCACAAAAAGAATTACACTTTCTAGAAAAATGCTGACTTTGGGAATTTCTTCTATGAACGAGCAAAGTATAGTGGAGCTTTCCATTGATGTGATGCGTGCCCTAAGGGATGAATTGAAAGAATCTGTCATGTTAGGTGTTTTACTTGGTGGTAATGGAGTGATTTTGGAACAGGTAGCTTCTTTGTATCCAGTCAAGCTTTCTGTAGAGCAAGGAACACAGTTTGCCTTGCACAGCTCCGTTGGAGGTAAGTCTATTTTAGCCAATCTTCCCGAGGCAGAGGCTTCAGAACTTCTAAAAGGAAAGAAAATGACCGCTTTTACAAAGAATACTATAGTTTCAAAAAAACAGTTTAAAGAAACCTTAAAAGAAGTAGCGGACATTGGTTATGCAATCGACTACGGAGAAGATATAGAAGGAATTAATTGTGTAGGAGCCCCCATCTTTAATGAGTATGGTAAACCCGTTGCCGCACTATGGATTACTGCACCGTCTGGTAGGTTAGGACCTTCCGATTTTGCTGACAAAGGGAAGGTTGTTCAAAAATACGCACACCTAATATCACTTAAATTAGGGTATGTAGGCATATAATTGAATGTAATATAATAAAACAAGAAAGCACCTCAATACAGTTGAGGTGCTTTTTGTTTTACGAATATTGAAAAACAAAAAGCACATAATTTAGAATACACTTTTGTAGGCTAGAATCAGTGTGCCAATGTGTTTTTTATTTGGAAATGCTTTTCTGATATATCTGTATCATGATTTGTGAAATTTGTGTTGTTTATAAAGAATTATATAAGGTACATTTGTTTCAAATAAGAACAAGGGTTTTTATTTGAATAAACTATAACCATTTATATTATGAAAAAAACATTACTTTATTTTTTATTATTGATTACGGTACCCATGATTGGGCAAACTGGACTTTTTCCAACCTATGGAGCGTCGGGAATAAAAGGCCATAACAGCGACTCTTGTAATTATGGTAACGGGAATAATATTACGAAGGATAGTTCCACTGAATACAGTATTGATTATTCTGCTTCGCAAGAAATGCCTGAGGTTCGTATCAGTGTCCTGGTAGATTGGGATCCAGCTGCAGGAACAAACGTTCAAAAGGCAGTGAATGCAAGTACTGTTGGCAATGGTACCGTTTTTGGTTTTGAAACAAGTTCTACAGATTTTGAAATAGATCGCATAGAATCTCTCGGCGATGGTGGTTCTCCCTGTGATTGGACTTGGAATCGTAGGTTTGATTTTATTGTGAGGTATATTGGAGCGAATGACAATACGACTAAGAATGTAACATTCGTATTTAATAAAAATCAATTTCTTAAATCAAATTTAGGGAATGATTATGAGGAAATAACAATTAACCTAGCCTTTAAACCTAGTGCAACATTGAAGAATGGCACTGTAGAAGATTCTGATTTTACGTTTGCACCAAATCCTGCAAAAACACATATAAATGTTGCTGCTTCAAGTCCTAATGATTCCGTAGAATTAATGAATGGATTAGGACAACAAATAGCAACAACTCAAATTGGAGCTGTTGCTGGTACAATAGACGTAGCAAGTTTACCAAAAGGAATGTATGTATTAAAAGCTATTATTGGAAACACATCCATTATTCGAAGAGTTGTAGTCGATTAATTTACAAGTGTTTAAGATCGTTAATCTATCCCAAAGAGAAAAATACTCTTTGGGATTTTTTTTTGAAATGTTGAGGAGTTTGTAACCGTAAAGCATATTATATTTTTTAGTTGGTGTTGGTTATTTGTAATATTTATGTTAAAAGTTGATAGCAGGGAGGTTTTTACTCCTCTTTGGTATGAGGAATAATATTGTGAATAACCCCGTTTAACACGGTTTTAATAACTTTTTTAATATGAACATGAAGATTGTGCTATCTGTTTCGTTCAAATCCATACAGTGGCCCTAAATTTGTAAAAATGAAAGTATTTCAACAAACTAATTTTACCACTCTTAAAACCATTATATTATGAAAACAAAATTATTTATACTGTTATTTATAACAATTACGATACCAGCGATTGGCCAATGGCAACTGTTTGAACAATCTGACTTTACATCGTTGTCAGATGTAACTTCTGACTGTAGTGGAGGTGTTAATTACAGTAACGAAAGTTGTGGAGGGTGTCCAGAGGGGAGGCAGAACGCGGTACCAGCAAGTAACTGGTTTCGTTGTGGAAATAAATTTACTGTTAGTAATGATGGAAGTAATTACTATGCTGAATTTCTAACAACCGGTTCTACACCCATAAGACAATTTGCTGGAGGGTTAACTACAGGAGTTCCTTACCGAATTTCTATTAAAGTTTCAAGACCTGCCGGAACTTATACAACCGGTAAAAATGTAACATTGACGATGAAAAATGCTGATGATTTAAATTTAGCGAATCTTAGCGGATGGTCTGAGGTTGCTTCGGTACCGAATGTGACAGTAAATTAAGCGAGTGTGGCCATAAAGCCCGAAGCGTATAATTCAACAGGGTTTACTTATTTTGAATTCGATTACACGCCTACTATAGCGAACGTAGTTTTTCAGGTTTCTAAAACAACTGACCCACTGCTTAGTACGTATGTAGATGATGTCGAAATGGTATTGGTTTCTTTGCTAGATACAAATATTCAGGACAGCGCTGATTTTAGCTATGCGCCGAACCCCGCAAAAACACATATAAAAGTAGCTGCCTCTGAAGCAATTGTATCTGTAGCAATGATAAACTCATTAGGGCAACAAGTATCAACAACACATATTGGTGCAAATGATGGAACAATAGACGTTGCCAACCTCGCAAGAGGAGTGTATATTTTAAAAGCTAACATTGCCAACGCAACGATCACTCGTAAAGTGGTGATAGAATAACCTTAATCAGTATATTTTCAAGAACCCCCTATAGACAGCGTCTATGGCGGGGTATCTTGTTTCTTGAGGGATTTGTAGGTAGTAACGTTCGTTCAAATTTTGTTATTTTTTGTGCAATTTATTACAGTCGTTGAACATGGCGAAATGTAAATTTGATTGTGACAAGAAAAAGGTTCTTGTAGAATTATTTTAATCAAATTTTAAACCATTATTTATGAAAAAAATTACTTTTTTACTTTTATCACTTTGTTTTTTTGCTACAGATTCATTCGGTCAAGCAATGACCAATTCAGATTTTTCTGTAGATGTGCCGGTATTACCAACAGCTACACCAGGAGTAGGTGCAGGTTGGTATGGTGACTCTGACAGTACGATAGCTGGAGGTTTTGGTGTTTTGAATTTTAGTAACAGTTCGAATTCCTTTATCCGACAAGATGTCAATTTCGCAACGGCGGGTATCTATAAGTTGCAATTCGATGTTGTGCTAGGAACAGGTGTTACCATGGATAAGCATATGTATAATACAATAAGAGAGGTTGCTGGTAGCGGTGTTATTAACGAAATATTTGTTTTAGGCTCTGGTTCTGAAGGTACATCTGTACCTGATAATACGAATACAGAAGAAACAACAGGTAAAAACATGCAAGTAAAATTTCAGAATATAAATGCAGGTTCAGCGACCTATTTTGCAACATTTACAATTGACACACCTTCAGATAAGTCTATATATTTCTCTATTAATAAACAATCGGGAGCAGCTGATGTTGTTGGAAGTTTAAAAGTTTCTAATGTAACAATTACCTTGGAGTCTGAGTTGAGTGTTGATACAGTAGAAGATTTAAATTTCTCATTCGCACCAAACCCAGCCAATAGCCATATCAATGTGGCTGCTGATTCTAAAATTTCTCAGGTCTCGTTATCGAATGCTGTTGGGCAAGTGGTAACTACGAAAGTGTTAGGAACAAAAACAGGGACTATTAATGTTGCGACACTTCCTAAAGGTGTCTATATTTTAAGAGCCGTCATTGGGAATGCAGTGGCAACTCGTAAAATTATGATTAACTAGGATTTCTAGAAAATAATATTTAGGCACTCAAGAGAGATATCTTTTGAGTGCTTTTTTTTGCGTACTATACAGGTGAGTCGAGGACTTTATAAAGGGTTAATCAATTTTTAGGTTATAGCGTATATGTTTTTAATGTGAAAATTGTGTTACTATTTGTGAAGTGTGTTTCATGTATAAGTATTAAGGATACTGTATATTTGTTTCATATATGAAAATAGTTTCCTTATGGAAGCTTAAATCCCTAAATCAATTTATTATGAAAAAATTATTACTTAGTTTATTAGTGTTGGCGCCACTGTCTAATCAAGCGCAATTACTTCAAAACAACGATTTCGAAGGAGCTGCACCTGTGTCGAGTTGTTTGTCTGGAGAGTCGCATACAGCTAAACCAGAAAGAGCAATAGTCGTAAAAGATGATGGCTCTTGGTATTATTGCGGAGGTGTTACGACGGAAACAGATGGAGCTGAAGGAACTATCGTAGTAAGCGTGTCGTCAAAAACTCCTAGTATTAGGCAAACCATTTCTAATCAGGTTACTTCTGGAGACGCACTTTTACCAAATACTTCCTATAGAATAACCTTAAGAATTAGAAATAGAGGTGCTCATGTAAACAATGATAACTACGTACAAGTATCATTTAAGCACATAGACAATCTAACAAATTCTGTGGTAGGTGCGCAATTGATTTCAGGAGGAGATCCTTCAATTGTATTAGCAGGAAATGCAATCCAAATTCCATACGACTCATTTGATCATACAGGGTATAGCACTTTCGAATTTGCATATGTTACACCTTCTACCTTAGATATAGGTTCTGATTTGGAAAGCAATGGAACAACAGGTAATACAGGGTTGGCAAATTATCATGAAGGTTTTGTAATTCAGTTTTCAAGAGCGAAGTCATCAAGCCCTGATGCTAATGATGATATTTTTATTGCTGAATTTTCAATGGTGGAGGATCCAACTGCAGGCGTAAATGAATTGACGCAGTACGGAGTATCAACCTATCCAAATCCGGTAACGGACGTATTACATGTAAACGCGGAGGAGTCAATTCAGAACATTGCTTTGTATAATTTAATGGGGCAATTGATACAGTCAGAAGCGAACCCAAATGCAGCAAGTGAAATAGATATGTCTGCCCTAAACAACGGAGTATATGTTTTAAAAGTAACCATCAACGGAGCTGTTGGAACTTATAAGGTGGTAAAAGAATAAAGCCATCTTTTATAATATTAATAAAGTACAGTCAATATTATATTGGCTGTACTTTTTTTTTGTCACCTATTTTTTGATAGTTTTTTTTTACTTGTAGCATCTTTTTTTTAACATTCAATTGGTTAATGTTGGGAAATTGGCATTTATGTCATACGTGCTATTTCTGTCAACTTCTGTGCGTTTTGTTTTGTTTTAATGCTCAGGATATGATTATTTTTGTTCAAATAAGAAATGTAATTTATATTTGAACATGACAGCAGCACAGTACAAAGGAGAAAAAAAATTCTCTGTAATCGAAAAAGAAATAGAGCAGCCTAAGGAAGGCGAAGTAAGAATAAAAGTAGCTTATACAGGTGTATGTGGTACAGATGTGCATATTTATCATGGTATGATGGATCAGAGGGTAGCTATGCCCTTAACTATTGGTCATGAAATGTCGGGTGTGATTGATGCTGTTGGAGAAGGAGTAGTAGGGTATGAATTAGGACAAAAAGTAGTTGTGCGTCCTTTAGATGATAGAGGGGTAAAACCATCAGACAAAGGTTTTAATCATATCTGTGAAGATTTAAAGTTTATAGGGATTGACAGTCCTGGTTCTATGCAACAATACTGGAACGTACCGGCATTTACCTTACATAAACTTAAGGATACTACAGACTTAAAATTAGCTGCTTTGATAGAGCCATTATCGGTTGCGGTTCATGATGTTCGTTTAAGCGGATTGAAAAGTGATGAGACTGCTGTTGTAATTGGTGGAGGACCAATTGGTTTGTTGGTTGCTATGGTTGCTAAATCAACAGGGGCTCAAGTCATTATTTCAGAAGTAAATAAAAACAGAATCGCCAAAGCCAAAGAACTTGGTTTTGATGCTGTAAGTCCACTCGAAGTAGATTTAGTGAGTTATGTAAAAGAAAAAACAGAAGGTAGTTTAGCAGATGTTGTATTTGAAGTTGCAGGGGTACAACCGGCATTAGATATTATGACAGAGGTAGCTGGCATTAGAGGGAGAATCGTAATGGTTGCTATACACGGTCAAAAGAAAGAAATTGATCTTTTTAAGTTTTTTTGGAAAGAATTGAAATTGATTGGAGCTCGTGTTTATGAAAAAGAAGATTATGAAACAGCAATTGCATTGGTAACATTAAATGAATTGCCTTTTGAAGCAATGATTACAGATGTACAGCCGTTAACCAGTATTCAAAAAGTATTTGAAGACATAGATAACAACCCAGAAGGCTTAAAAGTGTTGATGGATTGTCAACAGTAAAACGATAAAAATTTAAGAAAATGAGTATATTAAATACATTTAGTTTAGCGGGGAAAGTAGCGATAGTTACAGGATGCAAAAGAGGAATAGGAAAAGCCATGGCGATTGGCTTGGCAGAGGCAGGAGCGGATATTATTGGTGTCAGTGCAAGTTTAGAATTGTCTGGGTCTGACGTTGAAAAAGAAGTAAACGCAAGAGGGACCAACTTCAAAGCGTACCAATGTGATTTTAGCGATAGAAAAGCGCTGTATGCATTCATTAAAGAAGTAAAGGAGGACTTTCCTGTCATTGATATTTTGGTAAACAATGCAGGTACCATATTGCGTGCACCTGCAGCAGAACATCCAGATGAAATGTGGGACAAAGTAGTCGAAGTAAACCAAAATGCACAATTTATCCTGACTAGAGAAATCGGAAAGGAAATGGTCGCAAGAGGAAGTGGTAAGGTAGTGTTTACGGCTTCCTTGTTGACCTTTCAAGGTGGAATTACAGTGCCAGGATATGCCGCCAGTAAAGGAGCTATTGGTCAGTTGACTATGGCCTTCGCAAATGAATGGGCGAGTAAAGGTGTCAATGTGAATGCTATAGCCCCGGGTTATATAGCCACAGACAATACCGAAGCCTTACGTAATGATACAGAGAGGTCTACATCCATATTAAGTCGTATACCGGCAGGGCGATGGGGGAAACCTGAAGATTTCGCAGGTCCAGTAGTATTTCTCTGTTCGGAAGCAGCAGCTTATATGCATGGAAGTATAACCTTGGTAGACGGAGGTTGGATGGGAAGATAGTTTCCAAACAAGAATTGAGCGACGCCAAAGGGGGCAAATATCTATAAGTAAAAGAAAGTTTACAAACATGACTCCAAAGGAGTCAAATAACTATAACTCCAAAGGAGTCAAACATCTATAAGTAAAAGAAAGAATGCAATCATGACTCCATAGGAGTCAAATAACTATAACTCCAAAGGAGTCAAATCTCACTAACTCATGAAAGAATACAAACTATTTATAGACGGCACATGGAAACAGACAGCATCAGGAGATCTGTCAGAAGTACTCAATCCATCTACAGGAGAAGTCGTAGCAACCGTACAGAAAGGTTCGGTTGAAGATGCAAATGAAGCTCTAGAAGCAGCTGAAAAAGGACAAAAACAGTGGCGTAAACTTCCTGCACGCAAACGCGCAGAATATTTGTACAAACTGGCGAATGAAATAAAGAAAAACAGTGAGGCTTTAGCTGAACTATTAGTAAAAGAGCAAGGAAAGCTATTAAAAGTAGCGCGTATGGAAGTAGCTGTAACGGCCTCTTTTATTGAATATGCTTGTGAGGGAGCGAGGAGGATAGAAGGAGACATTATTCCTTCAGACAATCCGGATGAGCAAATCTGGATACAGAAAATACCAAGAGGGGTTGTAGTAGCAATTACGGCTTGGAACTTTCCATTAGCCTTGGCGGGACGAAAATTGGGGCCGGCTTTGGTAGCAGGAAATACCATTGTAATAAAACCTACTGGAGAAACACCACTTGCTACACTTGAATTGGGGAATTTGGCAGAGAAAGTAGGGATTCCAAAAGGAGTTATCAATATCATCACAGGGCCTGGACGTAGTATGGGGTCTGCATTGGTTCAAAACCCAATCACAAAAATGGTAACTATGACAGGGTCTACGCCAGTAGGGCAGCAAATTGCTAAAATGGCGGCTGATAATTTAATTCATGTACAACTAGAACTAGGAGGAAAAGCGCCATTTATTGTATTCGAAGATGCTGACTTAGAAGCAGCCGCCGAATCGGCTTTACACTCTCGTTTCGATAACTGTGGACAAGTATGTACTTGTAATGAAAGAATGTACATTCATGAAAATGTGTATGACGACTTTATGAAGATTTTTATGCCGAAGGTTGCTGCTTTAAAAGTAGGGAATCCTATGCTGGAAGAAACTGACATGGGGCCAAAGGTAAATGCCAATGAATTAAAACATATGGAGCATCTTGTAGCTGTTTCTCTGGAAGAAGGCGCAACATTGGCTTTTGGAGGAAAGCGACCAGAAGGTGCTGAATTTGAAAAAGGAAATTGGTTTGAGCCTACCATTCTAACGGATGTAAAACAAGATATGACCATTGTGCATGAAGAATCATTTGGACCTATTTTACCCGTCTTAAAATTTAGTTCTTTCGACGAAGTAATTGGCTTTGCAAATGATTGTGAATACGGATTAGCAGCCATGGTATTTACTAATGACATGAATACTATTATGAGATGTAACAATGAGTTAGAATATGGTAAATATGGTTTTGAGCAATATCTAGAAAAGAAAACTTTCTACGTAAAATTTAAAGGATAAAGATGAGTACACAGATAAATAAAATAGACGTTCGTTTATTTAAAGTGCCGTTACCAGAAGTATTATCAGATGCAAAACATGGTGATCATTACCATTTTGAACTGGTAACCACGACCATTACATTGGAAGATGGTAGCGAAGGAACCGGCTATACGTATACAGGAGGAAAAGGTGGTCATGCAATAAAAGCCATGATAGAACACGATTTTTCTGAAGTGTTAACTGGAAAGGATGGGACAGATATTGAAGGTATTTATGACTTTCTAGAATGGCATATTCATTATGTAGGTAGAGGTGGAATTGCATCATTCGCCATGTCGGCAGTCGATATTGCACTTTGGGATATTCGCTGTAAAAAAGCAGGGCAGCCTTTATGGAAGGCCGCTGGAGGAACAGACAATACCTGTAAGGCATATTGCGGTGGGATCGATTTGATGTTTCCATTGGAAAAACTGCTAAACAATATCAAAGGGTATTTGGCAAATGGTTTCAATGCTGTGAAGATAAAGATTGGAAGAGAAAATTTGGACGAAGACATTGCTAGGATAAAAGCAGTACGAGAATTGATAGGTCCGGATGTGACGTTTATGGTAGACGCGAACTATTCCATGTCTGTAGCAAAAGCCATCGAAGCAGCAAAAGCATTTGAACCTTATAACATTCATTGGTTTGAAGAACCCACCATTCCAGATAATTACAAAGGATATGGTGAAATTTCCGACGCTACTGGTATGCCTTTGGCTATGGGGGAGAATTTGCATACCATTCATGAATTTGAGTATGCATTTGAACAATCTAAACTGTCATTTGTACAACCAGATGCATCCAATTGTGGAGGTGTTACCGGGTGGTTACGAGCAGCAAAGCTTGCCGACAAATACGGTATTCCTGCTTGTTCACATGGAATGCAAGAACTACATGTGAGCTTGGTGTCGTCTCAACCTAATGCAGGTTGGCTGGAAGTGCATAGCTTTCCAATAGATGAATATACTACAAGACCATTAGTTGTTGAAAACTATAGAGCGGTAGCCTCAGATGAGCCAGGAACAGGCGTTGTTTTCGACTGGGAGAAATTAGCCGCATTTGAAGAAAAATAAATCAGCATTTAAACCAAACGAAACCTATGAAACTAAGCAAAGTAATATTTGGAAGCATAGACCAACAAGAAATTGACTTATATACCTTAGAAAACCAGAATGGCGTAAAAGTCAGTATTACTAATTACGGCGCAACAGTAACCTCGTTATGGGTGCCAAATGCAAAAGGAATACTTGAAAATATTGCCTGTGGTTTTGATACCTTAGAGGGCTATTATTCGAAAGAATATATTGAAAATGCGCCTTATTTTGGAAGTACAGTAGGGCGTTATTGTTCTCAAATAAAAGATGCTCAATTTGTATTGAACGGTAGAAATTATTCCTTAAACGCAAATTGTGGGCATAACAATTTACACGGGGGAGTAAAAGGGTTTGACAAAAGAATTTGGAGAGCGGAATTGTTCGGTGCTAAACTGAAAATGTCTTTGAGAAGTACAGACTTAGAAGAAGGGTTTCCTGGAAATGTCGATATCACTGTAGTGTTTGAATTGACAGATACGAATGAACTGAAAATTGAATACAGCGCATTGCCAGATCAAGACACGCCGCTTGCATTGACGAATCATACCTATTTCAACCTAAATGCTTTTGCAGGGACGGTAGAAGATCATATCGCAAGTGTTCATACATCAAAAAGACAAGTGTTGGATGCTTCAGGAGCAGCAACTGGTGAGGTTGTGTCTGTAGAGAATAACATTGACGATTTAAGAAAAGGAAAAAGTATTGGAGCTGTACATGAGGCAATGAACGACGGTTTTGAACATTTCTATGTTTTTGACAATCCTGATTTTAAATTGCAAGAAGTAGCAAAAATAACTTCAGAGGTTTCAGGTAGAGAGTTG
The DNA here is from genome assembly GCA_943789365.1 of uncultured Flavobacteriaceae bacterium. Taxonomy (GTDB): domain Bacteria; phylum Bacteroidota; class Bacteroidia; order Flavobacteriales; family Flavobacteriaceae; genus Flavicella. The sequence continues at coordinate 296,788 of CALSTV010000001.1, read as the reverse complement.
ACTGTGCAATCGACAGAACCTTGTATGTTGTTGTATACAGGGAAATATACTTCAAATGAATTACAAAGAAATAGCGATGAGCAATATGGGAAATACAAGGGGTTTTGTTGTGAAACACATCGTTATCAGAATGGACCTAATATTGCGAGTTCTCCAAAGTCGATTACCAAAGCGGGTGAGCAATATCGTAGCACCACAGTCTTTAAATTTTCATGGTAATCGTAAAAGAATTATAAAAATGAAAAAGCAAATAACATTCATATTGATATGCGTTTCATTGCATTTGTTTGCGCAGGAACAAATCACCTATGTAGTGACTGAATCGCCTACATCAGGACAGTATACATTGCAAGAAGCGCTTGATGCGGTCCAAAAGCTAAACAGTCAAAAAAAATATCCAAAGGGAGGTGTAACTATATTAATTGAAGAAGGAGAGTATCCCGTTCAAAAAGGATTTAGACTCAATAAATCACATTCGGGAACCAAAGAATCTCCGTTAGTAATAAAAGCAAAGAAAGGCCATAAAGTGGTTTTCTTTGGTGGTGAATACTTACAGGCAAATTGGTTTTCAAGTGTAACCGAAGCAAAAGTATTGGATAGGGTTTTATCTGAAGAAGCCAAAGGGAAGATTCTCATGGTGGATTTAAAAAAACACGGTATACATAGTTATGGAAAGTTGTCAAAGCACGGTTGGAACTTAGAACATTTCTCGAGAGTAGCCCCTACAGGATTGAGTATTGGTGGTGAGCGTATGGAACTGGCACGTTGGCCAAACAAAAACGAAAACTCACCTTATTTGGAAGATAAGGCTAGGATTGGTGGTGTTTTAAAAGGAATGGTGTCTTTTACTAAAATAATTGAGAAAGGTACTTCTAAACCTAGAATTAGAGATTGGCATAAAGACAAAAACTTTATGAACAATGGAGGAACTTTTGGAGTTGCATTTGATAGAATGAAACATTGGAAGGATATTCAAAATGTATGGATCGATGGTGTGTTGGGAACCACATGGGAGTGGACCTATACCAATATCAAATCTGTGGATATTGAGAAGAAAACCATCACTTTACAAAGCGGAGAGTTGAATGGATTAGGTGGAGGATTGCCCCGTTTGAGTCACTTTTACTTTGAAAACATCTTGGAAGAACTCGATTCGGCAGGAGAATATTATATGGATAGAGATTCAGGAATATTGTACATGATGCCGCCGAAGAATTTTGAAAAAAAATCGATTTATGTTTCCTCATTAGAAGACGATGTATTTCATATTTCAAATACAGCCTTTGTGCAAATTGAAAATATTACGATAGATTCTGGAAGAAAAAATGGGATTATAGTAGAACGATCACATCATATAGAGATTGCCAATTGTGAGATAAGAAATGTAGTGATGGGAGGTGTGTTGTTAAGTGGTTCTTTCAATCGTATCCATCATTCAAAAATTCATCACGTAGGGGCTTATGGCGTTACATTAAGAGGAGGAGATAAGAAAACATTACGTCCGGGAAACAATGTAGTAGATCATTGTGAAATTTACAGTTCTGGTTGGGATCAAAAATCGCAAATGCCAGGTGTCTTTTTGGATAAAGGTGTTGGAAATCATGCTCGTAATAATGAGATTTATGACATGCCTCATTTTGCCATTCGCATGAACTACAATAATGATTGTGAGGTAGATAATAATAAAATTCACGATTTACCAACCTATCATATGTTTGATGGTGGTGCTGTGTATGTATATACAAGTCCGTTGAATCCTTCGAACAGAGGGAATGCTTTGCGTAACAATTATCTATACAATGTGCCTACCAATGGTATCTATTGCGATAATTATGCGATGGGTGTATTCATGGAAAAGAATTATTTTAAAAACGTATCCTATCTAGATTCTGAATGGGGGTTTGGTGCCATTATGTTAAATACAGGAGGTCAGAATTATATGAATGACAATGTATTTGTAGATTGTAGAATTCCAATCCTGTATGGTGTTGGTGGGTATTACAACTCATACAAAGGAAAGCCGAAGGTGCAAAACGCATGGAACAATGCGGTTAAGAAATATGGCAATGGGAAAATTGAAGACACACCTTACACAAAGTATGAGACGTTCAAAGATTTTCTTGCGCTCTCTCCAGAAAACGACTATGCGGCTTTTAAGTATCCTTATAGTTATGCCAATAGAAACTTGTTTTACAATCCAATAGTGCCGCTTGAAGCGTCTGCAAACAAACCAAAGGGTATTACCAATAAAAAAAAGAAGATTGTAGCTAAAGACAATTATTACGCCGAAGAGGATCCAGGTTTTAAAAGGAACTCTTTAGAATTGTCGACTAAAAACAAAAATAAACTACCAATAGAAAACTTCTCGCCAGGGGACTTTTCAAACATTGGAATTAACGAGAAACACTAAAATGTCCTCCGAAGCCAAGCGAAGGGGGAAAAACTAACAACTAACAACTAATATTATGATTGAAGGAATTATTATTGCCGTATTTGCTGGATTGATGCTCGGATTGTATGCCTTACCAGAAAAATTCACGAAAGACTTTAAATTTGAAAATACTTGGGGGCTCTTTTTTATGCTCACCATGTTTGCTGTGCCTATAGTTGCCTCCGTGGTGTTGATAAACGGATTTTCCGACGTTGTAGCCGCCATACCCGTAGATGTTATTTATAAAATGGCAGCTGCCTCTTTTTTATGGGGAATTGGTGTAATGATGTGGGGAAAAGCGATCAACCATATCGGTTTGTCTTTGGGATTCTCCTTATTTATTGGAACTGTTATTCTAATAGGTTCTTTATTGCCATTTGTCGTTGACGGAATTCCTCCAACCAATACTTTTCTAACGATTTTAACAGGACTGGCAGTAGTTTTAATAGGAGTAATTGCAAACGGAAAGGCAGGTTTAATCCGCGAACAAGACCAGAAACAAGCTGGCGATTCTGAAGGAGAAAACAAAGGATCTGTGCTTACGGGGATTTTAATTGCCGTAATTGGAGGTTTGTTAGCTACAGGTTTTAGCTACGCAAATGCCATAGGAAGACCTGTAATTCACAAAGCATGTCAGGCTGCTGGGAACCCAGAGTGGGTAACCGCAGTTGGCGTAATGTTTCCAATATTTATGAGTGGAGGTATTGTAATGGCAGTATATTTTGCCTATGAAATTTCAAAGAAAAAATCTTGGGGGACTTTTAAAACACCACATTTTGGGAAAAATTTAGTTTTAATCGCTGTAATGGCGATATTTCATTACGCAGCTTCTGCCTTGTTTGCCTTTGCAGCTTCTAAATTAGGTGCAGCTGGCAATACTGTGGGCTATGCAATTTTTAACACCTCATGTGTGGCCACTGCCATTGTTAGCGGATTGGTTACCAAAGAGTGGGTAGCTGCCTCTTCAAAAGCTAGAAACTACTTGTATGTAGGATTGGCATGTATGGTGATAGGTATTGTAATTATCTCTATAGGTAACGGAATCAGCTAATAGCAATTTAAATCAAGTGAAAAAGAATTAGACAAAACTTAGATGTTTTGTGAACTAAAATACAATGATACTTATGTCTAAGAATTATTTAGTATTGTATTGCTTTTTGTCATTGACAACCGTTTTTTACAGTCAGACAAAACGCATATCAAATAAGACGCAGTTGGTAAATGAGTTGGACGCAATAGCAGCCGGTACCAGTACAACAACTACAATTGTGTTAGAAGAAAACACCTACGTCATAGATTCAGAAATTGAATTGACATCCGCTCATAATGGTATCACTATTTCAGGTTGTGGAGCGGTGTATCTAAACGGAGGAGTTGTGTTAAACCCCAATAATTTTGAGGACTATTCTTCAGTGAGTTCGGGATTTAATCTGGTGAATCCAGCAATGGCTTCGAATATAAAAGTCTATGATTTGACGAGTCTGGGAATTTCGAAATCAGATTTGGGAACACATAACCATCACGGCTATGGCTTTTCAGACGATTTTGAAACACCTTCCATGCTGTGGTTAGATGAAGGTAAAATGGACCTTGCACGTTGGCCGAATAAAAATGAAGTGGTAAGTGCAAATGATTTGATTATTTCTTCGAAATGGGAAGATTTAAGATTGGAAGTTTCCGGAGCGATTTCGTATAAAGATATTTTGGAAACCGGAACCAAAGACTCAGCAACGGACGGAATAAAATTCACCATAAATAGCGAAAGGTCAGCAAAAATAGCTGCTTGGGATTTCTATAAAACTTCTGAAGAGAAAATTTGGATGGATGGGGTCGTACATTCTTCTTGGGAGTGGGAATACAATCAAATAAAAGAGATAGCCAATGCTGAAATAAAAATGCAATATGGTAGTAATTCATCTTTTTCAATAACAACCGAAAATGGAAGAGCGATTGACCCTGCTACAAAAGTGTCGCATTTTCATTTTGAAAACATACCCGAAGAACTGGATACTGAAGGAGAATATTTTATTGACCGCGATAATATGCTGTTGTATTTTTACCCTCCCGTAGGTTGGGAATCTAAAAAGCTTTCCTTATCAACTTTGAATGCAAATATGTTGAGTATTAGCAACGCAGCGAATATTCGTATTGAAAATATTACCTTGGAAGCTGGATTGAAAAACGGTATTGTAATAGATAATTCGGAGAATATTACCATAGACAATAGCATCATTCGTAATTTTAACCAATGGGGAATCCGAGTTGAAGGAACAGACAACTTGGTGAACAATTGTGAATTGTACAACTTAGGAGCCGGTGGGGTCAAATTAGGACTCGAGAACAAAACTTTTCATTTGACAAAAGAGAACAATTCCGTACAAAATTCTAAAATGCACAATTTTGCTTGGGATCAAAAGTCGCAAGTACCTGGGATTACCTTGTCTGGCTGTGGCAACAAAGCCTTGCAGAATGAAATTTATGACGCACCTCATTTTGCTGTGAAATTTAGACAAGCTAGAGGCTGTGTTGTGGAAGGAAACAATATTCATGATTTACCAAATTACCATCATTTTGACGGTGGGGCGATTTATCTTGGATTGGGAATAAATTTTCAAAACAGAGAAAATGTTGTCAAAAACAATACCTTGTCAAAAGTACCTACCAATGGTATCTATTTAGATAATTATACCGTAGGTAATTTTGTGGAAGGAAATGTTCTTTACGATGTTGGAAACTCCGCTGATGGAGCCAATTATGCGGCAATATACAATCATGGAGGTGGACAGAATTATTATACAGATAATATTGCAATTGATTGCGCCGTTTTTGTAAAGACGGGTAGCCATATTGTCAAATCGTCTACTGGGGCTACATGGAAATATCTAAAGGGCTGGTTTCAGTCGGTACAAACAGGACAAGGGTTTAATCCTGATACGGGGGCTCATTACAATGCATTTGTTACAGAATACAGCGCTTCAGAATTGGCAGCTTTTATTGGTTATTTAAGTGATCTTCCTCTGGTAGTTGAAACTGAATTGCCTTTGATAACAAGTAATGCGGAGTGGAATTTGGTGAGAGGCGAGTGGGATCGAAAAGGGTATGATGCCATGAAGGATGAAAACGATGTGACAGGGCTTTCAGAATGGCAGCAATGGCGTAATTATTTTCAATTGATTTTTCAACGCTCGGACATCGAGAACAATCTAAGTATGCATACAGATACAAGTAAATTACCGTCGGGAGGAACCGGTACTTGGGGAGGTGTTACCTTAGGAGATGGTGAGGTGTTTTGGGAGTATTCCCCTTATTTTGAATTGGATGACAATGGCAATAAAGTAGATTATCTTTCTTTGCATGTTCCAGAAGACAACGAGGCATTGACTATAAGTGAAACAACAAATACATTTCCAAATGTAGTGGTTAATGATGCTATCAATCAGAATCTGTATCCTTCAATAGCCTATTCTGGAGGTAATTTAGCAAATGAAATTAGTTTGAATTTACAATCTCGTGGTGATTTGGATACTGTTGTTTTCGATGCGTGTCCGGTTGTAGTATGTGATGGTATACAATTAGCTTCGTTTAGTTATATGGAAGAAGCAGCTTGTGATGGGAGTACAAAAATTGAAAATTATACAGTAGTTCAAAAAGATATTGAATCGGAAGCATATGCTATAGATTTATCAGGGGGTACCGACAGTCAGTTATTTACTTTGTTTTTCCTAGAAGATTGGGACAGTACAGGAAAACCTTCCGGTCCTTTTGATGCAGATGTATCCTCTATGCCAGATTCAGATTTTATTCAGTTTAACGGTAGTCATACTGGCTTTGAAATTAGTCGTATAGATAAAATGTCAGCGGATTGTTGGAATTGGAATCGAAGAGTCAATGTAGAACTCGTATATACAGGCAATGATTTTGAATCTGTACACGAATTGGAATTGCGATTCAATCCAAATAATAATTTGATATCAAAAAATGGCGAGTTGTATTGTTCTCAGATAGTGAAAATGTCAGTAAAAGTAAACAACCCTGAACTTTCTGTAGAGGAAGAAACTACATTGAGTAGCCGTTTTTATCCCAATCCGGTGACAGCTGTTTTACAGGTGTCCAACAAGGATATAATCAAACGTATAAAGTTGTTTGATACTGTTGGGAGATTGGTCAAAGAGGAACAATTCCATGCAGAACAGGTTTCAATAGAAATGGAAGGATTGCCTTCAGGCATCTATCTTATTCAATTAGAAACTATATACGGTAGAGAGTTATTTCAGATTATTAAGCAATAATTAGGTGATTCATTCAATATAGTGGTATAATTAAAATAAAATGCCCAAACTTTTAATTAAAAGTTTGGGCAAAAAAACTGGGGGGATTTTTAGCTTTTAATGAATTGGTAACTTCCTGTTGTGTCACCTATACTCACTTGTAATACGTAGATTCCATTAGGTAAATTGGAAATATCTACAGCGCTTGTTTTGTCGTCGATTTTGGCAGACAATACAGTTTGTCCGTGAACATTTACAATTCTTGCCGTATCGATTGCTGTGTTTGCAGACACATTGATGTGGTCTGATGATGGCACCGGACCAAAATGGAAATCAAACTGTTCCAATGCATTTACACTTGCAAGCGGGTCTTCAATGATATTTACGGTCAAGCTAAAAGCATGACTAGTCATACCCGTAAGAAGGTTCGCCAAGTTGAATGTAACTGTTTCTGAAACTCCGATCACGTAATCAGGTGTGTATTCAATAATAAAGCGCATTTCCTTACCAGCAGTCACACCTTGTCCACAGCCTCCGTTGCCTAAAAACTGTTTTGACTCTGCACTGGTCACTGTAAAATTAGTAGATCCTGAGTCGTAAGAAATTAAATCTGAAATACTCGTGGCAACCGGCATAGCGTCACTAGTTTTTACTTGAAAAACAAAATATTTCTCCGAAGTTGTATTGATAACATCGTAAGTAGAAGTCATCGTAGAAACGTCAGTGTTCGTTATTCCTCCAATCACTGTACAGTCATTAGAAGCAACCATCTTAGATTTTAAGACGGTAAAACTTTGTCCAAATGATAAGCTAGTAAGAGATAAAAGAGTAATAAATGTAATTTTTCGAATCATAATCAATGGGTTTTATATTAATTGATTTCAAAATTAAGCATGAATTAATATTTTATATACCACGAATTCTTCAAAAGATATTACAAATTGCACACGGTTTTTTTTGTTAGTAGGACGTTTTAGAATAATTAGATTTTATTAAAATCAAAAAAAAGGTTTAAAACACCTGTGTTTTAAACCTTTTTTAGTCTTATTCTATTGGTTACAATTTTGTAGTTCCGAGCTTTTGGGCTGATTTGACTTCTTTGACCAGGTTAGGGTCTGGGTAGCCAGAACCTTCAAATACATCTTTAGCCCAATCTTGATGTAATTTCAAGAGTTTCGCTACAATTTTTGGTTGTGTAGCTGCGTAATTGATTTCTTCAGGGTTTTCATCGTCGAGTTTTGCCAAATAGTATTCAGGCATTTCAAACTCTTTTTCAGGATGTGTGCTATATTTTCCTGTAGTATCATGCCCTTTGTAAATCAATTTCCAGTTGCCCTCTCTTACAGCCCACATTTCTTGCCACATCCAATGCATGGCTTTATGTGGTGATGCTGCGTCTTTGGATTTAAGTACAGGTACGATACTTTTTCCATCGAGTTTGTTTTTAGGTACAGGAATGTCTAACAACTCACATAGGGTAGGTAAGATGTCTAAATTTATAATGGCTTGGTCTCGCACTTCGCCTTGTGGTAATTCTTTTGGATAGCTTATAATTGCTGGTACTCTAAGTCCTCCTTCAAAAAAGCTTCCTTTGGCACCTCTCCATTTTCCGGTATAGCCACCGCCACCATTACCACCATAACTAACTTGCCAGTTGTAATAATCCTCGGTAGAATGTCCGTTATCACTCATGTAAATAATAATGGTGTTTTCTCTTAAACCTAAAGCATCAAGTTTATTTAGTACTTGTCCAATTCGGTCGTCTACAGTCGTAATCATAGGAGCATACGAACTTCTAGGCCAGTCTAAATCTTTGTATTGAGCGGTAAACTTATTGTCTGGTTGTTCTGGATAATGCGGTAAGTTAAATGGTAAATACAAAAAGAAAGGATTTTCGGTATTCCTTTCCAAGAATTTATGAGCCTGTGCCACTTGTAAATCCGGGAAATACGTACCGTCTTCAAAAATTTCTTCTTTTCCATTGTACAAATCATGGAACTGTGGTTTCTGCCATTTGGCATGTAGAAATTTATGGCTGTAGTAATCGATAAAACCACCTCTAAATCCATAAAAAGTATCAAAGCCTTGGTCTAAGGGGCCATGATCCATCGTAGCTCCTAAATGCCATTTTCCAATGAGTCCGGTAGCATATCCATAATTTTTTAAATGTTCTGCAATGGTAATCTCTTTTAAATCTAAAACACGTCCTTCTTTATCGGCAGGGCTACAGGAAGTCCATTGATTCACACCGCCTCTTTGTGGTGCTCTACCGGTAAGTAATGCAGCCCTAGAAGGACAACAAACGGTATGCGCATAGGCCTGCGTAAAACGAATCCCGGTTTCGGCCAATTTGTCTAGCACAGGTGTTTTGATGTCTGTAACACCATAGCAACCTGCATCTAAGGTTCCTTGATCGTCCGTATAGATCAATAAGATGTTTGGTTTGCTATTCTCTGGTTTCGTACTCTTTTGTGTGTTACTTGTTTTATCTTGACAAGCAACGAGCGTTGTCAATACGAATAAAGGCAGAGCGATTTTTTTTAGGTAATTCATAGATTGATGTTTGGTTGTGTATTACAAAAATAATTAGGTATTGTTATAATTTAGCCTTCAAAAAGAACAGTTATTAACGCAAATATTTCAAATTGAGACGAAAATAAAATAAAACCTCAAAAACCGAAGTCCTTGAGGCTGTGTACATTTAAATTAGTTGATCCGCGTTATAAGAGATGTTATTGTTTTACAAAGCGTTTTGTAGTTACACTTCCATCAGCTTGGTATATTTTACAAGTATAGATGCCATTGTGTAGCTGGTTAACATTTGCGGTGTTATTGTTGCCAGTCAGTACTATTTGTCCTAAGCTATTGTATACTTCTATTTTAGCAATGCGTTGGTCCGAATGCACTGTAAATGTGTTTTCAACAGGGTTAGGGGATAGCACAATATTAGCTTCTTTAGAAGCCGTGTTTTTAGTGTCGAGTGTGAAATTGTTTATCATTTGTGATTCGTCGTAGTTTTGGTCACTAAACAGCAGCCTTTTAATATAAAAAGTACCGGGTGTAGATACATCTTCATTAAACCCAGCTTCAGCCGCTTCAAATCCTTCGTTTTTTATTTGAATGTTGAAGTCAAAGGCATAATCTTTTAATTTCCAATTGTCCACGGCAGTGAAATCAAATTTAAGTACATGTGCCCCAGTAGTGTTTATTAACAAAGGGTTTTCTCCCGCTGAAGTATTTCGGCTTATAGAGCTATTCCCGTCTTCCGTTCCGTATTGAAATCTGAACGTGTCGTTACTAGATTCGTTTTTATATACAACATAGAGGTATTGGTACGCACTTGGATCGACACTGTAGTTTGGTTGATCAATGGCTGCTTTTCCATCCGTAGCTAGTGATACATCATAAAATTTTATTTTTAAGCCTTCATCCACTACGATACTTATATCCTCTTCGAGTTTGCCATTTCCTACCCAGCCTTCTACGTCGTCTAGAGTATCAAATGTATAATCTAATTTTTGAGGTAGAGGAGATAATTCTTCTAAAAATTCAATTTTTGAGATGATAATTTCTTCGTTACTACCATTGTATTTACCACCCCCTGATCTCGGGACTAATTTTATATAGTTCTCTAAACCATCATCTGTTCCAAGACCATCCTGTAGGGCGTTACCTTCATCATCTCCCCAAGAAGTATTGCCACTTAAGTCTATTTCGAAAGTAACAAATTCTGTCATGCTTTGAGGAATGGTAAAAGTTTCTTTGGCATCCGTTAAATCATTTTTTGGAAATCGTACTTGAATTTCGTCTGGACCCGTGGCTGCAACATTTTTAAGTGTAATAGCAATAACTTTATAAGTAGATCCATTTACCGCCAAGTCGTCCTTTATTAAATTTCCATTTTTCCCAGTGTATTTTAAAGTAAGTGCACCTGTATTATCGGTAGTGTTCGGATAAGTGGCAGAACAACTGTCACATACGTCCCAACCTTCCAAATTTCCCGCGGTATTAAATTCAAATAGCGTTTGTGCGATTCCTATGAATGGAATAAAAAGAAATAAAAGAATAATTTTTTTCATAATTGCATGCGTATAAATGGTTAATAAGTGATACAAAGTTATGTTAGCTCTTAGATTTAAACCTGTTCATATTTGACAAAAATTAATACTTATTACAAAAGAACATTCAAAAAAAGCGTCCATAATATTAATTATGGACGCTTTTTTAGTTTCGTGTTTGAATGTTTTATTTTTTAATCAGTTTGTAGGTATTCGTATGTCCATCTATACTAACTTTTAAGACGTACAACCCTTTGGATAATTGTGAAATATCTAGACTTGCATTTCGGCTGTCAAAAGTACTTACACTAAGTTCTTGTCCAGCAATATTGTATAGGGTAGCGTTTTCAATGTTGCTTGCAGCAGAAAGGTTTACCATATCTGAAGCTGGGTTTGGACTTAACTGAAAGTTTATATTTTCAAAATAGCTAGCACTTAGGTTTGGGTTTCCTAAAATATTGATGATAACCGTGTCTGTGGTGTCGTCATTTTTTAAAACGCTGAATGTGTACGAAGTATCCAAGGTGTTTGAATAGGTACCGGTATATTCAAAAACCAATAACAATACTTTATTTCCTGAACTTCCGTCGCACGCGTTGAGGTTCGTATTGTTTTTATCCAGTCCAACAAGCGTTAGATTGGCATCTCCTGTTAATTTGTTCGCCCAGTCGCTTATTGCTGGTGCTTCACTGTCGTTTTTCCACTTTGAATCATGTGTTACTTTTAAGTGAATAAAAGTATCTGTAGTATTCTCGTCTACTTCAACAGTATAGGTGATGGAAGCTGCATCTTCTGCAACAACAATTCCATCTTCTGTAAACACAGGGCAAGCTGCACCCACACTATTTGTGCTCGACAGTGTTCCAAGTCCTGATTTAATAGTTTGTGCTTGTACGTTGATGGCTACCAAGCATACAATAAGTAAAGTAATTTTTTTCATAATGAAAGTTATTAGTGTTTGTATGTCAACAAAAGTAGATATCTGTTGTGATGCTAAACGGTTGAGTTCTTGCAATACTTACAATAAAAATTACATTGAATGAAAAAGGGTTTGATTGCCTATTTGCAATCAAACCCTTTTTTGTGATGTGTTGTTACGTATTAGTTTTTTACAAAGCGTTTTGTAGAAATGTTTCCATTGCTCTGTTGTATGATACATATGTAAATTCCCTTAGGTAAATGACTCACATCCATAGCAGAGCTATTGTGAATAAGCACGTTTTGACCAACCGCATTGCATATGGTTACCGAATCAATTTCGTTGTTAGATTGAATATTTAAAACGGCATTCACCGGGTTGGGGTACAACGCAATACTAGCATCTTCTTTGATGATGTTGTCTATTGATAATTCTTCTTCTACTTCCTCCCATGTTGGAAGGCTGCTAAAGACGATTTGGTCTACAATAAATGTACCGGGAGAAGTGATGTCTCCAATATACCCGTCATTAGCCTGCAGCACTTCATTTCTCACCTGCATTTGGAAATTCGTTGCATTGATTGCCGTAGACCATTTACTCTGTGCTGCTAAATGAATTTGTAATACTTCGTAGCCAGTAGTATTAATTTTAAAGTCGGTTCCATTGTCTATAACATATCCTTGATTTTCACCGCTGTTATTGGTCATTTGAAAGCGAAACGTTTCATTGTCAGAATTGTTTTGATAACGGATGTAAACATAATCGTTGTTCTGAGGGTTTACACTTGTTCCTGTATGGTCAAGGATGGTTTTTAAAGGGGTATTAATGTCTACTGGTAATGGAGGAAGCGTAACCGTCATTGCACCTCCAGAAACCACCGTTGGTGCTCCTACAAAAGTATTGTCTACCCAACCTTCTAAATCATCGTCGGTGTCAAACGAAAATACGTTCTTTTCCGGTAAATAAACGATAGGTGCTGCTATTCGAATTGTTTGCGTAATTTCATCCCAGTCGTTAGTACCAGAGCTGTCGGCGTCGCGCAGTACTTGTTAAGCTTGTACGTGAGTCTTGTAATCGGTGTCTTCAGTAGCTCGAGACGGCGGTAATAGTACCGTCAGGATTTAAGGTGAACTTGGCAGTCAGCACTTGGTGGTACCGTCAGCTTCGTAGAAAGCATAGCGGAAGTCAGGCTTGGCGTTAGAGCCAATGGCTTACGGGAACACCATTGTTCACATCATTCGCATAAATACTGGTTGCAGAAGTTGTTCCGTTTTCAAATTGGATATCTTCTTGAATACACCCTAAAATAACGATTTCTAGATTGTCAATATAGGTAGCGGTTGTTTGCGTACCTTGCGCAATACCAAAGTGAATATATTCACTTGTAGATTCCGAATCATATTCCGGGTAGGTATTGATATCTGCATAGTTAAACTGACTGCTCCAGGTTGTCCATCCAAGGGTTGGTTTGTAATTGCTACCAATACCACCAATGTTTTTATTAGAGCCTTGGTAATAATTAAAACTAAATGCTTTGTTATAGACAGCACCTTCAAGCGCATGGAAATCAATTTTTATGGTATAGGTAACTCCAGGAGTTAGAATGGAGTGCACTCCATAGCGTATGTGCATTCCGGAGTCTACTGGTAACTTAGCACCTCTTGTGCCTTGGATAAAACTAGGGTCGGTTTCTTCTATAAACCCGTATTTATTGTTTTTTGCCCTTTTAAAATAGGTGTCATCAATGTAATTTGTTGAAAGCAATGATGGGTCATCGGTGGGTTGTCCATGCGCCACATTGTCGTAAGGATTGGAGCTCTCAAAATCTCCATTGGTCGCTAAGTTTTGTCCAAAAGACAGGGACGCCGCTAACAAAGTGGCAATGCAAGTAATTTTTTTCATAATTATTAAGTTTAGGTCAAAGCAAATTATAAATTTATCGAAAAAAAAAACAGTCCATATCTTACAAGTTCTTGTTTAAATCTTGCAAAATAGGCAATGATAGGGCTATTGGTGTTGTATGTAGGAGAAATGGTTTAATAGTGTAGAGTGTTGATTATAAGGGGGGGGGTAGTAAAGAGAGTGGTATTCATTTTGTTAAAACAAATGGATGTAATGAATTGAACTTGTTGTGATTTTTTTCTTGGAGAATTAAGAAACGGATTAAAACAAAAAAGAGGGCTTGCTAGCCCTCTTTTTACACTTAAAAGCGTATTCCTTATTCAATCTTAAATTCAAAAATTTCCGATTGCGATGTATTGCCTTCAGCGTCATTTGTTACGATTCTCCAATAATAAACACTTCCAGGCGTAACGGTTATATCCATAGTATTGTGAATAGTGTTACTTATAGGAGTTGTAAACTCTTTTGTCGTATCAAAATAGACATCATAACTGCTAATGTCATTGTCAATATCCAATCCATTCCATTGCAACCTCAACGAAGTTAGATTCGTGTATGTCCCTGCATGTTCTGGAAAAACGGCATCCGCTGGGAATGGTGTGTAAGAAGTTACAGGATCACCAGCATTGAAAAATTTCCAGATATCACTTTGCACAGTCTCTAAGTTATAAATATTGTGAGAGATGACATACCAGGAATATGCAGTTGCTTTTTCAAGTTCTACCGTGGCCTCGTTAACGTTTGATTTAAATAGGCGTTCAGTTTGTGTTGAAAGGTCTTTCAGAACTAATGTATACCCATCGGCAAGGATATCATTTTCCCAAGTGAAAACGACTTCCGTCCTGTTGGTTCCTTGTACAGCAATTCCTTCGGTGCATTCATGATTGTTGTCTGGGAAAATCAAATTCGCAGGAGCAGGGGCCTTTGGTACAAAATCGTCTTCTACTTGACAACTGCTAATGATGCAGAGTATAATTAATAAGCTTAATTTTTTCATTTTCTTAATTTTTTATGATTTTAATATTAGAGATGCCTTCATTTGAAGGGATCGTAAGTATGTATAAACCAGAGGCAAGGTTTGAGATGTCTATGGTACCTGTTCCAGCATTTAATTGAATGTTTTCTGAGAAAATTACTTGTCCCATTTGTGAAGCTAAAGTCACATGTACTTCGCTCAATTCTGTGTTATTGAGTACAATGTTAAGGATGTGTTCATCCGAAATAGGATTTGGATAGACAAGGGGTTCAACTGAATTGTTGATCGTTTTAGTAAAGACACCTTGGCAGTTTTTATCCGTAGTTATTGAAAGCTGATTGATGCCACTTTCAAGCTTAATAGAAACTTCATCGTCTGTTGTGGTAGTGATATGTACCATTGAGTTCAATATAATAATTAGCGCCTCCAGTAAGTGCTAAATTGAGCTCACCATTTGTTTTATCTGTTTTAGAAACCACTGTAAAATCCTCAGGTTCCGTAATCACGGCATCAAAACAAAGTTCATAGTCTTCTTGACTCTCCACAGAAATGCATATTTCATAGAGCTCCAGCCTCTAAGTTATTGAAAAGGGTAGCGCTATCAAATGTTTGAATGCGGTCTAAACCATTTCCAACCAAATGCGCCGTGTAATTATACAATTCAATGGCCTCAATATAAATACTTCCGTTATTGCTATTGTTACAGGTTTCACTAGAAATTTTATTTGTGAAATTAGTAGCAGGTAACGAAAAGATAGTACATCCGTAAATATCGACTGCATCTCCTAGAGGCGTATAGTTACAGTTGTCAATGCCGTTTAAAACACCATCATTATCAATATCATCATCACATAAATCTCCAATGCCATCGTTGTCAAAATCTTCTTGCTCAGGATTGGCAAGTTCTGGGCAGATGTCAAAGTTGTTGTCAATTCCGTCGTTGTCAAGGTCTTGAGCAGTTCCAACAATTTGAATACTCCAGCTATCTAAAGTACCTGAATCTTCAATCAAGAAATCCCAAATACGAAGTTTCCATTCCCCTGTAGAATGGGTGTCGTCTAAATCTGACAATTGTCCATCAGGTTGAAAAGAACCGGTGTATGGAGATTGTGCAACACCATTTTCTTCAATGATTTCTACCGCCTCGTCATCGAAAACAGTATTTATATAATAACCGCCTGCATCCCATCTTCCAGGAACAAGGTCAATGATAGTGCCATCTGGACTTACGGCCTTTGCACGATTGGTAGCTCCGTTTGCGTCGAACATAAAATATTTGTTTTCTGAATGTGCTGCGTCTGGACCTGTTCCTCCAGATCGCATTTCAGATTCGAGCGTAATTCCCCAAACACCGTTTTTTGGATAGTTGATGCTTTGATTGTGGTCTTTAATGTCTCCACTCCATCCTCCGTTAGACATGGCATCTGCCGAAGAAGCATATTCAAAGTCTTCCGTATATAATATAGGAGCTTGGACTGCTTGGTGAGCATGTTACCCCGTTTATGGGAGGGGGAGTTTGTGCATACATCTGCGATAGAAAAACGCAGAAAAATAAATAACTGAAAAGCGTACTTTTTTTCATTGAATAGTTGGGTTAGATTGTAGCCCACAAGAGACGAATAAAAAAGAATACCAATGAGGCTATTTATCCCAAATGATACTACAGATGTACCGTATGTAAATTATTTTTTGTGCTTGTTTGAAGCTGTTGAGAAAGGGGGGGCTGTTTAAGGCGAGTGTTAGTAAGGGGTTAGGTGGGGTTGTTTTTAGTTTTATATTTTGTGTTGTTAATTTTAAGAAGTGATTTTTTGAGTTCAAATAAGAAACTTAATTCTTAATTGGTTTGTTTTTTTGTTGAAGTGTAAAAAAGGTACATATAGGGTAGTAGGTTTAATAAATAAAAAAAAACTCAAAGAAGCGAATCTTTGAGGTTTTTGTTGATTTGAGTTTTTTTTTGAGTAAACGACTATTTTTTATTGCTTTACAAATCGTTTTATAATCACAGAACCATCTTCAAGATATATTTTGCATGTATATGTTCCGTTAGTAAGATTGCTTACGTCTATTTGGTTGCTTCCTTGTATAGAAGTTATACGTTGACCCAAAATATTGTGAATTTCAATTGAGTCAATAGGAGTGGAGCTTTTGATGTTTAGGAGGTTGTTTGCTGGGTTTGGGTATAACGAAATAATTGCATTTCCTATTGTTTCTTCTTCGTTGCCCAATAAAGATAGGTTAGAAAAAGTTATACTTTCAATAATAAAGTTCCCTGGTGTTGTAATATCGTTGCTAAAAGCCGGATTGTTTGCCTGTTCTTCTTCGTTTCGAATTAAGATTCTAAAATCAAAGGTGGTACCTTTCCAACTGTTTGAACTAATGTTTTTTAGGTCAATTTGCATAAGACCAAAGCTTGGTGAGATCATGTTTTCGGTTAAAGTCATATTTACGCCATAAAGATTGCCATAGTTGTTTTCAATACTTCTAAATTGAAATCTAAATTCGTCGTTTTCGGATTCATTTCTATATATGATATTTACATAGTCATAGGAGTCAGCATCTATTTGGTATTCTGTTTGATCGAATTCCACAATTTCGTCGTTTACCGTTGTGGCCGGTAGTTCAATGTTTAAAACGTCACTGGCAACGGTATAATTATCTTGTACTCCGTTGAAAACCCATCCTTCTTCATCGGTATCTGTCTCGAAAGTGTAACTTACCAATTCTGGTTTCGGTTCAAATGCTAGAAATTCAATTTTATGAATTTCTACAGTTTCACCTGAACCATTACTGTTTCTAAGATGAATTTGAAAAAATTGTTCGCCTCTGTCTGTAACCGTACTCGCGCCATCATGGCTATCGTTGTTCCAGTTAGAATTGGATAAGTCGATATAATAGGTGCGTAAAGAATTGTCATTATTATCTAGGGCGAGTTCTTTTCTGTTGATGTTTCCGGAACCGTCGTCTTTTTTAAAGGTGGCTCTTAATTCGGTAGGCCCTGAACCGTCGCTTGTGTTTTTTAAAGTCACGGCAACAATAGCATTGTTATCACCATTTACATTTAAAGTGGCGTGTTCTAGCACAGTAGTGTTTCCGCTGTTTAGTGTGAATGTAATGTGGTCGGAGTTCAAACCATATGAGGCTCCTGAAGTCCATCCATCAAGTGTGTTGCTAAATTCCCATGGACCTTGACTGAATACCGCCGTTGAAAATCCCAAAAGGATTATTAAAGTAATTTTTTTCATAAGTAAAGAATTTGATTAGTTGGTTAATACTGTAAAATTAATTCTGAAGTCGTCTTTTTAAGCGACGGTTTATTGCAAAAATTAATTGAAACATTTCAATATTGCTATAATTAAGGAGGTGGTTTGTAAAAGTCTATGTATTAGTTTTTACAGTTTTATTGTAGTTCTATGGATGAAACAAATACAAGAGATGTAGTTGTGTCTTACTGTATTTGCTATGTTTGAGGTTTCTGGTGTTTGAAAATTAAATCTGGAAGTTACAAATATGTTACTTTTTGTAATATTTGAAATTAACAAAAGAATTCCTTTCAGTTAATTTTACAATTCAAATAACATAACACTACATTTATATGACGACTAAAAATAGCTACAGTCTAATTCTTTGTTTTTTAGCTTTACAATTTGGCTTTGCAAAAGACATTTATGTATCTCCAAAAGGGAGTGATACTAACAAAGGAACGGTAAAAGCACCCTATAAAACTATAAACAAAGCACGACTTGCAGTGCGAAAAGAAATAAAAAAAGGGCTTTCAGAAGATCTAACCATACACTTAATGGGAGGAACCTATACCTTAAACGAAACCGTAGTGTTTGGTTTGGAAGATGGAACAAATGGAGATTTCAAAGTAACCTACCAAGCATATAAAAATGAAAAACCGGTTATTAGTTCTGGTCAGTCAGTGTCTGGTTGGGAATTGGCAGGAGCGGTAGCAGGAATGCCTGCAAGTGCGAAAGGAAAAGTGTATGTAGCCAATATGCCTGCTAATGTAACTACGTTCCGCACCTTATTTGATGGCGATCATATGCTAACGCGAGCAAGAAGTGCTGATTTTAAAATGCCTCTAAAAAAACATATTCGTAGAGCAGACTCTCAGAACACATATTATCATAAGGACAGAATTCATCTTAGAATGGTGCCCTATCCAAATGAAGAAATCAAAGATTGGTCAAATTTATCTGATGTAGAGGTAGTTTTCAATCCAGTACCATGGAATTTGAACATCATTCAGTTGGAATCTGTAGATGTGGAAAACAAAGTGGGATATTTAGCCTTTGAAGCCAATGCGATGCCATTTACAAACCCAAAACACTCTATTGCATGGGTAGAAAATGTAATTGACTATTTAGATGAGCCAGGAGAATGGTGTGTTAATACACAAACCAGAAAAATCTACTACTGGCCAAAAGAAGGAAAGCCTTCAGACAATATAGTAGCGCCTAAGTTAATGGAACTATTCAAAGTAGAAGGGAAAATTCAATACGATTTAGCTAAAGATATTCCTGTTCAGAACCTTCACTTTAAAGGCTTGACCTTTACACATGGGGATCGTTCAGTTTGGTTTAAAAACAGAAAAGGATGGGGTATTCAACATGACTGGGATACTTTCGACTATGGAAATGCATTGCTTCGTTTTAGAGGTGCTGAGAACTGTAGTGTTACCGAAAGTCGCTTTACAAACAGCGGAGGTTCGGGAATGCGTTTGGACTTACATGCCCAAAACATCAAAGTGGAAAATAACTATATCGACTATGTAGGTCATATGGGAATTCTATTGGTTGGCTACGGGCCAGGTACCAAAGATGTGAATAAAAACAACAGTATAAAAAACAACATCCTGCACCACGTAGGTCAGGTAATTTGGCATGGTCACGCTATTTTTGCTTGGCAAAGTGGAGGCAATACCATTGCTAACAACTATGTACACGATGTACCTAGAAAAGCCATAGGATTGTGCGGCGTACGTTGTCAGATATTAATGAAGCCAGAAAAGAATTTCGATGAAGCTGCACGTACCATTCGATGGAATGAAATTGAAAAAACAGTAGACAGTACCTTAACACCTCAAAGACGTTATGCACAGTATTTACACGCTAGAAATAACACCGTTGAATACAATAGAGCAGAACGTACATTATTAAAATTAAGTGATGGTTCTAGTATTAATATCTCAGGAGCAGGAACTGGAAACATGATACGTCATAACTATATCTACGACGTACCTCATGTAGGATTTAGAACCGATGACTGGCAAGAAGGCACAACCTTGGTAAACAATATTGTACACAAGTCAGGAAACTCTGCTTTTATTCACAAAGGAATCAATACTATTGAAAACAATATTATTATCGATTGTGCGAGAGGAATTCACTTTAGAGCGTATCCACAACAATTCTTTATCCCTGAGTCTGATATTCGTAGAAATATCATTTACAGTTCGGATGAAAAATTTGTACCAAACACTATTTTTAAATGGGGTAAAATGTTTGTACATGTAGCAGGTACAAAGCCAATGCCATACGAGTACAATATGGACTACAATGCGTACTGGTGGCCCGGAGCAAAAGAAGATTTAGAATTGAAACGCAAAAACGGGATTGAAGCACATGGAGTTGTAATGGACCCTAAGTTTAAGAACTTGGAGAAATATGATTACCGAATCACAAATAAAAAATTAATCAAAGCAACAGGATTCAAACCTTTTGATGTTTCTATTGAAAATTTTGGTGTCACAAAGGAGTACCCAAAAGCGTTTAGGAAATTAGATCCTACCTTAAATAAATAATCTTCAAAACAGTAAATTTACAGACATGAATAAAATAATCGCAATTCTATTGGTCTTTGTTCTCTTTGCTTGTGGGACAAATGAAAGCAATGTATATTTTGTATCTCCCACTGGAGATGATACAAATGCGGGGACTTTAGAAGCTCCGTTTGCAACTATTGAAAAAGCAAAATTGACATTGCGTAACCTGTCCGCAGGAACCAAGTCAAAAGGCGTAAAAGTATTCTTAAGAGGAGGAACACATACACTTACAAAAACTGTAGTGTTTGGTTTAGAAGATTCGGGTGCAGAAGGAAGTACCATTTCTTATGAAGCGTACCAAGATGAAACGCCAGTGATATCATCTGGTGTAGCTTTAAAAGGTTGGGAAAAGTTAGAAGCGTATCCAGCATCCCTTCCAGAAGTAGCTAAGGGAAATGTTTGGGTAACCGATCTTCCTGAAGGAATGGGACGTTTTTATACCATGTTCGACGGTGAAACAAGAATTCCAACTACACATAAAGAAGGTTTTACGTTTAAAGACATAGATTATGTAGGTGCGAAAAGTATGAATGTTTTGCATGATAAAGATCGCTATTTACTTCGCAAACTAGAGTTTGAAGGCGGTGTTTTGAAAAACTGGGAAAACCTAGAAGATATTGAAGTTGGTTTTGCACCAGTGCCATGGACGATGAACTTATTGCAGTTGGAATCGGTAGATGAGGAAAAAGGAATTGCATGGACAGTATTAGAAGCAAATGCGCCGCCAGCAGCTAAAAAATCACATACCAAACCTTGGGTAGAAAATGTAATCGATCATTTAGATACGGCAGGACATTGGGTGGTAAATACGCAAGAACGTAAAATCTATTACTGGCCAGCGCAAGGTGCGCCTTCGGAAAATTTAGTAATTCCAGCTTTGAAAGAATATTTTAAAGTAGAAGGAAAAGTTGATTATGAGGGAGCGACTGATATTCCAACACAAAATTTGGTGTTTAGAGGACTAACTTTTATGCATGGAGAAAGAGATACTTGGTGGAAAGGTCATAAAGGTTGGGGAATTCAACACGACTGGGATAAGTTCGACAGAGCCAATGCTATGTTGCGTTTTAGAGGCGCTGAAAATTGTGAAGTAACTGAATGTCGTTTTACAAATAGTGGAGGTTCAGCGATTCGATTGGACTTGCATTCTCAAAAAATTAATATCAATAACAATATGATCGACTTTGTTGGGCATATGGGGATTTTATTGTGTGGTTATGGTCCTGGAACCAAAGATGTAAACAAAAACAATCGCATCGAAAATAACTTGATTCATCATGTAGGTAGAGTTATGAAAATGGGGGCTGGGGTCTTTGCTTGGCAAAGTGGAAGTAACCATATCGCAAATAACTTGATACATCATGTACCAAGAAAGGCAGTAGGGATTTGCGGAATTCGTGTGCCAATATTACAAAAGAGAAATATAGACTTTGATGAGGCTTCAAAAACTATTCGATGGAATGAGATTGATAAAGCCATTGCCAAAGAAGGTACATTCTGGCAACGTTATACGCCATTTTTACATGCAAAAAATAACATCGTAGAGTTTAATGAAGTGTACAGAGCCTTGGAAGAATTAGCAGACGGTTCGTCATTAAATGTTTCTGGAGCGGGAGAAGGAAATGTAATGCGTAACAATTATGCACACCATATTACTTCACATGCCTCTGGTGTTATGCGTACAGATGATTGGCAACGTGGAACTACCTTTGAAAATAATATTATCTATATGGCAAATGTAGCTGCTATCGTTCATAAAGGGTTCAACCATATCAACAACAATATTATTGTGGATTGTAGTTCTAAAGAATCGATTCGTTTTGCATCCTATCCAGATGAAGAAGCAGATTACGGTTCTAGCATTCAGAACAATATTTTTTATGAATCGAACAATGCTATTAAATATTACAATATTTCATACAGAGCCTCTGAAGGAATTTCAAAGCCAGAAGATTGTAATATCGACTTCAATACCTTGTATTGCGCTAAAAATGTTAAAAAAGCGGAGAAGTATGTAGCAAAAGTAAGAAAGACAGGAATTGATAAAAATTCAATAGTTGCCGATCCTCTTTTTGAAGATATTGCAAATGAGAATTTTACTTTGAAAGCAGATTCACCAGCGTTAAAACTAGGTTTCAAACAAATTGATATGTCAGAAATTGGTTTGAAAGAAAATGAATTTCCTGCAAAATATTTACAATACAATGTGCAGGATATTGATGGAAGAAAGCCAAACTTTCATAGAAATAGAGCAGATCAAGAGATTTACGATTTTTGGTAGACCTCGTTGAACTCGGAATTGTTTCGAGTCGTTAAACAGATAATTAAAATCGATGAAATTAGTTAAAAATATGCAACTTTTGGGTTTTTGTGTGTTGTTTGTACTTCAGGCAAATGCAAAAGACTATTATGTTTCAGTCAAGGGGAAGGATTCTAATAAAGGAACACTAGAAAAACCTTTTAGAACTATTAAGAAAGCGGCCTCTAAAATGAGATCGGGTGATGTGTGTTTCATCAGAGAAGGTGTCTATCATGAAACCATTAAGATGAAAGCTGTCAATGGAACCAAAGGAAACCCTTATGTGTTTAAAGCATACAACAATGAACACGTTGTCATGGACGGTTCTGAGTTGTTAGAACTTTCTTGGAAAAAGCACAATGGAAATATCTACAAGGCAAAATTAAAAACGCCTATTTGGCAATTGTTCGTAGATGGTGTTAGTATGACTTCCGCCAGATGGCCTAATGGAAATTGGAACGATGGTTCGGTATGGGATAAAAAGAAGTCCATGGCATGGCCCATAAAAGGTAAAGGCGCATATGGACATCACTATAATGATGAATTGGCGCAGATTGATGGAGACTTGACAGGGGCTATAATTATGGTGAATTCAGGTTCTTTTAAGACCTTTAAAAGTCATGTGACTGAACATAGCAAAGGAGCAGACAATTTTAAGTATGATACTACAAAAAAGGAGATAAAAGTACATTTTAGTTACCAAGGAAAGGTGGAGCGTCATGGGTACTTTTTAGAAGGGAAATTGGCCTTGTTAGACGAGGAGAACGAATGGTTCTACGATCCAAAATCAAAAGAAATCTATTTATGGGCACCGGAAGGTAAACACCCAAAGAAATTGGAGATTAAAGGAAAAACACAATCCTATGCCTTTGATATTGCAAATTCATCATACATAGAACTGCGCGGTTTGAACTTTTTTGGAACCACTTTTAAAGCAAATGAAAGTAAGCATATCACAGTAGAAGATTGCAATTTTATGTACCCTAGTTATTCAAAAAGAATGCTTGGCGATTTGTCTTTGACTGAGGTTACTAGTATGCAAGTGCGAAAAAAAGACACGAAAACGCATAATACAGTTCGCAATTGTAAGTTTGAGTATATGGATGGTCCTGTGCTCGATTTAAATGGATGGAATAATATTGTTGAAAACAACTATATGCATACCATCGATTATAGCTGTACTTATAAAGGAGGTTATACCTTGAATATGTCACAAGCAACACAATTGGTGTTTCGTAGAAATACGGTGCATACTTCGGGTGCTTCTGAAATGTACAAAGCGGGAGTTCGCAATACGATTGAATTGAATGATCTGTCACGTTCAGGCTATATGCAAAACGATGGTTCCTTGGTACAAGTTAGTGTTGCTTCACAAGACAAATCACAAACACGTTACAATTGGGTACACGACTCCTCCAAACAAGGGCTTCGTTTTGATAATAAAAACACACCAAATGCACCTTGGGGAGAGAATGGAAACATGCACCATAATGTAGCATGGAAGACAGATCGTATCTATTTTAAAGGAGACAAGCATTTTATATATAACAACGTGAGTTTCGACAGTCACTTAAACGATTTAATAGTTTCTAGCAATGCTAAAATACAAGGGCATAACCATAAAACGATAACTAGAAACAATCTGACAAATAAATTTTCTGGAAATAGAACAAAACCAGGAAAAGACTATCCGGTTCCAGGAATTGTAGATCACAACTGGGCAGGTAATTTCAAAGGAGCTGATATGAAAGATCAATTACGCGATCCGGATAATTTAGATTTTCGTCCTAAGAAAGATTCGGAGTTGGTAGATGCAGGTGCTTTAATTGAAGGGAAAAATATTCCATTTCTTGGCAGTGCTCCAGATATAGGTGCCTATGAATATGGCGATACGAATTATTGGATTCCAGGATTTCAAGACACGAAAGCTTCGGTAGCCATTCCTAAGAACAAAACAATAACTGCAAAAACAGACGCAGATTTAATGTGGTTACCAGCATATAAGGCAACTTCCAATCATGTGTATTTTGGAACAGATAAAGCTAAAATAGTTGTGGCTACACAAAATTCATCGGAATATAAAGGGGAGCAAAAAAATAATATATACACACCCGGAATATTGAAAAGCGGTCAACCTTATTATTGGAGAATTGATTCTGTAGTAAACGGAACTGTACTAAAGGGTGAAGTATTTGAATTTACCGTAAAATAAGAAAAATCATGAATAATAGAATGCATAAAATAGTACTAATTTGTTTTTCACTTTTGACATCTGTTGGAGGTATTTATAAGGCAAAAGCGCAAAAAGGAAAACGTCCAAACATCGTATTCATCGTAACAGATGATCAACACAGGAATCAATTTAACTTTATAAAAGAAGGATTGGATACCAATGGCAAACCTACCAATTTGAGTCCTAATATTGATAAGCTAGCCACCGAAGGAGTTATTTTCGAGAATAGTTATGTAAGTTCTTCTGTATGTACACCAAGTCGTTATTCGATTGTAACTGGAACCTACGCTTCTCGAGGGATAGGGAAGTCGGTTATAAGAAAATACGAAGGTCAGACCAACATTACGTGGAATGTACATGTAGATAAAAACACGAATAATATAGCACGTGCATTAAAAGACAATGGTTACTTTACAGGAGGGGTCGGTAAGAACCATACCTTTTCTGGAGACAACCCTCACAAAGTACCTGTAGATGCCGATCCAAGAGATCCGAAAATAAAAAAGCAAATGGAAGAAAACCAAGCGTCGCAAGTAGCGGCCTATAAAGCAGTAGGTTTCGATTTTGCAGGAGCACTTTATAAAGGAAACTTGCCCAACCAATATCCAAAGGCGGTAGAAGATCACAATATGGAATGGATTGTAGACAGTGCTTTGCAATTTTTAGACAAGGCTTCGAAAAAGGACAATCCTTTCTTTTTATATTTTGCAACAACCATAGCACATGGTCCTGATAAGCTAGGAAGCAAATATAAAGGAGATCCCTTGGCAACTCCAGTTGGGTTCTTAGACAAACCTTTGGAGGTAATGCCATCTAGAACTTCTGTAACAGAGCGTATCGACGCAGCAGGTCTCGACCCAGAAAAGGCGGATATTTTATGGTTAGATGATGGGATTGGTGCTTTGTTAGATAAATTAGAAGCAATGGATGAATTAGACAACACGGTCATTTTCTTTATAGACGATCATGGTGTTGAATCTGGAAAAGGAAGTTTGTATGAAGGAGGTATCAAAACCGTAAGTTTTGTGTACGGTCCAAATTATATCAAAAGCGGACTGCGTTCCAAGCAATTGGTATCGAATATTGATATGGTGCCAACAGCACTAGATTTGGCAGGAGTTGATCTAAAGAAGGCCTATAAAATGGACGGGGTGAGTATGTTGCCATTGTTAAAAGGAAGCACGAAAGAAATACACGAGTCTCTATTTTTTGAAATGGGAGCTACCAGAGCTGTTTTAAAAGACGGCTATAAGTACTTGGCATTTAAAGCGCCGGCGTCTATAAAGGCAAAGCTTGAAAAGAATGGTAAAAAAGCAACCCATATCTGCGATAAGCCGGGAGGAAGAGGTTCTGAATCTCCAGCCTTGAAGTTTTACGCAAAGAACTATTTTGACGAAGATCAATTGTACCAAATTGAACAAGATCCATTTGAGCAAACAAATTTGTATACCGACAAAGCTCAAAAGGAAAAAATTAAAGAATTGAAGACCGAATTGAAAAAATACCTGAAAATTGTACCAGGAACTTTTCCAATTGATTAATTAAATAACAACAAATAAAAACTACTTAAATGAAAAAAATCTTATGTATGCTTTTGGTGATATGTGTATCATTTTCAGCAATGGCTCAAAAAGGAAACCCTGAGAAATCGGCAAAAAACAACACTGAAAAAATGACGACTGAATTGTCATTGACAAAAGAGGAGTCGGCAAAAGTGTATGACATTATGCTCGCGAAATTCACGAGAAATGTAGAAATCAAAGAGAAAAACAGTGGAGATAAAGCTGTGATTAAAAAGGCATTAGGACAGAGTAATAAAACAGCACAAAAGGAAATTACGGCTGTTATTGGTGAAGATAAAATGGCGCAATGGAAAGCCTATTTGGCAGCCAAAAAGAAAAAGAAATAGTTATTTAATCCCCCCAAATTTAAAACTGCTTAATGTGATGAACGTTAAGTAGTTTTTTTATGCAATGACTTTTCAGTACCCTATTACTCAATGTTTTTATTTTATAGCTTACGGAAATAGCATGGCGCCTGTACTAAGATGAATACCTCTACTTAAGCGTCTGTCATAATCAGCGAGGGGCATAGTATGTGAAAGTCAGCGTCAAAGTCAACGTCTGCGTCATCGTCAGTGTCAAAGTCAAAGTCATCCTAAAGCAATCATCCTCTATTTATACTTACAAATTGAGTTTCATATTGCAAATTATTTGTTCTAATAATGTTAAGAATTGTTCTGTTGGGACACAAAATGTAATAAGGGTCGTGTTATTTTAGTAAAAAATTCATTCGCGGAGAAAATCAAATTCACAAGCGGTTCTAAATGCTATAAAATGACACGAAATACGATGCAATTTCATTGGTTGCTACTATTGCTCTCTTCCTTAGGTTTTGCGCAATCAAACTATTATGTATCACCATCGCTGGGGAGTGATACTAACAACGGGCAAACTATAGAAAACCCCTTTAAAACCATTGCAAAGGCAGTGGCAGAAATGGATAAAACTGATGGAGGGACTTGTTTCCTTTTAGAAGGGAATTATGAGGAATCGAGTATAGAGCTCGATGGTTATAAAAACTTGATATTTCAAGCTCATAACAACGCCATGGTTGTGTTAAATGGTACTCGAGAAATTTCAAATATCGGTTGGACAGGTATTGGGAATAATATATATGCGAAACAGTTAACACTTGGAAGTCATATTTGGCAGTTGTTTATAGATGATAAGGAACAAGTAATGGCGCGTTGGCCAAATGCACAGTTTTACGATGACAGTGTTTATGATAAAACTTATTGGGCGCATGGTGTTGATGGAATGGAGAACGGTACAATGAAAGACAATGGTGCCTTGGCGCAATCTGGGTTGTCTGATACTGATTTGGTAGGTGCCTTGGCGATTGCTAATATTGGTTCCTTTCGTACATGGGTAGTACCTGTAGAAAGTGCAAATGTGGCTGCAAATACATTTACCTATGAGCAGGTGAGTGCTAATGGATACCGAGACAATCATCAAGATTATTTTCTAGAAGGTAAACGCGCTTTATTGGATGTGGAAAATGAATGGTACTACAATATGGATACCCAAATGTTATATGTGTATGGAGATCCGTCGGGAAAAGAAATTCGGGGAAAAGTACAGGATTACCTATTTGAAATGCAAGACGTAGCACATGTAACATTCGAAGGACTTCGTTTTTTTGGCACGTCTGTTAAAGCACAACAATCGAATAATATAACGATCAATAATTGCTATTTTTCGTATCCAAGTTGCTCTCGAAGAATGCTCGGTGATACTTCGTATCCAAAGGTTACGGAATTGAGTAATGGAACCAAAAGTATTTCTAGTTTCACCCTGTATAAATGTGTGTTTGAATACACAGATGGAGAAGCTTTTTTCTTAGAAGGAGGTAATAATACCATTGAGGACTGTTATATTCATCATATCGATTATTCTTGTGGTTCCTTGCGTAATTTGGGAACAACCTTGGCAAATAAAGGAGACAATTGTGTTTTTAAGAACAATACGATATTTACAACAGGTGCCTCTTCGACTTTAGCATTGGGAAGTTTTCCAATTGTGTCCTATAATGATATTTCACATACGGGCTTATTGCAAAATGATGGATCTATGATTCAAATAACCAAAAATGCAGTAGACGGATCTGAAGTACATCACAATTGGTTGCATCATTCAATCAAATCTGGAATGCGTTATGATGCACCCGGAGACGATCCAACCGTAGCAGGACATTTTGGACTCGTACATCACAATGTGATATGGGCTACTGGAAAAGCTTTGATGATAAAGGGGGATAACCAAGAAGTGTATAACAATACCTGTTTCGACAATTCAAGCGTTAGCATTACCATTTTAGACGAAGAAGGTTCAAATCTGTCCACCAAAACAATCAACAATTTGGCGGATCGTATTTCAGGAGAACGCAATGATGCTGTGACCATACCTGGTGTTGTTACCAATAACGTATATTCGGATACAACCACACCTTACGGAGTTCGAGAATTGTTAGTAGATCCGGATCATTTCGATTTTAGACCAAAACCATCCGCTTCTGAGGTGATTGATATGGGAGCTGTTATTGAAGGAATTACAACGAGTAATTCACCAGATATTGGTGCGTATGAAGTAGACGATACCTGGGTGGCTGGGGTTACGTGGACGCCAGACTTATATCCTTGGGGTGAACCTGATGTGTCAGTACTTAAAATAGAAAATGGACAAGCTACCGAAGGAGAAACCATAAAGCTTAAATTGAGTCTCGACAAACCAAATGCTTCCGATACTACCATTCAGTTTTCAATTAGCAATAACACTACACAAGATGAAGATTATATAGTGCCGAATTTAGTGATAACCATCCCCGCAAATACTTTGGCTACAGAAATAAAGATTGAAACCGTAGACGATTTGTTGGTAGAGTCGGATGAAGTTTTAGAAATAACACTTTTAACGGTGAGTACAGCGAATGCAATATTTCTCAATACGATTGCAACAGGAACCATAAAAGACAACGATATTCCTAGTCCCACAGATAGAAATGGCTTTGTGTTAAACCCTACATTTGAGCAGCAATTTGAAGGTGGTTTTGACCATTGGGAATATTCAGGAAATGGAGGGAGTGCTAGTCCTTCTTCAGATATTTCAGTAACAAATTCAGGACAAAGTTCAATAAAAATAGTTGTCAATTCTACGGGTAGCCAGGGAAGTGTAAAACTTAGAGGTACGCCCTTTACATTTGAAGGAAATGGAACGGATGCTATATCGGTATCCGTATTTATGGATATAAAAGTGGAAACAGTTGTGCCTTCAAAACGTATAAAAATGATGGTAAAAGACGCCGTAGAAAACGGATTGTCTAAAACGAATCAAATTACAGAGCTAAGCACCACATGGCAAACGGTGAAAATGAACACAAGTTTTCCAGCAGCCAATAGCTACGAATTGTACCTAGATTTAGGTTTTGGAGAGTATCCGAGTACTATTTATATAGATCATATTCGATCTACAGTATCAGGAGGTGCTGTGTTATCTGGTAATGAACCGCCAATATTGAATGTAGAAAATGTTTCGGAAGTTAGCAATCAAAATAAAATACATTGTTATCCAAACCCCGTTGCTAATACATTGCATATTCAAACAAATGGAAATCGATTATTAAATTGTGTGGAGTTGTTTTCACAATTGGGAACTAGCTTGATTAAAAAAGAACTAACTGGACAAAATGAAATCTTAAATTTGGAAGGATTGCCTACTGGAATTTACTATGCAAGAATCTTGTTTTCTGATGGGGCAAGCAACGTTGTGCACATCCAAAAAAAGTAAATCTCATAATTACATACCCAATTAAATAAAAAATGCTGCCTAAGTAATAGGCAGCATTTTTATGTGAATTAAAAGAAGTATTATTTCTTCTTTTTACCTTTTTGTTGCGCTTGTTGTTGCTGCTGCGCTTGTTTCATGGCTTCGTCCATACGTTCTCTAAACTTGCTCTTTTTCTTTTCAGGACGTTTTTTGTTCTCCTGAATTTGTGCGTGAATTTTATCTTCATCAATGATAAAGTTTTTGATCACCAACATAATCGTAATGGTCAACAAGTTTGAAATAAAATAATACAAACTCAATCCAGCACCATAACTATTAAAGAATACCAACATCATGATAGGAGAGAAGTACATCATCATCTTCATCATTTTTTGCATATCAGGCATTCCTTCTTGCGCAGGTTGTTGCATGTTCATTTGCTGACTTTGACTCATACGCATATAAAAGAAAATAGCGATAGAAGCTAAAATAGGAAACAAACTAACATGGTCACCATACATTGGAATGTTAAACGGTAGTTTGAATACAGAGTCATAAGAAGACAAGTCATCTGCCCATAAAAATCCTTGCTGACGTAAATCAATAGCACTTGGGAAGAAACGGAATAATGCGAAGAATACAGGCATTTGTAAAAGTGCAGGAATACAACCTGCCAACATGCTTACACCTGCTTTACGCTGTAATGCCATGGTCTCCTGCTGACGCTTCATTGCATTGTCTTTTCCAGGGTATTTTTCATTGATTTCTGTCATCTCTGGGCGCAAAACTTTCATTTTTGCACTCGATAGATACGACTTGTATACCAAAGGAGACATAAAAATTCTAACCACAATGGTCATCAAAATAATAATCAAACCATAATTACTAATAAAGCCACCTAAGAAAGCAAACAAAGGAATAAAGGCATGTCTGTTAATCCATCCAAAAATACCCCAACCTAAGTCAACTATGTTTTCTAATTGTTTGTCATAGCTAGCAAGTAACTCATAATCATTTGGGCCAATAAATAAATCGAAGTTGTAATTCAACTCACCGTTGTTAAGTGCTAATGGAGCTTGCAAACTATAACCTTTTGTAAAAACAGAATCTATGGTTTCATCTTCAAATAAAGTCTCAGATGATAATTTTGCCGTTTTAAATGGAGTTGAGCTATTTAAAACTGTAGAAAAGAAATGTTGCTTAAAGCCAACCCAATTTACATCAGTTTCTTCTTCTGCATCACTACCTGAAATCGAAAGATCATCTATTTTTCCATCCTCTTTTTCATAGTATAAGGCAGACATTTGGTTTTCATACTTCATACTTTTCTCATGGCGGTAGGCCTTCAGGTCAAAGTCAAGTGTAATAGCATTAGAACTATTGATAACCGTATTTAAACCAATGGATTGAACAGCGAATCCAATCATGTATTCGTCGGGTTTCAACTCATAACGGTATTCTAAGTATTCATGTTCAGATACCTTTAGTTTCATAGACAAAATAGAATTGTCTCCATTTTGAGTCAGCACTGGTTGAAAAACCAAATCCTTAGTGTTTAAAATTCGATTGCTCGTCGTACCAAAGTTGATGTTAAAAGAAGCATTCGCATCCTTTATGATATACAAAGGCAATGCATTATACGTCTTGTAGTTTTTAACAAGCGCTTCAGTAATCTGTGCACCTTTGTTAGAAAAAGTTAGTTTTAATACTTCGTTTTCTAAAACTGTAGTACCCGTTTCTGAAACGTTCAAGGATGCAGAGTAAGCGAAATTACCTAAGCGTTGTTGTGCTTGTGCATATGCTAAGGAGTCAGAAACAGCTTCCTGCGTTAAGGTTTTAGTTTTTGCTTCTTGAAATGCAGGTGCATTTGTTTGTTTTTCAGTAGCCTGTTCTTCCGTAGCTTGTTCTTCGGGCGGATTGGTGTACATAAACCAAAACATGATAGCACCCAATAAAATAAATCCGATGATCGAATTTGCGTCAAATTTCTTTTCTTCCATTCGTTACTTGTGAACTATTAAAGTTCGTTTGTTAAATTAAAATCTTATTTTTTTAAATTGTATTGCAAGGCTGCATCAACAAAATCAACAAATAATGGATGCGGATTTTGAACCGTACTTTTGTATTCTGGATGGTATTGCACAGCTACAAACCATGGATGGTCAACAACTTCAACAATTTCTACCAATCCTGTTTTTGGGTTGGTACCAGTAATTTTCATTCCAGCTTCTGTGATTTGTTTTCTATAAGCATCATTAAACTCATAACGATGTCTATGACGCTCACTAATCAGTTCAGATTTGTACGCTTTGTACACATTAGAATTTTTATCAACTGCACAATCCCAAGCACCTAAACGCATGGTTCCTCCTTTGTCGGTCACCTCTTTTTGATCTTCCATTAAGTTGATCACAGGGTTGGCACAGTTTACATCAATTTCTAGAGAACTAGCATCCTTGATATTTAGCACATTTCTTGCGAATTCGATAACCGCCATTTGCATTCCTAAACAGATTCCGAAAAATGGGATTTTATTTTCTCGAGCATAGCGAACCGCGTCAATTTTTCCTTCAGTACCTCTATTCCCAAAACCTGGGGCAACTAAAATACCGTCCAATCCAGATAGCTTTCTAGGAATGTTTTCCAAGGTTAAATCTTCAGAATGAATCCATTGAATTTTAACCTTTACCTCGTTAGAAGCGCCAGCATGGATAAATGCCTCAGAAATTGATTTATAGGCATCATGTAATTCAACATACTTACCGATCAAACCAATTTTAACTTTGTTTTTTGGGCTTTTATGTTTGTCTAAGAACTTATTCCAGTCTACCAATTTTGGTTGGTCGTTATCGCACAAATCTAGCTTTTTCAATACAACCTTATCCAATCCTTCATAAAACATAAGATTAGGAACGTCGTAAATTGTTTCAGCATCTAAAGAAGAAATAACATCTTCCTTTTTTACATTACAAAACAAGGCTAGTTTACGTTTGATGTCTTCCGAAATTTTATGCTCTGATCTACAAACTAAAACATCCGGATTCACCCCACTTTGCATTAGCATTTTTACAGAATGCTGTGTTGGTTTCGTCTTTAACTCTCCTGCGGCAGCTAAGAAAGGAATTAAGGTAAGGTGTACGACAATCGCATTTTTGTCGCCCAATTCCCATAATAATTGACGTACTGATTCAACATAAGGTAAGGATTCAATGTCACCAACAGTGCCTCCAATTTCAGTTATTACAATATCGTAATTTCCAGTTTTTCCAAGTATTTGAATACGTTCTTTGATTTCATTCGTGATATGAGGAATCACTTGTACTGTCTTCCCTAAAAATTCACCTTTACGTTCTTTGTCAATAACAGATTGGTAGATTCTACCTGTTGTAACATTGTTTGACTGAGAAGTAGGAATGTTCAAAAATCGCTCATAATGGCCTAAATCTAAATCTGTTTCAGCACCGTCATCCGTTACATAACATTCTCCATGTTCATACGGATTCAGAGTTCCTGGGTCGATGTTAATATAGGGGTCTAATTTTTGAATGGTTACAGAATAACCTCTCTCTTGAAGTAATTTTGCTAAAGAAGCAGCGATGATTCCTTTTCCTAGCGATGAAGTTACGCCTCCTGTTACAAAAACGTATTTGGTGTTTTTCATTGTCCTTATGTTTCGGCAAAAATACTAACTCTTTTGTTCTTTTCAAACCAATTACAGCAAAAGTTTGCATTGTACATATTCGCAATTGGTATTCCTTGTATTGTGGTAGAATTGTCTTTTAGTCTGCTGGTCGGCTGGTTGCTGGTCTGCTGTTCATCTAGTCTGTTGGTCGGCTGGTGGCTAGTGGCTGGTTGCTGGTTGCTGGTTGCTGGTCTGCTGGTTGCTGGTCTACTGTTCATCTAGTCCGTTGGTCGGCTGGTGGCTAGTGGCTGGTCTTCTAGTCTGCTGGTTGCTGGTTGCTGGTCTGCTGGTTGCTGGTCTACTGTTCATCTAGTCTGTTGGTCGGCTGGTGGCTAGTGGCTGGTCTTCTAGTCTGCTGGTTGCTGGTTGCTGGTCTACTGTTCATCTAGTCTGCTGGTCGGCTGGTGGCTAGTGGCTGGTTGCTGGTTGCTGGTCTACTGTTCATCTAGTCTGTTGGTCGGCTGGTGGCTAGTGGCTGGTTGCTGGTCTACTGTTCATCTAGTCTGCTGGTCGGCTAGTGGCTAGTGGCTGGTGGCTGGTGGCTGGTGGTTGGTCTGCTGGTCTTCTAGTCTGCTGGTCGGCTGGTGGCTGGTGGCTGGTCATCCGGTCTGCTGGTCTTCTAGTCTTCCTCCTTTGTTGCACTTCGGTGGACAGGTCTGAATTTTGGTCTCCAAACTAATTTGAATGTTGTCATAGAATGCACTACCCCATAAATTGCTTGAACCAAAGATCTAAATGCTCGCCCCATAGACGGCACGACTTCGTGACCTATTTACAGTATTGATATCGATAACAAGAACAGACTAATTGACTATCTGACTACGCGATCCTCTGAACATTGGTGCTATCTGTATTACTTCATGTAAAACTTGTATCTTCAAAATAGTATTGCGATATTGAGTGCGCAATTAAAATATAAAACAGGTATGGAAATATTGGGAATCGATGTTGGTGGTACAGGAATAAAAGGAGCCATTGTAAATGTGAAAACAGGTGAATTGGTCACTGAACGACATAGGATTCCTACACCCGAAGGTGCTATGCCAGCAGATGTTGCAGAAGTAATTTCGCAGATGGTGACTCATTTTAATTGGAAAGGAAAAGTAGGATGCGGATTCCCTACCATCATATCAGCGGGCAAGGCGAGATCTTGTGGTAATATAGATAAATCTTGGATGAATGTTCAAGTAGACGAACTTTTTGCAACAAAAACAGGTCTCGATTTTTATATAGCAAATGATGCAGATGCAGCTGGTTTAGCAGAAATGCATTTTGGAGCAGGCAAAGATAAAACAGGTATGGTGGTTATGCTTACCATAGGAACAGGTCTTGGCTCTGGTGTATTTTACAACGGGAAATTAGTGCCCAATGTAGAATTAGGAACTGTACCCTATAAAGAGTACAAACGATTTGAATATTTCGCTGCGGATTCTGCACGTAAACGTGATGAACTGTCATACAGTGATTGGGGGAAACGATTTGATAAATTCTTAAAATTAACCAATCGTCTATTTTCTCCCGATTTGATAATTCTAGGAGGTGGTGCGAGTAAAAAAATGAAGAAGTTTGAACATAGAATTTCAGTAAAAGTTCCAGTGGTGCCCGCTAAATTTGAAAACAATGCAGGAATCGTTGGTGCCGCTTTGATAGCTATTTAAACTAAGAAATTGCTAGGGAATTGGAAGACATGTCTATAAAATAAACTTTTAGCCTTCTTTGTAATACGAAACTTGTAGAACCAAAAATAAATAGTTAATTTGCGCTCATAATAAGAACGCGTACTACCAAGTATATATGAAACTTCTCAAATGAAGTACTGGTTCTTTATTTTTAACTACAGTAAATATAAAAACAGATTTTTCTGTTTGTTAGGCACGATTGAAATACAAACTTGATGGAATTTAATTTAGAATACAATTCAGACAGATCTCTGCTGATAATCCCTGAATATGGAAGACATATTCAAAAGCTAGTTGACCATTGTGTTGGGCTAGAGACAATAGAAGAGCGCAAAAAAATGGCCGATGCCATTGTTGATGTGATGGGAAACCTACAACCACATCTGAGAGATGTTCCAGATTTTAAGCATAAACTATGGGATCAACTATTTATCATGTCCGAATTTAAATTGGATGTAGAAGCTCCTTATGGAAAACCAGATAAAGGTGAATTAGAAGCAAAACCTGAGCCTTTGGCATACCCAAAATTAGCGTCGAGATATCGTTTCTACGGTCATAACATTCAAACCATGATTAAAGTAGCCTTGTCGTGGGAAGATAGCGAATTAAAAACAGCATTGGTGTTCAATATTGCCAATCATATGAAAAAATGCTATTTAAACTGGAATAAAGACACCGTGGAAGATGCTGTCATTTTCAAACACCTAAAAGACTTGTCCAACGGCGTTTTTGATTTGACGGATTCTGGTGAAACCTTGTCGGATAGTAGTAATCTACTTAAAAAATCGACCAATGGGAGAAACTCGAATAATTCAAATAAAAACAAGAAGAACAAAAACCGTAAACATCAGAACAGGTATAAATAACAAAAATTATATCTTTTATTCTTAGGAGTGATTCGTACTTCTTACCGCAATCTACCAAAGAATATAAACCACTAAACGACATACTTAATGGCAACTTTCAAAATTGAAGGAGGACATAAATTAAACGGTACCATTAGTCCTCAAGGTGCAAAAAATGAAGCATTGCAAATAATTTGTGCAGTACTTTTAACTCCTGAAAAGGTTAGAATTGAAAACATCCCAAATATTATCGATGTCAATAAATTGATTTTTATTTTAGGTGAATTGGGTGTTAAAATTGAAAAGCACGATGTAAATACATATACATTCCAAGCTGATGAAATAAACTTGGAATACCTAGAATCTGCAGAATTCAAACGCGATGGAAGCGCATTGCGAGGCTCTATCATGATTGTAGGACCTTTGTTGGTACGTTTCGGAAAAGGTTACATTCCAAGGCCTGGAGGAGATAAAATTGGTAGAAGACGTCTGGATACGCATTTCGAAGGATTTATTAAACTTGGAGCGACGTTCAGATACAATAAAGAAGAATATTTCTACGGTGTAGATGCTGATGAATTGTTTGGAACGGATATGCTTTTAGATGAAGCTTCTGTAACCGGAACTGCAAATATTTTGATGGCTGCTGTAATGGCAACGGGTACCACTACTATATACAATGCAGCTTGTGAACCTTATATTCAACAATTGTCTAAAATGCTGAATAGCATGGGGGCGAATATTACAGGAATAGGATCTAATTTATTGACCATTGAAGGTGTGAAAAGCCTTGGAGGATGCACGCATCGCGTACTTCCCGATATGATTGAGATAGGGAGTTGGATAGGAATGGCAGTGATGACCAAATCTGAAATGACCATTAAAAATGTGAGTTGGAAAGATCTTGGGCAGATTCCACGTGTATTTCAAAAAATGGGAATTAATTTAGAAAAGCGCGACGATGATATTTATATACCCGCACAGGAATCTTATGAAATTCAAAACTATATTGACGGTTCTATTTTAACTATTTCTGATGCGCCTTGGCCGGGGTTTACACCTGATTTATTGAGTATAGTTTTGGTAGTAGCCACACAGGCCAAAGGATCTGTTTTGGTACATCAGAAAATGTTTGAAAGTCGGTTGTTTTTTGTAGATAAATTAATTGATATGGGCGCTAAAGTAATTCTTTGTGATCCACATCGTGCAACAATAATCGGAATGAATCACGAATCGAGTTTAAAAGCTACAACTATGACTTCTCCGGATATTCGTGCAGGAATTTCTTTATTGATAGCAGCTCTATCGGCTAAGGGAACGAGTACCATTCATAATATAGATCAAATCGATAGAGGATATGAAGATATTGAAGGCCGCTTAAAAGCACTAGGAGCGAAAATTGAACGCATTGAGGATTGAGACTTTTTTTAAGAAAAACACAAAGCTGCCTAAACTAATTTAGGTAGCTTTTTTTTCGCTTTATGAGTATTAAAATATCAGAAGCTAAGGCATACATGAATGTAATTGTACTGTCATAATGAGTTGTGACAATTTGACACTATGACCGAAATGGCAGTATTGTTGCAATTAAAGAAACGTATTATTAAAATAAGGCATTCGAATGAGTACAGAAGAACAGCATAAAGAAGAAACAGCAGCAGTACAAGAAGAAGCAGTTTCAAAAGAAAAAAAACAAGAAGAAACTAAGGTTGAAGAGGTAAATGAGCCTACTGCCGAAGAGTTGATTCAGACAGAAAAAGACAAATATTTACGTCTTTTTGCTGAATTTGAAAACTATAAAAAACGTACAACCAAAGAAAGAATTGAATTGTACAGAACGGCTGGGCAAGACATAATGCTGTCAATATTACCTGTATTGGACGATTTTGACAGAGGTTTGGCAGAAATTAAAAAAGCCAAAGACAAAGAACTTTTAAAAGGGATGCAATTGATCAATGACAAATTGAGAAGCACACTTACACAAAAAGGTTTAGAAGAAGTAGAAGCTAAAAAAGGAGAAACTTTTGATGCTGATTTGCATGAGGCCATTACCCAAATTCCAGCACCAAGCGAAGATCTTAAAGGGAAAATTATCGATGTGATTGAAAAGGGGTATAAACTAGGGGATAAAATTATTCGTTTCCCTAAAGTTGTTATCGGTCAGTAAACATATTAACGCATTACTTTCTAATTTATTTAGAAAAATCAAATAGGACAGAGATGAAAAAAGACTATTATGAGGTATTGGGGATTTCAAAATCGGCAAGTGCTTCAGAGATAAAAAAAGCGTATCGTAAGATGGCGGTAAAATACCATCCAGATAAGAACCCAGACGATAAAAATGCTGAAGAAAAATTTAAAGAAGCTGCTGAAGCTTATGAAATACTAAGTGACGGTGATAAAAAAGCACGTTACGACCAGTATGGGCACAGTGCTTTTGAAGGTGGAAACGGAGGCTTCGGTGGTTTTGGTGGAGGCGGAATGGATATGGACGACATATTTAGCCAGTTTGGGGATATCTTTGGTGGCGGCTTTGGTGGCGGAAGAAGACAATCTAGAGGACCTGCAAGAGCTAAAGGAAGTAACCTTAGAATACGCGTGAAATTAACATTGGAGGAAATTGCCAATGGCGTTGATAAAAAGGTGAAAGTTCGCAGGAAAATTCAGGCTAAAGGGGTAAAATATACTACCTGTACAACCTGTAACG
Organism: uncultured Flavobacteriaceae bacterium; assembly: GCA_943789365.1. Lineage (GTDB taxonomy): Bacteria > Bacteroidota > Bacteroidia > Flavobacteriales > Flavobacteriaceae > Flavicella. The sequence goes on along the minus strand of CALSTV010000001.1, from coordinate 257,638 downwards.
GACAAGGACAAGTAATGCGTGTTACCAATACCATGTTGGGAAGAATGCAAACGGCGGCAACCTGCCCTACATGTCAAGGTTCAGGACAATCCATAAAAAGTAAACCTAGTGAAGCAGATGCCAATGGTTTGATCGTTTCCGAAGAAACTGTAACCATCAATATTCCTGAAGGCGTAACAGAAGGGGTACAATTAAAGGTAGCAGGAAAAGGAAATGACGCACCAGGGAATAACTCTATTTCAGGTGACTTATTGGTAGTTATCGAAGAAATTCCTCACGAAACTTTAAAACGAGAAGGAACTAATTTACATCTCGATTTATATGTGAGTTTTTCCGAAGCCGTTCTAGGGGTTTCTAAGGAAATTGAAACCGTTAACGGAAAAGTTAAAATTAAAATCGATGCAGGAACGCAGTCAGGTAAGATTTTACGACTGAAAGGAAAGGGATTGCCAAGTATTGAGCGCTACGGTACAGGTGACCTTATGGTGCACGTAAATGTATGGACACCACAGGCCTTAGATAAAAAACAAAGAAAGTTCTTTGAGAGTATGTTGGAAGACGAGAATTTTGTTCCAAACCCAAGTAATTCGGATAAATCATTTTTTGAAAAGGTAAAAGATATGTTTTCTTAAACAAATTTATATATATATGCAATTATTCATATAATTTGTTGTATATTTGTAGTGTTGCTAATCTTATTAGCAACATCTTTTTCATAGCAATTTTCCCACTCTAGAGATAGAGTGGGTTTTTTATATAAAGTAGGCCGTCTTATCGTCTCAATTTATTGGGAAAGGAAAGTCCGGACATCAGAGAGTAGTATAGCGGATAACATCCGTCCAACGCGAGTTGAGGACAAGTGCAACAGAAAGCAAGTACAGTTCGGCTGTAGTGAAACCAGGTAAACTCTATACGATGCAATGCCATGTACATTGGAGCTTGAGGGCTACTCGCCCGATTCCAAGGGGTAGGCAGATGGATTCCATAAGTAATTTTGGAACTAGATAAATGATAAGAACCCGTTTATTAACGGTGACAGAATTCGGCTTATAGGCCTACTTTTTTATAACATTCCATTTCGAATTATGAAATTATTTTTAGAATTCTTCTAAAATGTCCTAAGCAATGCCTTTTTTTGGATTTAATAATTGTGAGATTGTTAATTTTTAGAAGCTATTTTGAAAATTGTGTAATTTTCCTAATCTTAAAATTTCAATGTCATTTATCTTTGTGGAATTCAAGGAATCATGAGGGGTACAGCTTTCAAATACAAGCTATATTTTGTATTTTTGCAGCAATTATTAACAAATAGAAAAAATGACTTTTAGCATTGCCATGTAAAAGTCAGTACTCTAAATATACAACATAGATTTATGAACACTTATAAAGACTACATCAAGGAGATAGAAGATCGAAAAGGGCAGGGACTTCACCCTAAACCAATTGATGGTGCAGCATTATTGAGCGATATTATTTCGCAAATTAGAGATACCAATAACCAGCACAGAGAAGATTCTCTTAATTTCTTTATTTACAATGTCTTACCAGGAACAACAAGCGCTGCTGGTGTAAAGGCTAAGTTTTTAAAAGAAATTATTTTAGGTGAAACCGTTGTAGCCGAGATTTCTGCTGCATTTGCTTTAGAGCAACTGTCTCATATGAAAGGAGGACCTTCTATTGAAGTTTTACTTGATCTAGCTTTAGGCAATGATCCTGCAATAGCAAATGAAGCTGCTAAAGTTCTTAAGACCCAAGTGTTTTTATACGATGCAGATACTAAGCGTCTTGAAAATGCGTACAAGGAAGGGAACGAAATTGCAAAAAATATTATTGAAAGCTATGCAAAAGCAGAATTCTTTACGGAGTTGCCAGAAGTAGAAGAAGAAATAGAAATTGTAACTTATATCGCTGGAGTAGGTGATATCTCTACAGATTTACTCTCTCCTGGAGGTGATGCCCACTCGCGTTCTGATCGTGAATTGCACGGACAGTGTATATTTGAACATAACAAAGACATGCAAGATGCACTTGCTGTTTTAAAAGAAAAGCATCCAGATAAACGTGTGATGTTAATCGCTGAAAAAGGGACGATGGGAGTTGGTTCTTCCAGAATGTCAGGTGTAAATAACGTGGCTTTGTGGACAGGAGTAAAATCGAGTCCATATGTGCCATTTATTAATATCGCTCCTGTAATTGCAGGTACCAATGGAATATCTCCAATTTTCTTAACGACAGTGGGTGTAACTGGAGGTATTGGAGTAGATCTTCAAAACTGGGAAAAACAAAAAGATGCAGATGGTAATACTATTGTTGATGCTGATGGAGAACCTGTATTGAAACAAACCTACTCAGTAGAAACAGGAACTGTTCTTACCATTAATACAAAAGAGAAAAAATTATATAAAGGTTCAGAAGAATTAAAAGATATTTCTACTGCCTTAACTCCACAAAAAATGGAGTTCATCAAAGCAGGTGGATCTTACGCCGTTGTTTTTGGTAAAAAATTGCAAACCTTTGCAGCGAAAGCGTTAGGTGTTGATGTGCCTCAAGTATATGCAGCGTCTAAAGAAATTTCTGTAGAAGGTCAAGGACTTACAGCAGTTGAAAAAATATTCAATAAAAATGCCGTTGGTACCACACCAGGAATAACATTACATGCAGGTTCAGATGTTCGTGTTGAAGTAAATATTGTAGGATCGCAAGATACCACAGGTTTAATGACTTCTCAGGAACTAGAAATGATGGCGGCCACTACAATTTCTCCAATTGTTGATGGAGCCTACCAATCTGGTTGTCATACGGCTTCCGTTTGGGACAATAAATCAAAAGCAAACATTCCTAGACTTATGCAGTTTATGAATGACTTTGGTTTGATTACTGCACGTGATCCCAAAGGAGCATACCATGCCATGACGGATGTAATTCACAAAGTATTGAACGATATTACAGTGGGTGATTGGGATATTATCATTGGAGGGGATTCACATACACGTATGTCTAAAGGGGTTGCTTTTGGAGCTGATTCTGGAACCGTTGCTTTGGCATTGGCCACAGGAGAAGCAACTATGCCTATACCTCAATCTGTAAAAGTTACCTTTAAAGGAGAAATGAAAGGTTACATGGATTTCCGTGATGTAGTGCATGCAACACAACAGCAAATGTTAAAACAATTTGGAGGTGAAAATGTATTTCAAGGAAGAATTATTGAAGTTCATATTGGTACCTTAACTGCTGATCAAGCATTTACATTTACCGATTGGACAGCCGAGATGAAAGCAAAAGCTTCCATTTGTATTTCTGAAGATGCTACATTGATCGAATCATTGGAAATAGCAAAAGGACGTATCGAAATCATGATTGAGAAAGGTATGGACAATGCGAAGCAAGTACTTCAAGGTCTTGTAGATAAAGCGAATGTTAGAATAGAGGAAATTAAATCTGGTGCAAAACCAGCTTTAAGACCCGATGCGAATGCAAAATATCATGCTGAGGTTGTCGTTGATTTGAACGAAATCGTAGAACCAATGATTGCGGATCCTGATGTAAATAATGAAGATGTTTCTAAGCGTTATACACACGATACCATTAGACCTTTGTCTTTTTATGGTGGTACTAAATCTGTAGATTTAGGTTTTGTAGGTTCTTGTATGGTTCATAAAGGGGATATGAAAATTTTAGCACAAATGTTAAAGAACATTGAGTCGCAACAAGGTAAAGTTGAATTCAAAGCGCCTTTAGTAGTAGCACCTCCAACGTACAATATCGTAGATGAGTTAAAACAAGAAGGAGATTGGGATGTTTTGACTAAATACTCAGGTTTTGAATTTGATGACAATGCACCAAAAGCCGCCGCAAGAACTAAATATGAAAACATGTTGTATTTAGAGCGTCCAGGGTGTAACCTATGTATGGGGAACCAAGAAAAAGCGGAACCTGGAGACACGGTGATGGCAACTTCAACACGTTTGTTCCAAGGGAGAGTTGTAAAAGATGCTGATGAGAAAAAAGGAGAATCTTTATTGTCTTCTACACCCGTAGTAGTACTTTCTACAATTTTAGGAAGAACTCCTAATTTGGCTGAATACGAAGCGGCTGTAGATGGTATTAACTTGACAAAATTCAAACCATCAAGCAAGTTGTTAGTGAAATAAACAATGCTTATATAAGTAAACAAAGAAGCCTAAGTATCATTGATACTTAGGCTTTTTTTATTTCCCCATTACACCAAAAGTCTCTTCGAATAGAGCTGTTTTATGACCACAGTATATTTTGTATCTTGTAGACAGTAATCATCTAAACGTATTCTTATGGCTTTTGATATAGAAATGATAAAACAAGTCTATGCACGTATGTCTCAACGTATTGATTCTGCAAGAGAGATAGAAGGGAAACCATTAACATTGTCTGAAAAAATCCTATACAACCATTTATGGGAAGGGATAACTACAAAAGGTTTTATCAGAGGGAAGGATTATGTCGATTTTGCTCCCGATAGAATTGCTTGTCAAGATGCAACTGCGCAAATGGCACTTTTACAGTTTATGCAGGCAGGAAAGACTAAAGTGGCGGTTCCAACTACAGTTCATTGTGATCATTTGATTCAAGCCAAAGTAAATGCAGCTGCGGATTTGAAACATGCGAACTCGACCAGTAAAGAGGTTTTTGACTTCTTAGAATCCGTTTCAAATAAATATGGTATTGGTTTTTGGAAACCAGGCGCAGGAATCATTCATCAGGTGGTTTTAGAAAATTATGCCTTTCCTGGAGGAATGATGATTGGGACAGACTCACATACCGTAAACGCTGGTGGATTAGGAATGCTAGCCATAGGTGTTGGTGGTGCAGATGCTGTAGATGTCATGGCAGGAATGGCCTGGGAATTAAAATTTCCAAAACTAATAGGTGTAAAGCTAACCGGAAAACTTTCTGGTTGGACAGCTCCCAAAGATGTCATTTTAAAAGTAGCTGAAATTCTTACCGTAAAAGGAGGAACCGGAGCTATTGTGGAATATTTTGGACCTGGGGCGGTAGCCATGTCTTGTACAGGAAAAGGTACCATTTGCAATATGGGAGCGGAAATTGGGGCAACCACTTCGACTTTTGGCTATGACGCTTCTATGGATAGGTATTTAAGAGCCACAGATAGAGCAGAGATTGCCGATGCAGCCAATCAAGTTAAAGATTATTTAACAGCTGATAAAGAAGTGTATGAAAACCCAGAACAATTTTTTGATGAAGTAATTGAAATCAACTTATCCGAGTTAGGTCCCTTACTAAACGGTCCATTCACACCTGACCTGTCAACTGAAGTTGGACTAACGATGAAGAAAAAAGCTGTAGATAACGACTGGCCCATAAAAGTGGAATGGGGATTGATAGGTTCCTGTACAAATTCTTCCTATGAAGACTTGTCTCGCGCAGCCTCTATTGCACAACAAGCACTAGACAAAGGGCTAAAAACCAAAGCTGAATTTGGTATCAATCCCGGCTCTGAACAAGTGCGTTATACAGCAGAACGGGATGGTATTTTGGAAGTGTTTGAAAAATTAGATGCCAAAATATTTACAAATGCTTGTGGACCTTGTATCGGGCAATGGGCGCGTTATAATGATCCTAAAAATGCTCCTAAGAATAGTATAGTACATTCCTTTAATAGGAACTTTGCCAAACGCGCAGACGGAAATCCAAATACAAATGCTTTTGTTGCTTCTCCTGAAATTACGGCAGCAATAGCTATTGCAGGTCGATTGGATTTTAATCCGTTGACAGATTTCTTGCTTAACGAAAATGGTGAGGAAGTAAGGTTTGAGGAACCAACAGGTTGGGAATTACCGCCAAAAGGATTTGATGTAAAAGACAATGGCTACCTAGCGCCAGAAAAAGATGGTAGCTATATCAATGTTGTTGTCAAAGAAGATTCTCAACGACTCCAATTATTGACGCCGTTTGAACCACTTGGAGATTCAATTTCAAACGCAAAATTATTAATAAAAGCTTTTGGTAAATGCACCACAGATCATATTTCTATGGCAGGGCCGTGGTTGCGATTTAGAGGACATTTAGACAATATTGCAAACAATACACTCATTGGTGCAGTAAATGCTTTCAATCAAAAAACAAACCTCGTTAAAAATCAATTAACGGGAGCATATGGTGGTGTGCCAGACGTACAAAGAGCGTATAAGGCAGAAGGTATTAAAACAGTTGTTGTTGGTGACCATAACTATGGAGAAGGGTCGTCAAGAGAACATGCTGCCATGCAACCTCGTCATCTTGGCGTTGCAGCAGTTATTGTAAAATCCTTCGCCCGTATTCACGAAACAAATTTAAAAAAACAAGGGATGTTAGGTCTGACTTTTGCCAATGAATCTGATTATGATTTGATTCGAGAAGATGATACATTTACTTTTACGGATTTGGAAAACTTTGCACCAGGAAAACAGTTGACATTGGATATCATACATCTGGATGCCACAATAGATACAATTAAATTGAATCACACCTATAATGCTGGGCAAATCGACTGGTATCTTGAAGGTTCTGCTTTAAATCTTATCAAAAAACAACAATAAGAATGTTGCTTGTTAAACATTACCTTTATATGGTATATAGAGTGTAGAATTTATGGATTGATATAGTGTTCTTTATTGTTTCATTATTGACGTATATTGCCTAATTTTGGCAAAAATATTTTGAGACAGTTTTGCAATTATATTGTTGAACTGAAGGGATAGCGGCAAGAACACAGAACATATATATAGAAAGATAGGCATGAACAAACTAATAATTCAAAAGTCAATACGAGCAACAGTACTCTTAATTATTGCTGGGGTGTTTATAGGTGTTTTTCATCAATATGACTTACCTGTTGCGATACTTTTACTTGCGTTTTTGGTGTACAAATTTATCCAAGAAATAAACATCAACCCAAATAAGTATAAAACTAGAGTGCTTTTTATTGGTGTTTTAAGCCAGATGCTTATTGGAGTGGCATTTGAGTTGTGGGGAATAAGAAATGGACATTGGATTTATCACGACTTGTCTTCGGGGAGAGAGTTTCCTTTGTGGTTGCCCGTAGCATGGGCTTTTACTTTTCTTTACTTTTATAGGTATGAAAGAACTATTTTTTCAAATATTCCCAACCTTACCGTAAGTAGAAAATTGTTGATCGTTGCATTGATTTATGCTTTTTATCCTACTTTTGGAGAGATGATCACAATTAATTTAGGTGTTTGGACTTATGCATGGGGATATCAATTATTTGGAGTACCACTATTGGCCATCTTTTTATTGATGTTTATGCATTCGAGCTTTTTTCTTTTTTTTAGATTTATACTGAAAAAGTATAGAATTTATGACCCCGTTTTTAATGCATAGCTCAAACAAGTTGTTTTTAAGAAAATATTTGAAGTAGTGTTATAGATGAATTCTTATTAATTGCCATTTTTTTAGAATAAAAACAGGTATGTATAAGCTCAACGTTAATCCAAATAAAAAGACCATTTGATATGCTGTAGAAAACTGGGCTATTTTAGGTTGTAATGGATTTAATGCATAACACAATCCAATATGGTATACAAAAACATAGATGGAATTTTGCCCAAGTTGTATGAAAAATGATGATTTAAACCAATGAGACTTGCGCTTTGATACTAAATAAATTAAATATGCCAACGCCAAGAAATTTACAATTCTAAAAAGGCCTAAATTTCGAACACTAAATAAAGTATCATAAGCTTTTGGAATTGAATAAAAATGTTTAAAAAAGAATCCTAATAGAAAAATAGTCAAACTTAGTTGAAATAAGATTTTATTAAATTTAAAAGGGATTGATTTCTGCATAGAGTATTGATATCCAATAAAATACCCGATAAAAAATAAACTTTGCCAGGAAAAGGCTTCAAACCATCCGAAATGAAAACTACTTATAGACTCTAAATAGAGTTGAGGTCGGAATTGTCCAAAACTCCAAAGTAGAATAATGCAAAAGAAAAACAATTTATGCCTGTTATTGTTAAGTAAATTGGTCATAGATGGGACCATTAGAATATATAAAACATATAATGAAAGTATGTCGAGTAAATTTGTTTGATGCAAAAGAAAAATGGCCTTGAGAAATGTGTAAAAAGGAGCGTCTCTAAGCATTCGTTGACTTTCCCAGCTGTCTGACCAGTATGTATTATACAAGGGGATATAAAACAACAAGGTAACAAATAAAAAAGAACCAATATGGTACTTATATACGAATAATGCTCGTTTGTAGAGAGCGGTATCAAATGCCAGCTTTCCTTGTTTTTTTAGTTTTTTTGTATAAACAACACCCAATACAAGTCCAGATAGAAAAATAAAACCTTCGGCAGCTGTAAAAAATCCAAAAGTTTCATATGTAAAAGGATAGATAGTACTCTTTAAGGAATTTAATGGAAAATACATTAAATGATTAAACATCATAATGACGAGCATTAATCCTCTAAAAAAATCAAATTGTAAAACCCTATTATTTGTTGCCATTATTGTGCTGATTTCTGTGATTGTTATTCAAGTACTATATTTCGGTTTAGTTTAACGTATTGTAAATGTACATATATTAAAAAATATAATAAAGTTTATTTTTTAAGATATTGGCACTGATGTTTAAATCAAGTGAATGAGTTTACTCCTAATAGCGAATGATAATTGTTAATGGGTTTCTAATGTACCAGAGAAGAATTAATCCTATCTTTGCAGTCTAAATATTTTATTGTGACTACATTTTCAAGTTTAGGAGTTTCAAAAGACTTTCATAAAGCATTAAAGGAGAATAATATTGACACTCCTACAGATATTCAAGAAAAGGCCATACCTATTTTATTGAAAGAAGAAACTGATTTTATTGGTTTGGCGCAAACCGGAACTGGAAAAACAGCCGCTTTTGGTTTGCCTATTTTACAACAAATAGATCCTTCTAAGAATGAAATTCAGGCACTTATATTATCGCCAACTCGAGAATTAGTTCAGCAAATAAACAAGCAATTGTTCAAGTTAACGAAATATGTGCCGACTAAAATATTTTCTGAAGAATTGTACGGAGGCGTTAAAATTGATGTTCAGATAAACAACTTAAAACGGCCTACACATTTTGTGGTTGCAACACCAGGTCGTTTAGTAGATTTAATTGAACGTGGTGCTTTGGATTTAACGAAAATTAAAACCATAGTATTGGATGAAGCTGATGAAATGTTGAGCATGGGCTTTAAACAAGATCTAAATAGAATTTTAAATTATACCAACGGTACACGCAAGACTTGGTTGTTTTCAGCTACCATGCCAGAAGAAATTCATCGTATCGTAAAAACGTACATGTCACCAGATGCTAAGAGAATAACGGTAGATGCAAGTACACTTATCAATAAGAATATTGCACATCAATATAAATTGGTAAACGGGAAAGAAAAGTACGATGCGCTCGTTTCGTTTCTCGAAGAAAATTCGGAAGGTCGAGGCATCGTATTTTGTAAGACAAGGGCGGGTGTTCAGAATCTTACAGAATATCTTAAAGAAGATGATTTTTCAGTCAACGGATTGGAAGGAGAGATGGGACAACGTGATCGTGATAAGGTAATGCGCTCTTTTAAAAATGAAAAAACGCAAGTGTTAATCGCAACGGATGTCGCCGCTAGAGGAATTGACGTCAAAGACTTGGCCTTTGTCATTCATTACCAATTGCCAGAACAATTAGAATATTATACACATAGATCGGGAAGAACTGCTAGAGCCGGAAAAAAAGGAACTTCATTGGCTTTGGTAACTGCAACTGAACTCGGAAGACTTCGAGAAATTGAAAATGATTTAGGTTTTAAAGCGAAGGGAATTTAAATAGTCTGCCGGTCTGCTGGTTTTATGGTTCTCTGGTTGTATGGTTCTCTGGTCTTTTGGTTTTCTGGTTTTCTTGTTCTGTATTCAAACTATTTACAGTGTTAGGAACTGTCATTCCGAGGAGGTACGACGAAGGAATCTAAACGCTACAACACAATCGTCGAGGTCTGTGTTCACCAATCAAACACTATTTGTAAAACGGCAACTTCACCACCTGTGCTCTGAGTAAACGCTTACGAACTTTTATGTAGATTTCCGAACCGGGGCTAGCGTATTTAGTAGGAACATAGCCCATACCAATTCCTTTTTTTACAGAGGGGCCCATAGTTCCTGAAGTTACAATCCCAATTACATTGTCATCGGCATCTGCAATTTCATAATCTTTTCTAGGAACTCCTTTGTCGAGCAATTCAAAACCGACGAGTTTTTTCGAAACGCCATTTTCTTTTTGTAATAACAAGTTGTCACTATTGGTAAAAGATTTTGAAAACTTGGTAATCCATCCCAAACCAGCTTCGATAGGGGATGTAGTATCATTTATATCATTTCCGTAAAGGCAATACCCCATTTCAAGACGCAGCGTATCTCTGGCTGCCAATCCAATGGGTTTGATATCGAAATCGGCCCCTGCTTCAAAAACCTTGTTCCAGATTTGTTCGACCTCACTGTTTTTACAGTAAATCTCAAAACCACCTGATCCTGTGTAGCCAGTTGCAGAAATGATGACATGTTCGATACCTGCAAAATCACCAATCTTAAACGTGTAAAATTTAATAGCAGACAAATCAACCGAAGTCAAACTTTGCATGGCAGCTATTGCTTTCGGACCTTGAATGGCCAAAAGGGAATATTCGTCAGAGATATTACGCATAGGCACATTCATGCTGTTTTGCGTAGCAATCCAATTCCAATCTTTTTCAATATTTGAAGCATTGACAACCAATAGATAACTGTCTTCTTTGATGCGGTATACAATCAAATCATCTACAATTCCTCCTTGTTGATTTGGTAAACAGCTGTATTGAGCATCGCCAATATTTAATTTAGAGGCATCGTTGGAAGTAACACGTTGAATAAGCTCTAGTGCGTGTTCTCCATTCAAAAGAAACTCACCCATATGGGAAACATCAAACACGCCAACACCTTCACGCACTGTTGCGTGTTCGGCATTAACGCCTTCGTATTGCACCGGCATTGCAAAACCTGCAAAAGGCACTATTTTAGCTCCTAGTTGTTCGTGGATGTCGTTCAGTTGAATGGTTTTCATGCTTCTTTCAAAAATTGTTTTAATTCGTCGTATGCTGTAATCTGAGTCGCTTCTTTTTCCAAGTCGATGACCGCTTGGATTTGCGCTGGGATTTCTAATTTCTCGGCAACCCCAGGATACAATACATCTAAAAACTTAACAGGATGTGCAGTCTCTAAAAAGATTCCTTGCGTATCCGTATTTGTTTTTAAATAATTTTTCAAAGCTAAATAACCAATAGCGCCATGAGGCTCCGCCACATAATCGAGGCTTTTTACCAAATGTCCCATAGCCGCAGTGGCTTCTTCATCTGTATAACTAAATCCTGTTAGGTTGGCACGTAGCTTTTTAAGGTCGTAATTGTGAATTTCTTCTATACGGATAAAATTACTCGGTGCCCCAACATCCATCGCATTCGATATGGTTTGGATGGAAGGTTTTGGGCTGTATTCACCAGTTTCTAAGTATGCCGGAACCACTCTGTTTACATTCGTTCCTGTAATGAAATGCTCGATTGGCAAACCTAACTTTTGCGCCATCATTCCAGCACAAATATTTCCAAAATTTCCACTTGGTACCGAGAAAACTAATTTTTTGTTCTTGTCTTTGAGCTGTTTATAAGCAAAAAAGAAATAGAACATCTGTGGTAACCATCTCGCTATATTGATAGAATTTGCAGAAGTCAATTTCATAACATCTGTCAAATCACTATCTAAAAACGCTTTTTTAACCATCGCCTGACAATCGTCAAAAGTACCATTTACCTCAAGAGCTTTGATGTTTTGGCCTAGGGTAGTCAATTGCTTTTCTTGTACGTCACTTACCTTTCCGCTAGGGTATAGGATGACAACATTTACGCCTTTAACCCCTAAAAATCCACTAGCAACAGCGCCTCCAGTATCACCAGACGTAGCTACCAATACTGTCACATCTTCTTTAACTTCCGACTTGTTGTTAAAGTAGCCTAAACAACGCGCCATAAAGCGAGCTCCTACGTCTTTAAAAGCCATAGTTGGCCCGTGGTACAGTTCCAAAGAAGCAATGTTTTTGTCTACAGGGACAACTGGGAAATCAAAACATAAAGTTTCTTCAATAATGCGTTTCAATTCATTTTCAGGAATCTCATCGCCTACAAATTGTTTGATGGCTTCGTAGGCAATTTCACTATTGCTGTAGTTTTCAATATTTTCTATAAATTCTTTTGACAGCGGTGTAATGCTTTCCGGAAAATACAACCCTTTATCGGGTGCCAATCCTTTTACAACTGCTGCTTCAAAAGAAACATTTTCTGATTTTTTATTTAAACTGAAATAGTTCATATGTGTTTTGTGTTGTGTAATCGGTAATGAGTATTTGGTAATAAGTATTTGGCACTTGCTATTTGGTACTCGATACCGAATACTCAATACCTGATATTCGATACTAGGTACTCACTACTTTTCAATTATCCATTATTTTAATTCCTTCGTTATTTATTTTTGAGATATGTACATCATAGTCAATCCCTACTTTTTGATATACGTTTTTCATGGCTTCGCCTACTTTTTGCGCAGTTTCAATGCCTTTGCTTAGCGCGAAAATAGAAGGACCTGATCCGGAGATTCCGGCTCCAAGTGCACCTGCTTCAATACTGACTTCTTTTACCGCATCAAAGGCAGGGATTAGAATAGAGCGTATAGGTTCTACAATTTTATCCTCCAATGAGCGTCCAATAAGTTCGTAATCTTCCGTGTACAATCCACTGATCAAAGCGCCGAGGTTTCCCCATTGCGCAATGGCTGTTTTTAGAGGGATGGTGTTTTTAAGAATTTCCCTGGCGTCTGAAGTTTTAACTTCAATCTGTGGGTGAATTACGGTAGCATACATTTCTGATGGTGGTGCAATCTTAATTACTTCTAACGGGTCCGTACTTCTAACCAAAGTAAAACCACCCAAAAGGGCAGGCGCTACATTGTCGGCATGTGCAACACCGCTAGCAAGACGCTCACCTTGCATGGCAAACTCGATGAGATCGTGATTGCTAAAGGGTTTTCCTAGTAATTCGTTGATACCATATACGGCACCGGCGCTACTGGCTGCGCTCGATCCAATACCACTTCCCGGTTTGATGTTTTTATAAATTTCAATCTCAAAACCAAATTCGGTATCTACTTTTGAGAGTAGGGCAAGTGCTGCTACACCTGCTACGTTTTTATGCGTTTCCAAAGGGAGGTCTTGACCAACAATTTTTGTGATTGTGACCCCTTTTTTGGCTACTTTTCGAACAACCATTTCATCTCCAACATTGTCTAAAGCCAAGCCTAAGACATCAAAACCACATGAAATATTGGCTATGGTAGCTGTACAAAATAATTTAATTTCGTTCATTTTCTTTGTTTTGATTTAACCTCTTCCAACTCGAATGATATCTGCAAAAATACCGGAAGCTGTTACATCGGCTCCAGCACCGGCTCCTTTCACTATTAATGGGTATTCTGGGTAACGATCTGTAAAGAACAATACAATATTGTCGCTTCCTTGCAAGTTTGAAAAAGGATGTTTGCTATCTACTTCTTGCAGTGATACATTGGCTTTTCCTCCTGCAAATTCAGCAACGTATTTTAACTCCGCATTGTTCTTAGCTGCTTTTTCTTTGATAGCTTCAAAATGTGCAGCTTCTTCAACTAATGTTTGTTTAAAATCGGCAATAGAATCTGCTTCCAAGCTAGATTTTGGAAGGAAGGAAATGTTTTCTATGTCTTCCAAGTTCATTTTCGTGCCACTTTCTCGAGCTAGAATTAATATTTTTCTTGCTACATCAACACCGCTCAAATCAATTCGAGGATCAGGTTCTGTAAACCCTAAATCACCTGCTTCGTCCACAATTTTAGCAAAGTTGGCATCTCCTACAAAAGAGTTGAAGATAAAGTTCAACGAACCCGAAGCAACTGCTTGTATTTTTTGAATCTGATCACCAGATTGCACCAAGTTATTCAAGGTGTTAATAATTGGCAAACCTGCACCTACGTTGGTTTCAAATAAATAGGGTGCATTGTATTCTTGCGATAATGATTTTAGTTCAGCATATTTGTCGTATTCAGATGAGGCTGCAATTTTATTGCAAGTCACAACGGCAATGCTCTCTTTTAAATAAGAGGCATATAATTGAGCAATATCGTAATTGGCAGTATTATCAACAAAAATACTGTTCGTCAAATTGAAAGCGACCACATTGTCATGGAATTGTTGCATGTCTAAAGCTGCTCCGTTGCTTAGCAAATCGTTTTTCCAATTAGCCAAGTCGATTCCTTCTTCTCTAAATAACATTTTTTTAGAGTTTGAAAGCGCCACGACATTGATTTTCAATTGTAGTTTTTCTAATAAATAGTTTTCTTGAGCGGCTATTTGCTCAATGAGTTTACCACCAACATTTCCTACACCTACAATATAAAGGTTTAGGTTTACGACTTGATTTTCAAAAAACTCGTTATGCAACGAGTTCAATGCTTTTTTAATGTTCTTTTTGGCAATTACGGTAGAAATGTTCTTTTCAGAAGCTCCTTGTGCAATGGCTCTGATGTTTACATTATTTTTACCAAGTGTACTAAACATACGCCCGCTAATACCTTGGTGGTTTTTCATATTGTCACCCACCAAAGCAATGATTGCCAATCCGCTTTCTACTTCCAAAGGTTTCAATTTACCCAAAGAAATTTCATAAGCAAACACTTCATCGATTACTTCCTTTGCAAGATCTGCATCGCTATCGTTGATACCGATACAAATAGAATGCTCAGAAGATGCTTGTGTAATTAAAGCCACATTTATTTTTTCTTGAGACAGGGCTTCAAACAAACGTTTTGAAAAGCCAGGAATTCCAATCATTCCATTACCTTCTAGAGTAATCAAAGTAATATTTTCAACATGACTGATTCCTTTGATTAAGGTTTCGCTTTGAGAATTTCCTTTTGAAATATAGGTTCCAGAAGCGGAAGCATCAAACGTATTTTTTATTACAATAGGAATTTCCTTGTGTAAAACAGGTTGAATGGTAGGAGGGTACAATACTTTCGCACCAAAATGCGACAATTCCATCGCTTCTTGATAGGATATGTTTTGGATTGGAAATGCGCCTTTTACAATTTTAGGATTGGCAGTATACATCCCGCTTACATCGGTCCAAATTTCCAATTGACTGCTGTTTAATGCAGCAGCAATCAATGCAGCTGTAAAGTCAGAGCCACCACGACCTAGGGTAGTTGTTTCTCCCTCTTTGTTGGAAGCTACAAAACCTGGTAGGATTACAATTTTGGCTTTACTTTCTTTAAAGAAAGAAACGATGTTGTTTTTTGTAGCAGTACTATCTACTACTGCTTGTGTAAAAGCACTGTCGGTAACAATCAATTCTCGGCTGTCTTTTAAGGCTGCATTATTTTCAACTGCTTTTACCGCGTTGAAAACGATGTATGAAGAAAGGCGCTCACCGAAGCTTACGATTTTATCGTGTGTTTTATCGGAAAACTCTTTTAAAAGAAAAACACCTTCTAAGGTACTTTCCAACTCGTTTAGTATTTTTTTAAGTCCCCCTAATACGCTCGATTGTTTGTCGATAGGAATGAGTTCTCTAGCTGTTTCGAGATGTCTGTTTTCAACGGTTTTGAAGCTGTTGGCATACGCACCGTCGCCTTTTTGTGCAAGGGCACCTGCTTCTAACAAGGTGTCTGTGGTACCTCCAAGTGCAGAAACAACAACCAACAACTGGTTCTCTTTAGCGTTCTCTTTTAGAATGTTAATTACTTTTGCTATGTTGGCTGCATTGGCTACCGAAGTACCTCCAAATTTTAAAACTTTCATTTTTTAATATATATCGTAGAATTGCTGTCACAATTCAAAAATTGAATTCTTTATTTTTTATACCGGTGCTGCGCATTGCGTCTAAACGAATAGCACATGGGTTTTTTCTGATGTAATAGTAGCTTAACCCCAAAGGGTTGTCGTGTTTCCAGTTGCAGTCATAGAAATACGCTCTAATAAATTAGAGTAGTTTGAAGTGAATGTATTTTCTGTTGAAAAATTCATGTCGCAAATATAGTTGATTTTATTAAAAAGAAGAAGTATTCTTTTTGAAAATTTGAGGAAAGAAAGAGCAATGAAGCTGACAAGAAGTATAGGAGGTAATAAGCTAATAGAGGAGGTGGAATTGTTGGAATGGAAAATGAAGAATGGAACTTGTGTGTCTCTAATAAACTGGTAATAAGAAAGGTACGCGTATTGTGGTTTTGATTTGGTAACCTCACTTCTAAGAATAGTCTAAAAATAAATATAGTCTGTATTTCAAATAAGTAATAAATTAACAAATGTATGTTTTAATTTTGTATCTTTAGCGTTTTAGACTATAGTATCTATTTTACTTATTCGGATTTGCAATAAGATGGAAGAACCTATAAAAACTAAGTGTTATATAAAATTATGAAACAAATTTCACTTTACTACTTTCTACTTTTTGCCATAGGTATAAGCTGTAATGAAATAGTATTTGTAGAGGATATTTCAGATGAAGAGGTGTCTGTACTGGCACCATTAGATCAAACAGAAGTGAATTCCGGCGCAATTATTTTTTCTTGGGAAACAGCAAAACATATCGAGACATACCAACTCCAGTTGGCTACACCAAGTTTTGAGCATGCCAATCAGATTTTACTCGATACGATCATAACAACCAGAAGTTTTACAAAATCATTAGGTGCCAATACCTATGAATGGCGACTTCGAGGAGTCAATTCTCAGTACGAAACAAACTACAGAACACAGCGTTTTGTTGTGACCGAGATAGATGATTTGGATAATTTATAATTTGAAAGGATGTGAAACAGAAAAAAACCAATATCTACATATTGTTAGTGGCCGTAATTGTTATTTGGAGCGCTATAGGCTACAAGTTGTTTTTTTTAAGACAAACACATCCTGTAGTGGAAGTAGCAATGAATCCGATGAACCCAATAGGAAATACCATTGACTTTGAACGGTTTGAAATAAGAACGGCTTACAGAGACCCTTTTTTTGCTCCAATTCAAAACAAACCTCGTTTGCCACATAAGAAAAAGAGAAAAATGCCAAAGTCGGAGGTGCTATTTCCAGAAATAAAATACATAGGTCTGTTAAAAAGCGAGGATGTGTTTAGGTTTCTAATCGAAATAGACAGACAGCAATATTTCTTTGGAGTACAAGATACTTTTAAAGATGTGACCTTAATTAAGGGAAGTACTAAACAAATCACAGTAGTGTATCAATCGCAAAAAAAGACCTATGATTTTAAAGAACGACTATAATGCAGCATGGAAAAAGACCACATTTTAGTAGAATAGGATGATACATTTTCGAATCAAAGCTGGTGCTCTTTATTACGTAACAGGTATTGCTGCCATCATTGCCTTGTTGCTCGTTAGTTTTATTACCCTTAACCGGTTGCAGCAACTTAGTAGTACGCAGTCCTCTAACTTTAAGGAAACGATCTATACAAATCAGCAAAGTTTTCGGCTGCTTCAGCATACAGACATTGATTATCAAAAGCCTGTTGTTATAGAAAGCCCTACCAACGCATCCTTGCAGACGACACTTTTAAAAAAGCACTGGGGAGTTTTTGATGTGCTACTTGCTTCAAGTCAGTTAAAAAATGAACACTTTAAAAGTGCGGCACTTGTAGGAATTACAAATGAGTACCGCAATGGACTTTATCTTTCAGATCATAAAAAGCCTTTGGTGGTGGTAGGCACTACTCGTATTGAAGGAAATGCCAAACTGCCACAAAAAGGGATGAAAACGGGAACCATAGGAGGACAAAATTATTATAACCAAAAGTTGCTGTACGGAAGAGGTACTGTGAGTACACAAAATTTACCAAAACTAAAGAACAGAGATTACCTACAACAAATTACAAATGAAATACTGTCGGAAGAAGTCAACTTTGAGTATTGGGGAGCTCAAACTAGAAAGCCTCTTTCATTTTGGCAGGCGACAAAAATAGTTTACGCACAAGGAAGTGTCGATTTGGAAGAAATTTCATTATCAGGAAATTATATTGTTCAATCGGAGAACCGCATACGCGTTTTTAAAACCAGCAAATTAAAGGATGTGATACTAATAGCACCTATTATTGAAATACTGGACGGCGTACAGGGAAATTTTCAGGCCTTTGCGAGTAGGGAACTTACTGTTGGAAAAAATTGTAGACTGCAATATCCGACGGCTTTGGTGTTCTGTGAAGGTGCTAGTCAAAGTCCAATGATTCATAAAAACCTACCCAATATGCAAATTCAGGAAGGCACAAGCATTCAGGGAGCTCTTGTTTATATATCCGACGAAGGAAACAACTCCCATAGGGCGCAATTGAAGTTACATGCAAATGTAATGTTGGAAGGAGAGCTGTATTGTGAAAGAAATTTGGACAGTGAGGCTGTGATCCACGGAACCGTTTATACCGATGCTTTTGTCGCAGAGCAATTTGGAGCTGTCTATCAAAATCATTTATACAATTGTTCAATCAATGCCGAGCTTTTACCGGCGGAATATGCCGGGCTTTTTATAGAATCTCAAGAAACAAATATTGTAAAATGGCTGTACTGATAAAAATAAAAGCGGGTACATTGATAGAGACCATTGTTGCATCCGTATTGCTTGTGGTAATCTTTGGAATTGCGACATTGATACTGTCTAATGTGTTTGAGACAACCTTGGTTCTTGACCGTTCATTGGTGATGTACAAATTGGAGCAATTGGAATATCGATACCTCAATGAAGCGATAACTGTGCCCTATACGGAAGCCTTTGCGTCATTTGAGATTCATATTTCAGAAGAGGGAGATAGGGTTGTTTTTGAAGCGGTTTCAATCGTAGATCAAAGGTTGTTAAAATCTGTGTCATTCATAAAGAATAAGTAATGCGTACAAAAGTAAAAGCCTTTACCATTCATGAAATGCTCGTTGTTCTGGCCTTGTCGTCGGTGGTGATTGCTATGGCATTACTGATGCTACATCTTATTCAAAAGCAGATGTCTGTGGCACAATTTGAATTTCAAAAATCCGATGAAGTACGGTGGTTTGAGAGGTTATTGGTGTATGACTTTAATCGTTGTCAAATGTTTTATGATGCCAAAGAAAACCATTTGATTGGGGTTTCAGAAACAGATAGCATTCGCTATAAGATTTTTAGCAACTATGTTCTTAGAAATACAGATACTTTATTTGTAAAGGTCCAAGATAAGGACCTGTACTTGGATCAGCAGATAGTTTTCTTAGGAACCATCGATGCGGTGAGGTTTGAGATTGAAAAAGATAAAATATTTGTATACAAAACAAAGGGAGCATCCCATTATATGCGTGAATTATGGCTTTCAAGATAGAAAAAATAGTACCGGAAAAGCACAAGAAGACATTTGATATGCAAATGCTTTTGTCAAAGGAAATACATTTGTTTGGAAGTGCCTTCGGGACTAAAAAAAAGGAAGCATTTTATACGGAATTACATCTTTTATTATCCGCAGGAGTTCCTTTAAAGGAGGTACTTGTATTAATTTCTAAAGAAAGTGGCAAACCTGCTGAACAAAAACTGTTTCAAGAAATAATTTCTGAAATTCTAAAAGGGAAAACATTTTCTGCCGCTATGAAAACCCAGAAATCCTTTTCAAATTATGAATATTATTCTATTAAGATTGGGGAAGAAACCGGTACTTTAAAAAAAGTATGTAAAGCATTGGGAAATTACTATCACGGTAAAAATGAACAAAGGAAGACGATTATAAACGCTTTGTCATATCCCATAGTTGTGATGTGTACGGCTTTTTTGGCAGTATTGTTTATGTTACAGTTTGTCGTTCCGATGTTTGCCTCTATATTTGAACAAAACAAGGTGCCATTGCCTGTATTGACAAAAGCGGTAATTTTTTTCTCTGAAGGGTTTCAAGACAATATTTTAGTGCTTTTTTTAGCAGGTGTAGCTTTCTCGGTGGCTTTAAAATTGCTGTCGAAAACGGAAAGATTTCAAATTTATTTTACCGGTATGTTGTTAAAACTTCCCTATATCGGCGAGTTACTGCGTAAAATGTATATGGCACAATTTACCCAAGCCACAGCTTTGTTGGTAGGTTCCAATGTTCCGATGTTGCAAAGTGTACAGTTGACAAAGGAAATGATTGCTTTTTATCCTATGCGACACGCGCTCCAGAGTGTTGAGCAGGATTTATTGTCGGGGAATCTTTTGAGTGCCAGTCTTTCAAAACTAGCGCTATTCGATAGAAAGATGGTTTCTTTGATAAAAGTGGCGGAAGAAACCAATCAGAACTCCTTTATTTTTGAAAGGCTTGCAAGCCAATATAACAGAGAGGTGGCACAAAATTCAAAAGTTTTGAGTACGGTTTTAGAGCCTTTGATTATTGTGTTTCTTGGTATTGTGGTAGCGCTTGTGCTGATTGCCATGTACATGCCAATGTTTCAGTTGAGTTCGGTCATGGGATAGCCCCGTTATTGTCTGATTCTTTGAATGTAGAGCTCACAATCTAAATAGGAGCGTTGGGTTTTATGATTTTTAATTTTGTCAAACATTACAGAGGTCACTTTACCAAATTTAGTCAACTGTTCCAAATCGTAGATTAACTTTACAATGGAGGTATAACTCCCTCTAACTTTAAAAGAATAGGTTTCAAATGTAGTCCCGGCTGCTGTATATGCATGTGTTGGGTTGAACGAAACTACGATTAGCTTATTTTGATGCGTCAATCGGTTGAGGTGTTCCAGCAATTTGTTCTGTAAAGAAACATCGGTCGCAATTTTATGCTTTTCCAATAGTTTTGAATAGTACCGATTTTGTTTTTCCAAATGAATCAGTTCTTTTCTCGTTTTTTCTTGAATTTCTTTTTGTGCTTGCAATAGCTTTAGTTCGCTTTTTAGTTTAAGGGTTGGATCAAAAGCCAAGAAATAAGAGAGAATTACGATAGTGATGCTCCCCATCAAGAGCAACCAATTTTTTCTGAATATACTCATAAGATAAGTTCTATGCTAAAACTGATGAATTTTTCTTTCCCCGTTCCATAATCAATTACACGGCTCGATTTTATCCAGGAAAGCGCTGAAAGCTCCCGTATCCATGGGGTGAAATCATCACTATTGTTCACTGTTCCACTAATGATAATTTTGTTGCTGTCAATTTCAATCTTTTTGTCATTTTTAATTTTTTTTAGAGGAAGTTGGTAGTATAGTGTATTTAAAATTACAGATTTTGGCACACTTATTCCAATCTCATCTAAAAAATAAGATACTTTGGAATTTGCATTTTCAGTAAGGTTTGTGACAAGATTTTTATGGTCTTGTAGGCGTTCTTTTAAAAGGTCTCGACTGGATTGATCTTTTTGCATTAGAAACAGGTCTTGTCGGAGCTGATTTGTCTTTTTTTGGTAGGTTATAAACAGAAATGAATTAATGAGTAGTAGGCAAAATATAAAGGCAATTGAGGTGCGCAAGCCGTAGTAATAAATTCGGTTGTGTATAAAGGTCTTTAGGAGTTGTGCATTGAGTGGTGCAAAGTTACTGCGGTGCTCCGGTTTTACGTACAAAGTTAAGAGGCTTGCCAATGACAATAAATATTGATTTGAAAGGGTTAAACCGTTGAGTAGGTAGCTGGTTTGTGGAGGGGCTATTTCGGTGAGCTTTGTGTGCTGTGAGTCGATATCAATTTTAAAATTGGAAGTATAGAAGCTCTTGGTGTTAAGATGTGGTACTAGTGTATAAATGTTACTGTTCCCTAAAGAAATGCTGAGCAAAGTAATGTTTTTACTTTGGTAAAATGCGATGATTTCAGAAACAATTTCTTTTCGGCAAAGCGTTACTAATGTACTTGCACCCACAGGAGCTACGGTTATATAAAAAGCGTCTTGCTCTAGGGCAGGAAAGCAAAAATTGACAGCATCTTTGGTGCTAGAAAAGTGTTGATGTGCTACCTTTTGTAAAGTATGTTGGTTGTTAATCGTTATAAAAACGGGTGTCAGTTTGGGAATGTCATCTAGAATTGAATCGAGGGCTGTTGTTGTTTTGTGATTGGCAATGATGAATTCATTTTTTTTCTTTTTTAAAAACAACCCGTGAAAATGCTCTTTTGCTTCTGAACAAGCATGCTCAATGGCTACAAATGAATTTCCATAAGTGAACGAATGTCGCATTTATTTGATGATTGTTGGTTTGATTAAAATAGATAGTTTTTTTTCTTTGTCTTCTTTTTTCTGGCTGCTAAAGAGCCATTTTATAAGAGGGATTTTGGCTAAAAATGGTACCCCAGAACCGGAATTGCTGTTTACTTCTTCTTCCAGTCCTCCCAAAATAATGACGTCTTGATTTTTAACTCTGATGGTGGAAGAAAATTCTCTGGAATTCATCCCAGGTGGTGCCTGCTCGTCAATTCGGGTATCGTTAAAACTAGACTGTATGACATTTAAACTCATGGTGATACTGCCGTCTCCAGACACCAAAGGCATGATGTGCAATGCCATTTCTGCATTGATAGGTTGGTAGTTTGTTATGGTAGATGTTTGAGGAATTTGCGATCCGATATAATCTGTATTGGTCACCACATAATAGGTAGTCTCGCCAATGGCAAGGCTTGCCCTGTGTCCGTTTAGGGTTGATAATTTTGGGGTAGAAGTAATATCAATAGCCCCATTGTTTTCCATTGCTTTGATAGTTGCATAAAAATTAGGGACCACTTTTCCTAAGTTTAGGGTTCCAAAACCGTTGAAACCGCCGATAATTTTATTAATGGTTTCTTCTCCAAGACTGAGATCTGTACCCGGAAATAAGGCTCCTTGTGTGGTCGTCGGTTCATTGCCGATACCCCAGTCAACCCCAGTTTCGATGGTCGCATTTTTTTTATATTCAATAAACATTACCTCAATCAAAATTACCGGAATCGGTTTGTCAATAGTTGCTATAAACTCACGAAATCGGTTGATATTCTGACTAGGCCCACTTACAATAAAACTATTCAATTCCAAGTCGGTTTTAATTTCCAAATTGCTGATAATGTCTTTGGGAAGTATATTCACCAATGCTTCTGAATTGTTGGTGTATTTTCCAAAAACAGCATTGTTTTGCGTGTTGATGTTTTGTCTGTTGGTCGCATTCGAATTTGTATTGAAGTTATTGGAGTTGTTGTTGTAATTTGTCCTGGTGTAGTTGTTTTGGTTGTTGTTAACTCCAGCGTTTCCATAATTGCTGCCACTTCTTACATTTCCTTGTCCGCTCATAATCTCAATAGAGCGATGCATCAATGGAATGGTGACATTGTTTCTTAAGGACAGTTGTTCATTTTTTCCAAAGAAATAGATTTCATTCTGTTTTTTATAGGTGAAATCGGTGTTTTCAAACAGCTTGTCGAGCAATAGGTCGAAATCAATGGTATGCGCTTTTACACTTGCTTTTCCCGCTTCCTTCAGAGGCGCAGTGGTAAACATGTCTATCTTTAAATCAACTCCTATGGCGTGAATGATTGCATTGATATCTGTGTTTTCAAAATCGACTTCAAGTTGTTTTGAAAGTGTATCCTGTATCTGGTAATAAAAGTTACTACTTCTATTTCTAATGGGGCGCTGTTTTTGGGATCCCTGATTCGTGTTTGGTATATGGTTTCCAGGTTCAAACATATAGACACCGTTACGGGTTTGTTCGACTTCCAAATTATTGGCAAAGGAAAGTTTTTCGATGGCATCTTTTAGCGGCATATTTTTAAAATATCCACTTAATTTTTGATGTCCTAATCCAGGAGTAAAGACCAGGTTTTTTCCGGTGAGGTCGGCTATTTTTTTAAATACTACAGACAGACTGTCGTGTTTAAGATCGAGCGTAATGAGGTCTGAGCTGTCGGTATATTGGATTGGGATTTCCCTAAATTTATATTCTTTTTTAGGGGCTTGGTACTTTTTTAGATGCAAGATATTTCCGGTAAAGTCTATGGTCAGTGAATAACTTTTGCACAGAAAGAGCAGCACGTCGGCTACGGTTGCATTGGAGAAATTATTGGTAACCTGTAAGTTATTCAGCGAATTTTCCAGACTGATGTTGATACCGTGGAGGTCTGCCATTGCCCGAACAAAATCGGTCAATTTGGTATGGTCGATATTAAAATCTACAGTTTGTGTCAGTCCCAATGTAGTTGCGGAAATAGCCTTGAGTTCTTCTCTAAGCGTATCCAAACGATCTTCCTGATCTATTTCCTGGGTATATCCTGTAATATACATCGCTAAAAGTAGTAGGAGGAAGCTGAATTTCGTTGGTTTTATCACAATTTTTAAATCTTATTCCCTAAAGGGTTGTTTATAATTTGTTGGAATTAGCACAGCAATGGATATATTTCATCAATAGAAGTAACACCAGCGCTCACAAGTTTAATGGCATTTGTTTGTAGTGTAGGGATGTTTTTTTCAATTAGGTATTGGGTAATGTCTAATTGATTTGATTTGATCATTTCCGTCAGTTCTGGAGAAAAGGGAATAATTTCATAGATAGCTTTTCTTCCGTGATATCCGGTATGGTGACAGAGTGTACAGCCGATGGCTTTGAAATGTGTTTTCCAATGTTTGGGGATGCTAAAAAACTCGGGTAAAAGAGTGGGGGTAATGGGGTGTTTTGTTTTACAATGTTTGCAAAGTTTTCGAACGAGTCGTTGGGCTACACTCATATTCAAAGTACTTGCAATTAAAAATGGAGGAATTCCCATATCTATGAGTCTGGAAATGGTTGCCCATGCCGAGTTGGTATGAATGGTAGAGAGTACCGTATGTCCTGTAAGAGCAGCTCTAATGGCCATATTAGCTGTATCAGCATCCCTGATTTCACCGACCATGATAATGTCTGGATCTTGACGTAAAAATGTTCTTAGCGTATTAGGAAAGTCCAAACCAATCGTTTCTTTTAGCTGTACCTGATTGACTCCTTCCAAGGTATATTCAATAGGGTCTTCTATGGTAACAATATTGCTAAACTCTGTATTGAGAACTTTAAGAGAAGCATAGAGTGTGGTTGTTTTTCCAGATCCTGTCGGGCCGGAAATTAAAACCATGCCATGGGGTTTTTTGATGTTTTCCTGAAAGCGTCTTAATTCCAATTCTGTAAATCCCAGTGTTTCCAATTGTATGTTTGTACTGTCTTTAGAAAGCAGGCGAAGTACTATTTTTTCTCCGTGCAATGTGGGTAAAACCGAAACACGAATGTCAAATTCATCGTTTCCTGAGTTGATATGAATTCGCCCATCTTGTGGCAACCTTTTTTCAGAGATATCTAACTGCGCCATGATTTTGATTCGGTTGATGAGTATCGGGTATTCTTTCAAATCAACGAGATAGCGTTCGATAAGTTTTCCGTCTATTCGAAACCGTACTCTGCATTTTTCTTCAAAAGCTTCAAAATGAATATCGCTACTGCCAATCTCCTTTGCTTCATATATTATTTTTAATAAGAAATCATCACTATAGCTGAGTTTGTTAGTTTTTTTATTCTGATTTACGCGGTAGTTTACCGACAAGTATTTTTGAAAATCATCGTGATGAATTGAAATAAGGTGTACTTCTTTCCCAAAGACTATTTGCAATTCATTTTGTAAGGTTTCGGTATGAGCTGCACAGGTTTTAAACGAGAGTGCTTGTTCTTCAGCGTATTCCGGAATTATCTGATAATGATGGGCTTGTGCTACGCTGATCATTTGTTTGAGCTCGGTTGCTATTTTATAGTTGTTCTCCGTACTCATATTGCATAAAGGCTTAATCCGGGAAACAGTTCATTCGTAACCAGTAACAGTAGTAAAAATAAAGATTGGTAACCGGCAAGAGGTACCAAAGGATTGGTATACTTGCTTTTGTAAACAAGATGCAGTCCCAGTGAAAATAGAAATGAAAAAGCTAGCAGTACCATAAAACTCAATGTTGGAAAACCAAAAGCCAATGCAAGGGTCCAGAACAAATCACCCAAACCGATACTCTCTTCTAAAGAAGTTTTTAAAACAATTTTCACATATGCGTATAGTACTAAAATTATTGGGGTCAGGATACAAAAATTGATAGCAATATGACCTATGAGTAATTGTCTGTTTCCTTTCAGGTAGTGCAAAAGACCAAGCGCAATAAAATTGATGATAAAGAGAAGGAGCGAGACACTTCTGTCTTTTACATCTTGCAGAAAAATGAAACCGAGACAAAGCAGCGAAGAAAGTAGTAATAAGAGCTCCATAAAAAAGTACTTTAAATTGTTAATCCCTTACTATCTCTTTCAATTTAAGGTGATGGTCTACCTGCCATATATTGAAAACTCCGTCTCCGTCAAAATCAGTAATTGCTGTTGCAGTAGCAATAAATTCATGGTTTGTAGCATGCGTAATTTCAAAAACATAGTTTGCATTTCCGTTTTCGGCAACTGTTGGTGGAGCTTCAAATCCCAACTCCATAAAATCGGCACTATAGCTAGAATGGATGTAGAAATGTTGACGTTGAAGACTGTGTAAATGTTTCAACTGGGTTTGTGCCTCAATACTTTTAGTTTTTGAGATTAGAGGCATCAGTTTTGGCACTGCTAACAAGAGCAAGATGCCAATAATTACCAATACCACCAAAAGCTCCTGGAGATTGAATGCGTTTACCTTCTTAGTAGTTAAATTCATATAATTTATTTGGTTTTATTTCAGTGTTGGATATTTAAAATATCTGTACAAAAACAAACTATTCAACTTCTCGGAGGGCGCAGTAAAATTAGTGAAAAATGAAGTCGGTCTTTAGTTAAATAAAAGTTAATAAATAATACAAAGTACACGTGTATAATAGTTGAAATAAATACTGATTGTAGAAATAAAACATGGAATGCCCTTAATAAGTGATATTTATTGTGGTGTATACAAGTAAAATTATTTAGAGTCTAAATGCGGTCTGTAGAAAGAAGGAGTGCTAGAATATTAATTTTGTTGACTACTTGTGTTGTATATTATTAAACATATGTTTATGTTTGCAACAAGAAAATCACCGCTATTGAAAGGGAGTAATTCCAATTCTTTTAGACTTTAGTTTCGCAAGTCCCCCCATAAATGTTTAAAACTTTTAAAGAGGGGTGATTTATTGTTAAACTAAAAATTAAGAATGGATTATGAAAAATTCAAAGAAAAAAATTGCATTGGTAGTAGCTGTTGTTGCTACAGCTATTAGTCACGGACAAATTACGGACACCGGAACTTTTGTTGGGGTTGGAATATCGAGCCCATTGACCACCTTACATCTACAGTCTCCAACTTCCATTGGGGCAAATGACATTAGTCAGGCCTCACTTTTGGTAGGAACTGAACTAAAAGGGATAGGTATAGACGAAAATGAAATCATGAATGTTGGTAGCAATCTATATATTGGAACCACAAGTCCCGACGATCATTTGTATTTTAAGGTAGGAGAAGGGCAACATCGTATGGTAATCAAGGGTGATACAGGTTTTGTAGGGATAGGAACAACAAACCCATTGACCACCTTGCATTTAAATGCGACAACTACGATTGCAAATAATGAAATTGCTAATGCAACGCTTTTGGTTGGAGGAACAGAAGCGGGTATAGGAATCGATGCCAATGAAATAGTGAATACTGGAGGGAACCTACATGTAGGGACTCTTGATGAAAACGCACATCTTTATTTTAAGGTAGGAGATTCCCAACTTCGTATGTCAATAAAGGGAGATACCGGGTATGTGGGAATCGGAACCTCAGAACCTGAAGCCTTCTTCCATGTGAGGAGTCGTTTGGATGTGGGTAAGGGAAAGACTCCGGCTTTGATGATTGGAGAAAAGGATGACAAATGTATGGCCCTTGACAGTAATGAAATAGGTGCATTTAATGATGGTGAATGGTCTACTTTGTACCTCAATGCTTCTGGATCTACTGCAAATACCATTATGAACAATGATGGTCCTGGAATGGTAGGGATTGGAACCACAAGTCCAGATGAAAAATTAACCGTGAATGGGAATATTCATACCAAAGAAGTGCGGATTGACCTGCTCAATTGGTCTGATTTTGTTTTCGAGGAAAATTATTCGCTCCCCAGCTTATTGGAAGTAGAGCAATTCATTGCACAAAACGGTCGCCTTCAGGATATTCCTTCTGCAAAAGATGTTGAGACAAATGGAATTTTATTGGGAGATATGAATGCAAGATTACTTCAAAAAATCGAAGAACTTACGTTGTACACCATTGCACAAGAGAAAGAGATAAATAGACTGAAAGCATTGGAAGTGCGTTTGGAAAAATTGGAATCCATATTGAAAACAACTAATCTTTAAATCGAAATCAGAGATGAAAAAAATCACTTTAGTTGTCGCTTTAATTGCTTTTGGAGCGGCACTATTTTCCCTAGTGGAAGGTCACAAAACTTCGGAATTGGTTTATGTAGATGTTAATAAACTTTTGGAGGGCTATAAAAAAACAGCGGTAGTTCGTGCCGAGTTTCAGAACAAATCGGAACTGTTAAAAACCAATGTCGACAGTTTGATGGGCGATTGGCAAAAAGAACTTCAAGCGTATGAAAAAGAACGGACACGAATGACTAAAAAGGAATTGGCGCTTAAGCAAGAGTTGTTGGGTAACAAACAGCAACAAATCAATAATTATCAAGAAGCAATTCAAAAACAATTGAAAGAAGAAGATAGGAAAACTACCCAAACCGTAATCAATGATATCAATAGCTATGTAACGGAATACGGGAAAAAACACAAACATCGTATCATTTTCGGAGCCAGTGGTGCTGGGAATATCATGTATGCTGTTGAAGATGCCGATTTAACCGAAGAAATATTGGAAGGTCTGAATGCGGAGTATGGCGAGTAAGTTTTAGGCTACTTGCTTTCGGCTTTCGGCTTTCGGCTACTCGCTACCGGCTATCGGCTTTCGGCTTTTGGCTAACGGCTTTCGGCTATCGGTTACCGGCTATTGGCTTTCGGCTACCGGCTTTTGGCTTTCGGCTACCGGCTTCTGTCTCTTGGCTTTTGGCTATTGGCTTTTGGCTATTGGCTATTGGCTTTCGGCTTTTGGCTATTGGCTTTTGGCTATTGGCTATTGGCTTTCGGCTTTTGGCTTTTGGCTTTCGGCTTTTGGCTTCTGGCTTCTGGCTTCTGGCTAACGGCTTTCGGCTACCGGCTATCGGTTACCGGCTATTGGCTTTCGGCTACCGGCTTTTGGCTTTCGGCTTTCGGCTACCGGCTATCGGTTACCGGCTATTGGCTTTCGGCTACCGGCTTTTGGCTTCTGTCTCTTGGCTTTTGGCTATTGGCTATTGGCTTTCGGCTTTTGGCTACCGGCTATCGGTTACCGGCTATTGGCTTTCGGCTACCGGCTTTTGGCTTTCGGCTTTCGGCTACCGGCTATCGGTTACCGGCTATTGGCTTTCGGCTACCGGCTTTTGGCTTTCGGCTTTCGGCTACCGGCTATCGGTTACCGGCTATTGGCTTTCGGCTACCGGCTTTTGGCTTCTGTCTCTTGGCTTTTGGCTATTGGCTATTGGCTTTCGGCTTTTGGCTTTTGGCTTTTGGCTTTTGGCTTCTGGCTTCTGGCTAACGGCTTTCGGCTTTTGGCTTTCGGCTATTGGCTTTTGGCTTCTGGCTTTTGGCCACAAACCATCAGTAAAATATGAGAAACTATAAAAAATATCAGGTGTGGAAATTGGCACATGAGGTGACATTAGACATCTACAAAATAACAAAGACCTTTCCAAAAAGTGAACTATATGGGATTACAAGTCAGTTGCGAAGGGCGTCATCCTCAGTAGCGGCGAATATTGCGGAAGGATGCGGAAGGGAAAGTCAAGCCGAGTTTCGGCGGTTTTTAATTATTGCCAACGGATCGGCGACAGAAGTTGAATATTTTTTAATTCTGTCAAACGATTTAAATATAATTGATCATGACCAGTATAAAACTCTAATAAACACTGTTGTATTACTAAATAAGAAATTGAATAGCTTAATTACTACGATTAATGGATAAGTTTTTTTTATGTATTGGTAACTCGAATCTGAAAGACGGGAGCGAAGCGCAAAGAACGAAGAATCGAAAGACTGTAGCGACCAGCTTTCGGCTTTCGGCTTCTGGCTTCTGGCTTTCGGCTTTCGGCTTCCAGCTTTCGGCTAGTTGTATAAGGGAAAAGGCTTTCGGCTTCCGGCTTTCGGCTAGTTGTATAAGGGAAACGGCTTCCGGCTTCCAGCTTTCGGCTAGTTGTATAAGGGAAACGGCTTTCGGCTTCCAGCTTTCGGCTAGTTGTATAAGGGAAAAGGCTTTCGGCTTCCGGCTTTCGGCTAGTTGTATAAGGGAAAAGGCTTCTGGCTTCCAGCTTCCGGCTAGTTGTATAAGGGAAACGGCTTCCGGCTTCCAGCTTCCAGCAAATGGGCCGAAAGCCGGTAGCCGAAAGCCAGAAGCCGGAATCCGAAAGCCAAAAACTCTAAAACAGCTACTCATTGTGTTGTCAATTTTACTCGCGACAGTAGCTTGTAACCAAAAAACCTTCGACAGTAAAAAAGCACTGTATTCGTATCTCAAAAATCCGGAAAATGGCTATACACAACATAAATTTGTCAACGGAATTGACTATACCATTACCTACAAACCAACGGACTTAATGGTACAGCAGGAATTGGATACAGTTACAAAAGACCGAATACAAAGTTTAAGAAATAAGTATGGCAACTACCTATATTTCACCTTGCAGTTTTCCAGAAATGGAAAAGCCTTATTGAGCAATGCCGCCAACCGTCAAGAATTTGGACGTTTGGTAAACCAACTTGCATTTGGAATGGCAAACAAAGTGCATCTATATACTGAGAAAAAAGACACACTCAACTTGTTAGACTACCATTATCCGAGGTTGTACGGAATGAGCCCAAGTACCAGTATGTTGTTTGTATATCCGCGAGAAATTGAGCAGTTGGCATCGGACTATTTGGTGCTGTCTATAGAAGATTTTGGCTTACAAACCGGAGATCTGAAATTTAAGTTTGATACAAATAAAATAAAAAAGGAACCGAAGCTTGAATTTTGAGGGTTTGAGATGTACGCCTACAGCCGACAGCCACCGGCCTCCAGCCTCCAGCCACCAACCACTGGCAAATGAATACACCCCCTCAAAAATTATGAATATTAACTTAAAAATAAAAAAATGAAAATTGTAAAATCTGTGGGAATCATAGCAATGATCTTATTAATGAACGCATGTGCATCATCGTATAAAACATACATCCGTATAGTTTGAGATATGCTTCTGGAAGTCAGACAAATGACGTTGTTTTCGAATACAAATACAGTTTGTTGGAAGATAGCTATGCAAAGAAGGAACGCAAGAAGGACGTCAAGCTTGTATCGATTAAGATTACCAACAATTCTGAAAGGGATTTGGTTTTTGGAAAGGACATCAGGTTGACTTATGAAAACGGTAGTTCTCCGATAGTGATGGACAAAAATAAGTTGTATAAATCGCTAAGGCAAAAGTCGGGAAATTTTCTTTTCTACTTACTGTTAACTCCTATGACTTTTAACACTACGTCGAGCACAAACGGTAGGATTGAGGAAACGAATTCTACGCCTATCGGTCTTGTAATTGGTCCGGGTATAGCGCTGGGGAATTTGGCAGTATCAAGCAGTGCCAATAAAAAGTTTAAAAGTGATTTGGAAAAATTTGATATCCAAGGCACCACTATAGCCAAAGGAAGAACTGTATTTGGATTGGTTGGTATTCGTTCGAGTTCGTATGATGCTTTAAAAGTTGAAGTAGCACCCCTAAGTGAAGAACCGAAGTCGAAATCCTGAAGTAGGCATTTGGCAGGTGGCTATAGGCCGGTGGCAATATTCCAAGGCCCAAAGCCCATAGCTACCTGCCCACAGTCCCAAGCTTGAGACCATAATAATCAAAATAAAAGTCGATTGTTTAAAGAAAATCAAAAAAACGAATGAAAATGAACTTCACAAAAACAAGTATTTACCTGCTATTACTACTCGTATATACAACAACAAAAGCACAAGGACCGAATGCGCCAGAGGCAGCCAGTTTTGAACCGGTTGATGCTACGGATATGGTGAATTTAAACACAGGGGATTTTACTTACGTATTACCACTACTAAATGTTCCTTCTCCTGAAGGCGGCTATCCGATTGCTTTGGCATATCATGCAGGAATTGCCATGGACCAGGAGGCCTCATGGGTAGGATTGGGGTGGAATTTGAATCCCGGGGCTATTAATAGAACAGTAAATGGGTATCCTGATGATTATAATGGCTCTCAATTAACAGAGTTTTTTTATGACCAAGGAGATAAAATTGAAGTGTATTCATTGTCTTTAGGTTACGGAACTCCAGAAGGTTCTTTATCAGTTGGTTTAGGATTTTCATGGGGAAGTCACAAAAGTTTAGGCGGCCATGTAAGTATAGGCGTTGGACCTGGAAGCGGGGTAGGTTTGGGAATAGATGCGCAATTCGGAACAGATGGTGCAAGTATAGGTGTAGGAGGATTCGTACCCCGGGTGGATTGAGTTTAGGCATAAGTACAAATTCAAATGGGGGGAACAAGCACTTCTATTGGGTTTAGCACCAACGACACAGGTTTTAGAATAAGTGCTTCTAATAATGGGACCTATGGAATGAGTTTTACAGGGACAGATGCATCAAGCAATACTGTTAATCTTGGGTTTAATCTTTCTTCTTCTGGTGTTGGATTACGTTTTGGAGTAAGCAACAAAACTGACAATGGTGCAGGGAATTATTCAGTAGACGGAGGTATGGGAGTTGGGTTACAGATGCAATTCAACAATACGATTAGTATGGGGGATTACACTATTAAAACTAGTAGTTGGATGATTCCCATAATGATTCCTACCAGTATTGGTGTTATTAGTTTAACGTTTGGGAAACAAACATTCAGATATTATTTAGGGAAAAAGGAAAAAAATTCTGTATTTGGCCCCTGTATATTTTAATGATGCCTTTAATAGAGAAACTGAAAACTATTTGTCTTGTGGAGCATGGGGGGATTTGTCTGGTTGTACCTGGAGAACAAGAATTCTTAGAAAAGGTTTTATGGATATTTATGAATTTTCATTGGAAGATACCGAGTTTTTAAACTCGGCTCGAAATTAATATGAACAATCCTGTATATCCGAATTACGATAAATATAACGTCCAAGCACAGGGGCTATCTGGAAGTATGTCATCCAGATTATATGAAAATGGAGTTCTATTTGGAGTGCCTGTTAAAAAGAATAATCAAGGGTGTCAAATTAATTTTAACAGTTTCTTAAACACGATGACAACTCTTTTTCAAAGTTTGATTCTCGTCCTTATTTTTATTTTGATAATGAAATTTCTTCTTATTTAAGCGCAAATGTATCAGAAGCTCAATTCAATACTTCAAATCAAGACGTACCCCTGTCAGGTTATTATTCTGGAGGTGTGGAAACCAATTCAAAACCTAGACGAAGAAACGGCTCCTATATTCAATATTTTTACAAATAAGGATCTACTGGAGAGTTATGATTATCAGAAAGAAAAAGGCTATCTGGAACCTATTGCTAACGGTTTTGTCCGAAGTGTCAAACCTGCAGATGGAATTGGAGCATTTAAGATAACTGCAATGGATGGTAAAACGTATCATTACGCTTTGCCAGTCTATAATCATGAAATAATTACCAGAACTTTTGGAGTTATTGAAGACTCTCCTTAGAGAGTGAGTCTTATTTTGAAAAACGGCAGCTAGAGCCCTATGCAACACATTGGCTTCTAACCGCGGTTACCGGACCAGATTATATAGATAAAAATAACAACGGTTTCACCGACAATGGAGATTACGGTTATTGGGTAAGTTTTGAATATGGAAAATGGTCAGATGCATTTATCTGGAAACACCATATGCCACAGATTATTTTGAAGACGGAGAGATGACAATATTAAAACAACCATCAAAGGGAGAAAGGAGGTCTATTACTTAGACAAAATCAAGACAAGAACGCATGCAGCGATTTTTGTAAAAAGCGAAAGAGATGACGGGCAATCTGAATATTGGAAGTATGAATCAGTAAGTCATAAAGAAGATGAAGATCAGACTAGTAGTAATTATGTGGGAGCGTTTTACAATTCCCCGCCAAAAACCATTGCGATTAAATCATATTATTCTTGTAAAAGATGAAGATGATACAATCAATACCTCAGATGGTATTTCAAATGAAGCTTATGAAACTATTCTGTATAACGATTCAGACAAAGCTGTTCAAACAGTTGGCTATGATTTAAAAGATAATATAATTGATATTGGAGACGATTGGCAAATATTGCGAGACAAAGCTTTGAAAATAGTTGATTTGAACTATGATTATTCTTTGGTTGAAAACGCCCCAAACACAACTTCTTCCAATTATGGCAGACTGACTTTGAATTCCGTTGAATTTAAAGGAAAGCAAGGTATACAAAACCTGCCGCCTTATACATTCGAATATTTTAAGGATTATTTAGGGTTTGATATTGATAAAAAAGATGATTTTGGTTATTACAGAGACCATAATGAAGCCTGGTCTTTGGCCGAAATACAAACTCCACTTGGAGGGAAGATTGAAGTAAATTATGAGACTCATCAATTTAAATCACTTACTGATCATCTATTTTCTAAGATAAGTACAACCGATTATTCATACGAAATGAGTAGTTTATATTCTTTGAAAATAGGGGATAAGGTACAAATGTTATTAAGAAGACGTTGGAGGTATGGTCCCATTCGTGATTGCGATCAAGGAGCGGCATTTTATGAAGGAGTAGGTACGATAACTAATATAAAAGGAAATACAATAACTGTTTCCCCAGATGGACAGGTGATACAAAGTACAAGCGCCAGTTTCAGGTTGCTCAGAGTCATTCTATCTCAAAAACTACATTTAATATTCCAAAAGAAGAATTATATAATCCAGTTGGAGGAATCAGAACAAGTTCAATTACTACCTCTGATGGTGATAAAGCCAATATAGTAAAATATAAATATGGGGGGAATGGAGAAGGTTATGGGTATATAAGTTATTTCCCGTTTGCTCCAGAATTACAGGTGGAGGTTCCTTATAGTAGCGAGTTACCAGCTCCAAAGGTAATGTATGAATACGTAACAATGGAAAGCAGTGGAGCAGATGATATTTCGGAGGGAAGTGTTCAATACAGGTTTAATGTGTTTAAAGAGAAAGATCCGAATAGAATCAAGTTTGGAGACTTGTATGAAATTTCATGTACAACTCAAAGTGAACATTATAACTCGATGACCGACAAAGATGTAAGTATAAAGAATTATACAATAAAAGACAAATTTAGCGAATTTAGGTCAGCTTTTGGAAATTTCAACTTTTAATATTGAAGGACAATTGTTACAAAAGATTATAAATCAATATTATAAACCAGAAGAAACACCAAACCGTATAGGAGTAACCAAGGAAGCATATCAATCCTATAAAATTGTGGACTACGATAATAATAGTGATGTCATAAAGGACAAATGGTTGATTAATTCTTCTTCAAGAATTAAAATATCCAAGTTTGCTTAAAAAATCTACTGAAATCAATACTAATTTTATTTCTTCTTCGGATTTTTGGTTCTTTAGACTCCATTACGGGGAAAAGTACGGAAATCATTTCAATGTCGAGAGTACCGGTGATAAGATTAAAAATATTTCCATTCCAGCATATTACAAATATCCCTCATTAGGGTCTATGGTAGATAACATCTCCAATAATAATATGCTAACACAAGGAGCAATTACTTCTACTTTGATTGATGTGGAAGGTAGTTGGAAAACTATGGCCGCCAATATCACCACTTGGAACAACAACTGGACCTATAGGTCAAACGACGGTTCAGAAAACACGCCTTCTCAGGCTTCTGAAAAAATATGGAGAAAGTATAAGAATTATATATGGGACGGGGCTACCGCAGCCGATGGGAGCTATTTGGGGTATGACAGCAGACAGATGATCATTTTAATTGGGGAATTCAGGCAACACAGCCCAACTCCAACTGGAAATCTGTATCTGAAACCACGCAATACGACCATTTTTCTAAACCCTTGGAGGTGAAAGATATCAATGGTAATTACGCTGCTACAAAAATGTGTGACAAGGATACCAAGGTTGCTACTGTTTGCAATGCTGCCTATGCTGAGATGTTTTATACCGGTGCGGAATACGATTTGACCACAGACGGTTATTTAGACCAACAGATTTCGCTACAAAATGGTGCTTACAGAAGCGATTATACCGCGCATAGCGGTAAGTATTGTATCCGCCTCAATACAAATCAGAATGTAACAGCGCATTTAAATGCAAATCACAGAGCGGGGAAATACAAAGTGTCCTTTTGGGCACACAGTAAATGGGGCAAATTCTATCTGGATCTTCGTGTTAATGGAGCGCCGATAAATGGAGAAAAAGTGTTTTGTGGCGATTGGGTATTGCTCAATCATTACCTAGAAATAGACGCAAGTCCTCAAAATATTGTGGTCAGCAGTATTGGTGTTGGAAACATAATTGACGACTTCCGTGTGCATCCAGTCGCTTCCTCAATGACTAGCTATGTATATAACGAGTGGGACGAGCTTAGCTGTATTTTAAACAGCAATAATATGGGAACCAAATACGAATACGATGCCGCAGGGAGGTTGATAAAGACCTATACAGAGGTTGCCGATGTGGAAGGCCTCTATTATGGAGGGTTTAAACTTTCTGAATTATTAAATTACAATTATAAAAAATAAGGCTATGAAAATATTAATAAAGATGAGAATGGTGCTATGCCTTTCAATATTGGGAAGTATTGGATGTTTTGGACAATGTTATGATTTTAATACAGGAGATCTTGACTTGTATTATGACGTATTAGCGGAGGCCAATGTATTAGAGTTAGATCTGTACGATATTTCAGATTCCTGTACTCTTGAAGATCTTATTTTAACTGGATATCCTTCCTGGTTATCTTATACAAAAAGGGTAGTGAACGACCGGTTTGTTTTTGTGATTTCAATAGATGAAAGCACATTGGACACAACTAGATCTGGTACTTTGACAATACGAGATTTATACAATTCGTTTTATGGAACTATACAAATTACACAAAGCAAAGCCTGTCTGCAGGCCTGGTATCCCGACCTGGACGAAGATGGTTTTGGAGAATATGAATCCGATGAAATAGTACTATTCGAAGGAGATTCCCCTTTCCCCATTCTAACGCAAATACCTATATATGCTTGCGAAGCACCTAATGACGTAGGAAAAATATGGGTGATAAATAGAGATGACAATTGTATCGGTGAGCAAGGGCCAATTTCTGGCTGTGTTTTTCCTACTGAGCCTTATGAAGATAGAAACTGGATTCGATCTCGAAGTTTTGACGTTGAGGGAATCATTCGTGCTCAAAATAAAAATTATTTAGATGGCCTTGGAAAACGCACCCAAACTCAAACACTTGATTTTAAGAATCAGCGCATATGGGCGCATCAGACGCTATATGACATCCAGGGAAGGCCTGCCATACAAACCTTAAGTGCTCCCATTTCTGATACCAATACGAACACAGATGAAGCTTTTGCCTACAAAGAAGATTTTATAAAGAATACGAACGGCGGTAACTATGGCTTGTCAGATTTTGATAATTCGAATCTGGAAAACCCTACCGAAGTAAGCAGCAGCTCCAATTCATACGATTTGGGCAGACAATACAGTCCAAATAATACAAACGATGATTTACAGGACATCACAAACCGACCCTATTCAAGAACCATTTACAGCAGCTTAAATCCAGGAACCGTCTTAAAAACCATAGGAGGTAATAAAATAGATACCAATGGCGATGGAATTGGTGACTCTTGGAAACAAGGTTTTTCCTATACCTTCCCAGCTGCTCAGGAAATGCAATATGTTTTTGGTTTGGGGTATTTTCCTTCTAAAGAACTTATCAAAAATTTAAAGGATGATCTAGATAATTCTAATATTGATTTATTTAATTTAGAACTAACCGATTTGGAAACAAATGAAGAATTTTCAACCTTAATGTATATTTCTTCTGACAAATTAGTGATTTCTTATATCTATGATTTGTATAGACCATCGAGTGGAGAACCCAGTAAGTTGTTTAGACTGAACTCTTTTTCCAGAAGAAAGACACCTTCCAGATCTTATCCCTTGGTTTTAGGAATTTATGAAATCGAGCCTTTGGAGGTAAATGATTATTTAAAAGCCACCAAAACCATCAACCAAGACATACACGGTATAGAAACCGTAGTATTTACCGATACCGATGGCAAAACCCTAGCAAGTGCACGCTCTGGAGGCGACCAGCAATATGAGGTACTGTCTTTAATAGGGCCTCAAAAATATATAGACATTCATATTCCGACCGGCTGTGACAACACCCTTTCGTTTGTGGGAGCCACCGCCTCAGATTTTAAAATATACAATCTTAAAACAGAAACCGTACTGGCAAGCAACAACAACCTATTGGCAGGCTTCTATAGAATTGAATACATAGGTCATAGCAATATAAACTTTCCCGCCTATGCGCTCATAAATGAGCAAGATAATTCTGTGGAGCCTGCTTTTTTAGAAAATATTGGCGTGCGCTATAAGGTAAACTATTACGACTACGCACTCAACTACTACGACAAAGCCGGGCGCCTCACCAAAACCACCCAACCCATAGGTTTTGACAGCAGCGCTTTAAGCGGATTTAAAAACGCAGCGGAACTCAACCATAGCAGCGCCACAACTTTTGAATACAACTCGCTTGGGCAACTGCTCTCGACTACCAGTCCAGACCAAGGCTCGGCAACTTTTAAATACCGAAAAGACGGACAAATACGCTTTTCGCAAAATAGCAAACAGGCACTTGCAGGCGAATTTTCCTATACCAACTACGACGCACTCGCACGCCCCGTTGAAAGTGGGGTGGCTGTGGGTGATTTTTCGGGTTTAGACTCCGATGTGCTCGCTTTTGCAGGAACTATAAAACCCGAAGAACAGCAAGAAACCGTTTATGACCTTGAAGACACTGCGGGCTTAGCAACCGTTTTAGATTCCGACCATAGCGCCCATTACGGGCGGCAGCAATTTGTAGCCGGTAATGTAGCCAAAACTCAAAATGCCCAGACCACTACCTGGTACAGTTACGATATTTACGGTCGTGTGGAATGGCTCGTACAAAACATTGCCGGTTTGGGCGTAAAAACCATCGACTACGAATACGACCCCGTTACCAGTGCCGTTACCAAAGTAGACTTTCAGCGATACAGTCCCGGAGAACGCTTTGTACACCACTATTCCTACCACGAAGTAAGTGGGGAGTTGATACAGGTACAAACTTCAGAGGATGGAAATATTTATATAACACATGCTTCTTATGACTATTACGAAACTGGTGCCTTAAAACGTTTGGAACTCAAAGACCGAAGCGGCAACAAACTACAGGGAATTGACTATGTCTACAATTTGGCAGGACAGCTAAAAGCCATTAACCATCCTGAATTAGACGGAGACAAAGACCCCGGTGGCGATACCGATGATGCTTTTGGTATGGTGCTCGACTACTATCAAGGTGATTACCAAAGAAACACAGATTTCGATTTGGTCAACAGCAACGGTGTTGACCAGTACAACGGCAATATCAAAGCCATGACCTGGAGTACCAGAAAGGCGGAGGGATTTGGAGTCAATACCTATTATTATAAATACAACAAAAACAACTGGTTGGAAGGTGCTGGATGGAACCACGAATTGCAAGACAGCTTTACCATAAGCGATGTAGAAGAAAGAAGTGCCGTGGTAACTACCTCCGAAACCGTTATTGCAAAAACAGCTGTTGTACTAAAACCTGGTTTTCATGCCGTAGCTTCAAATGGAGTTACTTTTACGGCAAGAATAGCAAACGAAGGAGAAACAACACAAAACGCAACTGAAGCCCAAGATTACAGCGTTACAGGATTGGAATACGACGCCAATGGAAACCTCCAAGCCCTCAAACGCAATGGCTATACAGATGCTAACGGAGACAACGCCATGGATGATTTTAGCTACCATTACGATTCACAAAAACCCAACCAGTTAAATTATATTAGCGATGCGAACGACAACAGCAACCCAAATCGCAGTGCCGATTTAAAAAACCAGGCCCCAAACACTTATCTATACAACAATATTGGTCAGCTCAGTGAGAATCGGGCAGAGGGTATAAAATATGTATATACAGCGAGTGGTTTGGTTTCTGAAGTTCAAAAAAATGATGTACCTTTCGTTAGATTTTATTATAACGACAAAGGATTCAGAGTGCGCAAAGAAGTATACACAAATGGAGTTTTAAGCAGTACGCACTATTATGTACGTGATGTTGCCGGAAGCGTGATGGCGATCTACAGCGAGCAAACGCAACTAGAACTCCCTATCTACGGTGCCTCTCGTTTAGGGGTATACCACAAAAACGGTGCTACCAACTATGAACTTACTGACCATCTAGGAAATGTAAGAGCTGTCGTAACCAAAGACAACCCCACACCATCGCTATTTGCAGATTATTACCCCGGGGGGATGCAAATGCCTAATCGGAATGTTGTTGGAGATTATCGTTACGGATATCAGGGGCAATTTGCTGAAACCGATCCTGAGACCGGGAAGGTGGCTTTTCAACTTAGGTTGTATGATTCTCGTATTAACAGATGGTTGACTACGGATCCTTATAGACAATATGCAAGTCCTTATTTAGCGATGGGGAATAATTGGGTAAGTAGAGTTGATCCTAATGGAGGAACCGATACCGAGTGTTGCGATGAATATGATGGAGGAATGCTTCCAGAAGTTATCGTTCATGGAAGTGGAAGCAGAAGAAATTGGGTTTCTGAAGTGAGTTTTAATACACCTGTTGGGTGGGAAAGTAGTTTTAATGGAACTTTAAACGATTGGAATCAAAAATATGGGAGTAATTTTTCTAGCCATCAAGAGGCTTATAATTCTTGGGCTAGTGAACGTAGGAACCCAAATCCATTGAATTCAAAAAATGTTACCTATGATGATATTAGTCGCTGGTCTTTAGAAGCATATACTCATACTGCTCAATATTATCAAGACACAGGAGATGGTATTTTAATAGTAGGTTACGGTGCTACGCTTACAGGTGTAGGTGCCGAAGCAGGAATTCCTATGATGGCAGCAGGAAAGTTTATTTCAGGAGTAGGTTTAGCAATGAGCTTGCCTGTAGATATTTATAATAAAAATTGGTCTGCTATTGGGGTGAATGTGACATCGTATATTACTGGAAGAATAGCTACTCGGGGTTTAGAGAAATTACATCATTTGGATAAAATAGATGATCTTTCATTTCAAATACTTGATGGTGGAGTAGGCTTAAAAAACGCTTATATACAACGTTCTATCAATGATGAAGAATAATTTTAAGAAGAAACATAAGATGTATGGAGCTTAAAAATACATTAATTGCAATTGGATTAATCAGTATTGGTGTTTACTTCATAATTGATTTAATAAAAAATCCTTTTTACAAAAGAATGATTGATAACCCAGGGGATAGAGGTTATTCGATATTAAGAACTGTAATAATTATTTTGGGTGTATTATCAATGGGCTTACTAATCCTTTATCATGAATATTTTGGAGAAGGTTTTGTGTGGTAAAAGAAAGGTCCTAAAATTAAAGAAATGCCTAATAGAAATGTTCAGGGAGATTACCGCTATAACTACCAAGGACAGGAGTTAGATAATGAGACCGGGAAGGTGGCGTTTCAGCTTAGATTGTATGATTCTCGTATTAACAGATGGTTGACTACGGATCCTTATAGACAATATGCAAGTCCTTATTTAGCGATGGGGAATAATTGGGTAAGTAGAGTTGATCCTAATGGAGGAACCGATACCGAGTGTTGCGATGAATATGATGGAGGAATGCTTCCAGAAGTTATCGTTCATGGAAGTGGAAGCAGAAGAAATTGGGTTTCTGAAGTGAGTTTTAATACACCTGTTGGGTGGGAAAGTAGTTTTAATGGAACTTTAAACGATTGGAATCAAAAATATGGGAGTAATTTTTCTAGCCATCAAGAGGCTTATAATTCTTGGGCTAGTGAACGTAGGAACCCAAATCCATTGAATTCAAAAAATGTTACCTATGATGATATTAGTCGCTGGTCTTTAGAAGCATATACTCATACTGCTCAATATTATCAAGACACAGGAGATGGTATTTTAATAGTAGGTTACGGTGCTACGCTTACAGGTGTAGGTGCCGAAGCAGGAATTCCTATGATGGCAGCAGGAAAGTTTATTTCAGGAGTAGGTTTAGCAATGAGCTTGCCTGTAGATATTTATAATAAAAATTGGTCTGCTATTGGGGTGAATGCGACTTCCTTTTTTGTTGGCGAATCAGTTTCTGTGGGATTAAAAAAATTACATCATTTGGACAAAATAGATAATTTATCTTTTCAAATTCTTGATAAAGGATTTGGAATTAAGAATACAGTTATTTCCAACTCTATAAAGAATGATAAATAGTTTCAATATTGAAAACCATAATTGAATTATGAAAACTAGGAACACATTAATAGCTATTTCATTTTTATGTATAGCAGCTTTTCTTATTAGAGACTTAATAAAAAACCCCTTTTTTAAAGAAATGATGAGTTTTACTACTGGTGACGGTGGTTATTCTATTCTAAGAAGAGTATCTATTATTTTTGTTTTTCTTACCATGGGCTTATTAATTCTTTACCATGAATATTTTGGAGAAGGTTTTGTATGGTAAAAGAAAGGTCTTAAAATTAAAGAAATGCCCAATAGAAATGTTCAGGGAGATTACCGCTATGCGTATCAAGGACAAGAAAAAGACCCTGAAACTGGTAAGGAAGCGTTTCAGCTTAGATTGTATGATTCTAGAATTAATAGGTGGTTGACTACGGATCCTTATAGACAATATGCAAGTCCTTATTTAGCGATGGGAAATAATTGGGTAAGTAGAGTTGATCCTAATGGAGGAATGGATTGTGATGATTGTCCACCAGGTTATGA
The DNA here is from genome assembly GCA_943789365.1 of uncultured Flavobacteriaceae bacterium. Taxonomy (GTDB): domain Bacteria; phylum Bacteroidota; class Bacteroidia; order Flavobacteriales; family Flavobacteriaceae; genus Flavicella. The sequence continues at coordinate 214,444 of CALSTV010000001.1, read as the reverse complement.
TACTTCATTAGTTGTTACAGGAGATGTACCCGGTCTGGAATCTATTTCTGTACGTGATATTGGAGGTTGGGTTAATTATATGGATGAAATTTCTTTAAGCAAACAAGAATTTCCAATATTCGATTTTAGTAAGGCATTTTCACAGGCTAATTTAATATCGGGATTGACAATAGGAACAACAAATCAGATTGCTAAAGATTTGGTAAGAAATTCAAAAATATTGAGCATGAAACAACTTTCAAAAGGAAATATTCAACTTAAAAATTTGTATAGATCTAACGGGAGCCTAAATGGGAATCAAAATGTTAGTGGTAAAAAGTTTTTGAAAAATGCCAATAAGATCAAATCAGTATCTAGAGTAGCAGGAATATTAAATGTAATCTCACTAGGAGATGGGTATAGGCTTTCCGTTATGACTGGAGATCAGAGATACTTAGTTAGGTCAACTGTTTCCTATGTAGTAGGTTCCATTCCTTATGCTGGTCCAATATTAGGGTATAAAGTAGACCAATCAGATATTAAAGGTTATCATTTATCACATTGGCTACCATCTTTATATGAAAATGATTCATTTAATGAAAAATCAATGTTTGGATTTTTAAATGATTAAAAATGAATTTATTAAAAAAAGTATATAACTATAGCTATTTAAAATCATATCGTTCATCGAAAAGCATATATAAAGATGATGATTTACATGTCTACTATGCAACATATTTTATGGCAGGAAAGATAATCTTTTTAAGTTTTTATCCTCTTTATAAATTAGAAGTTTATATTTCTAATAAGTATGATGTCGTATTTAACGGCAAAGTGATATATCTGATAATAGCTGTTACGATTATTGGATTAAATTATCTTTTAATTGAGAGGAAAATTTCTAATATTTTGAAAGTGTTTAAGAAGATGTCAGAAAAAGAGGTTAAAAAATTAAGTACAACGTACTATGTAATTTTGTTAGGCATAATAATATTTAATTTTTTATTATGGAAATATTGCTAAATACCCAGCTCCCACACGAGGAATAATTAAAAAGTAAAGCTCCCGCACGAATCTGTGCCCCCTACGAGATGCTTATACGAAAATCTGTCCTTTATAAGGGAATTAAGAAAGACGGTCTAAGAAAACTAATAAAAAGCTACTTCAAGCAATTGGAGTAGTTTTTTTGTGTCTTTGTTTTACTAGGGCAGACAAGTTTTAAGAATATGCTTTTTTAGCTTTTGTGTCTCTAATCATGGTATCAATCAATCGAAACAATACATTTTGAGTTTCCTTATCAAGGTTCTGAATATCTTGTAATCGTTGTACTGTTTTTTTATCAAAAGCAGCATTCACACCTTCTCCCACTAAATAATCTAAAGACACCTGAAAAGCATCCGCAATGCTTTTAGCAGCTTCAATAGATGGAGTCGCTTCACTACGTTCGTATTTACCAATCATTACACGAGAAACGTTTGTTTTATCTGCAAGTTCTCCTTGAGACCAATTGTGTTTTTTACGTAATGTTTCTATAATTTTACCTGTGTCCATAATGTCCTAAATAGTTACAAATGCTACTAATAATAACTTACAAAAGTAAAAATAAGTAATTAAAAGTGAAATACGTCCCTGATAGTTTTGTTTGATTTGTAAATAAAAGATATATTTGTGTCTGATAATTACATTTTATTTTTTTTAACAATGTCAAAAAAACTTCAAATAGCAAACCAAGACCAATTAATCTACGAGAATGAAATACTACAGCTTACAGTTTTAGGAGGTGTCAAATTAGAAGGCTTGGACAGAATGCGAGCCACCTTAAAGGTGGAATTAAATAATAGTAGCCGTCCACCTGTAAGACATAACTTAGATTTATATAACGACACACAATTAGAGAAATTTATAAGAAAGATTGCAGAGAAATTGGGTACAAGTGTTATTGCCGCAAGTTTAAGCGAGTTAACGGAAGCGCTTGAAGCGTATCGCTTAGATAAATTAAAGCAACAGCAGCAGGCTGCTGCACCCAAAGTTAAAAAGCTTACAGAAAAAGAGCTGCGAGCCGCACAGGCATTTTTGAAAGATTCTAATCTTTTAGAAAAGACGAATGAACTCATTGGAAAAAGTGGAGTAATAGGAGAAGAAATCAACCGACTGTTAATGTACATCATATTTACAAGCAGAAAACGAGAACAGCCTTTACACGTTATAGGTTTAGGAAGTAGCGGAACAGGAAAAACCCATTTACAAGAAAAAGTAGGCGAACTCATTCCAGAAGAAGAACGAGTAAGTATAACAACATTAAGCGAAAACGCCTTTTACTATTTTGGAAAACAAGAGCTTAAAAACAAAGTCATACTTATTGAAGATTTAGACGGCGCAGAAAATGCACTCTATCCTTTACGAGAATTACAGACTAAAAAACGTATCGTAAAAACTATTGCTAGTAAAAATACCAAAGGCGAAACGCAAACCAAATATTTAATTGTTGAAGGTCCGGTCTGTGTAGCAGGTTGTACCACCAAAGAACATATTTACGAAGACAACGCCAACCGTAGTTTTTTAATTTATTTAGACGAGGGAGAAATACAAGACGAAAAAATAATGGTGTACCAAAGAAAAATATCTGCTGGAGAGATTAATATTTATGAAGAAAGAGAAGCACAAGAGTTTTTACAAAATGTGCAGAGAATATTAAAACCCATAAAAATTATAAATCCATTTGCAGAGAGGCTTAGCCTCCCATCGGCAGTCTTTAAACCAAGACGAACCAACAGCCACTATTTACAATTTATAGAAGCAGTTACCTTTTACTGCCAGTGGCAGAGACAGTCGAAGGTCGACACCCAGACAGGAGAAGAATTTATAGAAGTTACTCTTGAAGATATAGAAAATGCGAATAATTTATTGAAAGAAGTCTTGCTAAGAAAAAGTGATGAACTCACTGGAAGTTGTAGAAACTATCTGGAAGCTGTTAAAAGCTACCTAAAACAGAGAGATAAAAATAAAGACAATTCGGGCTCCGGTCAGTTTACCAATCGAGAAATACGACAAGTTCTTCGTATTAACCCAAGTAACCAAAAACGCTACAACCTACAATTGCTCACAGGCTACTACATTAAGAAAGTGAAAGGTAAAAAAGCAACTGGTTACCATTACGAAATCGTAAGCACCACAGAATACAACCAACTACAAAAGGAGATTAACAGCGTATTGGACAAGACTTTAAAAGAGTTAAAGCGGTTCAATGGTTCAAAAGTGGTTCAAACCAAAAATGAACCACCTAAAGAAAAGATAATTAGCGAATTAAGTTAGTGGTTCGCAAAGTTCACGAAAAAGTATAAGTGCTATAAAAAAGTCGAGAGCCTCGACACGCAAATTATGAGAAAACTACAGCTTAAAAACCAATCTTTTATTTATATAGAGAAATCCTTTAGAGAATGGTTAGATATTTTAGGCTATGCAGAAAGTACCGTTTACAACCTACCCAATCACATTAGAGAACTGTTTTACTTTTTAGAGAGCCACGGGCACAGCGATATAAAGCAACTCACACCACAACTTATCAAAGATCATTACGAAAATTTAAAATTGCGAAGTAACGATAGAAAAGGTGGTGCATTAAGTAACGGAAGTTTAAACAAACATTTACAAGCCTTATATAAATTCACAGACTATTTACGTCAAAGCGGTAGAATGATTTTACCAACGCTAAATATCGATTGGGAGTCGTGCGACGACAGCGAAATAGAAACACTTACGCCAAGAGAAGTACAATTACTTTATAAAGCCACATCACTTTATCCTAAAAACATCAAATACACAAAACCACATTATTTTTTTGAAGCTATTGCGTTACGAGATTGTGCAATGTTAACCGTTTTCTATGGTTGTGGATTACGCAGAAATGAAGGCTATCATTTACGAGTGGATGACATTAATTTTGACAAACAGATACTACACGTTAGAAAAGGAAAAGCCAATAAAGAAAGAATCGTACCCTTTAACAAAACCAATTTAACCTATTTACAAGACTACGTCTTTGATGCCCGTCCGTTACTTACCAAAAGTGGCAATGCCACCGCCTTTTTTATAGGAGAGCGAGGCAACAGACTAACAGCCCAAAGCATGGCAATACGCTTAAAAATCTTACAACAACGCACAGACGATTTACAGTTACAAGAAAAGAATGTACGCTTACACGTTTTACGTCATAGTATTGCTACGCATCTACTCTCAAACGGAATGCCATTAGAAAACATTAGCAGATTTTTAGGGCATAATTCTTTAGAATCTACGCAAGTTTATACGCATTTAGTAAATCAAGACAATGGCAATTAAACTCGGTAAAACAAAGGATAGCAGAACACGTAAGAAATCTGTAAACGATAACGAAGAACTAGAGTTATTACAGCGATTACAAAACGAAAAAGACCAACCAGAATTTATCAAATATTTATTGCAAAAAGGTTACAGTATTAAAAGTGGCGAACGTTATTTAAAGGATATTGAACTTTATAAAAAATGGTTGGATAAAGAAAATATTACAGAAGAAGCAGTAAGTTATAACGATATTACGCACTACATACAAAGCAAAAAAGGAAAGGTAAAACAAATCACAATACAAACTGTTTTAGCAAGTTTAAAGCAATATTATAACTACTTACAAGAATTAGGTTTTGTAGCTGAAAATCCAACTGTAAACGTTCAAATAAAAGGAATAAAACGTAAAGTATTACACAACATTTTAAGCAAACAAGAATTAGAGAAAATCTACTTTGATTACAAGAATTTAGAAAGTGAAAGTTTATCTAAAAAACGAAATGAAATTATAGTTAGTTTACTCGTTTATCAAGGTTTAAATACAAATGATATACAAAATTTAACTATCAAAGATGTAAAATTAAGAGAAGGTAAAATCTTTATAAAAGGCAGTCGCAGAAGTAACGAAAGAACCTTAAAACTGGAATCGCACCAAATCTTGGATTTTATGGAATATCAATTAAAGACAAGAGAAACTATTTTACAGGAAACTAAAAAGGAAACCGATTTATTTTTCGTTACTCAAGGAAGTAGTTTAAAATTACAGAATGTAATGCAAAAACTGATGCAAGAATTACACAAACAAAACAAGCAAGTTGAAAGCGTAAAACAAATACGAGCTTCCGTAATTACTGGTTGGCTAAAGGTTTACAATCTTCGAGAAGTACAATATTTTGCAGGACATCGTTACGTTAGTTCAACTGAAAATTATCTAATAAACGATTTAGAAGATTTAAAAGAAGACATTAATAAATATCATCCAATCGGATAAATCCCCACAAAACAAAACCCAGTTTTATCGTACCTCAAAATCCTCTGTCTTTTGTTTTGTTCCGCGCGCCACACTTCTGTAAGTTTTTATGCGCCAACGCTCACACAGCACATTGCAAGAAAAATGCAAAGAGCTGTTGCCGAAAAAAATCTAATGCATAAAAACTTACCCCAAGCTATATTAACATAATTAGCATTATAATACAGCAAATTACACCCCGCTTACAAAGTAAAATCCTACTGCTGTAGTTATAATGAAAATTATGTCAAATAGCCGCACAGTTCTTCTAAATCGACGTTAGAACTCACAACACGACTTACTCATACTCTGACGTTCAATCGGCACTTAGCCTAGCATTTTAAGAACTGAAGATTACCTTCCGCATGACCAGCCTCTAAATCTTCAGTTCTTAAAATGTCATTGTATAGAATAACGAAATGAACGTTTTAAAAGCGTACGTAAAAGAGGCTGGTGCTGCGGCAGGTTTGCGTACTCTTTTAAAATGACCATTCTACGAACTCCTTTTTTAGACAAGCGGCTGTAAGTATGGCGTGTAACGGGAGTATTTAACATAAAGTTGGTTATAACTATCTTTTTTATGGAGTCGTGATGTTTACAAAAGAAAGTGTTGCAAAAAAGTATTATAACCTAGTTTATGTTACAATAGCGAGGGAGGCGTGGTGGCTGAGACGTTGTACAAATGAATTAAACAAATGTTTAGGTAATTTTACTATATTTGTAAGGTATGGGCTGCAAAAAAATAAATACAAATTTTTTAGAGGTAGTATTTAGGAAAAATGGTCAAAGGCAGAAAAAAAATGCGTTAGATTACTTTTCAGGTGGGATGCAAATGCCTAATAGAAATGTTCAGGGAGATTACCGCTATAACTACCAAGGGCAGGAGTTGGATCCTGAGACCGGGAAGGTGGCTTTTCAACTTAGGTTGTATGACTCTAGAATTAATAGATGGTTGACTACCGATCCTGCGGGGCAGTATCATAGTCCTTATTTAGCAATGGGAAACAATCCTATTTCTAGTATTGATCCTGATGGTGGTTATGATAACTGGTTTCAAGCATTAGGTGCTTGGATAGGTGGAGGATTTCAAGGAAAAATAGACCATGCAGGAGGTGGTGGAGATAGAGAATGGGCAATTAGTTCAATAAAAGAAGGGACGGGAGATCTTGCGTTTACTGTTGCAAGAGATTATGGAGCTACTAAGTATATAAATATATTTAGAGATGTTCAAACTGACTTTTCAACAACAAGTATGTTTACTTTTGGAGGTGTTAATGGTTTTATGTTAGAGCCTGCTGGACCAGATACAACGATTGCTAATCGAGATAGAAGAATACCTGAGGGGATTTATAATTTAAGGAATCATAATGGTGATAGATACCAAGATGTTTTTAAGTTATCTAATGACCAAGTACCTGAAAGTAGGGCAATACTTATTCACAATGGTAGTTACCCCGTTAACACTGAAGGATGTTTATTACCTGGTTGTTATAGGAGTAAAGATTTTGTTAATGGTAGTAAAAAGAAACTTATAGAATTAAATACTGCTATCAATGCAGTAGGGGTTGAAAACACTAGAGTTATTATCCATAATAATTTTCCTCATAGAGGAATTCCATTTTTAAACTAAAATATTAAGGTATGAGAGTGGTGATAATTTTACAATTGTCTTTATGGTTATTTATTTTTAGTTGCAAGACAGAACATAAAAAAATAGCCAAAGAAAAAGCTATAGATTCTTTAGGTATTCTCCAAATTGAGGTCAAAGATTCTATAAATGAAGGAATTGATAATGAAGAGGAACAATCGACACTAGACTACACCTTAAATTATAAAGAAGTTAAAACATTACAAGATAGTGCAAGATATTTAAAGCATTATTTTAATCAATTTGAAAAGACCAATGATTCTTTAAGTGAGGTATTGTTTTTTAAAATGTTTCCCGATAATTTTGAAAATTTTAAAAAGCTTTATGGATATGATGATACGCATAACGAGAATGAATTTAAGGGTAGTCCTTTATATTCTAGTTATAATCATATTCATAATTATGTCCCATTAAATATTTCAGAAAAGGATTATTTAAAAAAAATAATTTCCATAGGTGTCAATGGTCATTGGCAATCGGACAATGTAGGAGTTGTACAACATTCTCTTCAAAAATTTTATAGATCAGATTCACAGTTGTTTTTTAGCCTTTTAAATAAAAAAAACAAATTAGAAATAGCTAGTTTTTGGGTTTTCTTTTTTGATGGTCCTCATCCAGAAAATAAACAAGAACTATATAATAAAGTATTAAATAATTTAAAAGAGGTTGATGAGTCAATGATTCCAATTGTTAAAAAATCATATGCTCAAGTAAAAGAAGATTGGGGCGAACATTAAGCCAATAAAGAAAAGCTTTTACAGAAATGTAGGAGTTTTTTTACTGCGCTAGTTTTTGTACCCGTGCCCCCTACGAGATGTTTATACGAAAATCTGTCCTTTATAAGGGAATTAAGAAAGACGGTCTAAGAAAACTAATAAAAAGCTACTTCAAGCAATTGGAGTAGTTTTTTTGTGTCTTTGTTTTACTAGGGCAGACAAGTTTTAAGAATATGCTTTTTTAGCTTTTGTGTCTCTAATCATGGTATCAATCAATCGAAACAATACATTTTGAGTTTCCTTATCAAGGTTCTGAATATCTTGTAATCGTTGTACTGTTTTTTTATCAAAAGCAGCATTCACACCTTCTCCCACTAAATAATCTAAAGACACCTGAAAAGCATCCGCAATGCTTTTAGCAGCTTCAATAGATGGGGTCGCTTCACTACGTTCGTATTTACCAATCATTACACGAGAAACGTTTGTTTTATCTGCAAGTTCTCCTTGAGACCAATTGTGTTTTTTACGTAATGTTTCTATAATTTTACCTGTGTCCATAATGTCCTAAATAGTTACAAATGCTACTAATAATAACTTACAAAAGTAAAAATAAGTAATTAAAAGTGAAATACGTCCCTGATAGTTTTGTTTGATTTGTAAATAAAAGATATATTTGTGTCTGATAATTACATTTTATTTTTTTTAACAATGTCAAAAAAACTTCAAATAGCAAACCAAGACCAATTAATCTACGAGAATGAAATACTACAGCTTACAGTTTTAGGAGGTGTCAAATTAGAAGGCTTGGACAGAATGCGAGCCACCTTAAAGGTGGAATTAAATAATAGTAGCCGTCCACCTGTAAGACATAACTTAGATTTATATAACGACACACAATTAGAGAAATTTATAAGAAAGATTGCAGAGAAATTGGTACAAGTGTTATTGCCGCAAGTTTAAGCGAGTTAACGGAAGCGCTTGAAGCGTATCGCTTAGATAAATTAAAGCAACAGCAGCAGGCTGCTGCACCCAAAGTTAAAAAGCTTACAGAAAAAGAGCTGCGAGCCGCACAGGCATTTTTGAAAGATTCTAATCTTTTAGAAAAGACGAATGAACTCATTGGAAAAAGTGGAGTAATAGGAGAAGAAATCAACCGACTGTTAATGTACATCATATTTACAAGCAGAAAACGAGAACAGCCTTTACACGTTATAGGTTTAGGAAGTAGCGGAACAGGAAAAACCCATTTACAAGAAAAAGTAGGCGAACTCATTCCAGAAGAAGAACGAGTAAGTATAACAACATTAAGCGAAAACGCCTTTTACTATTTTGGAAAACAAGAGCTTAAAAACAAAGTCATACTTATTGAAGATTTAGACGGCGCAGAAAATGCACTCTATCCTTTACGAGAATTACAGACTAAAAAACGTATCGTAAAAACTATTGCTAGTAAAAATACCAAAGGCGAAACGCAAACCAAATATTTAATTGTTGAAGGTCCGGTCTGTGTAGCAGGTTGTACCACCAAAGAACATATTTACGAAGACAACGCCAACCGTAGTTTTTTAATTTATTTAGACGAGGGAGAAATACAAGACGAAAAAATAATGGTGTACCAAAGAAAAATATCTGCTGGAGAGATTAATATTTATGAAGAAAGAGAAGCACAAGAGTTTTTACAAAATGTGCAGAGAATATTAAAACCCATAAAAATTATAAATCCATTTGCAGAGAGGCTTAGCCTCCCATCGGCAGTCTTTAAACCAAGACGAACCAACAGCCACTATTTACAATTTATAGAAGCAGTTACCTTTTACTGCCAGTGGCAGAGACAGTCGAAGGTCGACACCCAGACAGGAGAAGAATTTATAGAAGTTACTCTTGAAGATATAGAAAATGCGAATAATTTATTGAAAGAAGTCTTGCTAAGAAAAAGTGATGAACTCACTGGAAGTTGTAGAAACTATCTGGAAGCTGTTAAAAGCTACCTAAAACAGAGAGATAAAAATAAAGACAATTCGGGCTCCGGTCAGTTTACCAATCGAGAAATACGACAAGTTCTTCGTATTAACCCAAGTAACCAAAAACGCTACAACCTACAATTGCTCACAGGCTACTACATTAAGAAAGTGAAAGGTAAAAAAGCAACTGGTTACCATTACGAAATCGTAAGCACCACAGAATACAACCAACTACAAAAGGAGATTAACAGCGTATTGGACAAGACTTTAAAAGAGTTAAAGCGGTTCAATGGTTCAAAAGTGGTTCAAACCAAAAATGAACCACCTAAAGAAAAGATAATTAGCGAATTAAGTTAGTGGTTCGCAAAGTTCACGAAAAAGTATAAGTGCTATAAAAAAGTCGAGAGCCTCGACACGCAAATTATGAGAAAACTACAGCTTAAAAACCAATCTTTTATTTATATAGAGAAATCCTTTAGAGAATGGTTAGATATTTTAGGCTATGCAGAAAGTACCGTTTACAACCTACCCAATCACATTAGAGAACTGTTTTACTTTTTAGAGAGCCACGGGCACAGCGATATAAAGCAACTCACACCACAACTTATCAAAGACCATTACGAAAATTTAAAATTGCGAAGTAACGATAGAAAAGGTGGTGCATTAAGTAACGGAAGTTTAAACAAACATTTACAAGCCTTATATAAATTCACAGACTATTTACGTCAGAGTGGGAGGATAATCCTCCCTATGTTACAAATTGATTGGGAGTCGTGCGACGACAGCGAAGTAGAGACGCTTACTCCACAAGAAATACAATTACTATACAAAGCCACCTATGGCTATAATGAACACGGAAGATTGGCACCCTTAAACGCAAGAGACAGAGCCATCCTAACCATATTTTACAGCTGCGGACTTAGAAGAAACGAAGGCTACCATTTAGACTTAAGTGATATCAACTGGGACAGCGCCACGCTCCACGTAAGAAAAGGAAAAGCCAATAAAGAAAGAATAATTCCCTTTAACAAAACCAATCTCAACTATTTACAAGACTATGTCTTTGATGCCCGTCCGCTACTTACCAAAAGTGGCAATGCCACCGCCTTTTTTATAGGAGAGCGAGGCAACAGACTAACAGCCCAAAGCATGGCAATACGCTTAAAAATCTTACAACAAAGAACAGACGATATTACATTACAAGAAAAGAATGTACGCTTGCATGTCTTACGGCATAGCATCGCTACACATTTATTGGTCAATGGAATGCCACTAGAAAATATAAGTCGTTTTTTAGGACATACTTCTTTAGAATCTACGCAGATATATACTCACCTAGTCGGGAAGCCCGACAGCTAATAAATTAAAAAGCAATGAGAAAACATGTCCGTGGCGACTCGCCACATGATGCGGATTTAGAACTTTTACAAAGGTTACAAAATGAAAAAGACCAACCAAATTTTATACAATATTTACTAGGAAAAGGATACAGTATAAAAAGTAGTGAACGTTATTTAAGTGATGTGTCTCGTTTTAAAAAATGGCTAGCTAAAGAAAATATCATAGAAGAAGCCGTCAGTTATAATGACATTACGTTTTACATACAAAGTAAAAGAAAGCAAGTAAAACAAATTACGATCCAAGCAGTTTTATCAAGTTTAAAGAGATATTATACGTATTTAAATGAACTAGGAATTGTAAAAGAAAATCCTGTTTTAAACATAGAAACCAAAGGTGTAAAAAGAAAAATATTGCACAACATTTTAAGCCGTACAGAATTAGAGAAAATATATTTTGATTACAAATCCTCACCAAGCGAGAGTTTAGCAAAACAAAGAAATGAAGTCATTGTAAGTTTGTTGGTTTATCAAGGCTTAAATACAAGTGAAATAAAAAATTTATTAGTCCAGGACATAAAATTACGAGACGGAAAAATCTTTATTGCTAGAGGAAGAAAAAGCAACGAAAGAACGTTAAAATTAGAAGCCCATCAGATCTTAGATTTTATGGAATACACCTTGCAGGTGAGGCAAGCAATACTCGCAGAAACCAAAAAGGAAACCGATTTATTTTTAGTCAGTACAGGAACAAGTTTAGAGCTACAAAACACCTTACAGAAATTAATAGAACAACTCCGGAAACAAAACAAAAAAATAGAAAACCTCCAACAAATCCGGTCAAGTGTCATCACTGGTTGGCTCAAACAATACAACCTACGAGAAGTACAATACAGAGCAGGGCATCGATATGTAAGCTCCACCGAATCGTATTTGATAAATGACTTAGAAGACTTACAAGAAGACATCAATAAATACCATCCTTTAAATTAAAAACAAATAGTAACTTTACACTAGATTCAAAATGAACATAAAATTGACAGCAAAAAATCAGATTAAAATAGAAAATGCCGATGATATTTACGGAGTGATGCAACGCATCTTACTGCGAGAACAAAAAACAGATCGGGGACGTGAACACTTTTGGACAATCAGCTTAGACAACGCCCATAAAATCCTAAACATCGAACTGGTAAGCATGGGCAGCTTTAGAGCCACCATAGTAGAACCTATGGAAGTCTTTAGCATTCCTTTGCAAAAACGCGCTGTAAAATTAGTCTTAGTCCACAACCACCCCTCGGGAAGGCTCACACCCTCAACAGCCGACAAAGACATCACAGATCATATGATACAAGTAGGTAGAATTATGAACGTACCTGTATTAGATCATCTAATCATTACCGAAAACTCCTATTACAGTTTTGTAAATACAGGCTTGTTGGAAGAACTGGAAAAAAGTCTTAAATATGTTCCTGCCTTTGAAATTAAAAGGCGTTATGAAAAGGCTGCGCAGGAAAAAGGAGAACAAGTTGGAGAAAACAAAAAAGCCAAGGAAATAGCAAGAGAAATGAAGAAAAAAGGTGTTCCTGTAGAAATGATAATTGAATATACAGGACTTACCAAAACGGTAATCAATCGCTTAAAAGTGGAATAACTTATAATAAAACCCTAAATTTGTAAGAAATACGTTAGTTATGGACATCGAAACAACAAAGCTTGAATTAATGCAATTACTTTTAAAAACTCAAAAGGAAAGTATTTTATCTAAAATTAAAAACATTTTTGAAGAAGAAACGGATGCCTTTTTCTCTACCAGTACCTCCGATTTACAACAAAGAGCAGAAGCATCTTTAAAGTCTATCGAAAGAGGAGAAACAAGATCTATTAATGAATTTAAAAATGTAGTAGAAAATTGGAAGAAACAACAAGCTATTTAGTAGAGATTACTTCCAAAGCTGAGCAATATTATTGGGAGTTATTATCTAATCTATACCAAACACACGGTGTAAAAAGTGCCGGTCGTAAATCGGATGCCATTTTAGAATTGGCAATGTCTTTAGAGAAAAACCCTTATCAAGGAAGTAAAGAAGGAAATTTAGCATACCTTAATAAAGAACATCGTTTTTTGGTTTACCATATAACAAAACGAAAAACAATAAAGATTATTTATTTTGTAGATGAAGTTGTTCAAAAAGTATACATAACAGATTTTTTTGCAACAGATATGCATCCTGATAAAATCAAAAAAAGAAATTAAATAGCTCCCGAATCATAATAGGTTCGGGGTTTTTTATAGTGGACTTCTGTCCTTAAAAAACTGGACTACATACCCCCGCAGCCGCCAGAAGTTTTTGGTTATCCCATCACTGTTAGTTGCTAAATCGTTTGTATCTCTATCCAAGATTAAATAACCAAAGAATAACACCAAAAACTCCACCACAACTTCGCTGAAGCTACGTCGCGGGAGCCAAAGCTATATTAACATAATTAGCATTATAATACAGCAAATTACACCCCTCTTGCAAAGTAAAATCCTGCTGCTGTAGTTATAATGAAAATTATGTAAAATAGCCGCACAGTTCTTCTAAATTGGCGTTAGAACTCACAACACGACTTACTCATACTCTGACGCTCAATCGGCACTTAGCCTAGCATTTTAAGAACTGAAGATTACCTTCCGCATAGCCAGCCCCCAAATCTTCAGTTTTAAAAATGTCATTGTATAGAATAACGAAATGAACGTTTTAAAAGCGTACGTAAAAGGGGCTGGTGCTGCGGCAGGTTTGCGTACTCTTTTAAAATGACCATTCTACGAACTACTTTTTTAGACAAGCGGCTGGAAGTATGGCGTGTAACGGGAGTATTTAACATAAAGTTGGTTATAACTATCTTTTTTATGGAGTCGTGATGTTTACAAAAGAAAGTGTTGCAAAAAAGTATTATAACCTAGTTTATGTTACAATAGCGAGGCAGGTGTCGGGGGGTATATAGATAAACGACATAAATAAATGTTAAGATAAATTTATTATATTTACGAAGTTATGGGGTGCAAAAAAATAAATACAAATTTTTTAGAGGTAGTATTTAGGAAAAGTGGTCAAAGGCAGAAAAAAAATGCGTTAGATTACTTTTCAGGGGGGATGCAAATGCCTAATCGGAATGTTGTTGGAGATTATCGTTATAACTACCAAGGGCAGGAGTTAGATAATGAGACCGGGAAGGTGGCGTTTCAGTTGAGGCTTTATGATTCTAGAATTAATAGGTGGTTGACTACGGATCCTGCGGGACAATACCATTCACCGTATATGTCAATGGGGAATAATTGGGTTAGTCAAATAGATCCTGATGGAGCTAAAGCAGATGATTGGATTAAAAATAATAAAACAGGAGAAGTCAAATGGTTTGATGGAACAAGTGATGAAGCACTTGCAAGTGCAGCTATTCATTGGGATTTAGGAATTGGTACTGATGCTACAGAAAACCTCACTAATTTAGGGAGTTCGTTTTTTGGAACAATGACGGATAACATCTTTGATAATTCACAAATACAAGAACAACAAATAGCTTATTTAATGGATGTTTCAAATAGGATTGATAATTTATCAGGTGCAAAGATAAGCGAGTTTGGAGATAATATTATTTTTGTGAAATTATCATCTTTTTTTTCAGTAAATCGAGAGAGTACTAGCGTTAGTAATTCTCCTAGTATGTTGGGTGTAGCAAATGATTTGTTTGGGTTAGATCTTTTAGAAAATGAATTAAGAGGTACACATGTTGGAAGTGGTTTGAAGGTGTTTAATACTTTGACGACTTATCTTAACCCTCAAAAAACTTCTTTAGGGGCTAGCAGAAGTTTAATTGAAAGTACAATACCAAAGTTTGAATTAAATTGATTATTTTTGATAAACTGTAAAAGAGATAATTATGGATATGACAGCTCAGATTAAAAACAACCTAATAAGTAGAATTAGAGATTCGAAGGACTTGAGTTTCTTGAGAGCTGTTCAAACTATATTCGATACTTCAGAACAAGCTTTATATCAATTATCTCCTGAACAAAATGATTCCATAGAAACCGGACGAAAAGAAATACTAAACGGAAGTTTTGTTGAAAATAGTGAAGTAATTTCAGAAATGAAAGAATGGCTAACAAAGAAATAATTTGGTCACTACGTGCAAAACAGGAATTAAAAGATGTCTTAGATTTTTTCACGAAGAGAAACGGAAATTCAAAATATAGTTTGAAAATTCTTTCTGAAATCGAAGATCTCACTGAAACTCTTTCGAAGAGCGAGTTTATTGGGCGATTAACCTCTAACAAAACTACTCGTGTAATCCCCATGAAAGATTATTTACTTTTTTATGATGTAAACAAAAATAGAGTTGAGATTTTATCCTTTTGGGATAATCGTCAAAACCCTAAAAACAGATTAATATAATAAACGCTAGGCAACAACGTATAATGTCAATGCGGGATTTTCGCCTAGCCTAAAAATTTCTTGATTTTTTAAAAAGTCACATTTTTTTTTTTTTTTTTTTCGCGTATAAAAATTCAGTGAATTTATTGCTCAAAAAAAAGCTGTGTTTTGTGCTAGAATGATAATCTAGTACTTTTATAATTCCACACATTTCATAGCCAAACCGTTGCAATACCTTTGAAAGAAAACGTTTCTGTTTTAGAATAGAACAAAATATTGTAAATTTGAATTATGGAATTAAATTTTCAAAACACTAATATTGAATTAGTTAAGTGGTTAACAACACTTGATGACAAATCATTGATTCAAAAAATTCTAGATTTGAGAAAACCCGAAACTAAGGATTGGTGGAATGAAATTTCTGACCTTGAGAAAGAATCAATTGAAAAAGGACTTTCTGACGCAGATAATGGAAAATTAAATCCACACTCTGAGGCTAGACAGACATATGAAAAGTGGTTATAAAATATATTGGACTGACCATGCTCTTGCTTAGTTAAAAGAAACTTTTGCATACTTAGAGAAAAACTGGACAGAGAAAGAACTTATAAACTTATCCTCAGAAATTGAAAGAACTTTAATTTTAATTTCTGAAAACCCAAGTTTATTCCCCATTTCTAGTAAAAAGAACATTCGAAAAGCTGTGATTAAAAAGTTAAATACTATTTATTACAGAGTTAGAAATAATGAAAATATTGAAGTAATATCATTCTTTTCAAACAGGAAAAACCCTAACAAAAGAAGAGCATAACGTATTACAACACCTCATAAGTTTAATGTGGGGTTTTATGGTTTAGCCCAAAGTCCGCCTGCCGGACGGGCAGGAAAACACAAAACTGAACCGTACTCGTTCTCCCTTCGTGTGACCATTGACTTTAACAAGAACCGTTCTGCAACCGTAAAGAACATATAATGAATTTAGTGGCATACAGTTGTTCTAAGCTATGTATTCATAAAACGCAGTAGTTCACGAGTTGCTACGTATTGATGCGCTTCCAATAGAATTTCTTTATTCTAAAGTTTTCAATCACAATTTCTATTGATTTCAATATTTTACGGGAATCCGTAGCGGTGTTGGTGCTTTGTTTTATATATTTATACGAAAATTGAAAAAAAATCATAAAAAGGTATCGTTATCCCGACGCAGACACCCACAAACGATACCTTTGGTATCTATATAACAAGTTGTGTTTCATACCTAACCAAGCAACTACATATATAATTTTAGACTCATTAGTTACTAATTTAAAAACAATTTAAAAAAAACTACAAAAAATATTTACATAAGTATCAAAAAAAAATGAGCATTAATAAAAAAATACTACTTTAGTACTTTACATAACATCATCCATAAGTGAACAGAATTAAGGAAGTTTTAGAAGAAAAAGGAATAAAGCAAGTTTGGTTGGCTGAGAAGCTAGGAAAAAGTTGCAATATGATAAATGCTTATGCACAAAACAGACAGCAACCGAGATTAGAAACCCTAATGGATATCGCAAATATTTTGGATGTAGATGTTAAAGATTTAATAACATCAAACAAACCTAGTTAAGGGAAAGATATTAGTTTATGGATTACATAAAAATAACAGGCTATAAATCAATTCAAGATATTACTCTTGAACTTAAACCCATTAATATACTCATAGGAGCAAATGGTTCAGGGAAAAGTAATTTTATATCTTTTTTTGAATTCTTAAATGCTCTTCAAGATAGAAGACTTAAAGAATATGTTGCTCTCAGAGGTGGAACAGAAAAATTATTACATAAAGGTTCTGAAAATACTCAAAATATTGAATTTGAGACAGGTTTTGGAAATGGGATTAATGGATATAAATCAACATTAAAACTTGGTGATGAAAATTTCATATTCGCAGATGAATTTCTTGTTTTCAGAGGCAATAAAGGTAGAGATATTTCAAATTTTGGTACAGAAGCAAATATTAAAGCAACAGATAATTATAGAGCTAAATATGTTAGAGAACATTTAAATGGTTATCGAAAGTATCACTTTCACGATACTAGTAAAAATTCCCCTTTTTCAAAGATGAGTAATATAATAAATGACCAATACTATTTGTATGAAGATGGTAGTAATTTAAGTGCGTTTTTATATAATGTATATGAAAATCATAAGGTTGTTTATAATAGAATTATACAAACTATACAAAGTATTGCACCCTATTTTTCTGATTTTTTCTTTCAACCCAATCAAGAAAATCATATAAGATTACAATGGAAAAGTAAATATACTTCAACAATTTATGGTGTTTCTGACCTTTCAGATGGTACAATAAGATTTATAGCTTTAACAGTATTATTTATGCAACCAAATTTACCATCAAGCATTATTATTGATGAACCTGAATTAGGATTACACCCATTTGCCATTTCAAAGTTAGCTGGTATGATTATGGCTGTATCAGCAAAAAAAGTACAAGTTATTTTAGCCACTCAGTCTGCAGATTTAGTAAATCATTTTACACCATCTGATATAGTAACAGTTGACCAACTTAATGGAGAAAGCATATTCACAAGACTTGATGAAAATAACTTAAAAGAATGGCTAGACACATATAGCGTTGGTGATTTATGGCAAAGGAACATATTAACAGGAGGTCAACCTAACAAATATTAATTATGAAAAGAATAGTTATTGTTTGTGAGGGACCTACTGAACAAGAGTTTGTCAGAGATGTGCTTCAACCATACTTCCTGCCAAAAGAGATTTACATTCAAAGCCCGCTAATTAAAAAATCCGGAGGGGGAATTGTTCCTTGGAATATCTTAAAAGCACAAATTACTTCCCATTTAAAAGAAGGAGAGTCTTTTGTGACTACATTTATTGATTATTATGGCATTCCTGATAGATTTAATTATCCTCAATGGCAAAACTCAAAAGCTATTGTTGACAAATCAAAAAGAATGGATTTTTTAGAACAAGCAATGATGGATGGATTCGATGATAACTTAAAAAAAAGATTCATTCCATATATTCAATTGCACGAATTTGAAGGATTACTGTTTAATAATCTAGTATCTTTTGAATCAACGTTTGAATCAAATGAATTCAATAATAAAACTGATCTGGAAAAAATCCTGAACAATTTCCCAAATCCTGAACTAATAAATGAGCATCCTGATACAGCTCCATCAAAAAGGTTAATGAAGTTAATAAAGGGATATAATAAAATTGTTTATGGAGCAATTTTAGCGGAAAATATTGGAATGCATAACCTATTACAAAAATCTCCAAGATTTAATGAATGGATAAATAAATTAGAAAACATCTAACAGAATATATTTGATAATTTTAGAATTAGATGTTAAGAGAAATAAAGTACGAAAACACAAAGTACGAAAACACAACAACGTGTATAAAACATAGCTATTACAGGCTTTCCGAGAGGTTTTTGTATATTTACAAAGTACGCCAAATTTTTTATTTGGTTATATTTAGAAAAGAAAATTAAACATAAAAATAAAAAATTAGGCTCGTGCTAAATCCGAAAAGTTAGCGCTTATTTATACGCTACGTTTCATACACAAGACCGTTGGGCAACATTTGAAGGAACTATGAGTAAACCATTTAATTCTGAAAAAAAATATGAACTATACTATAAAAAAGACCTTATTAATTGTATTTGGACTTTTAGATTTGTTTTCATTTGTTCGTACTTACAAGAATGGATTGAGCTTGATTGACAATTTTAAGCATTTCACGATTATGAGTATTTTGGAAATTGTTCTTATCGCCTCCTTAATTGTTTCTGGAGTTTTTTCAATATTCAGAAATAAAATTTCATTGATTATCTATTATGTTCAGTTTCCTTTGAGATTTGCATTTATGATTTTAACATTCGGATTCATGTTAAAGCTATTTGGATTACAATACGATTCACTTGGGTATAAAATTTTGGTCGGAATTATATTTTTACTGGAGATTTTAAGAATAGTATTTACGATAAAGATTCATAAGAGTGAATTTAAAAACTAATCAATGCCATCCCATAGCAAAGTCTCGCCGGAACATATCAGCATAGCATGGTACAATAAAGAACTTGAATCTTCTGAAAAAGAAATTGAAGAAGGTGGTTATTATACACAAGAACAGGTTCGGAAAAGAGCAAGTCAATGGGGAAAAAAGAATGTGGTCACCTATCATCTTTAAAACAATTATAAGTAGTACATACGAATATTTTTGAGTTTAGAGAAGATAGAATACTAAACTCCCCCAAAAAAAAATCCTGCCAAAAGCAGGATTTTTCTAGTCTTATATTAGTTTGCTTATTTAACAGCCACCAACTCCACGTCGAAAATCAAAATGGCGTTTGGAGGAATCACACCACCAGCACCGGCTGATCCGTAAGCCAAATTAGAAGGAATTACAAAACGCGCTTTATCGCCTACTTGTAGCAATAAAATACCTTCGTCCCATCCTTTGATAACTTGTCCAACACCTACAGTAAAATCGATAGGTTCCTTACGTTTGTACGAAGAATCAAAAACAGAACCGTCTAACAACTGTCCTTTGTAGTGTACAGAAACACCAGCACCTTTGGTAGCTTGTTTTCCAGATCCTTTTTCCAATACTTTATAACGCAATCCACTAGCTGTTTCTTCATATCCAGCAGAAACCGCTTCTAATTCTGCTTTTTGAGCCGCTTTGGCAGCTGCAATTCGTTCCTCTCTAGCACCTTCAAAAGTTCTAAAGGCTTCAATAGCATTGAATTGTTCCGCCGCTGCACCTACACGTACAATTTGAAGAGACTCCATAAGATCGTCTTGAGCAATCGTATCTACAATATCTTGTCCTTCAACCACATTTCCAAAAACCGTATGTTTGTTATCTAACCAAGGAGTTGCCACATGTGTGATAAAAAATTGAGAACCGTTAGAAGCAGGTCCTGAATTTGCCATAGACAATACACCTGGTTTGTCGTGTTTCAATTCTGGATGAAACTCATCCTCAAAACTATATCCTGGACTTCCAGTTCCTGTACCAAGTGGACAGCCTCCTTGAATCATAAAATCAGCAATTACTCTGTGAAATTTCAAACCGTCATAGTAAGGAGTTCCTTGTGCCTTTGCGGTGTTTTCCATAGTTCCTTCAGCCAATGCAATAAAGTTACCAACTGTACCCGGAGTTTTGTCAAAAGTTAAATCAACTAAGATTTCCCCTTTACTCGTATTGAATTTTGCGTAGATTCCGTCTTTCATTTTTTTATGTTTTTTTTAAAGGGGCAAAGATAGTTTATTTTAATTTCTCAAAGAAAAATAGTTTGTGTTCCGGTAACAATTCGGGATGGGTGATTTTAATGATGTCTTTAAGAATTAAATCGGGGCGAATAGGACCCAGTTCAAAATATACCAAACCGCCGGTTTCACCTTTACGATTGGCAAAGGTATAGGTGTTTTGTGCAAAGGCATCAAATTTTTTATAATGTATACTACCCGCTGCTAAGGCCTGTTTGGTTTCGTACAAACTACAACCGATCCAAAAATTGGCGTGCTGCCCTTTTTCCAAAACAGTTTCAAAACTCAAAGATAAGCTACCAGTACCCTTAGAATCTTTCCATAGATAGTCCGTTTTAGCATCTTTAAAATAAGTGGCAATAAAACTTTCACCCGCAGGTAAGTACCAAACATCTTGAAAGATTGATCCTGATACAATAGTAGGCCTCGTGTTTGCCGAAGTTGCCGTTGCTTTGGCTTTATTATAGTCGGTTTCAATTTTTTTGAAAATGCTGTCGGCCTCTTTTTCCTTTTCGTAAATGGCACCGAAAAGCTGTATCCATTCTGCCCGTCCTAAAGGGGTTTCTTCCAGCCAATCGCCATTTAGTACAATTGGAATTCCCATTTTTTTGATGTTTGTAAAAGTTTTGTTGGGCTTGTCAACTGCAAAACTCATGACGAGCTCTGGAGCCAAGTCTAACAAAATTTCAGTATTGATACTTTCTGATTTTCCAAGATCAATAAGCGTTTTATCTTTTATCAGTTTTCTGGTTCGCTTAGAGGAAATAAAATCGGTATTAGGAAAACCTACCAAGGTTTTTTCAACGTTCAATAACTCTAGTAGGGGAATGTGTGAAGTAGAAGTCACAACCATTCTTTCGACTGGCGTTCTGATAATTTGTGTTTCGGGATCGTGTTTCGGAATTTCGAGGTGTTTCGGCACTAATAAATACGTGTATTTCTTAGAGGCGTTTTTGTACGGATTCTGAATGGTTATCTTTTTATAGTCACCAGAACGCTGTACCGTGAATCCTTTGGCATATGTAAGGTTTTTTGAAGTGAAAGCAACTTTCGTTTCATTGCTATTTTGACAGGATGTAAAAATAAGAAGGCACGCAACTAGGAGTGATGTCAGTGAGTTTTTCATTGGTATAAAGTTACTTAAAAGTTCATAATGACATGTGTTGTTTCAGAAATTGAAACCTTGCTGATTTGACCGTAAGCAATTTTTATGTCGAATGATTTTTTTAAAGGTGTATTTGTCAATTGAGCTAGCAATGCGCGTTGTACACCGCCGTGCGTTACAATTATAATTTGCTCGTGATTTGTATTTGAAATTTCCTCAAAAAAATGGGCGACTCTAGTCGCTAATTCGGTATAAGACTCTCCCATAGGTACTTTTTCATGGACAAAATTCTCCATCCAAGGTGTCATTTCATTTTTAGGAATATCGTTCCAGTTTTTTAGTTCCCAAGTTCCAAAATTCAATTCCAAAAGGCGTTCATCTGTGGTGTAGGAAGTCGCAATACGTGCCGCCAACTGTGTACATCTTTTTAAAGGACTACTATAAACAATTGGGTTTGCGTTCTTTGGTAGTTTGGAGAGAATAGCATCGCTTTCTGCCTGAAAATCATCTGTAAGTTCCAGATTGGTTTGTCCGTAGCAAATTCCTTTAGCGATATCAGGTGTCGTATGCCTTATAATATAAATGTCCATAATACGAGTAAGCTTAAATAAAATACTACTTCCGAAACCTGTTGAAGCGCGCCAGCACAATCGCCGGTTTGCCCACCAATCCATTTTTTAAAAAAACGTGATAGCCACCATTTACCTATGAAGAGGGGAATGAGTACGATAAAAACCAGGTAGTTTTTAAAAAACACCAAAGGAAGCAAACCAAAAAACGCATTCAACACCAAAGAATTTAGGGACATCTGATTGGCAGCTGGTTTGGATTTGCTGTTTTGGTCATCCGTAACATAGGGGTGCGTAAAAATAAGTGTCGTTGCAATAAAGCGGCTAATACTATGCCCGGAAATGATGGTAAGTGCCAAATATTCAGGAGCCATGGTAGTCAAACTCATAAACTTGAGCGCTAGGATTGAAATCAATCCAACCGTTCCAAAAGTACCGAGTCTGGAATCTTTCATGATAAGTAGAATTTTGTCTTTGGTCCAGCCACCGCCAAAACCATCACAGACATCGGCAAAGCCATCTTCGTGGAAAGCTCCCGTAGTGAGGAAGGAGGCAATCATACTTAGAGCAATTGAAATTTCAACAGAAAAAACTGTAGCTGCTAAAAGATAGGTCGCTGCGGAAATACTACCCACAATAATGCCAACCAATGAAAAATAACGCGTGCTTTTATTTAATATTTCTGGAGCGTGGTCGACCCATTTTGGACATGGAATCCTTGTGAAAAACATAAGGGCAGTTAAAAAAATATGTAGTTGTTTTTTCATGGTGTTTTAATTCAATTAATCATGTACAGATTCAGATACCTTGGCACTTTCAAAAGAGGCCATTTCGTTTAAAAAAGCCACGGCAGCTTGTAAGGTTGGCATGGCCAAAGCAGCTCCGGTTCCTTCGCCTAAACGAAGCCCTAAATTGAGCAAAGGAGAGACCTGTAAATAGTCTAGCATTTTTTTATGTCCTTTTTCACCAGAGGTATGCGAGAAAATGCAATATGCTAAAACCTTGTCGTTTATTTTAAATGCGGTCAGCAGTGCTGAAGTGGCGATAAAACCATCGATTACAAGAACCATTTTTTGTTCGGCAGCTTGTAGTATAGCACCTACCATCATTGCAATTTCAAAACCACCATAACTGGCGAGTAGTTCCAGAGGCGCTGTTTTATACCCATGCAGTTGAATGGCTTTTTTTAATATTTCTATTTTTGTCAATACCCCATCATCTTGAAGTCCGGTTCCTTTTCCTGTACACTTTTCAATAGGGACATTGGTAAAGGCATGCATCAATAAGGCTGCCGAGGAAGTATTTCCAATACCCATCTCGCCAAATCCTATCGTATTGCATCCGTTTGCATAAATATCCTTTATTATTTGGGCTCCTTTCTCAATAGCTAAGCTACATTGTGCTAACGACATAGCCGAGGTTTTTGTATAGTCTTCCGTCCCTTTGGTAATTTTGACATGAATGCAGTTTGCCTTTGGGTCAAAATCGAAACAAACCCCGCAGTCAACTACAGTCAAATCAATAGCATTTAGTTTTGAAAACACATTGATTGCTGCACCGCCTTGAAGAAAATTCAGTACCATTTGGGCAGTTACTTCTTGCGGATAGGGGCTCACCGGATGGTTTTTTACCACGCCATGATCTCCAGCAAATACGACAATTGCCGGCTTAGAAATTACAGGACTCGTTGTGTTTTGAATACAACCAATTTGGAGCGCCAAGTCTTCGAGTTTCCCCAAAGATCCATGTGGTTTGGTCTTTGTGTCAATTGTATGTTGAAGCTTCTCTGTTAAGCTAGTATGCGTGTTTTGAATATCAAAAATCACAGTTATAGGATTAATAGGTTACGTAATGTGTTTTTATTTTAATGCTAATGGAAGTCCAGAAACCATTAAAATAGCTTTGTCTGCCATGGCTGCAATGCGTTGGTTTGTCCACCCTTGTAATTCGGTAAACTTTCTTCCAGATTCGTGTTCAGAATGAATTCCCATACCAATTTCGTTGGAAATAATGATAAGCGTTGCCTTTGTGCTTTTAAGTTTTTCGATTTCTTCGGTTGCTAATTTAAGTGCTTTTTGAACGTCGTATTTGGTGTCGACAAAATAATTCGTTAACCAAAGGGTTACACAATCAATCACGACCACAGCGCCTTCAGGAATTACAGTGCTAATTTTTTTTTCTTCTTCTATGGTGGTCCATCTTTCATCACGATCCGAAACATGACGATCTACTCTTTTTTGGAAATCTTTGTCCCAGATGCGTGACGTAGCTAAATAGTAGGGTGTATCCGATAATTCTTCGGCTAATTTTTGCGCATAGGAACTTTTTCCTGAGCGCTCTCCACCTGTAATATAATAGATCATATAAATCTGTGTTTGTAGTTTACAAATATGGTTACAAAAATTGTGATAATTGCAAAAAAAAGCACATTAATGTTTTAAAAGAAGTTATTTTAGCAATTCAAAAAATCGATCAATACCTATGAAAGTTTCTTCATTTTTACCCGCCATAACACAAATGATCTACGATATGGGATTAGAAGACCTGTTGGACGGTATCACCTTTGAATGTCCAGAAAAAGCATTGTCTGAAAAACAAAGAGTAGTGCGCTGTGTCATGGAAGGGAAGAACTATACCAGTAAAGAAATAGATACTTTGTTTTCTAATAGTAAGAGAACAGGTGAGTCTTTGTATTATGTTGATGAACCTATATTGGCATCGATAGCTCCAGATATTATTTTTACGCAAGATGTATGTGAGGTATGCCAAATTGACACCAAGTGTACAGCGGCAGCGGTAGCCAATCTGGAGAAAGAACCGGAACTGATTCCAATCAACCCAGCTTCTTTACAAGATGTGTTTGATTCTATACGTACCATTGCCACTGCGATGGGAGCGGAGGAGAAAGGAGTACAACATTTAGCAGTGTTAGAAGCAAGAGTTGGAGCCGTACTAGATGTGCAACGCAGTCATAGACTGTTACAGAAATCGGTATTGCTTTTGGAATGGATTGATCCATTGTTCAATTGTGGGCATTGGATTCCTCATCAGATTGGTCTTGCTGGAGGAATTGATCTATTGTCTCACCCCTCTGGAGATAGTATTGTAATTCCTTGGGAAAAGATTGTAAGATACGATCCAGAAGTATTGGTCATTGCACCGTGTGGATATACAACAGAAACTACGTTAAAAGACATGCATTTTTTAACGGAACAACCCGAATGGAAGGACTTACGAGCTGTAAAGAATAACGCTGTATATATAGCCGATTTCGATATGTTCACGCAACCTTCCGCCAGTACATTGGTCAATGGAATTGAATGCTTGGCAACTATGATACACCCTGATTATTTTAAAGTATCGAAAGACTTAGAAAACAAGTTTTTTAGATTTGAATAATTCTGTTTTGAGTGCTGAGTGCTGAGTTTTGAGTGATTAAGAAAGACAGTACCAAATTCCGCCAAAAACCAAAAAACCAAAAACTAAAAACTAAATTAGCGTTAAGAACCTTGTTGATAATTATTCTCGAAGTCCTTTTGATATTCTTTGTAAAATAGTATTTTAGCCTTACTACATGATTACAAAGCAATAGATGGCACAGGAAACTACTTATACGGAAGACAATATACGGTCACTGGATTGGAAAGAGCATATTAGAATGCGACCAGGAATGTATATTGGGAAATTAGGAGATGGAACTTCTCAAGATGACGGAATTTACATATTGATCAAAGAGGTGATAGATAACTCGATCGATGAATTTGTAATGAACGCTGGGAAAACCATTGAGATTTCCGTAAAAAACACTTCTGTTACCATACGTGATTATGGACGTGGAATTCCGTTAGGAAAGGTGGTTGATGTAGTTTCGAAAATGAATACAGGAGGAAAGTACGACTCCAAAGCTTTTAAGAAATCGGTAGGTTTGAATGGAGTAGGGACAAAGGCTGTAAATGCTTTGTCGTCTCAATTTAGAGTGCAATCCATTCGAGATGGACAAACGGTATTTGCCGAATTTGAAAAAGGAAACCTCATTGAAAAGGGAGCACCTGAAGCTTCGAGCCAACGAAAAGGAACTCGCGTCTCTTTTACACCAGACCCTAGTATTTTTGCCAATTATAAATTTCGCAATGAGTATGTGATTAAAATGATCAAAAATTACGTGTACCTAAACACGGGATTGACGATTGTATTTAACGGAGAAAAATATTTTTCTGAAAATGGATTGAAAGATTTATTAGAAGAAAATATCAATTATGAAGACAAAGCCTATCCAATCATTCATTTAAAAGAGGATGATATTGAATTGGCTATGACACATAGCAAAACCCAATACAGTGAAGAGTACCATTCTTTTGTAAACGGACAACACACCACGCAGGGAGGAACGCATCAAGTAGCGTTTCGGGAAGCACTGGTAAAAACCATTCGTGAGTTTTTTGGGAAGAATTTTGAAGCATCAGATGTTCGAAAATCTATTGTAGGCGCCATCAGTATCAAAGTGATGGAACCTGTTTTTGAAAGTCAGACCAAAACAAAATTGGGTTCTACCGAAATGGGAGGCGGTTTGCCAACGGTGCGTACCTTTATCAACGATTTTGTAAAAAGGCAATTAGATAATTATTTGCATAAAAATCCAGAATCTGCCGAGCAAATTCAACGGAAAATATTACAAGCAGAACGGGAGCGTAAAGAACTTTCTGGGGTTCGTAAATTGGCAAGAGAACGTGCAAAAAAAGCGAATCTACATAATAAGAAATTAAGAGATTGCCGTGTACATCTAGGGGATCTAAAAAAAGACAACCGCTTGGACACTACCTTGTTTATAACCGAGGGAGATTCGGCTAGTGGTTCTATTACCAAATCGAGAAATGTAAATACCCAAGCTGTATTTAGTTTAAAGGGAAAACCTTTAAATTCGTATGGAATGAGTAAGAAAGTAGTCTACGAAAACGAAGAATTTAACCTTCTACAAGCTGCTTTGAATATTGAAGAGAGTCTTGAAAATCTAAGATATAACAATATTGTGATTGCAACCGATGCCGATGTAGATGGGATGCATATTCGCTTGCTGTTGATTACGTTTTTCTTGCAGTTTTTCCCAGAAGTAATAAAGGAAGGTCATTTGTTTATTTTGGAGACGCCTTTGTTTAGAGTGCGAAACAAAAAGGAAACCATCTACTGTTATTCAGAAGATGAGAAAAAACAGGCGATAGAAAAATTAACGGGTAAACCCGAGATTACTCGATTTAAAGGACTGGGAGAAATATCACCTAATGAATTTGTTCATTTTATTGGTGAAAATATCCGTTTAGACCCTGTGATGTTGGATAAAGAGATGTCGATAGATAAGCTCTTGGAATTCTATATGGGGAAAAATACACCAGACAGACAGAAGTTTATCATAGAAAACTTAAAAGTTGAATTGGACCTAATTGAAGAATGATAGATGAAAAACCTTATTGAAAAGTATAAAATATGCTATCAACTCTACAATTTTTTTCAACGTAAAAAGTTAGTACACAATCTAGCTAAGTACAAGCAATATGGACTTTTAAAGCGTTATTACTCTTCTGTTTGTGCATTAGATTTTGAAGGGATTCCTGCACAAAAGAACAAACACGATTTGCTCAATTCGAGAAACGAATTACCCAAACAAAAAGAGTTTCAGGAATTAGACGAGAAAACAAAGCAAGAAATGTTGTCTTGGTCGGAAAATGGATTTGTGGTGTTGAAAGAATATTTTAGCCCCGCTCAAGTCGAAGAATACAACAAGGAAGTGGAGCAAATGTTGCAAAACGGAGATGTGAAGTTTGAGAACGGAAACAAAATTATGTTTGCCATTCACAAATCTAAAAACTTATTTAAAATTGGTGCTCATAAAAAGATTGTAAGTGTTTTAGAACTGTTGTTAGCTAAAAAGATAGAATTATTCCAGAGTATTAATTTTATTACCGGTAGCCAACAAGGTGCACATTCTGATTCCATTTCAATGACTACCTTTCCCAAAGGAAACCTAATTGCTATTTGGGTGGCACTTGAGGATATGACTATGGAAAATGGCCCACTGTACTATTATAAAGGATCGCATAAATTGCCTTATATCATGAACCATGACTTTGGGAATGAAGGAACAAAATATAAACTTGGAAACAAAGGGTATGACGCGTATTTGAATAAGATTCAAGAATTGTTGGATGCGAATGGTTATAAAAAAACACACTTTTTAGCTAAGAAAGGAGATGTTTTGATATGGCATGCAAACCTAGTACATGGTGGTGAAAAAATTGTAAAAGAAGGTGCGACTCGCAAAAGTATGGTTTTTCATTATTACGCCAAAGACGCCATTGCATATCATGAAATAAAGCAAAGACCTACATTAAAGCACAACTTCAGAGCGTTTGAGGCTGACTAAAGTAATGCGTTTCAAACAAATTTGCTTCAACACGAGTATCGGCTTGTTTGAAATTGTTATATTTGCTACGATCCCTCCATTTTTATTAATTGTATTTTTTTAGAAGACAAGCATGTGTGTTCTTCTGGGAATGATTTTATTTGAAATGATATGAATTTAAGTAAAGAGAAAAGCGTAAACTATAATTTAGTTCTGATAGGTGTTCTTTTGTTTATTGGGGTGTTGGTGTTTGTAGATATAGAGAATGAATTTGAAATGGTAGCCACCGTTGGCATTACGGTACTAATAGCCTTTTGGTGGTTAACAGAAGCCATTCCCATTGGAATAACCTCTTTATTGCCCGTTGTTTTATTCCCAGTTTTTGGAGTTTTGTCCGGAAAAGAAGTTTCCGAGGCCTATATCAACTATATTATATTTCTCTTTATTGGAGGATTTATAATGGCACTTTCTATCCAGAAATGGAACCTTCACAAGCGTATGGCTTTAAAAATATTGTCAAAAGTTGGAACTAGTTTTTTTCAGGTGTTATTTGGTTGTATGCTTTGTGCTTCGTTTTTGTCGATGTGGATTTCCAATACAGCCTCAGCCATGATGATGATTCCAATAGTATTGTCAATATCAAATGTTTTGAATGAAAATTTCGGAAAGAAGGCAATGAAAAAGTATACTACTAGTTTGATCTTAAGTATTGCCTATGCTTGTTCCATTGGAGGGGTGGCAACTTTTGTTGGGACACCGCCAAACTTATCGTTTTTGCGTATATCAGGAATACTGTACCCAGAGTTTCCAGAAATTTCATTTGGAGAATGGTTGTTTGCCGCATTTCCAGTGTCGGTATGTATGTTGTTGTGTGGTGCTGTGTTTTTATATCTAAAAGGAAAACCTCGTAATATTAATGCAGATGCACTGTCTAAAGACTATTTTAAAAAAGAGTATTTCAAGTTAGGTAAAACCACATCAGAACAAAAACGTGTGTTGTTTGTATTTGCATTGATGGTGTTTCTGTGGTTGTTTCGAAAAGAACTTACTATTGGTGATTTTGTCATTCCTGGTTGGAGTAATTTATTCGCCAAGCCAAATTATATTAATGATGGAACTGTAGCTATATTTATCGCATTTTTGCTGTTTCTAATTCCTTCATCAAAAAAAGGGAAAGCATTAGTATCATGGAAGGTAACAAAGCAAATTCCTTGGCATGTCGTTTTTTTATTGGGGGGAGGTTTTGCCATTGCTAAGGCATTTGTAAGTTCAGGCCTTTCTGTTTTTGTAGGTAATCAATTGCTTGGTTTGCAAGGCGTGTCTGCATATAAACTCACGGCATTGGCCGTAGGGACTATTACTGTTTTAACAGAGTTTACTTCAAATACCGCGACTACAGAAATTATGTTGCCAATAATAGCAACTGTATCATCTGCTATAAAGATACATCCATTACTGTTGATGATGCCCGTAACTTTTGCTGCTTCTATGGCGTTTATGTTACCCGTGGCAACCGCCCCAAATGCCTTAGTATTTGCTACTGGGAAAGTGAGTATCTTAGAAATGATAAAAATAGGGAGTGTACTCAATCTAATAGCCATTATTTTAATCGTAATTGTAAGTGTTTTTTGGCTGCCTTATGTGTTCGATATCGGGCCTTTAGATTTTCCTGAGTGGGCTGTAATTCAAGGGGATAGCAACTAACAAGATAGGTAGCTGCATTAGAGTTTGTAAATAAAAGCAAAGAAAATTGCATTTGTGGTTGACATGAATTAATTTTAACGACCAAGATACCCAATAAAATGCAAGAAGAAATCGATCCAGAAGAAGTAAATTCAGAAGAAAATCAATCACAAGAGACCATTACGAAGGTTACAGGAATGTACAAAGAATGGTTTTTAGATTACGCCTCTTATGTAATCTTAGAGCGTGCTGTTCCTGCATTAGATGACGGTTTTAAGCCAGTGCAAAGAAGGATCATGCAATCGATGAAAGATTTGGATGATGGACGGTACAACAAGGTTGCCAATTTGGTTGGACATACCATGCAGTATCACCCGCATGGAGATGCTTCTATAGGTGATGCAATGGTGCAATTAGGACAAAAAGAACTCCTAATTGATATGCAAGGGAACTGGGGGAACATTCTTACAGGTGATCGCGCTGCAGCCTCACGTTATATAGAAGCAAGACTTTCGAAATTTGCTTTGGAAGTAATTTTCAACCCAAAAACAACCGAATGGCAAGCTTCCTATGATGGAAGACGAAAAGAACCCATTCACCTTCCTGTAAAATTTCCATTACTATTAGCGCAAGGAGCAGAGGGTATTGCTGTTGGACTTTCTACCAAAGTATTGCCCCATAACTTTATTGAATTGATCGATGCTTCTATAAAGTATTTGAAAGGAAGAAGTTTTAAAATAGTACCCGATTTTCTAACGGGAGGTATTGCTGATTTTAGCAACTATAACGACGGTAAAAGAGGTGGAAAAGTTAGAGTCCGAGCAAAAATAAATCAGCTAGATAAAAAAACATTGGTCATTTCGGAAATACCCTATGGTACAACCACTTCTTCTTTGATTGAATCCATATTAAAAGCAAATGACAAAGGAAAAATAAAAATAAAAAAGATTGAAGACAACACAGCTGCTGAGGTTGAAATTTTAGTCCATCTTCCTCCAAATGTATCTCCTGATACTACCATAGATGCGCTGTACGCTTTTACAAATTGTGAAACGTCTATTTCACCATTGAGTTGTATTATTGATAATCATAAACCCATATTTATTGGGGTTTCTGAACTCTTAAAGATTTCTACAGACCATACCGTCCAACTTTTAAAGAAAGAATTGGAAATTCAATTGGGCGAATTGGAAGAACAATGGCATTTTGCTTCTTTAGAACGTATTTTTATTGAAAATAGAATTTATCGTGATATTGAAGAAGTTGAAACTTGGGAGGGAGTAATTCAAGCCATAGATGATGGATTAAAACCATATACCAAACACCTGAAACGTGCCGTTACCGAAGATGATATTCTTCGTTTGACGGAAATACGTATTAAGAAAATATCAAAATTTGACATTGAAAAGGCCAATCAACTTATAGAATCTTTAGAAGAAAAAATTGCAGCAGTAAAACATCATCTGGCAAATTTGATTGATTATTCGATTGATTATTTTAAAAACTTAAAAGATAAATACGGCAAAGGCAAAGAGCGAAAAACTGAAATACGCATCTTTGATGATATTGTAGCTACCAAAGTAGTTATGAGAAATGCCAAACTATATGTAAATAGAGAAGAAGGATTTGTAGGTACCTCATTGAGAAAAGATGAGTATGTTGCCGATTGTGCCGATATAGACGATGTGATTGTGTTCCGAAAAGATGGAAGTTTGATGGTAACCAAAGTAGCCTCTAAAACCTTCGTAGGAAAAGATATATTGCATATTGCTATCTTTAAAAAAGGGGACAAGCGAACGGTGTACAATATGATGTACCGAGATGGGAAGTCGGGTCCAAGTTATATGAAACGATTTACAGTTACTGGAATTACACGTGACAAAGCCTATGATTTAACGGCCGGAACTAAAGGGTCTTCAATACTCTATTTTACAGCAAATTCTAACGGAGAGGCCGAAGTGGTTACAGTGAACTTGCGTGCAGTTGGCAGTATTAAGAAATTGAAATGGGATATCGACTTTTCCGATTTGTTGATTAAAGGGCGCGGTTCTAAAGGAAACCTGATTACTAAATTCCCAGTCAAAAAGATTGAATTTAAAGAGGCAGGTGCGTCTACTTTAAAACCTCGTAAAATTTGGTTCGACGACACCGTTCAACGATTGAATGTAGATGAAAGAGGAGAGTTGTTAGGAGAATTTACTTCTGAAGATAAACTGCTTATTATTACGCAATCCGGAATTGCAAAGACCATTGCACCCACTTTGAATTATCATTTTGAAGAGGACATGATTGTTTTAGAGAAATGGGAACCAATGAAACCCATATCCGCTATTTATTTTGACGGAGAAAAAGCAAAGTACTATGTAAAACGATTTATGATTGATCACCCGGAAAGGGAAGATAGGTTTGTTACGGACCATCCGAAATCGCAGTTAGAAATTGTAGCTACTGATTACAGACCCAATGCCGAGGTGATATTTTCTAAACGAAGTCTGGATGCTATTGTCGTCGATTTTGAGCAGTTTATCGCCGTAAAAGGAATAAAGGCGATTGGAAATCAACTTTCCTCTGATAAGATAAAACAAGTAAATTTGTTAGAACCGAATCCATATACGCCACCCGTATTGGATGATATAGAGGTGTCTGAAGAAAAAGTTTCAGGGGAAGAAAATTCCCAAGCAACTTTATTTTAAGCATGGAATGCATTTTTTGTTTGGTTTTTATAGAATGTTTGGTTGTATAAAACCGTTGATATTTTAGGATTCTAAACATTATATTTGATATCTTTACTTTACAAAAAAATATTTTGCTAATTAAAAAAGAATTATCTATGAAATTAAAATTACATGCACTCTGTTTTGTCGCGGCTAGTACGTTGTTTTCAGTACAGTCTAATTCACAAACTACCACTACTTCTACCTATGACTTTGAAACGCTAAGCACAGGAGTTTTACTCCATGGTCAAGACAATTGGGAAGTGTTAGGAGAAGGGGTTAATCAATATGTTAATACCGCTGCAAGTTCTGGTGATTATACCGGTTCTAAAGCGTTTATGCCCGGAGGATTAGGAGGTAGTAATCAAATATTGGCCTCGCGAGTCAATGACGGAAATTGGTCGTTTCCAAGTATTAATACCTGTAACGAAGCGAGTGAATTGGTATTGGAATGTAGTATGTCTTTAAACTATTGGGGACAGTCATTTTTTATGGGCTATGATTTAAATGACGATGGTGATTATGGTGCTGCAGATGTTTTTGACACCAATGAGATAAGTGTTGGTTTTGGACGTAGACGAACAGGTTCGAATTATATGCGTGTGTACAGAGCCGACGGTACCTATGTACAAGTTGTTGTTGCCGAAAGTTTAAGTGGTTGGGTACGTTATAGGTTGGTTATTGATTTATTAGGGAATGCTGGTAGTGGATCAGGAACCCTTTATTATAAAGACCTAGCAAACTCCGGTAGTTGGACGGAATATCCAGGACTTAGTGGAATTGATATGCTTATAGATACAAACTCAAGTAACCAAGACAATTTAGGCAACTTAGATGGCTTTGCTTTGTATCAAGATGCCGATGCGACGAGCTGGGATGATATCTTAGTACAAACCAATTGTACACAAGCATTAGGGAATGACGCTTTAGCTTTTGGAAATGTGTCAATCTTTCCAAACCCTACCAATGGAAGGCTACAGATGGATTTGACAGGGTTGAATTCAGTTAACTTTGAATTGAGGAATGGTCAAGGAAAACTATTAGTTACTCGAGTACTTTCTGGTGGAGGAATTGAAACCATGGAACTAAACCAACCCTCAGGACTGTATTTCGTGACATTGAAAACTGAGAATGCTTCAAACAACCATAAAGTACTAATAGAATAAAATAAGCTTTCGCAATTAATTGTTTAGATGATGAAAAAACGTATGTTCTTTTTCAGCTTGTTGCTTCTGGCAATTCAATTTGGTTTTTCTCAAGAAACTGAAGTGGATACAATAAAGACTCATGAGAAGTCGTCTAAATTTATTGACTTTAAGAAAACGACTACCTTTATAGACACCTTGTTAATTGATAGAGATCCTAATCACTGGTCTGTACGATTGTTGAGTAGTTTTAAAGAGCACGATTTTGTTTTGAGTAGTAAAGGAAGCAAGTTCGATTATGAACCCAATAATCCAATAGGTGTCGGGATTGGAATAGCGACCCGGAAATTGATTGTCGATATTACGTTTAATATCAAAGGTCAAGAAGAAAACCCTACCGATCGTTTTGATATTCTTACTTCATTTTTTATCAAAAAACATTTGTTTGATTTTTATTTTCAAAAGTACCAAGGGTTTAGCGTTGAAAACGTCGACACCAAAGAAATCATATTTAGAGATGATATTCGTTCGGTTTCAACAGGACTTCGTTATATGTATATGTTTCACGAGTCGGATTATTCCATCGCGGCAATGAAGACAGGATTGTTTAATCAGGAGAAAAGTTCTATAACCATGGGACTTGGAGGTTTTTTATTGTACAGCAACCAATCGGCAGATGATCCTATTGTACCCGTAGATATTCATCCTGGAATTCAAGATGAGTCTTTATATACAGAACTAAGAGGAACCGCTATAGGTGCACAGATAGGTGTTTCGGGTCTCATTGTTTTGCCTTCTAATTTCTTTCTTTCTTTAAATATAGTGCCAGGAATTGGTTTGATGAATAAGTTTGTCAAGTCTGAAGATCAGGATTATAGACCTGAAAACCCAGTGGTGCACCAGTTAGGGCTATCAGCAATGTTAGGCTATAATGGAGATTTGTTTTATGCAAATTTAGCTGTGTCTAATGGCTATTATTCGACAGATTTCGATTTTGGGAATGAGGTAGTATTTAGTTATTTAAACGCAAAACTGGCCATAGGGTACAAGTTAAAGGGGAAATTTAAAAAGAAGTTTTAGCAATGTTAGTTAGTAGTGTTTGTTTTTACTTTTAACGTTTACAAATTTACCTTATACCAATTGAATAAAAGGCCACTAACTTCTTAGCGTTCATAAAATACGAGATATATGAAGAACAAATATTATTTCCGAATTGCAATAATTAGTTTACTAGTAGTTCTATATGCGTGTAAAAAAGAAACAGCTTCGGTGCCTTTGCAATTTGAAGATTATTGCGCATCCGTTCATAGGAACGATACTTTGAGTCTCAGCAAAGCGCTTGTGGAAGTTAAGGATAAAATGAAAAAGAAAACAGGGGTTTATGTATTGGAAGATGGAGGTTTTTCATTAGTAACACGCGCCTGGTTTACTTCCTATGCCGAGAAAAGCATCGATATACAATATTTTATTTTTTCTACGGATAATGTGGGTTTGATAGCCTGTGATTATTTGGTGCGTGCCGCTGATAGAGGGGTGAAGGTACGTTTGCTAGTTGATGATTTTTTAGTACGAGCCAGAATAGAAGACATACTGGCACTGAATTCGCATAAGAATATTCAAATAAAAGTTTACAATCCAGGTGTGAACTTGGGAGCGCCCTTATATAAAAAGGTGAAGAAGTTTGCGACTGACTTTCGTGGAGCCAATCAACGGATGCACAATAAAGTGTTTATGGTTGATGAAAAATTAGTGATTACAGGCGGAAGAAACATTGCCGATGAATACTTTGATTATGATCATGAATACAATTTTAGAGATCGAGATGTTTTGTTGATTGGAAATGTGGTGCCTGATGTAAAAACTTCGTTTGAAGGTTTTTGGAACAGTTCGTTAAGTGTCTCGGTAGAAAAATTATTGCAATCTGAAACAACAGCTGCATATGGTGAAGATGTATTCGATAATCTGCACCAATATGCGTGTAACCCTGCTAATTTTTGGCCAAAAGTTAGGGAGAATATTGATAGATTCCCTGTTATATTTCAGAATATTTTAACAGGAGGAGGCATTGAATGGGTGGATACTGTTAGTTATATTTCTGATATGCCAGGTAAAAACGATGGTTCGCAAGGTTTGGGGGGAAGTGGTGTTTGCACAGATGCCCTAATTGAGATGGTGAAAAAAGCCAAACATTCAATCGATATTCAAACCCCTTATTTGGTTACGACTGAGCTTGCTCAAGATTTGTTTAAAGCTGCTGTTGATAGAGGGGTGAAGATTCGAATTTTAACGAACAGCTTGTTGTCTACAGATAATGTTGAAGCCTTTAGTAGTTATCAAAGTAGTAGAAAAGAGTTGTTGAAGACAGGCGTCGAGGTCTATGAATTTCGCCCAGATGCAGAAGAACGCATGCGTATAATGACAGGAGAATTGCACAAGGCTGTGGACAATTTACCCGTTTTTGGGTTGCACGCAAAATCGATGATTATAGATGGAAAGATTACGGTAATTGGGACTTTTAATTTAGATCCAAGAAGTGCCAACCTAAATACCGAATGTATAGCTGTAATTCATTCAGAAAATATAACTAAAAAAGTTGCCGCTGGGATGGAAGTGGAATTTGCACCTGAAAACTCATGGCATATTACCAGAGATTTCAATCCAGATTCAAAAGTAAAAACTTCCAAACGAGTGAAAACCTGGTCGCGTAAGGTGTTACCAAAATCAATACTATAAACCATAATAAGAACAATGATACAGTTGAATTTAAAGTACCTGCTAATAGCTGTTTTGTCAATACACACTATGAAAAGTCAACATACAATTATTCCGCTTTGGGAACAAGAAATTCCGAATAGTAAAAAGTCAGATGAAGTCGAATTCTATCCCGAAAGAGATATTTTGTTTATAGAAAAGATTCATACGCCAACCTTGGAGGTATTTTTACCGTCAGAACGCGTGGCGAACGGAAAAGCTGTAATCATTTGTCCAGGTGGCGGGTATCGTGGTGTTTCATACGATTTTGAGGGTACAGATGTTGCTAAGTTTTTAAATGCAAAGGGAATTACAGCCTTTGTTCTTAAATATAGAATGCCCAATTCCGATGCTGTTAAAGTTTCGTATAAAGCACCATTACAAGATGCGCAACGCGCTATAAGACTGGTACGATATCGCGCAAAACAATGGGGAATAAATACTTCGGATGTGGGAATTATGGGCTTTTCTGCCGGTGGTC
Organism: uncultured Flavobacteriaceae bacterium; assembly: GCA_943789365.1. GTDB lineage: Bacteria > Bacteroidota > Bacteroidia > Flavobacteriales > Flavobacteriaceae > Flavicella. Next base: position 176,899 of record CALSTV010000001.1, on the reverse strand, counting down.
ATTTAGCAGCTACTTTGACTACGCATTATGACGAACCAAATGATTTTAAAAGTACAGAGATAGATCTAGTTTCGGCCAAACCCGACTTTTCAATATTGATTTATCCGGTTATCAGTATGAATTCTGAATTTACACATATGGGGTCTCGAAATTCACTGTTGGGGAAAAATCCAAGTAAAGAATTGATTGCTAAATTTTCTAATGAACTTCAGGTTGATACGTCAACACCACCTACGTTTATAGTTCATGCCGCTGATGATAGAGCGGTTCCTGTTGAAAATAGTCTTGCGTTTTACAAGGCTTTGATCGCTGCCGAGGTTCCGGTGGAAATGCATTTATACCCAACAGGAGGTCATGGTTTTTCACTTGCTATTGGAAAGGGGAATTTGTCTACTTGGCCAGATAGGTTGTGCGATTGGCTTCAAGAAACAACAAAGAATTAGCCCATGTCGAAACTGAAATTTTTAGTAAAATCATACGAAGAACTTTCCAAAGACGAATTGTATGCGATTTTGCGCTTGCGATCGGAAGTGTTTGTTGTTGAACAGACTTCTATCTATCAAGATGTCGATAATAAAGATCAAAAAGCCCTGCATATCCTTGGAACGATAGGAGGTGAGATGATCGCTTATGCCAGGATATTTGATAAGGGACATTATTTTAAAGAGACTAGTATCGGTAGGGTTGTGGTGCAGAAGGAACAACGAAAGCACCGATACGGACATGAGTTACTGCAGTTTTCCATACAAAGTGTTGAAAAATATTTTTTAGATACTTCCATTAAAATATCGGCACAATGTTATTTAGAGGCCTTTTATATGTCCCATGGTTTTGAATCTAAGGGAGCATCTTATTTAGAAGATGGTATTCCACATATTGCTATGTATAGAAGTTAATTTATATCGAATCGTAATCCAATCGAAACATTCCTAGTTTTTGTTCCGGAAAACAATGGGGCCAAGTCATATTTTGTATACACTCCGAAAGATTGGTAGGCAATATAAGAGCTTACTCCATAGGTGAAATTTCCAATATTAAAATCGTCATGGTGTTTTTCTTCTACGTCATAGCCCTCGTTATTTTTATAATTGACCATTTGATAGGTTTTTAAACGAAAACCGCCGTAGCCACCAATACCAATTCGCATGGCTTTGTTTGTTCTGTCCTTTTTGGTACCATCTTCAGTTATATGGTTTTTTGAGAAATCTAACTCAAAGTGAATGGGTACAATGAATTGGATGTTCCTTAGTTTTGAAACTGAGGTATGCATTGGGTGTACCTCAAGAACTGTCTGATCTCCATACATTACGTGGTATTGATTGTCTTTTGGTTTTAGGTTGTTCCAAACAAAAGAACCTCCATATTTGATATAAGCCTTTGACGCATCCTTCGAAAGTCGTGTTTTAAACGACCAGCCTACTTCCCAAAAATGCGAGCCCCAGAATTTGTATTCCGATTTATCAAACGAACTGATTTGATGATCTGTTATTACATTGTTAATTCCATATATAACCACAAACTGTGAGGTAGTTCTTTTAGAATAGGATTTGTTGCTATTGCAAAAATTAAAACTATATGTGTCTTCAAATGCCGTAATCGTTACCTTGCCTTCTTCCGGAGTTTCGTCGAAATTTGGTGTATGCTCAACTTCAGAATTTGCTTTTTCTTCAACTAAAGTCTCTAGTTCTGCTTTTAGTGCAGTTACCTTGGTTTCAATCTGGTTGGCATGGTAGGTAGCTGCTGCTTCTTTCTGTGCATCGGCTTCTTCTTTAGTAATCGCGTTTGCGTCTTGGTCAGCTTGAATCTTAGTTACTTTTTCTTTGAGGAAAGACTTTTCCTTTTGAACAGTCCGCTCTATTTTCCTTGAAATTTTTGATACTTCTTTTTCAAAAGATTTTTCCTGTCCATGACCGATGGAAAGTGTAAGGATTGTAAATAATAGGCATATAGAATTTCTCATAATAATGATGATGTTTTAAGTATAGATGTGAAGTTTAGTGAGCCGACTTATTCTGTCTTATTGCGCTCTGTAAAGGCAGTGGCAAATGTATTGATGCCACTAGATAGTCTTTTTACAAAAGTGTTCTTAAAGGTGTCTTCGTTGATTTCTTCTTCAACTTCTGTCAATAATAAACTAGGCTTAACGGTATTCATGCCCTTTGTCTGTGTCTGCGTCTCTGTCTGTGTCTGCGTCATTGAAACATTAGCTAAAACTTGTTCGTTTTGGGCGGTTGTTTCTTTTGCAATCGAGGCAAGAAGTTTTGAGGTATTGATATAGCCTTTCTTTTTTTGCTGAATTGTAACGGTTTTTGTTGGTTCAAGACGTTGGGGTATCTCTTCTGGTTTTTGTGTTGCAGCAGGTGTGCTTTGAGCTATTTTGAACTCATTTCTAGTTTTTATTGATGTCTTTTGTATATTGGACTTTACTACGATTTCTCTAGTTTCTGTAGGGATACGTTGTCCTTTTGTTTTTTCTGCTATTGTTTCTTCTTCTTTTTCAATTCTAACGACTACTGGTACTTCGTTTAATTCCTGGCGTATAGGAGAATTTTGTTTTGGACTTGTAGCTTCTTGTTCTAACGTAAGAGCGAAAACCGTACATAGAAGACAAGCGATGGATGCTGCATAGGCAAAAATACTCCAATTACGTTTGCGTTTAGAAGTTTGGTGTGTATCTAATTGTAGCTCAAGACGATCCCAAGCCGAATTGGACACTTGTAGTTCTCTGTTTTGCAGTGTTTTTCTTATTGCTGAGGTTGTTTTATTGATCTCCATATAAAAACTCGTTTCGTTCGTTATAGTTCGTTTGTAGCATTTTTCTTGCTTTAAACAATTGTGATTTGGAAGTGCTTTCAGTGATGTTCAATTGTTTTGCAATTTCTGCATGACTGTATCCTTCAATAACAAACAAATTAAAAACCATTTTATAACCCGCAGGAAGCGCATCTATTAACGATTGTAATTCTTTTTCACCAGAATTTTCCAAATTATGTACTATTTGTAAATCTGTCACTTCGGTATTGTCTGAATAATCAATTTGATTTTTCTTTCTCAAATACGAGATACACGTTCGAATCATTATAGTTCGGATCCAGCCTTCAAAACTCCCTTGGTTTTTGTAAGAATCCAATTGAGTGAATACCTTTAGAAACCCGGAAATCATTAAATCCTCAGCATGGTGCACATCTTTTACATAACTTCGACAGACACCGAGCATCTTAGGTGCGAATTGATCGAATAGCTTTTTTTGGGCAATTCGGTCTTTTCGTAAGGCCAATTTGATTAACTTGTTCTCTTTGCTATGAATTCCAATTATTTTCAAAGGATATTTCTTAGTTGGTTGTTTGTTACATTTATAAAGACGTTTGCATTGGTAAAAAGGTTGCCTGAGTTATTGTTTTTTTTTGAACTATTTTATTTTTTAGTATGGTAAGCCTCCAATACGGTCTTTCTTCCAATTTTTTTTGTGATGGTATCTTTTTCCAAATCCCATCCTCTGGCAGGTGAGTATTCTCTTCCGTAAAAAATAATTTGAAGGTGAAGTTTATTCCAAGTTTCTTTTGGAAATAGACGTTTGGCATCTTTTTCAGTTTGTACAACGTTTTTACCATTCGACAAATTCCAACGATACATAAGCCGGTGAATATGTGTGTCTACAGCAAATGCAGGGATGTTAAAAGCTTGACTCATCACCACACTCGCAGTTTTGTGTCCTACGGCAGGAAGCGCCTCTAAATCCTCGAAATTGGCAGGTACTTCTCCGTTGTGTTTGTCAATGAGAATATGTGACAATCCATAAATACCTTTCGATTTCATCGGAGAAAGCCCTAAAGGCTTAATGATTGCACGTATCTCCTCAACAGACATTTTAATCATGTCATAAGGGTTGTCTGCTTTGGCGAATAGAATGGGCGTAATTGTGTTGACTCTAGCGTCTGTTGATTGGGCCGATAATAACACGGCAACCAATAGCGTGTATGGGTCTTTATGGTCTAGTGGGATAGGTACTTCAGGATATAAATTTTCTAAAGTGTCTATTACGAATTGTACTTTTTCTTGTTTGTTCATCCATCCTAATTTAAAAAGATAAAAATACAAAGAAACTTTCCATAGTGCACATGGAATTTCAATAAGTAGTAATTTTTCATCGGAGTATAATTTTGTTGGAAGTTCAACGAATAGTACTTAACTTTCGAATCTTATAATTCTAAAATAAAAAAAGGATGACAACATTACAGATAGGCGATAGGGCTCCAGACTTTAAGGCGTTAGACAATACAGGAAAAACAGTTCAGTTAAGTGATTATACTGGGAAGAAATTAGTGCTTTTCTTTTATCCAAAAGCAAGTACGCCAGGGTGTACGATGGAAGCATGTAACTTACGAGATAACTATCAAACATTTGTAAGCAAGGGCTATGCTATTTTAGGAGTAAGTGCTGATAGTGCAAAAAGACAACAAAACTGGATCGATAAGCACGAACTGCCTTTTTCCTTGTTAGTTGATGAGGAGAAGACTGTAATCAATGCTTATGGTGTATGGGGACCTAAAAAGTTTATGGGAAGAGAATATGATGGTATTCATAGAACTACGTTTGTAATTGACGAAAATGGCACGATTGAAAATGTAATCACGAAAGTCAAGACCAAAGAACACACAAGCCAAATTCTTTAAGCTTATACTATAATTGCGCTTAGAACTTCATGGAAAGTCGAGCATTGATAACTCGGCTGGTCATGTAGTTTGGAATTCCATAAACCTGTTTGCTATAGACATCACGAACCCATGTATTTGTGTTTGAATTTTGGATGTCAAAAATATTGAAGATTTCAATACCAGCACTCAAATCTTTAAAATTACTTAGAAATCCTGTCTTTGCTTGTTTCTTTTCTCCTACAATAATGTATGAAAACCCAACATCTGCACGTTTGTAACTAGGCAATCGTGACTGATAAGCATATGGGTCATTATAGGAAGGCGATCCTCCAGGCAATCCAGAATTATACACCAAATTCAAATAAACTTTTAAATCGGGAATTGTAGGTACATAGTCTTGAAATAAGATTCCTAATTTAAAACGTTGGTCGGTAGGTCTTGGAATCTCACCTTGTCCATCTATATTTTCCTTGGTACTTAAGAGCCCCAAACTCACCCAACTTTCATTTCCAGGGACAAACTCACCGTTCAAACGAAGGTCGAGTCCCACAGCACTGGCTGTTGTAACATTATCTGCTCTATAGCGTATTCTAACATTGTCGACTGTATAGGCATTTACATCCTTTAAATTTTTGGAGTAGGCTTCGGTAGTCAATTTAAAAGGTCTGTTCCACATTAGGAAACTATAATCATTACCCAATACAAAATGGAAAGATTGTTGTGCTTTCACATCTGGAACAATTTGTCCTTCATAATTTTTTAGTTCTTTATAAGAAGGTGGTTGGTGGTACCATCCTCCGGAGACACGAAAAAGAACGTCTTTTTCCCAATTAGGTTTTATAGAAAATTGTGCTCTTGGACTTACCGTGTGCTGAGTGCTAGAAGTTGCATTTCTACTCGTTACATCCCAGTAATGTGTTCGTACTCCAAAATTGTACCAGATGTCATGGTTTTTCCATTCCGAACGTTTGCTGAATTGAATAAAACCGGAAAAGCGATTAATGGTGACATCATTATTTCCTCTAATCGATTGGTACGGCTCAATTGGGCCAGTATAGGGAGATTTAGGCTGATTGTTTGGAACTTCATGTCCTAAGGGGCGAATGGCAAAACCAGTAGAGTCAATAAGTTCCCATTCATTGATGCTTTCAATGATGTTTTCTTTTTGGATTTTCATTCCCATTTCATAATGGTTATCTCCGTCTCGTGTAGAAATTCTCAATTGTACATTTCTAATAAGCGCATCGAGCTCATTTCTAGAATGGTTTATCTGTCCACCAATTCCTTCACTATATTGATCTTCTCCAAAAGTAGGGGAGTCTGGATCTGGATCTGTTTGATTGAGCGAATAAGCACCTATAATATCAAAAAACTCCTCTTCTTGTGTATTGTAAACCGATGTAGTTATGTTTAACTTTAAATCATCGGAAACCAAATAGGTGGCATTTAAAGCGCCAAAAAGCGTAAGAAAACTGTCATTTTCATTTCCTTGATAAAATACAACCAATTCTTGGGGATTGGCAATGGTACCAAATGTTGTTTTTCGAGTAAGTGGTGTGTAGTTGTAATTATTGATGGAAAAATTACCAAGAAAATCTAACGACCATTTCTTTGATAATTTATAGGACAGAAATGTTTGGATATCAGCAAATAAAGGTTTGTAGTTGGTTTCTGTGTCTTTAGAATTTACGAATAGTTGGTTGTTTCTATAACGAGCACTCGTAATCGTAGTTAATTTGTCTTTTAGAAACCCTCCTTCAAAAGTAGCTGAAGCTCCCATGAGATTTAAGTCAATAGTAGTGGCTGTTTCTTTTGGTTTTCTGTAGGTGATGTCCAATACAGACGAAAGTCGATCACCATATTTCGCTTGAAAACCACCAGCAGAAAAATTGATATTCTGAATCATGTCCGTATTTACAAAACTAAGTCCCTCTTGCTGACCAGAACGCACCAAAAACGGACGGTATATTTCTATACCATTTACATATACTAAGTTTTCATCAAAATTTCCACCTCTCACATTGTATTGAGTACTGAGCTCATTGTTGTTGTTAACCCCAGCAAAAGTCATCAATAGATTTTCGACTCCAGGATTGGCACCGGGTATTTTTTTTACGGTCGATTTTTTAATCGTAGTAAAACCTTGTACTTCTTTTCGTCTGTCTTGAATAGTCACCTCATTTATTTCCTCTGTTTTTAAGGTCATAATTGGAGAATACCTAATGGTTTTATTCTTTGGAACTTTTACTTTTTTATACAATTTATTGTAGGTGACATGGCTAAAAACCACAAAGACTTCCAGTTTGGCAGGAATTGTAAGGGAATAATTTCCTTTTGCATCTGAAACAGTTCCTTCAGTTCCACCCTCATATGTGATAGAAACGCCTTCAATTGGTTTTCTTTCTGTGTTTCTCAATGTCCCTTTAATCGCAGCTGTTTGTGCAATACTAGTGGCACAAACAAAAACAAAGAAAATGAGATATGTAAGCTTCGTTCTCAAATATGAGGATTTATAATTTTTATTTCAAGACAAATGAGGATGTAAATGTACAAGTATTTCCTACATTATCCATACTAATAAGTGTAAATGTATGTTTTCCTTTTTCCAGTTGTTGATCCTTAAAATCGTATGTCAAAGTATTGGTTTTTACATTCATTTCTAAAAGAATCCATTTGCCATCGATTTCACCTCGATACGATTTAATTCCAGACAAGTCATCTTTGGTTTGCAGCGTCAAATAATGAAAATTGGAGATGTTTTGACCTTCATAAAAACTACAGTTATAAATTTTAGGGGGAAGGTTGTCGGAAGCCAATGTATACGAACCTAAACTTTTTGTAGAAGTTTTAAAGATGCTGTCATTTTTAGTAGTGCCGCAATAATTAAGATGTTTCCCATCTATAACTTGCGCAATAAAGAGCTTTTCTTTTTGTGGTTCAGAATAATTGCGAACATCGAAAGTTAAGGTAAAACTTTTGTGCAAAGGGGTGTTTGGTTTGTGTATGGTTACAATGCTGTCTTGTAGTTTGAAATCTATATATAAAGGGTCATAAACACTTTGTTTCGGGAAGTGAATTGTGATGTGTTTATTTTTAAAAGTCACCTCTCTGTCTGGTGTCACTAGATACGCTGTTTTTTCTATCTGCTTTTTAATGACAGCCTTAGTTTTTTTTCCTGAAACAGGAATGTAAAGTGACGCTCGGTTTCCTGCAAAATCAATGACTCGAATTTCAACTTGGTAAGCACTGCCTTCTTTTACTAGAATGGTGCCATCCGATAAATCCCGATTGTATGTGCTCAGTTTGTTCTTTTTATGAATAAAGGTCTTTTGGTATTTTCTTTTGTGTGCTGCATAAAAAGGGTAATCGATGAGTAAATTGATGTATTTGGATTCTTCAAAAGAGAAGGTCTCCACTTTGTGAGAAAAGGTCTTTTTTCCATTGATAAACATTTCCAATTTATAGATGCCATTTTTATTCATGGCACCATCTTGCTGGTCGTAGGTATTTATCCCAAAACCAATATTGCCAAAAGCATGTACCGTTTCAGCCTGATATATACCAGTTTGTGTTTGTCTAATAGAAATTGGGATGGCAATTTCACTTTTGTTAATATGAGAAGAGTCTTTTAAGATGTAGGCTCTTAAGTGATTAATTACGGGTCTTTTATTGTCTGAAGGCACCAATCCAAAATGCATGGGGTTGATGATGTTTTCCGTTTTGGTGTTTCGAATTTCAAAATGTAAATGCGGTGCTATAAAGCCTCCAGTGCTCCCTGAGTAGGCAATAACTTCATCTTTGGAAATTTGAATTTGTTCCTTTTTGGGAAACAATTGAATTTCGTCTTTTTCAAGTGCATATTGCTTTTTCTTTAGATACGCTTCAATTTTTTTATTGAATTTTTTTAAGTGTGCATACACGGTAGTATACCCGTTTGGATGCGTTATATAAAGGGCTTTGCCATAACCCCAGTTTGAAACCTTAATCCTAGATACGTAACCCGGTGCTGAAGTATAGACCTTTAATCCTTCTTTTTGTTGTGTTTTAAAATCCATTCCAGAGTGGAAATGGGCGGTTCTCAATTCTCCAAAAGTACCTGCAAGTATCATAGGAACATCTAGAGGATTGCGAAAATAATTTTGAGGATAAATATTCTGGCTTTTCAGAGTACTTCCACAGATGAGCAGTACAAGGGTAATATATGCTTTCGTATTCAATTGATAGTTTTGATGCTAAAATAACAATCTTTTGGCATATTCCTCATAAAAAAAGGAACAGGAAGCATAACCTCCTATTCCTCCCTGAAAGAAATTTTCATCTGTTCTAAACTTATCTTCGAATTTTCTCATTAAAAAGAACCTTCGAGGATGTCGCGAATCAGGATGAAATTGCTTTCTATGTTTTTGTTTTTCTTATGTCTAAAATACATCTATTGTATGGGTATTCTTATGATAAATATCATAATCACAGCGCTTTGTTTATAAAACCACTTCTTTTTTTTGTCGGTATTTAAATTTTTATTGAAAAATCTCAGAAACCATGCTTTCAATTGATTGTCTGTCATGCTATCGTTATTTACAACGGCCAATACTTTTGAGTCTAATTGTTTGTATTCCGATTTTAGCGCTTTTGCAAACTTTAAGTATGTTTCTGCGGGACCGGTAATTACCAAGGCTTCTGAACCTTTTATCTGACCTGCAATTCTAAAAAAGAACTCTTTTATTTGGTGCTTTCTCCGTTCTAAATATTTGCTGTCTTGAACAACATCTTGCGGACCACCTTTAAAGCGTGTTCCTGAGCCTCCGACTACATGAAAATGTTCGATATTGGATTGTAATCTTTTCACGGATAACTTGTTGTTTTTATCCCATTCCATAAGAATAGCTTTATTCAAGTCTAACCAAATTCCTGTAATTTTCATAACAATCATATTTAAGTTTTATCTATTAAAGTTCTTTTATGTCTAATGTCAAAAGTTGGGATCACCAGAAATGGTATCGTTAAATGCAGTCCTATTTGATTTACGATTGATTTAAAAAATAAGTTTTCAAAGAAAGAGTGTTTGTTGTTAATCATCAATAGCATATTGATTCTGTTTTTTTCTTGAAAGTTTTTTATGGATTCAGAAACTCCCTGATGGTGAACGCGATGAAATAAATGTGCTATTTTATTAAAATATACTTCAAGTCGTTCTTTATTTGCCTCTTGTTTGGCAGACAAATCATAACCGAAACCAGCATTCAAAATATTTACATTAGAATGGTGCATTTGTGCAATTTCAATGATCGGTTGGATGTGTGAATTTTTAAAACGAAGTTCATAATCAGAAGGGAACAATAACTCTATCGGCTTTTTATATGCGAACCCTTCTGGAATTGCAATTACTGGACATTTTACTTTTTTTAATACATGTATGGTATTGGATCCAAACAGTACGCCTAGCGATCCAGTGGCTCCTTTTGTTCCCATAACGATATAGTTTATATCCTCTTCTTTTGTAAGCTGTTCCAGTTTCGGTGTTAATAAATCAAAGGAAGAGATTGTTGTAAATGTATGTTTTGGGTTTTTGAATTTTCTTTTGATGCGTTTTAATAAGTTTGCAAGTCCATTAATTGATGTCTCTTTTGCTTTGGTGTTGTGTTCTAGTTGAGATGCGCTGGCGAGCTGGTAATCAATACTATGAATAATTGGTGTATAGGTGTTGATTAGGTGAAAAACACAGGGTTTATCTTCAAATAAGTTTAAAGCGTATTTGATAGCGTTCCATGAAATTGTCGAAAAATCGGTAGGTAAAACTATATTGATCATAATATTTAAATTTGGTGGTGCTAGGTATTGAAATAAAGATATAAAAAAGTTAAAAAAATAACATAAGTTGTTTCGTAAGTGTGTGATGGTTATTTGTGATAATGTGTCATTTAACCAAACTTGAGTTTGGAGAAATGAATAATTGGAAAACGATCAAATCGGGTTACAAAGTTGATATATAAGCTAGAAACGAATACTAGCGCATCGTTACTAATTGACTTAGGGGTCAAAACATTAACCTATGAACTCTTCAAAAAGTTAAAAAATACTTTTAAATAGTTGTATTTTAACTTTGGAATGTTAACTTTGTAGGAATAGTTTTGAATTCACAGATCATATGAGTGCAATAGAAAAGTCGGTTGATTTGTTAGAGGATAAATTAAAGAAACTTCTTGAGAGATATATTTTTTTAAAAGAAGAGAATGAAATTTTACTCAACAGTATCAGTAACTTACAGCAGTTAAATGCTCAATATGATAGAGATTTGTTTCAAGTTAGAGAGAAATACGACTTGTTGAAATTCGCTAAAACTATTGATGGTAGTATAGAAAACAGTAAAGAAACAAAACAAAAAATAAATGCTTTGGTTCGTGAAATCGACAAATGTATTGTCCTTTTGAATCAATAAGTTCATTTTTGAATGATAGAAAAGATCAAAATTAACGTAGCCATAGGTGGTAGAACCTATCCTTTACACGTGTCGAGCGAAATAGAGGAACAAGGAACACGACGTGCGGCAGAATTGATTAATGATCTGATCTCTAAGTTTGAACAGAATTATGCGGTAAGCGATAAACAAGATGTGTTGGCAATGTGTGCCTTGCAATTTGCTTCAAAATTAGAAATTAAAACTATTGTTGAAAAAGAAGAAACGAATAAAGCAGAAAATAAATTGAAACAAATGCATCAATTATTAGATGCGCATTTGAAATAATGTTTTTTTCATAAACAGAAAGTACTGCCTACATTGGTTAATGTTTGATAAACTCAACGCAATTCCATTAAAAAGGATGAGTCATAGTTGTAAAAGCGCGCCGAAATTATTCGGATACTTGAGCCTCTAGTTAGTCCTAAACTTGATTTTTGGGAGTTTATATAATCCAACTGATGTAGGTTTTTTATATATAATAATTACATACGAATGGAAACAATCACGATAGCAGGAGTTTTAATAGGCTCAGTATTAGGTTTAGTAATAGGCTTGGTAATCAATAAAATAACACAGAAAAATAAAAGTTCTAATATTATTAAAAATGCTAAAAAAACGGCCTCCCAAAGAATTAAAGGAGCACATAAAGAAGCAGAATCTATAAAAAAAGATAAGATATTACAGGCGAAAGAGCGCTTTATAGAGTTAAAAGCAGAACATGAGAAAGTAATAATCTCACGTGAAAAGAAGATTGGAGATGTTGAGAAAAGAATTAGAGATAAGGAATCTCAGCTAGGAGCGGAATTGGATAAAAACAAAAGGTTGAACAAAGAGATTCTCAATAAAGAGAAAGATTACAACTATAAATTAGAAGTCCTAGATAAAAAGGAAATTGAAGTTGAAAAAGTTCACAAAAGACAAGTAGAACAATTAGAGGTGATTTCTGGAATTTCGGCAGAAGAAGCGAAATCAGATTTAATTACTTCGCTAAAAGATGAAGCAAAAACGGATGCTATGTCTTATGTTCAGGAAATACTGGAAGAGGCTAAACTTACAGCGGAACAAGAAGCTAGAAAAATAATTTTAAACACGATACAAAGAGTTGGAGTGGAGCAGTCCATTGAAAACTGTGTTTCGGTGTTTAATTTAGAATCAGATGATGTAAAAGGACGTATCATTGGTCGTGAAGGTAGAAATATTCGTGCCATAGAAGCTGCTACAGGTGTGGAGATTATTGTTGATGATACTCCAGAAGCAATAATTCTTTCATGTTTTGATCCCGTTCGTAGAGAGGTAGCACGTTTGTCAATGCACAATCTGGTGACTGATGGACGTATACATCCTGCCAGAATTGAAGAGGTTGTTAAAAAGACTGAAAAACAAATTCAACAAGAAATTGTGGAGGTAGGAAAACGTACTGTAATCGATTTAGGAATTCACGGTTTACATCCTGAATTAGTAAAAACGGTTGGGCGTATGAAATTTAGATCCTCTTATGGTCAAAATTTATTACAGCACTCACGAGAAGTAGCTAATTTATGTGCATTAATGGCGACTGAATTAGGTTTGAATCCGAAAATAGCCAAACGCGCAGGACTCTTACATGATATTGGTAAAGTGCCAGATACAGAAACAGAATTGCCACACGCTTTATTGGGTATGGAATGGGCTGAGAAGTACGGTGAGAAAGCCGACGTTTGTAATGCAATTGGTGCGCACCACGATGAAATTGAAATGAAGACTTTATACGCTCCAATAGTTCAGGTATGTGATGCCATTTCTGGTGCTAGACCAGGAGCAAGAAGACAAGTATTAGATTCGTATATTCAACGTTTAAAGGATCTTGAAGATTTGGCAATTGGTTTTAAAGGAGTACAAAAGGCATATGCAATACAGGCTGGTAGAGAATTACGCGTGTTGGTAGAAAGTTCTAAAGTTACCGATGAAAAAGCTGCTGATCTGTCATTCAGTATTTCTCAGAAGATACAAAACGATATGACGTATCCAGGACAAGTTAAAGTAACTGTTATTAGAGAAACTAGGGCAGTAAATGTTGCAAAATAATATATAAGCCAATAAAAAAAAAAAGACTGTTATTTTAATAACAGTCTTTTTTTTGCTCAATATGTATAATAGGTTTTGTTTTCTATTTTAGTTTTTTAATTCCATACGCTACTGCCATTGCAGTTAAAAACAACACACCTCCGTCTATAGGTAAACCTGGCGGCGGCGGCGGAGGAGGAGGTCCTCCTTGCGCATAAACACCACAACAAAGTAGTGTAAAGATGAAAAGTATTTGGGGTTTAATTATTTTCAAAATCATTCAAGTATTAAATAGTATCGCTCACTATAAGAAACACAGTTATCACAAAATTATTGTATTTAAATTAAATATACTATTTATTAAAGAGTTTAACCATGTTTTAGGTTATATAGTAAACATAGGTTAACTGTGTGAGCGATAGGGATAAACTAAAATTGGGCTGGTTTGTAAGGGCAACAGTTAGCTGTTTTTAATTATCTCGGATAATAGTTTTTTTGCTCTGAGCAACTTCACTTTTATGTTGTTAAGAGGCTCTTCTAATTCGTTTGCTATTTCCTTATAACTCATTTCTTGAAAATACCTTAAATGTATTACCTTTTGGTAATGGGGCTTTAACTGTTTAATGTAGAGCAATAGTTGCTCCAAATTTTGTTCAATAATCAATTTGTCCTCTGGAGACGGAGCCGAATCACTAATGTCATATGCCTTATGGTTGGCCTCATCTAAAGGAATTGTATCGCGTTTGTTTTTTCTCAATTCATCAATATGTAAATTGCTTGAGATAGAGAGCAACCAAGTTTTAAAATTATAGGCTTCGTTGTATTGGGCTATTTTATCAAATGCTTTAGAAAATGTTTGAATTGTTATGTCTTCAGCTGAATTTTCGTTTTTTGTCTTTGAGAGTTGAAAGGCATATATATCATTCCAATAGTAATTTAACAATGCCTTGAATGCCGCTTGCTTTTTGTGTTTTGCGTTAGTAATGTGGTCTCGAATGTCTTGAGTCATTTCATCAAATAATTGCTACCAATGCGTTGGTGTTGAAAACTTATTTTTAATAAATACGAATAGCTGAATAAAAATAAGTGTAATTTCTGTAAATGGTGCGCTTACAATCAAATCTTTTTCATTTAATTTTTGTGAAGTCAAACCGATGGCTAGCATAAAAACAAAATATCTAATTGCAATAAGTAAATACACAGGTTGCAATTGCTCTTCAAGAATAAGAAGTAGACTACCAAGCACAAAAAAGAGTAATTGAGAACTGTAGAATAAACCAAGGCCAATTTTATGGTGTAATTTATAGTGTTTAGCCGTTGATATATGCCTTCTTTTTTGCAAAATCCATGAAGACCATGTTCTTTTTGGTACAGATGTGGTATAACTAGCGGGGGCTAAAGTATAGGTAGTATTCTTTTTTGATGCAATTTCGTTGATAAATAAATCGTCGTCACCAGACTTTATGTCAATATGTTTGATAAAACCATTCACCTTAAAGAAGTCAGATTTTGTATACGCTAAATTTCTTCCAACCCCCATATACGGAGTACCTAGTTTTGCATAAGAGAAATATTGAATTGCGGTTAAAAGGGTTTCATACCGAATAAGTTTATTTAAAAGAGAGAATTTCACTTTTTGGTAAGCACCATAACCTAAAATAACTTTTGTTTGATTTGTGAATTGACTGCTTATTGTTTGTAGCCAACGATTAGAATTTGCCTTACAATCTGCATCAGTCAAAATTAAATGTTCATAAGTAGCTGCCTTTATTCCTAGTGTAAGGGCATATTTCTTATTTCCCCAAAAATTCTCGCAATTTTCAACATTTACTATTTTAATATGAGAATTATGCAAGGCAAAATTATGCATAACTTCAAGAGTATTGTCTGTAGACCGATCATTTATCAATACAATTTCAAAAGGAGCCTCATAGGTTTGTTTTAAAATACTAGGTAAGAATTGTACTAGGTTTTCAGCTTCGTTTTTAGCACAAATCACAATTGAAATAGGTGTGCTAGCTTTTTCTTTACTGCTTTTCTTTTCGAAAATGATTGTAGCATAAAGCAGGTAGTATATACATTGTATGGCTACAACTACACTAAAACTTAGTAATAGGTAGGACAGCATATTTTACTTATTTTCACAATCCTCAGGCATTTTTCCACAAAATCCGCAAGGTTCTCCTTTTTCATTAAAATTTGAATTTTGACTGGCACAAGTTCCCGAAAATTTTCCGTCTTTCTTCGCCCATATTTTTATAGCGATTCCAGCAAAAGCAAGTGCAAGTAACAGTACTGTAATAAATAGAAGTTTCATCGATGTCTTTATTGAGCCACAAAGATAGTCAAAAGGTAAAAACTAATGATATAGGTTATGCATTCTTTTTATACAATTGAAAAGCAAACTGCTTTTAAAATTGATATGCATTGTCTTGTATCAATTTTTGGGCAATAGTTCTTCTTAAATTGACAATGTTTGGGTAATTTTCATATTTTGTAAACCGTCTGAGACCAGTCAAAAGCATTCTTTGTTCGTCTCCCTCTGTAAATGAAATGATGGCTTCTTTACCTTTTGCGACTATAGTTTCAACAGCATTGTATAAGTTAAGTTTAACCATTGCAATTTGGGCTACACATTCTTTCTCGGAAGTTTTACCTACCAGTTTTTCTGTTTTTAATAAAGCTGATTCTGCCAAATAGGTTTCCATCATTATATCTGCTGCTGCCAACACAATTTGTTGTTGGTTTTCCAGTTCCATACCGAAAGTTTCAACAGCTTTTCCAGCCAACATTAAAAAACATTTTTTAGCCTTTGCAATCATTTCTTTTTCCTCTGAAAATAAGTTGCTATAATCGGGTGTGTCAAAAGAAGGAATTGACATAAGGTCTGAAGCGACTTGCTGAGCAGGAGTAATGAGGTCTAATTTACCTTCAAAAGCTTTTTTTAGTAACATTCCAACACTGAGAAGTCTGTTTATTTCGTTTGTTCCTTCATAGATTCGTCCAATTCTTGCATCTCTCCAGGCGGCTTCCATAGGGGTGTCTTTTGAGAATCCCATACCCCCAAATATTTGAATACCTTCATCCGTAATATATTGAGTAGCTTCTGAGGCGTATACTTTTAAAAGCGCACATTCAATGGCGTATTCTTCTACACCTTTTAATTCAGCTTCCTGTTTTGTTGCACCTGCGGCTATAAATTCGTCGATTTTATTTTGTATGTCTTTTGCGGCTCTATAGCTTCCTGAATCTGAAACATAGGTCTTGGTAGCCATTTCAGCTAATTTGTATTGTATAGCACCAAACGAGGCAATTGAGGTTTTGAATTGTTTTCTCTGCGTGGCATAAATGACAGCTTCCGTTGTGACCCTTCTACAGGCGTCTAAACAGGCAGCAGCCAATTTTATTCTTCCCACATTGAGTGAGTTTAAAGCAATTTTAAACCCTTTACCTCTTTGGGAGAGCATGTTTTCTACTGGAACCTTTGTTTCACTAAAGAATACTTGACGTGTAGATGAAGCATGGATGCCTAGTTTGTTTTCCTCTTCGCCCAAACTAATGCCATTTGGGTTTTGAGCGTCGTATTCAACAATAAAAGCAGAAATATTTTTGTCGTCCTCAATTCTTGCAAAAACAATCATCAAACTACAAAAACCTGCATTTGAAATCCACATTTTTTGTCCGCTAATCGAATAGTGTTTACCATCTTCCGAAAGAACAGCTTTGGTTTTTCCAGAATTTGCATCCGAACCAGCTTCGGGCTCAGTCAAGCAATAAGAACCAAACCATTCTCCAGAGGCTAATTTAGGAATGTATTTTTCCTTTTGCGCTTCTGTTCCATACAGGAGGATAGGCATGGTGCCAATTCCTGTGTGCGCACCATAGGCGGTTGCAAGTGATCCTGAGGCGCCAGAAATATAATCACAGACCAACATAGTGGAAACAAACCCCATTCCCATACCGCCATAATTTTCCGGTACAGATACGCTTAACAAGCCCATTTCAGCCGCTTTATTCATGATTTCAACCGTAAAGGCATAATCTTTGTTTTCGAATCGTTCCTTAAATGGCCATACCTCTTTGTCGATAAATTCTTGAATGGAAGCTTTTATCATTTGTTGTTCTTCACTGAATTCTTCAGTGATGAATATATTGTCTGCAGTTGTTTCTTTGAGTAAAAACTCACCTCCTTTAATAGTTTCCATACCTTTGTTTTTTAGTTGCAATTTTATTATTTTAAAAACTCATAGATTCCTGCGGCTCCTTGCCCTGTACCAACACACATAGTTACCATACCGTATTTGTTTTTTCTTCTTCTCATTTCGTTAAATAGCTGAACGGATAATTTAGCACCAGTACAGCCTAAAGGATGTCCTAACGAGATTGCTCCTCCGTTTACATTTACGAGTTCTTGATTGATATCTAAAGTTCTCATAACGGCAAGTGATTGGGAAGCAAAAGCTTCGTTTAACTCAATCAATTCAATATCTTTTAATTTCAAGCCGGCATTGTCAAGTGCTTTTGGAATTGCCTTAACTGGACCAATTCCCATTATTTTTGGGGGGACGCCTGCCACTGCAAAAGATACCATTCTAGCAATGGGTTCTAGATTCAATTCTTTTACCATGGCCTCACTCATCACCAAAACAAATGCAGCCCCATCACTCATTTGCGACGAATTTCCTGCAGTGACACTTCCATTATTAGCGAAAACAGGTTTTAATTTCGACAACGCTTCTATAGATGTGTTTCGTCTAGGACCTTCATCTTTGGATACCGTATAGCTTTTCTCTTGCTTTTTATTATTTTTATCAATAAAAATTTCTTGCACATGTATGGGGACAATATCTTTTTCAAATTTGTTTTCATCAAGGGCTTTCAAAGCTTTTTGATGTGAATGCAAGGCAAATGCATCTTGATCTTCTCTAGATACCTTGTATTGATTAGCAACTGCCTCGGCTGTTAGCCCCATTCCCCAATAATAATCTTCATGACCTTCCTTAGCAGCTTTGTAATTTGGTACAGCTCTATAGCCTCCCATTGGAATATAACTCATGCTTTCAACACCACCCGCAATAATGCAATCTGCCATTCCCGATTGTATTTTTGCAGCTGCGATACTAATGGTTTCCAACCCTGAAGCACAGTACCTGTTAACGGTCATACCTGCCACAGTTTCGATCTTAAGGCCCATAAGAGAAATTAATCGCCCTATGTTTAATCCTTGTTCAGCTTCGGGCATTGCGTTTCCAACGATGACATCATCGATTCTCGCTTTGTCCAATTGAGGAACGTTTTTTAATAAGTGCTCAATGGTTTCAGCAGCGAGCTCATCAGGTCTTTTAAATCGGAATACCCCTTTTGGAGCTTTTCCTACAGCGGTTCTGTACCCTTCAATAATATATGCTGTTTTATTCATAATCTGTTTTTATGATTCGTTTTTTTTGATTCTTTCGTCCTTTAGATTCTTTATTTATATTGACATCTAATCTGACATATTAGTTTCTCAGAGGTTTTCCTGTTTTTAACATATGCTGAATACGTTCTAAAGTTTTACGTTCGGAAAAAAGTGAAAGAATGGCTTCTCTCTCAAGATCTAGTAAATATTGCTCAGACACATAGGTTGGTTCCGATAAATCGCCACCTGCCATAATATAACCGAGTTTGTTGGCAATTTTTTTATCGTGTTCAGAGGCATATTGCCCTTTCTGCAAACTATCGGTTCCCACATGAAACATTCCTAAGGCTTGCTGTCCTAATACTTTTATTTTTTTAGGAGTAGGTTGGGTATACCCGTCGTCCAACATTTGTAGAGCGTGTTTCTTTGCCGTGGCAATTTGTCGGTTTGCATTGACCACAACGATATCTTTTGATTTTTGGTAGAATCCAAAATCAAAAGCTTCATGTGCAGATGTAGCGACTTTTGCCATAGCAATATTGATAAAAGTGTCTCTTAATCGGTTGAGTTTAACGTCGTCTTTTAAGAAGGCTTCGGAGGCACGTAAGGTCATTTCCTTCGTACCGGCTCCAGCAGGAATAATTCCAACACCAAATTCTACAAGTCCAGTATAGGTTTCAGCAGCTGCCACTACCTTGTCTACATGCATACTCATTTCGCAAGCACCTCCAAAAGTCATCCCTCTCGGAGTAAGCAGCGTTGGGACTGAAGAATAACGCAATCGCATTACGGTGTCTTGAAACAATTTTGTAGCCCTGTTAAGTTCGTCGTATTCTTGTTCAACGGCTAATAAAAACGCCACAGCTAAATTTGCACCTACTGAGAAATTTGCCGCTTGATTTCCAAGAATCAGGGCTTCATATTGAGTTTCTGCCAAATCTATTCCTTTGTTGATAGCCTCTAAAACGCCTCCTCCAATAGTGTTCATTTTGGATTGAAATTCTACGTTCAATATACCGTCTCCTAGATCTTGAATAGCAGCTTCTTTGTTAGACCAAATGGTTTTTGTTTCTCTGATATTGTCGAGGATGATAAAACTTTCTTGACCCGGTACTTTTTTACTGCTTTTCGTTGGAATGTCATAGAAATAGGTAAGACCATTATCAATAGTATAGAAGGATGAATGGTTTGCAGCAAGCATTTCTTTAACCCAAGGATTTACTGTAAGGTTTTCGGATTCGATTAAGGAAACTCCTTCGGCTACACCAATGGCATCCCATATTTGAAAGGGGCCGTGTTCCCAACCAAACCCAGCTTTCATAGCATCGTCTATTCTAAAGGTTTCATCAGATATTTCAGGGATTCTATTGGCACTGTATGCTAAAAGGGCTGCTAAAGTTTTTCTGTAAAATTCCCCAGCCTTGTCTTTTCCTTTAATTAATACTTTAAAGCGATCAATCACTTTTGAAATTCCCTTTGTCTTTTCCAAACTAGCAAATGAAGCTTTTTTAGTAGGTATATAGGTTAGGCTATTCAAATCCAAAGCCAAAATAGTACGCTTTCCTTTAGCATCGATTTCTTTTTTATAAAAACCTTGTTTTGTTTTATCTCCCAGCCAGTTGTTTTCTACTAAGGAACTCACAAAACTTGGAAGTTCAAACAAATGATGAGATTCGTCTTTAGGACAGTTTTTATGTAAACCATTGGCAACATGAACCAAGGTGTCTAATCCAACGACATCGACAGTTCGAAAGGTGGCCGATTTGGGACGTCCTATAATAGGTCCTGTAAGTTTATCTACTTCAGCAACCGTAAGTCCCATCTCTTTCACAATATGAAACAAACTCATAATTCCAAAAATTCCAATTCTATTCCCTATAAATGCAGGTGTGTCTTTGGCAAGTACAGCTGTTTTTCCTAAAAACTTTTCACCGTAGTTTATTAAGAAGTCGATTACGTCTTTTTTACAGGAAGGCCCAGGAACAACTTCAAACAGCTTTAAATATCTGGGAGGATTAAAGAAATGAGTAACTGCAAAATGATGTTGAAAATCTTTGCTACGTCCCTCATTCATGAACTTGATGGGAATTCCAGATGTATTTGAGCTAATAAGCGTTCCAGGCGTCCTGTGTTTTTCTATCAATTCAAAGACTTGTTGTTTGATTTCTAGTTTTTCAACGACAACCTCAATTATCCAATCTACATGCGCTATTTTATCGATGTCGTCTTCTAAATTCCCTGTGCTAATTCTAGCAGCAAAAGAATTGTTGTAAATAGGGGAGGGTTTTGATTTTAGTGAGTTGGTTAGACTCGTGTTTACAATCCGATTTCGTACACTGCTATCTTCTAGGCTTCGTCCTGAAGCGCGCTCTTTTTCTGTCAATTTATTGGGAACAATGTCTAGCAATAGTACTTCTACACCAATATTTGCAAAATGACAAGCAATACCTGACCCCATGATTCCCGAACCGATTACGGCTATTTTTCGAATGTGTTTTTTCATTGTCGTAATTTTAATCGAACTGATTATATGTTGTTAAATATTTTTTTGTTCACTACCAAATTATTTATGGTAGCCGTGACTTTAAAAAATACAGCTACTTCCTCTTTGGATAGCTTTTGCTTTACAGTATTGTTAAATTGTAAAACGCTTTGCTTAGAGGTCTCTCTTTTTTCTT
Source organism: uncultured Flavobacteriaceae bacterium (assembly GCA_943789365.1). Lineage (GTDB taxonomy): Bacteria > Bacteroidota > Bacteroidia > Flavobacteriales > Flavobacteriaceae > Flavicella. The sequence goes on along the minus strand of CALSTV010000001.1, from coordinate 155,668 downwards.
TACCAAAATCTGTTAATTTAATGAGTACACTTCTGCCGTCATTCGGGTTTTTTTCTCTGTATATAAGCCCTTTTTCTTCCATGCTTTTTAACAATCGGGAAAGACTTGTTGCTTCCATGCCCATTTTAGGGCCCAATGAGGTGGATGCACTACCTGTATGCTTGTCTATAGTTAATAATAAAAAGATGGTAGCCATTGTGCTGCCGTATTTGGAGGCTTCTTCATTATACATTTTAGCCACAGCTTGCCAAGTTGCTCGTAATTGATGGTCGATGGATGTTTCTTTCGTTTCTTTCAAAAAATGTTTTATTATGCATGCACAGTAAATATATAGCTTTAATTTGAATAAACAAAACAGGAGCTACAATTTTATTTTCATTATAAAATGATATCTTTGATTTGCTATAATTTTTATCTATTAAATGTGTTAAGAATAGAAGAAGTCACAAAACAATACAACGGTGTGTTGGCCTTAGACTCAATTTCAATTGAAATCCCAAAAGGAAGTATTTACGGACTTTTGGGCCCAAATGGCGCAGGGAAGACTTCGTTGATTCGAATTATCAATCAAATAACACAGCCCGATAATGGTAGCGTGTATTTAGATGGAGAGCTTTTGTGTCCATCACATATTTCACAGATAGGTTATCTGCCAGAAGAAAGAGGACTTTATAAGAACATGCGAGTTGGTGAACAGGCAATGTACTTAGCAAGGTTAAAGGGACTTTCTAAAAAGGAAGCTAAAACTCGATTGCTGTATTGGTTTGATAAGTTTGGAATACGCAATTGGTGGGATAAAAAGATTCAAGAACTTTCAAAAGGAATGGCACAAAAAGTACAATTTATTGTGACCGTGATGCATCGTCCGAAGTTGTTGATTTTTGATGAACCTTTTAGTGGATTCGATCCTGTGAATGCCGAATTGATAGCGAATGAAATTCTACAACTGAGAAACGAGGGAGCCACCATCATTTTTTCAACACATAGAATGGAGTCTATTGAACAAATGTGTGATCATATTTGTTTGTTGAACAAAGGGAAAATAGTGTTGGAAGGGACCGTTGCGGCACTTCAACAGTTATATGGTGCTAAGATTTATGAGATAGTTTTTAAAACAAACAATACAAAAGAAGTACTTTCTTTTTTCGTCGATGCATATGAACTTCGGAACCATAATTATGATGAAGTATCTGCTATTTTGAAACTGGAAGTTGCGTTTAAAGAAAATGAACGTCCAAGCGACCTAATGCAAAACCTGTTGCCTTTTGGAGAGCTCATGCAATTTGTACAGAAGCTTCCTTCAATGCACGCAATTTTTTTGGATGCCATTGGTAAAACGGATATGCATTCCTAAATTTCTATTTATTGTGAGCATGGAAAAATTACTTTTAATTATTCGCAGAGAGTTTCTTACCAAAATAAGAAACAAATCGTTCGTTGTCATGACTTTTTTGAGTCCCATTTTGATTTCTATTTTGGCAATGGTTGTTTTTTATATTACGAAAGAGGATACTCCGGCCCAAAAACAGATAGTTGTTGTAGATGCTTCTTCTGAGGTTGTTGCAAAAATAGTAGAAGGCAGCGAAACGATTCAATTTATAGATTATAGTACTTTAGGTGTAGAGGTTGCGAAAGCATTGGTGCAGTCTGAAGGGTATGATGGACTTTTATACATACCACCTTTTCATTCAGAAAAAGAAAAATGGGCTAATGCTATTACTTTATATACGGAAGAATCTCCCGGTATTTTGTTTGTGGAAACTTTAGAAAAGTTAATTGAGACAACAATGATGTCTGCAAATTTACGGAAACAAGGGGTTAGTTTAGAAAATTTGAAGAATTCTCAAGTTGATATTGCGCTAAGGCAATCCTCTTTTTCAGGAGCAATAGCATCCAAATTAGGAAATGGATTAAAGATGGGGCTAGGTATGGGAGTTGGCTATTTAATTATGATGTTTATTGTGATTTATGGTACTTCTGTAATGCGCAGTGTTATTGAAGAAAAAACAAATAGGGTCATTGAAATTGTAATAGCATCGGTAAAACCGTTTCAATTGTTGTTAGGGAAAATTATAGGGAATACGTTAGCTGGTTTGTTGCAGTTTTTTTGTTGGGGGCTTCTTTTATTGGTGTTCACTGCAGCAGCAAAATTTGCTTTCGGAGTTCATTTTGATGAAATGTCGCCTCAGTTAAGTCAAGTTTCTGAGATGAATGGGGTAGGTCAAATTCAAGACGTAGCTTTAGAAATTGGAAAGCTTCCACTGCTACGGATGTTTGTGTTTTTTATTATCTATTTTGTTGGTGGATTTTTACTGTACAGCGCAATTTACGCTGCAATTGGAGCAGCGGTTGACACGGAAACAGATACGCAACAGTTTGTTTTACCCGTGATCATCCCACTGATTATGGCTGTTTATGTTGGGTTTGCTGCTGTATTGACTGATCCGCATGGAATCTTATCCGTTGTTTTTTCATTAGTTCCTCTAACGGCTCCTATTGTCATGCCTATGAGAATTCCTTTTGGTGTTTCTACTTTAGAAATAGTTATTTCCATAGGATTATTGTTGGTTTCATTTCTTGGTATTGTAAGAATGGCTGCAAAAATTTATAGGACTGGAATTTTGATGTATGGAAAGAAAATTAGTTACCGCGAGTTGTATAAATGGCTGCGTCAGTAAGTATAAATTTATCTTAAATTCCTACTTATTTTTACCGAAAGATTTAGTAGGTTTGAACAAAGAACTAATATAAAATAGCATTATGAGCAATATTTTAATTATCGAGGATGAGGCGGCAATTCGTAGAGTGTTGAGTAAAATCATTGGTGAAGAGAGCGAGTCCTACCTCATTGATGAGGCCGAAGATGGTTTGATTGGCCTGGAAATGCTGAGTAAAAAAGAATATGATTTGGTACTTTGTGATATCAAAATGCCAAAAATGGATGGAGAGGAAGTCTTGGGGAAAATAAAAAAAATTCTACCTGAACTTCCCGTGATTATGATTTCTGGACACGGAGATTTGGAAACTGCCGTAAACACGATGAGACTAGGAGCTTTTGACTATATTTCTAAACCACCAGATTTGAATCGACTTTTGAACACGGTTAGAAATGCTTTGGTCAGAAAAGATTTATTGGTTGAGAATACAAGGTTAAAGAAAAAGGTTAGCAAACGATATGAAATGATTGGCGAGAGTGCCTCTATCTTACATATAAAAGATATGATAGAAAAAGTGGCTCCTACAGATGCACGTGTTTTGATTACGGGGCCCAACGGTACCGGAAAAGAATTGGTAGCGCATTGGTTGCATGAAAAGAGTGATCGCAATAAAGCTCCTATGATTGAGGTGAACTGTGCTGCTATTCCATCAGAATTGATAGAAAGTGAATTGTTTGGACATGTAAAAGGATCGTTTACCGGCGCCAATAAAGACAGAGCCGGGAAATTTGAAGCGGCTAATAACGGTACCATATTTCTAGATGAAATTGGTGATATGAGTTTGTCTGCACAAGCAAAAGTGTTGAGAGCTCTTCAGGAAAACAGAATTAGTAGGGTTGGGAGTGATAAAGACATCAAAGTGAACGTACGTGTGGTTGCAGCTACAAATAAGGATTTGAAAAAGGAAATTTCTGAAGGACGGTTTAGAGAAGATCTCTACCATAGACTAGCCGTGATATTGATTGCCGTCCCCGCTTTGAATGATAGAAGAGAAGATATTCCATTGCTAGTGAATTATTTTTCCGAAATTATTTCAAAAGAACAAGGTATAGCACCAAAGAAGTTTACCGAGGCAGCGATAGAATTGCTAAAGTCCTATGATTGGACAGGGAATATTCGTGAGTTGAGAAATGTTATAGAACGATTGTTGATACTTGGAATGCAGGAAATTTCTGAAGATGATGTGAAAATGTTTGCCAGTAAATAAAGTACTTCTACATATAAAATAGTTATGCTAATCGTTTTACATTTTTAATCGTTTTATATCGATTCCAAATTTCTGGGTGGAACAGTTTATAAAAAACGAAACAGCCAATGTCTAACGTATAATAAAACAAACTAATTCCACTTGGTGGGTTGTAGCTTTTTAGGAATGAGAAGGTATTAAATGCCGTATCGGGCCAATACCAGCATTGGTAATAAGTTCCTCCCAGTTCTAACACTGCAACAACAGTGTACATGGTTAAGAAAAACATTCGATCTTTTGGCCGTTTCCATAAAATAATAAATATAACCAGTGTCATAACGAAGCCAAAAACATCGTCCAAGAAAAGCAGAAACCCTGTTGCATATGCAGCAATAAGTATGTAGAGAAAACGCTCAATTTCAGTTTTGTGTTTTTGAATAATTGAAGTTTTGGAAAAGGTAAATACTCGGGCATACACTGCGGCATGACCAAAAGGCACATACCAAGGGATGTTTTCTAGCCGATAGGTATACATACCTAAGTATCGCGAAAAGAAATGTTCTCCAATAAAGCCTATAATTACAGCAATAATCATTAATTGTCGGGTCCGTCTTGTAGATCTGTAATAAAGCGCAATAAATGCCGCAACCATTAAGAAATTGATGTAGAATTGGTTGTTCGGAACTATTTTGGAAAAACCAATACCGTCAAAATACAAGGCAACAACAAAAAGATAGAGAAATAGAATTTTTCGTGAAAAAACTATAAAGATTTGTTTTAGTGCTGTTTGGTCTATTTTCGACATATTACGGGGTGTTAAAGGGAAGCTTCTTCTGTTTTACTAGAGTTGCCTACAAGGCGATTCATCACTTGAAGTTCACGCTCTGTAAATTCTCGGTATTTTCCCGGTTTTAGGTTGTTTAGAGAAATGTTCATGATTCGAACGCGCTTCAGTTTTGTTACTTCATAGTCTAAATACTCACACATTCTTCTTATTTGTCTATTTAACCCCTGGGTTAGAATAATTTTGAAGGTGTAGTCATTTATTTTTTCAACATTACAAGTGTCAGTAATGGTGTCTAAAACCGGAATTCCATTCCCCATTTTTTTGATAAATGCGGCTGTTATTTTCTTGCTGACCGTAACAATATATTCTTTTTCATGATTGTTTTTAGCACGGAGAATTTTGTTAACGATGTCTCCGTCGTTCGTCATAAAAATCAGACCTTCACTGGGTTTGTCTAAACGCCCTACTGGGAAAATTCGTTCTGGGTAATTCATATAGGTAATGATATTCCCTCTTATTTTCGTATCTGTAGTACAAGTAATTCCAACAGGTTTATGAAAGACTAAATAGATATTTCTAACCTCTTTTGTTATAATTTGGTCATGTACACTAATTGCATCTGTAGCTGATACTTTGACACCTAAACCCACTTTTTCACCATTCACTTTAACGTGTCCTTCCTCGATCAGTTTGTCGGCTGCCCTTCGCGAACAATAACCAGTTTCCGATATGGCTTTATTTAGTCTCTTAACTTCCATATTACGCTACTATAACTTAAATTTTGAGAATAATGCACTCTTTAACTTCGAAGTAATCTTCTTCTTTATATCTGCGGGGTAGGTGCGTTCTCCCATAAATACATTTGTCATTTCCTCACACATACGTTGCCCGTATCTTTTCATTAAAAAATGTCTTACTTTTTCGTTCCGGTAAAATAGTTTTGATAAATAGATGCCTGTTTTTAACTCTGGAAGTAAAACTTCAGCTAATTTGGATTCGTAAATCTCAGTCGACTTTTTACTTTCTAATTTGCCTTCAATTATTGAATCTGCAGCCATTACTCCAGTAAGTATGGCATTTGATATACCTTCTGCCGTAATGGGATCTGCAAAACCAGCAGCGTCTCCAATTAAAAATACATTTTTCTTTACGAATCCATCAGTTCTTGGGCTAATTGGAATTTGAAAACCATGAAATTCTTCACTTATTGGAGTTGTAATTCCTAAAGTGGTCAAATACGCTTTGTAATACTTTTTCAGGTCTATTTTTTTTCTTTCTAAAATTGCTACGCCTATTGAAAGATGCTTTTGCTTTGGAAAGCACCATCCGTACCCCAATGGAACGGCATCAAAATCGAAACGAACTTCTCTTGAGAGCCTTTCAAAATCTTCTGGGCTTACTTCTACTTCATATTCCAAAGCAGGGATTAGATTTCTCGTTTCTTTCCAGCCTGTAATTTTTGCCGTTTTACCGAGTGCACCGTCAGCGGCAATAATGAATTTAGCATACACATCTCCCTGAGAAGTGTGTAGTGTATTTGTTTCACCAAAACTGATATCGTTTAAAGCATGTCCTTCAAGTAACGTAATTCCTGCCTTTTTAGCCTTCTCGACAATAAGGTTGTCAAAATCATCACGCATAATCATGCTAATTATCGGAGCATCTCTTTCAGAAGTTAAATGAATTCCAGCTTTGTCAAAATTGATTTGTATTTTGTTAAATTCACGTTTTACGACCGAACTTATGTCAAAGGGGAGCTTGCGCCTACCTCTGTAGACAAAACCATCACCGCAAGTTTTATACCGAGGCAGTATTTCTTTTTCGATCAAAACAGTTGAAATTCCGTTTTCGGCCAATTTTAAAGCTGCCGAAGCACCTGCTGGCCCACTTCCAATTATCGCTACGTCATATTTTTGTTTCATTTCACTAAATTTGGTGACATATTAAACCTAGCCATTATTGGATAATGATCAGAGTATTGAACGGAATAGGTTTTGAAGTTATTGATGTGCATGGAAGTATCGACAAGTATAAAATCGATTCTTAATGGGAATATATAATCAAATGATTTTCCGAAATTTGATCCCGCTTCTATAAAAGCATCTTTCTTGCCTTTTTTTAGCTGATGGTATAACCAGGAGAATGCGGTATTGTTAAAATCGCCAACAATCATTGTTTTATAGGGTGACTTTGCTTGGTGTGCTAGTATTTGTTCTACTTGTGTGGCTTGTGTTCTAAAATGTTTTTTTAGTTTTGAAAGTAGGCTTTCTGCATCTTTCGAACCAAAATTGTCTTTTTCAATTTCCATTTTAAGAGATTGCATATGAATATTATAAACACGTATGGTGTCTTTTTTTAAAATGATATCGGCGAATACGGCATTGTTTCCAGTTTTTTGAAAATTTAACGAACCTTTATCTATGATTTTGTGTTTAGAAAGAATTGCCTGTCCAATGGATCCGTTGTTGTGTTTGATATACTGATATGGATAGTTGTCTATTTTTTTTGCTTTGCGATGGTATTCTTGTAAACATAGAATATCGGGGTCTTTTTCACCGATGAATTTATAGATTTTATTGGGTAGATCTTCACGGTCTGTCCATTTAAAAATATTAAACAAACGCACGTTGTATGATAGTATCTTGTAATCGTCATTGCGCATGGATTTTTTTTCAGACCATTGAAAAAAGGCTTGCACATGTTGAAAGCCTATTGCAATTACAATCAACGAAATTAAAAATTGTTTTTTCAATTTGAGAATCCAATAGAGTACAAACAAAATGTTTGCAAAAAGTAGTGGGGGTAAACCTAAACTCAGTACCGAAACAGTAGCGATAGATTTTGGCGAAATAAACGGTATGCAATAGGTAAAAAGAAGCAAACCGGCTGCAATAGAATTACAGATGTAAATAAGGGTATCTATAAAAGATAATTTTTTCATAGTACCGTTAATTTTTATTTTTCCCTTGTTTAAACAAAAGATTTTTTTCTTCTTGGTTCAAAGATTCATAACCAGATTTACTTATTTTGTCTAATATAGCATCGATAACCTCTTGATTACTTTTGGATCGCGTTTTCTGTTTATTTTGTTTTCTTCGTGACCGATATACTGTTTTTAAATTTTTCTTTTTGGAGAAAAAGCCTTCAAAGGGATTGCTAATGCGGATACTTCCTTTACTTGCAAAGCGCATATATAAATAACCGTACAATGCGCCTCCTAAATGCGCTATATGTCCACCCGCATTTCCTGAGGGTATTTGAATCAAATCGAGTAGCACAAATACGGCCGCCAACTTCCAAAGTTTTACATAACCGATAAAACGAAAATTCAATTCATAATTGGGGATGTACGTAGCAATTCCAATAAAAATAGCCATAACTGCAGCAGAGGCTCCAACGAGTATTGATGGGCTGTTTTGAAGTGCTGGAAATACAGCGTAGCTCACAATATATAATAAACCTCCAAAAACGGTTCCGTATAAATAGAAACTGAGCAATTGTTTCGGGGTAAAATATTCAATAAATAAATTGCCTATAAAATACAATACAATAAGGTTGGAAAGAATATGAAAAAAACCTCCATGTAAAAAGCCATAAGACAGGATAGACCATGGCTTAAGAATAAAACTATCAATAGCTGAGGGCATGGCAAAAAACTCCATGATAAAATTACCATTCGCATTGAATAAGAACTGCAACGTGTTCGTAAGAAAAGTCAATGCAAAAACTGCTAAATTAATAGCAATTAACTTTTCTATGATATTGAATTGTTTATAACGTTCTATATACTGTTGCATAGTGTGTTTATTCTCTAGGAAGCTCGAATTGTTATACGCTGACTAAAATACTAATAATTTATGAAGTCGAGTATGGTTAATTCCATCTTTTAAATTGATTTTGTTTCCAATACCAGGCAATAATAAAACCAATTAGAGCGCCTCCTATGTGGGCAAAATGAGCAATATTTCCGATAGAGTAACTTGTCATTCCAAAAAACAAATCTCCGAGAATCATAACAGGAATAAAGTATTTTGCAGCAATTGGGATAGGTAAAAAGATCAATGCTAGTTTTGCATTTGGAAAAGAAAGACCAAAGGCAACAAGGATCCCGTAGACGGCACCAGAAGCACCAACGGCACTCGTATTGTAAAGTCGGTTTACAGTTTCCAGGTTTTCGTCTTTGTACATAACACTTGGATTCATTAAATCCATAATTTCCGATTTTGTCGCACCCATTTGAATCAATTGTTCAAAAGCCGTTTCGAACTGATAATAGTTAACCAAAGAATAAATCAATCCAGCTCCAATTCCTGCTGAAAAATAAAAGAATAGAAATTTATTGCGTCCCCATATTTGTTCTAAAGGAGTACCAAAAGCCCAAAGTCCATACATATTAAATAAAATATGTGAAAAACTTCCGTGCATAAAGATATGCGTAAGGTATTGCCAAAAACCAAAAGAAGGGTTTTCAGCAAAATGCAATGCCAATAAATTTTGCAAATCAATGCCTTTGAAGAATTGTGGTGCTAAAAATAAGATGACATTGATAATAATCAAATGTTTGATACTTTCCGTTATTTTTCCCATAGGTTTTTAGTTTTTTGTTCCGAATAACTTGTCTAGTTCTCCAAGTGTTAGTGTTTCAAATATTTTTTTACCATATGGAGAAGTAGTGGGCTCTTTACAAGAAAACAAACTGTTAACTAAGTTGTCTTGTTCTTTTTCGGAAAGTTTACTTCCTGTTTTTATGGCCAATGATTTTGAAAGTGATTTTGAAATAATGTCTAGTTGGCTAAAACTCGTTTCTGGAATTTCCTGTTTTACATCGTCTAGTAATTGTTCGAGAATGATGGCAATCTGACTCTCAGAAATACTGGTAGGAATTCCTTTAATGACAATGGCATCGTCGTCTATTTTATCGAATAAAAAACCTGTATTTTCTAAATCTTCCTTGAGTTCCTTAAGAACTTCAACCTCTTCTTTGTTAAATGATAGTTCAACAGGAAAAAGCAATTGTTGACTTGCTGCTTCTTTTACAGTTATGTTTTCTAGGAATGCTTCGTAGAGTATTCTTTGATGTGCTAAGTTTTGATGGATTAGCACAACACCAGATTTGATGGTGCTTAGTACATATTTTTTATGTATTTGAAATGTTTTACCCGAAGTGTTTTGATCCGTTTCCGCCTCTAACTGCAATTCTGTTTGACTTGGCTCGGTTGGTAGGTCGTCGAAACCTGTGTATAAGGATTCCCATTGTGTCGTGTTCGATGCTCTTTGATAAGACGATGGAGCATACGAACTTTTCTGTTGTTTTGTTTCGTTTTCAAAAGGGTTGAAGTTTGGATCTACCGTAATTTTAGGCGTCTCACTAAATTCCTTCGTATTAAAAGCATAAGGTGTATCCATAGATGCATCTCGATTAAAATCCAAGACAGGCGACACATTGTATTGTCCCAAACTGTGCTTTACTGAAGCTCTAATAATAGCGTACAATACCTTTTCATTGTCGAATTTTATCTCAGTTTTTGTGGGATGAATATTGATATCAATACTCTCTGGAGGTACTTTTAAATACAAAAAATAGGAGGGGTGATAACCATTTCCGAGCAAGCCATCAAAAGCGCTCGAAACGGCATGATGTAAATATGAACTTTTGATAAAACGATCATTGACAAAGAAAAATTGCTCACCTCTTTTTTTCTTTGCGAATTCAGGTTTTGTAACAAATCCATCAATAGTAATGACATCGGTTTCTTCTGAAATTGGAACGAGTTTTTCATTCGTCTTTCCTCCAAAAACGCCAACAATGCGTTGTTTTAGATTGCCTTCCTTTAAATTGTATACCTCAGTATTGTTGTGACTCATCGAGAAGGTAATGTCATTGTGAGCAAGGGCTACGCGTTGAAATTCATTAACAATATGACGTGTTTCAATAGTGTCTGATTTTAAGAAATTTCGACGTGCAGGAATGTTGTAAAACAGATTTTTTACCGCTATGCTCGTTCCTTTTGCTGTGGCATCAGGTTCTTGTGCACTAATTTTGCTGCCTTCAATTTTTATACAAGTTCCCAGTTCGTCAATCTCTTGACGTGTTTTTAATTCAACATGTGCAATGGCAGCAATAGAAGCCATGGCTTCTCCGCGAAAGCCTTTGGTGTTTAGATTGAACAAGTCTTGCGCTTCTTTGATTTTTGAAGTTGCATGTCTTTCAAAACACATACGTGCATCTGTAACACTCATTCCTTTTCCATTGTCGATGACTTGAATAAGTGTCTTACCCGCATCCTTTACAATCAACTTGATATTGGTAGCTCCAGCATCAATGGCATTTTCTAAAAGTTCTTTTACCACTGAAGCAGGTCTTTGAACCACTTCACCGGCAGCAATCTGATTGGCTACATGATCAGGTAATAACTGTATAATATCTGTCATTAAATAAGAGTATGAAGTTCGAAGATATAAGCACAGATACCAACTAAAATAGCAATGATAATAGCCAAACGTTTGTTGGCTTTTGCATCTACTTGCTTACTTTTGATTTTTGCCCAATCGTTTTTTAAATTGTTCTTGCTAAGGCTGATGTGAAATTCAGGAGCACCTTCTATGGTGTCTTTGTCTGTGTTGTACTTTTCCTTTAAGTTTTCTAAACGTTCTTTACGCGCATCGAAATAGCGTGGCTTGTAGTTGAACACATAATGCGCTCTTTGTTTAAAAGGGCTTCCAAACATGGTATATTGACTTTAATGACCAGTATCAAAATTACTGAAATTTAGATACAGATAAAAGGCTAAATAATGAAAACTTTGTTAAAGGTTTATATCGAAGGGAAGAATATGTTTTTTCTCTTTAATAGTCTGTACGATACGTCTCTTATAATTGCTTCAGTGCCGCCATTTTTATAGCTGCCACACCACATTCAACACCTTTGTTGCCCAGTTTTCCACCAGACCTAGCAATAGATTGCTCCAGGGTGTCATCAGTTAACACACAGAATATGGCAGGTGTGTCGTAACGCATATTAATATCTTTGAGTCCTTGAGTTACACCATCACACACAAAATCGAAGTGCTTGGTTTCTCCCTTAATTACAGAACCTATAGAGATGATTGCATCAAATTTTCCTGAAGCAGCCATTTTATTTGTGGCATAGATCAATTCAAAACTACCTGGGACATCCCATTTTTCAATATTTTCAGTAACTGCACCGTTTTCCAATAAGGCTAATATAGCTCCATTGTACAAACCGTTGGTAATGCTTTCGTTCCATTCAGAAACAACAATCCCAAACCGAAAATTTTTCGCGTTTGGGACTTTTGTTTTGTCATAACTAGATAAATCAGTTGTAGCCATAATGTGCTATTTACTATATTTAGCTTTGTTGATATGCATTTCTATGTTTTGTGCAGCACTAGAGCTAGCATATTTATCTTTAATTTCTGTAAATAGATCTTCTGCTTTTTGAGCATTTCCAAGTTCCAAGGCAGTGTTACCCGCTTTTAATAAAAATAGAGGTGTTGTCGTTGCATTGTCATTTGATTTTGCCGCTTGCTCGTAATAGCTAAGAGCATCTTCACTTTGCCCTAAATCAGCAAAAGCATCACCAATGGCACCCAAGGCAGTTGGACCTAATAAGGCGTCATTAGAAGAAAAGCTTTCTAAATAAGAAATCGCTTTGTCGTATTGTTTCACTCTTAAGAAAGAAATACCCGCATAATAGTTTGCTAGGTTTCCAGCGTTTGTTCCGCTGTATTTATCAGCAATGTCAACGAATCCGTATTTGCCATTGGTGCCTTCTAAAGCAATTGTATATAAAGAATCAACAGCTGTTGTTGCATTTGACGCCTTTTCAAAGTCAATTTTAGGAAAAGCCAACTCGTTAGCTGCTTCTTGTTCTTTGGGTTCAAGGATGTAGTTGTTGTAAGCTAAATATCCCAAGATAACAACAACAACCAATAACAAACCTGAAAAAATAGGCTTTTGATTCTTTTCAACCCATTGCTCGGTTTTTGAAGCCGTTTCGTCAAGGTTTTTGAATACTTCTGCAGTTGCACTTTCTTCTTCTATTTTATCAACAGGGACATTTTTGATTTTCTTTTGACCTTTTTTCTTGTAAGTTGCCATTCTAGTATATGTACTTTAATTTTAGTTATTTTCAAATCAAACTTTGCTTAAAAGCAAAGTAGCTACGATTTGAATGAAAAAAGCAAAAATAGTTTTTTTAATTGGATATTAAAAGCTTGTCTTTGGCAAAATTTTTAATAATTTGCACATTCTTATTTATATGATGAAGTCCCTATGTATTTACAAAAATTATCCTTGGTAAATTATAAAAACATTGCGCAGCAAGTGTTTGATTTTGAGGAGAAAATAAATTGCTTTGTCGGAAATAACGGAATTGGAAAGACCAATGTTTTAGATGCCATATACTATCTTTCTTTTGCAAAGAGTTATTTTAATTCCGTCGCAATTCAAAATATAAGACATGGGGAAGACTTTTTTATGCTCGAAGGGGCTTACTTAGTAGATGCAAGAGAGGAAACTATTTTATGCAGTTTAAAAAAGGGACAAAAGAAAATTGTAAAAAGGAACGGAAAGGCATACGATAAGTTTTCTAATCATATTGGAAAGTTTCCTTTGGTTATCATTTCTCCTGCAGATCGCGATTTGATTATTGAAGGTAGCGAAACACGAAGAAAGTTTATAGATAGTGTTATTTCTCAGCAGAATCATAGTTACCTTACCAATTTAATAGCTTACAATAAAACCCTTTCTCAGCGAAATGCGCTTTTAAAGTTTTTTGCTGCTAATCGAACTTTTGACGCTTTGAATTTGCAAGTCTATGACGAACAGCTTATTCAATATGGAACTGCTATTTATCAAGAAAGAAAACAATTTATTCAGGCATTTATTCCTATCTTTAATGAACGCTATAAAACTATTTCTGAAGGAAAAGAGCATGTAGGGTTGCGTTATAAATCCCAGTTGGAAGATGAAGATTTCGCTGAAATGTTGAAGAAATCCTTGGAAAAAGATAGGGTATTACAATATACAAGTGCTGGTGTTCACAAAGACGATCTATTATTTGAAATAGATAGCTTCCCTATAAAAAAGTTTGGTTCGCAAGGACAGCAGAAGTCCTATTTAATAGCGATGAAGTTGGCACAGTTCGACTTTATTAAGCAAACATCGAAGGTAACACCAATATTGCTCTTAGATGATATTTTTGATAAATTGGATGAACATAGAGTATCGCAATTAATAGCACTTGTAAACAACAATCAATTCGGGCAATTGTTTATTACAGATACGCATGCCGAAAGAACAGAAAAGGTGGTGCAGCAAATAAACACTTCCTATAAAATATTCAAATTGTAAAATTAGTACGAATTAGCCATGGCAAAACGTCAAAATGAATACCTGTCATTAAAAGATTTGATGGGCGATGTAATTAAGGAGAATAACCTTGAAAAAGGAATGAAGAAAATTTCAGTAAAAGAAAACTGGGATACGTTAATGGGGAATGGAGTGGCTAGTTATACTGAAAAAGTAGAGCTAAAAGGTAGCACACTCTTTGTTAAACTTTCGTCCTCGGTCTTGCGTGAAGAATTAAGCTATGGTAAAGAAAAGATAAAAAATATGATGAATGAAGCGATGGGCTTCGAGGAAATAAAAAAAGTAATGCTCCTTTAGTTTATATAAACCATAGAAACCTTACTCTTTTTTTACGTATCGTCGTAACTTATGCCAACAATGTTAGCGGTCCTGTCGTGTCGTGAATATTTAAAATCTTTAGAGATTTAGATATTTCAACTTTCGGTTCTGTTTCATTTGTACTTGAAATGAACGATAACAAAGCAATACTTGCGATACAGATACAATAAACTAATTTCATCTTACTATTAATTTTTACAATGCAAAAATAATGAGCATGTGAAACTAAACTGTTACCTGAATGTTAAGAAATTGTTTTCAATTTTGTTTTGTTAACATCCGCTTCCGAAATACTGGCTTTCTTTAACGTTTTAATTTGCTTTGAAGATGTGTCAGATAAACCACAATCGCTACCTCTGGTTGCACCACAAGAGGCAAAAGTAAAAGAAATTGCGAATATGAATATTAGTAAACTAGCTGCTTTCATAATATAAAATGTTTAATAATGTAAAGTTACAAATCTATTTGTAGAAATGGAGTGAAAATCGTTAATCAATCCATTTTTCTATCCAGTTGCTCATCACCTTCACCCAATCGTCGTTGTCATTCAAGCAAGGAATGTGCTTGTAGTTTTTACCGCCTCCTTCTTTGAATTGATGCTCTCCTTCCATGGCAATCTCTTCCAATGTTTCCAAACAGTCTGCAACAAAAGCGGGTGTAATAACCGCGAGGTTCATTTTTCCTTCTTCTTGAGGAAGTCTTTCAAATTCAAAATCAGTATAAGGTTTTAACCAAGGATCTCTACCCAATCTGGATTGAAAAGAATTGCTATACATTCCTTCTTTAAGTTTCATTCTTTTTGCAATTTCCTTTGTCGTTTCAAAGCATTGATGTCTGTAACATGTAGCATGAGCTGCTGAAGCTGTATCACAACAAGAACCATCAATTTTACAATGTGACTTGGTGGTGTCCGACTTTAAAATATGGCGTTCAGGAATTCCGTGATAAGAAAACAAGATATGGTCGTAATCAAACCCTTCTAGCCCTTTCTCAATATTAGTCGTCATTACCTCTATATAATCAGGTTGATTGTAAAACGGAGGCAGTACCTCTGTTTGCATTTGAGGGAAGTGTTTTTTTTGAACTTTTAAAGCTTTTTCTACCACTGTTTCATAAGACGACATTGCATAGTGTGGGTACAAAGGCACAAGTAATACTTCGCTAACACCTTGGGCTACCAATTCTTGATACCCTTTTTGGATACTCATGCTTCCATAACGCATTCCCAAGGCAACAGGAATATCAACTAGCTCTTTTACTTTTTTATGAAAACGTTCTGATAGTACAATTAAAGGAGAGCCTTCATCCCACCATATTTTTTGGTAAGCTTCTGCCGATTTTTTTGGGCGGGTGTTTAAAATGATCCCTTTTACGAGTAGGGCTCTTAATAAATAAGGAGAGTCAATCACTCGCTCATCCATTAAAAATTCGTCTAAATATTTTCTAACATCTTTGGGTTCGGGGCTGTCTGGAGAACCTAAATTTACGAGTAATACACCTTTCATTAGTTAATTTCTTGTTTGGTAAATTGTTTTGGAGTAATTCCGAATTTCTTTTTAAATGCTGCAATAAAATGGCTCGAAGTACTGTAGCCAATTTGTAAGCCTATTTCTGTTACGTTTAACTGGTTTTCTTCGAGTAATTTTTTAGAGTAATCTAGTTTGTAATTGAGTAAAAAAGTAAAAACAGGAGCGCCATAGAATTCTTTGAATCCCATTTTCAACTTTTTTAAATTGAGTCCTACCATTTTTGACAATTCCTCCAAACTAGGTGGGTGTGCCATATTTTCAATAATAATGTCCTTTGCTTTTTTTATTTGCGCAATGGTTTCTTCGTTAGCCATAAATGGACAATGTTCACTATCTGTTTCTTCAGAAATATTAAAATACAAACTCAGTAATTCATATATTTTTCCTTTGATATATAAGTCTTGCAGCGATCCATGTAATTTTTTGGCAATAATTTGGTGCAAAACAATTTTTAACGAAGGGCTAATTACTTTTTCTTCTATAATAGGACGACCGCCTTTTACGGTGTCGAAATTAAAGAAATAATCTCCTTCATGAGCAAACAAAGAATGGAAATAGGGAACAGATACTAATAAAACTAATAATTTTCCTTGAGGAGGTAGTGTACATAAGATATCAGTACTAGCTGCTTTGAAATAGATAAGACCAGAATCTTCTGGAGACAAGTTTATAGCACAATGTTCCATGTTAAATGCAATTTTGGTCTTTTTATGAAGACTAAAGTACAGTTGGATATAATCGTTTTCGAGCTTGTATTGCTTCAATGCGATTTCATCTGTTTCGTTCTGAACAAACAAGAGCGAAAATTTATCTTTTTCTGAAAACACCTCAATCGTACTTTTGTCGATGTTTTTAAAATGGCTGTTATCAGATACTATAGAGTGCATTTGCTAGTTTTTAGGCAAAAATACGTTATTTTACAGAGATAACAAGCATGAATGTAATAGGTTTTTTTCTATGAAAACTTATGCTTTTTCTTAGTTTAATTGCAGGTGTGATTTGTATAGTGTTGATTTGTAGTTGTTTAGTTTTGTTTAGAAGTATTCTAAATTAGGTTGTTTATCCTCTTGACGATATTTTAAGTACTTTTAGCGATGTTTTTATCGAAAGGAAGGTGGTACTTTTGACGATGTTTCTAAGAAAAGCATTTGTATTTGTTTTATATGAACAAATAAGAGCAGAATGCTTTTTGGCAAACTTACTTAAATAGTTAATAAATAGTAGATGAGTAACGATAGTATAGACACTAAATTATACAACGTAGGATTGAGCTATAAGAAGGCGGATGTTAAGACGCGTAGCGATTTCAGTGTCTCGAAAACCAACCAAGTTTTGCTATTAAACGAAGCAAAAAGGAGAGGTATTGAAGGTGTGTTTGTTCTTTCTACATGTAACCGTACAGAAATCATGGGGTTTGCCAAACACCCTTTTGAATTGATATCGCTTCTTTGCGAATATTCCAATGGCTCTGTAGAAGATTTTGTGAATGTTTCTAATGTATATAAGAACAAAGAGGCCATCCGTCATTTATTTCAAATTGCGACAGGACTCGAAAGTCAAATACTTGGCGACTATGAAATTGTAGGACAGTTGAAACACGCATTTAAACAAGCACAACAAGAACAAACGTTAAACGCGTATTTGGAGAGACTGATTAATTTAGTACTCCAAGCTAGTAAAAAAGTGAAGAATTCTACCAACCTAAGTTCTGGTACAACTTCAGTTTCGTATGCTGCGATTCAATATCTTATGGATACAAATCCTCAGTTTGAAGATAAGAATATATTAGTATACGGTTTAGGTGATATAGGAAAGAATACCTGTAAAAATTTACTGGAATACACAAATTGTAAACATATTACCTTAATTAATAGAACGGCTTCAAAAGCGGCTGATTTTGTGAAAGAGAATCCTACAATTCAGCATGCTACCCTCGAGGAACTACCTACAGAAATAGACAAAGCAGATATAGTAATTGTTTCTACCGGTGCTGAAGTTCCTACAATTTCTTTGGAGCATATTCAAACGAATAATCCCTTATTAATTTTAGATTTATCAATGCCTGAGAATGTTGATTTGGCAGTAAGTGATTTGGAAAATGTTAATCTTGTAAACATAGATGAATTGTCTAAAATAACAGACAAAACCATTTTAGAAAGACAAAAAGAGGTGCCAAAAGCAGAAAAAATAATTTCTGAATACAAGGCAGAATTTATGGAGTGGATCGACCACCGTAAATTTACACCTGCTGTGAATTCCTTAAAAGAATCTTTAATGACTATGCAGGCCGATGAAATTGATTTTCAAAGTAAAAAACTGAAAGACTTTAATACGGAACATGCCGAAGTGATCACATCTCGCTTTATTCAAAAAATTACAACGCAGTTTGTAAGACATTTAAAAGCACAAGATACCTCAGTAAATCAAAGTATTGATGTAATTTCTAAAATGTTTGATTTGAAAGCATTTGATAAATTATAAGGTGAAAGTATAGCCTAGAATTCAAACAATCACATCGTATTAAAATTAGAAGTTGTCAAAATGAATACAACCATTAGAATTGGAACTAGAAACAGTGAACTTGCGCTGTGGCAAGCACATTTAGTTCAAAAACAATTAAACGATAACGGATATACTACTGAGATTGTAGAAATATCTTCTACCGGAGATGAAATATTAGACAAACCATTGCATCAAATAGGGGGCATGGGCTTGTTTACAAAAACGTTGGATGCGGCAATGCTTCAAGGAGCAATAGATATCGCCGTACATTCGCTGAAAGATGTGCCAACCGATTTGCCTGAAAAAATTGTGCAGGCCGCTGTATTAGAGAGGGCTAGTATACAGGATGTTTTAGTACATAAAGGAGGTTTGAATTTTTTAGAATCGGCCGAAGGTGTAATTGCTACTGGAAGTTTGAGGAGAAAAGCCCAATGGTTACACAAGTTCCCTAAACACAAGGTTACCGATTTACGTGGAAATGTGAATACCAGATTACAAAAGCTAAAAGACAATAATTGGAACGGTGCTATTTTTGCATTGGCTGGCTTACAGCGCATTCATTTATTGCCAAAAGAACATCAAGTTTTGGACTGGATGGTTCCAGCTCCAGCGCAAGGAGCTATCATGGTTACTGCCATGGAAAGCAATACCTTTATTAGAGAAGCCTGTAGAAAACTAAATCACCAGGAAACAGAGGTTGCGGTTGGAATAGAACGTCAATTTATGAAAACACTGGAAGGTGGTTGTACAGCGCCTATAGGAGGGAATGCGAAAATAGAGAATGATAGT
The DNA here is from genome assembly GCA_943789365.1 of uncultured Flavobacteriaceae bacterium. Classification (GTDB taxonomy): domain Bacteria; phylum Bacteroidota; class Bacteroidia; order Flavobacteriales; family Flavobacteriaceae; genus Flavicella. The sequence goes on along the minus strand of CALSTV010000001.1, from coordinate 136,447 downwards.
ATTCACTTTAAAGGTATTTTAAGTGCTTTGGACGGTTCAGAAAAAATTGAAATAGAAAAAGAAGTATCGGTGTCAGAAGCAGATAATCTTGGTGCTCTTTGTGCTAAAGAAATTTTGAACAATGGAGGTGCACTTTTGATGCAAAAAATAAAATCTGAAATGCATTCTTGATATGACGTCGCCATTAACACTTTTGAGTACTAAGCCATTGCTTCCCAGTCAACGAGAAAGTCTGTCGGCGTATACAGTGGAAGAAATGCCTTTTATCCGTGTAGGTTTTCATCAGAACATAGCAATTACTGAAAAGGTTGATTGTGCTGTGTTTACGAGTCAAAATGCCGTAAAGGCGGTTTTTAATAAAAATAAGCTTCCAACTACTATATTGAATACAACCTACTGTGTAGGGGAAAGAACAAAGAAATTATTGGGGAGTTTTGGAGTTCATGTCGAGAAATGCTGCCTATCTGCATTAGAACTTGCCAATCTTTTGATAGAAAAAAAAGACATTTCAAAAGTTCATTTTTTCTGTGGGAATTTGAGAAGAGATGAATTGCCAGACATGTTAGCAGCAAACGAAATTGAAATTGAAGAAATAGAAGTGTACCAAACGGAATTACTTCCTACAAAACTAACAGTAAAGTATGACGGGGTTTTGTTTTTTAGTCCCTCAGCGGTGCAAAGTTATATTTTGGCAGGGAACTCAAAAGAGAGTACTGTGTTTTGTATTGGTAATACAACAGCAACAGAAGCTGTAATGGAGTTTGAAAAGGTATATGTAGCAGAAACTCCATCCGTAGAAAGCCTAATAACTTTAGTAAAAGAGAATTTGAATTAATAATAAGCTAGAAGTCTAGACAAGTCCGGATGCGACAGAGTATCAATGAAGTAAAAACTCAAAAAAAATGAACAGAACAAGACGTTTACGAAAATCGGAAGGCATTAGAAGGTTGGTCAGAGAAAACAAACTTACGACTGATGATTTAATATATCCGTTGTTTATTGAGGAAGGTATAGGAATTGAAAAAGAGATTGTTTCTATGCCTGGTATCAAGCGTTACTCTTTGGATAAAATAGACAAGGAGCTAGATGAAATTGTAGCATTGGATATTCCGGCTGTATTACTGTTTGGCATACCTTCAGAAAAAGACGATACAGGTACTGAAACATGGAACGATCAAGGTATCATGCAACAGGCAATTCGATATATTAAAAAGCACTACCCTTCATTATACGTTATTACAGATGTATGCTTCTGTGAATACACAAGTCATGGACATTGTGGTGTTATACATGACAATGATGTGGATAATGACGCTACCTTGGTAAACTTAGCAAAGCAAGTGATTTCACATGCCAAAGCAGGGGTAGATATGGTAGCGCCTTCTGGAATGATGGATGGTACCATTGCAACCATAAGAGAAGCCTTAGATCAAACAGGATTTTACAATTTGCCTATAATGGGGTATTCGGTAAAATATGCATCGGCCTTTTATGGCCCTTTCAGAGATGCTGCCGATTCTGCACCAACATTTGGTGATAGAAGAACCTATCAAATGGATCCTGCGAATAGGGACGAAGGACTTCGAGAAGCTACTTTTGACGATAGTGAGGGGGCTGATATTTTAATGGTAAAGCCCGCTTTGTCTTATTTAGACATTATCAGAGATTTAAAAAATACTTATGACAGACCAATAGCTTGTTACAATGTAAGTGGAGAATACGCAATGGTAAAAGCAGCAGCAGAAAAAGGATGGATAGATGGTGAGCGTGTAATGATGGAATCTTTGTTATCGATGAAACGGGCAGGAGCAGATATTATTATTACTTATTTTGCCAAAGAAGTGGCGAGCATCCTACAAAACAATACTAAACCAACGAACTAATTATAAATGCAAATGTGTTTTTGCGATACGTTAATTACTGAATATTATGAAATTTAAACAGTCAGAGAAACTATATAAAAAAGGCTTACAACATCTTGTAGGTGCTGTAAATTCACCCGTAAGAGCATTTGCTTCTGTTGGTGGGAATCCTGTGTTTATCAACAAAGCTAAAGGAAGTAAAATTAAGGATGTCGATGGAAATAGATATATTGACATGGTGCTTTCGTATGGACCTATGATATTAGGACATAGAAATAAACGAGTTGAAAGTGCAATTTCAAAAGCCTTAAAGAAAGGGTATTCTTTTGGAGCTTCCACGAACGCAGAAATAAAATTGGCAAAAATAGTGTGTGATGCCTTTCCAGGTATGGACAAAGTACGATTTGTAAATTCAGGTACAGAGGCTGTATTGAGTGCAATTCGTTTGGCAAGAGCGCATACAGGTTGTAATAAAATTGTGAAATTTTCGGGATGTTACCATGGGCATATGGATGCCATGTTGGTAGCTGCAGGTTCTGGTTTAGCAACTTTGAGTTTGCCGGGTTCAAAAGGAGTGCCGGATGAAGCGGTAAAAAACACATTGATTGCAGAATACAATAACTTAGAGTCTGTAAAAAAACATTTAGATGAAAACAAAGATGTGGCGGCTGTTATTTTGGAGCCCGTAACCGGAAATATGGGTGTGGTACAACCAAGTGATGCCTTTATTCAAGGCCTAAGAACACTTACAAAAGAAAGAAATGTACTGTTGATTTGTGACGAAGTGATGACTGGTTTCCGCTCTCAATTTGGTGGTGCTCAAGAATTATTGGGTATTCAAGCAGATATTACCTGTTTAGGAAAAGTTATGGGAGGAGGATTTCCGGTAGGAGCCTATGGAGCTTCCGAAGAAATTATGAACAATGTGGCACCATTAGGAGGTATGTATCAGGCGGGAACCCTGTCGGGGAATCCAATTGCTATGGCAGCAGGGATTTCTACTTTATTGGAGTTGAAAAAGAAGAATCCATATAAGAATTTTGAAAAAACGGCAGCAAAAATTGAAAAAATTCTGTTAGCCGCAGCAGAAAAGTATAAGGTGGCTATCACAGTCAACAGATTTGGCTCAATGATCAATCCATTTTTTGCAAAAGAAGAAATTACAAATTTCACAGATGCACAAAAATGTGATACTGAAAAATTTTCAACCTTCTTTTGGGCAATGATGAACAACGGCGTGTTTTTGCCTCCATCTCAATTCGAATCGTGGTTTTTATGTACGGAATTAACACCAACCGATATTCGCAATTTTTCTATTGCCGTGGACAGAGCTATGGAAAAAGTTGCAAATCAGTAGCAGGTATTCAGTAATTGGTATGTGGAATTTTAAAAGCCAATTTTTGAGTTCAAAGAATTTAAGAGTAGAATAATAATAATTCAAAAGATGCTGCTCAATTTTAATAAGCATCTAAAAACAAAAATGAGTACAAGTACCAAATCAAATACTAGATACCGAGTACCTAACAAAAATTACAAATTTACCTGATACAAATAACATGATAAAAAACGATTTATACCTACGTGCATTAAAAGGAGAAGTAGTAGAACGACCTCCTGTATGGATGATGCGTCAAGCGGGAAGATACTTACCAGAGTTTCAAGAAATAAAGGCGAAGTACGACTTTTTTACGCGTTGTCAAACGCCAGAACTGGCTTCAGAAATAACTGTACAACCCATACGTAGGTATGGAATGGATGCCGCCATTTTGTTTTCCGATATTTTGGTGATTCCGCAAGCGATGAATATCGAAGTGGAAATGAAGAATGGTGTAGGCCCGTGGTTACCAAACCCAATACGTACAATGGCTGATGTTGAAAAAGTAATTGTGCCAGAGATAGAAGAAACCTTGGGTTATGTAATGGATGCCATTAAATTGACCAAAGAAATGTTAAACGATGAAATTCCATTAATCGGTTTTGCAGGTTCTCCATGGACAATTTTATGCTATTGTATACAAGGACAAGGATCTAAAAACTTTGACAAAGCCAAAGAATTTTGTTTTACTCAGCCTGTTGCAGCACATACCTTATTGCAAAAAATTACAGATACCACTATTTTATATTTAAAAGAAAAAGTGAAAGCTGGAGTAAATGCAGTTCAAGTATTTGATTCTTGGGGAGGAATGCTATCTCCTGTAGATTATCAAGAATTTTCTTGGAAATACATCAATCAAATAATTGAAGCATTGAAGGATGATGCGCCTGTTATTGCTTTTGGAAAAGGATGTTGGTTTGCCTTAGAAGAAATGACAAAATCAAATGCCTCTGCTTTAGGAGTAGATTGGACAATTACCCCAGAATGGGCAAGAAAACTAACTAGAGGGAATGTTACCTTACAAGGGAATTTTGATCCAACGCGACTTTTTTCACCTCCAGCAGAAATAAAAAAGCAAGTTAAGCAGATGATTGATGCCTTTGGGAAAGATAAATATATAGTGAATTTAGGACATGGGATTCTACCTAATATTGGTCTGGATAATGCAAAAGCGTTTATCGATGCCGTTAAAGAATATAGGTAGTTAGCAGTCTAAAGTCCAAAGTCTAAAGTCAAAAGTCAGAGTCAGAGTCAGAGTCTGAAACCCAAAACCCTAGTCATGAAAGAACAATTTTACAATTATATTCAACAGCTTCAAGACACCATAACTTCAAAACTAGAAGAAGTTGACGGAAAAGCACGTTTTGTAGAAGACTTATGGAAACGTCCAGAAGGTGGCGGAGGAAGAACACGTGTGATTGAAAATGGAAATGTATTTGAAAAGGGAGGGGTAAATATTTCTGCTGTCGAAGGAGAATTGCCTCAGGTCCTGCGCGATAATTTTGGTGTAAAAGAAGGAAATTTTTTTGCCTGTGGTTTGTCGTTGGTACTACATCCTGTCAATCCTAATGTGCCTACCGTACATGCAAATTGGCGTTATTTTGAAATGTACGACAATGCTGGTAATATAGTGACGCAGTGGTTTGGAGGAGGGCAAGATCTCACTCCATATTATTTATTTGATGAAGACGCTATTCATTTTCATACGGTTTGTAAAAATGCTTGCGATCGTCATCATCAAGATTTTTATCCAAACTATAAAAAACGCTGTGACGAATACTTTTGGAACAGTCATAGAAATGAAGCCCGAGGGGTTGGCGGACTTTTCTTCGATTATTTAAAGGAAACAGGCGAATTTAACCTACAAGACCGATATAATTTTGTAAGGGAAATCGGGAATAGCTTTTTGGAAAGTTATCTTCCTATAGTAGAAAAACGAAAGGCAGCTAATTATTCGAAGTCTCAGAGAGATTGGCAAGAAATTCGTCGTGGAAGGTATGTAGAATTCAACCTAGTACATGACAAAGGAACCTTATTTGGCTTAAAAACAAATGGACGTATAGAAAGCATACTAATGAGTTTACCTCCTAAAGTACAATGGCACTACAACCATCATCCTGAAGTTGGAAGCCCGGAATCAAGTCTGTTAGAGGTATTGAAAACGCCGAAAGCATGGGTGTAATAGTTTTTTTAGAGTCTCAGCGCTGTATATAGTTAAGTTGCTCTTGAAAGTTTTGAATAATTACTTCTTTACTAGTCTTACAGTCGTTTTTCTTAAAGTTGTTTTGTTTTCGATGCTCATAAAATAGATTCCAGATTGAAGGCTATTTTGAATGTTTAACTCAATGTCTTTTTTTTCAGTGAATAGTGTTTTAGAGTAAACAGTCTTACCTAAAATATTTGTCAATGTAATTTGTAAATTTCGATAACTTTTAGTTGATTATTATCTTTATAGTTGATTCTAAGTTATGGCGTATCAGTCTTGTGGTTGCGGCTATGATTCTTTGTGGTTTAGCTAAACATTTAGCATTTGCTCAAAAAACAACTTGGCTCGATTTGAATTTAATTTTCCAAAAAAGGGGTTGATTACACCAATTATGATTTAGGCCTTTGATAGGGGAGTCTTTGGTGGTTTTTAGGGATTACATAGCCGTCAAGTCCGTTGATCGCCGCTATTTTTGCTTTTCCTAGGTTGATAAACAGGTCTTCTTCTATGATAGATTCCCGGATATATATAGTTTGGACTTCACCAAGCAATAAAATCGTATCATTGATTTCGATGGCATACTCCTTAACAAACTTCATCGCTAGTTGAATTGGCGCATTAGTAACAAAAGGAGCATAAAACTCATCTCTGTACTGTTCCGTGAATTTTGTCATTTCAAATTCGGAGACTTCTTTTGGATATTTGGCGGATGTATGATGTGCATCTACCACATCATTTACTGAAATGGAATTGATAGTAAAAACACCGGTTTCTTTAATATTGTCGTAGGTATGTCTTGCTACAGTAGTTGGGCGCATTACAAAACCATAAATGGCCGGGCTCGAACCATAATGTGTTATGGAACTAAAAATTGCGAGATTAGAAGTTCCATTTTTTGATTTTGTGCCAATTAAATTTGCCGGTTTGTATCCGGTTGCTGAGTTGACAAGGTTTATTTTAGAAATATGTGCCAGCTTCTCGATTTCTTCTTTGCTATAGGCTATCATAATCCTGAAGTATAGCGGTTCATAACGACGTCTTTTGCTTTTAAATCGTGCATTAAATTATACAAGCCAAAAAAAGTACGATTGATGTAAATAAAATGCTTAGACCCTCGATTTCCATTCATGTCTTTCAATTCAGTGCTTTTGGCGTACTTCGCTCCTAAATCGGCAATTTTACCAAAGAATACACCATCTGAAAAATCGAAGGTTTCCTGCTGAAAAGGTAAGGTGAACAGGGAAAGCATTTCGTGAAATAGCTTTGTAAAGAACCTTTTTTCTTCAGTTGTGTCTTCTGTTTTGAGAATTTCTAATTCAAAGAGTTTCTCTTCAAAATATTTGGAGTTTTCAATGTTTTCACGCTTCGCCAACTCAAAATAAGGAGTGTAAAAACTATTTGGAATTGATTTCATGCAACCAAAATCAATGACAATGAGGTTTCCTTCTTTGTCTACTAAAAAATTACCAGGATGTGGATCTGCATGTACCTTTTTTAGACGATGCATTTGAAACATGTAGAAGTCCCAAAGTGCTTGTCCTAGTTTATTAGCGGTGTCTTGCGGTACTTCTTGTCGACAATACTCAGATAAATGAGTACCGTCCATCCAGCTCATGGTAAGTATACGTTTAGAAGAATATTGTTCAAAATAGGATGGGAACTTAAGATTTGGAATATGCTCGCAGGCACGTGAGATTTCCTGACTCTGTGAAAGCTCTAAATGATAGTTTGTTTCTTCGGTGAGCTTGTCTTCCACCTCTTTAAAATATTTATCTGAATCTTTTCCTCTAATGTTAAACATTTTAATAGCCACGGGTTTTACAAGTGCTAAATCGGAAGAAATGCTTTCTGCGATACCGGGGTATTGAATTTTTACGGCCAAAGATTGCCCGTTTTTTTCGGCCCTGTGTACCTGACCAATTGAAGCCGCATTGACAGAAGTAAGATCAAAATTGTCAAAGATTTCATTTGGATGCTTTCCAAAATAATTTCTGAATGACTTCACAACAAGGGGAGGTGAAAGCGGAGGAACAGAAAATTGAGATAAAGAAAATTTTTCTACGTAGGCCCTCGGTAGTATGTTTTTTTCCATACTCAGCATTTGTGCAACTTTTAAGGCACTTCCTTTCATGGTTTTCAGCCCATCATAAATGTCCTCAGCATTTGACTTGTCGAGTCTCAGCTTTGCTTCTTCTTCCGAATTGATTAGTTTGTCACCATAAAACTTTACATAATTCACACCTACTTTTGCGCCAGTTTGAATTAGTTTAGAGGCTCTTTGTATTTTTGATGTTGGAATGCTATCAAGCGTTTTCATATGTTATACGTTTGAGTTTATTTTTTCTTTAAATATAAACTTGCCTAAGTCAAGTATGCTTTTTACCGGTTTCGTGTTAATAAGGTCAAAACCCGCATGAATGTTTTTTTCAATAAAGACATCTGTTTTTTCGAAAGAGGGAGAATTGTCGTCTAGCCAAAATTTAAGGATTAAAAGAAACTGAATCCAAAACAACTCCTGTTGTCCTTTGGCTTGAGATTTGTTCAAGTTTTCTTGTTTGATTTCTATTTTTTCGATGTCCAAGCTTTTGATGTATTCACAAAAAACATGTTTAAGTCTATTGAGGGTTTTCAAAGACTTTAAAGGGGTACTTTGTTCCTTTAAACTAAAGAGGACGTAGGAACGGTTTGCTGTGAACGTTTCAAATAGCGTGAAATACAAACTCAATAACTTGTTTTTTGCATCGTATGTCTCGTATTCAGAATTACTTTGTAAGAGGGTCAATGAATTTTCAAAAAACTTAGCGAAAATCTGACGCTCCAATTGCTCAAACGATGAAAAATTAGCGAAAAATGTCCGTTCATCTATTTTTAACTCTTTTGAAAACTTATAGACAGATGTGGGTTTCTGACCTGTCATTAATACTTCATCCATAAATTTGGAAATGATTGCGTTCGCGGTGATGTTATTTTTTGCCTTCATATGAATTGTTTTATACAAAAATACAAAAAGTTTAACAAATAACAATCTTTGTTAAACAAAAAATACATATCTTTACAAAGTAAAAATTAGTAAACTATAAGGTATTGTGAAAACGATTGTTGTCATAGGAGGAAGTAAAGGAATTGGTCAGGCTGTTGTAAAAGAACAGTTAGCCCACAATAATGTCGTTTCAATAAGTAGGACATTAAACTCTTTAGAACATCCGAATTTTACACAATATGTATGTAACATATTAACAGATGAATTGCCAGTTTTGCCGAATGTGGATGCTTTGGTTTATTGTCCTGGAAGTATAAATTTGAAACCGTTTAAAAGAATGTCTGTTAATGATTTTACCGATGACTATGAGATCAATGTACTTGGCGCTGTAAAAGCTGTTCAAAACTACCTACCTCAATTGAGTGAGAGCAGTAAGCAACCAAGTATTGTTCTTTTTAGCTCGGTAGCAGTAAAAATGGGGATGCCTTTTCATACGAGCATTTCTGCAGCCAAGGGAGCTTTAGAAGGCTTTGCTAAATCTTTAGCGGCTGAATTAGTGCCGTCTATACGTGTGAATTGTATAGCACCTACATTGACCGATACAGATTTGTCTTCCAGGATTTTAAGAAATGATAAATTAAAATTGCTTCATGCTGAAAGGCATCCTTTAAAAAAATATGTTGAGCCCGAAGAAGTTGCTGAAATGGTTGGGTTTTTAATGTCAGATAAAGCCATGTCTTTTTCTGGTCAAATATTTGAAATGGATTGTGGATTGATTAATTTAAAGGTATGAGTATGTTTTCGTTTTTTAAAAGAAAATCGAGGTTAGAGAAACTTCGAGAAGAGTATGAGAGTTTAATGGAAAAGATTTTTATTGTTTCTAAAACCAATAGAAGAGCAGGAGATGAGCTTTTTGTAAAAGCGGAAGAGATAATGAAGAAAATTGAATTTGAAGAAATGCAACAGTCTAAGTAAGGCCATATATATGCACATCCCCGCTGCCCAGACTTCTCAAGATAATTTGAACGCTAACTAAAAATGTGTAGTATTGGTTTACAACTGTAGTTATTTCAATAAACGTTTTAGATTTAGCGCTCTATTAATCCCTCTTTTTTCGTAATTTCGCATCATCTAACTCAAAGCATATACATGGCTAGATTTGAATTAAAACTTCCTAAAATGGGAGAAAGCGTAGCAGAAGCAACCATAACTGGTTGGCTAAAAGAAATAGGCGATACGATTGAAGTGGATGATTCCGTTGTTGAAATTGCTACGGATAAAGTAGATTCGGATGTGCCTTGTGAAGTTGCAGGGGTGTTGGTAGAGATTTTACACGCAAAAGATAGTGTTGTAAAAGTAGGAGAGACTTTAGCAATTATTGAAGTGGAAGGAGCACTAGCGCAGTCCTCTCCTGTAGTTGAAATTGTAGAAGAAGAAGTTTCTGAAGCAGTTAAATTGGTTGAGGATGAGATTGAGAAAGCTGTTGCTACCAAAGAAGTACCTTCCGTAAAACCAGTTGTTAATACAGATCGATTTTATTCTCCTTTGGTCAAGAAAATTGCCAGCACAGAAAATATTGGGCAAACAGAATTGGATGCTATACCTGGTACGGGCTTAGAGGGAAGATTGACGAAAACAGATTTGTTAGATTATCTAAAAACAAGAAGCGTGTCAAAAAAGCCGGAGGCTAAACGTACTGCTGTTTCAAGTGAAAAGGTTGCTACAGTGCCTTTGTCTGTAAACGGAGATGATGAGTTGATAGAATTGAGTAGGATGGGAAAAATGATTTCCGACCATATGATACACTCTGTTCAAAAATCTGCGCATGTACAGTCCTTTATTGAAGTTGATGTAACAAATTTGGTAACTTGGAGAGCGGAGGTAAAAGACGCATTTCAAAAAAGAGAAGGAGAAAAACTCACGTATACGCCAGTCTTTATGATGGCTGTGGCGGAGGCTATAAAAAAGTACCCACTTGTAAACTTGTCATTTGACGGTGATCGTAAGGTGGTTATAAAGAAACAAATCAATTTAGGAATGGCTGCTGCCTTAGGAGATGGAAACTTGATTGTTCCGGTGATAAGAAATGCCGATGAGCTAAATTTAATAGGGATGGCAAAAGTGGTGAATGATATGGCAGGTAGGGCTAAACTAAACCAATTGAAACCTGATGAAGTTCAGGGAGGAACGTATACTGTTACGAATGTTGGTGGCTTTGGAAGTTTGTTTGGAACCCCCATTATCAATCAACCAGAAGCTGCGATTTTAGCACTTGGTGCCATTCGTAAAGTGCCTGCTGTCATAGAAACTGCTGAAGGAGATACCATAGGAATTCGTCACAAGATGTTTTTATCGCACTCTTATGACCACCGTGTAATTAATGGTGCTTTGGGAGGTTTGTTTATCAAGTATGTAAAAGATTATCTCGAAGCTTGGAATCCAGAAGCTGGATTTTAGCAAAGTAACGACATTGGACTTGTAAACAGGTATTGTTCACTAAAACCTTCAATTAATCATCCTAAATAAAATGTAAATTTTTTACAACGATGAATTTAGGGGATTCATTTCCACATTATTTTAATACATTAGCAAAAAGCAATAGGCATGAGTTATATAGAACATGTAGGCAAGTATTTTATAATGCTGAAACAGGTTTTTAGAAGTCCACAAAAAAAAGCGGTCTTTAGAGACGCTTTATTTCGTGAAGTGGAAGATTTAGGTTTGAAATCGGTTGGTATAGTTGCTTTTATCGCATTTTTCGTTGGTGGTGTTGTCGCAATTCAAACGGCATTGAATGTAGATAATCCTATGATTCCTAAGTATTTAATAGGGTTTGCAACAAAACGCTCTATGATATTAGAATTTGCACCTACTTTTGCCTCTGTCATCTTAGCTGGTAAGGTGGGGTCATTTATAACTTCTAGTATTGGGACAATGCGTGTTACTGAGCAAATAGATGCTTTGGAAGTTATGGGAATCAATTCCTTGAATTATTTGGTCTTACCAAAAGTTATTGCCGCTGTCTTTTTTTATCCGTTATTAGTAATACTTGCAATGTTTTTAGGGATTTTTGGAGGCTGGGCAGCAGGATCCTTAACGGAGTTGTTTCATTCAGTTGATTATATAGCTGGAATTCAACTAGATTTTAATCCATTTTTAATTCGTTATGCATTGATAAAATCTGTTGTGTTTGCGTTTGTAATAGCAACAGTGCCCTCTTATCATGGCTATTATGTAAAAGGAGGCGCTTTAGAAGTTGGTAGAGCAAGCACACAAGCTGTGGTGTGGACAAGTGTTATTGTTATTTTGCTCAATTATTTTTTAACTCAAATGCTATTAGGATAAATGATAGAAGTAAAGAATCTTGTTAAGAGTTTTGGTGAGTCTCCTGTTTTAAAAGGAATTGATGCAAATTTTGAACGTGGTAAAACGAGTTTAATCATAGGGCAAAGTGGATCGGGGAAGACTGTGTTTTTAAAGAGTTTATTAGGCTTGCATACACCGGATTCGGGTACTATCTCATTCGACGGTAGTGATAGCAGTAGTTTAGATGAAGATGAGAAAAGACAGTTGCGTCAAGACATTGGAATGGTCTTTCAAGGAAGTGCCTTATTTGACTCATTGACAGTTGAAGAGAATATTATGTTTCCTTTAAAAATGTTTACACAGCAAACTAAATCTGAGATGTTGGATAGGGTAAATGCCGTGATAAAAAGGGTGAAATTATTTGATGCAAATACTAAATATCCAGCAGAATTGTCTGGAGGGATGCAAAAACGTGTAGCGATTGCGAGAGCGATTGTTATGAATCCAAAATATCTTTTTTGCGATGAACCCAATTCTGGATTGGACCCTAAAACGGCTATTGTAATCGACAATCTCATTCAAGAAATTACGGATGAATATCAAATTACCACGGTTATAAATACCCATGATATGAATTCTGTAATGGAAATTGGAGAAAAAATTATTTTTTTGAGAAACGGTATAAAGGCGTGGGAAGGATCGAGTAAAGATATCTTTAAAACTGATAATGAATCGGTTGTGGATTTTGTGTATAGTTCTAATTTATTTAAGAAAGTTCGACAAGCATATTTGGGCGAAACTAATTTGTAAAAATGTTTGTTTTATTAGAATATCCTATTATATTTGCACCCGCTAAAACAAAGGAAATAATGACCTGGTAGCTCAGTTGGTAGAGCATCTCCCTTTTAAGGAGAGGGTCCTGGGTTCGAGCCCCAGCCCGGTCACAAATTTCTTCAAAATGAATAGGCGAGAAGCGTGTACTGTGGAACTCGTAAGAGGGTTGTGGTAAAAGCTCCAAACCAATCAAATTTGTTTGAAATAATGGTGAGATACTCAAGTGGCCAACGAGGGCAGACTGTAAATCTGCTGCGCAAGCTTCGTAGGTTCGAATCCTACTCTCACCACTATATTTCAATTGTTTTAGTGAAGACCTGGTAGCTCAGTTGGTAGAGCATCTCCCTTTTAAGGAGAGGGTCCTGGGTTCGAGCCCCAGCCCGGTCACAGAATTAGAAAGACTAAGTGTATTGCTTAGTCTTTTTTTTTTGCAATAAATTGAAATTATTATAAGGGCGAGAAGCCTGTCCTGAGCATGCCGTCGCTTATTAAAACTTTCTTTTAAAAGCTGACACTGCATTGTAACAAAAAGCTATGGCATACGAAGTCGAAGGGAGCCCCAGCCCGGTCACAGAATTAGAAAGACTAAGTGTATTGCTTAGTCTTTTTTTTTGCAATAAATTGAAATTATTATAAGGGCGAGAAGCCTGTCCTGAGCATGCCGTCGCTTATTAAAACTTTCTTTTAAAAGCTAACACTGCATTGTAACAAAAAGCTATGGCATACGAAGTCGAAGGGAGCCCCAGCCCGGTCACAGAATTAGAAAGACTAAGTGTATTGCTTAGTCTTTTTTTTTTTGCAATAAATTGAAATTATTATAAGGGCGAGAAGCCTGTCCTGAGCATGCCGTCGCTTATTAAAACTTTCTTTTAAAAGCTAACACTGAATTGTAACAAAAAGCTATGGCATACGAAGTCGAAGGGAGCCCCAGCCCGGTCACAATTTATGAAATAGATCAAGTGTTTATACTTGGTCTTTTTTTTTTGTAAAACATTCTGGGGCGCGAAACCAAGACTCATTTTTATTAGAAACACGAGCTTACCCTGAGCTGCTGCACGGTAGTGAAGCATGGAGGAAGGGGCCCGGTCACAAAATTGAAAAGAGACTGTCTGAATAGTACTTAGATGTCCGTTCGAGCGGAGTCGAGAACTTTTCAACGTCTTGGTTATTAAGACATCTCGACTGTGCTCGATGAGACAATTTTTAACGTTTAATACTTTTCAGACAGCCTCTTTTTTTTGTTTAGATAAGTATCGATGTTGGGAGAGAATTATAGCCTCAATAGCTTGTTAGAGCGAATTCAAGAAAGCCCTAGAAACGTCACTAAAGTGTTGAATAGATGAAATGTTTATTCTTGGTCTGTTTTTTTTGCACATATATTGCACGAAAGACTTGACTCGGTAGCCTCTAAAATCACAGCCAGCCGTGGGTATGTTTTAGCAGAGAAAGAAAGTCAAAGGGGACTGATTACATTTGCTGAAGGGCTAATTATATTTTGAGATGTGTTATTTAGAATTAAAAGTTGCAACAACGTTTTTAAATTCTTGAAAACTAAGTAAGTTCAAAAGTTTTTTTCTGTTTTTATTCAAGGTGTCAAACTCATAAAAAGGATTTGTATGCTCCAACCCTTTACCTAAATTATTTGTTTTAGAAAGTACTCCCATTCCCCAATCAGTATCTACGCAACATGAAGATATCTCCGGATTCGATCTCCATTTAAGGAAAGCTTTCCAGGTGGTTCCGTTCCAAATTCCTCCAGCAGGAGAATATCGGTAATTATAAGTTTCTCTAGCATGCCACTCAGTAGGTGGGTTGCAGTCATGTAATACGATAAAACCATCCTCTTTAATGTGCTTTAATGCGTTTTGAATGTCTTTATCTACTTGTTCTGCCAGATGCAGTCCATCAATAAAAATTAAATCAAATTTTGGACTTTCCGAAAGTATTTCTCGTTTCTCAAATTTATCAAAAAAAACATCGCTGGTCATTTTAAAATCTACCGGGTTTTTTTTAAACTCTACCCCAGGATCCACACTGTATTTTTTAGATGCACTCACGCGATTGAAATTGTGATCGGGGTTACGAGTTCCAATTTCCAAATAACTAGTTTCTCTATTAAAAGTATCTAGAATCAAGTTAATAGTTTCTGTTCGAGAACCCTCTTTATGCATCTCGAGTTTTACTTTTTTCTTCCTTCTAGATATATTGGATTGCTAAGGAAAAGGTACCCTTTTCTATAAACTCTGATTGGATTGAGTCCAATTATCAGATTTTTTAGTATTGACATGTATGAAAAATAGATTTTTTTTAAATATAGAAATAAAAAATCAATTAAGCAGACATACGAATAAAATGAAAAATTAATAGACACCATCCTATGACCAAAAGAAGGCCCCCAAGTGGGGTAATTGGTCCTAGAATTTTTATTTTTTTATTTTTTGCACTCGATATTACAAGACCATAAATACTAAAAGAAAACAGAAAGGTTCCTATTGCGAAACAGTAAATTATCAGCTTCATAAAGAGCGTGTTACTATCGAAATGAAGCCCAATAATTAACAAGGCAAGGGCGTGGTACATTTGATACTT
This sequence comes from uncultured Flavobacteriaceae bacterium, assembly GCA_943789365.1. Lineage (GTDB taxonomy): Bacteria > Bacteroidota > Bacteroidia > Flavobacteriales > Flavobacteriaceae > Flavicella. Next base: position 121,295 of record CALSTV010000001.1, on the reverse strand, counting down.
AACACCTGTTTCAAAACTGTTTAATTGCGTTGCGTTTAGTGTTTTTTTTAAAGCATGGGCTCCAAAAGCTCCGAATACGATTGATAAAGCACCAAAGGAAGCGCCTAGGATAAGAGCTGTTTGATTCATAGTATGTATTATTTAGTTGTTAAGAACTGCAAGATAACATTGAACATCCCACTTTGTGTCTTGCCCATTCAGGGCGTTTTTGAAACCATTTTTCAAAGGCTGGTTGTTCATCATATGGTTTTTTGAGTACGGTATATAATTCATCAATCAATGTGTAATCACCTTTTTCGGCGGCATCAATGGCCAATTGAGACATGTAATTTCTAAGTACATATTTAGGGTTTACTTTATCCATATTTGCTTTTCTATCGGAGTCGGAAATAGATTCTAGTTGTAAACGTTTTAAATAAGACGTCATCCATTCGAGCCATTTTAGTTTAATAGCGTCTTTAATTGCATCAGGAACATAAAAAGAATGCCTGATTCTGTCAAGCGCCATAGAAGGGCTGTCATTCTTAGATGTATTCGCCAATTGTCGGAAAAATAGAGTCATATCGGTTTCCGTTAGATGTAAAACGCTTTCGAGTTGATCGTAGAGCTCCTTGTCATTTTTTTGATGTGATTCTAGCCCAAGTTTCTGAGCAAACATCTCCTGATGTTTTGATTCAAATTGATGTTTATAGTTTTCTAAGATCTTTTCTAGTGGTGCTGTCTCATTAATTAGAGGGTACAGTGCATTTGCTAATTTTAGTAAATTCCAAAGACCAATATTAGGTTGATTGCTATAACGATATCTTTTCTGTTGACGATCTGTGGTGTTCGGAGTCCAGTCGTAATCATAACCTTCTAGCCAACCATAAGGGCCATAATCAATTGTAAGCCCTAATATAGAAAGGTTATCAGTATTCATAACCCCATGCACAAAACCTACACGTTGCCAATGAATGATCATATCGAGGGTTTTATCTGCAACCTCTTGGAAAAATTGTAGATAGATTTGTTTGGAAGGTTTGCCAAGATGCTGGTAATGATGTTTGATAGTATAATTAACCAATTGTTTAAGGGTTGTAATATCTTCTCTAGAGGCCGGTAATTCAAAACTTCCAAAACGTAAAAAACTTGGGGCTAAACGACATACGATGGCTCCTGGTTCATGAGCTGCATTTCCATCGTATAGCATGTCTCTAAGTACCTGGTCTCCAGTTAAAGAAAGAGACAAGGCCCGTGTTGTAGGAATTCCCAAATAATGCATGGCTTCGCTACAGAGATACTCACGAATAGAGGAACGAAGTACTGCCAGTCCATCGGCTGTTCTCGAATAAGGGGTTTCACCAGCGCCTTTTAGTTGTAATGTCCAATGTAAATTATCATGTTCAATTTCTGCTAAATTTATCGCTCTACCATCGCCTAGCTGGCCCGCCCAATTTCCAAATTGATGTCCCCCATAGCACATGGCATAGGGTTTTGTATTTGGAATGATTTCATTTCCAGTGCTATAGTTTAAAAATGTATCAGATTTCATGTCTTTCTCCGACAATCCTAATTCTTTTCCGAGTTCAAGTGCGCAATGCAGTAATTTTGGAGCCTTTGTTTGTTTCGGAGAAACAAAGGAAAAACAACTATTAGTTACCTGTCTTCTTGTGTTTTCTAATATGGGATCGGCCGGAAGCTCATTCGTAAATCTGTTGTCTAAGTTGAATTTCATACCGTAAAAATACAAATTATGGGATGCTTTCGGATATGAAAGCAGGATAATTGTGTGAAAATGGTAGTTTTAAAACTGTAGTGTATACGACTGTTTATGTGAGGTAACTGTTTGTTTTATAGGTTGTTGAGGTTTATTGAGATGCATAAACGTTGTTTTGAGTATCGGAAGCGCGATTAATTGTTTGGAAATAGGCTCAATATTAAGCAGATATTTGTTTAATGAATGCAGTACAACAAAAGCGTATAGGAATTTTATTGGCCGTATTTGGGGTTGTTTTATTTTCCTCAAAAGCAATTCTTGTAAAATTGGCCTATGGGTATGGTGTAGATTCTGTAAGTCTGTTGTTGTTTAGGATGTTGTTCGCAATGCCAGTTTATATAATCTTGTTGCTTTTTAGCAAACCTCAAAAGAAACTACAATTGCAACAGAAGGAATGGCTTTGGTTGGTGTTTTTTGGTTTTGTGGGCTATTATATGGCGAGTTATTTCGATTTTCAAGGATTGCAATATATTAAAGCTGGCTTGGAGCGAATTGTTCTTTTTGTCTATCCAACTTTAGTACTGCTATTGTCAAGGTTGGTGTTTAAAACGAATATAACAAAGCTTCAGTTAGTAGCCGTGGTTTGTACATATGTAGGTATAATTATTGCTTTTTCGGGTGAGTTAAGCTTTGCATCTGAGGATTTGTTTTTAGGGGTAGGTTTGGTGTTTTTAAGTGCTTTCACCTATGCTATGTATCTAGTAGGGAGTGGTTGGTTGATACCTAGATTTGGGGTGCTTCGATTTACTTGTTATGCTATGTTAGTTTCAACGGTTTGTGTATTTCTTCATTATTGCTTTACTAAGCAAGTAGGTTTGTTTGATTATCCCAAAGAGGTGTATTTTCTTGGAGTGGCTATGGCAATATTTTCAACGGTAATTCCGTCTTTTCTTGTGTCTCAAGCAATAAAGATGATTGGTAGTTCAAACTTTGCAATCATTGGGAGCATTGGCCCTATTTCTACGATATTATTAGCTAATATCTATTTGGATGAGTCATTTACAATGCTACAGGTTTTAGGAACTATTATCGTAATCTTAGGTGTGTTTTTGCTTTCCAATACTAAAACAGCATAGGGAAGAGTGAGGGAAAGCCCCTTTATAAAGTCAGGAGATTTACTCTGTTAGGATACCGAATTTATAGATGCAAATAGATTCGTATGTTTCACCTGGGTTTAGTACTGTAGATGGGAAATTATCTTGATTAGGGCTGTTAGGGTAATGCTGTGTTTCAAGACAAAAAGAAGCTTGTGAGAGATAGGTTTTGTCATTTTTTCCAAGCCCACAACCTGTGACCCAGTTTCCGGTATACAATTGAACTCCTGGTTCGTTGGTGTATAATTCGAGAGTTCTTCCACTTTTTGGCTCCAATACGTAAGCTCCTAATTCGTTAGGTCCCGAAGAATTAAAGACAAAAGTATGATCATAACCTTTGGCAATCTTTAACTGCTCAAAGTCGACATCGATATCTTCACCTATTAATTTTTTCACTCTAAAATCCATAGGAGTATCTTCTACAGTTGCAATTTCACCTGTTGGGATAGAATTTTCATCTGTTGGAATATAGTGGTTAGCAGCGATTGATAATTCGTGATCTCTAATGCTTCCGTTCCCGGCTCCTTTCAAGTTAAAATAAGAATGGTTTGTTAAGTTTACGAGCGTTGGAGCGTCGGTAGTTGCACTATAACTTATCTTTAAGCTGTTGTCGTTTGTAAGTTCATAGCGTACAGTGACGCTCAGGTTTCCAGGGTAATTTTCTTCGCCATCTATTGAGAGATAGGTAAGTTCTAGTTCGTTATTGCTGATTTGCTCCGCATCCCAAACCACGTTTGAAAAGCCTTTCAGCCCTCCATGAAGGTGATTGGGTCCATTGTTAATGGCAAGTTGATATGATTTACCATTTAGTTCAAAAGTTCCATTTTTAATACGATTACCATAACGTCCAATGATTGCTCCAAAGTAGGGGTCATTTGGTCCATTTAAATAGTCATCAAGGCTTTCGTGGCCTAAAACAACATCTTCAAAGTTTCCGTTCTTATCTTCTGTAAACAAACTTACAATGCGTCCTCCATAATTGGTAATTTGACACAGCATACCATTTGAATTTGAAAGATTAAATAGAGCAACTTGTTTACCGTTTAAAATTTGGTAGAAATTTTTAGGATCAATTGGTTTCATTATTTTTTTTTTACTGTAATTTTTTCAAATGTAGCTGTAGAGTCACACCTTTCAATACGCATGGAAACTTCCATGTCTTTAAGGTTTCCATTTAGCTGATAGGTCTGACAAGGTATGGTTCTGTCGGTAATGCTTTCGGAGAAGTCAACATCACTTTTGTGTAATAAATATTCAATTCGTATAGAGTCGATATTGTGGATATGCAGTGCTTCTTTAGCTTGTTCTGAGAAGACTCTGTGTTTTTTTACGCGAATACTTTTTAAAGTTCTCGCATCAGGTCCATATGGGAAAGAAATTCTTTCTTCCTCAGGTCTGTTTTTATTTCTTTCATTGGTCATAAAAATAACAGCAATAACACCAAGAGTTATACCGATAAAAAAATATAAGAAGCGCTTTTTTAAATCCATTTAGTTGTTTTGAAAAGCAAAAATACGATTATATGTGAGAAACATAGATGCAATTATTCTAATTATTTTCAAAAATAAAAATACCTGTTTTCTTTTACTAAAGAATGAGGAGGTTGATGTCACGATACGGTAATTTGAACCATTCTCCTACAGATTTATTGGTGAGAATTCCATGGTAGAAATACATACCACTTCTTAAAATACGTTCGCTTCTAATTGCGTGTTCAAACCCGCCTTCTTCACCAATGTGGAGTAGAAAGGGAGTAAAAATATTGCTAATAGAAATGGTTGCCGTTCTCGCGTATCTCGATGGAATATTAGGAACACAGTAATGATGAACATTGTGTTTGGTAAAAGTAGGGTTACTGTGTGTAGTTACTTCAGAAGTTTCAACACAACCTCCATGATCGATACTCACATCTACAATGACGGCTCCAGGTTTCATAATTTGTACCATTTCTTCTGTAATTACGATGGGGGCTCTGTATTTTCCACGAATGGCTCCAATACAAACGTCACAACGCATTAATGCTTTTTGTAAGGTTCTAGGTTGGAGTGTAGACGTGAATACGGGTGAATTTAAGTTTTTTTGTAGGTTTCTAAGTTTTGAAATAGAATTGTCAAAAACCTTAACAGAAGCACCAAGCCCAATAGCAGATTTAGCGGCAAAGAGGCCTGCAGTTCCGGCACCAATAATGACAACTTCAGCAGGAGGAACACCGCCAATGTTTCCTAAAAGAAGTCCGTTTCCTTTATTTTGAGTACTCATGGTTTCCGCTGCAATCAAGACAGATGCAGTTCCAGCAATTTCACTTAAAGATTGTACAATAGGAAACATGCCTTCATTGTCTTTGATATAATCAAATGCAATCGCTGTTATTCTTTTGTGAGCGAGGGCTTCAAAATAGGCTTTGGATTGCGTCTTTAGCTGTAATGCAGAGACTAGAATACTTTGTGGTTTAATAAATTTTATTTCTTCAAGTGTTGGAGGCTCCACTTTTAAAATGATATTACAGCCGAATACATCTTCTTTGCTATATACAATTTTAGCTCCGGCTTCTGAATAATTCTGATCGGTAAAATTGGCTCCTTTACCCGCTCCCGTTTCAATAACAATGCGATGTCCATTTTGGGTCATCGCAGCAACGGCATCTGGTGTCAAGCAAATACGTTTTTCTTCAAAATAGGATTCCTTTGGGAGTCCAATAAAAAGTGATCCTTTCTGTTTTTTAATTTCTAACTTTTCTTCTTGAGGCAATAATTCTTCTTTACTGAAAGGTGAATAGGGTGTACTCATGATAGCGCTTGTTAGTGTGAATGTCTTAGGTGGGTTAGGTTTAGCTTTCTAATTTAATATTTCTTGAATTGTCCTCGTTTTTGCTAATGTATAACTTTACACTTTCTAAAGGTAGTAAATTTTCAATAGTTGACGGCCATTCAATAAAGCACCAAGCATCTGCATAAAAATAATCTTCAAATCCAATGTCGTAAACTTCTTCTTCGTTTTCAATTCTGTAAAAATCGAAATGATAGATTGTGCCGTTTTGTTCTGAGTTGTATTCGTTAACTAATGAAAAAGTTGGGGAGTTAGCTACTTCTTTTACGCCTAGTTGTTTGACTAACTCTTTAATGAGTGTTGTTTTTCCCATACCCATTTCTCCATAGAACAAAATGGTTTTATGTTTTAAGTTTTGTAAAATTTGTTTGGCTATTTCAGGGATATCCTCTAAAGTGTAATGGATGTTCATCGTTTGCATTTTATACAAAAATAAGAATATTTGTGTGAGTCTTGAAAGTTTTTTAATAAGCGATATAAATAGCCACAAATAGTAATTTTCGGTTGTTAACTTTTTATAAAGTAATGGGGAATAAAGTGAAACTTAAAGAATCTGTTATTTCGGTTCAAAAATTGCACAAGGAATAATCATTTCTTCGAGAGAAATACCACCATGCTGGTAGGTGTTTTTATAGTATTTTACAAAATGGTTGTAGTTGTTAGGGTATGCAAAAAACAAATCCTCTTTCGCAAACACAAAGGAACTATTCATGTGTTGGGTTGGTAGGAAAATGTCTTTAGGATTTCTTACGGCGTAAACATCTTTTTCTTCATAAGAAAGACTTCTTCCAGTCTTATATCTCAAGTTAGAACTGATGTTTTTATTTCCAATAACTTTTGAAGGTGTTTTGCTATTAATCGTTCCATGATCGGTGGTGATAATCAATTGCATACCTGCCTTTTGCGCTTTTTGAATGGTGCTGTAAATAGGTGAGTTTTTAAACCAACTTAAGGTAAGAGAACGATACGCTTTATCGTCACCAGCAAGTTCTTTAATAACATCTAATTCTGTTTTAGAATGCGATAGCATGTCAACAAAATTGTACACAACTACAGAAAGGTCATTTGTTTTTTGGCTGTTAAAATTGTTGTCTAGTTCCTTGGCGCCTTTTAAGGTTGTAATTTTGTGATATTCGTGGGTTAATGAAGGTTTTAGTCTTTGAATTTGTGCTGCTAAAAACTCTTTTTCATATAAGTTTTTTCCTCCTTCATCTTCATCGTTTTTCCAGTAATTTGGATGCCTTCTTTCCATTTCTAACGGAGTTAAGCCAGAGAATATTGCATTTCGTGCATATTGTGTGGCGGTAGGAAGAATGCTGAAATATGAAGTTTCTTTCGTCTTCTTGTAGAAAGGAGCTAAATGAGGTTCTAGAACTTTCCATTGGTCATAACGAAGATTGTCAATTACCAATAATAAAGTTCCATTTGGGTTGGTCATTTCTGGTAAGATAGTTTCTTTAAAAAGTGTATGAGAGAACACGGGCTTGTGAACTGCAGTCAACAAATCTTCATAATTTTTTTTAATGAATTTGAAAAACAAACTATTCGCTTCTTGTTTTTGACTTTCTAGAATGCTCAACATTCCTGTATCGTCAATATTTTCTAATTCTAATTCCCAATACAACAGTTTATGGTAGAGTTCAATCCATTCCTCATAAGAATTCACCATAGCTAAATCCATTGCTATCTTTCTGAATTCCTGTTGGTAATTGGAAGTTGTTTTTTCCGAAATCAATCTAGAATGGTCTAAGTTCTTTTTTAAACTCAATAGAATTTGATTAGGATTCACGGGTTTTATAAGGTAATCCGCGATTTTTGAACCAATGGCATCTTCCATTATATATTCCTCCTCACTCTTAGTGATCATAATAACGGGAAGGTTTGGCTTATTGTTTTTAATTTCTGTAAGTGTTTCAATACCGGTTAGGCCGGGCATATTTTCATCTAAAAAAACAATATCATAATTGTTTTCTTGAATTAAGTCAATAGCATCCGCACCGTTGGTACATTTAGAAACCTCGTAATTTTTAGCTTCCAAAAAGAGAATGTGAGGTTTTAACAACTCAATCTCATCATCGACCCAAAGAATATGTATGTTTTTCATTTTTAATTGTGTTTTAGTAGGATTGTGTATCCTTTATATTTCTTTCTACGAATGATTGCACTTCATTTATATGGCGCTATCACGTTTGTTATCTTCCTTTCAAAACCTAGTTCCTGTCTCATAAAGATTGCTATCTTTGTTTTTTTCTAAAAACAGCTAACATTGAGCCCAAAAAACACGAACAAACTTAAGATATTAAACGACCCAATTTACGGATTTATTGCTATTCCCAATGCATTAATTTTCGATTTAATTGAACACTCTTATTTTCAGCGTTTAAGAAGGATTTCACAAGTAGGTTTGTCATATTTGGTGTACCTAGGAGCACATCATACACGCTTCCACCATGCCATAGGGTGCATGCATTTGATGCAAACCGCCGTTCAAACGCTAAGAACAAAAGATGTAGCGATTTCGGACGATGAGGCTACAGCGCTTTATATAGCTATTTTATTGCATGATATTGGTCATGGCCCTTTTTCGCATGCTTTGGAACACAGCATCGTAACAGGCATTAGTCATGAAGAGATTTCTTTGGCTTTTATGAAGTCGCTAAACAAAGAATTTCAAGGAAAACTCAGTCTGGCGATTCAAATATTTGAGGGGAAGTATGAGCGTAACTTCATGCATCAATTGATTTCAAGTCAATTAGATATGGATCGTTTAGATTATTTAAAACGCGATAGTTTTTACAGCGGTGTTGCTGAAGGAAATATCAATTCTGAACGCTTGATATCGATGCTTAATGTTGTGAATGATGAGTTGGTTTTGGAGGAGAAAGGAATTTATTCAGCAGAAAAATTTATCGTGGGACGTCGTTTAATGTATTGGCAGGTGTACTTGCATAAAACGGGAGTTGTAGCTGAAAAAATGCTTGTAAATTTACTGAGAAGGGCAAATGAACTTTCTTCAAAAGGGGTTGATTTACCGGCAAGTAAGGCTTTTCAGTTTTTTCTAAAGCAACAAATATCCAAATCTAATTTTGACAATGATATCCTGAAGACTTTTGCTAAACTGGATGATTATGATATTCTTTCTGCCATTAAAGATTGGATAAGTCATGATGATTATGTGCTTTCAACCTTATCGAGAATGATTATCAATAGAGAATTGTTAAAAATAGAATTGAAGAGTGAGCCTATTTCTAACTCGTATTTCGACAGCATTTTTGCTGAAAAGCAGCAGGAGTTAAACATAACAAAAGAAGAAATGTCTTATTTCGTTTTTGTGGATAAGGTTGAAAATCAGGCATATGACGCTTCAAAGAGTAAGATAAATATTTATTTTAAAAACGAAAAAATAGAAGACATTACGAATGCTTCGGATCAATTAAATATTCAGGCTTTAACTAAACCAGTCGTTAAATATTTTATTTGTTACCCAAAGAAATAGGATTGGTAGGATACAGTTTATTTTTATACTTTTGCAGTTAATGAAGTTTACAGCAACACAAATAGCAGAATTGTTAGAAGGAGAGATTGTTGGGAATCCAGCTATTGAGGTTTCTAGACTTTCTAAAATAGAGGAAGGGACGGAAGGTTCCTTGACTTTTTTATCCAATGAAAAGTACAGCCCTTATATCTATACCACAGAAGCATCGATTGCCATCGTAAATGCCAGTTTTGAACCGACAAAGGAAATTTCAGCGACGTTAATCAAAGTAGCAGATGCCTACCAATCTTTTACAAAATTATTGACTTTTTACAATGAAGTTAAAAATAATAAAGTAGGGAAAGAGGATCCACATTTTGTGAGTGATTCAGCTTCGCTCGGTATCAATTTATATGTTGGTGCTTTTTCATATATTGGAGAAAATGTAAAGATAGGGGATGATGTAAAAATTTACCCAAATTGCTATATTGGTGACAATGTAGTGATCGGTGAAGGTACTACCTTGTTTTCTGGAGTAAAGGTTTATTCGGAATGTGTTATAGGAAAACAATGTAAAATACATGCTGGTGCTGTCATAGGAGCAGATGGTTTTGGTTTTGCCCCAGGTGAAGACGGCAGTTATACTGCGGTTCCTCAAATTGGAAATGTTGTTATAGAAGACCATGTTGATATTGGTGCAAACACAACAATTGATAGAGCTACATTAGGGTCTACTATTATTAAAAAAGGTGTGAAATTAGACAATCTCATTCAAATTGCACACAACGTAGAAATTGATGAGCATACAGTAATTGCTGCTCAAACCGGAATTGCGGGTTCTACCAAAGTAGGGAAGTTTGTGAAAATGGGAGGACAAGCAGCACTTAGTGGACATATAAAAATTGGAGACCATGTTGTAATCTCTGGAAAGACAGGGGTACGTAAGAATGTTAAAGACAATGATATTGTTATTGGCTTTCCTGCATTCAACATTCAGAAATGGAATAGATCATCAGCCATATTTAGGAATTTACCTGAATATGTCGATAAAATAAAAGAATTAGAAAAAGAAATTAAAGCATTAAAAGAAAAATAAAATGCAACTGAATCAAAAAACCATACAAAACGAAATTACGCTTAAAGGGATTGGATTACACACCGGAAAAGAGGTAACCATGACTTTTAAACCTGCTGGAACAAACCAAGGATATGCCTTTGTTAGGGTGGATTTAGAAGGGAAGCCAACGATAGAACCACGAGCGGAATACGTAGTGGATACACAACGAGGTACCAATCTTGAAAAAAATGGCGTAAGTATCCATACTTCTGAACATGTATTGGCGGCAGCGGTTGGTTTAGGAATAACAAATCTTATCATAGAGATTGACGCAGCAGAACCTCCTATTATGGATGGATCTTCGAAATATTTTGTAGAAGCCTTAGAGAAAGCCATTGTTGTAGAACAAGGTGAACCTGTCGAAGAATACATTGTTAAAGAAGTAATAAGTTTAAAAGAAGAGGCTACAGGTAGTGAAATTATGATCATGCCTTCAGATGAATACCAAGTTACAACTATGGTAGATTTTGGTACTCAGATTTTAGGAACTCAAAATGCGAACTTAAACAGAATTTCCGATTTTAAGGAAGAAATTTCAAAGGCAAGAACCTTTAGTTTTCTGCACGAATTAGAAATGTTATTGGACAACGACCTTATCAAAGGTGGTGACTTAAACAATGCCATTGTATATGTAGATAAAGAAATTTCTGATGAAACCTTAGTTAAATTGAAAAAGGCTTTTGATAAAGATGAGATTTCTGTTAAAGCCAATGGAATACTTGATAACTTAACCTTGCATTGGGCAAATGAAGCAGCAAGACATAAACTACTGGATGTAATTGGTGATTTAGCCTTGGTAGGTATGCCGATTCGCGGAAAGGTTATTGCCAACAAACCAGGACATTCTATCAATACGAAGTTTGCGAAAAAATTGGCGAACATCATCAAACAAGAAAAAAGAAACAACATTCCACAATTTGATTTAAGTCAACCTCCATTAATGGATATTCATAAAATCATGGAGATATTGCCACACCGTCCTCCTTTTTTATTGATTGATAGAATTTTGGAATTATCGGATACGCATGTAGTAGGGATGAAAAATGTTTCGATGAATGAGCCTTTCTTTGTAGGGCATTTTCCGGAAGCTCCTGTAATGCCGGGCGTACTCCAGGTAGAAGCAATGGCGCAATGTGGAGGTGTTTTAGTATTAAATACCGTTCCAGACCCAGAGAACTATTTGACATTTTTTATGAAAATGGACAATGTAAAGTTCAAACAAAAAGTATTGCCAGGTGACACCCTAATATTTAGAGCAGAATTGATAACACCAATTCGCCGAGGAATTTGTCATATGCAAGCATACGGTTATGCAAATAATAAATTGGTAGTGGAAGCTGCTTTAATGGCACAAATCGCAAAAAAGAAATAATATGAATCAACCCTTAGCATACGTACATCCAGAAGCAAAAATAGCAAGAAACGTTGTCATTGAACCTTTTACAACGGTGCATAAAAATGTAATCATCGGGTCGGGTACTTGGATTGGTTCGAATGTAACCATCATGGAAGGTGCTCGAATTGGCGACAATTGTAGAATTTTTCCTGGTGCTGTTATTTCTGCCATTCCACAAGATTTAAAGTTTGAAGGAGAAGATTCCTTAACGGTTATTGGAAATAACACCACCATAAGAGAGTGCGTAACGATCAATAGAGGAACCAAAGCTTCAGGGAAAACACAAATAGGAGACAATTGTTTGATCATGGCAACGGCACATATCGCACATGATTGTGTGGTTGGGAACAACGCCATCATTGTAAACGGTGTTTTGTTAGGAGGACATGTAACAATTGGTGATTATGCAGTATTAGGAGGTTTATCAGCTATCCATCAATTTATAAATATTGGTGCGCATGCTATGATTTCTGGTGGATCCTTGGTACGTAAAGATGTACCACCCTATACAAAGGCGGCAAAAGAACCTTTATCCTATGTAGGAATCAATTCTATCGGATTGCGTAGGAGAGGATTTGTATCAGAAAAAATTAATGAGATTCAGGACATCTATAGAATCTTATACCAAAAAACTTTCAACAATACGCAAGCAGTGGAGAAAATTGAGGCCGAAATGAAGGCAACTCCTGAACGCGATGAAATTATCACTTTTATTAGAAATTCTAAGCGTGGTATTATGAAAGGTTATTCTGGTAATCAGTAATTAACAAAAAAGAGCATAACAAAATAAATTTGAAATAATGGCATCAACATCAGATATTAGAAATGGATTGTGTATTAAGTACAACAGCGATACTTATAAAATAATTGAATTTCAACATGTAAAACCAGGAAAAGGTCCTGCTTTTGTGCGTACAAAACTGAAAAGTTTAACCTCAGGAAAAGTGATTGATAATACCTTTTCTGCAGGTCATAAAATTGAAGAAGTACGTGTGGAGACAAGAAAATACCAGTATTTGTATGCAGATGGTAATATGTACAATTTTATGAATACCACAGATTACAACCAAATTACCTTGGAAAAAGCAATTTTAGATGCTCCTGAACTTATGAAAGAAGGTGAAGTGGTAACGGTTATTGTAAGAACTGAAGACGAATTGCCACTGGCGGTTGATATGCCTGCAAGTGTTATTTTAGAAGTTACTTATACAGAACCTGGTGTAAAAGGAAATACAGCAACCAATGCGACAAAACCTGCAACGGTAGAAACCGGTGCTACAATAAACGTACCTCTTTTTATCAATGAAGGTGACAAGATTAAGGTAGAAACAACTAAAGGTACGTACCAAGAACGTATAAAAGAATAGTTCTTGTAAAGCAATACTAATACAGGGGGGGGCTAAAAAACTTAGAAAATAAGTTAGTAAGAATCCCTCTTTTTTGTTTTCTGAATTAGAGATTTATGAAACCATACAACCTATGAAGTTTAAAACTGCCCAAACACTTAAAAGTGTTTCTGAATTATTGAATTGTGCGGCTGTTGGCCCTGACAATTTTCCCGTTTTGGGAATGAATGAAATTCATGTGGTAACTCCTGGAGATATTGTATTTGTAGATCATCCCAAGTATTACGATAAAGCACTAGAGTCTGCTGCTACTATTGTCTTGATCAATAAAGAAGTTTCGTGTCCAGAAGGAAAGGCACTTTTAATTTCTGACGATCCTTTTCGAGACTTTAATAAGCTAACAAACCATTTCAACCCTTTTGTATCGAGTGCGTCGCGTATTAGTGACTCAGCCGTAATTGGAAAGAATACCATCATACAACCGCAAGTATTTATTGGGAATCAAGTACGCATTGGAGAAAACTGTTTGATTCATCCAAATGTGGTTATTTATGATAATTGTGTTATAGGGAATAACGTAACTATACATGCTGGAACTGTATTAGGCGGAGATGCATTCTATTATAAAAACAGACCAGAGGGCTATGATAAACTCACTTCTGGAGGTAGGGTTGTACTTGAAGACCGCGTAGATTTAGGTGCGTTGTGTTCTATAGATAGAGGGGTTTCGGGTGATACCATAATTAAAGAAGGTACAAAGGTAGACAACCAAGTGCACGTAGGTCACGATACCGTAATTGGCAGAAAATGTTTAATTGCTTCTCAGACGGGAATCGCTGGTTGCGTGGTGATTGAAGATGAGGTTACCATATGGGGACAAGTAGGAACAACCAGCGGAATTACTATTGGTAAAGGTGCTGTCATACTTGGACAAACAGGGGTGACAAAATCTGTGGAAGGAGGCAAATCTTATTTCGGAACGCCTATCACAGAATCTCGTGAAAAACTAAAGGAAATGGCCGAAATAAAGAAGATCATTAAAGATCAAAATAAATAAGTCTTTACGTGTAAGTATCTCCACAAAAAAGACACTAATCCAAGGTATTTTTAAATCTCTTTTATGAAAATAGGAATTGTTTGTTATCCAACATTTGGAGGTAGTGGGGTTGTCGCTACTGAACTAGGAATGGCCTTGGCTCATAAAGGCCACGAAGTACATTTTATAACCTACAATCAACCTGTACGTTTGGATTTGATTTCTAGCGGTTTGCATTTTCATCAAGTACAAATTAAAGAGTATCCTCTTTTTGAGTATCAGCCCTATGAATTGGCTTTGTCTTCTAAAATGGTGGAAGTCGTTTCGAAGTACAAGCTTGAGATTTTACATGTACACTATGCCATTCCGCATGCCTATGCAGCCTATATGGCAAAACAAATACTCCATGAACAAGGTGTTGATGTAAAAGTGGTAACCACCTTGCATGGTACAGATATTACGCTGGTTGGAAGTCATCCTAGTTATAAAACAGCAGTAGAATTCAGTATCAATCATTCAGATGCGGTCACTACGGTTTCTGAAAGTTTAAAAAAGCAAACATTAGACTTGTTCGACATTCGAAAAGAGATTGATGTCATTTATAATTTTATTGAACTCGAGAAATATCCTGAAGTTTTGCATAAGGAATGCCAACGTATTACCATAGCCCCTGATAACGAACATATATTAACACATATTAGTAACTTTAGGCCTGTAAAACGAACACAAGATGTTGTAGATGTTTTTTATGAAGTTCAAAAAGAGATTCCTTCAAAACTATTACTAGTAGGAGAGGGGCCCGATTTACAAGCAGCACGTGTACGGGCAAAAGAACATGGGATTTACGAAGATATTTTGTTTTTAGGGAACAGTGTTGAACTTGAAAAAATATTATGCTATACGGATGTCTTTTTGTTACCCTCTGAAACCGAAAGTTTTGGGTTGGCGGCATTGGAAGCAATGGCGGCGCGAAGTCCAGTAATTTCAAGTAATTCAGGAGGACTTCCAGAGGTAAATGTTCAGGGAGTTACTGGTTTTTTAAGTCCTGTTGGTGCTGTAAAAGAAATGGCTAAAAATGCCATTTATATGCTTCAAGACAAAGAAAGATTGGAGGAATTTAAAGACAATGCATATACCCATTCAAAGAAATTCGCTATTGAAGAAATATTACCGGATTATGAGGCTATTTATAAGAAATTAGACGCTTTGAGGGATAAGTAATCGTAGTATTTAGTTTAGCTTTGTGAAATATGTGGGGTTACTTATTGCACATATGTAAGTATCCCAATATTTTAGGCACCTGTTTTTAAACGCAAAGTGAGCACTTCAGAGGTTTCTTCAAAATTTTAACATTGTCTATACAATTCAGTAGTTTCTCAACTTTTGACGCTGATTAAAAATGGCTGTAGCTACTATAAAATATAGCATTCTCAGGTAACAACAGTTAGCATACCCTTTTCATTTTTTAAGAGAATAGACGCTGCTCATTTGAATGGCTGTTTGTTTTAATAGGTATTTGTTTTACTTTTGCATTTCAATTAGGAAAATAAATCAGCTATGATGCCCCCGAATCTTAGGAATAATTCAGTTTATAATTGGATTATCATTGATGTTTGGGAAGTATGATAGCGCATTACTTTTCTCACTCCCTGTAGCTTTTTTATTTCTGCAATAGATAAAAAGAAAAAGTTATGAAAAAGTATTTTGTTTTCTGTTTTTGGAGTAGTGTGCTTTCTGCTCAAATTCAACCACCGCCCATTGATTTAGATCCTGTATCCACAACATATTATCGCGATTACGATATGGATGGGTATGGGAACCCAAACGAAACTACAACGAGTACGCTCGGCTATTTGCCCGGTTATGTTAGCAATGCCCTTGACTGTGACGACACAAATTATTGGATACATCCGAATACAAGATGGTATGCCGATGATGACCGAAATGGTTTTGGTGATCCTGATGATTTTAGTATTCAATGCAACAAGCCCGAAGGAAATTATGTGCTCTTCACCTCTAATGATTGTGAAAATCAATTTGGAGAACCTGTCACATGCTACGAGGAAGGAACGATTAATGGCAATTACAACTACATTCGTAGTAAAACCTATACAAGCCCTGAAATAATTGAACAGATAGAAGACTTGGTATTGGAAACCCCTGTGAGTTCCGGAACCATAACCGCAAGAAATTCAATTGTATTAAAGCCCGGATTTCGCGCCACAGGAAATATAACCTTTGCCATCGACACAACAAGAATTGTTCCGAGTACAGCAAAATCGAAACAAACAATTCGCTATTTTGATGGGCTGGGAAAACCAATACAAAATATTGCTGTCAAAGAGAGTCCAACCCAAAAAGACATCGTACAACATATTGAATACGATGCTTTTGGAATAATTTCTAAAAACTATTTGCCCTATGCCTCCACATTGGGAGATGGTGAATTGGTTTTGGACGCCAAAGACGCTACAATATCCTATTACAAAACACTTTATAACGACTCAATCCCTTATACAGAGACTTTCTATGACAGTTCTCCATTAAACAAGGTTACGGAGGTTGCTACCGTTGGACAAGATTTTACCCAAACCAACGCACGTACACATAAACTAGAAGTACGCACCAACAACCAAACCAATCGCAGGCTCAAACGTTTTACGCCAACTTCAGAGAATGGGATTCCGAATTTTCCAGATTATTATTCCTATTACCCGGACGATGCCCTTCTTGTGCATGTCGAAAAAGATGAAAATTGGATACCCGAAGATGGAAGAAAGGGGACGGTAGAAAGCTATAAAGACCTATCAGGCAAGTTAATCGCAACCCGAGCATATGACGCATCTGAAACTCCATTAACTACCTATTATGTCTACGATAAACTAGACCGGCTTGTTTTTGTGATTCCACCAATTGCCGAAGAGGTGTTGCTTGCACAAAACGATGAAATTGTAATACGAGAAGAAAATATTGAAATCGATGCTAGTCATCTTATCGTAAATCCAACCGGCAACGAAACCTGTGTGGTACATGTTCGTACCAAATGGATGGAAGATGTCTTGGTAGCTTATAACATTCAGTTTGAATTAGACAATCTTAGCACTTCATTAAAAGAAGGAACAATTTCATTGCCCTATGGAGCACAATTACCAGATCAGGATCTATTTAGCTATATAGGAAAAGATATATTAGCTAAATTTACTTTTGAAGGCGAGCTTCACACTGCGATTAACTATGATTTCTCTTGTGTACATGGTATGTTTGATGTGGAAATAAGAGATTTTTCTGGTGCAACTGTGATTGATAATGATGTTTTAGAAAGTACGCATCACAATGTAGCGTTAACTGTACCTGCTTCTGAAAATTCATTTTTCAGTTATAATGACGCCTTATTTCAGAACTATTGCTATCAATACCGCTATGACATATGGAACCGATTGGTAGAGAAGAAGATACCCGGAAAAGAATGGGAATATTTTGTTTACGATGCCAACAACCGTCCCGTACTAACGCAAGACGGTAATTTACGCGCCGACAATCTATGGACCTTCTCAAAATTTGACATCTATGACAGACCTGTTTATGCCGGACTGTATAGCAGTTCCTCAGATCGCAATACGTTGCAAGCAGCGCTTTCCGATTTTGAAACTGAACATAATAAGAGCAATTCAGAAGAACGCACTACAAATACCCTGCAAATTGGTCAGATTGCGCTTAATTACGACAACAAAGCCTTTCCCACCTCAGGCATAACAGAAGTGCTGTCGGTAAATTATTACGACGATTACAATTTTTACGATGCCGACAAACCCGGTATTCCCATAAACGTTCTTGGACAGCAGGTAACCCAAAGAACCAATACCCTGCAAACGGCTTCATGGATAAAGACATTAGGAAAAAGCAGCTGGGAAAAAACAACCCTGTTCTACGATGAAAAAGCACGCCCCATAAAAATAGTTGCCAAAAACCATTTGGGAGGTAGTACCTAACTCGAAAACCAATTAGATTTTACAGGCATGTTACTTCAAAGTATAAGCCGTCATAAAAAAGGAAATTCAGACAACCCAATTATGATTAGAGATAGTTATACCTACGACGAGGCACAGCGACTGCTCAAACACGAACAACAAATAAACAACCAAACCAAAGAAGTGATTGTAGCAAACAGCTATGACGAACTGGGAACGCGGTCTCAAAAAAAGGTGGGAGGAAGCCAAGCGCCGCTACAAACCGTAGATTATGGGTATTCCATTCAAGGTACATTGCGCAGCCTTAATGATACCGAGAGTTCATTAGCAACAACCCCAGACAATGATTTGTTTGCCTACAAGCTCAACTATTACAACGCCTTAGAAGGTGCTCGTAGCAATGCCAATTACAACGGCAATCTTTCACAAGTCATTTGGAGGTCTGTTTTGAACGATAAAAAACATAGTTATAGCTATGCATACGATAAGTTGAACCGCTTACAATCGGCACATTATGGAACGGGAAGCGATTTGAGTGAGGCCACCGGGCAATACAATTTAGAGAGCTTGCTATATGATGCCAACGGAAACATTGTAAGCCTGCGACGAACCGGTGCCAATGGTCTGATAGACGATTTAAGCTATGACTATTCCGATAACGAAGGAAATACTAGCAACCAACTGACCCATATAACAGATACAACAGGGAATACAGAAGGCTATGCCCAACCTCAAACACAGGAACAGACCTATACCTACGATACAGAAGGGCGTCTGGTGAGCGATGCGAGTAAAGGCATTACAGAGATTGTTTACAACTACCTGAACCTTCCGGAATTGTATCGTTTTGAAAGTGGTGACACCTTGGAAATGGTTTACAATGCAGCGGGAACCCTCTTAGAAAAAGTACATACCACCACACAAGGTTCAAACACCGCGCTGTACCTGGATGGCTTTTATTATCAAAACGATAATTTACTGTTTTTCGGACAGCCCGAAGGCTACGTATACAAAGATGGAGCTGCCTTTAGCTATGCCTATATCTATGCAGATCATTTAGGAAACAACCGACTGTGTTATGCAGATCTCGATGGCGATGGAACCATTCAAAATGACGAAATCTTATCGCTGAGTGACTATTATCCTATGGGCATGTTACACCCGGGAGAAATGGTGAGTAATAGCGCGTACAACTTCAAATTTCAAGGGAAAGAACTAGAGAATGCCGGTGGACTGGGGCAATACCACTTTGGCGCGCGTATCTACGACCCTGTACTGGGGCGTTGGTGGACTCCGGACCCCAAGGCGGAAAGTTTTTATAGCGACTCTCCATTTGCCGCCATGGGCAACAACTACGCCATGATGGTAGACCCAAATGGGGAGAATCCTTGGTGGGCGATGGCTCATATACGCAGCCTTTTTGTAGGACTACCAAAGCCATTGTAAACGATGAACCTATTGAGTTTGACTTTTCTGCTAGTGTGTCCCATGGCTCCAATGGGTTTAGTGCCAATGCCAATGTGTCTCTAGATGCGCAAATAGGCGATTTTACGGGGTCTGCCGGGGTTGGACTTACCTATCATAGTAACTTTTATACCACCGGTGTTAGCGGTTTTGAAACGAGAACTTCTTTTTTATACGACTATGACGATGGGCATACGGGCTTTTCTTTGGGGACCAATGAATATGGGG
Source organism: uncultured Flavobacteriaceae bacterium (assembly GCA_943789365.1). Taxonomy (GTDB): domain Bacteria; phylum Bacteroidota; class Bacteroidia; order Flavobacteriales; family Flavobacteriaceae; genus Flavicella. The sequence goes on along the minus strand of CALSTV010000001.1, from coordinate 101,589 downwards.
GCTTTGGCGGTATGGAAGAATTTAACCAACGCCTGGGGATTCTAAAATTTCGTAGCGGAGACTTTAGATTTGCTTATGAAAATGATGGTTTTCCTTTTCAAGAATGGTATTTTGGATATACAGGTGACGGAAATGATAGTTACCGCACCGCAGGAGCTATTATAGGAATAAAGGAGTTCTCTGTACAAATGAATTTATTGACAGGTAAGAGAACTAAAAAAGATTATGAAATTGAAAAAAAAGAAATGGGAGGTCAAATTGGAGAACCCATCACCATTGATGGTATTTTATACAAACACGGCCTTGTGCATGAGCAAGGACCTCAATACCGTTATGGTGGGCTAACATTAAATTACAAAGGTATTAGTGCTGGAGTTAACTCGGAATGGATTCGACATACTTTTCAAAACCAATTTGCCCATGGAATTATAAAAAAGCAAAGGTATTTCCAAGTTTTAGACAAAGGATGGTACCCTGCGTATAATTTTTCAAATTTACCAACTTCAAAATTTTCAATATGGGGAAAGTAAAAACATATTTATGGATGTCAATGATTACTATATCATTTGCTTGTGGTTTTTTAAACAATGGTTTCTACAACGAATATGGACAGTTTGTTCCAAAAAGGCCAAGATTTAAACTCAAAGATAAGCCACAAAATAAAATAATTGAAAATATAGACACAGTCAATGTTTTCAAATTGTCAAAAATGTATTATGAGGGGAAAGAGATTTATCCAAACAGAGAAGTAATTACTAGAAATTATTATCCAGAATATAATACGATATATATAAAGTTTTTTTCAAACGGTCGTGTTTTGTTTATTTCGCTTCCTAGTGACAGTATTGGCAGTTCGAATAAGATTAAAGAAGAAGATTTAAACCCAAATAAAAAGAATTCCTTTAAAGAGTACTATTACGGTAATGATTTGTATTTGTTTGAAATAGAGTCGTTTATCAAAGGTGAGAGTATTGGCTATTATTTAAGATCAAAATACATGATAAAAGCAAAAGGGGATACTCTAACAAGAGAGATGTTTGAAGGTAAAGGTTCGGCTATCTACGTCAAAGAACCCCTCCCCAAACATTGGAAAAAGTACCCGGTAGATTGGTAAAAGAAGTGTTATGAAGAGAAGCGTTATAAAGATTGGTTTTAAAGGTAAGAGTGCCGGTGTTAATTCAGAATGGGTACGGCATTATGTACAAAATGTCTTTGCGCATGGATGGGCTAGACCACAGCGTATGTTTCCAATGTTAGATGACAAATGGTATCGAGTTTATAATTTTTCAAATTTAGGAATGTCAAAATTTTCAGTATGGAGCAGATAAAGAGAATAATAATTCAAATAATATTGTTTGTACCTATGTTAGGTTTTTCACAAAGTTTCAAGAAAAATGTAAAGTTTCCTTTTTGGACAATGCATACCAAAAACACAACTATTCACGGACTGTCTTGGGGTATTCATAGTGGGTTTGATAATGATAGGTATGTTAGGACAAATGGATTGAGATTGGAAACACCAGGATTAGGATTTGCCATTTTTTTGCTTTACGATTATCCAATTATGTGGAGGATTTCGGAATTGGAAGAAAAGGAAGATTATACTCATTTCGAGCTCGATAAAAAAGAATTACATATTAGTGAGGTAGTAAATGGTATCAATGTTTCTTCTGGGAGTTTAGGAGGTTTAAGCTATAACGGAATCACAATCGGCGTATTTGCGCAAAATGGTGTTTTAAATAACGGAATTGCGCTTGCAGGGGTATGGAATTCATTGGCGAAATCAAATGGTATTATGGCGAGTTTTATAATAAATGAAACATATTACAACAAGGGTTTACAGTTGGCTTCTATTAATAGCTCCTTAGATACGAAGGGCATACAAATTGGTCTAACAAACAACTCAATAAAAACGGTTGGTTTACAAATTGGAGGCTATAATAAAAGCAAAAAAACAAGAGGCATTCAAATAGGTTTATGGAATAAAAATGAAAAAAGAAAGTTGCCCTTTATAAATTGGAATTTTAAAGATTGATTGTATGAAAAACAAACAGTTCAAGGATAAGAATAAAGGCATGAGTGCCGGTGTCAATTCAGAATGGGTACGGCATTATGTCCAAAATGTATTTGCACATGGTTGGGCTAAGTCGCAGCGTATGTTTCCAATGTTAGATAATAAATGGTATCGAGTTTATAATTTTTCAAATTTAGGAATGTCAAAATTTTCAGTATGGAGCAAATAAAGAGAACAGTTGTGTTTGTATCGCTATTTTCAATAGCATTTTCATGTAAGTTTTTATCGTCGGGTTATACAAATGAGTATAATCAATTTGTCCCCAAACGAGAAAAATTTCAATTGAAAAAAGAAAATGGTGGTCGGTCAATACCACAATTAGATACTGTAAATATTTATAGACTGGTTGAAAAATATTATGGTAATGACACGTTGTTTCCAAATGAGCATCTTTCAGAGACCGATTATACAAAGAAGTTGTTTCAGCAGGCAAAAATGTATATAATGTTTTATAGTAATGGAAGATGTCTGTCATTTTCAATTTGGTCAAAGGATTCCTTAGGCAATGAAAACTCCCTAAAAGAACAAGATATGAACCCCAACTCAGCCCATTATGGAAAAGATTACTATTATGGAAATACTCCCAATTCGTTATTAATTGAATCATTTGTATATGCGGAAGGAGATGGTCGCTATTTGACATTTGAATATTTTATCAATAAGGATGGAGATACAATTAAAATGATGGACGGTAAGGATTTAGATATATATGTCAAAGAACTTCTCCCCAAAGATTGGAAAAGATACCCGGTAGATTGGTAAAAGAAGTGTTATGAAGAGAAGCGTTATAAAGATTGGTTTTAAAGGTAAGAGTATTGGTGTCAATTCAGAATGGGTACGGCACTATGTACAGAATGTATTTGCGCATGGTTGGGCAAAACCGCAGCGTATGTTTGAAATGTTAAGTAATGATTGGAAAACGGTAAACCAACAGGGATTAGGAACCAATAAAAATAAATTTTCATTATGGTAAAAATTAACGTGCTAATCATTTTGTTAATTGCATTAGGGAGTATTCATTCGTGTCGTTTTTTATCGAGTGGCTATGATAATGAATATGGTCAATTTGTACCTAAGCATCCACATTATTGGCTAAAGGACAAAAAAAATCATAAAACTCCGAAGAATTTAGATACAATCAATATTTATAAACAGCATTATACTTTTGATCAGAATGGAATGGAACTTTCTTATCCTGTTGAGTTTTATGTAAATCCAGAAGTATTGATAAACCTATATTATTTAAAATTTTATTCAAATGGTAGATGTGCATCTTTTGGCACCACATTAAAAGGTGTAGATTATAGAGACTTGTACCCTAAGAATTCTAATTTCACCAAAGGGTATTATTACAGTAAAGGAGATATGGATATTTGTATTGAAAGATTTACCTATGGTGAATCTCTTGGTGATTATATACGATGGAAGTATGTCGTAAGTTCAGAAGGAGATACAATAAAGAGAATTTCTAAAAATAAGGTAAGAAGTATCTATGTAAGAGAACTTCTCCCCAAAGATTGGAAAAAGTACCCGGTAGATTGGTAAAAGAAGTGTTATGAAGAGAAGCGTTATAAAGATTGGTTTTAAAGGTAAGAGTATTGGTGTTAATTCAGAATGGGTACGGCATTATGTACAGAATGTATTTGCGCATGGCTTTATTCCTTTTAGTAAACAAAGAATGTTTCCCATGTTAAGCAATGATTGGAACGAAGTGTAGCAACTGTTCAATATGGGACAACCTAACTTCAAAATTTACGACATGGAGGAATATAGAAGAATTATATAATCGAAGACGTAATTGTTGTATGGCTATTTGACTCTTGCTCAATGCTAGAATCAGGAAATTTTAATGAACACAACCAGTATATACCTAAACACCCGAGGTTTAAGTATAAAAACAAGAAAAACAATAAAATTCCTAGACAATTAGATACTTTAAACATTTATAGGCTACATTATAGCTCTCACTTAGGAAAAGAAATTTTTCCCAATGATACTTTTGATTCTTTAAATGATTGGTCTCAAGATATTCCATATCTGAAATTTTATCCAAATGGAAGGTGTGCTTCTTTTTCCGTGTTATCACCCGATTCCTTAGGAAAAAGCAATATCTCCTTAATTCAGAATAAAGATTTAGATCCTACTACTGGTAATTTTTCTAAGGATTATTATTATTTCAAGAATTTCAAGTCTTTTAAAATTGAAAAATTTTTACGAGGAGATGGTTTTGGCATATATATATATATAATGGATAATTATCTAAATAAGACCGGAGATACTATAATAAAACAGTATAGGAATAAAATAGAAGTCTACGTCAAAGAACCCCTCCCCAAACATTGGAAAAAGTACCCGGTAGATTGGTAAAAGAAGTGTTATGAAGAGAAGCGTTATAAAGATTGGTTTTAAAGGTAAGAGTGTTGGCGTCAATTCAGAATGGGTACGGCATTATGTACAGAATGTCTTTGCGCATGGATGGGCAAAACCGCAGCGTATGTTTCCGATGTTGAGTAATGATTGGAAAACGGTAAACCAACAGGGATTAGGAACCAATAAAAATAAATTTTCATTATGGTAAAAATTAACGTGCTAATCATTTTGTTAATTGCATTAGGGAGTATTCATTCGTGTCGTTTTTTATCGAGTGGCTATGATAATGAATATGGTCAATTTGTACCTAAGCATCCACATTATTGGCTAAAGGACAAAAAAAATCATAAAACTCCGAAGAATTTAGATACAATCAATATTTATAAACAGCATTATACTTTTGATCAGAATGGAATGGAACTTTCTTATCCTGTTGAGTTTTATGTAAATCCAGAAGTATTGATAAACCTATATTATTTAAAATTTTATTCAAATGGTAGATGTGCATCTTTTGGCACCACATTAAAAGGTGTAGATTATAGAGACTTGTACCCTAAGAATTCTAATTTCACCAAAGGGTATTATTACAGTAAAGGAGATATGGATATTTGTATTGAAAGATTTACCTATGGTGAATCTCTTGGTGATTATATACGATGGAAGTATGTCGTAAGTTCAGAAGGAGATACAATAAAGAGAATTTCTAAAAATAAGGTAAGAAGTATCTATGTAAGAGAACTTCTCCCCAAAGATTGGAAAAAGTACCCTGTAGATTGGTAAAAGAAGTGTTATGAAGAGAAGCGTTATAAAGATTGGTTTTAAAGGTAAGAGTATTGGTGTTAATTCAGAATGGGTACGGCAATCTATACAAAATGTATTTGCGCATGGTTGGGCTAAGCCGCAGCGTATGTTTCCGATGTTAGATAATAAATGGTATCGAGTTTATAATTTTTCAAATTTAGGAATGTCAAAATTTTCAATATGGGGAAAGTAAAAACATATTTATGGATGTCAATGATTACTATATCATTTGCTTGTGGTTTTTTAAACAATGGTTTCTACAACGAATATGGACAGTTTGTTCCAAAAAGGCCAAGATTTAAACTCAAAGATAAGCCACAAAATAAAATAATTGAAAATATAGACACAGTCAATGTTTTCAAATTGTCAAAAATGTATTATGAGGGGAAAGAGATTTATCCAAACAGAGAAGTAACAACTAGAAACTACTATCCAGAATATAATACGATATATATAAAGTTTTTTTCAAATGGGCGCGTATTGACCATGTCTATTCCATCTATGGATAGCTTAGGGAATCTGAATAATTTGAATGAAAAAGATTTAAATCCCCGAAAAAGTAATTCTTTCAAAAAATATTATTATGGCAAAGATTTGTTCACATTTGAAATAGAATCCTTTGTAAGAGGTGAGAGTATTGGCTATTATTTAAGATCAAAATACATGATAAATGCAAAAGGGGATACTCTAACTAGAGAGATGTTTGAAGGTAAAGGTTCGGCTATTTACGTCAAAGAACCCCTCCCCAAACATTGGAAAAGAGTACCCGGTAGATTGGTAAAAGAAGTGTGTTGAAAAAAAATGAAGAAATAAGCAGGTGAAACGAAGACCAAAGAACAAAAGAAGTTAGTAGATATCGAAGTTCAGTAGGTCAATATAATCTCCGTAAGCTCTGTGGTTAAAAACGAGTATGAGTAAGTAATAAACAAGAAATAAATTAACAATATAAAAAAGAAATGATATGAAAACAAGAATTTTAATTGGAGTCATGCTCCTAGTATGTACCCACATGACCAATGCCCAAGAAAACAACCCACAAAATTCAGCGGAGGGATTCTTAGAAAATCAACTATCTAAAAACTCGAGTTTCCACCTAGGGAATAACATAGAAGGTTTGATTTATAATACCGTGAATGAAAGTACAGGCAAGGTAGTTTTTTCTGTGCCGATTGCTTCAATTTCCGCGAGCTCAGCAGTACAATATTCGCTTGCCTTGAACTATGATGGAAAATCGGCTTTTGAAACCGCTAAAAATACAAATGAATTCAATCCTACTAGTTGTGTAGGGGTGGGGTTTTCGATGTCTGTTCCTAAAATTGTAACAGATTATAAACAAACAACTACAAAAGACGATGATGATTATTATTTGATTTTTGGGAATACACATAAACTTAAATGTATTAAGAGAACACCGGAATTGATGGAGTTTGTATCAGAGCCCTACAATGCATGGAAAATTAGCTATCATATTTCCTTAGAATATTGGATCGTGATAAAAGAAGATGGTATTGTATATCAGTTTGGGGTAGATTCTGTTGCTAATGGGATAAAAAAGATTAGTACATGGGGAAATTGGATTGGAGATTCTGTTCAAACACCAACAGGAAATATGCCAATAGAGTGGTACTTGGTTCGAATCCATGATCAATGGGGAAATGAGCTAAACTTTACATATGATAAAATTGAAGGAAAACAAAATAGCAATCAAATTAGAAATTTTCATACGGAAGCCTTGTATCTAAAAGAGATTAGAGCTTCTAACGGAAGTAAATTGGTCTTGTCGTATAAAAATAAATTACCAGATGAATATTTTGAACCTCATATTGAACAAATAGAACCAGATGCCTATCAAGAGCGCTATGAAAAAAAATATATAGATAAGGTTCAACAATTTAATAGTTCTAGTGAGTTACAAACTACCACAGAAATGAATTATGAAATCATAGGTGAAGAACAACCAATACCCTACCATTTAAAGCGCTATTTAAAACAAATAATAGTAAGAAACACTGAAAATTTAAGCCTGCCACCTTTTGAATTTAAATACCATACCAGTGGTGAGTTTAAAGGAGGTATTTACAAAACCACATATCCGGGAGGAGGTTTCGTAACCTATAGTTATGAAAAGCAAAACCTTTTTACAAATACAATGATAAATCATACTGATTTAATTCAAAGTATCGGCGATGAAGAACCTGTTGAATATGGTTTGGAAAATGACTATTTAGTACTGTATACGGAACAAAGTGTGATACATGAGTATTGGGAGAATAATACATGGAAAGAATCTCAACATTTTCTACACAAGAATTCCGGATGGGAGTTTAGAGCCAACAAGTTTCATGGATATTTTTCATATGAACCAGATAGTAGAAATTTGATTTTATACCATTTATCTCAAAACGGAAAAACATGGAAAGCTACCGTTTTTGATAACTTAAAGGAGGAGTGGATAGACACCGAATCAAATTTAGAATTTCATAGTTATGAACTCTTAATTGGTGATGAATTTGTTGCTTTTGGTTATGAAAACACAGGTGATTTACATATCTACACCTTGGAGAATGATGCTTGGACATATAAAAAAATTGTATTCTCAGAAAGTGATAGTTCCAATGCATCGGCTAAGTATTCCTTTACGGCTTTTAAAAACTATATTTTAGCAATTAACGTTAAAGGAGGTGAAGAAATAGAAGGTTCAAACACTATAGATTATCAGGATAATTTTTATATAAATTACCTGAATAATGAAAAGAATTGGATTTCAAAATCGTGGTCGAAAGAAGCGGTACGATTTATAAGTAATTTGCCTGATTCATACCAACCTGTAGTTGTTCCAAACAATTCGATGGCATTATTAAAAATGTCAACTAGCCTCACACTTGGATCTGATTCTTATTATTTACATTGGGATGATGCATTTAATTTAATAAAAGTACATGACAATATTATAGTAAAAAGCATGCATAGAGAAATAGGGAGTACAACTCTATCAGACTTAGAGTTCTATGCGAATTCAAACAGTGGGTTTGTTTTTAGGCTATATCGATATTTTGGTTTAAATAGGTACGATGGAATTAATTGGAGCTTTGGTCCTTATTCAGACGCAACTAATGGGCAAGGAAATTATACACGTGTGAGTAGTGTTCATGGATACCACATTGAAATAAGTCCGGATAGGTTGGTATTAGAGAATGGTTTTAATTGTTCAGGTGAATTGTTTAGATATATCGAGTATTTGCCAAACAAAAACTCATGGAAATCTTCGATAATTGATGGTGGTATAGAAAATGGTTGTAGTCCTTTTTTGGCTTCCTTTGACAATTATATTTTTAAGAATGAAGGGGTTTATAAAAAAATAGATACTTCCGATGGACTGGAAATAAGAAAAGAGAATTCGGATAATTTTACGCCATTTAACAGTCGTAAAAAACGTGAATTTTCATACAAGTTTGGTTATAACAACGATGTCTATTCAACGAGGTTATATTATATTGATAAAAGTACAGGTCAGCTCGAGTTTTCTGAACTTGAATTGAGAAATGATTATGTTTTGAAGAACAAACAATTTAGTAATAATGCAATTTTGTCACCTACCGAAGGCAGAGATATCGATGGTGTGGTATGCAGATTGGTTCAAGGAGGGTTTCAAAATGAAGTGTATGATATTGTGGTAAAATCAATAGAACTCAATGATTTGAGGCAAAGCCCTAGAAAAATAGAATACCAATATGAAGAAAAGAACATGCTTTCCGATGAAAGAATTTTTTACGGCAAAACAACCATAGAGCACAAAGGATTTGGAAATGATAGCAAAGGGAAAATAATAAAGTTTTTCGATACCGGGCTTTCCGATATGCGTTTGCTTGGTACATTGAATAGAATTGAAAACAGAGATGTTAATGGGGAACTAAAGAAAGAGGCCACTTTTACTTATGATGTGTTTTCAAAATACACGGCAAACGCTGCAGATAAACCTGTATTAAGTACATTCATAAGAAATACCGATGTTACAGATACAACTTTTTTGGAGTCGGGAACTTTAACTGTAAACACGGTAAAGGAATACAATGCTATTGGTTTGCCCGTAAGAACAACAACGATAAAATCGGATGGGAGTACTGAGGAATTAATTACAGATTACGGTTTTGAAAATTCTTCCGCATCACTAGCAACCCCATTTCTAGAGCGAAACATGCTCAGTCAAACCATAGAAGAACGGGCTTATAACAACGGAGTGCTGTCCTCAAGGAATCAAATAAAATGGAAAGCACAAAATGACATATTATATCCCTATCAAAATTGGACAGGTGTATCCCAAATAAAAAGGACAAATGAAATCACTAAAATTTCTGATACAGGGGTAATAATTGAAGAGAAAACAGGTACAGAAGTATATAAAGTTATCCTTATGGGCTACGATTCAAAATATCCGGTTGCAGGTATTGGAAATGCTAGATATGAAGCGGTAATGTTGGCACTAGGGGTTTCCTATGAAAATTTGCAAACGATGCATACTGAATCCCTAAAGAATATACTTTTAAAACTGTACGAAAGTTTACCAAAGGCGACAATTTCACTTACGTTTTATGACTCCAATGGGAACATTACTAACAGAGTAGACGCAAGAAAAGAAGAAATGTTTTACTATTATGATGCATTTAACCGTATTGTATATACAACAGACGCTTTAGGAAATAAACTAAATGAGTCGGAGTATCATTACAAAAGCTAACCGATAGGATTACTCCACAGGAATTTTAATCTGATATACTTTTCTACTTCGGTTGTTGAGTTTGTTCTCGCGAAGCCAAGGATTGTAAATTTTCAGTTCCTTATAATTGGTATTCATTTGAAGGGCAAAATTTGCAATATTACTAATTACCGTATCAACAACCACCGTTTTTGTGCGTTGGAGACGATACAAATCTTCATTTTCAAAAACGAAGCCATAGTTTTCCGGATGTGTTAAAATTTCTTTTACAGCAATCACTCTAGGAAGGTATCTTTGGGTTTCGTCTGCTAAAAGTAAATCGTAATAATTCGACACCTGTTGTTTGTCGAGCTGTCTTTGAATATCTCTGTTTCCTGCGTTGTAAGCTGCCGCCGCTAAGGTCCATGTTCCAAACAATTCTTTGGAATGTAAAAGGTAGTCACAAGCAGCCTGTGTTGCTTTTTCTATATGATAACGCTCATCTACATTGCTATTTACCTCTAAGCCACGTTCTTTTGCTGTATGCGACATCAATTGCCAAAAACCTTTGGCGCCTGCAGAAGAGGTAACATTCATCAAACCACTTTCAATAACTGCCAAATATTTAAAATCTTCTGGAATGCCGTTATCCTTTAAGATTGGCTCAATAATAGGAAAAAACTTATGTGTTCTTTTAATCAATAACAAGGTGTTGGACTGCCAATAGGTATTTACTAGAAACTCACGGTCCACACGCTCTTTTACATCTTGAATTTCCAATGGGATACGCTCACCAGCAAACGTAATATTGTACGGTATTTTAATGGCTTTTATTGCATAACTTTCACTCGTTCTCTTCTCAAGTTCTGAGGTGTTCGCTAGAAAGAAGACACTTACAAAGACAACTGCTAAGCTTAAAAATAATTTAGTTGAAAAATTCATAATTGGTTTTTGTTTAAAGGACAATTTACGAATTTATTCGCTCAAATTTCATACCAAGTTTTTAAGCAATTGCGCACTTATGGTTTTTGCTTTTGTAACAATCATAATATGCGTGCCTTTCTCAATTGATATACAGTTCTTTATATAGTGAATAGGAAAGATAAAATCATTTGTGCCGTGAATGTGTATAGTGTTTGGAAGTGGACTCGTCTGTTTCCACTGCAATACCTGTTTGATTGCCCAATTGAGATACAAGGGCTCTCGAAAAGAGAGGTACATTTGATATTGTTCCAATCTACGAGTCGTTTTACTGGTAGAAACTGCAGCAATAAAACGCAGTATACTATTTAAAATACGACTAGGGAAAAGACGATAAGCCTTCGTGTCTCTGATGAATTGCATTTTGTTCGATAGTTCATGATGACTTTTGATGCTTGATATCAATACAATTTTTTCACAAGCTATGTGTTTTGCCATTTCCTGTACCATAACACCCCCAAAGGATACGCCTACCAAAATAGGGTTTTGATGCTTTATTTTCTGACACAATCTGCCAGCATAGTCCTCAATGGTTTCGTCTTTTGAACTAGGAAGCATCCATTCTAAATAATGACATTCATACAAGGCTTCCGGCAGTGCAAGGCGCTCAAAAATCTTTGCGTTTGCTGCAGTTCCTGGAACAAAATAGATGTGTTTTTTTGTTGACTTCACTAATAATTCACGTATGCGTTGACTTACAATTCAAAGATACGTTGTTTTTGGTTAACAGCAACCAGCTACTAGGCTCCTTAACTCCAGAACTTCTGAATTCTCACCAATGCTTTCTTACTGGCACCGCTAGGATATCCAATCAAAACGAACGAGTCCGTCTTCATCGATTTTTGTCAATGAAACTGGGTGTATGGTATTCACCAAGCTTGGGTTCCAAGGGGTTTTTACTTTGACATAATTTTCTGTAAATCCTTGAATATATCCTTCCTTGTTCTCGCTTTCAAACAAAACCGTGCTCGTTGTGTTTAATTGACTTTCATAAAAAGCACGACGTTTTTTCACAGACAATCCTCGGAGCATTTTGCTGCGTTTTTTACGTTTATTTAAAGGAACAACACCATCCATAGCTACAGCTTCAGTATTGGGTCTTTCCGAATAAGTAAATACATGTAAATAGGAAATATCTAATTCGCTGAGGTAGTTGTACGTTTCGAGAAAGAGTTCATCTGTTTCTCCAGGAAACCCGACAATTACGTCGACACCAATACAGGCATTAGGCATAACTTCTTTAATGGCAGCTACACGACTGGTATATACATCTCTCATATACCTTCTTTTCATGCGTTTTAATAAAGTATCACTTCCACTTTGAAGTGGGATATGAAAATGAGGAACAAACGTTTTGGAGTTCGCTACAAAATCGATTGTTTCCTTTTTTAATAAATTAGGTTCAATAGAAGAGATACGCAGTCGGTGTATACCTTTAACATCATCTAAGGCTTGCACCAATTCATAAAAAGTATGCTCGTGTTTTTTATTTCCAAACTCTCCCTTTCCGTAATCACCAATATTCACGCCGGTTAGTACAATTTCTTTGATGTCTTTTTTGGAAATCTCTTCTGCATTTTTTAGCACATTTTCTAAGGTGTCGCTTCGAGAGATTCCTCTTGCTAATGGAATGGTACAATAGGTGCATTTATAATCACAGCCGTCTTGAACCTTTAAGAATGCACGTGTTCTATCTCCTATAGAATAAGAACCCACATAAAAATCGGCCTCAGAAATTTCACAAGAATGTACCTCTCCTAAGTCGTTTTTAGAAAGATCATTGATATAATCGGTTACCTTAAACTTTTCCGTAGCTCCTAATACCAAATCTACACCATCAACCTTTGCTAATTCTTCAGGTTTTAATTGTGCATAGCAACCAATAGCAATGAGAAATGCATTTTCATTTTGTTTGAGAGCATTCTTAACAATCGATTTAAAGCGTTTGTCCGCATTGTCTGTAACCGAACAGGTATTGATGACATAGATGTCAGCCTTTTCTTCAAAGGCTACGCGTTCAAAACCTTCGTTCTGGAAGTTTCTAGCAATGGTAGAGGTTTCAGAAAAATTCAGTTTACAACCTAAGGTGTAAAATGCTACTTTTTTATGTGCATTCATTCTCGTACTTTTAACGCGTACAAAAATACATCTTTAAACTTGAATTGTAAATAGGTTTTTAGTGAATTATATTTTGCGTTGTACGGCATGTATGCTTAAATGATAAGTCAAGAATAGTAGAACGATGAGCCAAGAAAAAAACAAATGGATTGCACCAACTCCAGAACCACCTTATTATGCCGTTATTTTTAGTAGCGTACAAAGTGACACGATTGAGGGCTATGATGCTATGGCAGAAAGGATGGAACAACTAGCAAAGGATCAAAAGGGGTTTTTGGGAATGGAATCGGCAAGACAGGAATTGGGAATTACGGTTTCCTATTGGGAAAGTTTGGAAGCTATAAAATTATGGAAGTACAATTCAGCACACAGTGTGGCTCGAGAAAGAGGTAAAAATGAATGGTATAAAGCGTTTAAAGTGCGAATATGTAAAGTAGAAAAAGACTATGATTTTGAAAATTAACAAAGCAGTGAAGTTTGTTTGTGCAATTGTATTCTTAGCCGTTGGTGTTTCTTGTAATACAGCGCAAAATGAGCATCATGAAGGTGAAGTTTTTCGATACAATGAAGCTGCCAATATTAGTACCTTAGATCCTGCATTTGCTAAAGATTTGCGTACCATATGGGCAACCAATCAGTTGTTCAATGGTTTGGTACAGCTCGATGCGCAATTAGAAGTACAACCCGATATCGCTCAAAGTTGGGAGTTGTCCAATGAAGGTATGACGTATACGTTTTACCTTAGGTCTGATGTGAAATTTCACGAGCATACCTTGTTTGGAGCAGGCAAAACAAGAAAGGTAGTTGCTAGTGATTTTGTGTACAGTTTTCAAAGGCTGTTAGATCCAAAAGTAGCCTCGCCTGGAAAATGGGTTTTAGATTATGTAGACAATTTTAACGCCGAGAATGATACTACCTTAGTGATCCATCTAAAACAGGCATTTCCTCCTTTTCTACGACTAATGAGTATGAAATATTGTGCGGTGGTACCTAAAGAGGCGATAGATTATTTTAAAGACGATTTTCGTTCTAACCCAATTGGTACGGGCCCCTTTTATTTTAAATTGTGGGTAGAAAACACAAAATTGATATTTAGAAAAAATAAGAATTACCATGAGCGAGATGTACAGGGAAACCAATTGCCCTATGTAGAAGCCGTGGCTATTAGTTTTTTACCAGATAAACAGACAGAGTTTTTGCAGTTTATTCAAGGGAATTTAGATTTTTTAAACAGTATAGACGCATCGTATAAAGACGATTTGTTAACGCTTGAGGGAAAATTAACTGAGCGCTATGCTTCCCAAATAAATATGGTCTCAGGGCCTTATTTGAACACTGAATATTTAGGAGTGTATCTCGATGCAGCAGTGCCCGAAATTCAGTCGGTCAAAATAAGAAAAGCACTGAATTATGGATTCGACAAAGAGAAAATGATTTTGTACCTGAGAAATGGGATTGGTTTTCCTGCTGTAAATGGATTTATTCCGAAAGGAATGCCCTCTTTCAATGAAATGAAAGGCTATGATTATCAACCTGAAAAGGCAAAAAGATTGATCGATGCATATGTAGAAGCTACTGGAGACAAAGAACCTTCGGTGACTATTAGTACCAACAGTCAATATTTAGATTTATGTGAATACATTCAACGTGAAATGGGAAAGGTAGGCTTAAAGGTACGTATTGATGTAATGCCTCCTTCTACATTACGGCAAACAAAAGTAACAGGTAAGTTGAGTATATTTAGAGGTTCTTGGGTGGCCGATTACCCTGATGCTGAAAACTATTTATTTATTTTTCATTCCAAGAACTTTTCACCCAATGGTCCAAACTACACGCACTATAGCAATGCAAAATTTGACCAAATGTTTGAAAAAGCTGTGCGAACCGTCGATAAAATTGAACGACAATTATTATATCAAAAAATGGACAGTTTGGTAATGAGTACAGCCCCGGTAATTCCTTTGTACTACGATGAAGTGGTTCGTTTTACCCAAAAAAACATATCTGGATTGGGCATCAATCCAATCAACCATTTAGATTTAAAGAGGGTTAAGAAGAGACAGTAAGACCTAACAATACCGCAAAAAAAAACTCATCTAAAGAAGACGAGCTTTCATAACATTTAAGAAACAAGTAATTAGATTACTTTCACATTTACTGCGTTCATTCCTTTTCTTCCTTCTTGTAATTCGAATTCAACCTCATCACCCTCACGGATTTCGTCGATTAAACCTGTTACATGTACGAAGTGTTCATTACTTGATCCTTCTTCAGTTATGAAACCAAAACCTTTAGTTTCATTGAAAAATTTTACGGTACCTTTGCTCATTTTGATAAATTAATTATATTAGTTGTTAACAAATTTAGTGTTATATAATTGAAAAAACAATTATTATTTAAAGATTGTAAATTTCTTGTAAAAATTATTATTTTCTTTCATTCATAAATTTGTATCGATTCAGCGTCGTATTTTCTTTTGTGTACTACTTTCGTTTTGAGCGATTTCGGTTGCGATTTCTAGAATTTCCTTTCCTATTCTGTTGTGTTTTTTCTTTTACGGGTACTACTTCATTTTTGGCAGCTTCGGCGAAAGGGTGTTCTTCTACGACAGGAATCTTTTGACGGATAAGTTTTTCAATATCTCTTAAATAAGCTCTTTCTTCAGCATTACAAAAAGAAATTGCAATACCACTTGCTTTGGCGCGTCCGGTTCTTCCAATCCTATGTACATAGGTTTCTGGGATGTTAGGAAGGTCATAGTTTACAACCAATGACAAATCGGCAACATCGATTCCTCTAGCGGCAATATCTGTTGCAATGAGTACATTCAATTCACCTTTTTTAAAGGCACCTAAGGCACGTTGTCTTGCGTTTTGAGACTTATTACCGTGAATAGCCGCTGCTTTTATTCCTGCCTTGGCAAGCACCTTAACCACTTTGTCTGCACCGTGTTTTGTTCTCGAAAAAACTAAAGTAGAATCATTTGGTTTTTCATTGATGAGTTCAATCAATAAATTCTTTTTATCGCTTTTCTGAACAAAGTAAATGGCCTGTTTTACACGTTCAGCAGTGGCTTGCTCTGGTCGAACGCTAACTTTACTAGGATTGTGTAATATTGTTTGAGACAATTCTTTTATGTTCTGTGGCATCGTGGCTGAAAAAAACAAGGACTGCCTCTTAGAAGGAAGGAAAGTCAATAATTTTTTAATATCATGAATAAACCCCATGTCTAACATTTGATCGGCTTCATCTAAAACGAAATACTCTATATCCCTAAGACTGATAATTCGTTGATTGATTAAATCCAACAACCTACCAGGTGTTGCCACAAGAATGTCTATTCCAGCTTTTAGCTTATTAACCTGTGTACCTTGTTTTACACCTCCAAAAATTACCGTGTTTTTTAAATTTGTATGTGCGCAATACTCTGTAAAATTGTCGGCAATTTGTATGGCCAATTCTCGCGTAGGAGTAACCACCAAGGCTTTTATTCTTTTGGATGATTTTTTAGTAGTCGCATCCAAATACAATTGTTGTATAATTGGAATGGCAAAGGCAGCTGTTTTACCAGTTCCTGTTTGCGCAACGCCCAAAAGATCTTTTCCCTCCAATAAAATAGGAATTGATTGTTCTTGAATGGGAGTAGGTTGCGAATACCCTTTCGATGCAAGGGCTTTTTGGATAGGGGCAACAATTGAAAGTTCTTTAAAGGTCATATAATGTGTATAAGGAGACAAAGGTAGGTCATTCAAATGGATATTGAACTTTATCTTTTGAAACTTATGACAAAAATGATGTCAATTAAATTAGTTCGGGTAGTGTACCTTGCATAACAATACCCGAAACTAAATAGCTTAAGACGCTAGGTTTATAGCATCCTTTCTTTTGAGTGTATAGCCGAAAGTAGCTGCACAAACAATTTCATTATTGGGACTATTTTCTTTGAATACTTCAACTGAAAACAAGATTTCAGAGGTACTTAATTTACGAACGGTATGGGTGATTTTTAAACGATCTTTAAGTTTTGCGTTTTTAAACATGTCTAATTTAAAGACATGTTGCCTCAGATCATTCTTTTCTTTGAGTGAAGTCAACGAATTTAAAACTGCCGATTCCATCTTAGCATATAGCAATGATGGTTGCAAGGTTTTGTGTTGATTTACGTCGCTTTTAACAACGTTAAACGAATAGGTGTTTCTTTGGTGTGAATACTGTGTGTTCATAATAAATTGTTTTCAAGGATTCGGATTGTGTAAACTGTGTAAATAGGTTCTTAATTGCAATAAATTTAAGTGTAAGACAATGGCTTGCATACCTTGGGTTGTTTTTGTTTTTTTCGCTGTTTTCATGATGATAGTTTTTAATTAATGAATAAAAAAAAAGTGCTTTCCGTTAGAAAAGCACTTTTATATTGTTGACTATTATGAGTTTATAATTTTCGATAATATTGAGCAAAAGTACTTTTAAAAGGATGTGGTTTCCATTGCTTACTACAAATGACAGCAACAGACAAGCTATCCATGTTACGCATAGGCGTTGACATCGATAAAATGGCTTTAAAAGCATTAAATATGTAGTGACTTGTTCTCATATAAAACAAAAATAGCATTTTTTTTTGAAATTAATAAAAAGTAGAGCAAACTCTTTTACTTCGGTACTGTTACGTTATAGCTTATCTATATTATTGAACTCCATTTTTTAAAGTGTCGTAGAACTTTGCATTCGTTACTTGAATATAAGGAGCCAACCAAAGAAATGCAATTCCTAAGGTAAGAATACAAAGGATAGCCAGACCAACAAAACGAAGTACTAAAAAGAAATAGGTCCACTTATGTCCATCCATCATTTCTTTAGACTTTTTTAAAGCATCCATAGGTGCGAGATCTGGGTCATCTGCAAGAATATAAAAAGTCATACTGTAAGCAATAGCGGCAATGATTCCAGGAATGATTAAAAGTAAAGTCCAACCTATAATAATAAGAAGCATTAAAACATAGGTTATTAGCGCATTTGAAAAGTTGTAAAAACCACTCAAGGAATGTTCAAATCTCGCCTCTTCATTTCTCGAAATACGCAATGTAAAATTAGAAAGGCCTAATGAGATAGGTCCTCCAAAAAGTAAAGATAAAAATGCAATGGCTGGTATCTCTTTACTAGCGCCTTGAATGCAAGCTGAAAAAAACATGTATAAAACGAATGTGCCTATGGCAAGTCCCCATTTCCCTTCTAAAGATTGTTTGGAAGACTTCATTAATTGCGAAAGTATAATTTTCATTAGATATAATAATTTAAGTGAATATTGTTTGGTTTAACAAAAATAGAACTACCCTTGTCTATTTTCTTGAATGAGTGCCTTTGCTTTGACTTCTTTATCTTCATTGACATACAGTTGAATTTCATCAAAAATGCCGACATAGGACGAATCTGATTTGTTCAATTCAAAATAGGGGATACCGTGTTCACTTAACAAGTTTTTTACTCCCATGATCTCAATCTGCGAACTACTGGTAAATATTTTTTTTCTATCCATAACGTAACATTTTGATTGCTATTTGTTAAATATACTAAAATGAATGCTTTTTCTAGGCAAATTAGATTAATTGTTTGTTGTTTTATGAATCAAAAGAAAAGCGGAAAATAAGGATACTTACTTTCCGCCTTGAAAATGAATTAGTTGAGATGCAAATTATTTATTCTTCAGGTGAAATGTATTTGTAGACTACACCTGCTAAGACCGCTCCAATAATTGGTGCTACCCAAAACAACCAAAGTTGCCCTGTTGCCCAATCTCCTACGAAGACTGCCTGACTTGTACTTCTTGCAGGATTTACTGAAGTGTTTGTTACAGGAATACTAATAAGATGAATCAATGTAAGTCCTAATCCAATGGCCAAACCTGCAAATCCTTTCGGAGCTTTTGAATGCGTTGCACCAAGGATGATAATTAAAAAAGCGAAGGTCATCACAACTTCAGTAATCAATGCGGCAAGCATACTATAACCGTCGGGTGAATGCTCACCATAGCCGTTAGCTGCAAAACCATTGAGTTCAAAACCAGACTTTCCGCTGGCAATCAAATAGAGAATTCCGGCTCCACCAATAGCACCTAAAACTTGTGCAATGATATAGGGAATCAACTCTTTTTTGTCGAAACGACCACCAATCCATAATCCAATGGAAACCGCTGGGTTTAAATGGCAACCAGAAATATGTCCTATGGCATAAGCCATGGTAACCACCGTGAGTCCAAAGGCAAGAGAAACGCCTACAAAGCCAATGCCTAATTCTGGATAGCCTGCTGCTAAGACAGCGCTTCCACAGCCTCCTAAAACAAGCCATAAGGTTCCAATAAATTCTGCTACTAATTTTTTCATGTGTAAAGATTTAAGTTAATATTAGTTATTGTTATTCGTACCGAGAAGCAAGAGGTTAGTTTGCATCTAGTATGAAAAGGTTATTTGAATGAAAAATAAATGGAATTGCTACACTGTATTCTTAAAGTCATTGTACGGGGGTGATTTAAAAATTATGGTATTTGCGCGTTTCTAAAGTACAAAAAAATAAATACATAAGAAAAGTAGATCGCAATCAAACCTTTTTAATAATTGATTTTAGAGCCATAGAACAGGATGAAATTAGGCGGTAGAATAAAGGAATTGACCAATTGTATATATAGGATGATCAAGTATTTTTAGAATAGTATCATAGAAAGAAGTGAAATATCTATCTTTGATTTTTTAACAACTGTCAACAATACAATACGACAGCATTAGTTTATAAGTCATGAGAGTAATTGCAATGATACCAGCCCGATATAGCGCTTCACGTTTTCCAGGGAAACTATTAAAAGATTTAGCAGGAAAACCAGTGATAGTAAGAACCTATGAGTCGGTTATTGCTACCGAGTTGTTTGATGAAGTATATGTAGTAACGGACAGTTCAGAGATTGAAAAGGCTGTAAAAGCGCACAACGGGAAAGTGATTCGAAGCATCAAGGAGCACGATTGTGGCTCAGATCGTATTGCGGAAGCAGCTGAATTACTCGATGTGGATATTGTGGTAAACGTACAAGGAGATGAACCTTTTACGAGATTAGAACCTTTGCGAGACTTGATAGCTGTTTTTAAAAATGACCCTGAACAAAAAATCGATTTGGCTTCCTTAATACACCCAATGCATTCTTGGGAAGATATAGAGAACCCCAACAATGTAAAAGTCGTGCTGGATACCAATGATTGTGTTCTCTACTTTTCAAGATCTCCCATTCCATACCCAAGGGATAAAAGTGTTGAAACAACTTATTATAAACATATCGGTATTTACGCCTTTAGAAAATCTGCCTTATCGGCATTTACAAAATTGCCTATGCAGCAAAATGAAGCGACAGAAAAACTAGAAGGAATTCGATTTTTAGAATATGGTAAAAAAATAAAAATGGTCGAAACACCCTTCCAAGTAATCGGTATAGATACGCCAGAAGACTTAATTGAGGCAAATAAACTATGGAAGTAGCCTACAAAGACATAAAAGTAATTGCATTCGATGCCGATGATACGCTTTGGGTAAATGAACCGTATTTTAGAGAAACGGAGCATGAAGTGGCAAAATTATTAGTGGCCTATGAAACCTTGAATAAAATTCATCAAGAACTCTATAGAATTGAAATAGAAAACTTGCATTATTATGGCTATGGGGTAAGACCTTTTATATTGTCTATGATTGAATTGGCTGTAGAAATTTCAAATCATAAAGTGTCGCCTGAAGTTATTTCGAAAATAATAGCAATGGGTAAAGAAATGTTGTTTAAGCCTATTGAATTATTAGAGGGAGTAGAGGATGTTTTGGCGGAATTATCAAAGAATTTTAAATTAATTGTAGCCACCAAAGGAGACTTACTAGATCAAGAAAGAAAACTTGAAAAATCTGGTTTGTTAAAATATTTTCATCATGTAGAAGTGATGAGTGATAAAAAAGAAGCAGACTATTTAAAGATCATTCAGCATTTGGATATCAAAGCTTCGGAATTACTAATGGTAGGAAATTCACTAAAATCCGATGTATTACCCTTGTTAGAAATAGGAGCGAGTGCAATTCATATACCCTTTCATACTACATGGCTGCACGAACAAGTCGACTCGCATTCCTTTGCCCAGGATGCCTATAAAACAGTTGCATCCATTCTCGATTTGAAAAAACTTTTGTAACCATTTATGACCCAAATACAGGTCTCGTATTATATTTCCAATGCGAGGGATTATGTGAACTAAAATCAGTAAATTTGTAGCCAATACTAAAAAAAGGAAAATGGCAGCAATTAAAAATTTAAAAAAAGATATTCATAATACATTAGGCGACCTTATTGAAGCTTGTTATATTTGGGAGTTTACAACACCAGATGCAGACGTTTCAAAGGCACAAGCTATTATCGATGAGGCAATTGCTCATTTTGATGCTTTAATGGATAAAATCCATGCAAAAGATGTAGAGAGTAAGCAAAAGCATTTTAAATCGATTCGTAAAGAACTTGAAAATGCAGCAAGCGGTCTTGTTGAAAAGATCAATGCATTATAGTTTAACAAACTGTTAAAAATTAAAATATGTGGGGTAAATATTTCAATTTACCCCTTTTTTATTTATATTTGGTCAAATTAAAAAATAAAATTAACAACATGGCTAGAGCCGTTTATGAATACACAAAAACAGTGTTAGAAAAAGTAAGTTTTAATTCTGAGTTGTTTTTTATGGAATTAGAAAAAGCAGTAAAAAAATTACTACCCTACGAATTAAAAGAACTTAAGATTTGGCTAACAGAATTTACAAGTAACAAACCAGAGTTGCACTCTTGTTTAGCCATTGTCGCTTAAAGAATAACCGTCTAGTTTTCTAGACGGTTTTTTTATTTGTTTCTATTAAGTGTTTTATTTTTTATGGTCCTTTAACGGACTTATGATTTTTACATCATGAAAAGAAATAGCACCTCTTACCAATCCATCTATTGTATTTTTTAAAGCTTCAATAAGTTGCATTTTTAACTGCGATTTATGATGAATAAGACTTACTTCTCTAGCAGGAACGGGACTCTCAAAATCGCGCATAAGGGATTTGTCTTCTTCTGCCAAATCTAAACTGTGCAAATAGGGGAGCAAGGTCATTCCTAGATTTTCTTTTGCTAGTTTTATTAATGTATCAAAACTACCACTTTGAATTTGAAACGATTTTGAATTTTTTGAATTGATAGAACTGCACATATTTATAATACTTTCCTTAAAACAATGTCCATCTTTTAATAATAAAATATCATCAGCTTCAAGTTCATCCACGCACAATACCTTTTTCGAAGCTAGTTTATGCGTTGGAGGCACAAAACCAACAAAAGGTTCATAATACAATGGCAATTCCCTTACATCTTCATTTTCCAAAGGAGTAGCAGCAATTGCAGCATCTATATGACCATCTTTTAGCTTTTTTATACACTCTTCCGTAGTGAGTTCTTCAATAAGTAAATTTACTTTAGGATATTTTTCGTTAAACGTTTTTAAGAAAATGGGCAATAAAGTTGGCATGATTGTCGGAATCATGGCAATTCTAAATTCACCACCAATATACCCCTTTTGTTGGTCTACAATATCGTTTATTCTATTGCTTTCTTCGACAATAGTCTTCGCTTGTTCCACAATTTTTTTTCCAATCTCTGTAAGGGTAATTGGTTTTTT
Organism: uncultured Flavobacteriaceae bacterium; assembly: GCA_943789365.1. GTDB lineage: Bacteria > Bacteroidota > Bacteroidia > Flavobacteriales > Flavobacteriaceae > Flavicella. The sequence goes on along the minus strand of CALSTV010000001.1, from coordinate 78,839 downwards.
AGTACGATTGAATATACGTACATCCAAAGCGTCCTCTAACTTCTGTATTTGCATACTCAATGTAGGTTGTGTAACAAAACTGTGTTCTGCGGCAACCGTAAAGTTTTGATGCTCAGCAACAGCCAATACATATTTGAGTTGTGTAATTGTCATACTATCATTTTTAACAATAAGATTTTAAAAATCAATTGAGAATATTGATTGTGTAAACCTAGGCATAATATCGGTTACATGCAAAAGAAAATAAAGAGATGGTGCAAAAAGAAATATCAGTCGTTCGACTGCCAAAATTCACGCTTTTTATTCAATTCATCCTCTTGTTTTTTGTATTCGGCTACAGAAATAACCTTTAAAAAAGAAGGATGTTGTTCAATAGCAAACTCAATTTGTTTTACGATATCGTCGAAAGAATCATTATCGTAATCGATTTTCAATGGTTTTTTGATGACCATCGTTTGCAAAACACCACGTTTTTTAATCAGAAGCCCTTTTTTGTCAAACGAACGTCGAAAACCATCAATAACAACAGGAATCAATATGGGTTTATACGTCTTAATAATATGTGCAGTACCTCTACGAATAGGGTTGAAAGGTTTTGTCGTTCCTTGTGGAAAAGTTATTACCCAACCATCATTCAAGGCTGTACCAATATTACTAATGTCCGACATTTTTACTTGTCTTTTGACATTTTTACCATCGCTTCTCCAGGTTCTCTGAATAGAAACAGACCCCATATAAGCAAATATCTTAGGAAGAATTCCGGCTTTCATTGTTTCCGCAGCCGCAATATAATACATGTTCAACTTAGGGTTCCAAATGTATCCAATATTCTTGATAGAATCTACACGTCCTTTTAAGGCAGCATTAAATACATGAAACATAGCCGCCACATCTGCAAAATAGGTTTGATGATTGGCAACAAACAAGACATTGGTGTCGGGAAGATCACGAATTATTTCAGAACCTTCAATTTGAAGCTTATTGAATTTATTATATCTTCTATGAGAAATAACTCCAACGATTCTAATAAGCCACTTTTTTAAGAGTAAAATGTGACCAAAAGGATTTTTTTTCAGGAGTTTCATTTAAGAGTTTTTTTTTGTGCAGACAAATTTACAAAAAGAAATGGTTTTTTACATTGTTTTTATAAGTTCTTTGATTTCGCTGATAATCATAGCAGTAGCTCCCCAAACCATCTGATCGTTGAAATGATAATAAGGTATTTTTGTCGTAATTCCCGTAATTTCATCAGTAGTCTTGAAACGAATAAATTGATCATCTAACAAATCCGATAACGCTACTTCAATAAGACGCTCTACTTCGTGATTGGTTTTAAAAAGAGGAGTGGTGTCGGAAATACCAATAAAAGGAGTAACCAAGAAGTTACTTGGAGGAATATAGACATTTGTAAGTTCTCTCACCATTTGGATTGTCGTAGTAGGAACGCCAACTTCTTCATAGGTTTCTCTAAGTGCCGTTGCGGCTAAATTGTTGTCATGACCTTCCGTTTTTCCACCTGGAAAACTTATTTGTGCAGAATGTGTGCCCTTATAACTTGCTCGTAAGGTTAGTAATAACCTTGTATTCCCAACTTTGTCTGGGTAAAACAAAGCCAATACAGCCGCTTTTTTTGTGCTGCTATTGCCATTGTGTTTTTTAAGAATTTGTTGTCGGTAACCGGGTACCAACTTATTGTGGGCTTCAAAACCAGGTAACGGATGCTTGGAGATACGACGTATAGATTTTGAAAAATCGAGGTATTGCATAGAAGAGAATTCGTAATTTGGAACCAAAAAATAAACTTACAAAATCTTTTCTGAAATTGTTATTTCTATTGAAAGTATTCACAAGTTGTTTCGTCATAACTATTGAAAACATGTATCGTATGAACCTACACGTATTATTAAAAAAAACATTGGAGTAACCTACTATTTATCATTGCCGTTGTTTTGTTATTGCACCCAACGTCAAAAGAAATAATAATCAGAACTATGGCCTTTTCTCCTTCGGAATCTGTATCTGAAGAAAAAATAGAGAATTACAATTGGCAGTTGAAAGGGTTGAATACAAAGTCGCTCAACTTTGGGAAATTAAAAGGGAAAGTAGTATTTGTCAACTTTTGGGCAACTTGGTGTCCGCCATGTCGGGCAGAACTGCCAATGATTCAAGCTCTATATGACGATTATAAAGATAAAGTGGCTTTTGTTTTTGTTACAAGTGAAACTGCAGAAGAAGTGAACACTTTTTTCTATGATTACAATTATGAGCTACCTGTATACAATTCAAGTTCTAAAATACCCCAGCAATTAGCCAAGACCAATAGTATTCCTGCCACCTATATCATCGATAAAAAGGGTAGGATTCGCGTTGACGAAGTGGGGGCAGTAGATTGGAATAGTGAAGCAACTAGAGAACTTATTGAACAACTGCTAACAGAGTAGTAGCTAAAAATAGCAATTCGTCCTATTCTAAAAGAAATGGAATCATATTATTTAATAATCACGAGCAATGGATAAAACTGCTTTTGCTCCAGTAGCTAAATTCCATTCGTTTGAAGATAGTATATTTCCTGAATCGTCGAAAATCATAAATCCAGCGGTATTAGGACCGGAAGAACCTTGGTTCAATGCTTTAAAAGCTATGGTGTTCAACCCAGGAGTTAATGGGAGTGTAAATTGTTGGTAGCTTTGTGTCAATTCAATAAACCGAATCGCTTCGGAATCGTTTAAAAAAATAGTAATCATATCTCCGTCTGGATAGGCAAAATCTCTACAAACAATAGTAACTGTTTTACTAGAAGTACTAAAGCCCCCAAGATCTTGATCAATTTTAGCATAGGTTGTTTGCAAAGCGTCCATCTCTGCTTTTAGTCGCTTCTTGTACAATTCTTCTCTACTTATAATCCCTTTGTTATTCAGATCTTTCAACTCTTGCGCTTCGATTTGTTTTTGCATTCTCTTTTGAAGAGCAACTTCAAATTGTTGTTCTTCATCTTTAGGGTTGATAAAATTAATACTCTCATTTGGGCTAATAGGAGCATTGGGAGCATTGATGGAATAGCCGTAATTTGAACCAGGAGATTGGTCTATTTGTCCATTAGAAACGTTGATACAGCCTAAATAAAATAGAAAAAAGAAAACCGCTGAGAATATAGAATGTCCTTTGTTCATGAAGGGATTTTAAAAAAAATAAAATTACTGCTTTCAGGACTAAAGTGCGTTAAGAAATTTAAAAAGTTTTGATTGGAATTTTACAATATATTTTGAAACTGTCTTTTTTAATATTCGCAAAGGCACTTCAGATTAAATATTTTCTATTCCAAGAATAGTTATGTAAGTTTGTGACTTTCCGTTTTAGAATAAATTGACAGCCCTATGAAAGTGTGTATTGCAGAGAAACCCAGCGTTGCCAGAGAAATAGCTACCATATTGGGAGCCAATCAAAGACACGATGGTTATTTTGAAGGGAATGGTTATCAGGTAACATGGACCTTTGGACATTTGTGTACACTTTTTACGCCAGACGATTACAAACCCCATTGGAAACGTTGGGATTTGAATACCTTGCCTATGTTGCCGGAAAAATTTGACATCAAACTGGTGGGGAATGAAGGCGTTAAAAAACAATTCAATACCATTAAAAAATTGTTTGATGCTACAGATCTAGTCATCAATTGTGGTGATGCCGGACAAGAAGGAGAGCTGATCCAACGTTGGGTATTGAAGCAGGCAAACTATACAGGAAAAGTAGATCGTTTATGGATATCTTCCTTGACACCAGAGGCCATAAAATTAGGATTTGAAAACTTAAAAGACGCTGGTCAATACGACAATCTATATTATGCTGGAAGTTCGAGAGCTATTGGAGATTGGCTGTTGGGGATGAATGCAACACGCTTGTATACCTTGAGATATGGTGCTCAAAAACAAGTGCTGTCTGTGGGGAGGGTACAAACTCCCACCTTGGCAATGTTGGTAAAACGATACAAAGAAATTGTGAATTTTAAACCAGCTCCTTATTGGGAGTTACAAACCACATATAGAGATACTGTCTTTAACAATGAACAAGGTAGATTTTTAAAGAAAGAAGACGGTGAAGCCACATTGCAAGCCATAAAAGATGCCACTTTTGAAATTGTATCGGTAACGAAAAAAAAAGGTAAAGAATACGCTCCAAAATTATTTGATTTGACGGGTTTACAAGTAGATTGTAATAATAAATTTGGTTATACTGCAGAACAAACCTTAAAAATAGTTCAGAAGTTATACGAACAAAAATTGGTGACCTATCCAAGGGTAGATACCACCTTTCTACCAGATGACATGTATCCCAAAGTACCTGGGATCTTGGGGAAACTAACCCAATACAGTCAACTCACAACACCGCTATTAGGGAAACAAATAAAAAAATCTAAAAAAGTATTTGATTCGAAAAAAGTTACCGACCATCATGCCATTATTCCTACAGGGATTGAAGGACAGCTTGGAGAATATGACAAGAATGTATACGATCTTATTGTTAGAAGGTTTATAGCTGTTTTTTATCCAGAATGTGAAGTTTCAAATACTGCAGTTATAGGAAAGGCAGCTGATACTAGTTTTAAAGCAACAGGGAAGGAGATATTAGTAGAAGGCTGGCGTGTGGTGTTTGAAAAATCGAAAAGCACTAAAACCAAAGAAGCCGCCGAAGAAATAATGCCAACTTTTGTAAAAGGAGAACAAGGACCTCATACCCCTTCCTTTTTAGAAAAAGAAACAAAACCACCAAAGAATTATTCAGAAGCTTCCCTACTACGTGCTATGGAAACCGCAGGAAAACAAGTGGAGGACGACGAATTAAGAGATTTGATGAAAGCCAATGGAATTGGACGGCCGTCTACAAGAGCAAATATCATTGAAACCTTGTTTAGAAGAAAGTATGTAGAAAGAAAGAAAAAGCAAATTCTACCTACTCAAATGGGGATTCAATTGATTGATACCATTCAGAATAAGTTATTGAAATCGGCTACCCTTACCGGGCAATGGGAGAAACAACTCAAAGAGATTGAAGAAGGTAGCTTTAGCGCCGGTCAGTTTATCAATAATATGAAAAAAATGGTCGATGAACTCGTTGTAGAAGTACGAATGGAAAAGAATATTCGACGTTTTACAAATGAAGTTAAAAGCGCAGAACAACCCAAGAAAAAAGCAACAAGTACAGCGCTAAAAGATATAACCTGCCCAAAATGTAAAAAAGGAACTCTGCTAAAAGGAGGATCTGCATATGGTTGTTCGGGGTATGCATCAGGTTGTGATTTCCGGTTGCCATTTGAGTTTTTAGGAAAGAAAATATCCGTAAACCAGTTTAAAAGATTGTTGAATAAAGGAGCAACAGTCTTGTTAAAAGGATTTAAAAAAGAAGGAGAAAAAATAAATGGAACCCTCAAGTTTAACGAGGTGTTTGAATTGGAACTAAAGGAAGAATCAAAAAAAGAGGATGGGAAGATTCGCTGTCCAAAATGTAAAAAAGGGAACGTAATTCGAGGGAGTACAGCCTATGGATGTTCAGAATTTAAGGCTGGTTGTGACTTTAGATATTCCTTCGAAACAATTCGTGAAAAAGCCCAAGGGCAACCCCTTACAAAAGCATTGGTAACAGCTATCATCCAAAAGATTTGATATGGAAAAAACACATGAGCTATTTAAGTCGTTTGACTTGTATTCAGAAGTAGTCCAACAGAATTATATGCGTCATAAAGAATTGATTGCTATAACTAAAGAACGTCTTTCACAAAAAGGAATTCAAGATGGAGCTACTTTGATAGACTTGGGCTGCGGGAATGCTCACTTTTCAAAAGAAGCCTATCCTGCTGAAATATGTTTGCATTACAAAGGAATTGACCTCTCAGAAAATGCCATATATAGTGCAAAGAATATGTTACACGATAGATCCAATTGGGACGTAGCACTGGTCTGCGATGATATGTTGCATTTTTTAGAAAATAGTCAAGAAAAAGTTCAATTTATCAGTTCGGGATTTTGTTTGCATCACCTGTCAACACCACAGAAAAAGGCAGTTTTTTCGGCTTTAAAAAAACGTTTGTTAGCGGGAGGCACATTTTTTCTATATGATGTAGCCATGGAAGAGAGAGATAATAAGCCTATATTTAACAAAAGACAACTCAATTGGTATCGAAAGGCTTGGCACAGTATTTCCAATGAACAAATGGCAGCAATTTCAGAACATATTTTAAAAGAAGATTTTCCGGAAAAAGTATCGACCTACAAAAACTGGGCAAAAGCATTCGGATTTTCCCAAATCAAACAACTGTACAGAGATCCAAATTCGTTATATGTGTTTTTGGAATTTGTAGCATAGAACTCTAAATAGTATCCGTCTATGAAACAAAACCTACTTATAATTGGATCTGTATGGCCTGAGCCAAATTCTTCTGCTGCCGGAACGAGAATGTTACAATTGATACGTTTGTTTCTTGCTGACCATTGGCAGATTACCTTTGTGAGTGCAACGCTAGACAGTCCACATAGATTCCCTTTAGAAACAATAGGTGTATCCATAGAAGCAATCGTTCTAAATGATTCGAGCTTTGATACGTATATCAAAGAGCTAAACCCGTCAATGGTTCTTTTTGATAGGTTTATGACTGAAGAACAATTTGGTTGGCGCGTTCGAGAACACTGTCCAAAAGCACTCAGAATATTAGATACGGAGGATTTACATTGCTTAAGAAAAGGGAGACATAAAGCCTTGAAAGAAAATAGAGAATTCGAATACGACGATTTGCAATCTGACATTGCGCTAAGAGAAATTGCTTCTATTTATAGAAGCGATGTTAGTATAATGATCTCTACTTTTGAAATGGAATTGTTGGAAGACTATTTTAAAGTTCCATCTCATTTGTTGTGTTTTGTTCCATTTTTGTTGGAGACCATAACAGAAGCACAAATAACGGAAGGACCCGCTTTTGAAGAACGTAATCATTTTTGTACCATCGGTAGTTTTAGGCACGAACCAAATTGGGACAGTGTACGTTTTCTTAAGGAAGAAATATGGCCATTGCTACGAAAAAAACTACCAGGAGTCGAAATGCATATATACGGGTCGTATCCGTCTCAAAAAGTGATGCAATTACACAACGAAAAAGAAGGTTTTTTGATAAAAGGTTGGGCAGATAATGCTATAGAAGTATTACAGAAATCAAGAGTATGTCTTGCGCCGTTGCGTTTTGGCGCAGGGCTGAAAGGAAAGTTTATCGATGCTATGACAGCAGGAACACCAAGTGTTACCACAACGATTGGGGCAGAAGGAATGCACAATAAGCTACCATGGGGAGGGAGTGTAGTAAACACGGTTTCTGAAATTGTTTCTTCGGCAGTGGCATTGTATGTGAATAAAGAACAATGGCTTGTGGGGCAACAAAGAGGGTTTGCTATTCGCAAAAGTTTTGAAAAAGAAAAGTTTGAAAAAGACCTACTCTCTAAATTGTATACTGTTCAATCCGACATTGTAGTCCACCGAAAATCAAATTTTATAGGTAGTATGCTAGCCCATCATTCTATGAAAAGTACAGAGTATATGTCGCGCTGGATAGAAGAAAAAAACAGGACTTAGTATTTCTTCATTGTTATTCCTTTCAGAATTTATAAATTTTACTAAAAACTCAAACCTACATGCTCACTCATGGTGATAGGGTTCATTTTTTAATATCGTAAACGCTCTGTATACCTGTTCTACCACAAACAATCGAATCATTTGATGCGAAAAAGTCATTTTGGAAAAAGAAACCTTTCCTTGTGCTTTCTTATAAACAGCATCAGAAAAACCATAGGGACCACCAATTACGAAAACCAATTGCTTGATGCCTGAGTTCATCTTTTTTTGCAAAAACGATGCGAATTCTTTAGATCGAAAATCTTTTCCTTTTTCATCCAAAACAATGAGTTGGTCTGTCGGTTTTAGTTTGCTGAGTATCAGGGTGCCTTCCTTTTCTTTTTGCTGGTTTTCAGAAAGGTTTTTTACATTTTTGATGTCTGGAATAATTTCTAACTCAAATTTGATATAGTGTTTCAATCTGTTCTGATAGGTGTCAATAAGACTGTTCAGATGTTTGTCATCCGTTTTGCCAATGGCTAAGAGTTTTATTTTCATAAAACAAAAATAGGGATTAGTTTCTAAAAGCGCATTGTTCTGTCATAAATACCAACAATGTAGGCTTCTAGAATTAACCTAAAAATCTTTCAAGATTTAGAGATAAAAAAGTATTTTTGTCTTTCAAAAATACAGTCCATGATTAGCAATACACAGTTTGAAACGGAATTGAAATTAATAATTGAAAACGCCATTCGTGAAGATGTCGGAGATGGTGATCATAGCTCTTTAGCTTGTATTCCTGTAGGTGTTCAAGGAAAAGCACAGTTGTTGGTAAAAGATACCGGAATCATTGCTGGGGTTGATTTTGCGACTCGTGTATTTAAATATGTAGAACCTACAATGCAAATTGATGTGTTGATAGAAGACGGAGCTTCTGTAACACACGGTGATGTGGTATTGAGGGTTTCGGGAAGTTCTCATGCAATTCTTAAAGCGGAACGTTTGGTACTCAATGTTATGCAAAGAATGAGTGCCATTGCGACAAAAACTAAAAGTTATACTGACTTATTAGTAGGTACTAAAACGAACATCTTAGACACGCGTAAAACAACGCCAGGGATTAGAGCATTGGAGAAGTGGGCGGTAAAAATTGGTGGAGGAGAAAACCATCGTTTTGCGTTGTACGATATGATCATGCTAAAAGACAATCATATAGACTTTGCAGGAGGCATCACAAAAGCTATTGAAAAAACAAAAACGTATTTAGATGAGACCGGAAAAGATTTAAAAATAATTATTGAGGCTAGAGATTTAGGTGAAATTCGTGAGATTTTGAGGTCTGATGGTATCCATAGAATTCTAATCGATAATTTTACCTATGAAGATACTAGAAAAGCAGTGGCTATGATCAATGGTAAATGCCAAACAGAATCTTCTGGCGGGATTGATGAAACTACACTACGTAACTATGCTGAATGTGGTGTAGATTATATTTCCTCTGGAGCACTCACACATTCCGTTTACAATATGGATTTGAGCTTAAAGGCTATTTAGGGTTTACTTGCTCAGCCGTCAGCCGTCAGCCACCAGCTTTCAGGTTTCAGCCGTCAGCCGTCAGCCGTCAGCCGTCAGCCACCAGCTTTCAGGTTTCAGCCGTCAGCCACCAGCTTCCAGCTTTCTGCCGTCAGCCGGAAGCCGTCAGCCGTCAGCCTCTAGTAAAAACAACAGTTCAATTTGATATAGAACTGAAATATATTTCTTACATTTAAGTCGCTATAACCCCTTAAATGTAACCACTATGTACAATTCAAAAATTATCGGACTTGGGTTTTATGTTCCAGACAATATTGTGACAAACGATGATTTGTCGAAAATGATGGATACTAATGATGCTTGGATTCAAGAGAGAACAGGTATCAAAGAACGTAGATGGATTAAAGAAGGTTCAGGTGATTCTACATCCGTAATGGGAGCAAAAGCGGCTAGAATAGCTATTGAACGGTCTGGTTTGACTAAAGATGAAATCGACTTTATCGTTTTTGCAACTTTGAGTCCTGATATGTATTTTCCTGGTGGAGGTGTAGAAGTTCAGGAAATGTTGGAGATGCCCACCGTAGGGGCCTTAGATGTTAGAGATCAATGTTCTGGTTTTGTATATGCAATGTCCGTTGCAGATCAATTTATTAAAACAGGAATGTATAAAAATATTTTGGTCATCGGTTCGGAAAATCATTCTGGAGGTTTAGACAAAACAACGAGAGGCAGAGGGGTTTCAGTCATTTTTGGTGATGGAGCTGGGGCAGTAGTGCTCAGCAGGACCGAAGAAAAAGGAAAAGGAATACTTTCTTCGCATTTGCATTCAGAAGGGAAACATGCAAAAGAATTGGTGTTAGAAGGACCTAGTACGGCAAGATGGGTGCCAGAAATAATGGAAAAGAATGACCCTGATGATACTTCATATTATCCTTATATGAACGGGCAGTTTGTTTTTAAACATGCCGTTACTCGATTTTCAGAAGCGATACTAGAAGGCTTGGAAAAGAATCAATTAAGTCCAGAAGACATCGATTTGTTAGTTCCTCATCAAGCAAATTTAAGAATTGCTCAATTCATTCAGCGTAAATTTAAATTAAGAGACGACCAAGTCTACAACAATATCATGCATTATGGAAACACCACAGCCGCTTCGGTTGTAATTGCTCTCAGTGAAGCATGGGAAAAAGGAAAAATAAAGGACAACGATATAGTGGTTCTAGCCGCATTTGGCAGTGGCTTTACCTGGGGTTCTGTTTTTATTCGTTGGTAAGTCCAATAGCTTTACATAGGTAATAACTTAAAAAACTTGCGGATATGCCTGGCAGCATAATTGTCATTCCGTTGCTGTCCAATCTATTATAATGCCATAGCAAAGCAGTAGCTATACCAGTTATAAGCATACATACAGATGTTGTGGAGTTAATAGATAACTTAAAATAGTTTGCTAATAAAAAAGGGGTGAATGCAACACCTAATATTCCCCAAGAAAGTACTACTGTAGAAAACACTGTTTGATTTTCATAAAGAGATAGCATTCCTACACAAATGGCAATAAGTACAACTGCAAACTTATTGCTTGCTAGAGGATGTTTTTTACGGAGGTTTTTAGGGAAGAAATTACGTGTGAGTGCCGAAGCACATACTAGTATTTGAGAATCGGCTGTGGAGATAGTTGATGAGAATAAACCAGCCAATATCAAACCTAAAAATGCATTCGAGAATGTTTCTTTTGAAAATCGTAGCAAGGCTACTTCATGGTCAAAAGCAACTTCAGCATAGTGGGTTCTAATAGCTAAAGAAACCAGTGTTAGAAAGCAGGTGAAAAGTATAGAGAAACCAATAAAATAGAGTGATGCCTTTCGGGTATTTTTAGCGCCTGTACGTAAAGCCATATATCGATTCATGACATGTGGTTGTCCCAATAAACCGAAAAAGCCATGGGAAAACCAACCGATAGCAAATGCAGCAATGCCAAATTTTAAATTTTGAGGTCGCCAAGACACCAAATTTGGATCAATGGTCTTAAGTTTAAAATACAATTCGTTATAACCTCCTAAATTTTGCAACGAATAAAAACCCAATGCAGCAATAGCTATTAGCATTGTTGTACCTTGAGCGACGTCTGTCCAAATAGAAGCTCTCAATCCCCCTGCGTAGGAATATGCAATGATAATGGCAGTAGCAACCAATACACTTAAAAATGGATTCCATTCCAGTAACTCATGTAGCGCTTTGGTACTTGACAGAATTTGTGAAGATGCATACACACCTAAAAACAACAAAATAATAATTGCTAATAATTTTCGAAGTATTTGGTAACCTCCTGTCATATCTACAATCATTTCGACGTAGGTATATGCTTTTGTTTTTCTTGCTGATTGTTGAATAAAAGGGGTGAAGAAAGTAGAGCAAAATTCACCTAAAAACATGAACACGATAAACCAAATTGCAGCAAAGCCATTTGTAAAAACATAGCCTACAAACCCCGTGAACATAAAACCACTATACGTAGATGCAGCTGCTGAAATACCCGAAAAAAAAGGTGAAATCGTACTGCTGGCTAAAAGATAATCCTTAGTAGTGTTTGATTTAAACTTGGTTGCAGAAACGCCAATAAAAGTAAAAACAATTAGAAAAAGAATAAAATAAAAAACCACCATACTATTTTTGTTAAAATGTTATGGGGGGATTGTCGAATGTAAAGAAAACCTATTTGAACTTATTTTCTTTTAGTATAAAACTTTCACCGAGATATACCTTTCTAACAGTAGGGTCGTCTGCCAATTCTTTCGGAGTTCCTTCTTTAAGAATACCTCCTTCGTACATCAAATAGGTCTTGTCAGTTATAGCTAAAGTTGCTTGTACATCGTGATCTGTAATTAAAATGCCTATATTTCTGTTCTTTAATTGGGCAACAATACTTTGAATGTCTTCCACAGCAATAGGGTCAACACCAGCAAAAGGTTCGTCCAACAAAATAAACTTAGGGTCAGAAGCCAGGCATCGTGCAATTTCAGTACGTCTTCGTTCTCCTCCAGAAAGCAAATCACCTCTGTTTTTACGAACATGGCCCAAACTAAACTCTTCAATCAACGTTTCTAACTTTTCGTTTTCTTCGGCTTTAGTTCTTCCTGTAAATTGTAATACAGATCTAATATTGTCTTCTACTGATAATTTTCTAAACACTGAAGCTTCCTGTGCTAAATATCCTATACCACTTTGCGCCCTTTTGTACATTGGAAAATCTGTAATCTCGTCATTGTCCAAATAGATATTTCCAAAGTTTGGTTTTACCATGCCAACAATCATATAAAACGATGTCGTTTTTCCAGCACCATTAGGTCCCAAAAGACCAATAATTTCTCCTTGGTTTACCTCTAATGAAATGCCTTTTACAACTTTTCGACTTCCGTATATTTTTTGAATGTTTTCAGCTCTAAGTTTCATACTAATAGACGATTAATGTTAAGAGTTCACTTGCTTTTTTACTACAAATCTTGATACGTAAATACTCACCTCATATAAAATTAATACAGGAATGGATACAATTATCTGACTGGCTACATCGGGAGGTGTAATAATGGCAGATAACAACAATACAACAACCAAGGCATGTTTTCTATAAGTTTTTAAAAACTCTGGTGTGATAAGGCCCAGTTTCGTTAAAAAGAAAATCAAAACCGGTAATTCGAAGACAACCGATACACCTAAAAGCGTGTTGGTAACCATAGATATATAGGAAGAAAGTGTGAAATTGTTCTGTATAGTATCTGTAATTTCAAAATGATAGAAGAAATAAACGGACATCGGTACAATCACATAAAAGCTGAATAATACCCCAGTAAAGAACAGTACAGAAGTAATGAATAAAAACCCTTTTGATTTTTTGATTTCATTTTCGTGCAGGCCAGGAGCAATAAATTTCCAGAGTTCATAAAGAACGTAAGGAAATGATACTATCAAACCTAAAATCAAAGAAGACCAAATGGCGTTCATCAATTGATTGGTCATGGAAAGACTTTGCAATTTTTGTGGAAATGCAACGCCGCAAAAATCACTGTCAATTCCAATAGCACCAAAGGCATCACAGAAAAATTGATAGGTAACGAAGTCTGTTTTTAAGTGGGCCAATAAAAATAAATCATAGACTTGTTTTTTGAAAGCAAATAAAACGATCCCACATATAAAAATAGCCGCAGTAGACCGTACTAAATGCCATCTCAATTCTTCGAGGTGTGACAAAAAAGACATTTGATTTTTTTCTTCACTCATGAAAGTTGTCGTTTATAGATTTTTAGGCAACGTGATTTAAAATATTCCTTCCTTGATCAAGTCGTGTAAATGAACAATTCCAACATACTTTTTATCCGAATCTTCCACGAGTATTTGTGTGATTCCGTGATCTTCTAATGTGTTTAGGGCATCGATTGCCATAGCGTTGGCATCGAGGGTTTTTGGGTTTGCCGACATGATGTCTTTTGCTGTGAGCGTATCAATAGCAGTATTATTTTCCAACATTCTACGAATATCTCCATCGGTAATCATGCCTATGATAGTAGCATTGTCAATCACTGCTGTTGCGCCCATTCGTTTGTTTGAAATCTCAATGATAGTATCTTTTATACTTGTCTCTGGATGCACCAATGGCAGCTCATTGTTGGCGATAAGATCGTTCACCCTTAAATATAATTTTTTTCCTAAAGCACCACCAGGATGGTATTTAGCAAAATCATTACTGCTAAACTCCTTCATTTCGAGCAAACATACGGCTAAGGCATCTCCCATAACAAGCTGAGCTGTAGTACTCGTAGTTGGAGCCAAGTTGTTAGGACAGGCCTCTTTCTCAACATGGCAATTCAGAGTAAAATCTGCATGTGTGCCAAGAAAAGACTCTGGATTTCCCGTAAGTGCGATAAGCTTATTTCCGTAATTTTGAATCAAGGGAACGAGTACTTTTATCTCCGGCGTATTTCCGCTTTTAGAGATGCAAATTACCGTATCTTCGGATTGAATATTTCCCAAATCACCATGAATGGCATCTGCTGCGTGCATAAAGATTGCCGGCGTACCTGTTGAATTCATAGTAGCCACGATTTTACTAGCAATGATGGCACTTTTTCCAATTCCAGTTATAATAACTCTACCCTTAGAATTGAAGATGTATTTTACAGAGGCTTCAAAATCGGAATTGATTAAATTCTTTAAATTCGCAATAGCATTGCTTTCTAATTCAATAGTTTGCTTTGCGTTCTCTATAATCGTATTTGTATTTTTCAAAAGTTTTAATTTTGTAGAATAAAAAAAAGTGATACCTTTATTTGCAAATGTATCTAAAATTAGATTAAGAAAGGTAATGAATAGAAAGGAAATTGATTTACATGGTCCCCTAAAAAAGTTTTTCGGGTTTTCAAAATTTAAAGGTTTACAAGAAGATGTTATAAGAAGTATAGTTGCAGGAGAGAATACCTTTGCTATTATGCCAACAGGAGGAGGGAAATCGCTATGTTATCAATTACCTGCATTAATGAAAGAAGGCACTGCAATTGTTGTTTCTCCATTGATAGCATTGATGAAAAATCAGGTGGATGCAATTCGTGGAATTTCCGAAAATGATGGCATTGCACACGTGTTAAATTCTTCACTTAACAAATCGGAAGTAACGAAAGTTAAAGAAGACATTGTCAATGGCATTACAAAACTTCTTTACGTTGCTCCGGAATCACTAATTAAAGAAGAATATGTTCAATTTTTACAGACTCAAAAGATTTCTTTTGTTGCCATAGATGAGGCACATTGTATTTCGGAATGGGGACACGATTTTAGACCAGAATATCGAAATCTTCGCACGATTATAAAGAACATAGACAATGTTTCGGTGATAGGTTTAACCGCCACCGCTACCGAAAAAGTTCAGGAAGATATATTGAAGTCATTGGGAATGTCTGATGCCAATACTTTCAAGGCTTCTTTTAATAGGCCCAATCTCTTTTACGATGTACGTCCAAAAACAAAAGATATCTACAGCGATATCATTCGTTTTGTAAAAGGCTACCAAGGTAAGTCTGGTGTGATTTATTGTTTGAGTAGAAAGAAAGTAGAAGAAGTAGCCCAGATTTTACAAGTTAATGGAATCAAAGCAATGCCGTATCATGCCGGACTAGATGCCAAGACCAGGGCAAAGCATCAGGATATGTTTTTGATGGAAGATACAGACGTTATCGTTGCCACAATTGCATTTGGAATGGGGATTGATAAGCCCGATGTGCGTTTTGTGATTCATCATGACATACCCAAGAGTTTGGAGAGCTATTATCAAGAAACAGGTCGTGCGGGGAGAGATGATGGTGAAGGCTATTGTTTGGCTTATTATGCGTATAAGGACATCGAGAAATTAGAAAAGTTTATGGCGAGTAAGCCCGTTGCTGAACAAGAAATAGGACATGCCTTGTTGCAAGAAGTTGTTGGCTACGCGGAAACATCTATGAGTAGACGTAAATATCTACTGCATTATTTTGGAGAAGAATTCGATGAAGTGAATGGTTTGGGTGCCAATATGGATGATAATACTAAGAACCCAAAACCCAAAGTAGAGGCACAGGAGCAAGTAAAATCGTTGTTAACAGTAGTTCGAGATTCCAAAGAAAAATATAAAGCCAAAGACATTGTTGCTACGTTGATTGGAAAAGAAAATGCAATGCTGAATTCTCATAAAACACCAGAACGTGATTTTTTTGGCATCGGAAAAAAACACAAAGCAGATTATTGGATGGCTTTGATTCGACAAACTTTGGTTGTGAATTATTTACGCAAAGAAATTGAACAGTATGGCGTTTTAAAAATGACACAAGAAGGATTGGATTTCATTGAAAATCCAAAGTCATTTATGATGACTGCTGATCATGTATACAGTCAGGAAGATACCGTAGGAGATGGCGTGGTAACGTCGAAAGCAGTTGGTGGCGTAAGCGATCAAAAATTAATGGCCATTCTTAAAGATTTAAGAAGGAAGATGGCGAAGAAAAAAGGGATTCCTCCATTTGCAATTTTTCAAGACCCATCCCTTGAAGCCATGGCATTGCGTTATCCAATTTCATTAGAAGAACTATCTAATGTACATGGGGTTGGAGATGGAAAAGCAAAGAAGTTTGGAAAGGAATTTGTCACGCTTATTGAAGGCTATGTAAAAGAAAATGACATTACCAGACCGGATGATCTTATTGTAAAGGGTACAGGTGTGAAATCTGGTTTAAAACTCTATATCATTCAAAATACAGATAGGAAACTGTCGCTTGAAGATATTTCAAGTTCAAAAGGTTTGGAAATGGATGCGTTGATAAAAGAAATTGAAACCATCGTGTATTCTGGAACTAAATTGGATATTTCCTATTGTATTGATGACATTTTGGATGAAGATCAACAGGAGGATATTATGGAGTATTTTATGGAAGCTGAGTCGGATGATATTCAGGAAGCTTTGGATGAATTCGACGGAGATTATGAAGAGGAAGAATTGCGCTTGATGCGAATTAAGTTTTTAAGTGAAATAGGAAATTAGAGTTCAATAAAAAAAAAGGAGAAGAGTATTTATACTCAGTTCAAAAACTATGAAGAAAGATCAACACTTAACCATAGAGGAGATAGAAAAGGTTAGTTCTAAAGCAGAATTGAAAGCGATTCTTGCGGACAAAAGTGAAAAGTTTACCAAAATTCTGAATACCATAGAATATGAAGAAGAGCTGAAAAAGCTGCAAATGGAATTGGTGAAATTACAACAATGGGTTGCCAAGAATAACAAACGTGTAGCCGTAATTTTTGAAGGAAGAGATGCCGCAGGAAAAGGAGGAGCTATTCGTAGATTTATGGAACATTTGAGTCCTAGGTCATCGCGTTTGGTGGCTTTGAACAAACCTACCGAGATTGAAAAAGGGCAATGGTATTTTATGCGTTATATCAAAGAGTTGCCAGACCCTGGTGAGATTGTCTTTTATGATAGAAGCTGGTACAATAGAGCGGTCGTGGAACCTGTTATGGGATTTTGTAATGAACAAGAATACGATGAGTTTATGTCTCAAGTACCAGAATTTGAACATATGCTGTATGAAGACGGATTGATTATCATTAAATTTTGGTTGTCAATTTCGAAAGAAGAACAACAAAAACGCTTTAATTCGAGAATGCAAAACCCTTTAAAACGTTGGAAGTTTAGTCCAGTAGACCAAAAAGGTCAGGAACTTTGGGATCGATACACCTATTACAAAGAACAGATGTATAGTAAAACGCATACGAGTTACAGCCCATGGGTAATTGTAAAAACGAATAATAAAGAAACGGCTAGGTTGGAATGTATTCGATATGTATTGTCGAAGTTTAATTACGAAGGGAAAGAAGAGTCAAAGACAACTTTATTGCCTGATCCAAATGTAATAATGCATTATTTTAGGTCCTCACACCAAATTGATTAATCGATTCAAAGAATAGAAGTACAAAATAAATTGTAGGCGATTTTATGGAAATGAAGAAAGGGAAATCTGTAATAGATAAATTGAACACCAAGCTAGGAATTAAAGGGTTGTTGGCGAAAGATTCAGTAAGTATTGATAGGTCACTTCGTATTTATGATTACGAAAAGAAGCTGAAAAAATTACAAGCCGAATTGATTAAAATGCAGGCTTCGGTTATAGAAAAGAACGAACGCGTTATTGTGTTGTTTGAAGGAAGGGATGCTGCTGGTAAAGGTGGAGCAATTAGAAGGATCACTGAAAGAATCAATCCTAGACATTTTAGAATTGTAGCCCTTTCAAAGCCAACTAAAGAAGAACAAACACAGTGGTACTTTCAGCGATATATTGAGAAATTTCCAAAAGCAGGTGAAATTGTTTTTTTCGATAGAAGTTGGTATAACAGGGCAGTTGTAGAGCCTGTAAACAATTTTTGTACCCAAGAAGAATATGACATCTTTATGAGTCAGGTGAATGACTTTGAACGGATGATTACCCAATCTGGAATTCGTTTGGTCAAGATTTATATGTCTATTAATAAGAAAGAGCAAGCCAAACGTTTTGAAGACATTCAGAAAGATCCGTTAAAACAATGGAAAATGACGGATGTTGACAGGGCGGCACAGGAATTATGGGATGCCTACACGGTGTACAAAACAAAAATGTTTGACAACACAAAAGAAGAAGGTATTCCTTGGAAAATTATAAAAGCCAATCGTAAAACATTAGCTAGGATCAATTCCATAGAGTATTTGTTGTCACAGATTCCTTATGACAGGAACAGGGAGGTTTAACGCAGTTTTAGAAGTGTCATGAAATTTTGTAAAGGAGACAAAGTTGCGGTATTAGATGCGCAAATACGAGGTGTTGTTGTAGCTGTTGACGGTACTCAGATAGTGGTTTGTGATGAACACGGTTTTGAATTGAAATTCGAAGAAAGACTTTTGGTGAAAATTGAACAAGATCAAGGGGAATTATCTCGTTTTACGGATATTAATAATCACTTTTTTCAACAAAAGAAATTTGAAAAGCCAGGAAGAAAAGTAGTTGTAAAAAGCAAACAAAAGAAAGCAGAGTTACATCCTCCTGTGGAGGTGGATTTGCATATACAACATTTGGTAAAGTCAAAAAAAGGGATGTCTAATTTTGAAATTCTAGATCTTCAAATTCACACGGCAAAACATAAATTAGAATTTGCAATGCGCAAACGAATTCCAAGAATTGTATTTATTCATGGTGTTGGAGAAGGGGTGTTGCAACAAGAGTTAGGGTATTTATTTGCTAAATATCCGGTTAAAACTTCGCAAGCTTCCTATCAAAAATATGGATTAGGCGCTACGGAAGTTTACATACTTCAAAACGTACGTTAAAGCAAAACTAGACACTCGATTATTCCACAGGAATTTCGCTCGTAGTAAAAGAACCCGTTTTTGTTCCAAATGTATATCCGTCTGGGTAGTTGATGGCTTCACTTGAATCACTTGTTAGATTGAGCGTTGTAAACTCTAATAACATCGTGTAATTATAACTGAAATTATTTGTAGCTGGAGTTCCGGCTTCTATACTGTTTTCTGGATGGTCATCATCCAAATAATCGACAATAGTGTCAACATCGACATCTGCTGTTTTTGATTCGTTTATCGATAAAATACCATCATTATCATCATCGTCATCTAGGTAGTTTGGAATTCCATCCAAATCGGTATCGTCATTTGTTGGGTCTCCGTCTCCGTCCAAATCTTCACTTAGTGTTGTAATATTGTCGCCATCATCATCCGTATCGATATAGTCGGGATAACCATCACCATCTGTATCGTCATTGGTTGGATCACGATCGCCATTTCTGTCTTCTATTTCAGCGTCTACATTGTCGTTATCATCATAAGAAATGGTATTGTTGATAACCAATTCACCACTTCCAATCCATTGTTCTGAAACGGTTGGTTCTACCGGTGGAATTTCTTGACAAAAATAATCGGTACCAATGGTTCCATTAAAAATACGGTAGTAAAAATTATGTTCACTCGTACTTGAAATATTGTAAACAGCGTTGGTCAAAGGTGTTTTAAAGAAGATGTCATCTGTATTGTCTACATCGAGCTTTAGAATTAATGACTCTGTAGAAGAACTGCTAATTTTAGTCATGACAAGATCCCCACAATTATTGATGGCAACGTTGTCAAAATCAAAAGAAGGCACGTTAAAATCTCCGTCATCACAGGCCATGACGGCTAACATAATAACCAGAAGTTTAAATATTTTCATCGATGATGGTTTGTACAGCAAATGTAATGGTTTTCAAGAGAATGGTAAAAGTGTTTTTTCGTTAATTTTAATTGACATACATTTGTTATAAGTTTAGGTGTGACAACATCATAATTTCAAATATTAAAGACTATTTGTATGAAAAAAGTGTACTTAGATAATGCTGCCAGTACTCCAGTATTTGAAGAAGTGATTACTGAAATGTCAAATGCAATGCGCAGTATGTATGGCAATCCATCTTCCACGCATCAGTTTGGTAGGACGGCAAAGGCTGCCATCGAGAACGCCCGTAAAACCATCGCCAAACAATTAGGGGTAGCTGCTAGTGAATTAATTTTTACTTCTGGGGGCACAGAGGCCAACAATTTGATATTGACCAATGCCGTACAAAATTTAGGAGTTACCAAGATAATTTCAACTGAAATTGAACACCATGCGGTACTAAATACAATTGAGGAACTAAAAATTTCTTCTCAGGTTCAAATTGATTATGTTGGTGTAGATTCTAATGGTATCGTAGATTTGGTACATCTAAGAGCATTGTTAGCAGATAACAAGCATAAGACCTTGGTGAGTTTGATGTTTGTAAACAACGAGATAGGAACTATTTTAGATTTAGAGAAAACAGCTGGAATTTGTAGAGAATACAATGCGTTATTTCATTCTGATGCCGTGCAAGCCATTGGTCACTTTGATTTGGATTTGTCTTTACTAGGTGTGGATTTTATCTCGGCTAGTGCACACAAGTTTCACGGCCCTAAAGGTGTGGGTTTTGCTTATTTTAAAAAAGGATATGGTGTGAAGCCTATGTTGTTAGGAGGTTCGCAAGAAAAAGGTGCGAGGGCTGGTACTGAAGGTGTACATACAATTATTGGTATGGCTAAGGCTTTAGAAATATGCACATCAAAAGTTGCTGAAGATGTTCAGTATATTAAAGACCTGAAACAATATTGTATTAATCTGTTTAAAAAAGAAGTACCTGAGATTCGTTTCAATGGTGGTTCAGATAATCTTGCTCAAACTACGGTGACAGTATTAAATATAAGACTGCCAATTGAACTGCCATTTCTGTTATTCAATCTAGATTTAAAAGGTATTGCGGTTTCAGGGGGGAGTGCTTGCCAAAGTGGTGCTAACAATGGTTCACATGTATTAAGAGCTGTGTTGCCTGTGGAAGAGACATTGAAGACTTCTTTACGTTTGTCTTTTAGTATGCTTACCACTAAAGAGGAGATAGCCTATGTCGTGACCGAATTAAAAGAATTAATTCAAAAAAATAATTGATTAAGGAGTTAATCTACCTTTCAATCTTTTTTCAAATTTTTGTTTGATAGCAGTAATTCGTTTCATAACATCCATAATTTCAGGATCTTTGTCAACTTTGTAAATTTCATTCAAAGACAAAACAAGTTCCTTTGCAGTATGTGAAGCACGAATGCGTTCATCTCTAGATTTAAATGTTGAAACATTCTCTTCAAATTCCAAAGCTTTTTTTAATATTTCCATATTTTTTACAACTGTATTTTTGAATGCATTTATTACTGATATGTTGGCAATATAATAAAATTGTTTGATTTCAAAGAAATTCGATTAAAAAAAAATAATATTTCATCTATTTTCTTAGAGAATCTGTATTAATTGCTGTTTTTTCAGCCCTTTATTAATAAAAAAGCTAAAGAATTACTTTTTATCAACCACCAATCTAGCCTTTCTATTGGCAATCTCCCAAGCGGTATAAAAGATGAGTTTGGTCCTTTTTGTAAGCAGTTTATAATTTATTTTTTCAGGTGTATCTGTCACTTTGTGGTAATCTTCATGTACGCCGTTAAAATAAAAGATAACAGGAATGTTGTTTTTGGCAAAATTATAGTGATCAGAACGGTAATAGTATCTATTAGGGTCGTTGATATCATTATAGGTGTAATCTAGATCCAATTGAATATAGGAATCATTTACTTCTTCTGAAAGTTCATGCAATTCCGTACTTAACTTGTCGGAACCTATAAGGTAGATAAAGTTAGGATTGGCTTCATGGGCAGCATCAACCCTACCAATCATGTCAATATTTAAGTTGGCAATATGATTTTCTAAAGGGAATAATGGATTGGCCACATACCACTTCGAGCCATACAATCCTTTTTCTTCTGCAGTTAGGTTCATAAAAAGTATGGAGCGCTTGGGCCCGTTACCAGCATTTACTGCTTGTTGGAAAGCTTCAGCTATTTCCAAAATAGCTACAGTCCCTGAGCCGTCGTCATCTGCACCATTAAATATTTCTTCACCTTCTGTGCCAATATGATCGTAATGAGCGGTAAGAACAAGAATCTCTTCTGGGAATTCTGAACCCTTTATATAGGCGACAACATTTTCAGAGGCCTTTATACCTCCTGGAAGGAAAGACTTTGGCACTTCTTGAAAATAATCGTCATCTCCTATTGGCGTTGTCAGACCACTTTCTTTGTATTGTTTCTTTAAAAATTCTGCCGCTTTTTTCTGACCGGGTTCTCCGGTGTCTCTCCCTTCATATGCATCCGATGAAATTTCGTATAAGTTTGCTTTTAGTTCTTCTAATGTAATGGTATTGGCATAAGTTTCTACAGACTTATTTTCGTGGTTTAATGAATTTCTAGATGCGTTACAAGAAATGAGAATACCTAATAGGATTGCATAAAAAAAGTGTATTGTTTTCATAAGGAATCTGTTATGTTTACAAAATTACAGCCTTTAAATATCAGTTATTTATTTCAAATTGTTTGCTTTTCGGATTAAAAAGAATGAGATCTTGAGGAAATAATTTGTCGAGTTCCTTTA
Organism: uncultured Flavobacteriaceae bacterium; assembly: GCA_943789365.1. Lineage (GTDB taxonomy): Bacteria > Bacteroidota > Bacteroidia > Flavobacteriales > Flavobacteriaceae > Flavicella. The sequence continues at coordinate 56,139 of CALSTV010000001.1, read as the reverse complement.
AAGCAATAAGTTCTTCTTGTGTGCCACTTTTAAAATCGTTTTCGGTCATGAGCCACAATTCATCCGCCATTTTTAGTGCTAAATTGACTTCATGAGTCGATAATATTACGGTTTTTTTTGTGTTTTTGACGAGGGCTTTTAAAATATTGAATACCTCAATTTTATGATGTATATCGAGATGAGCCGTGGGTTCATCAAGAATAATAAGTGAGGTGTCTTGAGCCAAAGCCCTCGCAATCATAACTTTTTGAAGCTGTCCATCGCTCAACTCATAATTTTTTTTGGATTGGATGTCTGAAATCCCAACTTGCTCCAAGGCATATTGTATTTTTTTATAATCCTGATCATTTAGTTTTCCTAGCCAGTTGGTATATGGCTGTCTGCCCAATGCCACAAGTTCAAATACAGTAAGTTGACTTTCAGGGATGCGTTCTGTGAGAACAACACTCATTTTTTGAGCCAATAAAGTTTCTGAGATTGAATTCAAATTGGTTTCGTCGACAAAAACACTACCGTTTAATGGGGGTTGCATTTTTGAAAGTGTTCGCAATAACGTTGACTTTCCAATTCCATTTTTTCCAAGAAGGCATACCATTTTTCCCTTTGTAAGCTCAAAACTAATGTCATTTGCAATGCTATAGTTTCCCTTTTTATGAGCGTAGCCTATAGAGAGTTTAGATGCTTTAAGGATGTTCTTCATTTCCATATTACAAAACGGTTTTATGTTTACGAACGAGTAACCATATCACGATGGGCGCTCCGAATAAAGAGGTAACTGCATTGATGGGGAGTGTATATTCACTTGTAGGCACCTGAGCAATGGAATCACAAATAAGCATTAGAATTGCACCAAGGATAGCAACTGCGGGTAATAATATTCTGTGATTAGAGGTCGTAAAAATTAATTTGGTCAAATGGGGAACTGCCAATCCTATAAATGCAATAGGGCCCGAGAATGCAGTAATCACACCTGTAATAAGACTGGTTACAATAAGAACGATATAACGTGTTTGTTTTAAATTGATTCCCAGACTTCTCGCGTAGTTTTCACCTAATAGTAATGAGTTTAATGGCTTTATCACCAGTATAAGGAATAGGAAGCTTATGAAAAGAATAGAAGCAAAAACCCCGAGCTCTTCCCAGCTAAGATTGCCCAAACTACCAAAACTCCAAAAAATAAATTGTTGCAATTCTTCGGCACTGCTAAAATAACTTAGGACATTGATAATGGCTGCACTGATACTACCAAACATAAGCCCAATGATTAGTATTGACATGGTGTTTCGAATTCGCTTTACAGCAATTAACACAGCCGAAAGCACCATAAATGAACCCAAACTAGACGCGATGGAAATACTCCAATTTGAGACTGCAATGCTGCTGAAAACGCCACCGATTGCTGAAGCACCTAACAAAAGTGTTGCAACGCCTAAACTGGCTCCTGAGCTAATTCCTAGGACAAAGGGACCTGCCAATGGATTTCGAAAGAGTGTTTGCATTAACAAACCACTAATGCCGAGTCCAGAGCCTACTAAAATAGCTGAGATTGATTTAGGTATTCTAAAGTGCAATACTATATAGCGCCAACTTTCATTTTCAACTGGGGAGTTCAGTAAAATGGCAACGAATTGTTTGAAAGGGATATGAATAGAGCCCAAGTTAATGTTTAGAAACCACACCAATACTAAAAGAATTAGCATGCCTACGGTAGATTTTGTATATGAGCTCTTTATTTTCTTCACAAATTACAAGTTGTTTAAAAAAGAAATGAGTTTTGAAACAGCTATACCTCTGTGGCTAATTTTCCCCTTTTCTTCCATGCTCATTTCAGCAAAGGACCGATTGTATCCTTTAGGTTGAAAAATAGGGTCGTACCCAAAACCTTCTGTGCCCGATTTTTTTTTGAGAATAATCCCTTCGCACACACCCTCAAACAAATACTGGTTTCCATCTATATGCAAGGCGATGACTGTTCTAAACCGAGCATTCCGATTGTCAACACCTTTCATGGTACTGAGCAATTTTTCCATATTTGCTGAAGCATCATTGTCTGGTCCAGCATAACGAGCAGAATAAACACCAGGAGCACCATCTAATGCGGCAACTTCTAACCCCGTGTCATCAGCAAAACAATTTAATTTATAATTTTCTGTGATATGATTTGCTTTTAGAATTGCGTTTCCTTCCAAGGTCTCTGAAGTCTCAGGAATATCCTCATGACAATTAATGTCGGACAAAGAGAGTATCTCTATCTGAGATAACAAAGCCGCTACCTCTTCGGCTTTATTTCTGTTATGCGTGGCAAAAACAATTTTCATATATTACATGTTTGGATGTACAAATATAGTTTTGATTTATTTAATATGAATATTTTTCTGCTACTATGTTTTTGTGGTAGGGTATTTTAGTTTTCAATTGTTTTAATACTATAAGATTAAACCAAAAGTACAAATCTAAGTCCTAAATAATAACTAATTTTAAAAATCCCCCCATGAAGACATTAGCCCTAAAAAAAATAAGCCGTTCGTTTGTATTCCTATTTGTTGGATTGCTCTTTTTTGTGAATTGTACATCCAATTCTCAAGAAGATGAAATTATTGATGACACAACTGAAGAACCAGTTGATGATACGACAGATGATCCAGATGATACAACTACAGAACCTTCTGAGACCGACTATGATATTAGCGCTATATTATCTGTTTTTTCTGAGCATTCGTCTGTAGTAACTTACGAAATTAGTGGGAATAATGTGATTATTTCAACAACAAATTTACCAAATCACACAAGTCCGTATTACTTAGATACCGCTTGGCATGACGATTTGTATGAAGCCTATAACGGTACAAACAATGCATTTAATTTAAACCCGAATAGAATTGGTGAACAAGATATAACCTTTACCATTCCTTTGCATCCTGAGGCGGCAAGTACTAACGAAGAAACACCAATGGGACCCATGGGGATTTCTAGAAACGGGGTCGTGTTTTTTAATCAATACGCTGCAGGACGCTCGGCGTTAGATGGAGAAATTAATTCCTTCGATCAATACTTAGGACATCCAACAGGAACAAGTGCCTATCATTATCATATAGAGCCTACCTATTTGACAACAACTTATGGAGAAGATGCGTTGTTAGGATTGTTGGCAGATGGTTTTCCTGTATATGGACCCAAGGAGAATGATGTAACAATTTCTTCACAAGATTTGGACGAATTTCATGGGTATTACGGTGCTACACTAGAATTTCCTGATGGAATCTATCATTACCATATAACAGCAGATGATCCTTATATAAACGGAGATGGTTTTTACGGAACACCAGGTAATATTTCAAGATAAATACCATGCGTTATTCTGCCTACATTTTCCTAATTTTTCTAATTGCTTTTGGATGTGAAAAAAGTCCAAATAGGCTGCTTAAGTCGGATGTGAATTTGCATGTTGAAAATGGAGTTACCATGTATATGGGAAAACCGTTTTCAGGGAATATTGTTACCTATCACAATACAAACGCGTTGGCTTATAGCTGTACTTACAACCATGGAAGAAAACATGGCAAAGAAGAAAAGTGGTATGTTAGTGGTGTTTTGGCAATGGAACGATTTTATAATAAAGGAATTAAAATTGGATTGCACAAAGGCTGGTGGCCTAATAAGAATCGAAAGTTTGAGTTTTATTTCAATGATAAAGGAGCATACCAAGGAACCATGAAAGAATGGTTTGAGGATGGAACCCTATACAGAGATTTTCATTATGCAAATGGAAAAGAGGAGGGAAGTCAGAAATTGTATCAACCAAATGGAAACATTCGTGCAAATTACGTTGTAAAGGATGGAGAACGATTTGGATTGATAGGACTTAAAAAATGCGATGCCATATCTACCATGTAATTAAAAATATATGAAATTTATAAGAATCTTTTTATACGCACTCATTTGCATACTTATATCATGTGAAAAAAAACAAAAAGTAGTGCCTAACGATTCGGTTGTAACACTTCCTTTTTTCAATTCGGCAGACTTTACGCCAGAATGGATTGAGAAAGGCACGAAGGCGTATCAAAATATTCATAAGATTCCCGATTTTTCTTTTATCAATCAAGAAGGTGAAAAAATTACAAGAGCTGATTATTTAGGGAAGATTTATGTAGCCGATTTTTTCTTTACAAGCTGTACCGGTATATGCCGACAACTCAGTATGAATATGAAAACTCTACAAGATACCTACAAGAATGATCCAGACGTTTTGTTATTGTCGCATTCTGTAACGCCCGATTTAGATTCTGTTCCTGTGCTTAAAAAATATGCTGACAATTATGGAATAAATGCTGAAAAATGGAATTTAGTAACAGGAGACAAAGAAGCGATTTACGAATTGGCGAGAACCGCGTATTTTTCTGACGAAGATTTTGTAAAAACACAGGAGGCCAGTACATTTATACATACAGAAAATTTTTTATTGATCGATAAAAAAGGTAGAATTAGAGGGGTGTATAATGGTACTTTAAAATTGGCAACTAAACGATTGTTAAGACATATCGAACTCTTAAAAAAAGAAGACTAATTTTTGTATATTTAGCTACGTATGGTATTCATATACAAAAAAAGTATTCATTTTTAGTTTCCTTCTACTTTGAAAAACAAAATAACAAAAATTAGTATAAGCATAATCATTCTTTTGAGCCTACTTTTATGGAGTAGTCCTACTATTATTAGAAATTTATTGGAAGATAACAGTGAGGCCTGGTTGGGAAGAAGAGTAAGTTTAACCGAGTTAAAAATAAATTATTTTACCGCTACTGTTCAGGCCATAGATTTTAAAATGTATGAGGCAGATCGCACCACTCCCTTTGTGTCTTTTGATACCTTGTTATTAGATACAGAGCCTTACCAATACTTTACGTCAAAAATAGTGGTTGAACAGTTATATTTAAAAAGTTTGAAGACTACCCTTGTAAAAGAAAATGATTCACTGTTCAATTTTGACAGCCTTGTTTCTTTTTATGCCAGTCCGAAAGACACAATTCAGGAACAAGAAATATCAGAAGAATTAAAATTTAGTGTTTCTAATATTGAGTTTGTAAATGCTGATTTAAATTTTACAGATCGGGTAGTAAATGAGGATTTCGACATAGACAATATAAACTTTTTTATTCCAAACATCGAATGGAATCAAGAAGAAAAAAGCAATGCCGATCTAAGGTTTCGTTTTACCGACGGTGGAAGTTTTACTTCGTCAACAGCATTTGACCCGGTGATGGGTGATTTTTCGGCACAAATAAAAATAGATTCGTTAGCGATTAATTCTGTTGAAAAATATTTGAAAAACACAGTTGAATTTAAAGACCTAAATGGCTTTTTAAGTACTGAACTCGCTTTTGAAGGGAGTACTAGGAATTTTGAAGACTTAAGCGTTAAAGGGACAGTTGATGTATCTCAATTTTCTTTAACCAGTAAGGATGATAAACCAATATTTTCCTTTACTAATTTACATTGTCCGATACAAAAGATGACGCCACTCAAACAACAATTTGAAATCGGAACCGTCATATTAGACAGTCCATTTGTAGATTTTGTTAGATATGAAAAGACAACAAATATAGAAAGGATAGTAAAAGAAGCTCCGGCCGATGAACCGACCAATCAAAAAGAAGTGGATAGTTTGGAAAATGATGTCATGTACTCCGTTGAGTCGTTTAAAATCAACAAGGGTAAAATGGCCTTAAAAGATGCGCGTACCTCAAGCCCATTTTACTACGAACTTTCCAATCTTAGTGTACAGACCAGTGCCATAAATAATGGTACCACTTGGTTGGAAACGCATTCCGAAATGGAAATGAACAAGACCGGGAATTTGGTAATCGACTTTAATTTCAACCCTAAAAAAGCAGATCAAGAATTGGAAATGGTGTATGATGTTTCTGGGTTAAAATTAAAAGATTTAAATCCGTATTCACTAGATTATTTAGGCATTCCAATTTACAAAGGAGAACTGCATTACAAAGCAAACACCACTGTCTCTAACAACTACCTAAAAAGTGAAAACAAGGTGATTATCCATAATATTTCGTTGGGAGATAAAAATGGAGGCGAATACAATGTACCTGTGAAATTTGCCGTGTTTCTCTTAAAAGATAATAGAGGAATTGTGCGTATGGATGTTCCTGTTGAAGGTGATATGGAAGAATCTGATGTCGAAATTAAAGGGGTTATCTGGGACGCATTCAGAAATTTAATTATTAAAACAGCCGCATCTCCCGGGAAATTACTCGCCGGTATGGTAGGTGCCAATAAAGAGGAATTGGAAGTTATTCAATACAACTATTTAGACACGACTATTACATCTGAACGGGAAAAACAAGTGAAAATATTACAATCGTTGAAAAAAAAGAAAAAAGGTTTAAAAGTATCCTTAAAATACGTAAACAATAAAGACCAAGAGCGCGTACGTATTGCAGTGAATGAATTAGAGAAAAAATACATGAAAAAGAAGAACATCCCTGTTATTACAGAAAGGGATGATTTCGTAGCTTATGTAAATAAAAAGGCCAAAACCGTCGACTTGTCTGTTGAAGATGCCAGTGTACTAGCTATAAAACAAGAAAAACTAACGGCTTTAGTGGAACAATATGAAAATGGTAGAATTGGCCGGCTAGAAAAATATTTGAACGAATTGGACGCAGAAAACGACATTGAAATTAACAGGCCAAAAGATGCTAAGAAGGATTCTACTTCGATTACACCTCATTTTAAAATAACATATACAATGACGGAATAGTATTAAATAATGTTAAAAAATATTAGTATGTTTGTTGTGTAAATTACATGACATATTATGAAATTAATAACAAAATTATTGGCGGGACTATGTATAATAAGCCATATGTATAGTTGCAGTTCGAAAACTGAAATAGATATTTATAAAGACATAAGCACTACTTTTTATTTTGGTTTGGTAAACGATATTTCTAATGAAGACTGGGGTAATTTTAAACTTACAGAAATAGGGCCGCGTTTTGAAGGGTTCACCGAATTATATGGTGAAGGGTATTTGAGAGAGGGGGAATCATACCAAGAAACCATACTAATTGTGATTGTTCATGCCAATACCTCACAAAATAGACAACATATTGAAGAGATAGTAGATGCTTTTGTTTCAGAATTTCAAAACCCCGTATTTATAACTCAAGAAAAGGTAGATTCTGAACTTGTACTTCCTTAAGTTATTTATTTTTTCTTCATGTCGATCAATATGGAGAAGGTACTATTGACATCTTCTTCCTTTACAACAATGGTCATTTCGTGCGTGGTAGAAATAATTTCTTGTACCGAAATTCCGGCCCAAGCCAATTGTTTTAAAATAAAATAATAGACCCCAGACTGTTCCACATTTGTTTTGGGTAACTTAATGGTGATAGAAGCGAGGTCGACATGTGAATAAATCAAGATTTCTTTTGAAAACAAAGACTTTACCTTCTCTTCTAAATTTTTGCTGGTCACAATATTCGTCTCAAATATCCCTTGCGAAATGGTAAAGAAATAATCTTTATCTTCCCCAATCTCTGAGAGAAGTGAGGTGATAGATTTTAATAGACTCGGAGTGTTTTTATAGGTAAAGTTACACAGATTAGAACGCACTATAAAGTCGCCTAAGGAAAACGTGAATTTTTTAATATTCTTACGAATTCGCAAAAGGTTAGAAGGAGAGAGTCTATTAATAGCCATCATGATAGCGCCCGATTTCACCTCTTTTCCTAAGTCTTTCTCAACATCCTCTTGAATAGCACGTGCCAGTGAAGATACGTTGATCAATTTGTCGTTCAGTGCCTCTTCATAAAAAGGAGTTTTTCGAATGATGCTTTCTACGGATTCTTGAATGGTTTTCATGACAATCTAAAATTCAAAATTTGCGGAAATAACGTGTAATAACCTTTTAACACCCCTTTTAGTGTAGAAAAAATTATTTTAAATGTTTAAATCTAAACAATTTGTAACAAAGTGTAAATATATTACAATTTTTTGCAGTAGATTCACAATTGAAGGATTTTTGCAAAACATTTTTTACGAGATTCGATGTTTGTATCGTTACGAAAATTAAGGAATCGAGAAAGAGAATGTGATGTTTTAAATAAAGAATAATGAAAGTTTTAAAATTTGGAGGCACTTCAGTAGGAAGTCCTAAAAGCATAAAAGAGGTAGCGAGTATTGTCTCGAATATTGAGGGACCAAAAATTGTCGTTTTATCGGCAATGTCTCAAACAACCAATGTTTTACATCAAATAACCGACCATATTGGAAATGGAGCTTTTGATGAGGCGAAGGAAGTAATTGCAATGTTGATAGCTCGCTATAAAGATGTAGTTGAAAATTTATTTGAGAGCAAGGAATACACCCAACAAGCAAGTGCTTTTGTAGAAGAACGTTTTGATTTCATTGGATCTTATGCTCATGAAGGTTCTGTTGACGTGATTGCTGCAATTGAAAGAATTATTGTAGCACAGGGAGAAATTCTTTCTACCAACTTGTTCACTATGTATATGAACGAAATAAAATCGGATGTTCAATTATTGTCGGCATTTGACTTTATGCGAATTGATCCAAAAGGAGAACCTGATGCTGCTTATATCACTGAAAGTTTGGGTGAAATTATAAAAGCAAATGCAACCACGGAGTTGTTTGTGACGCAGGGGTATATTTGTTTGAGTCATGATGGAGAGATAGACAATTTAAAAAGAGGGGGGAGCGATTATTCGGCCTCTTTGATTGGCGCGGCAATTGCAGCTGAAGAAATTCAAATTTGGACAGATATCGATGGAATGCACAACAACGATCCTCGCTATGTTGATCATACTTTTTCATTAAAAGAAATATCGTTCGATGAAGCCGCTGAGCTTGCATATTTTGGAGCTAAAATATTACACCCCCAAAGTGTAATTCCTGCGAAAGAAAAGAACATTCCTGTACTGTTAAAAGATACTTTTCACCCTAACTCGGCTGGAACCATTATAAAAAATTGTAAAGTGCCAAACGGTGTGCGCGCCATTGCTGCCAAGGATGGTATAACTGTACTTAAAATTAAGTCGTACCGAATGTTAATGGCCTATGGTTTTTTAAAGAATATCTTTGAAGTTTTTGAGAAGTATAAAACAGCTATTGATATGGTAACTACTTCGGAAGTTGCTGTTTCTATCACAATAGATGACACAAGTAGCTTGGAGGACATAACTAGAGAATTGGAGTCAATTGGTAGTGTTGAAGTAGACACTGAACAATCTATTATTTGTTTAGCAGGAGATTTTTCTCACCAACAACGTGGTGCGAGTACAGCAATTTTTGACAGTTTGACTAACATTCCAATTCGAATGATTTCTTATGGTGGAAGCAATTACAATGTTTCCTTGGTAGTCAATACCGAGCATAAGATTGAAGCATTGAGAGCTTTGAATAAAGGAGTTTTTAAAACAGCTTCTGTATAATATATGAGTTGAAACAATGGCTAACTGTTTGCGATTGTGGATACTAAATGGTGTATTGAATAACAATTAAAGAATCGAGACTCAAAACGCAAGAATTACAAAACTTTTGTTATTTTTGTAACTTATAATATTTAGAAAAAAAAGAATGGCAATTATAATAACAGACGAATGTATCAATTGTGGCGCATGTGAGCCAGAATGTCCAAACAATGCAATTTATGAAGGTGCAGAGGATTGGCGTTATTCAGATGGTACTGAGTTATCAGGAGATATTGTATTACCTAATGGTAAAAAAACAAATGCAGACGAAGATCAGGAAGCTGTAGATGATGAAGTATATTTTATTGTACCAGACAAATGTACAGAATGTAAAGGTTTTCACGATGAACCGCAATGTGCTGCCGTTTGTCCGGTAGACTGTTGTATTCCTGATGAAGAAATTGTAGAGACAGAAGAAGAATTATTAGGAAAAAAGGCGTTTATGCACGGAGAATAAACTTTTTGATAAAACCTATGAGCTCCTCAGATTGAGGAGCTTTTTTTTTGGTTTTGAATTAGAAAGAATACCTTAACCCCATGATAAATCGTGTACCCAAATAGTTAAAGTGAGAACCGTCATAAGTGTTTTGACTATATCGTTGATTAAAAGTTATCAAGTTCGATTGTTTATTAACAGCACTAGGGTCAGACAATAATGTTGTGCCATCGTTGTTTAGTGCCTTGAACTTCCATTCAGGTAAAACATTGAATATGTTTTTTGCTTCCAGAAAAACATTTGTTTTTTTGTTTATAGCATAACTCAGGCCTAAATCTGTTAAAGCCTTGGTTTCAAATTCTACAGCTATATTGGTGTCCATACCATTATTTCTAAATAAAGCCGGTCCAATAACCTGATTACCAAGATGTATATCAAAATTATCTATGTTATAATCTATTCCCAACAGTACTTTGTATTCTGGTCTTGCGGTAAAGAGCAATGCCTGCATTTCCTCATTGAAAATTGTCTGCCCGGTATTTTCAATGATTGAAGGATTCTTGATAGGGGAGATGGCTTTGTTTTCTAAGCTGTAATTTGCAGATAAATGGAACTGTAACACTCCCTTTAAAAACAAAATATTTTTATAATTACTTATCAAATCAATACCACTTGTACGTGTGTCTAAAGCATTGGAAAAAAAGTTAAACCCTTTAATGTCATTTGCCAACAAAAAGGCATCTAAATCGGTGGTTGTACTTTCTGTACCTTCGATTCGGTTTCCCAGTACAATTCTATTATGAATTTCAATAATGTAATAATCTAGTGATATATCAAACTGATTTGTAGGATTGTATTCTAGACCCAAAGTAAAATTTAACGATTCTTCAGGCGACAAACTTGGAATGCCTAATTGTTGAGCCTCTGAAGAGGTATTGTTTATTAACATTTCTTTCTGTACACCTTCACCTGCAACAAAACTGTATTGTAATTTTTGCAGGTTTCTTTGTTGCAAAGACGGTGCTCGAAAGCCTGTAGAAAGTGCTGTTCTTAAGGCGAGTGTTTTGTCAAGTAGTTGAAGGTGGCTGGATATTTTCCAAATAAACTCCTTTCCAAAATCGCTATAATCTTCTATTCGAGCACTGGCATCAATCAACCAATCGTCCGTAACATTCAGAGAGAACTGGGTGTAAGCACCAATATTGTAACGGTTTGAAGTAAATGAATCGTTTGGAGTATAGCCAGAGAAAGAATCGCTTCCACCTCCTTCCCAAGATGGAAGCCCACCTTCAATGGTTTCAAAACTTTCTATTCGAAACTCTGTACCTGCAGCAAAACTTAGTTTTGGACTCAATAATTTTGAAACGTCAAAGTTCGTAACATAATGGGTGAATTTCAAGCCACCAGCATTGAATAATATGGGACTGTTTTCTTGGTATTTTGGTGTAATTCCATCGTCTAAAAATACAGTTTCAGAACGGTTTACAGTATTGGGTACTGTATAGATTTGTGAATTGCCTCCTACGGTAAAACTAGCGTCGGTTTTCCATCCATTTTTATCTGTTTTTATACCAATAGTGGCGTTGTAGTCTTTGAGTTCACCTTCAAACTTAGGATGGTAACCTTGATAAGTAGTTCCAATTGGAGTGAGGAGTCCCCAATCGGTAGTTCTCCAATAGGGAGTTCTGTAATTGGCAAAGCTTTGTAGTTTTTTATAGTTAAAAGCAGCGTTGTAATAAAAATGATTGTTCGCGTTTAGGTTTAAACCTCCATTGAATAAAAAATGTACGGTTGCTTTTTCCGGAGTTCCATTAATGTTTTTAGCATCTGGATAGTTGGATAGGAATTCTTGGACATCCTCAAGACCTTCCTGATTGTGTAAATTAACTTCTAGGGGATTGGTTAGATCAATTGGCCAATCTTCAGGTTTGGTAGGATCGACATAAACAAAATCTGCATATTCTCCTGCTTCGTCTACCAGTCCTGATCTGTTTGAATTTTCATGTTTGGCAATTTTAAGTGTATAATTTAGGAAGCCGTTTTTCCCAAGAGAAGTACCTTTATGCATGCCGAAATCAATAAATTCGCCATCACCTTCAGATGTAACTCCTGTGGTGAGGTTGATTTTGTGCGCATCATTTTCTTTTTTTAGAATGATATTAACGACCCCTGCAATAGCATCCGATCCATATTGGGAAGAGGCACCATCACGAAGAATCTCAATACGTTCTATAGCTTCTATTGGGATGGCTGAAATGTCTACGCCGGTTTCTCCTCTACCCACAGTAGAAAAAGCATACATGAGTGCTCCTGAATTTTTCCGTTTCCCGTCAATTAAAACCAGCGTACGACTCGATCCCAAATTTCTCAATTCAAATGGATCTAAAATTGAGGATGCATCACTCACAGGAATGTTGACGCTGTTAAATGAAGGTTCAATATATTGAATCGCCTTGTCTAAGCTGATTTCTCTTGTTGCTAGTATTTCATTTGAATTGATAAGTCTAATTGGCAATGCTGTTTTGGTATGCGACTTTAATAAAGATCTGGAACCTACAATAACTTCGTCGAGTTGGAAACCTTCTGTGAGTGCAATGCTTAATGGGGCATTATTTTGAATTGTAATTTCTTTTTCTTTATATCCGAGAGAACTTATAATTATAGTGGTTGGGGTTTTGGAAATCTCCAGAACAAAATTTCCGTTACTGTCGGAAATAGTACCATTGTTTGTGTGCTTTTCCACGATAGTTGCTCCCGTTAAAACCAAGTCTGTTTTGGCGTTTATTATACTTCCATTGAGATGTGTCTGAGCGAATACAACAACATTCGTAAAAAGTAATAAAATTAATAGTTTCTTCATTATTATAAATGTTTTGTTAATGAATGCTTATGATGTGTCGAAATATTAGTGCTTGAGCGTTTAGAGAAAGTTCTCTAAAAACACCAAACAGTCGAATTACAAACATTCTAAAAAAAAAGGGGGGAGTAATAGAAGCGAAATTAAGTATAAATATTGTTTAATCTTAAGAATTGGGAACTTTTAAACTGGTGTATACAAATGTTGTCAGTCGCTTTTTAGATTTTAAGAGAGGATTTTCACTTGTGATGATGAAAGTAATCCACAAATATAAAAGTCATGTAAAATCTATAATTAGAGGATTGTTAATTTAAATAAACACTATATTTGCAGTCAAATTTTTAAAATCAAAAATAGATGAAAGCTGGAATTGTAGGATTGCCAAACGTAGGTAAATCAACTTTGTTCAATTGTTTGTCAAACGCAAAAGCTCAGAGTGCGAATTTTCCATTCTGTACTATAGAGCCAAATATAGGTGTTGTAAATGTTCCCGATGATCGAATTGCAAAACTTGAAGAGATGGTAGATCCGGAACGCGTAGTTCCTGCAACTGTTGAGATTGTGGATATTGCAGGATTGGTAAAAGGAGCTAGCAAGGGTGAAGGATTAGGAAACCAATTCTTAGGGAATATTAGAGAAACAGATGCGATTATTCATGTATTGCGTTGTTTTGACAATGACAATGTAATTCATGTAGAAGATTCTGTAGATCCGGTTCGTGATAAAGAAATAATCGACATAGAATTGCAGTTGAAAGATCTTGAAACCGTTGAAAAAAGAATAGAACGTGTAAAGAAAAATGCGAAAACGGGTAACAAAGAGGCACAGGCAGAATTAGACGTTTTGCTGAGAGTTCAGGAAACGCTTTTAGGAGGAAACTCAGTAAGAACTATAGAATTTACTGAAAAAGAATTAGAGTTTATTAAACCAATGCAATTCATTACCATTAAACCGGTGATGTATGTTTGTAATGTAGATGAAGCGTCTGCGGTTTCCGGTAACGACTACGTGGAAAAGGTGCGAGCTGCCGTTCAGAATGAAAATGCAGAAATTGTAATTCTTGCTGTAGGGACAGAAGCAGACATTACTGAATTAGAAGATTATGAAGAGCGTCAAATATTTTTGGAAGATATAGGATTGACAGAGCCAGGGTCGGCAAAACTAATTCGTTCGGCCTACAAACTTTTAAACCTACAAACTTATTTTACAGTAGGAAAAAAAGAAGTACGTGCATGGACCATCAACATAGGTGATACAGCGCCTCAAGCGGCAGGAGTCATCCATACCGATTTTGAAAAAGGATTTATTCGCGCAGAAGTTATCAAATATAACGACTATGTGGAGTACAGTTCTGAAGCGAAAATAAGAGATGCTGGAAAATTGGGCGTAGAAGGGAAAGAATATATAGTTCAGGATGGTGACATTATGAACTTCCGCTTCAATGTATAATAGGATTACCAGTTACAACACTGATATGTAAAGCAAAACCTATAAATTTCTATAGGTTTTCTTTTTTTTGACACCTTATGCATTTTAATAGTGTTGCCTGGAAAAACTGATTTAGAATTATCGACCTATTTATTCAGTTGTATAAACAAAAAAAGCTCCATCATTTGATGGAGCTTTTTTTGAGCGAAAGACCAGGTTCGAACTGGCGACATTCAGCTTGGAAGGCTGACGCTCTACCAACTGAGCTACTTTCGCGTTTGGTATTGCACTACAAAGATAGTAGGTTTCTTGGTTTTAGCAAAAAATATCAACTAAAAACATAGGTTTTTTATAACTAATTAGCAGTATGTGGGTTAGCTGTTCTAGGCTCAGAAAAGAGTATTGTTTTGCTTATATACAAGCAGTATATGGCCAAGTGATTGTCAAACGCGCTAGCGTCGTGTATTGTAAAAAAAAGCGACACTTCTGAAGGTGTCGCCTGTGTCTTATAGGTCTATGACAACTTGATTTTTCAGGATGTCTTCCATAGTTTCTCTTTTGCGAATCAGTTGATCTGTTCCGTTATGTATCAAAACTTCAGCCGGTTTGAAACGAGAATTGTAGTTAGAAGCCATAGAAAAACAATAGGCCCCAGCATTGTCGAAAGACAATATATCGCCCTCAGAAATCTCATTTATCTTTCTGTTGACACCAAAGGTATCTGTTTCACAAATATAGCCCACAACAGAATAATAACGTTCTTTCCCATTAGGGTTTGATACATTTGAAATATGGTGGTAAGCATCGTACATCATTGGTCTTGCTAGGTGGTTAAAGCCACTGTCAACACCAGCAAACACCATAGAAGTAGTTTGTTTAACGACATTTACTTTTGCTAAGAATTTTCCAGCTTCACTTACTAGGAACTTTCCCGGTTCAAACATCAAAGTCAAATCCTTACCGTAGGATTTACAGAATTTGTTAAATCTTTTGGTCAAAACCTTTCCTAACTCTTCAATATCTGTAGCTGCTGCACCTTCATAGTAGGGGACTTTAAATCCACTTCCTAAATCGATAAATTCCAAATCTTTAAAATCTTTGGCTACATCGAATAACAAATCTGCTGCAGAGGAAAATACAGAGATGTCTAAAATATCTGAACCTGTATGCATATGCACGCCATTTATTATCATATTGGTATTCTCTACAATACGCAAAATATGTGGTACCTGATGAATTGAAATACCAAACTTAGAATCGATATGCCCTACAGAAATCTTTGTGTTTCCACCTGCCATAATGTGCGGGTTGATACGTACACAAACAGGAATGTTTGGGTAATGATGTCCAAATTGCTCAAGAATAGATAGGTTATCAATATTAATTTTAACCCCCATTTGCGCCACCTTTTCAATTTCTTCAAGAGAAACGCCATTCGGAGTATAAATAATATCTTCAGCTGCAAAACCAGCTTCCAAACCAGTGAGAACTTCTTGAATTGAAACCGTGTCCAATCCTGAGTCTAGGCTTTGAAACAACCTTAAAATATTAATGTTGGACAAGGCTTTGGTCGCAAAATGCACTTTTAAGTTTTTCACTCCTGAAAAGGCATTTGTAATGCGTTCGTATTGCGAAATGATTTTTGCAGAATCGTACACATATAGAGGGCTTCCATATTTTTCTGCTAATGATTGTAAAAGTGTTGCTTCCATTGTATTAGTATTTATCCGGCAAAGATTGAAATATTCTTTTTATTAATTCACTTTTTAAACAAATTTTATCAAGATTTTTCAATTTGTTTATTTTTCAACAACCATGGAGGGAGCCATACCTACAGGTCTAACAGACCTAGTAGGTATGGCCCCCTGGTTGTTCAGCAACTAGCTGCGCTATATTTACAATTACTTCAGTTGCTTTTACCATTGATTCTACTGGAACATATTCGTATTTCCCATGAAAATTATGTCCACCGGCAAAAATATTAGGGCAGGGGAGTCCTTTGTATGAAAGTTGAGAACCGTCTGTACCACCTCGAATTGCTTTAATTAGCGGTTTAATACCCGCCTGTTCCATTGCTTCTTTAGCAATAGTAACAATATGTAGTACCGGTTCAATCTTTTCCTTCATATTGTAATATTGATCTTCGATTTCTGTTTTGACAAGTTTCGATCCTAGTGCAGTATTCATATCATTTGCAATTTTTTCAAAAGTTATTTTTCTTTTTTCAAACAAATCAAAATCATGGTCTCTAATAATATACTCTAATACGGTTTCTTCAATACCGCCTTGTATCGTATGTAAATGATAAAAACCTTCGTAGCCAGAAGTTTTCTCTGGTATTTCATGCTTTGGTAATTGCGCCATAAACTCATGAGCGGTTAAGATAGAATTTACCATTTTGCCTTTTGCATATCCCGGATGAACGCTTTTTCCTGAAAATATAGCTTTTGCAGAAGCAGCATTGAAATTTTCATATTCCAATTCACCAATTTCACTACCGTCCATTGTATACGCCCAATCGGATCCAAACTTTTGAACATCAAATAAATGCGCACCTTTTCCAACTTCCTCATCCGGTGTAAAACATATGCGAATGTCGCCATGTTTAATTTCAGGGTGCTGGATTAAATATTCCATGGCACTTACAATTTCAGTAATGCCCGCTTTGTCATCTGCACCTAGTAAGGTGGTTCCATCTGTAGTTATAATAGTTTGTCCTTTGTACAATAACAAATCTTCAAAATAGTCAGGAGATAAAACAATATTTTTTTCTTTGTTCAAGACAATATCTTTCCCATCGTAGTTTTCATGAATTTGAGGGTTTACGTTGGTTCCAGAAAAATCGGGACTCGTATCCATATGCGCAATAAAACCTATGGTTGGAACCTTATGTGCAACATTACTTGGTAATGTAGCCATGATATAACAATTAGCATCGATTTCGATGTTCTTCATACCAATTTCTGTTAATTCCTTGACGAGGAGTTGTGCCAAATCCCATTGTTTTTCGGTGCTAGGAAATGCAGCGTTCGAAGGGTCGGATTGGGTATCCACTTTTACGTATGTTATAAAACGGTCAATGATATGTTTCATGAATTCTAAATTTTTGTCAAAAATAGAATATCCGCGAGACAATGTCAAGAAGGGAGGAGTTAGGAGTGAAGGAGGAAGACCAGTTCTCGATACAATTTTCTTCACTACGCTACAAAAACCACTCGAACTGACAAAAAAAACAGAGGTCCGGAAGACTAGCTGACCAACTTACCATAAACAAGCCAAAAATAAAATATCTAAAGCCTGTATTGTTTGAGAAATAAGTACTATATTTGCAGCCTTAAAAATAATTTTAAATAGAATAATTATGAATCATTACGAAACTGTTTTCATTTTGAATCCCGTTTTATCTGATGTTCAGGTAAAGGAAGCAGTACAGAAGTTTGAGGACTATCTTGTTTCTAAAGGTGCCGAAATGATTTACAAAGAGGACTGGGGGCTTAAGAAATTAGCGTATCCAATCCAAAAGAAAAAAAGTGGATTTTATCACTTATTTGAATTCAAATTAGCCGGTGTAAACTTAGCTGCATTTGAATTGGAATTTAGAAGAGATGACAGCATTATGCGTTATTTAACTGTAAAGTTAGACAAACATGCTGCAGCTTGGGCTGAGAAAAGAAAAGAACGTGTTAAATCTGCTAAAAAATAAGAAGTATGGCGTCAATTGATCAACAAGCAAAAGGAGGAAATCAAGGAGATGTAAGATACCTTACACCTTTAGATATCGATACTAAAAAAGAAGCTAAATACTGTAGATTTAAGAAAAATGGAATCAAGTACATTGATTACAAAGATGCAGATTATTTAATGTATTTAGTAAACGAGCAAGGTAAAATTTTACCGCGTCGTTTAACAGGAACATCTTTAAAATTTCAACGTAAAGTGTCAGTAGCAATCAAAAGAGCTCGTCACTTGGCTTTAATGCCTTATGTTGGAGATTTATTAAAATAATAAAGAAAAGTCGACATGGAAGTTATATTAAAACAAGACGTAGAAAACTTAGGTTTTAAAGATGATATCGTAGCTGTGAAAAACGGATATGGAAGAAACTTTTTAATTCCTCAAGGACAAGCTGTTTTAGCAACAGGATCTGCTAAAAAAGTATTGGCTGAAAACTTAAAACAACGTGCTTTTAAAGAAGCAAACGTTGTGAAAGAGGCTACTAAAGTAGCAGAAGCTATCAAAGCATTAGAAATTAAGATTGCTGCTAAAGTTGGAGAAGGAACAAAATTATTTGGTTCGGTTTCTAACATTGATGTTGCAGAAGCAATTGCGAAAGCAGGTGTTGAAGTAGATAAAAAATTCATCAAAGTAACTGGTGGTTTGATCAAAAGAACAGGTAAATACAATGCAGTTGTAAGATTGCATAGAGATGTAATTGCTGAAATTACTTTTGATATCGTAGCGGAGTAATTCACTTACGAATAAAGAATAAAATCCACCACTCATTGAGTCGGTGGATTTTTTTATTTTTGACAATGGCCGAAAGCCGAAAGCCGGTAGCCGTCAGCCGTCAGCCGTCAGCCGAAAGCCAGTAACAAGTAGCAGTAAGCCGTCAGCCGAAAGCCGGTAGCCGAAAGCCAGTAACCAGTAACCAATCACCATTAGCACAAAACAATCCTATGAAATACAGACAATTGACCAAAGAACAGTTTGAAGCACTTCATGAAGAGTTTGCCATTTTTTTGGCGTCTCAGAAAATTGATGTCAAAGAGTGGAAAGATCTCAAAGCATCCAAACCAGAAGTGGCCGAAGAGGAGATGAATATTTTTAGTGATGTTGTATGGGATGATGTGTTGACTAAAACAGACTATATAGAGCACTACTCAAAGCAAAGTATCAATTTGTTTCGTTGCAAGGAAACTTTAATAGAACGTATTTTAGTGAAGTGTTCGGATGCTTCCATAGATTTCTTAACGAAACAAGGGGTAGCATGGTTGAGTAAAAACGCTGGAGATGCGAGTCTGGAATACTTTTATGCACATAAAGACTATTCGAAAGAACGCAATTCAGAACTGTTTGATTTGATAGAAAAAGGAGGCATCATGACCAAAGGTCATTTGTATACATCTATTGCAGAAATTATTAAAAAGTAAAGTCAGATTATGGACACGCAGCATTTGACACAGTATTTAGAAGCTTTTGTTACGGAAGAACGCAAAGAGATATTTCAAAAAGTCTTGCAAGAAAGAACGCGACATTTTACGGTTATTTTGGAAGATCTATACCAAAAACACAACACAAGTGCTATTACACGAAGTTGTGAAGTTTTTGGAATTCAAGATTTACATATCATTGAAAATAAATACAAAACCTATGTCTCCAATCAGGTAGGAAAAGGTTCGCAGAAATGGCTAACTTTTCACCGCTACAATCAAGAAGCACACAATACACAAGCTTGTATTGATGCTGTAAAAGCACAAGGATACCAGATCATTGCTACTACACCGCATGAAACCTCAAAATTTGTGGGTGATTTTGATGTAACCAAAAAGTCGGCCTTTGTGTTTGGTGTTGAAAAAGAAGGTGTGTCTGATATGATGCTAGAACAAGCCGATGGACATTTAAAAGTCCCAATGTACGGTTTTACGGAAAGCCTCAATGTTTCTGTAGCTGCAGCTATCGTATTACAGGATGTTTCAACACGAATGCGCAATACTTCAATAAAATGGGAACTTTCTCCTGAAGAACAACAAG
This sequence comes from uncultured Flavobacteriaceae bacterium, assembly GCA_943789365.1. Taxonomy (GTDB): domain Bacteria; phylum Bacteroidota; class Bacteroidia; order Flavobacteriales; family Flavobacteriaceae; genus Flavicella. The sequence continues at coordinate 36,149 of CALSTV010000001.1, read as the reverse complement.
AAATTTATGCAGCCTGGCTCAAAAAGTCAATCAAAAGTATAGATAAGATTATGGAACGTTATCAGCAAGATAGTGCTTCCCTGTAACAAGCAGTTGAACCGCCGAATTTAGGGTAATTTATGTGCTTTATTGGTTAATACCTGTCGTTGTAGAGCTCGCTGTTTTTTGTACTTTAGTACTTATAAAAATTACAATGCAGCAAGAATCATTTATCAGTGTAGATTGGGGAACCTCTAATCTTAGAATTCGTTATGTCAATGTGCCTTCTCTTGAAATTATAGAAGAAGTGGTCTATCCTAAAGGAATTAAATTCGTACATCTCGATTGTATCGAACAAGACGCTGATCGCAAAAACTTCTTTTTAACGTTTTTAGCTTCACAATTACAAAAATTTAAAACAACAATTCCTTCATCACTAGAAATTGTTATTTCAGGAATGGCGTCGTCAAGTATCGGACTGCAAGAATTACCTTATGCCAACTTACCTTTCGATGCTACCGGAAAGACGCTCTATAAGGAGCGCATTATAAACACCGTATTTGAGAACCCTATTACGTTGATTTCAGGAGTAAAGGCAGTTGCCGATGTGATGAGGGGAGAAGAGATTGAAATTGTTGGATTGCTAGCCGCTGAAGACACGAAAACAGATGCCATTTTCGTATTGCCAGGGACCCATAGTAAACATATTTATTGTGAAAAAGGAAAGATATACAATTTCGCAACGTTTATGACTGGTGAATTGTTTGAGGTGATACGAAAACACACTATCTTACGTAATTCATTGGAGAAATCCCCCATGGATGCCACTGCTATTAAGGCTTTTGATAAAGGAGTTTTGGCAGCTGTTGATGGTGTATCTATCTTAAATGAGTTATTTAAAATTAGAGCATTTGATCTTTTTGAAATCCAATCAGCAGCGCAGAATTTCTATTTTTTAAGCGGCCTACTCATTGGAGAGGAACTAAAGAATCTTAGAGGGAAAACCGCTATTAAATTATGTGCTGGAGGCGATTTATTCGAGTTGTACAATCTAGCTATTGAGAAGTTGGGGTTACAAGAGGTAACCAGTATTATCGACAGCCAAACAGTTGAACAATCTGTTGTCAAAGGTCAATGGAGAGTGATGCATTAAGTTATAAAACACGAAAAACATTATGATTACAAAATACCAATCAGAATTATTCGAACAAATGCCCGTAGTTGGGATTATAAGAAGTGTAACCATGGAGGTGATTCAAAACATCTTGCCCTATTATAAAAAGGCAGGATTTACGACCCTTGAAATTACGATGAACACGGAAAATGTCAGTGAAATCATTCGTCAATTGGTAGCTGAAAATCCAGATATGAATATAGGTGCAGGAACTGTTTGTACAATGGATGATTTAAAAAAAGCTTTGGAAGCCGGCGCTTCATTTATTGTTACCCCCATTATGGATACCGATGTGATGCATTACTGTAAAGAAAATAAGATTCCAATTTTCCCGGGTGCTTTTACGCCTTTGGAAATTTATACGGCTGCAAAGTTAGGGGCGACATCAGTAAAAATATTTCCTGCCACGCAACTAGGTGCTTCCTATGTAAAAGACGTGTTAGCACCTTTGAATACAATGAAATTATTACCAACTGGAGGAGTTTCTGTAGACAATATTACTTCATTTTTTGAAGCGGGTGCCGTTGGTGTGGGAATGGGTGGCTCTTTGTTTGATAAGAAAATGATTGCCGACAAAGATTTTGACGCCCTCTCTATGCATTTTACGACCATCGCTATGAAAGTGCGTGCTTGTATTGCTTGATTGCAATTGTAGTAAACAACCTATTTGTTTTTTCTTATTTCTAATAAGGGTCAGTTCAACTTATTGTCTAGACACTTCACTGCACATTCGGTCTACTTCACCTGTAAAAATTCTGTACAAGCTTAGAAGGGACGTATCTTTGAAGAGCAAAACAATAACGATTCAGTTTTTGTATTTGTAGTTTATATTAGTTTGTTTAGGATAGCAGTAATTTATCTACGTTGTCTTGCTAGGGGTTAGATACATGTATTGACAACAAAATTATACTACCCTAAAGGTTTTAGGCCTCATCGCATATTTGTGATGGGGCTTTTTTTTTAAGTTTTAAGTGTTGAGTTTTAAGTGTTAAGTTAGAGAAGGCAAAGCGTATGTCAGTTATTATTGCTTAAGCTAACTTTCTTAAGTTTTCATAGACACCCCTTGTAGATTGCTGTCAAACGATTTTTAACAACCAAAGTAAAATCCACCGCAGGTGGTTATATTCTAAACTTAAAACTCAACATTCAAAACTAAACACTAACTAAAAGCTTGTTCCAGCGCCGATAACCACATTTGGTTCCCATTCGTCAAAAGGAGAATTTGAATTTTGTAGCAAATCAAAGAGTACATGGACAGATACCCAAGAACGTCTGCTGGTCTTTTTACGAATACCCGCTCCAGCCCATAGGTAAGGAACCCATTCTCTGTCGGATCCATCCACAGTTGTATATTCATAGCTAATATATTCCGGAGCTACGTGTAGATACAAGTCTTTAAACGTATAATAACGCAAGAAGGTACCCACACCATAATTGTGATATTCATGAGAATCACCTCCATACTTTTGCTTCGAATAGGTATAGTATACTTTTAAACCTGTATACAATGAAGGTCGCAGTCGGTATCCAATAGTAGGGGCGACTGTAATTGTAGTGTAATTACCGAAAGTCGCACCAAAAGTTCCACCGAAATAGAGTTTCTTTATAAAGGGCATGGCAGATTTTTTCTGATCTTCATGCTTGGCGGTTGATTTTTGCTTTTTTTGTTGTTTTTGGGGTTCTTGGTACTCCACCTGTTGGACGGTTTGCGGAGCTTGTTCTGCTGGTGTCGCACTTTGTGTGTTTTGAGTTGCAGCCTCCGTAGCTGGGGCAGAAGAACTGCTTTCAGTTGAAGTTTCCTGGGCATAAATACCGATAGAAAATAATAAAAATACTAAGGGGGCTATTCTTTTCATAAAGTTTGGTTTTGAACTAAAATACGAATAAATTTCTAAATCACGACTGTAATAAAAGAGATTGGGACTACATATCTTGTCTTAACTTCAATTTGGCTAAACTTGTTGTAACTACTTCCCGATACAAATGGTATTTATTGAGGGGACACGTAGTTTAGGTGTACTTTAGCTGTACATTTTATTTTTCTTTGGCTGTTTTTATTAGACGAATTAAAAAAGTGTATAGTTTATAGAGTGTCTAAACTCTTTTTATTATTGACAGGAGTTGAATAAAGTAATTGTATTTTATTTATGGCCTTTATAAAATAACACTTGTTAAAAAACTTTCAAAAGAAAGCTAAATCTCGTTGTAATTTGTATATTTATATCGTAGCTATGTAAATAAATAAAATGAAGTTTAACGAAGATTCTAGAGTAAAAATTCCCGCTATTTTACATTTGATACGGTTAGGGTATAAATACCTATCTATTAAAGAAAATAATTGGGATATAAGCACGAATATTTTTACCGATATATTTTACCAAAAAATAAAAGAAATCAACCCAGATCTATCTCAGAAAGAAGCAGAGCGTTTTTATAATGAGACTTCACTTATTTTAGAAAATGAAGATTTAGGAAGAGCTTTTTACAACAAATTGATAGATCAATCTGGAGTTAAATTGGTCGATTTTCAAAATTTTGAAAACAATTCATTTCATGTTGTAACCGAGTTGCCCTATGAAAAAGATGACGACAATTTTAGGCCAGACATCATTCTTCTAATCAACGGAATGCCACTTGTTTTTATAGAAGTTAAAAAGCCAAATAACAGAGATGGTATTTTGGCGGAACACAAAAGAATGCAAACGCGTTTTCAAAACAAGAAGTTTAGAAAGTTTATCAACCTAACGCAATTGATGGTGTTTTCTAACAACATGCAATATAGCAATGATGATACGCAAATGTTAGAAGGTGCTTTTTACAGTACTACAAATTACAGAAAACCAATATTCAATTACTTTAGAGAAGAAGAACAGTTTGATTTAGATGAATTATTAGTTCCTATCGCTGATGAAGTTGAAAACTTTGTTTTAAAGGATAACAATTTAATCAGCATTAAAAATTCAAACGAATTTGCCTCAAATAAAAGTCCAAATACAGCAACCAATACAATTGCAACTTCTCTATTCCAAAAAGAACGTCTAAAGTTTCTTTTGCAATATGCCTTTGCCTATGTAGAAGAAGAAAATGGATTGGAGAAACATGTAATGCGTTATCCTCAAATATTTGCAACCAAAGCTATTGAGCATAAGTTAGAAAACGGTCTCAAAAAAGGTATCATTTGGCATACACAGGGTTCTGGAAAAACAGCCTTGACTTATTTCAATGTAAAGCATCTGACTGATTATTTTCAGAAGAAAAACACCATTCCTAAATTTTATTTTATTGTAGATAGAATAGATTTATTAAACCAAGCTGCTAAAGAATTTGGTGCTCGGGGTTTGGTGGTGCATAAAGTTAATAGCAGAGAAGAATTTACAAGGGATATAAAATCTACAAACGTAATTCATAACAGTTCTGGTAAAGCTGAAATAACGGTTGTCAATATTCAAAAATTTAAAGACGACCCAGATGTTATTAAAAACAACGATTACAACTTAAGCGTACAACGTGTTTTCTTTTTAGATGAAGTGCATAGAAGTTACAATCCGAAAGGAAGCTTTTTAGCCAACTTAGAATTGGCTGACAAGCACTCCGTTAAAATTGGATTGACAGGAACACCTCTTTTAGGAAAGGAATACAATTCTAAAACCTTATTTGGAGATTATATTCATAAATATTATTACAATTTATCTATTAAAGATGGTTATACTTTGCGTCTGATTCGTGAAGAAATTGAAACTAATTACAAGCTGACACTTCAAGAGACTTTAGAAAGAATTAAAGTATTGGAGGGGGATGCCGATAAAAAGAAAATCTTTGCGCATAATACCTTTGTAGAGCCCATGTTAAATTATATTGTTCAAGATATAGAACAGGCAAGAATTGCCATGAACGATAACTCTATTGGTGGTATGGTAGTTTGCGATTCTTCTGAGCAGGCAAAAATGATGCAAGAAATTTTCAATAATACCTATGCAAGCCAAGAAGAGGTTTATTTATCTCAAGTTGCAGAAGAACCTGAGAGTTATGGGAAAAAGAAGATTCAAAATAGTAAAGTAACTACTGCACAAGTAATTTTGCATGACGTTGGTACCAAGCAAGATCGAAATGATTGGGTAGCAGATTATAAAGCCGGAAACATCGATTTATTATTCGTATACAATATGTTGCTCACAGGTTTTGACGCCAAACGTCTAAAGAAATTATACATAGGTCGTAAAATAAAGTCACATAACTTATTACAAACGCTTACTAGAGTTAACAGAACCTACAAAAATCATAAATATGGTTATGTTGTAGATTTTGCAGATATTCAAAAAGAATTTGACAAAACCAACCAAGATTATTTTAACGAATTACAGTCTGAGTTGGGGGATGAGATGGAGCATTATTCCAATTTGTTTAAATCTGCGGAGGAAATAGCAAAAGAAATCGAAGAAATAAAAGATGTACTGTTTAAATTTGATACGATAAATGCAGAAATTTTTAGTCATCAAATCTCTGAGATAAATGACCGCTCAGAGATAAGAAAAATAGCCAAGGTTTTAAACAACTCTAAAGAGCTCTATAACTTAATTCGACTCTCTGGTAATTTTGAATTATTAGAGCAGTTAGACTTTAGAAAATTGGTTGTGTTGTGTAGAATTACCAATGATAGATTGGCTTTGATAAATGCCAAAATAGCCCTTGAAACAAATTTAGAAACCAACAATGTTTTAAACATGGCTTTAGAAGATGTCATTTTTGCTTTTACCAAAATAAAAGAAGAAGAAATGGTGTTGGCGGATGAGCTAAAAGGTGCTTTGCAAAAAACACGTCAAATCTTAGGTGATAATTTTGATCAGAAAGACCCAGTTTTTATTTCTTTACGAGAAGAGTTGGAACGTTTGTTTAAAAAGAAAAATTTAACTGAAGTTTCTAAAGAAGAAATGGAAGCCAATATAAAAGCCTTGAATGAAATTTATGACAAGGCTAAAAAGCTAGAAAGAGAAAATCAATTGCTTAAAGCAAAGTATGATTATGATGCTAAATACGCACGTATTCATAAACGATTGCTAGAAAAGAATCCGTTAACAGAAAATGAGCGTAAACTTTTTGAAGCCTTAAAAGGATTGAAAACAGAGGTAGACCATGAGATTTTGCAGAATGCTAAAATTTTAGAAAACGAACGTTATGTAGAAAAAATGATGATGCGTTTGGTAATCAATCAATTTAAAAACAAACAACAGTTAGACATCAGTGCAAGGGATGTAAAACGCATTAACAACATCTTGGTTAAAGAATATATTAATGAATATAATGGAAATGTCGCGTAGGATCTCAAGTACTAAGAAATGGTAGCGAATAGATAAATTATGTCCTTTCTTCGAGTGAACTATCAGAAAACACAATAGCTCAGATGTACCGATTATTTCAATTAAAAGTGGTACGTGCAAAATTTACACTGGTCATATAAAATAACAAATGGAAGCGTCAAATAAAATAGTAATCTATCAATCCGAAGATGGTACAAGCCAACTTCAGGTCACATTACAGGACGATACTATTTGGTTGACACAAAAACAACTGTCTGACCTTTTTCAAACAACCATTCCAAATGTTAATATGCATTTAAAAAACATATATTTCGAAGGGGAGCAAAAAGAAAAAGCAACTATTAAGAAATCCTTAATAGTTCAAACAGAAGGAAAGAGAAAAGTAAAACGTACACAGAGCGTCTATAATTTAGATATTGTCATTTCAGTTGGTTACAGAATAAACTCGTTAAGAGCTACACAATTTAGACAATGGGCAACGAATACCTTAAAAGATCATTTAGTAAAGGGGTATACGATTAATGAAAAACGCTTGGCGCAAAAAGAGCAAGAAGTACAGGTTTTAAAAAATGGTATTCAAATTTTAAGCAGGGCTATTGAAGAAAAACAGGAGGATTATCAATGGCTTACTGTATTTGCAAAAGGTTTGAGTTTGTTAGACGATTACGATCATGAAGAATTGGATGTTAAAGGGGTAACTACAAAAGAAGCCGTGTATCCGAATCTGAAAGATTATCAAGCACTCATCAACCAAATGCTAATAGAATTTGACTCAGATGTATTTGGTAAGGAAAAAGATGAAAGCTTTTTAAGTTCTATTGCTCAAATTGAAAAAGGATTTGGAACCAACGATTTTTACAAAAGTATCGAAGAAAAAGCGGCAATGCTATTGTATCTTGTTGTAAAAAATCATTCATTTGTAGATGGCAACAAACGCATTGCTGCCGCTTGTTTTTTAAAGTTTTTACAACAGAATGACCTGTTGTTTAACAAGCAAAATCAACCTATAATTAGTAACGATACGTTAGCCAGTTTGACTTTGTTTATCGCTTCTAGCAAACCAGAAGAAATGGAATCCGTAAAAAGATTGGTCATTAGCGTATTGAATAGAAATAAATAATTGCGAATGTGTAATTACGAATTATGAAAGAAAATGTTGTTCAAACAAAATCGTATGCTTTTGCAATTAAAATTGTGAATACATTTAAAATGCTTCAATCTGAAAAGAAAGCATATATTTTAAGTAAACAATTAGTACGTTCGGGAACATCTATAGGTGCAAATATAGAGGAAGCCATTGGTGGTCAAAGTAAAAAAGATTTCTTTGCGAAGTTGACTATTTCATACAAAGAAGCAAGAGAAACAAAGTATTGGATAAGGTTGTTAACCGATACTGATTATTTAACCAAACAACAAAGTGAACCATTATTAAAAGAAATAGAAGAATTATTACGAATTATTGGAAGTATCCAAAAGACAATTAGAAACTCCAATTCGTAATTCACAATTTAAAATTCGTAATTGAATACTTATGACAAACACAGCACAATTTGAAACCCAAACCAAGACACTTATAGACGATTTAAAAAGCGTATGTGCCAATGCCGGATTGGGAAATGACGGAAATGAATTTAAAATAATCACGCAAGTTTTTTTATACAAATTCTTGAATGACAAATATGTATATGAGTTAAAACAAATTGACCCTGCATTGGCAGCGGCTGAAGATTTTGACGTAGCTTTAAATGAACTTTCTGATGACGATTTAGAATTGTTAACGATGCAAATTAGCCAAGACACCGCTGTTTTTGCACCGAAGAATTTATTATCTCGATTGTTTGAAAACCAAAACAAAGACAATTTTGCAACAATTTTCGACGAAACCTTTTTAGCCGTTGCCAGCGCCAACAACGATATCTTTTCTGTACTGACACAGGGAGGTGAAAAAGTGGTGCTGTTTGAAGCTATAAGCAAGTATGTAACTGACAATAGAGATGCGTTTTGCAAAGCAATCGTAAATAAATTGGTTGCCTTTAGTTTTGAGCATATATTTACTCAAAAATTCGACTTTTTTGCAGGAATCTTTGAATACTTGATAAAAGATTACAACACCAACAGTGGGGGCAAATATGCGGAATATTTTACACCACATGCCGTGGCAAAAATTATGGCAGCTTGTTTGGTGACGGATGCTAATGTCGACAATGTTACCTGTTACGACCCCAGTGCTGGTTCTGGTACCCTGTTGATGAACATAGCCCATGCCATTGGAGAAGACAAGTGTACCATTTACTCGCAAGATATATCTCAGAAGTCTTCGGGCTTGTTGCGGTTGAATCTGATTTTGAACAATCTGGTACATTCCATTCACAACATCATACAAGGAAATACCATTTTACATCCGTACCACAAACAAGAAAACGGACAGTTAGAACAGTTCGATTATATTGTTTCGAATCCTCCTTTTAAACTAGATTTTTCGGATTACAGTGCTGATTTAGATTCTAAAGCCAACAAAGAACGCTTTTTTGCAGGAATACCCAATATTCCGAAAACCAAAAAAGAATCGATGGCGATCTATTTGTTGTTCATTCAACATATTATGCACAGCCTATCTGCCAAAGGAAAAGCGGCGATCGTGGTACCTACAGGTTTTATAACCGCACAAAGTGGTATAGATAAAAAAATACGCCAAAAATTGGTGGAAAGTAAAATGTTGGCAGGGGTGGTTTCTATGCCCTCTAACATATTTGCGACCACGGGTACCAACGTGAGTATTTTGTTTTTAGACAAAACCAATACCGAAGATGTAGTGCTAATAGATGCCTCTAATTTGGGAACCAAAGTAAAAGAAGGCAAGAACCAAAAAACGGTTTTAAGTGACGCTGAAGAACAACAAATTATTGATGTTTTCAATGCCAAAGAAGTAAAAGATGATTTTTCTGTGGTGGTTTCTTATGACGACATAAAAGCCAAAAATTACTCTTTAAGTGCTGGGCAGTATTTTGAAGTGAAAATTGAATATGTAGATATTACAGAAGAAGAATTTACAGCAAAAATGAAGGGTTTTGAAAGTAATTTAGAAGGTTTGTTTGCAGAGTCTAAAAGTTTAGAAAAAGAGATTCAGTTGAATTTAAAGAGTTTAAAATATGATTGAATATAAGCTCAAAGAATTGCTTGAAATAAAAAATGGGAGAGATTATAAACATCTTAAAGATGGAAATATTCCTGTTTATGGAAGTGGAGGTCTAATGAGATATGTGGACGAATATCTCTATGAAGGAAAAAGTATTCTGTTACCCAGAAAAGGAACTTTAAGTAATATACAATATGTGGATAAAGTATTTTGGACTGTTGATACAATTTATTATTCAATTGTTGATGAAAATAAAGCAGACCCTTATTTTTTATATAATTACATTAAACTATTAGACTTAAGTCATTTAAATACAGGAACAGGAGTGCCAAGTATGACTTTTGGGGCTTATTACGACGTTCCAATAAATTTACCTGATTTGTCAACCCAAAAACGAATAGCAAAAGTACTTTCAGATTTAGATGCTAAAATAGAAGTCAACAACAAAATAAACCAAGAGTTAGAAAAAATGGCGAAAATGCTATACGACTATTGGTTTGTACAGTTCGATTTCCCTCATGTCACTTCGAGCGGAGTCGAGAAGCCATACAAATCATCTGGTGGAAAAATGGTTTTTAATGAAGCGTTGAAAAGAGAGATTCCTGTTGGGTGGGAAGTGAAAGAAATAAATAAAGTTATTGAAGTAAAAGATGGTACACATGATTCGCCAAAACCCATAGACAAAGGGTTTAAGCTAATAACATCGAAACATTTAAAGTTAGAAGGATTAGATTTTTATAAAGCAAATTCAATAAGTGAAGAAGATTATATAAATATAAATAAACGTAGCCAAGTTGAAACAGGAGATATTCTTTTTTCAATGATTGGGAATATTGGAACTGTTTACAAAGTTGAAGAAGAAAACATAGATTTTGCCATCAAGAATGTTGCACTTTATAAAACATCAGCAAATCAAAAGCTGAAAAATTATATATACACATATCTAAGAGGATACGATATGCAAAGGTATATGGGAAATGTCATTGCTGGAAGTATTCAGAAATTTATTGGCTTAGGCTCATTAAGAAAAATGCCACTAATGTTTGATGAAAAAAATATTTCAAATTTTGATACTAAAACAAAAGCAATTTTCGCTCAGATTAATACGCTAAAATTAGAAAACCAAAAGCTATCGGAATTAAGAGATTGGTTGTTGCCATTGCTAATGAATGGGCAGGTTACTGTTAAGAATTACGAATCTTCAATTACGAATTTAGAATTGGAAAGTGAATTGGGTAGGGTTGCTGAGGGAGCTATTAAAAATGGGAAGGGATGAGAAGTAAAATAAAGAACTTTAAATGGTATCACCTCCTTTTGATTGTCTATTGTTTTATTTATAGTTTACTATCTGTTTACCTTAGGGAAAGGAAAAGTACCTAAGGTACCGGTTGTGCCAGACGCATTTAAAGATAGTTATGAGTATGTGGTCTACCTAATAAATTTTTTCCAGTTGGATCTAATTGTTCAGATTCTGATAATTCAACCCCTTCAATATTGACAGCCTTTATACCTAAACTATCAAAATTTAATAACTCTAAAGATTTTTTTATTGTCCATAAAATATGAAAATCATCTCCTGCACTTGATAAATCAGCATCAGGTATTTTTTTGTTTACTTCTTTATTCATTGAGTTACTTATATGGTTGTATAATTACTCTATTGTTTATCAATTGATTAATCTTTGTATTTGCTTTTTATAGCCTTTTTTCTTAGGATTAGATGTCAATAAATTTTCTGCAATTGTTTTAAATAAATGTAAGGAATAAAAAAATATCACTTGTAGAATGGTGAGTAAAATATTTGTTTTGGAACTTTTCTAATTCTCCTTGAAAAATTCACAAGGATCAATTTCAAAATAACGACAAATCTTCACAAGCGTAAGGTAATTGATATTTCTATTCCCTTGTTCGATTCTTGCAAAATGAATGCCCGTATCGTTGTAGGCTTCTTGCTGAGTGATTCCCTTTGAAATTCGATGTTTCTTAATAGCAGTTGCTAGTTTTTGCAATTCTTTTTTATCGTCGATTGTTTTCATGACTTAAATGTCATTATAAATTTCACCCCACACAATGACTGTTGTGTCATTTTGTTGTATGTTTGTATAATAGGTTTAAGAAAACCGAACTAAAATAAATATTTAATTAGAAAAGATAATTACTATGACAAACGAAAAAACAATGGTAGCAGTAACTGCTGCTCAGCACAGACTCCTACAACTTTTAAAATCTGTTGAAGGAAAAGATATCCTGACAGGATTAAAAAAAATCCATTATTTAGGAACCTATTGTATAGACGAAGACATGGTAGAACTCAAACACTCGAGTTATGTGCAATTGCTTATTGAAGCAATGGATGCCTTATAGTCCTTATAAAAGTTATGGAGTAGATACGTAATGAAATGCTTAGATTTTTAGTAACTTATAACAAAAATGCTAAAAATGAAAGGATATACGTATATATTAGAATGTTCCGATGGAAGTTATTATACAGGAAGTACCAAGTATATAGAACTTCGATTCAAACAACATCAAGGAGGGGAGGGAGCCAATCACACCAAAAAGAGGTTGCCAGTAAAACTTGTTTATTTAGAAGAATTTGCAAGAATAGACCATGCTTTTTATAGGGAAAAACAAATACAAGGCTGGAGTCGAAAGAAAAAAGAAGCCTTGATACATGGCAAATTTAATCAATTGCCTTTATTGTCAATGGCGTATAGAGATCTAAAATAGTGCCTTCGAGAGCCTCAGTCACCGGGAGGGAACAAAGACCGGTACTAGAGGAAAAGGAGTCAGAGAAAAAAGTGTCTAAGAAAAAGATGTTAGAGGAAAAGGTGCTTAAGGAAGAGGTGCCTGAGGAAGAGGTGCCTGAGGAAGAGGTGCCTGAGGTACTCGAAGGCACCGGATGATGTTACTTCCCAATACAACATTTAACTACCCTTGTATTCATTAGTGCTATTGTATTTGGGCAACAAATAGTATACAAAAAATGGATAATAAGAGAAGATTAGTAACAACTATTAATAAATAGAGCAACAAATATAGCATAAAAAAAACCGCTCGATTAGAGCGGTTTCCAAATAAAAACACCAAGCATTAATTAGCTGTACCAGAGCCTAAATAAATACTGTTTGATACTTGACTACCATCAGCAGAAATAAAAGCCATAAATAGCTCTACTGTATCTCCTGCATAAGTTGTTGGGATTGGAATAATTTGAGAACCTACTGTTCTGTCTGCTCCATCAAGTAAAGAAATGGATTCCTTTTTTGAAGGATTGTAAACCAATAACATCGCCTTGTCAGTAGCATTTGCGTTACCTTCAGCAGAGTTATCATCCCAACCAAACGTTACTTCTCCAGCAGTTGCTAAATCAGTCGTTGGGTTTAGCACACCAGATAAACCTCCTCGACTTACTAAAGCGTTTGGATAGTCAACAACAAAGTTAGGTTCAGTACCTGTAATAGCATTATTCAATACATACGACATTGCAGCATTAAATTCTGTTTTCTTAACAGCTAACCCTTTATAACCTAACTTAATAAAAGGCTTTACAGCCTGTAAAAATTCTAAAGTGGCAGTAAACTTGGTTCTTTGGTTTACTTGACCAACAGTTCTTGGATTGGCTACACTTGAAGGTTTAATTCTAATGTAATCAATTCCTTTCCAGCTTCCACCGATAACGTTACCAACCTTACCTGAAAGACCTCCTAAAATACCTTGAGCAATTTTACCCATAACATAAATAATTTAAATGAAACATAATTTTCTTCGGACTTGGTACGGACTTAACACGAAGTTGTACCTTCCGTTGAAATATATGGCAAGTTTTATGCTATTCTTTTGATATGGATTTTGTTGCTTTAGATTGCTTCTTTTTGCATTTTAGAAAATAAACTTTGGATATATGATACTTTCAAATCTGCTATTTTTGAAATAATTTTATGAAGCTCCTTTTCCTTTTTGTTAATTGCTGACACAATATTAATATGTTTTTGCAACTGAATTGCATCATAAAACAATGAGCTGTAGCTGTTTTTCAAAGTGTTCCTACAATCATCTATTGAAATAAACGGAATAACACTACCTTTTAAATAGTAAGCGTAAAATCCGCCTATTTGCAACATCATAGATAAGTGAAAAAGTGTGTGTTTTACCTCTTCTGTTGTAGTAGTGACAACGAAACAGTTAGCACAGGATTTTAAGAGTGGTTTTCCGCTGTTTAGACCTTTGTTTAGAATGAAAAAATGAGGGTTCGAGTAAGTCTTTCCGACTTGGTGTGTTTTTAGTTTAAAAGTTGACATAGCTATCCAATTTAAAATTGCTTCGCTACGCTTCGCGCCATTATTTTTTTTGAAAAGAAAAAAGATAGCCATAGTTGTTGTGGCGTGGGTAAGGCTGTCAAGGTTTTTGGATAAAAGTTTTTTGAGTTGAATGTCTAAATCAAAAGAAAAAGGGTCTTGAAAAAAGTTTTATTCAAAACCCGTAGGGCTTGACCTTTATAGCCTTGTGCGGTTGGCAGAGGTAGCCACATATATTTGCCATCTTTTTTTATTTTAATATTTCAAATTTGTTTAAACTTGATTCAATTTACTTTTAACTTTTCTGGGGAATGAACACTTAAAAAAATAGGTTTCAGTTCGTATTTGAGCGTTGGATGAAGCGTTTGTATGGGTAGCGTTTTAAATAGTTGTTTGATAAAACAGCATTTAAACAAGCTACTTATACAGGACTTTTAGACAATAGCTTATTGCTTTTTTGAGGCACGATAAAAAGTAATGTGCTATGGCGCACTACAAAATATTATAAACCTATTTTTTTATATCCTATTACTTGGGTGGTGGGGAAAAGTGGACTTTAATATTTGTTAGTGAAATGAAACAAACAAAGACTTGAGGTAAGGAATACTTGGACTTAACGATGGTTTTGTGCAGTTGAATGAGATAACGAATATTATAATAAATTAACGTTATCCTTTGAATGTTCGACTGTTTAATGTTTGTACAAAATGTAGTTAGAAGTTCGGAAGTGAGCGTAGGATGAGCGGATATTTTACATAATAGCAGTTATAGTGACGAAAATATAATAAAACGCCGTAGGCAACCATTGAAAGGATTTTTGCTCCTATAACTTCTATTATGTAACATAGCTTGGGATTGGTTTTTTGGCGTAATAGTTGTTTGAGCGTTGGCAATAGCTCTTTGCTTTTTTATTGTACTAATTTATTTATATAGATACTTTTAAATAAAACAAGCAATGTGCTATTATAGCGTTGGATACAAGTATTATGACATAAAACCAATTATGCATTGGCGAGCCGAACAGCACAAAAGACAGAGGATTTTGAGGTACGAAAAAACTGGGTTTTGGGTTGTGGGGACAATTACCAACTCATTCGTTGTAATCTAACTGCATTTAAAATTGCTAATAATGCTACTCCTACATCTGCAAAAACTGCTTCCCACATTGTAGCTAAACCACCTGCTCCTAAAATCAAGACAATGACTTTAACACCAAAAGCTAAAATGATATTCTGCCAAACAATTTTTCGTGTAGAACGACTTATTTTAATGGCTCTAACACTTTTGAAGGTTGGTCGGTTTGAATGATAACGTCTGCTGTTTCAATAGCGACATCACTACCTAAACCACCCATTGCAATACCAACGTTACTCGCTGCTAAAACTGGTGCATCGTTAATACCATCACCTATAAAAGCTATTTTGTTTTCAGGATTTTTCTTTAAAATTTCAACTTCATTTAATTTATCTTCTGGTAAGTAAACCACCTTTTGCATTTTCAATGTTTAACTCTTTAGCTACTTGTTGCGTAATGGAATCTTTATCACCGGAAAGCATCATAATATTTTTAATGCCTACTTTATGTAATGCTGTAATAGTTTCTTTTGCATCTTCCTTTAATTCATCTGCTATGACTACATAACCTGCAAATTGATTATCGATTGCAACTAATACTATCGATTCTACAATAGATTCCGTTTCAGTTGGAACATCAATATTATTAGCTAGTCATTAAGGCTTTATTACCTACTAAAACTGTTTTACCATTTACAATACCTTTTAAACCTTTACCTGCAATTTCAGAAACGTCTTGTGCTTCAAAATCTTCTCCTTCAGCTTTATACTCTAAAATGGCTTTAGCAATTGGATGCGTAGATTGCTCTTCCATCGCCATTAGGTATTGCATAAATTCGGTTTCATTCCAACCGATTGCTTTTACTTCTTTGATTTTAAAAACACCTTTGGTTACGGTTCCTGTTTTGTCCATTACCAAAGTATTTATCTTGGTCATTGCATCTAAAAATGAAGCTCCTTTAAATAATATTCCATTTTTTGAAGCTGCTCCCAATCCACCGAAATAACCTAATGGAATTGAAATCACCAACGCACAAGGACAAGATATTACCAAGAAAATTAATGCTCTGTATAACCAATCTCTAAAGACATAATCATCTACAAAAAAGTAAGGAATGAATGTAACGCCAATAGCCAAAAACACAACAATTGGTGTGTAGATACGAGCAAACTGTCTAATAAATAATTCTGTTTTCGATTTACGAGCTGTAGCATTTTGAACCAAGTCTAATATTCTCGCAATAGAACTGTCTTCAAACTTATTGGTTACCTCAACTTCAATAACGCTTTCTAAATTAATACTACCTGCATAAACCTTTGCTTCCTTCTGAATGGAATCTGGTTTGCTTTCGCCTGTTAAAGCTGCTGTATTTAAAGATGCTTTTTCGGATAATAAAATACCATCCAATGGAATTTTTTCGCCTACACGAATTTGAATTTTCTCTCCAATATTTACAGCTTCTGGCGACACACTAACATAATCACCATCACGAAATACATTGGCTTCTTTTGGTCTAACATCCAATAATGCTTTAATATTTCCTTTTGCTCTATTTACTGCTGCATTTTGAAATAATTCTCCTACTGCATAAAATAGCATTACTGCAACACCTTCGGGATATTCACCAATGATAAATGCACCAATTGTAGCAATAGACATTAAAAAGAACTCGGTAAAAACATCGCCTTTTATAAGACTTTTCCATCCTTCTTTAATTACTGGAAATCCAACAGGAATATATGCTAAAGTGTACCAAACTACTCGAATCCATCCTTCAAATTGAGGAATCGCATCAAAATAATCTACAGCGATACCTACAATTAACATTACAAAACTTATGATAGCAGGAATGTATGTTTTAAATGCACTTCCATCACCGTGGTCGTGACCATCATCGTGAGAATGTTGTTCTTCTGAATTTGGTTTTAAATCTCTTAAATTGACTTTCTTTTTTTTCATTTAATTTCTAATAATTTTTCAATATCATTGGGAATAGGCATACGTTTTAATGGTGGCACGTTTGCTCCACCTGTATTACCAAGTGGAACGTAATTTATAAATGATTTCCAGCCACCCACAAGCAACCTAATTATTTGACCTATTACTTCTTTAGTATCTTTTTGTCTAAATCCAAACTTTAGCATAAGCCAATGTGAATAGGTATGTTCTATTGGGTAAGATTGACCTATAATATGGCTGCGTTCTAAATGATACCAAGCATCACCAAATTGTTTATTTTCTAAACAGAAACTGTATTGTTTTAATTCTTCGTTATACGCCTGTTTTAGATGTTTAGGTATTTTAGTATTAAACTTCATATCCTCTAATTTTGGATAAATGTACTTTAATAGTAAGTGCAATGGAAGTGCAATAATTAGCCACTACACTTATCGCAAATACCTTTTACGACCAAATTTATGTCTTCGGAAATAAAACCATCTGGTACTTTAATCTGCGGTATTTTATGCTCTGTCAAACACACGGTTTCAGCCACAATTGTTACAATGAAAATGCAAATGCAAGTCGGTTTCAATTTCACAATTACAACCTTTTTCGCAAAGCGCATATTTTGTAATTCCTGTACCATCATCTATTTGGTGTACAATGCCTTTATCCTCAAAAGTTTTAATGGTTCTGTATAATGTCGTTCTGTCTGCCTTTTCAAAAGCATTTTCAATGTCACTCAATGTTACTGCTATTTCTTTTTCTGCAAGAAACTTATATATAAGCAAACGCATTGCCGTTATGCGAATATCTTTTGACTCTAATAATTGTTCTATTGTTTCCATAATTAATCGTGGTCTTCGTTTCCAAATGGTTTAATAATAAGTCCTACACTAAAAATAAAACCATCTGTAGGTGCATAAATCTCTGGGAAAACAGGATTTTCGTGTGGTGGTAAAACCAAAGGTGAAAACCTGCTTTGTCTTCTATCTGTAAAATTTTCAAAGTTTACAAATACGCTACCTAATTTAAAATTACGCATAACCAATAAACCCATAGTTACAAAGTCTGTAGTTTCTGTTCCATTGGATAAGAATTGTTTTCCTGTGTAAAAGGTTTCATAACCTATTCTCCACTTATCAGATTCGTACATTAAAACACTACCTGCATTATGTTTTGCGGTTAGTGGCTTCTGTGGATTACCAGGTAAATAATTTAGTTTGGTATCGATAAGCGCATAGTTTAAAAACCATCTGAAGTCTTTGTAAGTAAATTTAATATTGGTTTCTGCTCCTTTACTAAAGATTTCATCTGGTGCATTTTCAAACTGAAATAATCCGTTATCTAATGAATTTAAAAGCAATCCATCATTTATTGCAGTCACATAGAATAATTGATTGATAGAAAAGCCAATTTCATCAGATAGACGAGTTTGATAATTCAAATCAAAATTAACACCATAAGAACGTTCTGCATCTACTGTTGATTTATCTATCGCAAGCACATTTTCAAAATTGATATATTCGGCTTCCTCTGTAAAAATATCTGGAATCTTATACCCTAAACCACCACCAATTCTACTTGAAAATCCACTATCATTTTTGTAGAGTAATGAAATTCTCGGAAGAGGAAAAAAACCAAAATCAGTATTATAATCTGCTCTTAATCCTGTTTCTAATATCCAATTATCTGATAAGTCATAAATATTATTTGCAAATGCTCCAAAGGTTACATCTTTTTGGTCTCGCTGTAATGGTGCATTATCGTTTTCATCAAAATTTGAGGTATAAAGATTAGCTCCAACTATCCAATCCGTTTTATCTGAAGCTGTGTTATAAGATATTTCAGTAAACGTGTTTGTTTGCTTACCATCAAAATTGAAATCCGGAACGGTTAAATTCCTATCGAAAAAAGAGACACTATTTTTAAATTCTAATGAACTAACAGAATCTAATTGTGTTTGATATACCAATTGACTGCTTAATCGTTTTGAATTGTTTTCTTCAGTATATTGATGTATGCCATTTTCTCCACTTTCAATTTTGGTAATATCTCCACCAATTCTATCATCATACGTTCCGTTTAATCCAAACCAAAGTGTTGTTTTATCTGATGGGTAATAAAATAATTTTGGATTAAATGAAATTGATGTTGTTTTTGGTAGGTTGCTAAAGCCATCATCTTCTGGGTCGTATGCTTTTTGATAATGACCAGAGCCATAAAGTGAAACACCGAATTTTTCATTTCGTTTGCTATAAAATACATTGGCTGTACTTCCTAACGCTTGTGTCTGCGTGAGCATTATATCTAATGCAGGTTCTTCGTCTGGTGTTTTAGATACCATATTTACTAATCCTGCAATAGCACCTCCACCATAAAGTGTTGATGAACTTCCTTTAATAATCTCAAATTGTTGTAAATCTAAAGGTGGTATTTGTAAAATACTTAATCCACTTGAAAAACCACCATATAATGGAAACCCATCTCTTAAAAGCTGTGTGTACCTGCCATCTAATCCTTGAATACGAATATTGGTACTCCCACTACTTAATGATGTTTGTTGCATTTGTATTCCTGTGCTTTCTCGAAGCACCATAGAAATATTAGTAGGATTCATTATTGCTTTTTCTCCTAATTCCTCTGCACCTATAAACTCTATACGTGTCGGTATTTTTCTTACGGTTCTTGTACTTCTTGAAGATTGCAATACTACTGCATCTAATTGATTGCCACCTTCTTTTAATTTAAAGACTAACGCTGAATTGCTTGGAATTTGAATTGTTGTCTCAAATGTTTCAAAGCCTAAAAAAGAAATTATTATTTGATGCTGACCGTCTGGTATTTCTGTAAATTCTGCAATACCATCAAA
The DNA here is from genome assembly GCA_943789365.1 of uncultured Flavobacteriaceae bacterium. Classification (GTDB taxonomy): domain Bacteria; phylum Bacteroidota; class Bacteroidia; order Flavobacteriales; family Flavobacteriaceae; genus Flavicella. The sequence goes on along the minus strand of CALSTV010000001.1, from coordinate 16,360 downwards.
ATTGGTTACTGCTCCTTTTTCTAATGCCTCAAAGTAAACCGTAGCACCCAATAAAGGCTCGTTTTCCGCTTCTGTTAGGACTTTTATTTGTATGTCTGACATTTGTGCCTGTAACGATAGGCAAAGTATTAATATGAGCTTTATGCTCAATAGGTATTTATTCATTGAATTGTATTTGTAATTAACTAAATAATTGATATAAAATCGATTTGTTTTAGCTTATTACTTGTGGCGGATGCCAAATATTGGAAAGGAAATTAAACCCGTAAATAGGCTGATATGTAGAAATTAACTCCGTTGAGATTTCAACATTGAGTTTTAAATCAAATGTCTTGATTGGTTCGTAAGTAATAGTCATACCGCAACAATTACAAATACAAGTTACAGGACAAGAATCGTCACTATCTTCTTGATGATTGTGATTTGTACTTATTTCGTCTTGATGCTGGTCTTCTATGTTTAGACCATCAGAACAAGGCTTTGCTGAAAGCAATAGTATTATTAAGGATAATATGATTGTTACAAATTTCACAATTACAAAGATAAAAATTTAATGATGCAATGGTTGTGCAAATAAATTATACTACTCCTTCTTAATAAAAAAAGAGCCTTCCGAAAAAGACTCTTTCATTTTTGTTTAATGGTCGTGATTTGAATGGTCATCACTTTTTTCTTCACCAGATTGATTCATCATCATTTCGTGGTCGTATTTACAACAACCTGGTAAACCGTCGTAAGCATCTAAATCACCAGCTACTTTTTCGGTATCATAACCTGAAGCTGCTATTGCTTTATGAATTGCCATTGCATCCGCTTTTGTGTCATCAAAAGAAACATCTATTTTCTTTTTATCGACATCCCAATTGGCACTTGTAACACCTTCAACACCGTTAGCTGCTTTTTCGATAGTGTTTTTACACATTCCGCAATTGCCTCTTACACCAAAAGACAGGTCTGTCATTGCCATATCTTTTGACATTGCAGTAGTTGTGGTTTCTGTTTCTTTTTTGGTTTCGTTTTTACAACTTGTCAAACCTAATGCTGCTATTACAGCTACACTTAAAATTACTTTCTTCATTGTTTAAAATTTAATTGTTATTACTTGATTTATTATTCTATTACTTGTTTTACTTCACCACAGGTTAGCATTGCTTCGCCAAAGTATGGATTGATTACTTGTTCTTCTTTACTCAACCAATATGCACCATTGTTGTTATCTGCCATTGGACAAAATTCCACATAGATTTTTTCATTGACACCAAATAGTTGTACAGCATTGATTAGATGTGATGATAAATGTTTAAAATGGTCTCTTTGTGATTCTATATCGGATGTTTCAGAAATTGAAGTTGCAGAAGATTTTATTTCCTTTTCTAATGACATCCAATGGTTATGCGCCTTATTATCTGACAACAATTTCATATCTACTTTGTTCAATTTATTTAACAAAGTTTTTGTGCTTGTTGAAGTACTTTTTGAATCTTCTTTTACTAAAGCATCTTTTAAATTGATATACGCATTGAAAACAGCTTTTAACTGCTCTTGAAATTTCGCTGATACTTCCAAACGCTCATTCATATTAGTGTGGTCACTTTCTTTGTTAGATGCATTGTTATCCATACCTAAATGACCTTCGTGTCCAGTCATTACTTTACCACCATCTTTATTCATCATCGACTTTTTGCCTTGTAATTGTGCAGCTGCATCAACCGTAAATGTACCGTTAGTCACTATTTCATTTCCAACAAATAATCCTTCTACAACTTCATATTCATTACCAATTTGATTGCCTAATTTAATTTCACGCATTTCAAAAATAGGTTGGTCTGGATTTGTTTTAAGGTACACCACAGAACGTTCACCTGTCCATAACACAGAAGATGCAGGAATTGTTAATACTTCGTCATTTTTAGCTGTACTGCCTTCAATATTTGCGGTTACAAACATTCCTGGTTTAAATACATCGTCCTTATTGCTTAAAACAACACGTAAGGTTACAGTTCTTGTTTTCGTGTTTAAAACTGGGTCAATGAAATCAACTTTACCTTTAAACTCTTTATTAGGATAAGCATTGGTTGTTATCATCACTTCCTGTCCTTTTTTAAAGCGGTCAATCTGATTTTCATACACATCAAAGTTACCCCAAACCGTGTTTAGATTAGCAATTTTAAGTAAGGGTTGTCCTTGTTTAATGTAATCGCCTTGCTCTACCAATTTTTCTGTAACAGTACCCGAAACGGTTGCATACACAGGAAAGTTTTCTTTTACTTTTCCTGTTTCTTCAATCTGATTGATTTGATTTTCAGAGAGCTTCCATAATTTCAATTTATTACGGACTGCTTTGTATAAAGCAGGTTGTGATTCTTTTAAAGATGCTGCTGTAATTAATTCTTGTTGTGCTGCATAGAGTTCTGGCGAATAAATGGTTGCCAATAATTGACCTTTACGAACTTCTTCGCCTGTAAAACTAACATTCAAACGTTCAATTCTTCCAGCGAAATAACTTACCTGTACTGCATTTGCTTCTTCGTTTTCAGCAATTTTACCAGATAATTTGATAGTATTGCCTTCAACATTGCCTTTACCAACAATAGATGTTTGAATATTAGCTAAAGCCATTGCGTTTTCAGTCAATTTGAATTGGTCTGCTAATAAACCATCACTTCCACCATCAACAGGAATTAAATCCATACCACAAATAGGACAATCGCCTGATTCTGGTTGCATAATTTGTGGATGCATAGAACACGTCCACATTTGATTGGTTTCTGAAATGGCATCGTGATTATGTTCTGTATCTTTTTTTGATGAACCACCAAAAAGCAACCAACCCAATAACACACCTACTACGAGTATGCCAATATATATGACTATTTTATTATTTTTCATTCTCTAATCGTTTTATCATTGCTTTCATTTCTTCTATTTCTTTACGTTGTGCTTTTATAATGTCTTCTGCTAATTTCTTAACTTCTGGGTCTTGAATATCTGCTCTTTCACTTGTTAAAATAGCGATAGAATGATGTGGTATCATTGCTTTCATCCAAAGGACATCACCAATAATTGGTGCTTGTGTTCTTACCAACCCTAATGCAGCTACAAACAGTATAAAACTACCTGCAAGTATTGCGATATTCTTCTTTTTATCATTATACATTTTTCGCATAAAAAACCACATTATTACTGCCATTGTTGAAATTCCTAAACACGTCATATAGAATCGTGTTAAACTAAACCATACGTGGTCTATGGAATAGGTGTTTAAATACATCGTTATGTACATTGCTACAAATGAGCAAGCCAACATAATAAAGAAGGTTTTGTAATTTCCTTTGTTTGAGTGTTCTTTTGAATTTTCCATATTTTTTGATTTTAAAAGATTAACATTAAGCTTGCCATAACAATCATAATTGCATTCTCTATAAATGTGGCTTCTGTCATAGGCAATTTTAGAGCTGTACCTAAACAAGCACATCGTATTGATTTTTTGTCCAATAATGTTTTTGTTACTCCAATAGTTGTTATCCCTAATACTATAAGTGTAATTATTAAAGCTATATTGATTTCAAACCGCATTAAAAACATCAGTCCTAAAGCTGTTTCAATAAAAGGATAAACTTTCCCATAAAAAGGGACACGTTTAGCTAAAGGGTCGTACATACGGAAGGATTCAGGAAAGCCTTTTAAATCTAACATCTTGAAAAAACTAAACACGATGTAAAACAACCCCATAAAGTCAAGCATAAACGCGTTCCATCTCCAATCTTTATAATGTAATAATATACTTGCTGTTGCGATATAAAAGATGATAAGCAAGAGTGGTTTTAATTGTTGTAACTTGCTTTTTTCTTCTTCCATTGGCATTGCCGACATACTTGAAGATGCAAACACATTCTTCTCATTCTTTTCAGATAAAGTATACTTTTCTGGTAATGCTTTTTGTAGTATATCAGTTGAAATATGTTTATTCATTTTCACTTCTGCCTCACCTTTTTCAAGATTAACAGACACCTCTGATACGTGGTCTATTTCACTTAAATATTTCTCGACGGAAGCCTTACAGTTGTTACAGGTCATTCCTGATATTTTATATGTATGTTTCATTATTACTGTGTTAAATAATTAATAATCGTTGATTGAACATAATAAGTTCTAATTGACTCTATTTGATTGATTTGAAACTTTAGTTGCAACTCTTGAATATCCAAAACATCATTAAAATCAATCGTTCCTGTTTCATAGCTTTTGATTAAAATGTCTTCTGCATCTTTGGCTTGCTTTAGGTTTTTGGTTTGGGTAGCATAACTTATTCTTGCAGAAATGCGTTCGTTAATCGCTTTGTCTAAAAGCGTTTCCAATGCATTTAAACGTTCCTGTTTTTGAGCAGTAATTTCTTGCTGTTGCAACTCATTTTGTTTGGTTTGGGATTTATATTTCTTATTGAAAATTGGGATAGATACCGAAACCATTGGCATTACAATATCCTTTCCGTTATCGCTAAAATCCATATTTGGTCTTTCAGCAACATTGATATAATCTAATCCAAAACCAATCATTGGACTGCTTTCTTTTTGATTTAATAATTCTGATTGCTCTATGGATTGATAGAGCTTATCATATTTTAGTAATTCAGGATGTAATGCTAAATTTTCAGAAGTAATATCAAAGTCTTCAGAAGGTATCATTAAACTATCTACCACATTCACGGTAACATCATTATCTCTATTCAATAGATTATTGAAGTTAGTTTGTTCTGCTAAAAATTGTTGTTGCAATACATCTTTTAATTGTTGCATTTCGTTTTGACGCATTTGCAATCGCAACACATCTACTGCGGATGCTTTACCAACCTCAACAGAAGTTAATGCCAACGTCTCATAAGTTTCTAATAGTTTAATGTTTTCAGTTAAGACCTCTTGCTTTGCTTTGTTGGCGTATAGATTATAATAGGATTGCGATACCGAAGCCATTAGTTTTCGCTTTGCGATAACAATGTCCTCGTATTTAGCATCTGCCAATGAACTCACATAATTTTCTCTCGATGTAATGGTTCCGAACCACGGTAACATTTGTTTAGCAGATACTTTAAAGCGTTGTGCACCTGTTCTGGTTTCCGGTTCACTTACAAAGTAACCAACACCAAATTCGGTATTAGGAATGGTATTGACTTCGTTTACTTTTTCGGAAGCTCTTTTGTATTGTAACTCAAACTTTTGAATTTCTGGATTGTTTGTTAAGGCTTCATCTGATGAGTATTCTAATTGTTGTGCATTTCGCTAAGAGAACAAAGAATAACGAACAAAGAATAAAGACTGTTTTTATGTGTGATTTTATGTGTTTCATTTTACAGTTCTTTTAAGTTGAAATTCGGCTTTCCAGCTATATAATACTGGAACAACAAATAAGGTTATTAAGGCTATAAGCATTCCACCAAAACTTGGTATTGCCATAGGTATCATTATATCGCTTCCTCGACCTGTAGAGGTTAATACTGGTAATAATGCCAAAATTGTAGTAGCTGTAGTCATTAAACACGGTCTGATTCGTTTTTCTCCTGCTTCAACAACTGATGCTCTAATTTCCTTTTTATTATCTGGTGTGTTTCTATCGAAAGTTTGGGTTAAATAGGTTGCCATTACTACACCATCATCGGTTGCTATACCGAAGAGTGCAATAAACCCAACCCAAACTGCAACACTTAAATTGATTGGGTGCATTTGGAATAAGTCGCGCAGATTTTCGCCAAAGAAATTGAAGTTTAAAAACCAACCTTGACCATAGAGCCAAATCATTATAAAACCACCTGCAAACGCTACTGCGATACCTGTGAATACCATTAAGGATGTACCAACAGAACGGAATTGGAAATACAGAATTAAGAAAATGATTGCCAATGCTAAAGGCACAACAACCGACAAGGTTTTTTCTGCTCGTAACTGATTTTCGTACGTTCCTGTGAATGCATAGTTGATTCCTTTTGGACTACAATTAGCTCACCAGAATCTATCTTTTCTTGGATTAGTACTTGTGCATTTTCAACAACGCTTACTTCTGCAAAACCATCCATTTTATCAAATAAGACATAGCCAACTAAAAAGGTGTCTTCACTTTTAATGACTTGTGGACCTTGTTCGTATCTTATAGTTGCCAATTCGCTTAATGGCACAGGACTACCTTTTTCAACTGGCACATAAATCTGTTGTAAGTCTGTTGGGTTTGCTCGTAATTCTCTTGGGTATCGTACTCGTACACCATATCGCTCTCGACCTTCAACCGTTTGGGTTAATACCATACCGCCAACTGCTACTTTTAATACATCTTGAACATCTTGTATCGAAATGCCATAACGTGCAATTTTCTCTCTATCAATATCAATTAACAAATAGGGTTTACCAACAATACGGTCTGCAAAAACAGCTTCTTTTTTAACACCTTCAGCTTCCTTGATGATGTTTTCTAATTGCACTCCAAACGCTTCTATTTGCTTTAAGTCTTGACCTTTAACTTTAATTCCCATTGGTGCTCGCATTCCTGTTTGAAGCATTACCAATCGGGTTTCAATAGGTTGTAGTTTTGGTGCAGATGTAACACCTGGTAACTTTGTAACTCTTACGATTTCATTCCAAATATCGTCTGGTGATTCAATTTTTGGTCGCCAATTACGATAGTACTCGCCATCATCATCTTCAATTAATTGAGACCTTTTTATAGTGCTAAAAATGATGTTTTCGGAATTATTAGGATTAGAAACCAAACGACCATCCTTCAATTCAAAGAAGCCATCATCATTTATTTTGTAGCGTTGGCGTACTCCGTTTTCATTCAGCATATATTCTGGTTTATACTGAATCATATTCTCGTACATTGATAGTGGTGCTGGGTCTAAAGCTGATTCTGTTCTTCCTGCCTTACCAACTACGGTTTCAATCTCTGGAATACTGGCGACAGCCATATCCAATTGCTGTAAAACACGTTTGTTTTCTTCTACGCCAGAATGAGGCATCGAGGTTGGCATTAGTAGAAATGAGCCTTCATTTAATGAGGGCATAAACTCTTTGCCTGTATTTTTCATAATGAAAAAACCTGCAATGACAATAGCTGTTGGGACAGACAAAAAGAGCAACTTATTATCTAAACACCACCTTAAAATACGTGTGTAATATTTGATAAATAATGAGAAAACACCTAATAAACCAAAGCAAATAACACTCACAAAAATGAGATTCCAAAAAATGCTTTTATCAACGCCTAACGGTCTCCAATATTCGGCTAACAAGAACACAATAGCTGATACAGAAATGATAATATTAATAAGGTTAGCTTGCTTGTCTGTTATCTTACTTTGAAGATTGAGAAGTGCTGTAATCCCAAACGCAATTAAAATTAATCCTAACCAATATCCATAGACTATGGCTACGATTCCAAATGCTATTAAAACACCATTTAAAACATATTTAAAAGTGTTTTTGATGTTTTTCTTTCTGAATAAAAATGCAGCAAACGGTGGAATTAAAAATAATGCTACTATTATAGAAGCTGTTAATGCAAAGGTTTTTGTAAAGGCTAATGGTCTGAATAGTTTTCCTTCTGCTCCAATCATTGTAAATACTGGAATGAAACTGATAATCGTAGTCATTACTGCGGTTACGATTGCACCAGACACTTCAGCTGTTGCGTTGTAAACTACCGTATTAATGGATTGAGTTCCATCATCTTCATCTAAATGCCGAATAATATTTTCTGATAGTATGACACCAACATCGACCATTGTACCAATAGCAATTGCAATACCTGATAAAGCGACAATGTTGGCATCTACACCAAAGAGTTTCATTGCAATAAATACCATTAAAACTGCAACAGGTAATAGTCCAGAAATTAGTACGGAAGCTCGAAGATTAAACACCATAATAATTATTACTAAAATGGTAATCAATATTTCAAGAGTTAAGGCTTCGTTAAGTGTGCCTAATGTTTCTTGTATCAGTTCTGTTCTGTCATAAAAAGGCACTATGGTTACTTGTGAGGTTCTTCCATCCGCCAAAACTTTTGAAGGTAATCCTGCACTTAATTCATTAATTTTTTCCTTTACGTTATTAATGACTTCCATTGGGTTTGCGCCATAACGAGCCACCACAACAGCACCAACAACCTCTGCACCTTCTTTATCTAATAATCCACGTCTTGTTGCAGGACCTAAAGAAACTTTACCAATATCCTTTATCCTAATTGAAGTATAATCTTCTGAAGTGACTACTGCATTTTCGATGTCTGAAATGGATTTCACATAACCCAAACCACGAACTAAATATTCGGCTTGGTTAATTTCCAAAGTCTGTGCACCAATGTCTTTATTACTTTCCTTAACTGCTTTAACAACTTGGTTTAAACCAATGTCGTATTGACGCATCAATTCTGGATTCACATCGACTTGATATTCCTGTACATAACCACCAATAGATGCAACTTCAGATACACCACTTGCAGAGGACAACGCATACTTTACATAGTAATCCTGAATACTGCGTAACTCTTGCAAATCCCAACCTCCAGTTACATTTCCGTTTTTGTCACGACCTTCTAAAGTGTACCAAAATATTTGTCCTAATCCTGTTGCATCTGGACCCAAAGCAGGATTAACACCTTCGGGCAATAAACCACTTGGTAAGGAATTAAGTTTTTCGAGAATACGACTTCTACTCCAGTAAAATTCTATGTCTTCTTCAAAAATGATATAGATACTTGAAAAACCGAACATAGAGGAACTACGAATGGTTTTTACACCTGGAATACCGAGTAAAGATGTTGTGAGTGGATAGGTGATTTGGTCTTCTATATCTTGTGGTGAGCGACCATCCCATTTAGTAAAAACGATTTGTTGGTTTTCGCCTATATCTGGTATGGCATCTACAGCAACAGGATTGCTTGGTAAGAAACCAGTATCCCAATTGAAAGGTGCATTAACCGTTCCCCATCCTACAAAAAGGACGAGTAGCAGAACTGCTACGAGTTTGTTTTCTATTAAAAATTTGATGCTTTTATTGAGCATTGGCTTTGATTATTAAACAGTTAGACATTGGTGTAAGAAAAACACCGAATACAGCAAATTATCCTTACGACATTGCAGTCATAGGATAAAAAAGTCTATTGTTTAAAAATCAAATTAAGTATGTTTCGTCAATCTTGTAGAGTTGCCTTATGACGAGTGGCGGTTTATATTCTTCGTAAGTAGAAACGTTATTTTCTAAACCTTCAAAAAGGTTAATGTAAGTGTAAACAAATGAAGCTATAAATACTTGTTGTTCAAATGTGATTTTGTCAACTTGCAATTGTAATTCGTCTTGACCTTCAATTGCTAATTGTTCATCATCACAACAATTTTTCTTGGTAATAGAACATCCTTCGGTTGAAGGCTTTTCCATTTCCATTCCGCACCCTTTGGCCTTATGAAAAATAGCAGTTTCTACTAACGTATCTCCGCAATAATGCATATTCACAGTAAATGACATTGTAGAGAATAACACTACAAAAGCCATTGCTAAAGACATTATTTTATGGAAAAATTGCTTCATATCTATTTGCAAAGGTATAAAAATTTAATATATGTTAATTTTGTTTAACAGAAGTTTAGTGGTTAGAAAATTAGATAAATCACCATTTACCCATTTTAGAAGGTATTTTTTATACTTCGTTTAATGGCATTTCTTTACTTCCTATTTTATCTAATAAACTTTCTATATTCTTAATTATCTCTTTAAAAAACTCTGGATTATCAAATACTATTTCAAACCTATTTTCTGAAGACACATATTGTTTTAGAGTAAACCTATTATCACTAAAACTCTTAATATTGTTGAACTTTCTATCGCTATTGTTAACAGTATCGTTGTTTTTAATTATCCCCTTGTGATGTACAACTAAATTACGTACTTGTCTAAAATTATCAATAAAACTCCATTCAGGATTTAGTATCGAAAAATCAACTTTAGCGGACTGTTTTAAGAACTTTTTTACTTTATCAATATCATTGTTACCCTTTAGGTCATCTACTCTATAGTCTGTTTGTTTATATGATGCGAACCTATCACAGCCACGTTTTAAAACATCTTCAAAAAAAGAATACAGTTGTATGATTTGAGCGTTTCTATAATTTTTGATGTAAACATCATTAAACATAAACACATTGTCAATAAAGGAATCTTGTATGTGGTCTAAATATTCTTCTGAATATTCTGATTTATCTACCTCTTTGGAATTTTGAAAATTATCATATTCAACCTCAATGTTTTTCAATTCCATTTCAAAATGAGTTTCCATATGATTCATATAATCTTCAATAAGATGGAACTCAAAATGGATAAAACCAAATCCCATTATCGATGCAAGCGTTTCTTTTCTTCTTAATCTTGACATATCATTCTTTTATAAAAACCATAACGCATCTTTAGCATCATCTGGAACACCATTATTAAATCGTGGTGCTATTTGTGCTACCATTTCTGGGTATTTTATGGTGATAGGTACATTTTGTTGTCGAAGTGATTTCCAATACAATCTGCTAAACTGATACACTTGTGTTAATAACTCTAACACCACGTCTGCATCTTCAAAAGCATCTTCATCTGGACTACTTACCTTAATTTTTATTGGAAACGGATAACCATCTGTATCTGTGTATCGCTGTGAATTAGCAGGGTAACGTGCATTATTAAACAAGAGGAATTGATTTTCACTTATTCGTATGTAAGTGCCACTTAATGGCATTAGTTTTTTGTTCCAATTAAGGTCATAAGCAATAATATCTTCTGCTTCTGTTTTATTGATATTTAGAATGTACAAAGGTATTTTTAACCCTAATGTGTGCATCCCTCTTATAATAGGTTTTAATTCCTCGTAACTCATTTCCTTATAGAAGTGAATGACTACTTTATCTGCTTCTGCAACGGATGTAAAATCTCTAATGGCTTTGCATATACTACCTGCTAACAGGTCTGTTTCGCTTTGGTCAAAATACTCGAACTTTCTAAATAAGCCATTGTTTTGAAAACTAAAGGCACTTGCAATGTAACGTCTGTTTTCGCCTTGATTGGTAAATGCACCAACACCGATTACTAACTCTTTTTTGTCAGTTACTGCGAGTTTCCAAGGTGCACCACCTAATTTGGCGTGAATTGCCAATGCCATATTTTGTAATGAAAATTGGAAGTTGTATTGGTTCTCAATATTGACCACCATTTTTTCATAATCTACAACTTGTGTAACAATGCCTTCGTTTAAAAAGAGTTCTTTGATTTGAATATAGATGTCTCGGTCTTCGGGATTTGGTGTAAACTTATCGAAAGGACTTAAATAGAACGCCGCATAACGTACATTATCGTGGTCGAAGGTTAAGCTCTCTAACTTTTCAACTATTTCTGGTATTGGGTTGTTTTCGTTGGTAAACTCAATAAAATGTTCTTTAGACGTTGAAGCCTTAATGTTTACATAAGCCTCAATGCCTTTAAAATATTTTTTTTGAGAGGTAACACCAGTTTTAAGGTTGTTGTAAAAGGTTTTAATTGCTTCTTTATGTGAGGTGTGGTACACAAAGAAAAACTTAATATTTTGGTTGTTTGGTCTTTTATAAGGATTAAGATTATTCATTGCCAATTTAGGCACTAAATGGGTTTTCTTGTTACCGTATTGGTCTTTACCAAATTCTAACAATCCTACTTGTGGGTCGATATGATTAATACGATTGAGTGGCACATCAATAAACGTATCAGTCTTAAATGGAAATAGGGCTTTAAAATCTTCTGTAAATAGATAATTGATAGCGAAATTATTAATGAGTGCTACATACTTTTGGTATTTATTAATTGGTCTTATAGGTTCCTCAATAGGTATATCTAATGCTCGTGCTAATGACAAATTAAAAATTGGGTATGCTTGCTCAAACTGAATAGCATTGTAAAATTCTTCTTTTTCCTCTGTATCGAGGTCCATTTGGTAATTGAACGTTTTTTGACCATATACACAACGTTTTATAAACTCTGAATCCTCTATATCCTTAACCGATGTTGTAAGGACTTTTGAAGTACCATCGTATGATACAATTAACTCTGGTAAGTCTGTGAGTTTTGCAAACTGTATCTTAAATGAAAATTTATAGTAGAGGTTATAGTCTGCTGTATTCCCTTTTTTTGAAGGCATCCACACTTGTACATCACCAACGAAGTTTTTTACTACTATATAGTCTTTAGATTTAAAATAGCTTCTTAATTGATGTTTAAGGAATTGCTTGTATATTCTTAATTCTCTACCATCTACTAAATTTAGCTTAATGCTTGGTGCATCTGGTATTTCTGTTGTAAATGTTGTAAATATTTGGTCTATGTTAGATAAGTTTGCATCTGGAAACACCTCTTTAATCTGCCTTGAAAATTTAGATTTATGTATGGGATGGCTACCTTCCATATCCTCTAAAGATAAATAAATGGTAGGCGCACTATTAGGCCATTTAAAGTTAAGTATGTTCGTTTTGAGGTGTTCTTGCATTGGTATTGTAATTTTCAGTTTTACATAAAATCTATTTGAATTGCTCTGTTATTTTTAATCCTTTTTCAATAACTAAACTTATATCATTACTGTTATTGGTTTGTGCATTTAATGAGCCTAAAATTTTTAAACTCTCTTCCGTTTTATAGTCAATGGATTGTTTAAAAAACACTTCAATAGCTTGTTCTATTCTTTCTTGTAGAATTTTAAGTTCTTTTTGTTGGTTTCCTTTTTCTTCTGCTCTGGTAAGTGAATAGTATTCTCCTTTTGAAGGTCTTTTAATTCTTTTATCCAAATTATATGCTCTATTTAAAAATGCTTCCAAACGCATTGCTTTTATTTCTTCTGTTGCCATATTTATTTAGTTTTCATCAATCTTACTAATTTTTTCTTTAGCTATTTTGAGGATTTCCGTACGTTCTTTTTCATTTTTAAGCATTAGTACAATTTGTTCGGACATCCATAACTTAATTAATTCGTTTTCGTCTTCTTTTAATGTTTTGGCGAATGCAACTACTTGTTCACGTCTTGCCATCCGATTTCCTCGTTCTATTTTGCTTAAATAGGCAACGTCCATATTTAGGTTTGCAGCCATTTCCCTTAATAGCAAATTGCGTTTTTCACGCAATGAGCGTATGTACTCCCCAAACTCCATAATAGAATTATTTAGACTTGTCAAATTTTGTCTAATTTAAGTAAAGGAAACTAAAGGAAAAGAAAAAGATATAAGTAGTTATTAACAGATAGTGAGGATATTAAGGATTTAAGGAAGTCATTTAACCATATCCCTAAATCCTTAAAATCCTTAATTACGTCTTTGCAGGATTTGAATAGTTATTGTGTGCTTCTCTGTGAATTAATCCTGCTTCTACAAATTTGGTAATATAACCTTCTGCGGTTTTATGTGGGATGTTCTGTTTTGTGGCTAAATCTAAATACTCTTGTCTGCTAAATTGCTTTGGCAAACTTTCTAAAAAGCGTTCTTTTCTATTTGAACGTTTGGTTGCTCTCTGCTCTATTGGTAAATCATTAAATACTTTACTACTGTGCTTCACTAAAATTGAAATTATGGTTATAGCGTTTTCAAAATCTATATCCTCACATTCTTTAGTTGTGTTTACATCACCATCTTCCATAATGCGGAATGCTGTGAATAGCATCATTATCCTAAATGCAATTAAGCCTAACCGCCTTATTGTTGCAATGTATTCTTCGGGTTGTAGGTTGATGTATTTGGTTTGTAAGGATTCAAAAAACGTATTGAATTGCTGTTGTTGGCTTGTGGTTAATCGTATTTCAATCTCTGGGTTATTTTTAAGCGTTTTATACAGTTCTAAAAACTCGCTACCTAATTGGTTATAGTAATCATCTAAACCTACTTTATTGCTGTTTTGAAATACGTTTTTCCAAGTTGGTTTAATATTCATATAGTAAAACATAAAACGACTAAACAAACCATTTTCTGCGTTGGGTATTAGAGTCGCCACTTGTTTAGGTGTACCTGATAATACTGTTGATAAACACGGTTTTTCAATATCTACATATTCTCTATCTGTTCTGCGATAATAGCTTATAGTTTCGTGATGAAAGGCTTTACGAAAACCATCGGAATAATTACCATAATCGCTTTTAAAGGCTTGTGCTAACGTATCGCCTTCGGTTTCAAAAATTAAACCTCTGCCTTTATTATCAGAAATTAATTGATATACGCCTGTTACACTATTGTTAGCAGGAATGAACAGCATTCGCTCTGGCGGTTTACTCGGTTTTTCCAAGTTTTCATCTTTGCCTTTGTACATATTGTAAGTAGCGTTTTCTGATTGAAATTGTTGCTTTAATACTTTGGCTTGTTCTCGTTTTAATTTGTGAACAGGCTCTACTAAATTTTTAATTTGGTTAAGCCTTCCTTTACCTGCAGATGCAGGTGCAGTTACAAATAGATATAAATTACAAAACACTTTACGTTGGTCATATATCCCGAAGAGTTTAGGAAAACACGCACTAAATGCTGTTAATGCACCTAACAATAAAATGTCTTTTTCTTCCTGTCCAATAGCAGGGTTTACAACTTGTTGTAAAAACTGTGGCAAATTCTCATATACCTTTTCTGGTATTGTTGGCATAGATTCATTTGGTGTGTCAACTACAGTTACAACCTTTGTTGCAACTTCGTTGTTGTTTTGTAGTTTAGTCGGTTTGACACCTGACTGATGTGCATAGTGATAAAAGGTAGCAATTGTAATTCCGTGTCCTTTTGCGTTTGAGCATTTATCGAATTGTGCATCACACTCTTTAGCATCGTAACCTGCATAATTTTTACTTATACGATGGAAATAATCTCTTCCTGTTTCTCCATATTCTTCTGCTAAAGCAAAGCCTAAATCTCTCCAAATAGCGTAACTTCCTGTTATGTCTGTACCTGATTGCTCTATTGCCGAAATGTAGGATTCAATGCCTGTATCAGCAACAGCAACAACATTGGTTGTTGCTGTATTGTTTTTTGGTTGAGGTTGCTCTTTAGGAACTTCTAACCAATCTTTTGGATTAAATGTTTTACTCATAATGTTTGATGTCTTTTATGTAAAAAGGCTGTTGGGTCGTATGGTAAAAAACACGCTCTGGAAACGTCTTTACCTGACTGGTCAACCTCAATGTTATAATTGTGTTTAATGTAATTTGCTACTGCTGTGAAATATTCTGAATGTGTTACCTCTGAAACATCTATTCTAATAATCCATTTTAAACCATCACCAGATGGTGATATGAATAGCATTTCGGTTTCAAAATATTCATCATTTAAGAGTTGCGTTCTTAACTCTTGTAGATTCTCTAAATGGTCAAAATCAATGGTTAATAAATTAGAATGCTTTAGCAAATTTTTATCGCTACGTTTTTCAAATGTTCCTGAAAGTGTTACGTAATCAAAGCGATTCGCTTTGAATTTACGTGCTTCTTTTACATTGGTAATTGCTCTTAATTCTTCAGTAATCTTTTTGTATTTATTACTTGTGATTAATGCAAATACTTGATGTAATCGCAAGGATTCCGAAGGAAACACATTGCGAACAGGTGCTTTGAAAAAGCTACAGTTGACATACCAGGTATTGTCTGGTTCATTAAGCCATTCTAATTCGTCTTTCTCTTTTATTTCTAAATTTAGATGTAACTCTTGATTTATCTTTTGGAATAATTCTTCTTCATTGGTAATTCTAAAATGATATTGTGCAAAATCGAATACATCACCTTTAAAGGCTTCTAATTCTGTATCTCGATGTGTTGCTATTATACCATCAATATGAATCCGTAAGGTTTCTTTACCACCATTAAAAGGGTTTCGAGTTATCCCGCAGTCCCTTCCTTTTACAGAAAGGACTGTTTGATTAGGATAATACTGTCTCAACACATAGGCATAGATTTTTAAACCATAATGTGTTTTGTCTAAAATTGCTTCTCTACTTATTTCCATCTCGCTTGAAATTATGGTTGTAGTAGTTGTCTTGAAGCAATTGCTCTATATCAGCAACTCTATAGTAAAATTTACCTTTTACTTTGCTATAAGGTAAAGTGCCATTTGTTCTTAAAGTTTGTAGTGTTCGCTTACTTATATGTAAGGTCTGCAATACATCTTGATTGTCTATCCACGTATCTTTTAATACTTCTGCTCTCGATTGTCGCAACAATTCGATACGTGCTTTTAAGTCCTTAACATCTTGCGAGAGCGTTAAGAGTAAATCGATTATTTCTGTCATAACTTCACCGCTCCTTTCTTAATTAGGTAATCGGCAGCTTGCTGTTCGATTTCGTCTTGTGAATCAACACGGTT